>CAWDVE010000014.1:0-212298 GCA_963805625.1 uncultured Candidatus Rokubacteria bacterium
AACGTCCAGCCCTTCGGCAGGTTCTTCAGTTTGCTGCCCACCGCGCCAGGTTGTCGGGGTGCCAGGCTCGGATCGACCGCCTTGGTGTATTCCTGCAGGACCCAGACCGCGCCGCCCGGCTCGCGCAGTAGATGCACGGGCTTGCCCGCGTGCAACGTCCAGATCGAATTGCGCTGGATCAGCGAGGGCACGTAGGCGCTCTGGATCTGGGCGATCATTTCGGCCCCGGTCATGTCGCCGGCCCAATTCAATTTGACACCGTGGAAGTCGACGCGGTCGCCCCCGGGGTACTTGATTTCGTCCATCATCCAGAAGCGTCCGCTATTGACCGCGCACATATCCACTTCGAGCTCAGCCGCCAGCTTCTTGGGATCGATCTTCTTGTAGGCCTCGGGGTCGACGGGGATCGATGCCGCCGTATAGACGTGGGCCCTCTGCAGTCTTGCCGGTGCCGACAAAGGCCCCGATCCCGTGGAAGGGAAGGCCGCGGGCGTCGTTGAAGCGTGCATCCAGCTCAGGGGTTCCATACCGGTTTTCAGCTTCATTTGTATCTCCTCTTTCGGGTGGGTTTGAGACTCGTGACCTCCGTGGGACTTGCGGGAAGGAGGGGGCGATGAGGTGTACCGGCCCCCGGATGAGCACGTACGGCACGACGGCACAGACGAAGGCCACGACCAGCACCATTCCGGGGTAGATCCAGCGGAAGACGACCAACTGGTACGTAATGTCGAGAACGACGGCGATGAGAAAAATCTGGCCGACGTCCTTGAACCAGCCATGGAAGATCCGCTTCCGCTCGACCGGGTCCTGGATCCATATGCCCAGGAAAGCCGGCCGGCCTCCCGGAGATCCTTCCAGACGGCACGCAGGGCAATGATGGTGACGACCGTCGGCATGACCATGAGCCGGAAGTTCAGCGGCCCGCTAAACCGGCCGAGAAACTGATCGACTGCGAGCCTGAGCAGGTCGGTCATGGTGCCCATACGTGTCTCGTCTTCCCCCGAGGTCCGGCCGGAGGCCGGAGAACGAGGCTTTCCCCCGTTCTCCGGGCTGCCCAAGGTACTGGGCTGCATCAACACTTACTTCTTCATGTTCTTCGCGACAAACTCCTGGATCTTCTTGCCCTGCGCAGCCAACCCTCCAGCGGTGCTGAACTGGATGATCTCGGCCCCTTCCTTCGACTTGAAGTTGTGCGGAGCCGGCATGTAGCCCGCTTCCCCAGCGCGCCAAACTTCAATGGTCCCGTCGAGGTAGATGACCTCCAACGCGCCCTTCAAGACGTAGGCCCAGTGTTCAACCCCGCACAAATCGTGGTCCAGTCCCTTTCCCTTCAGGATGTCCGTGAAGTCCGTGCCCGGGGCAAAGACGTGGTACGCGATCTGCATGCCGCCCCAGTTCTCCTCCCAAATCTTGAGGCCCGGGGTGCTCTGGGTGACGAGGTCGTCTACCGGGTGCATGTCCGTCAATTTCTTTCTCATCGATTGCTCCTTTTCCTGTGCCTCACCGGACCGGCGGTGATGGCGATTTGTCCAAGGCCAGATCCGGTCGCCTGGACAGACCCAATTACGCACCAACGGCCATCGGTTACGGTATGGAGTTGACACTCGTGTCCGAGTCGTAACCCATGGCCTGGTAGGTGCAGTGCAGGTCGTCGCGGATGATCGACGCCCAGCCGTCGCCGTACTGGCACTCGCCGTGGTCGAACGTCCAGATGCGTCCCCGTGTCGCGACGACCATGTCGACCCGAACTCCTGGCCTTCTTCTCTGGATCGGGCTTCCAGAGGAAGTCGTTCGGAGTGTTTGGGAAGTCACGATGCTTCCGGCCATGGCCGTGCGGCCCAGGCAGCATCGCACCCTGCATGGATCGCCAGAGCTGGAACACGTCTGCACGCCGCTCTGGCGGACCTGAGCTATCGACGAGCACGCTCTCCTGTAGACGCACGCTCCTCTCTAGTGCTCGATCCGTGCCGGCGCGCCTCCAGATCGGTCACTGGCGGCCAAACCGCTGACACCGAAGGATTTCGGCAGTGTCGTGCGCGAGGGCGCTGAACAGGAGAGGAGGGTCCGGGCGGGACGCAATCTCGTCCCCGAGTCGATATTTCGTCTCCCGGTCGGAGTCCGTATACTCTGCGCTATGCCCCCAGCCGGCGATCGGCCGCAGCCCTCCGCAGAGAGCCTCGCGAGCCTGTCGCTCGAGTTCGACACACTCGTCTCCGATCTCTCCTCGCGATTCATGAACCTGCCTCCCGCCAAGGTCGACCGCGAGATCGAGGGCACGCTGCGGCGTGTCTCCGAGCCGCTCGGCCTCGATCTGGCGGTACTTTGGCGGTGGTCTGACGCCAACCCGGGCGTCATCACACCCGCCCACGCCTGGTGGGCCCTGGAAGGCCTGCGACCTTCCGAGCCGCTGCGCCAGGACCGGTACCCCTGGACGGTCAAGCACGTACTGGCCGGCCGCATGTTGGCCATCTCCTCGCCGGAACGGCGCCCCCTGCCGGCAGAGGGCCATGTCGACCGGCAGACCTGCCTCGAGGTCGGCATCGAGTCAGCCTCTGGTCCTCCCACTCTCGGTGGGGGCGGGCCGCCCGTCGGCGCCCTGTGCCTCACTGCCCTGCGGCAACCGCGTAACTGGCCAGACGCCCTCGTGGAACGCCTGCAACTGGTGGCGCAGGTCCTCACCAACGCGCTGTCCGCAGGCGCCACGAGCTCAGCCTGCGGGAGAGCGAGGAGCGCCTGGGCCTAGTGGCGGGACTCCGCCGAGGCGGGGCTCCTGACCCTGGATTACGGCACGGGTGTCTTCTGGCTGACCCACGGGGCGCGGGCGATCTTCGGGTATCAGCCGGACGAGATCGTCAGCATGGAGCGTCTCCAGGCTTCAGTGCATCCAGACGACTGGGACCTCGTCAAGAGAAGCCTTCGCCCAGTCCGCGGGGGCGGAGGAACCGGTCAGCGCGGAATACCGGATCGATCCTCCACGGGCAATGGACACGTGCGCGGATCCACTCGCATGTGCGTCTCCGCCGGACGTCTGATCGGCGATCCCGTGCACCTGATGGGCGTCTCGATCGACGTCACCGAGCGGAAGGCTGCCGAAGAGGCGTTGCGCGCCAGTCAGGCTCGCCTGGAGGCGGCCGCCGACCTCGCCGGCCTCGGGTTCTACGAGGTGGACTTCGAGGAACGTATCGCCTTCGTCGACGACCGGCTTCGCGACCTCCTCGGCATTCCCCCGGAACGTGAGCAGGGCCTTCTGCCAGTGGAGTTCTTCATGGAGCGCGTGCATCCCGACGACCGTCCGCACTTCATGGAGCAGCGCGAGCAGCTTCACGACGGAAGGCTGGAGCAGGTCTCCATCGAGTATCGCTACCTCCACCCGGCTCGTGGGGAGCGGTGGCTCCATCACATGGCCCGCGTCGCCGCACGCAACGCCGAGGGACACGTGCGGAAGACGTACGGCGTCCTCCGCGACATCACGGAGCGACGGCAACGCGAGGAGGCGCTGCGCAAGTCCTACGCCGAAATCGAGCGATTGAAGGACCAGCTGCAGGCGGAAAGCGACTACCTGAAGGCCGAGGTCAAGGTGACTCAGGCCCACGGCGAGGTCATTGGAAAGAGCCCCGCCATCCGAAAGGTCCTCAGCCAGGCGGAGCAGGTCGCGCCCACGGATTCCTCGGTGCTGATCCCCGGCGAGACCGGCACGGGCAAGGAACTCGTCGCCCAGACCATCCACCGCCTTAGCCCGCGCGGCAGCCACGTGATGGTCAAGGTCAACTGCGCGGCGCTGCCCGCCGCGCTGGTCGAGAGCGAGCTGTTCGGCCGCGAGAAGGGCGCCTTCACCGGTGCCCTGATGCGCCAGATCGGCCGCTTCGAGGTCGCCGACGGCTCCACCATCTTCCTCGACGAAGTCGGCGAGTTGTCCTCCGAAGTGCAGGCCAAGCTGCTCCGCGTGCTGCAGGACGGGCGAGTTCGAGCGGCTGGGCAGCCCCAGGACCATCAAGGTCAACGTGCGCGTCATCGCCGCCACCAATCGCGACCTGGCGCGAGGAAGTGCGCAAAGGGCGCTTCCGCGAGGACCTCTACTACCGCCTCAACGTCTTCCCCATCCGCGTCCCGCCGCTGCGCGAGCGGGCCGAGGACATCCCGCTGCTGGTCTGGGCCTTCCTCGAGGAGTTCTCGCGCCCGCATGGGCAAGAAGATCACCCAGGTGCCCCGCAAGACGATGGAAGTGCTCCAGCGCCATCCCTGGCCGGGCAACGTCCGCGAACTGCGCAACGTGATCGAGCACAGCGCCATCGTCACCACCGGTGATACGCTGAGGGTGCCGATGCTCGAGGAGGTCGCGCCGGTCGCGGCGCCGCCGCAGACGCTGGCCGACTCCGAGCGCGAGCACATCCTCAAGGCGCTCGAGACAACGCGCTGGCGCATCAAGGGGCCGAAGGGCGCCGCCGCCTCGCTGGGGCTCAATCCCTCGACCCTCTACAGCCGCATGAAGAAGTTCGGAATCCGGCCGCCCGGACCGGCAGAGGACGGCTCGGCGTAGGTTCTCCCGGCGCACGCATTTCGCAGATTCCGGTGACGACAGACGCCGGCCGGCTCGGCACCTAGGCAGACGAGATATCGACTCGAAGACGACATCTCGTCCCTCTGTCGCCCATCCTGGTTCTCCGAGTGATTCGGTGGGAAGACCACCCGCTCTTGACTCGCAATGAGTTAGGCCGTCGAGCCGGGTCGAGGATCGCGGCGGCACGAATCGAGCACTCCTCGGGGGCATGATCGTCGTCGGGACGCTCAGGGTCCTGCCGGCACCGGATCGACGAGGCGAGATCCTGGAGGTCTTCCGGGCCGTTCAAGGGCCGGTGCTGGCTCAGCCCGGGTGCGTCGCCTGCCACATCTACGAGGAGCAGGGCTCGGAGCCGGCCGTCGTGCTCGTCGAGCGGTGGGAGTCCCAGGCGGCGCTCGAAGCGCACCTGCGCTCGGAGAGCTACCGCCGCATTCTCGGCGCCATCGAGCTCTCGGGCGGCCCGCCCGAGGTCTCTTTCGACTACGTGTCCGCGACGGAAGGGATGGACTTGATCGAACGGTCGCGCGCACCGGGAGGCACGACGGCGAGCCGCTGATCGCGAACCAGTCGCTGGGTCCAGGGCGCAGGACGGAGAAAGATCAATGAAAGTCATCATCGTGGGCGGAGTGGCGGGCGGGGCCTCCTGTGCGGCGCGGCTGCGCAGGCTGGACGAGAAGGCCGAGATCCTGATGGTGGAGCGCGGCCCGTACGTCTCGTACGCGAACTGCGGGCTGCCCTACCACGTGGGCGGGGTGATCCCGGAGGAGTCGAGCCTGCTCGTGGCGACCGAGCAGACGTTCCGCGGCATGTTCGACGTCGAGGTGCGGACCGGCTGCGAGGCCGTCTCCATCTCGCCGAAGAAGAAGACCGTGGACCTGCGCAACGTCGCGACCGGCGAGGTGACGACCGAGTCCTACGACAAGCTGGTGCTGTCGCCCGGCGCCGCCCCGATCCGCCCGCCGCTTCCCGGCATCGACCTGCCCGGGATCTTCTCCGTGCGGACCGTCCCGGACGCCCGGACCATTCGGCAGTGGCTGGAGCGCGGCACGGAGACCCGGACCGGGCTCGACTCGTACACCGGGCTGCAGGTCGTGACGAAGCCGAAGCGCGCGGTGGTGGTCGGCGGCGGGTTCATCGGCCTCGAGATGGTGGAGAACTTCGCCCACCTCGGGCTCGAGGTGACGCTCGTCGAGAAGCTCGACCAGGTCATGCCGCCGCTCGACCCGGAGATGGCGCGGCTCGTCGAGCGCTACATGGTCAAGCACGGCGTGCAAGCTCGAGCTCAACGACGGCGTCGCCGGGTTCCGAGCAGGCCGCGGACGGCTCGCTCGAGGTCCTCACGAGCTCCGGGAAGGCCCACCCGGCGGACGTCGTGGTTCTCGCGATCGGCGTGCGGCCGGAGACGGCGCTCGCCAAGGCGGCCGGGCTCGAGCTCGGCCAGCGCGGAGGCATCCGCGTCGACGAGCACATGCGCACGAGCGACCCCGACATCTTCGCCGTCGGCGACGCGGTCGAGGTGAAGGACTACGTCACCGGCCAGTGGACGCTCATCCCGCTCGCCGGCCCGGCCAACCGGCAGGGCCGGATCGCGGCCGACGTGATCGCCGGCCGCAAGTCGCGCTACCGCGGCACGCAGGGCACCTCGATCTGCCAGATCTTCGAGGGCGTGATCGGCCAGACCGGGCGCCAGCGAGAAGCTCCTCCGGCAGCTCGGGGACACGGACTTCGAGAAGGTCTACCTCTACGTGAACTCCCACGCGGGCTACTACCCGGACGCCAAGATGATGGCGATCAAGGTGCTCTTCCGGAAGTCCGACGGGCGCCTGCTCGGGGCGCAGGTGCTCGGCGAGGACGGCGTGCCCAAGCGGATCGACGCCTTCGCGATGGCGATCCAGATGAAGGCGACCATCTACGACCTGGAGGAGGCCGAGCTGTGCTACGCGCCTCCGTTCGGCAGCGCGAAGGACCCCGTCAACTTCGCGGGCATGGTCGCCGGGAACCTGCTCCGCGGCGACATGCCGCTCACCCACTGGGACGGTCATCGACGGGCGCGTTCCTCCTCGACGTGCGCAATCCCCCGGAGCTCGCGGTCGAGACCGTTGCCGGGCGCGGTCAACATCCCGCTGCCGCAGCTGCGCGCGCCGCCTCGGAGAGCTGCCCCGCGACCAGGAGATCCACGTGATCTGCCGCTCCGGCGGGCGCGCCTACTTCGCGACGCGCATCCTGCTCCAGAACGGGTTCAAGGCCCGGAACATCTCGGGCGGCATGCTCGCCCGCTCGCACCGCGCCGCCCAGTAACACGAGCCGGCGAGCCATGGACAACCTGCTGACGCGGGGATTCGACCAGCTCCTCGGTCGACTAAGTGGACCGCTGAACTTCCGGCTGGTCGTCATGCCCACGGTGGTCACCCTCCTCGCCTTGCGAGCCGCCCGGAAGGATGCCCGCGCCGGGCGGCCGGCGTTCCTGGGGGTGCTCATCAAGGATCCCGCCGAGCGGCGTCGCCTCTTCCGCAGCGCGCTGAAGGACATCGGCCGCATCTTCATCGTGGCCATCGTGCTCGACACCGTGTACCAGCTGATGGTCTTGCGCTGGGTCTACCCCGGGCAGGCGCTGATCGTGGCCGTCGTCTGTGCCGTCATGCCGTACGCCCTGGTCCGAGGGCCCATCACCCTTGTGGCGCGGCTGCTGTACCGCAAGGTCCGCCACGCGCGTTCAGGGGAGTGACCAGCATGAAAGCGATCACGGTCGAGCCTGGAAAGCCCGGGACGGCGCGCTTCGAAGACGTCCCCGAGCCCGACCCCCGCGAGGGCTCGGTCCTCGTGGAAGCCGTGGCCGTCGGCGTCTGCGGGACCGACGTCGAGATCGCGGAGGGCAAGTACGGCTGGGCTCCCCCGGGACACGCACGTCTCGTGCTCGGCCACGAGTCCCTGGGCCGGGTGCTGGACCCCGGTCCGAGCAGCGGGCTCAAGAAGGGCGATCTGGTCGTCGGCATCGTCCGCCGCCCGGACGCCGTCCCCTGCCCCAACTGCGCCGTGGGCGAGTGGGACATGTGCCGGAACGGCCAGTACACCGAGCGGGGGATCAAGGAGATCCACGGGTTCATGTCGGAGCGCTGGCGCGTCGAGCCCGAGTACGCGATCAAGGTGGATCCGTCCCTGGGACTCCTCGGCGTGCTCCTCGAGCCGACGACCGTGATCGCGAAGGCCCTGGAGCAGGTCGTCGCGGTCGGCCAGCGCGCCTTCTGGGAACCGAAGACGGTGCTCGTGACCGGCGCGGGGCCGATCGGTCTCCTGGCGGCCTGCGTCGTGAAACTGCATGGCAAGCAGTTCCAGCTCCACGTCCTCGATCGTGTCGAGACGGGGACGAAGCCGGAGCTCGTGCGCGCCCTCGGCGCGACGTACCACTCGGGGAGCGTCCTCGACGTCGGCTTCGAGCCGGACGTCATCGTCGAGTGCACGGGCGTCGGGTCGGTGATCGCTGACTCGATCCAGAAGATCGGGGCAGGCGGGATCCTCTGCCTCACGGGAGTGGGCAGGGGCGGGCGGTCCGGCGACGTCGTGGCTGATGTCGCCGCGAAGGTGGTCTTGAAGAACAACGTGCTCGTGGGCAGCGTGAACGCGAACAAGCGCCACTGGTATAAGGCGTCCCAAGCACTGGCCGAGGCGGACCGGGCGTGGCTCGGCCGCCTGATCACGCGCCGCGAGAAGCCAGAGAACTTCCAGCAGGCCCTGCAGCGGACGCCCGACGACATCAAGGTCGTCATCCAGTTCTCGGAGGTCTGATGCCGAAGCTCCACTGGGCCTGCTACGAGGCGTTCCACGGGCGACTAAGACTTCCGGGTGCTGAGGAGGAATGATGAAGCGGGCTCTGCTGCTCTTCGCCGTGCTCACCATGGCGGGATGCGCGAGCATCGGCCCGGGAACCGTCGCTCGGGACCGGTTCGACTACACCGGGGCGGTCGCCGAGTCCTGGAAGAGCCAGATGCTGCTGAACCTGGTGAAGATCCGCTACGGCGACACCCCGGTGTTCCTGGACGTCGGGCAGATCGTCGCCGGGTACACGGTGCAGAGCACGTTCTCGGCGGGGGGGGCCATCTTCAGCACCAGCGGGGTGGTCCCGGGGGTGCCCAACAGCAGCGTGACGCTGGGCGCCCAGGGGCAATACACCGATCGGCCGACCATCACCTACAGCCCGCTCGCGGGCGAACGCTTCGCCCGCTCGCTGATGACGCCGGTCCCCCCGGCGGCCCTCCTGAGCTTGATCCAGGCCGGGAATCCCGCGGACGTCGTCCTGCGGCTCGCGGTGCACGTCGTGAATGGCCTCGCCAACCGCTTCGGGGGCGACCTGCGGGCGCGACCCGCGGACCCGGAGTTCCACGTCCTCCTGGAGCGGCTCCGGCGGATCCAGCTCTCGGGGGCGATCGGTCTCCGGGTGCGCCGAATCGATCGCGAAGAGGCCGTGCTGATGACCTTGCGGCACAAGGTGGACCCGAGCATCGAGGCGGACATCCTGGCCGTCCGGCAGCTGCTAGGCCTCGATCCCGCCGGCCGGGAGTTTCAGGTCGTGTACGGCTCGGTGGCGGCCAACGACACGCAGATCGCGATCCTCAGCCGGTCCATCCTGGAGATCCTGGTAGATCTCTCGTCCTTCATCGACGTGCCCGAGGCTCACGTCACCGACCGACGCGTGACACCGACGGCGGAGCTCGAGGTGGGACCGAGCGGCCCCATCCGGCCCCTGATCCGCATCGGGAGCTCTCCGGAGCGACCAGCCGACGCCTTCCTGGCCGTGCCCTATCGGGGCTACTGGTTCTCGATCGACGACCGCGACATGGGGTCGAAGCGGCTGTTCACGTTCTTGATGTTCGTCTTCACGCTCGTCGAGACCGGGGGCAAAGAAGGCGCCCCCGTTCTGACGATCCCGACGCAGTGATGGAGGCCCGCGTGATGCTGTCCGCAGCGCTCTACCAGATGAATACCCACGCGGAGCGGTCCCGGATCCTGGGCCGGCCGGCGACGCTGGACGACATTCCGAGCCCCACCTGGACCGCGTGGGCGGCATGGGGCTCGCCCGGATCTGGCGGCATGGTGGGGCGCTCGCGCCCCACCAGTGGGGTGGCGTCACCCTGCCAGGCCAGCTACATACGTTCGCAAAGTTGGGATTTGGCAGTCCCTTTCTCGATAGCGCACCGGCGTTGGCCTTGCATGGACGGTCAAACGGGCGAGGCAGGTGCCGGTGACGAGCGGCGTACCGGAAGTCGCTGCGGAGCGTCGAGGCACGCGAAGACGGCTCAGAAAGCCATGGAGGCCGCAAATGGACGTCGAGCATGGTCGTTTGGAAGAAGCGCACACGAAAGAGGTTCCCTGGCGGAAGTGGGGCCCGTATCTCTCCGACCGGCAGTGGGGCACGGTGCGGGAGGATTACAGCGACAACGGAGATGCCTGGAACTTCTTCACCCATGATCACGCTCGTTCCCGGGCATATCGCTGGGGTGAGGACGGTCTAGGAGGGATCTCCGACGACAAGCAGCACCTCTGCTTCGCCCTCGCGCTGTGGAACGGCAAAGACGCGATCCTGAAGGAGCGGCTCTTCGGGCTCACGAACAGCGAGGGGAACCACGGCGAGGACGTCAAGGAGTACTACTTCTACCTCGACAGCACGCCGACCCACTCGTACATGAAGTTCCTCTACAAGTACCCGCAGGCAGCCTATCCCTACGCCGACCTGGTCGACACGAACCGGCGGCGCAGCCGCAACGAGATGGAGTACGAGCTCCTCGACACCGGGGTCTTCGAGCAGGACCGCTATTTCGACGTCTTGGTGGAATACGCCAAGGCGGGCCCCGAGGACATCCTGGTGCAGATCACGGCCGCCAATCGGGGACCGGACGAGGCCGAGCTGCACGTGCTGCCGACCCTCTGGTTCCGCAATGACTGGGCGCCGTGGATCGCGCATCCCGCTGAGAAGCCGATGCTCACACAGCTCGCGGGACCGGCGGGCACGAGCGCCATTGCGGCAACCCATTCCGTGCTGGGCGCTTACCATCTGTACTGCGAAGGTGATGTGCCGCTGCTCTTTACCGAGAACTCGACCAACCACGCCAAGCTCCACCTCGACTATCCGGACGTGGGCCCGTACCTCAAGGACGGCATCAACAGCTATGTCGTCCAGGGTCAGCACGAGGCGGTGAACCCCGAGCGGCGCGGCACCAAGGCCGCCGCACACTATCGGCTGAAGATCGGCCCCCGCCGATCGGCGACGGTGCGGCTGCGCCTCACCGCCCAGGCGCCGGCCGGGTCGCGCCCGCCGACCACAGGGAGCCCCGCCCCGTTCGGGAAGGGCTTCGACGAGACACTGTCTGCCCGCCTGCGGGAGGCCGACGCCTTCTACAAGTCAGTGACCCCGCCCTCGGTCTCCCCGGATGCCGCGAATGTGATGCGCCAGGCCATCGCCGGCATGCTCTGGTCGAAGCAGTACTACTACTGGGACGGCGACGCGTGGTTGGAGGAGCACCGCGCCCACCCGCTCCATCACGGCAGCCGCGACTTCCGGAACCGCGAGTGGTTCCACATGATCAACGATGACATCATCTCCATGCCCGACAAGTGGGAGTACCCGTGGTACGCCGCCTGGGACCTCGCCTTCCACACGCTCCCTCTCTCGGTCGTGGACCCCGACTTCGCGAAGGCGCAGATGAAGCTGATGCTCCGCGGGGTGTACCTCCACCCTAGCGGCCAGCTCCCCGCCTACGAGTGGAACTTCAGCGACGTGAACCCCCCGGTCCACGCGTTTGCGACCTTGTTCCTCCATCGCACTGAGCAGGCCCTGCGCGGCGAGGCGGATGTCGATTTCCTCAGGGCCGCCTTCAACAAGCTCATGCTGAACTTCACCTGGTGGGTGAACCGCAAGGACCGGTTCGGCAAGAACGTCTTCGAGGGGGGGTTCCTCGGCCTCGACAACATCGGGGTCTTCGACCGGAGCGCTCCGCTGCCGACCGGCGGGTATCTGGAGCAGGCGGACGGCACCGCGTGGATGGCCCTCTTCACGCAGAACATGTTGGAGCTCGCCGTGGAGCTCGCTGGCCACGACAAAGTCTACGACGAGATGGCCTTCAAGTTCGTCGAGCACTTCCTCTATATCGCCGCGGCCATGAACAAGCCTGGGCAGGACGGCATGTGGGACGAGGAGGACGGCTTCTACTACGACCTCTTGCGGCTCCCCGATGGCAGCGCCACGCGGCTCAAGGTGCGCTCGATGGTGGGGCTCCTGCCCCTGTGCGCCACGACGGTGATCGAGAAATCGCAACGCGAGAGCAGTCCGCAGGTCATGGCCGCGTTTCAGGCGCGCGTCCGCCAGATGCCCGAACTCCTGGAGTCCATACACCCCTCGGGGCCGGGGCATTTCGGCGTGGCCGAGCGGGGCATCTTCGCGCTGGTCAACCCGGAGCGGCTCCGCCGGATCCTTTCCAAGATGCTCGACGAGAACGAGTTCCTGAGCCCCTACGGCATCCGCTCGATCTCCAAGTTCCACGCGCAGCACCCCTATCTGTTCCACGTTGGCAGCCAGGAGTACCGCGTGGACTATCTGCCCGCCGAATCGAACACCGGCATGTTCGGCGGCAACTCCAACTGGCGGGGGCCGATCTGGATGCCGGTCAATACCATCCTGATCCGGGCGCTCCTGAACTTCTACGCCTACTACGGCGATGACTTCAAGATCGAATGCCCGACCGGCTCCGGCAAGATGATGAACCTCTTCCAGGTGGCCAAGGAGATCTCCGACCGGCTCGCGCGGATCTTCCTGCGCGATGCGCGCGGCCGCCGGGCGGTCTACGGCGGGACCGAGAAGTTCCAGACCGACCCCCACTGGCGCGACCACGTCCTGTTCTACGAGTACTTCCACGGGGATAACGGGGCGGGGCTGGGCGCGAGCCACCAGACGGGATGGACGGGCGTGGTGGCGAAGTTGATTCAGCTCTTCGGGATGCTCGATGCCACGAAGCTGCTCGAGGCGGGCAAACAGGCGGCGTTTACCGGCGGAAAGGCGGGAGGCGAGGTGAAGACATGACGGGTGTGCCCCGTATTCCTCGCGCTATCAGATCAAGAAGCTCGCGACGGGGTGGTCGGGGTCGCGTCTCGGGCCAGTGGCTCGCCCTGGGCCCAGCTGACCAGGAGCTGGACGTGCCAAGGCACGAACGTGACGCGGCCGGCGACGTTGATTCGGCCGGCGGGTCGGCAGGGGGCACGGTCGGTGGAGTGCTTTCGCATGACGCGCATGCCATGTGTGAGGGAACCACGGTGAATCCAGGCTGTACGGCCCTCTGGCGGAGGGGCGCCATCGGCGCCGCCATCCGGCTTGCGGCGGTACCAGCGTTGGCACAGTCAAGCCGGGTCGGGCTGGACCGCGTGACCCTGCCGCCCGAGGGCGGCTGCCGTGCGCCACGCTGCTCCGCCGCATGTTCGGGACCGAGGTCCGCAGCGCTCCCCGCTGTGCCGGCCTGCGCCGGACCGAGGGCGCGGTGAGCTGGCCCCTCCCTGTGCGACGGCTGCTCGACGCGTTCGGGCTGTCGGCGCCGCCACGGCTGGACGCGGTGCCGCCCGCATTGACGGCGAAGGCCGAGATCCCGGGGATGCCGGGGGTGCGTTACGTCGGTGGCGGGGACATGACGGACTTTTTCAGAGCCAGCCTCGACGGAGTGCGCCGCGAGCAGGAGTACCTCGTACGCCGGGGCCACAAGGGACCGCTGCCCCCGGCGGCGTACCTGGCCATCTCCGGTGGCGGCGACAATGGCGCGTTTGCCGCAGGGCTGCTCAACGGGTGGACGGCAGCGGGGACCCGGCCCGAATTCAAGCTCGTCACCGGCATCAGTACCGGCGGATTGATCGCGCCATTCGCGTTCCTGGGGCCGAAGTACGACGCGACGCTCAAGGAGTTCTATACCACCATCTCGCCAAAGGACGTCATCGAGCCGCGCAGCGTCATCAAGGGCGTCCTCAGTGACGCGATGGCCAACAACGCGCCCCTGTGGACACTCACGCGCAAGTCCGTGACCGACGAGCTGCTGAAAGAGGTGGCGGTGGAATACGCGAAGGGCCGCTTTGTGATGATCGGCACCGCCGACATCGATGCGCGCCGCGCGATCCTCTGGGACATGGGCAAGATTGCGACCTACGGAGGGCCCAAGGCCCTGGACCTGTTCCTCAGCGTCATGATTGCCTCGGCCTCCCTGCCGGCGGCCTTCCCGCCGGTGATGATCGATGTGGAGGCCGACGGCAAGCGCTACCAGGAGATGCACGTGGATGGCGGCGTCGTGGCGCAGGTCTTCGCCTATCCGGTTGGGATCACGGCGGCGGGCATTGACGCGGCCACCGGCACCACCCGCGACCGCAGTCTCTACGTGATTCGTAACGCGCGACTCGATCCGGGCTGGACGCAAGTCGAGCGCCAGACCATGAGCATCGCCGGACGCGCCATCACCTCGCTGATCCACAGCCAGGGCATCGGCGATCTCTACCGGATCCATTCCACCACCCAGCGCGACCGTGTTGATTTCAACCTCGCGTTCATCCCGCCGACGTTCAATCAGCCGCATCCGGAGGAGTTCGACAACGCGTACATGCGTCAGCTCTTCGCCGTGGGGTACGAGATGGCATTGAAGGGCTTTCCATGGGCCAAGACCCCGCCCGGCTTCATCGTTAGTCCGGCTGCGACGCCAGTGCCGGCTCACTGAGGAGGTTGATCGCCCGTGCTTCCGATCACGAACACGCTCTCCACCGTGACCGTGGACGTGAGAGCGCCGCGGCTTCCAATCCATGGTCGCCCGGTAGACGAGCCGCCACGTGTCCAACTCCCCCATCCCGTGAGCATCGGATGGCCGGAGAGAAACAAGGCGCCGTCGTGAAAGCCTTCGATCAAGGAGCATAAATGGGAGTGACACGGAGTGCACTCATGGCATCGCCCTCGCCCACATCGCCGTTCGGCGACGCGCTGCGCCCGAATCCGTCCGACTTCTCGCTGGTCCTGGGCGGGCCTCTCTACCAGCTTCTGCGTCGAGCGCACATGGCCGGCAATGCGCTGGAGCTGATGCGCCGGCGCGTCGTCGTCATCTCGCTGTTCGCCTGGGTGCCTCTGCTGGTGCTCTCGGCTCTCGATGGACGGGCGTGGGGAGGGGCCGTGGCCGTGCCCTTCCTGCGGGACTGGGACACGCACGCGCGCTTCCTGGTGGCGCTGCCGCTCCTCATCGTCGCGGAGCTGGTGGTTCACCAGCGAATGCGCTTGGTGGTGACGCAATTTCTGGAGCGCAACTTGATTCCCCCGAGCGCCGTGAGCCGGCTCGAGGGCGCCATCGCCTCGGCGTTTCGCCTCCGCAACTCGGTGCTGGCCGAAGTGCTGCTGATCGCCTTCGTGTGCCTCGTCGGGGTCTCGCTCGTCTGGCGGCAGTACGTCGTGCTCACCACAGCCACGTGGTACGCCACCCCGACAGCCGCCGGCATGACATTCTCGCTCACGGGATGGTGGTATGCCTACGTGAGCCTGGCGCTCTTCCAGTTCCTGCTCATGCGCTGGTACTTCCGGATCTTCATCTGGGCGCGCTTCCTCTGGCAGGTGTCACGCATCGAGCTGAATCTGATTCCCACGCATCCGGACCGCGTGGGCGGTCTGGGATTCCTTGCCAACACGGTCTACGCCTTCGTCCCCTTGGCGGTGGCCCACGGGGCGTTGCTGGCCGGGGTGATTGCGAACCGCATCTTCTACCTCGGGGCCCGGCTGCTTGACTTCAAGATCGAGGTGGCGGTCGTCGTGGCGTTCATGCTGTGCCTGGTATTCGGTCCCCTCGTGGTGTTTGCGGCTCAGCTCGCTCAGGCGAAGCGAACGGGAAGCCGCGAGTATGGCACGCTCGCCGAGCGGTATGTTCGCGAGTTCGATGCCAAGTGGCTTCGCGGCGGAGCCGCTGCCGACGAGCGCTTGGTGGGGAGCGGCGACATCCAGTCCCTCGCCGATCTGGGGACTGGCGTGGAGGTCGTGCGGACGATGCGCGTGGTGCCGGTGACGAAGGACGCGGTCCTCTATCTCGCTGCCGCGACGCTTGCGCCGATCGTGCCGCTCGCGCTGACGATGATGTCGCTGGAAGAGCTGCTGAAGACGCTGCTGGGCACCCTGTTCTAACCTGACCCATTTACAAACGATGAACGACACGGAGCACCGGGTCTCTCATCGGTGCGATGGAAGTCTAATCCGCACACGGAGTGAACGACATGGGAAAGTTCGCCACTTGGAATCTTCTCCTGGCCGTAGTGGCGTCGCTGCTGAACCACGGCTGCGCGGCGCCGCCACGGCTGGCAGCTGTGCCTCCCCCCCTGACGGCGAAGGCGGAGATCCCGGGCATGCCGGGGGTGCGCTTCGTCGCCGGCAGCGAGATGACAGACTTTTTGAAGATGGCCGTCGAAGCACTCCGCCGCGAGGAAGCGTACCGCGCGAGCCAGGGCCAGACGGGCCCGCTGCCCCCGGCGGTGTATCTGGCCGTCTCCGGCGGCGGCGACAACGGCGCGTTCGCCGCGGGGCTGCTCAACGGCTGGACGGCCGCGGGGACCCGGCCCGAATTCAAGCTCGTCACCGGGATCAGCACCGGGGCGCTGATCGCGCCCTTCGCCTTCCTCGGGCCGAAGTATGACGCGACCCTGAAGGAGGTCTATACCACCCTCTCACCGAAGGACGTGCTCGAGCCGCGCGGTCTGATCAAGGGCGTCTTGAGCGACGCGATGGCGGACAATCGGCCGCTGTGGACGCTCACGCGCAGGTCCGTGACCGAGGAATTCCTCAAGGGAGTGGCCGCGGAATACGCGAAGGGCCGTGGCCTGATGATCGGGACCGCCGACATCGACGCGCGCCGCGCGGTCATCTGGGACATGGGCAAGATCGCCACCTACGGAGGCCCGCAGGCCCTGGACCTGTTCGTCAAGGTCATGATCGCCTCGGCTTCCATTCCGGTGGGGTTCCCGCCGGTCATGATCGATGTCGAGGCCGAGGGCCAGCGCTACCAGGAGATGCACGTGGATGCCGGCGTCGTGGCCCAGGTGTTCGCCTATCCCTCCCGGATCTCGGCCGCCGCCATCGCGAAGGCGTCCGGCGTGGAGCGAAAGCGCCGGCTGTACCTGATCCGCAATGCGCGGCTGGACCCGGACTGGGCGCAGGTCGAGCGTCAGACCATGAGCATCGCCGGGCGGGCGGTCGGCTCGCTGATCCACAGCCAGGGCATCGGCGATCTCTATCGCATCTACGCGACCGCCGAGCGCGATGGCGTCGATTTCAACCTCGCGGTCATCCCGTCGACCTTCAAAGAACCGCATCCGGAGGAGTTCGACAACCCGTACATGCGCAAGCTCTACGCCGTGGGGTATGACCAGGCGTCGAAAGGATTCCCGTGGCTCAAGCTACCGCCGGGATTTGGCGAGGTGTCGGTCCCGGAGTCGCCCCCCAAGTGATCACGCCGGGGGCCCGGCTCCGCTGACATCACCGCGACCGGGTCGACCGGGACATCCGCTGGCCGACCCTGATCTGCCGTCCGACAAACGCTTCCTGAGCGCTGCCGCGCCGGCGTCGAGCGCCGTCCGTCTTCCGAGTGCCACGTCGGCGGCGATCGATGTCATGGCGCAATGGTGCGGGGCAGGATGCGCTCGGCACGGAAGCCGTCGGCATGGATCGTGGCGGCCACTTCCTCCCGTGTCTCGACGCGGTCAGCCGTCACGTGGATGGCTACGTGCTGTCGCACGCTAGAGTCCGGCCACCCTGGGAATGTGCCCGCTGGGCTCACGGCGGGGCCGGGGACGGAGGCACGAAAGGGGCTTTGCACCAGGAAACAGGAACCGCCTGGGTTCAATCGGCGGATCGGGTACACTACGCCCGCGCTCGAGGGGAGTCGGATCGGAGGAGACGACCGCTGGTAGGCCGGGCGTCACGGCTCGGGGCAGGCGCGGCGCTCGCCGTCCTGGTGCTCGCGACGGCAGTGACGGCCGAGGCCCAGGACATCGAACCGAGGACGTACGCCAACACGCCCGTCGGCCTGAACTTCCTTCTCCTGGGCTACGCATACACCCAGGGCGACGTGGCGTTCGACCCGTCCACACCGATCGAGGACGCCGAACTCACGGCCCACAGCCCGTTTCTCGCCTACGCGCGTGCCCTGGACGTGTGGGGCCGAGCGGGGAAGCTCGACGTCGTGCTGCCCTTCGCGTCGGTGTCGGGATCGGCCACCTTTGCCGGCCAGCCGCGCGAGCGAGACACCGCCGGCCTCGGCGACCCGCGCCTGCGCTTCTCGGTGCTGCTGTACGGCGCGCCCGCGCTCTCGCTGACGGAGTTCCAGCACTACACACCGGATCTCATCGTCGGCGCCAGCCTCGCGGTGACGGCGCCGCTGGGTGAGTACGACTCCGACAAGCTGGTGAACATCGGGACCAACCGCTGGTCCGTGAAGCCGGAGCTGGGCGTCTCCAAGACGCTCGGCTCGTTCACGCTGGAGCTGTCCGCGAGTGTCGCGTTCTATACGGACAACGATGACTTCCTCGGGGGCCAGACGTTGGAGAAGGATCCCCTCTACGCCCTCCAGGCCCACGTCATTTACCACACGCGCCTGGGCGTGTGGGCGGCGGTGGACGCCACGTACTACGCTGGCGGGGGCGCGACGATCGACGGCGAACGGGGCGAACGGCAGGAGAACCTCCGTTTCGGCGTGACGGTCGCCATTCCCATCGATCGGCGGAACTCGGTCAAGCTCTATGGGAGCACCGGGGCCATCGCGCGCACCGGGGGCGACTTCGACACGGTGGGCATCGCCTGGCAGTACCGCTGGGGCGGGGGGCTCTAGCGACGCCCCGGCGTCGCTGGGTTCTCGAGTGAGCCATAGCCCAAGGGAACGGAAATGGGTCCAGATCGAACACCCCGAATCGCGTAACGACAGCCCGGTCACCGGCTATGGGCTCGGCTTCTACATTCGCGGCACCGGATCGGCGATCGAGCAGAGGGTCCACGTGGTGACCACCGTGTCGGCGACCCTCGGACCGGGCGGGATCGCCTCCGCCTGTCCCTCGAGCTCCGCGGGCACCGACATGGCCCAGGCGGTGATCGTGCTCTATGGCCGGCCGGGGGCGGAGCAGATCGCCCCCCTCGTGGAGTACGCCTGGTAGTCCGACCCCGCCCGGGATCCGTTCCACCAGTACCTCAACCAGGGAGACCTCCAGCAGATCCTTGCCGCCCTGGGCCGCACCTGACGGTGACGCAGGCGGAGGGCAGTGCGGACGCCCCAGTCAGGGGCGCCTGGTCCCGCGGGACGGCTCGGCCGAGCCGTCAGCCGCCGGGGTCGAGTCGCGCGGTCCCAGGGTGTGACCCGGGGCGCGCGTGGAGCGTTTGAAGGCCGACGATCTCCGGTCCAAAGTCGCTCGCGGCACTGCCCTTCCGAACTCGTCGCCCGGAAGCGGGCTACCGGAAGCAAGACGAGGCGCTCAACAGTGTCATTGAAAAACGCGGACGTCTGGCCTCATCGGCTCCTTCCCATGACCCTGCCGTATCCATTTGGGCACGCTCGGCAACGAGGTGCCCTGAAGTCTAAACAGGGCGTATCGAAAAGTCAGAATTGACTAGATCGCAGAACGGCTGTAAGCGCAGAGCGACTGCTCGGCGTCGCCGCTGCGTCGAGACGCTGGGTCAGCCGCGGCATTCTGCAGCGCCGCCGCGACGTCTTGCAGCATGTCACGGCGGGAGGCGACGGCGCCGCTAGGGGAGGACGCGACTCTGCGCGCTTCACGGAGCGGAGTAGGCGCGAACCCCCGAGGCAGAGACGCTCTCCACGGTCCGGCAGGTCTACCGCCTCACGCGAACCGGGGCCACCCGCTCTTCATGGAGAATGACCACGCCGCATGGGCCATCCCCACCAGGGAACCGCTGGCGATGATCTCACTCTGAAAGGCCCGAATAGCGACGGCCGAAGCGACTCCTGTTATGTAAGTCATTGAAAGATAATGTGTTTACTGGTGTCCCCGACGGGATTCGCTGGCTTGTGGAAGCAGGAATTCCAAGGACTTATCAGGATCGCCTGATCCCTTGGTTGGAGCGCATACCACGATGGCGGTTCGAACAGAGTTCGACCCCATGTTTCAGCCTTGAGAGGGCGGTGACGTGGGTAATGGCGACGCGGACTTACGCGCCGGTTGCCACCGGCGGTTGCCACGGAGCCTTTGAGTAAGCAGTGGCTCATAGTCCACTAGCGATCCCTCGGCGGATGCCAGCCTCCGAGGGCAGTCCCCTTCCGAACCTCTCACATTGACGAGCACCCTTGGCTCATTGCCCAGCTCAGACGGGCTGATCCTGCTCAGATTCGCGGCAGGACCTTCGTCTCCACCAGTTCCTTTGCCGCATCGTCAAAGATCCCGATGGTCCGATCGATCTCACGCTCGGTGTGAGCGGACGATGTCACCCCGCCGGTGTAAGACAGGACGTCCACCCCTCGGGCCCGCAGGGCTTGCTGGATCCCCGACACGATGGGCTTGGGAATACCCTTGAGCTGCGCGGCATCGAGATCCTTGATGGACGGTTTCCCGATGTAGATGTGAAAGGTTGACGAGTCGCCATAGACCACGCCCGCAACGCCGCGACGGCTCATCACTTCCTGGAGTCCATGCCGCAGCCGCGCCGCCATGGCATCCGCCTGTGCTTGCGGTGCGCCAGTCGCCACCTCTGTAAGCGTCGCGACGCCGGCGGCAGCTGCCAGCGGATTGGCATTGAAGGTCCCACGATGGATGGCGCGCGACCGCTTTCCGCGCACCTCCTCGCGAGGATCAAGAACGCGCATGATCTCGACTCGGCCCCCGACCGCTCCACCGGGCAACCCGCCGGTCACGACCTTCGCCAGCGTCGTCAGGTCGGGTGTGACACCAATGCTCGCTTGGACGCCCCCGGGACCGTACCGGAACCCGGTGATAATCTCATCGAAGATGAGGACGACCCCATACTGCGTAGCCAGCCGTCTCAACTCGGCGTGAAAGCCGGGTGACAGCGGCACGGTGCCCCAGGACGCCCCGGACGCCTCGAGGATGACAGCGGCCACATCCCGATCCTTCCGAAGCACCTCCTCCACTCGAGTGGCGTCATTGGCGGGCAATACGATGGTCGCCTCGATACTCCCCGGGAGGATCCCAAGCGACGGGGCCTCGTAGAATGGCAAGTCCATCCCGGTGGCCAGATGGTCATGCCAACCGTGGTAGTGGCCTTCGAAGCGAACGATCTTCGTCCGGCCCGTGAACGCACGGGCAATCCGAACGGCCAGCATGGTGGCCTCAGTACCGGAGCCCACGAAGCGGACGCGTTCGGCGGACGGAATCAGACGCTGGATCAGCTCAGCCCACTGAAGCTCCAGCGGGTGACAGTTTGAGAAGAATGTACCTTTCGCCGCTTGATCCTGGATCGCCTTCACTACGGTCGGCGATGCATGACCGAGGAGGAGCGACGCGCTTCCCATCGAGTAGTCGATGTACTCGTTTCCGTCGACGTCCCACGTCCTCGGACCGTCCGCCCGCTCGATGTATATCGGGAAGGGTGCCGCAAAGCGATTCTCGTGCGACACGCCACCAGGCAGCAAGCCGACCGCCCGCTCGAACAGGTCCTTCGAACCCTTCCGCGCCCGGTACAAGGTTCCCGCCACACTCTCCATCTGCTCCGATCCTCCTCGTTCCCTTTAGCAGCGGCCACTCTCGGGCCGACAGCTCGGTGTCTCCGGACTGCACAGACTGCCAGCCCAGCGCTTGGATCCCCGACACGCGCGTCGACGAGCGAAGGCTAGTTCTTCACCACCGGGTACAGTCGTACGGCGCCCAGGGGAAAGTATTCATATCCGCTGATGTTCGGCCGTACAACGACCTCGACCTTCCCCTGGAGGAGGTTCACGTAGGGGCCGTTCTCGACGAGATACGCGAGCAGCTCCTTGTACATGGCCGACCGTCGCTTCGGGTCGAGCTCCGCATCCGCCTTTCGCGTCATGTCCTTGGCCTTCGGATCGTCCCACCTGAGCCGGGGCGCAAAGGTGTGGAGGACCATCTGGCCGGCCCAGTCACTCGGTCCGATATAGTCCGGGTTGTTGTACGAGATGACGGCGATCTCCATCTTCGCCCGATACTGGGTGATCATGACCGAGTACTCGAGCGGCACGAGCTGAGCCTCGACGCCGATCTTCTTCAGGTCCGACTGGACCTTCTGCGCCACCGCTTCGTACGTGACGCCGACCGGCGACGGCCCCGTGAAGTACTTCAGCGGAAACTTGAAGCCATTCGGGAACCCCGCCTTCGCCAGCAGTTCCTTGGCGAGATTCACGTCGAACTTGGGATTGAGCTTGTCGGCGTCGGCTTGGGTCTCCAAGCCGAGGACCCCGATCGAGAAGAGCGCCGGGCCGATGACCGCCCGGCCCCCCGCCAGCTTGATGAGTCCCGATCGATCCACCGCGTGCCGGAGCGCCTGGCGAACCTCCTTCTTGGCGAACGCCGGATTGAGGGCCGGATCGACCGTGACACCCATGTACATGTTGTCGAGCGATTGTCCGACGAGGATTTTGACGTTCTTATTGCTTCTCATGGTGGCGGTGAGGTCCGGTGTGATGTTGATCGCCACGTCGACATCACCGTTCTCCACCATCAGTTTCTGCGTCGCCGCGGACGTGATGGCCCGGGCGTCGATCTTGGCGAGCTTTGCCGCGCCCTTCCAGTACGTCGGATTCCGCTCCAGGGTGACCGCTGTGTCCTTCTGCCACCCCTTCAGAACGAACGGACCACTCCCCGCCGAGTTCTGGCTGAGCCACTCCTCCGCCTTGTCGTCCTTGTCCGCCGTCGCCGCGTCGCTGGCACCGTGCTCTTTGGCGAGCTTCGAATCGAGAATCGAGGAGCTCGGGCCCGCCATGACGGCCAGCCAGTCCGCGAACGGCTCGTTGAGAACCATCTTGACGGTCAACGGATCTACGATGACAACTTCCCTCAGCGGATCCATCAGCCAGCTCGGGTTGCCCTTCACATTCTTGAGCCGCATCAGGCTGAACTTCACATCCTCGGCACTGAATGGATTCCCACTCGCGAACTTGACGTTAGGCCGTAGCTTGAAAGTGTACTCTTTGCCATCCGACGAGACCTTCCACTCCGTCGCCAGCATCGGCACGAATGTATTCAGATCATTGGACCCTTTGTGAGCAAGGAGCTGGTCGTACGTGTTGCTGTCGATGAAGAACGACATGAACTCAAAGCCGCGACCGGGGTCGAGTGTCTTCGCCTCGGACTGGTCGAGCGCCATGATCAGCGTCTTGTCGCTTCCAGTCGTTTGGCCTGTCGCCGGCAGAGCCGCCCCAACTACCGTGAGTGTCACGAGCGCGAGGATGACAGACATGCGCGACCGCCCCATGGTTAGCCCCTCCTCCACACGTAGGTTGCGTCAGTGCCACGCGGGTCTTCCCCGGATGAGAGAGCTAAAGATATCCGAACGAGCCTGTCTGGGCGGCACCCGCGCTGTGCGACCACACATCTCCGCCATGACAGAGCGCTCATATCCCCCCCACCCTGACACACGCCGTAGTCGCGCGACACTCGCGCGATGGAAGCAGGCAACGACTGGACCTCTTCGATACTCCGGGCATCTGGCACGGTAGTCTCTGCCGGCGATTCATTCTTGTCAATACCATTACGATATGAGACAGTTTTTCCAACTCTCTGCCTGTCGACGGCCCAATGTTCGGCGATACTCCTGATCCAATGTCGTGTCAGCATCGAGACCTCACGAGGTTTTGGGGCGACCCCACAAAACGATCTCGCCGCGGGTGGGTCCGAAGCGAACAGTCACATGATCCCGCACACTTAACACGCTCGAGGAACCATCGTGGATCTTGAACTGGGCGGCAAGGTCGCCTTGGTGACGGGAGGCTCGAAGGGCATTGGCCGCGCCTGCGCGGAGAGTTTGGCAGCTGAGGGCTGCCAGATCGCGCTCTGCGCCCGTGGACCGGAAGCCCTGGAGGTTGCCGCCCGGGAGCTCACTCGCCGAGGAGCGACAGCGATCACGATCTCAGCGGATCTCTCCGAGGAGACCTCGGCCAGTCGGGTGGTGGCCGAAGTGATCCGCCACTTCGGTCGATTAGACATCCTTGTGAACAATGCTGGTGCGATCCGGGACGGGGGCTTCTTGGAGACTGCGCTGTCTGTATGGGAGCACGACTGGCGGCTCAAGCTCACGGGGTATGTCCGGATGGCTCAGGCCGCGCTGCCCCTCATGCGCCTGCGTCGATGGGGGCGCATCATCAATATCGTCGGAACCGCGGCTCGCAATCCCATGACCACGTTTATGGCAGGAGGAATCGCGAATGCCGGGCTCATCAACTTCACGCGTGCTCTCGCCGATCTCGGTGCGCCCGATCACATCCTCGTGACCGCGGTGAGCCCAGGCCCAACCACCAGCGAGGAGTCGGATCGCGACCAAGTAGGACGCCCGGTCGCCAGTCCCCTTGGCCGCATGGGACGCCCCCGGGACGTGGCCGATCTGGTCACCTTTCTCGCTTCGGAACGAGCAAGCTTCATCACGGGGGTCGCCATCACAGTGGATGGCGGGGCGAGTCGCGGCGTCCACCTGTAGTCGCGTGTGGAGACGCCTTACGACACCGGCGATGGATCCCTCCAGAGCATCTCCGGCACGGTGAGGTGATGCCTGCATTGCCTCTAGCCCGCGACGCACTCGTCGGACCCCCTCCGGGCCAATCGGCGTCGACTCTTTCGGCAGCTCTTCCAGAAGCCGACGGTCGTCCTCGGAGTCATGGTGATGCTCGCCTGGACCGTCATTTCGATCCTGGCCCCGGTGATCCGAATGATCCCATCGAGATGAACCTGGATGAACGGCTTGCGCCACCCTCGACGGCCTGGGGAGTGACGTTCTCTCCCGAGTCTTATGCGGTGGGCGCGTCTCCCTGCCCGTGGCCCTCGTCGTCGTGATCACGGCGTCTGTGCTCGGGACCTTGTAAGAGACGCCCGCAGCCTATCCGGCGGCTGGTTCGACGAGCTAGCAATGCGGATCGTGGACATGGTGCTCGCCTTCCCATCGCTGATTCCCGCCATGGCGATCGCGGCGGCGCGGGGCCCGAGCATCCAGAACTCGATGCTCGCGCTGCTGATCGTGTGGTGGCCACCGTATCCTCGCCTCTCTCGCACCCAGGTTCTGGCTCTCAAAGCGCGGTGGTGTCCGAGATCACTGCTGAGGCACGAATCGTCCAACATCCAACGCTCGGGACGGCTACAGCGTGATCCCAGCCGCAAAGGCATGGAAGTCGGGCAACGTCTCCAGTGTCATACAGGCGTGGTAGAGTCGTTTCGTCGCCTCGTCGCCCCAGATCGGAGTCCCGAGCTCAAAGAACTTTCGCTCCAACTCGCTCGGCTCGTGCGGGTTGCTCGGCTCACCCTTCGTCACCGTACAGTGCCCTTCAATCGTCGCTCCCCGTTTCAGCCGTAGCGTGACGATGCACCGCTGCTGAGCAGGGTACGCCGCGGTGAACGCCGGATCCTCTTCGACACTCACCCGGGCCGCCAACGCCCGAACCTTCTGGTTGGCAACCGCGGCTTCATTGAACGACCCAAGCCCGGACTGACCGTGGTAGAGAATACTCGCCAATGCGAAGGGGATGGAAAATCGCGCGCCGAAGCTGCTCGTCACCGCCTTCTCGGCGAGGAACGCTGCCATCTTGTACGCGCGGACGTCGATCACGTCGATCTCCTCGCTATCCAGGCGTCCTCCGGCCACCTTCTTGAGCGCATCCTCCAGCGCATCGATGGCGGAGTGGACATATCGGCCGGTCGGGTGAAGCTTGAAGTATCCGTCCGCCAGCAGCCACTCTCGGCCGAGGCCGGCAACCGCGGTCTCGGGATCAAACCCGTCTGACAGCACATGCCCGAAGATCGATCGCACCCCGTCACGCTCCCCCGTGAATCCGGCCTCGACGAGACGAACCGCCATGATTCCCATGAAGCCGCTATGACCAGAATAGATGTTCCGGACCGTGGCCCCCTCGAGCAGTGTCTTGCGGCTCGTCGCCATCCCCATGGTCGCGGCAACGTTGATAAGCTCGCGCATCGCGGTCGGAGTGAATCCTCGCAGACGTCCGACGGCCACGGCCGCGCCGATCACGCCATATGTGCCGTGCGGATGCACCAGAATGCGCGTCTTGGCCGCGCGGCTGATGCGAGAGCACACCTCGTAGCCGAGCGATGCCGCGAGCAGGAGTTCAGCGCCGGATACGGCACTCTCTTGTGCGACGGCAACGGCGGCAGGCACAACTTGGATGCCGGGGTGCCCCTTCGCGAATAGGTTGCCCTCATCGAGTTCCAACCATGTCCCCGCAGTACCATTCAACAACGCTGCATCCAACGCGGCGGCTCGGCGTCCCGTCCCGATTACCCAAGCGCCTCCCGACGCGGCAGTGTCGAGGTGCGCCGCGACGAGCGCCTTCATCTCGTCCACCTGCATTCCGGCCGCAATCACCGGGAGACAATCCGCCAGCACCCACCGCATGTGCTCATGAGCCCGGCCGCTCAGATCCGAGAGGCGTGCTTCGGCCGCGAAGCGGCCGAGCTCATCCAGGTATTCGTCTTCACGCGGCTTCATCACGACGCGCCCTCCACCCAAGACGAGTCAAGGCTGCTGGTTTCCAGACGGCCGGGGGCGGCTTCAACAGGCGGCACGCCCAAGCACTGCTCCATCGATCTTCCGAGGCGTGACGAGTTGTCCGTCACCCAAGGTGCCAGCGAGCCAGCCTCCGTCAACGATGACTTTCCCTCGCAGGATCGTCATCACTGGCCAACCAGACACCTCCCACCCTTCCCATGGGCTGTAGTCGCTGACGTGAAAATCATCGCGAGTGAGTCGCTTCCTGATCGACGGATCGATGATGGCAAGATCGGCGTCGCTTCCGACTTCGATGACCCCCTTCTTCGGAAACATGCCGAAAATCTTCGCGGCATTTGTGGAGGTGACGTCGGCGAACCGAGCCAGTGACATACCCCGTTTGCCAACACCCTCCGTAAACACGATCCCCATCCGAGCCTCAGCACCCAGGTTCCCGCCCGTTACGTTCTCGACGGTCCTTCCTCGGAGCTTCAGTTCCAGCGAGGTTGGAAACTCATCCGTCGCCGTGGTCGACACGTCGTCACCGACGAGGCCGCTCCACAGAGCCTGCTGATCCTCAGGTCCCTTCAGCGACGGATAGGTGTGGTAACAGTAGCCGCGCGGTGTCCTGTACTGTTCCGCCGAAAAGCACGCGTAGTGATGTAACGTTTCCGCATAGATGGGTAGGCCGGCGGCCCTGGCTTCCGCCACGGCCTCCACGCCCTCTTTCGCCGAGGTGTGCACGAAATACACCGCCGCGCCCGTCGCTCTCGCCACTTCGATGGTGCGGCGAAATGAAAGGAGCTCCGAGAGCTTGTTGTGAATCAGATGCATGTTCCACCCTTCCAACCGCCCCTCGCGCCGGAACTTCTCGTACATGAACTGGACCACGTCATGGTCCTCGGCATGGACAGCGAGGATTCCCCCGTGCGATGCGAGCTTCTCCATCGCGAATTGCATGCGCCCGAAGTCGAGGCGGCGCGACTCGCGTTTGGGGTGGGGCGGCAAAAGGTCCGCCGTGAAGACCTTGAAGCTGGGAAAGCCCTGCTGGATCGCCTCCGGAATCTGATCGAACACGCCGAGCTCGAGCGCACCGAGCAGAGTGACGTGGAAGGAATAGTCCACGTGCGACTGTCCTCTCCAACGCGCCACCCGTTCCTCCAAGGCGTGTTGCAGATCGACACCCGGCCGGATGAAGCAGAAGTCGATGTGCGTGGTGGTGCCACCAAAAGCGAGGCCGCGTGTGTCTTCCTCGGGCCCCAAGGTATAGAACGCCTCCTCCGGGTGCATGGAGATGTAGTGCGCCAGATGGGTGTGGGGCTCAATGCCTCCTGGCACCACGATCTTCCCTACCGCGTCAATAGATCGGCCGGCCTCACTGCGAAGTGAACCGGGGGGACCGAGGCTAGCGATCTTCTCCCCTTGAATGCCAATCTCCCACTCTCCCACGCCTTGAGCCGTCACCACCTGGTCACCACGGACCACGAGATCGAGCATCCTGCCTCCTCCAATCGGTCCGTCGGTCTCTTGGGTTCCGGGATATGGTGATGATACTGAGCGGTCAGCCAGCTAGAATGCCGTCGGTCTGCCTGGGGTGGCCACAGAAACGCGAGTGCACGGCCGATTTCCCAGTTGAACCCGTGCAGCCGGGCGGCGTTCTCGCCGGCAACCAGCGATTGGCCAGGCTCTGGCCCATGCCGTGGAGGCGCCTCGAGCCCAGCACGCTACCCCGACGAACTACGGCATGTACGATCCGCCATTCACATGCAGCACCTGGCCCGTAATGTGGCGAGCGTAGTCCGATGCGAGGAACACCGCCACGTCCGCAATGTCACCAGGATTGGCCATCCGGCCCAGCGGAATAGCTCTCGAGCGCGCCTGTATCTCCTCCTCGCTATGGCCATAGCGAGGCTGAGCGGTATCGGTCAGACCCGGGGCGATGGCATTGACCCGAATTCGATGCGGCGCTAGCTCCAGCGCCATTGCGCGCGTCATCGTCACGATGCCGCCCTTGCTCGCCGAGTAGTGGACACCGCGTACGGCCCCCGCTACCGCGGATGACGCCACGTTGATGATGGATCCCGCGCGTCTCGCCGCGATCATGGCGCCAGCTGCCGCCTGGGCACAAAAAAAGCTGCCACGGAGATTGATGTCGAGCACGTAGTCCCAGTCGCTCTCACGCATCTCAAGCATTGCCACGCGCGGGTACATGCCCGCATTGTTCACCAAGATATCGACGCCGCCGAGTTCACGCACGACGGTCTCGACCATAGCGCGCCCCTCTTCGGTCTTCGACACGTCGCCTGACACAAGCAGGGCGCGCCGGTCGTGGGCGCGAACTCCCTCGGCCACCTTTTCGGCCGCGCCCCGATCGTCAAGATAGTTGATGCCCACGTCGGCGCCGTCGCGTGCGAACGCCAACGCCATGGCGCGACCGATTCCCTGTTGGGCTCCGGTCACCAGAACTACCTTGGCATCGACCCGCATCGTCCCTCTATTTCTACCGGCACGGGCCGGATGTCGGCGTTCGCTTACGGTCCCGTCAACCAGATGGCTCCACCGCCACAAGATAGGTTCCGGTCGGAATCGCTGTCAAGTACAGATATGTTCGTCATTCCCAACACTGAAATCTCAGTTTCATTCTCATGGGCGCCTTGACGCATCGTCTCCTCTGGGTCACTGTTCGCATCAGACGTTGAATGCGCTCGAGCTCTGCAAGAGTGGCCGACGACTCGGAGGCGCTGACGTATGCATGGCAGAGACTCACCGACTCGGCCCGGGCTCGCGGAGTCCAGCGCGTGAAGACGCTCACACCAGAGCTGGTCTACCGACTCGTTCCACCCACCCGCCGTCCGACAAAGTGATCGACCTATGAGCCCTCGGTATCGATTGCCCTTCCGGCACGAGCGACAACCTTGCCCGCGGAGGATTCATCCGGCACCTCTTCACCCTTCCGTCGGGCCCTGAACAGGTAATTTCGCTCAGCAAGAAAGTCATCCAGTTGCCTCAGGCGTCCCACCGCCCTCGTGCTCGAACGGGCAGCCACCTCGGCTACGAGGGCGTTCAGTAGCGCCAGAGGTGCCGCCAAGAAGTCCGTAAAAGACGTTTCCCCCACTTCCGTGTAGAGCATGTGGGTACACAGAGGCGCCAAGGGAGACAGCTCGATGTCGGTCAGACCAAGGCTCCTAAACCCCTGTTGCTTGCCAAACCTCGCCACGTCGAGCAGTTCCTGCGAGTATCGGGGCAGCGTCATCAGGATTAGGAGGGCCTTCCGATCACTCAACAGCAGGTCTTCGAAGGTCACGCTCCCCGCGCGCGTATGGAGCGTGACGTCTGGCTTCACCTTCCGCAGGTTGTACCACAGATAGTGCGCCAGCGTCGCGGCCGCTCGGAACCCAATGACCACGACGGCGGGGGCCTTCACCACTAGACGAACCGCTTGGCTCCACTGAGAAATGTTGAATCGCGACTGGAGCGTCACGAGGTTCCGGAGCTCCTGATCAATGACCCGCCCAGCCAGTACGCGGGGCAGCCGCCCGTGGAGACTGGCGGTCAGTCGCTCATCCTGTCGCAGTTCGCTCCGAACGATGTCATGGAGCGCACGCTTGAACTCCGGATATCCGTCGAAGTCTAGGGAGGTCGCAAACCGCACCACGCTCGCCGGACTGATCTTGGCCGCTTTTGCCAGCTCTGTGACGCTCATGAACGCCACGTCTTGGTACTGACGAAGAACATACTCCGCCACACGTCGTTGACTTGGCGAGATGGGCCGACGCCGGCGATTGAGTAGTGCGACCACGCGACCACGTTCCGACATGTCGGACACGTCCTCCCTTCGCTGATCCGCGAGACACACTAGTGTGCCATGCGATGCCAGTCAACCCGCAACCAGTCTTGGCACGCATGCTGTTGGTCCATAAGAATGTCATGGGCTAACTGTTCAGTGAGAGTGTCACCCCATGCCGACATGGGAGCCCTCACGATGAGTCGCAAGGAAGTCCCGCGGCCCGGCCTGCTCAAGGCGGCCCTGGCCGGGAAGTTCACCAATGCCGAGGGAGCCGGGGCCTTGCACCTGAGCGTCCGGCAGTTCATCCGGGTCAAGCATCGCTTCCAGGCCGCCGGGGCGTCGGGCCTGTGCCACCGCCTGCGGGGGCGACCCTCCCCCCGCCGGCTGCCGGCCGACGTCCGGGCGCGGGTGGCGGCGCTCCTGCAGACCACCTACCTCGATGTCAATGACTGCCACGCCACGGAGAAGCTGCGCGAGGTCGAGGGCCTCCGCGTCAGCCGGGCCTCCGTGCGGCGGATCCGCCGCGCCCTGGACCTGCCGGCCAAGCATCGCCGCCGGCCCCGCCAGCACCGGGCTCGCCGGACCCCGGAAGCCCGCAGGGGCGTCCTCGTCCAGCTCGACGGCAGCCCCCACGCGTGGCTCGAAGACCGGGGCCCCGCCCTGACCCTCCACGGCGCGATCGACGACGCCACCGGCACGGTCCTGGCCCTGCACGTTCGGCCGACCGAGGACCTGCACGGCTACGCCACCGTGCTCCAGCAAATCGGTCTGGCCTACGGCCTCCCGCTGACCCTGTACGGCGATCGTTTCGGCGTTTTCGTCCGCAACGACCCGCACTGGACGCTCGCGGAAGAACTCCAAGGCCACCAGCACCCCACCCATTTCGGCCAGATCCTCCGAGACCTCGCCATCGGCTTCCTGGCGGCGGGCTCCCCCCAGGCCAAGGGGCGCATCGAACGGCTCTGGCGCACCCTGCAAGATCGCCTCGTCGTCGAGCTCCGCCTGCGCGGGATCGCGACCCGCGCGGCGGCCAACGCCTTCCTCCCTGAGTTCCTCGCCGATTACAATGGCCGCTTCGCTCATCCCCCCACCGACGCCCACGCCGCCTGGCGGCCGCGGCCGCGGGACTTCGCCGACCAACTCAGCTGCCGCTACACCCGCGTCGTCGCCCCCGACAACACCGTCCGCCTGGGGACCCGCTGGGCCCAGATCCCCCCCGGTCCTTCCGGCCGCTCCTCCGCGGGCCGCCGTGTCGACCTCCGCGAGTGTGTCGACGGCCGGCTCCTTGTCGTCCGCGCCGGCGGGCGACTCGTCAGTCAGCCCTCGCCGGGGCCTGATTTCGTCCTCACGCCCCGCAGCAAGCCCCACGCGGAGCGCACGCGTCGCCTACGCGCCTCCAGGACTGCGTCGGAGGAGGGGGGCCGCCATCAGAGTATTCCCCAGAAACCGCCTGCGCGCCCCTCGGCGCGCCGCCTCACCCCGACCACCCAGACGGCTCGCCCCGCCGCCACGCATCCCTGGCGCCGCTCACTCAACCTCCGTCGCCACACCCCTCACACAGGGGTGACATTCTCACGGAACAGTTAGGGTGACATTTTCACTGGACAGCTACACCAGTCTTGGCACGCATGTAGATCTCGGCAGTTCGTTCCGCTCCGGTGTGGGACCGCCAACGCAGCGCGTCTCAACGGGTGAGCGCGCAGGCTCAGGTCGTGCTGTAGCCACCATCGATCAGGAGATCAGCGCCGGTCATGAAACTGGACGCGTCGCTCGCAAGAAAAAGCGCCGCTCGCGCGATCTCCTCAGGCCGTCCGAGTCGCCCCAAAAGATGCTTTGGTCCGGATATCCGGCGCGCGTCCTCGATTGAACCGAAGTAGTGGACCAGACGCCCAGTCTCTACGGCACCAGGAGAAAGCGAGTTCACTCGAATGCCAACGGCGGCATGATCCACAGCCATCGCTCTCGCAAGTTGGATCAGCGCGCCCTTGGCGCTGCAGTACGCTGCGTGCTTGGCTGCGGCGACGCTCCCAAGCTGTGAGGCAATGTGGATGATGGAGCCACCGCCAGACTTCGCCATCAGCGGCACGACGAACTTGCTCATTAGAAACGCACCACCCACCATCACGCCATACACGATGTTCCACTGAGCGACGTCATACTCCAGGATGGTGCCTCCTGCCTCTCGGACGGCAGCCCCGTTCACTAACACGTCGATCCGGCCAAGTGCGCGATACGCTGCATCCACCGCAGCCTTGGCCTGCGCCTCTATCGACACGTCACAGTGGATACCGACGGCGGCGCCACCCGCATCCCTAAGGTAATCGCTCCCACCGTGTCTCGCGTGCCGGGCTCATCGAGATCCACACACGCGATGCCCGCGCCGGCGCGAGCCAGCTCAAGTGCGATCGCGCGGCCGATGCCATTCGCGCTGCCCACAACGATCGCGGCCTTCCCGATGAGGCTGTACGGATCCTGTGCGGTCACGCGACTTCTCGCATTCTTGCCTCGTGTCTCCCGACGATCGAACGGGATCTGAGCCAGTGTAAAGACAGTCATGCCACGGGCATGCCGTTTGTCGTCTCCAGCGACGTGTGAGGATGACCTCGAGGAGGTGCGCGCGCTCCTCGGCCATGCTCGGATCGACACGACTCAGATCTATACGCGCATCCGGCCGCCACAGTTCCAGCGCGCGGTCCCGTTCTACGACCAGACTGCACGGCGGATGCTCATCAGCTGATGCACGGTTCAAGGCCCCGTTTGAGCCTCGATGTGCAACGGCTCGAACAGGATTTGAATGGGCGGAATCCCGTTCGATCGGAATCGGGTTTCAGGACGTTGGCCAAGGCCCTCAAATCGGGGAACGAAACATCCAGAGAACATCGAGTGGTGGCTCCAGCGGGATTCGAACCCGCGTTTTGGCCTTGAGAGGGTTGTAACCAGGACTGTGGTGACGCGGACTTAGGGCGCGGTTGCCACCGGCGGTTGCCACCGCGCCTTCGAGTGCGCAACAGGCTAGCCTGGACACCGCCTCGGCAACAGCCCGAAGTCGTCCGCGGAGAGTGGCCATCCCAAGCCGAACGATGGCGGACGGCCCCTTGATCTGGTAGGAAGCGGCCGCCACGCCCTACGGGAAGTCGCGTGGGAAACGGGTGGCCGGTCGCTCCGGCGTCAGTCGCTCCCGCCAAGTCCGGAGCCCGTCGAATGGACGGAGGCGCTGCTGTGACCATCGGCCTTCCCCTCAGCGGGCGCCGACGGGCACACCTTTCGCGGCGGCCACGATGAGCGCCGCGACCGCACCTGGCTGCGACACGTAGATCGCGTGGCTCCCCCGCCCCTCGACTACGGTCGATCCGGCGCGCTTTGCCATAACGCGCTGGGCCGGCGGTGGGATCATCCGGTCTTTGGACGGATGCCTATGGATTGACACGCTGGACGACGAACGCACCCCACGCACAAGCCACCATCAGCACCAGACCCGGCAGGATCTCGACGGCGTACTGGCGGTCACCGAGTGCCAAGGCGCCGACCATCTTGCCTACGGTGTTGCTGGTGAAGCCCGTCAGGACCCCGAGCGATGCGAGTTCCATGTTCGTCGAGCTGCCCGCCACGGACACAGCCGAAATAGCCGCGGCGTGCGCATCGGCGAATCCCGCGAAGGCTGAACCGAGCAGCAGCCCGCTGGAGCCGAGCCAGCGCGTCAGAAGCGTGGAGCCGACCAGGGCACAGCCCAGGATCGCCATGAACAGGAGTGCCGTCCTGGGGTCGAAGGGACGACCGCTGCCGACGTTGTCATCCTCGGCTTGCCGCACGCTGCGCAGCGTGAAGAACGCGCCATAGACGATCGCGGCGAGTCCCGCTGCCCCCAGCGGCAGCATCAGGCTGCGTAAGGCTGCCACGTTGGTGAGACCGATGACGATGGCCAGTTGCAGTACCGTCGCCACCGACGACAGCACCGCCCCGGCCACGGCGCCTTGACGCAGGGTCGGATGTGCTTTGGCACGAGCCCCCATCGCGGCGATGGTTGCCGTACTCGATACGAATCCGGACATCAACCCGGCCAGCGGTAACCCGAAGCGCGCGCCGAGCGTTCTCAAGGCTACGTAGCCGAGCGCATTGATCGCCATGAGCAGCACGACCAGCAACCAGAGCTTGCGCACATTGACGACGCCCCAGGGGTCGATCGGCTGATCCGGAACCAGAGGCAGAATCACGAGCGCCGCTGCGGCCAGCAGCAGGCCGTCATGGACTTCCGTGTCGGTCAGAACGCTGTGGATGAAAGTATGCAGCCGGGATCGCGCCGCCAGGATGATTGCCACGATCACCGCAATGCCCGCGGCCATGCCGGGTTGCCGCGTGGCCCAGGCACCGAGCAGAAAAGTGGTCATGAGCGCAATCTCAGTGGTCATCCCTGGATCCACAGTCTGCGTACGCTGGTAGCCGACGATGACCAGCAGGCCGACGACGACACTTAAGGAGACCAGGGCCCACTCATCGATCGTGAGCGCGATTGCGCCGGTGAGCGAGGTGAGCGCAAACGTGCGGACGCCGGCCACCTGACGGTCCGGCCCCTGGCCCTTGCTGCGCTCGCGTTCGGTGCCGATCAGCAGGCCGAGTCCGAGGGCCACAGCCAGTCCGATGAGGTGTTCCTCGAGCACATCCATGCAGGTATGTTACGTGAGCGGGCCGAGCCGTAGGGGCGGATCACCGCGCCGGCGGTGTCAACCCACGCGATGGCCGGCATTCCTTTGCAAACCGTGGGATTTCGGGAGATCAGGCAGGCTCCACCGTGACGCGCTGCGGCCCGAGGTGGCTTCGTGTCACCGCCCTGTGGCCCGCCGCACGTCGCCCTGGCGACCGGAACGGCCGAAGGCATCGTCCGCGCGCTCAAGCGAAACGAGCTCTAACGGCCAGCCGAGCCACCGACGGCGCCCCCCGGCGACCGCGACGCCGCGTCCGCTCCGCCGGCACGGATGGAAGCCCGCAACCACTTGCCGGCCAACTGCGGGCTACTCAACGTCGGTTCGAGAGAGACGTCGCGTGCCGACATATGTCGTCCCGCAGCGTACGAGCATGGTGGCATGCCGAGCACTTCCTCTGCTCAATCCTTAGTCTTGGCCGGTCCGACTTGCCACCTTCCGTCACCCAACTCTCGATCGGTTCTCGGCCTCAGCTCCCACGCTTCATGGTCTTCTCCCAGAAGCGGATGGCGTCGGCCATCCATCCTTGGGCACTCGTGCCCGTGCCGAGCCCGAAGCCATGGCCGAGATGTCCGAACTTATGATACTCGACCAGCGTACCGGCCCTGCGAAGGGCCGCGATCCGCTGTTCCATGCTCGATGCCGGCGCAATGCCATCTTGCTCGCCGACGACCACAAAGGTCGGAGGCTCATCGGACGAATAGTCTGAATGCGCGGTGTAGGCCATCACGACGGCGGACGGCTTTGGAAGGGAGTCACCTCCAAACCCTGCAACCCCGTCCGAACCGATTGCGGCCGCCATCCTCGCGCCCGCCCAACTCCCCCACACCGAATAATCCTGGGTGCTGACTCCGAGCGTGCGGGCACCCCTGAAGATGTAGGAGATGGCCGCCGCCATGTCCTGGGTAGCCGCCGCACTGCCATGACCGGCCCGGTATTTCAGGACGAAGGCGTGTACCCCCGCCCGCTGATCTCCACGGCATAGGGAAAGCCTTCGTGGACGGAGCCCACATAGGAGAACCCGCCACCCGGGGCGACAATGGCAAACGGCGCTCCGACCGTACCGCGGAAGAAGAACAACCCGGTCTGTTCTTTCGATGGCTCTGCCCGCTTCTGCGCCTCGGTGTAGACATCGAAGAATATGGTCTTGCCGCGGTTCACATCGTCAATCATGTGATTCATGGCGCCCACCACCACATCCGGACTCACATGGGTGTGATACGGCAGCAGCGAGCCGATGTCGCTCAACCGTGTGTCTTCAGCATAGGCGCGATCATCCCAGGGCAGTATCAACCGACCATGACCGGCGAACGCCGGATGATGCAGGACGTCCCGGATACTGCTGGCCACGCTCAGGTGGCCGCTAGTCACCGGCTCACTCGCATTGCCACGGGAGAGGACAGTCTCGCTCTGTCCAGCTTCCGCAAGCGAAGCCATCCAGAGCACCGAGAACGCCAAGCCGGTGGTTCTGAGGACATCCATTCCTCTGATTGTGGATCCTTGCCACGGCCGCCGCCACCGCGATGCGGAACCTGTCAACGAGAGTGAGACAGTGGGGCCATGAGTTTAGTGGAGGAGTGCCTTTTTGGTTGTCCGGGGTAGCGGTGGCCCACTTGATCTTGATGCTGCGGGAAGCCTGGCCCGTGGTTTGCTCCCGTGACTGCGGCCAGCCGATGACGTGATCTGCCCGGATCATTCATCCGCTCGCGCCCGCATCGAGGGCGGAATCGTCACGGCCGGTTTGGTCCTGGGACCTGCTAGAAGTGAAATCGCACGACCACCGGCGGCATCCCCTGTCGCGGAAAGACCAGAAACACATTACTATACTCGTCCCGGCCGATCGGAACGTCTGCTGTGTGTCCCAGCGCCCTGAGCAACACCGGGATGGTTTGCGAATGGCTGACGATGAGCACACGATCCTGGGTGTGCTCGACGGCAAGCCGCCTCACCAGTGCCTCGATCTCGCGTCGCGGCACGATCCGGCTGTCGATCGCCAACACCTTCGCCAGTGGTTGCGCGGTCTGAATCGTCCGCAGAGTCTCGCTCGTGTAAATGACGCGGATGCCCGCGTCTCTGAGGACGCTGGGTAGCCGTGCAGCGCGCTGATGGCCGATGTCCGTTAGCGGTGGATCCTCCCCATCGACCGCCTGCTCCGTATGCCGAATGATGAAGACCGCCTCTTGGGCCATGCTTGCGAGTGGGACCAGGAGGCAGAGGCAGGTGAAGAAGACGATGACAGCAAGTCTCCCGAAAGGCATGCGTGTCGCCCTCCCTTCCTCTCACCGGAGCACGTGGTCGGCCCGAGTGAGGATTGTCGGCGGCAGGATCAGCCCCAGGGCCTTCGCAGTCCTTGCATTCACCACTAGCTCGAACTCAGTCGGCTGCTCGACCGGCAGGTCGCTCGGCCGAGCTCCCCTTAAGATCTTGGTCACGTAGCCGGCAGCCTGTCGAAACACCTTGGCATGGCTCGGGCCGTATGCCATCAGGCCTCCCGCCTCGACGAATTCCCGGGATGCGTACATAGCCGGAAGGCGATGCTGGCCCGCCAGCATGACGATCAAACTGCGATGCCGAGCATTCACCGGTGTCTCAGGCGCATACAACGCGTCAGTCCGCTCCCGGGAGAACCACGCGAAGACGTCCCGAAACTCCTCTGGTGTGGCCGCTTCCGGCGAGACCAGCAACGCCAACCCTAACGCCCGCGCTGCGTCGCGCATCGGGGCCGGATCGACCCGGCTGGCCGAGTCCAGCACGACCCCCACGCGAGTGGCCGCCGGCACGGTCTCTTTCAGCAGCTGGAGGCGCTTCCCTTCGATCTCACGGCCGGCCGAATCGGACACGCCCGTCACATTGCCGCCGGGATGTGCCAGGCTCGCCACCAACCCGAATCCTACCGGATCAGCGGCCCCGGCGAAGACGATTGGAATGGTACTCGTGGCGACCTTGGCGGCGCGTACGGCGGACGCGCCAGAGGCAATGATGACATCCACCTTCAAGCCCACAAGTTCCGTCGCCAGCTCGGGAAGCCGGTCGGCCCGGCCACCGGCGTATCGGCGCTCGATCGTGATGCTCTTTCCCTCGACCCACCCATCCTCGCGGAGCCCCTCCAAGAGGGCAGCCTCAATGCGCGGAGGCAACCCGTCGGCGAGTGAGAGGAAGCCGACCCGAGGGACTCTCCCCGCGAGCTGTGCCTCGGCGGCGAGCGCCGCCACGAGGAACGCGATCGTCAGGATGGCCATGGGAACGCGCCGTGAAACCGTCATGTCTCCTCTCCGGCTCGAGATCGTGCGCCTCAGCATAGCTCCGGTCCTGACCACCCGTCAGGCGCGATTTCGGTGGAGCCGGTCGCGGGAGGATTGATCCAGACTTCCGTCGGACACGCCGGCGGCCGGGGGAGCCCGCGGGGGAAGCGCTCTGGGCGCGCGGCGTGAGCCGTGGCGAGTACGACCGCTCGCGCTGCCACGCGTTGGTCGGCCAGGCCGTGGTGGACGTCATGGGGCGTCAGGAGCCCAAGGCCGCTGTGCCGATGCTCCGTGTTGTACCAGGGGAAGAAGGCGTGGCAGTAGGCGCGGGCGTCCTGGATCGAGCCGAACCGCTTCGGGAAGGCGGGCCGATACTTGAGCGTCTTGAACTGCGCCTCCGAGTAGGGATTGTCATTGGAGACGTGGGGTCGAGCATGGGTCTTGGTGACACCCAGGTCAGCTAGGAGGAGCGCCACGGGCTTCGAGGTCATCGCGGGTCCGCGATCTGCGTGGATGGTCAGCTGATTGCGTTCGATCCCCTGCCGGACACACGTCTCGCGGATGAACCGCTCCGCCAGCGTGGCGCTCTCCCGATGCGCCACCATCCAGCCCACCACGTACCGACTGAAGACGTCGAGTAATGTGGAGCTCCACATGAGTCGAGCATGACATACAGGTAGAAGTAGGTCCACTTGGCCGGGCCGAGGAGCTTGGTGATGTTGTCCTTCGCCAAAACCCCGTCCAGCGGCCAGGCGGTTGATCTTTCAGCTCGGATCCGGAGACAATGGCCGTCCCATGATCACCACGCTGCTCCACCTGCTTCGCCTCTTCCCGTTCCTCTGCGGCGGCCACCGCCAGCTCGCTCTCGAGAACCGTGCCTTGCGCCAGCAGCTCGTCGTGTACAAGAGAACGGCGAACCGGCCTCAGCTGCGCCCCCGCGATCGGCTCTTCTGGGTCGGCTTGTCCAGGGTGTGGACGGGATAGAGAACGGCCCTCGTGATCGTGGCGCCCGACACCGTCCGGCGCTGGCAGCGGCGCCGCTTCCGCCTGCACTGGTCCAAGCTCTCCGGTCAGCCCACTGGGGGCCGCCCGCCCATCAGCCCCGAGATCAGAGCCCTTGTCACACGAATGGCTGCGGCAAATCCCCTGTGGGGCGCCCCCAGAATCCATGGCGAACTCCTGAAGCTCGGTATCGACGTGGCCGAGCGCACCGTCTCCCGGCTGATCCCCAAGCGGCGCTCACCGCCCTCTCAGACCTGGCGCGCGTTCTTGACCAACCATGTCGCGGACCTCGGTGCCATCGACTTCTTTACCGTACCCACCGCGCACTTGCGCGTGTTCTTCGTCCTCATCGTGCTCGCCCACCATCGCCGCCGTGTCCTCCACTTCAACGTCACCGAGCATCCCCCCGCCACATGGACCGCCCAGCAGATGGTGGACGCCTTTCCGGAAGACTCCGCGCCGTCCTATCTCCTCCGCGACCGCGACAGCGTCTACGGTCACCTCTTTCAGCACCGACTGAGGGGCATGCGCATCCGTGAAGTGCTGACGGCCCCCCACAGCCCATGGCAGAACCCGGTCGTGGAACGCCTCATCGGCTCGATCCGGCGCGAGTGTCTGGATCATGTCCTCGTCCTGGGCGAGAGCCACCTGCGCCGCATCTTGACCCGCTACCTCGCGTACTCTCACCGCGCACGCACTCACCTCGCACTCGACAAGGATGCGCCCGACGGGAGGCCCAGCGAACCGCCGGCACTGGGCACGATCATGGCGATTCCCGACGTCGGTGGGCTGCATCACCGATACGTCCGCCGGGCGGCATAATCCAGCATCGCTCGGCCGGCCTACCGCTCCCCAGCGCCACGGCCCTCACGACACGATCCTTCCTTCTGGGGCCAATCCGCCCACGCTGATCGACCGTTTGGGATGGCGGGACCGATGGCCTCAATCTGCCGACTGCCCTGCGTCGAACGTCCCACCCACCATTCTTCGAGCGTGTTGGGCCTCTCCCAAGAGCACGGATCGTCGCCAAGCGAATCGGACGCGGTTTTGGCGAAGGACAGGCGTGTGGTGAATCCTCAGCAGTCGCTGGTGGCCGGGGTAGAGCGGGCGTGTCCAGGTCGCCTCGGACTCGAACGTCACGGGCAATCGGCCCTCTTCGCGCACCACGAACGTGTAGCCCAACAGGAACGCAGGCACCGGGCCGTGCGTCGTAAGGCGGATCTCGAAGCTGTACGTGTCCGCATCCAGGAAGAAACTCTCATCGGCTAGGAAGTTCGCTTCTACCCATGGCCGATGCGTGGCGTCGAACATCCGCTGCGTGGTCGAGGCCTGCCGCTTAGCCTCACGGGCCAGGCGCCACGTGAGGGCGGCGTAGACACCGGCTACGACGACGCCCGCGACAGTCGCCAAGCCGGTCAGTCCGCTCAGCGCCGCCTGTTCCTTGCTGAGCCAGCCCCAAAGGTTGTTCCACCACGAGATCAAACTGTCCACGGCGGCGAGGGTAGCACGCCGGGTCTACAGACCAGTCACGTGAAAGGAGATGCTTGATGATCGCAGCCATCTACGCGCGCAAGAGCAACGAGCAAGGCGTCCCCGATGAGGCGAAGTCCGTAACCCGCCAGGTCGAGCACGCGACGGCGTATACCCAGCGGAAGGGCTGGACCGTTCACCCGTCTCACGTCTACGTCGACGACGCGATCAGCGGGGCGGAGTTCGTCAACAGACCGGGCTTGGCCAGGCTCCTGACCGCCCTGTCGTCGCGCCCGTTCCAGGTCGTCGTCATGGCCGAACCCTCACGCCTCGGCCGTGAGCAGATCGAGACCGCGTACACCCTCAAGCGCATCACGGACGCCGACGTGCGGGTGTTCTACTACCTGAATGACCACGAAGCCCTCATGGACACGGCGCTGGCGAAGGTGATGGCGTCGCTGACCGGGTTCGCCGCAGAGCAGGAGCGCGAGCAGGCCCGGGTCCGGACGCATGACGCGATGGCCCGCAAGGCGAAGGCCGGCCACGTCACGGGCGGGCTGACCTACGGCTACACCAACGTGCGCCGGGACGGCCACGTCGCGCGCCAGATCAACGAGCGCGAGGCGGCGGTCGTCAAGCGCATCTTCGCCGACTACGTGCAGGGGATCGGTCCCCGTGCCCTCGCCGTCGCCCTCGCGGCGGAGGGTGCGATCCCACCCAAGCCACGGCAGCGAGGGGCGGTCCCCGGATGGTCGCGGGCCGCGATCCTGGACATCCTCAAGCGCGACCTGTACCGGGGCGAGATCGTCTGGAACCGCCTCAAGAAGACGGACCGTGGTGGCCGGACGAAGGTCCGGGTTACCCGGGCCACGACGGACCTGATCCGCGTCCAGGACGAATCCCTCCGCATCATCGACGACGTGACGTGGGAGGCGGCGCAGGCACGCCGGCAGAAGATGGCCGGCACTCGACCGGCAGGATCATGGACCCGGAGCACGACCCCCTCCACGCCCGCGCTGCTGGCGGGCATCGCGCGCTGCGCGGGCTGCGGCGCGCCCCTGACCCGGCGTGGCCGACCGAACGGGTCAGGCAAGAATCGGACCCGCATCATGATGTACGTGTGCAGCAGTCGGAACCGGCCCGGGGTCTGCGCCAACGCGGTCGCGCTCAAGGAGTCTATCCTCGACGACGCCGTCCTCCACGCCCTGGCGGACGCCCTGTCCGCCGACGCGATCGAGGCGGCGGTCAAGCGGGCGATGGCCGAGGCGAAGGCGGAGCTGTCCGGGAGTGCGGATCGCCGGGTCGAACTCGACCGGGACATCCGGACGGTGGAGACCCGGCTCGCGCGGCTGATGGAAGCCCTCGCGGCGGGCACGATGCCGGTCGGCGTCATCACCCCGAAGGTGACCGAGGAGGAGGCACGACGGGTCAGCCTGACCCGCGAGCGCGATGCCCTGGCCACGGCCGGCGCCGTGGTCGACTACACCAACACGAAGGTCCTAGCCGCGATCAAGGCAGCGGCCGGCGACGTCCGGGCTGCCCTGCTGGAACATCGCACGGAGGCGAAGGACGTCTTGTCCGCGTTCCTCGACACGATCGTGTTCACCCCGTTCGGCGCAGGCCGTGCGCGGGGCTACGAGTTCAAGGGGACCGGCGACTACGGGTCCCTGATCGGCCAGGCCGTGAAACCTCTCCTGCGGGTGGTGTCCCCGACGGGATTCGAACCCGTGTTGCCAGATTGAAAATCTGGAGTCCTAGGCCTGCCTAGACGACGGGGACGCGTCCTCTAAATGCCCGCCACGCAACGCTATCAAGACCATCAGTCCAATGCAAGCAGCGATCAAGTCTTCGTGTCGCCAGCCGAAAATCTGGAATCAGTGACGGCCCGGGAGATGGTCTGGATGTGCAAGTCATCGGGAGATTGGAACTTTCATTCGCATCAATCGAACCTCGGCTCAAGGGTCAGGAGTGCCACCATGAGTGCCACCGGTACCGGCGGTCGAAGAGCCACGACGGCCAGGCGTACCGCGCGCGATCCCCACTTCAATTGGTTGAGAGGTTCGATCCAGCGAGACTAGACGCAGACTAGTACCGTGTCAGCCGTGAGATACCCTGCGGACCATGAAGACCAGAGACCACCGTGGGCGCAGCGACTGAGACTCTCGCGTCGCGAGTGCAGGATGCTCACCGAGCTCCTGCGGGCCGGCCGGACCGGTCTGTGGCGGGCCCTGCGGGCCCGCGCGTCCTGCTCGCGGCCGCCGGCGTGGCCGTCTCGGAGATTGCCCGGCAGGTTGGGCGCGACCGCAAGTGGGTCCGACACACGCCGTACCTCCCGGTGATCGAGCTGCTCCGCACCTACTTCGGCATCGACGGGCGCGATGATCTGCGGAGGATCCGCGAGAAGGTGACCGGCAAGCTCCTGGCGCTGGATCGCGCGCTCGAGCCGGCGCTGCCGGCGTTTCTATGGCGTCCTCGACGTCCCCGTCGAGGACGCCCAGTGGCAGCGGCTCGACCCGCCGCAGCGCCGACAGCGCGCGCTCGACGGGGTCAGGCGGCTCCTCCTGCGCGAGAGCCTCGGGCAGCCGGTCCTCGTCCTGTTCGAGGACCTGCACTGGATCGACACCGAGACCCAGGCGCTGCTCGACGGCCTGGTCGAGAGTCTTCCCACCGCGCGCATGCTGCTCCTCGTCAACTACCGGCCGGAATACCAGCACCGGTGGACGGGCAAGAGCTTCTATCGCCAGCTCCGGATCGATCCCTTGTCCCGGAGAGCGCCGACGATCTCCTGACGGCGCTCCTCGGGTCGGATACAGCCCTCGCGCTGCTGCGGCGGCTCCTGATCGAGCGCACCGAAGGCAACCCGTTCTTTCTCGAAGAGAGCGTCCGCGCTCTGCTGGAGACCCAGGTCTTGGTGGGGGAGCGAGGCGCCTACCGCCTTGCGGCGCCGTCCGCGAGCCTCGAGAAGACCCTGCAGATCCCGGCGACGGCCCGGGCGATCCTGGCCGCTCGCATCGACCGGCTCGCGCCGGAGGACAAGCGCCTGCTCCACGGCGCCGCCGTCATCGGCAAGGACGTGCCGTTCGCGCTCCTTCAGACCATCGCCGACGAGCCGGAGGAAACCGTGCGCCGCGGCTTGAGTAGCCTCCAGGCCGCCGAGTTCCTGTACGAGACACGGCTGTTCCCCGATCTCGAATACACGTTCCGGCACGCCCTGACTCACGAAGTGGCGTACGACGGCGTCCTCCACGACCGCCGACGTACCCTTCACGCCCGGATCGTCGACACCATCGAGGCTGTCTATCCAGGCCGGCTCGCGGAGCACGTCGACCGGCTCGCCCATCATGCCTTTCGTGGCGAGGTCTGGGAGAAGGCAGGTCGGTACCTCCATCAGGCCGGGACGAAAGCGGCCGGGCGCCTGGCGTTCCGGGACGCGATCGTGCGCTTCGAGCAAGCCCTGGTCGCGCTGGCGCATCTCCCGGACGATCCGATGCGGATCGGGCAGGCCATCGATCTCCGGTTCGACATCCGCAATGCCCTCGTGCCCCTCGGCGCCATCGGGGAGACCGCGCTCCATCTTCGCGAGGTCGAGCCCCTGGTCACAGCCCTCGGCGATCGGCGACGGCTGGCGCGTCTCGCCATCTACCTGACGAGCTACCTCTGGGGGCAGGCCGGCTACGATGGGGCGATCGAGTGGGCTCAGCGCGCCGTCGCCCTTGCCGCGGAGCTCGGAGATCCCGCGCTCGAGGGCACCGCGCCCTACTATCTCGGACGGATCTACGACGCGTTGGGCGACTACGGGACGGCGATCCCCCTGCTGGAGCGGAGCGTGGCGTTGCTGGAGCAGCCGGCGACCGCTGAAGGACGGGGCATGATGTCGCACAGCCTCCCCTCCGTCCTGGCGCGCACCTTCCTGACCTGGTCCCTGGCGGAGCGTGGCGCGTTCCCTCAGGCCGTCGCGTGCGGAGAGGAGGCGGTCCGCCTGGCCACGGCGGCCGATCACGCGGAGAGCCTGCTCAGCGCGTCCGCGGGACTCGGCGGGGCCTTGAGTCGTAAGGGCGACATCGACCGAGCAATCCCCACGCTCGAGCGAGCCGTGACCCTGGGGGACGCCATCCAGGTCCCGCTCCTGTTCCCGTTCCTCGCCATGTCCCTCGGAGCCGCGTACATCCTGGCCGGACGGCCGGCCGAAGCGACGGCGCTCCTGGAAAAGGCCTGGGCGCAGACGGTGGCGATGCCGTTCAAGACCATCCAGTCACCGATGGCCGCGCACCTCGGCGAGGCGTATCTCCGGACGGGGCGCATGGGCGAGGCCATGGATTTCGTGACGCGGGCGCTGGAGCTCTCCCGCCAGCACAAGGAGCGGGGGCACGAGGCGTGGAGCCTCCGCGGGCTCGGGGAGGTCGCGCTCGCCCAGGAGCCTCCCGACGCCGCCCGGGCCGAGGGCGCGTTTCGACAGGCGAGCGCCCTGGCTGGCGAGCTCGGGATGCGCCCCTTGGTGGGCCACTGCCACCTGGGCCTGGGTACGCTCTACCGACGAACGAGAGACCGGGCGCGCGCCGAGGAGCACCTGACGCAGGCCCGGGATGCGTTCAGCGACATGGCGATGGAGCACTGGGCGGCCCGGGCGCGCACGGAGCTCGACGCCAGCGTCTGACGGTGCTGGTCCGAGGCGCCGGCGCGATCCGGGCCATACGCGCCGGCGCCTCGGGGACGGTCGCCAACGGCCTCGACGGCCATCTCGCCGCAACCGAGTGAGCCGAGCCCCCCGGCATTGCTGACCGCCGCTGCCAGTTGCGGCGTCGCCGACCCTGCCATGGGCGCCTGGATGATCGGGTGCTCGACACCAAGCAGGTCGCAGAGCTCTCGACGCGGCCACATGGGAGCCACCCTCCGAACTAACCCTTGGTCTCGTCGGATGGGGCCTGGCCCGGGACGGCGAGCAGGCCGAGGGTGCGGCCTGAGAAGCGGAGCAGGGTCCCGACCGGAAGCAGTACAAGGCCGGCCGCGACCGCGACGTAGAGGACCTGCCGGAATCCGGCGAGATCGAGTGTCCCCTCCACGATGACTCCAAGGAGGACGGCTCCCAGAATCGCGCCCAGGTACCGTCCGGTGGCCCAGATGCCCCCGGCCACGCCGGACATCCCCGCTGGAGCCGACTCCAGCGCGGCGGACTGCTCGGCTCCCATCTGAAGGCCTACCCCGGCCGCCCCCACGGCCAGAGGTGCGATCAGGCCGAGGAGCGAGGTGTCGGCGTGGGCTTGCAGCAAGAGCCCGGTCCCGGCGAGCAGGAGCAGCGTCCCGCCGACCACGGGAACGGCAGGCCCCAGCCGGTCGCTGAGGAAGCCTCCCACCGGGGAGAGCGCCGCCATCACACTGGAGTAGATCACGAGCACCCCGCCCACCTCCCGGGGTCCGCGGCCCTGCAAGCCGACCATGAAGAGCGGCACGAGGAGGAGCGTCGTGTACATCACCACGTTCGTGAGGAGGACTGCGACCGAGGCCCCCGCGAATGCCGGGTGACGGAAGAGGCGAAAATCGACGATCGGGTTGGCGTGTAGCCGTTCCCACGCATACAGGACCCCGCCCAGAGCGACGCCGGCGACGGCCACGGCCAGGACCGCCAGCGCTCCACGGGACAGGCGGGACAGGGCGACCACCCCGGCGGCGAGGGTCAGGCTGAGCAACACCGCACCACCGGCGTCGAAGCCGCGATGGCCCTGGCGCACCGTCTCGGGCAGCCGCCGGATTGCGAGGGGGATGACGAAGGCCAAGATGGGGAGGTTCACCCAGAAGATCGACGCCCAGCCGAACTGGCCGACGAGGAGACCTCCGACAGCCGGACCGATGGCAGCGCCAAAAGTCATGCACGCGGCAAGCCAGCCGTAGGCGCGGCCTCGCGCGTCCACGACGAACGCGTGCCGGATGATCGCGGCCCCGTTCGGGTTCACCGCGGATGCACACACGCCCTGGAGCGCGCGGAACGCGATCAGGAGGGGAAACGTCGGAGCCAGCGCGCACGCGATCGAGGCGCCCCCGAGCCCGATGCAGCCGGCCACGAAGAGTCGCCGGTGCCCGTAGGAATCCCCCAGCCGGCCTGCCACGGGCTGAAGACTGGCCATCGTCACGAGGTATAGGGTCACGATCCAGCTGACCCCGGCCACGCCGACCCCGAACGCCGTCATGAGTGCCGGCAGCGCCACCGCGATCATCGTCGAGTTGATTGGGGTGAGGAACGTTCCTCCGGCAACGATGGCGAGGAGGAGACGCCCGTGGGCCAATCGCTCGGGCGCGCGTTCGCTCGTCGCTAAACTGCTCACCGTGCGCCTCGAGTGATGGCACGTCGCTGCAGGAGATAGAGCATCTCCTGCGCGAAGGCCCACTCGAGATCCTGGGTCCCTCCGAACACCTCCTCGCATCGGGTGGCCAGGCCGTGAAGCTGATGAAGGTGCCCGTCCCCGAGGCAGAGCACGCTGGCCCGCTCGGCGGCGACGTCTTGCTCGATTGTTCCACCCTCGGGCAGCGGGCAGATCGCGACGGATTTCGTCCCCGCCACCCGCTCGATCACCGTGCCCTCGCGACTCACCCGATACCGGTCGGGCGTCACCAGCCCCGCGACCACCGCCTCCCCAAGCCCCCAGGCGGCCTCGATGACGCGCTCGTCGGCGCCATCGAGCGGGTTCACCGTGAACAGGACGCCGGCAACGTCAGGAGCCACGAGCGTCTGCACCACCACCCCGATCTGCGGCTCGACCACGATCCCGAGGCGCCGGCGGTAGGCCAGCGCCGCGTCCGAGCGCGCCGACTCCCAGACGGCGCGCACGGCCTCGGTCAGGCCACTCCCCGAGCGGACGTTCAGCCGGGTGACATGCTGGCCGGCGAAGCTCGCGTGCTCGGAGTCCTCGCCGACGGCCGATGAACGAACGGCGAGTGGGCCCACGAGCGCGTGACCAACCCCGGCAAGCAGATCCATGGCGACCACATCACCGGCGGCCACGGCCGCGACGAGCCGGGCGGGGAGCGCGGTCCCGTCGGGGACCGGAAGGCCCGCGCGAATCCCGGCGCCGAGTTGCACCGCCTTGCCCCCGAAGACCCCTTCGTCGGTCGCCTCACGGAGCGCGACCGGTTTCATCACACGATCACGGCATCGCCGGCTCGCCCGTCGACCCGCACTCGCGCCCCGTCCCGAATCTGACGCGTGGCGTCGGTACAGCCGACAACCGCGGGAATCCCGTACTCTCGCGCCACGATCGCCGCGTGGGAGAGGAGACCCCCACGATCCGTCACGATCGCCCCGAGCATCGGCAGCACGATGTTGAATGCGGCGCTCGTCGAGGTCGTGACGAGGACGTCACCGTGACGAATCCGAGCGAAATCGGCCGTGCCATGAATGAGGCGGGCCGGTCCTTCGTAGACGCCGGGACTGACTCCCACCCCGCGCACCGACCGCGCCTCCGTGCGCGGGGGCGGCGTCACTAGGATGGCCTGAATACAGACCCTGATGGCAACCTCCGCGCGCGCGGCCGAGGACGGCAGCCACTCAGCTGGCAGGGGGTCACCCGGTGGCGATCCCAGCATCGCCGGCACGTCGGCCCATGTGGTCTGCGCGCGGTAGCGCGCCCGCTGCGCCAGCTCGTCGGCGGTCGGCCCGTCAGCCCCCCGGATGAGCGCCTGCATCTCTTCGTAGTCAGCCTCGACGAACTCCGCCGCGCGCGCGAGGCGTCCGGTGCGCACGAGCCGCTCGCCGGCCTCGAGCATCGCACGGCGCGCGAGGCCGAACGCCCAGATGTCGCAATAGATCCCGCGCTCATCGCGCAGCCGATACACGCTGCGCGCTTCCGCCAGGAGCGCGTCGAACGCCGGACGGTGTGCGCTCGGCACGCCGTCACGGATCTCCGCCGTAGCCGCCTCTCTCACGTCGGCCGCGGGCTGGGCTACCGCCGGATCCACCACGGAGCGCATGGCCTGGAGCAGCACCTCGGGCATCTCCAGGGCGTAGGGTTCGCCCACGTCCAAGCCGTTCGCGAGCCGGTAACCGACGACGTCGATGTACGCGCCCACCGCAGCGCCGACCTCCCCCGGCAATGCGCGCAGGGCCGCGAGCACGTCCCGCGGCGCCCCCGACGAGGCGAGTAGATCTCGGGCTCTCCCGTCTGCCGCGACGGCCCGCCGGACCCGCTCGAGCTCGTCCGCGGCGCCGCGTGAGACCTTGGACGCCCCGCCCAGCAGCGCGAGCAGCTCCGTCGCGGGTCGACCCGTCCACGCCTCGCCTTGGGCGAGAAAGTCCCCGACGGGCAAGAGCGCCGGCACGTTGAATCGATGATGCACGTAGATGAGACGCTTGGCATGCTCGCGGCAGCGCTCGAGGTGGGCGAACAGCGCGTCGGCCGAGAGGCTCGCCGGATCCACGGATTGCAGGGCCAGGTGGTCGCGGACCGCGCCTGGCTTGACTTCCCGGTCCCACCACTCGAGATCCTGGCGCCAGATCTTCTGCTCCATGGCCACCGCGCTGGACGCGAGCCGCGCGCGAATCTCCGGATGGGACAGCATGAGCTCGTCCCAGACGTGCTTGGGCGGGTGGCCCACCGCGTCGGGCGGCGCGCCGACCGGGCGCAGACAGAAGTAGGGGCAGCTTGCCGCGAACCGGTAGTCCAGGTTCTCCAGGAGCAGCCCGTAGCGCTTCAGGCCCTCCCCGAACCCTCGGGCGAACTGGCCCGGAAAGATCTCCGCGACGAAGCGGGTCACCGGCCGGGTGAAGTGGGTGGCGTCGAGGGCCCACGATCCTGGCCCCGGCGAGTCAAACCTGAGTCCTGCCTGCACACTCATCGTTGATTTCTCCCCAGGCAACTGACGTACGGGCGACCGGCGGCGTGATCCTCGCTCCGCACCAACCGGAGACATCGGGGGCATGCCGAGATCCCGCTTCGGAACCTCGGCATGGTCGGTATCGGCCCCCGGGTGCCAGCCGACGATACTCCACGCCGAGGCGCCCCGCCAGAGGGCGCATCGCGGCTGATCCTGGCCCGTGGTACGCGGAAGGCCGTACACCGAGCCTGTGCTGCTCGGATCCAGAGGGAACAGGCGGGTGCACCAGCGTGAGCCAGGCACGCTTCGCGATTTCCCGGAGCGGGGATGGTATCGTTTCGAGAACGAGAATCTCCTCCTTGGGGCGGAGCCGTCTCGTCCTCTGGGAAGAACACGCCTGATGGGAAGCGATGCTCGGGTCGCACCTTCTTGAGCATCCCGTGAATGGTGCGGAGGTCGCGGTAGATCGTGCTTGGCTTCACGCCGGCACGGCCGCGCGCCTGACGGAAGGCGCTGTTCAGGAATCGCCCGCGGGGGCGAACTGGCGCGATCAGCCCTTCCGGAGCAGCGCGCTCCCGACCGTGTACCCCGCGCCGAAGGCGGTCATGCAGGCGATCTCGCCCCGCTGCATCGAGCGCTCTTCCGCCAGGCAGATGCCGACGCCGCAGCTGCTGGTGTTGCCGAAGCGATCGAGATTGATCGCGATCCGGCCGCGCCCCCCGTCCGATCCCAGGAGGCGCCGCTCGATGCCGTCGAGGATCAGGCGACTGGCCTGGTGAAACATGAAGACCCGGACCTCGTCGGTCGAGCACGTGTTGCGCTCGAGAATCTCTTGCGTGAGCTGCACGACGAACGGCACCACCTCTCGGTACACCGCCGGGCCGTTCTGGTAGAAGTGCCGGTAGGCCGGGCTGCCTGGCTCGACGAACGCCGCCTTGCCATTGCCGAGAGCCACGTCCGCCACCAGCGGCCGGGTCCCGCCGAGCCCGGTGCGGATGTTGTCGCTCAGGCGCGAGCGGCAGAGGGTATCCACGATCTCGTACCCACCCTTGCCGCGGCCCAGGTCTGGTGTTTCGATCACGGCCGCCGCCGCCCCGTCGCCCCAGAAGAACGCGGTCTCCGGATCGCGATAGTCGACTCCGCAGGTGAAATACTCGGCGGCGACCAGCAGGACCCGCCGAGCGACGGCCGCCGTGAGGAGCCCGCGGGCGATCTCGAGGCCGTAGACGAAGCTCGAGCACGCCGCGAGCAGATCGTAGGCGTGGGCCCGCTCGGCTCCGATCCGGTGCTGGATCTCGATCGCCGTCGTCGGATAGACGCGGTCCGGCGAGGAGGTTCCGCAGATCACGACGTCCACCTGGTCGGCACCCACGCCGGCCGCATCGAGGGCGCACTGCGCGGCGCGGGCGCCGAGATCCGACGCGAACTGCCCCGAGCTGGACGCTCGGCGCTCGAGGATCGCCGTACGATCGACGACCCGCCGCGTCCGGATCCCGATGCGCTGCTCGACGTAATCGGCGAACACGCGGCGCTCGAGCGCGCCGGCATCCGTCCCGACCTGGTCTGCCGCCGAGAGCTCGGCGAGACGCCTCCGGCGCCACTCGTTGCGGGCGACCCACACCGCCAGGCGATCCGGATCGATGACCGAGGCCAAGTCCACATTGGACAGGGAGTCCGCCGGAACGTGCAGCCCTCGACCGGTGATGATGGGGTACGCCACGGACGCTTGCCTGTCCTTCTGAGCCCCGGCTCCTCACTAAGGGTAGGTCTCGAGCCCCTCGCGCGCCGCCGACGCAGTGACCGGATGGCCGGCCGCGCGGAACGGTCCTGAACGCCCCGACCACTTTACTAAACGCGCCGGCCGAATGCCCCATTTACGTGGGGCTGCTCGGGTGACTCACCGCAGGCCGAGCTGGAGCTTCGCAGCCTCCGACATCCCACTGGGATCCCACGGCGGGTCGAACACGATCTCGACCTTGAGGTCAGTCACCCCCAGAATCGCCCCGACGCACTCTTCGGTCTCGGTGGGGACGAGGCGGGGCGAGACGAGGAAGAGGGCGGCGATCAGGCCGGCGGCACGATCATACCCGCTCCGTCAGCCAGCCGAACCAGCTCGGCCACCGAGCCTGCCCGCATCTTCTCCATGACCTGGGCGCGATGTACCTTGATCGTCTTTTCGACCACGCCGAGCTCGAAACGCGATCTGCTTGTTCAGCATGCCGGTCACGACGAAGGCGAACACCTCCGTCTCGCGCTGAGTCAGCATCTTGGTGCGCTCATGGATGCTCGCGAGGCGGGCCTCCGCGGCCCGATCCCGGAGGTCCTTCGCCAGGGCCCGCTGAATGGCTGCCAAAAGCTCCTTGGCATCGACCGGCTTGGTGAGCAGATCGACCGCCCCGTGCTTCATGGCCCTGACGCTCCCGGGGACGTCGATGTGGCCCGTGACGAACACGATGGACATCCGGCGCCCCGCGCCCGCCAGCGCGTCCCGCAAGTCGAGCCCGCTCAGGCCGGGCATCCGCACGTCCAGCACCAGGCAGCACGGACCGGCATACCGCTCACGCGCGCCAGGAACTCGCGGGCGGACGCCAACCCCTCGACCTGTACCCGGCCGATCCGATCAATCGAGCCAAGCTCCTCTGCACGGAGGTGTCATCGTCCACGACGAAAGCCAGCGGCGCGACCGTGGTCATGACTTGTCCTCGGCGCCCGCTAGCACCGTGAAATGAAAGGTCGCCCCCCCGTGCACGTTGTTGGCGGCGCCCAGGCGGCCGCCATGCGGGTCGACGATTGTACGCACGATGGTCAGGCCCATGTCCAGTCCCTCGGTCTTGGTGGTGTATCGCGGTTGGAACATACGCTCCAGGTCCTTGTCGTCGACGCCAGTCCTGAGTCCTGCACCTCGACCTGGCCGGCGGCCGCGCCCTCCCGGGCCGTCCGGATGACGAGGGTCCGCTCACCCGCGCCGGCTCTCGCATGGCCTCGTGGTACAGGATGCCAGAGCTTGCCACGTCAGCCGCGTCGTGTTCGACGCGTCCAAAGACGATATCCTCCAAGGAACGCGTGCGCGTTCGATCCCAGGCGGACTCCGGGCAGCCGGCCGTCGAGTTTCTTGGCGTTCCCGCCACCCACGACGACATCGTCGGCCTGAAACGCCGCTTTGAATCGCATCACGACATCGATGACATGGCGTCGCCACTTCTTCTTCCCGAGTCGCTTCCGTCCCGCATCGCCGATGTACTCCTCGTAGGTGCGTCCCTTCCGATACGGAAGGTGCGCAAGCTCCATCGATTCCAGCACCCCGTCGACGATTAGCGCGGAGCCCAGACCGGTGCCCAAGCCGAGAAACAACATGCGCCCGCCCCGATAGCTGCCCAGCGCCTGCATGGCCGCGTCGTTGATGATTTTGACCGGACGGCCGAACGCTTTCGTGAAGTTGAAGCCGACCCACCCGGGCCCGAGGTTCTTCGGCTCGGCCACCGGCTTGCCGTCCACCACCGGTCCGGGGAATCCGATCGACACCGCATCGAACCTCCAGCCCGCGGTGGCCTTGCGCACACGTCGCACCATATCCTTCGCCTTCATCGCCGGCCCTGACGGAATCTTGACCGGCACGCGGCGCCCCGTCACGAGCGCCTTGACGTGGGATCCACCCACATCAATGACCAAGATGCGCGTCACTTTCACGTTCGGCTCGCCGCGGCCGGATAATTACGCCGTCCGGCTCGCGTCACGGCATCGTCGCCGTCCCGTCGGACACGTGCTGGCCCGAGATTCCCGCGCCCTGGGTACCGTGCTCGGCCCCTCGAGGCGCGCAGCACGAGGAGAAGCCGTTGAGCGTGAAGGTCAGCACGCCGGGCATCATGAATCAGACCGGTCGGATGTCCTGTTGACACGTCGGATGGTAAGGAGAAACAGGTCAGCCGGGCATTCCTTCACTGAACGAAGAGGGGACGTCTTATCGACGCGTTGGACTCTGAACGCGGTTGACAACCGGCCGCGGCGCGCGCGCCGCCCGTCACACCGGCTCGCGCCTGGCCGCGTGGCGATGCTCGATCAGCCAGCGCTGGCTCTCCAGGGGTTCCGTCCCCGGGTCCGGCTTCACCGGCTCATAGGTGCCGTCGGCCCGCAGGCGCCGGGCCTTGGCCGAGTCCGCCAGATAGGTGGCCAGCACATGGTCCCGCAGGTACCGGACGAGCCGCGAATCTTGGATGGGGAACAGGATCTCCACGCGGCGGTCCAGGTTGCGGGGCATCAGGTCGGCACTGCCCAAGTAGAGCGCTTCGCTCCCCCCGTTGCGGAAGTAGAAGACGCGGCTGTGCTCCAAGAAGCGGCCCACGATGCTCAGCACCCGGATGTTCTCGCTCAGTCCCGTGACGCCGGGCCGCAGTCCGCAGATGCCACGCACCAGCAAGTCCACGATCACCCCGGCCTTGGAGGCTTGGTACAGCAACTGGATCATCGGCTGGTCCACGAGGTGGTTGAGCTTGAAGATCAGGTGCGCGGGCTCACCCCGGCCGGCGCGCTCGATCTCCCGTTCGATCAGGGCCTGCAGGCCGGCCCGAAGGGTGAGCGGCGCCACCAGGAACTTCTGATAGTCTCGCTTGGCCGAATAGCCGGTCAGGTAGTTGAACAGATCCGAGGCATCCCTCCCCAGAACCTCGTCGCAGGTCAGCAGGCCGATGTCCGTGTAGACCTGGGCGGTGATGGGATTGTAGTTGCCGGTGGACAGGTGCACGTACCGGCGGATGCGCTCGTCCTCCCGGCGAACGACCAGCGCGATCTTGGAGTGGGTCTTGAGTCCCAACAGCCCGTAGACGACGTGGACCCCCTCGTGCTCCAGGGACCGCGCCCACTCGATGTTGCTCTCTTCGTCGAAGCGCGCCTTGAGCTCGACCAGCACCGCCACCTGCTTGCCGTTACCCACCGCCTCCAGCAAGGCTTCCACCACGGGTGAGTCGCCGCCCACCCGGTAGAGCGTCTGCTTGATGGCCAGCACCTCCGGGTCTCGGGCGGCCGCTTGCAGGAAGTCCAGGACCGGGGCGAAGGAATCGTAGGGATGGTGCAGCAGGACGTCCTGGCGCCGGATGGCGGCAAAGATCCCGCCCTCCCCGTGGAGAAGCGAAGGGATTGCGGGTCGAAAGGGGACATCCTTCAGATCGGGCCGATCCAGCGCGTACAGCTCTTTGAGGTCGCTCATGCCCAGCGGGGAGGTCACAGTATAGATGTCGGCGGGGCCGACCTCCAGGTTCTCCATGAGGATGTTCCGGCTGGCCGCCGTCATGGCGGGATCCATGGTGACGCGCACGACACCGCCGAAGCGTCGTTCCCATACGCTCCGCTCGACCGTCTCCAGGAGGTCCTCCGCCTCGAGCTCCTGAATGGCCAGCTCGGCATCCCGCGTGACCCGGAAGGGGTGGACTTCGACGATGTCCATTCCGGGGAAGAGGCGATGCACGTTGGCGGCGATGATCTGTTCCACCCAGACGAAGAACCGGGGTGGCCTCGTCGGGTTCTCCTCGGACGCCTCGCCCGGCACACTGACGGGCACGAGCCGCGGCAGGGTGGCGGGAGCCTTGACGCGAGCAAACCCCTCGTGGCCCAGCGGATCACGGACGCGTACCGCCAGGTTCAGGCTCATGTGGGAGATGTGGGGGAAGGGTCGGCCCGGGTCGTAGGCCATCGGCGTCAGGATGGGGAAGATCATCCGCTCGAAATACGTGTCGGCTTGAGCCCGGTGCGGGTCGGTCAACGTCGCGTAGTCGAGAATGTGGATGCCGGTCTCGGCGAGCAGGGGCAGGAGTTGACTCAGAACCTCCCGCGCGCCCTGCATCAAGTCGGTCGCCACCTGGCGAATGAGCGTCAGTTGCTCGGCCGGAGTCAGCCCGTCCATGGACCGCTCCACCACCCCGGCCGCCACCTGCTGTTTGAGGCCGGCCACACGCACCATAAAGAATTCGGCGAGGTTCGAGCTGACGATCGACAGGAACTTGACGCGCTCGAGGAGGGGATTCCGCTCGTCCTGGGCCTCCTCCAGCACGCGACGGAAGAACGCCAGGAGACTCAGCTCTCGGTTCAGGTACAGGGCAGCGTCCCGCGGCACGGTGGGGACCGTGCGGCGCTTCGGTGGTCCGGCGGGGTCAGCCACACCTCCGTTCCGTGTGCTCCGGTCTGGAGTGACTCTCTTCCGCCTCGGCATCTAATCTCCGCTGGGGTCCCCGGTGATCTCCGGGCGGCCCAAAGGGCCCCACCCGTCTGGCGGGAGGCACCTCGCCGCCACGGTCGTCGTCTAGGATGACAGCACGTTCAAACGCTCGGGCTTTCGGGTTAGCTATAGGGTCTGCCTGGAGGATGACCCTCGACTCTCCGTCCAGGATAGACGAGCCGGCGGCGGGCCGCCAAGGGGGGGCGTTGATCAGCCGCTACTCGGCCAGGTCCCGGCCGGAAGGACCGGGCATGTCGGATGGGCCACCGGTCTCGTCCCTTCAGACGTGGACACGCGAGGAGTTACGTTCACCTGGGAGGCCACTTACCCCCGGCCGGACGGGAAGTTCGAAGCCGCCGCCGACCAGACCTTCGACAACGAAGCACCTTTCTGTGTCCATCAAGCGCGCCCGGTGGGCGAATTTCTGGAAAGACTCTTTCGCGGCGCGGACCGGGCCTGCGGCATGCGCTGGTCAATGGGCTGGACGGGCGGCGGACCCTCACGCGGGGGTTCTGTTACCCGCGCCGCCGCGCCCTGCGTCGTCACTTCCGGGGTCGTGGTCGCCGCTTTGAGGCCAGCGTCGGCACCCGGGCCAGAAGGGATCCTCGCGAGTCATGCTGTTGAACTCCGACAACAATCTAACGGTCGAACGGGAAGGGAGGAGATCGCGGCTCGTATGGTTGCTCTCGGGAGCTACTCGCGCTGCGACAGCTAGTCCGGAATCTCGGCCTCGACGAGCTGCGCCAGAAGGGTGAGCGACTCTTGCCAACCGAGACAGCAAGCCTCAGGTGGAATGACGTCCGGGAGCCCTTCTTGCACGATGCTCAACTCGGTTCCGACGGACACCTTCTTCAGGGTGATCGTCGTCTGCATTTCGCCGGGCAGGGTCGGGTCGTCGAATTTGTCGGTGTGACGAATGCGCTCGTTTGGCACCAGCTCGAGGTATCTTCCGCCAAAGGCGTGTTGGCGGCCGCTGGTGAAGTTTGTGAACGACATCTTATACGTGCCGCCGACCTTGGCGTCCATGTGGTGCACCTTGCCTGTGAACCCGTTTGGCGGAAGCCACTTAGCCATCGCGTCCGCGTCGAGGAAGGCGCGGAAGATCTTCTCGGGCGTTGCACGCAGCACACGGTGAAACCGGACGGTGTTTGTCGGCATCATCTGCTCCTTTCGTCGGGTCGTTGGTCCGTCGACGTCGACCACGGGCGATCCACGCGGGGCACATGGGTGCCTCCTACCACCGCATAGTCGAACGGGCCGGCCCGAGATCGACAGCCCCGATGGGAGGCGCGGTCCTCGCGGGGTGGAGGGGGTCGGCATCTCGGAGTGGCCGACTGCCCGGCGACGCCGCCACGGACTCGCCGACTTGGTGACGCGGCCCACTCGCGGCCTGCTAGGCCTTCAACCCCTGGACGATCCGGCTGATCGCGCTCTTCGATAAGGCCCGGCCCTGCAGCAGCGGCTTCAGCGCGCCGCGGATCCGGCGCGTGTTCGCCCCGCACAAGTAGACCTGCAGGACGGCCTCGTTGACCTGCCGCATCCGCCGGGCGTAGGCCGGCAGGACCTGACTCTGCCATTCGGTGGCGCCAGCGCCCGCGGCCTGCAGGCGTGCCCGGGGAACCGTCAGGGTCACGGCCCCCACCGGGCTGGTGATCGTGCGCCCCTTCGACCCGTGGCGATAGCCCACCCGCACTTCGCCCCGCGCGTACCGGGGCCCGAGCACCGCGGCGAGCTCCGCGCCCACGAGGTGCTCAAGTGAGAGAAGAGCGGTCTGGACGCCATCGCGAAGCCGCGAAGATCGCGGGTTCCGCAGTGTCGGGCTGAAACGATCCCAGATTCTCAGTCGGCAGAGGTTCGGCGGCTCCGGCAGACGCATGGGTCGTGTGACCAGATCCGGGCGCGAAGTGTAGCCTGTCGGTTTGATGGCTGCCCTCGAACGTACGCCACAGGTCATTGCGTCAGCGAACTAGTGCCCTGAGTACGAGTTCGGAGCAAGCAATCGATCAGCAGGCTGTCGAAACAGGGGATGTCGCTGGCCCTTGATCGCCCCAGGCCAAAGACGCCCACCGCGGTCGCCGCGCCCGTTCTGATTCCACCACGACCAAGTAGCGCCCCGACCACGGAGTCGGCGTGCGATCCTTCCGCAGCGCCCACAACTGCCCGCCACGCGCAAGCGCGGCTTCGTAGTCGGCATCCAGCACACCGTACTTGTCGAGAAGCCGATTCAGCGTCGCAGAAATGCGAATGCATCCACTCGATGCGGCGGAGCCGAGTCGCGGCTCGAGTACATCGGGGTCTGTCGCATGCACTTGTAGCCGCATCGGGCTCAGTCCGCCATCACCCCAGGTGCGTTCGCCCATCACCCAGCCGAAGTCGAACACCCGCATGCCTTTGACACCATAGCCACGGATGCCGAACTCGTTGCGCGTGCCTTCCGCCCGGAAGTCCAGATGCGCGACGCTGTGCTCAAACACGCCCAGCGGTGTGAGGAAGTGTTCATAGCTGCCAGGACGTCCGGTGGAGGCAGGCGATGCACCGATGAAGTGCAGCGTGCCTTCACCGTCTCCCCAGTACACGAGCGCGGCTTGCACCCTCGGACTACGGTCGACCAGCAGGACGTATTGAGCGGTCGTCTGCACCACGTTCGCCTTCGTCAGCGCCACCCCCAGTAGGCCCGCGTACGCGGCATGTTCCTTCTCGGGCAGATTCAGTCGTGGCCTGACCTCCCGCGCAAAGATCGGGGCCAGCTCGACACCCGATCGCACTGGCGGGGGCGTCGGGCTCGGCCCACTCGCCCCTTGTTCAGCGGCGGCTTGCGTGAACAGCAACAGCAATGCCCCAAACACCAAGCGACGCGTCGCGTTCACTCGTCCGGGGAACCACCGCGGGTCCCAACACAATCGGCTGCGCTCACGCTCGTAGCTGGGTCCATTACGGCAGCATCGAACCGGCCGCACACCACGGGCGGCAATCCGGCGGATGAGTCATGCGGTGGCGATTATCCAGAAGACTACGATCCCTCGTTCACATGGACGAAGATCGCTTGCGTGCATCGGACGGCGGGGCGTCCCCAGCCCCCGCCGGAACATGGTCGTCAACGCCACGCGCCGTGGAGACCGCCAGGACATGGAGCACGTCCCTCAGGCTCAGGTACCCGACGAGGCGCCCGCTGTCCAGGACGGCGAGCCGGCCGAGCCCGTTGCGGGAGAGCTTTTCCAGCGCGTCGGGCACAGGATCTCCGGGTCTCGCGGTGAGCGCGTCAACAATCGGTAGCATGGCCTCGCGCGCGCGAGTCGCGCGCCATTCCTCGCACGGCCGGTCGCCCAGCCGGTGGATGCCGAGGATCCCCACAAGCCGCTCGCCGTCCACCACCGGAAAGCTGGTGACGTGATGGTGCCAGAAGTACTCGTCGACGACCCGGTCGAGCGGCAGGTCGGCGGGGACGCTGATGACATCGCGGGTCATAACGTCACGGACGGAGAGCGGGGCCAGCGCCCGCCGCCGCAAGAGCTGCTGGTAGCTACCTTCGGCGGCCTGGCGCAGGAACGACCCGATCAGAACGAACCAGAGACCGCCGAGGAATTCGCCGGTGAGGCCCCGAACGATCCCGAGCCCGATCAGCGCTAGGGCGACGATCGAGCCCGCCCGGCTCGCCACGCGTGTCGCCCACTGGAGGTTGCCCTTCGCCCGCCACAGCGCGGCGCGAAGCACGCGGCCACCGTCCAACGGAAGGCCGGGCACGAGGTTGAAGGCCCCGACTACTAGGTTTACGAGCCCAAGATAGCGAAGGATCGCGGCGAGCGTGGCCCGATCCCCGACCAGGGCGACGGTGACAAAGGCGAGACCGCCCAGGGCGAAGCTCGTGAGCGGGCCCACAATCGCCATCCGGAACTCGACACCCGGGCTCTCCGGCTCGCGCTCGAGCTCCGACACGCCACCGAACGCATGGAGCGTGATCGCGGCCACTGGGAGCCCGTGACGCCGAGCCACGATGGAATGGGACAGCTCATGAAGGAACACCGAAACGAACAGGAGGAGCGCGGCAACAAGTCCGCTCACCCAGTATGTACGGGTTGGGACGTCTGGCAGGACCTGCGGAAAGTACCCAACGGAGAGACTCCAGGCGATCAGGCCGTAGATGGCAAGCCAACTGGCGTGGAGGCGGACCGGAATGCCAAAGACCCGAAACAGCGTCAGGGCTCCGCCCATCGCAGACCCTCCTGGGAGAGTTGATGCGCAGCCCGCAAGGAAGCCGCAGTGCAATGGTACATCGCTCCGGGTCCTCACGGTAGGACGGCTCGCTCTCACAGCACGCAGGGGCGCGGCCGGTGTCGTGAGGCCAGAACGGCAGCGGACGGCCGCGACCAATGCGAGCTGATTGAGCACGGAGCAGCGAGACGTGGCGTCGCGTTCCGACCCTGCGGCTCGCCGCGATGGTTCTCGGCACACGGCCCGATCCGAACGTGATGCGCGTCCACAGATGGACCGGCTCGAAGTCGGCAACGAGTGCAGCCCCGGTGTCGGACGGGGGAATCCGCAGGAGGAGGTCGCATTTCGCCCACTGGGGCGCACGATGACGGAGCCGAGTGAGCAGCGTTTGTCCGTCCCATCCGCGGAGGTCGACGTTCCGCATACGGGGCACGTCGCCGGTTCTCTTCGTCCACAGCCGTCAGTGGTAACCTCAGCCACGCCCGTCGGCCCTCGCCATTGCCCGTGTGCCCAGCATCGTGCTGCGCCGGCTGGGTGGGGCACCCACGCCTCGGAGTGGCGAGACTGCCCCACTCAAGAAGACAATCCCGTCGGCCAAGATCCCAGAATCCCTAGCCTGTCATTCTTGGCACCTCCGTTGCTCGGGGAACATCTTGTCGGCGCAAGGGTCAGAAGCCTTGCAACGGAACCGGAGACAGAGAAGGAGGGTGCCATGCTGTGGACCATTGCCGTGATTCTTCTGGTGCTGTGGGCGCTCGGCCTGGTCAGTTCGTACACGGCTGGCGGGTTGGTCCACTTACTGCTGGTCATCGCAATCATCGTCGTCGTGTTCCAGTTCATTAGCGGCCGCCGATCCCTCTGACGGCATCGAGGCGAGGTGCGCGGTGGGGCTGAGGGCCGGGCGTGAAGTCCGTCAAGAATGACATGCGGCTCAAGTGACGGCAGCTGGAGTCGTCGCGACGGCAGCGCCCGAGAGCGCGCACGAGGAGGACTGTGATGCGAACCAGTGGGGCCTTTGTCCTGGGAACGGTCATGGGGGCAGCCGTCGTATGGCTATGGGGACGGGATATCGAGGAATACGTGGAGGAGAAGGCGCGAAGGGTGCGCTCGAAGGCCGCGAAGAGCGTTCGGGCGGTAGAGGAGAAGGCTGGGAAGGTGCTGGACCGTGGCGGAGATGCCCTGCGCCGGGTCGACGAGTTCCTGCAGGACACGAGGGAGGATGTCAGCGAGGCTCTCCGGGCAGGGCAGGAAGCGATGCGCTCGACACCAGCAGCTAGAAAGGAATGACCAGTACGGGAAGGAGAGCGCCGTGAAGCTAGAGACTGCAGCGAAGATCAAGTATGGAATCTGGGGTCTCATTTGTGGGGCCATCATCGCGATGATCATTGGCTTTGCGTGGGGTGGCTGGACAACCTTCAGCACGACGCAAACGAGAACCCAGGAGGCGGTGTTGGCGAGTCAGGCGGCGATCTGCGTCGCCCAATTCATGAAGGAGCCGAACCATGAAGCGAAGCTCAAAGAACTCTCGGACCTAGGTAGCTGGCAGAGAGCGGAGGCCATCGAAAAGGGGGGCTGGGATAGGATGCCAGGGCAAGAAAAGGCTGGCTATGCTGTAGCTCGGGCGTGCGCCGATGGGCTTGAGCTTCTCTTCAAGAAATGAGCGCGTCGCCCGCACCTTGCGCCGGCGGTCCCGGATGTCTTCGGCCGAAACCGCCTGGGCTCCCCCGGAAACGCGTACATGCTTCTCCATGTTGGACGGAACGCGTTGGACGTCTTCGCCCGGGTCTCCGGTCACTGCGATCACGGCCTTGCGGTGGTCAATCCACACACCCACGTCTTTCTGTGGCTGTGGCTGGTCCACCGGTGGCGCGCGCCTCCTCCCCGCGGCGCGGTCAGAGCGAGCTCCACACGGGCCACTTCAGAGGAGGGCAGCGCGCCGCGGCTTCGACGCAGACTGGAGACGCTGCGCCGTCCCGGAATCGATGTCGGGCGTCGAGACCATCGAACCCCAAGCGCCCACGCAGGAGAGATGGCACTGGACAGAATACAGCGACTTAGTTAGTAGCTCGCGGTCAGACGGAGACGAGTCCGGCGGGCGCAGCCGCCTCCGCCGGCGGTGTGATCGGCTCGTCTTGGCTCTCAGGGCCGTCGTCGCTCATGATACTGGCCTGCATACACGGATTCGTATCCGCTAGACCTGAGGACGCCGTGGGGGCACTTCAAGAGTTCGTCGGCAACTTTACGTACGTTGGCATTTTCCTGGTGCTCCTGCTCGGGAGCCTGGGAGTGCCAATCCCTGAGGAAATGCCGATCATCGCGGCCGCCGTGTTGAGCCACGAGGGTATCGTCCGGTGGTGGCTTGTGCTGCCCGTCTGCCTGCTGGGGGTGCTATCCGGCGATATGGTGCTCTACTGGGTCGGCCGGCACTGGGGTGAGCAGGTCCTCAACTGGCGACTGGTTCGGCTGGTCCTGTCGTCCGCGCGGGAGCAGTGGCTGAAGGCCGCGTATCGACGGCATGCCCTGAAGACCGTCGTCACGGCACGGCACATCATGGGACTGCGCGCCGCCGCGTTTCTGACCGCAGGCAGTGCGAGCGTTCCGTTCTGGAAGTTCGTGGTGGCGGACGCAGGCGCCGCCTTATTCGGCGTCCCGTTGGCGTTCGGGTTCGCGTACTTCTTTACGGATCAGATCAAAGCCATCATGGCCGATGTGCACCGGGCAGAGCGCTGGCTCGGTCTCGCTGGCCTCCTGGCGCTAGCGGCGATGCTGGTTGTCGGCGTGTGGCGATGGCATCGTCGCGTCGGGAAGGAGCGTCTGGACGAGGAACCGGCCGCGGGACATTCGCCGCCGCCATGAGCGCTCGGGATGGCGACCTATCACCGGTGCGAAGGACGAGCGAATAGTGGCCACCTTCTTCCGTCGCCGTGGGGGTGATTGTGGCCCTACGAGAGTCCCGAGCGGGAGCCGCTCCTCCAGGCGGGCTATCGCGCGCTCCTGGGCGTGCCGTTGCTCCGGGAGGAGCAGGTGATCGGCGCACTGTCGGTCATCCGCAAGACGCCGGGCGACTTCGCACCGGAGGTGGTGCGCGTGCTCATGACGTTTGCCACTCAGTCGGCGCTCGCCGTCCAGAATGCGCGCCTCTTCCGGGAGATCGCGGACAAGAGCCGGCAGCTCGAGGCCACGAGCCGCCACAAGTCGGAGTTCCTCGCCAACATGTCCCACGAGCTGCGGACCCCGCTGAACGCGATCCTCGGCTTCTCGGAGGTGCTGGCCGAGCGGATGTTCGGCGAGGTGAACGAGAAGCAGGCCGAGTACCTCCAGGACATCCTGTCCTACGAGCACGATTCCCATCGTCACGACTGCGAAGGGGCATTCGCGGCGATAGCCCGAGAGCGCGCGGGGGCTCTCCTGGTCGTGCCGGACGCGGTGTTTGGTCTCCACCGAGCACAGCTCCAGGACTTCGCCGCCAAGAGCGGCCTCCCGGCCATGTACGGCTTGAGGGAACATCCAGAGGCCGGTGGCCTCATGAGCTACGCTGTCGATCTGCGTGATAGTTTCCGTCGCTCCGCGACGTACGTCGACAAGATCCTGAAAGGCGCCCAGCCCGCCGACCTTCCCGTGGAACAGCCCACCAAGTTCGAGCTCGTCATCAACCTGAAGACCGCGAAGGCGCTCGGCCTCACCATCCCGCCGTCGGTGCTCGCGCGGGTGGACGAGGTGATCCAATAGTGGACAGGCGAGCCTTCATGGCTGGTACCGTTGTCCTCCTCGCCGCGCCGCCCGCCGCAAGCGGCCTCGATGCCGAAGCCCCGGTGGCTGACCGCTGAAGACCCGGCTCGTGGCGAACCCCCCTCGTGGCGTAGTCGAGCGACCTGGCCTCGGATCGACACGCGCCGCCCCGGGGCCCACCGTCCCCCAGATCTCGTCGAGACCGATGTCGACGAGGAGCCCGCCCCGGTAGTCCAGGACGCGCTGCCGCGGGATCACGCACCCGCGTCGGTGGACGGCCTCCTCGAGCCCGAGCCTCCGGAGCGCCCGGACGCCATTGGCCGGAAGAAAGACGCCGGTGCCGACCTGCTCCTCTTGGCCCGCGCGCTCCACGATCTCGCCGGAGAGCCCCCGCTGCCGAAGCGCTCGCGCCAGCGCCAGCCCGGCGATTCCCCCGCCGACGATCAGAATTCGCGGAGCCCGGAGCATCGCTCTCTGCCGGCACGCCGGCTCGGGGTCGTCAAGTGCCGAGTCCGTCACCCGAGCGTGCGCCGGCGGGCGGGGCCATGCCGAGGATGCGGGCGACGTTCCCCTCCGAGAAGTAGTCGGCTGGCGAAACGACCCCGGCGTACGTACGGGCGAAACCGTCCATCGCCTCCGGGTCCCCCTGCGCGGCCGCGAGCACCCGCTGGAGCTCCAGCGGTGGAGGCTGGAGGGTCGCGAGCAGTGCGGTGAATTCGTAGATCGGCAGGACGTGCCGGTCGCGCGTGGACTGGTACCCGCCCATCACGTCCTCGAACGAGCGGGAGTCCGAGAAAGTCTCGTCCAGTGCCATCGCACACAGCTCGGCGTCGCGGAAGGCGTCGCTGATCCCCTGGGCCGTGATGAAGTCCTTGTTGTAGCCGGCGTCCCCGACCAGTGCCCAGCCGGGACCGTACGGACGCCGGAAATAGTTCGGCACCGCCATCCCGGCGAAGCGCTCCTCGCGCCGGGCGGCGCGCACGCGCTCGGCGAAGGCCGGCAGCTGCTCGACCACCGCCAGATAGTTGCCCTCGACGTCCTTTCGCCTCGCGTCGAACTCCGCGAAGGGCCACCCCACGATTACCAGCGTCAGGTCGTCTTGGGTGGGCCAGGCCGCCATGCCGCAGTTCGGCAGGATCCAGTTCACGAGACGTCCGTCCATGGGCAGCCCGCTCCAGTACGTGTAATACGCGGCCACGAGGGGAGGCTTTTCGTTGTATCGCTCCGGTTCCACGGTCCGAGCGACGACCGACCGTAGGCCGTCGGCGCCGACGACGACGCGGGCGCGCTCGGTGACCGACGACCCCTCCGGGCCGTGGCCGCGGATGCCGACGACCCGCCCGCCCTCCAGCAGGATCTCGTCGACGGTGAATCCCTGGCGGACCTCGGCGCCGGACTTCCCCGCGGCATCCACGAGGATCTCGTCGAGCGCGGTGCGCCGCGGGGAGTAGGCGACAGGCTCCTCCTCCGTCCCCGGGGCACCGGTCAGCGTGAACGGCCCGAAGTCGAAGACGTAGGTGTGGATCGGCGGGCAGCCGGTGGCCACGACGCGATCGAGCAGGCCCCAGCGCCTGAGCGCCGCCACGCCCGGCGGATGGACGAGGTGGGTTGAGATGGTGTCGCTGGGAAAGGTCGCCCGGTCCACGACGAGAACGTCGTAGCCGCGGCGGGCGAGGAGCATGGCGGTCGGGGAGCCCGCGCAGCGGGCACCCACCACGATGGCGTCGTACCGTCGGGCGTTCATTCAGCGGGCTCCGAGGGCGCGTCGCAGGGCAGCCAGGAACGCCGCCGGCTGCTCGATGGGCGGATCGTCCGCCGCGCCTTCGACGACCTCGAGCGGCCAGCCGTAGCGCGCGCTCGCGGCCTGGGCGACCGCCAGCGGCGTCGCGAGGTCGTGCCGGCCCCAGATCAGGAACGTGGGGACCGCGATCGCCTCGAGCTCGGCTTCCGGAATGGCCGGCATCCCGAACGCCGCCATGAGGCCCTGCATCGCGGCCCGGGCCATCGGCGCCTTCGCGCGATCCAAGGCGTACGCCCTGAGGGCACGCCAGCGATCTCCGAGCCGCTCGCGCAGGGCGTCCAGGTCGAACGCGCAGCGCGCCCAGAGCCGATCGAGGGTGCCGGCAGTCGGGCTCTCTAGGAAGTCGTCGAGCGCCGCCCCGAACTCGGCTGCCGGCTGGAACGCGGACAGGCCGAGTGCGTCGACGAGGACGAGCCGCTCCACTCGCTCGCCGGACCGCGCGACGAAGCGGGCGGCGATCGCGCCGCCCACGATCTGTCCCACAAGCGCCGGCGGGGCCGGGCATGTCCGCGCGATCAGCTCGCCCAGCCACACGAGGACCCGCTCGCCGTCGACCAAGTCCCCGCCGCCCGACGCCCCATGACCGGGCAGGTCGGGGGCGATCACTCGATAGGTCGCGACCAGGTCCGGGATCACGGCGAACCACTTGGCCCCGAACTCGCCCGGACCGTGCAGCAGCACCACGGGCGGACCGGCGCCGCCCTCCAGCACCGCGGTCGGGATCCCTCCCAGCTCGATCCGGCGCTCGGTCACCGGCATCGCGTCGATCAGCCGCTGGCGGGCTTCCGGACCGGCGAGCGTCCCCTCGGCAGCACGTCGCAAGCGCCCCTGTCTCGTCGTTTCCATGCGTCCCTCCTTGAGTCGTCGATCGAATCGACGGCTCCAGGCTACGGGGACGGGGGGGTCTCGGCTTCGGGGAGAGCCCCCACTCGCCGGCAAAGCGTGGAGTGAGGGTTTTCCCTCAGTCGGCCGGGCGGACCACCTCATTCTCGTAGGCCCAGGCCGTGGCGGCGACCCGGGAGGGGACGTCGAGCTTCGTCAGGATGTTGCCGACGTGGCGTTCGACTGTCTTGACGCTCAAGGAGAGCGCGTCGGCGACCTCCTTGTTGGACTTCGCGGCAGCCACCAGGCGCAGCACCTGGACCTCGCGGGGCGTGAGACCGTGGCGGCCAGCGTCGGGCCGATTGGCCAGGAGCGCGTCGACCCGCGTGACGTCTGGACGGGCGCCCAGGCTCAGGTAGGCCCGCCGCGCCGCCTCGAGCTCCATCCGCCCCCCTGCCCGATCGCCGAGCGCGCGGCAGGCGAGGCCCAGCACCTCGCGGGCGCGGGCCGCCGCGTGCGGGATCTCGAGCGCCTGCCACTTCTTCCAGGCAAGCCGTAGCCGGACCAGCGCCTCCCGCGGCTTCCCCGCGGCCAGCTCGACGACGCCCTGGGCCTGAGCGGCCGTCGCGCGCAGCATGTCGGTGTCGAACCTCGCCGCGATCTCGGCGAGCTCGCCGCAAGCGGCGCGGGCTCCTTCGCGGTCGCGCGCGGCGAGCAGGATCTCGATCCGGGCCGGCAGGAGCCGCGCCCGCGCGAGCGGTTCACCGGTCTCGTCGAGGGCACGCCCGATCGCGGCGGCCGCCGCGCGCATGCGCCCCCGCGCGAGCCACAGGAGCGCGAGGCCCGGATGCGGCTCGGCGCCCGCCTGGCTAGCGCTGCGGTAGGCCGTCTCGGCGGCGTCGAACTCCCCCCGCAGCCGGAGGATCTCGCCCTGCTGGTAGAACGCCGCGCCGGACGGATACTCGTCGATCCCCTCGGCATGCTGCTCCGAGGCCCGGCGCGCCTCGGCGAGCGCGGCCGCCCACGCGCCCTGGAGCTGCAGAATCTCCGCGCGATGCACCAGGCACGTCGAGGTGAAGATCATCATCTGCCGCTGGTCCTCGCACCAGCGGCCGAGCGCGGCCGTCCACTCACGAGCGCGGCCGAGCGCGTGGACCTGATGGCAGCATTCGATCACGCTGCAGTAGATCAGACCCGTCATCATCGGGGAGAGCTCGCCGGACGTGACCTCGACCATCGCCTCGTCGAGCAGCCCGAACCCCTCCTCGACCCGGCCCATCCCCAGGAGCGTCCGCCCCTCCACGTGCCGCGCGGCGGCGATCAGGTCACGATCGCCGAGACGAGTGCCGACGCCGGTCGCCTCGCGGGCGACGGCGCCAGCGCGCTCCCACTCGCCCGCCCTGAGATGCTGCTCCGCAGCGGCGAGGAGCAGATACCCCTCCTCCGCGGTCTCTCGGCCTTCCTGATCGAGCAGCCGCTGACCCCGCGCGAACCACCCGCTCGCGGGCCCGGTCTCGCCGCGCAGGAAGAGGCGGAAGCCGATCCAGAACGCGCAGCGGGTGGCGCCCGGGCGGTCGCCTGCGTCCCGGTACGCCCGGTGAGCGCGCTCCAGCGTGCGCTCGAACTCACCCTCGCGTCCGACCAGGAACGCCGCGATCGCCAGTCGCTCGAGGTCCGCCGCCCGCAGGGCGATCTCGCGATCGGCCAGGGACAGGAACTCATGGGCGTCTTTCCACGCGCGGCGGTCGTACGCTCGCCGGCCGCGATCCAGGTGCTTCCGCGGCATGTAATCAGCATGGACTGAAGCGCGCCGAGGTCAAGAGGCGGCAATACCGCCCTCTTCGCGGCCCATCGGCCCCTTCGGACGAATCGGGCGATGCGCCGGCGCGAAGCGCACGTCACGCGCAAGGCGCCGCCGGCAACCCCAGGGAACTTCACCGCCCACCACTATTCCGTGGTGATCCAGCCCTCCGTACGAGCCAGAGATCCCGATCACCGCCATGCCGTGCTCCTCTGGGCCGCTCCTGGGCTGGGACCGGGCTCGTCCAGCCATCGCCACTCCGTTGGGGGGTACAGGGCCCCCTTCCGGCGCGCGCCCGCCGCGATCTGCGCGTGAAGCGCGTCGAGAACCGCCGTCGACGGCTCGCTTCGCACCAGGATACGCCGGACCGCTTCGTTCATGGCCTCGGTGACGTCCGCCCAGTAGACCACGTCGGGACGGCGGACGGCGGCGGCCAGGGCCTTTTGGACCGCGTCGAAGGTCTCGCGTTGCTCTGCCGGCACGCTGCCATACGCGTCGCTCCGGATCGATGGCCATGCGTTACGCTCGACCAGCACCTCCTGGGCCTCGCGGGACATCAGAAAGCGGGCCAGGGCCAGGGTGGCCTCCCGGCGCCGGCCTCCGATCCCCTTGGGGATCCCGAGGACGTCCCCGCCGAGGACATGGGCGGCGCGGACCGGCCCGCGCCATCCCGCGTACACTTCGAAGCGCGAGAGAATGTCTTGCTCGGCAAACACTTTGGAGGTGAACGGCCAGTTGGGAGCCAGCCACGCCGTCTCGCCCTGCAGGTAATCGACCTGCGTGTCGTACTTGGCCAGCAGGCTCTCGCGCGCCAAGAGACCCTCCGCCCACAGGCTTCGGAGGAACTCGAAGGCCCGCACCGACCCCCCGTCGTTCAGGAGCAGGGGGTTGCCACCGAAGGCCACGATCCACTCCATGATCGTGACGCCCGCTGCGGCACCCTCGGCCAAGGGGATGGTGACCTTGGGTACGCCGCGAGCCGCCGATTTGAGTGCGCGAGCCACGGTCCGCAGCTCCTCCACCGTTGTCGGGGCCGTGACCGCCGCCTGCTTGAAGCGAGTCCGATTCACGTACGTGATCTGGACGTTAGGCCGAAACGGCAGGAAGTACTGCTTGCCCTCGAACCGGTCGGGAACCATCGCGGGGAGCACGCCCTCCGGGATGGCGACATCCGAGAGATCCTCGACCAGGCCCTCGTCGACGAGCACCCGGAGCGCGAGCGTGTCCTTCGCGAAGAGATCGATCGTGGGTCGACCCGCCCGCACCTCCACCTTGAGCTTCTCCGGCAGGTCCTCCCCGGTCACCGCCGCCACGGCAACGGAGGCGCCGGTCTCGCGCGTGAACCGGCCCAGCACCTCGCGCACGGCGTCTTTCTCGTCCTCGGCCAGCGAGGTGGCGAAGGTGAGAGCAACGTCCGCCAACGGCCCGCCCGGCGTCCGCTCGGCCTCGGGCTGCTGGCACCCCGAGGCCACCACCAGGAGGGCAGCCACCAGACCGCCGGCTGTCGCCATCCGCGTCCATCCAGGCATCGCTCGACCCCCGTGGTCCCCCTGGCCGCTCAGCCCTTGATCGCTCCGGCCAGCGCCCCGGGGCGCAGGAAGCGCTGCAGCACGGCCACGACGAGCAGGATCGGCACGACCAGCACCGTCGCCACCGCCGCCATCTGCTGCTTCGTGCCCCGGTCCACCGCCTGGAAGACCTGGAGCGGCAGCGTGTACTGGCTCGTGCTCAGGAGGCGCGCGTACACGAACTCGTTCCAAGAGTAGAGCCAGACGAACAGCGCGGCAACGGCGATGCCCGGCGCCGCCGCCGGGAACACGACTCGCACCAGGGTCCCGACCCGCGAGGCGCCGTCCACGGCCGCCGCCTCCTCGATGTCACGCGGGATGCCCTCGAAGGTGCCGACAAGAATCCAGGCGATGAACGGCAGCGCCCCAATCAAGTGGGCGAGGGTGAGCCCCGCATAGCTGTCAACGAAACCCAGCTGGGCGAAGCGGGTGGCCACCGAGACTCCCACCGCGAACTCCGGAAACATCCGCGTAACGAGGAGTCCCACGACGAGCAGGTAGCGCATGCCGGCCGGGAGACGGGCCACGACGTACGCGCCCGGCGCGGCGATGGCCACGCCGGCCAGCGTCGTCGCGCAGGCCACGGTCACACTCTTGAGCAGGGGGCCCCACAGATCGCCTCGGGACATCACGCGCTGCCAGAATCGGAAGGTCGGCTCGGTCACGACGAGGGCGGGGCGTTCGCCGAAGATGGCGTCCCCCGGCGCGACCGACACCATCACGAGGAGATAGATCGGGAACAGCACCAACAGGAGTGACGCCACCACCTGGGCCCCGAAGGCGAAACGCCGGAGCGCGAGCCTCACCGCCCCTGCTCCGCCCGAAAGGCGACCACTCGGAGATAGAGCGCGATGAACACCATGATCAGCGCGAACAACACGATGGCCGCCGCGGCGGCGGTGAACGGATCGTTGGTCGGCGGGCCGTAGCGGCTCCAGATGAACGTCCCGAGCACCGGCTCCACGCGGCCGGCCATGACCAGCGCCAGCTCGAAGATGCGGAAGGCGTCGATCGCCCGCAGGATCACCGCCATCGTCACGTAGGGCGCCAGGAGCGGCAACGTAATCCAAAGGAAGCGCTGCCACGGCGCGGCGCCGTCCACGTCGGCCCCCTCGTAGACATCCTCGGGAATCGACTCGAGTCCGGCCAGGAAGATCAGGGTCACGGTCGGGAGCACCTTCCACATGTCGGCGATGGCGAGGGTGGCCAGGGTGCGCAAGCCGCCGGCCACCGTCCAGCTCGTCGGCACGAACTCCCACGCCACGCCCGGGATCACGTTCACGGCGTCGGCGAGCGCGAAGAGTAGGGCGTTGAGGTAGCCCGAGCGGGAGAACACGAGCAGCATGACGGCGCCCGCCACGATGGTCGGCACGCCGAGGGGCACCAGCATGACCGTCCGGACCAGGCCCCGCAGCGGAAACGTCTGGTGGAGCATCAGCGCGACGCCGAGTCCCACCCCGAGCTGGAGCACGAGCGACAGCAGGGCGACTGCGATCGTGTTGATGACGGCGGTGCGAAAGACCGCCGACGCCACGATGGCCTGATAGTTGGCGAGCGATGGAAACCCGGCTCCGAACGGCGCGGTGAGGGAGAGGCGGACGGTGTCGAGGATCGGTGCGACCGTCAGGAGCAAGACGTAGGAGAACAGGGGGAGCGCGAGGGCCACCTCCAGGCGGTGCTGGCGCAGGCAGCCCAGCGGGCCTCGATCGTTGGCTCCCCGGGACGCCCGCGGAATCGCGCTCGTCACGCGTGGCCCCGAGGGGTACGAGAGAGGCGGAGCCGACCCGACGGGCTTCGGCGCCCCCACCTCACCGAAGGCTGGCCCCCTGTCGCACGAGCTCCGCCTGGACATTCACTGGCTGCATCCCGTGATGCTGATACGCCGCAAGTCACCGCCAGACCGGGAGATTTCCAGGGCACAATCACCTTCGGGCCGCCAGCAGACGAGTGCCACCGTGAGTGCCACAGCACGGACCTGAGAGATCTGCGCGCTCGTGGGGGAGCCAACGGTCCCCTGCCCCAACCGGTTGGCATATCTGGTATCCGTGGCCATCCGTCCCTTGCGTCTATTGGGACGGCAACACGACATGGTGGTTCGGCGACTGGCTCGACGTCGACGGACCCAGGGCTCGAAGGCGCAAGCTCAAACTCAATGAGCGGGTCCCGCGCGTATGTCGAGCGCGCGGTCGCGGTGTTCCGCGACGAGGCGAGCGATAATCTCGGGGCGGCATCACGACACCTCGGTGAATGGGGTACACCCACTCTCGTTCCGACGCACGGGACAGGTCCCATTGTAGGGATCCCCCTCGAGGCGGCGTTCACCGGTGGCGGATTTTCGCCTTGGCCACTGGCTAAGCCACTGACCGACCGGAGGGTGGCTCGTTAAGTGGCCGTATCTCAGGAGCCGCTTGCCAGCTTCACACCCAGCCGGGTGAGTTCTGCCTGCTCCACGTCGGAGACGAGGGCATAGCCGAGCTCGCCGTCACGCCAGAGGATTACGTGGAATCCCCGCGCGGTGGTGGCATACGCTTGCGTGTCGCCCATCGGCGTGAGGCCGCGCGCGGGCCAGGCAAAGCCGTCGGCAGGGAAGACGAACAGCGTGACGACGTGCAGATGTCGATTGAAGACGAACACGGCCGCCTTGCGATCAACAAAGTACCCGACCGCACCCCCCTGGAGCGGGAAGTCGTCATCGCCGCCAAATCGTACGACGGGAGCGAAGTCGAGCCGTCCTGCGAACCAGGGTTTGACCTGGTGGAGACCGCCGCTCCGGACGTCGACCGGGTTCTGGCTGGAGAGCACCCGGAGATGGTCGTTCACCGCCTCGCTGACCATCCCGCTCGGGCCGACCTCAGGATGCCGGAGATACGGCTGCAGCGCGGCCACCAGGAGCACGGCGACGGCCGCCGCCGGGACTAAAGATCGGCTCCAGCGGTTCCACCACGAGGGCATCGCGCTTGGGGTGGGGGGCCACTGGGTCGCCAGCCGCCGCTTGAGGGCGAAGGAGGCGGTGTGCTGGGGAAGCCGCCGCTCGAGTATTTCGGTGAGCGCTTGCTCCGCCGCTCCCTCGCGGGCGCAGGGTGCGCAGCTCTCCAGGTGGGTAAGGATCTCCCGGTCCGGCTCGGGGTCAAGCTGCCCCCGCTGGTAGTCCAGGAGTCTCGGCCGCACTTCATTGCAGGTCGGAGATCCCTTCATCGCGCGTAGTCCTTGAGCCGCGACCGCAGCGCCGCCCGCGCCCGCGCGAGCCGCGACTTCACCGTGCCCACCGCACAACCCATGACGTCCGCGACCTCGACCTCGGTCAGACCCTCGAGATCGAGGAGGATGGCGGACCGGGCGTCCTCCGAGAGGGTCATGAGCGCTTGCTCGATTTCCACGCCCACCAGTTTGCGCAGTCGGTCGAGTTCGATGTCGTCCCGCAGCCACTCTTCCCGGGCCGCGCCCTGCGCCGAGGGGTCGACGGTGTCCAGGCCGCCCACTGTCGGGTCGTGACGGTGACGGCGATACAGGCTCACGAACGTGTTCCGAAGGATACGAAAGAGCCAGGCCTTGAGATTGGTGCCGGACGTGAACTGTCGCGCTCCCTTGAGAGCCCGCGCATACGTCTCCTGGACGAGGTCCTCGGCGTCCGCCTGGTTGCCCGTGAGGTAGCGGGCGAGGTTATAGAGAGTGTCCGCATAGGCCAGGGCGTCGCGCCCCAGGGCCGCGACCGGGTCCACGCCTGGTGGCTCCATCCCAGGACCATGGTACGCCGGCCTCATTCGCGATCCACCACCAAGCGTCCAGGCGCCCCTCCTCCATTCGTAACGCCGCAGCGCCAGATTCGTTCCCGGCGACGGGCGACGGAACGAATGAAAGGCCCGGGCGTTAGCGCAAGTGGATAGAACATGCACCGCAAGGAGGTCATACCATGACAAAACGTCGCATCGCTCTGTTCGGTGCCCTCGCGCTCGTGCCGCTTGGTTGGCTGGGATACGGGGAGGCTCGAGCCCAGTCCGGACCCCCCACCCCGCCGAAGGTCTATGTCGGGCTTTTCAAGGACAACGCGGTCGCGGTCGTGGATCCCGCGGGCCACCGCGTTCTCGCTACGATCCCAGTGCCACCCGGGCCCCACGGCCTCGTCATCACTCCAGATGGGCGGAAGGTCTATGTCAGCAGCGACGGCGCGTCCACGGTGAGCGTTATCGACACGACCGCCGACCGGGTCATCGCGAGCGTCGACGTCGGGGCGAACCCTCACGGGCTCACCATGTCACGCGACGGACGTGAGGTCCTCGTGTCGGGCTTCGGCACCAACCAGGCGCTGATCGTGGACACCGGCAGCGACCGCGTGGTCGGACGGGTCCCGGTGGCACAGCCCCACAACGGCGCCCTCTCCCCAGATGGCCGTACCGCGTTCATCGGCTCGCAGCAGCAGGGGGCGACCGCACTCGTGATCCTCGACCTCGTCGGCTGGAACGAGATCGGGCGGATTCCGCTCGACCGGACGCCCCGCGCTCTCGACGTGAGTCCCGACGGCAAGTGGCTCTACCTGACGCTGGCCGGCTCCGACGCTGTCCAGGTGTTCGACGCGTCCACCCGGCAGCTCGTCGGACAGGTCGCGGTGGGTGCTTCTCCACACTTCCCGCTCTTCACGCCGGACGGCGGCGCCAGCCTCGTGGTGAGCCAGGGACCGGGCGAACTCGCCGTCCTCGACCCGTCGACGAAGTCGGTGAGGGCCGTCGTCACAGTGGGCACGACGCCTCACTGGGTGGCCGCCAGTGGCGATGGGCGCACCGCCTACGTCTCCAACGAGGGCTCGAACGACATCTCCATCGTCGATCTTGACGGCCGCACGGTCGTGGCAACGGTCACCGTGGGCATGGCGCCGCGCAAGATCGCGGTCCAGCCCGGTTCCGCCGCGAGAGCTGGAGGCCCCGCCGCCGTCGCCGTGACGGCGGCGAAGCCGTTGAAGCTGGGCAACCTGACCTTCGCCGATCACGGGACGAAGGATGTGAGAGGTCAAGCGGACGTGGAAGTCGAGGCGGACGACTACTATTTCAGCCCCACCTTCGTGCGGGGCGTACCGGGGCAGAAGCTCAGTGTCGAGGTCGAGAACGAATCCAGCACCCTCCACAACTTCAGTGTCCCGGGTCAGGCGATCGATAGGGACGTTCCGCCTAAGGGGACGATGAAGGTGGACGTGGTGTTCCCAGCGTCGGGCGTCGTGGGCTTCCACTGCAAGTTCCACTCTGCCCTCGGCATGAACGGGGAGCTGCTCGCGGGCGACGCCGCTCCCCAGCGGCTGTCCCAAAGTCATCACGGGTCCGCGGGTACGGCGCGCAACGCCGTTACGGTCGACTGATGAGGCAGAGCATGCTCGCAGCACCGAGACCTCGCGTGCCTGACGGACGAGCCGGCCCGCGACGTTCAGCGGGTCTGGCCAACGACCAGGTGACCCGGCCGATGACGAGGGCGCGTGGCTCAGGATAGGACTGGCCTTCCCGCAGGAGCTGTCGCATCTCCGTCGTCAGGGTCCTCAGGCGGTCCTTCACCCGGACCGCTTGCGCCACCTAGTCAGCGGTCAGAAGAGCCCGCACCTCGCCGGCCACCTTGGCACTTTCCTGCGGCAGCCGCTCGCGCAGCCGGGTGATGCGCTGGAGCAAAGGCTGTGGATCCGCCGACTGGACGGGGCCCGCAGCAAAGAGCTTGTCGGCCACCTCGTCCTGCGCCTGCCGCAGTTGCTCGGTCAGGCTCTGGATAGCTCCACGATGGACCGAGAGGACGTCTCGCATCTTGGATTGCTGATCGGGGGTCAGATGCGCCCCTGCAGGAGGAGGGGGGTCGCCCTGTCCGCTGGATCCAGGCTTGGCTCGCCCCCCGCCTTCCGGCTGAGCGCGCGTGTGTGCCCTCGATAACAGGGGTCGCCAGGCCCTTGAGTCTTCAGGATGCTCCCTCTTGGCGGCCTGACGTTGCTTCTCGGTCGTCATCGCGTCGTCTCCTTCTGGACCTGGTCGGTCGAGCGGCCTCCGGATATCGCGAAGCGGGGCAGGCACAGCCAGTCCATGGAGCCGTCCCGTCCCACGAGCGCCGCGGTCTCGCAGTCTTCGACCAGCGCATAGTCCTCGATCCGTCCTGCCATGATCGATTGCGGTTCGAACGCGCGCGCCCCTCAAGTGCGAAGGGCGCATCCCTCCCCGAGCATCCGCGTGCGATGCGGCGCGAATGTCCGAGGAAGGCGCATGGGCCAGGTCGCGGCCGCCGCGCCGGGAAAGCCTCATCGCCCACCACCACTCCGTGGTGACCCTTCAAGATTGAGGGAGCGAACGCCGGAGCGCATAGAAGGGGGACGTTGCGAGGTAGGCCATCGCGGCTGATCCTGGCCGCCCTGGTACGCTGGGGGCTGCAAGCCGAGCTCGTGCCAGCTCGGACTTGCGACGAAGACGTCTCCCCGGACGAGGAACAGTTCACCTTTGCCACGGATGCCGGCAGCGTGCTCGTGACTCGTTACCGCGCGAAACCGAGGGCCATCGCGCGGCGGAGGACCTGGAGGTCGTAGTACATGGACGACAGGATGAGCGGGCCCGGCAGACGGACCCCCGCGAGGTCCACGGCGAGCCTGGGGTCGTCCACGGCCAGGGCCCGGAGCGGCGTCAGCGGGAGCGTGCGGAAGAGCGCCTGACCGACGCGTACCGCGGTGGCCTCGGGGAGCCGCGAGAGGAGGCCGCCGTAGAGGACCCAGTAGAACCGTTCGGCGACGGGGAGGAGCATCGAGCCCGGGGAAGGATACAATGGAGGCCGCGGCGTCGCAACGACGACGCCGCGCGATGGGTGACGAGAGCGTAATGGACACCCCACGGTTCGTCGCCGACGTGATGCTCGGCCGGCTTGCCCGCTGGCTCCGCGCCCTCGGCTACGACACGCTCTACTACCGCGACGCGCCCGATCGACGCCTCCTCGCGCTCGCCCTCGCCGAGCGGCGCCGGCTCCTGACACGGGATGCCGCCCTCGCCCGCCGCGCGCGGGATGCCGGGCTCCTCGTGCGCGCTGAGGGGCTGGACGCCCAGATCGAGGAGGTCGCGCGGGGCTGCGGCCTTACCGGCGGCCGCCCCCTGTCGCGGTGCCTCGAGTGCAACGGCCTCCTCGCGCCGAGCCTGCCCGAGGCGGTGCGGGACCGCGTCCCGCCGTACACCTTCGCGACCCGGCGGGAGTTCTGGACCTGCGGCGGCTGCGGCCGGGTATTCTGGGCCGGCACGCACGTCGAGGGGATCCAGCGCCGGCTCAGCCGTATCTTGGAGACAGCTGGGGACAGCGGGCGCGACGCGCGGGGTGCCGCGGAACCGCCGCTTGACGCCCGACCATCTTGCTTCTAGAGTTGCGGCCGGCGGAAGGCTCGTCTTGCTCAAGGGCGTTCCGCCACCCCACCATTTCCTTCCAATCGGGTCGAAGAGAAGTGTACGGTATTCATCCGCCGTTGCCACGAGAGGCTCGGGATCGACCACACGACGCTGATCAAGGTCTTCCCGAGCACGGTCAACCCGTCCTGGATCGCGTTCGATCCGAGCAATCGCTTCCTGTACTCGGCGAACGAGATCAGCAACTTCAACGGCACCACGACCGGCTCGGTGTCGGCCTACGCCGTCAACGCGGCGTACGGAGACCTGACCCTCCTCAATACCGTGACCTCGGGCGGCGCCGGCCCCGCGCACCTGAGCGTGCATCCGTCGGGGCAATGGGTGTTCGTCGCCAACTACTTCGGCGGGAACGTGGCGGTGCTCCCCGTTCAAGGGGACGGGAGCTTGGCCAATCCGAGCGACGTCGTGAGCGACAACACGGCATGTACGCCCGCCTGCCCGGTGGGACCGATTCATGCGGCCAACGCGCCGCCGGGCAGCTTCGCCATCAGCGGCCACGACGCGCCGCACGCGCACATGATCCAGACCGATCCTGCGGGGAACTTCGTGATCGCCAACGACCTGGGGCTCGATCTCACCATCGTCTGGACGCTGGACAAGGTCAACGGCACACTGACCAACCACCAGACCGTGGCGTCATCGGCGGGCGCGGGGCCACGCCACTTCGCCTTCCATCCCAACGGGATCTGGTTCTACTCGCTCAACGAAGAGGCCTCCACGATCGCCTTCATGACCTACAACGCCACGACCGGCAGGTTGACCCCCGTCCAGGAGATCTCGACCCTGCCCGACGAGTTCGTCGGCACCAACTTCACGTCGGAAGTGCTGGTCTCGCAGGACGGCAAGGTCGTCTACGCGGCCAACCGCCTCCACGACACGATCGCCAGTTTCTCGATCGACCAGACCGGCGCGCTGACGCTGGTCGGGGAGGAATGGACCCGGGGCGATTATCCGCGCAGCTTCAACATCGATCCTACCGGCCGCTTCATGTACGTCTGCAACCATCGGGGGGACAGCGTCACCGCCTATCGGGTCCATCAGGGATCGAGCAAGCTGACGTTCACCGACCAGTACACCCCGGTGGGCAGCCCCGCCGTGATCACCTTCCTCACGCTCGGAACGTAGAGTCGTTGACCGCATATTTGAGCCGGTCAGAGCGCATGACCGTGATGATGTAGTGGCCATTGCTGTCAAAGAAGGCCACGCCTTTTGGATTGGGGCCAAACGTGTGCAACCTGCTGCCATCCGGGCGCACAATTTCATGGGACACCAGCGTCCAGGTTCCTAGGAGTTGCTCCTTGAGTGACTCTTGCTGACCGACTGCACTACCTGGGAGCTGTAATCGCAGAGAGACTGAGAATGCTACACCGATTCATTGGCGCCTCCTTGCCTGGGACGTATCCTATTGCTGCGGATTCCATGCTTCAGCTGCCGAATAATTCGGTCCGTGCTCTCCAGGTCCTCCTTGAGCTGCTGCGGGTTGACGAAGTTCTCGGTGTAGCGGCCTTCCTGGGCACGATGCCGGCGAGCTGGGGCGCCCCCTCTAGATCTCCGGGTGCGCGGGGAAATACTCGGCCTGCGCCATGATCTGCCGACCTTCGCGGCTGAGCATGAAGTCGGTCAGTAGCATCGCGGCGTGCGGATGCTTGGCGCCCTTAAGCACCGCCAGCGTGCCGGCGGCGCTTGGCACCGGGTCCATGAGCTGCGAGTGAACGGCGGTCCTAGCCACCTTTCTATTCGGGCTTGGACCCGTAGAAGATGCGGGCACGCCCCATAGGCGGGCGACGAGCCGGGGCCGGTCGGTGTAGACCGCGAGCGACGCTGCGTCGTGGTACTCGAGGCGCCCATACCGGCCCGGGATGATCGGCCAGCCCTCATCGTCGAGGCGGACGCGGAAGCGATGTGGGGCGGCGAGTGCCGCGAAGGTTGGGCGGGACGTCATGGACGCGGGGACTCCCTCCGTTTCGTTCGTTCGGCCGTCCTTGGATGCACGGGGCCATTGGCGGGGCTTCTGGCCTTCTTCAACAAGCGCTGTCGGCGGGCCTGGATCAGGGTGGCGACCTGGGGGAGCGCGAAGCCGGCCAGCCCGAAAGGAGCTGGCCGACTCTCACACATCGCTACTCGCTCGCTGCGTTGTTACGCTGCGCCTCCATGAACCGCTTCTCATCGGCGGGCGTCTCGCCCAGGAGCTCGGCATGGGAGGCCGAGGCGGAGGATCATTCCCGACGTGAGCCGCGCGGGGCACCCGGGCGTGGTCGTCCCCCCGCTCCCGGGGCTGGACCTGTCGGGGTCGCCTTCGGCGGGGTCGTCGCCCGCTTAATCGGTGTCTTCTTGGCGCGCCGGTGGGCCGCGGCGGTAGCGTCCATGACCTTGCACCAGCACTGTAGGTGGTAGCTGCGGCCAACGCGGTCCATCAGGACCGTGCCCCCCTCCACGCCCAAGCGCTTCGAGCACGCTGTGCACTTGTTCCGGATCATCGCGGTGTCCGGGAAGCCGCCTCCGCGGGACATAAATCAGGGGGGTGAGCCGTGGTCCGCCGGCGGTTCACTGAACGGTCCGGCAGCCGCGCGCGTATCATGAAGGGTCGTCGGGGCCGCGTCGATCCGCCCGCTCGAGCCGCTGCTGGCAGGCCCGATGACCGCACGGCTGCTGCCCTCGCAGCCCGCCACGAGGCACGCGCCGACACTGAGGCATGGCTGTCCACCGGATCGTCACATCCGTCGTGCCCCCTGTGAAGACTGCCGTCTGGACGGGGCAAGAAGCATGCCTGGTGAGCGGGGCTTGTGCGCGGGTCCCGACGGCTCCAGGAGATGCGCCGCAGACTCAGCAGGGTGCCGGCGCCGGGCTCGGATCAAGTCAACGCAGCGCGGCGTTCTGGTCGGCACGCCCGTGGGCTCTGGTGGCGGTGACGCAGGGGGGCACCAGCTCGCCGAACTTTGGTCGAGGGGCCGCCCGTGGCCCGCCCGGTCACACCCAGCTCGCCAGCTCCAGAAAGCCCTGGTGGGCCGCCGGCGGTGGCATGTCGTTCGCACAACCTTCCGACGCGATGAGCACACTGCTCCTGATCAACGCCGAGCGGGGCCCCGACTCGCCGGAACCCGGGCGGCCCGTGCCGCGGCAGGGCCCGAGCATGCGGGGCGCGCTACAGCGTGTCGGCTACGAGGTCGTGGAGGTCGGGAACGCCGCGGGCGCCTTCGCGCGCCTCGACGATCGGCCCGACCTCATCGTGGTCTCGAGCGCCGTGCCCGACATGGATCTCGTCGCCCTCTGCACCGCGCTCCGGAAGGATCCCGTTGCCGAGAAGGTCCCGTTCGTCCTCGTCGCCGACGCGGCGGCCCAGACCGGCGGCGCCGCCACCCGCTCGGGCGCGGACCTCGTGTTCCCGGCCAGCCTGGGCGCGGTCGAGGTCGCCGACCGCCTGCGGCGGCTCTTCTAGAATCGGGCGACCGAACTACGCCCGCGTGGCGTCCCGGCGGCGTCGCGCCAGATGGGGGGGTCATGGGCGGGAACCCAGCGTGCGCCCCTGCGGGGGATTCGCGACGTCCCGCGTCCTCTGCGACCGCTGGCCTGCCCGCGCCGGCGGCAGGCAAGCGGGCGTGGTCGCGCCACGCCGGTTGAGCGCCAGCACCAACGAGCGCGAGACGGCGCCGGATCGGATCTCGCCACACGACGCGGAGCGTCCGCAGCGCGGCATCCCACTCGGGGTCGCGGACCGACGCGCGCGGGGCACGCCCATTTAGGAGCCAGTCGACGGAAACGCCGCCGGCTTCCGCGATCCGTGCCAGGCGCGCGCTCTTCGGCACGCGGCCATTCGCGTTCGTACTCGATCAGTGCGTTCCGGGAAATCCTCGCGTGACGAGCGAAGGCAACCTGGGAGTGCCCGCGGCGCTGGCGGCGCATGGCAATCCGGCGGCCGGCGTTGGCGGCGTCGTGAGACACGGCTAGTCGCTGATCTCGCCCCGCACCGTGGGGACGGCGGGCGAATCCGGCCGTACCAGTACGAAGCCGAGCGCCCACCAGGTGTCCGGCATGCGTCGGCGTCGCTCGGCCTGTCGGCGTTCAGGCATCCGCGACGCAGGCGTCTGGCGACGCTCCATCCGTCTCGCGTCGAGGAACAGGTTCTCGACCTCCGCTCGGCGGCGGTCCACACGTCGCCACTCCACGGACGCCGCGCGGTCGGGACGCCGCCGATCGCCGATCCGGCGATCCCAGATGAGCTCCACGTCGCGGCCGAACTGGGGGGCCAACGTCTGGACGAGTTGGAAGGTCTGGCCGGCAGTGCGGCTCACGACAATGAGGATCGCCATCCCGTCGATCCCGACCCTAACAGAGAGCCGACCCCTGCGCCAGACGGGCTCCTCGATCTCTGAAGTCGCTCCGTCCGCCGTCCGCCCGCCGAGTTTTCGGCCCGCCTCCGACGTGAGGTGACGCTGGCGGTGGGCCTGAATCAGGGCGGCCACCTTCGGGTTGGCCCGGAGGTGGGTCCGGAGGAGATCGGCGAGTCTGGCCCCTCTGAGGATCCTGACGTGATCTCGGTGAGCGGGGCCGGCTTACCCTGGACTCGAATCTGGGTCCCGTCATCCACCTGCACCGTCGTTCCCAGGAGACCGAAGAGCCCGGTAGAGACCCCCACCGTCTTGCCCATCGCGTCGACCTTGCTGACCGTTCCCTCGACCTGTCGCTCCTGGGGCATCATCTCAGCTGGGGATATTGGGTCGCGAACGGATACGGCGCCGCCTGGGCGCCCGACCCCGTCAGGCGGGCATGAAGCGACGACTTGCCCGCATTCGGTGGCCGAAGGTCCAACGGGCCACCGCCACCCGCCCGCTACAGATTCCGGAGCAGAGCGTTCAATTGTGTCCCCGCTGTTGAGCGGGCCCGTCCGGCTAGACGCCACGATCGCCCCGCACTCATGGCGGCCGGAGCAGCCGGCGGAAGGTCAGGCTAATCCGTTCGCTCTGAAGCCCGGGCTGGCGCGGCACGCCATGCACGTAGTGACGCTGGCACGTTCCACCCATGATGAGGAGGCTCCCGTGGCCCAGGTCCAGGTCATGCCGCTGTCGCATGTCTTTTCGGCGAGGCCGGATGACGAGCCGCCGGGACGTACCGAGCGACACAATCGCCACCACCGGATCCTCGCCGAGCTCGGGCTCGTCGTCGGCATGAAGCCCCATGCGGTCGTCGCCGCTCCGGTAGCGGTTCGCGAGGACGTGGTTGAAGGGCACTCCGGTCAGCCCGCAGGCGCGCGCGAGGAGCCCTCGGGCTGCCGGTGTGAACGGCCGCGGCTCGAGCGTCTGCCCCGAGTAGCGATAGCCGACGTCGCCGGCCCAGGCGATCAGGCGAGGCTGGAGGATCCTCCGCCCAAAGAGCACGATCTCACGCTGCTCCCAGGGCAGCTCCTCGCGAAGGGCCGCCAAGACGGCATCGGCCTCCCGGGGTGGAAGCCACATCGGTTCGTGGTCGAGCCAGGCGCCGAATGCGAGCGACATGCGCATGTCGAATGGGCCGCCGTTCGGATACACGTGGGCAGCTCCACGCCTATCATAGGGTCATGAACGGTTGCCTGCCCCTCGTCAGGTTCGCGCCGCTGCTCGATGACAACCCCGCGGTTCGCTCGGGCAAGAGGGTCCCGCCCTACGAGCTGGCGAGATCAGGACCGCCTTTTCGCCCTGAGGGGCCAGGTGCCACACCATCTCGGTCGGTTAGGTGCCAGCGCATCTCGGTCACGGTGATACTGGAGTAAAGCCTGTGAGCGAGGGGGAGCCATGGCGAAAAGGGGCGGCGACGAGAGGCGACGCGGCGAACGCTGGTGGCGAAGGTCCGGGCCGGGGCCTCTATGCGGGCGGTGGCGCGCGCCCATGGAGTGAGCCTGTCCACGGTGCAGTGGTGGCACCGCCGGGCCGGGGCGCAGGCCCTGGACGACGTGGACTGGAGCGATCAGCCACGGGTGGCCAAGCGCATCCACCGGATCCCCGAGGCGGTGGAGCAGCTGGTGATGACCTTGCGGCACGACCTGAGGACGACCAGCGATCTGGGCGAGTATGGCGCCCGGGCCATCCACCGCGCCTTCGCGGCGCGTCGGCCGGCGACGGCCGTGCCGTCCGTGCGCACCATCGGCCGGATTCTGTACCGCCGGGGGGTCCTGGATCGTGTTCGCCGGCTGCGTCGGCCCCCGCCCCGCCCCGGCTGGTACCTCCCGGGCACCCCGGGACGGGGGGAGCTCGACAGCTTCGACATTGTAGAGGGCTTGGCGCTCACCGGGGGGCTGCAGCTGGAGGTCCTGACCGTCGTGTCCTTGTATGGGGGATTGCCCGGGGCCTGGCCGCAGCCGCTCGTGACGGCGAGCACCGCGGTGGCGGCGCTCGTCGCGCACTGGCGCACATGGGGCCTGCCGGCATACGCCCAATTTGACAATGACAGCATCTTCACCGGGACGCACCGCTGGCCCGATGCGCTGGGTCGCGTCGTCCGCACGTGCCTGCGCCTGGGCGTCCGCCCGGTCTTCGCCCCACCCCAGGAAAGTGGCTTCCAAGCCGCCATCGAGAACTTCAACGGCCGCTGGCAGGCCAAGGTCTGGACCCGATTCCATCACGAATCGCTGGCCGCCCTGCAGGAGCGCTCCGACCGGTACATCCGCGCCTACCATCAGCGGGCGGCCGCGCGGATCGAGGCCGCCCCGCCGCGCCGCCCGTTCCCCGTCGCCTGGCAGGCCGATCTGCAAGCCCGCCTGCAGGGTGAGGTCTTGTTCCTGCGACGCACTTCGGACGCGGGGACGGTGCGCCTGCTCAATCGCACCCTGGAGGTCGCGCCCCATTGGCCCCACCGCCTGGTGCGATGCGAGCTGGATCTCACCGCCGGGATGCTCCGCTTCTACGCCCTGCGGCGTCGAGCGCCGGATCAGCAGCCTCTCTTGCGTGAGGCGCCCTATGTCTTTCCCCACAAGCCCTTCCACGAGTGACCGAGATGCGGTGGCACCTTCCCTCGAGTCGTCTCTTCTCCGACCGAGATGGTGTGGCACCTGGCCCCTGAGGCCGTGATTCCTGGCTCCACCCTCATCGTGGAGCGGAATCGGATCGAGGAGTTCGAAAGAGGTCGCCGCGCTGATGCCGGAGGATCCCGTCGTCCGGTTCGGCCTGGCGAGCGCTGCCCTGGATGCCGGGCAACCGGAGGAGGCTATGCTCGACCAGGAGACCATCCGGCTCAAACCCGACTACTCGGCGGCGCATCGTGGGCTCGGTCGGGCTTTGGAGAAGGCGGGTCGTCTAGCCGAGGCGGAGGCGACCTACGTGGCGGGCCTTGAGGTCACGGGACGAACCCGACGATCTCCAGACGAAGAAGGAGATCGAGGTCTTCTTGCGCCGCCTGGAGAAGCGCGGCGGCTGATCAGGCGCAGCCGGATCGGGGCGTGCCCCGCGCTTTCTTGGGCACCAGTGTGCACGCGAACGTGGCGGGCTGCTGCTGATACTGATCAAGGAGGGCCCGAACCCGCACCAGCGTCCGGTCCCGCTTGGCGAGGCCGATGCCGTAGATCGCCAGATCGTTCACCAGCCGTATGTAGAACACATGCTGGTGGTCGCCGGTGTTCCGCATGCAAGGCGTCGGCTTCTGCGCCACGCGCAGGAGGAGCCCGAACGCGCGGACGTACTCGCCGAGCACCGGTTCGTCACGGAGGTCCGGCGGAACCTCGGGGAAGCGCGCCAGGAACTCATCCACCGTCATCGGCGTCCGAACGGACCGAGCGCATTCGTCGAGGTTCGGTGAAAGGCGTATCTGCATGACAGCCCCTCCCGGGCCCATTATAGCTCAGCGCGTCCCGGCTGGTCTTCGTACCGGCGCTTGGCTAGGTGCTGGAGTGTCTTGGACGGGACAGGCCCGGACGCTCGTCTACCAGTACACCTCGAGACACTTGGCGCGCGTGACACCCGGCCTTCGGCATGCCCGTCAAGCGGTCAATCAACTCGGCCGGCTTGGGCTCGCGGACACCGCTCATGCTGCAGGAGGTGGGCGAGGATCTAACCCCAATCGGCGAATGAATCAGGCGGCCAGACGGTCACCTCATGCGCCTTGGGGAAGCCCTCCGGGTCCAACACCAAACCGATCGCCACTTTGGTAATCGCGGGAGTAGGCCCCCTGGAGCTTGCGGGTTACGGGGCACTGCCCCTCGAAGTACGTCGAGGTGAGGTCGTACCGAGGATGCCCCACCGAACACCACGCCCGAGGCCCCGTCAGCCGTGGGGCCTGGGGTGCGGCCCGGCCCAGGTGGGGCCCCGCCGCGGGGGTTACCGCTGGACCCAGAACGCGGGTGGCCCTAGGCTGCCCCTGTCGAGCTGACCCCGGCTCGGCGGCCGGGCGCGGCCGTGGGGCGGGCGGTCGCCCCCGAAGCTCAGGGCCGCGAGGAGACGGACCGCCGTAAGCTCGTGACAGCGATCCCGCGGCGCCAAACGCCCTGTCAGTTTCTGGCCTATCTCACCGAATCAACGGCACATTTTGTTCGAGCGTCCCGGAGAGCCTCGGCCTAGCCCATGAATCATTATTGACTTATCCGTATAGTTTAGATAAGCTTCGCTCGAGGCTACGGAGCGTTCCCGATGAGCACAGATCCTCGATCCCTTCTCGAGACGAGCGGCCCGTACAAGGCCGGATTCGTCACGGACATCGAGTCAGAGTCCGTCCCCCCCGGGTTGAACGAAGAGATCGTCCGGTTGATCTCCGAAAAGAAGCGCGAGCCGGAGTGGCTTCTCGACTGGCGCCTGAAGGCGTTCCGCCAATGGCTCACCATGAAGGAGCCGAACTGGCAGAATGTCCACTACCCGCCGATCGACTACCAGGCGATCGTCTACTACTCCGCTCCCAAATCCCGGAAGGACGGGCCGAAGAGTCTCGACGAGGTGGACCCGAAGCTCCTCGAGACCTACGAGAAGCTCGGGATCCCCCTGCGGGAGCGCGAGAAGCTCGCCGGGGTCGCCGTGGACGCGGTCTTCGACAGCGTCTCGGTCGCGACGACCTTCCGGGAGAAGCTGGCGGAGGTCGGCGTCATCTTCTGTTCTTTCTCGGAGGCGGTCCAGACCCATCCGGACCTCGTCAGGCAATACCTCGGCTCCGTCGTGCCATACACGGACAACTTTTTCGCGACCCTGAACTCCGCGGTCTTCACCGACGGCTCCTTCGTCTACGTGCCGAAGGGCGTCCGCTGCCCAATGGAGCTCTCGACGTACTTCCGAATCAATGCGGACAAGACGGGACAGTTCGAACGGACGCTGATCATCGCCGACGAGGGGAGCTATGTCTCCTACCTGGAGGGTTGTACCGCACCCATGCGGGACGAGAACCAGCTGCACGCGGCCGTCGTGGAGCTCGTCGCTCTGGACGACGCGGAGATCAAGTACTCGACGGTCCAGAACTGGTACCCGGGCGACGCGCAGGGGCGCGGCGGCATCTACAACTTCGTGACCAAGCGCGGCAAGTGCCTCGGAAAGAGCGCGAAGATCTCGTGGACGCAGGTCGAGACCGGCTCTGCGATCACATGGAAGTACCCGAGCTGCATTCTCCAGGGGGACAACTCGGTCGGGGAGTTCTATTCGGTCGCGGTAACCAACAACTACCAGCAGGCCGACACCGGCACCAAGATGATTCACATCGGCAAGAACACCAAGTCCACGATCGTCTCGAAGGGGATCTCCGCGGGTCACGGCCAGAACAGCTACCGCGGCCTCGTCAAGATCCTCGGCAAGGCGGACAACGCGCGCAACTACTCGCAGTGCGACTCGTTGCTCATCGGTGACAAGTGCGGAGCGCACACATTCCCCGTCATCGAGGTCCTGAACTCGACCGCGCAGATGGAGCACGAGGCGTCCACATCCAAGATCGGCGAGGACCAGATCTTCTACTTTCAGCAGCGTGGCATCTCGCCCGAAGAAGCGGTCAACATGATCGTCAGCGGCTTCTGCAAGGTCGTCTTCAAGGAGCTGCCGATGGAGTTCGCGGTCGAGGCGCAGAAGCTGCTGGGCGTCAGCCTCGAGGGGAGCGTCGGATAACATGCTTCTGAAAATCACGAACCTCCACGCGAATGTCGCTGGCATTGAGATCCTCCGTGGTGTGGATCTCACCGTGAACGCAGGAGAGGTCCACGCGATCATGGGCCCAAATGGCTCGGGCAAAAGCACGCTGGCGCACGTTCTTGCTGGACGGCCCGGATACGAGGTCACTCAGGGTGAGGTGCTGTACCAGGGGCACGACCTCCTCGCCATGGCGCCCGAAATGCGCGCCCGAGAAGGCATCTTCCTCGCGTTTCAGTACCCGGTCGAGATCCCGGGTGTCTCAAACCTCTACTTCCTGAAGAATGCGCTGAACGCGGTCCGCAAGCACCGCGGGCTGTCCGAACTCGACGCGTTCGACTTCCTGTCGCTCGTCAAAGACAAGGCGGCACTCGTGGACATCGACGAGGAGCTCGTCAAGCGCGCGGTCAACGAGGGATTCTCGGGCGGTGAGAAGAAGCGGAACGAGATCTTCCAGATGGCGATCCTCGACCCGACGCTCGCGATCCTGGACGAGACCGACTCGGGGCTCGACATCGACGCCCTGCGGATCGTCGCCTCCAGCGTGAACTCCCTGCGCACCCCAGAGCGCGCCATGATCGTCGTGACGCATTACCAGAGGTTGCTCAACTACATCGTCCCGGACTTCCTTCACGTGCTGGTTGACGGGCGCATCGCGCTCGAGGGGGGGAAGGATCTCGCGCTCGAGCTCGAAGAGAAGGGCTACACCTGGCTCGAGAAGGAGCCGTCCGCAAAGACGCAGCCCGTCCCGGTCTCGTGATGGAAGCCGTCGCGGAAGATACGCGCACGACCGGCCTCGAGCGCTCGCTCGGCGAGGCCTACCGCGAGAAGCGTGCGCCGGGCGATCCCGGCTGGCTGGCCGAGATTCGCCGGGTCGGCATGGATCGGTTCCGCGAAATGGGCTTCCCGACCGTCCACGACGAAGCGTGGAGGGACACGAACGTCACGCCGATCCGGAAGGTGCGGTTCGAGCTGGCGCCCGACCAGGAGTCGCCCGTTCAACGTCCTCACCCCTCCTCTCTCGCGTGGGGAGAGGGCGTTCAGCTCGTCTTCATCAACGGCCGGTATTCCCGAGCGCTCTCCTCTCCCGGACCTCGGCCCGCTGGCCTCGAAGTGGCCAGCCTGAAGGCCGTTCTGGCGCAGGATCCGGATTCGGTGGAGCCGCATCTCGCGAAGATCGCGCGTAACGGCAACGCCTTCGCCGCCGTCAACGCGGCGTTCCTCGAAGACGGCGCGTTCGTCCGGATCCCGGCTCGGACGGCCGTCGCGCACCCGATTCACCTCGTCTTTCTGTCGGAGCCGGTCTTCGGTCCCACGATCTCCCACCCCCGCAACCTCGTGATCGCGGAGGCGGGCAGCGAGGCTCATATCGTCGAGACGTACATCGGGACCGCCGGGGAGCTCTACTTCACGAACGCCGTCACCGAAGTCGTCCTGGGCGAAGGCGCGGTCCTCGACTTCTCCAAGCTCGAGCGCGAGAGCGGTGCGGCCTTCCACGTCGCGACCACCGAGGTGAGCCAGGGGCGCGACAGTAGCTTCACCTCGCACTCGATCTTGCTCGGCGGCGCCCTGGCCCGCAACGACCTCAACGTCCGGCTCGACGCGGTGGGCGCCGGATGCACACTGAACGGCCTCTTCATCGGATCCGGCACGCAGCACCTCGACAACCACACCCTGATCGATCACGCAAAGCCGCATGGCACGAGCCGTGAGCTCTACAAGGGCATCATGAACGGACAGTCGCGGGGGGTCTTCAACGGCAAGATCATTGTGCGGCCGGCCGCGCAGAAGACCGACGCGATGCAGACGAACAAGAACCTGCTCCTTTCGAAGGACGCGCTGGTCAACTCGAAGCCGGCGCTCGAGATCTTCGCCGACGACGTCAAGTGTCGGCACGGCTCGACGATCGGGCAGCTCGACGACGCCGCGATGTTCTACCTGCGCTCGCGCGGGATCGGAGAAACGGAGGCCCGCGACCTCCTGGTCTACGCCTTCGCGAGCGACGTCGCCTCGAGGATCCGCGTCGCGCCGCTCCGCGCGTTCGTGGAAGCGCAACTCGGCCTGCGGCTGTCCCGGGGCGACGCCGAACCGATCCGGGGGGCGCGCCCATGAGCACCGTCCTCCCGAGTCGCGCACCCGCCGAGGGGGACCGCCCGCCCCTCGACGTCGAGGCCCTCCGCCGCGGCTTCCCGATCCTCGCCCGCAAGATTCACGGCCACCCGCTCGTCTACCTCGACAACGCGGCGACGACTCAGAAGCCGGAGTCCGTCATCGAGGCGGTGGCCGACATGTACCGACGGTCCTACGGGAACATCCACCGCGGGGTGCACACGCTCTCAGTCGAGGCGACCGACGCCTACGACCAGGCCCGCGAGAAGGTCCGCGCGTTCGTCAACGCCGCCGAAACCCGCGAGATCGTGTTCGTCCGCGGGACGACCGAGGCCATCAACCTCGTGGCCCAGACCTTCGGCCGGCAGTCCGTCGGCGAAGGGGACGAGATCGTCGTGACCGCGCTCGAGCATCATTCGAACATCGTGCCGTGGCAGCTCCTCTGTGACGAGAAGAAGGCGCGCCTGAAGGTCCTGCCAATCGACCGGACCGGCGAGGTCTGTGTGGAGGAGCTCGAGCGCCTGCTCACGCCGCGAAGCCGCGTCGTCTCGATCGCGCACGTCTCGAACGCCCTCGGGACGCTCGTTCCCGTGCGGCGGATCGTCGAGATCGCCCACGCGCGCGGCGTCCCGGTCCTCGTGGATGGCGCGCAGGCGGTCCCGAGGCTCGCCGTGGACGTTCGCGAGCTCGGCTGCGACTTTTATGCCTTTTCCGCACACAAGATGTATGCCGAGACGGGGGTGGGCGTCCTCTACGGGCGGGCGGAGCTGCTCGACGCCATGCCGCCCTACCAGGGCGGCGGCGACATGATCAGCTCGGTCACGTTCGAGAAAACGACGTGGAACGTGCTCCCATACAAGTTCGAGGCGGGCACACCGAACATCGCCGGCGCGATCGGTCTCGGAGCCGCGATCGACTATCTCGCGAAGATCGGGATCGAGAACATCACGGCTCACGAGAAGGACCTGCTGGATTACGCGACCCCCTTGCTGACCGCTCTCCCCGGTCTGAACGTGATCGGAACGGCACGGGAAAAGATCGGCGTCCTCTCGTTCACCCTCGACGGCATCCACCCGCACGACATCGGGACGGTTCTCGATCAGGAGGGGATCGCGATCCGGACCGGCCATCACTGTGCCCAGCCGGTCATGGAGTTCTTCGGCATCCCGGCGACCGCGCGCGCGTCGCTCGCGCTCTACAACACGCGCCGGGACATCGACGCGCTGGTTGAAGGGATCCGGAAGGTCCAGAGAATGTTCCGCTGATGGGCGAGCTCCGGGATCTGTACCAGGAAGTGATCCTGGACCATAGCAAGGGGCCGAGGAACTTCGGCGAGTTGGCTGGCGCGAACCGGAGAGCGGAGGGCTACAACCCGCTCTGCGGCGACCGGGAGACGGTGTTCGTCCGGCTTGAGGACGACGTGCTGAAGGAGGTCGGCTTCCGGGGGGCAGGCTGCGCGATCTCGACGGCGTCCGCCTCGATGATGACCGAGAGCCTGAAGGGGAAGACGCGCGCAGAAGCAGAGGCCCTCTTCGACCGCTTCCACGACCTGATCACGGGGAAAGACGGCGAGAACAAGCCGGGCGCGCCCGAGCTCGGGAAGCTCGCGGTCTTCTCCGGAGTGCGCGAGTTTCCCGTGCGCGTCAAGTGCGCGACGCTACCGTGGCACACGCTGAAGGCGGCGCTCGCCGGAGAAGATCGCACGGTCTCGACCGAGTTGACCGAAGGGCCGAAGGCCGAGAGCGGAGGGGCCTGACATGTGGGCGCAGAAAGAGACGACGACGACCCGCGACGTCGTGGCGAGCGAGATCCCGGCCGGGACGAAGTTCACGATCCCGGCGGGGGCGCGCCTGCAGATCACGCAGTCGCTTGGAGGGTCGTACACCGTCATGGTGCCGATGGGATACCTCGCGCGGATCGACGGCAGGGATGCCGACGCGATCGGGGAAGAGCCGGAGCAGAAGCCGACGGCCAAGGCAACGGCGGAGAAGCCCGTCGAGGACCTCTGCTGGGACCAGCTCCGCACGTGCTACGACCCGGAGATCCCGGTGAACATCGTGGACCTTGGGCTCGTCTACAGCGTCCAATTGACGGCGCTCCCGGAAGGGGGCAACAAGGTCGAGGTCACGTTCACGCTCACCGCTCCAGGCTGCGGCATGGGGGACGTCCTGCGCGAGGACATCCGCCAGAAGCTGCTCACGGTCCCGGGTATCCACGAGGCGGACGTCCACGTCCTCTTCGACCCGCCCTGGAGCAGGAGCATGATGTCGGACGCGGCCAAACTGCAGCTCGGGATGATGTGAAGCGAACGCGCGGGGACGAGCAGCGATGAAGCTCAGTTCGCAGGAAGAGTACGGGCTGCGGTGTCTCCTCCGGGTCGGGCGCGAAGGCACCTCCGGGCGCGTCACGATCTCCGAGCTGTCACGAGCCGAGGGGATCTCGGAACCGAACGCCGCGAAGATGATGCGGATCCTGCGTGAAGGCGGGTTCGTCACCTCCACCCGCGGACAGTCGGGAGGCTATGCGCTCTCCCGGCCGGCGGAGCAGATCAACGTCGGCGAGGTCCTCGCGGCGCTGGGCGGCCGGCTGTACGAGCCCTCCTTCTGCGACACGCACGCGGGCGTCGAGCGATTCTGCTCGAACATGCCAGATTGCTCGATCCGTTCCGTATGGCGCATGCTCCAGAACGCCGTAGACCAGGTGCTTGGCAAGATCACGTTGAAGGACCTTCTGGTCTCCGAGCGGGAGATGAACGCGTTCCCCTCGGCGGCCAGGTCGGCGCTTCCGACGTACGCGCAGCACGCCTGACCGAAGGCAGCGGCATGATCACGCCGCCGGATCCCCAGCGCGGGGAAGGACAAGGCAGCGTGATGCGGTTCTTGCGCCCTACAGGGCTGTGGCGGCACTACCATCGGGGCGCCTGGCCGACATCCTAAGCGGCATCTGATAAGATCGCAGATTGATGGCGCATCTCAGCGCTAAGGCACGCGCGCGCCTGCCGAATACCGCCTTCGCCTACGTGGACTCGAAGGGTCAGCGACGCCTGCCGATCCACGACGAGCCCCACGTCCGGAACGCGCTCGCTCGCTTCAACCAGATCAAGTTCGAGGACGACGCGGCACGCGAGCGGGCGCGCAAGAGACTGCTGACCGCGGGCAAGAAGCACGGGATCGTGCCGATCGGCTTCATCACCGGGCAGCTCGCGACCGAGCGTCTGGAGGGCGAGTCCAGGGCACGCGCCACCGTCGCGCGCGACCTGCCGACGGGCCGGGTCACCTTCCTCCTGACCGATATCGAGGATTCCACCGGCCTCCTGCGCCGGCTGGGCGACGGGTACGCCGACCTGCTCAGCGGTGTGCGCCGCCTCCTTCGCCGGGCCGTGCAACGGTCGGGCGGCAGCGAGGTCGACGTTCGCGCCGACGAGCTCTTCGCCGTCTTCAAGCGGCCGGCCGGTGCGCTCGGTGCGGCACTGGCGATCCAGCGGAGCCTCGGGTCACGGGCATGGCCGGACGGGGCCCGTGTGCGGGTCAGGATCGGCATCCACACTGGCCGTCCCACGCTGACCGATAGCGGCTACGTCGGTCTGGCCGTGCACGCGGCCGCCCGCATCTGCGCCGCCGGCCATGGCGGCCAGATCCTTCTCTCGCACACCACCGTACAAGCTGTCGAGGCATCCGTTCCGGTCGGTGTCAGCTTCCGCGCGTTGGGCAATCACCGGCTCCGTGGACTGCCGGAGCCGGAGGCTCTCTTCCAGCTGGAGGCGCCTGACCTTCCGGCGAGGTTCCCGCGACCTCGAACCGCCGCCCGGTCATTCGCCCATCGACCGCCCGGACCCGAAGCCTCGCGGCTGACGCCCGTCCCCCGCGCGAGCGCACCCCCTTCTGGCAGACGATCCGGAAGAGGACGTAGAGCGCGTGGGCGTCCTACGAAAGCTGGTGGGCGGCGGCGTCGATCTCATGCTGGACACCCATCAGAAGTCGACGGCCGATGAGGCCGTTCGGGCGTGCGGTCCAGCTTTCGCTCTCGATGTCGTCGGCTGCGCAGCGAAGGCGCCTGGAGTTGCGTACAATCCCGGTTAACCCGTGTACTTCGACTCGCGGCTCTGGGCGCTCACCGCAGGCGTGCGCGGTCGCATCGCGGCCTCCGTCCTCGTCGGACTGGCCGCGGTCGCGGCCGGCATCGCGCGGCTCGCGCTCCTCGGATGGCTCCTCGCGCGCGTCCTGGCTGGAGAGTCCCTCCCTTCGCTTCTCCCCGCCATTGCGCTCACGGCAGTCGCCCTCGGGATCCGGAGCGTGTTGGACTACGCGCGCACGATGGTGGCACATCACACCGCGATGCAGGTGCAGACCCGTCTACGGCAGACCTTGTATACCCACGTGGCGGACCTCGGGCCCGCCCACTTCGCCCGCGCTCGTACCGGCGACGTGCTGCTCTCCCTCGTCGAGGGCGTGCAGCAGCTCGAAGTCTATTTTGGTCAGTATCTGCCGCAGCTGTTCGTCGCCGCCCTGACACCGCTCCTCATCTTCGCATTCGTCGTCTTCATGGACCTCCCGGTCGCCCTTGTGCTGCTGGTGGCGGCGGTGATCATTCTGCTCGCGCCGACGCTCTGGCACCGCTGGGATCGTGAGGCCAGTCTCGCCCGCAACCGAGCCTACGCGGCTTACGGAGCCGACTTCCTGGACGCGGTCCAGGGCCTCGCCACCCTCAAGGCGTTCGGCCAGAGCACCGCCCGCGCCCGCCAGCTCGACGAGCGCGCCCGCGATCTCTTCCAGAGCACGATGTGGGTCCTCGGGACCAACACGCTCGCGCGCGGGATCACCGACACCGGGATCGCCGTGGGAGCGGCGGCCGCCCTCGGACTCGGGGCCTGGCGGGTCAGCACCGGCGCCATGTCTCTGCCGTCCCTGCTCGTGATCCTAATGCTCGGCGTGGAGGTGTTCCGGCCGCTGCGCGAGCTGCGTGTCCTCCTGCACCAGGGCATGCTGGGGTTGGCCGCCGCCCGCGGGATCTTCGCCCTTCTCGATGCCAGGCCGGCCGTCCGCGACCGCGTGCCCGGGCCGGAACCGATTGACGCCAGCGTGGCCTTCGAGGACGTGACGTTCGCCTACCCGGGTGGTCGGCGCCCTGCCCACATTGGGCTGAGCTTCTCGGTGAGACCGGGTGAGCGGGTCGGGATCGTGGGCCCGAGCGGATCCGGCAAATCCACCGTGGTTCGGCTCCTCCTCCGGTTTCACGACCCGGATCTCGGGCGTGTCACCGTCGGCGGTCGCGATCTGCGTGAGCTGAGCCTCGACCAGATCCGCGGCCGCATCGCGGTCGTCAACCAGGACACGTGGCTCTTCCACGGGACTATCGAGGAGAACATCAGGATGGGGAGGCCAATCGCCCGTCCCGATGAGCTTCGTGACGCGGCTCGTGCCGCCAATGCCGAGGCGTTCATCGTTCGACTCCCCCATGGCTATGCGACGGTCGTCGGCGAACGCGGCGTGAGGCTGTCGGGCGGTCAGCGCCAGCGCATCGCGATCGCCCGGGCGCTGCTGCGCGATGCCCCGATCCTGCTGCTCGACGAGGCGCTCTCGTCGGTCGACGCGGAGAGCGAGGCTCTCATCCAGGCCGCGCTCGGCCGACTGATGGCGGGGCGCACCACGCTCGTGTTCGCCCACCGGCTGTCCAGCGTGATCGGCGCCGATCGGATTCTCGTCCTGGACGAGGGACACCTGGCGGAACAGGGCACGCACACGGGGCTGCTGGCGCGTGGCGGCGTGTATGCGCGCCTCATGGCTGGCCAGGCGCGCGACGCGGCGGCGCCGGGAAATCACGGGGCCGGACCGGGCGCGGGGAACGACGCCGCGCCGACGGGAGGCCTCGCGATCGATGGCGCGCCGCCCGTCTCGGAGGACGATGCCACGCCGACGGCGGCGGGCGATCACGCGACCCAACCCGCGCTGGGGGCGTTGGAGACGATCGTCAGTGGCGATGTCGGCTGGCACGCCGTTCTCCAGACGCTGCTTGCTAAGACGCGCGGCTACCGTAGCCGACTGGGGCTGACCTTCGTGCTTGGCGTGGCGCGCGTGACCGCGCTGATCGGGGTCGGCGTGCTCAGCGCGCTCGCCGTCCGTGCCGTCAAGCACGGCGAGCCGACCGGGATGCTGCTGGCCGGCCTCTTCGTGGTGGCGCCGTTGGCCGGCGTCCTCCACTGGGTGGAGTCCTGGCTCGCCCACGACGTCGCGTACCGGCTCCTGGCCGACATGCGGCGTGCCGTCTTCCGCAAGCTGGACGCACTCGCACCCGCTTACCTCACGGGCCGGCGCACGGGGGACTTGGCCGCCGTCGCGACCCACGATGTCGAGCTGATCGAGTACTTCTTCGCGCACACGGTGACCCCGGCCCTCGTGGCCATCCTCGTCCCCGCCGCCGTCCTTGCGGCGCTCGCCACGTTCGCTTGGGAGCTGGCGCTCATGCTCGTGCCCTTTCTGCTCTACACCGCGCTCGTGCCCATTCTCGGCCGCGCCCAGATCGATCGGCTCGGCTCCCGCGCCCGGGAGGCGTCCGGCGACCTCGGGGCGCACGTGGTGGACACCGTGCAGGGGATCGCCGAGATCGTCGCCTACGGCCGTGTTCGCGCCTGGGGCGAGGCACTCGGCGCCAAGGCTCGGCGCTTCTTCGAGCTGCGGCGACCTTTCCTTCGCGACCTTGCCTTGCAGAGCTCGCTCCAGGAGACGACAACGGGTTTCGGCGGGCTGGCCGTGATCGCGGTCGGCGCCTGGCTCGTTCAGCAGGGACGTCTCGATCCCGGTGTGCTCCCCCTGCTCACTCTGCTCTCGCTGTCCGCCTTCGTCCCGCTGTGGGAGGTCGCGCAGGTGGGCCGCCAGCTCGCCGATACTCTTGGCGCCGCGCGCCGCCTCCACGCGGTCGAGACGGAGCCGGTGCCAGTGACCGATGGCCCGAGTGTGCAGGGTGTCGCCTCACGCGGCGACGGAATCGCCGTCGAGCTGGAGGACGTGCACTTCACCTATCCCGGCCGCGCCCGGCTCGCTCTCGACGGCGTTTCGCTCCGCGTGACTGCCGGCAGCACCGTCGCCTTGGTCGGCCCGTCGGGCGCGGGCAAGACGACAGTCGCGAGCTTGCTCCTGCGCTTCTGGGACCCGCAGTCAGGGATTGTGCGGTTGTTTGGCCACGACCTGCGCCAGTACGTCCTCGACGACCTGCGCCGGCGCATCGCGCTCGTCGCCCAGGACACGTACCTCTTCAACGATACACTCCGTGCCAACATCACGCTCGCGCGCCCAGAGGCGGACGACAGGGCGCTGCGCGCCGCGATCGAGCGCGCGGTACTGAGCGAGCTGGTCGCCACCCTGCCCGACGGACTCGACACAATCGTGGGTGAGCGAGGGGCGCAACTCTCGGGAGGCCAACGCCAGCGGGTGGCCATCGCGCGTGCGTTCCTGAAAGACGCGCCGGTGCTGATCCTGGACGAGGCGACGTCGCACCTCGACGCCGTGAGCGAGGCGCTGGTGCGTGAGGCCCTCGATCGGCTCGCGCGCGACCGCACCACAATTGTCATCGCCCACCGGCTCTCCACCGTGCGCGACGCCGACGCGATCGTGGTCCTCGAGGGGGGCCGGGTCATGGAGACGGGGCGCCATGCGGATCTGCTCGCCGGCGGGGGCCTCTACGCCCACCTCGTCGCGCGACAGCTCGCGGCAGGAGCGGCCACAGGCTGAGATCCGGCAAGCGGCCTGGCATGGGCGGGCCGGACGAGGGCCTCCCGGCTCGGCTACGCAGCGCTCCTGCCGGGACAGCGGGAAGCCGTCGAGACGTTGGCCTCCAAGGGGTCGACGCTCGATCTGGCGGACCCCCGCGCGCTGACTCGTAGATCTGCGACTCAACACCCGTGTTTCGACCTTGAGGGGGAGGCGAGCACGTCGAATACCGCGCCGCCCGATGGCCTCCCCTCCCTTCACACGGGCACGCTACGTTCGCAGGCGAGGTCCCTTGGACCACCTCCTCGCCGGCCCGTGCTTGGTGGCTGTACAGGTGGCTGTTGGGTCCTTCCCCGGTTCGGAGTGTCCAGCAACGATGGGACTTGGCCGCGCCATCGGCGCTCTTTACCATAGCTTCGACGTAATCTTCGGTGGGTATGGGCCGACGCACCAGATGAAACTTCCCTGAATGGTCGAATTCCGTGGCGATTCTCCCGAACCGGTTGAGTGTCGGGAAACCAGCAGGATCTCTCGCAACTAGCTGAGAAAGTCGCGCCGTTTGGCACGTCTTGCATACGTGGAAAAAGGAGCGATGCATCGCTTTGATCGCAGCAGACATCAAAAGAGTCAGTCGAGACTCGACGGCACGGAGGTTCAGATGAACGACTACGGAGTTCGCGGGGTGATGCTGGATTCGGGGCTGACGGCGCTGGCCCTTCGCGGTCTGAAGCAGAAGGAAGGGCACTATCCGTTCATTGAGCGGTTCACGAAGAAGCGCCGTGCCCACCGTCCGACCGGGCGTCGAGCGATCCAGTCGATGTTGTCGCGACTTCTCCTTCCGTTTCTCGCGTTCCTGTCGCGCTGGCAGCCGGCCTCGCGCTGACTTCAGGCTGACCCGCGCCACAACGGGCCCGGCGGGCGGCCGCTGTGCCGGTCAGAAACGCTCATCGGCCAACCGTTGAGATCGCCTGACACGTGGCGCGAGCGTCCGGAACCACGTCCACGTCTTCTTGAGTGTGATCAGATCGCCGCGCGGATGTCAGCCGAGGCCTGGCCTTCCAGCGCCAGTAGAGCCGGAAGCCTTTGCGGTGCCAGGCCAGCACCGTGGCCGGTTGCACGATGACGAGACTGGACCGCCAGCTCGGCCACAGGCGTGACAGCCAGACCCAGAAGATCCGGTCCCGCTGAGCCAGACGTGGTTGGCCGGCCGACCGCTAAAGGACGAGAAGTTGATGCGGAGCGCCATGTTCTCAAGGGCGATCGCCGCTGACCCCGAGAACACGGCACGAAGGAAGGTTGACCCTACCGGATCAGCGGTGGAGACGGTGAAGAAAGTTCAGGTGGGACAGGTAGATGGGGTTATTGACCGGGACAGCCGCATTCGCACCCTCGGGTCAGCTTGGATCGACGAAGTCCGTGCGATCGGTTACTGTCAGGATATCGCCTGGGCGCTGCCCCTCGGCCCGGGGTAGGAGAATGGGTTGCGATGGCGCACTGGTTGCTGAAGTCCGAGCCCGACGATTGGTCCTGGGCCAAGCAGGTCGCGAAGGGCCGCGATGGCGCGGAGTGGACGGGCATCCGCAACTTCTCGGCCCAGAAGCACCTGCGCGCCATGAAGAAGGGCGAGCAGGCGTTCTTCTACCATACAGGCAAAGAGCGCGCGATCGTCGGCATCGTCAAGGTGATCGCGGAAGCGCACCCCGATTCGACCGACTCCGCTTGGCACGCCATCGACGTCGCCGCAGTCGAATCGCTCCGGACGCCGGTCGGCCTCGATCGGATCAAGGCGGACAAGCGCCTCGCCAGCATGGCCCTCGCCAGGCTGCCCCGCCTGTCGGTTCAGCCAGTGACCGACGCCGAGTGGCGGCTCATCTGCCAGATGGGGGGCCTCGGTTAAGCTACTCCGGCCGGTAGCGCGGTGGCCGCATGGCCGCAATCCGGTCGCTGGCCCGTTTCACGGACGGGACTCTGCGGGGTCTCATGGACATGAAGACCCAAGACGGCATCCTGGTTCTGGCCGACATCTCGGGATTCACGGCCTTCGTCACCGCGACCGAGCTCGAGCACGCGCCGCAGATCATCGGAACCCTGCTGGAGGCCGTCATGCAACGGCTCTCGCCGCCGTTGGAGATCCAGGAAGTCGAAGGCGACGCGGTCTTCGCCCTGGGCCCGGACGGCGCCCTCCTGCGCCCAGCCCGGCTCCTCAACGTGCTCGACTCGGCCTTCGTGGCCTTCAAGGAGGTCCAGCGGGAGCTGGCGGCCGACGAGTCGTGCTCGTGCGGCGCGTGCCGGAGCGTCGAGAGCCTGGATCTGAAGATCGTTGCCCACCACGGCCGCTTCCTTCGCCATGCGGTCGGGGGCCGCGCCCAGGTGGCCGGGGTGGACGTCATCCTCGCCCACCGGCTGCTCAAGAACGGGGTGACGTCGCGCGCGTACGTGCTGCTCACGGAGGCGCTGCTCGGATGGCTCGGTGTCGACCCGAGCGAGCTCGGGCTCGTCCCGCGCGTGGAGTCGTACGAGCACCTGGGCGACGTCCGCTGCTTCGTGCGCGCGCTGGACGCCCTTGCGGACGGTGAAGCTCTGACCACTGGCGCAGAAACGGACGCGCGGGAGGTGACGGCGGCCGCCTGATCCGCCTGTCGCTACCGCCGGCGGCCACCGGCGATCGCCGGACCTGGCGATGCGTCGCAATCTGGTCTCGCGCAGGCCCGCACGGTGGGTGAGCGCGGCAGTCAGCCGGTTGGCGACCGCGTCGAGCGTTCCCGGTTCGCTGACCCTTTCCTCTCCCCTGGTTCTCTTCCTATCGGCAGGCCAGGGATTCGGCGGGGCACCGATCGGCACCTTCACGCCGTCCCCAAGCCGTTCGTCTGGACGAAGACGGCGGATGAGATCCTCGCCAGTCTGGCGCGATTTTGTTATCGGATCTCCGGGGCAGGACACTGGGTGGTCAGCTCGTTTGATCTCATAGCAGCTCGACGTGCGCCTCGGTCGGCATGCCGCTGTTGACCGGCAGCATGTCTTGCGGACAGGCGGGGAACTCCACGACCGCGTCCATCTCCGCCCGGACCACGACGTACTGTCCCGGCTTCGACACCGTCGGCAGGCACTGGATCCCGTTGTCCGTGACGTACTGGGTGTTCTGGAACAGGTTGAACGGGCACGGCGTCTCCGGTGCGGTGAGCCCGAGCGCCTTCAGCGTGTTCCACAGGTTGTCGGTGCAGTTGTCGTGGTGGTCCTTCGCGCCGAGCTGGCGGTAGCGATAGATGTCGCAGGCGGCAACCAGGGTGTCGTGGACGCCGGGAGAGGTGTCTTCGCGCAGCGTGATGATCGGGTGAGTGGCCGTCCCCACGGGCCCGTTCCGCGGGCCGTGAAAGGCTGGCCGGTTGCGTGCGGCCGAGTTAGCTCCCGTGCCCGCGAGCGACGTCACGCCGGCCCGTGGGGGCAAGGGTGGTGCCAGGCGGCCCGCGTTGATGTTTTGTCAGAGGAATCGGTAGGATGGACGGGATGCTCGGGCCCCCTGACTCAGGCGCGAGACCGATCAGCCAGTGGCTGGCCAGCGGCTGCCGGCGCCCGGAAAACAGGCCAGGCGGACACCTGACCGCCGGGTCGGCGGTATCGAGGACGGGAGAGGCCATCGTGGACGTGGATCTTCTGGCCGAGCTCATCGGAGAGAGCCCCGCGATGGCGGCCATCCGCCAGACGCTTCAGCGTCTCCTGGCCGCCGAGATCCGGACTCGGCGCGGTCGCGCACGACCGGGCGCGATACGCCTCGGCCGAGGCGTGCTTCTCGGAGGCGCTGCCGGCCTGGCGCGAGGTCGGTGATCAGGAGGGTCTCGCGCTCGCCCTCAACAACCTGGGACGTACGCGAGGGTTCCAGGGAGACTACGAGCAGGCCGCGACCCTGGGCCATGAGAGCCTCGAGCTCTTCCGAGCCATCGATCACGCCTGGGGCATCGCCCGGGCGCTCAACAGCCTGGCCAACACGGCCCACTACCAGGGCAATGTGACGGGGGCGCGGCCGCTGTACGAAGGACTCCGGCTAGCGCCGTCCCGCGCCGGAGGCAGGACCCTAGTCTCGGAGTCTGTCCGAGTAGCCGCCCCAGGGGCTGGCCGCGCAGGGGCAACGCCTCGAACACCTCAACGCGGCCGTCTTGCTGAACCGAGCACGCCAGCCGGAGGACAGCCATGAGACAAGCCGTTTCAGGGTTGCGATTCGGGACCGCTCGCCTCGCGAGCCGGCCCGCAGCTCCACTACGCAGAGCAGGGCAATTCCGATGGAGAGGCCATCATCTTCCTCCACGGGTGGCCCGACTCCTGGTTCTCGTACAGCAGGGTCCTGCCGCTATTGCCCGTGCGCTACCACGCATTCGCCCCGGACCAGCGCGGGTTCGGCGACTCGGATCGTCCCGACGGCGGCTACGGGATCGACGACCTGGCCACCGACGCCGTCGCCCTTCTCGACGCGGTCGGCATCGAGCGCGCGACCGTGGTGGGGCACTCGCTGGGAAGCTTCATCGCTCGACGGGTTGCCGTGGCTCATCCCGAACGAGTCGCTCGGCTCGTGCTGATCGACAGTGGTCTGCCGCCGACGAACCCGGTGACGCGAGAGATCCAGGCGTCCTTGCGGGATCTTGCCGATTCTGTCCCGGTGGAGTTCACCCGCGCGTTCCAGGCCGGCACCGCCTATGTTCCGCTCCCTGAAGCGTTCTTCGAGGGGATCGTGGCCGAAAGCCTCAAGGCGCCGGCCCGCGTCTGGCGCGACGTGTTCGCGGGCCTGCTCGCCTACGAGGACGCCCAGCAGCTCAGTCGGATCACCGCGCCAACCCTCATCCTGTGGGGTGACCGAGACGCACTGTTCCCGAGGAACGATCAGGAGCTTCTCGTGGCGGCAATCCCCGGCGCCCGGCTCAAGATCTACCAGGAAACCGGGCACTGCCCGAACTGGGAACGCCCCGAGCAGGTCGTCGCCGACCTCGACGCCTTCGTGCAAGAGACGTGATCGCCCGAGGACTTGCGGACCTGACGATCCGGCCATGATCCAACCCGAAACCCGCTTCACTGCCAGCAACGATCGCGTCGCCTACCCGGTCACGGGCGATGGGCCGGCTCTGCGCCTATGCCGGCCCCGCCACCTCGTACACCCGTCGGACCGCCGGGGCCTGCTCGAGACTCGTGCGGAGCCCCGGGTCTCTCAGGCTCCCCTTGACGCGGTCGAGCACGTCACGCGCCGCGCGGTAGGCCTCTCCGGCCAGGTCATGCCGCTGCCGCGCCATGTGGAGCTCTCCCAGGGCCGCGCGCGTCACCCAGAGCTGCGTGGGGTTGCTCGATCGCCTCGGCGATGGCCAGGGAATGGCGAAATGCCGTCTCGGCATCGTCCAGCTGTCGGCGGGCAAGGGCGATCTGGCCTCGAAGGCGCCACCCCTTCGCCAGATTCTTCCGCGAGTTCGTGCGCGTCGCGAGCTCCAGGCAGCGGTCGGCAAACTCCGTCGCCCGCGCGGGGTCGCCGCGGACCAGCCCGAGCTCGCCCAGGCCCGCGAAGAGCCGCATCGCGTAGCGCCAGCGCATCCACTGGCTCGTCTTCGGATTCCCCCAGTACCGATACGCACTCTCGAAGCACTCCGCGGCCTCGGCCACATCGCCCCTCGCGAGGTAGATCTCCCCCAGGTTGATCTCGGCGTTCGGGAGCGTTCCGGGGTCGTTCCGCCGCCGACCCACCTCGGCGCTCCGGTGATTGAGCTCGAGGGCACCCGTCCAGATCCCCCAGCTCCGCGTGCAGCCACCCGAGGCAGTTGAGCAGGCGGTGGTGGATCGCCTCGTCGCCGACCTTTTCGGCCAGGCTCAGTCCCTCTCGGAATAGGGTCAGGGCTGCCTCGTAGTCGCCCTTGCCGGTCAGGGTGATCCCGTAGAGAAAGAAGTTGAACAGCAGCGGGACGAGGAGGTGATGCTCCCGGGCCAGGACCAGGCCTTCGGCCTGGACCTTCGACGCCGCGTCGTACTCCCCTTCCCAGTTCTTCAGTAGGCCCGCGACTGACAGTGACAGCGACCGGGAGGCCCTCTCGCCGCTCGATTGACTGGTCACGAGCGCCCGGTCAATCGCGCCCCTGGCCTCGTCGAGACCGCCGCTCACCGCGCGCACGAACCCGATCGTGAAGTGATGAGAGGGCCACCGTGTCGCCACCGCCCGCTCCCGCCACCTCGATCGCCTCTCGCGCGCGCGCGACGGCCCCGTCGAGGTCGCGCGCCCACATCGCCGCCCAGGCGATCGCCGCCAGGGCCTTGCCCTCCCGCGCCCGATCTCCGATCTGGCGCGCGAGGAGCACGACTCGCTCGGCCTCGGCTCGGGACCGGTCGAACTCGCTCAGGACGAAGTACAGCCCGGACCTCGCCTGGTGGATCTCGATCACGGTCGGCAGATCCGCGGGTCCGGCCAGCCGGTCGACGGCTTCGAGGGCGTGATCGTAGAGGATGAGCGCCTCCCGGATGGCAAACGCGCTCGCGGCCTTCTCGGCCGCCCTGACGAGGTACGTGAGCGCCTTGGGCCACTCCTCGGCCTTCGAGAAGTGGTGGGCCAGGATCTCGTCCTGCCCGGGCACGCGGTCAGCGTCGAGGGATTCGATCGCGAGCGCGATCCGGCGATGAAGGTCCGCCCGCCGCTCGGGCGTGAGCGCCCCGTAGGCCACGTCGTGCGTCAGTGCGTGGGTGAACGTGTACGTGAGCTCGGGGAAGGGGCTCTTCTCGTGGACGAGCTCGGCGGCCTTCAGCTCGCGCAGCGCCTGCTCGCTTCCCTCTGCGGACTCGCCGACACGATCGAGGAGCCCTCGGCTGAACTCGCGGCCGATCACCGACGCCACCTCGAGGACCTGTCGCGAGGCGTCACTCACCTTCTGAATGCGCGCCCGGATCACCTCCTCGATGGTGGCCGGCACGACGAGCGCATCGAGATCGCGCGCCACGACCAGCCGGTCCCCCTCCCGACGCACCACCCCAGCCTCCTGGAACGAGCGGAGCACCTCCTCCACGAAGAAGGGGTTCCCTTCCGTCCGGCGGACGAGCAGCGCCTGCAGGGTCTCCGGGAGCTCGCTGGCCGACAGCAGCCCGAGCGCCATCGTCACGCTGTCCGCCGGCGACAGGGCCGCCAGGGTGAGCCGCGTGTGGAACAAGCGGTCGCTGATGGGCGGCGCATAGCCGGGCCGGTACGTCAGGATCATGAGGCTCCGGTGGGCCGCGAGACTGTCGGCCAGCGCCGCGATGAACTCCTCCGTCGCCCGGTCCACCCAGTGCAGGTCCTCCCACACGACGACGATCGGCCGGCGCTCGGCGGCGCGGACGAATTGCCGCCGCATCGCCTCGAAGATCTCCGCCCGCCGGAGCTTCGGGTCCAGCTGGAGGACCCGCGGGTCGCCGGGATCGACCGACAGGAGATAGCGCACGAACGGGAGCGTGGACTGGAGATCCTCGCCCAGCTGGAGGACCGCCCGCTCGATCTTCTCGATGATGACCGCGTGCGGGTCACCCTCGTCGATCCTGAACGCGCGCCGGAGGAGGTTGATGAGCGGGTGGAACGGGATCGTGTGGGCAAAGGACAGGGCTTGCCCCTCGAACCACGTCGCGCCTTGGCGGACGTGACGCCGGAGCTCCCGGAGGAGCCGGGACTTGCCGATCCCCGGCTCCCCCACGATGGACACGACCTGCCCGTGACCCGCCTGCGCCTGGTCGAGACGCTCGCGTAGCAGCCCCAGCTCGGCCTGCCGGCCGACGAAGCCGGTGAGCCCGTGCTCGACGTCCCGCGCACCCACGAGCCGATGCACGCCGGCCGGCGGTCCGGTCACGGCACCGACCGGCACCAGCTCGAAACGCCGGGCCAGGAGGGTCGCTGCCTGAGGGCTCACCACCACGGTGCCCGCCTCGGCCGGCTCCCCCAGTGCCTCCAGGACAGCCCGGGCCAGACGCTTGGCGTCCCCATCGACAGCCAGTCCCTCGCGATGTCGACCCACCTTCGCCAGCTCGGTGTGAAGCGCCAGGGTCACGACCGGGCGTGCCGGGTTCTCCTGATGCCCTCTCGCCGCGACCGTCTGGATCGCGATCGCAGCAAAGGCCGCGTGCTCGAGGGCGTCCTCCACCGGCTCGAGGCCGAAGGCTGCGATCAATCCCGTCGGGCTGAGCTCGTCCACGACCCCCCCGAAGCTCCGGACCTTGTCGACGATGACCTCCATGGCCCGGCTGAGATCGGACGACCTCGGTTCCCCTCCGGAGGACAGGAGCCGCGCCCGCAGGAAGGTCACGCGACGCGGCTCCCAGCGGACGCCCGACGGCGCAGGACTCTCGGGGGGCGCGGAGGCCAGCGCGGGCTCTGGAGCTTCGGCCGGCGCGGCCGTGGCGCCGAGCCCTGGGTCGCGCGGAGCCGGGCTGCCGGAGCTGAGCCCGTACTTCTCCATGCGGTAGCGCAGGGTGTTCCGGGGGACCCCCAGCTGGGCGGCCGCCTGCGAGATGTTCCACTTGACCGCGCGGAGCACGGTGAGGAGACGACCCCGTTCCGCCTCCGTGTCCGTCTCCTTCGCCGCGCGCCGCTCCTCGGCGGCGCCTGGCCCCATCGCGACAAGGCCGCGGGGTGACCGCAACCCGAGAATCCCCGGAGTCACGGCGGTCCCCTCCGCAAGCAGCGCCACCCGTTCCATCACGTTGCCCAGCTCCCGCACATTCCCGGGCCACGGGTAGCCACGCAGGGTAGCCCGGGCCTCTCCGGTCAGGGTCTTGAGCGGCAGCCCGTAGTCCTCACAGGCGCGCCTGAGAAAGTGCTCGGCCAGGCGGAGGATGTCTTCGTCCCGCTCCCGGAGCGGTGGCAGCCTGAGCGTGACGACGGCCAGCCGGTGGTAGAGGTCCTGGCGGAAGCGCCGAGCGCGGACGGCCGCCTCCAGGTCCTCGCTTGTCGCGGCCACGAGCCACACGTCCACCGCCTCGCTCCGCGTGCTCCCCAGCCGCCGCACGGTCTGCTCCTCCAGCACCTTCAGGAGCTTCGCCTGTAGGCCCTCCGGTAGGAGCCCTATCTCGTCGAGGAACAGCGTCCCCCGGTGTGCCGCCTGGAAGAGCCCCGCCTTGGCGTGCCGGGCGTCCGTGAACGCCCCCCGCTCGAACCCGAACAGCTCCGCCTCGAGGAGCGTCTCGGGGATGGCGGCGCAGTTGAGGTCGACGAACGGGCCCGCGGCCCGAGGGCCGGCCCGGTGAATCGCCCCCGCGAGCAGGCCCTTGCCGGTCCCGGTCTCCCCGAGGACGAGGATCGGCGGCAGGCGCCGCGCGCCCCCGGCCTGTCGCTGGAGGAGACGCCCTACCTGCTCCCGGACCGCCACGATGCCGGGGCTCTCACCAAACAGCTCGGCGAGGGGTGCCACGCCCCAATCCTATCGCGACCCTCCGGTGTCGAAAACTGCCGAATCGGGCAGGCTTCGACACCTGCCACCACGTCAAACCGTCCGGCAAGTTCCTGATTTTCCCCACTTTCGACACTGGCACCTCGGTTGCCCTCTGGGAGGGGCAACGACGGGGCCCCGGCAGACCTCAGCCGGGAGCGAAAGGAGCAAGCCATGCACAACGGGGAACGACGCGCCGACCGACTGCTGGGCTACCTCGGTCTACTCGTCATCGGTGCCCTGGGTTGGGCTGCCGACCACGTCCGCCTCGGGCCGACAGCGCCCGAGAGGACCGCCCACCCCCACATCACACACGCCTCAGGGAGGGCTCGCGCATGAAGACCACACGCAAGGATCGGTTCACCTGGTACGTCGCCGCGGCCACGGTCGCCATCGCGCTCCTGTTGGCGCCGGCGGCCGTGTGGGCCGACGAGACCTGCCAGTCGCCGTACATGCCGAAGATCACGGGCGAGGAGGAGTACGTCTACGTCTGGACCCTCGGGGTCGAGGGCCTGGGCGACGGTTCCGACAAGCTCGTGACCGTCGACGCGCGCAAGGGCTCGCCGACCCACGGTCAGGTGATCCACACCGTCTCGGTCGGGGGGCGCCACGAGGCGCACCACGCCGACTTCACCGACGACCGACGCTTCCTCTGGGCGAGCGGGCTCGACACGAGCCAGATCTTCATCTTCGACGTCCACACCGACCCGGCGAAGCCGCGCCTCGTCCGGACGATTGACGACTTCACCCAGGCCTCGGGCGGTGTCGTCGGCCCCCACGGCTTCTACGCGCTCCCTGGGCGGATGCTGATCGGCGGCCTGTCCAACGCCAAGGATCAGACGGGCCGCACGGGTCTTGTCGAGTACACGAACGAGGGGCGGTACATCACGACCCACTGGATGCCCACCGACGCCGAGCCGCGCGGCGCCGTCATCGAGAAGGTGGCCGACGGCTACGGGTACGACGCTCGGGTCCTCCCGCGGAAGAACGTCATGTTCACGACGTCGTTCACCGGCTGGTCGAACTACATGATGGACTTCGGCCAGATGGTGAAGGACGAGGCGGCCATGAAGCGCTTCGGCCAGACGGCGGCCGTCTGGAACTTCCACACGCGCCAGCCGAAGAAGGTCTTCCACGTGCCCGGCGCGCCGCTCGAGGTCCGGGTCGCGTGGGGCCCGACCCACAACTACGCCTTCACCACCACCGCCCTCACCTCCCAGATCTGGCTGATCCACGAGGACGAGCGGGGCGAGTGGCAGGCGAAGGCCGTCGGGGACATCGGCGACCCGAAACAGCTTCCGCTGCCGGTCGACATCAGCCTCTCGGCCGACGACCGGACCTTGTGGGTGGACTCGTTCATGGACGGCATGGTCCGCGCCTTCGACGTGTCCGACCCGTTCAAGCCGAAGCAGGTCTACGAGAAGAAGATCGGCCGCCAGCTCAACATGGTGTCCCAGAGCTGGGACGGCAAGCGTCTCTACTTCACGAGCTCGCTCATCGCGCGCTGGGACAAGCAGGGCGCGGACAACGAGCAGTTCCTGAAGGCGTACACCTGGGACGGAACGGAGCTTCGCGACCGCTTCGCCCTCGACTTCACACAGCTCAAGCTCGGCCGCCCGCATGTGATGCGATTCGGGAGCGCGGCCCTCTACCGGAACTGAACGCACCGGATACCTACGCGCCGGCTCTCGGGGGAGGCGGGAACATCGCCCAGTCCCCCCGGGAGCCGGGCCGCCTGGGCTCGCATCGCAAGGGAGACACCATGCACGCGACGAGGATCGCTCGACGGATAGTCCTCGCGGCCCTGGCCGCGGCCGTGGCCAGCGCGCCCGGCCCGGGCGCCTGGGCCCACCCCGGACACCCTCACGCGCAGTCGCCGGAGCCGGCGGCGGTCGAGGCCCCGGTCGGGCGTCGCGCCGAGTTCGACTTCGACGCCCCGACGCCCGGCACCTACCGGCTGCCGGTCATCAAGCCCGCGCCGGACGGACCGGTGCTCGACGCCCGCGGCGCCGAGCGCCGCCTGCACCAGCTCATGGCCGGCAAGGTCGTCGTCCTGAGCTTCGTCTACACGCAGTGCAGCGACGCACGGGGCTGTCCTCTCGCGACCGCCGTGCTCTATCAGCTCCACCGGATGAGCGCGTCGGACCGGGCGCTCGCCGAGCACCTCAAGCTCATCACCCTGAGCTTCGATCCGGCCCACGACACCCCGGCGGTGATGGCGCGCTACGCCGGGCCGCGCGACTCGTGGGCCGCGCGAGCGAGCGAGTGGGACCGCCTGACCACGGCGTCCGAGCGTACCCTCGCACCCATCCTCGCCGGCTACGGCCAGGTCATCAGCCGGCCCACCGCCAACCCGGCCGCGGGCCTGACCCACCGTCTGCGCGTCTACCTCATCGACCGCCAGCAGCGGATCCGGAACATCTACGGGCTCGACTTCCTCGATCCGCGCCTGCTGATCGCGGACGTCCGGACGCTGCTCCAGGAGGACCGCGAGGTCCGACGCTGACGCCCGGCGCCCAGGACCGCGGGTCCCTCGCAGCCGCGCGCTCCCCGACTGCCGGGAGCGTTGCCATGTCCCGCCGTTGCGCGCTACACTCCATCCAACTCGCAGACGGCACCGGTGGCGCAGCCGCCGGCAGGAGCAGCCGAACGCTTCCTTGAACGACCTAGGCTGAGACCCAGGGATCCCGGGAAGGAGCGTCCGCTCATGCCTCTCTACCTGGACGTCCACAACAAGATCGAGGGCCTCACCACCGACCTGGCGGCCGAGGCCCACAAGAAGGACCTCGCCGTCCAGGGCAAGTACGGGGTCAACTACATCCGATACTGGTACGACGAGGGCGCCGGCAAGGTGTTCTGTCTCTGCACGGCCCCCAGCAAGGAGGCAGCGGCGGCGGTGCACCGCGAGGCCCACGGTGCAATGGCCGACGAGATCATCGAGGTGAAGGAAGGCTCTTAGGAGCGCCGTCGCTTGCAGGAGGGGCCGCCACCATCCGCCCGGGAGCACGAGGGACCGACGTGAGTTGCCCTCAGTGCCGGCAGGACAACCCTCCTGGCGCCAAGTTCTGCAGCGGCTGCGGCGGGCGACTCGAGTCGGCTTGCCCGGGGTGCGGGCACGCCTACCTGCCGGGCAGCCGATTCTGCAACGAGTGCGGCAAGCCGCTTGCGACCTCGTCCGTGGCTGCGCCGGGGCTCGCGTCTCCTCAGAGCTACACGCCTCGCTATCTGGCGGAGAAGATCCTCACCTCCCGCCCGGCTCTCGAGGGCGAGCGGAAGCAGGTGACCGTGCTGTTCGCCGATATGAAAGGCTCGCTCGAGCTGCTCGCCGACCGCGACCCGGAGGACGCGCGCAAGCTCCTGGACCCCGTTCTCGAGCGCATGATGGAGGCGGTGCACCGCTACGAGGGCACCGTCAACCAGGTCATGGGGGATGGCATCATGGCGCTCTTCGGCGCCCCCCTGGCGCACGAGGACCATGCCGTGCGCGCCTGCTACGCCGCGCTGGCCATGCAGCAGGCGATCCGCCGGTACACCGTCGAGATCCGGCGAGAGCACGGCATCGAGGTCCAGGTTCGCGTGGGCCTCAACTCCGGGGAGGTGGTCGTGCGGGCGATCGGGAGCGATCTCCGCATGGACTACTCAGCGGTGGGCCAGACCACGCATCTCGCCGCGCGCATGGAGCAGCTCGCGACACCGGGCTCGACGCGGCTGACCGCCGAGACGCTCCGGCTCGCCGAGGGGTTCGTCGAGGTCGTCCCGATCGGTCCCGTCCCGGTCAAGGGAATGGCGAGTCCAGTCGAGGTGTTCGAGCTGGCCGGACCGTCGGCGACGCGCACGCGGCTCCAGGCGGCGGCGGCGCGGGGGCTCACCCGGTTCGTCGGGCGCACCCAGGAGCTGGACCATCTCCGCCAGGCTCTCGAAAAGGCGCGCGGGGCTCAGGGACAAGTCGTCGCCGCGGTGGGCGAGCCCGGCGTGGGGAAATCGCGTCTCCTCTGGGAGTTCATCCACTCGCACCGGACCCAGGGCTGGCTAGTGCTGGAATCGAGCTCCGTCTCCTACGGCAAGGCCAGCGCGTATTTGCCCGTCATCGACCTCTGCAAGAGCTACTTCCGGATCGAGCCGCGCGACGACGCCCGCAGTATCCGGGAGAAGGTGACGGGCAAGCTCCTGACGCTCGACGAGTCGCTGCGTGCCATGGTGCCGGGCTTCCTCTCCCTCCTGGACGTGCCGACCGACGACGCCTCGTGGGACGCTCTCGACCCCGGGCAGCGCCGGCGGCGGACGATCGACGGCCTGCGGCGAATGCTCCTCCGCGAGAGCCAGGTCCAGCCGCTCTGCCTGGTCTTCGAGGATCTCCACTGGGTGGATGCCGAGACCCAGGGCCTCCTCGACTCGCTGGTCGAGAGCCTGCCGACGGCGCGGCTCCTCCTCCTGGTCAACTACCGGCCGGAGTACAGCCACGGCTGGGGGAGCAAGACCTATTACAGCCAGCTCCGGCTCGATCCGCTGCCGGCCGAGAGCGCGGACGAGCTGCTCCGCGCGCTGCTCGGGGAGGACGAGGCGCTCGATCCGCTCAAGCGCCTGCTGGTAGAGCGGACGGAGGGTGTGCCCCTGTTCCTCGAGGAGAGCGTGCGGACGCTCGTGGAGACAGGCGCTCTGGACGGCGAGCGGGGCGGTTATCGCCTGGCGCGCCCCTTCGACACCATCCAGGTGCCGGCCACGGTGCAGGCCATCCTCGCCGCCCGGATCGATCGCCTCCCGCCGGAGGACAAGACCCTGCTCCAGACCGCGGCCGTCATCGGCAAGGACGTGCCGTTCGCGCTCTGGCAGGCCATCGCAGACACCCCCGAGGAGAACCTCCGCCAGTGTCTCGGACGCCTCCAGGCGGCCGAGTTCCTCTACGAGACCGCCCTCTTCCCCGAGCTGGAGTACACCTTCAAGCACGCGCTCACCCAGGAGGTGGCCTACGGCGGCCTGCTCCAGGAGCGGCGGCGCGCCCTGCATGCCGGGATCGTCCGGGCCTTCGAAACCTTGTACCCCGGGCGCGCGGGCGAGCGGTCGAGCTGGCTCACGCTTCACGCCTTCCGCGGCGAGGTCTGGGACCGCGCCGTGGCCTACCTGCAGGGGAGCGACCTGCCGACCCTGGACGGGTTCCAGAGCGGGCTCATCGGCGTCGACAACCCGGGGGCGGCCTGGTGGATGGGAGACCACGAGCACGTCGTCAGGGCTGCCCAGCGAGAGCTGGGCGCAGTCCCGCTCATGACCTCCTCGTGGCGCATGCCCTTGACCGTCGCGATGAACCTCCGGCTCGGTCAGGCTCACCACTCCCTCGGCCAGTACTCGCGGGCGATGGACGCGCTCCGGAAGAACGTCGAACTGCTCGCGGGTGACCTCCTGCACGACCTCTGCTACATGGCCGGGCTGCCCTCCGTCTTCTCCCGGGCCTGGCTGGCGCTCTGTCTCGCCGAGCGAGGGGAGTTCGGTGAGGCCCTGGCCATCGGCCAGGAGGCGCTTCGGATCGCCGAGACCGGGGACCCCGGCTTCAGCCTCGTCGTCGGGTGCGCCGGCCTCGGGAACGTGTGCGTGGCCAAGGGGGACTTCGCGCGCGCCGTCGCCGTCCTGGAGCCCGGCCTGCCTCGCGAGCCGGGCGAGGTCATCGCCCGCGTGTGGCCTTTCGGCGCGTCCGCGCTGGGCGCCGCGTACACGCACCTCGGGCGCGCCGGCGAGGCGCTGCCGCTCCTCGAGGAGTCGATCGAACGGGCGGGGACCTTGAAGCTCAAGGCCAATCACTCGGTCCGGGTGGCTCGCCTCGCCGAGGCGTACCTCGGCGTCGGCCAGGCCGAGCGTGCGTTCTCGGTCGCCGCCCAGGCCCTCGACCTCGCCCAGGAGCACCGCGAGCGCGGCCACGAGGCGCATGTCCTCCGGCTCCTCGCCGCGATCGAGCTCGCGCGTGAGGCACCGGCCCTCGACCGGGCCGAGGAGGGCTACCGGAAGGCCCTCGCCCTCGCCGAGGCTCTCGGGATGCGGCCGCTCCAGGCGCACTGCCACCGTGGCCTCGGTCGTCTCTATCGGCGACGGGGCGATCTCGAGACCGGCTCCTCGGAGGTCGCGGTGGCGCGCGATCTCTTCCGCGCAATGGACATGACCTTCTGGCTCGACGAGACCGACTAACTCAGGAGGCGACGATCATGGCTCCAGCCACCACGTCCCCGATCCTGCCCGAGGCGATGCTCCAGCGCTTCCGCGACCGCGCGCCCGGCTACGACCGCGAGAACCGGTTCTTCCAGGAGGACTTCGACGAGCTACGCGGGGCCGGGTATCTCGCCATCGCCGTGCCGCGCGAGCTGGGAGGCAGGGGCCTGACCTTCGCGGAGTGCATGCGCGAGCAGCGCCGGCTCGCCCACTACGCGCACGCCACGGCGCTGGCCATGAACATGCACCTCTACTGGGTCGGAGTGGCCGCCGACCTCTGGCGCGCGGGCGACCGCTCCCTCGAGTGGATGCTGCGCGGGGCCGTGTCCGGCGAGGTCTTCGCGGCGGGCCATGCCGAGCGCGGCAACGACATGCCACTGTTCCTCTCCACCACGAAGGCCGAGCGGGTCGCGGGCGGCTACCGCATTCACCGGCCACAAGTCCTTCGGAAGCCTGACGCCCGTCTGGACCTACCTGGGCCTGCATGCGATGGACTCGAGCGATCCCGCGGCGCCGAAGATCGTGCACGCGTTCATGCCCCGGGCGACGGAGGGGTACTCGATCAAGGAGACCTGGGACGTCCTGGGGATGCGGGCCACCGCCAGCCAGGACACCGTGCTCCAGGGGGCGTTCGTGCCCGACCGGTACATCGCCCGCGTGGTGCCCACCGGGTTCGCCGGCGCCGACCTCTTCATCCTGGCCATCTTCGCCTGGGCGCTGACCGGCTTCGCGAACGTCTACTACGGGCTGGCCCGGCACGTGCTCGACCTGACGGTCGACAACCTCAAGAGCAAGACGTCGATCGCCATCTCCCGCGGCTCGCTGATCCACCACCCCGAGGTCCAGCACGCCGTCGCCGACATGGTGATCGAGCTGGAGGGGATCGGGCCCCAGCTCGACCGGCTCGCCGACGACTGGACCCAGGGGGTGGACCACGGCGGCGCGTGGCCGGTGAAGATCGTGGCCACGAAGTACCGGACGGTGGAGGCCGCCTGGAAGGTGGTGGACACCGCCCTCGATCTCGCCGGCGGCTACGGCATCTTCGCGGCCTCCGGCATCGAGCGGCTGTTCCGGGACGCTCGGCTCAGCCGGATCCACCCGGCGAACTCCGCCCTGACCCACGAGGTCGTGGGCAAGCTAACCCTCGGGGTCGATCCGGACGCGCAGCCGCGCTGGGGCTGAGAGCGGCCGGCGGCCGCGATCTGCCTGATCGAGCACGACACCGTCATCACGGCTCGACCAGGAGCGCCGCAGGATGACGCGAGATGGGCAGGCGCTCGCGAGATCGCCGCTCGCCCAAGTAGGCGCGGATCTCAGCTCGCCATCCTCACGCACTCGATGGCTTGGCGGACCCGGCGCGGCCAGAACGTCCGGCGTGAACGGCTTCTGGAGGACATCCGCGTCCGGCACGCCTCCATGGGCGGTGATCTCGTCGTAGCCGCTCATGTAGAGCACCTTCGTCTCGGGCCGGACCGCGGTGAGCTGCCGGGCCAATTCCCAGCCGTTGGACAGGTCAAGCCCGATGCCCTGGCCGGGATCCTTGGTCGTGAAGAAGGGCTCGAAGATGCGCGCCTGCGTTGCCTGATCCATGCCCACGCCGGTGTCGCTCACCAGGGCACCCCATTTCGATCTGACCCTGGCTCGGACGGGCATCAAAGCAAAGCCCCAACAACGGACCGCCCGTCGACTACCCGCCTCTGCACCCCGCGTGGCACAATAGCGACCCATGAGAGACTACTGGCTCAGCAAGCTCTTCTTCGATCTTCAGAGCTCCCCGCCGCTCGGCGCACAGTATCGCGCCGAGCGGAAGACAGTTCTCGACCGCTATCCCCTGACGCCCGAGGTGCGCTCCGCGGTCGAGCGCGACGACGTTGCGTTTCTCGCGCCGCGGGTCAACGCCTACCTGCTCCGGTTCTATTTCGTCGTCACCGGCATGCCCGAGGCGGAGTTCCTGAGCAAGGTGAGGACCGCCGGGGCTCCCGGCGCGGCGACGGCTCGCCATGGCTGAGCTGGTTGGCGTGTTCGCGTCCAGCCACGCGCCGCTCTTCATCCGCGGCTGGAAAGACATCAAGCCGGACAATCAGCAGAGCATCATGCGCTCGCTCACCGAGCTCGGCCGGCGCATCACGGCCACCCACCCCGACGTCCTCGTCGAGATCTCGCCCGATCACTGGGTGAATTTCTTCATCGACAATCTGCCCAGCATCTGCATCGGCGTGGGCGACGTGCACGAAGGGCCCGCAGAGCCGTGGATGAAGGACTGCCCCTTCAAGACCATCGCCGGCCATCCGCAGCTGGCGAGCCACATCCTTCAGGTCGCGTTCGAGCGCGACTTCGAGCCATCGGTTTCGCACCGTCTGACGCTCGACCACGGCTTCTGCATCCCACTGTGGAAGAGCGGCCTCGATCCCCTGCCTCCGATCGTTCCGATCATCTTCAATGACCTCGAGCCGCCGTACCCGAGCGTGCAGCGCTGCCTCCAGTGGGGAACGATGCTGGCGGAAGCGATCCGCAGCTACCCGCAGGATCTTCGCGTCGCGGTTCTCGCGACCGGCGGCCTGAGTCACTCGATCGGAGAGCCCACGATGGGTGAGATCGACGAGCCGTTCGACCGTGAATGCATCCGCCACTTCGAGGAAGGCGCCGAGCGCCCCCTGATCGACTTCCTGAACGGGCGGCTGCCCACCATCGGCAACGGCGCGGCCGAGATCCGCAACTGGGTGGCCGCCCACGGCGCCGCGGGCAAGCGCGGCTTCGAGCTGATCGGCTATTGCAACTGCCCCGAGGTGTACGTCGGCTGCGGGTTTGCCTCATGGAACCTCGGCACTCGCTGAGCGATCCCCCACCTTGAGCCAAGCGAAGCATCTCCGCTCTCGGAGGCACCGGAGACGGACGGCATGGGGTCCGACGAGGGAAAGAGCGCCGCAGTGACGATGTCGAACTACACGGTCTCCGGGACGGGCAGGGTCACCGCGCGCAGGACGCGCACAAGGGGCGCAGTCGTCAACAACCAGTAGACGGCCACGCGAGCCCGGGCCGGTATCGCCCATCGCCCCGAGCCAGCCGGGGAACATCACGAACACCAGCATGAGCATGAAGCCCACGAGCACGAGATGCACGTACGCGAGGGCAGCCCGACGAGCCGGTTTACGACTGTCGCCGCGGGTCGGCTCGTCGGGCGCTCACTTCTGCTCGATGATGCGCCCCTCGACGGTCGGCGACACCGTAGTGCGCGCCGCGATGTATTCCATGACCACGTTGGCCATCAGCGGACCGCCGCTGGCGTCGATGACCGGCCGACCCTTCTTCAGCGAAGCATAGCCATCGCCGCCGGCCATCATGTACTCGTTGGTGGCCAGCCGGTAGGTCGCGGCCGGATCGAGCGGCTTGCCGCCGATGGTCACCTGTAGCACCCGGTTGCCCCTCGGCCGCTTCGGGTCGAAGGTGAAGGAAAGCCCGGAGACCTGCGGGAACCGGCCGGCCACGTCCTCGACCAAGCTGACACCCTCCTCCAGCGCGGCCAGCAGGTCGGCGCCGCTGATCTCCAGCAGCACCGTGACGTTGCCGAAAGGCAGCTCAGTGAGGATGTCCTTGCGGGTCAGCGTCGTGCCCGACGCGTAGGTGCGATCGCCGCGGATGCCGCCGCCATTGGTGACCGCCACGTCGGCCTTCGTGAAGTCGCGGATGGCGTCCGCGATGAGATTCCCCATCGCGCTCTCCTTGAGGCGCACGGTGGCGCGTCGGGAGTCCAGCTCCACCCCCGTTGTGCCAACGGCCACCTTGAGATTCTCGTCGAGCTTGGCCTCGTGCTGCTTGACGATCGCCGCGATGGCCGGATCCGGCGCCACCCCGGCGGTCGAGATCACGCGCCACTCGCGCGGCCAGACCTTCACCTGCGGCCCGCGCTGGGTCTGGACCTTCTCGATCTCGATCCGCGCCACGCCGAGGTAGTGCGCGTCGACCCCGACCTTGAAGATGAACACACCGCTCTCGTACACGGTCATGGGGTCGTGATCGTGGCCGCTCAGGATGACGTCGATGCCCTTGACCGCGCGGGCGAGCTCGCGGTCCTGGGCGATGGTCAGGTGCGTCAAGGCCACGATGGCGTCGGCACCCTGATCCTTGAGCTGCTTGACCGCGGCGCGGGCGGTGTCCAGAACTGGCAGGAACTTCACGTCCGGACCCGTGTTGGACAGGTGGTGCGTGTCGGGGGTGAGAATCCCGAAGAAGCCGATCGTCAGCTCCCCGACCTTCCGGGTCAGGACAGGCACGAGACCCCCGAAGATCTTCCCATCATCGCCCATGACGTTGGTGCCGAGCCAAGGGAACTTCGATTCGGTGACGCGCTGCTTGAGGACCTCGGAGCCGAAGTCGAATTCGTGGTTCCCGACCACGGCGATGTCGAGCCCGATGGCATTCATCAGCTCGATCATCTGCGTCCCTTTGGTGATCCCTGACATCATGGACGAGCCGATGAGGTCGCCCCCGAGCGTGGTGATCGCGTCGGGCGCCGCGGCGCGCTCCCGCTGTAGGAGGGTCATGAGCGGTGCGATCCCCCCGCGCCCCTCCTTGGGGCTGATCTCGTAGACGTCGTTGAGGTGCAGGAAGGTGACCGTGGCCGTCTGGGCGAAGGCCGACACCGCCAGGACGAGAACGACGGCGGCCGTCACGACTGCAGTGCGCACCAGGGCGGACAGTGAAGGCATGGCAATGACCTCCCTGCGGACAGAGGTTGGGTGGTTCACGCGGTCCCGGTGGGAGCACGAAACGGTCCCTCCCGGGCCCGGCAGTCTAGCTGACCCGGAGCGCGTCGGGCCAGGGGCCCCGCCGCGCCACGTGCATCGGGAGGTCACACCCTCTCCCCGTCTTCGGCCAGCACGATCTCGAACCTCGACCAGGTCCCGCAACATGTATGTCAGCTTTGCGCCAGACGCCCGATGTCGCCCTGTGCGCCGTGCCAAGCACAATCTCGTATGCGCCCGCCGGCCGTTGCTGTCAAGTCGTGCCCGGATACGTGCCCGGACACGAACAGAGCCGCGCGCGCCGGAACCGAATCAGATCGCGGAGGGGGTTGACGCTGCTCGAACGGGCGCTGTCGTCGCGCCGGTTCGGCCCGTAGACGCTCGAGGCGGCGATCGCGGCGGTGCACGCCGAGGCCCCCTCCTTGCCGTGACGGACTGTACCACCTGCGCACTCGGCGCGGGCGGCCCTGTGCGGACGGCTGGGGCGGACAGCGGAAGCCCGAGTCGCCTACCAACGGGCCCACGGCCACACGCGACAGGAGCCGGAGCGGCGATTTGTCGAGGGACGCCTGCGCAAGCTGCGGGGCGGAGACACCGAGCGGGCGGACACGGTCACGCACGGCTCGAGCCCACCGTCACGGCGAGGGCGGCGCGGTCCCTCCGGGCATGCGGACGCGGGTCCACATGTTGGCGACGAAGACGATGGCCGACGCAAGCTGACCGAGTCCGCCGAGGGCTGCCAGGGAGGAGCCGCGGGTACCCGCGGCGGCCGCCGCGAGCTCGCCCAGGACGCGCACGAGGGTCGAGCCCGTCAACAGCCAGTAAACGAGCCAGGCGAGCCCGGGCCGGTACCGCCCGCCGTCCCGGGCCGGCCGGGGGAACATCCACGTCGCCACCCCGAACACCAGCATGAGCATGAAGCCCACGAGCACGAGATGCACGTGGGCGGTGATGACCGGCCACGCCACTGCCCGGCCCAGGAGGTTCACCTCGACCGTGATGTAACCGCCCAGGATCAGCCCGAGAAGCAAAAAGGCGAAGCTCGTCTTGATGTACAGGCGGACCAACGGCGTCATGGCGTCCTCACGGTCCCGGGTGGCCGACGCGAAGCGATGGAAGCACAGGCGTCACGTGGGTGCTGGAGCCGACGAGCGCCAGCGTAGCATGGCAACCCGTGTCGAGCGGATGCCGCCTACCGCCGCGCTCAGCGGCTCCCGATGCGCGCCGGCGTCCAGGGCGGGTCGAAGGTCAGCCTCACGTCAACCTCCTCCACGCCAGCCATCCCGAGCACTGCGCGGCGCACCCAGTCGGCCATGACGCCGTGCAGAGGGCAACCCGGAGCCGTGAGGGTCATGGTGACGCGGACGATGCCGCCCTCGACGGCCACCCCGTAGATCAGGCCCAGATCGACTACCGAGAGTCCCAGCTCCGGATCGACGACCGCGCGGAGCGTCTCCGTCACCCGCTCCGGCGTGACGGCGGGCGCGGCGTCCGAGCCGCCGACGATCTCGCGTCCGCGCGATGCCCCCCTCTGCCCGCCGGCCGGCTCGTACGCGCAGCCAGGGTCCTCAGCCAGCGGGTCGCCGGTGACCGCATACGCCCGGGCGCGGCTTCCGCCGCAGCGATCGCGGTACTCGCAGCGGCCGCACCGGCCGCCGAGCTGCGTCGGATCGCGAAGCGCCCGAAAGAGCGGATCCTCCCGGTAGACCACGACGAGGTCGCGCTCCCGCGCGTTCGCCACCGGGATCGGTAGGAACCCGCTCGGACAGATCTCGCCCCGGTGATCGATGAAGACGAACCCGTTCCCGTCAGTCACGGCCCGGGCCGCGCGGCCGATGGCGTCGGGACGCATCACGGCCCGGGCGCCGGCGGAGCCGCCGTCCGCCGGGGAGTCCAGTCGCGCGGCCCGCCGGCGCATGGCCGCGACCCGGAGGTACTGGGGCGCCTCGGTGGTCTTCAGCCCGAAGGGGGCGTGCTCGGCGAGCGCCGCCGCCCAGTGCAGCACACCCTCGATCTCGCCGGCCGAGAGCGCCTGGTGCACCTGGGCGCGCCCGACCGGGATGAGGAAGAAGAGAGCCCAGAGCGCCGGCTGGATGGCTTCGATCTGCGGGACGAGAGCCGGCAAGTCGTCCACGGTCTGCCGGCACACCGTCGTGTTGACCTGGAGCGGGAGGCCGAGGGCACGTGCCCGCTCGAGAATCCGCAGCGTGTGGCGGTGGGAGCCGTGCACGCCCCGGAATGCGTCGTGGGTCGCTGCCGTGGCCCCGTCCAGACTCACCGCCAGTCGGCCCAGGCCCGCGTCGCTGAGCGCCCGCAGCTTCTCCTCCGTCACCAGCGCCGTCCCGCTCGGGGTCAGCGAGACCGTCACCCCGCGCCGCCGCGCGTGGGCGACCAGGTCCACGATGTCCGGCCGCCGCAGGGGATCGCCCCCGGTGAGCACCAGGACCGGCGGCGGGTCGCTGAACGCCGCCACGCGGTCGATGAGCCGGCAGCCCTCCTCCGTCGTGAGCTCCGCGGGATCCCGCCGCGGGATCGCCTCGGCCCGGCAATGGACGCACGCCAGCGCACACGCCCGGGTCGTCTCCCAGATGACGATGAAGGGCGCACGGTCGAACGTGGTCATCGCGGCTCAGCCGGAAGCGGCGCCGGGACGGGACGGCCGCCCGGGCCGGGGAGCAGGGGGAGGAGGGTCCGCCCCAGCGCGGCCGCGAACGCCACGGCCCCGGCGGCGACGGCGGTGGCCGACGCCGTGATGGCCGGGCGCACCCCGGTGGCGACTGCGAGGGCGAGCGCGAGCGTGCCGCCCGTCAGAAGACCGTAGGCCAAGCGCTCGGCGGACGGCCAGGACAGCTGGGCGAGCATCGGCACCGGCTCGCGGCCGGCGCGTGGCGCGTAGACGCGATACCAGACCAGGAACGGCACGATCTTGAGCATCATGCCCACGATCGTGAACGACACCCAGCCGCCGAGGGCGATGATGGCGTAGGCCATTGCCGCGCGCGGGCCGCCGTCGAGCGCGAGCATGAGACCCAGCGCGGCGCCCGGCGCGAGGCACGCGGTCCCCGTGAGCGCGAACCGGAGTCCGCTGTCGACAGCCGGGCGCTTCCGGCGCCGCGCAAAGTGGATCACCCACGTCGCGTGGACCGCCAGCGCCGCGGCCACAGTGGCGGCACCCGCGACCAGGAGCGTGACGCGCCCGAGAAGCAGGCCTGCCGCCAGCACCGGAACACCCAGTCCGAGTCCCCAGAGCTGGACCCGCGCCCCGCGGCCGTCGGGCTCCGGTGCAAGCAGGAACATGGGGTAGACCCGCGCCGCGACCCCCAGGATCATCGGCGCGATCCAGCCGAGGAGGGCCAGGTGAAAGTGGGCCTGCACGGCCGAGAGAACGCCACCCGGGAACACGTCGCGGCCGTGGGTGGCGGCCAGCGTGATGCCAAACCCGACCGTCAGCGTGAGCCCCGCGAGCCCGAGCGCGAGACTGCGGGCGGTGAACGTCCAGCGCGCCACCGCCCGAAGGGTCAGCGCGACGTTGACCACGTGAGCCAGGGCGCCCGCGCCCACCAGCGCGGCTGCCCACCCCATGCCCGCCCATCGCCCGGTCCAGAAATGGCTGACCATCCCGACGATACCCGCGACGAGCGCTGTCAGCTGCCAGCGCGCGAGGCGCTCGCTCCAGAGCGGCCGCTCGATCGCGACCGGGATCAGCTGGTAGCTCGCCCCCATGATCGCCAGCGTGATCCAGCCGAGGGCAACGACGTGCACGAGGGCGAGGAGCCGCGGGTGGTAGTAGTGCCCCGTCAGCTCGGCGCCGAGGGCGGGAAGGCTGAGCGCGGCCAGGACGAACGCCATGGCGGCCGCCCCGAGGTAGGCGAGCGGCAGCGTCACGGACGGAGGGGACGCGGACCCTCGGGTCGGGAGGGGGATCACGCCCGCGAGTCCTCCCGCCAGATCGCGATGCGGACCAGCCCGGGTTCGGGTTCGTCCGTGGCGTGGCAGAAGCCGCGCTCGTCAAGCTGAGGGTAGAGGAACAGGGGGCGGCGGTCGTGAAGCACCTCGAGCCGACCCCCGGGCCCCAGCCGCTCGATGGCCTCCAGGGCCCGCACCATCGGCCAGGGTGGCTCCATACCGCGAACGTCGAGACGGATCACGCCCTGGTCTCCGCGGACCGGCGGTACGATGGCCGCCGGCGTCGCCTTCGGTGCCGAGGTTGCAGCAGGCGCCTGACGGTAGAACCAGATCCACCAGTCACCCGGCGCCCGGCGCTCGGCGCGGTGGGCAAAGCCTCGAGCCCCCAGCACCTTGTAGAGCGGCAGCGGCTCGAATGGAACGTGCAGGACCAGCGCCTCGTCCGGACCGAGCTCGCCGACGGCCGCGACGATCCTCTGGAGCGGCTCCGCGCCCTGTTCGATGTCCCCTCGGACGTCGAGGTGCCGCTCCGCGGCGAAGCCCACCGGTGAGCTCACGTCCCGTCTCTCCAGTCAGCATCGAGCGCCTCCAGCACTGTCTCGACGGCGACCCCCGCCGACGCTGCCGCTTGCGAGAGCGTCAGGCGCCCGCCGCAGCAGGTGTCGATGCCGAACCCCCGCAGGATCTCGGCTGCGCGCGGCGACCGCCGCGCCGCGTCCTTGACGGTCTCCGCGGAACCATTGGGGCGACGGCCTTCCGTGCACACCGTGGCGCCCGGGTCGACTGTCACGCCGTGCTTGCATCCACATCCAGATGTCTCGCCCATGGGCCTCGTCCTCCTCGCTGCCGAGCCTACGTCGCCCGCGGTCCGCCCCCTATGACCCTGGTCATAGGCCAGCCTCGCCGACGGATGACGGTACCGACGAAGCCCGCTCCCAGACAGGCCAGTGCCACCCACACGAGGGCCCCCGAGAACGGCAGGAGCCAGAGGATGGCCTCAACCCCGTAGTCCGCCAGGGCCTCCGAGGTCCGGAGGAGGACGGCCGCGAGCAGCGCCCCGAATGCCACCTCGCGCAGTCTCGGCCACGGGAGGGCCACACCCTCGACCACCGGGATCAGCCGGAACCCCATCCCCACGACCATCGACGTGAGCAGGCCCACCGTCACGAGGTGACGGAGGGCGTCGGCAAGGAGGCTCAGCGGGACCGCCGCCCAGGCGAGAACCGCGGCGCCTGCCGATCCCACCGCGGCAACGGCCGCCGCGAGCATCGCCATCCGGAAGAGCCGCGTCTCGGGCCCGCCCCGGGCCAGGAGCGGCAGGGCGCCGCCCGGGGCCCGCCGGAAGGCGCCGCCGCTCAGGGCAACCGTAGCGACCATCCCCAGGGCGAGGGCCTCCCCCGACCGCTCGAGCGCCGCCCGCGTCACGTCGGACCACGGTCCGGCGACGCCCACTCCCGCGAGGACGACACCCAGCCCGAGCGCCGCCGGAACCACCCGGGCCATCGTGTCGGGCACTCTCCATCGTGAGACCAGCATCGGCCCGGCCCTCAGCACGACGCCGACGATCCATCCCACGACACCCCCGTAGATCGCCATCGCGTGCGCGGCCCGCATCCCCCCGACGTCCGGGCCGCCATCCACGGTCGCCCAAGCGCGGAGGCCCGCCTCGAGGACGAGGGCCGCGACGAGCCAGGCCGTGGCCGGGGTCAGATGCTTTCGCGTGAGCCGGAGATGCGGCGCGTCGAGTGCTCGCGCCACCCAGGCGCCGAAGAGCCCAAAGGCGAGCGCCTGGAGTAGCGCGGCCACCACCACCGGCGCGGCCGACCCGGCGGCCGCGCCGGCGACGCGAAGCCCAAGCGCGGCGCCGAGCGCGACCACGAGCCATCGTGTCCAAGGCGTCACGGCCACCGGTCGTCCGGCGAACCTCGGGACGAGGTGATGGGCGACGCCGACGATCAGCGTTCCGAAGAAGCCGAAGATCTGCAGATGGGCGTGGAGCCACACGGACTCGACCGGGACGGGGCCCCCGCCCCAGTAGAGCCGCGTCAACATCCAGGTCCCGAGGGGCGTGCCGACCAGGAGCGTCGTCGCCAGCGCGATCAGGGCGAACGGCCGATAGACGGGCGGCTCACGGACAGACGGGGCCGGGCCGGACAACATCGATGCCAGGACGAGCCCTCAGCGCACGGGCGTGATGGCTTACGGGACCTCGTCGAGCCGGTACATGGCATGGCATGCCACGCAGTTCCCGGTGACCAGGGCCAGTCCCCGGATCGCGTCGTCCCGAGTCCCGCCGTTCTTGATCCTGTCGGCCAGGTCGTCGAACGCCCGGTGTGCCTGCAGCCCCAGCTGCCGAAAGGGCGGCAGGAGGCGCCGCATGACCTCGGGGTCCATCTCGACGGCCATTGCCGTGCCGGAGGCCCGAGCGGCCTTCTCCGCCGCGACCAGGTCGTTCGCGACCACGGCGTGGAGAACGGCGTTGACGGACTCGAGCATGTGCCGCATCTCGGCGAGAACCTTGTCGCGAGCCGGCGGCGGCAGCCCGAGTCGCTGTCGCGCGTCTCCCGGTGGCTGGCCACTGCCGGTGCCAGCCACGCCCAGCATGATGCCCAGCATCGCGAGACTCGCCGTGACCCTTCGTACAGGGAATGCGCCACGTCGCATCCGATCCTCCTTGGCGCGGCGCTGTGTCTACGCGCCGGTCTTGCCGACAACCTGGAACGGGTACATCCGCGGAATCACGAGCGCGAGCGCCGCCGCCGCGACGATTCCCAGGGCCGTGCCTACCAGGAAAAGCGACCAGGTGTTCGGTCGGATGGCCCCGAGGGCCACGATGACGAAGAGAATCGGCAGATCAAGGAAGTGGGTGAACGTTGGCACGTGCTCCTGTCGGGCTCTCTCGAGCTCGGGGGTGGAGGTTCCCTGCTCCAGGGCAGCGATGGTCAATCGTCGGAGTCGCATGAAGTAGAGCCGCGTGATCGTGTTCCCTTCGATGAACTCGAACGCGAAGAGAGCCACCATGCCCGCGAGCCACGGCATTCCCAAGAACGCCCAACCGCCGTAGACCGTCACCGTTAGCCAGGTGCCGGAGCCCAGCAGAAGGAGGGCACCCGGAACCACGAGACCATCATAGAACACCGCGACCTGGCGGATGCTCTCGGCGAAGAGCTCGAGGTGGTGGACTTGCCGTGACCGCAGATCGGCGTACCAGACGCCAATCAACCCGGCGCCCATGAGCGTCAAGCCGAGAAGATGGACGAATCTCAGGATGGGGTAGGTGATCGAGTGCCTCCAGCGTCGGCCGGATGACCGTCCGCCTGTCCCTGCGCTCAGTGGTCCCCTGTCGCACGCAATTGCCCGCCCCAACGAAGGGTCAGCTCCTGCTGGTTCGAGAGCTCCAGCAGAAGGACCTGTCCCGACTCGACCTCCACCGTCGCCGCGATACGCCGCTCGGACGACGATGTCGCGGCACCCTTCGCGGGTGCCCCGCCCGCCTCGACGAGCGCCCCTTCAAGGACGTGACGGCCTAGCGGCACCGAGAGCTCCTCGTACACGAACGTAGGGCCGTCGTGCCGGAGCCCGCTCGGCCGGTAGGTCCTCTCGAGGATGGGCCGGCCGTCCAACGTAACGCGAAGGGTCGTATCACGGCGGGTCCCAGTCGCGCCGCTCTGGCCGCCCTGGGGTCGCATGTGCCGCGGGAGCTTCTCCAGCTCCTCCCGCGAGAGCGCGGCACCCGTCTCCGCGAACGTGGAGACGTGTTTGAAGGCGACCTTGAGCATCGCGACGCCGGGCGGTGTGGCGGCCCACGGGAACGACGAGAAGACGGCGAGGCCCGCAGCAACAGCCAGGAAGAGCAGGACGAACCCGGCGAGCCGCCCCGGCCTTGGCCGGCGGTCTTCGAGCACTGGCGGCACCGCCTCTGACGATAGGGGTGCATCCTGCGCCGTCACGCCGCAAGCCTCCGCGCGAACGCCGCGAGATCGCGGAGGAAACGGTCCACCTCCACCGCCGCGTACCAGCGGGCGACGAGTCGCCCCTCGGGCAGGCCCTTGAGAGACGGCAGTCGCTGCCCCGAGAGACGTTCCGCGAGCCACTGACTCCCCTCCCGGGCGGAGCAGTTCTCCGGCACGCACCCGGCGACGAACACGCCCCGGGCCCCGGCGGCGAGCGTCTTCGTGATCATGTCGGGGTGCAGCATCCCGACGCACGGAAGCCCCATCACCGTGACGCCCGGCAGGCCGACCAGGCTCCCTTCCGGCGAGAGAGAGTCGCCGAGGCGGCTCATGAGCCGGCACGCGTAGACGACGACTGGCGGTCCCTCGCCTGCCGCCGAGGCGGCGCGGAGGCGCCACGTGACGGCCTCACCGAGCACGCTCACCGGCTGGTCGCCGAGGAGGATCCCCGCTGAGTCGCAAGCGCCGACACAGATCCCGCATCCCACGCACTTCGCCGGGTTGACGACCGCCACCTGCTTGTAGCGTCCCCCTTCCTGGCGCGGAACCATAACGATGGCCTCGTACGGGCAGTCCTTCCAGCAGCGCGTGCAGCCGGTGCACGCCGAGTTCTCGATGCGGGCCTGCGGAGGAGCCGGCCCGCGCAAGAGCCACGGGAGCGCGGCGACCACGAGCCCGGTCCCGAAGGTGAGCGCTCCCCCGACCTTCGGGTCGAGTCCCGTGAGCGGGAAGTAGAAGAAGTAGAACCAGTCGATCGAGACGAGACCCGGGAGGCGCGACAGGTCGGCCGGCGGGCCCGAGACAGCCGGGCGCACGAGGCTAGCGACGACGAGCGCCGTCCCCGTGACCCACAGCACGACGCGGGGCGGCATGAACCGCGCCCGGGACAGGCGCATGACGTGGAACCAGTAGGCCGCCCCCAGGAGAAACGGGATCGAGATGTGCGCGAAGAGCACCAGGAAGAAGAGGAACGTCTGGATGCGCTCGGAATCCACGAACGTGCGGACGAGCGGCTCGCCGAAGATGGGCAGGACGTCGAGGAGCTTCGCGGTCGTCACGGAGAGGATCTGGGCCTGCACATCCCAGACGAGCCAGTAGCCGGTGGCCCCTGTCACCCAGACGAGCGAGAGAAGCGCGAGACCCGAGACCCATCCGATCCAGCGGGCTCCCCAGAATCGGTCGTCGAGCAGCATCTTCAGCCCGTGGAGCGCCGCGGCCAGGATCGCCGCGTCCGATGCGTAGCGGTGGAGCGACCGCATCAGGGCGCCGATCCCGAGGGGATGGACCATGATCCCCTCGATCGAACGGTGGGCGGCCTCGGTCCCCACCCGATAGAACACGAAGAGGTACAGGCCCGTCACGGTAGCGACCGCCAGCGAGAAGACCGCGATCGTGCCCGAGTGGTAGAGGGGGTTCAGGGACGGGGAGACGATCCGGTCGAGCAGCACCTCCGCCCACTGATAGACGGTGGCGGCCCCGGAGAGCAGACGACGGGGCCAGCGCGCCCGGCGGAGCGGGCGCGGCGGAAACGCCAGGAAAGGGCGGCGCGGCACCGGCGGCGCCGTTACCCCTTCCGACCCGGTCATTGGCGCCCCGACCATCGGGTCGCCGCGGTCGGTCCCGTCGGGCACCGTCACCCCCGCTCGGCGAGGAGGCGCGCGAGATCCGCCTCGATGCGCGTCTCCGGGTGCGCGAGCCCGCGGTAGGTAAAGGCGGCGCGTCCTGCGCGATCGAGCAGCACCACCACGTTGTCGTGGGCCAGCTCGCCGTCGGGCAGGCGCATCACCTGCACGCGGTGCGCCTCGGCGACCCGCCGCACCGCGGCGGGGTCGCCCGTCAGGAGATGCCAGCGGGGACCGAGACCCCAGCGCGCCGCATGCTCGGCAAGGACGGCCGGCGTGTCCCGCTCGGGATCGAGCGTCACGGCAACGAAACGCGCAGCCCCGGACTGGCGCGCCTCGAGCCCCTGCAGGCGTCCGAGGAGCGCGGGACAGGTCGCGTGACAGTTCGTATAGATGAACGTCAACACCGCCGGCGTTCCGCGCAGCGTCTCGGCCGTCACGCGCGCCCCGCGGTGGTCGACCAGGGAAAATGCCGGTCCAGGCGATCCGTCGCGGATCGGGGCGGGGAGCACCATCGGGGTTGGGGGCATTCCCGTCGCCGAGACCTCGGCGGTCGCGAGAAGCCAGGTCGCCGGCCCGAGGAAGAGCGCCGCGGCCAGGGCGACGGCGGCTCGACCACGCCACGCGCGGAGAAAGGCGCGGAGCTCGTCCGCGTAGAACAGGCCGACCACCGCGACGAACAGCGGCGGCTGGAGGAGCGCCAGGAGCAGCGCGTCCAGCCGGTAGCGCCGAGCCGCGGCGTTCCAGCCGAAGCACGCCGTCAGGAGCGTGTCCGCCCACGCGCCGAGCCCGGGACCGACGAGAAGGAAGATGACCATGGCCGAGCCCCACACTAGCGCCGCCAGCACGAGGCCGGGAGCGAGGCCGGCGCGGGACGGCACGAGGCTCACCATCGTCGGATCGCCACGTCCAGCGCCACGCCCAGGAAGAGCAGGAGGAGGAAGAGGTTGGACGCGTGGAAGCTCTGAAGGGCGAGCCGTCGATCGGTCGGATGGGCCCGGAGCCCTGCCTGGCGGATCACGAGCAGGCTCCCGCCCACCACGACCCCTAGCAGGAGATACACCCAGCCCAGGATCCCCAGGGCGAAAGGCAAGATGCTCGCGGTGAGAAGCCCGGCCGTGTTCAGGAGAATACCCCGGGCGGCGCCGGCCTCGCCCTTGACGACCGGGAGCATCGGGATCCGCGCGCCCGCGTAGTCCTGCTTGTAGGCGATGGCCAGGCTCCAGAAGTGGGAAGGGCTCCAGAAGAAGAGCACGAGCGCGAACAGGACGGGCGGCAGGCACAGCTCGGGCCGCGCGGCCGAGCCGCCGGCGAGGACGGCGAAGGAGCCGGCCAGCCCGCCGATCACCACGTTGAGCCAGGATCGCCGCTTGAGCCAGACGGTGTAGACGATGACGTACGTGAACGCGCCGAGGAAGACGTGGAGCCCCACCAGGGGGTTGAGCCGCCAGAATGCGAGGCCCACGCCGATGCCGACGAGGCCGAGCCCGAGCGCGACGACGTGCCAGACGTGCCGGATGCGCCCCGACGGCAACGGGCGCCGCGCGGTCCGCGGCATGCGCGCGTCCAGGTCGCGATCGAGAACGTGGTTGAGAGCGCCCGCCCCCCCGGCCGCGATCACCGTGGCGGCGAACAGGAACAGGAGCGGGGCCAGTGCCGTACCACCAGCCGCCGGCGCCGGGGGGAGGGTCGCCAGGTAGCCGAGGACGGCCGCGAGCCCGATGAACGTGCCGACCCGGAGCTTGAGCGACTCGACGTACGCCGAGACCATCGCTCCCTCCTCACCGCCCTCGCCGAGTGAGAGGGATGCCCACGTTGAGCACGAAGGCGAGCCCACCCAGGATAGCGAGAAGCGACCCTAACCCCATCAGGTTCATAGCCACCAGCGCCTGGGCGTTGGCCCAGGTGAAGCCGAACGTCTTCCGCGGAGCTCCGTGGCCTCCTGCCCAGTGCATCCCCGCCATGATCCCGAGAAGCCCGAGGCCGTAGAGGTACGGCTGCCAGCGCGCCACGCGCGCGCTCCAGAGCCGTCGACCCGAGATCTCGAGAAGGAGGGGCGCCAGGCCCATGTAGGCGAGTGTCACCGCGCCGACCATGCCGTGGTAGTGGGCCGGTACGCGCGTGTCCTGGTTGAAGCCGACGACGCCGAGGATGCCTCCCGTCGCGAACAGCGCCAGGGACAGCGCCGTTCCGGAGAACACCGGGCTCCCCCATGGCAGCCGGCCCGGCCCGCCGCGGCGGCGCCAGACCGCCACCAGCATGAGCCCGATCGGCACGGCGCCGGCGCCCACCCCCCAGAAGGTCGCGATCGTGACCAGGTGGTTCACGAGGAGCGCCTCGGGCGCGTACGCGAGATACAGCGCCGCGGTGACGAGGAGGAAGGGCATGAGTCCCCACACGCAGGCGCGCACAACGCGGCGGGGCGGGGGCACGATCCCCACCGCCACCCCGGCGGCGACGAGCCAGACCGCGATCGTCCCGGCCACGTGGAGGAACTGCAGGAGATGCCCGGGTCCCCAGAAGAGGGCGCGGAGACGATAGCCGAACGGGACCTCGGCATGGAGTCGCGCGAGCGACAGAGCCATCACGCCGAGCGCCAGCAGCAGCGCCAGCGCCCCCACCGCCATCGCCAGGGCTTCCGGCACGTCCATCCCGCCGGGTCCGCCGGCCACTGGCGCGCGACGCCGGCCGCGCCCATACGCGACCAAGTAGGCGACCGCCTGCACGCCGACTCCGACCCCCGTCAGCGTCAGGCCGACCCAGAAGAGCGGATGGTCGATGGCCGGCACGTAGTCGGACAGATAGGGCTTCCCCACCCCGGTGAACGCCGGGACCGCAAGCAGCGCCGTGCCCGCAGTCGCCACGCCAAGGCCAGCCCAGGACCACCGGGCGCTGAGCGGCAGGTTCGCCCGCCAGGCGACGTAGACCCAGAGGGCGCCCGAGAAGGCGAGGAACCACACGGTGAACGCGAACGTGACGTGGCCCACCAGCGCGAGCTGGAAGGCGCCGGCGGAGAACAGGCGGTAGACCACCGGCGTGCGCGCGAAGGCGGCGACCGCAGCGAACAAGCCCGCCACGACCAGCGAGCCCACCGCCAGCCCGAGCCATCCGGCCAGAAGCCGTCGAGTCATCGCGGGGATCAAGCCGGGGGCGAGAGCCCGATCCCCGCGAGCGACAGCGCCAGTCCCGTTCCACATCGCCCCCGGAGAAAGCCCGGAGACCGACAAGGGGCCGTCGAAAGGCGTCATCACGGGGTCACCGCACGAACCAGATCGCGGCCAGCCACTTCCAGTTGAGGAAGTAGTAGATGACGAACGCAGCCAGGAATACGAAGACCAGGATCATCGTCCCGGAGATCGGCGTGTGCTTGCCGCCCTCCGGGGCCATCGCCGCGAGCGGGACCGCGCCCGGCGTGTCGGGCACGCGGCTCCCGAAGAAGACGGACACGACCGTGAGCAGCACGTAAAGCCCGCCGCCCGCCGCTGCCAGGAGTCCGCCGATCCCCATCAGCCCGAGGAAGAAGAACGCGGCCGGCTCGATAGGCGGCTGGAAGATCGACGAAGCGAACTGCACGTCCCAGTGACGGCGGGGGATCGCGTAGGAGCCGGCGGTCGTCATCCCGCCGGCGAACAGCGCGATCCCGATGCCGAAGAGGTAGATCTGGGCAGTGGCCAGGCGCGGCCAGATGATCCGGCGCCGGAAGATGAGCGGCACGACGTAGTACGTGAGCCCCATGAAGGCGAGCGTCGTGCCGGCCACGACCGTCGAATGGAAGTGCCCGGGGATGCGGAGGGTGTTGTGGGAGATGATGTTGACCTGCTCCGCCCCGAAGGTGACGCCCGTGATGCCGCCCATGAACCCGAACAGCGCGAGCGACAGCGCGAGCGCGGCGAACCCGGGGTTGCCCCACGGCGCCTTGGCCAGCCACTCGAAGAGGCCCTTCGAGAGCCCCTTTTTCCGCTGGGCGACCTCGACGGCCGCCGGCACCGTCATCCCGTGCACCATGCTCGCCAGCACCGCGAGGTACATCGCGTACGAGGTGTTGAAAACCTTCCACGCCGGGGACAGCTGGGGATCGACGAGGAGGTGATGAGCGGATGCGAGGTTGATGAACAAGATGTAAAGGAGAAATGCCGTCCGGCAGACCTTCTCGTTGATGGGGACGGCGCCGACCGTCAGCGTGGCGAGCAGGTACCACACTGCCACCATGGCCGTGACGTTGATCTGCTGCGACGAGTGCCCGAGGCCCCACCAGACCAGCCGGTACATGCCGGAGTCGAGATTCTGGATGATCCCGAGCGACCAGAGCCACGTCGGGATGTAGATGATGGCACCGTGCGCGAGGGTCGCGACGGCGATAATCGCGGCCGCGGCGGCGCCGAAGGTCACTAGCGGGATCGAGCCCTCGTAGGTCCGCTCGGCGCGGGCCACCACGAGGGTGGCGAAGAAGTTGGAGACACCGATCAGTGCCCCGACCGCGAAGAGGATCCAGCCGAGGTAGAAATACGAGACGGCTCGAAGCGGCACGTAGGAGGTGAACATGACGTCAGCGCCGCCCCGGAGGATCGCGACGTCGATCAGGAGGGACCCCGCCACCATGAGCCCGAACCCCACCCATCCGACCCGGGGCCAGGCCACGCGGCTTCCGAGCAGGATCGGCCCCGCAAAGTACAGGACCGCCACCTCGAAGAAGATGATCCAGAAGATGAGCATGTTCATCCCGTGGAACGTGAGCGCCCGGTAGTACATCGCCGGCCCGAGCAGGTGGACGGCCGGCCACCGGGTCAGGACCACGAGCACCGCCGCGATGCCGCCGAAGAGGATCGCCAGGACCCCGGCCACGGCGTGGACCTTGATCAGGCGCTCGGCCGCGTCGTGGACGCGAAGACCGGTCTGGGCGCAGGTGCGAAACGTCGCTGTCCCGTTCATCGGGGGGCCTCCCTACTCGACGATGATCTTGCCCACCATCTGGTGGTGCCCGATCCCGCAGAATTCGTTGCAGACGGCGTAGACCTCACCCTTCTCGGTCGGCGTGACCGTGAGAACGTACTCGTAGCCGGGCAGCACCATGAAGTTCAGATTCAGGGGGAACAGCGAGAACCCGTGAACCAGGTCGAGCGAGGACAGGTGGAGTCGGTAGGTTTCACCCTTCTTGAGTTTGACCACCGGGTACCACTGCCACAGCCGGCCCAGCATGTAGACGTCCGCGCCGGGACCGGGCGCGACGACCGGGAACCCGCGGTCCTCCCCCACCTTGGTCTTCTGGACGTGGGCCTCCACCTTCGCCTGGTAGTCGGCCGCCGTGATCCGGTAGGTCTCGAAGGACGGGTTCTGGCCGCCCTTCCAGTGCCAGAGCGGCATCATCGCGAAGAGGATCAGGCACCATGCCAGTGCGATGCCGAGCCAGACCTTCTCGCTCCGGTCGACCTTCTTCCACCACACGCCCTTGAGCGCCTGGATGCTCATGGCGCCCTCCTACTTGGGGAGCTCGAACGGAGGGGCCAGCGGGATGCTGGCGATCTCGAGCAGTCCCCAGATCGTGTAGAACACGATCGGGACCGCGAGCCCCAGGACGAGCAGGAGGAAGATGTTGTCGAAGAAGATCTGCGCTAGTGGAATCCGCTCGCGTGGGTTGTCCGGGGGTGCTCCGTCCGTCATGCCGCGCCTCCTCCGGGAGCCACTGGCCGAGGCTCCTCGGGTGGAAGGCTAAGCGCCAGTGCCCCCCTGCTCCTATGACGAGGGTCATAGAGCGAGGTGCCCATGCCGGGATGGGGTGTTCGCATGAGCCTGGCCGCCGGAGACCCACGGCGAGCCGGCAGGGTGAGGTGCCGACGCCCCAGGTGGGGCGACGGCGCACCTCCACGGCGTCCGTCGTGCATGGCAGAGGACGGGCCCCGTGGGATTGGCGGGGGCGAGGCCACGTGGCACTTCTCGTGCAATCAGGAGATGGGGCTCGCTTACGCGGGCCGGAGGTGAGTCGTATGGCCGTCGCCCACGTCTCGGATCCGCTCCCGGCGGTCTCGTACGCGGGGCTGCCGGCGACGGCCGACGGCTCCGAGATGGTGGTCTGGGTGGAGACCCAAGTTTCCCAGGGGGCGTGCGCCTATCCGATCACGTCGTCGACCAACATGGGCGCGGGCTACCAGGCCGCCCAGGCCGCCGGCCGGAAGAACCTATGGGGCGAACCCCTCTTCTTCCTCGAGCTCGAGTCCGAGCACTCGTCGGCATCGACCTGCGAGGGCTTCGCCCTCGCCGGCGGGCGCGTCACCAACTTCACCTCCGGTCAGGGCCTGGTCCTGATGAAGGAGGTGCTCTACACGATCGCTGGCAAGCGGCTGCCGGCGGTGTTCCACATCGGCGCCCGGGCACTGACGTCTCAGGCCTTGAACGTCCACTGCGGCCACGACGACGTCATGGCGGTTGCGGACACGGGCTGGGGGATCCTTTTTGCCCGGAACGCTCAGGCTGTCGGCGACCTCGCCCTGATCGCGCGGCGCGCTGCGGAAGAGTCGGAGACCCCGTTCCTCGTCGTCCAGGATGGGTTCCTCACCACCCACACCGTCGAGAACGTCCGCCTCCCCGAGCCCGAGCTGATGAAGGACTTCGTCGGGGATCCCTACGCCCTCACACGGCTCCGCAACCTCATGAACCCGGCCAAGCCCATCATGTCCGGCGTCGTGCAGAACCAGGACGCCTACATGAAGGGCAAGGTCGGCCAGCGCTTCTTCTACGACCGGCTGCCGGGAATCCTAGCGCGGGTCACGGCCCGCTACGGCGAGCTGACCGGACGTCGATACGGCCTCGTGGAGACCTATCGCCTCGAGGACGCAGACTGGGCGATCGTCGGAATGGGCAGCCTGATCGACACCGCGATGGCGACCGCCGACTGGATTCGGCGCGAGAAGGGCTGGCGCGTGGGTACCCTCCACGTCACCGCCTTCCGTCCATTCCCGGGGCGGGACATCGTCGCCGCCCTCCGTCACGTCGCCGGCGTGGCGGTCATCGAGCGGATGGACAACCCGGGGGCGCAGTCCAATCCTCTCACCCTCGAGGTCAAGGCTGCGTTCGCCGACGCCGTGATGGACGGGACGGGGGACCCGGGCGATCTGCGCATCCCGGCAATCCACTCCGGTGTCGCCGGGCTTGGCAGCCGCGATATCCGGCCCGGCGACTTCGTGGCGACCGTCGCCAACATGGTCCGTCGCGGGTCCCGCATCTTCGCGCTCGGGATCGATCACCCCCTCGCGCTCCACCGCGAGGAGGACCCCGACGTGCGCCCCCCAGGGGCCTTCTCGATGCGCGGGCACTCGGTCGGCGGCTTCGGATCGGTCGCCACCAACCGGATCATCGCGACGGTCCTCGGCGATCTCTTTCATCTGCGCGTCCAGGCCTATCCGCTTTACGGGTCGGAGAAGAAGGGCCTGCCCACGACCTACTATCTGACGGTCGCCGACGACCCCATCCACGTCCACTCCGAGCTCACGCACGTCGACTTCGTGCCGCTCAACGACGTCAATGCGTTCCGGCTCGGCAACCCGCTGGCGGGGCTGACCGAGGGCGGCATGCTCTTCGTCCAGAGCACGGCGTCGGACCCCGAGGCCATCTGGGCGGGCATCCCCGAGGGCGCTCGCCAGCTCATCGCCCAGCGTGACATCCGCGTCCTCGCCCTCGACACGCTCAGGATCGCCAGCGAGGTTGCCGGCCGGCCCGAACTCCGGCAGCGGATGCAAGGGATCGTCCTCCTCGGGGTCTTCCTGCGGGTCACGCCCTTCCGCGAACAGCGCGGGCTCGACGAGGACGCCGTCTTCTCGGCCGTCGAGCGCTCCCTCCGGAAGGTCTTCGGCAAGCGCGGCGAGCAGGTCATCCGGGACAACATGACCGCGGTCCGGCGAGGCTACGAGGAGGTCGTGGAGGTTCCCAGGGAGGTCATGCGGGGCGCGGGGCGATCGGCCACGAGGAGCAGGGTCGGTGGATGACGCGAAAGTCCGCGACTGGATGCATCTGGGGGTGATCACGTGCTCGCCCGACACCCCGGCGGAAGAGGTCGCCGGCACCATGGCCGCCCACGACGTCAGCGCGCTCGTGGTGGTCGACGCGGACGGCTACGCGGTGGGGCTGATCTCGCGCACGGACTTGGTCAATGCGACGTTCGTCCAGCCGTACCTGCGCCACTGGCGGGGCCTGAGCGCCCGCCACCTCATGTCGTCGCCCGTGATCAGCGTCCCCGAGGACACGCCTGTCGAGAGGGCGCTCGCGCTCATCCGTGAGCGGAAGATCCACCGGGTCGTCGTTACCGTCGCCGAGGGAGGCCGGGAGCGGCCGATCGGCATCCTGTCGGTCACCGACGTCGTCGGCCACCTCGGCCGGATCGAGGAGGCGCAGGCATGACCGAGGCACTCGCGTTCTCCCCGTTCGAGGAAAGCGCTCCCATCGAGGATCTCGGGACCAAGCAGCCCGGTACCTCGAAGGAGGCCCACGAGATCCAGTTCGTGCCTGCAGGTGTACTGGCGCTGGACGTCGAGGCGTACGTCGACGATTTCAACGCGCGGGTCATCGGCGCCTACGAGAAGGGCGCGGGCTCCCAGGATCTGCCGGCCGACGTGGGCGTCGCCCGGAGTCTCATCCCCGCCGGCACGGCCGCGCTCCGTGACTTCTCCTACCTGTCGCCGCTCCTCCCCGAGCTCCTGGCCGACCACTGCGTCGGATGCATGACATGCGTGACCGAGTGCCCGGACACGGCCATCCTGGGCAAGGCCGTCCCCGCCTCCCGCCTCGACGCCGAGCTCTCGCGGGTCGCTGACGACGCCGAGCGCGCCTTCCTCCGCGACCAGTGGGCCAAGACGCGGAAGTACTTCGAGGTGCCGGCGCGGAAGGGGCTCGAGGGCGCGATGTTCGGCATCTTCATCGATCCGACCAAGTGCAAAGGGTGTGCGGAGTGCGTCGAGGTCTGTGCGGACCTGGGCTACCACGCGCTCCGCATGGTTCCGAAGGGCGAGGAGACCCTCGGCCGGTACCGTGAAGCCTTCCAGTTCTATCGGCGGGTCGGTCCGACGCCCAAGGAGTACGTGAACGAGAAGGCGCTTGCCGACATGATGCTGACGGACCAGTCGCTGCTCTACGTCGGCGGCGCGGGCTCGTGCATGGGCTGCGGCGAGGGCACCGCCATTCGCATGATGGTCGCCGCCACCGCCTTCACTCACGGGCCGGAGGGCATGGCCATCGTCGCCGCGACCGGCTGCAACACCGTGTACACCTCCACGTATCCCTATAATCCCTACCTGGTTCCCTGGACCAACTCCCTCTTCGAGAACGCCCCCGCGGTCGCGCTGGGCGTCCGCGCCAAGTGGGACCAGCGCGGCTGGCAGGAGAAGCGGCTGTGGGTCTTGGGCGGTGACGGGGCCATGTACGACATCGGCTTCCAGTCGCTTTCGCGGATGCTCGCGTCGGGGATGGACATCAAGGTCCTGGTCCTGGACACGCAGGTGTACTCGAACACGGGCGGCCAGGTGTCCACCGCCTCCTTCCTCGCGCAGGATGCCAAGATGGCCGCGGTCGGCCCCGCAACACCCGGCAAGACCGAGCGCCGGAAGGAGCTCGGGCTCCTCTGCCTCGCGCACCCCGAGGTCTTCGTGGCGCAGACGACAGCCGCTCACATCAACCACTTCTACCGCGCCGTCATTGATGCCAACAGCTACCCCGGTCCGGCGGTCGTCATCGCCTACACCACGTGCCAGCCCGAGCATGGCGTGGGCGACGATCGGGCCTCGGCGCAGGCTCGGCTCGCCGTCGACTCGCGCGCCTTCCCGCTCTTCGTGCACGACCCCCGGAAGGGCGAGCGGATCGCCGAGCGGCTGTCGCTCCAGGGCAATCCCGACCCGAAAGAGGATTGGCACCGCCACCCGCAGACCGGGGAAGTGGTGGACTTCGTTACCTTCGCCCGCACCGAGGGCCGCTTCGCGCGGCAGTTTGATGCCGAGGGGCGTCCCTCCCCGGCGCTCTTCGCCGCCCAGGCCGACCGCTTGGCCAACTGGCGCCGGCTCCAGGAGCTGTCCGGACTCCGCTGATAAGCCCGACAGAGGTGAGGAGGAACGGTCCCATGGCCATGTCGAACGACTTCGACGATCCCGGATGCTGCCCGTTCCTGGTCCCCGTCGTCGCGGATCGGCTTTGGATGCGCCCGATCGGGGTGTACTGTCGGCGGCCGGGGCGGCGGGTGCGGATCCCAGCCGCGTCGACCCTGACGCGTTGCTGCACCGCGCAGTATCGCCTGTGTGAAGGCTACTCGGAGATGTGGGCCGACAGCCTGACCGAGGAGAACACGCACAGGCTTCTCGGCCGCTGACCGCCCCGATGAGCGCCGACGGGCAGCCTGGGGGGCTGATCTTCGACGAGGCACCGCTCCGGGTCTACTGGGAGTTGACCCGGGCGTGTGATCTCGCCTGTCGGCACTGTCGCGCCGAGGCGATCGCCCGGCGCGATCCCCGCGAGCTGACCTTGACCGAGGGACGCCAGCTGCTCGACGCGCTACGAGCGACCGCCACGCCTCCGCGCGTAGTGCTAACGGGAGGCGATCCGTTGAAGCGGCCCGACTTCTGGACGCTCCTCGAGCACGGGGTGGGGATCGGTCTTGGCGTCTCGGTCGCACCCAGTGCCACGCCGGCCCTCACCACCGAGGTCGTCCGCCAGCTCCGGCGCGCGGGCATTGAAGCCATGTCGCTTAGCCTGGACGGCTCCGACGCCGCTCGGCACGACGGATTCCGCGGCGTGTCGGGCTGCTTCGCCCGGACGATGACGGCCATCCGAACGGCCGTCGAGGAAGGCATCCCGCTCCAGGTGAACACGCTCGCGACGGCCGAGACCCTCCCCGACCTCCCGGCCATCGCGGACCTGGTTGACGGGACGGGGGCCGCACGATGGAGCCTCTTCTTCCTCGTCCAGGTCGGCCGCGGCCGGACGCTCGACCAGCTGTCGCCCCGCGCGTGCGAGGCCCTTCTTGCCTGGCTCTGGCGGCGGGCGCAGCAGACCTCGCTCGTCGTCACGACGACCGAGGCTCCTCACTACCGGCGCGTGGCCCTCCAGCAGGCACGCGCGAAAGGGGCAGGCGGTCCCGAACCCCGAGTCGGTCCGACCCGACGGTCCGGCCTCGGCCTGCGCGACGGCAATGGGATCATGTTCATCTCGCATACCGGGGAGGTCCAGCCGTCGGGCTTCCTCCCACTCACCGAGGGGAACGTGCGCACATCGAGCCCCCTCGATGTCTATCGGCAGAGCCCTGTCTTCCGGAGGCTCCGAGAGCCCGGACGTTTCGGCGGCCGGTGCGGCCGCTGCGAGTATCGGCAGATCTGTGGAGGCTCGCGGGCACGCGCCCACGCGGCCAGCGGCGATCCACTCGGGGAGGACCCGCTCTGCGCCTACGAGCCCGGCGTCCCCGACAAACCGCCGAGGGAGAGGTCAGCATGGGCATAGCGCGTTTCGATCTCCAGGAGGCGACGATCGACCTTGACCGTCTCCTCACCAACACAGCGGACGGGGTGTGCGCCATCGGCGTCGATGGACGGATCGTGTTCTGGAACCGATCGGCGGAGCGCCTCCTCGGCTACACGGCCCGCGAGGTCGCCGGAAAGCCCTGCTGTGACGTCTTCGTTGGCCGCGACCCGGCCGGCAATCGCCTCTGCTACCAGGGCTGCCACGTGCAGACGCTGGTGAAGCGGGGGGATGCCGTCGAGCACTTCGAGATGGCGACGCGCACGAAGGCCGGCCGACCCGTGTGGCTCGACATCAGCATCCTCGCCGTGCCCGGCACGCGGCGCGACGCGACGACGACCGTTCATCTCTTCCGCGACGTCACGACCGCGCACGAGGTGGAAACGCTCGTACGGGAGCGTCTCGCCCAGATGCGGCCCTCGTCCGACGACGACCAGCCGCCCTCGGATCTCACTCCCCGCGAGGTCACGATCCTGCGGTTGATCGCCGGCGGTGCCAGCACGCGGGCCATGGCGGAGAAGCTCCACGTGAGCCCCGTCACCATCCGGAACCACGTCCAGCACATCCTGGGGAAGCTCGGCCTCCACAGCCGGCTCGAGGCAGCCGCCTACGCGACCCGCCGCGGGCTCGTCTGATACGTCGCGCGGGCCGCGCGGGGTGCCCCCGGGCGCCTCCTCGAGGCAGGCCGAATGACTGGGGCGTCGACGCCTCCGCAGGGAAGCGCTGCCGCGGTCCTCGTGGCGGAGAGGGCAAATGCCCTGACACGATGCCTTTGCACGCGACTTCACGCGGATCATCGCGGTCGCCGGAGGTGGTCCCATGAAAGCAATCCTCGCGCTCATCCTGACGGTGGCACTCGGCGCTCTGGCGATCGTGTATGCCCAGCCGGGGCCGATGCCCGGCGCGGGCCGCATGGGCCCGGGCATGATGATGGGGATGCACCAGCAGATGATGGGCATCATGCAGCAGATGGGCGGCATGATGCAGCAGATGGGTGAGATGATGGCCGGTGGCGGGGAGATGTCGCCCGAGCGGATGAAGCAGATGGGCGAGGCGATGAAGCAGATGGGCAGCATGATGGGTAGCATGGGCGTGCGGGGCGGCTCGATGGGCCCGATGGCCATGCCCGAGATGTCGAAGATGATGGAGCAGATGGCCGAGATGCAGAAGCGCATGTCGGACATGATGGGCACGCCGAAGTGAAGTGACGGCCGGTCGCTGCCCGGCCGGCCGTCAGAGCGATGTCGCCCAGGCGAGAAGGACCTTACCCTTCGCCTACGCGACCTATCGCGCCACGCGGTTCAGGTAGGCCGCCCGAACCCGCGGGTCCCGCTTGAGTTCGTCCGCCCTCACCTCCGGCACCACGCGTGGGCGTCCTACCGGGTGCCGCCGTGCGGGACGGCGTCTCCCCGGCCGGCTCAGAGGCGGAAAAGCTCCACCGCGTTGTCGCGGATGAGCTTTCGCTTGGCTTCGGGCTTGAGCCCGAGCTGCTCGACCTGATCCAGGCTCTCTTTCCAGGGTAGCCCGTTCGTCCCCCAGAGGCACCGGTCCTGGCCCATCCGGCTCCCGATGAACTGGATGACCTCGGGCTTGAGGTACTTCGGCATCCAGGCATCGATGCCGAGCCAGACGTTCTCCCACTTGTAGCAGACGGAGATCAGCTCCTCGACCCAGGGCCAGCCCGTATGCGCGCCGATCATCTTGAGGTCCGGAAAGTCGCAGGCGATCCGGTCGAGGTACATCGGGCGCGCGTGCTCGCTCGGCATCGCCTCGAGCACGTGCCCTACCTGCATGGACACGGGCACGTTCAGCTCGACACACTTGGCGAACAGTGGGTACATCTTCGGATCGTGGAGCGGAATGTCGAACCCGAAGATGTGCACGTACACGCCCTTGAATCCGTGCTCGCGCACGGCGACCTCGATCTCCCGCAGGCTGTCCTTGATCCGGAAAGGATTGTAGCCGGCCAGCCCGACGAAGCGGCCGGGGTATGCCCGCGTGTACTGGGTCACTTCCTCGAGCGTGGTGTCCATGTACATCCATTTGTTCCAGTGCGACCACATCTTGGTCTGCGTGACGAACACCCGTTCGACGTTGGCCTCATCCATTTTCTGGACCATGGCACTGATCGAGTCAAACGAGGGCAGGCCTCCGATCGCGCGCTCCATGCGGCAGATCAGCTCGCCCTTCTTGGCGTCGTTCCACTTGGCGATGAATTCCGGAGTGGCGACATAGTACATGAAGTCGATCGCCGGGACGTTCTGGGCCATCGGGAGCTCCTCTCCGCTCGACTGGTTGTCCGGCCAAGACCGGGATTCGAGGCAGGGCCAGGGCATATGCACCTCCTGCCCCGGGGTCGGGCCCGCCGCCCCGGCCCCGGCGGTCAGCACATCGTCAATCCGCCGCTCACCGATAGCGTCTGGCCGGTGACGAAGTCCGATCCGGGCGAGGCGAAGAAGGCAACCGCCGCCGCGATCTCCTCGGGCGTGGCCACCCGGCCGAACGGGGTCGCGCGGGTCACGGCCTCGAGGATCTTCTCCATCTTCGGGGATTGATCCCGGAGGGACTGTAGCAGCGGCGTCTCGGTGAGCCGAGCTTCAAGGGGACCTCCTTTCAGCGGTCCTTCCATACCGGCGAGCGCTTCTGAAGGAAGGCACGCAACCCTTCCTCGGCATCCTCGGTCTGCATGAGCTGCCAGAGGTAGATCTCCTCCAGCTCCGAGAGCGCCGCGTCGAATCGGTCACCCTGCCCTCGCCGTACCGCCTGCTTGGTGAGTCGCAGGATCGCCGCACTCTTGTCGGTGAAGGCAGCGATGGCCGCCGACACCGCGGACTCAAAGTCGCTGGCCGGCACGACCCGGTCTACCAAGCCGATCCGCTCCGCAGCCCGCGCCGGGAGCGTCTCGCCGGAGAGCAGGAGCTGGATGGTCCGTGGGATGCCGATCCGCGCCGGGTAGTGGACGGCCGCGATCGGTGGGAACACGCCCACCTTGATCTCGGGCTGCCCAAAGGTGGCACTCTCGCTCGCGATCACGAGGTCGCAGAACGCGGCCAGCTCCGCCCCGCCGCCAAGCGCCGGCCCCTGGACCGCCGCCACCGTCGCGCACTCCAGTGCGTTGATAATCCGGAAGGCCCGGTGGAAGGCCGCCAACATGGGTCGGGCCCGGTCGCCGAGATGGTCCTCGACGGCCACTCCCGCACAGAACGCCCGACCCTCGGCGGCAAGAAGCAGCACCTTCACTTCCGCGCGGCGACCGACCTCTTCGAGCGCGGTGTCGAGCTCCTCGATGGCGTCGAGCGTGAGGATATTGAGCGGCGGCCGCGCCAGCGTGACGCGCGCCACGCTCTCGTCGAAGGTCAGCCGGATCGCGTGGTCTTCCACGGCGCTCTCGTGTCGGCCCAGCATCGAGCCATCACCTCGCAAGCGGGGTATGACCCCTGTCATAGAAGGACAAGGCCGCGGCTTCCGGCCGCTGCCGGCCAGCCCGGATACAGCGCGCCAGTGACCGCGCAGCTACCGGAGAGGCTCTAGCCGGGGAGCTTCCGCGTCGCTCGAGATCTCCGGGAGGTCGCAGCAGCGTTGCGCGCATCCAGCGCGCAGCGGCCAGAGCGTACAGCCCCGGATCCGCAGGAGCGGCCGGCTCAAAGCGGCCGTCCACGCCGCATGCCCCGCATCGACCGCGACGGCGGCCGGCAGGTGGGTTTCCGGGCAGCGTAGCCACCGCGGCGCCCGGAAACGCAGGTACACGCTCCCCGCGACGGGGACCAGGACGAATACAAACGCGACCACCGCGAGTCCCGCCAGGACCGCCCAGGGGTCTGTCATGGTCTCCTCCTTCCGGCTGCATTGCTGGCCCGACCGAGCGCCGGGCTCCGGGCACCGCGAGCGTCCCGGGCGAGACCCCTCGAATCGTCGGCCACATTCGAGCGCCCCGAGCCGGCGAAGTCCATGAGGCGATCGCCTCATTTGCCTGAACCCGGCGACCCAGAAAACCCCCCGGATGCGGCGAACCAAGCTCCGACCTGATGCGATCGCGTCACGGAAATGAAGCGCTTGCCGGATTCCCGACGTCCCGGTGAACAGCTTACCGTCAGGCCAGACGATCGACTGTTCGGTGGGAGGTTCGGGCCGATGATCGGAGCACGGTACGAGGGCATCCTGGAGGCGGCGTGCGACGTCATCGCGCGCCGTGGCTTCCAGCAGGCCTCAATCCGCGAGATCGCCAACGCCTCCGGCCTCTCGCTGGCCGGCCTGTACCACTATGTCGGTGGGAAAGACGAGCTACTGTTCCTGGTCCTGGACCGTGCCCTCGACCGGCTGCTCGCCGCACTCGAGGCCGCGTGCCGCGGGACGAGCACTCCCGGGGAGCGTCTTCACGCGCTGGTCGAGACCCATCTCGACTTCGCCTCGCGCGACCCGCACGCGCTCAAGATCGTCAACCGAGACTACGACCTGCTCGGCGAGCCGCACCGCTCAGAGGTCGCCGCCAAGCGGCAGGAGTACCTCCGTCGCGGGCTCGCGGTCCTGCGCGAGCTCGACCCGCACGAGCGCTCGGAAGAGGAGCTGTTCTCGGCGACGAACCTTCTCCTGGGCATGCTGAACGGCATCGGGACCCGACCGTTCGTCCGCTCCGGCCAGAGTGTCCGGACGCTCGCGAACGAGGTCACGAGCCTCTTCCTTCACGGCTTTCTCGATAGAGGCACGGGGAGCTCGGGCCATGATCCGGAGCCTGTGGAGATGGCTGCAGGGCCAGATGGTACGGGGCGTGCCGGATAGCTTCGCTACGGCAGTGGACGCCTTGGCCTGCATGCCTGGACTCGGGGCCGGTAGGCCGGGGGATAGGGGAAGAGCATGAAGCCGGACGCCCTCCTCGAGCACTGCCGGCAGCTGATCGCCGAACCGCTTGGGAACGTCGCGCGCCAGTGGAAGGCCGGCCATCCGGATGGCCGGGCCGTCGCCGTCTACCCTGTGTGGGCCCCGGCCGAGCTGATCCACGCAGCGGGCATGCTGCCGCTGGCTCTTCTCGGCGGCGGGGCGTCAGTCGAGCTCACGCACGCGGACGCCCGATTTCAGTCCTTCGTCTGCTCGATCGCCAAGTCCTCGCTCGAGCTGGGCTTCCAGGGGCTCGTCAAGGGGGTCGACGGGTTCATCTTCTCGAACATCTGCGACGTCGCTCGGAACCTTGGGAGCATCTACCGGCGGAACTTCCCGGACGCCTTCGTGGAGTACCTGCACCTGCCGCAGAACTCGACCTCACCCGCCGTCGCCGGCTACACAGCCGCCGAGCTCCGTCGACTGGCGGACCGATTCGAGGAGGCTTTCGCGCTGCCGGTCACCGAGGCCGCGCTCGAGAAGAGCATCGAGACCTACAACGCGCTTCGCGCACGGCTACGCGCTCTCTACGCGTTCCGGATCGAGGAGCCGCAGAAGCTCTCCACGACCGAGCTCTACGCGATCCAGCGGGCAACGACGCTGGTCCCACCCGAGGTAAGTCTCGGATGGCTCGATACCCTGCTGGCCGAGCTGCCTCTTCGCTCGGCCAAGCCGCGCGACCGGCTCCGCGTCGTGATCGAAGGCGCCTTCTGCGAGCAGCCGCCGCTTGGCCTCCTGGAGGTACTCGAGGAAGCCGGCTGTTACGTCGTGGAAGACGATCTCCTGCTCGGCTGGCGCTGGTTCACGGCCGACGTGGACGGAAGCGGAGATCCGTTCGGACGACTCGGGCGCGCCTACGTGGATCGCGCCGTTCCCTCCTCCACCCGCCACGAGAGCCGCGTTCATCGCGCCGACGGTCTCATCGAGAAGGTGCGCCGGTCCCGCGCCGACGCGGTCGTGTTCATGCCAGCCAAGTTCTGTGAGCCGGCCCTCTTCGACTACGTCCTCATGAAGCAGGGACTGGACCGCGCCGGCATCCCGCATCTCCTGGTCGAGTTCGAGGAGAAGATGTGGACCTTCGAGCGAACCCGGAACGAGATCGAGACCTTCGTCGAGTCCATGCTGTTCGACTAGGAGCGGGGAGGACTGTTCATGGCCACCGCCGCCACGACCCAGCCGGTCACCGAGCGCCAGTACCAGGGTCGGATCCACGTGCGCTCGCGCCAGCTCATGCTGGACTGGATGCGAGAGCTCTCGCGCGCCGAAGCCGAAGGTCGGACGACAGGCGCGCTCATGATCTCGGGGAACTGTGTCGAGCTCCTGCGGGCCTGCCACGTCATCCCGATGTTCCCCGAGGTCGTCGCGCTCCAGAACGCGATCCGCCACAAATCGCTTCCACTGATCCTGAAGGCCGAGCAGGCGGGATACTCGAGCGACAACTGCGCCTACGTCAAGGCCGATGTCGGGCTCTTCCTGGACGGCGGGATGGGGCCCGGAAAGTCGATCCCCTTCCCCACGATCATCGTGTGCAACTACGTGGGCTGCAACGTCTACGTCAAGTGGTTCGAGCACCTGGCCGACCTGAGCGGCGCGCGGCTGTTCATGCTCGACGTGCCCTTCGCCCGGACCGACGTACCGAGCCCCGAGGACGTCCGCTACGTGGTGAGCCAGCTCGAGGAGTTGATCGCCCTGTGCGAGGGCGTGACCGGACGGAAGTTCGACATCGACGAGCTGCGGGAAGTCCTGGGCCACGCCGCCCGCGCCGAGGACGGCTACGCACGCTGCAAGCACCTCACGAAGCACCACCCCGCGCCGTTCGACTCCTACTTCGATTCGATCAACATGATGGGGCCGATCAACGTGCTCCGGGGCACTCCCGAAGCGGCCGGCTTCTTCGACGAGGCGGTGGCCGAGTTCGAGGGTCTGGTGGAGGCCGGGCTCGGTCCGCTCTCCGAGGAGCGCTTCCGTACCGTCATCGAGGGGCCGCCCCCCTACCCCTACTACCGGAGCTTCCGCAACCTCTTCACCCGCTGGGGCGCGGTGGCCGTTCAGTCGACCTACTCGACAGTCGGCGGGATCTGGGAGTTCGGGTTCCGCAAGGATCCACGCCGTCCGCTTGAATCGATCGCCGAGCAGATGCTCCGCGAGAACCTGACCAACCGCTCGATCGTCGCCCGCTACGGGCAGATCAAGCGGTACGTGGAGGAGTGGGAGGCCGACGCGCTCGTCATCCACTCCATCAAGTCATGCCGGCTCTTCTCCGCCGGGCAGGGCGACATGCGCGACTACTTCACGCGGGAGCTGGGCGTGCCGACGCTGATGGTGGAGTCCGACCTGGAGGATCCCCGGTACTACGCGGAAGCTCAGATCAAGAACCGGATCGACGCGTTCTTCGAGTCGCTCGAGCACAAGAAGGTCGTGGCAGGCGCGCGCTAGGGCCTGAGGAAGGCGAGGAGCGCCCGGACATGGCGGGACCGAGCCCGGTGGTCGAGAGGATCCCCGTCTACTGCTACCAGTGCGTCGCCGGCCCCGACCTCCTGAAGGTCGTGGTCCGTGACGGCGTGGCGGTGGGGGTGGAGCCGAATCACGACGTCGCCGAGGTGCATCCCGCATGCGGCAAGGTCTGCGTCCGCGCCTACGGGCTGATCCACAAGCTCTACAACCCCGCGCGTGTCACGACGCCGATGCGCCGGACGAACCCACGGAAGGGCCGCCACGAGGACCCGGGCTGGGTGCCGATCTCGTGGGACGACGCGCTCGGGATCCTGACCGTCCGGCTCCGGGCCATCCGCGGTCGCGGGCTCGTCGACGAGGCCGGCTATCCGCGCCTGGCGGCCACGTTCGGCGCGGGCGGCATCGCCCCGGCCTACCTCGGCACCTTCGCCGCTTTCCTGGCGGCGTGGGGGCCCGTGGACCAGGGCATCGGCAGCGGCCAGGGCGTCAAGTGCTACCACTCAGAGCACCTCTACGGGGAGTTCTGGCACCGCGCCTTCACCGTCGCGGCCGACGTGCCCCGATCGGACCTGGTTCTCTCCTTCGGATACAACGGCGACGCCTCCGGCGGGGTGACGGGGGTCTTTCGTCACGCCGAGGCGCGAGCGCGAGGTCTCCGTTGGATCCAGCTCGAGCCGCACCTGTCGGTCACCGGGGCTGGCGCCGAGGAGTGGGTGCCGATCCGTCCCAAGACCGACGCGGCCGTCCTGCTCGCGCTTCTGCACGTGATCCTCCTCGAGCACGACTGGCGCGCGGTCTGCGACGTCCCGTTCCTGACTGCAATGACCAGCTCGCCGTATCTGGTTTCCTCGGGCGGCCACTACCTCCGCGATCCCTCGACCGACAAACCCCTCGTCTGGGATCTGGACCGGGATCGTCCAGTCCCGTTCGACGATCCTGCCTGCCGGCAGCCCGCGATGGACGGGAGCTACCTCGCCGCCGGGGTCGAGGTAGGCGCCGACGGCGCGCGCCGAACCGTCGCGGAGCGCGTGCGGCCCGCCTTCGTCCACCTCGTCGACCACGTGCGGCCGTACACGCCGGAGTGGGCCGCCGCGATCGCCGACGTGCCAGCCGCGACGATCCGCCGACTGGCCGAGGCCTACCTGCGCCACGCGCGGGTCGGGGCGACGATCGAGCTCGACGGGGTGAGCTACCCGCACCGTCCCGTGGCAATCGTCCTCGGCAAGACCGTGACGAACGGGTGGGGCGGCTACGAGTGCTGCTGGGCCCGCACCGTGCTGGCGGGGCTGGTCGGAGCCCTGGAGGTGCCGGGAGGGATCGTGGGCACCACCGTGCGGCTGAACCGGCCGGCCCAGAACCGCCTCGACTCGGTCCGCCCCGGCCTCGACGGATTCATGGAGCAGCCGGTGAACGCCACAGGCAAGGACACCTGGGCCAGCGCGCCCCACGTCCGGAACGCGTACCGGACGCTCGTCCCCCTCGCCGGCGACTCTCCGTGGTCACCCGCGCTCGGTCCGGCTCACCTGCCCTGGTTGTTCCTCGACGAGCCGCCCGATCGCTGGCCGGCGCCGACGCTGCCAGACGTGTGGATCATCTACCGCACGAACCCGGCCATCTCCAACTGGGATACTGGGCGCATCGAGCGCGAGCTCGAGCGCTTCCCCTTCGTGGCCGCCTTCGCGTACACGCAGGACGAGACGAACTGGTACGCGGACCTGCTTCTCCCGGAGGCGACGGACCTCGAATCGCTTCAGCTCTACCGGATCGGCGGCACCAAGTACATCGAGCAGTTCTGGCAGCACACGGGATGGGCGCTCCGCCAGCCGGTGCTGTCGGCGGGAAGCGGACCCGCCGACACGCGCGACCTCACGGACATCGCCACCGAGCTGGCCGCGCGCGTCGGTGTCCTCGACGAGTATCTCGCGGCCCTCAACCGGGGCTCCGGCACCACCGTGTCGCTGCGGGGCGAGGGGTACGACTTCAGGCTCCCCCCCGGCTCCCGCCCATCGGCGGCAGAGATCTGGGACCGTGTATGCCGCGCCGCCACCCGGTCGCTCTCCGGCGGCGGCGTGGAGCACGACCTCACCTGGTTCCGTGAGCATGGGGCCTTCTTCGTGCCGTTCGAGACGGGCCGCTACTACCTGCACACCACGATGGCCGCCAAGGGCCTGCGGTACGAGCTGCCCTACCAGGAGCGGATCCTGCGGATGGGCGAGGAGCTCCGCGCGAGGCTCCACGAGCGTGGCATCGTGTGGTGGGATGCCCAGCTGGAGGAGTACCAGCCGCTGCCCCGCTGGAAGGACTTTCCCGCGATCTGGCAGGCAACGGCCCGGGCCAACGGAAGAGACCCAAAGGACTTTCCCTTCTGGCTCCTCACGAGCCGCTCGATGCAGTACTCCTGGGGCTCGAACGTGTCGCTGCCGATCCTCGCCGACGTGGCGCGCCACGTGACTGGCCACTTCGGCATCATCCTGAACCGCGGGTCGGCCCGGCGCCTCGGCGTCGGGGACGGAGACCTCGTCGAGATCGAATCGCCGACCGGCCGGACACACGGGCGTGCGATCCTCCGGGAGGGAGTGCGCCCGGACGTCGCCGTCATCCTCCAGCAGTTCGGCCACTGGGCCACGCCGTTCGCCCGGGACCTCGGGATGCCCAGCCTGAACCAGGTCGCGACCATGGACCTGGCGCTCACCGACGCCACCGGGAGTGGGGCGGACCTCGTCCCCGTGGCAATCCGGAGGGCGTGACATGCGCTGGGGCATGGTGATCGACCTCGGCCGTTGCGTCGGCTGCCAGACCTGCACGATCGCCTGCAAGCAGGAGCACGGGCTGCCGGCGGGGACGTCCTGGCGCTTCGTCGCCGACTGCGAGGTGGGTGCGTACCCCGACGTCCGGCGCGTGTTCTTGCCGATGCAGTGCATGCATTGCGCCGAGCCACCGTGCGTTCCGGTGTGCCCGACCGGCGCCTCACGCCAGCGCGAGGACGGGATCGTCTGGGTCGCCTACGACGCGTGCGTCGGCTGCGGCTATTGCGCGATGGCGTGCCCGTACCGGGCGCGCCACCTCGTGCACGAAGCCGATCCCTATTTCGCCGAGCCGATTCCGCCCGAGCGGCTCAGCGTCCCGCCCGAGCGCCGGGGCGTCATGACCAAGTGCACCTTCTGCAAGGAGCGGGTGGACGACGGCCGGGCCCGGGGCCTCCGGCCCGGGGTGGATCCCGACGCCACACCGATGTGCGCGGTGGCATGCATCACCGGCGCGATCGTCTTCGGCGACCTCGACGATGCCGGCAGCGCCGTCGCGAAGCTTCTCGCCCAGGGCGATGCCGTCCCGTTGCTGCCCGAGTGCGGCACCGCACCCTCTGTGTTCTACCGGACGAGGTGAGCAAATGGGCCCAATCGCCGCACGGCCACTGGAGGGCCCGGCACACGAGAGCCGGATACCCCTACTCCCGCCGATCGCCCAGGCCCTCTGGGGCTGGCCCGCCGTCCTTAACTTCGCCCTGGGGGGGCTCGGCGCCGGCCTCTACGTCATGGCGGCCGTGACCGCCGGATTCGCCCCGTCGCCGGCGCTCCGGATCGCCGCGTGGCTCGGGCCGCTCCTCGTCCTCGGAGGCTTTGGCGCCGTCGCCACGGAGGCCGGCCGCCCCTTCCGCGGTCCGCGTGTCCTCGCGCGCGTCCGGACTTCGTGGATGTCGCGCGAGCTCTGGCTCGGCGGCGTCTTCACGGTCCTCGCTGCCGGCGGCCTTCTCCTCGAGGAAACAATTCTGCGCGCCCTGGCGGCCGCCGCAGGGGCCGCTCTCGCGCTGGCCCAGGGGCAGATCCTGCGGCACGCCCGGGGCGTGATGGTCTGGGCGGTGCCCCCGATGCCGTTCGTCTTCCTCACCTCAGCCCTCGTCTCCGGCTCGGGCCTGCTCATCGTGCTGGAGGCGGGGAACGGGTCATCGCTGGACCAGCTACTCGGAGCGGCTCTCACCGTCCTGATCGTGCACGTCTGCGCCTGGTCGGTGCTCGTCAGCTGGTCGCATGACGGGGCGTTCCGCCAAGGTGTCCGCCCACTCCGCGAGGGGCCGAGTGCCCTGGTCATCGTCGTCGGAGGCTATGTCCTCCCGTCACTGCTCGCCGCCCTCGCCATCGCTCTGCCCCGGCTCGGGCCGTCCCTCGCGGCCGCCGCCGGCGCTCTGATGGCCGCCGGTCAGGTCTTTGCGAAGGCCGCCGTCATCCTGAAGGCGGGTCAGCTCAGACCGGTCTCGCTCACGCTGCCGCCGCTCCAGAGGAGGTCACCATGATCGCCGGCGCCGGAGTCGACGTGGGTTCGACCCAGACCAAGGCCGTCATCATCGACGGCGCGCGCCGGATCGTGGCGCGAACCCTGATCGCAACGGGGGCGAACGTCTCCCGCGCCGGTGAGCGCGCGTTCATCGCCGCCTGCGAGACCGCGGGGCTTCCGCGCGAGGCGGTGAGCTACGTCGTCGGTACCGGCTACGGCCGCTACAAGGTGACGTTCGGCGACGCCCAGATCACCGAGATCACCTGCCATGCCCGGGGCGCACACTTCCTCTTCCCCGGGTCGCGAACCGTGATCGACATGGGCGGCCAGGACACGAAGGCGATCCGCGTGAACCCGGACGGCTCCGTGATGGACTTCTCGATGAACGACAAGTGCGCGGCCGGCACCGGTCGCTTCCTGTCCGCGGCGGCCGACGTCACGGGCATCGGCCTCGACGAGATCGGGCCCGTGTCCCTCAAGGCCAAGGCGCCGGTGCGGCTCACGTCGGTCTGCACGGTCTTCGTCGAGTCCGACATCATGTCCTACCTCGCCCAGCGGAAGACGGTTGAGGACATCCTGGGCGGGGTCCACAAGGCGATCGCCACGCGGACGATGTCACTGGTCCGGCGCGTGGGCGTCGAGGACGAAGTCACGTTCACGGGCGGCGTCTCTCGCAACGTCGGCATGGTCCGGGCACTCGAGAACGTCCTCGGGCGGCCTCTCAACGTGAGCCCGGACGGCCACTTCATTGGGGCGCTCGGAGCGGCCCTCTTCGCTCTCGAGCGGGCCGAGGCCGCGGCCGGCGCCGTCGTCCCGGCAGGAGGGAGCTGAGTCATGGTGGTCGCCGGTATCGACCTCGGGTCAGGCACCACGAAGTGCGTGCTCGTCGACGGCGAGCGGATGGTGCGCGGGCACGGCATCGTCCGGACCAAGGCCGACTTCGAGAAGGTCGCCCGGGAGGTCCTCGATGCGGCGCTGGCGGACGCGGGCCTCTCGTCCGAGGCGGTCGCCTACACGGCGACTACCGGCCTCGGCCGCAGCGCGATCCCATTTCGCGACATCCAGATCACCGACCTCACCTGCGGGGCGCGGGGAGCGGCGACCCTGTTTCCCGCCACGCGCTTCGTCCTCGACATCGGGGCCCAGTGCTCGCGCGCGATCCGACTCCGCGACGGCGGCAAGGTCAAGGAGTTCCACATGAACGAGAAATGCGCAGCGGGATCGGGCGGCTTTCTCGAGCGGGCAGCCAAGTATCTCGAGGTGACGGTCGCCGACATCGGCCCCCTGTCGCTCGCCGCAGCACAACCCCAGCCGATCTCGAGCGTCTGCGCGGTTCTCGCCGAGTCCGAGATCATCAACCACATCTCGGAGGGCGTGGCGGTGGAGAACATTCTCCGGGGGATCCACGACTCCCTGGCCGACCGGGCGCTGTCCCTACTCAAGCGCGTGGGGCTCGACGGGGATGTCACCCTCATCGGGGGCGTGGCGCTCCAGGCCGGCATGGTCGCGGCGCTCCGGGACAAGCTCGGCGTGATGGTCAACGTGCCCGACGAGCCTCAGCTGACCACCGCTCTCGGCGCCGCCGTCCTCGGTCTCCAGCGCCTGCAGCGGCTCGGCGCCCCGGCGGCAGCCTGACGGACTGGACCGATTGGGCAAGGACGAAAGCGAGGGAGCCATGAGCCGCGCGGACGTGATGGTGCGCCCCCTGGAGCCGACCGACATCGACGCCATCGTGACGATCGACGAGAAGCTCTCGGGTCAGACGCGGAAGGACTACTGGCAGCGGCGGATCGAGATCGCGAGCCTCCGGCCGCCCTGGATGTCGATGGTGGCGGAAACGGACGGCCGGGTCGCCGGCTTCCTCTTCGGCTGGGTCGGCGAATCGGAGTTCGGGATCCCCCAACGTACCGGGTGGGTCGACCTGATCGGGGTCGACCCGGCCTACCGCAGTCGGGGCGTCGCCCACGCCCTCCTCGACCGGTTCGTCGAGAGCGGCCGGGAGCTCCGGGCGCTCGAACGGGTCGCTACCCTCATCGACCTCGGCCAGGTAGACGTCCGCGAGTTCTTCCTGCGCCAGGGCTTCCAGCCCGGGCGGATGGTCCAGCTGGAGCGCGCGGTGTGACGCCGGCCGATGTGATCGCGGTCATACCCCGGCCGCCAGGCTCCGGCCATCCTGGACGCGTGACCACCGTCCACGTGCTCCCGCCAACAAGAAGGCTGAGGCTTCCCTTCACCGCGGCCACCGACAGTCCGTGAACGCCGTGCGCGTCATGGGCCCCGCGAGCCCCACGCGCTAGGAAGGAGCCCGCCCCGTGAACGGGGTCATCGACTACTGGTGCAACATCTTCACCCCCGAGGGGATCCGGGCGAGCTTCACCGAGCAGCCGGAGCTGGCGGAGGTCTTAAGCTCTGAGCGGCCGGATGAGGGCGGTGACGTGCTGGCTTCCACGAGCTGACGATGGGGGCTGACGACGGCGCCGTCCCCAGAAAGGGGGTCGTCCCACCATGTCCTGTCACCTCCACCTGAAGCGCCCGGCCACGGCCCAGGCCGGCCAGGCGACCGCGGACCTTCGGGACGAGCACGAGGTGATCCTTCAGGCGCTCGCCGTGCTCGAGCGGGTCGCCAGCCGCCTCGCGTCCGGCCAACCCGTAAGCGACTCGACGCTGGCCGAGCTCGTCCAGTTCCTGCAGACATTCGCCGACCGCTGCCACCACGGCAAGGAGGAAGACCAACTCTTCCCCGCCATGCGGGCCAAGGGTGTCGGAGACACCCTTGCCGTCTTCAAGGAAGAACACGAGGAAGGGCGGCGCTACCTCCGCACCATCGCGAGCGGCGCCTCCAACGCCGAGCGGGCGGCTGCGGCGCGTCGCTATGTCGCCATGCTGCAAGGCCACATCGAACGCGAGAACGAGGTCCTGTTTCCTATGGCCGATGGGCTCTTCACCGCCGAGGAGCACGGCGCCCTGGCGCGCGCATACGAGGACGTGGAGCGCCAGGTCGCGGGCGCCGGCGCCCACGAGAGGCTCCTGACCACGCTGGCCCGGCTCGACGCCGCCGTGCCGCGGGACCGGGCCACGCCATGAGCGTCCCGGTCAGGAGCGTCGACCGCGTCGCCATCGCCGTCCGTAGCCTGGATCGGGCACGCGCCTTCTTCGAGCGTCACTTCGGCGCGGAGTTCGGCCCCGTCGAGGACGTCGCGGTGGACGGCTATCGCTATGTCCCGTTCAGGATCGCCGGCTTCACCCTGGAGCTCCTGGAGCCGTACACCCCCGACAGCCCGATCGCCCGGTTCCTCGATCGCCGCGGGGAAGGCGTCTACCAGATCTCTTTCATGGTCGACGACGTCGATGCCGCGGCGGCCACCCTGCGGGCCGAAGGCCTCACCGTCCTCGGCCCCCGCACGTACGACACGGACGTCGTGCTCGAGGGATGCCGGTGGAAGGAGGCCTTCGTCCATCCGAAGGACGCCCACGGGGTGCTGCTCTTCCTCGGCGAGCGGACACCGGTGACCGAGGCGACCTGACCGGGCTCGGACGTGCCCCATCTCCCCTGCACGTTCCTTGATCCACGGCCGAACGCGTCAGCTCGACTGACGAATGCCTCGCGGACCCCTCAGCCACGGAGCGAGAGGCCGAGGAGGACGATCGACAGGGCGACCAGGACGTTCAGGCGGGCGACCCAGGACGCTCGGACGCGAGCGGACGGATCCGCACCGGGGAGGTTGGCGCGCGGGCCGAGGACGAAGTCGTGGAACGCGCTCAAGAGCAGAGCGAGACCCACGAGCCCCAGCTTCCCGTGGAACCGGCCGGAGCGGAGCAGGCCTGGTTGAAACCACAGGTTCAGGAGCCCCGTGAGGAGCAGAATCCCCAGCGCGATCCAGGCGATCGTCCGGAAGCGCCGACCGCTGTCCTGGATGAGGCGCGCCCGGAGCGTCGCGTCGCCGAGCGCCCGGGCCGTGGGGACCAGGACCAGCGCGATGAACAGCATGCCGCCTACCCAGGTGATCGCCGAAAGGACGTGGACCCAGCGGACGAACAGCGCCACTACTGCGACTCGCCCTGGGCGCGGGCGCGCAAGGCAGCCTGGTCCCGTACGATGAGGCGGCCACCGTGGTCCTCCACCAGCTCGTCCCGCAGCCAGCGGCTCACCACGCGGATGGCTGTCTCCACCGTGGTCCCCGACATGTCGGCCAGGCTCTGACGCGTCAAGTGGAACGGCAACTCGACCCCGCGCTTCGTGCGGACCCCCTCCCGGTCCGCCAGCCGCAGCAGGGTGGCCGCCAGGCGCGCCTCCACCGGCTCGGCCGACAGGGACTTGACCGAGTCGTGGGCGGCCCGAAGCCGCCGGCCGATCAGGAGCGCCATCTCGCGGACGACCGGCGGATGGCGTTCCGCGAGACCCACGACGACGTCGGCCGGGATCTGCACCACGATACTGGGCTCCGTCGCCTGGGCCGACGCCGGATAAGGTCGTCGCTCGATGACGGCGACGCCGCCGAAGATCTCGCCGGGGCCGAGCAGCTCCAGGACCACGTCCTTGCCCGTGCGGGAATGATGCACAATCCGCACATGCCCGGCCCTGACGAGACAGAGCCACAGCGCCGGATCGCCCTCGTGGAACACATACTCTCGGGCTCGGCAGGGCACCTCGCGCGCCGCCGCCGCGAGGGACTCCAGCTCGAGGGCCGGAAGCCCAGCAAACACGGAGCTGGCCCGCAAGAAGTCGAGCGCTTCCCCGGAGTCCGGACGCGACATCGGCGGCCAGGATAGCACGCGGCGCCGAGCCGAGACCGGCTGGCGACCCGGTGCGGGAGCCCGACGCTCCTCGAATCAGTCCTGACCGGTTGCGTCCAATCCAACCCGTCTGTGGCCGATCAGTGCCGGTCGTCACCTTTCGGTCGATCCCCGACGGGCGACTGAACTGACGTCGCACCGCCTTCAGCTCGCCCCTCAGCAGGGAGGGTGTGCCAGCGCTCCTTGGCCACGACCTTGGGCTCCGCCGGATCTCCTTCGTAGGCCGGGGTCATGATCTGCACGCCGTACTCGTTGAACACATCCAGAATGTTGCGGTGCATGTCCGAGTACAGCGCATTCATCGCCTGCGCGTTGTCGCAGTAGGCGTTGAGCTCGTACAGTCAGGCGCCGGCAAAGTCGATCCGAGCGACTTGGCTGCCGGCACGAACGGCTCGGACTGCACCGCTGGATCTCGAGCAGGCGCGATGTTCCCGGATGACACGGGCGCGATCGCAGCCGGAACCGACATGGCGCCAACGACCCAGAAGAGGACTCGCCACCGGCGCGACGGAGGCCGTTTGGGGTCCCGCCTCCTGCATTTCCTCCAGCGCACCAGCCTGATCCTCGACGGGATCGGCCGCGCGCGCGGGCGCCGCGTCAAGGAGCGCCCAGACCTGAATCGCGATTCCCGCTATGAAAATTGCTTTCATGACTCCTTCCATCGGAACCGGTCCTCTCAGCGGCCGCCGGCCAGGGCCTGGCTCCACTCGACCGGATCCTCCGGCGCGACCCCCGCGGGCCGGAGCCCCGACGAGGTCTGGAGATCCGCCCAGCTGAGGCGGCCGTCGACCCCGTACGGGCGGAGGCGGACGCGGCCCGACGAGGGCTCCACTCGGACCTCCACGAAGCTCTGGTAGAACGGCGCGACGTTGACGTCGAATGCCGCCGAGAGCCACTCCACCGAGTACGGCCAGGCGCCCAGGTACTGGGTCCACCACCAGAAGGGCGCCTTCCAGGGCGGGAGGGTCGCCCGGATCTTCCCGGTGACCTGGGCGGTCGTCGGGTGGAACGCCCAATCGGCGGCGGCCGGCGCGGCCGGCCAGTCGAGCGCGGTGCCGAAGCTCAGGTAGGCCCCACCGCCACCATTGACGACGTGGGTGACGCCCCCGCGGCCACCGCCATCCCCGCGCTCCAGGTAGTACTCGAGATCGTGAGTGTCGCCGGCCATGACGATGGCGACCCCGTGCTGGCGCAGGAGCCGGTGGAGCGCGAGGAACTCGTCGTCTCCCTCCGCCCGGTAGAGGCCCCCTGCGTACAACGGATGGCCCAGAATGGCCATCGTGAATTTGCCGCGCGCCGCGGCGAGCGCGCCCTGGAGCCACGCATGCTGGGCCGGGTCGACCCGCCGGATGACCCCGGTGTCGACGGCCAGCAGCGCGAAGTCACGGGTCTGGATCTGGAAGAAGGGGGCGCGCTGGAACCCCGTGGGCACCCCGTACTGCCGGCGAAGCTGCCCGGCCTGGGCGATCAGCTCCTCGATCCGCCCGTCCGTGGTGCTCGTGAGCCGGTTGTCGACCTCGATCCGCGCCCGCATCGTCCGCCGGGCTGCCTCCTCGGTCATGAACGTGGCGGCGAACGCCTCCAGTGCGTCGTACCAATCGTGATTGCCGGGGATGGCATACACCGGCTTGCCGGTTCCCTTAAAGGGCAGCCAGAACTTCGCCTCGTAGTCTTTCATCGCCCCCACCGGGTAGACCACGTCCGACGACACCACGATGAAGCGCACGTCCTCGCGCCGGGCCACCGCGAGAAGCTGGTCCCGCAGGATCTGCTGGGACGCGTCCCCTTCGCCGGGGTCGCCGATGACGATGAAGGCGAAGTCCCCACCGTCCGCGACGCCGGGCGGCGTCACCGCGAACGCCTCGGCGCCGGCGCGGGGCTCCTGGTCCAACACCGTCGCGACCATCGCTTCCCGCCAGGTGTCGGTGCGCGCCTCGGCCCAGCGGTTCCACATACCCGCCGCCCAGTTCTCGGTGTCGAAGAACCAGCTCATGCCGAACACCGGGGACGTGGCCGCCACGAACGCAGCGGCGGGTAGACCGATCTGGAGGCCGCGGCTCAATGCCGCGGGCAGTGAGTAGCGCGCCGCACGGAGGCGCACGGCGAACCGGAGCCGGTGGTCGAGCCAGGCCCGGACAAGCGCGCGCGTCCACCGGGAGCCGCTTGCGTCGAGGCACCACGCCCACGCGCGCCGCTCGAGCCCCCGGCTGGCGCGTCGGGTGAGCAGGCGGGCGGGGATCACGACCCCGAACGCGATGAGAAGGGCGAGGGAGAGGTCACCCAGCACGGCCACGAAAGGCGACAGGACGCCGAGCGCCGACCGGTCTAGGCCCATGCGGCCGAGGTGAATGCCGAAGAGCGTGACGGCGAACGCGGCGATCCAGCCCCGGTCGATCCCCGCTCGTCCCTGCTCCTCTGTTGCCAGACTACGGGCGAGGTCCGCCAGGGCCGGGCTGTCCGCCAGATCCAGGTCCTGCGCGACCGTGTCGCCGGTATCCTCGGGCGTGTAGGCCGGCGTCGTGATGATGCTCCACGTCGTGCCCACGAGGCGGAATGCGCCAGCGGCGGCGATCGCCCACCGGACGGCGGATCCGCGGACCAGGAGCAGCAGGACCGCCAGCAGCCCGTAGCCGAGCGCGGGCAGGGCCCGGGCTCGAAGCCCGGGCCCTGCCCCGGCGGCGCGGCCCACGGCGTTCCGGAGCGCGTCGACTCCGAACCAGGCCGCGAGCAGAAGCAAGATGGCCCGGCCGGCCAGGTCGCCGGCCTGCAGGACCAGTACGCCCATGGCGAGCGTGATCGCCCCACCGATCCACGCCGCGCGTCGGCCCTCCGCGGTCGACCGGCGAACGCCGTGAGCGAGCTCGAGGCAGGCTCCTGTCAGGAGCGCGAGCCCCACGACCGTCGGGGTGGCGGGCCCCGCGAAGAGCGGCGCCACCGCGGCGAGCGCCGCCAGCAGCAGGACGACGGCGCCCAGCCCGCTCGGTCCGGGGCGCGCCGGTCCGGTCGCCGCAAACATCCCGCGCAATCGTTGGCGGGGATCTCGCATTGCGCGACTCTAGCACGCTCCATTCGAGGTAGGCGCCTCAGTCCGAGATTGGGCCGGACGACGAGGCGAGGGTCATTCGACATTCCCCAACCGGAATGTCCGGCGGCTTGGTGATCGGCGCCCGCGCCGCTATCGAGCAGGCGCCCCTGGCGCGGGTCGGCGGGACTCCGAGGACGCGATCAGCACGCCGTTGACCATCCGCCACGACGAGGGCTACCGCTGGCTCACCAAGACGGGAGCGAAGTCCTCTACCCTTCCGGCCCGGCCTGGCCACACCAGGCGCGGGAGAGCTGGGCGCGCCCCCGTAGGGGCTCACCGCCGGCAGTCCTCGCCACCCAGGCCAGATGATCTGGCGGACCGCGCGTCCTACGCGCCCAGCCGGTCGAAGACGTTACGCGTGATGCGCTCGACGAACATGTCGCCTCCCTGCAGGCCGTACGCCCATTCGGTCGAGCCGCAGTTGAAGACCGTCCCCTTGCCCCGGCTGAAGGCGACCATGGCCGCGGTGCCGTACCGGTACTTCTCCAGCCCCGCCGGCGTGACCGTCCCGTCGAGCTGGCGCACGACCGCCTCCAGGTCCCGCTGGTCCCACATCACGTCGCGCTCGCCGGACGGCCGCTCCCCGAGCGACGCGGGCGCCAGGGCCAGGATCTCGGTGGTCATGGGCGCGCCGTCGCGGCCGGTCGGGTACGGCAAGCCATGCCGCGTCACGAAGTCGAGCCCATCGCACTCGTAGCCGACGATCCGGTCCCGGTCGCCGAAGACGTCGCCGTACTCCAGCTGGGTGCCGGCGAACACCCAGTGAGCGGGGCGGTACACCATGTAGCCGCCAGAGGAGCGCGGCATGACGTAGCCCAAGCGGTGGTAGCCGCCGCGGGTGAAGGACAGGCCAAAGGTCTGGTTCTCGGGCCGCCCCGTGCGCGGGTTCGACCACATGCCGGTCAGGTACTTCTCCTGCGCGGTGCCATAGACGGGGTCGAACTCCGGCACGTACTTGTAGCAGACCATGTCCTGGCCGCCGTTCTCCAGCCGCACCTGCCAGAACGCGGCGTTGCCGATGAAGAACGCCGCGTGCCCGCCGGCAGCGACGAAGTCGTCCACCACATCGCGCTCCTGCCACGTCCAGTACTCGTCGTGCCCGACCGTCGTCAGCATGCGGTACCCATCCACTACCCCGGGGTCGCTGTCCAGGTCGCCCTGCACGCAGTAGTCCAGCGCGTAGCCATTGGCTTCCATCCACGGGACGAAGATCGACTCCCACGTGTGGAAGCCCGCGAACCGCGTCCAGTGGTGGTAGCCCTGCTGGACGTGGCGTGGGAACGCGTCGACGAGCGGACGCTCGCCGAAACCCGGGGTACCCGTGTTGGTGTTGCGAATGGTGCTCGGCACCCGGTGCAGCAGGCCGCGCTGCCACGGCCGCTGGAACGACAGCCGGCACGCCACCGAGCGGTCGTCGCTCGCGTAGAGGCACTTGCCCCCCCAGGCGTTGTAGGCGGCATAGGTGTTGGTGGACAGGACCATCAGGATCTTCGCCACGCGCTTCCGGGCAGGCGCGCGCACGACGAAGAAGTGGTCCCACTCGAGAGGCTCGCCCTTGGCGTCCTCCGCGCGCAGCGTCACCGCGTAGTAGCCCGACCGCCAGTCCCTCGGGATCCGGAACGCGAAGCCGTCCGGCCACCCGCAGCCGCGGCCGAACGCCTCGGGCGGCGTCGGATGGAGGGCGCCCCGAATGCCGCTCCGTGTGTACACGAGGTCGCGCCCAGCACCGACCCGCGCGATCTCGATCGAGTATCGCGACGCGGAGGTGGAGGTGTGGAACCGCACCTCGTCGCCCGGCAGGTAGCTCAGCCGGTCCGTGTAGCACCAGAGGCCGCGCTCGCCGGGCCGGGTGAGACGGTCGTTGTCGGTGCCGACCAGCTTGATGATGAGGCTCAGCCGTCCGGGCGGTGGCATGTAGGACACCGCATCGGCCGGAGGCCGCTGGGCGACCAGCGCCGCGCGCGGGTCACGTTTCCGCTGGGTCATCGCGTGAGCTCCCCGGTCCGAGGCGTGCACGTCAGGGCGGCGTCCACCGTGGCGCCACCGTCACGTCGCTTCTACTCGGTCATCCGGACCGATGCAAGAGCCTCCGCCGGCGGCGCCGCTCTCTCCCGCGTCACCGGCCCCTGTCCCGGGCGCCGGCCCGAAGCGTCAGGCACCGCAGGATGCTCGCGACGTCGGCCGGACCATAATCGCGACACGATGCTTCCGCGCGGCCCACGACATCACCGCATCCCTGGAAGGAAGCCTCACAAGGTCGACGCGCCCTTGCGGCCTCGCGTGAAGGTGTGGGTCGTCTTCGCCGACCGGCGAAGCTCGGCGACGGCCGGGCCCGCTTCTTCGAGCTGGTCGACGAGCTCGGCTCCATCGGAAGGCCGTCGACCAGATGGGCATGTCCTACCGGGCGGCGTGGGGGTACATCCGCGAACTGAAGGCCGCCGCCGGATTCGCGTTCCTCACGCGAAAGCCGGGCGGCGGGGGCACGGGCGGCGCGCGCTCGAGCAAGGAGGGACGAGCCTTCCGGGCTCGGTACCGTCGGTTCCGCGCCTCCCTCGATCAGCTCACGCAGCGTCAATTCGCGCGAACGTTCGGGGAGCCTTGACTGATACTTCTGATGCATGACTGACCGACCTCGGATCTGGCTGGTCCGGCACGGCGAGACGGAGTGGTCACTCAGCGGGCAGCACACGGGGCGCACCGACGTGCCCCTCACCCCGGCAGGCCGGCGCCAGGCGGAGGCCCTCGGGCGCCATCTGGCCGGGCATTCGTTCGCGCTCGTGCTCACGAGCCCGCTCGGCCGAGCCCGCGAGACCTGCCGCCTCGCGGGCTACGAGAGCAGCGCGCAGATCACGGATGACCTCCGCGAGTGGGACTACGGCGTCTACGAGGGACGGACGACCGCCGCCATCCGAGTCGGGGAGCCCGGCTGGTCGATCTGGAGCCACCCGGTCCCCGAAGGGGAATCCATCGACCAGGTGGGAGCGCGGGCCCGCCGCGTCATCGACCGGGCTCTCGGTGCGGGCGACGACGTCGCGCTCTTCAGTCATGGCCACCTACTCCGGATCCTCAGTGCTGGCTGGATCGGCCGGCCTCCGACCGACGGCCGTCTGTTCGCTCTCGCCCCCGCATCCGTCAGCGTTCTCGGCTGGGAGCGCGAGACCCGGGTCATTCAGTCCTGGAACCTGACAGTCCCCCCTGCCCCCGAGAGCAAGACGTGAGACGGACCACCGGACACGCTGGGAGTCGGCCGCCCGGGGCGGCGGCCTTCAGGCGGGTTCGCGGCGTGCTGGTCCCTCGTCGATCAGATAGCTGAAGCGGGCGACGAACTCCTTCTCGCCGAGCCCGCTCGCCGCGGCGAGGGCCGCCAGTTGCTGCGGGCGCTCGAAGTCCTCGCGCTTGAGGCGGATCATGTACGCGTAGAGCGTCCGGTAGGCCTCGGACGACACATCCGCATAGCGGAGCCGTACGCGGCCGGTCCGAGGATCGAGCAGCTCGCGGAAGGGAACCGGGACCAGTCGCCCACCCTGGATGGTCACCATCGCCTCGGTGCCGCCGTCGAGGAGGAAGCGGGTCGCCGCGTAGCCGAGACTTCGCGCGTACTGGGTGTCGTAACCGCCGGGCGGCGCGCAGCGCAGCTCGTAGCCGAGGTCCTTGGCCGCGATGGCGATCTCGATGCCGCGGGCGGCGAGGCTGGCCGACACCCGGTCCTTGAGGCTGCGCGCGAGCTCCAGATCCGCCAGCCGGACGTTGCCGTAGGTGTCGTAGGACACCGAGCCCACGGTCTCGGGATCGAGCTTCTCCAGGATGCCTTCGGCCAGGAGCGCGACCCCGTGCTGGCGTCCGTGGGCGCGCCGCTTGATGATCGCGCCCTCGAGGATGTCCGCGACCTGCGCCAGCGGCACGCGGGCGCCCGGGAACTCCTCGCCGACCAGCATCAGGGTCGCGCCGGCGGCGCCGCCGATCCCGAGGGTGAGGTGACCCGCATGGCGGCCCATCACGGTCACGAAGAACCACTTCTCCGTGGTCGCGGCATCCTGCATCAGGTTCCGCACCAGGTCCTTGCCGAGGTTGACCGCGGTCACGAAACCGAAGGTCGGGACGTCGTCCGGCAACGGCAGGTCGTTGTCGATGGTCTTGGGGACGTGGGCCACGGCGAGCCGCCCCGCGAGCGCCGCCGCGATCTGCGCGCTGGCGAAGGCGGTGTCGTTCCCGCCGATGGTCACCAGGTAGGAGACCTCCAGCTGGCGGAGGCTCTCGGCCACCCGGCGGAGCGACTCCGCCGACTGCGTCGGGTTCGCGCGCGACGTGCGGAGGATCGAGCCGCCCTCGAAGTGGATCTGCGACACCTCGTTGATGTCCAGCTCCTGGACGTGCGAGAGGTCGCCGCGCATCAGCCACTTGTAGCCGTCGAGGAGCCCGACCGCCCGCAGGCCCTGATTGCGGGCCTCGATCGCGGCGGCCGCGATGACCGCATTGATACCCGGAGCCGGCCCGCCACCGACCAGGATCGCGAGGGTCTTCACGAGCGGAGTCTGCCTACCATGTCCGCTGGGCCGCGCCGGTCACGCGACGGTGCGCTCCAGGTCGGGGGTGTACTGCCCGCGCCGGGCGGCGCCGTTCATGCGAGCGCGGTGGTAGAAGGCCTGCTGCCCGGCCGCGACCCGCGTCGGATCCCCCCGCCACGCCCGGATCGCCGATTCCTGGAGCGCGCGCCCGTAGGAAAAGCTGAGAGCCCACGGATGCGACATCCCGGGCGCGTTCATCGCGTTCAGGTGGGCGGTGGCCCGCTCCTCGCTCTGGCCGCCAGAGAGGAACACCATGCCCGGCACCGCCGCCGGGACCGCGCGCCTGAGACAGCCGACGGTCGCCGCCGCCACCTCGGGGACGCCGGCCTGGCGAGCGCATTCCTTGCCGGACAGCACCATGTTCGGCTTGAGGAGCATCCCCTCGAGCGCCACCCCTTGCTTGCGGAGAGTGTGGAACACCGCCTCGAGCGTGGTCTCGGTCGCCTCGAAGCAGCGCTCGATGGTGTGGTTCCCGTCCATCAGAACCTCGGGCTCGACGATCGGCACCACCCCCGCCTCCTGGCACAGGGCCGCGTAGCGAGCGAGCGCGTGGGCATTGACCTGAATTGCCCGATCCGTGGGAAGGCCGGGACCGATCGAGATCACCGCGCGCCACTTGGCGAAGCGGGCCCCCAGCGCGGCGTACTCGGCAAGCCGCTCGCGCAGGCCGTCGAGACCTTCCGTCACCTGCTCTCCGGGCGCGCCCGCGAGCGGCTTCGCGCCCCGGTCGACCTTGATGCCCGGAATGATCCCCTGGCGCGCGAGGACCTCGACCAGCGGCGTCCCGTCGTCCGCCTTCTGGCGGATCGTCTCGTCGAAGAGGATGACCCCGCTCACGTACTCCGCCACCTTCGGCGTGCTGAGGAGCATCTGGCGGTAGCAGCGGCGGGTCTCCTCGGTGTTCGGGATGCCCACAGCCTCGAAGCGGCGGCCGATGCTGGGATGACTCTCGTCGGCGGCGAGGATGCCTTTACCCGGCGAGACCAGGGCGCGGGCCGTGGCCTCCAGTCTTTCCGCGTTCATTCCCTTCTCCCCTGCCCGCGAGCGGCCTCAAGCCGCTCCTGTCCCTCAGAAAAAAGAGCCATAGCTGTGCGGCCTTATGAGTTCGACGGCACCGGCACGATAGCCAAAGGCTCGACCTCGGACCACCAGAAGAGATCTCCTTGGCCATGCGACGACCTCTTCCTGGCCCCGCATGTCGATCTCCGGTCGGCCTCTTCGACTATACCGTGAGAGACGGTCGCCGGATCGGCTCAAGAATCGAATGGAGGACAAGTCCCTCCCCTGGTAGCCTCGCCCTGCCCGACCACGGTCGGACGGATCTCGGAGCGCTGGTCGAGTCGACGCGATCAGCGTTCGGTGTGCCACATGCCCGGTAGCGCTCCGCCGAGCCAGGCGCAGGGGACGGCCGTGAGCGCGAGCGTGATCGGGTACGTCGGGCTCTCGTCCTCACGAGCGCCTTCCTGATCGTCGAGGTCGTCGGTGGCGTCTGAACGGGCAGTCTCGCGCTACTGGCCGATGCCGGCCACAGGCCGGCATCGGTGGACTCGTCCTGCCTCTGGCAGCACGGTTCGCCCGAAGGCCGCCAACAGCGGCCAACACCTACGGCTACTGCCGGATGGAGATCCTGGCCGCGCCAGCCAATGGTGTGGTGCGGTTCAGGAGCACGCGAGTCGGTCAGGACGGGTATCGGCGGGGAACGCTCACCTGCCCTGGGGCTCCCACATCAGGATCTCCCCCTTGCCCAGGCCCGACGTGTCCCCCGTATACCGCTGATAGATTCCGTCTCCCACCTCCGGAGGCATCGGGAATCCGAGCGTCCACAGGTGCCGGGCGTAGACGCGCAAGAACGTCGGCCGATACGCGCAGTCGTACGCGAAGGTCGGCAAGAGGTGGATCGGCGTCAGCGAGACGATCGTGCCGCGCGCCATCCAGGCGCCCGTCCGGATCTCGGCGCCCCCGAGCAGGAAGATCGTGCCGCCCTTCATCTGCAGCCCGGCGAAGTCGCGCACGGGACCGGCGACGGCGATGATGCCGCGCCTCATGCGCATGCCTACCTCGATGCCCGCCGAGCCCTCGATGAGAATCGTGCCCTGGTTCATCCCCTTCGGACTGCCCCGATAGGCAGCCCCGACCTGCCCGCCGGCATTCCCGCGAATGCGGATCAGGCCTCCCGTCATCTCGGCGCCCAGCCAGTCCGAGACGTTCCCGGTCACCTCGATGGTGCCGCCCTTCATGGAGGCACCGAGATGCATGCCGACGTCTCCGACGATGCTGACGCGGCCCCGCGTCATGCCGCGGCCGATCCACTTGACCTTCCCGAGGTCGCCGCGGATCGCGAGCTCGTCGCTGGCCGCACCCTCGATGTCGAAGAAATCCTCGAGGCGATGCTGCCGCTTCCCCAGGAGCACCGGCAAGCCGCGGATCGCGTCGCGGGTGAGCCCCGCCGTCACGTCGGGCGAGAGGCTCTCCGCCTCGAGGGGTACGGTCGGCTGCTCCTTCAGCGTGAGCGTGATCATGACCGTCCGGGTCGATCCCCTGCGGGAGATCGCCGGGTCGATGACGGAGGCATCGGGCGGACCGTCAGGCGCGCGCCCGGCACTCGGCGAGCTGCAGGCCGTGGACGCGCTCCGCCTCGACCGGATAGTTGTCGAACGACATCGTGTAGCACTGCTGGAACACCGGGCGCAGGTACTCCTCGATCTGGGCGTCGTAGGCCGGGTGGACGACGAACTGTCTTCCCTCGACCACCGCCCTCACCTGACCCTCCTCGACCACGATCTCCCCGCCCTTGATGACGTAGCGCGGCGACTTGAACAGCGCCACGCCCTCGGGTCTCTCGTGGTAGATCGCCACGTCGGCGTCCGCGCCCACGCCGAGGTGCCCCTTCTGTGAGAGTCCGAGCGCTCGTGCGGGCCCCGCGGACGTGATGGTCACGATCTCGGAGAGCGTGTACTGGCGGTCCAGATCGGCCAGGACGGTCCGCTTGAGCGCCTTCGGAGGCAGGGTCTTCACCCGCTCCCGGCGGTAGTCCACGTCCATCAGGAGCTGGACGATCTCGGAGTAGCGCCAGAACCCGCCCCCGTTGGGATGGTCGGTCGTGAGGAAGATCCGCCACGGGTCGGTGATCAGGAGCAGGAGCTCGAGGCCCACCGCCCACTGCACGGCGTTGACCAGGCTGCTCTTCTTGTAGACGTACGGCACGATCCCGCAGCCGGTCTCGTTCTCGACGTCGAGGTTGCCCCACTTGCGTCCGGTGAGCTCGTGGAGCAGGTGCTGCCACGGTCCGTCGGCGGTGATCGTCATGGCCTTCCCGAACAGGATGGCACCGGCGTCGGCGGTGAGGGCGGGATGCGCGTTGAAGTACTCGGCGATCGTGGCCGTCTCGGAGCGAATCGTGGACCAGTCGTCGCCGCCGTACGCGTGGAACTGGAGATGCGCCATGTGGGCGCGGCGTCCCTCCAGGATCTTCATGGTCTCGAGGGTCGTCGCGACGTTGCCGGGCATGCCCAGGTTGTTGCAGTGGAGGTGGAGCGGGTGCGGCAGGCCCAGCTCGTCGATGATGCTCGCGAGGCTGGCGATGATCCGGGCCGGCGTCACCTTCTGGTAGCCTTCCACCGGATCGGAGAGGCTCCTGGCGTTCTTGCCCCACTTCCAGGCGGCCACGCCGCCGGGGTTGACGGCTTTCACACCGTAGGTCTTCGCCGCCCAGATGAGCCAGGCCACGACGTGACTGGCGCGCTCGGTCTCCCCGGCCTCGAGGAGGTCCATGACGATCTCGTTGTTCGCCATCAGGAGCAGGCAGGCCTTGTCGACGATCGGCGTGTCGCGGAGCTCCTCGTGGGTGTGCTTGGCGCTCAGGACCGGGACCGCCGCCTCTGTCACCGTTGTGTAGCCCATCCCCGCGTATAGGTAGCCGGTGGCGAAGGTCGTGGGCATCAGCCCGCCGAGGCCCATCCGGCGCTCCGGCGTGTGCAGAAACGGCAGGCCCTGGCGTTGGGTTTCCGGGCTCATCGCCCGGGCGAAGTTGAGCGCGGCACCCGCCACGTGGGTGTGGATGTCGACCCCGCCGGGGAAGACGACCATGCCGGTCGCGTCGATCCTGCGGCCGCCGGGGACGTCGGAAACGATCCGTCCGTCCGAAATGCAGACATCCCGGACCTCACCGTCGACGTGGTTGGCGGGGTCGTAGACCTTCCCGCCCGTGATGCGCAGCATCGACCTCTAGGCCGAGAGCGGTGTGCCGTTCGAGGCCGGCGTCCAGGGCGGCTTGGCGGCGGCGGCCTGGCGGATGCGGCGAAGGACTTCCTCGTCCGTCGGATACGGCGAGCGCAGCGCCGGCCGGAGCGGCAGCGGCATCTCGTCCATGCGATACACCGTGCCGGGCGCGCTGATCCCCGTCGCCGCCGTGGTGATGTGCACGCGCGCCAGCCGGCTGGTGTGGGTCACCTTGGGGTCCAGCACGATCGTCGGAATGCGCTTCAGGTGCTCGATGGCCGGCTGCGGCATCGTGGCCCCGGGATCGGCGCCCAGGATCAGCGCGGCGTCGTTGTCGCCGCGGACGAGCAGATCCACCGTCGAGAACTCGCCCGGATTGAAGCGCGGGTAGCCGCGCGACAGGTTCACCCCGAACGGATACCCGGTCGTCCAGCGGATGACCATGTCGGCACCGGTCACGTTGCCGTGACCCCGCATCGGCATGGCCACGAACTTGGTGAAGGCGTTCAGCTCCGTCACCAGGGTCAGGACCGACGCGGAGTTCATGTGCTTGCCCCGCGTCATCGACAGACCCATGCCGAAGAAGAGCACGCCGAACCGGGCGCGCTTCATCCGGTCGACGAGGTCCTGCAGCTGCTCGACGGTCACGCCGGTCTCCGCCACGCGCTCGGGGTTCACCGGCCGGCCCTTGAGCAGCGCGAGCAGGGTGGTGACGACCTCGAAGTCCTTGCCGGGCTGGATCTGGAGGAACATGTCGGCCGCCTGCGCGCTCGGGGTCTCGCGGATGTCCACGAGGACCATCGTCCGGTCCTTGCGGCCCTGCGGCACGAACTTGCCCTTCTGGGTCAGGGTGTACTTGGTGAAGTGCCGCGGGTGGCATTCCGCCGGGTTGCCGCCCCAGTAGATGATGAAGTCGGCGCGGTTCTTCACTTCGCCCAGCGTGCACGTCACCTTGCCCCCCAACTGGGCGGCTATCTCAGTGGGACCGTGTCAGAGGGAGGTGTGACTGTCGATCACGCCTCCGACCAGCTCGGCCAGGCCGACGGCTTCCCGCTGAGCTTCGCAGGTGATGTTGCTGAGCCCGTAGACCAGCGGCATGTGGGCGTCGTAGAGGAAGCTCGCCGCCGCCTCGACCGCCGCGTCGACCGTGGCCGGCTTCCCGTCGATCAGCGCGTCCGGGAAGAGCCGCTCGGCCGTGTGGTTCTGGAACCAGGCGTCGCCCAGGCTGCAGGCGTTCTTGCTCTTGACGATCCGGTCACCCTCGGCGTGGAGCTCGATGTCGTCGCACACGCACCCGCAGAAGGTGCACGTCGCGTTCTTCACGATGGTGACGGTCATCCGTCGCTCGCTTCCGGTCCGTCCTCCCGCCCCAGCCGGGGCGGCATGACGAAGGTTCAGCCAAGCTCCCGGCCCGGAAAGCTGCCCCGGGTCCGGAGCGGGCGGTAGCGACCAGTCTCGACCAGCTCCCAGGCCGGGGCGCGCTCCGTCACCGGAGCTACCGGAGGCGTCGCCTCCTCGCCGCTCGCCCGCGAATCGTCGGGCAACCCTGCCGCAGCCATGACGGCTCTCCCTCTCCCGAAACGGCTACTACCCTGACGCCGGACCTTCGGACCCGACGGGCTCGACCTCGACTTCCCAGCCCTTCGACGTGGGCATCCCGGTCCCGTCGGTGCCGCCGCCCATGAGCCGGCAGGTGGGGGGGCCATATGGGACGAAGATCATCCCCAAGGGCACCTTCCCCTCAGTGCACTTGAAAGTGGCCTCACCGTACGGGGTCCGAACCTGGACACTTCCGCCCTGAGCGATGCCGACCGCCTTCATGTCCTCGGGATGCATCGTCAAGGTGCTCACGATGGCCTGGTACTCGGGGTAGTCTTTGCCCACGTTGACCTGCAGACCCTGCTTGGTCGTGCGACCGGCGTTCATGATGAACCGCTTGCCCATCGTTCCTCTCTCCGCATGAGGCTCGAGCGGGCGCACAACGGCGCCCGCACCTTCAATCACACCATAGCATGCGGCGTGGAGGAAGGTCAGGCCCAGACCGAGAAGCTACGAACCGGGTCGGTCAGCGCGTGACGGCGCTTCCGGCGCGACACTTTCGGGTGTTCCCGGGCGAGGGCGTTGCGGAGATGGCCGAGCTCGGCCGCCGGCTGGACAAGCCAGGGTACCGCGGGGACTACAGCTTCGAAGTCTTCAACGACGACTACTGCGCAGTTGCCGTTGCCGCTCGTGGCCGCCCGCGCCAGCCGATCCGTCAAGTGGATCACCGGCCGGATATCACGCCGCAGTCTGCCGGTAGCGCGCACCGATCACGTAGACGGCCGGTGCGCCGCGTCGGAGTGAGCCGCGGCACCGACGTCACATCGCGGCTGATGAACCGGCTGCGCCCTCCCCGCCAGAGGGCAAACGTGAGCCGCGTGGCGCGACCCCCGGCGGCCAGGACCCGGTAGGACAGCACCCGGTAGCCCCGGCCGCGGTTTCAGAGACGGTGTCAGCTGGGGCTCCGGCGCGATCTTAGGCCGCCCGCTTTGATCGACAGGCTCTACAGGTGCGCTGGGCCTTCGAGACGCTCTCGAAATCCCGGCCGCAGCTCAGGCAAGAGAGGTGGCGAATGCCCTCGGGCCACAGATTGACGGAATCAGCAGATGCCCTGCATTGAAGGTGCACCATCTCTCCGTGCTCGAGGATGCGGTAGGCGCCGAGTAGCATCGGGGAGGAACAAACAGGACACGTCGAGCTCAACGTGACCATGGATCCCACCTTTCCGTTCAGGAACGATCGCTCCGTTGACGCCGGTACCTCGAATATCCGGCGTCCATCGGCAGCGGTCGGGCCTGTCGTGGTTCAATCGCATCCATCACGGGCGGGACTCAGGCGACGTGTCATCTGGTCGTGGCGTCCAGGCTCCCGTCGCATACTCACGCAAGGCCTGCACGAGCACTCGGCGCAACGTGGTGTTCTCGCTCACCGCGCGGACGCGCGCCGCTCGCTGGACGGGCCGCGGCACGCCGCGCACCAGGTAGATGCCGCTCGTCGCCAGGCGAGCCAGGACGCGAGTCGATCCGGAGCGGCTTCCCCTCATGGACACGTTCATCGTCAGTCCCATATCCGTTCCCTCCCAGCGAACAGCACTGCTCCCATCCCCGGGACCGTGACGCTCCCGCATGCACCCCCCTCAGAGAACCGCGCACGTCCACTCGACTCCGGGCGGCCGTCGGGGCCAACGTGGAAGAGAGGATCGGCGGTCAGGACGGCGGCGTCTTAGCCAGGACACCCGGCGCGTGAGCGCGTGATGTTCGGAGCCATCTCCGCATGCGCCGCTCCGAACCCCTAGCTCGTCGGCATCAGCAGCGTTGCGCAAGCCTCGGCCACGCGGCGATCGGCCTCCTGTTCACCCGGCATCGTCGCCCACCCCTGCTTGCCGACGTACTCACCGCGCTGCCAGCTGCTCTCGTCCTTCAACGCCGCGAGCTTCTGCCCCTTCCCGAGATCCTTCGTGGATTGAGTGACGCAGATCGGGGCCAGGCGCCGGACCACCGCGTCGGAGGCCATGGTCGCCGCCGTCTCCCGAGCCGTGCCTCCCGTGACCCAGCCGCCCCAGCTGAAGCCGACGATCATCGTGAGCACCGCCGAGGCCGCGCACGCCCAGAAGAGCACCGTCTTCGTGGGGCGCGCCTCGCTCCAGCGCTGTCCAAGACTCAGCTTCCCTCGGTTCGTGTCCATGCGTTGGCTCCTTCCCTGTGACCGCGACACCGGTTGAGGTCGTCGATCGCCTGCGCCGCCGCCTTCGGGCTGACGCAGCGGGAGGCCGCCGGGGCAGCCATGGGGGCGGGACCTCCATACTGTATGCATACAGTAGTACAGTTCGTGTGGACGTGTCAAGGCCTCGCCGGCGGAGAAACCGCGCATGGGGCGCGGCCCGTCCCTTGTCGCCCGGCCGGTCGAGGCGGGGTCCATCCGGTGAGGACCGGAGCTAGATTGGCGCCCGTCGCCAGACGCACGGCGCGGGATCCCTGTCGAGCCCGCCAGCCCCCGCCAAGGCCCGCCAAGATCCGAGCGACGCGCGGGCCAGGAGCGGCTAGGCCGCCCGCTTCGTGATCGCCTGCCCGCACGTCGGGCAGGCATAGCGCGTGATCTTGCGGTCCACGTCGTGCCGGCGGAGTGGAGCCGCCGGCATGGGCTTCCCCTTGTCAGGGCAGTTCGAGGTCGGACAATTCGGTGCTTCCGCCATTGCATCCTCCTGGGGGATACAGGTTCAGGCCAGGCCGGTCACGCAGGCTCGAGACGGGCGGCGCCTTGCCCCCGGATCGTCAGTCACGCCTCAGAACGGTCCCGGCGCGGCCCTTCGCCTCTGGATCGGGCTGCGACCTTCAGGGCATCTGCTCGCGCACCAGATCCCGGCCCAGGCCGGTGTCGGCGGCATCCGGCATGCCCATCCGTCGCAGCCACCGGAAGTGGGAGGCGATTCCCGCCCAGAACGATCTGTGCACCGTGTACCGGATCCCGAACTCTCGGCAGGTCTGCTCCACCAGCTCCGATATCGCCGGGTAGTGAACGTGGCTGATCCGGGGAAACAGATGATGCTCGATCTGGAAGTTCAGCCCACCCACGAGCCACGACATGATGCGACTGCGGCGGGCGAAATTCACGCTCGTCTCGGCCTGGTGAACGGCCCAGGCGTGCTCGATGCGACCAGTGCTTGCGCGAGGCAAGGGAAATTCTGCCTCTTCGACGCAGTGGGCCACCTGAAACACCACGCTGAGCAGGAAGCCCATGACGATCCCGCTGAGGACGTAGTAGCCGAGAACGACGAATAGCCGATGAAATTGCAGCGGAATCCCGAAGGCCAGCGTGAAGAAGACAACCTTGCCGGCCACGAAGATCACGAGCTCCCAGCCCCTCGGACGAGGCACGCGGTGGAAATTGATGCGGCCCCTGATGATCCGACGGAAATCGTCCAGGCACTGCCATTTGATCGCCAGAAACCCATAGAGCGGCCACAGATACAGGTGCTGCCATCGATGAAACGGAAGCCGCTTCTGGTCCGGCGCCAGCCGCGCGAGGGGGGCGAGATCGATGTCGGTATCGTGGCCAGCGACGTTAACGTACGTGTGATGGAACACCCCATGCTTCCAGCGCCACAAGTAGGAGCTCCCGCCGATCAGCTCCAGGGTCAATGCCGTGAGCCGGTTGACCCAGGGGTGATTCGAGTAAGCTCGATGGCCGCCGTCGTGCTGGACGTTGAGGCCGATCCCCGCTGCAAACAGACCGAGCAAGATGGCCAGGGGCACGCCCTCGATCCAGGTCCGGGCCAGGAACACCAGCGACACGTACGCACCCGCGAACCCCATGAGGAGGATCGCCGTCTTCACGTACATCTGCCAGCAGTCGCGTTGCCGCCGACCGGTGGTCCAGAAATGCTCCGTGACGCGACGCCGAAGCGCGAACTGGAAGGCCGTATCGTGACTGAAGCTCAGTGCTCTTGCCGATGACGCGGTTCGAGCCCGTTGGCTTCTGGGTCGGACGGGAGTCTCCTGCGCGTTGTTCATCTCTCTCTCTCGACGAGTTTAGAGGGCATACCGGCGCCATGGGTCGCCCGTATGCCATGTGCGGACGAAGAAGACCGCGGTCCCACAGGCGCTCACACGTGGCCGATGCCGCGGGAGCAGATCGGGGCGGCGTTCTTCGCGGCCGGTGCCGCCGGCACCATTCCACCCGGTCCTCCGGTGGCCCCTGCCGTGAACGTTCGAGGCGACCTCCACTACAGGCGCATCTCCAAACTGGCGATCTGCGCGACGGACCGCCCGATGTGCCAGCCGAGCAGTGAGGCGAGTCCGCTCAACACCCCGGCATCGTCGCGTAGCACGGCGAAGTACCGGCCGGCCGCATCTTCCATGGTGAGGGTCAGGGACTGCGCCGCGAGATCTCCGCGCGCCGCGACCAGGACACCGCGCTCGTCCCTGGCCCCTTGGCTGGCTCCGGTGCTCGCGGCTCGCCAGTTCGGCGGCCAGCACGGCAAGTCTCGTACCATCATGCGCGTCTCCCGGCGGCGGATCGGCGACGCCTCCGTCATCAGAGGTCCTTCAACCGGTCCGTTGCCTCCTGGAGCCTTTGCCGGTCGTCTCCACCGGCCACGGCTCCACTGGCTTCGGGTACGGTCACGTCCGAGAGCTTCTGATTGGCAGCGACGATCCACTTGTCGATCTGTTCGATCCACAGCGGGATCAGGGCTTCCTCGCTCGTGAAAGTCAAAGCCCGATTCCGAATCGTGATCCGACTCGGATGATGGGGCTCCTTCCAGTCATCCGGCGCCTGGAAGGCGCGGCGCCATGCCGGTGAGGGTGTCGCATTGAGCGCCACGCTCAGGTCGTATTCCGGACCCCGCACGGCGATCGGAATGGGCGGGCCGATGCGCTTGATGTCGTCCATGTCACTCTCGGTCAGTCTTCATCTCGAAGCAGGGTCGAGAGACGTGGTTGTCGATGGGCTCGACGGCGGCACCTCCGCGCGCCGCTGGGCCGCGGCCAGGCACCGATCATGAATCACGTTGTCGCGTCGCATGAAGATGAGCGCCGTGCCTGGAGGAATGGACCGTGAACAGACTGGGCAAACCGGATCACACGCCGTGTCGGAAAGCATGACTCACCCTCTCCTTCTGGCCGCCGGGTCTGGGACCTGGACCGTGGGCATCAGCCGCGAGCGGCTGGGTCCTGCACTGAACCGAGTCGCGAGCCCCCACATGACGGTGGTCGTCACGCTGTCCTCTTTCTCGGTCCGCGGCTCCCCCGAGCGGCTGCCGTTTTTCCGTCTCGGCGAGGCCGGCTCCGAGGCGAGCGGCCTGGAGCGACCGGCGGCCGGACCGTCTCCGGGCGAGCGGACAGCGGGGCGGGCGGGCGGTCCCCATCCTGTTGCGCCAGGATGGTCCCGAGTATCTGGATGGCCCGCTCGTTGAGCGCACGATCGTCGACGATCACTGGCACTGTGGGCCCTACGAGGTCCCGCACTCGCGCCGCGGCCGCGGTGGGACAGACGATCGCGTCCACCCTCCGCACCAGCCGACTCAGCGCCGGGCCCTCGGCCGGGCCCACCTCAACCCGCGTGATGTTCGGCAAGGTCGCGTTGGCGATCGAGTGCTCCAGGTTGTGAGCCGTCTCTCGCCCACCGGAGACCACGCCCACTCGCGTTCCTGCCGGTAGCCGGGCCAGTCGGTGGAGAGTCTCCAGATGCACCTCGGCGAGAAGCGCGACCACCGGCACCCCCAGTCCGTCCAGCCGGCGCTCCACCTCCGGGAGGTGCCCGAAGCTTGTCACCGCGGCGGCCCAGCGATGGGTCCCGGTCTGCCGCCGGACGCTGGTCGCCAGGTCCTTCAGGAGCACCTTGGCCACCCGGACCGGGAGGTGGGCCTGGAGCTCCCGTGCGAAGAAGTCGAGCTCCGGTTCGCTGCACTCCACGAGGAGGACCTCGGCGGCCTCCCGAAGAACGGCCAGCCCGACGCTGGCCACGCTCAGGACGCCCACGGCCACGTCGTCGGGGGTCATGCGGAGGGCCGCCGCCCGGATCACCGTGTCCTTCAAGAAGTCTTCCCGCAGGGTCGGAGCCGGGCGGGCCGGCGGCGTCGAGGCCACGAATACCCCTTTGCCCCGCCGCGCCTCCACGTATCCGCTCCGCTTGAGATCCTCGATCGCGCGCGCCACCGTGTTCGGGTTGATGCCGAGGAAGCCCGCCAACTCCCGGATGCTCGGCAAAGCCTGGTCTCGCGGCACGCCGCCGCCCTCGATCACATGCTTCAGCTGCTCCGTCAGCTGCCAGCGGATCGGGATGGGGCTGTGGGCATCAACACGGAGTCGCGCCGGGATAGTCATACTGTATGAGTGACATAGTACAGTATGCACAATTCCCGTCAAGGGTGAAAAAGTCGACTCGGCGGGGCCCGGAGCCCGTGACGTGCGCGGCCGCGGGGTGCCACCACTCCTGGCTTCGGAGTTGGCTTGGGAGTCGGCGCGGGCGCATCCAGAACCGAGAAGCCCGCCGGGTTGACCGGGGCACCCCCGGAAAGGAAGTATCCTGGGAGTAGGTCCCAGACCTCGAACGCCGGACGAAACCTGGGTCGCCTCGCCGCCCCAGAAGCGGACGGCAAGGCCCGTTCGCGCAGCCCTTCGCTCGGTTACATCGGGATCGACGGGACGCCGGCGATCAGCGTCTTCGTGTCGGAGCAGGACCGAGGCGCGGTCCAAGTGAGGCCGACCTCGCCTGAGGCACCCCGGTGGTCATCCGAACGGGCCGGCCGCTCTTAGCCCGACGACGGGAACGCCGACGGGCGAGATGACCCGCGCAGCGGCAAGAGCCGCCAGCGGCCGTAGGCGACGAACGCCGCGAGGAGTCCCACCACCAGCGGGATCAGCGCGGGCGCTGGACCCATGGTCGCCAGCGTGATCCCCGTCGCCCCGATCATGATGAGCACCAATCCGGCGGCGGCCAGCGGTGTCAGACCCGGCCGGATGTGCAGGAGACCGGGCAGGATCAGTCCGATCGCGCCGAGCACCTCGGCGATCCCGAGGAGCCGCAGGAAGAGGCCCGGCAGCGCCACGTCCTTTGTCATCTCCTCGATCGGCAGGATCAGCTTCGTGGCCCCGGCGAATAGAAAGGTGAACGCGAGCAGTCCCTGCACGATCCACAGTGTGCAGGTCAGACGCTTTGCTTCTGCCATCCTTCTTCTCCTTGGTCAGTCCGGTCGGCTCCGCAGCGAGCGGAGCCGCATTGGCAGGCCAGCCCCGCCAAGTCGGATCGCATCGGCCAGCCGACTACTGAGCGAACTCCGTCCCGCCTCGGGCCCGGCGGGCACCATCGCCGGCAAGTCTTCTGGCAGCTCGGCGGAGCCCGCACCGTCGTACGCGGGCGGGACCGGCTCCCGTTCGGCGAATCGCCACTCTATGCCCTGGGAACCGCTTCCGCCACCGCTTTCATCTGCGCCAGCCCCTTCTCGAACTGGCCGCCGATCATCTTGTCCATGCTCATGAACAGGCAAAGAGCCTTGGCGATGAAGTTGTTCTTGCCGGTCATGCTCCACGTGACGGCGGTCTGGTCGCCCTCGGGCTTGAAGGTGAACTCCGCGGTGCTGGTGCCCGCGAAGGGCTTCAAGAACTTGAGGTCGATCGTGATCAGGTCGTTCGGGCGGCTCTCCGTCATCGTCATGCGCCCTTCGCCCACCTCGGAGTTGCCGATCCACGTGTAGATGGCGCCGGCTCCGGCGGGCGCGCCCTCGTAGGTCTGCTTGATCGCCGGATCGAGCTTCGCCCACGGATTCCAGGCTTCCCACTTGTGGAAGTCGTTCACCTGCGCGAACACGGCCGGCGCCGGGGCGGCGATGGTGGTCGTCCTCGCGATGCGGAACTCGGACGGCTGCATGGCCACGAGGCCGAGGAACGCGATGACGATCACCGCGAGACCGATGAAGATCTTCTTCAGCATGGTAATTCTTCTCCGGGCTGGCTTGGGGCCGACGCTACGGGGTCCTTCGGTCATGGCTCCGCCCCGATGCTCGTCGATCGCCGAGGGACACCGCCACCGCCGGTGGCGGATGCAGCTCCGTCGGCAGACCAGGTATCTCGATGACCGGCCGGACTTCGACGGTGCCACGGCGGGCCATCGGAATCCGTGCGGCGATGGCGATCGCCTCGTCGAGATCCCGGGCCTCGACCAGGAAGTAGCCGCCCAGCTGCTCCCGAGTCTCCGCGAACGGACCGTCTGTCACGAGTCGTCTGCCGTCGCGCACCCGCACGCTGGCCGCCATCGACGTGGGGTGCAGCGGGGCGGCCGCGAGATACTGCCCGGCGGATTCGAGCTCGTGCGCCAGCTCGGTGGACTCGCGGTAGCACTGCTCCCGCTCGGACTCGTCCAGGGCCCTCTCGGCCAGGTAGATCAGCAGCATGTACTTCATGCGTTGGCCTCCATTGTCGCCATGCTAGCCGCCCGCCATGGCGCCGACGATCAGGAAGGGCTCGACTCCCCTCGCGACCGTGTCGGGCAGCGGGGCGTCCGCTGGCTCGTGAGACAGGTCCTGCTCGCAGGCGAAGAACCTCACGAACGCTCGGCGCTGCTGCGTGACGTGATCGCGAATCGTCCCGCGCAGCATCGGATAGGAAGCCTCCAGGGTGTCGAGCACCGAGCGCTGCGTCACCGGGCCCTCGACGTCGAGTTTCACTTCACCGTCGACGTGCGCGAGCGTCCGCAGATGTGCCGGAAGCACGACCCGGATCATGACAGCGTCTGGACCTCGACGGACACCACGGACGGTAGATCTCGGACGATGGGCGCCCAGCGGTCCCCCGCGTCGGCCGAGACGTAGACCTGCCCGCCGGTGGTGCCGAAGTACACGCCGCACGGATCGAGCGCGTCGACGGCCATGGCGTCGCGCAGCACGTTGACGTAGCAGTTGCGCTGCGGCAGGCCGTTCGTGAGCGCCTCCCACTCGCCGCCGCCCGTCCGGCTGCGGTACACGCGCAGCTTGCCGTCCGGCGGGTAGTGCAGGGAGTCGCTCGTGATCGGGACGACGTAGACGGTCTCCGGCTCGTGCGCGTGCACGTCGATCGGGAAGCCGAAGTCGGTCGGCAGGTTCCCGCTGACCTCTCGCCACGACTCCCCGGCGTCGTCGCTGCGCATGACGTCCCAGTGCTTCTGCATGAACAGGACGTCCGGGCGCGATCGGCTCATCGCGATGCGGTGAACGCAGTGGCCGACCTCGGCCGTGGGGTTCGGGATGTACAGCGAATGGAGGCCCCGATTGATCGGCCGCCAGGTCTTTCCCGCATCGTCGCTGCGGAATGTGCCCGCCGCCGAGATGGCGACGAAGATCCGTCCGGGATGGCGCGGATCCAGGAGGATCGTGTGGAGGCACATCCCCCCGGCGCCCGGCTGCCAGGAGGGCCCCGAGCCGTGGCCGCGCAGTCCGGCGAGCTCCTGCCACGTCGTGCCCCCGTCGGTCGAGCGGAACAGGGCGGCGTCCTCGATCCCGGCGTAGACGGTGTCCGGATCGGTGAGCGATGGCTCCAGATGCCAGACGCGCTTGAACTCCCACGGATGCGGGGTGCCGTCGTACCACTGGTGCGTGGTCAGGGGCTTGCCGGTCCCGGGAGACGTGTCGTACACGAACTTGTTGCTCTCGCCCTTGGGCATGCCCTCCGGGGTGGTGGTCGGCTCGCCGGGGGGCGTTCCAGGTTGGAACCAGGTCTTGCCTCCGTCGTCCGAGCGCTGAATGATCTGCCCGAACCAGCCACTGGACTGCGACGCGTACAGCCGGTTCGGGTCAGCGGGAGACCCCTTGAGGTGGTAGATCTCCCAGCCGGCAAAGTGTGGCCCACTGACCTCCCACCGGTCTCGCTTGGCGTCCGCCGTCAGGACGAACGCGCCCTTTCGGGTACCAACCAGGACTCGTACCTCGCTCATTCCTTGCTCCTTCCCGAGCTTTGCAGAGATTCACGGCCGGCCAGAGTCACGCCCATCCGATGCCACACGCAGGGCACCCGGGCGCCTTCTCTCACTGTATAGTCGAACGACCCGGCTGGAGATCGACACTCCGGGGGCGTGGGCCCCGGACAGCTGGGGGGGCCGCGGCCTCTACCCCTCCCTCGCGGGCGGCCAGGGCAGGGCATCCCCTGCGACGAGGTCCAGGAGCGCAACCTTGCCGCGTCCAGCGGCGGCGCGGGACGGGGGCTAGCCGAAAGCCATTCCGGGCACAACCGCAAAGACCCTGCAGCCCGGTGTGTTCCGTCGTCATGGGGCATCCAGGTGCCGCCTTCGCTCTCGGCTGGCACCTGTCGATTCTGCGCCCGCCCGAGCGACTATCTGGCGTGCACGGGGAAACAATCACGCATCGGAAACGATCACGCATCGGTGCCTGGTCCCCTTGAAGGAGACGGGGCCGGCCGCCCTGCCCTCGCGGGTCGGCCGGGCGACCATGGCCTCGGGCTTCGCTCCGCGAGTGAGCCCGCGGCGGAGTGGGCGCGCCAGCAGGTAAGAACCGTCGCCCGCTCCGAGGACCTCACCCTACCAGGGAGGAATCATGCGTTACGTTGACGGCTACGTGTTGCCCGTACCGAGGAAGAATCTGGAAGCGTACGTCCGCATCGCCCGAAAGGCCGGCAAGATCTGGCGGGAGCACGGCGCGCTCGAGTACCGCGAGTGTGTCGGCGATGACCTCAAGGTGAAGTGGGGGGTGGGGTTCCCGCGAATGGCCAGGGCCAAGCTCGGCGAGACGGTGGTGTTCTCGTGGGTCGTGTTCAAGTCGCGCACCCATCGCGATCGGGTCAACGCAAAGGTGATGAAGGACCCGCGGCTCACGAGCATGGTGGATGACACGTCGATGCCCTTCGACATCAAGCGCATGGGTTACGGCGGATTCAAGATCCTGGTCGACGCCTGAGCGTGCGATAGGCGTCCTCACGGCCACTTGACGAGGCCTGCGGCGCGCCCCCGGTGGCCGGGACCCGGGAGTGGACTCCTGCCGCAGGTGAGAGGCCGGGGCGAAGGGGGAGTGCCCGCGACGCGAGCGCGCGAGCTTCCCCCTCGCCCGGTGGTCAGGCCGCCTTCTCGTCCGTCTGCCAGATTCCGAAGGCGTTCCCCTCGGTGTCCTTCAGCCACACGAACCAGCCCATCCCCTTCACCGGGGTCTTGGGCATGATCTCCTGGGCGCCGAGCCGTTTTGCCTTCTTGGCGTACTCATCGACGCTCTCGACGCCGATGTAGTTCACCGGCGGGTGCCCGGCGTGCTGGCGGCGCATGAGCCCGCCGTTCACGCCGGGGCGGGTGGGCATGCCCTTCCCGTCCATCGGGACGGTCGAAACCATCCAGTACTCGGGACCGCTTTCCGAAGCCCACTTCTGGATCTCCCAGCCGAAGAGCTCGCGGTAGAACTTCGTCGCCCGCTCCGGGTCGTCTGCCGGAATCTCGAAGTGCACGATTGTGTGATCCATTTTTCCGCTCTCCCCTCCTGAGGTTCGCCCGATCCCGGGAGTCGGCCGCGCTCATTGGGCACAGGGTGACCAACCACCGCGGCACGTCCTCGCTGCGGGAGCCTTCCTTCACTCTATGGTCGATTGGACCGACGTGAAATCGACAGCCTCGGCGAATGCGAGGACGGCGCATGGCGGAGGGTCGGCGTTCCCAGGAGGGGGCGAAACCGTCGACACGGTCGAAGCGCCGACGTCGTCCTCTCCGGTGACCTGCCACCCCGGCGTCGGGTATCCTTGGTCGGAGTGGGGACTCTCTCGCGGGGCGCGGTCAATCCAGAACCGCGCGTGGACCACCGTTTCCCTCTCGAACCCCGCCGGGGGTCGTCCTGGAAGGCCGGCGCGCTCGGCCGACCCGGTGTCGATTTGAGGCTCCCCCCGAACGACAATCCGGTGTCCATGGCCGCTGACCCCTGACCCTGAACCAGGAGGGAGATCATGAGGTACCTGTGCCTGATCTACGCCGAGGAGAAGAGGGTGGGTGCCATGACCAAGGCCGAGTCGGATGCCTTCACAGGCGAGTACTTCGCCTTCACTGAGGCGATCCGGAAGAGTGGCCACCTCCTCGGGGGGGAGGCCCTGGAACCCGTTCACGCTGCCACGACCCTGCGCATGCGGAACGGCAAGATGTCCACTACCGACGGCCCCTTCGCGGAGACGAAGGAGCAGCTGGGCGGGTTCTACCTCATCAAGGCCCGGGACCTGAACGAGGCTATCCAGGTGGCCTCGAGGATCCCGTCGGCGCGCCTGGGGAGCATCGAGATACGGCCGATCCGGGAGTTCGAGTAGTCGTGGCCGGGAGCCTTGCTGGTGAGTGAGGACGCGGCCGAACGGATACGGGACAGGGTGGAGGCAATCTATCGTTCCGAGTCGCGCCGCGTGCTGGCCACCCTCATCCGCCTCCTCGGCGACTTCGACCTGGCCGAGGAGGCGCTCCACGAGGCCTTCGCAGCCGCGGTCGAGCAATGGCCGCGGGACGGCACACCGACCAATCCTCGTGCGTGGCTCGTCTCGGCCGGCCGCTTCAAGGCCATCGACAGCCTGCGCCGGCGCGCCCGGTTCGACGCGTCGCTGGGGGATCTCGCCGAGCAGCTCGACGCCGACGCGCACGAGGCCGCGGAGCGGGAGGCCGAAGACGTCGAAGACGACCGCCTGCGGCTGATCTTCACCTGCTGCCATCCCGCCTTGCCGCCGGCCGCCCAGGTGGCGCTGACGCTGCGCGAGGTGTGCGGCCTCACGACCGAGGAGATCGCGCACGCCTTCCTCAGCGCGCCGACGGCGGTGGCCCAGCGAATCGTGCGCGCCAAGGCGAAGATCCGGGACGCGCGGATCCCCTATCAGGTGCCGGCCCGAGCCGACCTGCCGGACCGGCTCGACACGGTGCTCCACGTGATCTACTTGGTGTTCAACGAGGGATACTTCGCGTCCTCCGGCGCCTCGCTGACGCGGCACGATCTCTCGGGCGAGGCCATCCGGCTGGGGCGGCTCCTAATCGAGCTGCTGCCGGAGCCTGAGGCGGCGGGGCTCCTTGCGCTGATGTTGCTCCACGAATCGCGGCGCCCCGCGCGGACCTCGCCAGACGGCGAGCTGGTCCTGCTGGACGCGCAGGACCGCTCGCTCTGGAATCAGGCGCAGATCGCGGAGGGCTCAGCGCTGGTGGGACGCGCGCTCTCCTCGCGTCGCATCGGGCCCTACACGCTCCAGGCGGCGATCGCGGCGGTGCACGCCCAGGCGCCCACCGCCGCCGCGACGGATTGGTCCCAGATCGTCGGCCTGTACGACGTGCTGATGCGGGCCGATCCGTCGCCGGTCATCGAGCTGAACCGTGCGGCGGCGGTGTCGATGCGCGACGGCCCTCTGGCGGGCCTGGTTCTCATCGACGCGATCCTCGCGCGAGGCGACCTGACGGACTACCATCTGGTCCACTCGGCGCGGGCGGACCTGTGCCGGCGGCTGGGACGAACGACGGAAGCCCGCGCCGCCTACGCACGCGCCCTCGAGCTGACACGGCAGGAGCCGGAGCGGCGCTTTCTCGAACGACGCCTGCGCGAGCTCAGGGGCTGAGCGACTGCCTTGCGTGTCAAGCGGGTCGCCATGGGCGAAGGTCGCATGCCCGCGGAGCAGCTGCGCCGGGCGCGGTCGCCGGGCCGCCGGGATCGGGCACCACTCCTGGCCTCCGGGATCTCCGCCTCGGAAGATCCCTCTCACCGGAGCCTGGCGCCCGCCGAGACGGTCCGGCGAGCCCGTCCCCGATGACGCCCACGCGATCGTAACAAGCAGCCGCGCGGCGAGCGTGTCCGGACGATCCGCGATCAGACGCTCGGCCCTTCATCGCCCGCCTCGCTCCCGCCGGCGACGGGCGAAGCCGCGGGCAGCATTCGCCGGGTGCTGCCCGGGTCGACACCGGCCGCGCGATGCGCTCCCGATCGGAAGAAGGTCGTGCGGTCCAGCACCCGCGTCTGGAACCCCTCGAGGTAGAGGTAGATCACCGGCGTCACGTAGAGCGTGATCAGCTGAGAGACCAGCAGGCCGCCCACGATCACCAGGCCAAGCGCCCGCCGCGACGCGCCGTCCGCGCCGACGCCCACCGCGATCGGGACCGCCCCGGCCACCGCCGCCAGCGTCGTCATGACGATCGGCCGGAACCGGTCGATGCTCGCGTCGTGGATGGCACTGGTCGGCTGCCTCCCCAGCCTCGACGCGGTGCCGCGCGAAGTCCACGATCATGATGCCGTTCTTCTTCACGATGCCCATGAGCATGAACATGCCGACGAACGCGTACAGGGTCGCCGGCTCGCCGAAGGCGTAGAGCGTGGCGAGCCCGCCCACCAGCGCGGTGGGCAGGGTCGACAGGACGGTCAGGGGGTGGACGTAGCTCTCGTACAGGATCGCCAGGATCACGTACATCACGAACACGGCGAGCGCCATCAGGAACGTCAGGTCCCGGACGGTGTTCCGGAAGGTGAGGGCCTCGCCCTGGAGCTCTGCGCGGAGCGTGGGCGGCACGATGGCGGCGGCCGTCTTCGTGATGTGGTCGGTGGCATCCCCGATCGCCACACCGGGCTTGAGGTTGAAGAAGAACGTCACGCTCGTGAACTGGTTGATGTGGTTCACGGCCTGCGGCCCGAGGGATGTCTTCCAGGTGACGAGCGCCTTCAGCGGCACGAGATTCTTCCCGTCGTCGGACCGGATGTAGAGCCGTGACAGGTCCTCCGGGTGGGCGCGTGCCGAGTCCTCGATCTCGAGGATGACCTGGTACTGGTCCTGCGGCTTCTTGATCAGGTAGACGTAGTTCTGGGAGTAGGCGTGCGCAGCAGCGACAGGATGCGAGTCTCGGAGACCCCGTACATCCTGGCCTGCTCGCGCCGGAGCTCGATGTCGAGGTTCGGCGTGTTGTTGAAGAGGTCGGAGGACACCGTCGCGAACCCCGGGTACTCGAAGAGCTTCGCCATGAGCTTGCCCGCCGCCTCGTACACCTGCTCGGGGTTGACCCCGGAGACGGAGAACGCGTACTGCCCCTGGTTCTGGTTCGTCGCCCCGGTGCTGATCTCGAGCACGGGATACGGCCGCAGAAACGCGAACATGCCGGGGACCGCGCTCATCTTCCCCATGAGCTGGCCGGCGACGGCGGCGATGGGCGCGCGCTCCTCGGGGGGCCGCAGGAAGGTAAACGTGATGCCCTGGTTCGAGGACAGGAACGCGCCGTTTCCGGTCATGGTGAACGCAGTGACAACATTGTCGTCCGAGTGGAGCACCTGGTCGGCGCGGTCCTGGAAGCGCTGCATCTGGTCTGGCGACGAGCCCTCGCGGGCGATGAAGACGCCGAAGATCACGCTGCTGTCGCCGACGGGCAGGAACGCCTTGGGCACGATCGTGAACAACCCGATCGTGCCCACGAGGCAGACCACCCAGATGACGGCGGCAACGGCGCGCCGCCGCAGGAACCAGCTGAGCGACCGGCCGTAGAACGACAGGACCCTCCGCTCAACGCCGCCCATCACCCGCTCCATCCACGTCTGGCGCGCGCCGTGCCCTCGCTCCGACAGGAGCCGGGCGCACATGAGCGGCGTGAGCGTCAGCGAGACCAGACCCGAGGCCAGGATGGCCACCACGATGGTGACGGCGAACTCGCGGAAGATGCGGCCGACCAGCCCCGGCATGAACACCAGCGGCAGGAAGACCGCCGCCAGCGAGATGGTCATCGAGAGGATGGTGAAGCTGATCTCCCGGGCGCTGTTGAGCGTGGCCTCGAGCGCCCGCTCGCCGTGCTCCATCCGCCGCACCGTGTTCTCCAGGAACACGATGGCGTCGTCCACGAGGAATCCGATCGCCAGCGTCAGGGCCATGAGCGACAGGTTGTCGAGGCTGTAGCCGAGCATCCGCATCGCGACGAACGTGAGCAGCAGCGACAGCGGCAGCGCGACCGCCGGGATCAGCGTGTCGGTCGCGCGGCCCAGGAAGACGAAGATCACGATGACGACCAGCACGAAGGCGATGATCAGCGTCAGCTGCACGTCGTGCACCGAGTTCACGATCGTCTGCGAGCGGTCGTAGATCGGCGTGATCCGCACCGCGCCCGGAAGCTCGGCCATGATCACCGGAACGAGATCGCGGATGCTCTGGGCCACCTTCACCGCGTTGGCGCCCGCCTGGCGATAGACGGCGACGACAACGGTGGCGGAGGGAATCGCGTAGCCGCGGGCCCAGAACCGCATGGTGACACGCTCGTCCTGGACGGACTCCCGAACGTCGGCGACGTCGCGCAGGTACACCGGCGCACCGTCGCTCGAGCTCACGATCAGGCTCTTGTACGCGTCGACGCTGTCGAGCTGCCCGTGGGGCCGGAGCAGCGCGGTGCCCGTCGGCGAATCGAGCTGGCCGGCGCCGGAATAGCTGGTGCCCCCGCGGATGGCCGCCGCCAGATCGTCGATCGAGATGCCGCGCGCCCACATCGCCGCCGGGTCCGCCTTGATGCGGATGGCCGTCTTGGCGCCGAAGACGGCCACGCGGCTCACGCCCGGCAGGATGCTGATGCGCTGACCGACCTGGGTGTTCGCGTAGTCGTAGAGCTGCCCGGCCGTGATCGAGTCGCTCGTCAGCGCGATGTACATGATCGGCTGGTCGTTCGGGTTCGTCTTGGAGAAGGTCGGCGGCGACGGCAGGTCGATCGGGAGGCTGCCGGTGGCCTGGGTGATGGCCGTCTGCACGTCGGTGGCCGCGGCGTCGATGCTCTTGTCGAGGGCGAACTGGAGCGTCAGGCTGACGTGCCCCTGGGTGCTCTTCGACGTGACGAGCTCGAGCCCGGTGATCTGCATGAACTGGCGCTCGAGCGGCGTCGCGATGTTGTTGGCCATCGTGTCCGGGCTCGCCCCCGGATAGTCGGCCTGCACCTGGATCACCGGATAGTCGACCGCGGGCAGGTCGTTGACCGGGAGCTGGCGGTAGCTCAGGATGCCGAACAGCACCACCGAGGCGGTGAGAACCGCCGTCATGACCGGGCGGCGGATGAACGGCTCGGACAGGTTCATGACTTGGGAGCGGCGGGAGGCGCGGCCGGGCCCGGCGGCGCGACGGGCTGCTCGATGCGGACCTTCCCGCCGGGCGTGACACCCATCTGGCCAGCGGTGACGACCCGCTCCCCGGGCTTCACGCCGCCTGCCACGATGACGAGATCCCCTTGCCGCTGCCCGAGGGTCACCGGCCGGATGTCGGCGGTCCCGTCGTCCTTGACGACGTAGACGAACAGACCCTTCGCCGAGGCCTGCGGTGCCGTGGCGGGGATGAGCACGGCCCCCGCGACCCGGCCGAGGATGAGGCGGACGTTGACGAAGCGCCCGGGCCACAGGCGCCGCTCGCGATTCGGCACGGTCGCCCGGAGCTTCACCGTCCCGGTCCCTTCCTGCACCGCGTTGTCGAGGAAGGTCAGCGTGCCGGGGATGACCTTGTCCGCCTGGTCGGGCAGCCGGACCTCCACCTGGAGCTGGCCCCCCTGCATGTGCCGCTGCACCTCGCCGAGGTCGTTCTCGGTCACCGTGAACTCCGCGTAGATCGGGTCGAGGCGCTGGATGCTGAGCAGCGAGCCCACGTTGGCGGTCACGATGTTGCCGAGGTCGACGAGGCGCTGGCCCGCGCGCCCGTCGATGGGCGCCCGGATCTCCGTGTACGCGAGCTGCAACCGCGCGCTCTCGACCGCCGCCTCGTTGGCGCGGACGGTCGCTCGCGCGTTCTCCACGGCGGCCTGGCCCGCTACCACCGCGGCCCGCGCCTGCGCGAGACTGGCCTCGGCCGCAGCGATGGCGGCCTTGCCGTTCTCGACCATCGCCTGGTCGGCGCGGAGGGTGGCCGCCGCGGTCTCCATCGCGGTCCGGACCTGATCGCTCTGCTCGCGGGCGACGTACCCCTGCCGGACCAGCTCCGAGTAGCGCTGATCCTGCACCCGAGCGTTCTCGAGCTGCGCCTGGTCGCGCACGACGTTGGCCTCGGCCTGGGCGAGCTGCGCCCGGACCTGGGTGAGCGCCGCCTGCGCCTGCTGGACCGCCGCTTGATCGCGCGCCAGATTGGCCTCGGCCTGGCGCGCCTGAGCCTGATCGCGCGCCACGTTGGCCTCGGCCTGCTGGACGGTCGCCTGGACGGGGCGCGGATCGATGGAGAACAGGAGGTCGCCCTGCTTGAGATCGGCACCGTCCGCGAAATGGATCTTGACGATGCGTCCCGAGATCTGCGGCTGGACGGAGACGACCTCGTTGGCCACGGACTTGCCGATGGCGTCGAGATAGAGAGGCGTGTCGCGCGCGATCGCGGTCGCCACGGCGACCGGTGCGGGCGGGCGCTCGAAGGCCGGCTGCGCCTGCTGCTGGCAGGCGGCCAGGGCCAGGGCAAGGAGACCGACTCGGGCCAGCAACCGGGCCGAGAGGACAATCGACGGCACAAAATTCATCACGGTTCCTGTGGTCGCTCCGGCCGCATCACGACGTGAGATGCGACAGAGCCTCGGGGTGGTAGTGGCGCCGGATCGCCGCCTCCTCCAAGCCCATCCCGCGGAGGAGGAACCATACAGCTTGGATGACCAGCGTCGACCGAGAGATTCCGTAGTCGACGGCCGGAATCTTGGGATGGAGGTGGAGCATCAGCGCGAACGCCAGATGGTGGACGAACCAGGCGCGCAGGTCGCGCCGGACGGGTATCGCCTTCAGGTCGCCGGCCTTGACGGCCGCCGTGATGCACGCCTCCACCTTCCGGATCCAGCTGGCTCCGAACTGCTTGGCGCCGAGCCGCACGAACTCGGCGTCCTCCAGCAGGCTGCGGAGGGCGAGGCGGTGCATGGTCGTCTTGTGCAGATCCTCGCGGAGAACGAAGTGCGATGTCAGGAAGTGCACCAGCACGACCAGCGTCGACGTCGAGGGCGGGAGCGCGAGGACGCGGGTGAACTCAGCGGCCATGGGCCCGTCGGCACATGCCTCGAGCATGGCGACGTAGAGCGACTCCTTGCTGGGGAAGTGTTTGTAGAGGAGCGCCTCGGAGACCCCCGCCGCGCGGGCTAGCTCCCGCGTGGTGGTGCCGTCGAAGCCCTTGTCGGCGAACGCCCCCTGGACGGCGGTGACGATCGCCTGGCGCCGTTCCCGGGATGGGAGCCGGATCCGCTTCCTCATGCATTCAAGGTGAGCATGCACTCACTCTCTTGTCCAGCCGGAAGCGTCGCGCCGCCTCCCTCGTCGCGACTCTCCCCGCGGTAAGGCGTGAATATCATTGACGGGAGAAGCCGGATCGCCCGTCGACTGGTCCGGATGGCCCCGGACCCCGGGCGAGAGGTCATCCGGCCGCGGCGCCCGCGGCGAGCCGGCGGATCGCAATGATCCGCGAAGCCGTCCTCTCGCTCCCCGTGCCTCTGGCGCGGCCCCGCGCGCTGGGGTATGGTCGACCGGTGGTCGGCCGGCGCGCCGCGAAGTACGTGCCCGCTGAGCCGCGAGAGAAGGCCCGAACGCACACCACTGTGGAGGGAACGGCATGAAGAAGCCGCTGCTCATCCTCACCAGCGTCGCGGTGCTCGCGCTCGCCGTCAGCAGCCCGGCCATGGCGCAGAAGAAGACCCTCGCGGTCGTCGTCAAGGGCCTGGACAATCCGTTCTTCACGGTGCTCGGCAATGGCTGCGAGCTGTGGAACAAGGAGAATCCGAACTCCGAGTACAAGTGTCTGTACACCGGTCCGGCGTCGAGCGCGGACGAGGCCGGTGAAGTCCGGATCGTCGAGGACTTGATCAATTCCGGCGTCGCGGGGATCGCCATCTCGCCGTCGAATGCCCCTGCGATGGCCAACATGCTGAAGGCGAAGAAGCCCACGATGCCGATCATGACGATCGACGCGGACCTCGGCGAGGCCGATCGGGCGCTCCGGAAGACCTACCTCGGAACCAACAACTACGACATGGGCGTCTTGATGGCGAAGCACCTCAAGGGGTTGAAGCCCAAGGGCGGCACCGTGTGTCTCCAGCTCGGCAACGTCGCGGCCGACAACATCAACGCCCGGGCCCAGGGGTTCCGCGACACCGTCTCAGGGAAGAAGGGTATCGCCCGGCTCAAGGGCGAGGGCGGCTGGACGGAGATCAGTGGCTGTCCGCTCTTCACCAACGATCAGATCGACCTCGCCAACCAGCAGATGTCGGACACCTTCATCGCCAACCCCAATCTCGACGCCTTCATCCTCGTCGGCGGCTGGGCGCAGTTCGGCCCGCAAGCCTACGCGCAGGTCACCGACCAGGTGATGGCCAAGCTGAAGGAGAAGAAGCTCGTCATCGTGGCCGGCGACACCCTGCCACCACAGATGAACGCCCTCAAGGCCGGCCGGAGCCACGCGCAGATCGGCCAGCGCCCGTTCGAGATGGGCCATCGCGCCCCCGCGGTGCTCATCGACCTTATCAACAAGAAGCCGGTCAAGGATCCGCTCTACACCGGCCTCGACGAGTGCACCCCGCAGAACATCGGGAAGTGCCCGGCGCAGTAGCCCGAGATCGCATGCCGGGCTCCGGGGCGCCTGCGGGCGCCCTTTTTTTTCCGGCGGCGCAGCCACCCCATGGTCACCCGGTCTCCCGGGGCGAAGGGCGATAGGGGGGTCCTCGACCCATGGCACTGCTCGAGCTCTCCGGGATCTCCAAGCACTTCGGCGCCATCCAGGCGCTGATCAACGTGTCCCTCTCCCTGCGACCCGGCGAGGTCGTCGGCCTGATGGGCGACAACGGCGCGGGCAAGTCCACGCTCGTCAAGATCGTCGCCGGGAACTATCCTCCCAGCGGCGGGACGATCGAGATGCTCGGCCGCAAGGTCGCCTTTCACAGGCCGGCCGATGCCCGGGCCGAAGGCATCGAGGTCGTCTACCAGGATCTGGCGCTCTGCGACAATCTCACCGCCGCGGCGAATGTCTATCTGGGCCGCGAGCTCCTGCGCGGCTTCGGTCCGTTCCGTGTCCTGAACTACCGGGCCATGTACCAGCGGGCGGGAGAGCTGTTCGCCGAGCTGAAGTCGGAGACGAGACCGCGCGACCTGGTCCGCCGGATGTCCGGCGGCCAGCGTCAGGCCGTCGCGATTGCGCGAACGCGGCTGTCGGAGCCCAAGATCGTCCTGATGGACGAGCCCACGGCCGCCATAAGCGTGCGGCAGGTGGCCGAGGTGCTCAACCTGATCCGGCGGCTGCGCGACCACGACATCGCTGTCGTGCTCATCAGTCATCGCATGCCGGACGTCTTTGCCGTATCCGACCGGATCGTCGTGCTCCGGCGAGGCGAGAAGGTGGCGGACAAGGCCATCGCGGACAGCTCGCCGGAAGAGGTCACGGGCCTCATCACCGGCGCGATCGAGTCCGCCTGATGGACGCCGCGGCCGTCGACGCCCGGGGGCGCCACACGAGACGATGACTCTCGAGGATTCGACCGGCAAGCAGGCTCGCGGCAATCTACTGAGCTGGCTCGTCAGCCGCCAGACGTTCTGGGTATCCTTCGCCGCCGTGCTGGCCTTCGTCCTCCTGTCCCTGGCAAGCGACGTCTTCGCGACGCAGCAGAACCTCTTCAACGTCACCCGCAACTTCGCCTTCGTCGGAATCATCGCGCTCGGCATGACCGCGGTCATCATCACCGGTGGCATCGACCTGTCGGTCGGAGCCGTGCTGGCGCTCTCCGGCATGGTCATCGGGATGTCGATGAACGTCGGCGCTCCCTTCTGGGTTGCGGTTCCGCTCGCGCTCGGCGCCGCACTCCTCGTCGGCAGCTTCAACGGCGTGATGATCGCGCATGTCGGCATGCCCCCTTTCGTCGTGACCCTGGGTATGCTGTCCATCGCGCGGAGCCTCGCGATGGTTCTGTCCAACAACCGGATGGTCTACGAGTTCGGCCCCGACCAGGCTCAGCTGCTGGCGCTCGGCGGCGGGTTCATCAGCGTGGCCGTGCCGTTCCGCGACGCCATCCGGGTGCCGAACCCGGTCGTGTTCCTGATCGTGATGGCGCTGGCCACCGGCTGGGCCTTCCGGTGGACCAAGTGGGGCCGGCACGTCTTCGCCGTCGGCGGCAACGAGGCGGCGGCGAACCTCACCGGCGTGCCGGTTCGCCGCGTGAAGGTGAGCGTCTACATGCTCTGCAGCGCGTGTGCCGGAATCGCCGGCATCCTCGAGGTGGGATGGCTCGGCACGATCAGCACGAGCCTCGGACAGGGCATGGAGCTCGCCGTCATCGCCGCGGCCGTGATCGGCGGGGCGAATCTGATGGGCGGCGGGGGTACCGCGCTCGGCGCGGTCGTCGGGGCCGCGCTCATCGAGATCATACGGAACAGCCTCATCCTGCTCGGCATCAGCACCTTCTGGCAGGGCACCTTCGTCGGCAGCTTCATCATCGTCGCGGTGCTGTTCGATCGGTTGCGGACCGGGCGCTCCGACGACTGACGTCTGGCGGCCCGCTCCGATCGAGCCGGAGGGCGAGGGTGCCTGCGACACGGGCTCGGCCGGCCGGCGACCGGAGGCCCGGCATCCAAGTCTCGTCCGCGGCTGGTCTCGGGGTCGCCGGCGAGTCTGGGCGGCTGGCGGAGAGCCGATCCGACTCGCGAGACGGGACTAGCGGGCGGGGCGATAGGCCTTGGCGACGGCGTCCGCTTTCTTCATCGCCCCCACCCCTTCAGTCCCCGACATCAGGACGGTGGTCTTGCTGGCCTTGATGGCGCCTCCAGCGGCGACCCCCAGCGCGATCGCGGCCATGCTCTCGTTGCCTGGCACATCCGCGATGATGACGAGGTCGTACTCGCCGAAGCACAACCACCCTCCGACCAGCTTGCCCCCCACGGCCTCGCACACCTGGCGCCCCACGGTCTCGACCCGGTTCTGCGGGTTCTTCAGCTGAGCGCTCCAGGACTCGGGAGTGTAGGCGGCCTGGTACATGTAGAGCGGCATGATGGACCTCCGTGGTTCGTAGTTCTCGGCCAGGACCGGTCTCCGCCAGGGCGACATGATACCGCCGCAGCCACGGCCCGCCAATCGCGGCCGCTCGGAGGGGCCCTCGACGGAGCAGGTACAATGATCTCGGAGCGCCGAGCCTGCACGCGGGAGGTCTTGCCCATGGCCGAATCAAGGAGAGTGACCAAGGTCGTCACGCCGCCAGAACCGGTCGTCGAGGGCGCCGGGGTGCACCTCGGGCGGAGCATCGGCACCCGGCGGCTCGATCACCTCGATCCGTTCCTCCTGCTCGATCACTTCGAGTCGGCCGAGCCGGCGGACTATCGGGCCGGCTTCCCGTACCACCCGCACCGCGGCATCGAAACGGTGACGATCGTGAGGAAGGGAGAGGTGCGGCACCGCGATTCCCTCGGCCACCAGGGAAGCATCGGCGCGGGGGACATCCAGTGGATGACGTCGGGGAGCGGCATCCTCCACGAGGAGATGCCGCAGGTGCGTCCCGAGGGCATCGCCGGGCTCCAACTGTGGCTGAACCTGCCCGCGCGCGAGAAGATGACGCGACCCAAGTATCGGGATCTCCAGGGCGGTCAACTCCCTGAGGTCGAGGCGACCGAAGGCGCGCGGCTTCGGGTGATCGCGGGCGAAGCAGCCGGCAGGCGCGGTCCGGTCGAGGGCCTGGCCGTCGCTCCCAAGTTCGTGGACGTGACGCTCCCGCCCGGCACCGCCTTCCGCGAATCGGTGGCGCTAGGCCACACCGTCTTCGCGTATCTCGACCACGGCGACGTCCACTTCGGCCCGGAGCGAAAGCCCATCCGCGGTCCCGCCCTGGTCGTCTTCGGTGACGGCGATCTCGTGGAAGCCTCGGCCGGGACCGACGGGGGCCGCTTCCTGCTCGCGGCGGCCCGGCCGCTCGGAGAGCCGATCGCCCGCTACGGGCCGTTCGTCATGAACACGCGGGCGGAGATCGAGCAGACGCTGGAGGATCTCCGCACGGGTCACTTCATCCGTGAGGAGCCGGGCGACAGTTGATTCCTGCCCGAGGCGGGGTGATCGGCTTCACGCGATCATTCCCTGGCGCGATCGACGCCAGCCCGGTCTCGCCATCCTGCGCGAGACATCGGGTGCCGCGTCGGAGCGGATCCAGCCCGCCGCAGCCGGCGAGCGCTCGTGCAGGGTCTCGGGAGCCGGGCCTTCAGGCGCGCCGCGCGTAGCGAAGATATTCCGGACCGGCATCGGCCCCACCCCTCCTCGCATGGCCATCGACCGGCCGGACGTCCCCTCGCCTGTCCCCCCGGATTCCGTGACTCTCTCCCGGCACCTTCCAGCCGGTGCGATGTCGCCGGGCTTCACGCGGCCGAGGGATGCGACCGTGCCGCGACGATGCGCCGCGACGCGAATGCGCCCTGTGACCGCGGAGGACGCCAGGGTGCGGACCGCGGCCGCCGGCCATCTCGCCCGGCTCCGCCGGCGGCCTGAGGAATGCTAGGGTGAACCGGACCGCAGGATGGGGCGGAACGGAGGGAAGACCGCGTGGGTCCAGCCCAACACGGGAGCGAGCATCGGCGACACTTCTCCATGCTCCGCTCGTTCCATTTGGCCGACTTCTTCACGCTGGCGAACGGCTCCTGCGGCACCGCCGCCATCTTCTTCGCGATGGCTCACATGCGCGAGGCGGCGCCGGAGAAGGTCTACGCGGCCGGGGCGCTCATCGTCCTGGCTCTCGTGTTCGACGTCGTCGACGGGCGGGTCGCGAGGTGGCGTCACCGAGCCTCCCCGCTCGGGCGCGAGCTCGACTCGCTGGCCGACGTGATCAGCTTCGGGGTGGCCCCGGCCTGTCTCGGCTATACCGTGGGCATGTCCAGCCCCATCGACCAGCTGGTCCTGCTCTACTTCGTCGCCTGCGGGATCAGCCGTCTCGCGCGATACAACGTCACCGCGGAGGCCATGTCGGCGGAGACGGGCAAGGTGACCTACTTCGAGGGGACCCCCATCCCGACGAGCGTCCTCCTCGTCCTGCTGCTCCTGGCGCTGGCAGGCGCAGGCAGGATCGGGGAGACGCTCCCGTTCGGCTCGCTCTCGATCAGGGGCGCCGTCTTCCACCCCTTCGTCCTGACGTTCGGGCTCTCCGGATCGCTGATGATCAGCAAGACGCTCCGGATCCCGAAGCCCTGAGGCGACCTCTCGGGCCCTTGCCGCGCCGGCCGAGAGACCATCGCCCATCCAACTCGGCACCCCGTGAGTCCCGCGGCGCCTTCCGGAGAGACCGGGAGGCAGGCCCATCTCGCCGGCCGCGTGGCGGCCACGCTGACGGCGAAGGCTTCCGAGCTTCTCGCGCAGTCGTCGATGATCGAGGAGGTCGACGTGGCCGCGACCGCACTCCCTAGAGCGTCGGGAGCTCGCGCGGCCGCGGTCCGAGCGGGAAGGCCTCGTCAATCCGGGCGAGCTCGGCCTTCGTCAGCTCGAGATCCCCGGCTCCCGCGTTCTCCGCCACGTGCTCCGGCCTGCCTGCCTTGGGGATCGTGAAGAGCGAGGACCACCGCACCAGGAAGCGAAGCGCGACCTGGCGTGGGGTGGCGCCGTGCGCCGCGGCGATCTCTTGCAGCACGCGGCCACCCTTCGTGCGCGGACCGGGAAAGCGCCCGTGTCCGAATGGGCTGTATCCTACCACGGCCACGCGATGCTTCTCGCACCAGGGAATCACGGCGTGCTCGATCGCGCGCTCTTCCAGGTGATAGAGCACCTGGTTGCACGCCATGCGGCCCTCGCCTGCGATCAGGCGGGCCGCTTCGAGCTCGTGGACGTCGAAGTTGCTCACGCCCCACGACAGGATCTTGCCGCCGCGCCGAAGCTGCTCGAATGCGGCGATCGTGTCCTCCAGCGGGTGCTCGCCGGCCCAGTGCAGGAGGTACGAGTCCAGCCGGTCGGTTCGGAGCCGCGCCAGCGACCGCTCGCAGGCCGCGATGGTCCCCTTCAACGTGGCATGCTCGGGAAGGACCTTCGAGACCAGAAAGACGTCGTCGCGCCGCCCATCGATCGCTCCGGCGATGACCTCCTCGGCGTCGCCATACATCTCGGCGGTGTCGATGTGCGTCATCCCGAGATCGAGGCCCCGGCGCAGCGCGGCGACGGCGGCCGCGCGATCGCCCCTGTCCAGGTACCAGGTGCCCTGGCCGATCGCTGCGACATCCCGTGTGGTCGAGCCGAAGCGACGCCGCTCCATGTTCGTCCTCCGGACGGTTTCTCGATCGGTCCTGGCTCGGCACCTCGGGCCGCTCCCCGAGGCCCGGCTCAGCCGACCACCCGCTCCAGCCGTCGCGCGATCTCCGACTTCGGCTGCACTCCGACGATCCGGTCGACCTCGCGGCCCTGCTGGAGCACGAGCAGCGTGGGAATGCTCTGGACCCCGAACCGCGCCGCCGTCGCCGGGTTCTCGTCCACGTTCAGCTTCGCGACTCGGACACGTCCGGACATCTCCCCGGCGAGCTCCTCCACCATGGGGGCGATCATCCGGCAGGGCCCGCACCACGGCGCCCACATGTCCAGGAGCACCGGCAGAGGCGAGCGCTCGACGTCGGCGGAGAACGTCGCGTCGGTCACCGTGATCGGCGTCGAGTCGACGGGCAGGGGCGTCTTGCAGCGCCCACAGATCGGCGCCAAGCCCTGCGCCACTTTCGCCCACGGGACCCGGTTGGCCGCGCCACAGACCGGGCACCGGATGAGGCGCGTGTCTGGCGAGGGCATCACGTGGAGGCGGCGAGGCGCCGCGCCGCGTGGCCATACCGCCTCAAGAGAGCGCCCCTCCCGGCACGTCCGCCAGGGCGCCGCTCCCGCTGAAGGGCCACGTCCGACCGGAACGAACCATCGTGGCGTAGCGAACGCTCGAGCGTCGGTGGCGCATGATCCAGTGCCCGGTTCATTGTGCTCGCCCGGCGCCACCACGGTCAATCGCACGGCCTGCCAAGCGCCATGCCGCCTGAACACGCCCAGGGTCCAATGGACGGCGGGCGCGGTCCGGTCTAGGGTCTGGCCGGGTGATGCGGCTCCTCTCGAGACGAACATCGCCCAGGCCACCGTCCGGCTGATCGCGGGATTTGCCCTGAAGGTGCTCGGCGCCATCGCCGTCTGGTTCGTCGCCCGCCGGGTCATCGCGCACGTCGCGCGGCTGGTCGTCCGAGGCTGGTCGTCCGCAGCCTCAAGCACCCCTTCGACCAGACGGTCGCCGGGTACATCGGAACGGCCGTCGCCGTCCTCCTCAACATCGGGATGATCCTCGGCATCCTCGGCCTGTTCGGCATCGAGACGACGAGCTTCGCCGCGCTGCTGGCCGGCGTCGGGGTGGCGGTCGGGGCCGCGTGGGGCGGGCGGCTCGCCAACCTCGCGGCAGGCATCTTCCTGCTCATCCTGCGCCCTTCAAGATCGGCGACTTCATCCAGGCCGGCGGTATCATCGGCACCGTCCCAGGAGATGGGCCTGTTCGTGACCACCATCGACATGATGGACAACGTCAGGACGTTCGTCGGAAACAACAAGATCCTGTCCGACAACATCCAGAACTTCACCGCGAACCCGTATCGGCGCGTCGACCTCGTGGCCCAGCTCCACAACGTGGTCGACCCCCAGGCGGCGGCCCGTCTCCTCAAGGCGCAGCTCGCCCGCATCCCGAACGTCCTCGCCCAGCCCGCGCCCGACGTCGAGATTCTGAGCGTCAACCCCCTCGGCCCGGTCCTCGCGGTCCGGCCCTACTGCCACCACGAGCACTACTGGCAGGTCTACTTCGACACCAACCGGGCCATCCGCGAGTCCTTCGGCGAGGCGAGCTTCCCCGTCCCGAGCAAACGTGTTCGTGCGGAGCGCCGGCTAGCGCCGGAGCACCGGGCCGCCTTGCGCCCGCCCTCGAGCCCGGACTACCCTGGGCTCCGAACGGGCCAGATCCGAACGGGAGCGAAAAACCGCATGGAATTCGCCGTCGAGCCGGACGTCTTCGCGCGCTTTCCAGGGATGCGTCTGGCCGTCGTCGTGGCGCGCGATGTGGACAACCGTGAAGACCGACCCCCGGTCGCCCGCGCATGGGCTGAGACATGGGCGGCGGCGGCGAGCGCGGCGGCGCCGTACGGGAACGCGCAGTCCCATCCGCGCGTTCTCGCGTGGCGGCAGCGCTTCCAGGCGATCGGTGTCTCCATGCGGCACTTCCCCACGTCGATCGAGGCGCTCCTCCGGCGCGCGATGAAGGGCGGCGCCCCATTTCGCATCAACCCGGTGGTCGACTTCTACAACGGCGTGTCGCTCCGCCACACTGTGCCCGTCGGCGGCTTCGACCTGGACCGCGTGCCCGATCCCCTCGCCGTCCGGCTCACGCGGGACGGTGATACCTTCGCGGCGCTCGACGGCGACGGCCCGGTCCCCGTGCCGGCCGGAGAGGTCGCCTACGCGACGGGCGCAACGGTCCTCACCCGTCAACTCATGTGGCGTCAGTCCCGCGATGGGCTCATCCACCCGGAGACCCGCTCCGTGTTCCTCGTCTCCGAGAGCCTGCCCGAGGCGGGTGCCGGCCTGGCCGAAACCGTTCTCGACGAGCTCGCTGCCGGGCTCGGCCAGAACTTCGGGGCGTCGGTGCGTCGCTTCGTCGTCGACGCCGCCACGCCACGCATCGGCTGGTGACATGCGGGTGACGGACGAGGCGATCTCCATCGACCTCGCCCGACGACGCCGGCTTCTCGTCGCGACGCTGGCCGCCACCCGGCTCGCCGACGCCGCGGGCGCCGGACCCGTCCTCGCCGACTGCCGGCACTGGCTCGACCGCGGGCCGGCGTGGGCCTCGTCGCGGTCGGCATGGCGCGTCAGGGCTTCGATCTCGAGCTCACGCGCTTCGGCGACGAGGGCTGACGCGCCACCTTCTCCCCGGCCGGGCGCGCCCACTCCGTCGCCGCCGGCTCGGCCTGGGAGGCCGCGCCCTGGCGGGCCGTCCAGCGAGCGGCCTGGGAGGCGCTCGGATAGCCAGAATTCGCACGGCGACGGCACGCGCGACGCGTCGCCACCGCCCGGCGGCCCGCGGGCCGCCGGCTCCTAACGGGAGAACGGCCATGGACTACGATCTCCTCGTCATCGGCGCCGGCACCGCGGGCACGTTCGCCGCGCGCAAGGCGGTTGCGCTCGGCGCCCGCACCGCACTCGTCGAGCACGATGGCTTCGCCGGCACCTGCCTCGGCACCGGCTGAATCCCCAAGAAGGTGCTGGTCAGCACCGTCGAGCTCGCGTGGCGCGCCGGAAGGGCCGGCGAGCTCGGGATTCGCGGCACGGAGGGGATCGGGCTCGACTGGAGCGCCGTGATCGCCCGGAAGAACCGCCTGGTGGCGAGCTGGTCGGAGGGGAAGCCCGAGGCGCTCGAGCAGCAGGGCATCACCGTGCTCCGCGGGCGTGCCCGCTTCGCGGACCCGCACGAGATCGCGGTCGACGGACGCCGCGTGACGGCGGAGCGGATCATCCTCGCCACGGGCTCCGCCCCCGCGCGGCCACCGATCGAGGGCATCGAGCGTGCGCTGACCAGCGATCAGTTCCTCGAGCGAACGACGCTCCCTGGCCGGCTCGTCGTGATCGGCGGCGGGGCGATCGGCATGGAGCTCGGCTTCGCGTTTGGCCGGGCCGGATCCCGCGTCACCGTGCTCCAGTCGGGCGCTCACGTGCTCCCGGCGGCGGATGGCGAGGTGCGGGGGGCGCTCCTCGCACTGGCGGCCGACGCGGGGCTCGAGGTCCGGACCGGCGCGCGCGTCTCGCGGGTTGCGCCCGACCTGACGGTCGAGGCCGAGGTCGGCGGCCGCGCTGAGTGGTTCGCCGCGGATGCGGTCCTCGTCGCCACCGGCCGACCGCCCAACACGGCGGACCTCGGGCTCGCGGCGGCTGGTGTCGCGCTCGAGCGCGGTGCGGTGCGCGTCAACGAATTCCGGCAGTCGACGACCGCGCCTCACGTCTACGCGGCAGGCGACGTGACGGGCAGTCACCAGCACACGCCGGCCGCGTGGTACGAGGGCCAGCTCGCTGCGGAGAACGCGCTCCAGGGCAACCGGCGGGCCGCCGACTTCAGTGTCTTCCCGACGGCCACGTTCACGATCCCGGCGCTCGCCCAGGTGGGCCTCACCGAGGAGGCCGCCCGGGAGCGCGGCGGACGCGTCGCGGTCGGGCGGGCACCCTTCACCGACTCGACCGCGGCGAGCGTCCGCGCGGAGACCGAGGGGCTCGTCAAGGCCGTGTTCGACGAGCCTACCGGACGCCTGCTCGGCATGCACGTTCTCGGCTCCGGCGCCGAGGATCTGATCCACGTCGCCGCCGTCGCGATGCGGGCGGGCCTCACGCGAGAGGACCTCGCCGGCATGCACTACGTGTTCCCGACGCTCGCCGGCTCGGTCTTCGACGCGACGTGGCCGTGACGCACCGGACTGGTAGCGGGGCGATCCGGACCGCCCCCCGCTAGAGCAAGCCCATCCAGCGCCAGGCCGGCACGCTGGCGCAGAGCGCGAGCACGCTCGCCGCACCGTAGACCAGAGCGGCCGGACGGGCGAGCCGGTGGTCGAACAGGCGGCCGCCCGTCCCGTGGTAGAGAGCGAGATAGGTGGTGCTCTGGTACGGGACGACGAAGCCGTTGCAGGCAATCGTCGCGACCACCGCGACCACCAGTGGGGAAATCCCGGCCGCCCCGGCGACGGGCGACGCGGCGATCGTGAGCAGGGGCGCGGCCGCCTGCCAGCGGAGGACGAGGCTCGCCAGGAACCCGAGCACCGCAAGCCCGGCGATGAAGGCAACGGGCGCTCCGGCGAGGCCGCCCGTCACGTCGCCGACGAGGCCCGCGAGCCAGCGGTCGACGCCCGTCGCGGCGAGCACGTCGGACAGGCTCGCGAGCATGCCGAAGAAGAGCGCGAAGCTCCAGTTCACCCCGCGGAGGGTGTCCGCCGTCACCAGGCCCCCGGCGCCGAGCAGTGCGAGCGCGAGCACGGCGACCCAGGCCGGATCGATCCGGTGGAGCGGCTGCGTCGCGAAGCCCAGCAGGAGCCCGGCTCCGATCGCCAGACAGACGCGCTCCGCCCGCGAGGGGCGCCCGAGGAGCGCTCGCTGCATCGCGAGCACGCCCGATCGTGGTCCCCTCGGCGCACGCTCACCCGGGCGCGGCCGGTACAGCCAGAGGAGCGCCGCGAGCATCCCAGCGAGGAGGAGCGCATTGGCCGGCGCCGCGCACACGGCCCACCCGACCCACCCGGCGCCCGCCCGCACCTCGGCGGGCAGCACGGCGTGGGCGAGCACGGCCGTGGTCGAGCTGGTCATGAACACGGCGCCCATTTGGCCGAAGCCCACCAGGGCGGCCAGGGCCAGCCCGGCCGCGGGCCGGGAGCCGGGCGCATAGCCGAGTGCCTCGATCAGCTCGGCGAGAGCCGGCGCGAGGAAGGCGACGCGGCCGGTCGCATTCGGGACGGCCGGGCCGAGCGCGACCCCCGTCAGCGCGAGCGCCGCGGCCTGACCGGCGAAACCGCCCCGGGACCGGCCGACGATCCCGAGCGCAAGCCGATAGAGCAGGCCCGTCGAGGCCAGCACCCCGCCGAAGGCCAGCACCGCCACGACGAGGACCCAGCTCGGCGTGGCAAAGCCCGCGAGCCCCACCCGGGCCGGCGCGACACCGCCAAGCGTCCACAGGGCGATCGTCAGGAGAGCCAGGACCCCCTCCGGCAGCACCTCGAGGGCGAGGACGGGCACCATGGCACCGAGCGTCCCGAGGGCGTGCCAGCCGGCCGGCTCCAGCCCCGCGGGGGGCGGTGTCACCCACGTCACGGCAAGGATCGACACGGCCAGCGTGCCGCCCAGGGCACGCCTGAGAGGTGAAACGGAACGGGGCTCCGCGACCACTCCAGCGGCAGCACCCCGCTCACCGCGATCACCCCCCGCCTCCGGATCCCGGGCCTCGACGGTCCCCACCCCGCGAACGTTGGCGAGCCACACGCGCTCGCTGAGCGTCGCGGCGATCGCGAGCGCGACGGCGGGCTCCTTGGCCACCAACCCGAGGAACCGGCCCCGCTCGAGCCTGAGCGCCTCGGCCGCCCCGTCCGCCCGCACCGTGGTCGAGCGAGGCCGGTTCGAGAGGAGGGCGATATCTCCGAACGTCGCCCCCCGACCCCGCGTCGCAAGCCGCCGGTCGACGCCGGTATCCGGCCACCCGACGTAGTCGCTGAACGCCCCGTGAAGCACCACGTAGAAGGCGTCCCCGGGATCGCCCTCGCGGAACACGATCTCGCCCGGCCCGAACCGGACTCGCTCGAAGTGCGCGGCCAGCTTGGCGAGGGCCACCCGGTCGAGCCCCGCGAACAGCGGCACTCCCGACAGGACGTGGGCGGGCTCGTCGTCGGGGATCGCCTGGCTCGGCACAGCCCCATCCTACGATGGGCACGCCAACGCCCCCCATAGAGGCCGCTGCGCCTTGACAGCTTCCCCGGCCCGGCCTAGGCTCCCCCCAAGACTCAGACGCCCGGAGCCCCGGGGGCGACCATGCGGTTCGACGCGACCCCAAGCCTTCCCCTTGCCGTCTGCCGCGGCGGCGCGCACTCTCCGGCGCGCCTGATGCCGTCGTGCGCTGCGGGGCGCTCCTCGCGGCCCGAGAGACGACTGTGAGCATCATCACGATCTCGTCGGCCCTCGGGAGCTCCGGTGAAGCGATCGGCCGTGCCCTCGCCGAGGAGCTGACCTACACGTTCGCCGGTCGCGAGATCATCCTGAAAGCCGCGGAGCGCCTCGGTCAGGGCGTCGCCGAGCTCGAGCGGCTCCTCGAGGGCCGGCCCAGCCTCCGCGAACGCCTCACGGAGACACGCCGCGACTACCTGGCGGCCGTCGAAGCGGTGGTCTGGGAGTTCGCGGCGCGAGACAACGTGGTCCTCATCGGGCGCGGCTCGACGTTCGTGCTCCAGCGCATCCGCCACGCCTTCCGCGTGCGAGTGACCGCGCCGCTGGACGTGCGCGCCCGCCGGCTGGAGGCCGAGCGCGGACTCGTGCCCGACGCCGAGGAGGTGGTTGCGCGCAGCGACCGTGACTGGGCGGCCCGGATCCGCCACCTCTACGACGTGGCCCTGGACGATCCCCTGCAGTACGATCTCGTGCTCAACACGGCGCGCATCGACGTCCCCACGGCGGTGGCGACGATCCGCGCGTCGCTGGCCGTCGCGCGCTTCCACTCCACGTCGGCCTCGCTCGCCGAGGTGCGCGACCGCTGCATGACCGCACGCGTGCACGCGGCGCTGCTGACCAACTCCCGGACGCGGGAACTCGGTCTGTTCTTCAGCTGCCGAGACGACCAGGTCTCCCTCAGCGGGCGGGTGGCGCGAGACGACCAGCGCCGCATGGCCGAGGAGGTCGTGGGGCGCCTGCCGGGCGTCAGCCGGGTGCTGAGCGAGATCGTCGTCATCCTGCCGCCGCCGACCCCGCCCGGGCCCTGACCGCAGGTGGGAGCGGGGCTCCGGCCCGCATCCCCGGCCCGCGTCGCGCGTCAGGCGCCGGGCGGCGCGCCGGCCGTCTCCCAGATGAGCACCTGCCTCGGCCCCGCGGTGTGATCGGCCGCTCATCCGCTGGGCGAGACCCGGATAGATGATCCCCTTGTGCCCTTCCGAGTCCTTGTGCTCGAGCTCTCCGTCCAGGACCCAGGTGACGATCTCCATGTCCTGGGGGGGGGGGGCGGAAGCCGGTGCCGGCCCGCACAGTGTCGTCGTTCGACACGAGCAGGAGCCCGTGATGGGTGTTCCGGGTCGTAGTGACTGGAGAAGCTGAAGCGGTGATGGGAGTCGCGCCAGCCGATCCGCGTGCGGACCCGCTCGTCGGCCCGGCGGATACCGACGGCCGACACTGGGGTCGAGGGGGTCGCCATCGGAGGTCTCCTCCCGGGATCCAGGCCGCTCAGACCAAGCCGCGCAGGTGGCACGACTGGCACCACGTGTTGCGCGCGCGGGACCCGGTCGACGCGAAGGCGCGTCTACCCTACGATGGCGTGCGCTGCGCGGCCCCCGGTGACGGGCCGCGCGCGCGAGGAGGGTGCTGGTGCTCTGGTTCGTGCTCTCGGTGGGAAGCGCCTTGTTCCAGGTCCTCCGGAACATGGTGATGAAGCGGCTCGGCCACTCCCTCGACGAGACGATCAACGTCTGGGGCCGATTCACGTTCATCCTGCCCTTCGCGGCCGCGCCGCTGCTCGTCCAGGGCGTCCCACCCCGCCAGCCGGGGGTGTACTGGTACTGCTTCCTCTTCGCCGTGACGCAGATCACGGGGACCCAATGCCTGGCGCTCGCGCTGAAGGTCGCCGAGATCTCGCTCGTCACGGCGCTCTGGAAGCTCTCGGTCGTCCTGCTGGTGGTGTGGGGATACCTTGCGCTCGGCGAGGAGCCGTCGCTTCTCGGGATCGTCGGGGTGCTCGTGTGCGTCGCCGGCGTGTACCTGATCAACGTGAGCCGGGCGCGCGTGTCGTTCTGGGCGCCCCTCGTCTCGCTGATCCGCGACCCCGGCCAGCGTTACACTCTCGGCGCGGCCCTCTTCTACGCCCCGTCGGTCGTCCTGATCAAGAAGATCGCGCTCCTCTCGAGCCCGGCGTACGCGGTCTTCATGGGCTATCTCTTCTGTTCGGTGCTGATCACGCCCTGGGTGCTCTACCGCTCCGCCCGCTACTTCCGCCAGCTCGGCCGGCACTGGCTCGGCTTCGTCGGGCTGGGCGCCTTCGCCGCCCTGTCGACCCAGCTCGGCACGACGGCCTACACGATGACCGTGAGCTCGTACGTCGAGGCGGTCAAGCAGATCGAGATCCTGCTGGCGCTGGTCATCGGCTGGCTCATGTTCGGCGAGAGCGCGCGGATCCGCCAGATCTGGCTCGGCTGCGCCGTCATGCTGGCGGGGATCGTGATCCTCATCCTCGGGAAAGGGTGACCGGTACCTCACAGCGCCGCGCGCGGTCGTCGCCCGCTTGTTGCTCCCTGAGGGGCCCACTGCCGCTTGCCTCGCTCAGCGAGATCGCGCTATCGTCCGGTCGCTGCCTGTCGCTGCGACGAGGACGTTACCCGCTGTAGAGTCCGAAAAAGGAAAGAGCGCCCCGCAGGGCGCGTGGGAGGATTGCGATGCCCAAGTACCTGTTCGAAGCGTCCTACACCCTGGAAGGTGCCCGGGGCGTCATCAAGGACGGCGGCTCCAAGCGTCGGACCGCAGTCGAGGCAGTGACGAAGAGCCTCGGCGGGCGGGTCGAGGCATTCTACTTCGCGTACGGTGAGACCGACGCCTTCGTGATCGTCGATCTGCCCGACTCGGTCAGCGCGACGGCCGTCGCGCTGACCGTGGGAGCCAGCGGCGCCGTCCGGCTCAAGACGACGGTCCTCATCACCCCGGAGGAGGTGGACCAGGCGGTCAAGAAGACCGTCGCCTACCGCGCTCCGGGCTCGAAGTAGCGACTCGGGAACCCGCGCGCCTACCCGGCGTGCTGACGCGGGGGCCAAGCCCGGCTCAAGCCCCGGGCTTGTGCGGCGGGAGCGGCACGCCGAATCGCGCCGCCACCTTCCCGAGCTCGGCCCACGTCGCGGGAGGCAGCGGGATGCCCTCGCGGCTCCGCCGCGCCCGCGCCCGCGCCTCGGGCTCGCCGGGCACCAGCACCTCGGCGACCCCCTCGGCGGGCGTCTGGCGCTTGGCGGCGTCGAGCGCCTCGTCGACGAGCTCGACGTAGCGGACCGGATCGCCAAACGCCGCCGGGTCCACGACCTGGAGGAACACGCCGGCGATGCGGCCGCGGACGTCAGTGGTCTCGGGCGGCGCCGCGCCGACGAGGGTGGGTTCCGGGTCGCCGATCATCCCGAGCGCGCCGAGCAGCGCAGAGGCGAGCCCGAGCCCGTAGCCCTTGTGCCCGGCGACGGCGCCGCCGAGCGGCAGGAGCGCCCCGCCCGCGTAGAACGCCTCGGCGTCACGGGTCGGGTGCCCGTCCGGGTCCACGATGGCGTCGGGCGGGAGCGGCTTGCCCGCCGCCCGCGCCACACGGACCTTGCCCTCGGCCAGCGTGGACGTCGCGGCGTCGAAGATGAAGTGGCGCCGGCGCCCCGGCACCGAGAGCGCCCAGGGGTTGGTCCCGAGAAAGCGCGTCCGGCCTCCGAAGGGCACGACGCCGCCGATGCCGGCACCCACCGCTCCCACCGTCACGATGCCGATCAGGCCCTCGGCGGCCGCGCGCTCCGCGTACTCGCCGAGCCGGCCGATGTGGGTCGAGTGCCGGACCGCCACCATCGCCACCCCGTGCTGGCGCGCCCGCTCGATTGCCCACTCGAGGGCGAACATCGTCGAGTGCTGGCCGAACCCGCGCCGGGCATCGACGAGACCGGCCACCGTGCCGCCCCGCGTGAGCACGGGACGGGCGGAGGGAACGAGCAGGCCCAGGTCGGTGTCGCCGACGTACTGCGGGACCCGGATGACGCCGTGGGAGTCGTGACCGGCGAGATTGGAGCCCACCAGATGGCGCGCCAGCTCGGCCGCCACGTCAAGATCCGCCCCCATGCGCCGGGCGACGGCGGCGACGAACTCGCGGAGAGGATCGGGCGGGCAGAGCACGGGGAGCTTCGCATCGGGCATGGGACGGGCCTCCGTTCACGAGAATGACGGCGCCGTCGATCATCGCACAACACCCGGACCCCCTGGACAGCCGTCGCGTCCCGCCCTACCCTGAGGTCCGTCGGGCGGATCGCCGGAAGGCGACTCCGCCCGCGCGTCGTCGATCACCACCAGGAGGCCCCGATGAACGCGACCGACCTGTCCTACACGCCCGCCCTCGAGCTCGGCCGGCTCTACCGCGCGAAGACCCTCTCGCCGGTGGAGGTCACGGAGGCGGCGCTCGCCCGGATCGAGCGACTGAACCCGAAGCTGAACGCCTACCTCACGGTCACAGCCGATCACGCGCGCGAGCTGGCGCGGGCCGCCGAGGCGCGCCTCGTGCGCGGCCAGCCTCGCGGCCCCATCGACGGCATCCCGTACTCCATCAAGGATCTCGAGCCGACGGCGGGCATCAGGACGACGTACGGATCGAAGTTCTTCGAGCACAACGTCCCGGCCGAGGACGGCGCGGTCGCCTCGAGGCTCCGCGGCTCCGGGGGCGTCCTGCTCGGCAAGACGAACACGCCCCATTTTGGCTACAAGGACATGTGCGACAACCTGATCGGCCCGCCGTGCAAGAACCCCTGGAACCTCGCCCGCACGTCGGGCGCCTCCTCGGGTGGCGCGGGAGCCGCGGTCGCGGCCGGGCTCGGCCCCCTGGCCCACGGCTCCGACGGCTCCGGGTCCATCCGCATCCCGTCGGCGCTCTGCGGGATCTTCGGCCTCAAGCCCTCGCTCGCCCGCGTGCCCTACTGGCCGAGCGCGGATCTGTGGGGCGCCCGCTCGCACAACGGCCCGATGACGCGAACCGTCCGGGACGCGGCGATCCTGCTGCAGGCCCTGGCGGGCCCCGACGCGCGCGACCCGCTCTCGATCGACGCGCCGCCGGAAGACTATCTCGCCGCCTGCGAGGGCGACGTGCGCGGCTGGCGCGTGGGCTGGAGCGTCGACCTCGGATTCGCCTCGGTGAACCCGGAGGTCGCGGAGCTGACGGCGCGCGCGGCCCGGCGGTTCGAGGAGCTGGGCGCCCACGTGGAGGAGGCGAAGATCGACTGGGGGCACCCCTACGAGTTCCACAAGATCATCTACTCCGCGAGCGTGGCCGCGCGGAACTACGATCGTGCCCGAGAGCGCCCCGACTGGATCGAGCCCACGCTCATGCGCATGATTCTCGACGCCGGCCAGTGGACGTCGATCGACTACCTGAAGGCGCATCTGGCGCGGACCGAGTTCTGCGAGAAGGTGCGCAAGACGCTCGACCGCTATCAGCTTCTCCTGACGCCGCAGATGCCGGTCGCCGCCTGGCCCGCCGACCCCGGCCCCTTCGAAGGTCTGCCCGACCTGGGCGGCAAGCCCGCTCACTCCATCTTCGACCGTGTGCCGTTCATGTATCCCTTCAACCTGACGGGCTATCCCGCCGCCAACGTGCCGTGCGGGTTCACGCGGGAGAAGCTGCCCGTCGGGCTCCAGATCGTCGGACGCTGGCATCGCGAGGCGGATGTGCTCAGGGCTGCCGCCTGCTTCGAGACGCTCCAGCCCTGGGCATCGCACCGCCCCCCGCTCGACTGAGGACGCCGGCCGGCACGTTGACCGAGTGCGCGGGGTCTCGCATAGCGCCATAGGGGCCGCGACGAGGATCCGGCGCCCTGGCCGGGTCACGCGGCCGAGGGGAGGTCGCGATGCCGCTCTCCGCTTCGGATGCCGTCTCGGCTCGACTCGATCGGCTCGAGCGTGAGGGCCGCCGATGGAGACGGTGGCCCTCGGCTCGTGGCTCGCGATCGCGGCGCTCCTGCTCCTCGGCCAGAGCCCGCCGCGGGCACCGCGGCCCGCGAGCCCTGCCCGCACGGTCGAGGCCGAGCGCTTCGTCCTGCGGGACGCGCGCGGCCGCGCCGGCGCAATGCTCGGCCGGGGGGCCGACGACACCCCCCATCTCACGCTCCACGACCTGGGCGGCCAGCCGCGCGCGGTGCTGCGAGACAGGATACTAGCCCTTGACGTAGGAGAGCTTCTCGGCGACCTTCCCGTCCCGCACGCGGAGGAGATCGACGCCCCGCACGTGGCCCGCCGACCCGTCCGCGTTCCGCCAGCGATAGCACCACTTCACCACGCATCGGGCTCCGGCGGCGAACATCTCCTCGGTCTCGAACGCGGCGGACGGCGTTTCCCGGAAGAATCGCTCCCAGAAGCGCCGGACCGCGGCCTGACCCACGTGCCGCTCCCCGTCGGGGGGCGGCAACGTGTTCTCGAAGATGCAGTCCTCGGTCATGGCGCGCATGACGCCGTCCACGTCGTGGCGCGCGAACGCGTCGAGGAAGCGCCGGGCCACGGCCAGCGTGTCGGCGGTTTCGGGGTCCGGGACCGCGCGGTCGTCCATGTCGCTCCCCAGGCAGCAGTCGGCCGGCGTGAGCCGCCGGCCCCGGGACCGGCGCCGCGGGACGAACAATGGTGAGGCGTGGTGGATTCGAACCACCGACTCCCCGCTTAAAAGGCGGGAGCTCTGCCTGGCTGAGCTAACGCCTCGCGCGAAGCATTCTGCGAGGTTACGGGGCGCGAGTCAATCGGGGTGGGGATGCACGATCGCCGCATGCGATCGTCTGGGTAGATCGGGACGCGACGCGCACTTCGCTCCAATCCGCAGGCGTGCCAACGCAGACGGCCTCGACATGCCCCGAGACGGGCCGATCAGGCCGTCGGCACGCGGGCCGCGCGGCGTCGCTCGCGCTGGGCACGCGCCTGGTGGTGGAGCACGTAGACGCCAGCGGCAACGGTCGTGGCCACGCCGAGAAGGGTCGACGGGCCGGGGACGTCACCCCAGAACACGTAGCCCCACAGCACCGCCCACCCGATCATCACGTACTCGAACGGGGATACCGTGCTCGCGGGCGCCACGCGGTAGGCCTGCGTCAGGCAATAGATCCCGACGCTCGAGATGAGCCCACAGAGCGCCATGCGTCCGATCGCCCCCCAGGGCGGCAGCGTCCAGCCGCGCACCAGGAAGGCGAGGCTCGGATGAAGGCCGGCACCCCGGTCTCCCCCGGCCGCGGCGAGCCCGCTCGTCGCCGCCACCAGCACGGACACCAGGGTCGCCGAGAACACGATGGTGGCGCCCGAATCCCTCCGGCCCAAGTGGCGCGTGATCGTCTGCGAGATCGCGTAGCAGAGCGCCGACAGCACGGCGAGCAGGGCCGCCGGCTCGAACGCGGCAGCCCCCGGGCGCAGCACCACGAGCACTCCGACGAAGCCGAGTGCCACGGCCGACCAGCCGCGCCGGTCGACCGGCTCGCCGAGCGCGAGCGCCGAGAGCGTGGTGACGAACAGCGGCGCCGCAAAGGCCACCGACGTGACCGTGGCCAGCGGGAGCGCGGCGATGGCCATGTAGTACGTCGTGAAGGACACGAGGCCCAGCAGCCCTCGCACCCCGTGGAGCCACGGCTGCTGGATCGGAAGGGTGACCGAAGCGCGCTCCCGCCACAGGAGCCACGCGAAAAGCCCGAGCGCGACCAGGCTGCGCACGAACACGATCTGGAGGACCGCGTACTCGCCGCTCAGGCCCTTGATCAGGACATCCTGCACGGGGAACACGGATGCCCCCACCAGGATGAAGGCGATCCCGTGGAGGGGCCGGTCGATCCTGGCAGCCGGCGCCGGGAATGACGTCACGGGAGCCGGCGGGAGCCGAGCGTCCGCCAGGTCATCTGCGCGATCGTCACCGACGCTCCCCTCGCCTCTCCGGAATAGTCTCCGCTTGCCGTGCCGGTATCTTACCGCGCGAGGATCTCCGAACGCGCCTCACGGCCATGGGGGCGAATCGCTTCGCGTCGCATCGGCGGCGGGGGCGGAGGGCTCGGCCCCCGCGTCACCCCGTCGCTTGCCGGTCAGCTGCCGCCGCCAGCGTGCCCGCATCTCGGCAGGACGGAGCGACGGCATGAATCGGCGAGCGGCGGGCAGCTGGAGCAGGAGCACACATAGCGCCGCGAGCGCCACGGCGTCTGGCCGATGGAAATGAATGCCGCGCACGGCCTCGTGACTGAGGAACACGTAGGCGGCGAAGCGGGCGCGCGGCTGACGGCGCCAGACCAGCCAGGCCACGTACGGCGCCGCCAGACCGTACGCGACGTAGTTCCAGGGCCGATCCGGGGCGAAGTTGGCAACCCGAAAGCCGGCGAGGCTCAGGGCCTGGAGCACCGGCGCGAGCGCCAGCCACGCCACGAGCAGCCGGACGACGGCCGGGCGGTGGTCGCCCGCGCGGTCACCCTCCGCCGTCACCGACCCTCCTACCCGCGGTCCGCCCCGCCACCATCCCGAGCGTCCCGCGAGCCCCGACGTCGGCGCCGTCTTGACGCTCCGGAGGCCGCCGCGCTAGCATCCCCGCGAATCGACTGCTGGGCACGCTACGCATCCGCGCGGGAGGATGGTCATGGCCAAGACGCTCGACGAGCTGGAGCTCCGCGCACTTCTCGCCGCCGACTCGGCGGGACCGCGAGCGTCCTCGCCCTACGCGGACAACGCCCGCTACCTCACCTCCCTCGACGGCTTCAACATCAAGCGCCCAGCCATCCCCGCCCACGTCTTCCGCGCCGAGCGCGACCGGGTGCTGGCTCCCGACGCGCCGACCGGCCTCGTACCGCTCGACCTCTCGGCGACGCTCGGACTCGGCTACCCCGCGACCACGCCGTTCATCCTGTCGCGCTACGCGCGAATCCGGGCGGGAGACACGCTCCCCACTGCCTTCCGCGCGAGCACGGAGCTCTATCACGTGATCCGCGGGTCGGGCACGACCAAGGCCGGGGACGGGGGATCGCTCCCCTGGCAGGAGGCCGACACCTTCTGCCTGCCCGGCGGCGGGGCCACGCGCCACGCCGCGGTCGAGGACACCGTGCTCTGGATCACGACCAACGAGCCCCAACTCGAATTCGAGGGGCTCCAGCCGCCGGCCCCGGGCGCGGGGCCGATCCAGCCCGCCCTCTACCCAATGGCGGAGATCCGGCGGCGGCTGCTCGGCGTCTACCTGGATCCCCGCGGGGCGGCGATGCCGGGCAAGTCGATCAACCTGGGGAACGTGGCCCTCGAGTCCAGTCGCACCACCACGCCGTCCTTCACGCTCGCGCTGAACTCGCTCCTGCCCGGCGAGGCGCAGCGCGGCCACCGCCACAACGCGGTGGCGGTGACGCTCGTCCTGGCCGGCGAGCGCTGCTATTCCCTGATCGATGGGGAGCGTGCGGACTGGGAGCCCCACACGGTGATGATCACGCCGCCCGCCGCCTTCCACTCCCACCACAACGACGGGAGCGAGCTCGCGCTCTTCCTCATCGTCCAGGACGGGGGCGTCTACTACCACTGCCGGACGATGGGCTTCAGCTACAAGTAGCCCCGGTCACGGCAGGCAGAGCTGGCGGAGGTCGGGAAACCAGCGCGTCAGGCGCGACGGCTCAACGAGGATGGTCTCGTAGCGGCCGGGGCCGGTCGAAACGAGCGAGATCTCGCACTCGATCAGGTCCTCGAGCCACCGGATGTAGTCGTGGGCGCGCGCCGGGAGGGCCCCCCAGGTGCGCAGCCCCGCGGTCTCGCTGAGCCAGCCCGGGCGCTCCTCGAACACCGGCTCGAGCTGCGCGACGATGCGCTCCTCTCCCGGCCACTCGCGGAGCGTCGTCCCCTTGTAGCGGTAGCCCACGCCCACCAGCACGGCATGGCAGGGATCGAGCACGTCGAGCTTCGTCATCGCGAGCGTGTCGAGCCCGTTCACGCGGACCGCGTGGCGGAGGAGCGGGGCGTCGAACCACCCGCACCGGCGCGGCCGGCCGGTGACCGCTCCGTACTCCTTCCCCCGAGCCCGGATCAGCTCGCCAAGATCGCCGGTGACCTCGGTGGGAAACGGCCCGCCCCCGACGCGAGTGGCGTAGGCCTTGGTGATGCCGAGCACCCCGTTGATGCGGGTGGGCGGGACCCCGGTGCCGGGCGCCGCCCCACCAGCCGAGGCGCTCGATGCCGTGATGTACGGATAGGTGCCGTGGTCGATGTCGAGCATCGTGCCCTGCGCGCCCTCGAAGAGCACCGATGCTCCGTCACGCATCCATCGGTGCAGGAGCAGCGCCGTGTCCGCCACGTGCGGGCGGAGCCGCTCGACGGCGCCCGCGACGGCCTTCACCACCTCTTCCACCTCGAAGGTGTCGCGGCCATAGGCGCGCAAGAGGTGATTCTTGACGGGGAGACACGCCTCGAGCTTCTCCCGGAAGTGGGCCTCGTCGAGGAGGTCGCCGACGCGGATCCCCAGCCGGGCCGCCTTGTCGGCGTAGGCCGGCCCCACGCCCCTGCCCGTGGTCCCGATTCGCTCCTGGTCCATCGCCTGGTCGAGCGCCCGGTGGTGGGGCAGGATCACGTGAGCGGCGTGGGAGACGTAGAGCTGCTCCACACCGATCCCGGCCGCCGCCAGGCCGTCCAGCTCCGCCACGAGCCCGATGGGGTCGACGACGGTCCCGCAGCCGATCACGCTCTTCTTGCCGGGTCGAAGGACGCCCGAGGGCACCAACTGGAGGACGAAACGTCGATCCCCCACCACGATGGTGTGGCCCGCGTTCGGCCCGCCCGAATAGCGCGCGACGACGTCCACGCAGGGGGCGACCAGGTCGACGACCTTCCCCTTCCCCTCGTCGCCCCACTGGGCGCCCACGATCACAATGTTAGGCAAGAGCGCCTCCGGGAGCGGGCTCGAGGACGCGGCTCGGCGCCGCCATCAGTGCCGCGAGCGGCCAGGTGACCTCCTGCCCCCCCGCCGGGTCGATCACGCGCACGTCGCCACGCCCGAGCCCCGCGTGGTCGATCACCACGGCCCGCGCGGCGCGGATGTCCCGCGCGTAGGCGATCGACTCCTCGAGCGGCCGGCTCATGATGTCCCGGGCCACCGCCAGCCCCAGCTCGCGGAGCCGCCGGCAGAGGGCAAGAGCCGTGCCCTTGTCCTCGGTGAAGTCGATGACGAAGAACTCCGGCCCGGTGACGCGAGGCTCGAGACCCTGCGCGGCGAGCGCGAGGAGGATGCGATTCACGTCGAACGCGAATCCCGTTGCCGGGCAGGGCGTGCCGAAGCGCCCGAGCATCTGGTCGTACCGGCCGCCGCCCACCAGCTCGGCGCCGAATCCGTCGACGTACCCCTCGAAGCTCACGCCCGAGTAGTAGTCGAACCCGCGGACCTCGCCGAGGTCGAGCAGGATCGCCCCGCCGAGGCCGTAGGCGGTGAGCAGCCGGTGGACCTCGGCGAGCCCGGCCACCGCGCGCTCCGACCGGGGGTTCTGGACGAGCGCCGCCGCCCGCCGGATCACGTCCGTCCCGCCCTGGAGACCGGGCAACGCCAGCACCAGCTCCGCCGTCGCGGACGGAATGGACAGCTCCCCGACCAGGCGCGTCAGCTCCGCCACGTCCTTCCGTCCGAGGGCCTCGCGCAGGGCCCGCGTCACGTCGCGCCCGACACCGAGGCTGTCGAGTACGCCCCGCACGAACTCGACGTGGCCGACGTCGATCTGGAAGCGCTCGAACCCGGCGGCCCGGAACGCCTCGATGGTCATCGCGATCATCTCGGCGTCCGCTTCCGGCTTGTCGAGGCCGATCAGCTCGACCCCCGCCTGGTAGAACTCCCGCATGCGGCCGAGCCGCGGCGCCTCGTGCCGGAACACGTTCGTCCGGTACGCGAGACGATAGGGCTTGGGCCGGTCGCGAAGCCGGGTGGCGGCGATGCGCGCGATCTGGGGCGTCACGTCGGCGCGGAGCGCGAGCATCCGCCCCGTGTCACGGTCGCCGAACTTGAACATCCCCTCCTGGAGCACCTCGTCCGTCCCGAGCGCCAGGACGTCGAAGAACTCGAAGGTCGGGGTCATGACCTCGCGGTAGCCCCACAGCCGGAAGACGCCGAGGAGGCGCTCCTGGAGGCCCCGGAGACGGGCTGCCTCGTCGGGGAGGTAGATCTTCACCCCGGTGGGGAGCTGTGACTGAAGGTTCCGCCGGTCCATAGCATTCATGCCCGGGAGCCGGGCAAACCCTCGGAAGTATACGGGATGGCCGGACGCAAATCCAGCGACCGC
>CAWDVE010000015.1:0-30325 GCA_963805625.1 uncultured Candidatus Rokubacteria bacterium
GTGGTGCGCCCAGCAGGATTCGAACCTGCGACCTTCGGATTCGTAGTCCGACGCTCTATCCAACTGAGCTATGGGCGCGCCCAACCGCTCGGAGGAATGGCGGAGAGGCCGGGATTCGAACCCGGGACCAGGCTCAACACCCGGTAACCGCTTAGCAGGCGGTTGCCATCGGCCGACTCGGCCACCTCTCCGTGCGCAGCGCTTCATCTTCCCGGTGGGCCAAGCCTTCGTCAACTCAGCGGGCTGCCATGGGACGAATGGCGGAGGGGGAGGGATTCGAACCCCCGAAGGGCTCGCGCCGATACCGGCTTTCAAGACCGGCGCCTTCAACCGCTCGGCCACCCCTCCGGTGTCGGGATTCCGCGTACTTCCCTGAGGCCGCGCTTCGAGTATAGCGTCATGTGCCCTTGGCCGCAGCGGTGGGGGTAAAGGTCAAGCCGTCGAGTCGAGCGACGGCCCCCCGGAGGTGGGTCGGAGACAGGTGGGCGTAGCGGAGGGTCATGGTCAGAGTGGTAGGCGGCCGTGGACGCGCAGACCCAGGGCGTGTGCCGCCGTGGCTTGGGCACCCGGCCTGCCACGATCCCCAAGCACTTCGACGGCAGCTCCCCCACGCCGGGCGACGAGAACCTCACCGCGGCCGCGGCGCGAGCCCTGACGATTGACGGCCGGCCGCACTGGCCTCTGCAGCCTGTCGGGAGCTACTCCTGTTCTTGGAAGAGACCGCCCCGCCGCGTTACCACTTGACCCCGACTCGTCGCTTCAACTGCTCAAGAGAGCGCGTGGGTTGGCGTCGCCGCGCGCGGATGAGCCTCCAGAACTTCGGGTCTGTTTGGACCACGACCGCGTCCCAATCCTCGCCCTGGACGCCGACCAGCACGGCCGCCGGCTTACCGTGGCGCGTGACGATCACGCGGTCTCGCTGGGCGTCGTCCACACATGCCTTCACCCGCTTCTGGAGGTCGCGCACGGTCACCGTCTTCACAGGATGTCCTCCGTCCTCTTCCCCGCGCGCTTGAGCCGGATCGCGCGGACGTAGACGACGCCTTCCTCGGGAGCGACGTCGTAGAACACCCGATGGGCTCCGACTCTCAGTTTAGAAGACGAGCACGACCGGCTTCTTGCCACGGTAGTCGGCCAGCGCGACCGCTCGGCCGGCGGCGGATACAGGTGCGCCGACCGTATGCTGCGCGGGCATGGCCGTCAAGCCGTGCGAGCCCAGCCGTACGAGCCCGGCCGCGCTCGGTCGGCGCCGGCGCGCGCTCAGGCCGGGGTGAGGCGCTCGAGCCCGTCGAGATAGGCCCGGAGCGCGCGCGGCACGACGACGGTCCCGTCGGCTTCCTGGTAGTTCTCCAGGACGGCGATCAGGGTCCGGCCCACCGCGAGCCCGGACCCGTTCAGCGTGTGGAGCAGCTCCGGCTTGCCGCCGCCGACGGGCCGGTAGCGGAGGTTCGCGCGCCGGGCCTGGAACGCTTCGCAGTTCGAGCAGGACGAGATCTCGCGATAGCGCCCCTCCGCCGGCAGCCACACCTCGAGGTCGTAGGTCTTGGCCGACGCGAACCCCATGTCGCCGCTGCAGAGGAGCATCGTCCGGTACGGAAGCTCGAGCTCCTGGAGCACCCGCTCGGCGTCGTGTGTCATGGCCTCGAGCTCGTCGTAAGACGCCTCGGCGCTTGCCAGCTTCACCAGCTCGACCTTGTCGAACTGGTGCTGGCGGAGGAACCCCCGCGTGTCCTTCCCGTAGGAGCCGGCCTCCCGCCGATAGCACGGCGTGAAGGCCGTGTACCTCCGCGGCAGGGTCTCGCCCGCGAGGATCTCGCCCCCGTGCAAGGCCGTCAGCGGGACCTCCGCGGTCGGGATGAGGTAGAGCGGGCGGCCGGCCTCCGGCTCGACCGTCTTGAACAGCTCCTCCTCGAACTTCGGGAGCTGGGCCGTGGCGAGCATCGTCTCCGCGCTCACGAGGTGCGGGACCCAGAGCTCCTGGTATCCGTGCCGCTTCGTGTGGACGTCCAGCATGAACTGGGCGAGCGCCCGCTCGAGTCGCGCGCCGAGTCCCCACAGCACCGTGAACCGCGCCTTCGCGAGTCGTGCGCCCCGCTCGAAGTCCAGGATCCCCAGGATCTCGCCGAGCTCCCAGTGCGGGCGGGGCTCGAACGCGAAGGCCCGGGGCTCGCCCCAGCGGCGCACCTCGACGTTGTCGTCCGCGGAGGCGCCCCGTGGCACGCTCGGATGCGGAACGTTCGGGAACTGGAGAGCAATCTCCGCGAGAGCGCTATCGAGCGTTCGGAGGTGGCCTTCGAACTCGCTGATCTGGCTACCGAGGGCCCGCGAGCCCTCGACCAGGGCCGCCGCGTCGTGGCCCAGCCGCTTTGCGGCGGCGACATCCTGGGAAAGGCGATTCCGCCGAGCCTTCAGGTCCTCGACCTCTCGCAAGACCTGGCGCCGACTTGCATCGTGATCGAGGAAGACGTCAATCGGGGCCGCAGACCCTCGTGCTTGAAGGGCCTCGCGCACGACCTCCGGTCGCTCCCGCACGAGGCGGGGGTCAAGCACCGTTGCCCCGCTCGCCCTCCACCCGCGCCAGGCTCACGACGCGATCGTCCGCCTCGACGTCGATCACGCGGACGCCCCAGGTGTTGCGTCCCTGGGAGGACACGTCCTGGGCGGCGAAGCGGATCAGCTTCCCCTTGGTCGTCACGATCAGGATGTCGTCGCCTTCGCGCACCTGGATGAGGCCGATCACGAGCCCGTTGCGGCCGCCCGTCTTGATGTCGATGATTCCCTTGCCGCTCCGCCCCTGGAGCCGGTACTCCTCGAGCGGGGTCTGCTTGCCGTAGCCCCGATCGGTCACTGTGAGGATGGCGGCCCCCGCCAGCACCACCTCGGCCGCGATGACGGTGTCCTCCGCGTCGACGTCGATGCCCTTGACGCCAGCGGCGGCGCGGCCCATCGGACGCACCTCCTCCTCGCTGAACCGGATGGCCATCCCCTGCCGGGTCGCCAGCAAGACCTCGCGCTGGCCGTCCGTCAGCCGCACGGCCATGACCTCGTCTCCCTCGTCGAGCGTGATCGCGCGGATCCCGCCCCGCTGGGGCCGCGAATACGCGGCCAGCTCGGTCTTCTTCACCCGGCCCTGGCGCGTCGCGAAGAACACGTAGCCGCCGGTCGTGAAGTCCCGCACGGCCACCGTGGCGGCCACCCGCTCCCGCTCTGCGAGGTGCAGCAGATTGACGAGCGCCTTGCCGCGCGCGTCGCGCTTCGCCTCCGGGATCTCATGCACCTTCAGCCAGTGGACCTTGCCGTCGTTCGTGAAGAACAGGAGATAGGCGTGCGTCGAGGCGATGTAGACGTCCTCGACGACGTCCTCCTCCTTGGTCTCCATGCCCGTCACGCCCTTGCCGCCCCGGCGCTGGCTCCGGTACGCCTCGATCGCGGTCCGCTTGATGTAGCCCGAGCGGGTGACCGTGACCACCATCTCCTCGTCGGCGATGAGGTCCTCGAGCGTGAGCTCGACCGTCTCCTCGACGATCTCGGTCCGGCGCTCGTCGGCGTACTCCGTCCGGAGGGCGACCAGCTCCTCCTTGATGATCTGCCGCACGAGGGCGTCGGAGCCGAGGATCGCCCGCAGCCGCTCGATGAGCTGGAGCACCTCGGTGTGCTCCTGGACCACCTTCTCGCGCTCGAGCTGCGTCAGGCGCTGGAGCCGCATGTCCAGGATGGCCTTCGCCTGGATCTCGCTCAGCTCGAGCTGGCTCATCAACGCCTGTCGGGCGGCGTCGACGCTCTCCGCGCCCCGGATGAGGCGGATCACCAGGTCGAGGTGCTCGAGCGCCTTCCGGAGGCCTTCCAGGATGTGCGCACGCTCCTCGGCGCGCGCGAGGTCGTAGCGGGTGCGCCGGACCACGACCTCCCGCCGGAAGTCGATGAAGTGGTCGAGCATCTCCCGGAGCGTGACCACCTGCGGCCGCCGCCCGATGAGGGCCAGCATGTTGACCCCGAACGTCGACTGCATCGCGGTGTGCTTGTAGAGCTGGTTGAGGACGATCTGCGCGATCTCCCCCTTCCCGAGCTCCAGCACCATACGGATGCCGTGCCGGTCCGACTCGTCGCGGATCTCGGAGAGGCCGTCGAGCTTCCCCTCGCGCGAGAGCTCGGCGATCTTGGTCATCAGCGAGGCCTTGTTGACCTGATACGGGAGCTCGGTCACCACGATGGCTTCGCGCCCGCCGCGGAGCTTCTCGGTGTGCGCCCGGGCCCGCATCGTGATGATGCCGCGCCCGGTCGTGAACGCATCCCGGATGCCCGCGGTGCCGTAGATGTACCCGCGGGTCGGAAAGTCCGGGCCCTTGACGGCCTGGAGCAGCTCCTCGACCGTCGCCGCCGGGTTTTCGAGCACGAGGACGAGCCCGTCGACGATCTCGCCAAGGTTGTGCGGAGGGATGTTCGTCGCCATGCCGACCGCGATACCGGACGAGCCGTTGACCAGAAGGTTTGGCAGGCGCGCCGGCAGGACCACGGGCTCCTGCTGCGTCTCGTCGTAGTTCGGGACGAAGTCGACGGTGTCCCGGTCGATGTCCGCCAGCATCTCCTGCGCGATCTTCGCGAGCCGCACCTCGGTGTAGCGGATCGCCGCCGGCGGGTCCCCGTCGATCGAGCCGAAGTTCCCCTGGCCGTCGACGAGCGGGTACCGCAGGGAGAACTCCTGCGCCATCCGCACGAGGGCCTCGTAGACGGGCGCCTCGCCGTGGGGATGGAACTTGCCGAGCGTGTCGCCGACGACGCGGGCCGACTTCCGATACCCGCGGTTCCACGCCAGGCCCATCTCGTGCATCGCGTAGAGCACGCGGCGATGCACCGGCTTGAGGCCGTCGCGAATGTCGGGGAGGGCCCGCCCGATGATGACGGACATGGCGTAGTCGAGATACGACCGCCGCATCTCGTCTTCAATCGGGATCGCCAGCTGGCGTTCAGGCATCAGGCACTCCTGCAAGGCCCCCGCGCGCGGCCCGGGCCGGGCCGCGCGGGGACTACACGTCGATGGTGGCTTCGAGCGCGTGGGTCTCGATGAACTCGCGCCGCGGCTCCACCTGGTCGCCCATGAGCTTGGTGAAGATCTCGTCGGCGGCGACCGCGTCGTCCATCGAGACCCGGAGTAGCGTGCGCGTCTCCGGGTTCATGGTGGTGTCCCAAAGCTGCTCCGGGTTCATCTCACCGAGCCCCTTGTACCGCTGGATACCGGTCCCCTCGCGGCCGAGCAGGAACACGTGCTCCACGAGGGCATCGCGGGAGGCGGCCGTCCGCTCGGCGCCGCCCGCGGCGACCAGGGTGAACGGCGGGCGATCCATGGGCTCGATCTGGCCGTAGACCTCGAGGAGGCGCGCGTACTCCCCGGACCCGAAGAGGTTCAGGTTCAGCTTCCGCTCCTCCCCGTCGAAGACACCCACGGCCACGACGCTGTCCTCGGTCTCGGTCTGCACCGTGAACTCGACGTCCTGGCGTCCGAGCGCCCGCGGGATCTCCTGCAGGAGGCTTTCCCGGGAGATCCGCTTCCGGGCGAGCGGCCGGTGCCGCGCGAAGGCCTCGAGCCAGTCGGCCGGGACGCCGCGCTTGACGAGCCGGTCCCGGAGGCGCCGGAACTCGATGAGATCGCCGACGAACCGCCGAAGGCGCTCCTCGGTCAATGTCTTCCCGTTGCCCTTGTCGCTCTCGATACGAAGGTGGGCCCCGGCGGTGCCGAGGACCAGGAGCTCCTGCTCGAGCTCGCGCTCGTTCAGGAGGTACTTCTCGGTCTTGCCGCGCTTGAGCTTGAACAGCGGGGGCTGCCCGATGAAGAGGTACCCCCCCTCGATCACCGACACCATATGCCGGAAGAAGAATGTCAGGAGCAGCGTCCGAATGTGCGCGCCGTCCACGTCGGCATCCGTCATGAGGATGACCTTGTGGTACCGGAGCTTCCCGAGGTCGAATTCGTCCGGGCCGATGCCGGTGCCCATCGCCGCGATCAGGAGCCGGATTTCCTGGTGGGACAGCACCTTGTCGTAGCGCGCCTTCTCGGCGTTGATGATCTTGCCCCGGAGCGGCAGGATCGCCTGGATCCGCCGGTCGCGGCCCTGCTTCGCCGAACCCCCCGCCGAGTCCCCTTCCACGAGGAAGAGCTCCCGCGCCGCGGGATCGCGCTCGGAGCACTCCGCCAGCTTCCCAGGCAGGTTGTCGCCGTCGAATCCCTTCTTGCGCGTGAGCTCACGCGCCTTGCGCGCCGCCTCGCGCGCCTGCGCGGCGTGCACGCACTTCTCGGCGATCTTCCGCGCGCTGGCGGGATCCTCCTCGAAGGCCTGGGCGAGCTTGTCGTTGACGACCGATTCGACGAGACCGCGGACCTCGCTGTTGCCGAGCTTGGCCTTCGTCTGGCCCTCGAACTGGGGCTCCGGCAAACGCACCGAGATGACCGCGGTGAGGCCCTCGCGGACGTCGTCCCCGGTGATCGTGCCTTTGAAGCTCTTCAGGTACCCGTTCGCCTGCGCGTACGCGCCGATCGTCCGCGTGAGGGCCGCGCGGAACCCCGTCAGGTGGGAGCCCCCCTCGCGGGTGTTGATGTTGTTCGCGAACGAGAAGACGTACTCCTGGTAGCCGTCGTTGTACTGGAGCGCGACCTCGACCTGGGTGTCGCCCCGGCCGCCCTCGAAGTACTGCACCTTCGGGTGGACCGCCGTCTTGTTCTGGTTGATGTATTCGACGAACTGGCGGATGCCCCCCGTGTAGTGGAACGTGACCTTCTTCTCGTCCCGCTCGTCCTCCAGCTGGATCTTGAGCCCCTTGTTGAGGAACGCGAGCTCCCGGAGCCGGTTCGCGAGGACGTCGAAGCTGAACGTCGTGATCTCGAAGATCTCCGGGTCCGGCTTGAACCGGATCGTCGTCCCGCGCTTCGTCGCCTTCTCCCCGGCCTGGAGGTCGCTCTGGGGCTTGCCGCGGTCGTAGCGCTGCGTGTAGAGGCGCCCGTCGCGGCGAATCTCGACCTCGAGCCATTCGGAGAGCGCATTGACGACCGACACCCCGACGCCATGGAGACCGCCGGAGACCTTGTACACCGAGCTCTCGAACTTCCCGCCCGCATGGAGGGTCGTGAGCACGACCTCCGCGGCGGACTTGCCGGTGCCCGTGTGCACGTCGACCGGGATGCCGCGCCCGTCGTCGATGACCGTGCAGCTCCCATCCGTGTGGAGGATCGCGCGGATGTTCGAGCAATACCCCGCCAGCGCCTCGTCGACCGAGTTGTCGACGACCTCGAAGACCAGGTGGTGGAGACCGTAGCTAGCCGTGTCGCCGATGTACATCGCCGGCCGCTTCCGGACGGCCTCGAGCCCCTCGAGGACCTTGATGTCGCTCGCGGTGTACGTCTCGGCGGGGCCCGTTCCGGCCGGGGGTCCGGCCTTCGGAACGCTCATGCCACCCCCCGGGTCAAGACGCTGCTGGGCTCGAGGCGGCCCGCGACCACCTGCCAGACCGCCCCGCTCCCCGTGGCCGCCGGCTGGGCGTCCGTCGCCGTGTAGATGACCTGCCCCTGGCCCTCCAGCCACGCCAGCGCACGCCCCCCGACCTCGCGATCGAGCTCGGACAGAACGTCGTCCAGCAGCAGGACGGGGCCCTCCCCGTGGAGCCGGCGAACGACGAGCGCCACCGCCAGGCGCAATGCCAGGGCCAGCAACCGCTGCTCCCCGCGGGAAGCGGCCGTCCGCGCGTCGGCGCGCCCGAGCCGCACCGCCACATCGTCGCGATGCGGCCCAACCCGCGTGAGCCCGCGGCGGAGGTCCCCCGCCCGCGCCGCTGCCAAGGCGTCCAGGAGGGTGCCGCGTGTGGCGTCCCGGTCCGCGCCCGGGGTCACCGACGGCTCGTAGCTCAGCATTACTCCGGCTCCCCCGGGGGCCAGCGCGACCTGGACCTCACGGACCGCGTCCGCCAGGAGCGCCAGCGCCTCGAGTCGCCGGTGCACGATCTCGCTCCCCAGGGTCGCGAGCTGCTCGTCCCACGGGGCGAGCAGCCGATCGGCGTCCGACCGCCCTATGAGGTCGCCCAGGAGACGCGTCCGCTGCTGGAGCACCAGGCGGTAGCGCCGGCACGCTTCCGCATGCACGGGTGCGAGCCGGGCCGTCGCGCCGTCGAGATAGGCGCGCCGGAGATGGGGCCCCCCCGCGAGCAGCGCAAGGTCAGACGCCGCGAAGCTCACGGCGCCAGCCCACGGGCAGAGCGTCCCTCGCACCTCGATCCCTCCCTCGCGCGCGAGCAGCTCGAGCCGCACGTCGCGAATCCGGCTCCCCGCGGCGAGCTCGCCCGCCACCGTGGCCCGGCCACCGGCATCCCAGCCGAGACAATCGGCGAGTTTTGCCGTGCGGAAGGATCGCCCGGTCAGCAGGACATAGAGCGCCTCGAGGAGCGACGTCTTGCCCTGGCCATTGCGGCCGACGAGGACGTTCAGCCCTGGCTCAGGAGCGAAGGTAAGGGAGGTGTAGCCCCGAAACCCGACCAGCTCGATCCATCGGACGTGCACCCCGGGCGGGCCTCCCCTCACATGCGCATCGGCATTATAACACAGCGATACGCGTCATCCGGCGTGCCGCTCTTCTCCGCCGCGCCGAGAAGTACGCCCGGACTCAAGCCGTCCTTCAGCCCCACGACAGTCCACGGATGATCCATCGGGCCGAGCGCGTCGAGGACGTAGCGGGCGTTGAAGCCGATCGTCAGCTCGTCGCCGGCGAATTCGGCCGGCAGGGTTTCCTCGGCCTCGCCGAGCTCCTGACTCTGTGCGGAGAGCCGGATCTGACCCGCGCTGGCAGTCAACCGCACGGGGCGCGTCCGGTCGTCGGCGACGACGGCCACGCGGCGAATCGCCGCCAGCAAGGGCTCGCGCTCCACGACCAACCGCAAGGGCGAGGACTTCGGGATGACCTGCTCGTAGTTCGGAAACTGCCCTTCCACCAGCTTCGAGACGAGCTCGAAGCCTTCCGTGCGGACGAAGAACTTGCTCTCCCCGACCGCGAGATCTACCCGCTCGGCCCCGCCCAGGACCCGGGTGAGCTCCTGGACTGCCTTCCGAGGCACGATGCCAGCCATCTCCACGTCCGCGTCCACAGCGCTCCGTGCGAGCGCCAAGCGGTGGCCGTCGGTGGCCACCAGTCGCAGCTCTTGCTTCCGCGCGACGAGATAGAGCCCGTTCAGGAACGGGCGGCTCTCGTCCTGCGACATCGCGTAGCTCGTCCGCCCGATCATGGTGCGCAAGAGCCCCGCTTCCACGCTCAGGGTCCCCGCCACCGCGTCCAGATCGAGCGGCGGATACTCCTCGGCCGGGAGCCCGACCAGCTTGAACCGTGCGGTCCCGCACTTGAGCTCGACTCCGCCGTTGTCGAGCAGCACGAACGCGACGGGTTGCGTTGGCAGCTCGCGCACGAGCTCCACCAGCTTCCGCGCGGCCAGCGTGATGGCGCCCGGCCGGGCGACCGTCCCCGGCACCGCCACTCGCGCCCCTACCTCGAGATCCGTGGCTGCGAGGCGGAGCCCTCCCTCCCGGGCCTCGATCAGGACGTTGGCCAGGATCGGCAGCGTCTGGCGAGGCTCGACGATGTTCTGCAGGAGCTGCAGTGCACGCAGCAACGGCTCACGAGCAACCTGGAAGTCCATGTGTCTTAGTAACCCTCCTGAAAGAGATAAGGCAGTCGTCGTCGGAGTAGTAGGTGCTGGGGACAAACGCGACGGTCCGCGCTGAGGCACGGCCAGGTTGGGCGTGCGCCTGGTTCCGCTCTGGGGATAAGTCGGGGGACGGCGGTGGACAGGCCCGGGGCCTGATGGGGACCGTCGTGGACGACGCGGCTCACGCGAGGCGGATGGTGTTGATGATGTGGTCGAGGGTCCGGCGGAGCTTGGGGTCCTGCTGGAGGAGCGCGTCGATCTTGTTCACCGCGTGGAGAACCGTCGTGTGGTCCTTGCCGCCGAAGCCGCGGCCGATGTCGGCGTAGGAGTCGCTCGTGAGCTGGCGCGCGAGGTACATGGCGAGTTGCCGGGGGAAGGCGACGGCCTTGGTCCGGGTCTTGGCCCGGAGGTCCTGGGGTTTGACGTGAAAGACCTCGGCGACGCGGCGGAGGATGTCGTCGATCGTCACGAGGTGCTCCTCCGCCCCCCAGATGTTGGCGAGGACCTCCTGGGCAAGATCGAGGGTCAGCGGGCGACCGGTGAGGTTGCAGAAGGCGCGGATGCGCACGAGGGAGCCTTCCAGCTCGCGGATGTTCGACTTCACGCGATTGGCGATGAAGTAGGCGACGTCGTCGGGGAGCGCGACGCGGTCGAGCTCGGCCTTCTTCTTCAGAATCGCCACGCGGGTCTCGAACTCCGGCGGCTGGATGTCGGCGCTCATGCTCGACAGGAAGCGGGACCGGAGGCGCTCCTCCAAGTCCGGGATCTCCTTCGGCGAGCGGTCGCTGGACAGGACGATCTGCCGTTTCGGCATGAGGTCTTCGTAGGTATGGAAGAACTCTTCCTGGGTGCGCTCCTTGCCGGACAGGAACTGGATGTCGTCGATCAGGAGGAGGTCGATCGTCCGGTAGCGCTGGCGGAACTCCGGCGTCTTGTCGTGGCGGATGGCCGAGATCAGGTCATTGGTGAACTTCTCGCTCGAGAGGTACTGGATCCGGAAGTGGGGATGACTCTGGGTCAGGCGCTGGCCGATGGCCTGGAGCAGATGGGTCTTGCCGAGGCCCACCCCACCGTAGATGAACAGCGGATTGTAGGCGATGACGGGTGACTCGGCGACCGCCAGGCAGGCGGCCTGGGCGAACTGGTTTGACGAGCCGACGACGAACGTCTCGAAGCTGTAACGGGGATCGAGGTCAGGCGGAAGGGCAGGAGCCAGTGCTGGGGCAGGGGGCAGAGGCGCCGAGCGGTCGATCGAGAGGACAAGCTGAGCCCGCGGGCCGACCACGAGGGCCGCAGCCGCGCGCAGGGGCTCCAGATAGCGCTGCTCGAGCTGTTGGCGAAAAAACTTATTAGGGACGCCAAGTTCAAGTCGAGTGTCGTGGACATCCAGGACCCGCAGAGGACGGATCCAGGTGGTCAGCACCTCGGGGGGAAGCTTGCCTTCCAGGGCACCGAGGAGCCGATCGTGAACGTCGTCATGCATGGTGGGACCTTCCTACGGGAAGGAGTTACGCACACACTTATCCACGACGGTGGATAACTTTGGGAACGCTGCCGTCGTCGCCTGACGCACTCGGTTACCTACGCGATCCCGTGACAGCCGTCGGCGCGCGAGAATCGCGAGCGCGCGACGGGCCATCCCCGAACCGGGCGGCTCACCATAGCACGGGGGTCTCGGGAACGGCAACCGCACCTCAGCTAGCCACCGTGAGGGGCGGCGCTTGACGCGGTCCTCGGCGCATCTGTAGGATGGGCAGGCTGTGCGCATTGCGTGCACTAGGAGGAAGTCGTGAAGCGGACGTTCCAACCGAACCGTCGGCGGCGCGCGAAGACGCATGGGTTCCGCGAGCGCATGTCGACGAAAGGCGGCCGGAAGGTGCTGAAGCGGCGGCGCGCCAAAGGGCGTCGCCGGTTGACAGGCTGAGCGGAGTGCCCGGGGCCGTGCCCGCGCGCGCGGGGCTGCCGCGGGCGGAGCGGCTCCGGTCCCGAGCGGAGTTTGATCGACTTTTCCGTCGCGGGGCGCGCGTGGAAGGCCCCGCGTTCGTGCTGCTGTGGCGACGGGAGCCCGGACCACGCGCCGTAGGCTTCGCCGTGGGACGCCGGCTCGGTGGCAGCGTGGTGAGGAACCGGGCGCGGCGGCGTCTCCGAGAGGCGTATCGGCGGCAGCGTGGGCTCGTGCCGTCAGAGGGAATCCGCCTCTGCTTCATTGCCCGCCAGCCGGCACTGACGAGTCCCTTCGATCAGCTGGTTGACGCGATGGCGGACGCGCTGGCGCAGACGGCACGTCGCCCTCGCTAAATACCTGATAAAAGAATGGAAAAACGCGCACTTATAGCGATCGCGCTGTCCGTCGGCGTACTGCTCGCTTGGCAACTCTGGGTCGGCACACCCACCCCGCCGCCTGAGCGCCCACGGTCCCCGGAGACCACCGGGACGCCGGCTGTCCCCACCCCCGGGGTGGACGTCGGGATACCCCGGCCGACCGCGGTGCCCCGGGGAGGACAGGCGGCCGTGTCCGTCGCGGAGGTGGTCTCGCCGCTTTACCGGGCGAGCTTCGCGGCCGACGGGAGCGTGACCGCCTGGACCATCGAGTATCGCGGGGCGAAGCGACTCGTGGTGGAGGGCCCGCTCCGGCCGCTCACCGTCGCGGTCCAGCGGCCGGGGCAAGCCGTGGAGCTCGTGGCGTTGCGGCCGGATGCGGCCCGGGTCGAGGTCAGCGCAAGCCAACCCTCCGGGAAGCTGACCTTTACCGGAAGCACGTCTGACGGCCTGCGCATCCGGCGGACGCTCGAGTTCCGGGCGGATTCCTATCGGGTGGGCGCCGCTTTCCAGGTTGACGCGCCAGCCCGGGGAGCTGGACCCGTGGACGTGCTCATGTACTGGACCACGCCGGTCTCCGAGCGAGACGCCACCCCGGCCCACCCGTGGCACACGTTTGGGGAGGGCAAGGATGGGCGGCACCTCCTGGGGCGCATCCTCATCGACCGGCCAGGGGCCGATCCCGAGGCGCACGATGCCCCCGCCCCGGTGCTGAAGGACGCCAAGGAATCGCCCGGTGGGCCCGAGCTGAAGGATCCGCTGGTGGTGCCGGATGCCGTGGTCACCGGCGAACACCGGTGGGCAGCGCTCGAGGACGACTACTTCATCGCGGCCTTGGTGGGCCGACCGGGAACCGCGCTCAGCCGGGGACGCGCGCGCGACGTCGCGCAGGCCGGGCTCGTGTTCCGCGACGTTCAGACCGTCGCCGGGCAGCCCTGGGAGGGGACGGGCGATCTCTACGTCGGGCCGAAGGAGTGGGAGCGTCTCCGGGCCCTCGGTGTCGGGCTCGAGTTGGCGCAGGCCCGGAACTACGGCCACTTCTTATGGGTGGCGTTCCCCATGTGGTGGTTCTGCGTGCCGCTCCTGTGGCTGATGAACTTCTTCGGGACCTGGCTCCCCGGGCAGAACTACGGGGTGGCGATCATCCTCCTCACGGTGCTCGTGAAGGTGGTCTTCTTCCCGCTCTCCCTCAAGAGCATGCGCTCGATGAAGGCGATGCAGGCGCTCCAGCCGCAGCTGAACGCGCTGCGCTCCAAGTACAAGTCCGATCCCCAGCGATTCCAGCGCGAGCAAATGGAGATGTTCCGGAAGCAAGGCGTGAACCCCATGGGGGGCTGCCTTCCGATGGTCGTGCAGATCCCGATCTTCTACGCCCTCTACCTGACGCTCCAGTACTCAGTGGAACTCCAGGGGGCGCCCTTTCTGCTCTGGATCAGCGACCTGTCGAAGAAGGACCCGTACTACGTGCTCCCGATCCTGATGGGCATCTCCATGCTGGTCCAGCAGAAGATGACCCCGACCGTCGGGGACCCCCGGCAGGCGCAGATCATGATGATCATGCCCGTCGTGTTCACGTTCATGTTTCTCGAGTTCCCCACCGGGCTGGTGCTCTATTGGCTCGTGAACAACTGCCTGTCCATTGGGCAGCAGTATCTGATTGACCGAAGTGCGGCACCGCGGAAGGCCGTCGAGCGGGAGGCGCGCCGGGCCTGAGCCGGCGGCCGCGAGCGCGCGACCGCCGGGCGGTCGGGGCCCGCAGGATCTCGGGCGAACGCTCCGGGATGCCGCCGCCGCGCTCGCTCTCACGCTGCCGTCTGCCTTTCCGACCCAGGTCGACACCTACCTCGAGGAGCTCGAACGCTGGCAGCAGATCGGGAGCCTGACGGCCTACCGGGACCGCGCCGCACGCGTCCGGCATCTCGTGGTGGAGTCCCTCATGCTGCTCGCCGTGATCCCCGAGCCGGCCTCTCCCCTGCTCGACATCGGAACCGGTCCGGGTATCCCAGGCCTGATCTTGAAGCTGGCGCGTCCGGACTGGGAGGTCGTGCTGATCGAGGCCGCGCAGCGACGGACGAACTTTCTTCGGCACGTGGCCCGGGAACTTGGTCTCGAGGGCGTCAGCATCCTCTGGGGCCGCGCCGAGGTGCTGGCGTCGGGCGCGTTGGCCGGGCGGTTCCGGACCGTGACGATGCGGGCGGTGGCCACGGGCGATGCGGCGCGGGCGCTCGCCGCGCCCTTTCTCGCTCCCGAGGGCACGCTGGTCCTTCCGCTGGGGCCGATGGGCACGGCGGGGGGCGGCATCCACCGTGAGATTACGCTCGCGGTCCCCGGGGAATTGCCCTGGCGGCGCCAGTTTCTTATAATTCCCGGGACGGCGTTGGACACAGGCGTTCCACGTGGAACAAAACGAGCAGCCGGGTCGGTGCATCGCGGTCGTGAACCAGAAGGGCGGCGTCGGGAAGACCACGACGGCCGTTAGTCTGGCGAGCGCGCTGGCTGTTGCCAACCGTCCGACCCTCCTGGTTGATCTGGACCCGCAGGCGAATGCCACGGCCGGGCTGTCGCCGGAAGGGACTCGTGGTGAGGAGGGGACCATCTACGACGTCCTGGCCGAGGGGCGCTCAGTCGCCGAGAGCGTTCGCGAGACGGCGGTGCCGGGGCTCACGCTCCTACCGGGGAGCCCCGACCTGGTGGGGGTGGAGGTGGATCTCGCGACGACAGCCGCCAGAGAGAGCCGGCTCCGCGTGGCCCTTGCCCCCATTCGGGAGCGGTTCCGGTATCTGGTGATCGATTGTCCTCCCTCGCTCGGCCTGCTGACCCTCAATGCGCTGGTCGCTGCCGAGGGGGCCCTAATTCCTCTTCAGTGCGAGTATTTTGCGCTTGAGGGGCTCGCCCAGCTGGTGCGTACCCTGGAGACCGTCCGAACCCGGGCGAACCCAGCTCTCGAGATCGAGGGGATCGTGTTCACTCTCTTCGACGGACGGACCACTCTGACAGCCCAGGTACGGGCCGAGGTCGAGCGTTACTTCAAGGGGCAGGTGTTCACGACGGTGATTCCACGCAATGTCCGGCTCTCTGAGGCGCCCAGTCACGGGCGGTCCATTCTCCAGTACGACCTCCGGTCCCCCGGCGCGGTCGCCTACCTGGAGCTGGCGAAGGAGGTTGTGGGGCGTGATGAAGCGCGCACTCGGACGGGGTCTGGGCGCTCTCCTGCCGCCGGCTGAGCCCGAGGACGGCGTTCGGCTCCGGGAACTGCCTGTCGAGAGCCTGATTCCGAACCCCCAGCAGCCAAGGCGGAGCTTCGATAGCCAGGCGCTCGACGAGCTGGCCGCCTCGATCCGATCCTCTGGAGTGCTCCAGCCGCTCGTGGTCCGGCCGCGGGGCGGCCAGTTCGAGATCCTCGTGGGAGAGCGGCGCTGGCGGGCGGCTCAGCAGGCCGGGCTCACCCGGGTGCCCGCGATCGTGCGCGAGGCAAGCGACGCCGAGGCGCTCGAGCTCGGCCTGGTCGAGAACCTCCTTCGCGAGGATCTCAACCCCGTCGAGGCCGCGCAAGCGTACCAGCGCCTCCTGGCGGAGTTCGGCTGGACCCAAGAGGAGCTGGCGCGGCGGCTCGGGAAGGACCGCTCCTCCATCGCGAACGCGCTCCGGCTTCTCCGGCTGCCCGAGCCGATCCAGGACGATCTCCGGACTGGCCGCCTAACGATGGGCCATGCGCGGGCCCTGCTGGGCCTCCCCTCGCCCGCGGCCCAGCTGCGCCTCCGTGAGCGCATCCTCGCCCAGGACTGGTCGGTCCGCGCCACGGAGGCGGGCGTCCAGGCGCGGCGGCCGGGGCGAGCGAAGCCCCGCCGCCGTACGCCGGACGTGGAGGCCATGGAAGAAGAGCTCCGCCTGGCCCTCGGCACCCGCGTACGGGTCGTGGGCAACCTCCTGCGGGGCCGGATCGAGCTGCCGTACACATCCGCGGGAGAGCTGGAGCGCATCCACGGCCGCCTCACGAGCGGTCCTACTCCCGCCGAGCTCGAGCGGATCCACGCGCGACTCACGGGCAGTCCTGAGATAATCTAATAAAACAAAACTAACAACAGTAAAAAGTAATGTCAGCCATTGTAGTCGGGCTCAGTGGGGGTGTGGACAGCTCGGTGGCGGCCGCCCTGCTCCGGGACGCCGGTCACGACGTCGTGGGGGTGACGCTTCGCACGGCGCCCTGGGAGGTGCCCGAGGAGGCCGCCACGCGGTTTGGCTCCTGCTGCTCCCCGGCGACGGCGGGGACGGCGCGGCAGGTCGCCCGGCGGCTCGATATCCCGTACTACCTCCTGAATCACGAGCGGGAGTTCGGGGAGCGCGTCATCGCAGACTTCACGCGCGAGTACGGGGCCGGGCGGACGCCGAGCCCGTGCGTGGTCTGTAACCGCGAGATCAAGTTTGGCACCCTCCTCGAGCGTGCGCTCGCCTGGGAAGCGGACGCCGTGGCGACGGGGCACTACGCACGGGTCGCCCCGGACCCACGGACGGGACGGGTGTGCCTCCTGACTGCGCGGGACGAGGCGAAGGACCAGAGCTATTTCCTCTGGCCGCTGACCCAGGCGCAGCTCGCCCGGGCGCGCTTTCCCCTGGGCGGCCTTCGCAAACCCGAGGTCCGCGCCCAGGCGCGGGCGCGCGGCCTTGCGACGGCGGCGACCCCCGAGAGTCAGGAGCTCTGCTTCGTGAGCGGCGACTATCGGACGTTCCTCCGCGCCCGGGCGCCCGAGGCGTTCCGCCCGGGCCCGATCGTCGACGAGGCGGGGCGCGAGGTCGGCGGGCACGTCGGGCTCGGCGGCTACACGGTGGGCCAGCGTCGCGGTCTCGGTCGGGTCGGGCCTGAGCCCGCCTACGTGCTGCGGCTCGATCCGTCGCGGAACGCGGTCGTGGTGGGGCCGCGCGAGGCGCTTCGGGCGACCCGGCTCGTCGCGGAGAGCGTCAACTGGATCGCGGTCCCGTCGCTGACAGCGCCGCTCGAGGTCGAGGCGCGCGTGCGGCACCGCGCGCCGCGCATCCCGGCGCGCGCCATACCCGGCGATGCCGGCCAGGTCGAGATCCTGCTCCAGGAGCCCCAGTACGCCGTCACGCCGGGCCAGTCAGTCGTGCTCTACCGCGGTGAGGTTGTCGTCGGCGGCGGCGTGATCGCGTGCGCCGCTTGACACTCTTCCAAAGGCCATGGTATCCCCTAGGGGGCTGCTTGCCCCTTTTTTCACAACATCCCCGCCCGCGAGGCTGACATGACAGGGAACCGGTTGGTGGTGGGTCTGCCCGTTGGCGTCATCGCGCCGGCCGAGCGCGCGCTCGTGCTGGCAGCGGTGGCGCTCGGCCTTCCCGCCTGGGCGCATGCCTCCGAGGGCGAGGGCAGCAGCCTCATCGAGGTCAACTGGACGCTCGGCGTGCAGCTCATCAGCTTTCTCCTCCTGCTCACCGTGCTCTACAAACTCCTGTATCGCCCCTTGCTGGCGGCGCTCGAGGGCCGGACCGCGGCCATCCAGCAGCAGCTCGCGGAGGCGCAGGCGGCGCGCGAGGAGGCCCAGCGCCAGCTGGGGGCGATGGAGGAACGGATCCGGGCGGCCCAGGCGGATGCCCAAGCCCTCCGGGAGCGCGCACTTCGTGAGGCAGCGGAGCTACGCGAGCGGCTCAGCGCCGAGGCGCGGCAGGAGGCCGCGCGCTTGCTCGAGGCGGCCCAGGTACAGGTGGGCCAGGAGGTCCGACGCGCGCGCACGGAGCTTCGGGCCGAGGTGGGCACGCTCGCGATCCAGATCGCCGAGCGGCTCGTCCGCAAGAGCCTCAGTGACGAGGACCACCAGCGGCTCGTCAGGGAGGCGCTGACCCGGATCGAGCCGGCGTGAAGCGGGACGCGGCCGTCGCCCGCCGCTACGCCCGGGCGCTCCACGCACTCGCGAGCGAGGCGCGCCGGGCCGAGGCCGTGGCGGACGAGCTGGCGGCGTTCGACCGGCTCCTCTCGACCGAGCGCGAGTTGCGAGAGGCGCTGCTCCGGCCGTGGGTGAAGGCGGGGACCAAGCGCGGCATCGTCCTCGAGGTGGCAGGCCGGCTGGGCGTGTCGCCCCTCACGCGGAACTTCCTGGCGCTCGTCGCCCAGCGCCGGCGGCTCGACATCCTCGGCGAGATCCTCGCCGCCTACCGGACGAGGGTGGACGAGGCCGCCGGGCGGATCCGGGCGCGCGTCCGCAGCGCCGCGGCCCTGTCGGACACTGCGCGGGCGGCGCTCCGCGAGCGCCTCGGGCGGCGCCTGGGCAAGACGGTTCTCTTGGATACGGTGGTCGACCCGGGTCTCCTCGGCGGTTTCGTTGCGGAGGTGGGCAGCCGGGTCCTGGACATGAGCGTCGCGGGCCAGCTGGCGGCCCTCAGGGAGCGCATCATCAAGGGAGTAGGGGGAGCGGCATGATCAAGGCCGGCGAGATCAGCGAGATCATCCGACGCCAGATCCAGGAGTTCGAGGGCGAGACCGATCTCGCGGAGATCGGCCGGGTGATCGAGGTGGGAGACGGCATCGCCCGCGTCTACGGGCTCGAGCGCGCGATGGCCGGGGAGCTGCTCACCTTTCCGCAGGACATCATCGGGATGGTGTTGAACCTCGAGGAGGACAACGTCGGGGCGGTGCTCCTTGGCGAGGATCGCGCCATCCGCGAGGGCGACGTCGTCAAGCGGACGGGCCGCATCGCCCAGGTGCCGGTGGGGGAAGCCCTGGTGGGACGGGTGGTCAACGCCCTCGGCCAGCCGATCGACGGCAAGGGCCCGATCGACTCCAAGGAGTTCCGCCCGATCGAGCGCTACGCGCCCGGCGTGGTCGACCGGCGCCCCGTGAAAGAGCCGCTCCAGACCGGGATCAAGGCGATCGACGCGATGATCCCCATCGGGCGCGGCCAGCGCGAGCTCATCATCGGCGACCGGCAGACGGGGAAGACGGCGATCGCCGTCGACACGATCCTCAACCAGAAGGGGCAGGGGGTCTACTGCTTCTACGTGGCGGTTGGGCAGAAGCGCTCGACCGTGGCGCAGGTCGTCCGGGTGTTCGAGGACCACGGCGCCATGGCGTACACGACGGTCATCGCGGCCACCGCCTCCGATCCGGCGCCCCTCCAGTACATCGCGCCCTACGCGGGCGTCACGATGGGCGAGTACTTCCGCGACTCCAAGCGCCATGCGCTCTGCATCTACGACGACCTCTCCAAGCACGCGCAGGCGTATCGCCAGCTCTCGCTCCTGCTCCGCCGGCCCCCGGGTCGCGAGGCGTACCCGGGCGATGTCTTCTACCTGCACTCGCGGCTTCTTGAGCGCGCGGCGAAGCTCAACGACGAGCTGGGCGGGGGCTCGCTGACGGCGCTCCCCATCATCGAGACCCAGCTGGGCGACGTGTCCGCCTACATCCCGACCAACGTCATCTCGATCACCGACGGCCAGATCTACCTCGAGACCGATCTCTTCTACGCGGGCATCCGGCCCGCGGTGAACGTCGGCCTCTCGGTCTCGCGGGTGGGTGGGTCCGCCCAGGTGAAGGCCATGCGCCAGGTCGCCGGGAAGCTTCGCCTGGACCTCGCCCAGTACCGCGAGCTGGCCGCGTTCGCCCAGTTCGGCTCGGAGCTCGACAAGGCGACCCAGCAGCAGCTGTCGCGGGGCCAGCGGATGGTCGAGCTCCTCAAGCAGGGACAGTACGAACCCTTGCCCGTGGAGAAGCAGATCCTCGGCATCTACGCCGGCACCCAGGGGCATCTCGACGACATCCCGGTCGCCGATGTCCGTGCGTTCGAGGTGGCCCTCTACCAGTACGCGGACGGCCGAGGGGGCGCGCTGCTGGCCGAGATCCGGGAGAAGAAGGAACTGTCCGACGCGCTGCGGCTGCAGATCGACGAGCTGATCGCGGGCGCGAAGGCCGAGTTCACGGCGGCCCGGGGCGTCACCGCCGCGGCGTAGGACGGACACGGCCCGACCCGATGGCCACCCTCCAGGACATCCGGCGACGGATTCGCTCCGTCCAGTCCACGCAGAAGATCACGCGCGCGATGAAGCTCGTCGCCGCGGCGAAGCTTCGCCGCGCGCAGGAGCGGATCCTCGAGGCGCGGCCCTATGCCTTCAAGATGGCGGCGCTGGTCGGCGCCTTGGTCCGGGGCCTGGGGGAGGACAAGCATCCCCTCCTGGCCCGGCGCGAGGGACCCCGGAAGCTCTACGTCGTCGTGACGGCCGACAAGGGGCTCTGCGGCGCCTTCAACTCGAACGTCGTGCGGCGGGCCCTCGAGCTCCTGCGGGGCAACCCCGAGGGCACCGCCGCGGTCCTGACGGTCGGGCGCAAGGCCCGGGATTTCTTCCGGCGCCGGCCCTGGCCGCTCCGCGGCGAGCGCCTCGGATTCCTCGACCGGCTGGCCTTCGCGGAGGTGCGTGAGCTGGCGACCGAGCTCATGGGCGCGTACCTGGCGGACGAGGTGGACGAGGTCTGGCTCGTGTTCAACGAGTTCCGCTCCGTGGCGGTCCAGCGGGTGACCGCCGAGCGCCTCCTGCCCATCGAGTCGCCCGGGGAGGCCGCGCCCGCCGGAGAGGGGCCGGCCACGGACTACCTCTACGAGCCCGACCCGGTGACGATCCTCGCCGCGCTTCTTCCGCGCCACGTCGAGGTGCAGCTCTACCGGGCGCTCCTCGAGACGGCGGCCGGGGAGCACGGGGCGCGCATGACAGCGATGGAGGCGGCCAGCAAGAACGCCCAGGAGATGATCGGGCTCTTGAGTATCCAGTACAACAAGGCGCGGCAGGAGCGGATCACCAAGGAGCTGCTCGACATCGTCGGGGGCGCCGAGGCCCTGCGGGCCAGCGCGGAAGGCTGAGAAGAGGGAGAGGGAAAGGCGCATGCGAGAAGGACACATCGTCCAGGTGATCGGGCCCGTCGTCGACGTGGAGTTCGAGCCCGGCGTCTTGCCCGCGATCTACAACGCGCTCGAGGTCCCGGGCCTCGAGGTCAAGGACGTCTTTTCCTACAGCCAGAAGCTCGTGCTGGAGGTCGCCCAGCACCTCGGCGAGTCCACCGTGCGGACGGTCGCGATGTCGTCCACGGACGGCCTCGTCCGGGGCGCCAAGGTCGAGGACACCGGACGGCCCATCTCGGTGCCGGTGGGGAAGGGAACGCTCGGGCGGATCCTGAACATCGTCGGCGAGCCCGTGGACAAGCTCGGCCCGGTGGCCGGCGACAAGACCTATCCCATCCACCGGCCGGCGCCGTCGTTCGAGGAGCAGTCGACCTCGATCCAGATGCTGGAGACAGGCATCAAGGTCGTCGATCTCCTCGAGCCGTACACGAAGGGCGGCAAGACCGGGCTCTTCGGCGGTGCGGGGGTCGGCAAGACCGTGCTCATCCAGGAGCTCATCCACAACATCGCGAAGCATCACGGCGGGATCTCCGTCTTCGCGGGGGTGGGGGAGCGGACGCGCGAGGGGAACGACCTCTGGCTCGAGTTCAAGGAGTCCGGCATCATCGAGAAGACGGCCCTGATCTACGGCCAGATGACGGAGCCGCCCGGCGCGCGGCTCCGCGTCGGGCTGACGGGGCTCACGGTCGCCGAGTACTTCCGCGACGAGGAGGGGCAGGACGTGCTCCTCTTCATCGACAACATCTTCCGGTTCACGCAGGCGGGCTCAGAGGTGTCAGCGCTCCTCGGGCGGATGCCCTCGGCCGTCGGCTATCAGCCGACTCTCGGCACCGAGATGGGCGCGCTCCAGGAGCGGATCACCTCCACCAAGCGCGGCTCGATCACGTCGGTGCAGGCGATCTACGTGCCCGCCGACGACATCACCGACCCTGCCCCGGCGACGGCCTTCGCCCACCTGGACGCCACCACCGTGCTGTCGCGGCAGATCTCGGAGCTCGGCATCTACCCCGCCGTGGACCCGCTCGCCTCGACCTCGCGGATCCTCGACCCGCGCATCCTTGGCGAGGACCACTACCGCACCGCGCGCGCCGTGCAGCTCACGCTCCAGCGGTACAAGGACCTCCAGGACATCATCGCCATCCTCGGGATGGAGGAGCTGTCGGAAGAGGACCGGCTCACCGTGTCGCGCGCCCGGAAGATCCAGCGCTTCCTCTCGCAGCCCTTCTTCGTCGCCGAGACGTTCACCGGCGCGCCCGGAAAGTACGTCTCGCTCGCCGACACCGTGCGCGGCTTCCGCGAGGTCGTCGAGGGCAAGCACGACGACCTGCCCGAGCAGGCCTTCTACATGGTCGGCGGGATCGAAGAGGCCGTAGAGAAGGCCAAGCGCCTGCGCGAGTAGGGGCGGCGGGCGGCGGCGATGGCAGACCGGCTCCGGCTCGAGGTGGCAACCCCGACGCGACTCGTCGTGTCGGGCGAGGCTGACGAGGTCGTGGTTCCCGGCGTGGAGGGCTCGTTCGGCGTCCTGCCCGGCCACGCGCCGCTCCTGAGCCTCATCGGGACCGGGGAGGTGACGTACCGCTCCGGGCGTGAGGAGCATCACCTCGCGGTCAGCGGCGGGTTTGCCGAGGTCGGTCCCGACCACGTGACGGTCCTCGCCGAGAGCGCGGAGCGGCCCGACGAGATCGACCTCCCGCGCGCCCGCGCGGCCCGCGAGCGCGCGGAGCAGCGCCTCCGGCCCCAGGCCGGCGAGGAGGTGGACGTGTCGCGCGCACTCAGCGCTCTCGCGCGCGCCCAGGGGCGCCTGCAGACCGCGACCCGGCGGCCCGGCGGCGCGTGAGCGCCCCGCGCGGCCCGGGCCGATCCGAGCCGCGTGACGGAGCCCGCGCCTTGACACCCCCAAGGGCGGTGAGTAGGCTCAAACGGGGGTTTCGGGCGCCGACATGGGACAGCCTGGACTCGTGCGGGTCTGTCTCCGCGACAAGCAGCGCCGGGTGAGCGGGCTCGCGCGCCCGTGGCGTGTGCCCGCGCTCGTGGGCGCGCTCGACGCCGATCCCGAGACGATCCCGGATCTCCTCGTCTCCGCCCAGCGGTTCTTCTACGGCCATCCGTTCGCCACCACGAGCTACGAGGGACTTTTCGGCGCCTTGAAGCGCGCGCGGCTCGATCGGCGCTACACGGAGACGCCGGCCGGTCACGGGCTCGCCGTGTTCGATCTCGACGCGCGCCGGGTCCGCGTCGAGACGCGGGGCATCGGATGGCGGCGGGCCGGCTGGCTCTACTACCATGACGGCGACGCCTTCACCCGCCGTCGCGTGGCGTACCGGGTCGCCGAGTCCTGGCTCATCGAGGGTGTGCCGGCGGAGCGGGCGCCGCAGATCGAGTGGAACGACGGCGGCCCCGAGCCGTTCGAGCAGCTCGTGGCCGGGGGCGATTAACGTGCGGGGCCGGGAAGAGATCGCAGGCCGCATCGGGGACGTCATCGCCAAACGCCTGATCGGGCGCCGCTTCATCGAGGCGAAGGACGAGGCGCGGGTGCGCCAGGCGATCCAGCGCGTGATCGTGGACAACCTGGTCGCCGAGGAGCAACTCGACGTCGAAGCTCGCCGGATTCTGCAGGGCTACGCGCGAGACATCCGGGATCAGGGCCTGGACTACCGCCAGCTCTTCACGAAGACACGAGAGAAGCTCGCGCGCGACCGAGGATTCGTCCTGTGATGAAGTGGAGCCGCGAGCGGCTGTTTCACCTGTCGGCGCGCCTCGCGGAAGAGGTGCTCGCCCAGTCGGGTGTGGTCGCCCTCAAGACCCCGGACGACGTCCGGAACGAGATTCTCCGGACCCTCTCGGACGAGACCCGCGTCGAGGAATCGATCGACGCCGAGGTCCGCAAGATCCTCGGCAGCTACGCGCGGCCCGTCCCGGAAGGAAGCCCGGAGTGGGAGATCCTCTACCAGAAGACCCGCGACGAGGTCTTCCGGCGCCGGTTCCGCCTGGCGTGAGCCCGCCGCCCGCCACAGGCCGAAGGCCGTCGAACCAGACCCGGCCCTCGCCCCCCTTCCCCCCGTCCCATCCAAGGAGATAGGCATGAAGCTCTGCCAGTTCCAAGCTGCCGGTGGAGGGCGCCGCGTGGGCGTGCTCGACGGCGACGCGGTCATCGACATCACCGCCCCGCGGGCCGGAGCCGGCTCGGTCCTGGACCTCCTCGTGACCGGCCGCACGCCGGCCGGGATCGAGCGCCTGGTGCGGCGGCTCAGCCGCGTGCCCCGCCGGCCGCGCCACGCCTGGGCCGCGCTGGACCGCGCGGCCCGCGGACGCAGCGCGGGCCTGCTCGCCCCGCTCGACCCCCCGGAGGTGTGGGGGGCGGGCATCACGTATCGCCGCAGCCGCGAGTACTATTCCGAGCACGATACCGGCCAGGCGCACCGCGGGAAGGGCATCTACGACTACGTGTACGAGGCCGAACGGCCGGAGCTCTTCTACAAGGGCTCGGCGGCGCGCTCGGTGGGCCCGCACGGGACCGCCGGGCTCCGCGGGGACTCCAAGCTCACGGCGGTCGAGGCCGAGCTGGCGGTAGTGGTGGGCGTGGGCGGCGGCATCGTCGGCTACACGGTGGGCAACGACCTCTCGGCGTGGGACATCGAGCGCGAGAACCCGCTCTTCCTGCCCCAGTCGAAGATCTTCCAGGGCAGCTTCGCCTTCGGCCCCGTGATCGCGACGCCGGCCTCGATCCCCGATCCGCACGCGCTCACGATCCGGTGCGTGATCGAGCGGGGTGGGCGGACGCTGTTTGAGGGGCAGGCCTCGACCGGCGATCTCAAGCGCCGGTGTGAGGAGCTGGTCGACTGGCTCGGCCGCTACAACCCGGTTCCGCCGGGCACGGTGCTCTCGACCGGCACCGGCATCCTCGTGCCGGACGCCTGCGCGCTGGCGCCGGGTGACGTCGTGAGCATCACGATCGACGGGATCGGAACGCTCAGGAACCCCGTGGGGCGCCTCGGCTGAAGGGCGGCCGGGCCGCCGCCCCCGGGGCCCCGCCCCACGTCGAGCCAGAGCGGCCCCAGGACCTCCAGGAGCCGCCGGGCCCCCCCTCGTTGACCAGGGCCGATCGTCATGGGCGTGTCCGGGCCTTGCGCCGTGGCTGGGAGGGCGATTCTGGATTCGCGACGGAGCCCGCGGCGCTCCGGGAGCGGGCGGGCCGTCGATGGCGGGCGCGTCGAAGCTCGCGACGCTCATCCCGTTCACCAGGACCTGCGTCCCGGCGAGCGCGGCGAGGGCTGAGGCTTCCTGCCGAACGGACGGCTACGGCATCCCGTCTGGGTGCGGTAGGCGTCGGAAAGCTAGACCACGGAGGTCGCTCTGATCGTGGGACGTCAGCGTCAACACTGGGTTGGCGCTTTTTTGCGGCGCGAGTGGCGCAACGGCTCAACATCGCGAACCCGCCCGGTGCTCGGGGTCGGAGCCGACGGCCGGTGCGGGGGGGCGGATCAGGTCTGTGGAGTTGTTTCGGCCGCCGGCGTGGAAGCGTGCGCAGCGCGATGTGCGCGGTGGATCTCCGCGAGGTGCCTCTCCGTCCATCGATAGAGCGCGTGCAACGGGGTCGTCAGCGTCCCGCCGAGCCGAGTCAGCGCATAGTCCACTCGGGGTGGCACCACCGGATAGACGGTGCGCTGGACCAAGCGATCCCGCTCGAGCCGTCGGAGCGTCTGCGTCAGCATCTTGTGTGAAATCCCCCGGATCGCTCGATGCAGCTCGCCATGTCGCTTCGTCCCGTAGGACAGCTGGCCGCAGGTGGTGTGGGGATTCTAGCCAGGAACCCCTCGCGTTTTCGGCGTCACGCTGCTCTCCCTGCCTGGTACGATCGACGTGCAATGAACGAATACGCGCCGGGGGACGGAGAGAAGGCGCAGGATACCTCCATCACCGTCCCCGCCGGAAGCACGAAGGCTGGGCCGCAATCTGGGTCGTCGGCGTTAACGAGAGTTTCAGCGAACGCCTCGACCAGGGACCAACTGTCTAGCGGCTCGGCACCACCCCTCATCTTTCACCGCCCATAGACGCACCAGTCTCCGTGGGCCTGTATCACTACGTAATGCAGCGGAGCCTGCGACATCAGCTCGGCCTGACGGTCCTCGTTGCGGTGTCGGCCGGCCTCGCGCTGATCCCCATCGAGATGCAGAGGCGGCTCGTCAACAAGGCGATCGGCCTCGGGAGCCTCACCGCCCTGGTGCGGTACGGCGTCGCGTTCCTGATCGGCGCTCTGGCAGTGACGACGTCGAAGTTCGCGGTCAACCTCTACCAGGGATACATCGCCGAGCGCGTGCTCCGCGACTTCCGGGCCCAGTTGTACGATCGGATTCTCCAGCTCCCCGTCGACCGCTTGGAGCGCACGCCCCCCGCGCAGCTCGTGTCCGTCGTCCTCGCCGAGGCGGGTGAGCTGGCGGAGTTCTTCGGCCACGCCTTCTCGGTGCCGCTCGTGTCCGGTTTCACGTTGATCGCCATCAGCGTCTATCTCGCAACCCTAAACGTGTGGACGCTCGCTCTGCTGGCGCTTCACCCGATCGAGATGTGGGTCATCCCTCGGCTCCAGCGGCGGGTGAATCGCCTCTCCCGAAGCCGGGTTGTCCTCGGCCGCCACCTCTCGGAGCATGTGGAACGCGCCGTGAGCCGCCGCACGACCAGCGGCGCCACCGACGACGAGGCCCCCGACCTGCGACGGTTCCGGCGGCGCCTCGACCGGCTGCTGGGCACGCGAATCCGCGCCTACGTCTTCGCGAACCTGATCAAGTGGGTGGGTAACGCGGTGGCCAGGCTCGGGCCGTTCCTGATCTTCCTTGGGGGCGGGTGGCTCATCATCACCCAGCCGGGCTCCTTCGACCTCGGTCGCCTCGTCGCGGCGCTGGCGGCGTATGACCGCCTCAACGAACCCTGGCAGGAGCTTCTCGACTACTACTCGCTGAAGGAGATCGCTATCACTCGGTACGCCCAGATCATCGCGAGTGTGAGCCCCCAGAAACCCTGAGGGACGATCGCTGGCCATCGGACGATCCGCCGCGGGCCTCCGCATCGAGGCCGCAGTGTCGCGCCTCGCCTCACGTGACCATCCGGGGATAGGCGGGCGGCGATGGCAGGTCCTATGGCCCCGCGGGTCGGCAGTCGTAGACTGACCGTCTCGGGCCGGTTCTATATACCCTCCCGCTGAGCGGGTTTCGCTGGAGCTTGAACGGGTCGGGGCCTCCCGCGTGTCGCCCCGGCGTCGACTCGCCGGCCTGCCGGACGGGTCCCATAATGCCGCGGAGCCGTCAGGAACCCTGTCAGCCGTCCAGGTCTGGCATGTCGGAACCTCCGGGCCGGTCTCGGTATCGGTCGGGCGTGTGCTCCACCCCGCACTGACCGAAAATGCGGAGACGCGGGTATTCGCGCCTCATCCGTCGTCATATAGCGCCGTCGGTCCGCCGCGTCGGGATCGATGGGCTGGGTCAATTCGGACAGCGGGGTCAGGCTGTAGGCGGCTCGGGCGGCGGCGTCCGGGTCCCTCGTTCGGTGTCATAAGTCGTCTCCACAGTTCCCACCTCCCTCGGGCATGTTCAGGTGCATAGCCAATGCCCGCAGGTCCCACAGCGGAATTGGCACGGGCGTTGAGCCTCACTAGGCCAGGCCTTGAGGCGTCCCGGGCCTGGAAACACGCCCCGAAGGGCTCGGCGACGACGGGCTGTGGACCCTTGAGGGGCGACAGCCTGTCGCGCATGCGACAAGCGCGACAGGCGTCAAGGAGGTAACGCATGCGGCAGGATAGCGCTCAATGTGGCGATGAGATGATGACCCCAAACCGCGGCGCCGCTGCCCTACGGAACTGCGATATTCTTTTTAAGGCTCTTCCGGCTTTCGTGTGGGTGACGAAGTCTCCGGGCTATGCTCTGCCCTGCCGAGGGGAGGGGCGGAGCGATGCGCGACACGGAGCTGTACCGAGCGATCTTGGGGCTGACGCCGCCCTGGACGGTGGGGGGCGTCGAGCTGAACATGCCGGAGGGGCAGGTGGTCGTCCGGGTGGAGGCCGGGCCGGGCCCGTTTGTCTGCCCGGAGTGCGGGAGTGCGGCGGAGCGCTACGACAGTCGGCCACGGCGGTGGCGGCACCTCGACACCTGTCAGTTGACGACGTGGATCGAAGCGGACGTGCCCCGGATCGACTGCGCGACCCATGGGGTGAAGCAGATCCGGGTGCCATGGGCGGAGCCGGGGTCGCAGTTCACGGTGTTGTTCGAACGGCTGGCGATTGATCTGCTGTGGGAGTGCTCGGTGACGGGGGCGAAGCGGGTGCTGCGCATCAGCTGGGACGAAGCGTGGGGCATCAAGACCCGCGCCGTGCGGCGGGGGCTGGCTCGGCGCCAGGCCGAGGTCGTGCCCCATCTGGGCGTGGACGAGAAGGCCATCGCCAAGCGGCACCGGTATCTTACGGTGGTCGCCGATCTCGAGCGCAACCGGGTGCTCTATCTGGCCGACGACCGCAAGCAGGAGAGTCTGGACGGCTTCTGGGCCACCCTCACGGCCGCGCAAGTGGCGGGGATCGAGGCCATGGCGATGGACATGTGGGAGCCCTACGTCCAGTCCACGCGGGCGCACCTGCCGGACGCGGACCGGAAGATCGTCTTCGACAAGTTTCATGTGGTCAAGCATCTCCACGACGCCGTCGACCAGGTGCGGCGGGGCGAGCATCGGGCGTTGAAGCGGACGGGTGACGACCGTCTCACCGGGTCCAAGTACCTCTGGCTGATGCGGCCCAAGGACATGACGCCGGACCAGCAGACGGCGTTCCGGCTGTTGCAGCGGCAGGATCTCAAGGTGGCGCGGGCATGGCTGCTCAAGGAGCGCTTCGCCGCCTTCTGGGACTACACCTACCCCGGGGCCGCCGAGACGTTCACCGCCCGCTGGTACTGGCGCGCCACGCACAGTCGGCTCAAGCCCATGGCGGGCGTGGCCAAGCTAATCAAACGTCATCTCCCGAACCTGCTCACGTACCTCACGCACAAGATCACCAATGCAGGCCTGGAAGCCGTCAACTCCGTCATCCAAGGCGTCAAGAAGACCGCCCGTGGGTTCCGCAACCCGGAGCACTTCAAGATCGCCATCTACTTCCGGTGCGGTGGGCTCGACCTCTACCCACACGAAAGCCGGTAGAGCCATATGCTCTGCCCTGCCGAGGGAGGGGGGGAGCGACGCGACACGGTGACCGAAGCCATCTTGGGGCTGACGCCGCCCTGGACGGTGGGGAGCGTCGAGCTGGACATGCAGGCGGGGCAAGTGGCGGTCCGGGTGGATGCTGGGCCGGGCCCCTTCGCCTGCCCGGAGTGCGGGAGTGGTCGCGGAGCGCTACGACAGTCGGCCGCGGCGGTGGCGGCACCTCGACACCTGTCAGTTCACCGACGTGGATCGACGCGGACGTGCCCCGGATCGACTGCGCGGCCCATGGGGTGAAGCAGATCCGGGTGCCGTGGGCGGAGCCGGGGTCGCAGTTCACGGTGTTGTTCGAGCGCTTGGCGATTGATCTGCTGTGGGAGTGCTCGGTGACCGGGGCGAAGCGGGTGCTGCGCATCAGCTGGGACGAAGCGTGGGGCATCAAGACCCGCGCCGTGCGCCGGGGGCTGGCCCGGCGCCAGGCGGAGGTCGTGCCCCATCTGGGCGTGGACGAGAAGGCCTTCGCCAAGCGGCACCGGTATCTCACGGTGGTCGCCGATCTCGAGCGCAACCGGGTGCTCTATCTCGCCGACGACCGCAAGCAGGAGAGTCTGGATGGCTTCTGGGCCACCCTCACGGCCGAGCAAGTGACGGGGATCGAGGCCATGGCGATGGACATGTGGGAGCCCTACGTCCAGTCCACACGCGCACACCTGCCGGACGCGGACCGGAAGATCGTCTTCGACAAGTTTCACGTGGTCAAGCATCTCCACGACGCCGTCGACCAGGTGCGGCGGGGCGAGCACCGGGCGTTGAAGCGGACGGGCGACGACCGCCTCACCGGGTCCAAGTACCTCTGGCTGATGCGGCCCAAGGACATGACGCCGGACCAGCAGACGGCGTTCCGGCTGTTGCAGCGGCAGGACCTCAAGGTGGCGCGGGCCTGGCTGCTCAAGGAGCGCTTCGCCGCCTTCTGGGGGTACACCTACCCCGGGGCCGCCGAGACGTTCGCCGCCCGCTGGTACTGGCGCGCCACGCACAGTCGGCTCAAGCCCATGGCGGGCGTGGCCAAGCTGATCAAACGCCATCTCCCGAACCTGCTCACGTACCTGACGCACAAGATCACCAATGCAGGCCTGGAAGCCGTCAACTCCGTCATCCAAGGCGTCAAGAAGACCGCCCGTGGGTTCCGCAACCCGGAGCACTTCAAGATCGCCATCTACTTCCGGTGCGGTGGGCTCGACCTCTACCCACACGAAAGCCGGTAGAGC
>CAWDVE010000016.1:0-599194 GCA_963805625.1 uncultured Candidatus Rokubacteria bacterium
GAGATCGTCATGAGACCATAAGTTCCACGGCCACCGTCTACTACCCTTTTCATCCGCTGCATGGTCGGGAACTCCCCGTTCTCGGCCCGCGGCGTCGCGGCGAGGCGGTGACCGTGCGGGATCCGACGGGCGTGGCCCTGGTGATCCCCACCTGGATGCTCGCACCGGCGGCCGCCGCCATCCAGCTCGCCCCCCAGGCCGTGGTCAGCGCTCGCGCGCTCTGTGTCGTCGCACTCCTCGTGAAGGATCACCTTCTCAGGCCGAGTGACGCTAGCCTGTCCGAAACGGGCGTGCGCCCGACATCGGGAGGTGCGCGTGACGCAGATCGAGTTCGAGCTCGGCCTGAAGCCCACGCTGGCCCCGACGATCGCCTGCGTGCCAGACGTGCAGGAGACGCTGGTCCGGCTCATGGCCACGGCGATCCTCGCCGTGCACCAGGCGGGACAGGAGGCGCGTGATGACACCGGCCAACGCGAATCCTAAGCTCAGCCCGGACCGCCTGGCGCGGAAAGCGATCGTCTACCTCCGGCAGTCGTCGCCGCACCAGGTGCAACACAACCTCGAGAGCCAGCACCTGCAGTATGCCCTGGTGGATCGAGCCCGGGCCCTCGGTTGGACGCAGGTGGAGGTCATCGACAGCGACTTGGGCTGGAGTGCGGCGATGGGCGCGGCGCCGCGCGAGGGCTTCGCGCGGCTGCTGGCCTCCGTCGCCTTGGGTGAGGTCGGCCTCGTGCTCAGTCGGGAGGTCTCACGCCTCTCCCGCACGGACAAGGACTGGTGTCACCTCCTGGAGGTCTGCCAGCTGTGCGACACGCTCATCGGCGATGCCGAGCAGATCTACGACGTGAGCCTGATCGATGATCAGCTCGTCCTGGGGATCAAGGGGACGCTCAGTGTGGTGGAGCTCAAGGTCCTGAAGCTGCGCCTACTGCAGGGCATGGAGGCAAAGGCCCGGCGAGGGGAGCTGATCCGCATCCTGCCCCCCGGCTACGTGACGGATGGCACCGGGAAAGTCGTCAAGGACCCGAATGTGCGCGTGCAGGAGGCGATGACGCTCATCTTCCGGATGTTCCGCGAGACCTGGAGCATCCGGCAGACGTTCAAGTGGTTTCACGCGCAGGGCATCGAGCTGCCGGTGACCCGCAAGCGGGAGGGCCGGGTGGAGATGGTGTTCCAGCTGCCAACGCACAGCTTCATCGGGCACGTGCTACGGAACCCGATCTACGCCGGGGCGTATGTCTACGGCCGCCGGCCGATGGAACTCACGCTGGTCGACGGCCACCCGCGGAAGCGCCACGGGCGGCTGCGGCCGCCGACGGACGCCCGGGTCTTCATCCCGGATCACCACGACGGCTATATTGACTGGGCGACCTACGAAGAGCATCAGCGGATGATGCGGCGGAACAGCTTACGGCACGAGCGCGAGGAGGGGACGGGCGGGGTGCGCGCGGGGCATGGCCTGCTGGCGCGGCTGCTGCGGTGCGGGCGGTGTGGGCGGAAGCTGCACGTCTGGTACTGGGGAAAGCAGGGGACGGCGGCGCGCTACCTCTGCGTGGGGGACTTTCCGGCCGGCGGCCGGTACTGTGTGGGGTTCGGCAGCGCCACCGTCGATCGGCGGATCGGCGAGGAGGTGGTTCGGGTGCTGTCGCCGTTAGGGGTCCGCGCCAGTCTGGAGGCGCTGGAGCAACGACGGACGGCAGATGCGGCGCGGCGGGAGGCGCTCGGGCGCCAGCTTGAGCAGGCCGCGTACGAGGAGCGTCGGGCGTTCGAGCAGTACGACGCGGTGGATGCGCGGAATCGGCTGGTGGCGGCCGAACTCGAACGGCGATGGAACAGGACGCTCGAGCACGTGGAGCGCCTCCGCAGCGCCCTCGCAGAGCTGGAGCAGGCCACGCCGGCGCTCAGCGAGGAGGAGCGGGTCACGGTGCGGGCCCTCGGAGAGCGGTTTGCCGACGTGTGGCACAGTCCCGCGTGTCCGCCGGAATTGAAGAAAAAGATCGTGCGCACAGTGCTGGACGAGATCGTCGTGACGCACGACGAGGCCACCGACATGCTGCGCTTCACCCTGCACTGGGCGGGCGGCACGCACACGGCGCTGGAGATGCCGAAGCCGCGCTCGGGCGTGGGCCAGGTGACGGCCCTGGAAGATCTCGAGCTGATCCGACGGATGGCCGGGCGGTACGGGGATGACGAGATCGCACGGGTGCTGAACAAGCTGGGGCGGCGAACTGGGAAAGGCAAGCGGTGGAGCCAGGAGCGCGTGGCAACGGCGCGCCGGAATCACGAGATTCCCGGCCAGAGGCGCGCGACGCAGGATCCGGACATCTTGAGCCTCGGCCGCGCCGCCAAGGAATTCCAGACCAGCGACACGACGATCAAGCGGCTGGTCGGGAGCGGCCTGTTGACGGTGGAGCAAGTGGCGCCCTGGGCGCCGTGGGAGATTCGGCGCGCCGACCTCGAAGCCGAACCGATTCGCGGCATCCTGGAGCACCTGCGCCGAACGGGCGAGCTGGTGTTGCCGGGGATGGAGTCGGCGGCGCAGCCGTCGCTGTTCCAATAACCACGCACACTTGAGAAAGGCCGGTATCATGAGCCGTCGTCCGTGTTCAGGGATCCGCCAAATCTCTGGATGGCCGTAATGCTGCCGCTGCGAACCCCCACCAGGCCTCGCCGCGCCGCCCGCCGTCGCTGCCAGCCGAAGACGGTGCGCAGGAAAACGCGCAGCACCGTGCGCGTCAAGCCGGCGTCGAAGGCGAGCTGGTAGCGCACCGGCACCGGCACGGTAAAGACCCACTGGCGCATGGGCACGGGCGGCAGGACGCGATCGACGAGGTGGGCAGCGAGCTCGCTCATGCGCCGCCCGCCGCACGACGGACAGAAACCGCGCCCACGACAGCTGAAGGCCACCACGGTCGTGTCCCCGCAGCGCTCACATTGCACGCGCAGCAGACCGTGTTCGAGCCGGCCACACTTGAGGTACGCCTCGAACTCGCGCCGCACGAACGCCGGCCAGCCGCCTGTCCCGTCCTCCGCGGCCGTGCGCGCGAGGAATGTCGGGAGGTGCGTCGCGATCGCCCGGTAGAGCACGGTCTGCTCGGGTTGGCGGCGTTGATAGGTCGCCCGGGGACACGAGACCGGGCGCATGGCCCCGCGGGAGAGCAGGGTCCGTGCCGCGACGGCGCGAGGGGCCCACACGCCCATGCGGACGCGCGGTTGCCCAGTGGCCCCGTTACGCCGCCCACGCGCGATCCTGTTCCCGAAGGGATACAGGGTGACCGCGACCGGATCCGTTTGGACGGGGCCTGTCGGCGCCGCGGACGCGTGCGTTCACCCCCACGCCCAGCATCGGCTCCGGAACGGGCAGTCCTTGCAGTGCCAGCCGGGGTTCGGATGGAAGACCCCCGCCTCGATCGCGTGGAGGACCTCGGCGATCCGCAGTTCGCCGAGGTCTTTCGTATTGTTGAATCGGTCGAGCCCACTCTGATGGATCTGATAGATGTCAGGGACGAGGAGAAGCTTCATGGGGGAACGATGCGTACCCCCGCCTGTGATCTCTCCGGAGGGGGAGAGTGCGGGCGGCGTCGTGGGGATCGACAGGTCAGCGAAAGACCTCGACTTGTGCGTGTTCGTGGACGAGAGCGACGATGCCACATTGCGGCTCGTGGGAGCGGTTCTCGACCTTCAGGGTGCGAACTCGAGGCCGGCGGGTTGATCTGCCCGCGTCTCGCCGGCGCCGGGATGACGCGCGCGGGTGCCGAGTGCGCGGTGTTGCTGCCCCTGACGATGGGCGATGAGTTCGTTGCCGCGATGGTGATTTGCCGCACGAAACCGTTGCCTTTCGCACCCGACGAGGTCGCGATCCTCGAGGACGTGGCCCGGCCAGTGACCACCGCGGTCGCGAACGCGCTCGCCTTCGAGGAGATACAGAAGCTCCGATCGCAGCTCGAGGACGAGAACGTCGCCCTGCGGGAAGAGATCGCCGCAACGGCGGCGGCGGCGGGCGGGATCATCGGAACTTCCCCAGGACTGCGCCAGGTGCTGGAGCGGGTCGCGTCCGTGGCGGCGACCGACTCGACAGTGCTGATCACCGGGGAGACTGGCACCGGAAAGGAGCTCCTCGCCCGTGCGATCCACGCCGGGTCGCCCCGCGCGAATCGCGCCATGGTCAAGGTCAACTGCGCCGCGCTCCCGGAAGGACTCGTCGCTTCTGAGCTGTTTGGGCACGAAAAGGGGGCCTTCACGGGCGCTCTGGAGCGGCGGCGGGGCCGCTTCGAGCTGGCCGCCGGGGGCACAATCTTCCTCGACGAGGTCGGGGAGCTGCCGCCGCCGGTGCAGATCGCCCTGCTGCGCGTCCTCCAGGAGCACGAGTTCGAGCGCGTGGGCGGCAGCCAAACGCTGCGGACGGACGCGCGCGTGGTGGCGGCCACCAACCGGGACCTGGAGCAAGCGGCTCGCGAGGGAAAGTTTCGCTCTGACCTGTTCTTCCGGCTCAATGTCTTTCCGATCCGTGTCCCACCGCTGCGCGAGCGGGCCGAGGACATCCCGATCCTCGCCGAGTACTGGGCGAGCCGGTACTCGCGCCAACTCGGGAAGCCAGTCCGCGCGATCGATGCGGCAGCCATGGCCGCGCTCTCCGCGTATGCCTGGCCGGGTAACATCCGCGAGTTGCAGAACGTCGTCGAGCGCGCGGTCATCCTCGCTCGGGGAAACGTCCTAGGCCTTTCCGATTTCGAGCTTCCCAGCCTCGGTTCCGATGTTGTTCGTCCCAGACAGGGTGGCACCAGCGGTGAGCGCCAGCAGATCGAAGAGGCGCTGGCGGCCAGCCGCGGCCGCGTGTACGGCGTCGAAGGCGCCGCGGAGATTCTCGGTGTCCCGCCCAGCACGCTGGAAGCGCGCATTCGTCGGCTCGGGATCGACAAGCACGCGTTCCGCCGCCGCGTGCCCCGCCGATAGCGGACAAGGCGCCGGACGCTGAACGCGAACGGTCGACGGAGCTGATTCCGACTCCGCCGTCGTTGACCTCTCGGATCCATCGCTCGCTCGTCCTCTTGGCCAGCCCGCGCCGCACGCCGTGTGCGACCGCGACGCGGCTGGCCCACCCTCGGATCTCGTCGACCGCAGATCGCTGAGCGCTCAGCCGCCTGTTCGCTCAGCCGGCGCACCCTCGCGGTTCCGACTGGCACACGGAGGCAGACGGCGCGCCACATGCGCCAGAGGCGCGTGAATGCAGAGGAAATCATAGCTGGCCGAATGGCGGTGACGAGCGACAGGTACTCTGGGCGATTCCGCACGGACCGCCGTGTGGACTCACACATTGACGCACGGAATGGCACCAGAGCTCACGGTCTCGGCCCTGCCAAGGCGGGTGTGATCCTTGCTTGCTGCAAAGGCTGGGGGGCCGCATGAGTCAGCGGGACATGGACCGGACGCTCGGTCGACTGCTGACGGACGCCGCGTTCCGGCAGTGTTTCTTTCAGGATCCGGCCCGGGCGTGTCTCCTTCTTGGAGTTCAGTTGGCGCCGTACGAGCTCGAAGCGCTGCTTCGAGTGCCGTGCCGACGACTGGGGACCTTATCGGAAGAGCTCGACGACCGAATCTGTCGGCTCCATATCGAGCGCTCCGACGATCGCCGAGCCTGGTGACCACCGCGGCGGTCGAAAGGCGTAAGCGAGAAACTCGGAAAGATCTCAGTGCCCAATCCACGCCCGCTGATCCCACGGGGGTGTCGTGAAGATGGTTGAGAACGCCCCGCGAACGTTCGCCGCACCGTTTGGCACGGTCCTCGCAAACACGCCGTCAGACTGGCTGCGGGCAAGGACCCGCGGATTGCGAGGTCATCAGTGAAGACGAAGTTGACGCTCGCTGGCCTGAAGCAACTCCTGCTGCCGCGACGGCCGAACAGCGACTCGGCAGCTATCGCGGCGGTCCGGGCGCGCGCGCTGGTCCTACCGCCGGAAAGCGCCATGACAGGACCTGGCCCGAGCCTCGTGGAATTCCTGCGGCAGGTCAGCCTGTTCGAGGACCTCGGTCGCCGGGATCTCGGGCGCCTCGCCCGCATCCTCCACGAGCGTCACTACGCCGATGGCGAGTACATTTGCGAGGAAGGCAGGCCCGGCGCGGCGCTGTTCGTCGTGCGGCGAGGGGTGGTCGAGGTCGTGCGGCGTGCCGGCGCCCAGGAGGTTCCCCTCGCCTTGCTCGAGCCGCCGGCCTCCTTCGAGGAATCCGCGGCCCTCGGGACCGGGGGGATTCGCTGGTTCTCCGTCCGGGCGCGTGGCCCGGTCTCGTTGCTGGCCCTCGGCAAGGCCGACCTCGACGCGTTGACCGTGAATTTCCCGGTGCTCGCGAATAAGGTCCTCATCAGGCTGGCCGGCATCATGGCCATGCGACTGCAGATGCTCATCGATGTTGAGACTGTCAAGACTTCCGATGAGCCTGACGAGGGCAAGCCGTGACTCGCAGCGCACGCCCGAAGCCTGTGGTTGTCGTCAGCAAGTGCGTCTTCATGGCGGCGGCGTTCGTGCTGACGGCCTATCTGGTCTGGGGACTGCGCAGCTTGATCGTGCCGGCAGCCGTGGGCGGTCTCCTCGCGTACATTTGTCGGCCCGTCGTCGCTCGCCTCGAGCGAGGGTGGATACCCCGCAGCCTGGCGGTCGGGCTACTGCTCGTCATGTTGGCCGTGGCCGGGCTCGTCGCCGCGAGTAGCCTCCGCGCCGCCATGCCGAGCGAGACCGATGCGCTGGACCTGCGGGTTCGCGCGCTGTACGCGCTGCACGATCGCTACCGGGCGCTGATGGGGCGCGATCCCTCGGGGACGGGAGGCAATTCTCTCTACCGGCTGGCGCACCGCGATCTCGACCCGTTGATGGATCGCGTCAGTGAACTCCTGGCCTTAACAGCCGGGGAACGCGCGCTGTTCCTCGCGTCACACGCGCGGGGCGACGACGCGGCATCAGGTCGATCGAAGCGTCTGCTCGAGTACGAGCAAGCCAATGCACAGGGGCTCGAGATGCGCGGCCGCCGGACGGGGCAGGGTGAGCCGGACCCGACGGCGTCCGCCGACGCCCGGCAGAGCCCCCGGCCGACCGCCGGCGCGCCGGGCGGGGCGGCCGGGCTCGGCCACATCCTGTCGAGCTGGATGATCATGCCCCTGATCGTTCTGTTCCTCCTGCGCGATACTGGGGAGATCAAACGCGGCCTGCTCAGCGCCGTGCCGAATCGGCTCTTCGAGCCCGCGCTCGCCGTGCTGGCCGATGTCGACGAGACGCTGGGCGGGTACGTGCGCGGCATCTTCCTCGAATGCTGTGCGCTGGGGCTGACCGTCATGGTGATGCTCACCCTCGTCGGCGTCCCGCTCAGGTGGGCGATCGCGATCGGGATCTTTACGGGCGCCACCAACGTGATTCCGTACATGGGCTTCGCCGCGGCATTGCTGGGTAGCCTCGGCTATGCGCTGCTGGCCGAGGAGCTCCATCCGCTGCTGCCGTTCGTGACGGCGGACACCTTCGCCCTCTGGGTCGTCGTGGCCGTGGCCGTCGCGGAGCTGCTGAAGAACATCGTCTACGAGCCCATCGTGCTCGGCGGAGCCGTCAACATTCATCCGGTCGTGGTGGTGATCGGGGTCGTGGGCGGCGGCATCCTGTTCGGTCCCGCCGGGATGTTCCTGGCGATTCCGACGATCACGATCGCCAACGTCATCGTCGCCAGCACGGCCAGAAACCTCAAAGCATACGGGGTGATCTAGCCAGGAGACCAACGACGCATGTTGCTGGCTGAAAATCCCTGGCTGAAAGGCCAGTGTGCATGTTGGGTATAGCTGATTACATTTCCACGTCGGTTCGTCCTTGACCGGTGTCCGCTAAGTAGCTAATCTGTAAGCGCGGGGTCGTGGTGGAGCCTGGTTACCACACTGGCCTGTCAAGCAGGCGGGCAGATCGCAGCCCCTCGGTAAGTCGCGGACTTGCCGAGGGGTTTTTCTTTCAGTGCTTGGCTGGTGTGGGGTGATTTAGGCTCACCGGGGGCGGTCGCGGGCATAGTTTCGCGCATAGAAAGATCGGCCCGTCCGACGAAGCGGATTGAGAGACGATAGCGGGCCGAAACATTCGGGGATCACGAATCGGCAGATCTTCGCCTCTGTGGCTGGACGTGGGCTCGTCCGATATGATGCCGACAGAGGGGGTTGTTATTGTGGATCGAGGTCGTGTCGCGGCGTGTAGGCCGATCGTGACCCTCACGCGCCACGATCCTCTCACTGAAGCCGGAGCGCGACGCGACGCATGACCGGGGGAGACATGGGTCACGAACACTCGGATCACCATTACTCGCATGACCAGGACTCGATCGGCGGGCACGACCACGGACCCCAGGCCTCCGGTCCGGGTGGCGACGGGCACGGTCATACGCACGGGTTCGTCGATCCGTCGATCGCCTCCACGAGTCGGGGGCTGTGGGCGCTCAAGTGGTCGTTCGTCGGCCTGCTGGCGACCGCGTTTTTCCAGATGGTCATCGTGGCGCTCTCGGGGAGCGTCGCGCTCCTCGCGGACACCATCCACAACTTCGCCGATGCGGCGACGGCGATCCCGCTCGGCATCGCGTTCTGGCTGGCCCGCCGGGCGGCGACCCGGCGCTTCACGTATGGCCTAGGGCGTGTCGAGGACCTCGCGGGGATCGCGATCGTTGCCACGATCCTGGCCAGCGCCCTGGTGGCGGCGTACGAGGCCGTGGGCCGGCTGCTACATCCCCAGCCGGTCACGATGCTCGGCGCGGTCATGGTGGCCGCCGTCATCGGGTTCCTGGGGAACGAGGCCGTCGCCGTGTTCCGGATCCGGGTGGGTCGCCAGATCGGAAGTGCGGCGCTGGTCGCCGACGGCTATCACGCGCGGGTCGACGGCTGGACCAGCCTCGCGGTCCTGGTCGGGGCGCTCGGGGTCTGGGCCGGGTATCCGATCGCCGACCCGGTCGTCGGGCTTCTGATCTCGGCCGCGATCGTCTGGCTCGGGGCCCAGGCGGGCCGCACCGTCCTCATGCGGATCCTCGATGGCGTCGACACCGAGACCGTGGAGGCGGTCACGCACGCGGCCGGACACGTGCCGGAGGTCCGCGAGGTGACCGACGTGCGGGCTCGTTGGATCGGTCACCGGCTCCATACCGAGCTGAGCGTGAGCGTGGCGCCTGAGCTGTCCGTCGCCGACGCGCACGCGGTCGCGAAGGCGGTACGCCACCGGCTTCTCCATGACGTGCCGCATCTCGGGAGCGTCACCGTGCACGTGGACCCGCTCGGGGAGGGGGGCGATGCCCATCACCGCATCCTGGAGCACGCGCACGACGGGCTGCCCGCGCACTCCCATCCCTGAGGGCGGCGGCCGCTACCCGTCGTCTGGGCGGGGCCGCGCGGTGAGTTTCGACGCATCCGTTCTGGTGTGCCGGGCCGGTGCGCCAATTAGAGCGTGATGAGGCGCCGCCGGACCGCCTGATCGAGCACCAGGCCTGTGAGGTACGCGGCGCCCATGTTCCAGAGGGCGAGCCCCGCCGTCAGCACGAGGATGGCCCGATCCTCAGGGGACGCTTCCTCGGGGTTCCCGGCCGCCGCGAGCTCCAGCCCGCCGAAGAGGAGGATCACGCCCAGAACGGGCAGCGGAAACAGACGGAGCAGCGTGCGGGTCGAGTCGGCGAAGAAGAGGGCCACGCCGAGAAGGAGCATGTCGAGGATGACCAGGCGCCCCCGGCGAGCGCCCCGAAGCATACGTGCCCGGCGAGGCCGCCGGCGTCGCGGCACATCGGCACGCCGCCCAGCGCCGCGGCCGCCTCCGGCCAGCGGTCACGCCGGCGGTGACCCGCCGACGCCACTGGGCGGCTCCCCGGGTCGGCGACGCCACCATGGGCGCATCGGACCGAGCCGGCGGAGCGCGATCTCCGGCACCAGCGCGAGCGTGACGAGCCCAACCAGCCTGGGCCAGAGATCGGCGGGCACGCGGGATCGGCGCCGGTGCTGCGTGAACACCTCCTTGGGCTCGCCGAGCCGCGTGCCGCCGGTCAGATCGGCGAGCTCCTGGAGGAACACCTCATCCGCCTCGAGCCGCCGGAACTCCTCTGCGTAGGGGACGACCAACCCCACGAGCTGAGAGCCGACGAGCTGCTGGTCGCGCCGCTGGGAGAGCCCTGCGACGTACACGCCTTCCTGCCGGGCCGGGAACGTGCCGCGATATCGGCCGGGCGCCACCTGCTCGAGTTCGACGACCGTCTGGCGCTTGTCGGGGGTGACCACCCCGAGCTGCGTGTCGAGGAAGTTGATGAACCCGCCCGCCGGGTCGATCGCGTCCACCGTGACCACCCCGCGCGCGCTCTCGCACTGGACGGTGACCGCCATGTCTGTCCGGGCATCGGCGCGCAGCGTCCAGCGCACCGCCTGAGCCCAGAACTTGTTGAACTCGCGCCACGGGAGCCAGCGGAGCGCCCACTTCCCCTTGGCGTCCGCGGTGAACGCCACCGCCCGACCCAGCCCATAGCGCCACGCGGCCAGGAGCGGATCCTCCTGGTGCGTCATGAGGACCTGGTCGGCCGTCGGCTTCGCGGTGGTCGCGACGTACCCGCCGAGGGGCGGCGCCTTGGCCCAGTCGACGTCCTGGATGGTCTCGTGGGACGGCTGCGTCACGAGGGGGCAGAATGGCTGCTCGACGAGCGTGGCCTTGGAGGCGAGCGGGGTCTCGAGCGTGAAGATGCGCGGGACCGTGGCGGTCTCGTCGGTGAAGTAGAACCGACCGCGCCCCCACTTCGCCACATTGGCCAGGAAGCGCAGCTCCGCTTCCGAGCCGATCGCAACGCTCGTGAAGGTCAGCGTCATGGTCGTCGCGGAGGCCGAGCCGGTACCCGTACCCACGCATGGTGTGGATGAGCGCGGGGGCCCGATCCCGGTCGATTTTCCGGCGGAGGTGACTCACGTGGACGTCAACCGTATTGGTGAAGCCGTCGGGCTCATCGTCCCAGGCGTGCTCACCCAGCTGCCCACGGCTGACGACGGCGCCCGCGTGACGCATCAGCACCTCGAGGATCGCGTACTCCTTCGGGGTGAGCGAAACGGGCTCCCGCTCCGCGCGACCCGATGGGTCGCGGGATCGAGGGTGAGGTCGGCCACCTCGAGGACCACAGGCCGGGTCAAGGCGGACCGGCGAAGCACCGCGGAGAGCCGGGCGAGCAGCTCCGCGAACTCGAACGGCTTCGTGACGTAGTCGTCCGCGCCCGTGTTGAGCCCGGTCACGCGATCGTCCAGGCCCCGTCGGGCGGTGAGCATGAGGATCGGCGTCGCGATGCGCCGGGCGCGAAGATCTCGGCAGACCCGGAGCCCATCCTTGTCCGGCAACATCCAGTCGAGCACGATGGCGTCGTAGGCGTTGGCGGTCGCGATCTCCTCCCCGGCCTCGCCCGCGACGGCCAGGTCGACGACCCAGCCCTCCTCTCGCAGGCCCTTGGCGAGGAGCCGCGCGCCTTTCTGGTCGTCTTCGATCAGCAGTAGCCGCATGAGCCTGACCTGCGTCGCGTGCTGTGATTCTACGCCCGGTCCGTGTGGCGTCGCCCTTCAGGATTCCTTAAGGTCGGATGCGCTAGATTCGACGGGTTTCGCGGGGCCTGCGACCTAGACTGTGTCCCATACGGCGCCATCGGACCGACTGGGTCGCCAGAGCCGCTCGAGTGGACTGGAGAGTCCACTCATCCACGCGAAGACGTGGCTGGGGTCACCGGGCCGCATGGGTCATGTCCTCGAGGAGGTGAGGGAATGGGCGTACCGAGCGAGCTGGTGGAGCGGCGCCTCTGGTCCGAGCTGGAGGAGCGCCCGGACGTCTTCGCCGCCCGGCTGATCGACCTGCCCCCGGCGGACGTGGTGGACATCCTCAACCGGCTCCGCCTCGCCGATGCCGCGGCCGTGCTCGATGCGCTGCCGATCTCCCGCGCGATCGAGGTATTCGACCAGCCGACGCTGCGTCGGCGCGGGGCCCTGCTGGAGCACCTGACGGTGGAGCGGGGCGCCCAGATCCTGACGGGGCTTTCCGCGGACGAACGGACCGACGTCGCGCGGGAAATGGGCGCGCACGGGTGCCGGCGCCTCCTACCCAAGCTCCCCGCGGACGCCCGGGCCGAGGTTGAGCGTCTCCTGCGCTACCCCGACCACTCGGCGGGCGGCATCATGACGACCGAGTTCGTCCGCCTGGATCCGAGCATGACGGTCGGCCAGGCGCTCAAGCGGATCCGCGCCGAGGCCGGCGAGAAGGAGACGATCTACGCCTGCTACGTCCTCGAGCCGGGGACGGGGCGCCTCATGGGAGCCGTCTCACTCCGGGATCTGGTGATGGCGGAGCTCGAGCAACCGGTCGTCGCGGTCATGCGCCGCCGTCCCATCACCGTGGAGGCGCTCGAGGACCGGGAGTCCGTCGCGCAGAAGATCGCGAAGTACAACCTCCTGGCCGTGCCCGTCCTCGAGCGGGACGGGAGCGTGGTCGGCTTCGTCACCGTCGACGACGTGATCGACGTCATGATCGAAGAGCAGACCGAGGACTTGCTCCGGATGGCGGCGGTCGAGCCCGGCGCGCTGGATCGCCCCTACTTCGAGAGCCCGGTGCTCCACGTGGTGAGGAAGCGCATCGGCTGGCTGCTGCTCCTGTTCGTCGCGGAGACCTTCACCGGGACCGTCCTGCGCTACTTCGAAAGCGAGCTGGCCGCCGTCGTGGCGCTCTCCTTCTTCATCCCACTCCTCATCGGCACCGGGGGCAATGCCGGGGCGCAGACCGTCACCACGATCGTGCGGAGCATCGCGCTGGGCGAGATCCGGCTCCGGGACGGCTGGCGCGTGCTGGCCCGCGAAGCCAGCACCGGGCTGCTGGTGGGCATGCTCGTGGCCGTCGTGGCGTTCGGACGTTCCCTCCTGTGGGGAGTCACGATGCAGCTGGCCATCACCGTGGCGATCACGGTCCTCGTGATCTGCACGTGGTCGACGACCATTGGCTCCATGATTCCCTTGGCGGCCAAGCGCTTCAGGGTCGACCCCGCGGTGCTGTCGGCGCCGTTGATCACCACTCTCGTGGACGCGACGGGGCTGGTCATCTATTTCACGATCGCCAAGATGACCCTGCACCTCTAGCCGGGCAGCCCGTGTGCCGGCTTATCGACTCATGCTCCAGCGTGTCTGCCACCGGGCGCGGTGACACGCGGCCGCTGGCCTCGTTCTGCCTCGCCAGGTGTTCCCCGCACCGCCGCAGCCTGCCGATCCTTGTGGCCCCGCCCATCGGGAGTCGAGGCGTCTGGAATGGCACGGATCCCACACGGTGGCACTGTCCAAGAGACGGGAGGCGCGTATGAGCCAGCCGGACGAAATGTCCGTTCCGAGAGCGCAGGTCGGGCACCCAGGGTTGCTCCGCCACGCAGAGGAACGGGCAGCCAACCTTCAGAATCGTATCGCAGATGCGATCACGCATGCTGCGGGATCGATGTGGTTCGTCTATATCCACGTCGTCTGGTTTCTTCTCTGGCTCAGGACCGAGCCATTCAAGGACGTGTTTCCCTATGGACTGCTGACGATGTTCAGTGCGAGCCCAACGGGCGCGCCGGCCCTCGGCATGCAGATGGCGTACGTCACGTCGACGCGTCTCGACGCTCTCATCGAGCACACGGAGTAATATCGCCCCACACGGCGACGACATGCCGGTGATGCGCGACTGGACATCAGAGTGATGAGCCATGCCGGAACGCCGTTCGCCGTGACAGCGCTTCACGGCCCCGTCGATGGGCTCCTCGCGGAGCTCCATGCCTCACGCGGAGGCTTGACGGCGGACGAAGCGCGTCGGAGGCTCGGCGAGGTCGGCCCGAACGAGCCCGCGCGAGCGCCCCGCACGGCCGGTCTCGTTCAAATCCTCCTGCTCCTGGCGAATCCGCTGGTCATCATCTTGCTGATCGCGAGCGCCGCCTCCGCGATCCTCGGCGAACGGGTCAACGCCTCCATCATCGTCCTCATGGTGGCGCTGAGTGTGGTGCTCAACTTCGTTCAGACCTATCGCTCCCATCGCGTGGCGGAGCGACTGCGCGACGTCGTGGCGCCGACGGCGACCGCGCTCCGCGCGGGCACCTGGATCGAGATTCGGCGGCGCGACCTGGTCCCCGGTGACATCGTCCGGGTGGCCGCCGGGGATCGCGTGCCGGCCGACGCGCGCCTCCTCGAGACGCGAGACCTCCACGTCCAGCAGGCCGCCCTGACGGGCGAGTCGATGCCGGCCGAGAAGGACGCGGGCGACCTCGCCGCCCCGCCGCGTCAACCGGCAGATGCCCGCAACGTCATTTTCCTCGGCACGTCGGTCGTGAGCGGAACGGCGACGGCACTGGTCGTCGCGACGGGGCCGGCGACTGCCTTCGGCGACATTGCCGCACGCTTGTCGACGCGTCCGCCCGAAACGGAGTTCGAGCGCGGCACCCGCCGGTTCGCACTCCTCATCATGCGCACGGTGTTCTTCCTCGTGCTCTTCGTGTTGCTGGCCGGCGCGCTCATGCATCACGCGTTTCTCGAGTCGCTCCTCTTCGCGGTGGCGCTCGCCGTGGGTCTGACGCCCGAGTTCCTGCCCATGATCAGCGCCGTCACCCTCTCTCGCGGCGCCGCGCACATGGCGCGCCAGAAGGTGATCGTCAAGCATCTCGAAGCCATCGAGAACTTCGGCAGCATGGATGTCCTCTGCAGCGACAAGACCGGCACGCTCACGAGCGGCGACATGGTGCTCGACCGGCACCTCGACCCATTCGGCCAAGTATCGGAGCGGCCCGTGATCCTCGCCTCTCTGAACAGCACCCACCAGACTGGCATCAAGAGCCCCCTGGACGAGGCGATTCTGAAGCACGGCGGGGTTGCCATCAGCGGTTGCCGAAAGCTCGACGAGATCCCGTTCGACTTCGAGCGCCGCCGGCTCTCCGTCGTCGTCGAGAACGAGGGCGGGCGCTTACTGATCACGAAGGGGGCTCCCGAGGGCGTCCTCGCCTGCTGCACGGCCTACGAGATCGACGGGTGCCAGGCCGCGCTCGATGCGCCGACGCGGGCGCGCTGTGAAGCAACGTACCGAGAGCTGAGCGCTCAGGGATCGCGGGTCCTGGCCGTCGCCTACGCAGAGGTGCCCCTCCAGGCCGTGTATTCGGCTCGCGACGAGCGTGAGCTGGTACTCGCCGGCTTCGTCACCTTCTTTGATCCGCCGATGGAGGGCGTCGCCGAAGCGATCCGCGCGCTTCTCCGTGACGGTGTCGTGGTGAAGATTCTCACCGGCGACAACGAGCTGGTCGCCCAGCACGTCTGCGGTCAGGTCGGCCTCGATAATACCCGTATCGTCGGGGGCGAGGAGATCGAGCGCATGACCGACGGCGCGCTCGCGGCGGTGGCCGAGCAGGCCACCGTCTTTACTCGTGTCTCCCCCGCGCAGAAGAACCGCATCATCCTCGCGCTCAAGAGCCGCAACCACGTCGTCGGCTTCCTGGGCGACGGCATCAACGATGCGCCCTCCATCCACACGGCGGACGTCGGGGTGTCCGTCGCGACCGCGGTCGATGTCGCGAAGGATGCCGCCGACATCATCCTGCTCGAGCGTAACCTGGACGTCCTGCACGCCGGCATCCTCGAGGGCCGCCGGGCTTTCGGCAACGTGATGAAGTATCTGCTGATGGGGACCAGCTCGAACTTCGGCAACATGTTCAGCATGGCGGGCGCGTTCCTCTTTCTCCCGTTCCTGCCGATGTTGCCGACTCAGATCCTGCTCAACAATTTCCTCTACGATCTCGCCCAGATCACGATTCCCACCGACAATGTCGACGACGCATTCATCCGGACCCCGCAGCGGTGGAACATCGGAGTTATCCAGCGGTTCATGATGGTGATCGGGCCGATCAGCTCGATCTACGACTTCTTGACGTTTGGCGTGCTGCTGTGGGTCTTCCGCGCCTCTGAGGCGCTGTTCCAGACGGGCTGGTTCGTCGAGTCGCTCGCGACGCAGACCCTCGTCCTCTTCGTCATCCGGACCGTCGGCACTCCGTGGCGCAGTCGGCCGAGCCTTCCGCTGGCGGTGACCACGGTGCTCGTGGTGCTGGTCGGCTTGATCTTACCCTTCACGCCGGTTGCCGCGACGCTTGGCTTCGTGCCACTTCCGGGCGCGTACTTCGTGTTTCTCGGCGGGGCCACCCTGACCTATCTCGCCCTCGTCGAGGTGGTCAAACGCCGACTGATGCGGCAGCTGCTCGGCCTGGGCCCCGCATCGCCGGTGGCGAGGTCTGTGGCGCCGGTATCATAGGCCGCTTCATGGAGGAAGGTACGAGGTTCCCCCGGACGGGCGCGGGGCGGAGGGGCAGGACGACGAGGAGAATGGTGCGAATCGAGGGGAGGCCCGCGCTGGTCGCGAGCGCGGTGTGTGCCCTCGCCATCATGGCGACCATCAGCCCGACCTGGGCCCAGTCGGTCGTCGACGCGACACCGCCGAGTTGGGTGCAGGGCCCCTCCTTGACCGGCGACTGGGGAGGCTTGCGCAGTCGGCTCGCCGAGCGCGCCGTCGCTCCGTACGCGACGTACAACGTCGAGGCGTTCGGCACAGTGAGCGGAGGCAGTTTCGATGGGGCGGACTGGACCAGCGAGCTCGAGTTCGGCCTCGACGTCGACATGGAGAGGCTCGTCGGACTGCGGGGCGGATCCGTTCACGCGAGCTTCCTCTGGATCGAGGGCACCGATCCGAGCGAACGCGTGGGCAATGTCAATGCCATCAGTAGCCTGAGCGCGCCTGCGGCGGCCCGCGTCTACCAGCTCTGGTACAAGCACACCTTCCCGCTGGTCACCGTGAAGCTCGGCCAGGTCGTCGCGAGCGATGACTTCATGGTGTCGTCGACCGCCGCACTCTACCTCAATGCCGGCTTCGGCACCTATCCCACCTTCACGGCGAACATCAACGCGCCCACGTACCCGCTGGGCGGTCCCGGCGCCGTCGTGACGTGGTCGGCGATGGAGTCCGTCTCGCTCCAGTCTGGCGTGTACGTCGCCGACGCGGGCCCCAACGACGGAGGCAACCACGGCTTCGGCTGGAGCACGGACCACGGGTGGGTCGTCTTCTCCGAGGTCGCCTACAAAACGAGTCTCGGGGGGCGGTCCGGTGTTTACAAGCTTGGTGGCTACTACGATACCGCTCGCTTCACCGATCTCGTGACCGGGGCCTCGGATCGGGGGAATTGGAGCGTCTATGTCCTCGGGGACCAGACGCTCTACACGGGAGCAGACAGCGTGCCGACGGTGACGGTCTTTGCGGGCGTCGGGCTCAGCCCGCAGCAGGACCGCAACACGGTGTACTACTACGGGCAGGCCGGCGTGAACGTCATCGGCCTCGTGCCGTCCCGCCCGAAGGACGTGCTGGGCTTGGGCGCCTCGTACACGCACTTCAGCGACGATTTCGTCCAGGCGAACCGAGTGGCCGGCACGCCGGTGACATCCCAGGAGACCATCGTCGAGCTCACCTACCAGGCCGTGATCACGCCGTTCCTCACGCTTCAGCCGGACCTCCAACTGGTCTTTGACGCGAACCAGAGTGGCCGTGACGCCGTGGTGTTCGGGGTCCGACTGGTCGCGACCTTCTAATCACTCGGAGTCACGAACGCGTAGGCGACGCTCGCAACTCATTGCCGCACCAGGTCGATCCACGACTGGAGGCCTCGAGGATCGGGAGTCCCTGGCTCGCAAGATCGCGAAGTACAACCTTCTGGCGGCGCCGTTCCTCGAGCAGCACGGGAGCGTCGCCGGCTTCGTGACGGTGGACGACGTGAGTGACGTCCTCATCGAGGAACAGCCCGAGGACCTTCTGCAGATGACGACGGTCGTGCCCTGTGGCGCTCGACCGTTCATACTTCGAGACCTTGATCTGTCACGTTGTCCAGAAGCGGATCGGCTGACTGCTCGTGACGGTCACGGTCACGGTGCTCGTGAGCTGTGCCTGGTCGACAACGATCGGCTCGGCCATTGCCATGGCCACCAGGCGCTTCGGGCTGGATCCGGCCGTGTCCACCTGCGCGTTCCGCATCAGGTGTCGCAGCAGGCCCGGTTTGAGCGTGCGGTGATCGGGGATCAGCGGCTTTCTGGAGGTATCGGTCGCATGGCGCAGCCGGATATGGCTGCCGCGCTGTCGCACGACGCTGTAGCCGAGGTGCTCGAAGACGCGGATGGCCTCCCGTCCCGAGACAACGGGAAGCCCGGCCGTTATCGGGTAACGACGACGCTCCCGACAAGGACGCGCGAGGGATTCGGGATGACCTCTCCGTGGGCCTGTATGTCCTCCAGACAGAGCTCGATGGCTTCACGAATGTTGTCCAGCGCCCCGTCGATCGTGTCACCCTGGCTGTAGCAGCCTGGAAGAGAGGGGCACGTCGCGACGTACCCGCCGGTCTCATCCGGTTCCCAGAGCACCTTGAAGTCGTAGGCCTTCATTCGCCGTATCCCCCCGGTAGCGGACATTACAGGACGGGAGGCCGGTAGGGTAAGGGTCGGCTCTCGATGCGGGCCGGAGAAACGTGGGCGACGTGACAGGCTCCGAGCCTCGTCTGCGTAGGGTGCAAGACGGGGCGGAGTCCGGCAATGAAGCGGTGACCTACGGGTGGAATGCGGTCGTGTATCGGCTCTCTCAAGGCTGAAACAGGATTCGAATCCCTTGTGCTCGCAATCCCCAAGATCCTCGAAGTGCCCCGAAGCGGCGAGCAGGTGGCACTCTCGGCTCGATAGGCGCGACCTCTTGCTCACGGAGCGTATGACGCGGACGCACAGGCTCAGGCGGAGACGGAGTGGCCTGATGTTCAGGAACCGTGTGACTTGCTGCGCGGGGGTGACAGGCCGACACGTGCTTTGGAGTTCTTAGCCTCCTCCCGGGTTGTGTTGGCGAAGTGCCGGCGCCATCGATCGAGCCGCCAGACGACCCTGTCAAGCCATCTAAGAAAGATACCGAGGGGTGAATCGTCGAGCCATCTAACATGTAACCCTCGGAGACCGAGCCTGGGGCCGGCGTAGGTGGTTGGCAAAGGTGAAGTCCGGGGTGCCGGGCGGGCGGCCCGGGTGCGGCTTCGGCGGTGCCGGGATGATGGGCGGGAAGTTCGCCGCCGTGGGGATGGGCACGCCCGCCACCCGCGCGGGCGTGGCCAAGGCGACGAGCCGCTCGATCTTCCGATCGATGGCCTCGGCCAGGGCGAAGGGATCCAGCTGATCGCGTAGGCGGACGAGTTCGCGCACCGCCTGGGAATCCGCCTCGGGGCAGCTCTGGACCCGCTCGAGGGGCGTGCGCGGAGCATCGTAGTGACGGCGCAACCGCGCGCCGACCCGTTCCTTGCTGAGGAGTTTGACCGACGGCAGGAAGAGGTTGTGCAAGAGCCGGAGCTCGTGCCGATAGAGCGCATTCAGCGCGGTCACCGCCGCCGGCGTGTCGTAGCGCCAGTAGCCTACGAGCTTCCGGACGTGCGTCCAGTTCTTCTGCTCGATGTGGGCGTTGTCGTCCTTCTTGTACGGTCGGCCGCGTGTGAACTGGATCTCCTGCGCCTGGCAGTAGCGGTAGAGATGATGGTTGATGAACTCGGACCCGTTGTCGGAGTCGATCCCCCGGAGGCGGAAGGGCAGGACCTGCCGGATCTCGTCCAAGGCCGTCTGGACGCCGCGTTCGCCGCGGCCGAGGACCGCCCGGGTCTCCACCCAGGTGGTGTGGATGTCCGTGACGTTCAGGAACCGTGTGACTCGCATGCGCGACGTCGCTCGGTGAAGCCCGGCACGTCACATCCCAGTGATCGGTCTTCAGCGGAGTGGTGCTTGGGGAGAGTGCCGGCGCCATCGATCTGGCCGCGAACGACGACTAGCGGCGCGGGTCACGGTGGGGCTATGCTCACTGGCGCTCGGTACGCGGCACGGCGATCACGTGGCGAGGCCGTCGGCCCCGCGCTGCGTGCAGGACCGCCGACGCCACGGCGAGCGCCGTCATCTCGAGCGCGCGGTCCGAGGCGCCCGCCACGTGTGGCGACAGGACCACGTTCGACAGCGTCAGCAGCGGGTCGTCGGCCGGCACGGGCTCCTGCGGAAACACGTCCAAACCGGCTCCGCCGAGCCGCCCGCTCGTCAGCGCCTCCACGAGTGCCTCGTGGTCGACGAGCGCCCCGCGCGCCGTGTTGATGAGTAAGGATCCCGGCTTCATGCGGCCGAGCTCGACCCGTCCGATGAGACCGCGAGTCTCCGGGCGGAGCGGCAGGTGGAGCGACAGCGCGTCCGCACGCTCCAGGAGCTCGCCGAGGCTCGCGCACGGCTCGATGCCGAGTCGCCGCAGGCGTTCGGGCTCTGCCGACGGCGAGTAGCCGCACACGCGCATGCCGAGTCCCGCGCGTGCGATCCGGGCGGTGGCGCGCCCGATCCGCCCGCACCCCACGACCCCAAGGGTCCGGCCGCGGAGCTCGGTGAGCCGCAGCGTGTACCGGGCGTCGAACGCCCCCGCGCGGACCGCGTGGTCGGCAGCCAGCGTCTCCTTGGCGAGCGCGAGCAAGAGCGCGATCGCATGCTCGGCGACCGACCATGCGTTGGCGACTGGCGTGTTGCAGACGACGATCCCCTTCCCCGCCGCGTGCGCCACGTCCACGGGGTCGTGGCCGACCCCGTGGATCACGATGAGCTTGAGCCGGGACGCGGCGTCGATCGCGACCGCGCTCAGGCCAGCGTTGCGGGTGACGACGGCGTCGGCGGCCCCGACCTCCGCCGCCACCGTCGCCATGTCCGCTCGCGACGCCTGGCGGACGCCGAGCCCGGCCGCCCGGAGCCGGGCGATCCCGGCACCGTGGATTGGCTGGACCAGGAAGACGTCCCGGATCACCGCTCCAGGAGGCCGCCCGGAAGCGCGCTCAGCCGTCGAGCGCCCTCGGGCGTGACCAAGACGGTCTCGCTCACCGCCACGGTCCACTGCGCGTACTCGCGAAGGGTGATCGGCACGTGGAAGACCATGCCGGGCGCGAGCACCACGTCGACACCCCGATAGAGGCTCAGAATGTTCCCCTCGCCCCAGTCCGGGGCGAAGGAGATCCCGATGCTGTAGCCGGTCCGCTTGCGGTAGCCGAAGGTGTAGCCGTGCCGGTCGATGACGGCCTGGACCGCCTGATGGACGTCGGCACAGGTGCGGCCTGGCTTGAGCTGGGCCATGGCCGCGGCCAGCCCCTCCTCGCAGACGCGGTACATGTCGCGCGCCCGGTCGGGAATCTTACCGATGGCGACCGTCCGGTAGAGCGCCGCATGGTAGCGGTTGTAGCAGGCGGAGGTCTCCAGGATCACGACATCGCCGGGCTCGATCCGCCGACGGCGCCACGTCGTGTGCGGGATGCCCGAGCGCGGGCCGGAGGTGACGAACGGCTCCATGCCGACGTACTCACTCCCCGCCCTCACGGCGGCGGCCATGATGGCCGCGGCGACGTCGTTCTCCGAGGCGCCCGCGCGGGTGGCCTCGAGGCCGGCCTGCATCCCGGCGTCGTTCGCCCGCGCGGCCTCCTCCATCTGCCGGAGCTCGAGCGGCGACTTCACGCGCCGCAGCTCCTCCACGAGCCCCGAGGCGTCGAACAGCGGGCCGAACTCCTTCACCAAGCGCTGGTGGAGATTGACGGTCAGGAACCAGGCGTTCTGGTCGATGGCCACCCGCTTGCCCTTCCAGCCGCGGGCGGCCAGGACCTGGGCCACCGCCGCCGCCGGGTTCGCGTCGTCCGGGTAGCCGCTGATGTCGGTGAGGTAGGTGTTGGCCCGCGCGTTCATCGACTCGAGCCCGCGCAGCACGTGAAACGGCTCGCCCGTCGCCGGAATGGCCAGGCACTGGAACGTGTAGTACCCGGGAGTCTGCTGCCCGCTCAGGTAGAACACGTTCTCCGGGCCCGAGGTGAGGTAGAGGTCGATGCCGCGGGCCGCCATGCGCTCCCGCAGCGCGGCCTGCCGGCGCGCGAACTCCTCCCGGGGAAACGCGGCTTCCGAGCCCGAGGGCACGAGGTCGAGCAGCTTCTGGATGTCGGGGTCGAGCATCTGGGGGCCTCCTGGCACTAGGGGGTCGATGAGGGTGGAGCGAGCACCGCGTCGAGGCGCAGGACCAGCTCCAGCAGCACGCGGCTGCCGGCCGCCAGGTGCGCGGGCTCTGCCCACTCCTCGGGACAGTGGCTGCGCCCGTCGCGGCACGCGATGAACAGCATGCCGATCGGGCACAGCCGGGCGATGTGATTCGCGTCGTGGCTGGCTCCGCTCGTGAGCCGCGCGAACGGCACCCGGACGCTCTCGGCCGCCGCCGCCGCGTGCTGGATCATCTCGGCGTCGATGTGGAGCGGCTCCTCGTGGACGATGGGAATGATGTCGATCGCTACGTTGCGGCTCCGCGCGACCTCGGCGACACCGGCCTCGAACCGCGCGAGCGTGTCGGCGATCGCCGCGGGGTGGATCCCGCGAAAGTCGGCGAGGAGTTCGACCTCGCCCGGCACGATGTTCACCATGTTCGGATGGACGGTCAGCGCGCCGACGGTGCCGACTATGCCGCGGCCCGCCTCGCGCGCGAGCCGCTCGACGAGGAGGACGAGCTCGGCCGCCGGGACGAGCGCGTCCTTCCGCACGGCCATGGGCGTCCCGCCCGCGTGGTCCTGCCGCCCCCGGACGGTGACGCGGAACCGGCTCGGCGCCGCGATCGCCGTGACGACACCCACGGGCAGGCCGGCGCGGTCCAGCGAGGCCGATTGCTCGATGTGAAGCTCCAGGTAGCGCGCGATGCTGCCGGGCTCGCGGCGGGCCTCGCCGAGGCTGGCGGCGCGGCCGCCGACCGTGTCGATGGCGTCGCCGAGGCTCGCGCCGCGCCGGTCGCGGAGCGCGGCGACCGTCTCGGCGCCGATCCGGCCGCTCATGGCGCGGCTGCCGATCGTCGAGAGTCCGAAGTCGGACGGTTCTTCGCACGTGAAGTTCACGACCTCGAGGGGGCGCCCGAGCCGATGCCCCGCCTCGTGGAGACAGCGCGCCACCTCGAGCCCGGCCAGGACGCCGGCGATCCCGTCGAACCGCCCGCCGGCCTGGACGGTGTCGAGATGCGAGCCCGTCATGATCGACGGGCCGTCCTGGCGGCCCGGCAGGCGGCCGATCACGTTGGCGGCGGCGTCCACCGTCACCGCGAGCCCCGCCGCCCGCATCTCGGCCGCGACCCAGGCGCGCGCGGCGCGATCCTCGTCGGAGAAGGCGCGGCGCGTGTACGGGACGTCGGGGCGCGTCATCCGCGTCAGCGCGTCGATGTCGGCCTGGAGCCGCTCGGCGCTCGGCTGCGGAAGGTCCTGCGACAGGGCGCTCATGCCGTCCTCCTTCCGTCGCGCGCCGACTCTGCGAATCGGGTCAGGAGAGCCCCTCCACGAAGGCTCGCGCCTCTCGGAACCGCGAGCGAAGCTTTCCCCGCGCGGGGTCGCCTTCGATCAGCGGATTCACCACCGTGTACCACGGCACGACGTCCCGTGCGTACTCGGGCAGCGCGAGCACGGCGGCCTCGACATCGACCCAGCTCGTGCCGACGTCGGCGGGCTGGATCGGCACGCCGGCAGCCCGGATGGTTGCGGCCGCGCGCTCCGGCGCGTTGCCTTGAAGGTGCGCCATGATCAGCACGCCCAGGCTCACGATCTCCCCGTGCAACAGGCGGCGGCCCGTCCGCTCCTCGAGACACCACGCCAGAAGGTGCTCGGACGCGGCGTTGAAACGCGCCTGGGGTAGCCGGAGGAACGTCGGCGCGAATCGCTCGCCCATGGCGAGGAGCCCGACGAACGCGTCGAGCCGCTCGGCGCCGACGTCCGGAGCGAGCCTCGCCAGCCGATCGAGCTCCTGCCGCGTCCGGTCCCGCACGGCCGGATCCCAGTCGACCACGCGGCCCGCCCGGTGGGCGAGCTCCCAGTCCACCAGCGCCGAGTGGCTCGACAGGAGGTCGCCGATCCCGGCCCGGTTCAGCCGGCCGGGCGCCCAGGCGATCAGGTCGTGGTCGACGATGACGGCCTCCGGCACCGGCCCGTCGCGCATCGGCGCGCGCCGGCCGTGCTCCAGGCACCCGCTGGTGCACGTGAAGCACGCATTGTTGGACGCGCTGGACGGCACCTGGACCAGCGGCACGCCGAGCCGCCACGCGACGAACTTGGCGGCGTCGAGCGCGAGGCCGCCGCCGAGACCGACGGCACGGTCCACGCCGCGGAGCTCGGCCGCCACCCCGTCCAGGTCGGCGCGCTCCAGGGACGCCACGCGGGCGACCCGCGCCGGCGCCACGGCGAGCATCGGCTCCGCGAGCGTCCACGGCGATCGCGTGGTCACGACGCCGAACCCGCCCCATCCCGCGCTCGCCGCGCGGAGGGCGCCGGGACCTGCAGTCATCGGGGGCCAGGCGGCCGTCATGCGTGCGGGGAGCGCCGCCCGAGGACCGCGATCGCGACCAGGATGGCGGCGGCGAAGAGGACAGCCATCGCGAGCCCCGTTGCGCGGAAGCCGTGACGGCCGATCAGCCAGCCCACGCTCCCGGGCGCGATGATGTACGCGAAGTCCGACACGAGACGATAGACGCCGGCCGCGGGTCCCCGGAATCCGCCCGGCAGCCGCTCGGCCAGCAGGACGGGTGGGACCATCCACGCCGTGAGACCCAGGATCAGGAGCGTGGCGGCGGCGCCGAAGCCGGCCACGCTTGCCGTCGCCGGGATGGACGCCGCCCCTGCGAGCATCAGCAGAAAGCCCGCGACGAGCACGCGCACGCGTCCGAGCGCGTCCGCCGCCCAGCCCACCGGCACGAGGACCGCCGCCTCGATCGCGTAGGCGATTGACAGCGTGCGGCCCAGCACGTCGGTCGAGAGTCCCAGGGCGCGCCCGCCATACAGCGGGAGGAGCGTTCCGATGCCGCCAGCCCAGGCCACCGCCAGGGTGAAGGAGGCGAGGTAGATGGCGAGCACCGCCCCCCACGGGAATCGCCCGCCAGGTGCGGCGGACGCGCGAACCACCGGGGCCGGGCGACCGAGTTCGCGGAGCGCCGGCCCCAGCCGGAGGATGGTGAGAGTCCACGCGGCCAGGATGGCGAGGGCGGCCAGCCCGAACCCCCACCGCCAGCCGAGCTGCGCCGCCGCGTGGCCTCCCAACCACGCGCTCAGCGCCGTCCCGCCGATCACCCCGATCTCGTAGACGTTACCGCGCCGGGTGCGCGAGGCGGCCGGCCCTCGACGCATCACGAAGAGGATCGACACCACGATCGTCAGGCCGGACCCGATGCCGACCAGGGCCCGCGCGAGCAGCATGAACGGGAGCGAGGGCGCCCACGCCGACAGGAGGGTGCCGCCGAAGAGGCACGCGATCCCCGCGTGAAGGATCGGAAGCGGGCCCCGACGCTCCGTCAGGAGGCCAGCTGGCAGGTCGGTCACGAACCGGGCCAGGCCGAACGCGGAGCCTAGGAGCCCGACGGTCGCGAACTCGAGCCCCAGTCCATCCATGATCTGCGGGAGGAGCGGGGGGAACACGCCCTGGCCGAAGTTCAGGAGACCGTACGCGACGGTGAACCAGACGAACGCCCCGTCCCGCGTCCGGACGGCCGGTGCGGCGGTCGCGGCGTGGACGAGCGCAGGCTTGTCCGCCACGGAGGATCAGGCCAGGAGCCGCCGCAAGAGAGCCGCGTACACCTGGCGGCCCGCCTCGAGCTCGGCGAGCTCGATGTACTCGTCGGCCTTGTGCGCGCGGTCGATGTCGCCCGGCCCCAGGATGACCGCCTCGGCGCCGAGACCGCGGAAGTGCGTCATGTCGCAGCCGAATCCCGCGCCGTAGACCGCGCCCGGCGCGCCGGTGACCTCACCCACGGCCTCCACCGCGAGCCCGACCAGGCGCGCGCCGCGCGGCGTTTCCGATGGCGGGCCGCTCGTGGGCAAGTACCCCTCGATCGCCACCTGGAGCGCGGGATCCTCGGCGCGCAGCCGGGCCAGCAGCGCCTCGAGGTCGGCCACGACTTCGTCCTGGCGCTCGCCCGGGACCATGCGGCGATCGAGCACGATCTCGCAGCGGTCCGGCACCGCGCTCTCCTTGTGGCCGCCCGTGATGAGGGTCACGGCGCCGCTCGGCGGGCCGATGAGGGGATGCGCGCGCCCGTCGAGTCCCTCGCAGTACGCCTCCAGCGCCGCGAGAACCTTCCGCATCTTGAAGATGGCGTTCACCCCGAGCTGCGGGGTCGACGAGTGGGCCGAACGGCCGCGGACCATGATCCGGGGCCGCAGGCTCCCGCGGTGCGCGATGCCGACCCGCAGCCGGGTCGGCTCGCCGATCACCGCGTAGTCCACCGACAGCCCCTTCACGACCGCCCGCGCGCCGAGGCTCCCGAGCTCCTCGTCGGCGACCGCGGTGAAGACGAGATCACCCTGGATCGGCGTGCCCGTCCGGACGAGCCCCTCGATGGCGCCCAGCATGGCGACGATCTGACCCTTCGCGTCGCCGGCGCCGATTCCCCACACGCATCCGTCACGGATCTCGCCGCCAAACGGGTCCACGGTCCAGCCGTCGCTGATCGGCACCGTGTCCAGATGCGTGTTGAGGGCGACGACGGGCCGACGCTCGCGACCCCGGAGCCAGGCAACGACGTTCGGGCGCCCCGGGGCCGCGTCGGGCGTCTCCACCTCGAGACCGAGCTCGCGACAGCGCTCCGCCACGTAGGCGGCGACCCGCGTCTCGCCGTCGCCAGGGTTCTGGCTGGGCAGCCGGATCAGGTCGACGAGCTGCTGAACGAGGGGTTGCTGCACAGCGGTGGTCATCTCGTGACCCTGCCGGTGACGGCGCCAGCCGGCTTGAGCCTCGACACGTCGAGGGTGACACCGAGCCCGGGCCCCTCGGCGATCGTGGCGACGCCGTGCCGGAGCGCGAACCCGCTGGCCGGATCCTCCACGAGCCCCTCCGATCCGTAGAGCTCGAGATACCGGGCCTTCACGGCGAGCCCGCAGTGCGCGGCCGCCGCCGTGGCGAGCCCGCCCTCGTTCGTCTGGCCGATCATCAGCTCGAGGCCTCCCGTCTCCGCGACTGCCGCCGCCCGCCACAGCCCGGCGATTCCCCCCAGCTTGATCAGCTTCAGGTGCAGGAGGTCGACGACGCGGTCGCGCGCGAGCACGAGGACGTCGTCGAGCGATTGCACGCTCTCGTCCGCCATGATCGGGATGTCCGTGTGCTGCGTGACGTGGCGAAGGCCGGCCAGGTCCCGATAGTGCACCGGCTGCTCCACGTATGCGAGATCGAACGGCTCGAGCTGGCGAAGGTGCGCCACCGCCTCGCGCGCCGTCCACGCCATGTTGAGGTCGATCGCCAGTGAGATGTCGGGCCCGATCGCCTCCCGGACCGCCCGGAGGCGGTCGACATCCCGCTGGAACGGCCGGAGTCCCGCGCGCACCTTGAGGTAACGGAATCCCTCGGCGACGAACGACGCGGCCTGAAGCGCGGCGGCGTCGGGCGGCCCGTAGAAGATGGACTGATTGCTCGGCAGGCTCTCGCGAACGGCGCCGCCGAGGAGCTCGAAAACGGGCACCCCATAGAGCCGGCCGACCAGGTCGTGGAGCGCCATGTCGAGGGCCGACCGCGCCCCATGGGCACCGACGACCGTCCGATCCAGGTCCGCGAGCAGGGCATGCCAGTCGCGAGGGTCGCGCCCCACGAGCTTCGGACCCAGGTGCTGGAGGACCTCCGCGACCACCCGATCGGGCGTGTCGCCGGTGAGGTAGTGGGAGTTCCCGCGCGCTTCTCCGTGCCCCGATGGCCCCTCGTCGGTCAGGAGGCGGACGTAGACCTCCTCGAGCGCTCGCACCGAGCCCGACGCGAAGTGCTCGAACGGGGTCTCGAGCGGCAGGTCCGTCCGGTACACCTCGACCGTGGTGATCTTCACGCGGCTCGCTCGAACGCCGGCTCGAGCCTGCGTTCGTCCGGCACGACGCCGAGGCCCGGCCCCTCGGGCACGACGAGGGCGCCCGACTCGTAGATGTGGCCCGGGGTGGGATCGGCGACGATGCCATCGGTCCCGTAGAGCTCCGTGTACTTCGGCGCCGAGGCGAGCGCCAGGTGCGCGGCCGCCGCCGTCGCCAGCATCCCCTCGTTCATCTGGCCGAGCACGTAGCCGAGCCGGGCCGCCTCTGCCAGCGCGATCAGCTGCCGCGCGCGGTGGAGCCCCCCCGCCTTCACCAGCTTCACGTGGAAGTAGCCGACGGCGCCGAGCCGGACCAGCGTCATGGCGTCCTCCAGCGAGTACAGGCTCTCGTCGGCCATGAGCGGCGTGTCCACGGCGCGCGCGACCTCGGCCATGCCGGTCAGGTCACGGGCCGCCACCGGCTGCTCCACGCAGTCGAGCCCGAAGCGCTCCAGCGCGTGGATCCGGCCGATGGCCTGCTTGACCGTCCACGCCTGGTTGGCGTCGACGGCGAGGCTGATCTCGTCGCCCACCGCCTCGCGCACCGCGCGGACCCGGGCGACGTCCAGCGCGAACGGCTCGAGCCCCACGCGAACCTTGAGGATGCGGAAGCCCTGCGCCACGTACGCCTGCGCCTGGGCCGCCGCCTCCCCGACCGGCCCGTAGAATAGGCATTCCGAGCCCGCCACCCGCTCGGCTCGGCGCCCACCGAGCCAGCGGTAGAGCGGGACGCCCGCCCTTCGGGCGGCGAGGTCGTGGAGCGCGATGTCCAGGACGGCCTTGGCGGCGGCGTTCCCGGCGAGTGCCCGATCGAACTGGGCGATCGCCCCGCCCCGCTCGCGGAGCGGGCGGCCGACGACGAGCGGCGCGAGATAGTCGCGGAGGGCGGCGACGATGCCGGCCGGGCTCTCGCCGGAGAAGTACGACATGTTGCCCCGGACCTCGCCCCAGCCCACCTGCCCGTCATCGGCGGTGAGCCGGACGAAGACCTCCTCCAGCGCCGTCACCCGGCCGGTGAAGTGGCTGAAGCCGGGCTCGAGCGGCAGCCGGGCCGTGAAAACCTCCAGGCGCCGGATCCTCATCGCGCGCCTGCCACACCGAAGAGCCCGCGCACCGACACCGCGCGCTCGACGATGGCGATGAGGACCACCGTCCACAGGATGATCAGCGAGCAGATCGCGATGAGCCACGGATACATCGGCTGATCCCAGAGGTTGTAGATCCGGACGGGGAGCGTCACCATCCGCGGCGTCGCGAGGAAGATCGAGATCGTCACGTTGTCGAATGATGTGATGAAGGCAAACACCGCACCCGCCATGAGGCCGGGCCGGATCAGGGGCAGCGTGGCCAGCCGGAAGGCGCGCAGCGGCGGCGCCCCCAGATTGCGGGCCGCGCGCTCGATGGCCGGGTCGAGGCCGGTGAGACTGGCGGCAATCAGCCGGATGGCGTACGGCGTGGTCACGATGACGTGTCCGAGCACGAGGCTCGTCGACGTCGACCCGATCCGGAGCTGGTTGTAGAACTGCAGCAGCGCGATTCCGATGACTACCGTCGGCAGGATCAGCGGGGACATGAAAAACGCGTTGACCAGCTCGCGCCCGGGAAACCGGTACCGAACCAGGGCGACCGCCACCGGGGCGCCGAGGACCGTCGCGAGGACGGCGGTGACGAGGGCAATCCCCAGGCTCAGCACGAACGAGTCGAGGAATTCCTGCTTGTGGAGCGCCTCCCCGTACCAGCGGAGCGTGAAGCCCTGCGGGGGGAAGGTCACGTAGCTGAGCGTGGTGAACGACGTCGTGACAATCGCCGCCAGCGGGACCAGCAGCAGGACGATCAGTGCGTAGGTGGCGACGCGAAGGACCATGGCCAGTCTACTGGAACACGCCCGCGAACCAGCCCCGTTCCACGAGGCGGTTGTACGCGTACATGACGACGGCAGTGAGGACCAGGAGGACCACCGAGATCGCCGCGGCAAACGGCCAGTCCAGGACGACGAGGTTCTGCTCCCATACGAGGTACGCGACGACCTTCACCCACGGGCCGCCGAGGAGCGTGGGTGTCACGAACGAGCTGACGCTCAGGGCGAACACGATCAGCGACCCCGCCACGATGCCGGGCACCGAGAGCGGCAGCGTCACCCGCCAGAACGCCATGCGCGGGCTCGCGCCCAGATTCTGCGCGGCCCGCACCACCGCGGGATCGATCGTCTGCAGCGAGCTGTAGATGGCCAGCACCATGAACGGATAGAACACGTGGGTGAGGCCGACCACGACCGCCGTCTCCGTGTAGATGAGCTTGAGCGGCGCGGAGACGAGATGAAGCCCGGTGAGGACGCCGTTGATCAGGCCCCTCGGGCCGAGCACGATGACCCAGCCGTAGCTCCGGATCACCAGGCTCACCAGCAGCGGCGACACGATCAGCAGCATGAGCGCGGCCCGCTCCCGCGGCCCCGTCCGCTGGAGGTAGCTCGCCACCGGGTAGCCGGCCACGAGGGCGGCGAGCGTCACCAGGACGCTGATGCGGAGCGTCGTGCCCAGCACCCCGAGGTAGAAGCGGTCGAACAGGAACTTCCGGTAGTTGTGCAGCGTGAACCGCTCCACCACCTGGAACGTCGCGGTGTCGACTCGCTCCACGCTGCCGGCGAAGAGCAGCAGGATGGGGACCGCGAAGAAGACGACGAAGATGAGCACGACGGGCCCGACCAGGAGCCAGGGAGCGAGGCGCTCGCTGACCCGCATCAGGCTTCCGGCCCGGCAGCGGCCACCAGCGACTCCCGGGCCGCCCATTCCACGTGCAGCGTCTGCCCCGCCACCGGGACGTCGCCGTCCCCGCGGTTCTTCTCCACCGCGATCAGCCGATGGGGGCCGAACTGGACCAGGTACCGGAGGTCGCCGCCGAGGTACATCACGTGCTCGAGACGGGCCGGGAACGAGTTCGGGAGCCCGGAGGGCGCCCGCGCCAGACGAACGCGCTCCGCCCTGACGATCACCTCGACGCGGTCGCCGGCCTGCACCGGCGCCTTCCGCTCGGAGACGACGCGATAGCCGCCCTCCAGCTCGCACGCGATCTCGCCGCCCGCAACGCTCGCCACGCGGGCAACCAGCACGTTCGGCTCCCCGAGGAACTTCGCGACGAAGGCAGTGGCCGGCTCCTCGTAGACCTCTACCGGCGTGCCTACCTGCTCGATTCGACCCACGTTCATGACGACCACCCGGTCGGCCAGCGAGAGCGCCTCGTCCTGGTCGTGCGTGACGAAGATCGTCGTGATGCCGACCGCCTTGAGGATCCCGACGAGCTCCATGCGCATTTCCTGCCGCAGCTTGGCGTCGAGGTTCGACAGGGGCTCGTCGAGCAGCAGGATCTCCGGATGGATCACCAGCGCCCGGGCCAGGGCCACCCGCTGCTGCTGACCGCCGGAGAGCTGGCGGGGGTAACGGTCGCCCAGGCGGTCCAGGCGCACCAGCGCGAGGGCCTCGGCCACGCGCCGGGCGATCACCGGCCGCTCGACCCGTCGCATGCGCAGGCCGAAGGCGACGTTCTCGGCGACCGGCAGATGAGGGAACAGAGCGTAGCTCTGGAACACCATGCCGGTGTTCCGCTTGTGCGGGGGCAGGCGCGCGACGTCGCGGCCCGCGATGCGGATCTCGCCCGCGTCGAGCGTCAGGAAGCCCGCGACGAGGTTCAGGGTCGTGGTCTTCCCACAGCCCGACGGGCCGAGGAGGGCCAGGCGCTCGCCCTGCGCGATCGCGAGCGAGATGCGGTCCACGGCCCGGATGGAGCCGTAGTGCTTCTCGACGCCGATCAGCTCGAGGTGCGCCACGCCTGGCCCGGACCGGCCGGTGCCCGTTACCGGACCTCGACCTCCTTGTTCCAGCGCTCGGTCCACTCGGGGCGCTTCTGGTTGATGACCTCCCAGTTCGCCACCGTCAGCTGGGCCATGGCCTCGGGGCCGTAGACCACGCTCTTCGCGGTCTCGGGATCGAGCTTGGCCATCTTGTTGACGGGCCCGTAGAAGATGAACTTGGCGGTGTTCACCTGCTCCTCGGCGCTCAGCATCAGGTCCACGAACTTGTGGGCGAGGTCGATGTTCGGCCGCCCCTTGACCACGGTGATGACGGCCTTCTGGCCCCAGGCGACTTCCTTCGGGTAGACGAACTGGACCGGCACGCCGGTGGCGGCCAGGTTCGCGACCCGGTCGATGTTCCAGGTCCCGATGACCGCCTGGCCCTGCTGGATGAGCGTCGGCGTCTCGCCGAACTTGTCGAACGTCACCACGTTCGGCGCCAGCTCCTTCATCCGGGCGAAGCCGGGATCCAGGTTCGTGTCGGTGCCGCCGGCGATCTTGTTCAGAGCGAGCAGGAGGTACAGGCCGTTGGCGTTACCGATGTTGTGGACGGTCACCTTGCCCTTGAGCTCGGGCCGGGCCAGGTCCGTCCAGGACGTGGGCGGTGCCCACTTGTTGTCGGCGAAGGCCTTGGTGTTGTAGTAGAGCCCGTACACGGCCAGCCCGAAGCTGATGCCCATGTCGTTGGGCTCGAACGCCATGTCGTACAGCTCCTTGGCGCTCGTGAGCTTGGAGCGATCCAGCTTCTCGACGAGCCCGAGGGCCACCGCCTGGCGGTGGGGCCCGTCGTCCATCATCGCGACGTCGATCTGTGGGTTGTCCTTCTGCGCGCGGAGCTTCGCCAGGGTCTGCGTGGAGAAGCCCTGCACCCACACGACCTTCACGCCGTGCTTCTTCTCGAACGCCGGCACCAGCGACTTCCGCCAGCCCGCCTCGTAGGGATCGCCCCACGCGGCGACCACGAACTCCTTCGTCTGACTCTGCCCCGCGCTCTGCCAGCCAATGACCAGCGTCAGGGTTAGCAACGCCACGGATACGGGCACGAGTGCAATGCGCTTCATGACGACCTCCTCGCGTGTCGCGCGATGTGGCCCAGCGGCGCTGTCAGCCGGGCACGCGCGCAGGGCCGGGAATGCCGCGGGTCCGGTGGATCGAGGGCACCGGTGACCTCGGGGACGGGAACTTTGCACTGTCTCTATAATCTTCACGCCGGAGCACTGTCAACGGGGCCTGCCGCCGCCTGTCGGGAGCACGCGATGACGGCGCGATTCGGGGCCGTTGACACCCGTCAGCCCGCCGATTATACAGAGAAAACACAATGCGTGCCCTCCGGTCCTCCGTTTCCGCTGACCGCCGTCCGGGCGGTCGCTCGGAGCTCCCGAATGGATACCGCGTCGAAGAGGCGTACCGGTACCTGAAGACGCGGATCATGTCGGCCGACCTTTCCCCGGGGGCCTCGCTCAACGAACTGGAGATCGCGGCCGCGCTGGGAACCAGCCGGACTCCGGTCCGGGAGGCCATCCGCAAGCTCGAGCAGGAAGGGCTGGCGATGCGCTACCCGAACCGGGGAGCGATCGTCACCAAGCTCTCGATGACGGATGTCCTCGAGATCTGGCAGCTCCGGGAGATCCTCGAGCCGGCCGCGTGCCGGCTCGCCGCGGACCGCGTCGACCGCGATGCGCTCGCCCGGATCGAGCGCGCCTTCCTCGACCTCCGGGGGCGGGAGATGGGCCCGGAGGCGTACGACGCATTCCTCCGGGCGGACGTGGGTCTTCATGGCCTCATCGTCGACTCCACGGGAAACGGGACCCTCCGGCACGTGCTGGCGCTGCTCAACGAGCGCATCGTGCAAGTCCGGGTCGTCACGTCCCCGGCTCGATTCCGGCACGCGGTGGACGAGCACCTCGCGATCATCGCCGCGCTGAAGGTCCGCGACGCGCAGGAGGCGATGGAGGCCATGCGGCGGCACCTCGAGAGCGCGCGGCAGAGCCTCGTCCTGCTCACATGACGTCCGGCCTGGGGTCGGCGGACCTTCGATTCGGTGCGGGCCTCCTGGGTCACTACTCCCGCGCCTACCCGGTCCGCCGGGTCGCCGAGCTGGGCGTGCTCTGCGAGCGGCTCGGGTTCGACTCCTACTGGATCGCCGACCAGCGCTGGATGCGTGACGTGTGGGTCAGTCTGACCGCGACGGCTATGCAGACCTCGCGCATCCAGCTCGGCACCCGCGTCACCGATCCCTACGTCCGCCATCCCGCGCTCACGGCGGTGGCCGTCGCGTCGCTCGACGAGCTTTCCGGCGGGCGCGCCATCCTCGGCCTCGGCGCCGGCGGCTCGGGCTTCCGTGAGATGGCGATCGAGCGGAAGAAGCCGGTGACGGCCCTGCGGGAAGCGATCGAGCTGATCCGACGCCTCCTGGCAGGCGAGGAGGTCGACTACATGGGCGAGCTCGTGCGATTCCGGCGGGGCGCGCTCGAGTTCGCCACCCGGCGCGATATCCCGGTGGTCGTGGTGGCCCGGGGCCCCAAGATCCTGGAGCTGGGGGGGCGGATGGCCGACGGGGTCATGATCGCCAGCATGGCCTCGCCGGCCGCCGTCACCTGGGGTATCCAGCACGTCCGGGCCGGCATGCGACAGGCCGCACGGCCGGCGGGGGCGGTCGAACTGTCGTCGATGCTCTACACGTCCATCTCCGAGGATGGCCCCGCCGCGCGCTGGATCGTCCGGCGCGGTATCGCCGCCGCGCTCATGGGCAGCTTCCCGAACTACGACTTCCTGGCGGCCAGCGGCCTCACGGTGCCCCCCGAGCTCTGGACGCTCCTGGAGACGGGCAAGCCGGATTACCCGCGGCTCATGGCCGCTATACCCGACGTGTTCGTCGACCACCTGGGTCTGGCGGGCACCCCGGCCCAGTGCGCCACGCAGATCGAGCGGATCGTGGCGAGCGGGATCCGTCACGTGGTGCTCGCGCCGCTGCCGGTCGACGAGCTGCACGTGGAGTCGGTCATCGAGCCCTTTGCCCGAGAGGTCGTTCCCCGGGTGCGCGCCGCCGGCATCGTCGTCTAGCCCAGAAGGGAGAGAGGGGACCTCGCCATGTCGAGACATCTGAGCCGTTGCCGTTTTCTCCTGGCGTCCGTCGTTCTCGTGCTCCTCGTCCCGGCGATCAGCGTCCTTGCCCAGTCTCGCCACAAGCTCACCCAGGCGGGGTTCCGCGTCCTTTACATGGCGCCCGCGTTCATCGCGCTGGAGAAGGGCTTCTTCGCGCAGGAGGGCGTCGACTTCACCTTCACCGAGCTGGACAGTGGCGCGCTTGGCGCGGCCGCCGTCATCTCGGGCAACGCGCAGATCTCGGACCTCGACCCTCTGGGCGTGGCGCGACTCCAGCAGGAAGGCAAGCCGATTCTGCTCTTCTACAACCTGGTCGGCCGGGTCACCCTGGACCTGATCCTGCGCACGCCGGTCGCCCAGCGCCTCGGGCTCACGGCGGAGACGCCGCTGCCCACGCGCTACGCGGCCCTCAAGGGCCTGACGATCGGCATTACCCGGCCGGGGGCTCCCACCGACGTCTTCGCGCGCTATTTCCTGGTGCGAGCGGGCCTCAACCCCGATCGCGACGCGACCCTGGTCCAGGTCGGCGGCGTGCCGGCCCTGGCTGCGGCCTTCAAGAGCGAGCGCATCGACGCGTTCCTCCTCTCGCCGCCCTTGCCGCAGACGCTCGAGCGTGAGGGGGTGGGGCGCATCGTGATCCGGAACACGGCCGGGGAGGTCCCGGAGCTCAGAGACACCACGTATGCCGCCATGTTCACCACGGCGGAGTACGCCCGACGGAACGGCACCGCCCTCCAGGCGTACGCGCGGGCGCTCCGGCGGGCGACCGAGTGGCTTCAGGCGAACAAGGCGGAAGCCCTACGCATCCTGGGGGAGAAGTACTTCCGGGACACGCCGGCCGAGAGCCTGGCCATCTCGCTGGACGCGACCCTGCCCGCGATCAGCGTCGACGGGCGCTTCAGTCAGACCGGGGTCCAGAGATACCTCGACATCTTCAAGACCGTCGGCGAGAGCGTGAGCGCGAGCGCGGCCGAAGGGGTGCTGTGGACGAACGAGTTCGTCCGGTAGGACTGGCCACGGTCGGTCCGGAGTCGCACGTGCCGGCCGGGCGTGGACCGGCGCTCGAGGCCCGAGGGGTCTACAAGATCTTCGTCCCCCGCGGAGGCTCGAGGGCGCTGCCGATGACCGCGCTCCGCGACATCAACCTGGACGTGCGTCCGGGAGAGTTCCTCTCGCTGATCGGGCCCTCGGGCTGCGGCAAGTCGACCGTGCTCAACATGTTCGCCGGGCTCACGGCGCCCACCGAGGGCCGGATCCTGCACGACGGCCGCGCCGTCGAGGACGTGAACACCCGCGTCGGCTACGTCACCCAGGACGACAACCTCCTGCCGTGGCGCACGACGCTGGCCAACGTGGAGATCGCCCTCGAGCTGAAGCGCGTGCCCCGCGAGTCCCGGCGCGCCCGGGCGCTCGAGTATCTGGGCCGGGTCGGGCTCCGGGGGTTCGAGCACCATTATCCCCACGAGCTGTCGGGGGGGATGCGCAAGCGCGCGTCGATCGTCCGGACGCTGATGGACGAGAGCGTGAACGTCATCCTGATGGACGAGCCGCTGGGCCCGCTCGATGCCCAGACGCGGCTCCTCCTGCAGGACGAGCTGCTCCAGCTCTGGCAAGGCAGCGGCCGCACGGTGGTGTTCGTCACCCACGATCTGGTGGAGGCCATCGCCCTCTCGGACCGGATCGCCATCTTCACGAGCGCGCCCGGCCGCATCAAGGAGATCCGGGAGGTGAGGATCCCTCGGCCCCGCGACGTCTTCCACATCCACGAATCGCCAGGCTTCTCTGACATCTACGACGCCATCTGGAACGACCTGCGGGACGAGATCCGCAGGGCCCGCGAGGCCGGCCGTGTCTGAGCCCGATCGCGAGCGGGCGCTGCTGGTGCGGGAGGCCGACCGCGCGCGCCGGGCGGCGCGGACGGACCGGGTGCGCATTCTCGCCGGGCAGGCGCTGCTCCTCGCGCTCCTGCTAGGGGGCTGGACGTGGGCGTCCGGGCGCATCGTCGACCGCCTCTTCCTGAGCGACCCGGTGAGCATCGCCCAGGCCTTCTGGGCGATCCTCCTGAAGGGCACCCTCTGGTACCACCTGCGCTTCACCCTGACCGAGACACTGCTGGGCTACGTGATCGGCGCCGGCCTCGGCCTCGCCGGCGCGCTCGCAGTCTCGATGATCCCGGCCGGCGAGCCCGTCCTCCGCCCCTTCGTCCTGCTGGCCTACGCCACGCCGAAGATCGCGCTGGCGCCGCTCATGATCATCTGGTTCGGCATCGGGATGCTGCCGAAGGTCCTCCTGGCCGCCACCTTCGTGTTCTTCGTCGTCTTCCTCAGCACGCTGGCCGGGGTGGGGACGGTGCCACCGCAGCTGGTCTCGGTGGTGCGCGTCATGGGCGCCGCCCCCCTGGCCGTCTTCCGGAAGGTGGTGCTGCCGAGCGCCCTGCCCTTCATCGTGACCGCGCTCCGCCTCACCATCCCGGCCGCCCTCATCGGCGCGATCATCGGCGAGTTCATCAGCAGCAACCGCGGGGTAGGCTACCTCATCAATGCCGCCAGCTCCCGCTACAAGACCGCCGAGGTGTTCGCCGGCATCGGGAGCCTGCTGGTGCTCGTCCTGTGCATGAATGCGGGACTGTCTCTGCTCGAACGCAGCTGGTTCCGGTGGGCGCCCCGCGACGCGCCCGGGTCCCGGTAGGCGGCGGCATGACGGAGGTGCTGACCTCTCTCGAGACGATCCTGGCGCCGGCGCGCTCGGCGCTCCTGGTGATCGACGTCCAGCACGACTTCATCCATCCCGACGGCTGGGCCGCGCGCCATCATCCGGGAGGCCCGTCGCTCCGTCACGTGATCCCGCCGATCAACCGGCTGATCCAGGCGGCCCGGGCCGCCCGGGTTCCGGTCGTCTACATCCTGATGGAGCATGGGCCCGCCATCGACCTCCCCAACTACCGGGCGCGCTACGTGGCGCGGGGGATGGAGGACGACATCCTGTGCGCCGCCGGGACCTGGGGGGCCCGCCTCGACGGGGAGGTGACGGCGCCCGCTCCCGGGGATATCACGATCGTCCGCCACTCGTACGACGCGTTCGAGGGCACCCCGCTCCACGGTCTCCTCCGCGAGCGGGGCATCGAGTCCGTGGTGGGCACGGGCGTGGTCACGAACCTGTGCGTCCAGACCAGCGTCCAGCACGCGTTTGCCCTCGGCTACTACGTGGTGGTGGCGGAGGACGCGACGGCCGCCGCCGACCCCACCGTGCAGGCCGTCACCCTGGCCAACTTCCGTCAATATTTCGGACCGGTGGTGCCGAGCGAGACGATCGGCCATCACTGGCATGACTCCCGATCCCGGGGCGCGGCCCCGGCCTGACCCTCTGGAGGACCTCATGACCCGTCCCATGCCGCTCGCGTTCAGCGACGCCGAGTTCGCCAGCCGCCTCCGCGACCTCCGCGCCCGGATGCGGACCGCCTCCCTCGATGCCCTTCTGGTGGTCGCGGCCGAAAACATCACGTACCTGAGCGGGTACGAATCGATCGGCTACTCGAACTTCGGGGTGCTCGTCGTACGCCATGACGCGGAGCCGCTCCTGTTTGTCCGGGAGATGGAGCGCACGGTCGCGGAGACGACGACCTGGCTCCGCGACTTCGAGACCTTCGCGGACGATCAGGATCCGCTCGAGCAGGCGGTGGCCGTGCTGCGGAAGCGCGGGTGGCTGGACGGGCGGGTCGGCGTGGAGCTCGGGGAGTCCTTCGTCTCGCCGGCGGTCATGGATCGGTTCCGGCGCCTCCTGGGTCAGCCGGCCGACGGCACGGGCCTCGTCGAGGCGGGACGCGCGATCAAGTCGGCGGAGGAGATCGCGCTCATCCGGCAAGCGTGCCGCATCACCGAGGCGGGCGCGACCGCCGCCCTCGAGGCGGTCCGGCCCGGGGTCACCGAGAACGCGGTGTCCAGCGCCGCCTACGCCGCGATGATGGCGGCCGGGTCCGACTTCTTCGCGGGCGACCCCATCGTGACCTCGGGGTGGCGGTCGGGAGTGGCGCACCTCACGTTCGGCAACCGGCGCCTCGAGGCCGGCGACACGATCCTCCTCGAGCTGAGCGGCTGCCGCCGCCGGTACTTCGGCCCCCTCATGCGGGGCGCCGTCATCGCGCCGGTACGCGACGAGGTCCGGCGGATGGCCGACGTCATCATCGGCGCGCTGCAGTCGGCCATCGGGGCCATCCGGCCGGGCGTGACCAGCGGCGCGGTGGACGCGGCGTGCCGGGAGCCGATCGAGCGTGCCGGGTTCGAGCCGAACTTCCGGAAACGCACGGGGTACTCGGTCGGCGTCGGCTACGCGCCGAGCTGGGGCGAGGGGCACATCGTGAGCCTCCGCCGGGACGACCCGACGCACCTCGAGCCGGGGATGGTGTTCCACATGCCGCCGGCCCTCCGCGTGCCGCGCCAGTACGGTCTCGGATTCAGTGAGACGGTTCTGGTGACGCCCACCGGCTGCGAGGTGCTCACGAATCACCCCCTTCGCCTCCACGTGGTGGGGGGCTAGCCCGGCGGGCAGGGAGCCCGGCACGTCGTGACGGTCCGCCCGAGCGCGTCGACGGAGCTTGCCACCGATGTCTTGGTGGTCGGCGGCGGCCTGGCCGCCCTCCGCGCGGCGTGGAGCGCCCGCCAGGCCGGCGCGCGCGTGCTGGTGCTGGTCAAGCGCAAGCTCGGCCAGAGCGGCTCCTCCGCCAACACGTCAGGCGGTTTCGCCGCGGCCTGTGACGATCTCGATCCCGCCGACGACCCGCGCCAGCACTACGCGGACACCGTCGTCGGCGGCGGGTTCGTCAACGAGCGCGTCCTGGCCCGGGCCCTCACCGAGGAGGCGCCGGCGCGGCTTCGCGAGCTGATCGCGATTGGCGCCCGGTTCCAGCGGCGGAACGGCGGCTACTATCTCTCGCCGAGCGGGGATCACCGCCATCCGCGGGTCCTTGTCCCGGAACACATCCGCGGTACCGATCTCACGTTCCCCCTCCGGGCCGCCGTCCTGGCCGCTGGTGTCGACGTGCTCGAGAACGTGCTGGTGATCGAGCTGCTGGTCGACGACGGCCGGGTCGTCGGGGCGCTCGGATATCGGCGAGACCGCGCCGAGCTGGTGCTGGTCCGGGCGGGGGCGACGGTCCTCGCCGCCGGCGGAGCCGGCCGCCTCTTCAGCGTGACCAGCAATCCGGTGGACGTGACGGGCGGCGGCTACGCGCTCGCGCTCCAGGCCGGCGCGGTTCTCCGCGACATGGAGTTCATCCAGTTCTACCCATGGCGTCTCATCCGTCCCTTCGGCTCGAGCCGCGTCCCCGTGCAGCCGTCGACGTTCGTGTCGGGCGCCCGGCTCTACAACGCGGCGGGCGAGCGGTTCATGGAGGCTTACGACCCCGTCCGGAAGGAAGCGGCCACGCGGGACGTCTCCGCCCGGGGTATCTTCGACCAGATCCGGTTCGGCAAGGCCGTGGACGGGGGCGTCGTCCTCGACGTGTCGGCCGTCCCCGACGAGGTGTTCCGCCACGAGAACAGCAAGGTGGTCGACCGCCTCGACCCGCACGGCATCGACTACCGCACGATTCCGCTGATCATCGCGCCCGAGGCCCACTTCGTCATGGGTGGGGTGCTGATCGACGAGTGGGGTGGCTCGAGCCGCCCTGGCCTCTACGCGTGCGGCGAGACGGCGGGCGGTGTTCACGGGGGCAATCGCCTGAACAGCAATGCGGTGCCGGAGACGCAGGTCTTTGGGCACCGCGCGGGCCAGGCCGCGGCGCGCCACGCCGGAACCGCGGCCCCCGGGATGGTCGACGACGGGAGCCTCCGGCGATGGACGCGCCGGCTCGCCGCGCTCCGCGAGGAGAGCTCGGAGGTCTCGCCCGAGCTCAAGGCGGCGCTGACCGCCTTCCGGGACGCCATGTGGCTCGGGCTCGGGATCGTCCGCACCGAGGCCGGGCTCAGCAAGGCGGCGGCGCAAGCCGGGGCGACCGAGGAGCACGCGGCCGGCATACGGCCCGAGACGCTGGGGGACCTGGTGGCCGCAGCCGAGCTCGGCCACCTCGCCGCTGCGGCTCGAGCGTCCGCGGCGAGTGCGCTGTTCCGGACCGAGAGCCGGGCCGCTCACTACCGGGAGGATCACCCCGACACCGATCCCGCCTGGGTCGCGACCGTCGTCTACGCGGGGGGGCAGGTGTGGCGGCGCTCCCTTGCCGTCGACCCCGGCGAGGCCCGCGAGCTGGCCCGGCCCGCCGCCCGGGCTCCCGGCGCCGACGAGTTCGTCGAATGAACGCTGCCGTCCCCGCCTCGCTCGGACCGACCACGCACGAGGCCGACCTGCTCGCGCGGACCGGCGCCGCCGAGACCGCGCGGGACCGGACTCGCCGCGTCGGGATCGCCGTCGGCCGCGCCGTGGTCCTCGTCGTCTTCCTCGGAGGCTGGGGCTTCGTCTCCGGCCGGCTCGTCGACGCCGAGTTCCTCAGCGATCCTGGTGGCGTCGCGGCGGCCTTCATCGCCCTGGTGACGTCCGGCCGCCTCTTTCCCCATCTCGGCCAGACGGTGATGGAAGTGCTGGGCGGGTACGCGATCGGCGTCCTCCTGGGCGTGGCGCTGACCGTCCTCGTCGCTGCGGTCGAGGCCGCCCACCGGGTGTTGCGCCCGTTTCTGATCGCCTTCTACTCCATCCCGAAGATCGCCCTCGCGCCCCTCATCGTCATGTGGTTCGGCCTCGCCACCGCGCCCAAGATCATCCTGGCTGCGGCGTTCGTCTTCTTCGTCGTGTTCATGAACATGGTGGCCGGGGTCTACACCGTGAACCCGCACCAGGCCAACGCACTTCGGGTCATGGGTGCCGGCCGCTTCGAGCTCCTCACGAAGCTGATCCTGCCCGGCACGGTGCCGTACCTGATGACCGGCCTCCGCCTTGCCGTGCCCGAGGCCCTGATCGGGGCCGTCGTGGGTGAGTTCATCTCGGCCAACCGCGGTCTGGGATACCTGGTCACCTCGGCCGCTGCGCAGTTCAACACCGCAGGGACGATGGCCGCCATCCTGGCGCTGCTCGTGATCGTGGCCGTCATGGACCTGGCCCTGAGCCTCGCCGAGCGGCGCCTCCTCCGGTGGTGTCCCCGCCCGGCAGCGTCGGTCGTGAGGGGGTGAGACACCACCCGTCCGCTGGCGGAGGAGTCCCCGGACATTCATCCAGCGGTCCCGGAGGTCCCGGGACCCACACAGAGGGAGAGTCAGCCGATGAGAACGTGGAAGGTATTCGCGGCCGTGGCCGCGCTGCTGGCCAGCCTGACCGGCGCGCCCCCGTCGGAGGCCCAGACACCGGTCAAGGTGAAGCAAGCCGGCTTCAAGGTCATCGACCTAGCGGTGCCGTTCATCGCCAAGTCCGAGGGATTCTTCGGGAAGAACGGCCTCGACTGGGAGTACGTGGAGATCGACAGCGGCAAGCTGGGGGTGGCCGCGCTTCTGTCAGGGAACGCCCAGTTCACCGACTTCGCCGTGGATGACGTGGCCGCGCTCCAGAAGGAGGGCAAGGACCCGATTCTCGTCTACAGCATGGTCAACGCCCTGACCATGGACATGGTGGTGCGGAACGACGTCCTGGACCAGCTCAAGCTCACGCCGGCCTCGCCCCTGGGCGACAAGCTCAAGGCGCTCAAGGGGATGACGTTCGGGATCACGCGGCCGGGCGCGGTGACCCAGCTCTTCCCGTCCTACCTCCTGCGCAAGGGCGGGTTCGACCCGGAGAAGGACGCCACCTTCGTGCAGATCGGCGGCGGGCAGGCCCTGGTCGCGGCCATGAAGGCCAAACGGATCGACGCCTTCATGCTGTCGGCGCCGGCGCCGTACCTCCTCGAGCGGGACAAGGTGGGCACGGTCATGCTCAAGAACTCGGCCGGCGAGGGGCCGCCGGAGTTCGGCGACTTCGCGTTCGAGTGCATCGCCGTCCTCAAGTCCTGGGCGGAGAAGAATCCCCGGCTCGTCGAGGCGTACATCCGGTCGCTGAATCAGGCCTATGACTGGATGCTATCGAACCGCCCGGCGGCCCTGGCGCACCTGAAGAAGTACTTCGCGGAGACCGACGAGGCGACGCTCAAGATCTCGTTCGACGCCCTCATCCCCGCCATCCGGAAGGGTGGCCGGCTGACCCAGGCCGCGGTCACGAACCAGCTGAACGTCATGAAGGCGATCGGCGCGGTCGAGGGGACGCCGGACACGACGGAGGGCGTGCTCTGGACGAACGCGTATAATAAGTAGCGACCGGCACCGCGGGCAGGCGCCCGTAGTGTCCGAATATTCGGCCGGGGTACCCGATACGGACGGGCTCAGGCCAACGACGCATGTTGCTGACTGAAAATCCCTGGCCGAAAGGCCAGTGTGCACGTTGGGTGTATTTGATATCATCTCCAACGTCGTTTCGCCCTTGACCGGTATCCGCTAAGTAGCTAATCTGTAAGGACGAGGTCGTGGTGCAGCCTGGTTAGCACACTGGCCTGTCAAGCAGGCGGGCAGATCAAGGCCCCTCGGTAAGTCGCGGACTTGCCGAGGGGTTTTTCTTTGGCTGCTTGGCTGGTGGTGGGTGATTTGGGGCCCGCCGAGGGCGGTCGCGGGCATAGTTTCGAGCATACCGAAATCGACCGGGCAAGACTCGTTCGTCAGGAGTCTCGCGCTACCGATCAAAACGCCGAGGCGGTTCCTCGGTGCAACCGGTCTCCGGCGGCGAGGCACCGCGGACAGGCGATGCCGCCGCCGTGAAGGCCCACCTCGTAAGTGAGGCCGTTGCAGCGGCCGCACCGAGCTGGCTCCCCCGTGCGCTCGACCGGATCCCAGGTCAGCGCGAGTGGCACCTCACGGCGTTTGTCAGCAAGCGTGCCGGCAAATACGACGCGCGGCAGATAGAGTCGGAGGACGCTCAGCAGCGAGAGCTCCGCCGACAGCCGATACTTCGCCCCCAGCTCGCCCAGCCGCCCGTCGCGCTCGCGCTCGATTGCCAGGCGCTTCGATCCGAGGGCGGCCTGCTCCGAGTTGTCGGGCGGCAGTGCGGCCCGCCGTCTCTCGAGCTCCCGGATCAGCTCGGTGTAGTAGGCCCGGGCTCGCCCGCTCTCGCGGGCCAGTCGTGCCTCGAACTCTCGCCGCCGGGATCCCAGCGGGGCGGAGAGACGCTGCTCGATCTCGCGCCGCGCCACCGCGTAGGCCTCGGCGGTGGGCCGTTCCGCCATCATGGGCCACGCCTCTACGGGGTCGCCAGCGACACCGTGGCGGTCGAGCGCATCTTGGAGGCGGCGCAGGAGGCGACCGTCGGTGAGGTTCACCGCGACCTCTAGGAGGTCCTCCTCCCGCTCGTCCGAGAGATACCGCACCCGGAAAAGGAAGAGCCCGGTCGGGACCCACCAGGGTCGCCCGCCCTGCGGGGTCCAGGCGCTCTCGAAGAAGCGATAGGCACGCCGCAGCTGGTCAGCTGTGCTCGGCGTTGCGGTCACCGCACTGTCCAGGAACGCGCGTGCCACGCGCCCGGACGCCGTAGTGTCCCGAAGCAGACGCTCCAGGGTAGGGCTGGCGAACGACACCAGCTCGGCGTCGGGCATCTCGTCGAGCAGCTCGGGGTCGAAGGCGAGCTGGCGCACCGTCAGGTCCCCGGACCCGGGTTCCGGCCACAGGACCGTGTGGAGCCCGTCGGCCCTTCGCTCCACGACACCACCCGCCTGCTCGATCGCCGTGACGGCGAACGCCTCGACTCCGCCCGGCACCTTCACGACGGGCCCCCGGCGGCGAGTACGTCGCCAAATAGCCGGTCATCGAGCGCCTTGGCCTCGAGGTAGGCGGTCTTGGCCGCGAGCAGCTGATCACCGAGGGCCTGCATCTCGGCCCGGAGGGCCGAGGGGTTCGCGGACGCGAGCCACAGGTCGGTCACGAGCTCCTCGAAGTCCTGGTCGCTGGCGAGCTGGCCCAGGATCATGTCGATCTCGCCAATCACGAGTTCGAACATGTTGATCTTGGCGTCCAGCACGTCTAGCAGCATCTCCTCGATGGTGCCCGCGGCGACCAGGTTGAACACGTGGACGTCGCGCGTCTGGCCGACCCGGGATAGCCGCCCGATCCGCTGCTCGATCCGCATCGGATTCCACGGGAGGTCGTAGTTCACGAGCCCGTGCGCGAACTGAAGATTGCGACCCTCGCCGCCGGCTTCCGTCGAGAGCAGGATCCGGGCGGGGCCTTCGAACGCGCGAACGGCGGCGTCCTTCTCGACGCGGCGCAGCGCACCGTGATAGAGGGCGAGCGGCTCACCCGCCTCGCGCAGCATCCCGGCCAGATACTCCTGGGTCGCACGGAAGCGGGTGAAGACCAAAAGCTTGTCCGGCCATGTGCGCACCAGGCTGAGGAGGGCGCGGCTCTTGGCGTCGTCGCCGACCGCCCGCGCCTGCTCGTCGAACCGCCGCAACTCCTGGAGGAGGGGTCCCGGACGCGTCCCGTTGACGAGGCGCTCCAGCGTCGCGGCGGCGGCCCGGGGGCTCGAACCCAACTCCATCTGGAGGGTCTGTGCCATCATCCGGGTGACCTCGCCACCCGACCGGCAGCTCTGACGGAGGAACTCCGACAGCTCGGTGTACAGCGCCTGCTCGGCTGATGTTGGCGTCACGGTCACCGTCCTGGCCACCCGGCGCGTGAGCGCCACCGCGGTGGTCGCGCGACGGTTTCGGACCATGACGTCGGTGAGGAGGCGGCGGAGGCCCTCGGGGTCCCGGGGCTGTCGGCGGTCCCCCCGGGCCACGTGATCGCGGTGGAACGCCCGGAGTGTGCTGAGCTGACCGGGCTGGAGCAGCGTGACCAGGTTGAACAGCTCGTCCAGATCGTTCTGGACCGGCGTCGCCGTAAGGAGCAGGAGGTAGGTCCGGCGGAGCCGGTTCACGAACTGCCAGAGAACGGTGCGGGCGTTCCGCAGGTGATGGGCCTCGTCCACGATCACGAGGTCGTACGCGATTTCCTCGATCACGCGGGCATGCTCCGGCCGCTTGGCCGTGTGGAAGGAGGCGACCACGCGCTCGAAGCGCTGCCAGGCCTCCCGCCCCGCTTGCCGGAACGGCTCCGCGTCGTGGCTCACGAAGTCGAGGCAGGCTTTCCGCCGCAGCTCCTCTTGCCACTGAGTCACCAGCCCGGGCGGCGCCAGGACCAGCACGCGTCGCACCAGCCGCCGCCGCCAGAGCTCGGCCAGGATGATCGTTGCCTCTACGGTCTTGCCGAGCCCGACCTCGTCGGCCAGCAGTGCGCGTCCCCGCATCCGGTTGAGCACCGTCCTGACCGCGGTGATCTGATGCTCGTACGGGATCACGTCCCGCAGGAAGGGGAGCGAGACCAGCTCGTCGAATCCCGGGGTCAGGGCGAGCGCGTGGCCCCAGCGGTTGAGCTGGTAGGCGGACAGCGGCTCCTCGTGCCCCTCGGCGAACGCCGCGAGCACCTCGGCATCGGCGGGATCGGTGCGGACGGGGACGGCCGCGATCTCGCGCGAGGCTTCTCCCCAGGCGAGGTTGAGCGACCGCTGGCCCAGCGGTCCCACGCGAAACCGAGGAGGATCCGCCGTCTCCACGTGCAGCTCCAGCCGCTGGCCAGGCCCGGCCGTCGGGCGGAGGTCCTGCAGGCGTGGCACCTCGAGCGCGCCATGTTCTCCGTCCCACCTACCCGCCACGACGCGCCCGGATTCCTCCAGGAACTCGACCGTGGTGGGCTCTCCGGTCGGCGACACGAGGTGGCGGAATCCCCCGTTCAGAGGGATGAGCCCCGCCTCCCACGCCTCGCGCGGAACGGGGAGCTCGAACCGGTCGCCGCGTCGTATCGGCATGGCTCAGTGTCGGACGGACCCCCCGCTTCGCGCAATGTGTCGGGACCGTGTCGCTCGAGAGGTCGGGCGTCAGAGGGGAATGCGGCCCCCTCGACCGGGGCGCACTGGGTTGCTCCTGTTTGCCGCGCCCTCAGAGGCGCGACCGCCAGTAGCCTGGCCGCCGATGGAGGTGTGCGACCGCGACGATGAGAATCCGTGACGGCTCGACGCGGTAGAGGAGGCCGTAGGGAAACCCTCGGACGAGGGTACGCCTGAGTCGACGGCCGAAAGGGCGACCGCTGTCCGGGAACTCGAGGATCTGTTCGTAGGCTCGCCGGACCGCAAGGATGAAGTCCAGACCTAAACTCTCGACGTGGCTCTCGAAGTACCGCGCGGCTGAGACGAGCTCGGCGTCCGCCTCAGGATGAAACTCGACCCTTCTCACCGAAGCGTCGAACGGACCTTGTCGAGCACCTGCTCCGCAGGGATGCCGGCGACCTTGCCGGATTCGAGCTCGTCGAGTCTACGCTCGGCCTCCTCAAGCCAGGCCTGCTCCGCGTCGCGGTCGGACTCCGGGTCGAGGCTGGAGATGAGGCGTTGGGCGAGTTGAGCGCGCTCCTTGGGCGGAAGCTGCAGAGCCTTTGACTCGATCTCGCGCGGGTCACCCATGCCCGAACGATATCACATCTGGGTGCCCCTTGAACCCCCGCCGGGAGGTGGTGGGGCGGCGAGGGCCGTATGCAGGACGACGTCGCGTCAACTGTCCGTTTCTTGTCCGTGATGGCGTCGGTTCCGGGTCGATCCCGGCGATGAGGTTGTCGCCCATGCCGAGGCCCACGCCGTCCCGTTCCAGGGTTCGATGGATCTCGGCCGCCGCATCGGCACCCGGCTCGTCGGGTGGAAGACACGGCAAGGCGGCGAGGAGTTCACCGACGAGCTTCAGCTGGCGCGCAGTCTTCGCCCCGGCGAGCAGCTCGAAGCGCGTGATGACGGTGGTCCGGAGCTGACCACGGTCGAGCTCCAGGGAGACCCGATTCGCCGCCGGAGCTCGGCCCTCCAGGAAGTCGATGAGCACGTCGCTGTCGGCGACCATCATCGCCAGGACCTCCGGAGCGCCTCGGCCGCATCTCGCAGCGATTTGCCCTCCTGGGACGGCATGGCCCCCTTCAGGAGCACGGCGCGCTTCCGTTGCGCCCGGCCTCCGCGCGCAGGTAGGCGTCGAGGGCCTCACTCACGAACTGCGAGAACCCCTTGGCACCACGGTGGGCCGCGAGTTCGAGCAGCTTGGCGCGATGCTCCGGTTTCATCTCGATCGTCGTGCGCATCAGCAGTCCTCCGGGGACCATTGTCATGCACGTGCATGCATGAGTAAATCCGAAGGGCACTGGCCAAAGAGGCCAATGATCACCCGGGCATAGTTTGGCAGGGGCGCCCTTGACCCATGTGCGCTAAGTAGCTAATCTGCAATGGGGGTCGTGGTGCAGCCTGGTTAGCACACTGGCCTGTCAAGCAGGTGGGCGAAATAGAACCCCTCGGTAAGTCGCGGACTTACCGAGGGGTTTTTCTTTGGGTGCTTGGCTGGCGGTGGGTGATTTCGGGCCTGGGGAGGGCGGTCGCGGGCATAGTTTCGGGCATAGCGAGAATCGGCCGTCCAGACTGACTCGCGAGACGTTCGCGCGACCGATCGATCCACAGCAACGCCTGGCGCATCGGCCGGTTTACCCGAAGTACGCCTCGAGCCAGAGCGCGAGCGTCTGGTCGTGACGGGCGAGGTCCCCGATGATGATCGGTCGCAGCTCCGTCTCGTAGCGCTCGCGCAGGAGGACCGGGTCGAGCGGAACGGTGCGGGCCAGGCGGGCGACATCCTCACGGTCGATCGGACTGTTCCGGGCCAGCTTCGAGAGCGCCAGATCGTGCGCCTCCAGGGTGAGGAGGGCAAGGCGCGCGAACCGGCCGGGCCAGAGCGGGGTGAGCCGCTCCTCGTACCGATCAGGCAGGCTCGCGACGGTCACGTGCTGGAGGTGCACCCGGTGAGCGCGGGCCAGCGCGCTGCCCGGACCGGCGAGTCCTGGAGGCGCGCGGCGTGCCTCGCGGGGATCACCTCGAGATAGTCGAGGTCGGCCGTCGGGCGCGAGAGGCCGTAGCGCACCGCGACGACGAATCCCCCAAGACAGTGGCGCCACGACCTCCGGCAGGCGGCGTCGAGCGCCGCCAGGAACTCGCGCCACGGGGACGGCGGCTCAGGCGCGATGGCGCAGCGCCTCCGCCGTCCAGTCGGTCAGGAGATTCCAGTGGCGCGCGGCGGCCGACCGGTGCGTGTCGAGCCACCGTCGCTCGGCCTCCGTGAGCGTGGCGCGGCCCGAGGGTGTCCTCGCGCGCCAGCCGGCTCCGGTCGAGGGCGGCCTCGAGCGCGCGCAGGGCCCCGAGGCGCGACCCGTCGCCCTCGCGCTCGGCCACCTCGCGCGCCAGGCTCACGACGAAGCCGAGGCGGTTCTGGAGGTCGCGCACCTTGGCCTCGCGCACGAGCCACGCCGGGTCGAGGTTCCAGTAGCGGAGGAGCAACCAGGGCAGGGCCTCGACCACGCGCGCCTCGAGCTCGGGCTGGGCGAGGGCGGTGAGCAGCACCGCGCCGGGATGCTTCGCGACACCGGGCCGGCGCGCGAGGTGGGCGAAACCCGGATAGCCGAGGGCCGCGAGGTCCTGGGCAAGCGTCGCGGCGCCGACCCGCGGCGCCACCCGGGTGGGGGGCAGGACAGTCGGCGCCAGGCTGTAGATCCGCATCGCCCGCCGCGCCACGGCGGGTGTGAGCGGCCGCTGCCCAGTCTCGAGCATGGCGAGGTAGGGCTGGGAGACCCCGAGCCGGGCGGCGGCCCGGGCCTGGGTCCACCCCCGAGACTGCCGGGCGGTTCGCAGCTGGTTCATCGTGGCCTGAGTCTATCACAGAGCATGTAATATCATCGTCGTGGACTCGACCAGCGGACCGGGACGCGGCTCCGTCGGGACTTCGCACGGACCGATCGAGTTCCACCTGTCTGTTCTGTTTAACCATCCGGTTGCTCATGGATGTGTCCCGGTCAAGAACTCCATCTGCTGGTCGCGGCTGAACTTGCCTGACCACCTCCGCCCCTCATCCGATAGAGTCGGGCCTTAGCCGCCATACCTGATGCGGAGGGCCTGATGATTCTGCTGATACTGGGGATCGGTCTCTGGACGTTCCTGCGCGCCGTCTCTACCGGTGCGGCCGCTGTCACGCTCGAGAATCTCGCGCTCCGCCATTAACTCCTAGACTAGTCCTCCAGCGATCCATTGGCCGACCACGCCTGGCGCGGCGGGATCGGATCCTGTGGGTCTGGCTGTCAGCTCCCCTGGCGGTGGAAGTCCAGCCCGAACCCGGTCGGGCGCCCAAAGCTCGCCGCCGAGCTTCGCCGTCTGATTCATCGGATGGCGCGGGACAATCCGACGTGGGGCCGGCGGCGGATCCAGGCGGAACTCGCCCTGCTCGGCGACGTGGTCGCCGAGCTGACCGTCAGCAAATACATGCACCGACCGTTCCCTCGATCCTCGCCGACTTGGCGCGCCTTTCTGGCCGCACATGCCCGGGAAATCGTGGGCGTGGACTTCTTCCTCGTGCCGACCCTGACCTTTCGCCTTCTGTTCGTGTTCGTCGTGCTCCGCCACGACCGCCGCGAACTCCTCCACGTCAACGTCACGGAGCACCCCACGGCCAGCTGGACCGCCCGGCAACTCGTCGAGGCGTTCCGGGACGATTCCGCTCCACGGTTTCTGCTCCGGGATCGAGACGCGATCTACGGCGAGGCGTTCGGGCGGGGAGTCACGGGTATGGGGATCCGCGAGATCCTCACCGCCCCACGCGCACCCTGGCCGAACCCCTTCGTGGAGCGGGTGATCGGCTCCATTCGCCGCGAGTGCCTGGATCACTTCCTCATTCTGAGCGACGCCCGTCTGCGCCGCCTCCTGCGCGCCTACCTCGCCTACTACAACAGGTGCGGCCCCATCAGGCGCTCGACAACAACAGTCCATGGCCCCGCTCGGTGCAGCCCTCAACGCGCGGGCGTGTAGTGGCGATCCCGCAGGTCGGCGGGCTCCATCACCTTTACCAGCGTGCGTCCTGATCGCGGTCGATCGCCCGGCCCGGCACGCCGCGTGTGCCGGCGGGGCCGTGTTCCCGCGCGGCGGGCGTGGTCGGCGATCCGGATCGCAGCCGCCCCGGGCGCTCGCGCAAGCCTATGGCCATTACCGCACGCGGCGGAATCGAGACAGTCTGGCCGATGCGGTTTCTGACCGGGACAGGTGTCCGCCGCCTGACCCGCGCACGATCGCGCCCCCCACCGGGCGCCGCCGTCTCCGTCTGTTCGCGGACCCCAGAGGGGAGGGTTCCGGGCCCTCCGCTCCAAGCTCCCGATGCACTTGGCGGCCCCGGCGGTTGTCGGCGCCTCGGGCCGGGGTCTATGCTCGGGGACGGCGCGATGCGGACACCGGTCGAGATCCTGATCGTGGGCGGCGGCGTGGTCGGCTGCAGCATCGCCTATCACCTGGCCCGGCGCGGCGCGCGCGGCGTCGTCGTGCTCGAGCAGGGAACGGTCGGCTCCGGCTCCTCCGGCAAGGCCGTCGGCGGCGTGCGCCAGCAGTTCTCGACGCCGGTGTGCGTCCGGATGAGTCAGGTGAGCCTCGAGGTCTTCCGGCGCTTCGAGGCCGAGCTGGGCGCCGACCCGCTCTTCGACCCCTGCGGGTATCTCCTCGTCACGCGCGAGACGGACGAGATGGCGGCGTTCGAGCGCAACGTCCGGATGCAACAGGGCCTCGGGGTCGACGTGCGGCTCGTCACGCCGGCCGAGATCGGGCGGATCCACCCGTGGGTTGCCGTGGGCGATCTGGTCGGCGGGGCCTTCTGTCCGACGGACGGGGTCGCCGGGCCCGCCGAGGTCACGGCCGCCTTCGGACGCCGCGCCGCCGAACTGGGGGTCCGGATCCGCGAGGGCTGCCCGGTCACGGGGATCCGCATGCGTGACGGCCGGGTGGAGGCCGTGGAGACGCCCGCGGCCACGCTCGCCCCCGGCACGCTGGTCGTCGCCGCCGGCGCGTGGTCCGGCCGAGTCGGCGAGTGGCTCGGCGTGGACATTCCCGTCCGGCCGCTCAAGCGCGAGGTCTTCGTGAGCGAGGCGCTGCCGGACCACCCGCCGGCGACGCCGATGGTGATCGAGCCGGCGCGGTCGTGGTACTGCCGCCGGGAGGGGCCCGGCGTTCTCATGGCCGGCGGGCTCGGTCCCGGGTCGACGTTCGACACCGCGGTGGACTGGGCGAACCTCGCCACCTCCGCCGAGTGGGCGGTCCACCGCATGCCCCCGCTGGAGCACGCCGCGTTCACGCGGGCCTGGGCCGGCTCGCTCGACATGACGCCCGACGGCAACGCCATCCTCGGGCCCGTGCCGAATCTCTCGGGCGTGTACGTCGCCGCGGGGTTTAGCGGACACGGGTTCATGCACAGTCCCGCCACCGGCCAGCTCATGGCCGAGCTGATCCTCGACGGGGCGGCGCGGACGGCAGACATCGCGCCGCTCGGGCTCGAGCGCTTCGCGCGCGGCGCGTGGCTGAGCGAGGCGCTGGTGTTCAGCCGGCCGCCGGAGGAGGGCTGACCGCGCGGAGCGCGGCGGTCGCATCGGCGTCGACGCGGCCGGCCAGGTCCACCGCCACCCGGTACACGTCCCGAGCGGCCGCCACCGAGATCTTCCCGTCGAGCGCGTCGCGCAGCACCGCATCCGGCTCGCGCTCGGCCGGTGGCCCCCAGCCGCCGCCGCCGGGGGTCTCCAGGCGCACGAGGTCCCCAGCCGCGATCGTGAGGTTCGTCGCCTTCGAGGGAAGCCGGACCTCCGTTCCGTCCGCGCGGACGAGCCAGTGGCGCGAGGGCGCGCCGTCGGCGCCGCCGAGGACCCCGCCCGGCGGGACCGTCTGGGCGTCGGAGCGGTTCGTGAAGTACCCGTCGCCGGACAGGTAGCGCACGTCGCGCCGGAGCCCGAGCCCGCCCCGGTGCCGGCCGGCCCCCGCGGAGTCCGCCAGGAACTCGTATCGCTCGACCCGGAGCGGGTACTCGAGCTCGAGCGCCTCGATCGGGACGTCGAGGCAGTTGGCCATCAGGCCGAAGGTCGCATCGAGGCCGTCGCCGGCCGGGGTCGCACCCCAGCCGCCGCCCAGGATCTCGAAGAAGACGTACGGCGTGTCGACGTCGGGCCGCCGTCCGGAGACCGAGAACGAGGTGAGGTGCGCGTGCCCGCTGCCGACCGCCCGGGTGCCGCGCGCCTGGTTGAACGCCATCACGATCGTGTTCGCGATCCGTTCGAGGGTGTGAAAGCGGCCGGAGAGCGGCGCCGGCGGCACCGGCTTGACGATGCTCCGCTCGGGGAGGACGACACGGATCGGGCGGTAGCATCCCTCGTTCTGCAGGATTAGCGGGTTCACCATGTAGCGGACGGCGCAGTACACGGAGGCGTACGCCGAGGAGAGGGCGCAGTTGAACGGGCCGCGGACCTGGGGGCTCGACCCGGTGAAGTCGACGGTCACGTCGCCGTCCTCCACCGTTACCGTCACCGCGATCCGGACCGGCGTGTCCGAGATGCCGTCGCCGTCCATGAATCCCTCGGCGGCATAGCGGCCGTTCGGATAGGCGCGGAGGTCCTCCCGCATGAGCCGCTCGGAGTTGTCGAGGCTGGCCGCGACGATGGCGGCCAGCGGCTCCGCCCCGTGGCGCTCCGCCAGCTCGAGATAGCGGCGCTCGCCGACGGTGACCGCCGCCACCTGGGCCCTCAGGTCCCCGAGCGTCTTCCGCGGCTCGCGGATGTTGCTGGCGATCAGGTCGAAGATCTCCTCGAAGAGGACGCCCCGCCGGTAGAGCTTCAGCGGCGGGATCATCAGCCCCTCCTCGAAGATGTCCCGGGCGTCGGTCGAGATGCTACCCGCCGCCCGCCCGCCGACGTCCAGGTGATGGCCGAGGGAGCCTGCTAGGGCGACCAGCCGGTCCCCGTGGAAGACCGGCTTGAAGATCATGATGTCCGGGTGGTGCGTGCCGCCCCGGTAGGGGTGATTGAGGATCACCACGTCGCCGGGCTCGAGGGGCACGGTCTGGAGGAGCGTCTTGGCGGCCAGGCTGAGCGTGCCCTGGTGGGACGGCACGTGGTCCGCCTGGGCGATGAGCTGGCCGGCGGGATCGAACAGCGCCGTCGAGCAGTCCATCTCCTCCCGGATCAGGGTCGAGTACGCCGTCCGCATGAGGGTGGTGCCCATCTCGCGGACGGCCGAGACCAGGTAGTTGCCGACCACCTCCAGCGTGACCGGATCCACCGCCGCCATCCTCAGCGCTCCACCACGACTAGGAGGTTCCCCATGGCGTCGACGGTGCCGCGATGCCCGGGATACACGACCACGGTCGCCCCCGGCTCCTCCACGAATGCAGGGCCGGCCACCACCGCTCCCGCGCCCAGGCCGTGGCGCTCGAAGACGGGGCAGGGGAGCCACCCCGCGGCCCCGAAGTAGGCGTGGCGTTCGCCCTTGCGCACCGGGACGTCGCCGCTCGCTCCGCCCGTCAGCGGCGCGAGCTCGGCCTTCCGCACGATGCCGATGCCGGTCACCCGGAAGTTGACGAGCTCCACCGGCTCCCGCTCGTCCGCCTGGCCGTAGCTCCGCCGGTGCGCGGCGTGGAAGCCGGCCACCAGGGCGCCGACGTCCACGATGCTCCCCGGGCGGGATGGCGGCACGGGCACGCTCACCTCGTAGGCCTGCCCGTGATAGCGCATATCGCAGGCGCGCTCGAGCAGCATGCGGGCGGGCGGGATGCCCTCGTCCCGCAGCGTGGCGAGGAGCCGCGTCTCGAGCCCGCCGAAGAGGGTCTCGATGGCGGCGCCGTCCGCCGACGTGGCGGCGACCAGGCGCGTCACCACCCGGGTGTGCTTCACGTCGGTCATCAGCAAGCCGAGCGCCGACAGCACGCTCGGATGCACGGGGACGAGGATGCGGCCGATGCCCATCTCCTCGGCCACGCGCCCGGCGTAGAGCGCGCCCGCCCCCCCGAAGGGGAGGAGCGCGAACGCGCGCGGGTCGATGCCCTGCTCGACCGAGACCGCGCGGATGCCGCTCACCATGTTGGCAACCTGGACGCGGACGATCGCCTCCGCAGCGTCGGCCAGGTCGAGGCCGAGCGGTCGCGCGATGCGGTCGGCGATGCTCGCACGGGCGGCATCCGGCGCCAGGGCGAGGTCGCCGCCCAGGAAGTAGCTCGGGTCGATCAGCCCCAGCACGACGGCCGCATCCGTGCTGGTCGGCTCCGTGCCCCCGCGGCCATAGCAGGCGGGGCCCGGGTCCGCGCCCGCGCTCTCCGGGCCGACCTTCAACGTGCCGCGGAAGAACCGGGCAACGCTCCCGCCGCCGGCGCCGATCGTGTGCGTGTCCACCTGCGGGATCTTCACGGGGAAGCCGCCGACGCGCCCCTCGGCGGCGAGTCCCACCCGACCGTCCCGGACCAGGCTCACGTCGAGGCTCGTCCCGCCCATGTCCATGGTGATGACGTCGCGGAGGCCGGCGGCGCCGGCGACCGCGACGGCGCCGCCGACGCCGCCCGCCGGCCCCGAGAGCAGCGTCCGCACGGGCTCGGTCCGGGCCTGGACGCTCGACATCACCCCGCCGTTGGACTGCATGATCCGGAGGGGCGCGCGGAGGCCGGCCGCGGCCAGCTCCGCCTCGAGCCGCGCCGCCAGGTGGCGGACCTTCGGCATCACGTACGCGTTGAGCGCCGTGGTACAGGTCCGCTCGTACTCGCGGAACTCGGGGCAGACCTCCGACGAGAGCGAGACGTCGAGGCCCGGTGCCGCGCGCTCGATGGCGGCGCGCAGCCGCCGCTCGTGCTCGGGGCGGAGGAACGAGAAGAGGAGGGCGACCGCCACCGCCTCGACGCCGAGGATCGCCACCTCAGCGGCCACGCGCTCCGCCTCGGCGTCGGTCAGCGGCACCACGGTCGACCCGTCCGCCGCGATTCGCTCGTCCACCTCCCGCCGCCACCGGCGGGGGACGAGCGGCTCCGGCCGCTGCAGGGCGAGGTCGAACAGCCGGTGGCGCCACTGCCGCTGGATCTCCAGCACGTCCCGCGTGCCGCGCGTGGCGACGAGGGCGGTGCGCCCGCCCTTTCGCTCGAGCACAGCGTTGGTCGCGACCGTGGTCCCGAAGATGAAGCGCTCGATCGCCGCGGGGCGGATCCCGTGCCGCTCCTCGAGCCGCGCCAGCCCGCGGGCGATCGCGCGCGCCGGATCGGCAGGCTCGGAGGCGACCTTGAGGGTGTGGATCGCCCCCGTCTGGACGTCCAGGGCCACGAAGTCGGTGAAGGTCCCGCCGGTGTCGACCCCCACGTGGTGCGTGCGGCGCTCCATGACCCCCCTTGCGTGCGGTGGCCTGCCTATACTACCTATCCTCCATACGCCCGTCGATCCGCCGGGCGGTCCCTCTCCAGGTGAGTGGCACACGCCACAAGGAGGCGAACATGGCGAAGGTGGATGGGGTCTCGCGACGTACCGTGCTGCGGGGTGCCGCCGGCGCAGTGCTGGGGGCGCCCCTGGTTCTCGTGTCGCGGAAGTCGGTCGCCCAGGGCAAGCGGATCGTCATCCGGGATCCGGGCGGGCCGTTCACGGTGGCGTTCGCCGAGGCGTACTACAAGCCGTTCCGCGAGGCCACGGGGATCGAGGCCGTGGGGGTGGCGTCCGCCCACGAGCCGACCAGCCAGATCAAGAGCATGGTCGACACGAAGACGTACACGTGGGACATGGCACTCCTGAGCCAGGCTGCCTCCGACCAGCTACTCAAGGAGGGCGACTACCTCGAGAAGATCGGGCTCGACCACCTGCCCGGGGTCCAGGAGCTCCGGCCCGAGTTCCGGGACGCCCACAACTACGGCAACGACGTGTACACGGCCGTCATCGGCTACCGGACCGACGCCTTCAAGGGCCGGAAGGTACCGGTCTCGTGGAAGGACCTCTGGGACGTCTCAGGCATCCCCGGGCGGCGGTCCATCCGCAAGCACCCCTTCGACACCATCGAGGAGGCGCTCCTGGCTGACGGCGTGCCGAAGGACAAGCTGTACCCCTGCGACATCGACCGGGCGTTTAAGAGCCTCGATCGCATCAAGAAGGACGTTGCCGTGTGGTGGACTGGCGGAGCGCAGGCCACCCAGATGATCAAGAGCGGCGAGGTCGACATGGTGCCAACCTGGAACGCACGCATCCAGGCCGCGATCGACGAGGGTGCGCCGGCCGCCATCTCCTGGGAGCAGGGCCTGTGGGCGGTGGAGGGCTGGTCCATCCTGAAGGGGACGCCCAACGCCGACCTCTGCCGGAAGTTCGTCGAGTTCTGCGCCGACCCGAAGCGGCAGGCGGCCTACACCCGGCACCTCTCCTACGGCCCGACGAACCCGAGCGCCTACAAGTTCGTGGACCCCAAGCGGGCGCCTGTGCTCCCGACGCACCCGGACAACTATGCCCGGACGATCAAGGTCGACTACAAGTACTGGGGAAGCAACAAGGACAAGGTCACCGAGCGGTTCAACGCCTGGCTGATCTCCTGATCGCCACTCCGCGGTCCCTAATCCTCGCGACCCACGACGTGCGCTCGGGGGGACGGTCCAGCGCCCCGTCTCCCCGGGACGCTCCCGGTGTCCGGGGAGCGGGACGCGCGGGACTCGCCGCCTGATGCCGGACTCCAAGCTCGAGGTGCGCGACCTCCGGAAGGCCTACGGCGCCGTCGTCGCGGTCGCCGAGGCGAACCTGGACGTCCGCGAGGGCGAGTTCGTCACGCTCCTGGGCCCCTCCGGATCCGGCAAGACGACGCTCCTCATGATCGTCGCCGGCCTGATCCAACCCGACCGCGGTGAGGTGTGGATCGATGGGCGGCTTGCCACCTACGTCCCGAGCTTCAAGCGCGACATCGGGATGGTGTTCCAGAGCTACGCCTTGTTTCCCCACCTCACCGTGTTCGAGAACATCGCGTTCCCCCTCCGCATGCGCCGGATGTCGGAAGCGACCATCGCCCAGGAGGTGCGGCGCGTCCTCGAGATCGTGCGGCTCCCCGACGTCGGGGACCGCCTGCCCCGGGCGCTCTCGGGCGGGCAGCAACAGCGGGTGGCGCTGGCCCGCTGCATCGTGTACCGCCCCTCGATCGTGCTCATGGACGAGCCGCTGGGGGCGCTCGACAAGAAGCTCCGCGACCAGATGCAGCTCGAGATCAAGCACCTGCACACCGCGCTCGGGATCACGGTCCTCTACGTCACGCACGACCAGGAAGAGGCCATGATCATGTCCGACCGGATCTGCCTGATGAACGACGGGCGCATCGAGCAGATCGGGTCGCCCCAGGAGCTGTACTTCAGGCCGCGGACGCTCTTCGCCGCCGACTTCCTCGGGGAGTCGAACATGTTGGACGCCACCGTTCTCGCGGTCGAGGGCGGCCTCCTCGTCCTCGGCGGGACCGCGGGCGCGGGTCTCCGCGCCCGGGCGGCGCCGAGCGTCCGGCTGGGCGATCGCGTCAAGCTGGTGGTCCGGCCGGAGCGCCTCGCCCTCCTCGGTCCCGGCGAGGAGGCGGAGAACGTGCTGGACGGTGTGCTCCGCGAGGTGATCCTGGTCGGCGGCGTGACGAAGTACTACGTCGTCGTCGGGGACGGGCGGACGGTGTCGGCGGCGCAGCTCACAGCCGGGCCGCCCGGGCGGATCGCCGCCGACGCCAAGGTGCGGGTGGGCTGGGCCACGGACAGCGGCGTGGTGCTGCCGGCGTGATCCCCCGGGCCGAAGGCCGTCCGATCAGTTCCTCGAGCGGGGCCAGGGCCGCCTGATGAGCTCGGGCGAGGCTGCGGTGTCGCGGCGGGCCCGCCGGCCGCCCCTCCGGCTGCCGTGGGCCCCGCTCCTGCCGGCGCTCGGCTTCCTGGCGGTCGTCTTCGTCTACCCGGTGCTCCAACTCCTGTGGCTCTCCGTTGTGGACCGGAGCGGCGCGCTGACCGGGGCCCACTACGCGCGCCTGGCGGCGACGCCGGTGTACGCCCAGGTGCTCCTCATCACGTTCAAGATCGCGGCCTGGACCACCGGGCTCTGCATCCTGGGCGGCTACCCGGTGGCCTACGTCCTGGCCACCGCCGGAGCCCGCTGGCGCGGCGTACTGACCCTCTGCGTGCTGCTCCCCTTCTGGACGAGCTTCCTCGTCCGGACGTTTGCCTGGATCGTGCTCCTCGGGCGCAACGGCGCGGTGAACGGCCTACTTCAGGCGATGGGCGTGATCGACGCTCCGACCGAGCTGATCTACAACTTCACCGGCGTGATGATCGGGATGACGCACGCCCTCATGCCGCTCGGCGTGCTGACGATGGTGGCGGTGATGGAGAGCATCGATCCGAACCTGGGCCGGGCGGCGGCGACGCTCGGTGCGCGCGGCGGGCAGGCGTTCTGGCGCGTCTATTTTCCCCTGTCGCTGCCCGGAGTGGCCGCGGCCGGCCTGCTGGTCTTCATTACCGCGCTCGGCTTCTTCATCACGCCCGCACTCCTGGGTGGCCGCCGCGAGACGATGATCACGCAGATCATCATCGAGCAGGTCCAGGACCTCCTGAACTGGGCGTTCGCGGGAGCGATCTCACTCCTCCTGCTGGTCTCGGCGATGATCGTCTTCTACCTCTACGACCGGGCGCTCGGCATGTCGACGCTCGCCGGTGAGGCCCCGCCCGATCGCCGGAGCGGCCGCGGCAACTCCATCGGCCGGGTCGCCGCGTGGGCTGGCTGGCGCGTGGCGGGAGGGATCGGCTGGCTCGCCGATCGCCTGGCAGACGCCCGCGAGCGAGTGTTCCCGGCGCGCGCCGACCGTCCCGGCCGGCGGTGGGGGCGCGGCCTCCAGTGGGTCACGGCGCTCCTGGTCATCGCCTTCCTCGTGCTCCCGGCATTCTTCATCGTGCCCGTCTCGTTCACGACCGAGGCGTTCATCGAGTGGCCGCCGCGGGGCTTCACGCTCCGGTGGTACGAGGTCTACCTCGGGTCCCGGCAGTGGATCGGGGCGACCGTCCGATCGTTCGGGGTGGGGGTCGCCACCGCAGCCCTGGCGATGCTGATCGGCACGCCGGCCGCGTTCGTCCTCGCCCGGCGGAGCATCCCGGGGCGGACGGCGGCCCTGGCACTCGTCCTGTCCCCGCTCATCATCCCGCGCATGATCATCGCCGTCGCCCTGTTCTACCTTTACGCCCGCGTGGGGCTGGTCGGCTCGCCGCTCGGCCTGGTGCTCGGCCACACGGTGCTGGCCGTGCCCTACGTGATCGTCACCGTGATGGCGGTGCTGAAGACGTACGACGAGCGGCTCGATCACGCCGCCTGGAGCCTGGGCGCCAGTCGCCCGCGCACGATCTGGCACGTGACCTTTCCCCTGATCCGCGCCGGGCTGATCGCCGCCTTCCTGTTCGCGTTCGTCACGTCCTTCGACGAGCTGACGATCGCCCTGTTCGTGACCGGTGGGCTGGCCACCACGCTCCCGAAGCAGATGTGGGACGAGGCGCTCTTCAAGGTCACGCCGACCCTCGCGGCGGTGTCCGCTATCCTGCTCGTCTTCGTCACGGTGATGATCGTGCTCGCGGAGTACTTTCGCCAGCGCGCCGTCCGCGCGACCTGAGGAGGTGCCCATGCCCCCGCTCCTCTCCGACGACGCCTGGCCGCTCGCGCGCCGGTCCACGACCATCGCGGGCCTGTGGGCGCTTCAGTACGCGGCCCTCCAGCTCACGCTCCTCCGGGAGAAGGGCGAACCCGCGCTGACCGAGTTCAAGTACCGGATCCTCCACATGCACCACAAAGCGCACTTCGTGGACGGCCTCCGGAAGCTCGGGATCGCCCGCGACCTGCCGCCGGCGGTGATCGCCGGGCGCTACCACTACCTGTCCAATCAGGTGGGTGGCCTCGGCATGGAGTACGTGGAGGAGTCGCCGCGGAAGGTCTGGATTCGCTACCTGGCGCCGTCCTGGGGATTCCCGGGCGCCGGGCTGTTCGCGGTGCCGGCGCGCTCCGCCCGCGCAGTGTTCGCCGGCTGGCACGCCCACAACGGGGCGTCGCTCGGGTGCCCCCGGCTCGGCTTCGTCCTGACCAAGCTCTACCAGGAAGGCGAGCCGTACGACGAGGGCTACTTCGAGGAGCACGACCGCGACCTGGCGTCCGACGAGCGGCTCCAGTTCCGGACGGTCACGAGGTCGCCGGATTTCGATCCGGCCCGGGCGCCGAGGCTCGATCCAGCGGCCTGGCCGGAGGAGCGGCGCCACCGGGCCAACCGGAACTTCGCCCGGGGCTACGTCGAGGACGGCATCCGGACCCTGGTCGAAATGCTGGGCGTCCATGCTGGTTGCGCGATCGTTGCCCAGGCGCTCCGGGCCGTCGCCATCCAGACCCACCACGAGCTGATTGCCACGCTCGGGGCCGCGGGCGAGGGCGCTCGGGGGCTCGCCCGCTTCCTCGCGTGCCTCGCCGAACTGGCCGGCGAGGAGGTCGACTGCCGCGAGGAGCGACCGGGGCGCTGGGTGATCGAGCGCACCTCGCGGCTCCTCGCCGGCGGCGACGTCCCGGCCGAGGTCCATCACGCCCTCTTCGCCTTCCCAGCGATGTGCGCCAGGCTCCAGGGTGCCCGGGTCCGGCTCGCCGTGGCGGCGCTCCGGGCAGAGGGCGCGCCGCGCGACACGTGGATCGTGGAGGACGTCCGGGAGCGGCTCTTCTGATGTTCCTCCTCGAGCACGAGGCGAAGACGCTCCTGGCGCGGTTCGGGATGCCGGTCCCGCGCGGGGTGGTGATGGTCGACCCGGCGGCGCCGCTTCCGCTGTCGCCGCCAGTCGCCGTGAAGGCCCAGGTGCCCACCGGCGGCCGCGGGAAAGCCGGCGGGGTGCGCCTCGCGGACTCCGCGGCGGAGGCGCGGGCGCACGTGACGGCCCTGCTCGGCTCAACGCTGCTGGGGCACCATGTTCAGAGCGTGCTAGTCGAGGAGCGCGTGCCGGCCGAGCGCGAGGGCTATCTCGCGATCGTCCTCGATCGCGCGGCTCGCGGGCCGGTGCTGGTCGCGAGCGACGCCGGGGGCGTGGACGTCGAGACGAGCGGCGACGCGCTGCGGCTCGCGATCCATCCGTTCCTGGGCGTGCAGTCCTACGCCGTGCGACGGGTGTCGACCCGGCTCGGCGCCCCGATGGGGCCCGTGCTCGAGGCGCTCTGGCGCTGCTTCACCGGGCTCGAGTGCGAGCTGGTGGAGGTGAACCCCCTGGCCCTCGGCCCCGGCGGGCGCGGGGTGGCGCTCGACGCGAAGATCGTCGTCGACGACCGCGCGCGGGCGCGGCACCCGGAGCTGCCGGCGGGTCGGGCGGGGCCCGACCCGTTGGAGGCGGCGGGCGTCCGGCTCGGCGTGTACCCCGTCCGGATGGACGGCGCCATCGCGGTGGCCACCACGGGGGCAGGACAGCTCATGGCTACGCTCGACTACGTGCAGGCGCTCGGGGGGACGCTCGCCGGCGGCCTCGATCTCGGCGGGATCGTCGGCCATCGCCCGGCCGAGCTCGCGGAGGCGCTCGGGCTCGTGCGCGAGTTTTCCCCGCGGGCGGTCCTGCTGAACTCCTACGTGCGGACCTGGAAGAACGACGTCATCGCCGAGGCCCTGGTGAAGGCGATCGGCGACCTCCATCCCGGGTGCCCGATCGTGGCCCGGCTGGGCGGCAACCGGGCCGCCGAGGGCGAGGCGATCCTCGGGGCCGCCGGAATCGCGGTGACCCGCTCATTGGTCGAGGCGTGCCGGCTGGTCGTCGACGCGGTGCGGTAGTGGCGATCCTCCTCGACGGCCGGTCGCGGATCGTCATCCAGGGGATCACCGGGAACATCGGCACCAACTTCGCCCGCGAGACCAAGCGCCTGTACCCGGACGTCTTGGTCGCCGGCGTGACGCCGGGCCGCGGGGGCCAGAGCGTGGCCGGCGTCCCGGTCTACGACGTGGTGGCCGACGCGGTCAGCCGCCACGGCGCCGATGCCGCGCTCATCTGCGTCCCGCCCGCCGCGGTGAAGGACTCCGTCATCGAGGCGCTCGACGCGAGCATCCGGCTCGTCGCCGTCTATGCGGAGGGCGTGCCGCTCCACGACGCGGTCCAGCTGGTCGCCTACGCGCGCGCGGCGGGCGCGCGCCTCCTCGGGCCCAACGCCGCCGGCGTCCTCTCGCCGGGCAAGGCCGGAATGGGCGAGATCACGGAGGGCTACTTCCCGACCCGCCCGGGGCGGCTCGGCATCGTGTCGAAGAGCGGGAGCATCATGTACGAGACGGTGGCGCTGACCACCGACATCGAGGGGCAGAGCACGATGGTGTGCCTGGGGGGCGACCCGATCCTCGGGACGACGTTCGCGGACGTGCTCCCGTTGTTCGAGGCCGATCCCGAGACCCACGCCGTGATCCTGGTCGGGGAGATCGGCGGCCCCGACGAGCTGGCCGCCGCGGACTACGTCCGCGGGATGCGGACGCCGGTGGTGGCCTACGTGTGCGGTCACGCGGCGCCCCCCGCCCGTAAGATGGGCCACGCGGGGGCGATCGTGAGCGGCGGACGCGACACCGCGGCCGCGAAGAGCGAGGCACTCCGGGCGGCCGGGGTGCGGGTCGCGCGGACCTTGCCGGAGGTGCCGGCGCTCGTGCAGGCCGCGCTCGCCGGGGCCTGCTGAGGAGGGACCATGTACCAGCACATCCTGTTCGAGCGAAAGGGCCGCATCGCGGTCGTCGCCCTGAACCGCCCCCGGGTGCTCAACGCGCTGAGCGTCGCGCTCAAGACCGAGCTGTCCGACGCGCTCGGCCGGATCCGCGCCGACGACGGGATCCGCGCGCTGGTCGTCACCGGGGCGGGGGACCGCGCGTTCAGCGCCGGCCAGGACCTCAACGAGGCCAAGGACCTGGACGGCCCCGGCGCGGAGGAGTGGGTACGGGAGTACGAGCGCCTCTACGACGACTTCCGGGCGCTCGACATCCCGATCATTGCCGCGGTGAACGGGTGGTGCATGGGGGCGGGCTGTCAGCTCGCCCTCCTGGCGGACATCCGGATCTCGTCGGAGACGGCCCGGTTCGGGATGCCCGAGGTCCGCGACGGCATCCCCGCCATCTTCGGCCTCGGCCTCCTCTGGAACCTGATCGGGATGAGCCGGAGCCTCTACCTCGTGCTGAGCGGTGACACGCTCGATGCCGAGCAGGCCCTGGCGGCCGGGCTCACCGTGAAGGTCGTGCCCCAGGCGCGGCTCCGGGAGGAGGCCGAGGCGATGGCGACCCGGCTGGCGGAGTTCGCCCCGCTGGCGATCCGGGCGGACAAGGCGTGGGCCCGGCGGCTCACCGAGGAGCACTTCCGGGCGACGGCCCGCTTCTGCGTCGAGGCCCAGCACGCCTCGTTCGCGGCCGGCGATGCCCGGCGAGGGATGGAGGCGTTCCTCCAGAAGGCCCGCTGACCGTGAGCTACGAGACGATCCTGTACGAGCGCCGCGGGCCGGTGGCGAAGATCACGCTGAACCGCCCGGAGGTGCTGAACGCGCTCAGCGTCGGGCTGATCCGCGAGGTGCACCTGGCCTTCGACCGCCTCGAAGCCGACGACGAGGTCCGTGCGGTGGTGCTGATGGGCGCCGGCCGCGCCTTCTCGGCCGGCTACGACCTCAAGGAAAGCGGCCGGCAGCCGGTCCAGGGGGTGGTGGCGTGGCGCCAGCGGCTCGAGCGCGACGTCCGCTTCACGCTGCGCGTGTGGGACTGTCCCAAGCCCGTCATCGCCGCGGTGCACGGCTACTGCCTGGCCGGCGCTTGCGACCTCGCCATGATGTGCGACCTCACCATCGCCGCCGCCGGCACGTTCTTCGGGGAGCCCGAGATCCGCTTCGGGAGCGGCGTGGTCACCCTCATCATGCCCTGGGTCATCGGCATGAAGAAGACGCGCGAGCTCCTCTACACGGGCTTCGACCGCCTGACTGCCGAGGAGGCGCTGGCGCTGGGTCTGGTCAATCGCGTGGTCCCGCCCGAGCGGCTCGAGACCGAAGCGCTCGCGCTCGGCGAGGAGATCGCCCGCAACGACCCGGAGGCCATCAAGCTGACGAAGATCGCGGTGAACCGCACCTACGAGCGGATGGGGATCAAGGACGCCCTTGCCATGAACCTGGAGCTGGACACCATCATGGAGGCCGCCGAAACGCCCATGCGCCGGGAGTTCAACCGGATCCGGGACGAGCAGGGGCTCCGGGCCGCCATCGCCTGGCGCGACGCTCGCTTCCGCCAGGCGTGACGTCGCCGTCCGCGGCCGGGGTCCACGCCTTCCGCGAGCCGACTGATGGTGACCGCCGGGCTCACCAGAGACGAGAGCGGAAGCGGCCCAGGAAGCGCGCCCCGGCCTCCTCGATGACGATCTCGCGCTCGACGCGGACGAAGGCCTTGCCCGGGACCACGAAGCCGGACTCGAGGCAGAGGACCATGCCGGGCGCGAGGGGCATCCGCACCTCGCGCTCGAACCACGGGTTCTCCACCACCTCGAGGCCAACGCCGTGTCCCACAATGCTAAGCGCGGCGCCGAACCGCCGCGGCCGGAAGTGGTCGACGGTCTCGCCGACCCAGTCGCCGATCGGCAGCCCGGGCCTGGCGGTCTCGCGCATTCGATCGGTCAGGACTGCGCCCTCCTCGAGCAGGGCGCGCTGCCAGGCGTTCGGTTTGGGCACCGCCCAGCAGCGGGCCTCGTCCCAGACGTAGTTCCTGTACCAGCCGACGAAGTCGATGTAGATCATGTCCCCCGCGCGGACTCGGTTCGACGTGGAGAGGGGCCAGCGTCCCCACGCCACCATCTCCTTGCCGGCCCGGACGCGCACGCGGTCCACGCGGTCGGCGCCCGCCCGCATGCTCGCGGAATACGCCGCGTTGGCGATCTCCACCTCGCTGGCTCCCACCCGGCCCGCGCGCCACGCCGCCTCCAGGCCGGTGTCACACACGTGGGCGGCCTCCTCCAGGATGCGGACCTCGAACGGACTCTTCACGATGCGGAGCCCCTCGACGAGGTCGTCGGCCGGCTCCACCCGCAGATCGGGGAGTTCCCGCGCGAGCCGCGCGCCGTAGTACACTGGCATGACGTCGCTGCCGGCCAGCGCGATCCGGCCCCGGGCGAGCCCGGCGTCTCGCAGGGCCTCGCAGAGAAGCCGCGCCAGGTCGAATCCGGGACGCACGTCACGCACGACGGGCGCGATCGCCTGGCGATCGAACCGCGTTCCTGGGAGCAGGATGGGTGGGCCGCCAACGGGCAGGACCACCGCGGCGAAGCCGAATCCGTTGTTGCGCTCGTTGAACGACCAGGGCGCGTTGGTGATCTTGTGGTTGGTGAGATAGCAGACGTGCCCGTCCTTGGCGAGGAAGCTCGCGAACGCGAGCAGGCCGTCGAATCCGGCTTCGCGCAGCGCGGCATGCGTGCGGTCGAGCCGGCCCTGGATCTCGCGCGGCGGCGGGCGGAAGCGACGGAACCTGGCTGCAGGCCCCGGTCGCGCCCTCACGAGCGGGGGTCCCTGCCGAGGAACTCGAGGGCGCTCAGCGCGTGGACGCGGACCGTGTCGAGGAAGTCGACCACGGTGACGTGCTCGTCGGCCTGGCCCATCCCGTACGGCGTCGGCCCGAAGACCGCCACCGGGATGCCGACCCGCCGGAAGACGCGGGAGTCGGTGCCGGGGCTGGAGATGTTGAAGAACGGCGCCTCGCCGCGCACCCGCGTGACCGCCTGCCGGACGACCTGCATGAACGGCAGGTCGGGCGAGGTCCAGTTCGGCTCGCTCAGGTGGAGGATCTCGTACCGCATGCCGTGATGCTGCCGCACGACGCGGCCGACGTGGCGGAGGACGTCGCCGCTCGTCGCGCCGGGGGGCAGCCGGATGTCCACCTCGGCCTCGCAGTGGTCGGCGACCAGGTTCACCTTCGTCCCGCCCCGGATCACGCCGACGTTGACGGTCAGGGAGGCGAGGGTGTCGCTGGCGCCGGGTCCGAGGAGGGCGTCGGTGGCCGCCCGCGCCTCGTCGATGCGCTGGGTGACCTCCCGCGGCACCGGCCACGCCACCGCCTCCAGCTCCCGGAGGTCCTGGAGGGCGGCCGCGATCGCCGCGATGGCGTTCCAGCCCGCGTGGGGATACGCGCCGTGCGCGCTCTGGCCGCGGCCGACCAGGCGCACCCACACCATGCCGCGCTCGCCGAAGCGCACCGTGCGCGGGGTGCTCGGCTCGCCGATGAGCGCCGCGTCCCCTCGGAGTCGCGGGTGCTGGTCGACGAGATAGTTCGCGCCCCACGGCCCCATGGTCTCCTCATCGGCCACGGCCGCCAGGGTGACGCGCCCGCTCCACGCTGAGCGCCGCTCGCCCAGCAGGCAGAAGGCGGCGATCGAGGCCACCACGCCCGCCTTCATGTCGGAGACGCCCCGGCCGAAGATCCTGCCGTCGCTGATCTCCCCTCCGTAGGGGTCGCGCGTCCACTCGGCGGCGCCGGTGACCGGGAAGGTGTCGAGGTGACCGTTCAGAATCAGGTGGCGGCCGGGACCGTTGTCGAGCGTCGCTAGGACGTTCGGCATGGTCTCCTGGCCCGAGATCACCTCGGCTCGATGTCCGCGGCGGCGGAGCTGCCCGGCGACGTAGTCGGCGGCCTCGCGGGTGTCGCCCGGCGGGTTTGGGCTGGGCTGCCGGACGAGTTCCGTGACAAGCTCGAGCCACTCGTCCTGCCGCGCGTCCACCGCCTTTAGGATTTCCTCGCCCGTCTCCATGCGCCTCCTCCTTGGTGAATGGGTCTGCCAACGGGCCATTCGAGCCAGGCCACCACAGTAGGGCAGTCCCGGAGCCGCGATCAACGTCCCGAGTTGATGCCGCCGGCTCGGCGCTCAGCCGATGGGGGGTGGCAGATCGTGGCGCCACCGTCCACCACGAGGGTGGTCCCGGTGATCCAGTAAGCCTCGTCGGAGGCGAGGAAGGACGGACGCGGCGCCGAGAACGCCTACCCGGAAGATGCGCGTGGACTGTTGTGCATCGGCTTCGGCGCGGGCAACGCCCAGAGCATGGTCCAAAAGAAAGCCCGGCGACCAATCACTGATGATCTCGTGCGCCCGCGCGAGGACCGCCGGCGGGATGGTAAGGCCAAGGGCTTTGGCGGTCTTGAGGTTCAACACGAGCTGGTACTAGGTGAGCCTCAGCCGCCGCCTCACCGCCGTGTGGTCTCGCTTCCCAAGCGTAAGCCGGCTGCCCGGGTCAGTGCCGACTGGGTGCCAAGCTTCTCCTCATCATGGTCCGGCCCTCGCCTATGCCCTATGCGTCTGCGCGGTGGGCGAACCGCGCCTGCCACGTGGACGTGCGGCCGATCGTGGCGACGCATCGCGACGTGCGTGCGTGCGGCTATGGGCGAGGGCCGCTTCCAGGAGGACCATTACTGCCGGCTGTGGCGTGACGTGCTAACACCGTCCCGCCGCTCCGGCCGGGCTCGACGACTTGACCCTCCTCGTGGAGCGCGTGCGCCGCAGGTGCCGAGCAGCGGTGACTGAAGATCATTGGCCACAAAGGCCAGCGCTCATCCGCGCTTGACCCATGCGTGCTAAGTAGTTAATCTACAAAGCGCGGGGTCGTGGTGCAGCCTGGTTAGCACACTGGCCTGTCAAGCAGGCGAGCGAAATAGAACCCCTCGGTAAGTCGCGGACTTGCCGAGGGGTTTTTCTTTGGGTGCTTGGTTGGCGGGGGGTGGTTCTGGGCCTGGCGAGGACGGTCGCGGGCATAGTTTCGGGCATGGCGATCGGGCAGCCGGAACTCGGTGTACACGGCGCCGCGGAGCCTCTGGGGTCGGCCGCTCGCGACCTACTCACCGTGATCGAGAGCGCCGACACCTGAGCGCTTCCAGGCCTGGGGTGGCGCCCTACCGCCGTCAGCATGTCGCCCCCGGCGGCCGACGGCGCGATCATGTCGCTCGACTGTTGGCGACGCTGGCAGGTTCAGCGGGCACAGGGGTTCGATCAGCCGGCTATTGGAAGTACGCCTCCAGCCAGAGCGCGAAGGTCTGGTCGTGGCGGGCGAGGTCCCCGATGATGATCGGTCGCAGTTCCGTCTCGTAGCGCTCGCGCAGGAGGGCCGGGTCGAGCGGAACGGCGCGGGCCAGGCGGGCGACATCCTCGCGGTCGATCGGGCTGTCGCGGGCGAGCTTCGAAAGCGCCAAGTCGTGCGCCTCGAGGGTCCAGAGTGCGAGACGTGGGAACCGGCCGGGCCAGAGGGGGGTGAGCCGCTCCTCGTACCGATCAGGCAGACTCGCGACGGTCACGTGCTGGAGATGGAGCCCGTGGGCGCGGGCCAACGCGCTGTCCGGGCCGGCGAGCTCCTGGAGGCGCGCGCCGTGCCTCGCGGGGATCACCTCAAGGTAGTCGAGATCGGCCGTCGGGCGCGGGAGGCCGTAGCGCATCGCGACGACGAACCCACCAAGACAGTGGAGCGCCACAGCCTCCGGCAGGGCGGTGTCGAGCGCGGCCAGGAATTCGCCCCACGGGGACGGCGGCTCAGCCGCGATGGCGCAGCGCCTCCGCCGTCCAGTGGGTCAGGAGATTCCAGTGGCGCGCGGCGGCCGACCGGTGCGTACCGAGCCAGCGCCGCTCGGCCTCCGGGAGCGCGGCGCGGCCCAAGGTGTCCTCGTACACCAGCCGGCTCCGGTCGAGGGCGGCCTCGAGCGCGCGGAGGGCCGCGAGGCGTGGCCCGTCGCCCTCCCGCTCGGCCACCTCGCGGGCGAGGCTTGCGACGAAGCCGAGGCGGTTCTGGAGGTCGTGCACCTTGGCCTCGCGCACGAGCCACGCCGGGTCGAGGTGCCAGTAGCGCAGGAGCAGCCAGGGCAGGGCCTCGACCGTGCGCGCCTCGAGCTCGGGCTGGGCGAGGGCGGTGAGCAGCACCGCGCCGGGATGCTTCGCCGCGGTGCGCCGCGCGAGGTGAGCGAACCCCGGGTAGTCGAGGGCCGCGAGATCCTGGGCGAGCGTGTCGGCGGTGACCCGCGGTGTCACCCCGGCCGCGGGTAGGACCGTCGGCGGTAGACCGTAGACGCGCATCGCCCGCCGCGCCAGGGCGGGCGTGAGGGGCCGCTGCCCCGCCTCGAGCATCGCGAGGTAGGGCTGGGACACGCCGAGCCGGGCGGCGGCGCGGGCCTGGGTCCAACCCCGGGACTGACGGGCGGTTCGCAATGGGTGCATTGCGGCTCTTAGCTTATCACAGACTCTGTAATGCTCATGCGAGCGACCCTGCCATGAGCCTGCCTGGTTCGGGGACACGGACCCTGCAGCCTAGCAGCGCCCGGGCGGCCGTCAGGTCCGGCGTCTCGAATCCCTCGGTGAACCAGCCGTACACGCCGGCCACCAGGTCGCGCGCTTCCCCGGTACGCTCCTGAGCCTGCCAGCGGCGGGCGAGGCTCAGCGCGACGCGCAGCTCGAACGACTTCGCGCGCTGCTCGCGGGCGATCTCGAGCCCGCGGCGCATGCTGGCCTCCGCCGCCTGCACGTCGCAGCCAAGCGCGGCGAGCAGCTCGCCGCGCAGGCAGTGCAGGAGGGCGTCGACCTCAAGGGCAATACGTTGGAACTCCGCGGGAGCGATGAGGATGCACTGCGGCACACCCCGGCGAGGTGCACTGTTTTCTGTGCACCCTGCCCTGATTTGTGTGCACTCCCCCCACGGTCGCCGCTCCGCGCATCGGCGCGCCGATGATCTCGGCGGATTCAGGCCCGAGGAATGTCGTCGTGCCGCGATCTTGGCGCGCGCCGTCCTCCTCAGGGCGGTCCGTGGAACCCAGGGTGCCCACGTCCGCGATCCGCGCCAGCTCGCGCACGAGGTGCACTGATTTGTGTGCAGTCACATCGCCGCGGCGACTGACTCCACGCGGCAAGTGCCCGTCACGACATGCGTGGGCCGATTTGGCGTGCCGCTTGCGAGTCATCGCAGGCCGATTCCGGGAACTGGGGCCGCCCCTCAACGCTCCGGGGGGCCGAGACGAGGTGTCTCGGTCTCCCGTCCGCCGCGAAGGGAAGCCGGCCCCGTCGGCCGGGACCACCGTCCACACGACCGTCTGGGAGGGATCGCGATGTCCGAGGCCGACAGACCAACTGCCGCTGTGGCGCGTCGACGGCCGGTCAGCCGCGAGGGCAAGGGGTGGGCGATGTCTGCACGGGCTCTCCGGTGCGCCGCGATAGCCGGCGGCCTGTCCGTCTTCGGAAGTTCCTGGGCACAAGGCTTTGACGTGCTGATCTCCCGGAACTATGTTCGTGCGAAGGGAGAGCCCGTGGCGGTCACGGACTCGTTCACCGTCTGCGACACGGCCGGTCAATTCACGCTGGCCGTCGAGAACGGCCCGGGCGGCGAGCCGCGCGTGAGCAGTGGCACGGTCCTGGTCAACGGTCTCGAGGTCATCCGCGACGCGGACCTCGGCCAGCAAGTCGGACGCCTCGAGCGGCCGCTCTCCGGACTGTCGGCGACCAACCGGCTCGACGTGCGGTTGGGGAGCCAGCCGGGAGGCACGCTCATCATCTCGATCCTTGGCCTTCAGTCCTGCGGCGGCGTCCGAATCACCGCGCCAGCCCCGGGGAGCACCGTTCGCGAGCCGGCGATCGTGGTTGAGGGGGAGCTGTCCCCGAGCTTCGCAACGGCACTCAGCCTGACCGTCGGCGTGACCCTCGAGGGCCGCCTGATCGAGGTGCCGGTGCCGGTCCACGTCAACGACCGGCGGTTCGCCGGCTGGGTGCCCCTGGCCCCGGGGGAGGTCCGGCTGGTCGCTCGTGCGACCGAAAGGACCGGCCGAATCACCGAGGACTCGGTCACCTTCACGGTCGTCCTCGACTCGCCGGACGAACGGGCCAGTCCACCCGAGGTGTCGCCGACGGTCGGGTTTGCCCCGCTGACCGTCACGTTCCGGGGTTCGGCCGCGGCGGATCCGTCGGTGACGGCCCTCGACCTCGATGCGGACAGCGACGGCCGGCCCGACTTCACGTTGACCGACTTCATGCCGCCCCCCCATGAAGTACCCTATGCCTACCAGACGGAGGGTCTCTACGTCGCGACGGCGGTCGTCCAGGATCGAGCCGGCCAGTCTCGCACCTCGCGCGTCCCGATCAACGTCATCCCCGTGCCGGACCTGCCCGGTCTCTGGGACGCCTTCCGCGCGAGCCTCTCGCAGGGAGACGTGGACGCCGCCCTCGGATTCGTCGCGCTCGAGGCCCGGGAGCGCTACCGACGGGTCCTGGAGGACCTCCGGGCGGATCTGGCCGCCATCGCCGCCGCACTCGGCGGCGTCACGCTCCACGTCGTCACGCCGGAGTACGCGACTGCCTCGATCACCCGCGTCCGCGACGGAGTCTCCGAGGGCTTTCTCGTCCACTTCGTCCGCGACGGTGATGGCGTCTGGCGCGTCGCGAGCATGTGAGGGAGCGACCATGTCGATCCACAGGGACCCGCCGCGCCGGGGGGCCCGGCCGCCGGTCCGCCTGGCGCTGTCCGTCCTCCTCGTCTTGCTTTTGCTTCTCGCGCTGAGGGGGCCGCTGGGGGCCCAGCCCGCCGAGTACTCGGCCGCCGAGATCCGCGGCCGGGTCGCCGACGCCGAGACCAAGCAGCCGCTCGACGGCGTCCACGTCGTGGCCCAGTGGATCCTCAACACGGGCCTCTTCATGTACAGCCGCCGAGTCACGCGGCTGCAGATCCTTGAGACGCGGACGAACGCGCAGGGTGAGTACCACCTCCCGGCGTGGGGGCCGAAGCCGCGGCCGCCCCTGTCGACGCTCGATTGGGGGTCGGACCCCATCCTGACGTTCTTCAAGCCGGGCTACCGCCCGCTCGATCGGAACAACTACAGCCCGCCGCCCGAGGACGAGGCCTCGCTTTCCCTGCGCTTCTCCCGCTGGAGCGGTCGGACGGTCGACCTCGAGCCTTTCCGCGGGAGCCCGGACGACTGGATCACCGCATTGTCCGGGCTGCAGACACGCCTGGGATGGGCCGAACCCACCGACCATCCCGTGCCGACCATCAACGACAACTGGAAACACATGCCCGAGATGGTCGTGGCGGTCCACGAGGCGCGCCGTCTCGTGCCAGAGCGCCTCCGGCACTCCGTCCGAACCCTGGACGCATGGCGGACGTCCGAGGCCGAGCTCCACGCGCTCGTGCGGCAGAAGGGATCTTCCCCATGAGACTGAAGGAAGACGGCCTGACGTGCCTGGCCGTGATCTCCCTGGTGATCCTGCTGCGAACCGCCTCGACCGGGTATGAGCTGCAGACCGACAGGGAGCTCTCGAGTGCCGCATTCCGGATTAGTGGCATCTCATCGACCCTCGAGACCCTCTACGGAATTCGGCCGACGGACACGTTCGTTGGTCAGCGCTCACTCCTCCGTTCGGAGCGAATGACGCCGGAGGACTGGATCGCGGAGGGCGGCCGCGACGAGGATGAACCGCTCTGGCGCGTCCTCAACCACTTCTACGACCCGTACCACGACGAGCCCCTCGGGGTCCTGGGCGGCGCCCGCGCGCCGGACTGGGCGCTCGAGGATCGCGGCGACTTCCTGACGCAGCGCCACTCGTACAAGGACGCGCGCGTCGCCTTCTACCAGGGTCTCACCGCGTCAGCCCCGGGCAGTCGCGAGCACGCATGGGCCCACACGTTCTACGCGCTGGGGCACGTCATCCACCTGGTCCAGGACATGGCCCAGCCCCAGCACGTGCGGAACGACGCCCACTTCTTCGTCGCGCCGGCCAAGAGCTGGATGGAGGCCTATGTCGACGACAACAGACTCCGGTTCGTCCTCACGGGTGCGGCGCTCCCGGCGGTGACTCGCGTCCGGGACCTCTGGGCGAGCGGCGGCGGCGCCGGGCTCGCGGAGCTCGCCAACGCCCACTTCGTGTCGGCCGGGACCAACTTCACGGCCCTCCGGACGGGGGCGACGGCCGAGCGCTTCCCCAGCCCGATCCTGGATCTGGCCGACACCAGCGCCCCCGGACCGGCCGACACCTGCAAGGACGGGACGCCCGCCCCCGGGGACGCCCAGCAGCCGCTGACGTTCTACGGCAACACCTTCGCCGATCCCGCCAGTGGCGCAACGCTGCGGAACGCGCGGATGACGACCCATTCGATCTTCGACCAGTACCTCCACGCGCGCGGGCTGGCCCCCATCTTCGCGCTGAACTGCTTCAACCTGGACGCCGCTGCGGACCTCCTCTTGCCGCGCGCCGTCGCCTACTCGGCCGCGCTCTTGCGCCACTTCTTCCGCGGCGATCTGGAGGTACGCACCGAGGCCGGTTCCGAGGGGTACGTCCTGCGCGTCACGAATCGCACGCCGGGCGAGGCGCTGAGCGGCGCCCTTACCCTCCACTACGAGTCGTCCGACGGGACCCGCAAGCTCTGGCACCGCTGGGAGGCGCTGACCCTCGTGCCCGACCAGACGAGCGACCCCCTGCTCCTGCCCACCCCGCCACCGGATCAGGCCGAGCCGGGCCGCTACCTCCTCGTCTTCCGCGGCCAGCTCGGCGAGGAGCCCGGTGCGGTCGTGGCGCGCTGGATCGGCGTCGGCGTCTACTTCGTCGAGCTCTGGTACGACGACTACTATCGCCAGTACGACACCTCCTATCCGGCCGAGGGCGGCATCGTGGATTTCGTCCCCGTCCCGCTCCTGCCCTGGTGGGACAACGCGCTCTCCGTCACCGCGTACGCCTCCCACACCATGTGGCGCTTCTACTGCTGCGACGACGCGTATCACGGCGGCGGGGGCGAATCGCACGCCGCCGACGTAACCGACGTGCTCACGCCTCCCGGTCTCCTTCCCGGGAGCGCGGCCACCCTCCGCTTCCACGGCCGCTGCTACGGCGGCGGCGGGATCGAGCCGGTCGTGGCCGACCTGGTCGCGCTCGAGCTCCCGCGCGACCTCGCCGCGCTCGAGGCGCTCACCTGGTCCACGCAGCCTGCGGTGGCGAGGGTGCTCCACCGGGTCAGCAGCCTCGCCTGGGACTGGTCCGGCGCCGAGACGGCGACCGTCGACCTCGGCGGCGCGACCTTCCTCGGGCTCCGGTTGGTCAGCGTGCCGGTGGCGACCCCGCCCCCACCACCCACTCCGTTTCCGCCCTTCACGACCAGCTCCGCCGAGTGCCGGATGGACATGCGCATTCAGCCCCAGCCCCCGTCCTGACATCACGGCGGCGGGGTTCGGCTGCCAGCGCACCGAGGCCGGCGCCGTTCGCGCACATGTCCAGCCCTCAGCCGCGTTCTTTTGGCGACTCCATCGTGCGATCGAGGAGGCGGTGCCAGAACGTCGGGACGTCGACGCCGGGGGCGCCCTCCACCGTGCCCAGGCTCAGGAGATCGTGGTCGGCGGTGACGAGCCATTCCGCCGCCCCGGCGACGGCGCACTCCAGGAACTTGTCGTCGTCGGGGTCTCGGCTCCCCCGGATTCGCCTGGATGGCGTCACGAGCGTCGCTCGCCGGCGGAGCAGGGCCATCAGGGCGCGTGCCTCAAGGACGGTGATCTGAAGCTTGCGGAGCACCTCCGGCCGCCGCAGGACGGCGTCGACCTCGGCGAGGATCGGTTCCGACGCAAGCAGAGTGAACCGGCCGTCGACGGTGCCCACGAAGCCCGTCCCGGCGAGCAGGCAGCCCGTCCGGCTCTCGACGTTCGGCCGGGGCAACTCGCTGGCTGGCTCGACGATGTGCGCTCTGTCAACGGGTGCTGATGCCCGCGCCGGTGAAGCTCCTCTTCGTGGAGGGCTAAATTCAGGGCTCCTGACATGAGCCTCGCATGAGGTCAATTTTCCTGGGCTCCCGTGAGACGATGCGTAATAATACGTGCATCCTCTCAATGGGAGGTGACCGATGCCGACCCAGTTGCACCTGCCGGTCCAACCCGCTGGGGCTCGGGAGATCAATGCTGTGGTCGCGATGGTCGAGCGGGACGAGCAGGTCGCGTACTTCGCCTCGGGCGTGCCGCTGTTCATCCATCGGGCCGATGACCCCGTCGGGCGCCGCGTGGCGGCCGGCCAGATGATCGCGTTGGGCCTGGCGCGGCAAGACGAACTCAGTGCGGTGCTGCACGTCAATCGCACCACGCTCTACCGGCAGCAGCGCCGGCTCCAGGCCCACGGGGTGCTGGGCGTGGTCGACGGCCAGCGCGGGCCGCGCGGCCCGCATCGGTTCACCGCCGAGAAGCGCCAGCGCGTGGCGGCGTTGCTCGAGGCCGGGCGGTCGATCCGGCGCGCCGCGGAACAGGTCGGCGTGACCGAAGGCACGATTCGCCATGCGTTGCGCCGGGGCGAGCTGCGAGGGGCGCCGCCACCCGCCGCGCCCTGTACTGGGACCGCGGACGCGGAGCGAGCGGGCTGTGCGGGCCGCTGGCGGCGTGGCCGTCCAGCGCCACACCGAGCGCGCCCTGGCCCGGCTGGGCCAGTTGACGGAAGCGGCACCGCGCTTCGTCGCGGCCGAGGCGGTGCGCTCTGGCGGGGTCATGCTGGCCCTGCCGGCCGTGCTCACGCTCGGGCTGCTGGACGCGGGGCAGCAGGTCTACGGGGCCTTGAAGCACGGCTTCTATGGGCTGCAGGCCACGCTGCTGTGCTTGACCTTCATGGCGCTGCTGCGGATTCGGACCCCCGAGCAACTGCAGGGGCAGCCCCCCGGGGAATTGGGCGATCCTGCTCGGCCTCGACCGGGCGCCCGAGGTCAAGACCTTGCGGCGCAAGCTCGGGGAGTTGGCGGCCCGCCGGCAGGCCACGCCGTTCAGTCAGCGGCTGGCCGAGCGCTGGGTCCGCGACCAGGCGGACGCTGTCGGGCTCCTCTACGTCGACGGCCATGTGCGGCCCTATCACGGGACCACCCATACGCTGCCGGAGACATACGTGACGCGTCGCCGCCTTTGCATGCCGGCGACGACCGACCTCTGGGTTCAGCAGCAGGATGCCCAGCCGCTGTTCGTGGTGACGGCGCCGGCCAACGACGATCTCCTGGCGATGCTGCGCACGCAGATCCTGCCCGAGGTCCGCCGCCTGGTGGGCGAGCGCCGCGTGACCGTCTGCTTCGATCGCGAGGGCTGGAGTCCGAAGTTCTTCCGCGAGTGCCACCCGCAAGGCTTTGACGTCCTCACCTATCGGAAAGGCCCCTACGCCGCCTGGCGCCGCGCGCGCCTTCCGGCCGATCACGGCGACCGTGGACGGGCGCGAGATCCGCTACACCCTGGCCGAGCGGAGCGTGGAGGTGCTGCCGGACTTCCGGATGCGCGAGGTGCGCCGCCTGTGCGACAACGGGCACCAGACGGCGATCCTGACCACGCGGCAGGATCTGCCCATCGCGGTCGTGGCCTATCGGATGTTCGAGCGGTGGACGCAGGAGAACTTCTTCCGGTACATGCGGCAGCACTTCGCGCTGGACGCCCTGGTGACGTACGCGGTGGAGCCGGCAGACCCCGACCGCACGATCCCGAACCCCGAGCGCAAGGCGCTGCGGAAGCAGCTGACCGAGGGCCGGACGACCCTCAAGGCTCTGGAACAGGCGCTAGGGGCACGCGGCCCGGACGAATCCCGAGGGCCGGCGGCCGACCATGCGCGGCTTCAAGATCGCGCACGGCGCCCTCGGCCAGCAGATCCGCGCCCAGGCGCACGCGTGCCGAGCGCTCCAGGCCCGGATCGCGGCGCTGCCGGAACGCGTGCCGGTCAAGGCGGTGCGTGGAGGAGGCCGAGATCGTCACGCTCGCGCCGGAGGCCAAGCACCTGACCGACACCATCAAGATGGTCGCGTACCGGGCGGAGACGGCTCTGGTGCGATGTCTCGCGCCGCACTACGCCAAGACCGAGGATGAGGGCCGGGCGCTCATCCGTGAACTGCTGTCGTCGAGCGCGGACATCGTCCCGGAAGCTCAGCGCCTGCGGATCCGACTGCATTCCCTGGCCAACCCTCGCAGCAACCAGGCTCTGGCTCACGTCTGTGCGACACTCAACGCCCTGGAGCTTCAGTACCCAGGAACGACGCTGACCCTGGTATATGAGGCCCCAGGCGTTGCATAGATTCCTACGCCCATGTCAGGAGCCCTGAAATTAGTAGGAAGAGGAGGGTCTAGCCGGGCCGACAGATGGGCGAGGCGGCGCCGCGACTTCTAGCGCACGGCCGTCCGGAATCTGGTAGAGTCGGGTGTCCCGCACGGCAGGCTTGCGTGGCGGATGGCGCGTGGGACGAGCGTAAGCGCTCGAAAAACCGCATCGGGGTCGTGGTGCAGCCTGGTTAGCACACTGGCCTGTCAAGCCAGAGGCCGCGGGTTCAAGTCCCGTCGACCCCGCCATTTGAAACCGCCGGGTTAGCGGTCCCGGCGGTTTCATCTTTCTAGCCGGTGCCCAAATGGTGCCCATCGCGCAGGGCGAGAATAGCCCCGTGATGCCGATCATGACCCCTCCCCAAAGGAGCCGGACCCCTCGAAGGGCCCGCCAGGCCCCATCGGTCCCTCTAATTACGTTCTGCAACCGGCGTCGGGGGTGCTACAGATATCTCCGAGCTATGTCAACCTGACAACGTCGACCGGCCCGCTAGCCAGCATTCCCGAACAGTACCAACCAGCCAAGTCGGCTCCTCAGAAGCCGGGCCTCACCGCAGAGGAACAGCGCCTGGTTAGCTTTCTTCAGCCTACAGTGGCGGCGAACGCCGGAGTTGCACTCGCCCGATCGGGAAACTCCGAGCCCCCTTTCGTGCCGACACATGCGAAACATTCATTCTGGCGGCAGACTTGCGGCGCTCAACGGACTTGATGCTCAAGGCTACCTCTCCGAATGCGTTCGGCACATTCATAGCGGACATAGCGGAGCTCATGGAGGGTTTGCGCAAGGTCATCGTCGGAAATCATGGTGTGCTGGACAAATTGCTGGCACCGGGGACAGTGCACCCTGAGCGTCTCGCGATTCCGGATTAGGTCTGGCCGGCCAGGATCGGCGTCCCGGCACCCTGGGGCCGCCGCCGGAGCTGGGCATCCCGACGTCCTCCGGGGAACCCGGCCATCCTGACCCTAGCAGGAAGGCGGTCACGCGCGCCAGACGGGTCCTGGGTTCGCTGATACACTGAAGGCGCCCGATGTTCATTCTCCCAATGCTCAGCACCACCGTCGGCGACCCATCCCGCCCCGAGCTCCGACCCCCTTGGGCCGGCGGGTTTGAGACGTGGCGAGGCTTATGACCCATCGGACTCGCTGGCTCGTGGGGGGAATCGCGCTCACCCTCGGGGTCGCCATGGTCGGCCTCACCCTCTGGGTCCGTCTCGCCGACAGCCCAAGCGTCCGCATGCTTCTGCGGCTCTGTCGGAATCCCGAGACCTTGCGAGCGGCCCTCCAAGGCTGGGGCGTCTTCGCCCCGCTGGTCTTCATCGGGATTCAGGCGCTGCAGGTCCTGATCTCGCCCATTCCCGGGGAGTTCACCGGATTCCTCGGCGGGTTCGTCTTCGGTGAGTGGCTCGGCCTCGGCTACTCCATGCTCGGTCTCACGGCGGGCTCGCTTCTCGCGTTTGGCGTGGGCCGGTGGCTCGGGGCGGCCTTTGTCCAGCGCCTGGTGAGCCCGGCGGCCTGGGTGCGCCTGGGGTTCGTTGTCGAGGCGGAAGGCGCCATCCTGTGCTTTCTCCTCTACCTGATCCCAGGACTTCCCAAGGACCTCCTGTGTTACCTCTTCGGCCTCAGTCCGATGCCGTTCTGGCTGTTTGCCGTGACCTCCACCCTCGGACGTTTGCCTGGGACCTGGGTTCTCTCGGCCGAGGGCGCGACGACCGCGACCGGGCACTATGTGGAGATGGCGTTCGTCATGGGGATCGTCGTGGCGATGGGTGTGCCGCTCTACGCGGCCCGGCATCGCATCCTGGCCCGATGCAGCCGTCGCCTGGCTCCGTCCACCGCCCGCGGAGACCGGTCAATGACGGGCGCCGAGACAAAACACTAGGGCTCCCGCCCGCCGCGCGTCCTTAGACCGCTGAAGTCGCTCTGTACGTGGGGTCTGAGGGTTTCTGGAGGTGGGCTGCGGACCCGGCCGGACGCCGGCGCCGAGCCCCCATAAGCGCCGCCACCGCCCAGAGCCTCCGGCGAGGATAGGGCCGCATTTCGCGCGCGCCCGTCTGCCATTGCCGGACCCCCGGCACCGCCCAGAGCCGGGCGAACAGGCGGGAGTGGTCCGTATAGACCGCGGGCATGGCGCCGTCGTGCCACTCGCCAATACCGGCCCGGGATGATCGGCCAGCCTTCGGCGTCGAGGCGGACCCGGTAGCGATGCGGGGACGCGAGCGCCGTCAGGGCCTGGCGGGGGGACATGGCGCGGACCGGTTAAGACCGCGAATGAAGGCTCCGGGGTGCACGATGGGTCCTGCGCGCGAACGATGCCCCGGGGGCGGGGTGTCCACGTCCCCGGGGGTCTCCAGGGGCCGGTGATCCTCGGGCGGCGCCCCGGGGTAGGGGTGGAGAGCCCCATCCGAGGCGTTCGGTGCCGGGTGAACCGGCAGCCGCACAGTTGGCGCACACGCGGAGGACTCCGCCTCTAGTCACTGGTACTTGCGCCGGCCCACTGGATTCCCACGCCAGCGACCCTCGACGCCAGCCGGTCAGGTAGGCGAAGTCGAGCAAGTCCTGATAGTCAGGACGGAGATGCGCGCGGACGGCCAGATAGTCGCAGTGCTCGAAGAAACCCTGACGAGGTGGCGCCTCTTCAAGCTTCGCGATGTGCGGTTGCCAGATGCCTAATGGAATCGGGGAGACGGCGACTTCGCGAGAAGGGTCAGGGTCGGCTGAGGTGCATCTCGAGGAGATTGCCGATGATCTCCGAGAGGCCGTAGACGAGCGTGAGTCGGTTCTGGACGTTCCCCGACTGAATGTCCAGGGCCGCGCGCTCTAGGGAAGTGAGCTCCTGCAAGGCCTCGTCGCCCGTAACCTTCCCCGAGACGGAGAGCTTCACGACCTGAGGCCCGGCCGCAGTGGTGATCTGGGTGGCGAACTTCGGATTGTTGACCGTGATCGCGCGGTTACCGTCGATCCGGGCGGGTAGGATGACGCCCAGGACCTGGAGCGATCCTTGGGGGGCGCGCAATACTTCCTGGTGCATCCTGAGCCACCCGGCCGTGTCGTAAATCTCCGCCACGAGGATGATGTCGACGTCGGGCAGATCAGACTTGGCGTACGCGGCTGACGCTCCGGCGAGAGATACGGCCATCACCGCCAGGAGGAGCGTGACGCGTCCTCGTCCCGTCAGTAGCGCGGCTGCCTTGCCGAAGTCGAGCCGGAGCGCGGGGGCCATGAAACGCAGGTTCACTCACCTCCTCTCGGCACGCATGCAAGAGGAAGGCCTGCGTGGGAACGATTCGGAACCTACTGTCTGACGCGGCCTGAGCCTGCCCTCCCGGCGATCGCCCCTCCGCGCGGCGCCCGATCGCTGACAATTTGCGGCACTCGTGTCACGCTAGCGTCACACGTCGGGCGTGGCCAGACAGGCGAGTCCTACGGCTGTTCAAGCGGCTGGGATCATCCCTTGGAACTGTCGGGTAAAGCGTCCCGGACCCGTCGGGGACACCAGCATCGGCGCGGGCCGCTGACTTCCGACGACCGGGGGCGGCAGCTCCAAGCGACGTCAAAGCAAGGGCGCCGATGCGGGCCGCCGGACCGGCCTGCAAGCTCTGCTTCTGACCGGAGCGGTGGTCGTCTCGTACCCGGGCCGGCTGCGGGCAGCCCCAGGCCGGCGCGTCCCGAGAAGTGTGACGTCCTGGTGGCAGGGCCCAAGAGTGTGGAGAGCGGTGCTGCTGAAGATCAGGACCTTGTGGGGAGCGGTCTAGGCTAATAGGTTGATTCCAAGACAGGAAGGGAGGTTCAAGACAGCCGCTCCAGGGCCCTCCAGCCTGCAACGGGCTATTTCCATCGAGGTCGGGCCGCTGCTCGTGCTGGCGGAGCGCCCCGCGTGGCCCGGGGGCTGGGGTCGGAGGGCTGTTGGCTACAGGCGCGAGCGAGCCATCGGGTCAAGCAGGTCGCGCAACCCGTCCCCGAGCATGTTGAAGCCCAACACGGCCAGGAAGATCATCGTCGCAGGTGCCAGCACGAACCACGGTGCGATCTCAAGATACTGAAAGCCGATCTGCACCATCGAACCCCAGGCGGGCGTGGGTGGCTGCGCCCCCAGGCCGATGAAGCTGAGACTCGATTCGATGATGATGGCGAAGCCGACGCCCAGCGACGCCTGCACGATCACCGGATCGACGACGTTGGGCAGAACGTGCCGCGCCAGGATCAGCCGAGTCGGTACGCCCAGAGCGTGTGCGGCTTGGACATACTCGGTGTGCTTGACCGACAGCACCTGGCCGCGCACCAGGCGCGTGAAGATGGGCACCAGCACGATCGCGATGGCGATCATGCCGTTGATCAGGCCCAGGCGCAGCACGGCGGCGATGGTCAGTGCTAGCACCAGGGCGGGCAGGGCCATGACGCTGTCGAGCAAGCGCATCAGCGCCTCGTCCACCGTCGCGCCCAGATAGCCCGTGATCAGCCCCAATGGTACGCCGGCGGCCAGGGCGAGCAGCACGGACGTGACGCCGATGCCCAGCGATACCCGTGCTCCGTGGAGCAGCCGGCTGAGAAGGTCGCGTCCGAGATCGTCGGTGCCGAGGGGATGCGCGGCGCTGGGACCGGCTAGCATCGCGCGGTAGTCGATGGCGTTGGGGTCGAACGGTGCCAGCCAGGGCGCGAACAAGGCCATCGCCAGTTCCACGATCACGAGGATCAACCCAGTGAGGGCCAGCCGATGACGCGCCATGCGACGCATCGCCCCGGCCGGAGGTAGTAGCCGGGTGGTCGTGCGCCTGGCTGGCCCGTCGGCAGCGATCCGCACCACGCTCCGCCTCACGCTTTGCGGATGCGCGGGTCGAGCACGCCATAGGTGAGGTCGACCAAGAGGTTGGCCAGTGTGACGGCCGCCGTAATGAACAGTACGACCGCCTGCACCAAGGGATAGTCTCGGCTCAGGATCGAATCGACCATCAACCGACCCACGCCCGGCACGGCGAAAATCGTCTCGGTAATGACGGCGCCGCTGAACAGGGCGCCGAGCTGGATACCGAGGATCGTCACCACCGGCAGCATCGCGTTCTTGAACGCGTGCGACCGGATCACCCCGCCTTCGCTCAGGCCCTTGGCGCGGGCGGTCCTGATATAGGCGTGCTGCAGCACATCGATGAAACTGGCGCGGGTCTGGCGTGTGATCGTCGAGGCCAGCCAGAGCGCGAGCGTCAGCGCCGGCAGGATCGTGGTCTTGACGCTGTGCACCGGATCGATGAAGGGCGAGACGTACCCCGACGCCGGGAGCATGCGCCAGCGCATGGCGACGAAATAGATCAACACCCCACCGGTCAGGAAATACGGCATCGCCGCGCCGACCAGGGATCCGATCGTCCCGAGCCAGTCCTTCCACGTACTCTGCTCGGCGGCGCTCACGATGCCCACGGGCACCGCGACCAGGATCGCCAACGCCCAGGCGGTCAGCCCGATCTGAGCGGTCGGCAGGATGCGAGGCCGCAGCACGTCCCAGGCCGGCTGGCGGCTGATGATCGAGCGGCCCAGGTCGCCCGATAGAAGCTTGCCGATCCAGGCGAGGTATTGGAGGTGGATCGGCTGGTCGAGGCCATATTGCCGCCGCATCTGCTGGACCGCCTCGTTGCTCACGTCCGCGCTGGCCTGGTACACGATCATCAGCACCGGATCACCCGGCAGGAGACGCATCAGCAGGAAAACGATGATGCTCGTGAGGAGGATGACGGGAATCGTGGCGAACAGCCGCTGGACGATGTATGTCGCCACGCCGAGTTCCGCGCCGTGGTTATGGCACGGGCACTGGTTCGCAGCGGTCGCTGTCCGTGCGGGTGAACAGGAGAACCCGTCCCTGCGGAGTCTTCAGGTATACGCGCGTTTCCTCGCCCTCGTACTCCAGCGGCGGGCGGTCGGAGCTCCTGAGGAACCGATCCATATCGGCTTCCGACTTCCACGTCGTGATGCTGTACCCCTTCGACCGATCCTTCTTCGAGAACAGGATGGCCCTCGAGACGAATCCCTTCGCTTTGCGCGCCAGTTCAGTGTTCCTCTTGAGCAGCCACAGCGCCTGCTCGCGGTTGGCCTCGTTGACGATGTGCAGGGTGACCAGCGTGATCATCGGCTCTTCCCCGGCTGACATCTCCTCATGAAGTGGTCCCGTCTCCGCTATCGCGGCGATGCGACGGCCCGCGATGCAATACCCCGGAGGGCGGCGCTACGAGCTGGAAGCGTGCAGTACCCGGCTGGCCGCCCTGGCCCGGGCTGTAGAGGTCTCCGGCGTGAGGCGCTCAGCTCTCCAGCCAGATCTCATCGAAGTGGGTGATGGCGTCCTGCGCGTGGACAAAGCCCTTCACGTTCGAATGCAGCCCCTTGAAGTCGGAGCTGTAGTGCCAGGGCACGTACACGGCGTCCTCGTTCATCAGCTCCGAGATCTGCCGGAACACCTTGCGACGCTCCGCCTCGGTGCGCGCCGCGCGTTCCGCGAGGATCAACTCGTCCATCTTCGGGTTGCTGTAGGAGTGGTACTTGGCGTAGGAGCCCGAAGAGTGGAGTAGGATGCCCAGGTACTGGTCCGGGTCTGGCCGATATCCCCACCAGCCGAACAAGTCGATGGCCATCTTTCCGGCGCGCAACTGGTCGCGATAGCCGGCGGAGTCGATCTGCTCGATGTTCACCTTGACGCCAAGCTCCGCGGCGGTGGCCTGGAACAGCTGCCCCGCACGCTGTTTGACCGGGTCGGGCTGCAGGGGGGCCTGGATGGTGACGGGGGCGCCGATTCCCGACTCCGCGATCAGCTTCTTAGCCATGTTCAGGTCGCGCTTGAACGGCGTGTAGTTCGGGTCGTGGAACGGGCTGCCTGGCATGATGCCGTCGTAGCCGATCGAGCCCGTGCCGAAATACGCCACCTGGTGCAGCGCCTCGCGGTCGATCGCCCACTGGAACGCCTGTCGGAACTTCTTGGACCGACCAGGGTAGGCCTCGGCGAGATTGAAACCGAAGTACTCCCAGCGGAAACCGATCTTCTCGGAGACGACGATCTCCTTGGACTGGCGCAGGCGCTGCACATCCTGCAGCGGCAGCGCCTCGGCAAGTTGCACGCCACCCGCGCGCAGCTCGGCGAGCCGCGTGCTGTCGGTCGGGATCGGGCGCAGCACTACCCGGTCGAGATACGGCTTGCCCTTGTCCCAATAGTCGCCGTTCTTCTCGAGCACGGTCCGGTTGTCCTTGGCGTACTCCGCCATCCTGAACGGCCCGGCGCCTACCGGATGCAGACTGTAATCCGCGCCCCATCTCTGGAGCGCGGCCGGGGAGCCGACGCAGCCCGTCACGTCGGTGAACGGGAACAGGAACGCCGCGAACGGCGACTTCAGCGTCAACTTGACCGTGCGCGTGTCTACTACCTCAACGGTGTCGAGGGTGCTGATCTCGCCGGCGCGGATGCCACCGGCGGCGGTGGTCTTGGGGTCGCGGATGCGGTCGATGTTGAACTTGACCGCCGCAGCGTCGAGCGGCGTGCCGTCTTGGAACTTCAGGTTGGCCCTCAGCCTCAGCACGAAGGTCCTGTCGTCGGGCTGCTCCCAGGACTCGACCAGGCCGGGCGCGAGGCGACCTTGGGCGTTCACGCGGAACAGCGTGTCGTGGATCGCACGCGTGGCAGCGCGGCCCTGGAGGTTGCCCGTGAAATGCGGGTCAAAGGTCAACGGATCGGCAAAGATTGCGGCCGTCAGTGTGCCGCCCCGCTTGACCGCCCCGGGGGCGACCTGCGCGAGACCGGCACGCGGAACCCACAAGGCGCTCGCAGCGCTGGCCGTCATGGCCTTGAGAAAGCCTCTCCTGGTTAGCATGGTCGAGGACCTCCCGGGGGTGATGGGTCTTCGTTCAGGCGTCTCTCGCCATCGAACGCCACGCGGGCTGGCCCGCCGTGGCCGAGGCCGCGGATTCCGGTCGATTATATCAAGAGGCAGACTCGGGCGGCGGCCTTTCAACGATGGTTCTGCGACGCAGTTGACCGAGCGGCGCTTTGCGAGATGCTAGACCGCGCGACTGAGATGTCTCGCTTCCGGCGGCCACCGCGGCGGTCTTACGACGGTCAGCCGGCGGTTCGGGGGGGGTTGCACGAAGCAAGCCGCTCTGACATGGGCCTGTCACACCGCTGCAGGTGGCGCGGGCGCAGGCGTCGTGCCAGGCGCCGCGACGCGCCGACCGACATGAGGGCAGAATCAGAGTAGTCCGTGGTCTCGGCACGCTATATCTTGGAGGCGGCGGTTTCCGGGATCTAACCCTTTTTCGCAGCACCTTGCGGCATGCGCTGCAGGGACCAGATGAAAGGATTACGCCATGCCGGTCGTTCGTGTCGCCTTCTATCAGGGGCGTTCGGTCGAGAAGAAGCGAGCCATCGCCGAAGCTATCACCGATGCGCTCGTCCGCATCGGCGGATCGCAGCGCAGCGGTGTACACGTGATCTTCGAGAACATCGCCAGAGAGGACTGGGTGATCGGCGGTGCGCCTGAATTCGGGAGCCCCGCGATGAAGTCCGAGCAGCCGACGACTGGGTAGTTCAACGCCCGTTGCGCGGGGAGGAAATGCCGGTGCGCCCGGTTCTCAGCGTCTTACTGAATGCCGAGTACTCCACCTCCAGGCTCGTCGATCTAGGGCGGGTCAGCGAAGACGTCGGGTATCACGGCCTGTGGTACACCGATCTCCGCTTCGCTCACGACTGCTTCATCGGGCTGGCGGCAATCGCGCCCAAGACCCGCAGGATCCTGTTGGGGCCGGGCGTTGTCGATCCCTACTCGCGCCATCCCTCCGCGATCGCGAGTGCCATCGCCACGTTGGACGAGATGACTGGCGGCCGCGCGATCCTGGGGCTCGGCGTCGGAGGTCAGGGCCTCCGGCAACTGGGCATCGAGCACAAGCTGCCTGTGGCGGCGATGCGCGAGGCGGTCGAGATGATCCGCGGCCTGCTCGGCGGCGCGGAGTACTCGGCGCAGGGCAAGGTGATCTCGCTGAGTCCGGCAAAGCTGTCGGTCGAGCCAGTGCAGAAGCGCGTGCCGATCTATTTCGCCACGCACGGAGCCCAGGTCACCAAGCTGGCCGGGGAGGTGGCCGACGGCGTGCTGATCGCTAACACGCTGAACCTGACGGCCTTCGACTTCTACGTGAAGCAGCTCGAGGCGGGAATGGCCAAGGCAAATCGCCCCGCCGGCTCGGTAGATGTGGGCTTACGGGTCGAGGCCTGCATCGCGGACGAAGACGAAGCTGCCTTTGCCATCATGCGTCGGCGCGTGGCCTCGCGCGTGCTGGCGCAGTATCCGCACTGGGAGTATCTCGACTCGATCGGCATCCGGCTGCCCGAAGCGTTCGTCGAGATCGCCAAGCGGCCCGATCGGGCCAAGGCGGATGCTGAAGCGGCGCCGCTGATGCCACGGGAGGTTGTGGAGTCAATGGTGCTGGCGGGCAATCCGGAACGGTGCGCCGAGCAGCTCGCCCGAGGGCTAGGCCCCAAGGTCACGCACCTGACCGTGCGCCCGCACGCCGTGCCCGGCCAGGACGTGGCCGACGTCATCCGCGCTTTCGCACAGGACGTTGTGCCGCGCGTCCTTCGGATGAAGAGGACGGGTACCGGCTCCTGACCGGAACTCTGGTAGTGCGCGACGTCAGATCCTTCCGGGGGGTGGACGGACAACCCGCGGACGGTAAGGGATGAGTGTGTCACGCGCGGCGCGACCACCGGGAGCCAGTCAGGGATAGAGCAGGTACGGCGCCCGGCGCGCCTCGAACGCGACCTCGTCGGATTCGAGCCAGCGCCATACGCTGGCCATCGGGTCCCCGCGCAGGAAGGCCCAGATGGTGGTGCGGTTGACGAGGAGGTCCTGGATCGCCGCGGACCGGTAAGCCGAGTAGCGAGCCGCAAGCGTACGCCCGAGCACCAGGCCGAGCCGGACGGGCCGGAGCGTCTCCCGGTCCATGACGACGACGCGGACGCCGCCGATTCGCTGGCCCGCGTACTCACTCGTCGTCGGCGTGAACCAGACGGGCTCGAACCGGACCCCGGGGAGACCGGCGGCCGACATAGCATCCGCAAGCGCCGGAGGATCCGTGATCCAGGGCGCCCCCACGAGCTCGAAGGGAGTCGCCGTCCCGCGGCCCACGGACACGTTGCTCGCCTCCAGGAGGCCGAGGCCCGCATAGAGGAGCGCCTCCCCGGGCGAGCGGATGTTCGGCGAGGGGTTCACCCACGGCAGTCCCGTCTGGTCGAACCACTGCTGGCGCCGCCAGCCTTCCAGGGCGACCACAGTCAGGGAAACCGGCAGGTGGCGTTCGCCCGCGACGAGTCGCGCAAACTCGCCCATCGTCAGTCCCGTGCGGACCGGCACCGGGTGGGCTGCGGTGAATGAGCGCAGGTCGGGGTCCATCAGCGGCCCCTCGATGTACCGGCCGGTGATGGGATTCGGCCGGTCCAGGACCACGACCCTCACCCCCCGGCGACTGGCCTCCTCGAGGAGGTACACGAGCGTCGTCAGGTACGTGTAGTAACGAACGCCGATGTCCTGAAGATCCACGACGACGGTGTCGACACCGGCCAGCATCGCCGGAGTGGGCCGCCGGTCGGAGCCATACAGGCTCCAGACAGGCAGTCCCGTGAGCGGGTCACGTCCATGCGGGATCGCGCGGTCCGCCGCCCCGTCGAGCCCATGCTCGGGGACCAGGATCGCCCGGAGCCGCACGCCCGGAGCGGCCGAAACGAGGTCGATCCCTCGCCGCCCGCTGGCATCGAGCCCGCTCTGGTTCGTGAGGAGCGCCACCGTCCGTCCGTTGAGAGAGCGGAAGCCGTCTGCGACGAGACGGTCCAGGCCTGTCCGGACCGCCTCCGGCTCGCCGACGGGGGCGGCGGTGGGCTCGGGACCTCCCGACCCGCGCGTGAGCGTCGCAGGAGGCGCGCTGCCGAACAGCGCGGCGCCGATTGCGCTGCTCGTCGCCCGCCGGAGCTCGGCGATCCGCCCCTGACCGGCCGGATGGACGCGGCTCGTCAGCAGCACGAGATAGGTGCGGCTCGCGGGATCCAGCCAGAGCGCCGTGCCCGTGTAGCCGGTGTGCCCGATCGAACCGGAAGGGAAGAATAGACCGAGCGTCCGAGCGTACGGCGAGGCCATGTCCCATCCGAGGGTCCGCGTCACCTCTCCGACGCTGTGTGGCTCGAACATGAGGCGCACCGTGCCCTCTTGCAGGACCCGGCGCCCGTCCAGGACCCCCCCGGCCAGGAGCATCCGGCAGAACCGTGCAAGATCATCCGCGGTGGCGAAGAGCCCGGCATGCCCCGCCACGCCTCCCAGCATGCGTGCGTGGGGGTCGTGCACCTCGCCGCGCAGGGACAGGCCGCGTACGCGCTCCGTCGGCGCGATCCGGCTGCGCCAGGCCGCCGGCGGCCGGAACGCCGTCGACCGCATCCCGAGGGGCTCGTATAGCCGACGGCGGGCGAACTCGTCGAGCCCGATCCCGCTGACCCGGCGCACGAGCTCTCCCAGTACGATGAACCCGGAATCGACGTACTGGAAGGTCTCGCCGGGTGGGGCCGTGGGAGCGAGGCGGGCAAGGGTCCGGAGGTAGCCGGCCAGGGTGAGCGGCGATTCGAGGCGCCCTGCCAGCTCGGGTAGGCCGGAAGTGTGGAGGAGCAAGCGTCGTGGCGTCACCCCCTTCCAGCCCGCCTCCGCGAGCTCTGGCACGTATCGACCGACCGGGGCGTCCAGGTCGAGTCGGCCCTCTTCCCAGAGAGCGAGCACGGCCGGGGTCGTCGCGACGACCTTGGTCAGCGAGGCCAGGTCGAACACAGAGTCCGGTGAGATCGGCTCGCGGGTGGGCTCGATCGCCCGCCAGCCTAGCGAGGCTCGATAGAGCACCCGGTCGTCCCGACCCACGACGAAGACGGCGCCGGGAATGTCACCCGCGACGAGGGCATCGCGGATCGCCGTATCCAGGGTCGCTGCGGGAAGGGCGGTGCTGTCCCGACCGTCGTCGGCTCGCGCCGAGCCCACGACCCCGAGGCAGCCGGCCAGCACCCAGACAGGCCAGCGCGGGAAACCCGCCATACGCAGGATGCTACACTCCGGGCCCGATGGGGCCAAATCGAAGGTCCATACCCTGACCATCCTGCCGGGGGAATGTGATCACCCACGCCGTCGTGGCGACACCGCGCTGGTCTTCGACGTGTTGCGCTATCCCCCGCCGCCAGGGACTAGCAGAAGTCCAAGTCTAGTCCAAGTCTGTAGCACGCTGAGTGAGACGCCGTGTCACTCAGGCCCGTAGTGCTGTCCCAGTCAACGAGCCCGAAGCGAGCATGGACACGTGCGATTCGTGACAGGAAGCGAGTAAGAGTGAGACGAAGTGAGAGGCACAGAACGCGATTCTGAATCCGGCGCGTCCGCCAGTTCCGCCCATCCCGCCTCGCTGGTCCCTCTCCCGATGGTCCCCTGGTCCTTCTCGCCCCAGGGGCTGCTGGCGCCCCGCAGGCCACGATTTTTCACGCGCCCTCGGGAGCGTCCATCGGAGCGAGTGGCGCGCGGCGTGATCAGGACGGCCTACCACCTTATCTCTTCGGCCCCTGCTGGGCGCGGTACGCTTCGCCCTGCGCTCGGTCAGTCTCGTCGACATATTGCTCGGGGTGCGCGTCGAACCTTCGCTTGCACTCGGTCGAGCAGAAGTAGAAGGTCTGTCCCTCGTACTCGGATTGGGCTTCCGCCGAAGCGGGATTCACTTCCATCTTGCAGACCGGATCGAGCCCCATGGTGTTCCTCCCTCGGGGATGGCCGTGGTAAACGGGGGCGCGGGCACCCGCGACGCCGCAGCGTCCGCGCCCCCTACAGGCAAGCGGAATCAGCGTCGCGGTCGCTCCTCATCCCAGTACGTTGGACGGCGGTAGTGGGCATAGAGGCGCGACTCCAGAACCCGCTCCAGCGGCGCGTTCGGGTCGTACTCCGGCGCCGTCTCCACCGCCTTGCGAAGCAGGTCGACGTACACGCGGGAGTCGTCCCAGCTGACGGTCTTGATCCATCCTGGCGAGATCACGACCTTGCGCCCTGGGAGCCAGTTCCGCGTGTCGACCACGAGGTATCGGATGGCCCACGTCCTGTCGTCGACTAGGAAGTCTTCCACGTGACCGACGTCATCGTCCGCAGCCTGCACGTAGTAGCCGATCACGTCCCGGGCACTGTGGAGATGGATGTCGGCGCTCTCCCGCTCTCGCGCGACGATCTCCTCCTCGACAGGGTCCGGACGTGGGACGGGCGGCGCCCCGATCAATGGATCCCAGCCTATTCCCCAGCGGGCCGGACCCGTCCAGTAGTAGGGGTAGTCGTAGTATCGCGAGTACGCAATCTCGTGCTGGCGAGACACCGGCTTGTCAGTGTCCCAGCTCGGCGCTTGCTCGATCTGTGCCTTGCTGAGACCCACGTTCAACCGATCGCCGACCACGTCGGCGGAGTTGTGCAGGGACATCGGCGAGACGAGCACCCGGCGACCGGACAGCCATGTGCCCGTATCGACGACGAAGTAGCGGACGGTCCAGTGCTTGGCATCGAAGTACACGTCGTGGACGCTCCCAATCTCACCGTCGATTGCGCCCACGGTCAGGCCCTTCAGGGTCGAGATCCCTCGCAGCATAGCGTCCTCCATCATGGCGTCGGAGACACCCAGGCCCACGGGACGATCAGACCTGCGCGGAGACCGTCGCCAGCCTCCACATGTCGCGCCGCAACTGTCGTGCCACGAGATCCAGCCAGATCCCAGAGACCTGGGGCACACGCAGCCTAGCGGCCCCGAAGGTAAACCCTCAGTTTCGCGCGCCGTGTTGTGCCTGACAGAACCGACACCGTGTCGTGAGAACGTCATCCTGGCGAGCGAAACTCCCTGTGGCGTCGGCGCACGAGTGCGCCCGGATCACGTGCGGCGCTGCATGCGCGAGGGCCGCGCTAACGGTGGGCTGGGAATCCGCCGCACGGGCTGCGCCCGACACGCACGGCCCTTGCGCGACGATGCTGATGCCGCCGCAGATCAGACGGACATGGCGTCGGATCCAGGGTGGCCTAGCGTGGCGCACTCGCCCTCCTGGTCCTCGGGAGCACTGTTGGTCTGCCCCTCGAGCGCGGCTCGCCCGTCAAGGCCGTGCGGTGGATGCAGGTCCCGTCGACCCCCCCTGAAACCCTCGGGACATAGAAGGTCGACGGCACCCCGCAGTCGCAGGGAAACCGCCGTCAAACCGGTGGCCGCCGGGGATTCCGACCGCTATCGTCGGGCGACCAACCGTCGGAACACCGCTCCGTAGGTGAACCCGTAGCCCGCCGCTAGTTCGGCGGCCTGGCGCTTCACGCGCTCGCCGAGGGTGTCGCCGTCCGGCACGTTGAAGCCGGGTACCTGGCTCTCGTGACGGACGAGCGCCGCGATCTGCCGGTCGATCGAGTCTGAGACGTCCACGATCACGTCGGGCTGGTCCATGCCCCAGTACCACAGCTCGCAGACCTTGTGCGGCTCGAGGCCTTCCTCATCCACGTGCTCGGGGAAATGGAGGTGATCGCGGGCGAACGGGTAGATGGCGTCGGTCGTCACGATCCCCGCCTTCCGGTGATCGCGGTGCTGAAAGCTCTTCATGCGGTACGGATCGTGGACGAAGACGGTGTGCGGGCGGTAGCGCCGGATAGCCCGCACGACATCTCCGAGGAACTCACGGGTGTCCTCCAGACCGCCGTCCGGGTAGCCCAGCATGACGACGTGGCGGACCCCCATGAAGTCCGCGGCGGCCTGCTGCTCGTCGGCCCGGCGGGCCGCCAGCTCGGCGGGCGTCAGCGAGCGGTCTGCGGTGCCAGCTCCCCCGTTGGTGCAGAGCACGTAGGTGACCTCGCAGCCCGCGGCCACCCACTTGGCCACCACGCCGCCCGAGCCGATCTCGGCGTCGTCCGGGTGAGCGAAGATCACCATGGCCCGGTCGGGCACCGCGGTCACGACCTCGAGCTTTTCGTCGCCGGACACCGTTCCTCCTGGCCTGGACTCTGGAGCGCTCCGAAGACCTGATTCTCCCGACGAGCGGTGCCAACGCTACTGACCGGCCCCAGCCGCGGCCGGCCGCCCGTCGATGGGCGACGGGCGAGCGAGAATCGACCGCTAGTGTAACGCGGGCCGGGACCGGACAAGGATGCCGGGGGCTCGGCCCCGTCCCTTCTCTTGCGAAGATCTTCGAAGAATGATGGATTGCCGGGTCGAGAGATCACGGCACGGCGCGCCGCCTGAGTGGATCACCTCGTCGGTACGGGCGAGCAGCGGCGCGGCAGATCGAGGCCGAGCACCTTGGCGACCTTGAGATTGATCATCTGCCGGAAGAATCCAGGCACGGCAGAGCCGTCCCTGAACCCGGCATCGGCCGAGTCCCCCGCGAGCCGATTCCCGGGGATGGCCGGAGCGGAAGAAGCGTCAGGCGCACGGCTTGACGCACCGCGGCAAACAGGCTAGCGTACGGGCACCGACCCGCCCCGGCCATCGGGACGACGGTCGAGACGCTCTGCGACGGGAGACCAGCCATGCACACACGGCGCCCCCTCCTCATCGGGCTCCTCGCCCTCATCGCGGTCACGGCCCTTGGCCCCGGTCTGAGCCACGCCCAGGGCCCCATCAAGATCGGCTTGGTCCAGGGGCTGACCGGACCCTTCGAGGTCTACGCCAAGCAGGCGGTGACCGGCTTCAAGCTGGGCCTCGAGTACGCCACGGGCGGCAAGCTGGAGGCGCTCGGGCGCAAGATCGAGGTGCTGGTCGAGGACGATCAGCTCAAGCCCGACGTCGCCAAGCGGCTGGTTACCAAGCTCTACGGCGACGACAAGGTCGACCTCGTGGTGGGCACGACCAGCAGCGCCGCCGCCCTGGCCATCCTCCCCGTCGCCGAGGAGTTCAAGAAGGTCCTGGTGGTCGAGCCGGCGGTAGCCGACAGCATCACCGGCGAGTCCTGGAACCGCTACGTCTTCCGGACCGGCCGGAACTCCGGACAGGACGCGATCTCCAACGCCCTCGCGGTGGCGAAGCCCGGGGTGCTGATCGCCACGATCGCCCAGGACTACGCCTTCGGCCGGGATGGCGTGGCGGCGTACAAGGCGGCGGTCGAGAAGCTCGGTGCCAAGGTGGTCCAGGAAGAGTACACGCCGCGGGATGCGACGGACTTCACGGCGCCCATCCAGAAGATCGTCGGCGCGCTGAAGGACAAGCCGGGTCCCAAGTACGTCTTCGTGATCTGGGCGGGCAAGGGTGGCCCCTTCGCCCAGCTCGTCGCGAGCCGCCTCGACAAGTTCGGCATCACGCTCACGACCGGCGGCAACGTGCTGGACGTGCTCAAGGCGATGAAGGCCCAGAACCTCGAGGGCCTGGTGGGCGGCGCCTACTACTACTACGAGATCCCCAAGAACCCCGTAAACGATTGGCTGGTTCGCGAGCACCGGAAGCGCATGAACGACGAGCCGCCGGACTTCTTCACGGCGGGGGGCTTCGCCGCGGCCATGGCCGTCGTCACCGCCGTCCAGAAGGCCGGGGGCACGGACACCGAGAAGCTGATCCAGGCGATGGAGGGCATGGACTTCGACACGCCCAAGGGGAAGATGACGTTCCGGAAGGAGGACCACCAGGCCCTCCAGGCTATGTACGCCTTCCGGCTGACCGCGCGCCCTGACGTCCCATGGCTCATCCCCCAGCTCGTCCGCGAGCTGTCGCCCCAGGAGACGGCCCCGCCGATCCTGAACAAGCGGTAGCCCGCGTGCGGCCGGCGGAGCCCCAGCCACCCGGCGGCGACGCCGGCGCGGCGGCGGCGCCCGACCGGCCCCTCCTCCGGACCGCCGGGCTCACGCGGCGCTTCGGCGGCCACGTCGCGCTCGACCGCGTCGATCTCGCCGTGCCCCGGGGTGCGCTCAAGTCGATCATCGGGCCCAACGGCGCCGGCAAGACCACGCTCTTCAACCTGCTCAGCGGGCAGCTCCGGCCGACCGCGGGCCGAGTGGTCTTCGACGGGCGCGACGTCACCGCGCTCGGCCCGGCGGCGCGGACGCGTCTCGGGATCGGGCGCTCGTTCCAGCTGACCCACGTCTTCCCGACGCTGACCGTGATCGAGAACGTGCGCCTCGCTGTCCAGGCGCGCGCGGGCCGCGGCCTGGTGGCGTGGCGCGACGCCCATGCCTATCCGGAGCTAGAGAACGAGGCGCGCGCGATCCTCGGCACGGTTCGCCTCGACACTCGCGCCGCCGCGCCGGCTGGCACCCTGCCCCATGGGGACAAGCGGAAGCTGGACGTAGGCATCCTCCTCGGGCTCGATCCGCGGCTCCTGCTTCTCGACGAGCCCACCGCCGGGATGGCGTTGGAGGAAGTGCCGGCCATCGTCGCGCTGATCGAGCAGATCCGGCGCGAGGGAACGCGGACGATCCTGCTCGTCGAGCACAAGATCGACATGGTGATGGCGCTCTCGGACTCGATCGCCGTCCTCCAGGACGGGCGCCTCATCGCCGACGACACCCCGGCGCGCGTGAGCCGGGACCCGGCCGTTCAGGCCGCCTACTTCGGCGGCGCCCGCCGGGCGGGGTGAGCCCGTGACGGCGAGGTCCCACGCGGAGGACACGCCGCTCCTCGAGCTCCGGGACGTCCACGCCGACATCGGGCAGCACCACATCCTCCAGGGCGTGTCGCTGCGCGCGCGGCGCGATGCCGTCACCGTGCTCCTCGGGCGTAACGGCGCCGGCAAGACGACGACGCTCCGGACCGTGATGGGCTTGATCGCCGCGCGGCGCGGGGAGGTGCGGTTCGACGGCGAGCCCATCGCCGGGCGCGCGCCCCACCTGGTGGCGAGACTCGGGATCGGCTACGTGCCCGAGGGCCAGGGCATCTTCGGAACGCTCACGGTGGACGAGAACCTCCGGGTCGCCCAGCGGACGTTCGACGCCGCGGCGCCCGACCGCCTCCGGCGCGTCTTCGAGCTGTTCCCCGACCTCGGTCGGTTCCGGCACGCCCGGGCGGCAACGCTCTCGGGCGGCCAGAAGCAGATGCTGGCAATCGCGCGGGCCCTGGTCAATCCGAACCGGCTGCTCCTGATCGACGAGCCGTCCAAGGGCCTGGCCCCGATAGTGGTCGAGCACCTCGTCGAGGCGCTCCGCGCCATGAAGCGGGACCTGACCGTCGTCCTCGTCGAGCAGAACCTAGCCATGGCGGAGGCGCTTGGCGACGACTTCTGCCTGCTCGACGACGGGCGCACCGTCCACGCCGGCCCGATGGCCGCGCTGGCCGCCGACACCGCGCTCAAACAGCGCTACCTCGGGGTCTGACCCGTGCGCCGCGCCGTGCCCACGCTCGCTGCCCTCGCGCTCCTGCTCCTGCCGCTCCTCTGGATCGAGCCGCGCACCTACGTGACGCTCACGGTGGCGGGGCTGGCGATGGGCATGCTCCTCTTCCTGGTGGCCTCCGGCCTCTCGCTCATCTTCGGGCTAATGGACGTGCTCAACTTCGCCCACGGCGCTCTTTTCTCCTGGGGGGCCTTCGCCGGCTTCAGCGCGGTCGTCCTGCTCGATCGACGGCTCGGTTGGGCGAGCGCGCCCTCGCCCATCGCGAGCCTGGGCCTCCTGGTCGCCGCGGTCCTGGCGGCCGCCCTGGTGGCGGCGGTGCTCGGCGTGCTGCTGGAGCGCGTGGTCGTCCGCCCGGTCTACGGCCAGCACCTCTTCCAGATCCTGATCACCCTCGGCGCCACCATCGTGCTGGAGGAGCTCATCCGCATCGCCTGGGGGCCGAATGACCAGGTGGTGCCGCTGCCCGTGGCGTTCCAGGGCTCGTGGGACCTGGCCGACGTCATCGTGTTGCGCTTTCCGGTGGCGGCGATCGGGCTCGGCCTCCTCGTCTACGCGGGCCTCCAGCTCGTCCTCACCCGGACCCGCGTCGGTCTCATCGTGCGCGCCGGCGTCGAGAACGGCGAGATGGTCCAGGCGATGGGTCACGACCTGCGGCGCTACTTCACCGCCGTGTTCGCCGCCGGCTCCGCGCTCGCGGGGGTGGGCGGCGTCATGTGGGCCTTCTTCGGCCAATCGGTGCGCCCCGCGATGGGGGGCGAGCAGCTGATCTTCGCGTTCATCGTCGTCATCATCGGCGGGCTCGGCAGCGTCACCGGCTCCTTGGTCGGCGCCCTCCTGGTGGGCCTGTCGTACAACTACGTGGCGTTCCTGGTCCCGAAGGCTGCCCTCGGCGTGAACATGGCGCTCATGGTGCTGGTCCTGCTCCTGCGGCCGACCGGCCTCTTCGGTGCCTCCCGATGAGCCGGGGTCCGATGAGACCGGGCCCGTGGCTTGGGCTTGGGCTGATGGCCCTGTTCACCTTGGTGCCGCTCACCGCCGGCTCGTTCCGCACCATCGACCTCGCCCTCAAGATCGCGCTGTTCGGCACCCTGGCCGCGAGCTACGACATCCTCCTCGGCTACACCGGCATCGTGTCGTTCGGGCACGCCATGTTCTTCGGGCTCGGCGCCTACGCGGTGGCACTCGCGCTGGGCAAGCTCGGCGCGGTGACGTACGGGCACCTCGCCCTCGGCCTCGTCGCAGGCCCCGTGACCGCTGCGGGCATCTCCCTCCTCGTCGGGCTCTTCTCCCTCCGGGTCCAGGCCATCTTCTTCGCGATGGTCACCCTCGCCTTCGCCGAGTTCGCCGTCATCCTGGCCGTCCAGCTGTCCCCGCTCACCGGGGGCGAGGACGGCCTGAACCTCCGCCTGCCGGGCGTCTTCGCCTCGGGCTGGACGGGCGCCCCCACGCTGGGAGTCCCGCTGACCAGCCGCGGGATCACGTACTACGGCGTGCTGCTCGTGTGTCTGGCCCTCCTGCTCCTGATGCGCCGCTTCGTCGGCTCACCGCTCGGACACACGCTCCAGGCGATCCGCGACAACGCCCTGCGCGCGGAAGCGCTCGGGTACCGGACGTTCGTCTTCCAGCTCGCGGCCACCGCGTTCGCGAGCGGGATCGCGGGGCTCCTTGGCGGCCTCTACGCGATGTGGGTGCGGTACGTCAATCCGGAGTCGGCCCTCGGCATCTCGATCATGCTCGACGTACTGCTGATGGTCGTGATCGGCGGCATCGGGACGCTCTACGGCGGCCTGGTCGGGGCGGCGGTGCTGCTGTCGGCGCGGACGCTCCTGCCCGACCTGCGGGGCCTCGGCGCCACGCTGGCGCCGGGCTCCGAGATCCTCCAGCGGCTTGCCGACCGGTGGCTGCTCGTCCTCGGGCTCCTGTTCGTGCTGGTCGTTCTCTTCTTCCCGCGCGGGATCCTCGGAACGGTGCGGGAGCGCGCGGAGCGGCGCGAGGCCCGGCAGCGTGCGGGTAGCTTGGCCCGCGACTGATGCGCCATGATGATGAGGGGAAGAACCTGGGCGAGACCTGGCCACGGAGTTGGTGCCGGTAGCTAGCCCGCCGGCGTTCACGGGCAGGCGCGCTACAGATGCCCCTTCACTCTCGACTCGAGGAGACGCTCATGCGCGGCAAGCGGATCAAGGCCAAGCTCCGGGTTGGCCAGCCCGTGTTCACGACGGTGCTCAAGTTTCACGCCCCCCGTCTGGTCGAGATGCTGGCGCGGAGCGGCGCCGATCAGATCTTCCTCGATGCCGAGCACGGCCCGCTAAGCGAGGCGGAGTGCGAGGAGATGGTGCGAGCCGCCGACCTCTACGATGCGCCCGTGGCCATCCGGGTCCCGGTGAACGCGCCCCACGTGATCCTCCGCTACCTCGACATCGGGACCTCGGCCATCATGGTGCCCCACGTCGTCACCGTCGCAGATGCCGAGCGCGCGGTGCAGGCCGTGAAGTACCCGCCCGAGGGGACGCGGAGCTTCGCGCCGGGCCGGGGCGCCGAGCTCCTCGGCCTGACGCCCGCCGAATACGTGCGGCGCTCGAACGAGGAAACCGTCGTCTACGCGCTCTTCGAGGATGTGGCGGGCGTGGACGAGGTCGAGGCCATCTGCCGGGTTCCGGGCCTCGACGGCGTGGCCGTCGGCGCCTACGACCTTGCGGCCTCCATGGGCCATCCGGGCGAGCCGTGGCGGGAGGACGTCCAGGCGGTCGTCGAGCGTGTCCTCCAGACGTGCCGCCGGCATCGCATGCCGTTCGGGACGGTTCCCCGGGACCGGGCCGACCTCGCGCGCCAGATCGAGCGGGGGTGCCAGCTGATCACTGTCTCGACCCTCGACTGGGGGATCCAGGCGACCCGCGACGCCGTCGCCGAGCTGTCGCGGCTAGCCCCGAGGGCGAAGGCCTAGTCCGACTCTCGAGGAAGGGGGCGGCCTTCCAGACCAGCCAACCCATCAGGTAGGCGTTCTGGACCCGCCAGTCGTCGCACTGGTCGGAGACGATGTCGGCCCGCTCGTCGGTGCCCTTGGGCAACCGCTCCTTGATCGTCGTGTCCCCGGCGGCGGCGAGCAGTGTCGGGAACCAATCGAGGCCGGAGAAGATCCCATTGGAGACCACTCCAGCCTTGATCTTGCCCGGCCAGCGGATCATCGCCGGGACGACGGGACGCCCTCTCCGGGCGAGCGCCCGGTGCCCGTGCCATCATTACGCGGACCGTTGCTTCCACGCGTCCTACTTCTGGAACGGGTAGATGACCTTCCACTCCTGCTTCATGTCGACGACCGTCCAGCCCTTCTGGGTCGCCTCGTCGAGCGCCTTGTCGAGGCGGCCGATCGGGGACTGCCGGTCGTAGGCCCACTCCCGCTCGCCGTCGGTGTGGCGGACGATACCCATGAACCGAAGCCCGTCGCCGGCGGCGGTCCACTGGAGCATCTGGTGGTCGCCGTCGGAGTTCCCGAAGGCGAGAAGTGGCCGGCGGCCGATGAAGCGGTTGATGCCGACGGGCTTGCCCGCCTTGTCGTCGACGAGGTTGATCTTCGGCAGCTTGACCAGCACCGGCTTGCCGTTCCGCATCTCGAGCTTCGTCTCGCCGACGCTGCCGACGACCTGCTCGGGTGGGATACCGTAGACCTGTTCGGTGAAGACACGCATGAATTCGACGCCGCCCCCCGAGACGATGAAGGTCTTGAAGCCGTTGGCGCGGAGGTAGGCGAGGAGCTCAAGCATCGGCTGGAAGACCAGGTCGGTGTACGGCCGCTGGAAACGCGGGTGCTTCGCTTGCGCCACCCAGTCCTTCACGGTCTGCGCGAACTCGTCGGTCGTCATGCCCGTATGGGTCGCGGCGACGACCTCAAAGAGCCCCTTCTCCCCGGCGGCGGCGACGGCCTTCATGTCGTTCTCGAGGATGCCCTGGAAGGGCTGCGTGGTCTTCCACTCCGAGTGCTTCGGAGCGAGGGCCTTCACCCGGTCGAAGGCGAATAACCCCTGGAAGTACATAGGCTGCTCACTCCAGAGCGTGCCGTCGTTGTCGAACGTCGCGATGCGCGCCTCTGGCGGGACGTACTGGGCGTTGGCGCGATCGGTCACTGCCTGGACGAACTGCACGATGCTCTGTTTGCTCGGGCCGTCGTTCCAGGACGGCAGGGGATCCGTCTGGGCGCTGGCAGCCCGCGCGCCCGTCACCACGAGAATCAGTCCCAGGAGCCACAGGCCCAGCGTGCGTCGCATCATCGTTCCGAGTCCTCCTAGAATTGGTATGCTGCGGTCCGGGCGAAGTGCTGGCCCGAGAAGCGGTCCTCGGCGCAGTGCTGGTCGAGGTGCTCGGCCGTCACGAGAGTTGCCCACCAGCCGCGGTCTCAGCGGCAGGAGCGGGCTCACGCCGTGGTTCAGGGAGCAGCGCGGCCCAGGCTGACGTCCACGCCCGGCTAGCTGCGCTTGACCGTGGACTCGACGATCACCCAGCGGCCGCCCCGCTTCTCGAGCTTGTACACGAAGGCGCCCCGGCTGTCGCCAAGCTGGCCCTGCCCGCGGGCCGTCGCGTGCGTGGGGTCGGCGAACTCGACGGTCCACCGGGCGTGCTCGAAGAGTGTCCGGTCCCCCCGCGCCATCAGGGCCGCCATGTCTTCCCGGTACTGGATCTTCGACACCTGCCCGTCGCCGCTGCCGCGCCCGGTCCCGAAGGCCGGTAGCGAGACGACCTTGGCGTCATCCGCGATCGATAGCAGCAGCGCGTCGACATCGCGCGCGTTGAATGCAACCCGGTGCGATTCGACCACCTGATTCACCGCGTCCACGTCTGCCTGGGGCATCGGAATCCCCCCCGTCGTCGCACACCCCGCCGCCAGCATTCCGAGTCCCAGCGCCACCATCCCGATGATGCGTCTCATGTCCTGATCCTCTCGTTCCTGGAGTTCTGGAATGTTCGTTGGGCTCCGTGGCCTGCCGCCGTGATCGGCCATGGCTCCCGCGGTCGACCGGGTGAGCCCGCATCGACCTGTGGCCTGACGTCACCGGCGACGGAAGCCCGGCGCCGCGAAAACCGGCCGAAGGGGGCGCCCGAGGCGCGGAAATCGTTGACACGCGGCCTGGCCCTCCGACCGGATCTGCGACTTCTTCGTCTCGGTCGATTCTCGCTAGCGTTTTCGCAGCGACGTGATTCTAGCCGCAGGTTCTCGTCCGGGGTATGGGACCTTGGTCCAATGACGCGCCGGCGGCTCCGCCCGTGGTCCGAGGGCGGGCGCCCTCGGAGGCAGTCCCTGACGGCTCCAGCGTGAAGGGACGTCAGCCGCGACGGACGCGACGCTGCATCATGTCGAGGTAGGCGTCGAGCTCGGTTGAGCTTCCGAAGACCTGGCTGGACGGCAGCGCCTTGACGATGTCGAACACCTTCTGCACCGGGGGCTGCAGGTTCAGGAGCACCAGGCCCGCCCCGCGGCCTTCCAAGACTTTCCGGGCCTTGACGACCGAGCGGATGCCGGCGCTGCTGATGTACTCGAGCGCCGCCAAGTCGAAGACCACCGCCGTGGCGGCGGGATCGGCCAGGACGGTAGCGAGCCGAGCGTCGAGCTCCGGCGCGGTCACCGTGTCGAGCCGTCCGGTGAGCCGCACCCGGCGCCGGCCGCTACCCTCGTCCGCAAGCTGGATGTCGAGCGCCACGTCACGTTCTCCTTTCAGCCGATTCCGTGCCCGAACCCGTTGCCGTCACGCCAGCCCCAGGTTCCGGCGGATCCGGGGGAGTGGCTCCTCGGTGTCGGCGACGAACGCGCGCCCGGTCACGGTCTCGTAGGCCTCGATGTAGCGTCGCGCCGCCTCGACCCGCACGTCGTCGGGGATCGGCGGTGGGGGCCCCTCGCCGGTGTAGCCGATCGCGGCGAAGTAGCGTCGCACGTATTCCTTGTCGAGGGAGCGCGGCTCTTCGCCGCGCGCGATCCTCCGCTCGTAGTCCTCCGCATACCAGTAGCGCGACGAGTCTGGCGTGTGGATCTCGTCGATGAACAGAATCCGGCCGTCGGGGGCACGCCCGAGCTCGTACTTCGTGTCGACGAGGATCAGGCCTCGTGCGCGCGCCCGGTCCTGGCCGAACGCGAACATGCGGAGGCACATCGTCTCGAGCTCGTTGAAGGTCCTCGGGTCGACCAGGCCTCGCTCGACGAGCTGCTCACGCGAGACGGTCTCGTCGTGCGCCCCCTTCTCGGCCTTGGTCGACGGCGTGACCAGCGGCCGCGGCAGCGGCTCGTTCTTGCGCATCCCGTCGGGCAGGGCGTGGCCCGCAAAGCGCCGCGAGCCCGCCTCGTAGTGCTTCCAGATCGAGGTGGTGGTGACCCCGGTGAGGTAGGCACGTACGACCATCTCGACCGGCAGCGGCCGGCATTCGATGGCGCGCGTCACGTTCGGATCGGGCACGTCGATCACGTGGTTGGGCGCCACGTGCGTCGTCTCCTCGAACCAGTAGGCCGCGAGCTGGTTCAGCACCTGACCCTTGAACGGGATCGTGCCCAGGACCACGTCGAACGCGCTCAGCCGATCCGACACTACGAGGATCCGCTGGCCGCCTCGGGTGTAGCTCTCCCGCACCTTGCCGTGATGGTGCTCGCCGAGCCCCCGGAGATCGATGCGGTCGAGTGTCTTCCGGAGCTGCGCCCGCAGGACGCCGTCAGGAACCAAGGCTGTCTCCCTCAGCGGCCGCTACGCCCGCGGGCTCCCTGCGTCACTCGACCATCTCGTCAGCACGCAGGAGCACCGTCGCGGAGCGGCGCCGTGCGGGGGGACCAGTTCTCCCCGCCGTAGGCCGCCGCCCTGGTGAGGTCGGGCATGGGCGTCACGCTAGCAGAGGGTCGCGCCTGGCGCCAGCCGAGGTCAGGCGTCGAGCTGGCGGGCGAGGTCGAGGAAGTCGGTTGCGACGACGTCCCAGTCGGCTTCGGGCGCGAGGTCCGACGTCTGCTCCGGGCCGTGCTCGGCCGGGCGCGGGACGAACGCCGTGCGGAGCCCGCACGCGCGTGCTGCGCCGAGATCGTAGTTGTGGGCCGCGACCATCATGACCTCGTCCGGGCGGAGGCCGAGGAGCGCGGCCGCCGTGCGGTAGACCTCAGGTCGCGGCTTGTAGCAGCGGGCGTTCTCAGCGGTGATGATGCAGTCCCACGGGAGCCCCGCGAACCGTGCCAGGTGCACCATCCCGGCGAAGCTCCCGTTCGAGAGCGGGGAGAGGATGAACCGCGTGCGGAGGCGGCCGAGCCCCGGGACGGCGTCGGGCCAGGGATGGAGTCGCCACCACGCGCGGGTGAGGCGGGTGAGGTCAGTCTCGCTGACGCCCTCGATGCCGTGGCGCGGGAGGAGCTCCTCGAGCCGCCGCCGGTAGATCGTCTCGACCGTGGTCCACGGCCACTCGCCCGAGTTGACACGGTCCATGCCCGGCCGATACCCGGCCTTCCACTCCGTGAGGAACCGCATCCAGTTGACGTCGAGGCCGCGCGCGGAGCCGAACTCGACGAGCTGGGCGAGGACGCTATCCCGCCAGTCGACGACGGTGCCGTAGGTGTCGAAGGTCAGCGCCTGGACGGCCATCACGCGTGTGGCCGGGCCGGCCCCCCGCGGGCCCCCCGGACCGTCGCCTACCGCTGGAGCCGCGTGCGGATCCGCTCGACCGCCTCCTCCGTCTGGTCGCGGCGGCCGAAGGCGGTGAACCGGAAGTACCCCTCGCCGCTCGGCCCGAAGCCGACGCCCGGGGTCCCGACGACGTGGGCCTCCGTGAGCAGCCTGTCGAAGAGGTCCCAGGAGCCGAGGCCGGGCGGTGTCTTGACCCAGATGTAGGGAGCGTTCTCCCCCCCGTAGACCTGGAACCCCGCCGCGCGCAGCCCGTCGCGGATGATCCGCGCGTTTTCCATGTAGAAGTCGACGGCGGCCCGCACCTCTTTCCGCCCCTCGTCGGTGTAGCTGGCGGCGGCACCGCGCTGGACGACGTACGGGACGCCGTTGAACTTGGTGGACTGCCGCCGGAACCAGAGCGCGTGAAGACTCGATGGCTGTCCGCTGGCGGTGCGCCCCTGGAGCTCCTTGGGGACGACGGTGAACGCACAGCGCGTGCCCGTGAACCCGGCGGTCTTCGAGAAGCTCCGGAACTCGATGGCGCATTCCCGGGCGCCCTCGATCTCGTAGATCGAGTGCGGCACGTCCGGGTCGCGGATGTACGCCTCGTAGGCGGCGTCGTAGAGGATGACGGCGCCGTGCCGCCGCGCGTAGTCCACCCAGGTGCGCAGCACGTCGCGCGGCATCACCGCCCCGGTGGGGTTGTTCGGGTAGCAGAGGTAGAGGAGGTCCACCGGGCGATCGGGGAGGGAGGGCCGGAAGCCGTTCTCGGCAGTGGCAGGCAGGTAGAGGAGCCGGGAGTACCGCCCATCGGGACCCGCCGTGCCGGCCCGCCCGGCCATCGCGTTCGTGTCCACGTACGCGGGGTACACGGGGTCCACGAGCGCCACCTGCACATCGACGGCGAAGATCTCCTGGATGTTGCCGGTGTCGCTCTTGGCCCCGTCGCTCACGAAGATCTCGTCGGTCGCGACGCGGACGCCGCGCGCCCCGTAGTCGTGGGCCGCGATGAGCTCGGTCAGGAACTCGTACCCCGTCTCTGGCCCGTAGCCGCGAAACGTGTCGGCCCGCGCCATCTCGTCGACGGCCTCGTGCATGGCGCGGACGACCGCCGGCGCCAGCGGCAGCGTGACGTCGCCGATTCCCAGCCGGATGAGCCGGGCGTCCGGATGGGCCGCCGCGAACGCCTTCACCCGCCGCGCGATCTCGGAGAAGAGGTATGTCGGCTTCAGCGTGAGGTAGTGCTCGTTGATCCTGACCACGATCGTCTCCCCGGGGTGTGAGGTGGTTGACGGGGATTCTAGCACTGGTTGACGCGCCGGCGGGTCTCGCCCACGATGCGGGCAAGAGGCCCTCCCCGCCGGAGGAGCCATCCCAGAGGAGGCGGCATGGAAGCGCGGACGCGGAGCGCCCACGAGATGGAGCTGGTGGCAAAGGCCGGCCGGTACCTGGCCGGGGGCACCCTCGGCAACCTCGTCGAGGAAGTCGTCCTCGCGCGGGGGCGGGGCAGCCGAGTGTGGGACGTGAGCGGCCACGATTACATCGACTATCTCCTGGGCTCGGGGCCGATGCTGGTCGGGCACGCTCACCCGGAGGTGGTGGCCGCCGTGCGCGAGCAGCTCGAGCTCGGCTCGACGTTCTTCGCGAACAACGAGCCCGCCATCCTCCTCGCCGAGGAGATCTCGAAAGCGATGCCATGCGCGGAGAAGGTGCGCTTCTGCAGCTCGGGGACGGAGGCGACGCTCTACGCCATGCGACTCGCCCGCGCCGTCCGGCGCCGCGATCGCATCCTGAAGTTCGAGGGCGGCTACCACGGTATGCACGACTACGCCGTGATGAGCATGAGCCCGTCGGTGCCGGGCCAGTTCCCGACGCCGGTCGCGGACTCGGCGGGCATTCCCCAGGCCGTCGCGTCGACCATGCTCGTGGCGCCGTTCAACGACCTCGAGACGACCGCCGCCATCGTCGATCGGCACCACGACGAGCTGGCCGGCGTCATCGTCGAGCCCTTCCAGCGCGTGCTCGCCCCCCGGCCCGGGTTCCTGTCTGGGCTCCGCGAGCTTACCGCCCGCCACGGCATCCCGCTGATCTTCGACGAGGTCGTCACGTCGTTTCGGTTCGCCTACGGCGGAGCCCAGGAGTTCTACGGGATCACGCCCGATCTCTGCGCCCTCGGAAAGGCGGTCGGCGGCGGCTTCCCGCTGACCGCCGTCGCCGGCCGCGAGGAGCTGATGGCGCACTTCGACCAGACCCGCGTTAGCCGGGACCAGTTCATCCCGCAGGTGGGCACGCTCAGCGGCAATCCGATTGCCACCGCCGCGGGGCTGGCCACCGTCCGGATCCTGAAGCGCCCCGGCACCTACGAGCGGATGCACGCCCTGGGCCGCCAGCTGAAGGGGGCTCTCCAGCGCATCTGCGACTCGGCGGGCATCCCGGCCCGCGTCGTCGGCGAGGGGGTGCTGTTCGAGGTCTACTTCACGGACGCGGAGATCAGCGACTACCGCTCGACCCTCAAGGCGGACCGGACTCGGCTGGCGCGCTTCGTGCAGCTCCTCCGGGAGCGCGGGGTCTTCCGCGGCGCCTCGAAGTTCTACCTGTCCATCGTGCACGACGAGGCCGATATCGCGGAGACGATCAGGGCATTCGAGTCGGCGGTCGCCGTCCTGGCCGACTGATCAGCCGGCCTGGCGGGGTGGGGCGCCGCTCGGCCGACGCCCGGGCGGGTCCGTTGCGGGGCGCAATCCTGCTAGCGGGCTCCCCCGGCCGGCGCCGCGTCGAGGACTTCCCGGACCTTATGCGCCAGGGCCGAGGCCGTGAAGGGCTTCGGAAGGAAGGCCATGCCCGTCTCCGAGACACCCTGGTGGAGGATGGCGTCGTCCGTATAGCCGGACACGTAGAGCACCTTGGTCTCGTGTCGCCCCGCTCTCAGGTGGTCGGCGAGCTCACGGCCCCCCATCTGCGGCATCACGACGTCGGTGACCAGAAGGTGAATCGGGCCGCCGTGCCCCCGACCGATCCGGAGGGCCTCGTCACCGTCGGCCGCCTCGAGCACCGTGTAGCCCTGCTGCTGGAGGATGTCACGGGCTAGCCCCCGGACCTCGGGCTCGTCCTCCACGAGGAGCACCGTCTCGGAGCCGTGGGGGGCGGCCTCCGGGATCCCGGGGTCCCTCGGGAGGTCCGCCGGCGCATCGACGCGCGGGAAGTCGATCGTGAAGACGGCGCCCTGCCCGGGCTCGCTGTCGACGCGGATCGCGCCCCCGCTCTGCGTCACGATCCCATAGACGGTCGCCAGGCCGAGCCCCGTTCCCTTGCCCGGACCCTTGGTCGTGAAGAAGGGCTCGAACAGATGCGCCTTGATGAGCCCGTCCATCCCGACGCCGGTGTCACGGACGACCAGCCGCACGTGGGGACCCGCCCGAAGGCCCACGTGCTGCCGAGCGAACCCCTCGTCGAGCCGGACGAAGCCGGTCTCGAGCGTCAGTCGCCCGCCGAGGGGCATCGCGTCGCGGGCGTTGACTGCCAGGTTGACGATCATCTGCTCGAGCTGGGCAGGATCGGCCCGGACGCAACCCGCTGTCGGGTCGAGGCGGGTGGCCAGGGTGATGTCCTCGCCGATGAGGCGGCTCAGCATCGTCTCCATGCCGCGGACGACCTCGTTCAGGTCGACGACGCGCGCCTGCACCATCTGCTTCCGGCTGAAGGCGAGGAGCTGCCGGGTGAGGGCGGAGGCCCGGTGCGCCGTCTCCTCCACCAGCTCGACGTCGCGGCGGAGCGGGCTCTCGGGCGGGAGCTTGAGCAGGAGGAGCTGGCTTCGCCCCGTGATCACGGTCAGGAGGTTGTTGAAGTCGTGGGCGACGCCCCCGGCGAGCCGCCCGACCGCCTCCATCTTCTGGGCGTGGCGGAGCTGTGCCTCGAGCGCCCTCACGGCGGTGAGATCGCGCACGACGACGATGACCCCGAGGTCCTGCTCCTCGCCGCCCTTGAGCGTGGCCGTCGTGATCTCGACGGGCGTGCCCCCTCCCGTCCGGCTAGGCAGGGTCACCGTGGCCGTACGGCCCGTGCGCCACTGGAGGGCCGCTTGCAGGATGGCCACGAGCTCGGGGGTGTGGTCCAGGACCTCCGTCACGTGACGGCCCCGGGCGACGGTCACGGCTGGGCATCCCAGCAGGGATTCGGCGGCGCCGTTGAGGGTGACCACGCGGCCATCGAGGTCGAGGGTGACGATTCCGTTGACCAGGGAGTCGAGAATGTGGTCGGTGTAGCTCTTCAGGTCGGACAGCTCGGCGAACCGGCGCCGGAGCTCGCCGTGGGCGGCCTCCAGGGCGGTCCGCTGCTCGAGGAGCGCGGAGCGCTGCTCGTGGAGCTGCCGCGCCATGTCGTTGAAGGCGGTTGCGAGCTGCCCGATCTCGTCGGAGGTCGTCGGCTCGACACGCTGGACCAGCTCACCCCGCGAGATCGCGACCGCGCCCGCCGCGAGCTGCCGGACGGGCCGCGCGATCCGGCGGGCGACCAGGGCGGAGGCCAGTCCCGCCCCGGCCAGGACGAGGACGGCCAGCAGGATCAGCTGGCGCCGTGTGGCGGCGATCTCCGCGTCCATCCGGCGGCGCGAAAGCCCCACCCGGGCCGTACCCCACCGCTGGGCGTCGACCCGCATCGGCACCGCGAAGTCGTACAGCGCCTCCCCGTCCGGCCCGTCGAGCTCCTGGGCCAGGGTGGCGTCCGTGGAGAGGATGCGGTCGAGGGTGCCGCCCGAGAGGAGCGTCCCCACGATCTCGGGCTGGTCGTTGTGGGCTGCGACTCGCCCGTCGCGGTCTAGGATCATCGCGTAGGCGACGTCGGTCTCGGTGGCCAGACGCGCCACGTTCTGCTCGAGCTGCGTGTAGTTGTAGAGGACCAGCGGTCCGGTGGACCCGGCGGCCAGGTCGCGCGCCAGGGCGTCTCCCCGTCTTTGCACCTCGCGGATGATGGCCTCCCGCTGCCGGTGCTCGACGATGATGACCAGGGCGCTCATGACCGAGGCAACGACGAGGAGGGTACCGACCAGGAACTTCGTCTGGAGCGAGACGAAGCGGCCGCCTCGCCGGGTTGGCTCTGACAACAATCGGCTTGCGGGCGAGGGAGGGGTGGATCGAGAAGGGTCGGGTCGCTCGGTCGTCACGCTCTCCCTCTGCCGCAGCCCCTGGGACCGCGAGGCCCAAATAGGCTTGAAATCTAGGCCAACGGGTGGTCCCCGGTCAAGGAATACCTCCTCGTGAACATCGGGACTCGGTCCGGGGTCAAACCGGTGCGCCGGAGGAGGGTGACGGGCCCCCGGGTGGGGGGCGCCTTCGTGGACAGCCCCCGACCCGGGCAGTAGACTGACGGGAGCGCCGCCCTCGGCGCTTCCAGGGAGGTGCGGCGTGCGGATCCGAGTCGCGCACCGAGTGGTGTCCGCTGGGCTACTGGCTCTGCTCTTGGCGGGGTGCGCAGCCGGCAACGAAGGCGCCGCGAAGGGGGCCATCATCGGGGCCGCCGGCGGCGGCCTGATCGGCGCGGCGACCTCCGGGTCCCACGTGGGACGCAACATGGGCCTCGGCGCCCTCATCGGCGGCCTGATCGGCGCGCTGGCGGGCGAGGTCATCCAGCAGCGCACGGCGGCGGCCTCACCGCCGCCGATGCCACCGCCACCCCCCCCGGCCGGCGGGCCACCGCCGCCCCCGCCGCCCGGACAGTGGTCCGTAGTGACGGCGCCCCAGCCGCCGCCACCCGTGGGGCCGCCGCCTCCGGCCGAAGGCCCCGGTCGCCCCCCCGATCCGACGATGGGCGTGATTACCAACGGGACCCAGTGGGAGATCCAGGTCTTCATCGACAATCCGCCGGGATCTCCGAGTCCTCTCGTCTTGAGCCCGGGGATGCAGGTGCCCGTCGTGCTGGACATCGGTCAGCACCGGGTCGTGGCTCAGGCATTCGTGGACACGCAGCTCGGCCGCCGCCTCGTCGGGACGTTCGACCGCACGTTGACGGTCGATCCGCGGGCGCCGGGCTGGACGATCCACTTTTTCCCCGCCAACTTCTGAGGCCAAATGCGACCAAGCGCAGGAGGAAGTCGAACCATGAGTGGCAACAAGCTGTGGCCCTTGGCTGTCAGCCTCGGGCTCCTGGTGTCTCTGATCGCCTTCACACTACCCGCCGGTGCGGCCGGCGGTGGCATTCCCCCGACCACGGTGGCGCAGTCAGCGCCGCGTGCGACCGACCCCGCGTTCGCCGGCGCGCTGCCGGAGTCCTATCCGTGGGTACGGCTTGCCGAAACGCTCACACCGGCGGTCGTCAACGTCCGCACCACGAGCGAGGCGCGCCGGACGCGGGTGCCGCAGGTGCCCGAGCCGTTCCGGCGGTTCTTCCCGCAGCCGCCGGAGGGCGGAGGGGAGCGTGAGGTCCGCCCGCGGGGCATCGGCTCCGGGTTCATCATCGACGCCGACGGCTACATCGTCACGAACCATCACGTCGTGGACGGATCGAGATCGATCGAGGTCCAGCTCTCCGATGGGCGGACCTTCCAGCCGAAGGTCATCGGCAGCGACGCCGAGACCGATCTGGCCCTCCTGAAGATCGAGGCCACCGGCCTTCCGATGATCCCGCTGGGGAGCTCGAGCACGCTCAAGGTGGCCGAGCCGGTCATGGCCATCGGGAACCCGTTCGGGTTCGACCACACGGTGACCGTCGGCATCGTGAGCGGCACGGGCCGGTTCATCGGCCAGGGGCGCTTCGACGACTTCATCCAGACCGACGCCGCCATCAATCCCGGCAACTCTGGGGGGCCCCTCATCAACACCCGGGGCGAGGCCGTCGGCATCAACTCGGCGATCCGGAGCAGTTCGGGCGGCTTCCAGGGCATCGGGTTCGCCATCCCGGTCGACTTGGCGAAGCCGATCCTCGGACAGCTCCGGGCCACCGGCAAGGTCACCCGGGGGTGGCTGGGCGTGGCGATCCAGCCCCTGACCGACGAGCTCGCCAAGTCCTTCGGGATCACGGGCACGCAGGGCGCGCTCGTCGCTTCGGTCAGCGAGGACTCACCCGCCGCCCGGGCCGGCTTCAAGCCGGGCGACGTCATCGTCACCTTCGATGGGAAGACCGTGGAGGGACCGCGCGTGCTGCCCACGATCGTGGCCAACACGCCGGTCGGGCGCGCGGTGCCGGTCGTGGTCCTGCGTGACGGCAAGCGGCAGACCGTCACGGTCACGGTCGGGAGTCTCGCCGAGTCGCGGGAGGCGCGCGCCGCGACGGGCGAGAAGCTGCCGGAGAGCCGGGCGACCGAGAAGCTCGGGCTCTCGCTCCAGGAGCTGACGCCCGAGCTCGCGAAGCAGCTCGGCGTGCAGAGCGACAAGGGTGTCGTCGTGACCGAGGTGAAGCCCGACTCACCCGCCGCCCAGGCGGGTCTCGCACCGGGCGACGTGATCCGCGAGGTGAACCGGATGCCGGTGCAGGGTCTCCAGGATGTCGAGCGCGGCCTGACTCGCGGGCAAGATCCCGCCCACGTCCTGCTCCGTGTCGAGCGCGAGGGCTCGCAGCGCTACGTGGTCGTCGGCGCCGGGTAGGCCGGATCCACCCACCGCTTTCCGCCGCGGCGCTGGACTTCCCGTCCGGTGCCGCGGCGCCTTGTTCGACGTCTGCGTCGCGTGCTAGAGTCCCGCCCGTCTTGATGGTCCAGCCTCGCGTGTCCGCGAATACAGCCTGGGAGAAGCCATGGCACCACTGACCGACGTCGCCCGCCCGCTCCATCACGTACGCACGCTTCTCGGCATCGGGGTACCGATGCGGGATGGGGTGAAGCTCTCGACCGACGTGTACCTACCCGACGGGGCCGGCCCGTTCCCCGTCATCCTGATCCGCACTCCGTATAGCAACAACGTCGAGGCTGGGGTGCAGGATGGTGTCTACTTCGCTCAGCGCGGCTACGCCGTCGCAATCCAGGACGTGCGCGGGCGCTTCGACTCCGAGGGGGAATGGGCGCCGTTCGTCCACGAGGCGGAGGATGGCTACGATGCGCAGGAATGGTGCGGGACGCAGCCGTGGTCGACCGGGAAGGTCGGCACCAGCGGCGCCTCGTACCTCGCGCTCACGCAGTGGCTGGCTGCGCCCCTCCGCAACCGTCACCTGGCGGCCATGGCGCCCCGGGTCGGGTTCTCGAACCTCTACCACAACTGGGTCTACACTGGGGGCGCCTTCCAGCTGGGCTTCAACCTCCGCTGGGGCGCCGTCCAGATGCACACCCGCACCAACCAGACCCAGTACCTCTGGATGCCGCCCGAGCAGCATTACTCGACGCTCTTCGGGCACCTGCCGCTCCTCACGGGTGACGAGCGCGCCGGTCGCGTTTGCGAGTTCTACCGGGAGTGGATTCGACATCCGGACTACGGCCCGTACTGGGAGCGCCTCGGCAACGTCGAGAAGGACTACGCGCGGATCGACGTGCCGGCCTACGGGTTCGGCGGGTGGTACGACGTGTTCCTCCAGGGCACCCTGAACAACTTCATGGGCATTCGGGCCAAGGGCGTGTCCGAGCGCGCGCGGCGCCAGAAGGTCCTGATCGGACCCTGGATCCACTCGTTGGGGGAGCGCGGGACCCAGAGCCGGACGGGCGACATCGACTTCGGGCCCGCGAGCCTCGTCGATCTCCGGCGGGAGGAGCTGCGCTGGTTCGACCACTGGCTCCGGGGTGTCGACGACGGGATCATGGGCGAGCCGCCCGTGAAGGTCTTCGTCATGGGTCGGAACGACTGGCGCATGGCGACGGACTGGCCCATTCCCGGCACGCGCTTCATTCCCCACTACTTCCACTCGGGGGGCCACGCCAGCACGCTCTGGGGCGACGGCACGCTCGACCGGCGGGTACCGGGCGTGGAGCCGGCGGACCGATACGTCTACGACCCGGCCGACCCGGTGCCGACCCTCGGCGGGAGCACGTGCTGCGGCGAGGACATCACGCCGATCTCGATGGGGCCTCGCGACCAGCGACCCGCGGAGTGGCGGCCCGACGTCCTCGTCTACTCGACGCCCGCGCTCGAGGCGGACGTCGAGGTCACTGGTCCCATCAAGGTCGTCCTCTGGGCGGCGTCGTCGGCGCCGGACACGGACTTCACCGCGAAGCTCGTCGATGTCTTCCCGTCGGGGTACACGATGAACGTCGCGCAGGGGATCCTCCGCGCCCGCTACCGCGACTCCTTCGAGCAGCCGAGCCCGCTCGAGCCCGGCCGGCCCTACCGCCTCGAGATCGACTGCTGGTCGTCGTCGAACCTATTCCGACGGGGCCACCGGATCCGGATCGAGATCGCCTCGTCGAACTTTCCCCAGTTCGACCGGCACCCCAACACGGGCCGGCCGTTCGGGACGGACGCGGATCTCGTCCGCGCGACCCAGACCGTGTACCACGACGCGCAGCACCCGAGCCATATCGTGCTGCCCATCGTGGACTGACCACAGCCAGGCGTTCACGCCCGCATCCTGACCCTGACGTCCGGGCGGCGGTCCAGGCTGCGCCCACGGTCGAGCTGCACCTCCACCTTGGCCCCTTCGCCGAGGTTTACACGGAGGCGGCCCGGCGCGGATTCTATCGCACGGCCCATGCCGGCGAGGTGGCCGGGCCCGACTCCGTCCGCGAGGCGCTCGACCGCCCCGACGCCGAGCGGGTGGATCATGGGATCCGCGCGGTCGAGAATCCGGCCCTGGTCGCGCGCCTGACCGAGCACGCGGCCCACGCGGCGTTCCTCGACGGGGCCGTGCGGGAACAGCTTCGGGCGCGCGTCCGGTCCGGCTAGGCCGCCCTCGCCGGATGGGGGGGACCGTCGTGGGGATGCCGCTACGCGAGCGGCGGGCGCCGCTGCCACCAGCCCGCTGCTTGCTCGTACGCATGTCCGGCGCGGAGCAGTGTCGCCTCGTCGAAGGGACGGCCGATCAGCTGAAGGCCCACGGGCCGTCCGTCGGTCGCGAAGCCGCAGGGAAGGCTGAGCGCCGGCAGTCCGAGCGCGTTCCAGGGCCGCGTCAGGCGCGAGAAGCGGCCCATGCGGCTGACGATGTCGTCGGGAGACCCCGCCTTCACGGCCGCCAGGGCGGGCGCTGGCTCGGGGATGGTGGGCGCGACCAGCACGTCGACCCGCGCAAACACGTCGTCCACGAAGGTTCGCGTGGCGCGGGCGCGGAGCCGCGTCGCCTGGAGATAGTCGTGAGCGCTCACGTGGAACCCCACCTCGAGACGCGCGCGGACGGCCGGCTGGAGCGCGTGGGGGGATTCGCGGACGATGCGGGCATGGATCGCGGCGCTCTCGCAGCGGGCGATCACGTTGGCGAGATCGTTGAGGGGCGTCGGATCCGGCAGGGGACACTCGATCACCCGGGCCCCGAGCCCGCGGAGCGTCTCGGTCGCCGCCTGGACCGCCAGCCGCACAACGTCGTCGATGCCTTCCCCGTAGTAGCGATCGGGCACGCCGATCCGGAGCCCGGCGATCGGCCGGTCGAGGCCCATCACGTAGTCCGGGACGGGGCGGCGACTCGCGGTCGCATCCCGGGCGTCGGCACCCGCGATCACGGCCAGGAGGACGGCCGCGTCGCGCACCGTCCGGGCGAGCGGTCCGATGTGGTCGAGGGACCACGAGAGCGGCATCGCGCCCGCCCGGCTCACGCGCCCGTAGGTGGGCTTGAGCCCCACGATGCCGCAGCAGGCGGCGGGCAGCCGAATCGAGCCCCCGGTGTCCGTGCCGAGGGCACCGTAGGCGAGGCCGGCCGCCACGGCCGCCCCGGACCCGCTCGACGATCCGCCGGCACAGTGGCCGGGACGCCAGGGGGTCTCCACGTCGCCGTGGTGGGCGTTGTCGCCGAAGGGCCCGAGCGCCAGCTCGGAGAGGTTCAGGCGGCCGAGCGAGATGGCGCCGGCCGCCTCCAGGCGGGCGATGGCGGTCGCGTCCTGATCGGCGCGGAAGTACTCGGGGACGGCCGTGCCGCAGGACGCCGCCCGGCCGCCCCAGACGAAGAGGTCCTTGTGAGCGAGGGGCACTCCGTGAAGGGGGCCGCGGGCGCGGCCTGCCTTCACCTCGGCCTCACGGATGCGCGCCGTCCGGAGTGCGGCCTCGGCGTCGACGTGGACGAAGGCGTGAAGTCGAGGCCCGAGCGTCTCGATGCGGGCGACGCATGCTTCGGTGACCTCGACTGGGGAGATCTCGCGGGCGCGGATCCTCGCGGCGAGCGCGGCGAGCGTCTCGTCAGCCACGCGGTGGCTCGGCCGGCGCAGGCGCCGGCTCGGCCGGCGGCGCCCCCGCTTCGAGGGCCGCTCCGAAGCCCGAGGGTTCCTCGGTGAGTCCGAGGTCGACGGCCGCCCGCTCGATCGCGGCGGCCAGATCGGCGAGCGCCCCCTGGCGGGCGCGCTCAGCTTCCGTCGTCAACGTGGGGCCGGGGGCGGCAGCTGCGGGGGCCGGGGTCATGGTCGACGGGGGCGATGCTATCATGGCGATGCCGCCCGATGCCCACCGCGTTCCCGAGTCGGCATGCCGCCAGGCCGCCCGGGGGGAGGCCAATCCCGGCCGTGCACGCGTTTCTCGCCGCTTGCCGCCGCCGCCCAACGGCGTACACGCCCGTGTGGCTCATGCGCCAGGCCGGGCGTTTCCTGCCGGAGTACCGCGCGATCCGGGAGCGGATCGGGTTCCTCGAGCTCTGCCGGACGCCGGACGTGGCGGCCGAGGTGACGGTGCTGCCGGTGGAGAAGCTCGGCGTGGACGCGGCCATCCTCTTCGCCGATATCCTGCTCCTGGTCGAGCCGTTGGGGGTGGGTCTCGAGTTCTCCCGCGGGGAGGGGCCGGTCATCCGCCGCCCGGTGCGCGCGGCGGCCGACGTCGAGCGACTGGTCGAGCGCGATCCGGCGGAGACGGTGCCCTTCGTCTTCGAGACCGTGCGGCGGGCGCGCGCGGCCCTGGGGGAGCGCGTGCCGCTCATCGGCTTCGCCGGGGCGCCGTTCACTGTCGCGTCCTACCTCGTGGAGGGTGGGGCCTCGCGCGACTACCTCGAGACGAAGCGGCTCATGTACGGCGATCCGAGGGCCTGGCACGCGCTGCTCACCCTCCTCGCGCGAACCACCGCGCGCTATCTGAACGGGCAGATTGCCGCGGGGGCCCAGGCCGTCCAGCTCTTCGACTCCTGGGTGGGCACGCTCGGGCCGGACGACTATCGCGCCTTCGCCCTCCCGTACACCCGCGCCATCCTGCAGTCGCTCACGCCGGGCGTGCCCGTGATCCACTTCGGGACCGGGACGGCGGGACTGCTCGAAGCCCTCCGCGAGGCGGGTGGCGACGTCATCGGGCTCGACTGGCGCCTCGAGCTGGGCGAGGGCTGGCGGCGGGTTGGCCACGACGTCGCGATCCAGGGGAACCTCGACCCTGCCGCGCTGTTCGCCCCGCCGGCCGAGATCCGGCGGCGGGCGGCGGCGATCCTCGCGCAGGCCGACGGCCGGTCGGGCCACATTTTCAACCTCGGCCACGGCGTGCTTCCCGGAACCCCGGTGGACCATGTCCGGGCGCTCGTCGACGCGGTCCATGAGCTCTCGCAGCGGTAGGCTGTTGGGTCCGCCCGCGCAGGCGAGTGGCGGGTGACGCCGCTCCGGATCGTCGTCGTCGGAGGCGGGATCGCCGGGCTCGCGGCGGCGCACCGCCTGATCGAGCTGGCCCGGGACGAGGGGCGGGCGCTCGACCTCGTCCTCCTCGAGGCGGCCGATCGGCTGGGCGGGACGATCCGCACCGAGCGGGTCGACGGCTTCCTGCTCGAGGCCGGCCCGGACTCGTTCATCTCGGAGAAGCCGTGGGCGCTTGCCCTCGCGGAGCGGATCGGGCTCGGGACCCGGCTCCGGCGGACGGACGATCGCTTCCGGCGCACCTACGTCGTGCGCGGGGGACGGCTCCGCCCGCTGCCGGAGGGCTTCCTCCTCCTGGCGCCAACCCGGGCGTGGCCGGTGCTGGCGTCGGGCGTCTTTTCCTGGCGCGGGAAGCTCCGGCTGAGCCTCGATCTGGTCCTGCCGCGCCGGCCGTCCGCCGGGGACGAGAGTCTGGGGAGCTTCGTTCGGCGCCGGCTGGGACGCGAGGCGCTCGAGCGGGTCGCCCAGCCGCTCGTCGGGGGCATCTACTCGGCGGATCCCGACCGCCTGTCGCTCGCAGCGACCATGCCGCGCTTCCTCGCGCTCGAACGGGAGCACCGGAGCTTGATCCTCGGCCTCCGCCGGACGGCCCGGGGCGGTGAGACCGCCGGGGCGAGCGGGGCGCGGTGGAGTCTCTTCGTCACGCTGGCCGGGGGCATGGAGGAGCTGGTCGACGCCCTCGCCGCGCGCCTTCCGGCCGGTGCGACTCGGCTCTCCACGCCGGTGGCGGCCCTCGCGCCCGCGCCGAACGGCTGGCGGGTCGAGCTGCGCGACGGATCGCCGCTCCACGCGGACGGCGTCGTCCTCGCCGGGCCGGCCCCCGCGATGGCGGCCCTCGTGAGCCGAGCGGACCGCCCGCTGGCCGGACTGCTCGGCGGGATCGCGTGCGCGTCGTCGGCGACGGTTGCCTTGGCCTACCCGCGGGCGGCGATCCGGCATCCCCTCGATGGCTTCGGCTTCGTGGTTCCACGGGTGGAGGGGCGCGCGATCCTCGCCTGCACGTTCTCGAGCGTGAAGTACCCGGGCCGGGCGCCGGACGGATTCGCCCTCCTCCGCGTGTTCGTTGGGGGGGCGATGCAGGCGGGGCTCCTCGCGCGCGAGGACCGCGCCCTCCTCCAGCTCGCGCACGACGACGTGGCGTCGCTCCTGGGGATCACGGGAGACCCGGTCGTCTCCCGCGTGTGGCGGCACCCCGGCACCATGCCCCAGTACGATGTCGGCCATCTCGACCGGGTCGCGGCCATCGAGTCCCGTCTGGAGACCCTCCCTGGCCTGGCCCTGGCAGGCGGCGCCTACCGGGGCGTGGGGATCGCGGACTGCGTGCGCTCCGGTGAGGCCGCCGCCGAGCGGTTCAACTCAAGCCTCAAAGGACGGTAGCAATGGGCAAAATCGGTCGAATCGGGATCCTCGTGCTGGCATTGGAGCTCGGGCTTTCCGGGGGGCCAGGCCCGTCCTGGGCGGCGGACGTCCCCAGCCGGACCTTCGACGCCCCGGTTGACCGGGTCTGGGTGGTAACCGAGTCGGTCCTCAAGAGCCTCGGTTGGGAGATCGACACGTTCGATCGGGCCGTGGGCTGGATCCTGACCGACTCCCGAGGGGTGGAATTCAAGGATTACGCCGTCTACGGCAAGGGATTGCGCCACAAGCTCCGGCTCGTTCTCAAGGCCGCCGGGGAGGGCCGGACGATCGTCTCGGTGGAGCGGGAACTCTACACCGAGGAGCGCATCCTCTGGATGACCGAGCGGAAGCCCGTGGCCGCGACGGAGCAGACCGTGGAAACGGGGGTCCTGGACGCGATCCAGAAGGGCCTATGAGGGGGAGGCCGTCGGTCCCCCCGGGCCGACCCGCTTGCTTTTGAGCCGCGTCATGCCGACAATAGCGGGCACCATACGCCCGGACCGGCTGACGCGCGTCAGGGCCGCGTAGACACGAACGACCGAGGGAGGTGGTGGGCGACCCTCGAACGCGAGGGTCCGGCGCTCATATCCGCGGATCTATCCGAACCCCGATGCTCTCACCTGGAGGTCAGAAGATGATGCGACGTGGCTTCATTGGAGCGCTGGCCGTGCTGCTGGCGGTGGGCCTGGTCGTGGTCCTGCCCGGCGGCGGCATGGCGCAGCAGAAGGTCGTCAAGATCGGCATGTCGCTCCCCGTTACGGGCGCTGATGCCGACGGTGCCGACGCCATCAAGAAGGGCGCCGAGCTCGCGATCCAGGAGATCAACGCCAAGGGCGGCGTGGCCGGCTACAAGCTCGAGGCCGTCAACTACGACAGCGCCACACCGGCGGCGGGCCAGTACGACCCTGCCCAGGCCGCGACCAACTACAAGAAGTTCATCGCGGACCCCCTGGTCCTGGCGGCAGTGGGTCCGGAGATGAGCGGTGAGGGGAAGGCGATCTCCCCGATCCTCTCCGAGGCCGACATGGCCACGATCACCCCCGCCTCAACCAACCCGGACATCACCGACCCGAAGTTCAAGAGCCAGTACCGGCCCAAGGGCAAGGCGGTCTATTTCCGTAACGTGACGACCGACGCCTACCAGGGTCCGAACATGGCCAACTACCTCTTCCACCAGGTGAAGATGAAGAGCGTCTACGTCCTGGACGACAGCGGCGCATTCGGGGTCGGCATCGCCGATAGCTTCGAGCGGCGGGCCAAGGAGCTCGGGGTCAAGGTGCTCGGCCGCGACCGGCTTGACCCGAAGGAGGCCGACTACAAGACGATCCTGACCAAGATCAAGGGCATGAACCCGGACACCCTCTACTACGGCGGGGTCCTACAGGCGGCCACAAAGCTGGCGCCCCAGGCCCTCGAGATCATACCGCAGGTCGTCAAGGCCGGTTCCGACGGCGTCTACGACCTCTCCTGGCCCAAGCAGTCCGGCAAGGAGGCGGTCGAGGGCTGGTACCTCTCGCAGGCGTCGCCCGAGCTGGTGACCGACCCGAAGGTCGAGGCCTGGGTGACGAAGTTCAAGACCACACAGAAGCGCGATCCAACCAACTATTCGATCACCGCGTACACCGCGGTGTACGTCATCGCCGATGCGGTGGAGCGGACGGTGAAGGCCAACAAGCCGCTCAACCGGTCCAACCTCCGCGCCGCGATCCAGGCGACGAAGCTCGACTCGATCCAGGGCTCCATCGCCTACGACGAGAACGGCGACATCACCAACCGGACTGTCTCCATCTACCAGTGGCGAGACGGCGAGATCAAGTACATCGGGGTAGCGCCGCAGAAGTAGGCGGATCCGAGGCTCCGGGCAGGCGCCAGGCGCCTGCCCGGAGCCCACTCCCGATGAGCCTCTTCGACGTCCTCCTCCAGCAGATCGTCAACGGGCTCGCGCTGGGCATGATGTACGCCCTGCTCGCGCTCGGCTTCACGATGGTCTACGGCATCATCGAGCTGATCAACTTCTCCCATTTCAGCGTCTTCATGACCGGGACGTTCATCGGCATCCTCGTGCTGGACCTGGTGGGAATCACCGCCGTGTCGAAGTCCGTGACGGGGCTCCCGCTGGTCGGCACGCTGGTCTTCCTGTTCGCGGCGACCATGGTAGTGACTGGTCTCCTCGGCGTGCTCATCGAACGACTCTGTCTTCGCCCGGTCCGTCACGTCTCGGGAACGGCCCCGATGATCACCACCATCGGAGTCGCGTTCATCCTGATCAACATCATGCTGCTCTGGTGGGGACCGCAGGCCCAGCGGTTCCCGCAACTCCTGCCGAACTGGCGGTGGCAGGTCGGCCAGGCCGAGATCACGTTCAAGCTCGTCGTGCTCTGCGTCACCGGACTGATCCTGATGCTGGCGCTGAACTATCTCGTGAAGAGGACGGCGCTCGGGAAGGCCATGCGCGCGACCGCCCAGGATGCCGACGCCGCGAGGATGATGGGGGTCGACGTCGATCGCGTCGTCGTCCTGACGTTCTTTCTCGGCTCGGCCCTGGCGGGCGCGGGCAGCCTGTTCTTCGGCCTCTACTACGGCTTCACCGGGTACTACATTGGCTACACCACCGGCCTGCGCGCCTTCACCTCGGCCGTGCTGGGTGGGATCGGCAACATTCCGGGCGCGGTGATGGGCGGCCTGATCATCGGGCTGGTGCAGTCGCTCGGCGGCCAGCTCTTGGGGGTCAGGTGGACCGACGTCATTATCTTCTCCATCCTCATCGTCGTGATGGTGCTCCGTCCGGCCGGCCTGTTCGGCACGCAGACCCCCCAGAAGGTGTGAGCCGACGCGGCTGATGCGAGCCCTCGCCGCGCGGCTGGCCGGGTCTTCCTGGGTCGTGCGTTGGCGCGAGCTCTCGCTGGCGCGTCGCCGCCAGGCCATGACGGTCGTGTGCCTCGCGGTCGGGCTGGCGTTCCCGCTCATGGTGTCGAACGCGGGGAACGTGGACGCAGCAGCCAACGCCTTCACCTACGTCCTCCTCGCGCTTGGCCTCAACATCGTCGTGGGGTTCGCGGGCCTCCTCGACCTCGGCTACGCGGCGTTCTTCGCGGTCGGGGCGTACGGCTACGGGGTCATGGCGTCCGGGCAGCTCAAGCCGGCGTGGTCGGAACTCTGGGCACCGCTCGCCTGGCTCGGCCAGGTGAGCCGCGTCGCGGTCCCCGATCAGCCGGACATCGTCCAGCTCCACTTTTCCTTCTGGCCGATGCTGGCGATCGCGGCGATCATCTGCGCGGTTTTCGGGCTGGTCTTCGGCGCGCCGACGCTTCGGCTCCGTGGCGATTATCTCGCGATCGTGACCCTCGGCTTCGGCGAGATCGTGCCGGTGGTCGCGCGCAACTGGGATGGGCTGACGAACGGCGCCCAGGGGCTCGGAGGCATCCAGACGCCGAAGCTGTTCGGCTACGACTTCGGATTCTCGCCCTACCCCTATTACTTCCTCGGCCTCGGATTGGTTGCGGCGGCGGTCTTCGTCTCGATCCGCCTCCAGGAGTCGCGGGTGGGGCGCGCGTGGATGGCAATCCGCGAGGACGAGCTCGCGGCGGGGGCGATGGGGGTCAGCCATGTGCACTATAAGCTCCTAGCCTTCGCCATGGGCGCCGCCGTGGGCGGGCTGGCCGGCGTGTTCTACGTCGCCAAGCTCACCATCGCCACCCCGGAGATGTTCATGTTCCCGGTGTCGGTCATGGTGCTGGTCATGGTCGTGCTCGGCGGCATGGGCTCGATCCGTGGCGTCGTCATCGCTGCGCTCCTTCTCGCGTTCCTCCAGTCCGTCATCCTCCAGGAGCTGACCGAGTACGTCCATGCCGTCGGCCGGGCGCTCGGGAGTGGATTCCTCCAGAGGCTGGAGCTGATCACCGCGTTGGAGCTGATCTTCGGGCTGATCCTGGTCCTGATGATGCTCTTCCGGCGCGAGGGGCTCTGGCCGGCGGTGCGGCGCGTGGCCGCGCTCACCCAGGAGCAGCAGGCGGCCGTGCCGTCCCGCGGGGCGGCGGTCGAGCTCTCCTGGGCCACCCCGAAGTTGGGCACCGTACCGGCGCGGGCACTGCTGGAGATCGAGGGGCTCACGAAGCGATTCGGTGGCGTGGCTGCTGCCGACAACATCGCGCTCAGTGTCCACGCGGGCGAGCTCGTGAGCGTCATCGGGCCGAACGGCTCCGGGAAGACCACCCTCTTCAACCTCATCACAGGGCTCGTTTCGCGGGACAGCGGGGTGATCCGTCTCGAGGGCGCGGAGATCAGCGGCCTACCGCCCCATGAGATCGTCCAGCGCGGGGTGGCCCGCACGTTCCAGAACGTCCGGCTGTTCAACAACCTGAGCGTGTTGGAGAACCTCCTGGTGGGCGAGCACGCGCGGCTTCGGGCGGGCGCCCTGGGGGCGATCTTCCGGCCGCCGCGGGTCCGCGAGGAGGAGCGGCAGGCCCTCGAGAGCGCGCTCGAGGTGCTGGGCCTCTTCGGCAACCGCCTGATCCCCCGGCTCGATCATCCTGCCTACGGGCTCTCCTACGCGAACCGCCGTCGCACCGAAATCGCCCGGGCGATCATGACGCGCCCGAAGCTCCTGCTCCTCGACGAGCCGGCGGCAGGCATGAACCCCGCGGAGACGCTCGAGCTGATGGACCTGGTGAAGGCGCTCCGGGGGCTCGGGATCACGATCATCCTGATCGAGCACAAGCTGGACGTCGTCATGGACGTCTCGGACCGGGTGATCGTGCTCGACCACGGCGTCAAGATCGCCGAGGGCAAGCCCGTTCAGGTCCGGAACGACGAAAAGGTGATCGAGGCCTACCTCGGGCGCAGGCGGCGCGTGGCGTGAGCCTGCCCGGGGCGATCCGCGTCGCATCCCGTCGTCCTCGGGCCTCGGCCAGCCTCAACGTATGCGGCATACGCCTCGGCCGGCCTCGGCCCTGCGTCCTAGGACTGCTCGCGTCTTACCCCGGGCGCCGAACAAGCGGAGCAGGGGTAGCCCAGTGAGCCCACAGGCCGAAGGCCGTCCGACCGCTGCCGCTGAGCCCATCCTCCGGTTCACGGACGTCCATACCTACTACGGGCCGCTCCACGTTCTCAAGGGCGTGAGCTACGAGATCCACGAGGGCGAGATCGTCTCGCTCCTGGGCGGGAACGCGTCCGGGAAGTCGACCACGATGAAGACCGTGCTCGGCCTCGTGCGTCCGGCCGAGGGCACCGTGACTTTCCGGGGCGAGGCGATCCACACGCTGCGCACGAGCGAGATCGTCCGCCGCGGCATCGCCCCGGTGCCCGAGGCCCGCCGCGTCTTCCCCCGCATGACGGTTCTCGAGAACCTGGAGATGGGCCGCTACACGCGCCGCCGCGAGCCGGGCTGGGAGGCGGAGCTGGACCGGGTCTTCGGGCTGTTTCCGATCCTCAAGGAACGGCGGAGCCAGCTCGGCGGCACGATGTCGGGCGGTGAGCAGCAGATGCTCGCGATCGGCCGGGCGCTCATGACGAATCCGAAGCTGCTCTGCATGGACGAGCCGTCGATGGGGCTGTCGCCGGGGTACGTCGAGCAGGTGTTCGACATCATCAAGACGATCAACCAGCAGGGGACGACCGTCTTCGTGGTCGAGCAGAACGTCAACATGGCCCTGTCCATCGCGAATCGCGGCTATGTGCTCCAGATGGGCGAGGTTGTGCTCGCCGGCACCGCGAAGGAGCTGCTGGAGAGCCCGCTCATCCAGAAGGCGTATCTGGGGACGGCCTGACGGCCCGCGGGACAGGCCTGCTGTCGAAGGTCGGGCTGTGACTCCAGGGCATTCGCCGCCAGGGCCGTCCGCCCGACGTCTCGGTCGCCTGCTGCTCCCCGCCGTTCCATGGGTTGCGGGACTCTTGATCGCGGAAGCGCCAGCCTCAGCGGTGGCGTGGCCAGCGATCCAGGACGGCGTCGGGACCGTGTACCTCTGCGACAGCCGGCCGAGCCAGCTGCCCGACGGCCGATGGAGCTGTCGCGGCGGGGCCGGCACTTACGTGGGTGCTCTGGTGGAGGTTGCCCGACCCGGCACGCCGCCCGGCGTGCGCCCGTGGGACACGCCCCGGGGCGTGCCGTACCGGTACGTCCCGTACCCCTGGGGTCCACCGCCCCGCGAGCCGAGCGGCTACGACGCGCTCGATCCCTGGCTGGGGCGGCCGGGCGCGTCGGAGCGCTGACGACGGACCGAGAGCGGCCCGCGCGCGCGCCCGCGTCGCCGGCGGGCGGCCCCACCGGCGACGACCGGGCGCGGGCGGGGCTCTGCGCGGACTGCCGCTGGGCGCGGCGCGTGCCGAGCGCGCGCGGCTCCGTGTTCTTCCTGTGCCGGCGCGCCGAGACGGATCCGGAGTATCCGCGCTACCCACGCCTGCCCCGCCTCGCCTGCCCGGGCTACGAACCGTCCACGCGGGCCGACCCGCCGGCGTCCGGGTAGGCGCCAGAGATGGCGCAGGCGACGGCCGTCCTGGCCCGTCGCCCGCGTGCTGCGTTCCTCTTCAGGCTGCCGGAATCAGCGGCCGGGGAACACCACCTTCAGGCAGTCGGCCAGCACACCGAGCACCGTCTCGACCTCGCCCTCGTCGATGATGAGCGGAGGCTTGATCTTGATCACGTTCGGCAGCGCCGACGCCGTCGCCAGGATCACGCCGCGCTGCCACGCCTCTGCGACCAGGCGCTTGGCCTCCGCGGCCGCCGGCGCCCGGCTCTCCGGATCCGTGACCAGCTCGACGCCGATGAAGAGCCCCGGCCCGCGGATGTCGCCGATCTGCGGATATTCGGCCTGGAGGGCCTTGAGACCGCGGGTGAAGAGCGCGCCCATCCTGGCAGCGTGCTCCGGGATACGGTCGCGCTCGAGAATCTCGATGACCTTGAGCGCCGCGGCCTGGGCGATGGGATTCGACCCGAACGTGTAGACGTCCTCGCCCGTCGCCTCGAACTGCTTCAGCCGGTCGTCCGCGACGACGGCGGCCATCGGGAAGCCGCCCCCGATCGCCTTGGACAGCACCATGATGTCCGGCGTCACGCCGAGCCCCTCGGCGGCGAACATCCGGCCCGTCCGCCCGAACGCCGTCTGGATCTCGTCGAAGATCAGGAGCGCGCCGAACTCGTCGGCGATGCGGCGCACCTCGCGGGTGAACGCGGCCGGGAAGGGGATGCCACCACCGTTGCCCTGGATCGGCTCCATCATGATCGCGGCCACCGGGCCGTCCACACCGCGCTGGAGCGTGTCCCGGATCGGCGCCGCGCAACCGGCGTCGCACTGGCCGTCGGGCCCGTGCTGGGCGCGCCGCCAGCAGCGGTACGCATACGGGTTCGGCACCCGGACGAAGTTCTGCATGAACGGCATGAACTTCACCCCGGGCCCGTAGTGACCTGCCGTGCGGGTGGGGCTCCACGACGCCGCCATCGTCGCCAGCGTGTTGCCGTGGTAGGCATGGTAGAACGTCACGAACCGGTGCGCGGCGGGCCGGTTGATCATCGCGAGCTTCATCGCGGACTCGATTCCGAGGGAGCCGGTCGGCGCGTACGTCACGATGTTGAGATGGCCGGGGCAGAGGTCGGCCAGGCGCTTGGCGAGGTGGAGCCGCGGGAGCGTCGGGAAGCCCGCGCGCACGTGGGGCATGGTTCGCATCTGGGCGAGCGCGGCCTCCGTCACCTCGGGATGGTTGTACCCGAGGGCGAGCGTCCAGGCCTGGGCGGTGCAATCGATGTACGACCTCCCGTCGATGTCCGTGACGCGGGAGCCCTGTCCGCCGACGAGGACGGGACCGAGCCACGTGGCGCCGTAGCCCACGTGGCGCTGGAGCTCCGCGATCTGCTGGGGCGTGAGCGATCCTTGTTGCGGCACGAGCGACTCCTCCTGTGTGGGGGGCCGGCTCAGACGTACTCCATCCGGCCGCCGTTGATGTCGAGGACGGCGCCGTTCACGAACGCGGCGCCGTCGGAGGCGAGGAAGACCACGGCCGCGGCGATCTCCGCGGGCTTTCCGATGCGGCCGACCGGGATCTGCTTCGCGAGCGTGTCGAGACGCTCCCGGGGGAGCGAGCTTCCCAGGCGCTCGGTGTCCACGTAGCCCGGGGAGACGGCGTTGACCGTGACACCGTGCGGCCCGAGCTCCCGTGCGGCGGTGCGGGTGAGCGCGATGACGCCCGCCTTCGCGGCGCCGTAGTGCCCGAGCGTGGGCCGCCCGCCGATGCGGCCGTGGATGGACGAGGTGTTGACGACCCGGCCCCAGCGCTGCCGCACCATGTGGGGCGCCGCGTGCTTCAGGCAGAGGAACGTCCCGGTGAGGTGGGAGTCCATCATGAGGTGCCAGGTGGCCTCGTCGAGATCGAGGAGGGACACGTTGAGCTGGGCGCCGAGGGCGCCCGCGTTGTTGACGAGGACGTCGAGCCGCCCGAGGGTCCGGACCACCGCGTCGACGGCCAGACGGACCTCATCCGACCGGCGGACGTCCGCCTGGACGACCAGCGTGCGCCGGCCGGCGGCCTGGCACCGTCGCGCCGTCTCCGCGGCGCCGGCAAGGTCCGTGTGGGCGAGGATCGCCACGTCGGCCCCGGCCTCGGCGAGGGCGACCGCCTCCGCGCGCCCGATCCCCGCCGCCCCGCCCGTGACCAGCGCCACGCGCGGCTCGCTCCACGTCCCGTGGGCCCCGTGCCGCTCGTCGCTCACTTGGCTCCTCGTGTCCCCGGGCAGTTGATCTGACGGCCTTCGGCCTGTGGGCTCACCCGGTCCTCCCGCGTCCCCGGCGGGAGCCGCTGGCCGGCAGGCCCGGACGGACGCCGTCGTCGATCATATCCTGTCCTGCCGCCATCCGCCCGTCAGCCCTTGAGACCGGTCATCGCGATGCCGCGAATCATGAACTTCTGGGAGACGGCGTAGGCGAGCAGCATTGGCCCGGTCGAGATCACGGCCGCGGCCATCAGCGGCCCGTAGTTGATGTTCCCGTACGGGTCCTTGAAGAGCGCCATCCCCACCGGGAGCGTGCGGAGGTCCGCCGAGTTGATGACGATGACTGGCCACAGGAAGTCGTTCCAGGACCCGAGGAAGAGGATCATGGCGACGGTCGCGAGCATGGTGCGGACGAGCGGGGAGATGAGGGTGAGGACGATCCGGATCTCGCCGGCGCCGTCGATCCGCGCCGCCTCGATGAGCTCGGTCGGAACCTGTCGAATGGCCTGGCGCAGGAGGAAGACGCCGAAGGCACTCGCGAAGTTGGGCGCCAGGATTCCGGCGTACGTGTCGACCCAGCCGATCCGCGAGAGAAGGACGTAGAGCGCGACGGAGGTCACCTGGACGGGCACCATCAGCGTGCTCAGGATCAGGAGGAAGAGCACGTTCTGGAGCGGGAACCGGTAGACGGCGAAGGCGTAGCCGGCGAAGAGCCCGAAGACGAGCGAGCCGCCCACCGAGACGACGGCGACCACGAGGCTGTTCCAATAGTAGAGGAGCCAGGGCGCCTTCTGGAGCGCGTACTGAAAGTGCTCGAACGTCACTCGACTCGGCCACCACATTGGGGGAAACGCCATGACGTCGGGGGCCGGGCTCAGCGCGGTGACGAGCATCCAGTAGAAGGGTAGGATCATGAGGACGGCCACGCCGGCGACGAGGACCAGCAGCACGAGCGTCCCGAGCGCGCGGAGCGGCGACCCCCACATGATCAGTAGCTGACCTCGAAGCGCTTGCTGTAGACGTACTGGACCACGGTCACCCCGAGGATCAGCACGAAGAGCACGGTCGCCTCGGCTGCCGCGTAGCCAAAGTTGTAGCGCTCGAAGGCCTGGCGGTAGAGGTCGAGGACGACGACGTTGGTCGAGCCGGCCGGTCCTCCGCTCGTGAGCACGAAGACCTGGTCGAACACCTGGAAGGCCTGGATCGAGTTGTAGATGAGGAGGAACGCGGTCGTCGGCGCGAGCAGCGGAAACGTGATACGTCGGAATCGCTGAAAGGCCCCGGCCCCGTCGATCCGCGCTGCCTCGAGGAAGCTCTCGGGGATCGCCTGGAGCCCGGCCAGGTAGATGACCATGTTGTAGCCGAGCCCTTTCCAGATGCTGAACAGGATGATGGACAGCAGCGCGGTCCGGCTCGACATGAGCCACGGCTGGATCGGCAGGCCGACCAGGCGGAGGAGCACGTTGAAGAGGCCGAACTGCGGGTTGTACAGCCACCACCAGACCACCGCGGCGGCGACCGTGCTGGTGACCATCGGCGCGAAGTAGAGGGCCTTGAAGAGCTCGCGCAGCGGAAACCGCGTGTCGAAGACGACCGCGAAGAGGAGACCGAGGGCCGCCGAGACCGGCACGATGACGAGCACGTAGACGAGGGTGTTCCAGGCCGCCCGGTGGAAGGTGGGATCGGCCAGGAGCTCCTGGAAGTTCTCGAGCCCGATGAAGGTGAAGCGCCCCCGCAGGAGCTCCACCCGGTAGACGCTGTACAGGAGCGTCTGGAGCGAGGGGACGACCCGAAAGGCTCCGAAGAGGAGGACGATCGGAGCGACGAACAGGTAGGCGTGCCACACGTGCCGGGCGTGGAGCCGGGCGATCAGCCGGCGAGTCGAGTGCACCATGAGCTGGGATCGAGAGAATCGGACCGGATCGTTCGCGAATCACCCGCGAGGACCTGGAGCCGGCACGCCGGCTCCAGGTCCCGGGTGGAGGATCTACTTGGCGGCGTCGGCGATCGCCTTGTTGGCCGCCCGCTCGGCCTCGGCGAGGGCATCCTCCAGCTTGGCCTCGTGGTGCCAGGTCTTCTGGATGGCTCCGCCCATGGCGTCCATCACGCCGTTGAGTCCGAGGTTCACCGGGAGCGGCTTGCCGTAGGGATAGATCTGCTTGAGCGCCTGATCGTAGGCGTTCGACTTGAACGGCTCCTTGTCCCAGTTGGCCTTGTAGCGAGGGGTCGCCGCGTACTTTTTGCACATCTCGAAGTCCTGCTCGGGCGTGTTGATCCACTCGAGGAGCTGCCAGGCCGCCTCGCGATTCTTCGCCATCTTCGGCACCGTGTAGAGCCAGCTGCCGAGCAACGTGATCGACTTGTCACCCGCCTTGCGGACCGGGGGTGTCGCCAGGCCCCACTTGAGGTCGGGCGCTTCCTTCGGGGCCCGCTCGTGGATCGACACGGTCTCGCTGATCTGCATGGACGCGAGACCCTTGAGCAGCGCCGCGCGTGGATCCGGGAAGTTCAGGCTGGTGGACTTGTCGACGTCCAGCATGTCGAGCACCAGCTTGAGGGCGGCCCGACCGCCGTCGTTGTTGAAGTTCACCTTGCCACCCCGCAGCGCGAGCGGATCGTCGACGAGAGACGCCCCGGCGCCGTAGATCGCCCAGAAGTGCTTGTGCACGACGCCGTGCGGGTGTCCGACGTGGCGGATCGCGTAGCCGACGCGCGTGATGTTGCCCTGCGCGTCGCGCTTGGTGAGCTTCTTCGCGTAGTCGCGGAACTCGTCCCAGGTTCGCGGCGGCTTCTCGGGATCGAGACCGGCCTCCTTGAAGTGGTCCTTGTTCCAGGTCAGGCCGTAGATGTCGATCCCGTACTGCGGGTAGCCCCACATCTTGCCCTTGCCGTAGTCGGACAGGGTACGGATCTCCGGCGAGACGGCGTCGAGCCACGCCTTGGCGCGGGCGTCGGGAACGGAGTCCAGCATCTCTTCCTTGAGGAAGCCCGGGACCCAGGAGCCGTCCACGAACAGGATGTCCCCGACGTTCTTGGCGGCGGCGGCCGCGAAGATCTTCTGCTGCATGGTGTCGTAGTCGAGGCCGACCGCCTCCACTTTCACGCCGGTCTTCGCCTCGAACGGAGCGAAGAAGCTCTTGTCGGTGAAGTGCGCGGCACCGGCCGTGATGTCTCCGGCCGGATACCAGAGCGTGACCGTCTTCGTTTGGCTCCACGCTCGCCGCGAAGCCAGGAGCGGGGCCGAGAGCGCCAGCTTGAGAATACTGCGCCTGTTCACGGGATACCTCCTCTTGGGCAAGTGGGAGAAGCCGGACAGATGCGGCCCGCGTATCCACCGCGAATCTTCCCGGGATGGTCCAGGAATGTCAAGTGGGACACCCGTCGAGTCCATCGGTGACACCTCCGTTGCCCGAGGACCCCTCGCGGGCGCGGAGGCATGCGAGACTGGAGCCTCGCCGTGCTCCCCTCACGTTCGGGAAGAACGCGGTGAGGGCCCGGCGAATCGACGAACCTGAAGGAGAGCGAAGTTGACGAGCGTGAGAGTCGGCGTCGTTGGTGTCGGGGCCATGGGCCGCCAGTATGCCGACGCGATACGGTCCATCGACGGACTGGAGCTTGCGGCCCTCTGCAACCGGACCCTCGCCAAGATCCAGGACCTGCCGGGGGAGAAGTTCTCGGACCACCGGGCCATGATCGCCTCGGGGCACGTGGATGCGGTTGTCATCGCCACGCCCCACTGGAGCCACCCCGCGGTGGCGATCGACGCCCTCAATCGCGGGCTGCACGTGCTGACCGACAAGCCCCTGGCCGTGCACGTGGCCGACGGCCACCGCATGCTCACCGCCCACAGGGACAAGACTCTCCGTTTCGGTGTCATCTTCAACGAGCGAACACGCCCCGTGAACGCCAGGATCCGATCCATGATCGAGGCGGGGGAGCTCGGGGAGATACGCCGGGTGATCTGGCTCGCCACCGGCCTCTTCCGCCCGCACGCCTACTACGCGAGCGGCGGGTGGCGGGCGACCTGGGCCGGCGAGGGCGGGGGAGTTCTGATCAATCAGGCCTCCCACGACCTGGATCTTCTGCAATGGTTCGCCGGGCTCCCCGTTCGAGTCACCGCGAAACTAGCCTTCGGCAAGTACCATCCCATCGAGGTGGAGGACGACGTCAGCGCGCTGCTCGAGTATCCGGGTGGCGCCAGCGGGCTCTTCGCCGTGACGACCGGCGAGGCCCCGGGCACGAGCCGGGTGGAGATCGCCGGCGACAAGGGGAAGTTGGAGCTGGACACCGAGAGCGGCAAGCTCAGGTTCTTCCGAAACGAGGTACCGGCCTCGGAGTTCAGCCGGACCACGGAGGAGCGCTTCGCCCGGCCGTCATGCCGGGAGATCGATGTGTCCGTGGCGGACGACGGCAAAGAGAGCCACATCGTCATTCTCGAGAATTTCCGGGACGCCATCCTCGAGGGTACGCCGATCTTGGCCCCCGCGGCGGAGGCGATCCGGTCGTTGGAGATCGGCAACGCGATGCTCCTGTCCGGTCTCCTGGGGAGGACCGTCGAGCTGCCGATCGATGCCGAATTGATGGAGAGGGAGATCAAGCGGCTTGCGTCCAGGTAGCGAGCCCGAGCGCATCACCGGCCGCCTGATCCAGTTCCGCACCCGGATCGCTGGCCCGGGCTATCGCCTTGCCAGGCCCGCGATTTCCGACTCTCCCAGCGCCCGATTGTAGAGGCGCAGATCGCTCATGAGCCCATCGAAGTAGTCGTTGACGCCGAGGCCGATCGTGAGCGGGCGGTCGTTGTTCAGGTTGTATTCGCGCGCGTGGAAGGAGGTCGACACGGCGACGGGCGCGCCGTCCACGTAGAGCCTGAGCACACCCCCGTCGCGCACGGCGACGACATGGCGCCATCCGGCGGGGAAGACACGATCCCACGTCGCCATCTTTCCGGCTTCCATGGCATAGACGCGCCCGGAGGGGAGCGTGCCGGCGAAGAGCTTGCCCTGGAAGACGGCCATCGACCAGACTCGCCGCAGCGGCGCGGACGCGGTATCCAGAGTGCCCATGAAGGTGAACTGCTCGTCGTCCATCCGCCACACGTTGGCCATCGGCAAGGAGCCGACGTAAGCCTTGCCGTTGTAGAGGGCCATGCCCATGATCTCGCGCTCGTAGCCGACCCGTCCCAGCAAGGTCCACGTCTCGCCGCCGTCGTAGCGGTGGACCTCTCCCTCGGGCCACGTGCCGACGTAGAGCCGACCCTGGCTGGTCACCGCTCCGTAGGTCTGCGTCGACCCCGCGGGGCAGCCGGCGTAGACCCATTCCGATCCGCTCCCATCCCTGGCCTTGGACCGGATTCGCCCAGCTGAACACCATGGTTGCGAACTCTCAGACGGGCTCCCACGGGCTCGTGTGAGTCGGCGGTGAAGGGCCAGTGGGCGATGAGGCCGCTATCGGATCGTTCGCTCAAGGTCGCGTCTCCTACGGGAAGTTGGTCCGGGCCCGCAGCCCGGCAGCAGCCGGATGGCGATGTGTGGGCCGTCCGCGATGAAGGTGGTCTGGGTGATGTGCGGGCCAGGAGGAACGGCTCTACGGATCTTGTCGCTGGACGTGGGTTGGCGTCGAGGGCAGGCGAGGCACCGCTCGGCCCGTCAGGGGCATGTACTCGTCCCGGAGTACTCGTAGGCCGCCCGGCCGGTCAGGGAGACCAGCACCTCCAGCGGGGACCGGCCTTGACGCGCCGCGACCTCGGCGAGGGACGGCCCCGCCGCGGGCTCGCTTGCAAGAAGACAGACCGGTGCTCCCGCCCGCGCGCTCTCGACCTCGCTCACGTCCACGACGGCGTGCTCCAGGGAGACCGAGAGCACCGGAGCGTCCCGGCCCTCCACGCGAACTCTCTGGCCCGCCTTCGGGACGAGGATGGAGTTCGAGTAGCCGATGGGCAGTGTGCCGAGCCGCGTCGGGCGGGTGGTCTCGTGGCCGCCGCTCGACCCGAAGCGCGCGCCGGGCGCGACGTCGCGCAGCGGGCCGAGCGTCGTCCGGACCTCCGTGAGCACGGGGTGCGTGCCGACGGGGGTCGGGAGCCACGCCGGCTCGATTCCGAAGAGGAGTTGCCCCGGGCAGACGGCGTTCGTCTCGGGCGCCTCCAGGCCGCACGCGATGCCCGCGCTCGCGAGCGCCTGCACCAGAAGCGGCCCCGCCGTGGCGGCGCGGATCTCGGCCACGACGCGCCCGAACTCCGCGAGCCGCTCTTCCACCCAGGCCGCCCCCTCGCGTCCGCCGAAGGGAAGGTGCGTGAAGACGCCCGCCAGCCTGATGCCCGGGAGCGCCGAACGGATGCGAGCCGCCAGGTGGGCGGCGTCCGCGAGTGGAACGCCGACACGCCCGAGCCCGCTGTCGACCTTCAGGAAGATCGACGGCGGGCGCGCGCCGGCCGCCCTGGCCAGCACCGTCGCCTCGGCGAAGGACTGGACGCCGACGGTGATGCCGGCCTCGAGCAGGGGGGCGGGATCGCCGCCCTCCCCGGTCGGGAAGAGCAGGATGTCGCAGGTGACGCCCCAGCAGCGGAGCGCGAGCGCCTCCGCGGGGCTCCCGAGCGACAGCCAGCGGACCCCCTCCCCCTCGAGACAGCCGGCCACCGCCCGGAGGCCGTGGCCGTACGCGTTCGCCTTGACGCACGCGATCAGCTCGGTGCCCGCCGGGAGCCTGCGCCGGACCAGGGCCAGGTTCTGTCGAAGCGTCGCGAGCGAGACGACGGCGCGCAGATGGGCGGCGGGGGCCAGCGTCTCGAGCGCGATCACTGTCTTCGGTCTCGTCGCCGATCGCTCGGCTGGTCCCGGCTCGGTTCCGCCGCCCCGACCGTCAGGTCGTGACGCCCGCGCGAGGGGACAGGAGGCAGTCGTCGGGAAGCGGCACGACGGGCGTGAAGTCCCGGTGGTGCTTGTAATCGGGGCGCGCGAAACGCGTCTGGGCGTTGGCGATCGGGTTGAGGATGAGCGAGAAGATCGACCGATCCCAGGGCGACATGTTGGGTGGCGAGCCATGCACGAGGCAGTCACCGAAGATGAGCGCCGTTCCCGCCAGCCCCGTGGCCGTGACGAGCCCACCCGCTCCCGCCAGCCGGGTCACGGTCTCGTTGTCCACGGTCCACAGCGCGTAGCTCGTGGTCTCGGTGTCGAGCGCGGTGCGGACGGGACCCTGCCGGTGCGAGCCGCGAATGAAGACCAGGGGCCCGTTGTGCTCGGACACGTCGTCCAGGAAGACGTGGAGATTCAGCGCGAGCGGCTCGGGCACGCCGTCCTCCGCGTGGTGCGTGGCGAAGTCGTAGTGCCACTGCCAGGCCTCCCCGGAGAATGCCACCTTGGCGTTGATCTTCGCCTGCTGGATGTAGAGCCGGTCGGTGTCGAGAATCTGCCGCGCCGGGTCGACGAACCGCGGATGCCGGCAGAGCCGGGCGAAGACTTCGTTCCGGAGGTGGAGGCCCATGACGGTCCGGACCTCGCCACTCGCCTTCTCGCGAATGTTGGCCGGGGAATCCTCCGCGAACAGACGTGGGAGCTCCGCGCGCAGGACGTCGACCTCGGCCCTCGAGAAGAGCCCCGGCAGGACCAGGAAGCCCTGCGCGTGGAAGTGCGCCAGTTGAGCCGTCGTGAGCCGCACGAGTCGAGGATAGTCGAGGCAGCGCCCGGGCTGTCAAGGTGACCGTCCTTGTCGGGTCCCGGGCTCGGGGACTAACCCCCCGCGCTACGGAGCTGACGGGAGGGCTCGGAGTGGCCGGTCTGCGACGTGTGGCGGCCTGTGGGCTCGCGGACCAGGTCCGCGTGGCCGGCGGTCGTGTCGCCCGGCGGGATTCCTCGGGCCACCCGGAAGCCGTAGTCCGAGTAGCGAAGGTGGGGCGGCAGGCTCGAGCGGTGGGCCACCGGGCTCCACGGCTCCTGATGGCGCCAGGCGCCGCCGCGCGACACGCGGCGAGAGCCCTCCGGCGGACCCATCGGGGCGCGGACCGGCTCCGGGCCGTAGGCATCGGCGGCGTACCAATCCCGGCACCATTCGTGGACGACACCGGCGAGATCCGTCAGCCCGAAGCCGTTGGCCGGCCCCTGTCCGACGTGCGGCGGCGCGGGCAGGGGTCCCGGCCGATTCCCGAACCAGCGGGCGGGCGGCTCGTCGCCCCACGGGTAGCGGGCGCTCTCCCGGCCGCCCCGCGCGGCGCGCTCCCACTCCGCCTCGGTTGGCAGGCGGTGGGAGTGGCCACTCTCGCGTGTCAGCCACTCGCAGAAGAGAACGGCCTCGGCCCAGGTCACGCCCACGACCGGCTGCTCGGGATCCGAGAGCCGCGGATCGGCCCAGAAGGGCGGGGGCGGTGCACCGCTGGCCTGGAGGAATGTGCCGAACTCGGCATTGGTGACCGGCGTGCGACCCAGCCTGAAGCCGTCGACCCAGACGGGATGCGCGGGCCGGGCGTCGGGTAGGCCGGCGTCCCAGCCCATCTGGAACCACCCTGACGGGATTTCCAGGAACTCCACGGGTTCGCCGGCCATTCTACGTGGGCAAGCTGCCTGCTAACATGAGCGCGTGCGCGTCGAGCCGCCGCCGGCCGATCCGATTCTGGTTGCGCTGGACGTGGGCTCGTCCTCCGTGCGGGCGCTCGCCTTCGACCGGCTCGGGCGGGGACTCGACCTCGGGGGCCAGCAGCCGTACGAGCCGACGACGACGCCCGACGGCGGCGTCGAGATCGACGCCGACCGGCTGTTCGCGCTGACCGCCGAGGCGCTCGACACTCTCATGGCCATCCTCGGCCTGCGTACCGGCGGCGTGGCGGCGGTCGCTCTGAGCACCTTCTGGCACACAGTGCTCGGTCTCGGACCGGACGATCGCCCATCGACCCCAGTCTATTCCTGGGCGGACACGCGGAGCGTCGGCGCGGTGGGGGCGCTCCGCGCGCGGGTCGACGAGAAGGCGTATCACGCGCGGGTCGGATGCCGGCTTCACACGTCCTATCTCCCGGCGCGGCTCTGGTGGCTCCGCGAGCGCGACCCTGCCGCGTTTCGCGGGGTGCGACGCTGGGTCTCGTTCGGGGAGTACGTGGGGCTTCGTCTCTTCGGCGAGCTCCGCACGAGCGTCTCGATGGCGTCAGGGACCGGCCTCTTCGACCAGTGGGCGCAGCGCTGGGACCCTGGGATCCTCGAGCTCCTCGGGCTCGGCGTCGAGCACCTCGGCCCCATCGTCGACCTCGGCCAGCCCTTCCGCGGGCTCCGGCCCGAGTTCGCGGGGCGCTGGCCCGCGCTGGCGCGCGTTCCATGGCTGCCGGCGCTGGGCGACGGGGCGTGCTCCAACGTCGGCGCCGGCTGCACGACGGCAGAGCGGGCGGCGCTCATGGTCGGGACGTCCGGCGCGATGCGGGTCTGCTTTTCCGCCGACGCGGTAGCCATCCCGGACGGTCTCTGGTGCTACCGCGTGGACGGCCGCCGCCTCCTCCTGGGCGGCTCCCTGTCGAATGGCGGGAGCCTCTACGCGTGGCTCACCGAGACCCTCGACCTGCCCCCGCTCGAGCGCGTGGAGGAGACGCTCCAGGCGATGGAGCCCGATGCCCACGGCCTAACGATGCTCCCGTTCCTGGCCGGGGAGCGGAGCCTCGGCTGGGTCGCCGGCGCGCGGGCCGCCGTCGTGGGTCTCTCGCTGGCGACGCGGCCCGTCGACATCGTGCGCGCAGCGCTCGAGACCGTGGCGTACCGCTTCGCGATGATCCACGAGCGGCTGCGCGACGCCTGTCCCGGGCTCCGGACGGTGGTCGGCACCGGCGCCGCGCTCCTGGCCTCGCCCGCGTGGATCCGGATCATGGCCGACGCCCTCGGGGTGGCGGTCACGCCGTCGGCGGAGCCCGAGGGATCGAGCCGTGGCGCGGTCCTTCTCGCGAGTGAGGCGCTCGGGCTGATTCCCTCCCTCGAATCGGCCCCGGCCGGCACGCGGCCGGTGATCCCGACCGATCCCGCGCGGCGGGCCCGGTACCGGGTCGGCCTGGCCCGGCACCGGCAGCTCTACGACCTTCTGGTGCCGCACACGACCGCGGAGAGGAGAGCGGTTTCATGACGGATCGGGATCTCGACCAGCTCTGCATCAACACGATCCGGTTCCTGGCGGCCGACGCCGTCCAGCAGGCGAAGTCCGGCCATCCCGGCCTGCCGATGGGCGCGGCGGCGATGGCGTACGTTCTGTGGACGCGCTTCCTGCGCCATCACCCGGCCGATCCGGCGTGGCCCGATCGCGACCGCTTCGTCCTGTCCGCCGGCCACGGCTCGATGCTGCTCTACGCGCTGCTCCATCTCACGGGCTATGCCCTCCCGCTCGAGGAGATCAAGCGGTTCCGCCAGTGGGGATCGAAGACGCCGGGGCACCCGGAGTTCGGGGTCACCCCAGGGGTCGAGGCCACGACGGGCCCGCTCGGCCAGGGGCTCGCGAACGCCGTCGGCATGGTCATCGCCGAGCGCCACCTCGCCGCCCGGTTCAACCGGCCGGGTCACACCGTCGTCGACCACCACACGTATGTCCTCTGCTCGGACGGCGACCTCATGGAGGGCGTCGCTGCGGAGGCGGCGTCCCTCGCGGGGCACCTCGGGCTCGGCAAGCTGATCGCCCTCTACGACGACAACCAGGTGTCGCTCGCGGGGAAAGCGGCGCTGTCGTTCTCGGAGGACGTGCCTCGGCGGTTCGAGGGGCTCGGATGGGACACGCAGACCGTCCACGACGGCAACGATCTCGACGCGATCGACAAGGCCATCCGGGCCGCGCGGGCGGAGACGGCACGCCCGTCTCTCGTCGCCGTGCGGACGGTGATCGGCTTCGGGGCGCCGAAGAAGGCCGGAACCCACGAGGCCCACGGCGAGCCGCTGGGCGACGCGGAGCTCCGGGGCGCGAAGCAGGCCCTCGGCTGGCCGCTCGAGCCGTCATTCCTCCTTCCAGAGCCCGCGGTCCAACGCTTCCGCGAGGCCCTCGCCAGCGGGGCGCGCGCGGAGGCCGACTGGCGCGCGCGCCTTGATGCCTGGCGCAAGGCCTTTCCGGATCTCGCGGCCCAGTGGGCCCACGCCCAGGCGCGGGCGCTCACGCCGGGATGGGACCAGGATCTCCCGCGATTCCCGGCGGACGCGCCGGTGGCGACCCGCGACGCGAGCGGCGCCGTGCTCGCCGCCGTGTCGCCCCGCCTGCCCCATCTGGTGGGCGGTGACGCCGACCTCGCCCCGTCGACCAAGACGCTCGTCAAGACGGCGGGGTCGTTCCTCCGCGGCACGCCCGAGGGGCGGCACCTCCACTTCGGCGTCCGCGAGCACGCGATGGGGTCCATCGCCAACGGCATCACCTACCACGGCGGGCTGCTCGTGTTCTGCAGCACGTTCTTCGTCTTCTCCGACTACATGCGCCCGGCGGTGCGGCTGGCCGCGCTCTCCGAGCTTCCCGTCGTGTATGTCTGGACGCACGACTCGATCGGGGTCGGGGAGGACGGGCCGACCCACGAGCCCGTCGAGCACCTAGCGGCGCTCCGCGCGATGCCGAACCTGGTCGTCGTCCGTCCCGGCGACGCCGCCGAGACCGTGGTGGCCTGGCAGGTCGCGCTCGCGCGCCGCCACGGCCCGACCGCGCTCGTCCTCACGCGCCAGAAGGTGCCCGTGCTCGATCGGACGGTCTACGCGTCGGCCGAGGGTCTCCGGCGCGGCGCCTACGTTCTCGCGGAGGCGCCCGGCGGCACGCCCGACCTCGTCCTGATCGGGACGGGCTCGGAAGTCCAGCTCGTAGTCGCCGCGCAGGTCGCCCTCGCGAAGGACGGCATTCGCGCGCGAGTCGTCAGCATGCCCTCGTGGGAGCTGTTCGCTGCCGAGTCACTGGACTACCGCGAATCGGTGCTGCCCCGGGCCGTGCCGCGGCGGCTCGCGGTGGAAGCGGGCGCGACCTTCGGGTGGGACCGCTGGGTCGGGACCGCCGGAGCCGTCGTGGGGGTCGACCGCTTCGGCGCATCGGCGCCGGGAGAGGTCGTCATGAAGGAGCTCGGGTTCACCGTGGAGCACGTCGTGACCCGGGCTCGCGCGCTCGTGGGCCGCTGATCCGGTTCGCGCCGCGATCAGCGTGCGGCGTCCGTTTGTCGTCCTCTGGCTCGCGACGCTCCTCTTCTATCTCGGGTTCCAGCTGCTGCTGCCGGTCATCCCGCTCTACGCCACCGAGCTCGGGGCTCGGGAGGCGCACGTCGGTTTCATCATCGGGGTCTTTGCCCTCGCGGCAATGGTGCCGCGCCCGATCGCCGGCGACCTCGCCGACCGGATCGGCCGCCGGCCCCTTGTCCTTCTAGGTACCGCCATCTTCGCGCTGGCGCCGCTCGGCTACGCGGTTGTCGGGACGATTCCCGGACTGCTCGTCCTGCGGCTGTTCCACGGCACGGGCATGGGGTTCGGCCCGACGGCCGCTACCGTGATAGCCACGGATCTGACGTCCCCTGAGCGGCGTGGCGCCGCGATGGGCGTCTACGGTCTCGCTTCGGCGGTCGCACTCGCCGTCGGGCCGTACCTGGGAGGCGAACTGGTTCAACGCCTGGGCTTCACCTGGACGTTTCTCGTGGCCGCGGCGATCGAAGCAGGAGCCCTCGCCCTGGCGTGGACCCTGCCGGAGACGCGGCCCGCCGGCGGACTTGCCCGGGCTCCGGCCGAGCCGCCGGACGGGTTGGTGTCCGCCCGGGGGATGCTCGCGCGTTTCTGGCACCGCTGGTTCAGCACGGCCGCGGTCTACCCGTCGGGGCTCGTCCTGGCGCTCTACATCTCGTACGGCGGTCTCGCTGCGCTCCTGCCCCTCTTCGCCGAGCGCCGCCAGCTGGGGAACCCGGGGCTCTTCTTCACGGTCTTCGCCCTGGTCAGCCTCGCGGTCCGATCCCCTGCGGGCCGGCTCTCGGATCGCGTGGGCCGGCGGGCTGTGATCGCACCGGCCCTGGCCATCTCCGGTGGGGGTCTTGTCCTGCTCGGGCTCGCGGCGTCGCAGGGGACATTCCTCGGCGCGGCGGGACTCTACGGCGTCGGCTTCGGAGCGGGACAGCCTGCGTTCCTCGCGATGACGGCCGACCGCGTCCCGCCGGGGGAGCGCGGGCGTGCGATGGGCACCCTCTACACCGCGTGGGAGCTCGGCATCTCGGGGGGCTCGATCGTGCTGGGGCTCTGCGCGACCCGGCTCGGATACGCGGCGACATGGTGGATCGCCGCTGCGATCGTGGGGGTGGGGGCGATCGCGGCGCTCTACCCGGGTGGCCGGCCACGCGGGTGAGGAGGTTCCGAGCGCTCCGGTTCTGGCCGGGTCGGCAGCGTCAGCGCGCGGCGCCGCGCTCGCCGCTTGCGGGCCGCAGCACCCGCGGCGCCCGGGCGACGTCGGCAGTGCCACCCGGCACGAGCTGAAACCCGAGCCGCGTCCACGTCTCGGGGGGCGAGCCCCGTCGCTCGGTGTGGCGGCGCTCGTGGCCGGTCGGGCGCCGCGCTCCCCGTCGCCGCTCGCTGCGACGACGGTCCCAGATCACAGCGAGACCGGGTCCCGCTGCCCCAACCTCGACGGCGCGGTAGAGGTCGCCCCGTCCCCGCTGGACGACGACGAGCGCGTCGGCTGCCGCGCCGGACTCCTTGTTGCCCGCGGTCTCTATCTTGGCCGGCGAGGAACCTGGGACGAGCCGCTGCCGGAGCTGCTGGACGTAGCCTACGCGGAGGGCCGTAGCGGCTTCGTCCAGCGCCCGGGCGATCTGGTGCACCCCGTCCTGAGTGTCGGTGACGAGACCCCGGAGCATCCCGACCTCGTGATCGAGTGCGACCATCCGGCGCCGGAGGCTGCGCAGCTCGCGCCAGAGCAAGACGCCTACCGCTGCCATCGCGGCGAGGGCCAGGAGGGCGAGGGCGGCGGCGGCGCTCACCAGCAGGCGGTCGAGCCACCCGGCGCCCGCCGCGCTCGCGGGGGTGAGGCTCAGGACGGTGAGGAGGCCGTGCGACTCGTCCGTGGCGCCGAGCGTGAAGCGGACCCGGTCCCCGGGGCGCACGCTCTGGACCACACCCTGGACCGGGAACTCCGACTGCGCCGCGGGGAGGAGCCCCGGGATGCCGCTGTGCTCGATCGTCACGGTACTCCGTCCTGGATCGACCGCGATGATGCGGCCCTGTCCGTCGAAACTCGGAGCCGCCCCGGCCGGCCCCGCGGCCCAGAGGCCAAGGGCAAGACCGAGCGCGATTCTCAGGGCTGGACCGACGGGCCACCAGCGCCGACTATCCATCCGTCACCATCCGTGACCCCCTCCGATCGAAGCCGGGTAGGCAGACGGTAGGCGGCCAGCGGGGTGGCGTCAAGGGCCTTCGGCCGTTGCGGGCCTTCGGCCGTTGCCACCCCTGGCACGGGGCCCCCAGCGGGGACCCACGCTCTTCACGTGTTTGGGGGTCGACAGACTTGCGATCCGGCGAGGCGCTGGGCTATCGTGAGTCTCCCCGTTCCTGTGACCTGGGGCAGGAGGACGTGCGATGGGTGAGGTGAAGTTCGGAGAGTTGCGGTCGGTCGTGGAGGCGGTCCGGCAGATCGTCCTGGACTGGGACGGGTTCGTCTCCAACGTCGAGGCCCTCGCCCGGGAGCACGACGAGTATCGCCAGAGCGCCGATCGTCTGGCCTGGGAGCTCGGCGAGCTACGCGCCGCGCACGAGCGCCTCGGTCACGAGCATGACGAGGCTCGTACGGCGCTGGCATCGCTCCGCGCGAGCCAGGACGCGTTGACGCGCGAGCACGGACGGCTTGGTCAGGAGCGCGAGGAAGCGCAGCGAGCCCTGACGGCGCTCCGCGCGAGCCACGACACGCTGGCCCAGGAACGTGAGCGTCTCCAGCGCGAGCTCGCCGACATGCAGGAGCGTCACGAGGCTGTGATGCGCGAGCGGCACCGCGCGGGCGAAGAGCTCGAGGCGATCCTCCGCCGGTTCCGCGCCTCCGCCTGACTCGCGGCCTCGCTCGTCGGCCGGCTCACCTCGCGTGGCCACCGGCCACTTCGCCGAAGACGAGGTCCTCCAGCCACTCGATGCGGATCCGGTCGGGCCCCAGGAGGCTTCCGCCGTAGCTCTCGCTGACCGATCGACGCGTCGTCCAGAGGATGACTTGCTTTCCCTGGGCCTGGAGCGTCTTGACGACCTCGTGAAAGTCTCCGTCCCCTGTCCCGATGACGTACACCGGGATCTCGGGATACTCCCGCAGGACGAAGTGGATCTTCTCCCGCAGCAAGTGATCGGAGGCGTTGGCCTTCTCGCGCCCGGCGATGTCCGTGGAGAAGCGCGCGTTCCGGACGGCCTTCTGATCGCCTTCGAAGAAGTCCCGGTCCCAGTCGGCGACGGCCCACCGCTGCCGGGGGAGACCGTGCCGCCAGGCCGCGTCGAGGAGCCGGGAGGCAAGCTCCACGCCCATGAGCCTCGCGCGCCCGACCTGCGCCCGGGGCTCCGGGAGATCGTCCAGGTGGCGAGCGAGGCTCACCTTCACGTTCTCCCAGTCGAGCATCAAGGCGAGGGCCGCGCGGCGCGCGGCCGGATCTCCGGCCGACGGTCGGCTGCCTTCAGGCGTGTCACGCTCCGGCGTCACGGTCCCCGCCGGCTCGGCCCCGCTGCCCGGCGCCCCGCCGTCCTCGCCCGCCCCGCTTCCCCCGACGTCGGCGAGCGGCGCGCCGAGCCGCTCGGCCCACAGGCGCGCGTCGGCCTCCGAGAAGCTCGTCTCCGGCCAGCTCTGCCGGAGAACTCGGAGCGCGTCCTCGCGGAACCCGTGCCGCTGACCCCAGCCGAGGAGGGCGCGCAAGAGCTGGGCCTTCTTTCGGGGATCGACGTTGCGCCGGTGCTGGGTGACCCGCCAGCTGTGGAGCCGGCAGCGCCAGCTGGCGGCGAGGTCCCCGGCCTCCTCGTTGAGCGTGGCCGCGCAGTCCCAGTTCTTGAAGACTCCCGCCTCGGGGCCGGCCGCGACGCGCTGCCGGAACCACTCGACACCCGTGGCGACCAGCGAGGTCTCGATGAACTCACGCGTCAGCTGGTCCAGCTCCTCGAAGAGCAGGCGCTCCCGCGGGTCAGGGAAGATGCGATCCGGATCCCGGAGGATGCGGTTGATCCGACGAAAGTGGTCGCGGAACCGCGCAGCCGCGCCTCCGCTGCCGGGCGCTTCTGCGTCCTGGAGCGCCGCGAGGAGGTGCGCCTCGTAATGGCGCGCGCGGAGGCAGAGCGCCGCGAGCACATCCAGGCGGCTCTGCTCGATGGCCCAGAGGAGGCACAGCTCGAAGGCCTCCGTCGGGTGGGCGTCCAGGTCGAGGACGGGTAGCAGGACGTCGAGCGCCTCGTCCGCGCGGGACGGCAGGCGGCGCAGCGCGCAGGCGAGGTTCCAACGCGCGGTCCATCCACGGTGCTCGTGGAAGCGGTCGGAGGCAATGGCGGCCTCGAGCAGCTCGATGACGTCGTGAATGTCCGTGCCCTGACCAAACAAGGTTAGCGCGTAGGCGTACCACTCCTTGGCGATGGTATTCGTGCTGCGGCGGTAGTGAAGGTCGGCGAACTCGTCGAGCGCCCGGGGATCCCGCCGGAGGAGGAGCTCGCGAGCCTGGTGAAAGGCGGGGTCGGGGGCGCCCACGACCCGCAGCTCCGAGACCGGCTCGCGGTGCTCGGGCTTCGCGTCGAGCCGGAGGCGTAGGTTTCCTTCCAGCTCGTCCCGCACGTCGGCCAGGGCTTGCGCGAGCGCCTCGGTATCGCCCCGCTCGACCGCGTGGCGGATCTCCCCCCAGATGATCGGTGTCACCAGGGTTGACAGCGGCTCGGGGCGCCGCGCGGCGCGCTGCGCACGCCGGACGGCGGCGGGGGCGATCCGCTCGCCGATGTCCGCCCAGTCCCGACGGATGCGCTCGAGCCGTGTCGGCACCTCGAGCTCGAGGACGGCCTCGATATTCTCCCGGATCAGGCGGTCGCGCGCCTCCGGGTCGCTTTCGGCCGCGAGCCGCGCGCGCTCGAGCTCGAGCAGGATCATCTCGTCGATGGCCAGCGCCACCTGGGTGGGCAGCGTGCCCCACGCCGAGCTGACGAACGCCGCCATGGCGGCCCGCACGGCGCGCACGTCGGCGTCCCCCCGCCGGCACCGAGCGACCTGGTCGGTCACGAGGGCGCGCACCGCGTTCCCGAGGGCCTGGCGCATCGGACGGGTCGCGTGCATCAGCGGGCTGGCCCGCCGGAACAGCTCGTGCGCCGCCTGAAAGAGGCGGAGCGCCTCGCCGAGGTCGCCGTCCCGGGCTGCGCGGCGCCCGAGCACGTCGAGCGCGAAGCCGAGCGTGGTGAGGTCCCGGCTCCGGGAGCCGTTCCGGACCTCCGCGGCGCCGGGGACGTCGCCCTTCAGGATTTCTACGGCGGTGCGATTCTTCTCGAGGTGCTCGGGGGGAAGATCCTGGAGGTGGATCTCAACCACAGCCACGAGCCCGGGAAGAGCATCGACGATCTGCTCGGCGGACCAAAGCGGCCACTCGACAACCTTGTCCATGCGGGATCACTCCAACTGAGCCTCAAGGATTGAAAGATTCGCCTCCGACCTGGAGCCGGAGGGAGAAGGAGGGCGTCGCGACCCAGGGGGGCGGCTCCTAGCGCCGCCGCCGTCCCGCGCTCTTCCGACCGACCTCGACCGGGTGGGACCGCCGCGGTGGAACCGAGCGCGGCACGTGGCGGACCGGCACCGACTTGCGTGCCGCCGCCAGCTGGAGCCCTCGGTCCGGAGGAAGCACGGGACCGACTGGCCGATTGTCCTTTCCCGGCATTGGCTTGCGGGCCTTCGGGTCGTGGGAGACCGGGGTGAGGATGGTGCCCACAGGGTCCAGGAAATGACGGAGCGCGAAGCCGCAGACTTTGCACCGCTTGTAGGAAAAGCGCCGGCTTTGCTCATCGAGCCGAGGCCGGCCCAAGACCTCCATGCGGCCAGGACAACACTTGTTTGGCGATGGAGGAGAAATGATACGTCGCGGATAAAGATTCTGCGGCTTTAACTCACGGCTATAGACGATGATATTCTTCACGCTACCCAGCGCCTCACGGAGCATTTTCGCCACGAATGCAGGACTTTGCAAGCGGAAATCGCCGAGCGGCAATCTGTCAGCCGGCGGACTCCTTCCCGGCGAACTCCCGGGCACTGGGGAACCACCGCGCCAGGTCGTCGAGCGGGGTGGTCGCCAGGAATGGCTCGACCAGGCGGCGGGTGTACGCGCGACTCCCGGCAAAGCGAACCTCGGCGGTGGCCAGTAGCCCTCCGTCCGGACCGAGAAGGACGCCGCTCACCCGAGAGTAGCGGCCCCGAGGGTCGTCGTCGCTCGCGCCGGCGGCCCGGTCGCCCACCGCCAGGAGCGGCGCGAACGGCAACGACTCGAAGAGCGTGATCCGGACGTCCGTCGTCACCCCGCACTCCTTCTGGGCAAGCGCACCGAGCCACCAGCCAAGCTCGTCCAAGAGGATGAGCGCCAGCGCTGGATGCGCGCCCTCCCGCGTCTGGTAGGTCGGCGACGGCATGTGCTCGCCCCACAGGAAGCGATCGTTCGCGCGGAAGCGGATGCCGAGGCCGAGCGGGTTCGCCGAGCCGCACGCGAGGCAGGTCGCCGTGCCCGGCACCTCCTCGCGCGTGTCGTGGTCGGCGGCCCACCGGGTCCGCAGGGGGGCGACGTCCGGCTGAACGAGCCCCTCGCGGTGAAGCGTTGCCTCTGCCAGGGGGCGCTCGCCCTGGGTCAACGCCAGTCGCGCAGTCGTGCCTGCGCTGCCCGTCCGGAGGCCGAGTGGCGTCCCGGTGGGAACGCCGCGAAGCAGCTCGACGCGGAGCGCGACGGGGGGGCGCGGCAGCGCGAGACGGTGGAAGACTGCGGCGATCGCCCCGCCGTGCGCAGTGCCGGGAAAACCGTGGAGATCGGCCGGAAATGTGACGACGCCGCGCGCCGCGTCGGCGACCGCCTCCCGGAGCGCCTCGCCGATCGTCATGGCGAGCGCGCAGCGTTCAGGGATCCGAGCAGTCGCGCGTGTATCCGCAGTGCGGGCAGACGATCTTGCACTTGATCTCGCGCATGATCGCGCCGCAGACCCAGCAACTGTGCACGATCGCGTCGTGGGCCATGTCGAGTCGGGTTATAGTAAGCGCGATGTGCCGCCCGCTTCAACCTTTTGGAGGACGCGTGCCCCTCCTGCTCCTCCTGGCGGGCCTTCTCGGAAGCGGATGTGCTCGGGTCACGCTGGATGCCGTGCGTGCTGACGTTGCCGCGGGCCAGGGCCACCTCATCACCACCGTGCCCTTCATCGCCCAGGACGCCTATCAGTGCGGCCCCGCGGCGCTCGCCATGGTCCTCCGCTACTGGGGGGTGGCCGCCGACGCAGAGGAGATCGGGCGTACTCTCTACCTGCCCTCCGCTCAGGGCGTCCTAAACCTCGAGCTCGAGTTCGAGGCCCGCCGGCGCGGGTTCCGCACCCAGGCCTTCGAGGGCTCCCTCGAGCGCGCCAAGACGGAGCTCCGCCGCGGCCGTCCAGTCATCGTGTTCCAGGACCTGGGGCGGGGGCCGGTATCCATCCCGCACTTCGCCGTGCTGCTGGGCTACGACGACCGGGCCGAAGTGGTCGTGCTTCACTCGGGAGCGACTCCTTACCAGGTCCTCTCGTACGCCGAGTTCCTCCGGACCTGGGCCGCCCGCCGGGGCTGGTCACTCCTGATCACGCCGCCCGGCGCCGCCACGTGAGGGGGGCCGAGATCCGGGGCCGCCTCCTCGGAGTCGCGCTTGGCGCGGCCCCTGCCGCCCTGCTCGCCGTCGGCGGCGACGTGGTCAACGTCTACACGGGCGAGGTCGTTCGCTGGGACGTGGCCGTGGCCGATGGGCGCATCGCGGCGGTCGGCCCGGACCTCGCGTCCCTGGCGGGCCCGGCGACCGAGCGGCTCGACGTCCGCGGCAAGGTGCTCGTTCCGCTGGCGGCGGTCTGTGACCGGCGGAGCGGGCTCCGCCGCGGCCTCGGGGTCGTCCAGGGGTTCGGGCTCCGCGAGGGGGCCGTCGTCTCGACGCTGTCGTTCGACACCGCCGACCTGGTCCTCGTCGGCGCCTCGCGCGAGGCGCTGGCGGCCGCCGGGCAGCGGGCGGTGGCCCTCGGCGGCGGGTTCGTCGTCGTGGACGGCCGGGGCGCCGTGCGCGCGGAGCTGCCGCTCCCGCTGGGCGGCATCGCCGCGGCTGGCTCCGTGTCGGAGCTGGCCCACGGCCTCGAGACGGTGACCGGGGCGTTGCGCGACCTGGGCTCGCAGCTCGGCCGCCCGCTCCTGACGCTGCAGACCCTCACGTTCTCGGCCATTCCCGCGTTGCGCCTGACCACTCGCGGGCTTCTCGTCGTCAAGAGCCGCGAGCACGTGCCGGCCCTCCTCTGAGCGACGCACGCTCGCCAGGTCCACGATGCCGTCCTCCACGATCCTCACCGCAGCGTTCCTGACCGCGGCGGTCGCGAACTTCCTCTTCTTCACGGGGCTTGCCGGCTTTGTCCTACTGCCGCTCCACCTCCGGCGGCTCGGCGCGACGGACGGCCAGCTCGGGCTGATCATGGCGTGCTACAGCGCGACGGCGATCGTCGTCCAGCCGGTCGTCGGCGCGTGGGTCGACCGTGGCGGCCGCCGCGCGTTCCTCGTGACCGGCGCGGTGCTCACCTCCGGCGTGGCCCTCCTGTTCGCGGCCGTGCCCGACGCGCTGGGGCTCTTCCCGCTGCTGCGCGCGCTCCAGGGCGTGGCCTTCTCCGTCTTCTTCATCGCGAATTTCACGGTCGTGGTCGATCTAGTTCCACCGGACCGGCGCGGCCAGGCGCTCGGGATCTTCGGGATCTCGGGGCTTGTCTCCGGAGCCGTGGGTCCGGCGCTTGGCGAGCTCCTGGTGCAGGCGGCCGGCTTTCGTGGACTGTTCCTGGCCGCGGCGGTCCTCCCCCTCCTGGCCGCCGGGATCTCCGCACGGCTCCACCTCCCGCCGGAGCCGCGCCGGGTCGGCGCGGGCGAAGGCCTGCCGGGCCTGCTCCGCGGGATCCTCTCGGCCCCCCGGCTTCCAATGACGCTTGGCGCAGCCTTCGGTCTTGGCCAGGGCGTGATGTTCACGTTCTTCCCGACCTACGCCCTCGACCTCGGGGTTCGATGGGTAGGGCTCTTCGCGGTCACCTACTCGGGCGCGGCCCTCGGCGTGCGGGCCACGGCCAGCGGCCTCGCGGACACCATCGGGCGGCGGGCCGTCATCATCCCCGCGTTGGCACTCCAGGCCGCCGCCACCGTGCTCCTCTCGAGCCTCGGCCTTCTCGCGCGGAGCCTGGGCTTCCCGGCCGGACCATTCCTTGCTCTCGCCGGCCTTCTCGCGGGCGCCGCGCATGGACTCCTCTACCCGGCGCTGACGGCGCTCGTCGTGGACGTGACCCCGCCGGAGCGCCGCGGTCGCATGGTTGGCGTGTTCATGGCCTTCATCCTTCTCGGTCAGGCTGGGGGGGCCGCGGGGTTCGGCCACCTGGCCCACGCGGTGGGCTACGGCCCAATGTTTGGCATCCTGAGCATCCTCCTCGCCGGCGCGTGCGTCCTCGCGTTCCGCCTGGAGCGCTGACTCGCGGGGTCCCCCGTGCCGCCGGGGGCCCGGGAGGGATGGGGTATACTTCGGCACGGCGCCGGCGGGGTGCCCTGTGAAGGAGGAGCGGACCATGCGGGGAGCGCGGGCGTGGACGCTGGGCATGGTGATCCTGGTGGGGCTCATGAGCCTGGGCGCGACGGAGCCGCCGAAGGTGGGCGGCCCGGGGGCGAGCCCGCAGGAAGCCGAGGTGACGGGCGTCGTGGTGGACCCGAGCACGCGGCAGCCGATCGTTCTCCTCCAGGGCAAGCGGGACCGTCGGGCGCTCGCGATGACGATCGGCCGGTTCGAGGCCAACGGGATCGCCATCGCCCTCCAGGGGGTCACGCCCCCGCGCCCGCTCACGCACGACCTGTTCCTGAACGTCCTCGGCGACCTCCGCGCGTCCCTCAAGCGCATCGTGGTGACCGATCTCCGCGACGACGTCTTCTACGCGCAGTTGCACCTGGAGGCCGCGGGGTCGCGGCTCACCATCGATTCCCGGCCCTCGGACGCCATCGCACTGGCGCTCCGGGCGCGGGTGCCCATCCTGGTGGAGGACCGGGTCTTCGACAAGGCGGACCGGCTCCTGCCCAAGGGTGGGGGCCCGCCGACGCTCTGACCGCTCGTGCGTGACGGACCCGGATCGAGCCGAGCTCTGCCCGCGGCCGAGTGGGCCGTCCAGCGCCGCCTGGATGACCTGATCGGCAAGCTGGAGCCGAAGTTCGGCGACCTTCGAGGCCGGGTCGAAGTTCTCCCGCGCCCGGGCGTGACCTTCGCGATGATCGGCGGGGCGGACACGGCGAAGGCGGCGATCAGCGGCCTGTCTCACGCCCTCCGGATGCCCGATCTCTACCGGCGCTGGGGCATCACCCCGCCGCGCGGCGGGCTCCTCTACGGGCCACCCGGGAACGGCAAGACCTTGCTCGCGAAGGCCCTGGCCACCCTGTCGGAGGCGCTCTTCTACCACTTCCGCCTGGCGACCCTCACCTCCAAGGTGGGCCCGCTGGCGGCCGAGGTGATCAAGGAGGTGTTCCAGCTCGCGAGCTCGGAAGGCAAGGGCGTCCTCTTCTTCGAGGACGCCGAGGCGCTCTCCTTCGAGCACATCCTTCCGCCCGAGCGCGCCCGGGAGGCGGCGGCGCCGCTCCTCATCGGGATCTGCGAGCTGCTCGACGGGCTTCGCGCCTTTCCCTCGCTTCTCGTCGTTGCGTCCACCAGCCGTCCCGACGGGATCGGCTCGCTCCTCATCAGCCCCGGACGTCTGGACCACCTGATCGAGGTGCCGCTGCCCGACGGTCCCGCCCTGCAGGAGATCCTCGACATCCAGCGCAAGCGTGCGGAGGCCCTGGCCGAGCGGACGCTCTTCGAGCCGATCGACTCGGAAGTGCTCGTGTCCCGGCTGGCCGGGATGAGCGGTGGCGAGGTCGCGGAGGTGGTCCGCCGCGCGCTCGAGGAGAAGGTCCACCGGTCCGGGGACGGTCCGGAGGCCGGACTCGTCCGGACGGCCGATCTCCTCACCGCCGTGGACGAGTCGCGCCGCGTGCGGGACGTGGTCGTCAAGATCCGCTACGGCCAGTACCTCTGATGCCGAGCCCGGAATCGGAGACGCGCGCGGCGACAGGACCCGCGGCGGCGGACTCGCGCGGAACGTCGCGGGCGTAGCCCAACGAGCGCCAACGACACGATGGTGTCCGAGACGACGATCCGGGTGCGGTACGCCGAGACCGACACCATGGGCGTCGTCTACTACGGCAACTACCTCACCTACTTCGAGGTCGGTCGCGTCGAATTTCTTCGCCAGCACGGCTTTCCCATGTCGGCGGTGAACCGGAAGGTCCACATGCCGGTCGTGGAGGCGTCGGTGCGGTACGTCAGGCCTGCGCGGCTCGACGACCTGCTCCGCGTCCGGTGCTGGATCAGCGAGCGGAAACGCGCGTCGTTCGTCTTCCGTTACGACATCCGCCACGCGGAGACGGGCGAGCCCGTCGCGACGGGAGAAACCCGGCACGCGTGCTGGAATCCGGAGACTCAGCGCATGATCGCCATCCCCGACTGGCTCGAGCCGCTCCTCACCCCGGAGACCGCGTCTGCGCTGTGACTGCTGTCTGCCCCGGCCGCCGGGCCTGACCCGGACGGCTCTCCCACTGCGTTTCAGCGCCTCCGCGCCGAGCCCGGGGCGCGTGCCTCGGAGGAGGTTACCGTGTCCAGCGTGACCCCTGGCCGCCCACGCCCGATCACGGAGGTCTCCGCCCGTGCCGGCCTCGCCGACGAGGAGCTCGTTCCCTACGGTCGCGAGATTGCGAAGGTCTCGGTCCGGGCGCTCGGCGCCCGGCGTAACGCTCCGTCGGGCAAGCTCGTAGTCGTCTCGTCCATCACCCCCACCCCGCCGGGCGACGGGAAGACAACGGTCACGATCGGGCTGGGGCAGGCCTTGTGGCGGATCGGCCGCCGGGCCGTCATCGCGCTTCGCGAGCCGTCGATCGGGCCGTGCCTCGGCATCAAGGGGGGCGGGACGGGGGGCGGGCGCTCGCAGGTCGTTCCGGCAGACTCGATCAACCTCCACTTCACCGGCGACATCCACGCGGTGGAGACTGCCCACAATCTCCTGGCCGCGTGCCTGGACAACCACCTCTATCACGACAACGCGCTCCGCATCGATCCACGGCAGGTCCTCTTCCGCCGCGCCATGGACATGAACGACCGCGCCCTGCGGGAGATCGTGCTCGGCCTGGGCGGCCGGTTCCAGGGTTACCCCCGCGAGGAGGGGTTTCTCATCACGGCCGCGTCCGAGGTGATGGCGCTCCTCTGCCTGTCTGAGGACCTGATGGACCTCAAGGCCCGTCTGGGGCGGATCCTCCTCGGGTTCACCTTCGACGGCCGTCCGGTGGTCGCCCAGGACCTCAAGGTCACCGGGGCCATGGCGGCGCTCCTCCGCGACGCGATCCATCCCAACCTGGTTCAGACGCTCGAGGGCACGCCGGCCCTGGTCCACGGGGGCCCATTCGCCAACATCGCTCACGGCTGCAACTCCGTCATTGCGACGAAGCTCGCACTCAAGCTCGGCGAGATCTGCATCACCGAGGCGGGATTCGGGTTCGACCTCGGCGCCGAGAAGTTCTTCGACATCAAGTGCGGCTACGCCGGGCTCCGGCCCGACGGGGTCGTGCTGGTCGCGACCGCGCGCGCGCTCAAGTACCACGGGGGCGTGCCGATGAGCGCCGTGGACCAGGAGGACCTGCCCGCCATCAAGCGGGGCATGGCGAACCTCGAGAAGCACGTCGAGGACATCCACCTCTTCGGCGTCCCGGTCGTCGTCGCGCTTAACCGCTTCCCATCCGACACCGACGCGGAACTGGTCGCGATCGTGGAGCACTGCGCCGAGCTCGGCGTTCCCGCCGTGCCCGCCAACGTGTTCGGCGAGGGCGGCGCGGGCGGCGAGAAGCTGGCGGCGACCCTGATGGACGTGCTCGCCCGGCATCCCTCACAGTTCCGGCCGCTCTACGACTGGGGCGCGCCCGTCAAGGCGAAGATCCACACGATCGCGACGCGGATGTACGGAGCGGAGCGGGTGGCCTACACGAAGCGGGCGGAGGGGCAGATCGCCCAGGCGGAGACGCTCGGATACGGCGGGCTCCCGATCTGCATGGCCAAGACGCAGCGCTCGCTCTCGGACGACCCCACCCTCCTCGGCCGGCCGCGGGATTTCACGGTCACGGTGAGCGAGGTGCGGATCTCGGCGGGCGCGGGCTTCCTGGTGCCGATCACCGGAGACATCCTGACGATGCCGGGGTTGCCTCGGGTCCCGAGCGCAGAGCGGATCGACGTGGGCGCCGACGGGCGCATCACGGGGCTCGTCTGAGCCGGCTCGGCGCCTCCGGCTCCGCCACGGCCGGCCGTGGCGGCGTGCTATACTTCGTGACTGATCGCAGCCCCGTCGTCCTGCAGGGCGCGACAGCGCGGAGATTCTTCAGCCGATGACCCAGCGTGCATCTCCACGGAGCGGAGCGATGAGCGATGATCGAGGTTGATCGCCTCACGAAGCGGTACGGACCGGTCCCGGCCATCCAGGACGTCTCCTTCACCGTCGAGAAGGGCCAGATCGTCGGCTTCCTGGGCCCGAACGGTGCGGGCAAGACGACGACCATGCGGATCTTGTCCTGCTTCATGCCCGCCTCGAGCGGGACCGCCCGGGTCGCGGGCTACGACGTGTTCGAGCAGTCGCTCGAGGTCCGCCGCCGGATCGGCTACCTACCCGAGAATGTGCCGCTCTACGGCGACATGACGGTCGTCGCCTACCTGGACTTCGTCGCCAACATCAAGGGCCTCGGCCGCAGCGAGCGGCGGCGGCGCGTCGGCGAGGTGCTCGAGCGGTGCCAGATCCCCGACGTGCGCGAGCGCTTGATCGGGCGGCTCTCGAAGGGGTACCGCCAGCGCGTCGGCCTCGCCCAGGCGCTCATCGCCGATCCGGACGTGCTAATCCTCGACGAGCCGACGATCGGGCTCGATCCCAAGCAGATCGTCGGCATCCGGCAGCTCATCAAGTCGCTGGCCGGTGCCCACACGGTCATCCTTTCGACACACATCCTGCCCGAGGTGTCGATGGTGTGCGAGGGTGTGATCATCATCAACCGTGGACGGGTCGTCGCCTCCGGCCCGCTCGACCGGCTCATGCAGGAGCTCTCACCCGTGGCGCGGGTCCAGGTCCAGATCGAGGGCCCGGCCGAGCTGGTCGCGCAGTCGCTCCGGGCCCTCCTCGGCGTCCAGCGCGTGGAGGCGCGGGGTGTCGTCGACGGAACCGGCACGTTCGTCCTCGAGGCCGACCGCACGCGGGACGTGCGGCGGGAGGTCGCCCAGCTGGCCGCACAGCAGCGCTGGGGTCTCCTCGAGCTCAAGGCCCTCGACCTGTCGCTGGAGGACGTGTTCATTCGCATCGTGGCCGGCGAGGAGCACGAGGAGGCGATGGTTGACGTCGTCCCCGGGGCGGCCGAGGAGGTGGCGTCGTGAGGACCTGGGCGGTCTTCAAGAAGGAGCTCCGGGTCTACTTCAGCTCGCCGATCGCCTACGCGGTCCTGACGATCTTCTCGCTGATCAGCGGCTGGTTCTTCTACAACGTGTTCGGCTACTACGTGCTGGCGAGCATGCAGGCGGCGATGAACCCCATGATGGCGCGTGACCTCTCGGTCATCGAGGGGGTGCTCCGGCCCCTGTTCCAGAACATGAGCGTCATCATGCTGCTGATGATGCCAATCCTCACCATGCGCCTGTTCTCCGAGGAGAAGAAGAGCGGCACGATCGAGCTGCTCCTGACCTACCCCGTGCGAGACGGAGAGGTCCTCCTCGGGAAGTACCTGGCCGCGTTCGCAGTCTTCGCGGCGATGCTGACGCTGACGCTCGCCTATCCGCTCATCATGGCCTGGGTCACCCCGCTCGAGCTGGGACCGCTCGCGACCGGCTACCTCGGGCTCCTCCTCCAGGGCGCCGCGTTCATCGCGATCGGGATCCTGATCTCGTCGCTGACCGAGAACCAGATCGTGGCGGCGGTGGCGACGTTCGGCACCCTCCTGATCTTCTGGGTGATCGCCTGGGCGTCCGACTCGGCCGGCGGGACCCTGGGGCGCGTGCTGTCGCACGTGTCGCTCACCGAGCACTTCGACTCGTTCGCCAAGGGCGTGATCGACACGAAGGACCTCATTTACTACCTGGACCTCACCATCCTGGCCTTGTTCCTCACCCTGCGCTCGCTGGACTCGAAGCGGTGGAGAGGCTGACCGCCATGGACCGATTCGCAAGCCCGGCACTCTTCGTCGGCCTCGGTGGCGTCGTGGCCGGCTTCCTCCTGCAGACCTACCGGCCGTCATGGACCAAGGTCTGGCCGGCGCTCCTCATCCTGGGCGGCCTGGTCCTCCTCTTCGGTCTGTACGCGAGCTTCGCGACCAACGTGCGCCGGGCGCTGGCGGGGCGCGCGACCCGGTACGGCCTCAACGCGGCGGTCCTGGTCGTCCTGATCCTCGGGGTCATCGTGCTCGTCGAGGCAGTGTCGTACCGGCACAGCTATCGTGTCGACCTGACCGAGAACAAGCGCTGGAGCCTGTCTCCCCAAACCGCGAAGGTGGTGAGCGAGCTTCCGGTGCCGATCAAGGCCGTGGCCTTCTTCCGGCCCGACCAGCCCGGTAAGCGGACCGCGGAGGATCTTCTCAAGCAGTACGCGGGGCGCTCGGACGGAAAGTTCACCTGGGAGGTCGTCGACGCGGACCGGACCCCCCTGCTGGCCCGGGAGTACGGCTTCGAGAGCTACGGGATGGTCGTCCTCGAGGCGGTCTTGAAGGACGGACAGAAGAAACAGGAGAAGCTCCTCGACCTGGACGAGGAGAAGCTCACCAACGCCCTGATCCGGGTCACGCGTCCGGGGAAGCGTGTCGTCTACTTCCTCAAGGGCCACGGGGAGAAGGACCCGGGCTCGAGCGATCGGACTGGCTACGGCCAGATGAAGTCTGCGATCGAGAAGCTGAACTACGAGGTCAAGGATCTGGTCCTGGCGCGGGAGGTCAAGGTGCCGGACGACGCCACCATCGTGGTGGTGGCCGGGCCGCAGAGGGAGCTCCTGCCCAACGAGATTGACGCCATGGTGGGGTACGTGGCCCGGGCCGGGAAGGTCCTCTTCATGGTCGATCCGTTCCAGACCACCGGACTCGGACCGGTCCTCGAGCGCTGGGGGCTCGGCCTCGGCAACGACGTGATCATCGACATCAGCCCCACGGGCCGGCGCGCCGGCGCGGGGCCGGAGATTCCCGTCGTCGCGGACTACCTCTCCCACCCGATCACCCGAGACTTCCGGTTCGCGACCTTCTTCCCGGTCGCACGCACCGTTTCGGTGAAGGAGAAGCCGCCCGAGGGCGTGAGCGCGCAAGGGCTCGCGCGGACGTCCGGCGAGAGCTGGGCGGAAACCAGCCAGGACCAGATCCGGACGGGCCAGGTCAAGCCGGACCCCGGCGAAGCCCGAGGCCCCCTCACGATCGCCGCGGTCGCGACCGTCGACGCCAAGGACGCGCCGGCCGACCGGAAGAGCGCGAAGGCGCGGATCGTCCTGGTCGGCGACTCGGATTTCGCGGCGAACGAGTTCGTCAATCTCTCCGGCAACCGCGACTTCTTCCTCAACACGCTCTCGTGGCTCGCCGAGGAGGAGAACCTGATCGCGGTGCGGCCGAAGGAGTCGCGCACCGCCCCCGTTTTCCTGACCGGCGCCCAGGGACAGGTGATCTTCCTGGTGCCGGTGGTGTTGATCCCCCTGACCGTGATCGTGGCCGGCGCGGTGGCGGTCGCCCGCCGGCGCGGGCGGTAGTCCGGGAGCCGTCCGATGCGCTGGCTCACAACAGCGGTGCTGGCGGTCCTGCTGGCCGGGCTCGCCAGCTTCTACTACGTCTACGAGATCCGTCAGGCGCCCGAACGCGAGAAGGCCGCTTCGGTCAAGGACCACCTCTGGAAGGACCTCGAGGCGAAGGACGTCGAGGAGATCGTCGTCCGGAAGGGTGACGCCGAGACGCTCCGCCTGAAAAGGACTGGCGGGACCTGGAGCCTGGCCGCCCCCGTGTCGGCCTCGGCCGACTCGCGCGCAGCCGACGACCTGGCGACGTCCCTGGCGACGCTCCGCGTCGAGCGGGAGATCGAAGCCAACCCCCAGAAGCCCGCCGACTTCGGGCTGGCGCCGCCGGCCGCGGAGGTGACCTTCAAGGCCAAGGGGCAGGAGCGCACCGTCAAGCTGGGGGCGAAGAGCCCGAGCGGCGTCTGGGCTTACGCGCAGGAGGGAGGGAAGCCCGCGGTCCTCCTGGTGCCCGAGGGGCTCCTGAGGGACGCCCAGAAGCCACCGAGCGAGTTTCGTGACCGGACGCTCCTCGCATTCGAGCGGAAGGACGTCAAGACGGTGGAGGTGCGAGGCCCAGCGGGGCAGGTGGTGGCGGCCGCGGGCGTCAAGGGCGCGGACGAGTGGCAGCTCACCGCTCCCCTCACGACGCCCGCCGATCGGGAGGCGATCACCGGGCTGCTCGAGAAGCTCCGGGCGGCGAAGATCAAGGAGTTCGTGACCGACGCCCCCAAGAGTCCGGCCGAGTACGGGCTGGACCGGCCGACGCGGATCACGCTCGGCGTGGGCGAGGAGGCGTCGCGGACCGCGCGGACGCTCCGCTTCGGCAAGGCGGTGCCGGACAAGAAGGGCGTCTACGTCCAGCGGGAGGGCGACAGCACGGTCCTCCTCGTCGAGGAGGAGCTCTGGAAGGCGATCCCCGCGTCGGCGATGGCGCTCCGGGACAAGACGGTGTTCGTTTACGACCGGGGGAAGCTCGAGCGCGTTGAGCTCGAGAGCCCCAAGGGGAAGGTGGCGCTTGCCCTCCAGGATGGCAAGTGGCGCATCACCGCGCCCGTGGCGCTCCGGGCCGACGAGGGCGCGATGAGCCAGGTCCTCTTCAAGGCGCGGGACCTCCGGGCCCGGGATTTCGTGGCCGAGGACGCCAAGCGACTCGGTGCCTACGGCCTCGACAAGCCCCAGATCCGCATCAGCGTCTGGGAGAAGGAGGCCAAGGAGCCGAGGATCCTGCTCCTGGCTCCGGCCCGCGAGAAGGACCGCGCCTACGCGACCACCCTCGGCCAGGGCGCCGTCGGGGTGGCGGCGGTCGACGCGACGGTGCTGCAGGACCTCGCGCGCGGCGTGACGGACCTCCGCGACCGGTCGCTGTCGGAGGCCTTCGACACGAGGGACGTCACCCGGGTCACGATCCAGCGCCCGAACGTGACCCTGTCGCTCGACCGGACCGGGGCGGGTGAGGAGGACTGGCAGCTCGCCGCCCCGAAGAAGGGGAAGACCCGCGGGAGCCGCGTGAGCGAGCTGCTCTGGACCCTCCGCAACCTCAAGTGGAAGGACCTCGTCGCGGAACAGGGCTGGGACCCGGCCCGCTACGGCCTCGACGCCGCCGCCACGACGGTCACGCTTGCGGGCAAGGACGGCCAGTCGATCGCCGCGCTGGTCATCGGCAAGCAGGAGGCCGGTCTCACGTACGTCCGGATCCCCGGCCAGCCGGCACTGTATGCCATCGACTCGAAGACGCTGGGCGACCTGCCCGGTACGCCCGAGGAGCTGCTCCTCTAGTGCGGCTCGCGCCGCGTCTCTCACCCGCGGCGAGGTGCCGAGCCGGCTCGGCAGATTTCTGAGCGAGCGATGGCGGAGCAGATCCTCCTCGAGGTAGCGGACGGAGTCGCCATCCTCACGCTGAACCAGCCCGCGCGCCGCAACCCGATGAGCGAGCGCATGGGCCAGGAGCTGGCCGAGGCGCTCCGCGGCGTCGAGGCGCGCGAGGACGTGCGCGTCCTCATCCTGGCCGGGGCTGGGGAATCCTTCTGCGCCGGCGGTGACATGGCGCTCATCGAGGCGAACACGCGCCGGGACGTCGAGGCGCGCCGCCAGGTGATGCGCGCCTACTACGACCGCTATCTCACGCTGCTGCGCCTCCCGATTCCCACGATCGCCGCCGTCCACGGTCACGCGGTCGGCGGCGGGCTGGCCCTCGCGCTGGCCTGCGACCTCCGGTACGCGGCGGAGGACGCTCGACTCAGCGTCAACTTCGCGCGCCTGGGACTCCACCCGGGCATGGCGTCGACCCTGACGCTGCCGCGCGTGATCGGCGTGGCGCGGGCGCTCGAGCTCTTCTACACCGGCCGGGTCGTCACCGGGCGCGAGGCCGAGGCGATCGGTCTGGTGAACCGGGCGGTGCCGCGCGGCGAGCTGATGTCGGCGGTGCTCGAGACCGCCCGGTCGATCGCGGCCAGCGCGCCACTCGTCGTGCGGATGCTCAAGCGCGCCGTGTACCAGGGGCTCGAGAGCGCCGTCACGGCGGCGGTCGAGTACGAAGCCTTCTGCCAGGCCATCACCTTCGGGAGCGAGGACCTCCGGGAAGGGCTCGCCGCCGCGCGAGAGCGCCGAGCCCCGCGCTTCGTGGGCCGGTGACGGGGTCGATGGGAGACGTCGGGTCGAGCGAGCTCTACCTCCGGCAGATGGAGCTCGGCCCCATGCAGAACTTCGCCTACCTCGTGGGAGACCGCGAGGCGGGCGAGTGCGTCGTGGTCGACCCGGCGTGGGAGATCGACACCATTGTCCGGACGGCCGAGGCCGACGGGCTCCGGATCACGGGCGCGCTCGTCACGCACACGCACCAGGATCACGTGGGCGGGAGCCTGGCCGACTGGGGGATGCCCGGACGAATCCCTGGCGTCGAGGAGCTCCTCGGTCGGGTCCGGGCCAAGGTCTACGTCCACCGAGCCGAGCGCGAGTTCCTCCGCGGGTTCGGCTCCGACCTGGTCCAGGTGGAGAGCGCGATGGACCTCCCGGTCGGGCGGTTCACGATCACGTTCGTCCACACCCCCGGCCACACTCCTGGCTCGCAGTGCTTTCTCGTCGCCGGGCGACTGGTCTCGGGCGACACGCTCTTCATCCAGGCGTGCGGCCGGACGGACCTGCCGGGCGGCGACCCGACCGAGATGCACCGAAGCCTCACCCAGCGGCTCGGGCGGCTCCCCGACGACACGATCCTCTTGCCCGGCCACAACTATGGCGGCCCCCGGTCGACCCTCGGCGCCGAGAAGCGCGAGAACCCGTTCCTCCAGATGGGCCTCGGTGACTTCCTGCGCGCCATGGGCGGCGGCCGGATCGCCCTGCCCTAGCCGATCCATGCCCGGGCGCGGCAACCAATGCGCGGGGCGTCGAGGCGGTGCCCTGTCGCCAGGCCGTGCGGGGAACTTCGGGTGTGGGCTATCCTGACGCGACCGGCATGCGATTCCCGGGGGCAATCTGGACACCGCGCTGATCGAGCTGATCAAGCGGCTCGGCGCCGGGGATATGAGCGCCCGGGCCGAGCTTCGCCAGCACCCGGGCGAGGTGGCGGGAGCTCTTGACCAGATCGTGGCCGAGCTTGAGCAGCGCACGACCCAGCTCGCAGAGGCGGAGTCCCAGTTCCACGCGCTGATCGAACAATCCCTGGTCGGCATCTACCTCACCACCTACGACCATTTCGTCTACCTCAACGAGGCCGCCCTGCAGATGCTCGGCTACCCGGCGGACGAGCTCTTGGGCCGGCGCGGTCCGCTCGACATCGTCCACCCCGGGGATCGCGCGGTCATGGAGCGGAATCTCCGGCGGCGCATCGCCGGCGACCTCGATGCCGTCCGGTATAGCGTCCGGGTGGTGCGAGCGGACGGAGCCATCGTCCACCTGGACGTGCACGGCCGACGGGTGCTCAGCGGCGGCCGGCCCGCTGTGCTCGGCGTGGCGGTCGACGTCACGGAGCGGCGTCGCAATCGCAAAGAGCTCCAGCACCAGCGGGAGACCTTGCTCCGCAGCGAGCGGCTCGCCACGATCGGCGAGCTCCTGGGAGGCGTGGCGCACGAGCTGAACAGCCCGCTCACCGTGATTCTCGGGCAGGCGAGTCTCCTGACTCAGATGGTCCCCGATGGGCCGATCGCCGAGCGCGCCCGGCGCATCCAGGACGCGGCCGAGCGGGCCGCGCGTATCGTGCAGACCTTCCTGGCCGTGGTGCGGGACACCCCGCTGGCGCGCGCGGAAGTGTCGCTGAACCGGGTCGCCCGAGAGGCACTCCAGCTGCTCGAGTACCAGCTGCGCGTGGCGACGATCGAGCCTGTGCTGGATCTCTCGGACGCTCTTCCCGTCGTCTGGGGCGACCCGCATCAGCTCCACCAGGCCGTGGTCAACCTCCTCACGAACGCGTATCACGCGGTCCGCTCGAGCCCGCTCCCGCGGCGCATCCGGCTGAGCACCACGTTCGACATTGAGCGCGCTCGGGTCGCGCTCGAGGTGACGGACACTGGTCCGGGGATTCCTGAGGCGATCCGGCCTCGGATCTTCGAGCCGTTCTTCACGACCAAGCCGATCGGCGTCGGGACGGGCCTCGGGCTTTCCGTTTGCCGGGACATTCTCCATGAGCATCATGGGACGATCGCGCTGGTCGAGACGCCGGGACCCGGCGCGACGTTCCGCATCGAGCTGCCGCTTGGCGCTCCCTCCGCCACGGGGGTCGACCGCGACGCGGGCGCGAGCCAGCTGGCCGTCTCGGGCGCGAGCATCCTGCTCGTGGATGATGAACCGGAGATCCTGGGGACGTTGGCCGAGATCCTGACGTATGCCGGCCACCGGGTGGAGACCGCCGCCGATGGGACCGCCGCGCTCGCGCGCCTGGACAGCCGATCCTTCGACGTCATCGTGAGCGACGTACGGATGCCCGGCCTCGATGGTCCCGGGCTGTATGCGGAGATCGGGCGCCGATTCCCGTCACTTCGGGAGCGCATCGTGTTCCTGACTGGAGACACGCTAAACGCGGAGACGCGGGAGTTCCTGGAGCGGACGGGGGCCGTGAGTCTCGGCAAGCCGTTTCTCGTCGCCAAGGTGACGCAGGCGATTCAGCGGGCGCTTGGCGGTCGGCCGCCAGTCGACTGACGCGTAGCTGACTCGTAGCTCGTTGACCCCCCCGGGCGACAGCGCTACCCTCGCCACGTGGCGCTCGACTTGGTGGTCCGCGGAGGCACCGTCGTCACCCCCCAGGGGGTCGGTCCGTGGGACGTGGGCGTCCAGGGTGAGCGCATTGCCGTGCTGGCGCTGCCCGGGACCTTGCCGACGGACGGCGCCCGGGTTCTGGACGCCTCGGGACGGGTCGTCGCGCCGGGCGGTGTCGAGCCCCACACCCACCTCGCTCACGCGATCCGCACCCGCCCCGATGACCCCGGCCTGACCCTCGGCCCCGAGGAGGACACCCGCGGCATGGCGTGCGGCGGCACGACCACGCACATCGACTTCGCCTTCGTCCGGCCGGGGAGCGGCATCGCCGAGACCCTCGAGCAGCGGGCGGCCCGCTGGGCGGGGCGCTCCCACGTCGACTACAGCTTCCACGTCACCCTCTGCGGGGCGCTGCCGCTCGCCGTCTTCGCCGAGATGCGGGAGGCGATCGAAGCGGGCTTCCCGAGCTTCAAGGTGTTCACGACGGACGTCCTGCCGCCGCATCCGAAGCGGCCCTCGTTCCGGCTCGATTTCGGACGGATCGAGCTCGCGATGCGGGAGGCGGCCCGGCACGGCGGCCTCATGACGGTCCACGCGGAGGATGACGAGCTGGTGCAGACCGCCTACGAGCGCTTCCGCGCCGAGGGACGGCTGGACGGGACGAACATGCACCTCGTCCACACGAAGCTCTCGGAGCAGCTGGCCTTCGGGCGGGCGATCGGACTGGGGCGGGCGACGGGCGCCGGCATCTACTTCGTCCACACCTCCGCCCGGGAAGGGCTCGAGGCCGTCGAGGCGGCGCGGGCGGCGGGCGCTCCCGTCTATGCGGAGACCCTCCACCAGTACGCTTGCTTCGACGCCGAGTACTACAAGACGCCCCGTGGCTTCTGCGCTCACACGTACCCGTCGCTCAAGCTGCCGGAGGACCGGGAGGCGCTCTGGCGCGGGCTGGTGGAGGGCGGCGTCTCGACCCTGGCGACGGACGAGTACCCCACCAGCCTCGCACTGAAGCTGCGCGGCCGCACGATCGAGGACGTGACCGGCGGCAACCTCGGCGCGGAGGCGCGCATGGGCATCGCGTTCACGGAGGGGGTCGTCAAGCGTGGCATGTCGCTCGAGCGATTCGCCGCGGTCACCGCGACGAACGCCGCGCGGATTTTCGGGCTCCACCCGCGGAAAGGCATCATCGCGCCGGGCAGCGACGCCGACCTCGTCCTGATCGACCCGGCGATCCGGAAGACCCTCACACGCGACGACTTTCACGTGAGCGACTACAGTCCGTGGGAGGGCTGGGCCGTGTCCGGCTGGCCGGTCACCACGCTCCTCCGCGGCAAGGTGATCGCGGACCGCGGTCAGCTGCTCGGCGACGTCGGGGACGGCCGGCTCGTTCCCCGCCGGATCGATCCGGCGGTGCTCCGCCACCCCGTCTGCTGACCGGGAGCGACCCGCTCAGGCCGGTGTCGCCGGCAGACTCGCGCCTGTCCGCCACGGCCGGGTCGCCGCCAGGAGGAGAAGCAGGCCGAGGCCGAGGCTTCCGTTGAGCAGGAAGGCCGCGGAGACGCCGTAGCGCTCCGAGGTCGCGCCGACGAGGAAGGAGCCGAACGGGAACACGCCACCGTAGACCCACGTGTAGAGGCTCATGACCCGCCCCCGGAGCTCGTCCGGCGACCCGAGCTGGATGGCCGTGTTGCACCCCGTCACGGTGATGATCCCCGCGAAGCCAATCACGAAGAGCATCGGAACGGCCGCCCAGACGTGGTGGACCGTCGAGAGCCCGAGGAGGCCGGTGCAGGCCACCGCCGCGGTGCCGAGGAGCAGGCCGAGGCCGGGCTCCGGGTTGGCCCGCGCGCCGAGGGCCAGGGCGCCCGCGACCGCCCCCACCCCGAGCGCGGCCATCAGGAACCCGAACCCCTCCGGCCCGAGCTGGAGGACCGTCCGCGCGAGAAGCGGGACGTAGACCGTGAAGTTGAAGACGCAGAGGCTCACGACGAAGAGGACACCCAGCACGGCGCGCATGCGAGGCGTCCGAGCCACGTGGCGCACGCCTTCCGCGATGTCGCGGCGGAGGGACGCGCCGCGCGCGGGCTGCGCAGCCTGGTCGTCGGACAGGCCGAGTAGCGTGGCCAGCACGACCGCGAACCCGAGGCCATTGACGACGAAGGCGGGAACCACGCCGAGCCGCGCGATCAGGAGGCCCGCAACCGCCGGGCCCACGATACGCGCCGCGTTGAACGAGGCCGAGTTGAGCGCGACCGCGTTCACGAGGTCCTTCCGGCCGACCAGCCTCATCACGAAGGACTGCCGCACGGGAGCATCGAGCGTGTTGGCCAGGCCGGTGACGAGCCCGAGCAGCGCGATCTGCCAGTAGCGGGTCCGTCCGGTCGCCACGAGCAGGGCCAGGGCCCACGCCTGGCACGCGAGCACCGCCTGGGTGGCGATCAGCAGGCGCCGCTGCGGCCGGCGATCGGCGATCACCCCGGCAACCGGCGAGAGCAGGAGGATCGGCCCGAACTGGAGCGTCCCGAGGAGACCCAGCTTGAACGGCGAGTTCGTGAGCTGGAGGACGAGCCACGCCTGGGACACCGTCTGCATCCAGGTGCCCACGAGCGCGACGAGCTGCGCGAGGAAGAAGGTGCGGAACGGCCGGTGGTTCAACGCGCGAAGCCCGTGGGGAAGCGCCATGACCCGCGACAGTGTACCGCCGCTCGTCGTCCCGGACCGGGTGCGCAGGGCCCTATAATGGCCGGTGGGAGGACCCACCATGCCGGACGCCTTCATCTGCGACGCTGCCCGGACCCCCATCGGCCGCTACGGCGGCGCTCTCGCGCCCGTCCGGCCCGACGACCTCGCCGCGATCCCGATCCGGGCGCTCGTGGGGCGCCATCCGCGGGTCGACTGGGCGCGCGTCGACGACGTCATCCTCGGCTGCGCCAACCAGGCGGGTGAGGACAACCGGAACGTGGCGCGGATGGCGACGCTCCTCGCGGGCCTGCCGGTCGAGATCTCCGGGGCGACGATCAACCGCCTCTGCGGCTCCGGGCTCGACGCGGTGGCCACGGCGGCGCGGCTGGTTCGCGCGGGCGAGGCGGATCTCATCGTCGCCGGCGGTGTGGAGAGCATGTCACGGGCGCCCTTCGTCATGGGCAAGGCCGACGCCCCCTTCGCGCGCGACACCCGCCTGTACGACACGACGATCGGCTGGCGGTTCGTCAATCCGCGGATGCAGGAGCTATTCGGCACCGACGCGATGGGGGAGACCGCGGAGAACGTCGCCGAGGAGTGGAAGATCGAGCGCACCGACCAGGATGCCTTCGCCCTCCGGAGCCAGCACCGGGCGCGGGCCGCGCAGCGGAGCGGGCGCCTCGCGCAGGAGATCGTGCCCGTCGCCGTGCCCCGGGGCAAGGAGACCGTCCAGGTCGCCGAGGACGAGCATCCGCGCGACACCACGCTCGAGGCTCTCGCCCGTCTCAGGCCCGCCTTCCGGGCCGGAGGCACCGTGACGGCGGGCAATGCGTCCGGCGTGAACGACGGCGCCTGTGCGCTCCTCGTCGCCTCCGAGGGCGCCGCGGCCGCCTACGGCCTCACGCCCCGGGTGCGCGTCGTCGCGGGGGCCACGGCCGGTGTGCCCCCCCGTGTCATGGGGATCGGCCCCGTGCCGGCGACGCGCAAGCTGCTGGCGCGCATCGGCGTCGACATCGCCCGGATCGACGTGGTCGAGCTGAACGAGGCGTTCGCGGCCCAGGCGCTGGCCGTGCTCCGCGACCTCGGGCTCCCCGACGACGCCGAGCACGTGAACCCGAACGGTGGTGCCATCGCACTCGGGCACCCGCTCGGGATGAGCGGCGCCCGCCTCGCGACGACGGCGACCTACGAGCTCCAGGCGCGGGGCGGCCGCTACGCCCTCTGCACGATGTGCATCGGCGTCGGCCAGGGCATCGCGGTCCTGCTGGAGCGGGTCTGAGCGGGCGGGAGGATCCTAGGCCATGACGACGGTCAACGTCCGCTACATGGTCGACGATGTCGATGCCGCCATCGCGTTCTACACTACCCACCTCGGCTTCAGCCTGCTCACCCGGATGGCGCCGGCCTTCGCCGACGTCGCCCGGGGCGACCTCCGGCTCCTCCTCAGCGCGCGGACCAGCTCGGCCGGGCGGGCCATGCCCGATGGCCGCCAGCCCGTCGCCGGGGGCTGGAACCGGATCCAGCTGGTCGTCGACGATATCGTCGCCGAGGTGAGTCGCTTGCGAGCCGCCGGGGTACCGTTTCGCAACGAGATCGTGCGGGGTCCGGGGGGTGCCCAGATCCTGATCGACGACCCGTCCGGCAATCCCATCGAGCTCTTCCAGCCCGCTCGCTGACGGCGGTTCGGCACCGCGCGCGGGGGCTCGAGCGGGCCGTAGCCCGGGTTCGGGGCTATCCGCCGAGGAAGGTGCCGAGCCGGCGCGTGAAGTCCTCGCGCTCCTCGGTCTGAGGCGAGTGGCCGCTCGCCTCGAAGATCGTGAGCTCCGAGTGCGGGATCAGCCGGTGGATCTGCTCGGCCTGGTCGACGGGGCAGATCCAGTCGTGACGCCCCACCATGACGAGGGTGGGGCAGGTGATGCGCGGGAGCTCGGGCCGGCAATCGTAGGTCGGGTACTCGTGCTGGATGATGAACTGCCGCACGGCGATCCGGTACCGCGTGTCGGCGCGCGCCGCGTTCGCGGCCTCGGCCAGCGCCTTGTCGTGAAAGTAGAGCGGCCGGATCGTCTCGAAGGCGCGCCGGAAGCTCTGGTCGTCGGGGAGCGAGCCGTCCCAGAGCGAGCGGTACGCCGCCCATTGCTCGGGCGTTGCCTGGCGGCGCGCGTTGGCTTCCGCGCGCGGCATGAACTCGTGGCTCGCCGCTGCCCCGACGACGGCGAGCCGGCGAATCGAGCCGGGGTGACGCGCGGCGTACATGAGGGCGAGGTACCCGCCCCAGCTGATGCCGAGCACATCGACCGGGCCGAGGCCGAGCGCGAGCCGCACGCCCTCCGCGTCCGCCACCAGCTGGTCCTGTGTGCACTGCTCGACGGGGACCCACTCGGAGCGCCCGTGGCCGCGGTGGTCCCAGAAGACCATGCGAAGGCCGAGCGGGCCCGCCAGCGGTCCGAGCGAGCGGACGAGCCCCGCCGAGTCCGTGCCGGGGCCGCCGTGGGGGACGAGGCAGGGCGCCCCGTCCCCCACGTCCTCCGCGTGGAGGGTCGTTCCGTTGACGCGGAGCTCCACGTCGTTCCTAGCGTCCCATCAGCTTCACGGCCTTCAGGGACTGGTAGATCCCGCCGTAGGCCGGGATGGGGACGAACCCGTCGTAGCTCTGGCGGGTGACGTAGACCTGCTGGGGGAAATCGAGGAAGACGTACGGCGCGTCCTCCATGAGGATCTTCGAGAACTCGGCGTAGTGCCGCTTCCGCTCCGCCTGATCGCCGACCCGGCGAGCGGCCTCGAGCTCCGCATCGGCGCGCGGGTTCTTGTAGTGGGCGAAGTTGCGGGCCTTCCACTGGCCCGAGTGCCAGATCGAGTAGGCGAAGGGATCGGGATCGTGGAAGTTCGTCCAGCCCACGACGATCCCCTCGAAGTCCGACGCGAAGAGCTTCTTGACGAACGTCGGCCAGTCGAGTGGCTCGACGGTCGCCTCGACCCCGACCTCTTCAGGAACTCCTGGATGATGATCGCCGTGTCCTTGACGGTCTGATCCCCTGGTCGTGCCGCAGCGAGAAGGACAGGCGCTTGCCGTCCTTCGTCAGGATCCCGTCCGCCCCGGGCTTCCACCCGGCCTCTGCGAGGAGGGCCTTGGCCCTGTTCGGATCGTAGGCGTAGGGCTTGACCGACGGGTCGAACGCCCAGCTGCCCGGTGGGAACTGCCCGTTCGAGATCGCCCCGTACCCCTGGAGCACCTCGCGAACGATGGCGGGGACGTCGATGGCGTGATAGAAGGCGCGGCGGACGCGAAGGTCGTCGAACGGCGCGAGATCCTGGCGGAAACCGAAGTACGTGTAGGAAGTGTTGTCGGTCGCCAGCACCTTGAGCCCGGCGGTCTGCTTGAGGCGCCCCACCTCGGTCAGCGGGGGCCGATCGATGAAGTCGACGCCGCCGGCCCGGAGCTCCTGGAGCCGCTGGCGCACCTGGGCCGCGACCTCCTGCGAGAACTCGCCGCTGATCAGGACCGCCTCCGGCCCGCCCGGCGCCAGGCGCATCAGCGTGAAGAGGACGACGGAGACGCCGGCGAGCATCAACCCGGCGAACCCGAGCCGCTTCGCGACGTAGCGCCCGAGACCTCGACTCATCTCTCGCGGTGCAGCGAGGGTGACGCTAGCACCGGCGCGTGAAGACCGTCAATGGCGGTTCCGGGGCGGGCTCACGCCGACGCGCGGCGCCGGACGCGAACCAGGCGATGGCCTACGACCGCGGCCAGTCCGGCGGCCGCGATCGCGACGGCCATCGGGACCGGCGTGCCGTCGTAGAGACGGCCCACTGCCATGCCATAGGCCGCGGCAGCCGTCAGCTGGAGAAACCCGAGGACGGCCGACGCCAGACCGGCGGTGCGGGGGAAGGGTCCGATGGCGCCGGCGACGGCGGTCGGCAGCACGATCCCGACGCCGATCGCGAAGGCGTACATGGGCCCGATCACCGCGGGCACCGTCCAGACGCCGCCCCAGGCCAGCCCCGCCATGAGGCAGCCCGCGACCGCGCCGAGGCTGGTGCCTGCGGCGATCAGACGGTCGATCCCCGCGCGGGGGGTGAGGCGGGCAGCGAGGAAGCTCCCCGTCATCAAGCCGAACGCGACCAGGCCAAAGCAGAGCCCGTAGACGTCGGGCGGGACCCGCAGGACCTCGATCAGGACGAATGACGATCCCGAGATGAAGGCGAACTGTCCGCCGAACATGAGCGCCACGACCAGCACGTAGCCGAGGAATGACCGGTCGCCGAGGAGGTCCGCGACGTTTGTCGTGAGATGTCCGGGCCGGAGCGCGTCGGGGTCGCGCCGGCGGTTGGTCTCCGGCACGAGCAGGAGCGCGAGGCCGAGGAACGCGGCGCCGCACGCCGCGAGCGCGAGGTACACGGCGCGCCAGCCGAGCGCCACGTGGATGACGCCGCCGACGATCGGGGCGAGGATCGGCGTGAGCGCCATGGCCGTGCCCATGTAGCCGAGGACGCGGGCGGCCTGCGCGGGCTCGTAGAGGTCGCGGACCACCGCGCGACCGACCACCGGGCCGCTCCCCGCGCCGAGCGCCTGGAGGACGCGGCCGGCGACGAGGAGCCGGGCCGTCGGCGCCGCCCAGCAGGCGAGGCCGCCGATCACGTACACGACGAGCCCGCCCAGCAGCACGCGGCGCCGGCCGATGCGGTCGGAGAGCGGGCCGTGGATGAGCTGGGCCACGGCGAACCCCGCGAGGAACAGCGTCACCGTCAGCTGGACCGTTGCGGGCCGTGCCCCGAGCGCCTCGGCGGTGGCGGGAAGGGACGGCAGCGCCATGTCGATCGATAGCGAGCCGATCGCGACCACGGCCGTGAGCAGGACGGCGACCGGACCACGGAGGCGGCCGCCCGGGCCCACCGCCCCGCCGGACGGGGGGTCTGCGGAACGCGTGGATCCGGCCCCTACGGCTCTGCTGTCACGAGCCGCGCGAAGGTCGCCGCGTCGATGTTGGTTCCGCAGACGATGATGCCGACCCGGCGGCCGCGGAGCCGCTCCCGCAGGGGGCCGAGGAGCGCCGCCGTGGCTGCCGCGCCCGCCGGCTCGACGGCGAGCTTGACGCCCCGGAACAGGAGCCCCATGGCGCGCTTGAGCTCATCGTCGCTCACGATCACGAGATCGTCGAGGGCGCGGCGGCACAGCTCGAAGCTGTAGGGCGCGGCGTGCGGCGCGCCGAGGCTGTCGGCGATCGTCCGCACCGCCTCGATCGACTGCGGCTTGCCCGCCGCGAGGCTTCGCCGCATCGAGTCCGCGCCCTCCGGCTCGACCCCGAAGACCTGGCAGCGGGGCAGGGCCAGCTTGACGGCGGTCGCGACGCCGGCGCAGAGACCGCCCCCCCCGATCGGGATGATGACGGCGTCGAGGTCCGGCACCTGCCCGCAGAGCTCGAGCCCGAGCGTGGCGGTGCCGAGGGCCGTGAGCGGGCCTTCGAAGGGGTGGACGAAGGTTCGGCCCTCCGTGGCCTCGATCTCGCGCACGCGCTCGAACGCCCGGTGCACGTCCTCGACCAGATCGACCTCGGCACCCCACCACCGGCAGGCGGCCACGCGGGCGGGGTTGGCCGTCCGCGGCATCACGACCTTTGCGGTCGTGCCGAGGACCCGGGCCGCGTAGCCAACGGCGATGGCGTGGTTGCCCGCGCTCACCGCGGTGACGCCGCGGGCGAGCGTGGCGCGGTCGAGCGCCAGCATGACGGTCAGCGCGCCCCTTGGCTTGAACGTCCCCGTGTGCTGGAAGAGCTCGAGCTTGAGGATGGCCCGGGTGCTCGCGTCCAGATGGTCGGTGATCTCGCGGCTGCGCCACCACCACACGGGCGTCTCGACGACCCGGTCGCCGAGCCGCACCCGGGCGGCGCGAATCTCGGGGAGCGTCGGTGCGGACACGTCCGTCCTCATCTGGCCGTGGGGGTCGAGGCCGTCGGCAGCGGCATCCCGTGGTTGCCCCGGTAGTCGGCCGGCTCGGGCGACCGCCAGCCTGCGAGGAGCCCGGTCTCCGGCTGCCAGATCTCGACGCCGAGCGGCCGGCAGACCTCGATCGGGTCGCGGGCCCCCGGGCCCCACAGCGGGATGGAGAGGTCGCCGCCGGGGCAGGTCGAGATCGCGCAGAGGAGGTCGATCTCGGCGAAGATCTCGAAGAAGTCACCCTTCTTCGCCGGACTGGCCTTCATGAAGTAGCGGTCGTCCTGAAGTCCGGTCACCTGGAAGATGTTGAGCACGTCGTGGACGTCCAGCTCGGTGAGCCGCCACGGCGCGATCGCCCGGACCAGGTTCGAGTGGCAGCAGAAGTCGAACTCCTGCCCCGTCAGGAGCTTGGTGACGTAGGGATCACAGCGCGTCCCGAGGAGGTCGTGGCAGCGGCCGCCGTCGGCATCGATCCCGTACTGGAGCGTGTCGTTCGTGATCGTCGCCATCGGACGCAGATAGGGGAGCGTCGACCAGAGGCGATCGTGGGTCGTGACGTGAGCCCGATGAAGCTGCTTCGTCCGCGATGCCCAGAAGCGCTCGCGCGGGTTGTGGAGGTGCCAGGCGTTGAAGTCCGCCACCTGGGGACCCTCGACGGTGACGATCCGGCACAGCTGGCCGGCGCGGACGGGCCACGCGCGTCCCGACCGGATCGGTACCACGAAACGGTCAACGAGGGTCCGCGTGGTGGTCTCCCGGGCGAGGCGGTCGTAGAAGGCGCGGTCCACCACGAGGGGGCCGCTCGGGGTCGAGGGGAGATAGGTCCAGGGTCGCGACATCGTCGGCCTCCGGTCAGAGTGTGCGGGCGCCACTCTAGCACGGGCGCCCGAGGGGAGTCCGCCACGCTCGGGACTCGCGGCGATGCGGATTCGTCCTCAGGCGAAACGCCAGCCGTCGAGTGCGGCCGGGTCGTCGGGCCGGATGCGGAGCGGGAGATCGTGCGGGGCGAGGATCCCAGCGTCGATCAGGGGCTCGAGCCCCGCCGCCAGGGCGAGCGGCCGCGAGAGGCGCGGCATCAGGGGGAGACGGTCGGCCCAGGGGCTTGCCCTGGCCGGCAGCTGCGGCCCTTCGCCGTCAGGCGTCCACACGCGAAGGTCGGGCTCGCGGCCGACCCGGCGAGCGAGGATCGGCACCTGCGTCCAGAGCGTGCGCGGGCGCGCCGGCGGGATCGGCTCGGCGAATCCTGACACCACGTCCCACCAGAGCAGCTCCGCCAGCGGGTGCGGGCGGCGCGCGGAGCGCGCGGCCGGCCGCGCGGCTCGCTTCCATGTGAGCGTGACGGCCAGCGACCGGCGTCGGCACACGACCGCGTGCGGTGTCCGGGCGGGCAGGTGGAACAGCGTGCCGGCCTCGAGGTCGAAGGTGCGCCATCCCGGCTGACGGCCGCTCCTGGGCGGCCGGTCCTCGAGCTCTTCGGGGGTGCCTGGCGGCACCCGGGGCCCGATGGTCACCGTCCTTCGCCCCTCGAGCTGGAGCCAGAACGCATCGACCTCCCCGTCGTGGTGGAGCCCCATGCCCGCCCGCCCCGCCCCCTCGACGACGAACAGGAACGAGCACTCCTCCCGGGCGTCGCCCGCTGCCGGCGTGAAGAAGGCGTTCCGGAGGCTGACCATGAGCCGCATCAGGCGCGGCAGTACCTGGTGCACCTGCGGGAGATAGGCCGTCTGCCCGGACGCCAGGGCGGCCGCGAGACGCCGCGGGTCCCCCGACCGGTCGACCTGGCGCTCCGCCGCGATCTGGAATGGAAGCCCGCTGCCGGCCATCCTGACGCACGCGGCAAAGTCGGGAGCGATGGCGCGCCAGGCCTGATCGCGCGGCGGGAGGACGACCGGCACGCGACCAAGGGCTCGCCGGTGGAACGCTGCCAGTGCGCGGTCGCCGGGAAACCAGCTTCCCAGCGGCGACACCACCGCGCGTCGAGGATCGAGCCGGCCAGGAGTCACGCGAGTCGGTGCCCGGATCGAGCCATCATGCCGCAGGATAGGGGAGACACGTGCCGCGAACAACCCGCGGGGCCTGTCGCGGCTTCCCGGGCGTCTGGCCCCGATCGGCGGGGTGGACGCGGGGCGGCGACCGCGGTAGAGAGGAAGGGCTATTCGTGCCGGCATCCCGTCGGCTTCCCGTCACCCTCCATCCCGCGGAGGTCCAATGATCGTCGAAGGCAAGCTCGCCAGCCTGGGGCTCCCACTCCCCGACCTCGAGGCCGACTACCGCAAGAATCGATCAGGCGCGCGGTTCGTCTCGCACCGCGCCGTGGGCTCGCTCCTGTACCTGTCCGGCACCGTGCCGATCCGCGACGAGGAGCCGTATCTCCCGGGCCTGCTCGGCGGCGGGCTCACGATCCAGGAAGGGTACGAGGCGGCGCGCTGGGCGCTGGTCCAGGCGCTGTCGGCCGTGAAGTACGCGCTCGGTGACCTGGACCGATTCGATACCGCGATCCACCTGACCGGCTACGTGAACTCGGCGCCGGGCTTCGCCGACCAGCCGCGGGTCATCAACGGAGCGACCGACCTGCTCGTCGAGCTCTACGGGGAGCGGGGCAAGCCCACTCGGGCGGCGATCGGGTGCCACGGCCTGGCCCTGAACTCCTCGGTCGAGCTCGTGCTCGTCCTCAGCTTCACGGGCGCCGACGTGCGCCCGCCGCTCGGCCGGGACCGCTGAGCCCGCTGACCGGCCGGCGCCGGTCAGCGGAGGAGCCCCTAGCCGGGTCACCGCCTGCTCGCCCGCGTGAGGAAGACTCCCGTCCGCCAGGAGCCCCGCCATCGGTCAGGAGCGAGGCCCCGCGGACCAGGCGGCGGGCCGGCGCCGGGGCCGGGCTGCCGGTAAGGGCTGCCGTCACCCGCTCCCGGCACCAGACAGGCGCACCCGGGCGGCGCGGCCCGAACACGCCAGGTATAATGCGGAGATTCGGCGGGAGGCGACGCGTGCCAGGGCAGATCCAGTCGTGGTTCAAGGTCCGGTTCTTCACCGGTGTTTTTGTCACGTTGCCGGTGGTGCTGACCGCCTGGGTCTTCTGGCTCTTCTACTCGTCGGTCGACGACTTCATGGCCCCCCTCTACGAGCACCTCCTCGGGCGGCACCTGCCCGGGCTCGGCTTCCTTACTGCGGTCCTCATCATCTTCTGCGTCGGTGTGTTCGCCACCAACGTCGTCGGGCGGCGGATCCTGCAGTGGGCGGAGCGCGTGATCCGCTACATCCCGCTCGTCCGTCGCGTCTATCCGACGGTCAAGGACTTCGTGGACGCGTTCTCACCGAATCGCCGGTCCGGCTTCCGCGAGTTCGTCGTCGTCGAGCATCCGCGTGACGGAGCGTACTCGTACGGGTTCCTGACCGGCGACGTGCGCATCGAGGGGACGAAGCCCGACGCGCTCGCGTCGGTCTACGTGCCGACGAACCACCTCTACCTGGGCGACATCGTCCTCGTGCCACGGGACGCGGTCGTGTCGACGGGACTGTCCGTCGAGGACGGCATCCGAATCATTCTCTCGGCCGGCACGGCGGCGCCGCGCCGGATCCCCCTCGAGGGAGACGGTGGGCTCGGCGCCGCCGCAACGTGACGCTTCCAAGGAGACCAGCGCCATGAAGTTTCTCTGCATCGCGTGCGACCAGGCCATGCGGCTCTCGGGAACGGGGGGGCCGGACGCGGGCTCGCTCACCGTCACCTTCACCTGCCCAGCCTGCGGTCACCGGGTGGCCATGCTGACGAATCCCTGGGAGACGCAGATGGTCCGCACGCTGGGTGTGAAGGTCGGCGGCGCCCCCGCCGAGTCGCCCGCTCCGTTCGCCGCCGTTCGGGCCGGTCTAGCGCACCAGCGGGAAGGGGGGCTCGTCGCCGAGGCGCCTGATCCCGGGAGCGGGTCCCTGGCCACCGCGGCGGCAGGCGTTCCCGCGACGGACGGGCCCGGCTGTCCCTTCGCGGCGATGATTGGCGGGACCGGGGCAACCGCGGCAGCCACCGTCGCCTGGACTGTCGACGCTGCGGGGCGCCTCGAGCGCATCCCGGCCTTCATCCGCCCGATGGCCCGACAGGCGATCGAGCGGTTCGCGCAGGAACGGGGCTATTCGACGGTGACCGACGAGGTCATGGACCAGGCGCGCGACTTCATGGGGATGTAGACGGGGGCTCCGCCTCCTCGGGCTCGAGATCCAGGACGTCCACCGGGAGCAGGTGGAAGCGCTCGCTGGCCCAGGCGGGGGGCCGACCGGCCAGCAGGATCTGCCGGAACGCAGCCAGAGTCGCATTCTGCGGAATCTCGGGGTGGCCGTCGAGCGCGGCCCAGAACTCCTCCGGCTCGTCGTGCGCCCACCGTGAGACCCGGGCCACCGTCGCGAAGAATCGGCGCACCTTCCGCTCGACGGCGCGCTCGACGGTGGGCCGGGCGAGCGTGGTGGCGAGCTGGGCGACCGCACCCATGAGGGGCGTGTCGAGCCGCATGTGCCCGGTGACGCTCGCCTCTACGCGGGTGCCCCCCGCCGGGTCGTCCTCGTGCTGGAACTCGATCATCACGAGCATCCGTCCCTGGATCGTGGGGAGCCCGCGCGTCTCGTACATCCCGTCCAGGTGGTAGAGACGCCGGCCCTCGTCCGCATAGAGCACCCGGATCATGCCGCGGGCGCCCCGGCTGTCGTCGCCCCAGAAGCCGTCGTCCCGCGCCTCCACCTGGTATTTCCCGAGCCGGAGGGCGCGGGCGACGGCGGCGGCGAAGTCCGGGTGGTCGAGCAGGAAGCGGAAGACCGGCTCGCGGCTCCGGCTGCGGAGCCCGGTGACCCGCTGGGAGAACAGGCTCGTTCCGAGCACGGCCTCGGCGAGCCCGCGAGCCTCGTCATCGAGGCGGGCGAGCGGGACACCGAGCGGTAGCGCGTCGAGCGTCACGATCGGACCCGTCGGATCGCGAGGCGACTCGACAGGCTCCGCGCCGACGCCGCGCGCGCTTACGGCCAGTGCCGCGACGGCCAGGAGCACGAGGCCGAGCCGGATTCGGCCGGGCGCTGGCGGGCGATACCGGACCGGGGGTGGGGGGCTGACGGGCATGACAAGCGCTCCCACGGCTACCCTACCACGGCGCCGGGGGGCCCGGTCCCGGGCCGTCGCCATTTCGTACGGGGTCGGGCCCCCCCCGCTGTTACAATGACGCCTCATATGGCTCTTCGAAACGGTTTCGCGGTTCGCGGGCTCGGTTTTGTGGTCGCGCTCGGGCTTGCCCTGGCGATGTTGCAGCCGGCGGCGGCCTCGACCGCGAGCACCCCCGGCGGGGCTCCGGTGGGCAACGTGCCGGTCTCGGCCGAGGCGGTCGTGCTCCTCGACCTCGAGACGGGCAAGGTGCTCTTCGAGAAGAACGCCGAGGAGGACCGCGCACCGGCGAGCCTCGTGAAGATGATGACCCTCTACATCGCCTACGACGAGCTCCGCGCGGGGCAGGTGAAGCGGGGCGAGCCGGTGACGATCGGCCCGAACGTGATGCGGACGCCGCGATTCCGGATCGGGCTCGCCACCGGCCAGATCGTGCCGTTCGAGACGCTGCTCGCGGCCGTCGCCATCGCGTCCGCGAACGACGCCGCGACCGCCGTCGCGGAGCGTCTGGCGATGAACGAGGAGAGGTTCGTCGAGCGCATGAACGTCGAGGCGGAGCGCCTGGGGCTCACCCACACCGTGTTCGCCAACCCGCACGGGCTGCCGGACGCCCGTCAGCGGACGACGGCGCGGGACATGGCCGCCCTGGCGGAGCATCTCCTCCGGGATTTCCCCGAGAGCCGCGTCCTCCTCGGTGACTCGGACTTCGTGTGGCGAGGGCGAATCTTCCGGCGTCGGATCCCGCTCTTCCGGGATCCGGGGGGCGTGACGGCGCTCAAGACCGGGTTCACGCTGGAGGCGGGCTACAACATCGCCGTGGCCGCCGGGCGTGCGGGCCAGCGGCTGCTCTGCGTGGTGCTGGGGGCCGAGACGCGGGGCCTGTCGTTCCTCGACGCCGGCCGGCTCCTCAAGTTCGGGTTCGGCGAGCCGCTCGGCAACTCGGGGCGCACCGGCCGCCACTGGCGGGTGCGCGGTCGCGCAGTCCCCCACTAGCCTCCGGCGTCGTGCTGCCGGCGGGGCCTACTCGGGCTCGACGGCCCGCCGGACGATGCGACCCTCCCCGTCCACGTAGAGGAGGACCAGCTCGTACTGGTTGAGGCGGTCGCCTCGATCCTCACCGTAGTAGCGGTTCGGATTCACATCGACGACCACGGCGCGCCGGTAGACCAGCACCGGGCCGACATCCGATGAGCGGACCTCATGGGGGGGGCCGAATCGCTGGACCGCCTCGTCACGCGTGTTCACCGCGGCGAGGTCATCCCCGGGGGTGAGCGGCGGCTGCCGGAGCGGCGCCAGCTGGGCGCACGCACCCAGGGCGAGGCCCATCGCCAGGAGCCCCAGGCGGCGCAGGGACTTCGCGCGCGGTAATGCTCCACCCTGGACATCGCGGGCTCCCGGGTCGCGAGGATGCGGCTCTGCCCCCCGGGGGGTCCCTCCCGCGCGATTCCGATGACCCCGGTGTTTGACGGTCGGCGACATGGCACCTCATTGTACGGGCTTGGGTCGGAGGCCGGCAAGGCTGCGGCCGCGGCGGGATGGGTCGGCTCGACGGGCCGTCCGGCGCGTCCGCGAGACGGGACGTGGAGGAGGGGGGCATGCAGGTGCCTTCTGTTCGACGCGTACGGCACCCTGTTCGATGTCCACTCGGTCGTGGAGGCCGGGCGGGCCGTCACGAGTGATCCCCAGGCGCTGTCCGTGCTCTGGCGGCAGAAGCAGCTCGAGTACACATGGCTCCGGAGCCTCATGGGGCGCTACGAGGACTTCTGGGCCATGACGGAGTTGGCGCTCACCTTCGCGTGCCGGCGCCTGGGGTTCGAGGTGAGCGCAGCCGAGCGGCGGCGTCTGATGGACGCCTACCTCGCGTTCGATGCCGAGGTGCGCGAGGCGCTCGTCCGGCTACGGGACCTGCCGTCATTCTCTCGAACGGCGCGCCGCGCATGCTCGAGGCGGTCGTCGCCCACAGCGGCCTCGGCGAGCACCTCCGCGCGGTCATCAGCGTCGACCAGGTGCGAACCTACAAGCCCCTTCCGGCCGTCTACGCTCTCGGTCCCGCCCGGCTCGGGCTCACCCGCGACACCATCGGCTTCGTGTCGCCGAACGCCTGGGATGTCGCCGGGGCCAAGGCGTTCGGCTTCCGGGTCGGGTCAACCGTCTGGCGGCGCCGCTCGACGAGCTCGGCGTGAGCCCGGACCTCGAGGTGCGCGACCTCACGGAGCTGGCCGAAGCGCTCGGGCGCTGAGGATCGGCGGCGCGCTACTCACGAGCCTTGCGGGCGCGGGCGGCCTGCATCGTCTCGCGAGGCCACCTGCCGAAGCGCTCCTCGAGCCACGGATTCCCGCGCATGTGGTAGCCGTGGCCCTCCCAGAATCCGGGGCGATCCTGGTCCATCAGCTCGAACCCGGTGACCCACTTCGCGCTCTTCCAGAAGTAGAGGCGCGGGACGACCAGGCGCACCGGGCCGCCGTGCTCGGCCGGCAGGGGGCTGCCGTCGTGGTGCGTGGCGAGCACGACGTCGTCCTCGAGGAGGGCCTCGAGCGGCAGGTTGGTCGTGTAGTCGGGCTCGGCGTGGACCACGACGTAGCGGGCTCCCGGGCGGGGCCGCACCTCGGCCAGGAGGTCGCGAGGCCGGACTCCGCGCCACCGGTTGTCGAGGCGACTCCAGCGAGTCACGCAGTGGACGTCCGATTGGCTCTCCACCGGGGGCAGGGCCGAGAACTGCATCCACGTCCATTCGCGCGGGATCTCGACGGCGCCGAAGATCCGGAATCGCCACCGGGCTGTGTCGACGCGCGGAGTGTCCCCGTACGTGAGCACCGGCCACTTGACCGTGAGGGTCTGACCGGGCGGCAGGCGCTCGTGCGGGGCGGTCATGGGTTCGGCTCGCCGCGTTTCAGGCCCCGCCCGGGCGAAGCGGCTCGAGGGCGGGCGGAGCCACCGGGAGAGCCCGTGGCGCCTGGCGGCGCGCGGCCGGGCCGAGCGCCGTGACGAAGATCGCCTCCTTGCCCGCTGCGTCCGGCTCGAAGAATTGCACGACCTCGTCGTCGTAGAAGGTCAGCCCCGTGGCCCCGAGCCCGAACCCGTACGCGCCGAGGTACAGCCGGCCACCGAGGAACCCGGCGGCCAGGTTGACGGCCCGGTAGCCGCGGCTCCCCCAGCGCGCCAGAACTGGGTCGAGGTCGGAGAGGAAGAACGCGACGGCGCTGGCGTCCGCCCCGAGCGGTTGCTCCAGGCAGAGCTCGCCGCCCTCCTGCCGGAACTCACCAGGCTTCAGGAACTGGAGGGCCCGCGCCTCCGGATCCCACACATAGGCGCCCGAGGCGAGGTCCTCGACGGCGTGGATCAGAAGGTAGGTCTCGACGAGGGCGTCGGTCTGGCCGAGGTCGAGCGGGAGCGGGCGCAGGGCCGCGTCCAGGATCGCCTTGAGCCGGGTGCCCGCGATCAGGTCCCGCCGGAACTCCCGGGTCGATCCCCGCCGGAGGATCGTCTCGCCGAGCGCCAGGGACGGCTCGCGCACCGGGGCGCCGGGGCCGGAGGCCGCTTCCTCGGCGTGGGCGAGCCAAGCCCGCGCCGCCGCCCCGTCCGGAAGGCTCGAGGCCTCGTAGGCTGCGCGAACCAGCGGGTAGTCGTCCTCGTGCGGCGAGAGAGGCAGCGAGGGGAGCGCAAGCGGCGGGGCCGCGGGGCTCGGTGGGGCAGGCCCGGCCCCACGGCCGAGCGGCACCAGGGTGAGACTGCCCTCCTGGGCCGCGTCGAAGCCGAGGAGGGCGTTCACCAGGGGATCCGCGAACCCGAGCAGCACCCGGGCCGGGACGTCAATGGCCACTGCGGTCGCGAGGAGGTTCGCCAGCAAGGTGCCGGCGTCCCAGAAGAAATGCCGGAACGCCCGCGACCGGTACTTCCAGGTGTTCCGCCAGTGAATCGCCGTGAGGATCGCAGTGGCCGGCGCGTCCGCGACGAGGTCTCCCCGGCCCGTCGCCTCCGCGAGCGCCGCGCGGTGATCGCCCGCGCGGAGGCGACGCAGCATGAAGTCCCCGGGACAGAAGTGGTAGACGCCCGGTTCGAGCCCCGCGACGGTCCCGGCCACGACGTAGACCTCGGTCTGATAGAGAGCGCCGGTCGACGCCGCCGCGCGGAAGTGGATGGTCTCGCCGCCAGGGTAGACCTTCCGTTTGGTGAGCCCCGCCGAGAAGAAGAGGAGCTGCGCCAGGGCGATGATGTCGATGACCGCCTGCCCGGTCGACACGGCCCCGCGCGCGACCGCCTCGAGAGCAGGGAGCGTGGGCGGCGGCACCTCTCGGGGCAGCGGCACCGCCGGCGCGTCGGGGTATACCTTGAAGAGGAAGGGCTTGTTCGCCCAGTCGAGCGCGTGGCGATCGCTCCGGACGCTCGCTCGCGAGTGCTTCGTCGCCCGATGATAGGCGCGGGCGTCGCCAGGGCTCTCCGGGATCCGGCCCGTCGGGGCCGGGTGGGTCACCCGCGGAGTCGCGGCCGTGGCGCCGGCCCTGCGCCCGGGGAACGCGGCTTGACTGCGGCCGCGGCCGCGCGGGACGTCTCTCGGAACGCGGTAGGATCGCGGTCTACCTTCCCCCCGACCGGCGTGCCGCACTGCTGGCACACGTAGTCGTACTTGTTGCCGGTCGGCAAGACCAGGAGGAGCTTCTTGCGGACCGGCACTGCGCGGCGGCAAGTGGCGCAGAACAGGCTCTCGGCCTCGAACTCGCGGTAGGCGTCGGTCATGAGTTCATTGTAGCCCGGTCGCGCGCGCTCCGCCGCCGGCCGCTACCGGATGCCTCCCGTGGCCCGCGCTCCTCAGCTCTGGCGTGGGGTCAGGGCGAGCATCCGGAGCGGCGACCCCGAGGCTCCGCGGATGCGAAGGGGCGGGACCACGAGGCAGAAGAGGTGGACGCGGGCCGTGCCGAGCTCCTCCAGGTTTGCGTTCTCCACGAGGTAGATGCCGTTGTCCGCGATCATGAGCATGTGGACGGGGAAGAGCTCCTTGCCGTTGACGGCGGGCCGCACCTCGTAGGTCGCGGTGTCCGTGCCGGTGAGCCGCGCGCCCTGGGCGACCAGCCACCGCCCCGCATCCACGCCTGGCCCGGGGGCCCGGGTGACTTCTCGCCTAGATAGCGGGCGTTGTCCTAGGAATGTCCGGCGAGAGACGTCTCCCCCCGGGCCATCGGGCTCCACGCCGGGGCCCTGGGGACGGCCGTCAGCCTGCAGGCTCCCCGGGTCGTGTCGTTCCGCGCTGGGACTACCTGAGCTGCGCCCGGTCTCTGTGCTCATGTCGTCCCCCTCCGAGATCGGCCGGCGCCGGAGCTGGCCTGGACGGTTCAGAACCCTCGGCCCCCGATCAGGCGCACCACCACCAGGCCGAAGACGAGGAGCCCCACGGCAGCGGCGACGAGCGTGCGCCAGTCGCCCAGACCCACCAGGCGCTTCTCCTGTGCCTTCGACCGCGCCCGCGCGGGCAGGAGCATCTGGGCCGTCGTCGCGGGAGCGAGGCGGAGCAGCGGCGGCGCGACCCCGAGCCCGTGGATGCCCTGGCGCGCGACTTCCGCCTCATCCGCCGTGAGCGCTAGGAAGGTGACGAACGTGCCGTGCTCGAGATCCTCCTGGACCTCAGTCAGGCCGTGAGCGGGCGCTCGCTCGACGACCCACCGGGCGACGCGGTAGCGGAGCCTCTCATCGACCAGCGGGCTGAAGGACAGCGCGTAGGCCTGCTTGGTGCCCGGCGGGGCTGCGTCAGGCGTGGCGGCGGCCGGCACTGGCGCCGCGCCCGCGCCATTGCCGTCGCGGGGAGTGAGGCTCGGGGTGACCCGCGCCCCGCACGCCATGCAGAAGACGCTCTGGTCCGGGACTGCCGTCCGGCACTTCGGGCACGTCACGGCCGGTTCGCCGAGCCGGTTAGAGCCGCGCCTCGACGGCGCCGATGGAGGCGTCCAGGATCGCCACGATGTCGTCCGCCTGCGCGCGCGTAAGGATGAGCGGCGGCGTCAGCTTCGTGTGGTCCCCGAGGACGCCGTCGACCGAGCCCGTGCCGGGGTACGTGACGAGACCCCGGGGCAGGGCCTCCAGGGCGATCGCCCGCGCCACCTCGCGCTCGGCCGGGAAGGGGGCCCGCGTCGCGCGATCGGCCACGAACTCGAGTCCGACCATCATGCCGAGGCCGCGCACGTCGCCGATGATGGGGTGGCGCGCCTGGAGCCCGCGCAATCCCGCCAGCAGGTGGGCACCGACCTCTCGAGCATTGCGCACCAGGTCGTGCTCCTGGATGTAGCGGAGCACGGCAAGGCCGACGGCGGCGGCGACGGGATGGCCGGAGTACGTGTGGCCCCCGACGAAGTTGGAGCTGTTGCGCTCGAAGGCCTGGATGAGCTCATCCCGGACGATGACGGCGCCCAGCGGGATGTAGCCGCCGGAGACCCCCTTGGCCGTGGCGATCATGTCGGGGATCACGCCCCAGTGGTCGACGGCGAAGTTCGCTCCGGTCCGGCCGAAGCCGGTCATCACCTCGTCGGCGATGAAGAGGATCTCGTAGCGGTCGCAGATGTCCCGGATCTTCGGGAAGTACTCGGGGACCGGCGGGACGGCGCCGAGCGTCGCGCCGACCACCGGCTCCGCGATGAAGGCGGCCACGTTCTCTGGCCCCTGCATCCGCACCAGACGTTCCAGGTAGTCGGCGCAGTAGGTGTCGCAGGAGGGATAGGTCTGCTTGAAATGGCAGCGGTAGCAGTACATCGGGGGAAGATGGCTCCCCTCGTTGAACATCGGTACGTACTTGCGGCGGCGGATCGTGTGCCCGCCGAAGCCCATCGACCCCATCGTGTTCCCGTGAAAGGACTGCCAGCGTCCCATCACGATGGACTTCGACGGCTTGCCCCGCTCGAGCCAGTACTGGCGGGCGAGCTTGGCGGCGTTCTCGGTCGCCTCGGACCCTCCGGACACGAACCACACCCGGTTGAGGTCCCCGGGGGCGAACTTGGCCACGGCCTCGGCCAGGGCCTCGAGGGGCTCGCTCGTGAAGAGGTGCGAGGGCACGAACGCGACCTTGCGGGCCTGCGCCGCCATCGCCTCCGCGATCTCCTGGACGCCGTGGCCGATCGAGGTCACGGCTGACGAGCCGCCCGAGCCGTCGATGTAGCGCCGGCCCTCGGCGTCCCAGAGGTAGACGCCCTCACCCCGCACGATGGTGGGGTAGGCGCGCCCGAGGTCGCGGTAGAGCACACTCGACTGGATCAGGGACCGGCTCATGGTCGCCTCCCGGAGGTCAAGGCCTCGCTGCGTCGTGTGGCCGCGGTCAGGGTATCACGCCCCGGCGGCGTGGATGAGGTTCGGCAGGCCCTCGAGCCACTCGGCGAGCGGCACATCGGCGTCGAGGACGATCTCGAGCTTGCCGCTCGGCAGGCGGCGCACCCGCCCTGGCCGCCCGGGCGAGAGCGGGATGACGAGCGCCTCGCGAGAGATGCCGAGGGCGTCGGTCACGGCGAAGACCGCCTGGATCTCGGCCAGGGCAACCCGCTCGAGCATGGCAACTGCTTCCTGCCGTCCCGTCTCAGGGCCGCCGGCGGAGGGCGGCGGTGGCTCCGCCGGGGATCGCCGGCAGCATCGCCTGGAACCAGATGTCCGCCATCACCCGGTAACCCTGCTCGTTCGGGTGGAGCGGATCGCGATCCGGGCTGATGCCGAACAGCGAGCGGTCGTTCATGCCATCGTAGATCTCGGCGAGGGCGATGTTCTCGGCCGAGGCGAAAGCGCGGACATTGGAGCTGATCTGGCTCGCCGCGTTCTGAGCGCACGGATCGTGCCGGAAGTTCGGCGTGATCGTCCCAATGATCGGGATTACCTTGCTCGCCTTCGCGATCTGGACCATCTGACGGAGGTTGTTGGCGACGACGGTCGCGTCGAAGCAGTTGGTGGCGTCGTTGGCCCCCTCCATGATGAGGACGAAGCCCGACTTGTCGATCGCCAGTACTGACTGCAGGCGGCTAAGGCCCTGCGCTGTCTCCTCCCCGCCCACGCCGCGGTTGACGACGGTCCACGCCGGGTCCAGGCCGCGCAGGCGCGCCTGGAGCTGGCTCGGGTAGTTGTTGCCGGTGGTGAGGCGAAGGCCCCGGCGCTTCAGCTCGAGGACGCCCTGCGTGATGCTGTCCCCGAACGCCGTCACCTTCTTGGAATTGTTGATCCCGAAGTCGATGTCGGACGCCGTCTGCGACGAGGAGGTTGTCGAGCTGCTCTTGCCCCCCCCGCAGCCGGCGGCGGCGAGGAGGGCGATTCCAAGACAGACGTTGCGGACGAGACGCGAGCGGCGGGTCATGAGGTGCCTCCAGAGATGATCTCGCGAACAGTGTACACAGGCTTTCGCTGGGACTCGTGGTAGGTGCGGACCAGCATCTCGCCCAGGAGCCCGATCGACACGAACTGGAAGCCGACGAGGACGAGAAGCACGGCGAGCAGGAGGAGCGGGCGATTGGCCAGGCCCACCCCGTGGAAGATCTTCTGGTACGAGAGCACCGCGCCGACCCCGATGCCGAGCCCTCCCAGCACTAGGCCGAGGAGCCCGAAGATCTGGATCGGACGAGTCCAGTAGCTCATCAGAAACTTGACCGTGAGGAGGTCTAGCAAGACACGTACCATCCGTCCCAGTCCGTACTTTGACACCCCGCGACGCCGTGGCCAGTGGCCGACTGGCAGCTCGCCGACGGTGGCGCCCACCCAGCGGCAGAGAGCGGGCAAAAAGCGGTGCATCTCACCATACAGGGCCACGTCCTGGAGGATCTCGCGGCGGTACACCTTGAGGGCGCACCCGTAGTCGTGGAGGCGAACGCCCGTAATCCACGAGATCAAGGCGTTGGCGAACCGTGAGGGGAGTCGGCGCGACCAGAAGGGGTCCTGCCGGTCGTGGCGCCAGCCGCTCACGACGTCATACCCCTCCTTGAGCTTGTCGACCAGCCTTGGGATGTCCGCCGGGTCATTCTGACCGTCGCCGTCGAGAGTGATGATGAACGCACCGCGGGCCAGGTCGAAGCCGGCGGCCAGCGCGGCTGTCTGGCCAAAGTTCGTCCGGAGCTGCACGACGCGGAGCGCTGGCAGCTCGACCGTGAGCTCGCGAAGGCGCGGGCGCGTTGCGTCCGTCGATCCGTCGTCGACGACGATCACCTCGTAGGGCTGCCCTAGGCTCTCCATGACATCCCGCAGGCTCACAAGCAGCGGGCGGACGTTGTCTTCCTCGTTGTAGACCGGGATGACGACGGAGAACGCGATCCCCATCAGACGGCCTTGATCGGGCGGCCGCTGGCCAGTGGCCGCCTGGAGGCTCATGCGCTCTTGCCCCCGGCCGTTCGGAGCTCGCCCAGGGTGAGATTGAGGGCGCTCAGGTACGCGAGACCCACGAGGGTGATCGGGATGTAATTCGCCAGGTGGTAGACGATCGACAGCGAGAGCGCGGTCTCGCGGGCGACGCCGACCAGGGCCAGACCCTGGACGGTACCCGCCTGGAAGGGGCCGATGTAGCCCGGCGCCGACGGCAGCACGAGGGCGACCGCAATCACCCCGAGCAGGAGGAAGGAGGCGTAGGGAGGCAAGTCGAGCGTGAAGGCGCGGAAGGTAGCCTCGACGCCTGCGGCGTTGACAACCCAGATCACGATCGACAGAACCGCTGTGAGCACGAGGGCCCGGGTGTCGCTCAGGACGTCGAGCCCGGCCCGGAATGACTCGAGAAGATGCTGTGCCGGGCCGGCCAGACGGTGGGGAAGCCAGGCGAGCGCCGCGGTCAGGAGTCCCATTCCGCGTTCCGTGCGGAGCAGCACCAGGCCGACGAGGATCCCCAGGTACAGGACGCACATCAGGGCAGCCGCCCAGAAGAGGGTCCGGCTCGGCCGGAGGAATGACAGCCCACCCACCAGGAACAAGAGGAGCGTGAAGCCGTCGAAGATCCGCTCGATCACGATCGTCGCGAACGGCAGGGACGGCGGGAGCGCCTCCGATCGGCCGAGGGCGTACGCGCGCACGAACTCACCCAGCCGGGCCGGGAGGACGTTGTTGGCCATGAAGCCGATCATCGTGATGGCGAACAGGCGGTGGACGCCCACCCGCTTCACCGGCCGGAGGAGCACTTGCCAGCGGAGGGCGGTCAGCCAGAACCGGAGGAAGATCGACACGATCACCGGGACCAGCCAGCCGGGGCGCACCTGGCGGAGCTGCTGGAGGACCTCGTCCAGGCTGACCCCCCGGACGGCCACCCAAAGGAGCACCGCACTGACAGCCACGCCGAGCCAGACCTTGCCACGCATCGCTCACCGCGCGGGGCGCAGGTAGACCTTCATCCCGGGACGCCCCCGGGGAGGCGCCGGCGCGAGCCCCCTCTGTGCCTGGGCGTCCGAGCGCGTCACAGCCGGGGGAGTATACCCCCGGTTCACAGGGCCGGCAACTGACGGCCCCCGAGGCCTCAGCCCGCCCCCGGGCCGGGCTCAGACCCGGCGGGCCACCGCGACGAGGGACAGCCCGAATGGCAAGGGAAGGGCCGCCTCGGCCCGAAGGAGCGGAACCAGGAGGTTCTGGAGGTGGAGCTGGAAGCCCGGGACCTGGGTCCGTCGCAGGATCACGCTGTTCAGGTACCAGCCGAGGACGCCCATGCGGTTGAAGAATTGCATCGACTCGACGTGGAAGCCGGCTTCCTCGAGCTTCGCGGCGAGCCCGGGCCGCTCGTACCGGCGGTGGTGATCGATCGCGCGGTCGATCGTCCCGTAGAGCCGCTGGTGGGCCGGGACCAGGAGCAGCAGGCATCCTCCCGGCGTCAGCGACGCGTGCAGGCGGCGGAGCGCTTCGCGATCGTTCTCGACGTGCTCGAGGACGTTGAGGCAGAGGATCGTGTCCAGATTCCGCGCGGCGAGGGGGGCCGGATCGAAGTCCGTGAGGTCGAGCGGCATCACCTCCACGCGCGTGTGCCGCTCGAAGGTATTTCCGAGAATGCGCAGATAGCGCGGATTGAGGTCGGTCGCCACGATGAGGTCGCGCCCCACCAGGTAGCGCGTGAAATTCCCGATCCCGGAGCCGACCTCGAGGACACGCCGCCCCAGCCAGGGGGCCAGCTGCTGGAGCATCCATCGGTTGTACCGCTCGGCCCTGGCCAGACGCAGGAGGGTCTTGTAGCCGGGATCCGCGTTTTCCTGGTCGTCGACGAACGCGTAGCGAAGGATCGTCCAGAGAGCCACGACCCCGTCCGTCCAGCGGATCTTCTTGCCTTCCCAGTAGGCCCGCCCGGCGTACGAGATCGGCACCTCGTAGATCCGGGCGTGCACCTTGGCAAGCTTGGCGGTGAGCTCTGGTTCCACGCCGAAGCGGCTCGACCGGATGGGGATACTCTTGATGATGTCGGCGCGGAAGACCTTGTAGCCCGTCTCCATGTCCGTGAGGTTCAGGTTCGTGACCATGTTGGAGAAGAGGGTGAGGAGCTTGTTCGCTACGTGATGCCAGAAGTACAGGACGCGGCGGGGGGTGCCCGTGAAGCGCGACCCGTAGACGACGTCCGCCTTGCCCTCGAGGATCGGCGCCAAGAGCTTCGGATAGTCGCGGGGGTCGTACTCGAGATCCGCGTCCTGGACCAGCACGATGTCCCCGGTCGCCTCCGCGAAGCCGCGCCGGAGGGCGGCGCCCTTCCCCTGGTTGGGCTCCTGGTAGTAGATCCGGATCTCGTTCTTTTCGTCGGCGGTCCCGAGGCGCCGCGTCTCCGCGAGCTCGGCCTCGAGCCGGCGGAGGTAGTCCCGCGTGCCGTCCGTGGAGCAATCGTCGACGATGACGATCTCCTTGGGGATGGTGACCGTCTGGACGCGCTCCAGGATCTCGGGGAGCGTGAGACGCTCGTTGTAGACGGGGACGACGACGGACAGGCGCGTGGAGGGGTTGTGTCCCACCGCCGGGCATTATAGCAGGCGACGTGTCGCGTTGACGTTGCGGCGACCCGTTCTATAGGGGCCGCATGATTCGGAGCGGTCGGCGTCCGGATCCGGCCGGCCGCCCCCGCGCCCACCTGGGCGATCGCTGAGATCACCGCCTTCGAGTGAGCGGCGCCCGCCGGATCACGCAGAGGGAGAGGCCAGGCGCCCGCGCCGCCGTGCCAGCACCCCCGTGACGCCGAGGGCGGCGAGGGTGGCGATCGTGACCCCCAGTCCGACGAAGACGCTCGGCTGACGATAGCGGAACTCCACCCGGTGGCGGCCCGCCGTGAGGAACACGGCGCGGAGCGCGTGGTCCGCGCGCGTGATCGACACGGGCTGACCGTTGTCCCATGCCCGCCACCGGCGGTCGAACGTATCGCTCAGGACGAGGACGGCCGGCTCCGGCGCCTCGGTCTCCAGGAGGACGTGCTCGGGCGCATACGTAACGACGCGGACGGGCGGCAAGGGCGCCCCGCCAGTGTGCGGAGCCGGCGTGAAACCGGGCGGCGGGGGGTCTGCCGTCAGCACCTCCTCCACGGGGTCGAGATCGCCGAGTTGGTCGAGGACCTGGGCGGCCGGCACCTGCCGCGCGCGTCGCACGAGAAAGGCGCGGGGAAGCGCGCGCAAATTCTCGTAGAGCCCTGCGGTGACCTGACGGAACCGCTCGGGCTCCGGCCCGGGCGGCCATGCCAGGGTGCTCTCCACGGCAAAGCGTTCCAGCACGAGCACGGCCGGCCCCGGGCCTCCCTCCAACAGGATCTGCGAGGGCCGGAATCCCCTGGGAAGGTCCACCGTCGCGCGGTACGTGTGGCCCTGGTACCCCTCGGGAACGGACCACGAGCGCACCACCGCGGGCCTACCGTGCCCGGCCTGCGCCCCCGGGCGGTCGAGCGACCACTCGCCGGTCTCGATGCCGGCGCGGATCGGGATCGTGGCCACCGAGCCGTCCGCGGCGATCACGCGGGCCGTGGCGACGATCTGACCTTGGCGGGCCGCGAGCCCATGGACGAGATGGGACTGGATCTCGACCTGCCGAGCTGCGTCGCCGGGTGGGAGCGAGAATCGGCGAAGGGCGCCGGGCCAGACGCGCAGGGGCCCGGCGGGCTTCGCGGGTGCCGGCGGCGGCCCGACCCCGGCCGGGAGCACGTACCGGACGTTGAGCAGATCCTGGAGCCTCGGGTGCCCGCGGCCGAGCGCGTACAGGTCGAGGAAGGCCGGGGGCGCGAAGGTGCTCTCGCCGTCGACGACGCCCCACCCGTACCGATAGATCGTCTGCGGATGGATGTGGTCGCCCCGGTGGAGCCGCAGGGGCTCGGTGGTTCGGCTGATCGCCTCCACCCACTCGCGCTCCCGCGGCGGACGGACGTCCGGGTTCCGGGAGGTGTCCGTCACGGGATAGGAGCCGAAGAGGAGGTCGGCCAGCAGGACGACGAGCGCGGCGGCGCGCAACGCGAGCGGGTTTGCCCGTCCCGGCCACGACACGACGAGCGCCGCCCCGGCCAGCAGGAGCACGAGCATCAGGTACTGGCTTGCGAAATTCTGGAAGTCGTCGGCATTCGACCGAGCCTGGGCCCACACGAGGACCAGCATGAGGGGGACGACACCAGCTCCGGCGACCACCGCCAGCCGGCTGACTCCTCGAGCAAGGGCGTTCGGTCGGGGACCCGTGACGAGCGCTTGTGCCCCGAGGCCGGCAAGGATCGCGACAGCGAAGCCCGCGAGGCCGACGAATCGCGCCGGGATCCGGAAGAGGGTGAGGCCGGGCAGCAGATCGTACGTGGGCCGGTAGAGGCCGTAGTGGTCACCGAAGGCCAGCAGGATGGCCACAAGACCCAGCACCGCGTGAAAGCCCACGCGCCAGTCCCATCGCCGCATGAGAGCGTGAACGGCGAGGATCAGGGGGAGCACGCCGGGGTAGAGGTAGTACTCGGAACCGCTGGTTCGCCAGCCGCCGACGGTGAACAGCCCCCAGGGCAGGATCGCCTGGGCCAGGTAGGCGGGGAGGAGCGAGCCCGTCGTCTTCCAGTCATAGCCAAGCCCGGCTCGGTGTGACGCGACCGCCATCTCCCAGGATGGGACGAGCTGAACGGCCGAGACCCCCAGCGCGACAGCCGGGACGAGTAAGAGGATCGCCGCGAGCCTCCGCCAGGGTTCCGCGGTGGCCGCGCGCCGCGCGACCAGTGTCAGACCGAGTGCCACGGTCGCCAGGACTACGTGATAGAAAAGCTGTGGATGTCCGGCGAGAAACGCCACCCCGAGCGCCAAACCGCCGAGCGCGCCCCAGCGGGGACGCAGGGTCGAGTCCGCGCGGACGAGGCAGGCGAGGATCGCGGGGAGCCACGCCATCGTGTCGATCATCGTCCAGTGGGGGATGTGAGCGAGCATGAAGCCCGAGAACATGAACGCGATGCCGCTCAGGCTCGCGGCGAATCGTCCGAGACCGAGCTGCCGCGCGAACAGGTACGTGAAGCCGCCCGTCATTGCGTAGTGCAGGAGATGGTGATACTGCAGGACGACGTGAGGGATATGCTGCCCGCGCTCCAGAAGGCCCAGCACCAGCAGATTCAGCGGATAGAACAAGTGCAGGTGGGCCTGCAAGAACATCGGGTGGTGCGTACCACCGCCGAGGAACGGCGAGCCCGTCCCGAGCGTCGGGTCCCAGAGCGCCAGGATCCCGCGCTTGAGCTGATGGTAGAAGTAGGGCTCCACCGCGAGGCCGAAGTCGCCGCCGAGGTGAAGCCGCGATCCCGCGAACGGCGTGACGATCGCCCAGAGCTTGACGGCCGCCAGCGCGGCGAGGCCCGCGATCGGCAGAGCCTCACGCACCCACAGACGGTGCCCGCGCATAGTGATCGTGCCGTGCTCTCCGAATCGGCCCGGGTAGCCTAGCAGAAAGACCATGGAGCCTCAACAGAACGACGGAGGCGGCAGCGATGGGTCGGGGCTCTCGATCGTCGTGCCGGCCTACAACGAGGCCCGCCGTCTGCCGGGCACGTTGCCGCGGGTGATCGAGTACGCCAGCCGTCTCGATGAGTCCGTGGAGATTATCGTCGTGGACGACGGGAGCACCGACGGCACCGGCGACGTCGCGGCCTCGGTCGGGCAGGCGAGTGGCCTGGTAACGGTCCTCCGGAGCGACCGGAACCGCGGCAAGGGTGCGGCGGTGCGACGCGGCATGCTGGCCGCGCGCCTCGGTCACGTGCTCTTCACGGACGTGGACCTGTCGACGCCCATCGAGGAGGCGAGCAAGCTTCGCGCGGCGCTGGCCCGCGGGGCGGACGTGGCGATCGGGTCTCGGCGTCTCCCCGAGTCCGACGTCCAGGTCCACCAGCCCTGGCTGCGAGAGCTGGCGGGTCGCACCTTCAGCGGACTCGTCTCGCTCCTGCTGCTCCCGGGGATCCACGACAGCCAGTGCGGATTCAAGGCCTTCCGGCGGTCCGCCGCGCGTGAGCTCTTCGGCCAGCAGCGCCTCGAGGGATTCGGCTTCGACGCCGAGGTGCTGTGGCTCGCGCGACGGCTCGGATACCGGGTCGCCGAGGTTCCCATCGTCTGGCGCGACGATCACCGCAGCAACGTGCGGCTTGTCCGTGATTCGGGCGGAATGCTGGTCGACCTGGGCCGCATCCGCCTCAACGGCTGGGCGGGGCGCTACGCGCTGAGGCGGCCCCACTCGTCGCCATCTCCGCGGTAGGGGCCGTGAGCCGCCTGGACCGGCTGGGCGGCGCGAATCCCCCGGCCGCGCCCGAGTCCGGGGGGGCGTCCCGAGGGCTGCTGATCGCGCTGGGAGTTGGGGTGATCGTCCGGCTCCTGCTGCTCCGGCTGCCGCGTCTCTGGTACGACGAGGCGACGTCGGGTCTGCTTGGCCTGTCGGTGCTCAGGGGCGAGCTGCCCGTCTACTTCTTCGGTCAGCCGTTCATGGGCGCGCTGGACGGCTACCTCGCCGCGCCGCTCTTCTGGCTGCTGGGTGTGTCCGCCCGGACCCTCGAGCTGGTCCCCGTGCTCCTCGCGCTGGCTAGCGTCGGCTTGACCGTCCGCCTGGCGCACGATGCGTTCGGGCCGAGGGCGGCGCTGTTCACCGCGGTCCTGCTGGCGGTCCCGCCGGACTTCCTGCTGTTCTGGTCTCACGAGGCCCGCAACCACTATCCGCTCACGGTCCTCCTCGGGACCCTCGCGCTCGTCCTCGCCCTGCGGGCGCCCGCCGCGCGGGGCGGTCGGGCGACCGTCCTGTGCGCCCTGCTGGGCGGGATCCTCGGGCTCGCCTTCTGGACCAACTTCCTCTCCCTCGTCTATTTCCCGGCGATTGCGCTGTTGCTTCTGCGCCGGGGAGTCCGCCCGCTCGTCCCCGGCGTCCTTGCGGCGCTGCCCGCGTTCGTGCTCGGCAGCCTGCCGCACTGGTTGTACGGCGTGCCTCACGGAACGGCGATGCCACCGCCCGGCCGGCCGGTGGGACTCGAGACCGTCCTAGCCCATCTCCGCTTCTTCGGAAGAACGGCCTGGCCCATCGTGGTCGGCGTGCCGCAGAACCTCCGGGACGCCACCCTGGGCGTCGGGCTCGCCCTCGTGCTGGGCGCGCTGTACCTGGTCGCCGCGCTCGCGGCCCTCCGCGCCGTCCGCCGCGCCGCCGCGCCCGCGGGCGCGGCGGGTCTGGCCCTCGTCGCCCTCGCGTGCACCAACGTGGGCATCGCGGTGGTGACGCAGTACGGACGCGGCCTCGACGACAACGATCCGCACTACCTCCTGCCGCTCTACACGGCGCTGCCGCCGCTCCTCGGGTGGTTCCTGGCCGGACTGTCGGATCGACGGTGCGCGCGCGTCCTGACGGCGGCACTCGTCCTGCTCAACGCGGCCAGTGCCCTCGACGGAAGCTTCGGGAACTTCCGTCCGGCCATCGCGGCGGCCGAGCGAGCCGGGCTCGCGGCGCAGCTCGCGACCCTCGAGAGTCTCGAGCGCGCCGGGCTTCACCGGCTCTACGATTCCGATGCCACGGGACGGGTGTTCACGGTCCTGTCGGCGGGCCGGACAATCGTCTCGAATCCCTACGAGGAGATTCGACCTGGCTTCGCGCGCGCCGTCGATGGCGCTCCGGTAGTGGCTTGGTGGATGCCGCGGCGCGCGCCGGTGCTCGAAGCGCACTTCGCCGCGCTGGGCCTCCGCTTCGCGTTCCGCCGCGTGAGCCCGCTCGGCGGCGTGTACGAGGGGTTCGCGCTGGTCGCCCCGCCGGTCCGCGAGGTGGCAGCGCGGGCGCTCCGGGTCACCGCCAGCGACGGGTCCGGTGACACCGGCCGCATGACGGATCGCATCGGCTCGACGCTCTGGAGCACTGGCCATCCCCAGCGGGGCGGCGAGTGGATCCAGGTGGACCTGGGCGCCGTCGTGCCCGTCGCGCTCGTCCGCTGGCTGCCGGGCACGTACCAGGAAGTGCCCCGCGGCCTCCGGCTCGAGGGATCCCTGGACGGGTCCGCCTGGCGCCCGCTGGTGGATCTGCCCGAGTACGGCGGACCGCTCTACGCGTCGGCGGGGCGGCCCATCCAGCGCGTCCGAAGCGGCCGGGTGGAGCTTCGGGTAGAGCCGGCTCCGGCTCGCCATCTCCGCATCACGCAGACGGGGCGCGGCACGTTCTGGGCGTGGACGATCCGGGAGCTGTACGTGTACGCGTCGACCGGAGGCGCCCCGGCCCCGGCGGTCGAGGCGGACGGTAGGGCGCTCGCGCGCGCCGTGAGGGCCGAGGGAGTGCGGCGACTCTACGCCGACCACGGCTGGGCGAGCCGCGTCGCCCTTGCCGATCCCGCGATCCGCGTTCCACCCGCCAACCTCCAGCTGGACGACTACGGCTTCAAGGGATCGGCGGCGATGCTGCTCCCGCCCTTTCACTGGGAGGCCGGGACCGGAGTCCTGCTGGAGTCCGCCGATACTGAGGCCTTCGCCGAGGTGGCCCGCGCGGGCGGGCTGGCGTTCACCCAGCGGATTCTCGACGGGCTTGCGCTCTTCGTTCACGCGCCGGCCGCGCCGCCCGGGCCGCTCCTCGCGGCAAGCGCGCTCGGCGTGACCGCCGCGCGGCAGCCGAAGCGCGCGGGCCTCGCGGTCGACGGGGATCCCGCGACGCGCTGGGCCACGGCGGGCCCGCGCGAGGCCGGCGACTGGTTTCGCGTGGACCTCCCGGCGGCCCGATCGCTTCGCGGCGTGCGGCTCTCCGCGGACAACCCCGCCGACCTGCCGCCCGAGCTGGCCGTGGAGAGCTCGCGCGACGGCATGCACTGGGAGCACCTCGCCGCGACGCTGCGGTCGGAGCACCAGTATCGATGGGCCGGCTTCGGCGTCCTCGACGAGGGTGCCATCGCCCTCAGGCTCGAGTTCCCGCCGGTCACGGTGAGGGCACTCCGCCTGGTGCTGCCGGCGGGTGACCCGGTGTTCGACTGGTCGATCAACGAGCTCGCCGTCTACGGCGGGGAATGAAGCCGCGTACGCTTGGGAGCGCGCGCAATTGGCAGGAAAGGGGCACTACCAGGAAGCGCGCTGGAGGGTCTGGGTCCGCAACATGTTGCCCTCGCCGTGGGCGAGACGCGGCCTGGGGAGTTTCAGGGGAAGACTCCCGTAGGCTTCGAGTTGGCCGCGTTCGCCGTGCAGGCGGGACGCCGGTCGGGAGGAGACGGTGGGAATTGAACCCGCGAGGCGGCGCGCCCCGCGAGGGAGATGACGCGCGGGGCCGTCGTCGTGGCGCCTGCCGGCGGGCCCCTGCTATACTCGGCGCATGCGCACGCTCGTCACCGGCGGCACCGGGTTCACCGGCAGCCATCTCGTCCGGCGCTTGCTGGCGCGGGGCGATCAGGTGCGCGTTCTCGACGCCGCCCCGGGGCTGTTCCACGACGAGCTCCAGCGTCTCGGCACGGAGATCACGCTCGGTAGCGTGACGGACAAGGCGCTCGTCGACCGGCTGGTGGCCGGGACCGACGTCGTCTTCCACCTCGCGGCCGCTTTCCGGAAGATCAACCTCCCCAAGCGGGAGTACTGGGAGGTCAACTGCCAGGGCACGCGCTACGTGGCCGAGGCGTGCCTCCGGCACCAGGTGCGCCGGCTCGTGTACTGCTCGACCCAGGGCGTGCACGGACACGTCGCCCACCCGCCCGGCGACGAGACGTCGCCGATCGCCCCGGAGGACTACTACCAGCAGACGAAGTACGACGGGGAGCAGGCGCTCTGGGAGGTCGCCCGCGGCGGCCTCGAGGCGAGCGTGGTCCGCCCCATGGGCATCTACGGCCCCGGTGACCCGGGCCGCTTCCTCATGCTCTACCGCGCGGTCCGGCGGGGGCGTTTCCTCATGTTCGGTGACGGTGAGACCTTCTATCATCCCTGCTACATCGACAACCTCGTCGACGCGTTCGAGCTGGCCGCGGAGCACCCGAAGGCCGTGGGCGAGACGTACCTGATCGGCGACGACCGCTACGTGTCGCTCAACGAGTTGGTGCGGACGGTGGCGGAGAGCCTCGGGCAGCAGGTGAGGATCGTCCATCTCCCGTTCGCGCCGCTGTGGGCCGCCTCCGCTCTCTGCGAGGCGGTGCTCATGCCGCTCGGGGTCGAGCCGCCCCTGTTCCGGCGGCGGGCCGACTGGTTCCGCCAGACGCGCGCGTTCACCATCGACAAGGCGGTGCGGGAGCTCGGCTTCGTCGCCCGCATCCCCCTCGCGGAGGGCCTCCGGCGCACGGCGGCCTGGTATCGCGAGCACGGCTACCTCCGCTAGCCATGTGCGGCATTGCCGGCGTCTTCGAGTTCCGCCCGGGGCAGGTGCCCCAGCCCCACGTTCTCGAGGCGATGGGGAAGGTGATCGAGCACCGCGGCCCCGACCAGGGCGCCGTCTTCCAGGATGGCCCCATCGGGCTCGTCGCGCGGCGCCTCCGGATCATCGACCTGTCACCCGCCGGATCCCAGCCCATCCCGAACGAGGACGGCACGATCCAGCTCGTCTACAACGGCGAGATGTTCAACCACGAGGGGCTGCGCCAGGAGCTCCAGGCGCTCGGGCATCGCTTCCGGGGGCGCTGCGATTCGGAGGTCGTCGTCCACGCCTACGAGGCGTGGGGCCCGCGCTGCGTGGAGCGCTTCCGCGGGTTCTTCGCGTTCGCGCTCTGGGACAGCGTCCGCGGGGAGCTCCTGCTGGCGCGCGACCGGATCGGGATCAAACCGCTCTACTACGCGTGGTCCGAGGACCGCCTGGTCTTCGGCTCGGAGATCAAGGCGATCCTCGAGCACCCGGACGTCCCCCGGGCCATGGACCTCCAGTCCATGTACCACTACCTGGGCTACGAGTTCGTGCCCGGGCCGGCGACCATGTTCCAGGGGATCCGGAAGCTCCCGCCGGGCACCATCGCGCGAGTCCGCGGCGGCCGCCTCGAGATCGAGCCCTACTGGGAGCTGCGGTTCGAGGACGCGCCCGACGACGCGGCGACGCTCGCCCGGCGGGTCCGTGAGACGTTCCGGGACTCCGTGCACGCGTGGATGATGTCGGACGTCCCGGAGGGTGTGTTCCTCTCGGGCGGGCTCGACTCGACGGCGGTTCTGGCCTTCACGCGTGAGGCTACGACCGGGCCGCTCCCCACCTTCACGCTCGGCTACGACGATCCCTCGTTCAGCGAGTGGGAGTACGCGCGCGAGGCCGCGCGCTACTACGGGACCGAGCACCGCGAGATCCGCGTCCCCCCGATCACGCCCGACGTGATCGAGCAGACCGTCTGGCACCTCGACGAGCCGATGACGGACCTCTCGGCCGTGCCCCTGTTCCTCCTGTGCCGGGAGGCGCGGCGGGATGTCACCGTCTGCATGTCGGGCGAGGGCGGGGACGAGGTCTTCGTCGGCTACGACCGGTTCGTCGCCTCGAAGGCCGAGCGATTCTATCGGATGCTGCCGCGCGCGCTCCGGCGCGGGGTGATCGAGCCCCTGGTCATGCGGCTCCCGGATCAGGAGCAGAAGAAGGGGCCGGTCGTCGTCCTCCGGCGGTTCATCGAAGGGGCCCGCCTCCATCCGGACGCCCTCCACATGCGCTGGCAGTACTTCGGCTCGGATGCCCTCGACGCGCGTCTCTTCCGGGAGACCGTGCTTCGCTCGGTCGACCGGGACCGCTTCGCGCCGATCCGCCAGGCGGCCGAGCGCTGCAACTCGCGCCGGCAGCTCGACCGCGAGATCTTCGTGGACACTCGGTTCACGATGCCGGATTCGGTGCTGATGAAGGTCGACAAGATGTCGATGGCGCACGCGCTCGAAATCCGAGTGCCGCTGCTGGACCACCACCTGATCGAGCTGGCCGCCTCGATTCCACCGCGTCTGAAATTCCCGGGGTTCCGGACCCGCGCGATCTACCGGCGAGCGCTCGAGGGCGTGCTGCCCCCGAGGATCCTTGGACGCGGCAAGCAGGGCTACAGCCTTCCGCTCAAGCAGTGGCTCCGGAACGAGCTCCGCGACTACATGGTGCAGCTGCTCCGGGGATCCGAGGTGGTACGCGCGCACTTGGACCCGTCGGGTGTCGAGGCGCTCATCGGCGAGCACCTCGCTCGCCGCGCGAACCACAACCATACCCTCTGGGCCCTCATCAACCTGACGCTGTGGCACCGTCGGTTCATTGAGGGAGCCTGAGCGCCTGCGCCGGGAAGGCGGCCGCCGCGGGCTTCGCCTCCGGATCGCGGTCAGTCTCGCCCTCTTCCTCCTGCTCGTCCTCTTCGTCGACTGGGGCCGCCTGGGCGCGCGCCTCGGCACCGCGGATCCCCTCCTCATACTGGCCGTCGTGGCGCTGGCGACGGCGGACCGGCTCCTCATGGCGTGGAAGTGGTGGCTCCTCGTGCGGAGCCGGGACGCGGCCCTCGGGCTCTGGGCAGCGGTGCGCGCCTATTACCTGGCATCGTTCGCGGGGTACTTCCTTCCCATGACGGTGGGTGCCGACGCGGTCCGGATCGGGGCCCTCAGCGGCACGAGCCGCCCGGCGGTGCTGGTGGCGTCGGTGGTGCTCGAGCGCCTGATCGGCGCGCTTGCCCAGGCCGTGCTCGCCGTGCTGTCGGTGGCGACGCTGGTGACGCTCGGTCTCGGGGCCCGGGTGGGCCCGGCCGAGCGCTGGGGTCTGGGCGCGGCCGTCGCGCTCGCGTTCGGCGCATTCCCGTTCTCGTTCCCGGCCGCGCGGTGGGTCGCGGCGCGCCTCGGCTCCGGCGGAGGGTGGCGGAGGGCGCTTCGCGCGCTGGCCGAGCAGTACGCGGGGTATGGGGCGTCGACGGGCCTGCTGTGCGCGTTCTTCGCGCTGACCCTCCTCGAGGGCGGGTTTCCGGTCTCGATTCACTACGTGGCGGGGCGGGCGCTGGGCCTCGATCCGGGCTGGAGCTTCTACATCGCCACCGTGCCGCTCGTCTACTTGGTGGCTCGGCTGCCGGTGAGCCTGGGGGGCCTCGGGTTCCTGGAGCTGTCGTTCGTGTCACTGGCAGGCCTGCTCGGCGTGGGGTGGACGGACGCCTTTGCCATCACAGGCCTCGCGACCGCGCTGTACCTGGTGGCGCTCGTCCCCGGAGCGGTGCTCTACCTCATCCCGGTGCCGGCCTCCATCCGGTCCACGCCCCGGGAACGGCTGCCATGAGTGTCGAGGCCGGAGGCCGTCCGATCAGCCCTGGTGCGCGGAGCGAGGGCGGCCCGCCGAGCGCGAGCGACCGGCTGGCGGACGTTCCGGGGGCCCTGTTCGACCCGCGGCGGTCGAAGGTCGAGCGGTACGCCGACCTCGTTGTCGGCGAGCAGGGGTGGTGGCCACTCCTCCGCTACGAGCTCGTCATGCTGCTCGCCTCCTGGGTTCCCGGTGCCCTCGGCCTAGTGCTACGCGGCTGGCTGTATCCGTGGCTGCTCGGCGCCTGCGGTCGGAACGTCAGCTTCGGGACGGGTGTCGTGCTGCGGCACCCCGGGAAGATCCGGATCGGCAATGACGTCGCCATCGACGACGGATGCGCGCTGGACGCCAAGGGCTCGGCAAACCGCGGCATCGAGATCGGCTCTCGGGTGTTCCTCGGCCGGCACACCCTCCTCGCGTGCAAGGAGGGCGACATCGTGCTTGAGGATGGCGTCAACGTCTCGTACAACTGCACGGTATTCTCCGCATCGTCGGTCCGGATCGGGGCGGAGACCTTGCTGGCCGCCTACTGCTACGTGGTGGGCGGCGGGCACGACTTCGACCGGGCGGACGTTCCCGTCGTGCAGCAGGCGCGACCCTCCCGGGGGATCGCCGTGGGTCCGGGCGGCTGGCTCGGGGCGGGCGCGATCGTGCTCGACGGCGTCACCGTCGGGCCGAGCGCCATCGTGGGGGCACACGCGGTCGTGACGCAGGACGTTCCCGGCTATGCGATCGTTGCGGGCGCCCCGGCCCGCGTGGTCCGGGACCGGCGCCAGCCCGCATGAGCGCTCCGGCGACGGGCTCTCCGCCCGCCGTCCGGCCAGTGCCCTCGGGAGGGCCGGTCGCCGCGCGGCGCATGCCCCGCGGGCTGTTCCGTCTGGGCGTCGGGCTCCTGGTCTCGGGCGCCATCCTCGTCTACCTGTTCACGGTGCAGGGAGCCGACCCCCGGGCGCTGGTCCCGCTCGTTCGAGCGATCTCGCTCCCGGGACTCCTGGCATACGTCGCCATCTCGGCCGTCGGCCTAGTCCTGCGCGCGCTGCGCTACCGCCTCCTTCTCGGCCGCCCCGTGCCGCTCTGGCCGCTCGTGCTGGTGACCGCGGTCCGCAACATGGCCGTCGACCTGATCCCCGCCCGGGCCGGGGCCGCCGCGAGCTATCTCTACCTGGTCACGGCCCGGCTCGGGCTCCCCCTCGAGGCCGGCGTCGCATCGTTCACGCTCTCGTTCATCCTCGACACACTCGCCGTGGCGCCGCTCCTCGTGCTCGCGCTGCTCGCCGTGGGGAACGCCCCCTTGCCGCCGGCCGTCCTCGTGGGCGGGAGCCTCGTGATCCTGCTCGGCTCCGGGGCCGCGCTCTGGGTGCTCGCCCCGATCCTCCGCCTCGGTGCGGTGGCGGCGGCCCGACTGCCGGGCCCCGTCGCCCGGCTGGTGCCGCTCTTCGGCGCGGCGGCGGGGGAGGTCGAGCGGCGCGAGCGCGCGCGCACCCTCGTGCCGGCCCTCGGTCTCTCGCTCCTCCTGCGACTCACGAAGTACGGCGCCTACTACTGCTTGCTCCAGGCGCTCCTGGCCTCCCAGGACCAGCCGGGGCTCCAGTTCGGCTTTCTCCGCGTCTTCCTCTCGGTTGCGGGCGCGGAGATGGCCGCGTCCCTGCCGCTGCCGACCCTCATGAGCGTCGGCCCATACGAAGCGGCCGGCGCCGCGGGCTTCGCCTTCTGGCTCGGCCTGCCACGAGACCTCGCCACGCTCGCCGTGACCGCGTTCCACGGTCTGTCGCAGGTCCACGACTACGGGCTCGGGCTGCTCGCGCTCGTGTGGATCATGGCGACCCGCCCGCGCCGCCCTGTCGACCCAGGGTCGGATCGCGCGGCCGAGCGGTCTCTGCGGGATGCGTGAGGAGTGAATCGGGCGAGGATTCTCCCGGTGGGGCCGGCGTCGTTCGACGGGTCGAATCCGGAGGCTGGTGCTAGACTTTGTGACGTGAAGGGTGGGAGTGCCCTCGTGCTTCGAGGCGCCGTGTGATGCGGGAGACCGAGGTGGTCGAGGGCGCAGCGACGGATCCTGCCGTCGGTGGTCGGCCGTCGGGGTCACGCACGGCGACCGCGTGGCTCGACTACCTCCGGCCCCTCCGCTTCGACCACTGGATCAAGAACCTCGTCGTTCCGGTCGGAAGCCTCCTGGCCCTGGCCGCCCACCGGTCCTACCCTAGCGGGACCAAAGTTGGTGCGATCGTCCTGGCGTTCGTCGTGTCCGGCCTGGTGTCGTCGGTCAACTATGCCGTGAACGAGATCCTGGACGCGCCGTTCGACGCGCGGCATCCGACGAAGCGGGATCGGCCCATCCCGTCTGGACGCGTACGTGTCGCGCCCCTCCTCGTCCTGACGGCCGCCGTCGCGCTCCTGGCGTTCGGAGTCTCATGGTGGCTCCTGCCCCCCGCCGCGCTCGGGGGCGCGGGCGCCCTGTTCGTCGCCGGGCTCGTGTACAATCTTCCGCCGCTCCGGCTCAAGGACTGGCCGTACCTCGACGCGGCCACCGAGTCCCTCACGAACCCGATCCGGATCGCGATCGGATGGCACGCCGTCGCCGCCGAGGCGCCTCCGGTGCTCCTGCTGGTCACCGTATGGGCCTTCGGGGCGTTCCTCATGACCGGCAAGCGCCTGGCGGAGCTGAGGCTCCTCGGCGACCTCGCGGCGCGCTACCGCCCGACGTTCCAGGCGTACTCGGTGACGAGCCTGTTCGTCGTCCAGCTGGTCTACGCCCTGGCCGGCTTCGGAGCGCTCGCGCGTCTCGTGGTGACGCAGCGCCCGGAGGTGCTGCCCGCCCTCCCGCTGGTGGCGGTGCTTCTCGGCTGGGCGTTCAAGATGACCTTCGAGCCGGAGAGCCCCCTCATGGATCCGGAGCACCTGTACCGGCGCCCCATCTTCCTGCTCGTCGCCATCGCGGTCTTCGCCCTCCTGGTCGAGCTAGCCCTCGGCTAGGGAACGGCAGTGAAGCTCCGGGCGCATCTCGGCGCCTACCTCGCCTGTCTCGCTCTGATCGCGCTTTGGACGTGGCCCCTGGCCCACGATCCAGCGCACCTCGTTCCCGACAACACCGATCCCAGGCTGTTCAGCTGGGTGATGATCTCGGTGTTCCGGAATCTGCTCGCGCGCCCGTACCTCCTGCTCCACGGCAGCGGCTTCTATCCCTACGGCCTGAGCCTCACCTTCGCGGAGCCGCTGGTGACGCCGGCTCTGGTGGCGGGCCCCCTCTTCTGGTGGACGGGCAACCCGTACCTCGCCTACAATGTGACACTCCTGCTCTTCTGGGCCGCGTCCGGATGGGCGATGTATGCCGTCACGTACTGGATCACCCGTCGCCACGGGGCGGCGGCGGTCGCGATGCTGATCTTCACGCTCGCCCCGCCGCGGATCGAATACGCGGTCGAGTTCCAGATGGAGATCATGTTCGGGCTGCCGCTCGCGGTGTATGCCCTGGTGCGGTATCTCGAAGCGCAACGGCTCCGGTACTTGGTGGCCTTCCTCGTAGCCTTCTGGCTTCAGGCCATCGCCGTCTGGTACTTCGCGGTCATCCTCGGTATGGGACTCGTCGTCCTCGCGCTCAGCTACGCCCTGCGCCGCTGGTCGGGCTGGCGCCCGGCGGCGCTGCTGACGGCCGGCGCCGGCGGGGTGGCGCTGAGCGTGGCGATGGCACCCGTCGCCTGGCCCTTTTTCGTGACACGCAGGGAGCTGGGCCTCGAGCGAAGCGCCGGGGACGCGTTGGACCGCTCGGCGAACGCACTCGCGTACCTGACGACCCAGGGAACCTGGCTGGCCAAGTTCGTACGCATCAACTTCGCGTCGGAGACGACGCTGTTCCCGGGCCTTCTGGCGCTCGGGCTCGCCGCGCTGGCGACGGCCTGGATCTGCGCCGACAGGCGCACCGTGCCGCCGCGTGGATGGCCCGAGAGGCTGCTCTCCATCGCGATGGCGCTGAGCCTGGTCATCGGGGTGCTGACGGTCGGCGGTCACGGTCGGCTGAGGATTGGCTCCGCGTGGACCCGATTGCCCTCGGTCACGGCCTGCGGCGTCGGGCTGCTCGCGTGTCTGCTTCTGCGGGACGCGCTCGCGGGGTGGCGACGCTGGCGCGCGGGAATCAGCGACCGGCGCTTCACGCACGGGGAATGGGTGATCGCCCTGAGTTCCATGGGCTTCCTCGCGTTCCTCCTCTCGCTCGGCCCCATCGTGTGGGTCGGCGGCCGGCAGGCCGGGTTCGGCCTCTATCTATGGCTACACCCGTACGTGTTGCCCCTCCGGGCGATCCGCGGAACGACGCGCTTCGGCCTGCTGGTTCTCATGGTGGTGGCCCTTCTGGCAGGGCTCGGCACGGCGTGGCTCTTGAACCGGCTGTCGGGGACGCCCCGGTGGCTCGTGACAGCGGTCGTGGTCGGGGCCTTGACCCTCGACTACGTCACGACGCCGCCCGACTACCAGCGAATCGAGACCTACGCGCGCCCCGTCGACGCGGTCCTCCGGGCGGATTCCGACGATGTCGCGGTGCTCGAGTGGCCCCTCAACAACCCGGGCGTCGACGTCGACGCCAAGCTCCGGTCGGTCGGGCACGGCCAGCGGGTCGTCAACGGCTTCGCCGGCTTCGTCCCCGACCTCCAGCGCGAACTGTCCGGGGTCCTGGCCGACGCCGCGCCACCGTTCGCGTCCTCGGCGGCCCGGACGGCCCTGGCCCGGATCTATCCGCTGCGCTATCTGGTCGTGCGCGACACCGCGGAGCGTCCCGGCCGCCCTCCCATGGGACAAGCACTTGCTGATCTGTCGGGGGGGTTCCTCCGCTTCCGTGGCACCCACGGGGACGACGATCTCTACGAGATCGTGCCGCTGCCCGAGCGAGGCGTCGTGCTGGAGCGAGTCGCATCGTATGACCTCCTCGTGTCGCGACCCCACCTCCGGGCGGCGCTCCGACCTCTCCGGGCGCAGGCTGGCGTCCAGCAGCGGGTGAGTCTCACGCTCAACGGGGCGCCCGTAACCCGCACCGGCCTCGACAACACCACAACCCTGTCGGCAACATTGAGTGGACCGCTCCGGCAGGCGGAGCCCAACGTGATCGCGTTCGAGTTCGAGTATCGGCGGAGCACCGCGGCGCTCGGCCCCGCGCACCGGCTGGGCGCGACGGGCGTGACGGTCCCTGTGGACGTCGTCGTGCGCAGCGGCGGTCAGCCGTACGGGGACACGGCCTCCATCCGCGTCGGGATGCGCGAAGTCGCGCCCAACCGGCGGGGCTACAACCTGGTCGCCCTCGAGCCGTCGGGAGCGATCCGGGACCGTGCCTCCTTCGACACTTTCGAGGATCCGATGGCGAGCAGGGCGCTGGCGAGGTGGGTACGGGCCCTTGCCGCGGGCACGATCGTCCTGGGCGCCGTCAAGGACGAGGCGTCGGAGCAGCTCGACGCCGATGCGGTCGGGGCTCTCGCCACCCTCGGGATCCAGGGGGACCTTCGTGGCCGCCGCCGGGAGTCCCACGCCTTCATCGGCGTGAAGGGCGCGCCGCCGCGCTCGGCCCTCCAGGCGCTGGGCCCGCGCCCCGTCGAGGTCCGGGTGGGAGAGCCCGGCGCGGCGTTCGGCCTCGAGCTCGTGGAGTTCCAGCTCGAGGCCGCGGTACCCGCGCGCTGACGCGGGCCGGCCGGGGCTGCCTACCGGGGAGTGACCGTGATGCGATCGAAGAACACGCCCACGTCACCGAGGAAGGCGACGGGAAACTCGAGGACCCTCGGCCGATCGAGCGTGAAGTCGAGCGTCACCTCTCGGTAGTCGCCGGGCGGCGCCTCGGTCGCTTCCACCACGCGCGAGGCCAGGGTCCGCCCCGCGGGCTCCGTGACCGAGAGACGCACGAGCGGGCCCCGGCCGATTCCCGCAGCGCGGAGCCGCAGGGCGAGCTGGTACCGGCCGGCGGGGAACAGCCGCGCGGGCCCGCCCAGGAGATCCCCTCGAAGGCTTTCGACGGGGTCGGCGTAGGCCGCCCAGCCGCCCGAGGCGGCCGGGTCCGCTCGCTCTCCCAGGCGGTGAGGCAGTGCTTCCACCTCGTACGTGCGCTCGACCTCCGGACGATCCGCGGCCACGACGAGCACCCAGTCCACCGCGGCGTCACGCCGCCCGTCCCACGCGACCCGGAGCTCGAGCGGCCGGGCGTGCTCCACCCGGAACGGCAGGACCTCGTCGACCCAGTCTGGGCCAGGATCCACCGCGCGCTCGGCGAGGACCCGTTCGCCGAAGTTGCTCGTGACGTCGAGGCGAAGACCGGACCCGCGGACGCGAAAGCGCGCGACGTAGGCGCCGGCCGGAAGCGTGCGATAGGGCCCGAACGTGAGGAACCCCGCCGCGGCGCCGGGCCGCCCGGCGACGACGCGGCCGCCCGAGGCCTCCGGGGTGTCCACCACGGCCCCCGTCTCGTGATTCTGGCGCTCCGCCTCGTAGAACACGCCCACCGACGACGTTTGCCTGTTCGAGGCGGGCGCGCCAACGGTGACCCGGAACAGTGCAAGCGGTCCGGCGACTTGCTGGAGCGCCAGGACTCCGGAGGCGCGGAGGCGCTCGACCGTGAACGCGGACGGGTAGGGCGAGACCTGGGGCGGGAAACCGGCGCGGTCGACGACGACGTGGGAGATGTCCAGCCGGCGGAGCGCCTCGGCCTCGCCGGCCGCGAGATCCCCGACGTTCATGGCCTCGAGCGGCTCGAAGACAGTATCGACGTACCGCCGCGGCACGAGCGGCGAGTAACCGTTGATCATGGGGATCCGCGTCCACGTGACCGCGTAAAGGTAGAGCCCCGATTGGGCGCTGTCGCCGGGCCAGACCGGGAGATACAGCACGCGGGAGGCCTCGCGGCGGAGCGTCTCGTACACCGGGCTGTCACCGAAGCGCGAGAAGGCGATGCCGTGCCAGGGCGGCGTCGCGATGAGGACGAGGGCGAGGAGCCCGCCGAGCACGCCGACCCGCCCGGGGCCGGGTTTCGCGCCGCGGCCGTCCAGGACGGCCCGGGCGCCGAGCCCCGCCAGCACGACCGTGGCCACGCTCGTCACGAGCAGGAGCTTCTCGGGGTTCCGGATCATCCCGAAGAACGGGACGAAGCGGTGGAGCGCCTGGTACAGCGAGAACCGCGGAATCGTGGGCCCCAGGCTCAGGAGGAGACCGAGGGCGAGCGCCGTTCCGTAGAGGAGTCGGAGCCCCGCGTCTCCGGGGCGCCCCCGGGCTCCGAGGCCGACGACCGCCAGCGCGGCGAGCACGAGCCCGCCGTAGCGCGCCGGGTCGGCGAGGGCACGAAGACCCGGAGAGAACAGTCGAATCTCGTCGAGCCCCCGTCCGGCGTCGGCGATCGAACCGGCCACGAACGTCTGGCGCAGCATGAGGACCCAGCCCGCGGCGACGAGGGCCAGGACGGCGAAGGTCAGGAGGGGCGCGAGTGGGAGCCGCCGGCCCGGCCCGATCGCGACTCGCATGCCCGAGTGCGCCAGGGCCAGGCCTCCGGCGAGATACGTGTACTGCGGCTCCAGCATGGCCAGCGCGATCAGCGCCGCGCCGCCGCCCACGCCGCCGCCGACCCGCCCGTCCCGGAGCGCCACGTCGAGCCCCCATAGCACCGCAGGCACGAGAGCCATGGCGAAGCCTGCCGGATGCCCCCCGAAGAGCGGCCCGGTCCTCGCCGGGAGAAGGGCGAAGCCGATTCCCGCGACGACCGCCGCGGCCGGATCGCCCGTCAAACGCCGTGCGAGCCCGTAGGCGGCCAGACCGGCCGCGGGGAACGAGAGGAGGACGAGCAGGTTGTAGGCCGTGTGGGGGCCGAGCACCGACAAGACGGTGAAGGGGAGCGCCAGGGGCAGGAAAGCTTGCGGCAGGTTCCAGCGCGGGCCGTTCACGCGGAACTGGTACGGATCGGTGAACAGCGGAGTCGGGCCCAGGAGCCCGTCACGGACGAGCCAGAACTGGTAGTAGAGCTGGAGCGTGTCGGCGGGCACCCGCGTGAGAACCGACAGCTCGACGAGCTGGCGCGCCCCGACCGGCAACCCGCGCGTGATCTCGGCGGGGAGAGGCCGGGAGACGACGAGCGCGGCGCCGAGGGAGACCGCCGCCACCGTCAGGGCGGCCCACCTCACGCCGGACCCTCGAGGCGCTCAATCCGGAGCCGATCGAACCAGACGCCCACGCCGCCGCGGTACGCGCACGGAAACTCGAGCACGGCGGGCCGCGGCACGGTGAAGGGCACGGCCAGCTCCACGTACCGTCCAGGTTCCGGGACCTCGGCGCCCACGAGCTCACGCCCGGCCAGCTCCCCGCCGCGCGAGGCGAGCTCGGCCCCGCACCGCGCGAACGCACCCGCGACAGGCTGGTCGAGCTTCAACCGCACCCAGAGGCGGTAGCGGCCGGGCGGATAGCGGCGGAGGGGACCGGTCCACACGGCGTCGCGGACGGTGCGCCCCGGCGTCGCGTAGCCGGCGGCGCCGCCAGAGGCGTTGGGGTCCGGTCGCTCCTGGAGCTCGTGGCCCAGCACCTCCACTTCGAAGAGCGAGGCCGGGTCCGCCTCGGCCGCGAACGCCACGGTGACCGAGTCCACCGCGACCCAGCCCTGCCCGTCCCATCGGGCGCGATACTCGATCGGGGTGGGGGCCGTCAGCGTGAACGACGTCGGCACCTCCACGAACGCTCCATCGGCCAGGTAGAATCCCGGCACGACCGAGCGTCGCGCGCCCGCCCTGCGTGGTGACCTGGAGGTCCACCCGGCTGCCCGACGCCCTTCAGCCGGAACCGGGCCCGGTACTCGCCGGGCGGCAGCAGCCGGTACGGGCCGAACATGACGAACCCTGGCCGGTCCACGCCGCTCTCGGGCGAGGCTCACTCGGCCGTTCGACGCGTCGGGGTCGTCGACGACGCGGCCGGTGTCGCGCCCGAGCGACTCGGCCTCCCAGAAGATGCCGAGCGGGCTCGTGGGTGGCGGCGCCGGGGGCACCGCGCGGGGCGTGTCCCGGACGCGGAACACGCGGAGCGTCCAGTCGCCGGCCGGCGTCTCGACGGGATCGAGATAGGGCGAGGCCCGGAGGTAGGCGAGGGCCAGCGCCGGGCCGAAGGCGCTCACCTTCAGCGGGAAGGCGTCCCGGTCGAGGATCACCTGACGCACGCCGTATCGGCGCAGCATCCTGGGCCTCGGCCTCGCCGACCACGCCGAGGTTCACGGTCTCGAGCGGGCGGTAGACGTCGGTGAGGAACGAGCGGTCGAGCCAGGCGGAGTAGCCGTTCAGCATCGGGACGCGCGTGAGCGTCGTCGCGTAGAGATAGAGCCCGGAGTAGGCGCTGTCGCCGGGCCAGAACGGGATCCAGAGCGCGCGCGGCCCCTCGGCCCGGATCGTCGCGAACTCGGGCCCGCCTCCGGGGAGACCGCTGACGCCGGTGGGCCGCCACGGGTGGTAGTCCACCGCGACCAGGAGGCCGAGCCCGAGCGCGACAGCGCCCCGGAGGACGCGGCCGCGCCGGCGCGTCAGGGCGTCCGCCCCCACCGCCCCCAGCACGGCGAGGGCGAGGGCCACGAGGACCTGGGCCTTGGCCGGCTGGCGGATGAAGTTCCACGAGGGAACGAGGCGGAACGCGACTTCGAACAGGGGGAGTGCCTCCAGCCGGGGGCCGAGCGACACGATGATGCCCGCCACCAGCAGCGGCGCGAAGACCCAGAGCATCCGGCGCATGCCCGCCGGCCGTTGCCGCGCCAGCGCGACCACGGCGAGAACGGCCAGCGTGAGCGCCACGACGCCGGGATACACGGTCCGCCCGGAGGCCACGTTGACCCGGGTGAAGAGGTCCTCGGGGGTTGGCGAGAAGAGCAGCACCTCGTGGAGCGTCCGGCCGGCGCCCGACACGGACCGGTTCAGCAGGAGCCGCTGCAAGAGCAGGAGGAAGCCGCCGGCCGCCAGGCCGCCGCCGACGGCGAGCGCCACCGGGATCACCGGGAGTCTGGGAGACCACCACCGCCGCCACCCGGCGAGGAGCCACGCCCCGTGGACGAGGAGTGGCAGGGCGAGTGCGGCCGCGACGAGCCGCCCGCGGCCGGTCACGGCCGCGGCGGCGAGGAGCCACGGCAGGCACGCCATGAGGCTCCGGCGCGCGGCCGGGCGCGGATCCGTCACGACGCCGGCCGCGAGGAGCCAGGCCGCCAGCGCCTGCCAGATCGCGAGCGCGAGGAGCGTGACCACCGCACCGATCGCGAGGTCCACGGACAGCGGGTCCTGCCAGCCCTGGCGCGCGAGGGCGCCGAGCGCTCCGTAGGCGAGGGCGACGGCGATAGCACCCGCGGCCAGCCAGGCCCCGGGGCCGATGACCAGGAGCTCCCGTCGCCACGCGGGAAGCCCGACGCGCGCCAGCACGTAGAGCGGCAGGCCGAGGGCGGCGAAGTACGCGAAGTGGGGTTCCATCAGGGCGAGTCCGAGGAGCGCGCCGCCCGCCGCGAGGCCGCTCCCGAGCGATCCCGCCAGCGCGCCCTCGACCCCCCACAGGACGAGCGGGACCAGCGGATACGCGAGGCCCGCGGGATGCCCGCCGAGCAAGGCGCCTACCCGGTAGGGCGCGCAGGCGAAGACCACCCCGGCGACGAACGCACCGGCCTGCGAGACGCCGTAGCGCCGGGCGAGAAGCGCCGCGGCCATGCCGGCGAACGGGAAGGACAGGAGGACGAGGGCGTTGTAGGCGAACCGGTGGCCGAGCGCGGAGAGCGGGACGAAGAGAAGGGCGGCCGGCAAGAAGATGTTCGGGAGGTTCGCCCGAGGCCCGTCGATCGCGAACTGGTAGGGGTCCTTCAGGAAGGAGGCCCCCGACAGCAGGCGCTCCTCGACGAGCCACAGGTAGTAGTAGAACTGCAGGTAGTCGCCCTGGACGCCATAGACGAGCTCGCGGCCGGGGGTCGGCACGGCGGCGTACGGCAACGCGTGGCGGAGGTGCCGGACCAAGGGCGCCGTGAAGATGACGCCGAGGAGCTGGAACAGGAGGAAGAGGGTGACCGCGGCGCCGCGCCCGAAGCGCGGGAGGCTAGCGCTCCTCGAGGCAGGTCCGGTAGACATCGACGAGCCGCCTGCCCAGCGCCGGCCACCCGAAGTGGGCGACGGCGCGCTCACGGAGCGCCTGACCTCGGAGCTTCTGCTCGTGGGGATCGCGAAGGAGCCCGGCCAGGGCGGCCGTGAGCGCCGGGACGTCCCGCATCGGCGCGAAGACGCCAGCCTCCCCGAGGAGCTCGCGGGAGACCGGGCCGTCGTAGGCGACCGAGGGAAGTCCCATCGCCATGTAGTTGAGCAGCTTGCCGTTGGCCTCCGTGCTGACGTGCTTCGGGCTCACCGCGACGTCCCCGAGGGCGAGGTAGCGGGGAGTCTCCCCGTAGTCGATCCGGCCCGTCAGCGTGACCGAGCCCGGCGGCGTCAGCTCGGCGGCGCGGGCGCGATACCGCTCGACGTTCGGGTGTCCCATGAGGAGGAGGTGGGCGTCGGGGACGGCGCCCATGACCGTGGGCCACGCGGCAAGCAGATCCTCGATGCCCTGGTACTCGGTGAGGACGCCCAGGAAGACCACGACCCGCTTGCCGACGAGCCCGAGCCGCTCGCGGAGGTCGTCGGGGGCCGGCCCGGGCCGGAGAAACTCGGGGTCGATGCCGTCCGCGAGCAGCACCACCCGCTTCCGCGGGATCCGCCAGACCTCGACCAGCTCCCGGGCGAAGTTCGCGGACGAAGGCAGGAGCCGGGCCGGCCAGCGGAGCACCCACCGCTCCAGGCGGCGCAGCGACGCCGGAAGCGGCCCCCGCGCGGCCAGGTGCCCGTGCGCGATCATCTCGTCGGCGACGCTGCCCTGGAGGTCGGCCACCGCGGGCCGCCCGATGAGCCGGCCGACGACCGACGCGATCGCGGCGCCCTCGTGGAGGTGGCCGTGGAGCACGTCCGGCCGGAAGCGCCGTGCGGCCCGGAGCGTCGTCCCGAGGAGTAGCCCGTCCAAGTACGGTCGGTGGGGCGAGAACCCGATGGGCAGCGTCCGCACCCACGGTACGCGTGGCGCGCGGACCGTCGGGACTTCCGGATGGTCACGCCCGACGGCGTACGTGGCCAGCGAGGGTCTCGACGCCGAGGCCGCGGAGGACCCGGACCTCCTCGAGGATCCGGATGTGGCATCCGCGGTCCCCGAAGAACGGTGTCGGGGCGACCATCAGCACGCGCATCAGCGCCTCATTGTAGCAGAGCGTTGCCGCGCGCCCGGCGGCTCGCGCGGGTCAGTCGGCGAGGTGCCCCTTGGCGTGGAGGTAGGCGTCCAGCGCCTCGGGCCACGGGCGGAGCGGCGGGAGCCCGAGCGCGGCCGCGCGAGTGTTGGCGAGGACCGAGTAAGGCGGCCGCGGCGCCGGCGCCTTGGCCCTGTACGCCGCGCTCGTCGTCGGCCTGAGGTTCGGTGAGAGCCGGCAGAGCTTGAAGATGCGGCTGGCGAATTCGAACCAGGAGCAGGCGCCCGCGTTGGTGAGGTGGTAGATCCCCCCCGGGGGATTCACGGCGACGAGCGCGCTGATGGCCTCCGCCAGATCGGCCGTGTAGGTCGGGCCCAGGATCTGATCCTCGACGACCTGGATGTCGCCGCCCTGGTGGGCGAGCCGTCGCATCGTCTCGACGAAATTGCCCCCCTTGCCCGCGGACCCGGCAACCCCGTAGAGGCCGGAGGATCGGACGACGACGTGGTCCGGGCTCGCGTCGCGGACCCGGCGTTCGCCGGCCAATTTCGATGCGCCATAGACGCTCAGCGGCGCGGGCGGAGCCTCCTCCGTGTACGGCCGTGGAGGGTTGCCAGGGAGGTCCCCGCCGAAGACGTAATCCGTGCTGAGATGGAGAAGCCGCGCGCCGCGGTGCGTGCAGGCCTGGGCCAGGTGACCGACGGCAACCTCGTTGACGGCTAACGCCAGCGACGCGTCCTTCGTCTCGATGTCGTCGACCCGGTGGTACGCGGCCGTGTTGATCACCCACGCGGGGGCATGGGTCGCGAGGGCCCGCTCCACGGCCCCCTGGTCGGTGACGTCGAGATCGGCCCGGGTGAGCGGGATCAGCGCCGCCGCGGGCAGCGTGCGGCGGAGGTCGGTGCCGAGCTGGCCGTTCGCTCCGATGAGGAGGATGCGCTCCACGACCCCATGCTACTGCGGAAGCGGGGTCGAGGGGGCGTCGAGCACCGAGCCGGGGGTACCCGCGGCCTTGCGATCCTCCTCGAGGAGCTGGATCCAGCGGATGTTGTAGTAGCGCGGGTTCTCGAGATCCGTCCGGCCGTCGGCCTGGATGCGCTGCACCATGTCGGTGACCGAGTCCTCGATCGAGACCTTCGGGCGGAAATTCAGGACGCGCCCGATCTTGTCGCCCGAGACCCGGTAGTTGCGCACGCTGCCGTGGTGGTAGTCGGGCCGGATGTCGACGTCGATCCCGAGGCGTCGCAGCGCCTCCTGCACGCGGAGGGCGAGCTCGGAGATGCGCAGGTTCCGGTAGCAGAGGTTGAAGACTTCGCCCCGCACCGCCGCGTCCTCCGCCTCGACCAGGGCGATATAGGCCTGGGCGGTGTCCCTGACGTCCACGAGAGGCCGCCACATCTCCCCACCGTGGTGGAGCGTGAGCCGGCGGTGGATGAGGGCGTCCCGGACGAAGGTGTTGACCACGAGGTCATAGCGCATCCGGGGCGAGTAGCCGTAGATCGTGCCCTTCCGGAGGGCGACGGGGCAGAAGTCCTCGCCGGCCATGGGGAGGACTTCGCGCTCCGCGTCGTACTTTGACAGAGAGTAGGGGGCGCGCGGCGCAACCGGGGCGGCCTCGTCCTGCAGCACGTCCGCGCCCTCGTCCAGCACCCCGCAGTCGTAGATCGAGCAGGACGAGGCGAGGACGTAGCGCCGCACGCCCTCCGCCTTGCAGAGCCGCGCGAGCGCGGCCGTCGCCACGGTGTTCATCTCGTGGTTGGCCCGCGGGTTGTACTCCGCGGTCGGATCATTCGACAGGCCACCGACGTTCACGACGGCGTCGACGCCCTCCAGCACCCGAGGGGAGACCGCGCGCATATCCGCCTCGACCAGCTCGATCCGATCGCGCACGCCCCGGAGGCCGCTGTCCCCGAAGTAGAGGCGGTCGAGCACGCGCACGGTGTAGCCGCGCTGCAGGAGCTCCTCGGTGAGGACCGAGCCCACGTACCCCGCGCCGCCGACGACGAGGATCCGTCGCACCCTACCGGCCCTTCACGGTCCAGACGTCGCCGAACGCGTCCGGGGGGATCCGCACCTCGTCGGGCTTCGCGTGGTTGTAGACGTGGCTGGCGGTGCTCACCATCTGCGTGTCGTCCTCGAGGGACATCCAGCCGTGGTACACGCCGGGAGGCACGACGATGAGCCGGGGCTTCCGGGCGCTCGCGATGACCGTCATCAGGTTCCCGTGCGTCCGGCTCCCGGCCCGATCGTCCTTGAGCACGAACTTGGCGCTGCCGTGGCTGATGAAGAACCAGTCCCAGAGCTCCTCGTGCTTGTGGAAGGCGCGGATGGTGCCGCGAGCGGGGTTTCCGACCAGGTAGACCTGACCGAAGCGGTGGACCACGGCATGGGGCTCGGGATTCTCCGCGTGGCGCGCGACCTCCGTCAGATAGCCCCGGTCATCCTCGTGGGTCACCAGCTCCACTACCTTGACGCCGTCGATCATCGCTCGTTCACTCCGCTGCTGATGTGGCCGCCTACTCCCGAAGCCCATGCGTCGCCGTCCGGAAGCCTCGCGGGAAGAACCAGTTCAGGACTCTGCCAAGCGCTGGACGAGGCGTAGGGAGCACGCCTGCGCAGCGTGTTCCACATGGCGACATTCCCGTCCGCTCTGGTAGGATCTGGCGTAGTGCAGGCTGGTCAGCACCACGTAGTCGGGACGGCGGTGGGCGATGACGGCCGGCATCGCCCGTACTCGAGAGGTTCATCACCCGTCGGCCCTTCGGCGTCGGCAGGTACCACTCGGCGCCACCGTGAGGACATCGTGTCCTCGCGACGCGCGACTGGAGCCACCGCTGGGCTTTGAGTCGTGTATGTTGGTGAATCGGGCGGTGGTGGAGACCGTGAAGGCGCACGGTGTAGGCGAGCACCAGGCGAGCCCGACGCCCGTTCAGCGCCGGACGCGGACAGCGGGCGCCGTCAGGCATGCGCAGCGCCAGCGCGAGCGCCATCAGGAGCACTGGCTCGAACGGCAGGTAGTACCGGATCGGGACGAACTTCCAGCTGCCATGACGCCAGGTAGAACGCCGCGTACCCGAACGGCACGATCAAGATGCGCCGCTACTGGACCGCGCAGTAGATCAGGCTGCTAAGCAGCGCCGCGTAGAGCGTAACGCCGAAGCTGAAGGGGAACGCGGCGCCGAACTGGTACACGTAGGGCTTGTACTGCCAGCCAGTGGGCCACAGGTTGAAGTCGTAGTCGAGGTCGTGGACGCGCGTACATCTCGTGCTGGAAGGCCTTCCAGGTCGCCTGCGCTTGAGGAACATTGTGGCGACGCGATAATACCGCCAGCAACGCGCGCATGCCAAGGCGCACGCGCAGACTTGCCGGCGCAGACACGCGCTCCAGAGGGCGTAGCGCAGCTACATGATCGCGACGGTGGAAATGCTTCATTAATTCGTGCGGTGGCAACTCCGCAACGCGACGCGAGGATGATCTGAGCAATGGGCGCTGGTACGTGCCACGGCGGCGTACGCTTGCAGTCATCAGAACGTCAGCATGACGTGTGATGACTGTAGACGTAATACCAAAGGCGCGCCGCAAGGCGCCGGCCCCACGGCGGGCACGGTTCGAGCACCGCACGGTCAAGATCACGAAGTATACGGGCGCTTTCGCTCGACGCCGGGTCGGGCTCTTCCCCGACCCGGCGCGGGGAGGCTGGGACCAGCACGCAGATCTCGTAGAAGAGCCCGCCGTAGAAGTACGCGCCGGATCTAGATGCTGCCAGCTCATCTGGGACACGATCGTCAGCACCGTGTTCTCGTCCGGGTTTAAGTCGATCCGTTCGGGCAAGCCCCACCGAAGCCCGTAGATCCGCAGGGCCAGCGCCCCGAGCAGGATGGCGGGAGCAGATCCGGTTCCCACCTGGAACGAGGGTGGCGCTGCGAGGTCGTGGTCAGCGCGGTGCGCCGGCGGCTCGTGGCGCCGGCCTTGCCGTTGTGGTTGGGCGTGGCGTCAGGTTGGCTCGACGGGGGAATGCTAGCGCCTGCGGCGCGACGCCCGCGCGGTAGATGGATTGCGATCCGCTGGATCGGCTCAGCCTTGCCGAGGTGTGACGTGAGAGACGTTGACCATCCGCGCGGCGCGCAGGCTGTCGAGCTGCTCGGAATGGGGTGCGATTCTCGAATGGCGTCGAGGAGCTCTGCAGGTGGCGTTGCCACGACGTGTTTAGCTTGGCCAGGGCTGGATCTCGATCGTGGTGGCGATGGGCTCACCGTGGCGCGCGAACACATGGACGACACCTGGCCTGATATGGTGTTGTTGATGAGCAGGTACGTGCGTGCCGAGGATCTCGAGATACAGGTAACCCTGCCACTGGGTCCAGGAGGTGTGGAGGTTGGCACGCGTATCGGAGTTCTGCAACAGCCCGAAGGCGTTGTCCCGCACTCACTGCGCGCTGATCCGCACTGTGCCGTCCGGCGCTCCTCGCAAGATGAGGTGTGCGCGAGCATCCTGGCCTTGATGAACTTGCACCCATGAACCAGCGGCAGATCGAGCAGGTGCACGCTGTTGTCGATGAGCGTCTCCCGCCCGACTGCGCATATCAGGTTCATATGTTCTTGCGAAGCGATCGGATCGCGTGAAGGTATGAACGGCTGTGCTGATCCGGCTCGGACGAGCATCGGGCGGGATAATCTCGTGAGAATTGTCGCGCCAACGCATGTTGTATTTAATTGTATATTGTTGTGAATTATTTTGTGATTATGAAAGTTTTTTATTATTATATTAAATTTGGCGGCGGTTCAGAGCACCGCCGGCAAGATCCGGAGTATATTATGGCGCATAGATCCGGATGTCGTGTGGTTTATCGATCCGGCGCGGGAGGCTATAAAAATGAAAATATATAGATAAAATGTTATTAAGAATTAAAAATAATAAGTTTTAGTAAATAATAATTTAATGAAATAAATAAATAAGTATTTTTTATAATAAAAAATAAAATTTATTTTAAATATTATTAAATGTATGTAATTAAAAATTGTAAAGATAGATTTTAAAATAGTTGGTATATATATAAAGTGTAAGATGAATATTATGAATAAAAGAGTGTATAGATATGTTATGAATATAAGTTAATGTATATAAGAAATTTAATTTAAAAAATAAATTAAAAAATGTATAGGTTTAAAAATTTTCGGCTGACGCGCGAGCAGGACGGGTTAAGGCTTTGGCGGTCGGATCAACGCGCGGATGTTCTGGTTTTCAACGGAGCGGAATCACGAACTATACCTCTTGATCTGCATGAGTTAGCGTCGGCGCTAACGAATAATCCGAAGTGATTTTTTCTCGCGCTTCTCTCGGATGGACGGCAGATTGTGTTTCTCCGGAGCCAGCGGGAGTGGGTAGCTTTGCGATTGAGCGCATGGGATGTCTTTGTATCAACGTGACGGCTCAGGAGAGCAGCGGATCGCGACGGAGGCTATCATGACTTGGACAATGGACGGCGGTTGTATTCTCCGTGGTACGCGGTGTTTCGCTTCGATGTTTGATGCAAGAGTCTGTTGTTGATGTTGAGAATGAATTAGCGGAATCAAGGAGTTCGGCGACTCGAGTTTCACGACGGCAGCTGGCATTTCTTGCGTACTTCAAAGCGCTTAATTCGCGACAGTTCTAGGGGGCGCTGTGTTTGATCTCGACACGCACAGCTATCCTTCTGACGATGTGCAGGCCTGCAAACGATGTGGGCACCGACGCAGCGATTGTATGGGTGGAGACTGGAGGTCGCGGCGGACGCGAATGATGACCGGAGCTGAGGATGATCGCAGGTTTTCATGGATCTCCAGGCGTATACAGTCACGAGTACTTTCGAAGCTCTCGAACGATGGAGTTGGCTATCTGGGGTGCGGCGCGAAGGTCACGAGCACGACGGCGGACTACGAGATTTTGTGTGGGAGGTCGGACGCGTGAGCGTCGTGCCTACGCCAAGGAACGATCAGTGGCCGACTCACATGAAGCGCTGACTACGCAACTCGGTGGTAAGAGTTCGTGGAGCCAGTCGGCGCGGGACCATCTCAAGGGCGCAGATGTGCGCGAAGCCGCGAACCGGGGCGTGCTTAAAGCCATCGCGTGTAGGCGCCAGACGGCTCTCTAGGAGCGGACGATTTAATGCGATAGGACGCGGCAATCGCGCTAGAGCGACACGCGCTGACAGCAATTCCACTACTCCGTTTCAGACGCGCGCCAGCCGGCGGAGCCATCCATAGGACATGAGGTGGTCGGACAGGAAGGTCTTGAGGTAGTCGGTCGGCACCTTCATGACCTGATGGCGCCAGATGCGGTCGCACGTGTAGCAGGGCAGCTCCTTCGGAATGTCCCCCTTCGCCATCTTGGCGCGCAGGTCCACCAGCCGGGCGTCGTTCCAGATCTCGCGGAGCGGCTTCTGCTTGAGATCGCCCATGCCCAGCTTCCCGAAGAAGTCCTGGGGACATGCGACGACCGTACCGTCCCAGTAAACGGACGTGGAATACCAGAGGAACGTGCACGGCGTGAACCGCCGTCCGTCGGCGAGGAGCGCCTCGCGCGAGAGATCGGGCACGAAGACGTCGCCCGCCCAGTTGTGCGGGGTGCGCAGGATCACGCGATCGAGCGGCAAACCCTTGAAATTGTCGAGGAACGCGCGCCGGAGGCGCTTGAGCTCGGGCTTCGGCGGCGCGCCGATCTCCATGACCTGCAGCACGGTCAAGGGATTCTTGGCGCCGAGATCGCGCTTCAGGCGCAGGAACCCCTTGAGATGATCGAGCGCCCATTCGAACTTGGCCCCGACCCGGTTCTTCTCGTACATGTCCTTCTCGTACCCGTCGAACGAGCACGAGAGAAAGTCGAGGCCGGACTCGATCAGCGCCCGTCCCTTCTTCTCGTTGAGCAGCGTGATGTTGGTGTGGACGCGAGTGTAGAGGCCCTTGTCCCGGGCGTAAGCGACCATGTCGGCGAGCCGCGGGTGCATGAGCGGTTCCCCGCGATGGAAGAGGTTCACGTCGTAGGCGTGGTCCTTGACCTGGTCGATGATCGAGGTGAAGAGCCCGAAGTCCATGAACCCGTGGTCTTCCTTGACCACGTCCTTGTTCGGGCAGTAGCCGCACTTGAGGTTGCAGCGGCTTGTCGATTCGATCCAGAGCCGAACCGGAAGCTGGGGGACCGTGGCCGCGCCCGTCCGGTAGGCCCAGAAGATGCGAGCCAGGCGGCCCATGTGACGAAACTTCCGCCCGTCCATCCGGCTGAGTATAGCAGACGGGCTTGGAGCGCCCGCCGTGTGATCAGGGCGCGGGGCGGATGACCTCGACGCGGCCGAGCTCGAGGGTCGTGTCGAGGGTCGGCAGAATCCCGCGCCACCACCGGTGGAGGCGCCAGCCGGATCCAGGGCTCCAGAGTCCAGCGACCAGCCGGTACCGCCCGGCGGTCGCGTTCGGGGGCACCGGGATCCGTCGCTGGATGCTCATGTGCTGCGGCGCGACGCCGAGCTCGGGCAGGAAGCCGGCCAACGGATAGTCGTCTCCGAAGCGGGTCCCTTGGTGGTCAGGCCGGCTGTCGGCACGAAGGTGCACCCAGACCATCAGACGTGCCCAGGGCGCCCGGTAGAGGCGCCAGTGGGTCGTGAGCTCCACGGTCTCGCCGGCCCGGAGCGGGTCTGGCCGGACGTCGTAGCCCACGAGCTCGGCCTGGCCGCCCATCAGGGCGCCGACCGGCCGTGCCGGCGCGAGTGCCGCGTCCGCCTCGGCGGAGAGCCGGGCCGCTTCCCGGGCGTCACCGTCCGCTGCGGCGAGACGGGCGCGGAGCCGCCAGAGCTCGACGTGGACCCGTTCCGGCCCGAGGGCTCGCGTCGCGTCGGCGTAGGCACCCCGCGCGTCGGTGGGGAGCCCGAGGGTCGCGAGCCGCGCGGCGTACTCGAGCGGGGACCGGACGCTCACCCGGAGCAGGGTGGTTAGCCGCGCGGCTGCCTCGTAGCCAGCCGGATCGTCCGGGCCGCGACGCATCGCCTCGTGGTAACGCAGGAGCGCCGGCCCCGTCTGTCCCGCATCCTCGAGTCGGCGGCCCTCGTGCACGAGCGCGGCGGCGGCGTCGGGCGGGGACCCCGGAGGCGCGGGGCTCAGCAGGAACAGCTCCGCCACGCTCCAGCGTCCGGGCGGCCCCTTCTCGACGAGTCGGACGCGCCGGGTGACCACCGGCACGAAGCGCACGGTCAGCGTCCGGCTCGCCGTGATCCGGATCGCGCCGTTCTCCCAGTGGGCCGCGACACCCTGGGGGGCGAGCGCGGCCACCGCGCTGAGCCCGGCGCCGGCACTCTCGGCCATCACCACCAGGTCGTCCGGGACGCGCTCGGCGCGGTCGTTCACGAGCGTTACCCCGCTCACCAGACGCTCGGCACCGAGGTCCACCTCGACCCAGGCAGAGCCCTCCGGGCCCCGGGCGCTCGACCACCCGGTGTCGAGCTTCGCGTCGAGCAGGCTAGCGGCCTCGCCGCGGCCCGCGCTTGTGCGGACGGTGAAGGCCGAGCGAGCCAGCGATCGGACCTCGGGCGGCGGCGTGAAGTCGTGAAAGATGTGGTACTCGCCGGCCACGTCCTCTCGGGCCGTGATCCGCGTCGCCTCCAGCCAGGCGCGGAAGGTCTCGACACCCGCCTGGACCACGTACGCGGGCCGAGGCGACCGGTCGACCGCCAGCGTGTGGGGGGGATGGCGGTCGTTGAACGGCTGGGCCACGATGATCTCCCCCTGGGCCTCGAAGGTGAGCCGAGGAGCCAGCCAGTAGTCGAAGGCGTAAGCCTTTCGTAGATCCATCGCGCGGAGCCACTCGAAGAGCCGCGCATCGGCCTCGCGCTCCTGCCGATACCGAAGCCGGGCCTCGGGCCTGAGCGCCGTGACGTCGGGAGCCAGATCCATCCCGACGGCGAGAAGGTACGCCGCCACCCACACGATCGTGCCGGCCCGCGTCCAGCGCCACGTCAGCTGGGCCGCGCGCGCGAGCACGAGCGCGAGCAGGGGGACCAGGGGCAGGAGGTAGCGCGGGACGCGGATGTACCCGCCGTACCAGACCACGCCGAGGGTAACGGCGATCCCGATGAGGAGGAGTGCCTCGCCGGCTAGCGGGGCGTCGCGACGGAGGCGTCCGATTCCCGCGACGACCCGGGCCAGGAGGAGCAGGACGGCGCCGCCCACTATCAACGGGATCGTCCAGGCGAGCAGGCCGGGCAGATGGGAGGGCTGGTCCGTGCCGGATCGGACCCCGAGGACGACCGGAAGCAGATCGACGGCCAGGATCCGCGCGGACTCGTGCCCCGAGAGGTGCCCCTGGAAGCGCGCGCCGGTCGCCACCGTCGCCCAGTCGTGGGTGAGGTTGTAGACCCAGAAGGGCAGGCTCCCGAGGAGGAACGCGCCGACGCCGAGCCACGCCGCTCGCCGGAACGGCAAGCCCGGTTCCACCAGGAGCAGGGCCACCAGGGCGGGGATGAGCGCGTCCACGATCTGGAAGTTGAAGTAGAGACCCAGTCCCCCGGCGAGGCCCATGGCGATCGCGACCCGGCACCGCACTGGCTCGGAGAGCGGCCGGGCGAGCCAGAGCCCGGCGCCGAGGAGCACGACCTGGCCGACGAGCAGATGCTCGACATAGTACGACCGGGCCAGGGTGTAGTTCGCCGCGACGTACGCCGACACCACGGTGGTGAAGAGAACGCCCAGGAGGCCGGCCCCGCGGCCGAAGAGGACGAGCCCGGTGCGGTAGACGGCCAGAGCGAGCGCGACCGTGCCGAGCGCCGGAACCAGATCGAGGACCTGGCGCGAGATCCCGAAGAGGAAGAAGAGGGGGGCGGCGGTGTACGACTCCGGGACCCCGGCGTGGTCCTGCATCCAGAAGAAGATGGGGAACTCACCCCGGAGCACGTAGACGCCCATGAGACCGGTGATCGCCTGGTCGGCGTCGAGCCGGGGGAAGGCCAGGTAGAGCGCCAAGAGGAGCCCGAGCAACCCGAAGAGCGCCCAGAAACACCAGTCGCGCGCGGGGCGGGGCTGGGCTCCGCCCGGCGCCAGGCCGCCCGCGCTCACCGCCGGGCCAGCCGGAGCCGGAACACCGAGGCGAGGTACGTCCAGAGGTACGCGGAGAAGCGGGTCTTGGACTCGCCCCCCTTTCGGAACCGGTAGACCGTCGGGATCTCCAGCACGCGGCCGCCCTCGCGGACCACGTGGTGCAGGAGCCGGATGGCGTAGTCGCCATAGCCGTAGAACACGGCCTCGGGGGTGAGCCCGCGAAGCAGCGTCGGTCGGAAGGCGAGGTAGCCGGAAAGGTTGTCGTGGATGCGCAGTCCGAGCACCATGCGGATCAGAATGTTGAAGGCGTAGGAGCCCCAGTAGCGGAACCGCGACGTGAGCATGCCACCCCCGAGGACGTAGCGGGAGCCAATCACCACGTCGAACTCCTCAACGCAGCGGACCATCAGTGGCAGGAGGGCGGGATCGTGGTTGCCATCGGAGTCCATGACCACCACGACGTCGCCGCGCGCCTCCCGGATGCCCCGGTAGATCGCGCTCGCGAGGCCCCGCTCGTCTCGCCGAACGACAACGCGCACGGCCGGGTCGCCCTTGAAGGTGGATTCGACGTGCGCCGCCGTGCCGTCCGGTGACGCGTCGTCCACGACCAGGACCTCCAGGTCCAGACCGGCCCGGCGGGCGACCGCCAGGATCTCGGCGACCAGCTCGCCGATTCCCTCGCGCTCGTTGTAGGTGGGCAGGACGACGGAGACCATGGGGACTCGGCTCAGCTCTGGTGCGCGGCCATCGGCGGGTGATGGGTTCTCGGCGGTTCTCAGTCCGAGGAGAGCACCCGCAGCGCATCGCACACCGTGGTGATCTCCTCGAGTGACAGGCCCGTGCCGGAGGGCAGGTTGATCCCGCGCGCCCCGAGCGACGTGGCCACCGGGAACGGGGTGTCCATGTGGTACGGGGGCAGCTCGTGGAGCGGCACGAAGAAGGGGCGGGAGTCGACGCCGCGAGCCCGGAGGCCCGCGATGACGGCCTCCCGGCTCGATCCGAACGCCGGCTCGATCAGGACGGAGTACATCCAGTACACGCTCTCCGCCCAGGGCTCCGCCGGTGGCGGCGTGAGCCCGGAGATCCCGGCGAGGCCGGTCTCGTAGGCCCCCGCGATCGCCTTCCGCCGCGCGAGGATGGCATCCGCCTGCTCGAGCTGGGCGCAGCCGATCGCCGCCTGGATGTTGGTCATGCGGTAGTTGAAGCCGATCTCCGGATGGTAGTACCGGCGGCGGGGATCCATGGCGTGGTCTCGCAGGAATGCTGCGCGCTCGGCGAGTGCCGGGTCGTTGGTCACGACCATGCCACCCTCGCCGGTCGTGATGATCTTGTTCCCGTAGAAGGAGAAGGCGCCGATCCGCCCGAGCGCCCCGACCCGCTGCCCCTTGTAGCGCGCCCCGTGGGCCTCGGCGGCGTCCTCGACGATGTCCAGTCGATGCTCGGCCGCCATGGCGAGGAACGGATCCATGTCCACGGGGTGCCCGTAGAGGTGGACCGGGATGACGGCCCGGGTCCGCGCCGTGAGCTTCCGCCGCGCGTCAGCCGCGTCCATCCCCCACGTCCGCGGGTCGGAATCCACCAGCACGGGCGTCGCTCCGGTGTAGCGGACGACGTTGGCCGTCGAGACGAAGGTCAGGTCCGGGACCAGCACCTCGTCACCCGGGCCGATGCCGAGCGTCGCCAGGCAGAGGTGAAGCGCCGTGGTGCCGTTCGACGTCGCCACGGCGTGGAGGGCCTCGCAGAAGGTGGCGAAGTCGCGCTCGAAGCGCCCGACGTACTGCCCGAGCGAGGAGATCCAGCCCGAGTCGACGCAGTCGAGGACGTAGCGCCGCACGTTCTCGGAGAGCCAGGGGGCGAAGACGGGAATCATCCGCGCTCCTCTCGCACCTCGGCCACGGCCTGGCACACGTAGGCCACCTCGGCCTCCGTGAGGGTCGCGCCCGAGGGCAGGTAGAACCCACGCTGGCAGAGCTCCTCAGCCACCGGGAAGCGTTGCCCGCGGAACAGTTCATAGTAGATCGGCTGCAAGTGGATGGGAATGAAGAACGTGCGGGTCTCGATCCCCCGGCGGGCGAGGCGTTGCCGTAGCTCGTCCCGGGAGATCCCGAACGCGTCCTCGACGACGACCCCGTACATCCAGTAGACGTTCTTGGCCCAGGGTCGTTCCACCGGCAGCGTGAGCCCGGGGATCCGCTTGAGCCGCGCCGAGTAGCGCGCGGCGTTCGCGCGGCGGATCTGCACGAACTCCTCCAGGCGTTCGGTCTGGGCGAGCCCCACGGCGGCCTGCATGTTGCTCATCCGGTAGTTGAACCCGAGGTACTTGTGCCAGAAGTGCCGATCGTCTGAGAAGGCGTGGTCGCGGAGCCGGCGCCCGAGGCGCGCGATCTCGGGGTCGTTGGTCGTGACCATCCCCCCCTCGCCCGTGGTGATGATCTTGTTCGCGTAGAAGGAAAAGGAAGCCGCCTGGCCGATGCTCCCGGCGGGCCGGCCCCGGTAGGTCGCGCCGTGGGCCTCCGCGGCATCCTCGAGGACCCACAGGCCCCGGCGCTCGGCCAGCTCCATGACCGGGTCCATGTCGACGGGGTGGCCGTAGGTGTGGACGACGATGATGCCCTTCGTCCGGGGCGTGATGGCGCTTTCGAACCGCGCCGTGTCGGGGTTCCACGTGTCGCGCTCCGAGTCGACCAGCACCGGCGTGGCGCCCGTGTAGCGGACGGCGTTCGCCGTGGCGATCATGGTGAAGGCGGGCAGGACGACCTCGTCACCAGGCCCGAGGCCGAAGGTCACCAGGGCGAGATGGAGCGACGTGGTCCCGTTCGAGCAGGCGACCCCATACCGGCACCCGACCATCTGAGCGAAGGTGTCCTCAAACTCCCGGACGAAGCGGCCGGCCGAGGAGATCCAGTTCGACTGGATGCACTGGGTGAGATAGCGCAGCTCGTTGCCGTCCAGGCGCGGGTCCGAGACGGGGATGATCCGGCGGGTCAGGGCCTCCTCCACGACCGGGATGCGGGGGAGGCGGACCTCCAGCGCCGGCTCGGGCCCCGGCACGATCTTCGAGAGCTCGGCCATGATGTTCTCGGGCAGGCGGGTCTCTTCGATCACGGCCGGTCCTCCTCGGTGCGGCTCTCGCGTCGCAGCCGCCGGATGGTTTGGGCGTAGCGGAATCCCAGGGCCGCGAACCGGCGAAGGCTCGGGCTGGTCTTGGTCGTGCCCGCGCGGCGCTCCACGCATGCGTAGGGCACCTCGACCACCCGGAGGCCCTGGCGGCACGCCCGGTGCAAAAAGTCGATGCAGTAGTCACCGTAGACGTGGTCCGCGCGGATGGGCACGCGCTCGAGCGCCGACCGCCGGGCCGCCACGAAGCCGGAGGTCCAGTCGCGGACCGGGCCCCCGAGCGCGAGCGTGCCGAAGGCGTTGATCGCCCGGGACGCGAGGATGCGCGCGGCGGAGTCCCGGGCGTCCCGGCCGCCGGCGGCGTAGCGCGAGGCGACGGCGACGTCGGCGTTCGCCGTCGCCGCCACGAGCGTCGGGATAACGCCAGCCGGCATCGAGCCGTCGGCGTCGAGCCACACCACCACGTCGCCCCGCGTGTCCGCGATGCCCTCGGCGATGGCCGAGGGGAGCCCGCGGCGGCCCACCCGGCGAAGGGCGCGCGCGCGCCGGTCTCCGGCAAAGGCGGTCTCGACCGCCTCCCAGGTGCGGTCCGGGGAGTCGTCGTCCACGACCAGCACCTCGACGTCGCCAACCAGGTCGAGGATCTCGCCGACCACGCCGACGATGACGTCGCGCTCGTTGTACGTGGGCAGGACCACCGAGGCCGTCACGCCGCCGCCTTCCGTGCCACCAGCACGACCGAGCTGCCGAAGGGCAGCGGGCCCACGCGGAGGAGGGCCCGCTCGACCGCCTGCACTCCGAGGAGCGCAGTATTGAGCGGGCGAGGCAGCGGGAACACGTCCGAGCCGGCCGCGGCGCCGCGCCGGGCGAGGCGCACGGCCGCTACGACCGGGAAGACGAGGCAATAGGCGTACGAGGCGAGGACCGGCGTGAAGCCCGCGGCCCGGACTCGCTCGACGAGCTCGCGCCGCGTGTAGCGGCGGGCGCCGTGCACCGCCTCGTCGTGTGCCGAGCGGAGCCACTTGAAGGCCGAGTCGGTCACGAGCAGCAGGCCGCCGGGGCGCAGGACCCGGTGACATTCCCGGAGCACGTCGCTCTCCGAGACCACGTTCCGGTGGTAGAGCAGGTCGAGGCAGAGGCAGGCCGCGAACGTGCCCTGGCGGAAGGGCAGCGCCTCGGCCCCGCTTCCGGCGAGGCGCGCGAGCCCGCGCCGCCGGGAGAGCTCGAGCGCGGCCGGGTCGGCGTCGACGCCGACCCAGGTACCCTGCCGGGCGAGGACGGCCAGCGTGCCGCCCGCCCCGCACCCCACGTCGAGACCCGGGCCGCCGAGGACGCCGTAGCGCCGCAGGAGCGAGAGGATCAGGGTGCGCTTCGAGCGGAACCACCAGTGCGTGTCCTCGAGATCGAAGTGCTCGGTGAAGACCTGCGCGTCCATCGGTCATGCCACCCGGCGGCCGCGCGCCGCGCCAGCCGGGCTCATGCCGCGCCTCCGCCGAAGACCTGCCCCACGAAGTCGAGGTACTGGCGTGTGATGCCCGGCCAGCGGTAGCGCGCCTCGACGTAGGCCCGGCCGCGCTCGCCGAGCGTCTTGCGGAGAGGCTCGTCGCCGAGCAGCGAGGCGGCGACCTCGCCAAAGTCGCCCGGCGCCCGGTCGTAGAGGAGGCCCGCGCCCGAGCGCTCGACGTGGCCCCGGAGCACGGGGGAGCGCGTGGTCGCCAGGACCGGGGTGCCCTGCGACCACGCCTCGAGGATCACGAAGGAGAAGCTCTCGTGCGACGAGGGCATCACGAGCGCCGTCGCCCCGGCAATCGCATCGTGCTTCTCGGCCTCGGGGCGGAAACCGAGGGCGCGCACGGCTGGATGGCGTGGGACCTTCAGCGCGACCGTTCCCATGAGGACCAGCGTCGCCGGCTCGGCGGCTCGCTCGCGCCAGGCGAGGAACGCGTCGACGAGCGCCCGGCAGCCCTTCTCGACGTCCACTCGGCCGACGTAGAGGAAGTAGGGGCCTTCGAGCCCGTGCTGGCGCCGGAACCGCGCCGCGTCGGCGTCCGTGACCGGGTCGATCCCTGCGCCGATGACCGCGGACGGGAGATGCTCCGTGTGGAAGCGCCCTTCGACGAAGGCCCGCTCCTCCTCCACCTGGAAGATCAGGCCGCGCGGGATCCGGAAGAGACTCCGGAAGAGGTCGAGGTAGATCGGCCGCTCGTCGTGGGCGGTCGGCACGAGGACGGCTTTGTGGGCGACCAGCGGCAGACCGAGCGTCGTCGGGAGGTAGAGGTACGTGTAGAAGAGGAAGCCGTCGTGATCGTCGGCGTGGGCGCGGATCCACTCGACCAGGAGCGGCGTCAGCGGGCCTTGTCGCCGGACCCACTCCGCCTCGTCGAAGAACGTGTGCGGCGTGGCATAGAGCCAGTCCGCGTAGCGGCCGAACGCGCGCACGCGGCGCGGACGGTCCACGGGGAAGCGGCGGATGCGGACGCCGTTGACCGTCTCCATGCCCGGTGGGTAGACGTTCCGCCAGGTGAGGTAGTCCCGCGCGCAGGTGGTCAGCACCTCGACGTCGTGGTGGGGCGCGAGCACCTCCGCGACGCGCCGGCACTCGTACTCGGCCCCCCCGTCGATCTCCGGGCCGTAGCGCTGCACCACGAAGGCGAGCCGGAGCCGGGTCCGCGGATCTATCACCGGAGCGCCTCCGCGCTGGCCAGGGTCTCGAGGTGCTCGCGCAAGGTGGCCCCGATCGTGTCGGCGTCGAACGCCCGGAGCCGGGCGCGCTGCCCGGCGACGACGGCGGCGCGAACCGCCGGGTCGTGGACGACCCGGTGGACCAGCTCGGCAATTGCCGGGAAGTCCTTCTCCTGGACCAGGAGCCCGGCGTCGCCCATCGTGCCCGGGACGCCGGCGGCGGCGTACGCGACCACGGGCACGTCGAAGTGCATGGCCTCGAGGAGTGGCACGCAGAAGCCCTCGTGCTCGGAGAGGCAGAGGTAGGCCGACGCGAGGCGGTAGTGGGTGCAGAGCTCCGCCTGCGACACGGTACCGGCGAACACCACGTGGTCGAGAAGGCCCAGCTCCGCGCAGAGCTTCTGGCAGCCGGCGAGGTAGGTCTCGGTGTCCACCGCCGAGCCGACGACGATCAGCCGGCTCTCCGAGTCGAGCCGCCGGTAGAAGTAGTACGCCTTGATGAGGTCCTCCACGCGCTTGTTCGGGGCGAGACGACCCACGAACAAGAGGTTCGTCCCGCGCCCGTACGCTTCCTCGAGCGCCCGCACCGGGGGAAGGGCGTACTGCTCCCAGTCGACCAGGATCGGCAAGACCCCGGTTCGCCGGAAGCCCGCGCTCTCGAGCTCCTGTCGGTTGAACTCCGAGACGCCGAGGGCGAGCTCGGTCACGCTCCGGAGCCGCGCGAGCTCCCAGCGCCCGCGTCGGCAGCGGTCCGCGACGCGCGCGTTGACCCCGACGAAGTACTCGGGCGGGGTGATGTTGTGGTAGACGATGGCGCGCCGGTCTGGCAGGCCCGCGAAGAAGCTGGTGACCTCCGAGCCGATCGAGAAGTGGAAGAGCACCACCGTGTCGGGCGAGGACACCGCCCGGTACGTCGTGTAGAAGTGGGCGTCCTTCAGGAGGCTCATGTGACGGTACTGCGCGTACACGTCGGAGGCATAGCCCCAGCTTCGGAGGAGCCGGCGGAGAGCCCGGACGTGGTTCCCGATGGCATCCCCCACGTCGAAGTTCGACACCAACTGGTGGACGGCCCGGAAGGGCGGGCGCGTCACGGGAGCCGCGCTCCCACCCGGCGGAGGACGGCCACGTAGTTGTCCGTGACCCGGTCCCATGTGTAGTTGGCGAGGACGTACACGCGCCCGGCCTCGCCCATCCGCTGGCGGAGGGCCTCGTCCCGGGCCAGGAGCTCCAGCGCCTCGACGAACTCGAAGTAGTCCTCGAAGAAGAGGCCCCCGTTCGACGCGAGGCAGTGGTCGCGCGTCACGGCGCACCGCCCGTGGACGAGCGAGGGGGCGCCGGCCAGCCACGCCTCCATCATGACGAGCGAGAAGCTCTCGAGGAGCGACGGCTGGCAGAGCGCTAAGGCGGCCGCGTAGGCGTCCGCCTTGTCCTGCAGGGGAATGAACCCGAGGTCGAGGATGTCGGCGGACAGGCGCCCCGGGATGCGCACGCCCCCCGAGCCGATCAGCACGAGCTTCAATCGGCTCCCGGGATGCGTGAGCTTGTAGCGGGCGAAGTACTCGACCAGGAGCGGCGTGTTCTTCTCCGCCGCCTTCCGGCCGGCGTAGAGGATGAAGGGGTCGAGCACCCGGTGCGTTCGCCGGAACCGGGCACCGTCGCCCGGCGGCGGGGCGTCGACGCCCTCGCCGACCAGGTGGAAGCGCTCCGCGCCGGCGCCGGCCAGGCTCTCCGCCAGCGCGCGTTCCGCGGGCACGTGGAAGCAGACGGCGCGGACCGCGCGCAGGATGCGGCGCGTCCACTTCAGCTGGGCGAACGGCTCGTCGTGGAGGCACGGGATCAGGAGCGAGCGCTCCGGCGCCACCAGCGCGCCCTCCCAGGTGGTGCCGAAGCAGTACGGGATGAACGCATACCAGTACCGGTCGCGCTCGCCGCCCAGGTACGCGTAGAGGTCGTTCGAGTTGACCGATTCCCGGACGAAGTCCTCTTCCTCGAACGAGGTGAGCGTCCCGCCGTGGTTCAAGCGCCACTGGAGCCTGCCGTACCGCTCGGGGTCGCGCGGCCGGACCTTGAAGCGGCGCACGACGAAGCCGTCCTCCTCGGTCACGCCGTCCGGGTGGTGATCGGCCCAGGGCGACGCGTGGTCGCGCGCGCAGGTCGTGAGGATCTCGACGGGGACGCCCCGATCCCGGAGCGCCCGCGCCGTGGCGCGGCACTCGGCCTCGGCGCCGCCCGGGATGTCCCGCCCGTACCAGGGAGTGACGAAGGCGAGGGTGTCAGGCAACGAGGCGCTCCAGGGTCTCGTGAAGGCGTGCGGTCACCGCAGGCCAGCTGTACGTGGCCTCGACGTAGGCCCGGCCCTGGTCGGCGAGACGACGTCGCCGCTCGGGGTCCTCGAGGAGGAGGTCGAGCGCCTCGGCGAACTCGTAGAAGTCCTCGAAGGCGAGGCCGCCTCCGGAGCTCAGGACGTGGTGTGTCGTGACCGCGCAGCGCGCGTTGACGAGGACCGGCGTTCTCGCGAGCCAGGCTTCCATCAGGACGATCGAGAAGGACTCGTTGACGGATGGCTGGCACACCAGCGTGGCGGCCGCGTAGGCCGCCGCCTTGGCGGCGGCGTCGAGGTAGCCCAGGTCCCGCACCCCCGGGGTGCCCGGCGGCACGGTGACCGGGCCGTCGCCGGCGAGCACGAGCGTCAGGTCGGAGCCCCGGACGGCGCGGTAGCGGAGGGCGTACTCGATGAGAAGCGGGACGTTCTTGCCCGTCTCCTTCCGGCCGAGGTAGAAGAGCAGCGGCCCCTCGAGACCGTGGCGCCGGCGCAGCGGCGCCGGGTCGGCGGGCGACGGCGGATCGAACCCGAGGCCTACGACGCCGGCCGGGCGGTCGCCGATCCCATAGAGCTTCTCGGCCAGCGCGGCCTCGGGCGGCGAGTTGAAGATGAAGCCCCGGCAGGCCTGGAACGCCTCCCGGACGACGCCGAGGTGGGCGAACGGCTCGTCGTGAAGGCACGGGATCAGGACAGCCCGTCCGGGGACGAGCGGCACGCCGCGGAGCGTCGTTCCGAAGAGGTACGGGGCGAAGCACACGAGGTCGTAGTCACCCTGTCGACGGGTGAGGTGGTCGAAGAGCTCCGTGCTCCCCACGGACTCCTCCACCCAGCGGGCCTCCTCCTTCGGGCGGAGCCGCGAGCCCCGCAGGATGCGCTGCTGGAGCCAGGCGTGCCGGCGCGTGTCGCGGAGCCGCACCGGGAAGCGGCGGACCATCACGCCCGCCTCGCGGCTCGCGCCGGCGGGGAGCACGTTCTTCCACGAGAGGTGATCCCGCGCGCAGGTCGTCAGCACCTCGACGGCGCTGCCGGAGGCGGCGAGGTGCTCGGCGAGTCCGCGGACGAGCGTCTCGGCGCCCCCGACCATGTCGGCGCCGTAGCGAGGCACGACGAACGCGAGCCGGGGCCCGCGGCCTGGCGTCGCGCGCCCGGCGTCGCGCACGGCGGGCGTCGGGCGCGCCCACCCGAGGAGCCGTCTCACGGGCGCCGCCCGATCACGGCGTAGTCCTGCGCGCCCCACAGGAGCTGGTTCAGGCGCTCGAAGTTGTCGTTGATCTGGCTCAGGAAGACTTCTTCGTAGCGGCGCATGTACCAGAAAGGCTCGAGCCGCTGGAGCTTCCCGTCGGGCGGCACCGGGTTCACGTACCGGATCTCGACGTCCCGGAACCCCGCGGCCTCCAGCACGAAGCGCGCCGCCTCGGGATGGATGGGCTTCAGATGCGAGAGGTCGACGTAGAACGCGCCGGAGAAGATGGTGAGGCACGCCGGGTTCGGCGTCTCGCAGAGCAGCACCCCGCCCGGCCGGAGCTTCCGGTGGGCCAGCCGCACGAGGGCGATCAGCGCCTCGGGCGGGATGTGCTCGATCACCTGGGCCGAGAAGATGCCGCCGAGCCCGCCGTCCGGTTCCGCGTCCAGGTAGGCGATCGCGTCCGCCTGCTCGGCGGCCAGGCCGGCCTCCCGGCACCGCGCCACCATCGCCGCGTCGACGTCGATGCCGCGGGCCTCGATGCCCGCCTCGCGGCACAGCTCGAGGAACTCACCCCGCCCGCACCCCACGTCGAGCACGTGGCCCGCACCGGTGAAGAGATCGAGGTAGGCGCGCTGGCGGTGACGGATCTCCTCGCGAGTCCCGCGGTGCCGATCCTCGAACTGAACGTAGGTGGTCGCGGGGAGCGCGCCAAGGCCCGACGGCACCGCCGGTGGGGGCGCGAGCTCCACCCCCGGGGCGCGCAGGCGCAGGCGCTCCATCTTGCTCCGGAGATCCTCCATGCGGGCCGTGAGGTCGCCGAGACGCTCGGCGACCTCACGCTCCTTCCGCTGACGCTCCCCGTGCTCGACCGTCAGTCGCTCCTGGAGGTCGAGGGACAGGTCCTCGTGCCGGCGGGTGAGGGTGGCCAGACCGTCACGAACCGGCAGGACGAAGGCGTTGAGGAGGTGGAGGAGGGCGCTGTTGAACTCGACCTGGCGGGCGAGGATCAGTGTGATGTATGGCCGGGTGACGCGCCGGAGGAGCTTCTTCGCTGCGACGATGACCGCGCCGACCCCCGCGCGGTGGGACGCGATGACGGGCTCGGCGGCAGTGTCCCACCCGTCGTTGAGCTGCTCCAGGTGCTCCTCCAGTTCGTCCTGGAATGTCGGCGCGCTCTCCGCGAGCTCGATCTCCATCTGGGTGATGCGCCGGACCTCGTCCTCGGAGTAGAAGCCGGAGGCTCGCCGCTCCTGCACTCGCGTCTTGATCTCCTCCATGAGCCGGCCCGCGTCCACCGTTCCCTCGCTCGCGCGGCTGTCTTGCTGATGGCCCTCGGCCTGTGCGCTCACGAGGCCACTCCTGGCGAGCGAGTGTTCGGCGGACGGCCTCCAGCCTGTGGCGGACGGACCTGATCGGACGACCTTCGGCCTGTGGCGGCCTGTGGGCTCACGCTTCGTCTCCTCCGCCGTGGTGGAGCCGCCACCGGTGGGCGAGCCGCGCCACGCCCGTGTCGCGCACCCGGGAGCGCACGGCAAAGGCGTAGAAACGGCTGTGGTAGTCGTAGGGGTGGCCGTCGCGTGCGTGGACGGCCACGTCGAGGAGGTACTCTCCCTCGACCAGATCGAGTCGTTCGATCTGCATGGTGACCACGCCCTCGCCGTCGACCTTCCCGAACGCGAGTCCCTCCACCGCGGTGTTGGTCCCGTAGCAGCAGACCCCGTCCTTGCGGAAGACGCCGACGCCGAACACGGGATCCTCGACCGGCCGATGCGCGCGGAAGGTGAGCTGGACGGCGCAGGGCTCCCCGGTCTCGAAGAGGTACCGCTCGTGACCGTCCCCGCCGGTGAGCTGGACGCGGATCAGCTCGACCTCCCGGCTTCCCCAGCGCGCGGCGGTGCCCGTCCGGGCGAGCGCCTCGGCCTGCGAGTGCTCCACGCCGAGCGCCCGAGCTTCCTCGCGCGCTACGTGGTCCAGGTAGCGGCCCACGACCTCCCGGGTCTCGCCGTGCGCCTGGAGTTGCCCCCGGTCGAGCCACACCGTCTCGTCGCAGAGACGCTCGATGCTGCCGAGGTCGTGGGAGACGAGCACGATCGTCTTCCCGCGCGCCTTGAACTCCTGAATCTTGCCCACGCACCGGTGCTGGAAGGCTTCGTCGCCGACGGCCAGCACCTCGTCGATCAGAAGGATGTCCGGGTCCACCGTGACCGCGATCGCGAAGCCGAGCCGCATGTACATCCCCGACGAATAGGTCTTGACGGGGCTGTCGACAAAGGTCTCGAGCCCGGCGAAGCCGACGATCTCGTCGAACCGCGCGCGGATCTCCGCGCGGGAGAGGCCGAGCAGGACGCCGTTGATGTAGATGTTCTCGCGCCCGGTGAACTCCGGATGGAAGCCGGCGCCGAGCTCGATCAGGGCGGACACCCGCCCGCACACGGAGACCTGACCGGCGGTCGGCTTGAGGATGCCCCCGAGCACCTTGAGCAGCGTGGACTTGCCGGAACCGTTCGAGCCGATGATTCCGACCATGCGCCCGCGGCCGAGGTCGAGGCTCACGTCCCGAAGCGCCCAGAGCTCCTCGCCCGAGAAGAGCCCGGGCCCGCCGTGCCCGACGAAGAGGCGGACGAAGAGGTCCTTCACGGTGGAGACCTGGCGCCCCCGATAGAGCCGGAAGCGCTTCGAGACGTCCCGGAGGGAGATCGCGACGTCCTTCGGCGCTGGCGGCGCTGGCGGCGCTGGCGGCGCTGGCGGTGCCGGGCGCGCGGGGGTCCCGGTCACGGCGTCAGATCTCCTCGGCCAGGCTGTCGCGGAGGCGGTCGAACACCCACCAGCCACCGACCAGCGCGAGAGCCGCGCAGACGCTCACGGTTCCGAGGTGGATCCAGTGCGGCTCGCGGCCGAAGAAGAAGATGTTCTGGTAGCTCTGAACGAGCCCCGCGATCGGGTTCAAGAAGTAGAGCGGCCGGAGCGGCACGACCAGAGTCTCGCTCAGGTGGAGCGTCGTCGGCACGGTGGACACCGGATAGAGGATCGGCGTCAGGAAGAACAGCAGCGTCAGGCCGTTCGTCAGGATCTGCTCCACGTCCCGGAGATGGACGTTGAGCGCCGCCAGCGCCAGCGCGAGACCGGTGGTGAGGAGGAGCTGGAGGATGAGGAGCAGCGGCAGGAACAGCAGCACCGCGTGCGGGCGGATGCCAAAGACCAGGAGGAACCCGAAGAGGAGGGGAAGCGACAGCAGCATGTTGATCAGGTTCGCGAGGACGGAGACCAGCGGAAGCACCTCCGCCGGGAACAGGATCCGCTTGACCAACGTCCCCGAGGCTACGATGACGCCGGCGGCGTGACCGAGCGAGGACGAGAACCACAGCCAGGGGAGGAGCCCGGAGAACAGGAACACCGCGTACCCCTCCATCGGCACCCGGAGGTAGATCGAGAACACGAGGGCGTACACCAGCATCAGGAGCAGCGGGTTCAGGAACGACCAGAGGAAGCCGAGGAAAGAGCCGCGGTAACGCGCCCGGAGCTCCCGCAGGACGAGCGTCCCGATCAGGGCGCGATGTCGGTACAGATCGGCGAGGTGTCCTACCATACCTTCAATCTCACAATCTCACCGCCGGGCGTCCGGTCAGACCCGCCGGCGCCAATCGTCCAGCACGTCCTCGAGGCTCTGTCGGAACGAGATGGTGGGAGCCCAGCCCGTGAGCGCCCGGAGCCGGCTCGCATCCCCCATGAGGAGCGGGAGGTCGATGGGGCGAACGCGCGCGGCGACCTGGCGCACCTCGATTGGGCGCGCGGCGTACCCGAGGAACCCGTCGATCACCTCTTGGATCGACAGGGCCTTGCCCGAAGCGGCGTTGTAAGTCCTCCCGGGATCGCCTCGGGCCAGCAAGAGCCAGTACGCCCGCACCATGTCGCGGACGTCCGTGAAATCGCGCTGCGTCGTGGTGGTACCGACCTCGAGGATCGCCGGCCCACGCCCCCGCTCGATCTCGGCGATCTGCCGGGCGACGTCGCTCCAGACGAAGCCGAGCCCCTGCCGGGGGCCGACGTGGTTGAAGGCGCGGACGATCACCAGCGGCAGCCCCTCTGAGCGGGCGTAGTACCCCGCGTAGAGCTCCTGAGAGGCCTTCGACAGCGCGTAGGGCGACCCCGGGGCCCAGCGGCGAGTTTCGGGGATCGGCTGCTCGGACTCGGGGACCACCCCGTAGACCTCGCCCGAGGAGACCATGAGGCAGGGAATCGGATGACGGCGCAGCCCCTCGCAGATCTGGTACGTGGCCTCGAGGTTCGTCCGGAGGACGTCTGCGCGAAGCGCCCACGAGGTGCCGACCACCGAGGCGCCCGCCAGGTGGAATACGCGGTCCGGGCGCATCGCTCGCAACACGTTGCCCGCGGCCCCGGGCTCCGTCAGGTCGCAGGCGACGGTGGTCACGTCCTTCTGCACCGCCGCCAGGTTGTCGGTCGGCGCGCCGGGCAGAACCGTGCCTACCACCTCCGCGCCCTCCCGCAGAGCCAGCTCCGCGAGGTGGCTCCCGGCGAAGCCCGCGATGCCGGTGATCAGGACCTTCACGGCAGGCGCAGCCTAGACGCGCCTTCGCCAGTGCTCGAGGAGGTCCTTGAGCGTGACCTCGAACGGGATCGTGGGCTCCCAGCCCGTGACGCTCCGGAACTTCGAGTAGTCACCGACGAGAAGGGGGACGTCGGACGGCCGCATCCGGGCGGGGTCCTCCCGCACTGTGACCGTCACGTGGGTGAGGCCGAGGAGGATGTCCAGCACCTGGCGCGCCGAATAGCCCCGCCCCGAGCAGATGTTGTAGACCTCCCCGGGGGCGCCGTGCTCGAGCGCCAGCCAGTAGGCCCGGACCATGTCGCGCACGTCCGTGAAGTCCCGGACCGAGTCGAGGTTGCCCACCCGGACGTCGGGCTCGCGGACGCCCTTCTCGATCTCGGCGACCTGCCGGGAGAAGTTCGAGGTGACGAATACCTCGCCCCGCCGCGGGCCCGTGTGGTTGAACCCGCGCGTCCGGACCACGTGGAGCTGGTAGCTCTTCCAGTACTGGTAGGCCAGAAGATCCTGGGTCACCTTGGACACGGCGTAGGGGGAGAGCGGCCTGAGCGGGCTGTCCTCCCGGATCGGGACCTCGTGGGGCAGGACCAGTCCGTACTCCTCGCTCGATCCGGCAATGTGGACGCGTGCGGGCAGCTCGAGATCGCGCATCGCCTCGAAGAGATTCACCTGGCCCATCACGTTGCCGTTCAAGGTCTCGCCGGGCGCCAGCCACGACGTGGGCACGTAGCTTTGGGCGGCCAGGTGGAAGATCCGGTCCGGGCGCACGTCGCGGAGCACGTGTCGGACGGCGCCTGCATCGCGCAGGTCGCACTCGACTCGCCGCACCCGGTCCCCGAGGTGCTCGACGTTCTCCAGGCGGCTCCGCCAACGGTGCATTCCGAAAACCTCGACGTCGCCGCGGGCGACAAGGTAGTCGGCCAGGTGGCTGCCTACGAAACCGGTGAATCCCGTGATGAGGACGCGCATCACGAATCTCCCTCGAAGAAGCCGCGGACGGCGGCGATCACGGCGTCGATCTCGTCGGGCCGAAGCTCGGGGAAGCAGGGGAGCGAGAGCACCTCCCGGGCGGCAGCCCACGCCGCGGGGAAGGGGGTCGCGTCGTAGCCCAGGTCACGGAACAGCGGCTGCGCCGGGATGGGAAGCGGGTAGTGACAGGCGGTACCGATTCCGGCGGCCGTCAGATGCGCGGCGAGGGCGTCCCGTTGAGGTGTGCGGATGGTGTACTGGTGGAACACGTGCGTAGCGCCGGGCCGCTCCACGGGCAGGACGATGGGAAGTCCGGCGAGCCCTTCGCTGTAGCTCGCGGCGACGGCCTGTCGGGCCAGGGTCCACGCCGGCAAGTGGCGTAGCTTCACCCGGAGGATGGCCGCCTGCAGCTCGTCCAGTCGCGCGGTCCACCCGAGCTCGGCGTGACGGTACTTCTGCGTCTGCCCGTGGTTCCGGGCCAGCCGCAGGTGCGCGGCGAGCGCCGCGTCGGTCGTCGTCACCAAGCCCGCGTCGCCGTAGGCCGCGAGGTTCTTCGTGGGGTAGAAGCTGAAGGCCGCCGCCCGGCCATGCCCGCCCACGGGACGACCGCCGAGCGTCGCCCCGAATGCCTGGGCGGCGTCTTCCACGACGTGGACCCCGTGAGCGTCCGCGAGGACCCGGAGTGGCCCCATGGCGGCCGGGAGCCCGTAGAGGTGGACTGCGAGGATCACCCGCGTCTTGGGCGTGATGGCGGCCGCGACGCGGTCCGGATCGAGCGTGAGTGTGGCCGGCTCGACGTCGACGAAGACGGGCCGGGCCCCGAGCTCGAGCGCCGCCGTGGCGGAGGCGACGAAGGAGAAGGCGGGGGTCACCACCTCGGTGTCCGGGCCGACGCCGAGCGCCCGCAGGGTCAGCTTGATCGCGTCCGAGCCCGAGCCCAGGCCGATCGCGTGGCTCACCCCCAGGTAGGCCGCGCATTCCGTCTCGAACGCCTCGCCCTCGGGGCCCAGGATGAACTGGCCGCCGCGCAGGACGTGCCGGAGCGCCGAGTGGATCTCCGGTTCGAGCTGCTCGTACTGGCGGGTGAGGTCGAACTGGGGGATCTTCATTGAAAGCCGGTGAACCCCCGCCCGAAGCCGTATTGCCCCAGCTCGAGCAGGTTGATGCTGATCCGGAACTCGTCCTCGTCGACCCGGTCGATGAAGGCCGCGGTGATGGCCCAGCACTGCTCGCGGAACTCGACCTCGAGCCGGTTCTCGATGACGGTGCCGGTGTCGATGTTGTAGTCGCTCGAGAACCGGGCGGTCCAGCGCGAGCCAATCTTGGCCTCGATCGAACCCTGGATGAAGACGAGCTTTCCGTCCTCGCCGTGGCGCGTGCCGAACACCGCGCGCCAGCGCGCCGCCTCGTAGGAGAAGTCGGTCGTGGCGGTCGTAACGTTGTACTCGTAGGGGTCGAAGGACGCCGTTCCGCGGAAGCGGACGCCGTACACGGGCTCGAGGATCAGGTCTGCGAGGAGATCCGAGAGCCGCTTCGCCGTGACGGTCGTGGTCGTCGTGGGTGTCGCGGTCGACGTCGTGGGCGTCCCGAAGACCGTCGTCGAGATCGGGTTGGGCTCGATCGTGTAGGTCTGGCTGAGGGTGAAGCGGATGACCTCCCACACGCGCCCCGGGCTGTCGTCCTGGCCGACGGCGCGCGCCTTGAGCCGGTTCGTCAGGGAGTAGTTGACCGTGTTGCCCGGCGTGATGGTATCGATCCCGTCCCACTGGGGCAGGTCCTTCGAGTCGTTCCCGTCCAGGAAGTTGTAGGTCACGCGTGGCTCGATCAGGTGCTGGAGCTTCTGGATGCCGAAGGCCCCGTCGAGGTCGAACACGCGTTGCGCGCGTGCGTCGAAGTCGGCGCCCGCCTCGAAGAGCGAACGCACGGTGAATTTCTTCTCCGTGTCCTCGACGACGAACCCCTGGACCTCCTTGGTGCCGATGACCCGCGTGTCGTACATGGTCTCGCGAAAGCCGACTCGCGGCGTGATCGTGAAGAGGCCCCCGGGCGACAGGGGATAGGACACGCGGGGCGTCACGTCGAGGCGCTGGCCCGCGGAGCCGATATCGCGCACGAAGTTGTTGTAGGAGCTGTCCATCTCGAAGAGGAGCCCGGGCAGCCAGGGCACGGGTTGCTGGAAGGCGTTGAGCCGCAGCTCGGGGAGGCGCTGCAGCTCGATCGACTCGTCGGTCGTGAGGTCCTGGTAGAAGAAGAGCCGGCCGAAGAAGTTCCACTTTTCCCAGCGCTGGGTGAGCGAGACGTTCGACTCGAGGCGCTGCGCGCCCCGCTGGTCGAGGCTGTCCCCGAACTCGCTGAGGAACTGGTCGTCGCTGACCCGGGCGACGTCCGCCTTGAGGACCAGCCGCGGGGTGATCACCTCCTCGTGCCGGAGGCTCGCCACCCACCGGTCGGGGCCATGGTCCGGCGACTCCTCGTCGTCGTGGAGGTAGAAGCCGTCGATCTCGCCCCTGGAGCCCTCCTTTCGGACGTAGCGGTATGTCGCGCCGAGCCCGAACCCGCGCTTCTCGAAGTAGGTCGGCGACAGCGTGAGATCCTGGCTGTCGGACAGCACGAAGTAGATCGGCTGGCGGACGGAGAAGCCCTTGTCGGTGCTGGTCCCGAAGGTCGGCGTGAGGAGTCCGCTGTGGCGGTCCTTGCGCAGGCTCGTCGCGAAGAAGGGGATGAAGGGGACGAGCGGGATCTTCCAGACCCAGAACGAGGCGTTGGTTCCCCACATGTAGTCGTCGAGATAGGCGGTAGCCGAGCCGAGACGGACGGACCACGCCGGGGTCTCTTCCTCGCACGTCGTGAAGACCCCCCCCGCGATGCGATAGGCCTTGTCCCCGAACCGCTCCATGCGGTTCCCGCCGAAGAAGAAGTGCGGCTCGGCGGCGGCCGCTGCCTTGTACACGACGCCGGTGCCCGACCGGAGGTTGTACTCGATGCGCTCGCCGGTGAGCCGGTCGCGCCCGTCGAACAGGACCACGCGGCCGGTCGCGACGGCCTCGCTGGTCTCCGTGTTGATCTCCACGCGGTCGGCCTCGAGGCGCACGTCCCCCTGCTCGATCTGGACGTTCCCCTCGGCGAGGAGGAGCTTCTCGCGGTCCAGATTCTCGACACGGTCCGCGTACACGGTGACCGGGGTGCCGGCCTCGAGGGAGAGCCGCTGCCGCTCCTGACCCCGGGCGAGACTCGGAAGGAGGGCGAGCCACGCGACCACCATGAACCAGACGAAACGCGGTACGGGCACGGACCTCCCCCTCGACGAAGTGGCCCGCTCTCTGGGGCCGTCAGACGCGTCCACCGTCGAAGTGACGCGGAGTTAGGGAACGCGGGCATCCTATCAGAGGCCCTGCGAGGACGCAATCTTTGGAACGCTGTTCGGCGTCCGGAAGAGGCCCGCAGGAAGCCGACAATCCGCTCACTTGCGCGGGCTCGTAGAGGGGAGGTGAGTGGAGCACGGGCCGGTGCCGGATGCGACGAGAAAAGGGGAGTCTGATGAGACCTCGATGGTTGATCCGAGCGGGCGTGACCCTCGTGCTGGCGCGTGGGCTCGCGGCGCCCGCGCTCCCGCAGGGCGGAGTCGTGGCGAGCGCCGTGATCCGCGTGTTCCAGTTCCAGCCTGGGGCCCTCGCGGTGCGCCTCGGCACCCGCGTCACCTGGACGAATGAGGACGACATCATCCACACGGTGACCTCGGGCCTGCCCGGAAGCCCGGACGGGCGGTTCGACGTCCGCCTTGGGGGCAAGGGGACGAGCGGCAGCGCGAGCTTCTCCGAGCCCGGGGTCTACCCGTACTTCTGTGCGCGGCACCAGTCCATGCGGGGTGAGGTCCTCGTGCGCTAGCGCCGGTCAGGCGGAGTCGCGAGGGCGGCGCGAAGCGCGCGGATCTGCGCCCGGTGGTCGAGGAAGTGGAGCCGCTGGACCAGCGCGTACTCCTGCCACGTGAGCTCGGCCGCGAAGATGTCGGGTGCGCCTCCCGCCTCCGGCGCGCTCACGACGAGGACGGCGGGAGCGGTGACGGTGCTCGGCTCACCGGGGCCAGGATGCTCTGCCGCGGCCAGCGCCGCGTCCAGCGCGGTGCTGGCCTCCCGTAGGCCCTCGACCAGCTCCGTCCACGGCACGCGATGGGCGGCCCCGGAGAGCAGCGCCTCGTAGACGGGCGGTCCCGGGGGCCGGCGGCCCGCGCGGAGGTGACGGAGCTCCTCCGCCGCGCGCACGGTGGACTGGGCGACGTGGTCGACGACCTGGGCCACCGTCCATTCGCCCGGATGCACCGCGGTTCTCGCGTCCCGCTCCTCGAGACCCGCCAGCGCCGTCGCGAGCTCGGCTGCGGCCGAGCTGACGCGCGCCCGGAGCCGCGGCACGTCGAGCGCGGCGGCGCGGGTCCGGATGTAGTCGAGCAAGCGGGCTCGCTCGGCCCACGCGGCCTCAGCCATGGCGATTCTCCCGGTCGTCCGACCGTCCCGCCGCCCCGAGATAGGCGCCGAGCGCCTCCTCGGCGAGGCGCACGGCACGGCCGAGCGGCATCAGGTCGGGATCGAAGGTGAGCTGGAGCGAGAGCCCGTCGACGAGCGCGAGGATCACCGCCGCGGCCTCGTCGGGCACGACCTTGCGGAAGGCGCCGGCCGCCGTCCCCTCCGCGACGCTCGCCGCGAGGAACCGTCGGGCGCGCGTGTACGCGTGCCGGTTCAGGCGCGCCAGATCCGGGTCGTGGAGCGCCTCGCCCCAGAGCTCGATGTACACCGTCCAGAAATCCCGGCTCTCCGTCGCCACCTTGAGACACGTGCGGAGCAGAGCGCGCAGGCGTCCGCGGGCGTCGTGGACGCCGCGGGCCTCCGTCGCCACGCGGCGGTCGAGGTCGGCGATGATGGTGGCGGCCGCGCGGCCGAGGATGGCGTGCTTGTCCCGGAAGTAGTAGTGGAGGATTCCCGGGCTCACGCCGGCCTCCGCCGCGATCCGCTTCATCGTGAGGTCGGCGTAACCGTCGCGCGCCAGGCAGCGGATCGTCGCGCGGACGATTGCCGCACGGCGCTCGGGGGCGACCTTGGGACGCGGGCTCATATTGGGGGCCGGAGGCTCATATAGGTTGGTCGACCAATCTACTAGTTGAGCTGTCATTCTGACGGGGCGGGCCTGCACCGTCAATCCCTCCGCGGCGTCCGGGACCTCGGCCCGCGCGGGCGGCGGGCGAGGCTATACTGGTCGTCGTGACGCCGCTCGCGGGACTGGCCGTGCTCGACCTCACGCAGAACGTGGCCGGGCCGTACTGCACCCAGATCCTCGGCGACCTGGGGGCCGACGTGGTCAAGGTCGAGCGGCCGGGCCGCGGCGACGAGACGCGCGCGTGGGCGCCGCCCATTTGGGGGTCCGAGGGCGCGCTCTTCCTCGCGTTCAATCGGAACAAGCGGAGCCTCGCCCTCGACGTGAAGGCGCCCGCGGCGCGGCCGGTGATCGAGCGGCTCGTCCGCCGGTCGGACGTGCTCGTGCAGAGCTTCCGGCCCGGGAATGCCGACGCACTCGGCTTCGGCGTGGCCGAGGCGCGCACCCTCAACCCCCGGCTCGTCTACTGCTCGGTGACCGCGTTCGGCACCCGCGGCCCCCTGCGCGAGCACCCGGGCTACGATCCGATGATGCAGGGCTACAGCGGCTTCATGCGGCTCACGGGGCACCCGGGCCAGGCGCCCGTGCGCGCCGGCACCTCGATGGTCGACATGGGGACGGGGATGTGGGCGGCGCTCGCCGTCGTGGCGGCGCTCCGGGAGCGGGACCGTACGGGCGAGGGCGCGGAGGTCACCACCGCGCTCTTCGACACCGCGCTCGGGTGGATCCCGTACCAGCTCATGGGCTATCTGGCGACCGGCGAGGTGCCTCAGCCCCAGGGCTCGGGGGCGGCGATGATCGTTCCCTACCAGGCGTTCCCGACGGCCGACGGCTGGCTGATGATCACCACGCCGACGGACGCGCTCTTCGGGCGGCTCGCTGAGGCGCTGGGTCAGCCCGAGCTCGCGGCCGACCCGCGCTACCGCACGAACCCCGACCGCGTGCGGCACCGCGTGACGCTCGTGCCGGCGCTAGAGGCGTTGACCCGCCCGTGGCCAACGGCGGCGCTCCTCGAGAGGCTCCGCGCCGCCGGGGTCACCGCGGCGCCGGTGCAGACCGTCGATCAGGTGGTGGCGGATCCCCAGACGAAGGCGAGCGAGATGCTCGTGCCCACGCCCCGCCCCGACATCCCCGACCTCAGGACGGTCGCGCTCCCCGTGCGGTTCGGGGAGGAGCGCCCGGCGCCCCGCCGGCCCCCGCCGCGCGTGGGCGAGCACACCATCGACCTTCTCGGCGAGCTCGGGTTCGGCGCCCTCGAGATGGGGGAGCTTCGCGCCCAGGGCGTCGTGGACTGGCCGCTTCCAGAGTGAATGGCCGCGCGCCCGTGACCGAACCAGTCTTCCGCACGCTCCGGCTCGAGCGGTCGGCGGACGGGCACGTCCTCACGGTCCTGCTCCACCGTCCCGAGTTCCTGAACGCGATGAACACCGCGATGGGCGAGGACCTCCTCGCCTGCTTCCGGGGCCCGGCCGCGGCCCGCGACGTGCGCGCGGTGGTCTTCGCCGGGTCGGGGGACCGCGCCTTCTGCGTCGGCGGCGACCTGAAGGAGCGCGAGGGCATGTCGGACGAGGTCTGGCGGGCCCAGCACGTGATCTTCGAGCAGGCGGCGATGGCGATCCTCCGCTGCCCGCCGCCCGTCATCGCCGCCGTGGAGGGCTTCGCGTTCGGCGGCGGGTGGGAGCTCGCCCTCCTCGCGGACTTCATCGTCGCGAGCGAGAGCGCGGCGTTCGCGTTGCCGGAGGTCACCCGCGGGATCTTTCCGGGTGTCGGCGGGACACAGCTCCTCCCCCGGATCGTGGGCGCGCCGCTGGCGAAGGAGCTGATCTTCACGGGCCGGCGCGTGGAGGCCGCCGAGGCGCGGGCGGTCGGGCTCGTGAATCATCTCGTCCCGCGCGGCCAGGCGCGGGCGAAGGCGGCCGAGCTCGCGGCCGCGATCGCCGAGAACGGGCCGGTGGCGGTGCGCCAGGCGAAGAAGGCGATCGCCTGGGGGAGCGAGACCGACCTCGAGACCGGGATGGTGCTGGCCATCGAGGCGTACAACGCCACCGTCGTCACCGAGGACCGCGTCGAGGGGGTGCGCGCGTTCAACGAGCGCCGGAAGCCCCGCTTCCAGGGGCGCTGAGGGCCGAGCCATGGCGTCCATGCCCGTGACCCTGACCGACGAGCAGCGCGCGCTGAAGGCCGGCGTGGCCGAGATCTGCAAGCGCTATCCGGGCGAGTACTGGCGGCAGCTCGACCAGGAGCGTGCCTACCCCGAGGCGTTCGTCACGGAGCTCACCCGCGCGGGCTACCTGGGGGCGCTGGTCCCCCAGGAGTACGGGGGCGCCGGCCTCGGCATCCTCGAGGGTGGGCTGATCCTCGAGACCATCAACGCCTGCGGCGGCAACGCCGCCGCGTGCCACGCCCAGATGTACATCATGGGGACCGTGCTCCGGCACGGCTCGGAGGCCCAGAAGCGACGCTATCTACCGAAGATCGCGTCCGGCGAGCTCCGGCTGCAGGCCTTCGGCGTGACGGAGCCGAACTCGGGCTCGGATACGACGAAGCTCCAGACGACGGCGGTCCGGCAGGGCGACCGCTACGTCGTGAACGGCCAGAAGATCTTCATCTCGCGGGTGCTCCAGTCGGACCTGATGCTGCTCCTCGCCCGGACGACGCCCGTCGATCAGGTGAAACGAAGGACGGACGGGCTGTCAGTCTTCCTGTTCGATCTCCGCCAGGTGCAGGGGCTCGAGGTCCGGCCGCTCCGCATGATGATGAACCACTCCACGAACGCGCTCTTCTTCGACCACATGGAGATCCCCGCCGAGAGCCTTATCGGCGAGGAGGGGCGGGGCTTCGCCTACATCCTCGACGGCATGAACGCCGAACGCATTCTGGTCGCCTCCGACTCCATCGGCGACGGGCGCTGGTTCGTCGAGAAGGCGGTTGCCTACTCGAACCAGCGCGTGATCTTCGGGCGGCCCATCGGGGCGAACCAGGGCGTCCAGTTCCCGATCGCGAAGGCCCACATGGCCGTCGAGGCGGCGGAGCTGATGCGGAACAAGGCGGCCGCCCTCTTCGACGCCGGGGAACCGTGCGGCCCCGAGGCCAACATGGCGAAGTACCTCGCGGCCGAAGCCGCGTGGGACGCCGCCAACGCCTGCGTTGACTGCCACGGGGGCTACGGGTTCGCCGAGGAGTACGACGTGGAGCGGAAGTTCCGTGAGGCGCGCCTCTACAAGACGGCGCCGGTGAACCAGAATCTCGTCATGGCCTACGTGGCCGAGCACGTCCTCGGCCTGCCGCGCTCGTACTGAGGCGGGCGTGCGCCAGCGTGTGATGACGGCCACGCGCCACTGGCTTCTCCCGGAGGAGTGGACCCCATGACCCTGGCGCCGATCGACCGCGTGAGCGTCACCACCGTCGTCGACAACTCGGTGGACATCCTGCGCTCCGACGAGAAGGTGGCACGGCGCTGGAGTGTGCCGCGGGCGCGGAAGATCGCCGACCTGCGGGCGGAGCATGGCCTCGCCCATCACGTCGAGGTCGCGCGTGGGCGCGAGACGGCCCGGATCGCGTTCGACTTCGGGCTCACCGCCGCGTCCATGACCCACAACTTCCGGGAGCTCGGCCTCGACGCGGCCGCGATCGACGCGCTCGCGCTGAGCCACGGCCACTCCGACCACTTCGGAGGCCTCCTCGGCTTCCTGTCCGCGTACCGGCGCCGGATGCGGCCGGGGCTCCCCTTCTACGGGCACCCGAACCACTACGTCGGCCGCTGGAGCGAGCGAGACGGGGACCGCGTCTCACTCGGGCGCCTCGACCGCGGCGACGTCGCGCGCTGGGACGTCGACGTGGTCGACGTCGCGGAGCCGGTCGTCCTGACGGAGGGCGTGCTCCTCTCCGGGGAGATGCATGCGACCGAGCCGTACGAGGCGATCCCGCCGTCGCTCCGGATGGAGCAGGACGGCACGCTCGTCCAGGACACCTTCATTGGGGAGCAGACGCTGGTCGCCCACGTCCGGGACCGGGGCCTGGTCGTGGTGACCTCGTGCTCCCATCGCGGGATCGTCGGCATCTGCCGGAACGCGATGCGCGTGAGCCGTGTCCCGAAGATCCATGCCGTGCTCGGCGGCTTCCACCTATCCGGTCTCGACGCCGAGCGGATCGACCGGGTGGTCGAGACGTTGCGAGGTTTCGAGGTCGACTACCTCGTACCCCAGCACTGCACCGGGTTCGAGGCGTTCGTCCAGCTCGCCCAGCGGATGGGGAAGGAGCTGGTCGTGAGCTCCACCGGCTCGACGTTCACGTTCGGGGCGTAGGGTCGCAGGCGCGATGGCCGAGCTGCCCGTGGCCTGCTCCCTGAGCGAGCCCGAGCTCGTGGCCCGGCGGGCGGGCGTGCTGGCGGCGATTCGCCGCGATCAGGAAGAAGCCCGCTGGCTGCCGAACGGGGTCGCGCTCCGCTTCGCCGTCGAGCCCGACCGCCTGGCGACCCTGGCGACCTTCGTCGACCTGGAGCGCCGGTGCTGCGCGTTCCTCCGCTTCCGGCTCACGGTTGAACCGGGCGGGGGCCCGATCTGGCTCGAGCTCACCGGCCCGCCGGGGACCCGGGAGTTCCTCGCCGCCGAGCTGGTCGCGCCCGGCCCCGCCGTGCCCTGAGGGGGGGCCGGGGTGATCCCGAGATGGTGTGCTCGGTCAGTGCCGTTTCACCGGGCCGTAGAACACGACCCACGCCGCGAAATCGTCGGAGAAATCCTCGAAGCGGTGAACCTCGTGCGCGGCGACGTAGAGCAGCGCGCCCGGCCCGATCGGATCGACCCGGTCGCCGACCCGAAACTTCCCGTGCCCCGCCGCGACGATGTAGAGCTCGTCGCGGTCGTGCGGGGTCTGCGGGTCGTGTCCTTTCGGCGCGTAGAGGCGGATCTCGAGATCGCCGTCGACGAACACCTCGGCTGAGCGCCGCCCTTCCGGCAACGGCAGGGCGAGGGCGGCGGCGAGCGACAGCGGCGGGGGGCTCTTATCCATCAGCGTGTCTCCGGCAGGCGAGCGCCAGCCATATGTGGTCGACGCGGCCGCCCCTCACGGTTCGGTCGTGGCGAGACCGTCGTGTCCTACCCGATCTGCTTCTCGTAGCAGAGGCTCACTGGGTCGGGCTTGTAGGCCCCGAACGGCGGGATGCGCCGGAAGCCCAGGCCTTCGTACAGGCCGATGGCCTCCTTCTGGTGAATCCCCGTCTCCAGCCGCAGGAGGCGAACGCCGTGCGCCCGGGCATGATCGGCCAGCTGGTTCAGGATCAGCTTGGCAAACCCGGAGCCCCGAAACTGCGGGCGCACGTACATCCGCTTGACCTCGCCGTACTCGGTGCCGAACAGCTTGATCCCGCCGCAGCTGGCGGGGACGCCATCCGACCGGAGCACGAAGAATGCGACCGCTTCGGCGATCAGCCGCTCGACGCTGAGGCCGTGACGGCTTTCGGCCGGATAGAGCGGGTTGAGGACCGCCTCGAGCTCCGTGATCAGGGCAACCGCGTCGGGGCTGTCGGGGCGTTCCATGGTGATCACGACCGGCATAGGGCGCTCTCAGTCCTTTCGGGGTGTCCGGCGAGTGCCAGCAGGGGCACTTCCAGCGGAGGGGGAGTGATGCTCGGCCGGCGCCAGCGACGCGGCTGACTGGGCCAGGGCTTCCGGCAAGATCGGTTCCTTCCCTGTGGCTGACCCCCAGTGTAGCAGGGCGGCACGACGGGGAGAGCCACGCCCCGGGGCCGCGGGCGGGGCGACCTTGGGAGCCGCCGGGGGCTCTGGTACCCTGAATGGCCAGCGCGCGCCACGCGCGCCGGGCGGGGGGAGCGGGCCATGATCCGAACACCTGCGGCATTCCTGACCGAGGGCGAGGTCCGCCGGGTCCACGAGGCCTCCCTCGAGATCCTGGAGCAGGTGGGGCTCCTCGTCCGGAACGCCCAGGCCCGCGAGATTTTCGCCCGCCACGGCTGCAAGGTGGAGGCGGGCGGCGAGAACGTCCGGTTCCCGCGCGCGGTGGTCGAGGAGCATCGGGCCGGCATGCCGCCCAGGTTCACGTTCCGGGCCCGCGACCCGGAGCTCGACCGGACGGTGCCCGACGACACGCCGGTCGTGATCTCGGGCAGCTCGGCGCCCGACATGGTCGATCCGGCGACGGGCATCGCACGGCGCGCGCTCGCCGCCGACATCGCGCGGATCGCCTGGCTCGTGGACCAGCTGCCGAACTACGACATCTTCTCGGTCTCGACGCTGGCCGACGACGCGCCGCCCGCCTTCTTCTCGACCACGCGGCTCTACGCGGCGCTCAAGTACTGCCGGAAGCCGATCCGCATCAGCGGCCCGCCCGAGGAGCTCGACTCGATCCTCAAGCTCGCTCACATCATCGCCGGGGGCGAGGCCGCCTACATGGAGCGGCCATTCATCACCCACCACTACTGCCCGTGTGTCTCGCCGCTCACGATGGACTACGACTCCACGGCGACGCTCATCTACTACGCGGAGCGCGGCCTGCCCGGCCACCCGACGCTCGTGCCGAACGCGGGGCTGACGTCGCCCCTGACACTCGCGGGCACGCTCGTCCAGGGGAACGCCGAGTTCCTGGCGGCGGTCGTACTGGAGCAGATGGTTCGGCCGGGGAAGGCGACGATCTACTCGAGTCTGCCGACGGTGGCCGACATGCGGACGGGCGCCTATGCGCCCGGCGCGATCGAGACGGGGATGCTCTTCATGGGCGTCGCCCAGATGGCGCGCTTCTACGGCGTGCCGTGCGGCGGCTACATCGGGCTCTCGAACGCCAAGGTCAACGACGCCCAGTGCGGGTTCGAGACGGGCATGTCCGCGGTGGCGGCCCTCCTGTCGGGGAACCATCTCTTCAACATGGCTGGGCTCCTCGATGCCCTCATGTCGTTCGACTTCGCCAAGGCGGTCATCGACGACGAGATCGTGGCGATGCTCCGCCGCATCCAGCGCGGGCTCGAGATGAGCGAGGAGAACTTCGCCCTCGACGTCATCAAGGAGGTCGGGCCGGGCGGCATGTTCGCCGACCACCTCCACACGCTCGAGCGCATGCGGACCACGGGCTTCCTGCCCGAGATCGCCGACCGCGATCCGCGCCAGGGCTGGATCGAGAAGGGTGGCCTCGACGCCCAGGGGCGCGCCATGCTGCGGGTCCGCGACATCCTCACTCGCGACGCGCCGAGCCTCTTCTCCCCCGACGTCGACGCGCGTCTCCGGCAGGAGTTCGCCGGCATGATCGCGGCGGAGTTCTCGCCGCCCGAGGGCTGGACGCGAGCCCCCGACGAGGCGCCCTCCGACCGGGCAGAGCGGCGACGCCGCCGGCTGGCGCAGCAGGCCTGAGGTCCATGAACGGCCCATCGGGACCCGGATGAGCGATCTGAGCCAGCTCCCGCTCGAGGAGCTCCTCGAGCAGATCCAGGACAACCTCTACGGGGGGAACGCCGAGCCCGTCGTGGCTGGCGTCCACGAGCTGCTCCGCCGCGGCCTGACACCCTACGACGCCCTCACCCAGGGGTTGATTGCCGGCATGGACGTGGTCGGCGAGGACTTCCGCATCGGCAAGCTCTTCGTCCCCCAGGTGCTGATGGCGGCGAAGGCGATGAAGGCCGGCATGGAGATCCTGCGGCCGCTGCTGGCCGAGACCGGGGCGCCCCGCATCGGCACGCTAGTCATCGGCACCGTGAAGGGCGACATTCACGACATCGGGAAGAACTTGGTCGGCATGATGATGGAAGGGGCCGGCTTCCAGGTGGTGAACCTTGGCATCAACACCGACGTCGAGAAGTTCCTCCACGCCGTCCGCGAGCACGCGGCCGACATCCTTGGGATGAGCGCCCTGCTCACGACGACCATGCCCTACATGCGGATCGTCATCCAGGCGCTGAAGGAGTCCGGTCTCCGCGACAAGCTGATCGTGCTCGTGGGCGGGGCGCCGCTCAACGCGGACTTCGCGAAGCAGATCGGCGCCGACGCCTACTGCCGCGACGCGGCGAAGGCCGTCGAAACGGCGAAGCGCCTCATGGCCGAGAAGATGGGGGGCTCCCTTGCCTGACGGCGCCCGCTGGCGCGCCCTTCTCGCGACGCCGGGCCCGATCCTGGCCGACGGCGCCATGGGGACCATGCTCTTCGAGGCGGGCCTCACCTCCGGGGATTCGCCCGAGCGCTGGAACGTCGAGTGCCCGGACGCGATCCGCTGCGTCCATCAGGCCTACCGGGCGGCCGGCTCTCGCATCCTCCTGACCAACACGTTCGGCGGGAACCGGTTCCGTCTCGCCCTCCACGGCCTCGACACGCGCGTCGTCGAGCTCAACGAGGCCGCCGCCCGGCTGGCTGTCGAGGTCGCGCACGTGCCCGGCAGCGACGCGGTTGTTGCCGGCGACATCGGGCCGAGCGGCGGGATCCTGGCGCCTCTCGGCGACCTCGAGCGTGCCGACGCCGTGAAGGGCTTCGCCGAGCAGGCGGCCGCGCTCCACGCCGGCGGCGTCGACGTGTTCTGGATCGAGACCATGTCGGCCCTCGAGGAGGCCGAGGCGGCGCTGGAAGGCGTCCGTCAGGCCGCGCGGGGCGTGCCGGTGGTCATCACGCTGAGCTTCGATACCCACGGCCACACGATGATGGGCGTGAGCCCGGAGCAGGCCGCGAAGAAGCTGACGGCGCTGGGCGCGGTCGCGGTCGGCGGCAACTGCGGTCTCGGCCCGGCCGAGCTCCTGCCGGCGATGGTGGCGATGCACGCGGCCGCACCGGACGCGATCCTGGTCGCGAAGCCGAACGCGGGCCTGCCGCTGCTGGAGGACGGCCGCGCAGTCTACCAGGGCAGCCCCGGCGAGATGGCCGACTACGCGCGGCGCCTCGTGGCCGCGGGCGTGCGCATCGTCGGCGGCTGCTGCGGCAGCGCGCCCGCGCACCTCCGCGCGATGGCCGAAGCGCTGGCCCTGGCGCCGTGAACCCACAGGCCGAAGGCCGTCGGACAAACCCCGCCCGTGTACTTCGCCGTCCACCGCGTTCGAGGGCCAGCCTGGAATGCTTCCAGGCCCATGCGGGAGCAAGCCCTCTGGCGGGAGCACGCCGATTTCATGAACGCCCTGGTGGCGGCGGGATTCGTCGTCCTCGGCGGCCCGCTCGGGCGCGGCGAGGAGGTCCTGCTGGTGATCGAATCGAGCAGCACGGAGGCCGTCCGAGAGCGCCTTGGCGAGGACCCGTGGAGCGAGGCAGGGTTGCTGGAGGTCGCCCGGGTGGAGCCGTGGACCATCCTGCTCGACGGTCGATCGGCATGAGTGGCCTGTCCGTTGGGTCGCACACGATGGCCGAGGGGCCGGGAGTCCAGCCATGATGACGCTGCCGAAGCGCGTGACCATCTGCGAGGTCGGCCCCCGGGACGGCTTCCAGATCGAAGCCGAGTGGATCCCGACCGAGACGAAGGTCAAGGTGATCGATCGCCTCGCCGAGACGGGCCTGCCGCGGATCGAGGTGACGTCGTTCGTTCATCCGAAGGTCGTGCCCCAGATGCGCGACGCGGAAGAGGTCATGGCGCGGATCCGCCGCCGGCCGGGGACCCAGTACATCGCCCTCGTGCCGAACGAGAAGGGCGCCGTGCGCGCCGTCGACGCTGGCGTCGACGGGATCCACACGGTCGTCTCGGCGAGCGAGAGCCACAACCTCGCCAACGTCAACATGACGGTTGCCGAGTCGCTCGTGAAGCTCCGCGCCGTGCTGGAGGTCGCCGGGCGCGCGAAGGTTCACGTCAGCTGCGCGGTTTCCACGTCGTTCGGCTGCCCCTTCGAGGGCGACGTACCGGTCGATCGCCTCGAATGGGTAGTCGCGTCCCTCGTCGACATCGGCGCGCGGGCGGTGGCCCTCGCCGACACGACCGGCATGGCCAATCCTCGCCAGGTGACGGAGATCCTCGAGCGCTTCGGGCCGCGCTTCCCCGGCGTCGAGTGGACGCTCCACACGCACGACACGCGCGCACTGGCGATCCCGAACATCCTGGCCGCGATGGCGTGCGGGGTCACCCACTTCGACAGCTCGATCGGCGGGCTGGGCGGCTGCCCCTTCGCTCCCGGCGCCTCCGGCAACGTCTGCACCGAGGACCTGGTCCACGGTCTCCACGCCATGGGCGTCGAGACCGGCATCGACCTCGACCGGCTCCTCGCCGTCTCGCGCTACGTGCAGGAGGTGGTGGGCCGCGTCCTTCCCGGCCAGCTCGTCAAGGCCGGCCCGGCGACGCGGCGCTATCGCGTCCCCGACGGCGTCGCCGCCAGGCTGACGGGCTTGCGGGACACCAGCAGCAGGTAGCATTCGACGTTGCGCCGACTTGATGGGTAGGGAAGGTCTCTAGCCATCTTGTCCCGTCGGCAGTGCGCGTCAAGCGTCGCAGTGATTGTCGCCCTCCTCTCGTGGGCGGTGCGCATCGTCGACGCGCAGCCTCCGGCGCGGCAGCCGCACATCGGTCTGCTCTCGATCGGCACGGACCCCTCGCGCCTCCGCCATCTGACCGCTCCGGGCCCGTGTCTCGCCGCGTGGTAGCATCGCGGCCATGCGCATCAAGTACCGTGTCGGCGTGATGCCGGGGCCGTGGCCTCATGGCCCGGCCGGGCGCGACTTCTTCTGGCGGTTCGTCGAGCTCTGCGAGAAGAGCGAGATCGACTCAGTGTGGTTCTCCGAGCGGCTGTCGTCGCCGCTGCCCATGCCCGAGCCCATGACTGCGATGGCGGCCGTCGCCGCCCGGACGACGCGGCTCAAGTTCGGGCCGAGCGTGTTCGTCACGCCGTTCCGGACGCCGGTCATGGCCGCGCGCGAGATCGCGATGGTGGACTACCTCTCGAACGGGCGCATGCTGCCGGCCTTCGGCATCGGCGTCGACCAGCCGCGGGAGTTCGAGGCGGCGGGCGTGCCCTTCCGCGAGCGCAGCCGGCGCACCGACGAGGCGATCCAGATCATGCGGCGCTGCTGGAGCGAGGACGAGGTGACGTTCGCCGGGGAGTTCTGGCGCCTCGACCGCGTCACCGTGCTCCCGCGGCCGGTGCAGCAGCCGATGCCGCTCTGGATCGGCGGCAACAGCGAGGCGGCCATGCGCCGGGCAGGCCGCCTCGGCGACGGCTGGATCCCGTCCTTCATCACGCCGGACCAGTTCCGCGTCGGCGTCGAGAAGACGCGGACGTTCGCCGCCGAGGCCGGCCGCGATGTGCCGGCCGACCACTTCGGCGCGCTCTTCTACTACTGCCTCGACCCCGACCCGGCCGTCGCCCGCGCGCTGGCCGATCCCTTCATCCCGCGCGGCCGCGTCGACGACGCCACCCTCGCGCGCTGCACGGCGTTCGGTCCGCCCGTGCGGGTGCGGGAGCATCTGGAGGCGTACGTCGCGGGCGGCGGCTCCAAGTTCATCCTGCGGCCGATGTGTCCGCCCGAGCGGATGCTCGACCAGCTCGGTCAGCTCGCCACCGACGTCGTCCCCGCGTTCCACCGCCGGGAGGGCTGATCGGGCGCCGGCCGCCCGGCGTCAGAACTCGACTTGCGCCCCGAGCTCGACCACGCGGTCGGGTGGGATACGGAAGTATTCCGTCGCCGAGCGGGCATTACGCGCCAGGAAGCCGAAGAGCAGCTTCCGCCACTTCGCCATGGGCGCGGGCCCGGTCGGCAGGAGGCGCGTCCGCCCGACGTAGTAGCTGGTCTCCTCCAGGGCGCTCGCGATTCCTAGCCCGCAGCAGCGATCGACGACTGCCGGCACGTCGGGCGTCTCCATGAAGCCGTAGCACGCCCGGACCCGGTGGAAGCGCGCTGTGAGGGCGTCGGTGGAGATGCGGTCAGCGTCGGCCACCGCCGGCTCGTCCGTGGTGAGGACCGTGAGGATGACGACGTTCTCGTGGAGGGCCTTGTTGTGCTCCAGGTGATGGAGCAGGACGGGGGGCACGCCTTCCATCGTGGCGCTGAGGAAGACGGCGGTGCCGGAGACGCGCGGCGGCGGCACCCGCGCGAGCTGATCGAGGAACGGCTGGAACGGCACGGACGCCCGGGTCAGGAGCCCGCGCATCAGCTCGGTGCCGCGCTTCCAGGTCGACAGGAGGGCGTAGACCGCCGCCGCGATGGCGAGGGGAACCCAGCCGCCCGCGCGGACCTTCACCAGGTTGGCGCCGAGGAACGCGAGATCGACCGCGAGAAAGAGTGCGGCCAGCCCGCCTGCCTGCCAGACCGGCCAGCGCCAGCGGTGACGTGCGACCAGGTAGAACAGCACGCTCGTGACGGCCATCGTCCCGGTCACCGCAATGCCGTACGCCGCGCCCAGCGCGCTCGACGAGCGGAAGCCGAGGACGAGCAGCAGGCACCCGACCATCAGGGCGGCGTTGATCTCCGGGAGGTAGACCTGGCCCGCTTCCGTCCACGAGGTGTGGACGATCGTGACGCGCGGGAAGTACCCCAACCGGACCGCCTGGCTCGTGAGTGAGAAGGCCCCGGAGATCAGCGCCTGGGAGGCGATGATCGTGGCGAGCGTCGCGAGGCCGAGGAGGGGATAGAGGAGCGGCCGGGGCGCCAGGAGATAGAAGGGACTCTGGACGGCCTCGGGCTGACGGAGGACGAGGGCAGCCTGGCCGAGGTAGTTGAGGAGCAGGGCCGGAAACACGAGACCGAGCCATGCGCGCCGGATCGGCAGGCGCCCGAAGTGGCCCATGTCGGCGTAGAGCGCCTCCGCGCCGGTCACGGCGAGGACGACCGCCCCGAGCACGAGGAACGCCGCCGCCCGGTGCTCGGCGAGGAGCCGCATCCCGTACCACGGGTTCAGAGCGTTGAGGATGCCGGGACTCCGCCAGACCTCTCCCCCCCGAGCAAGGCAATGGTGACGAACCAGATGAGCATGACGGGGCCGAACATCCTGCCCACGCCGGCGGTGCCGCGCTTCTGGAGGGCGAAGAGAAGCAGGAGGAGGACGGCGGCGATCGGCACCACCCACGGAGCCAGCCCCGGCGCGGCGATCTCGAGCCCTTCGACGGCCGCCAGCACGGAGATTGCCGGCGTGATCACCCCATCGCCGTAGAGGAGGGCCGCGCCGAAGAGGCCGAGGGCCACGACGGTGGGGCCACGCGCGCGCGGGGGGATCAGCGCGAGGAGTGCCAGGATCCCGCCCTCTCCGCTGTTGTCGGCGCGCATCACGAAGACGACGTACTTCACGCTCACGATCAGGACCAGCGACCAGACCAGGAGCGAGAGCACTCCCAGCACCGTGTCCGGCGTCACGGGAAGGCCGTGGCCGGGGCGCAAGCATTCGCGCAGCGCGTACAGCGGGCTCGTCCCGATGTCGCCGAAGACCACGCCGAGGGCAGTGATGGCGAGGGCGGCCCCGTGCCGGCGTCCGGGTGGCCGAGCGAGCGCCATGGCCCCACTCTACAGAGGTGGCATCCCGGAGGTCATCCCCGCGGTGCTGCTGGCGGCCATCCACGAGAAAATGGCCGCCAGCGCGCGGCGGCCCGGCCCCGGCGCACGGGAGACTCAGTGAGCTCGGGTACGCCGGCTGGAGCCAGCTCCTGCGCGTACCGGCCCGGGTGTCCTGTCGCTCACCCCGAGCGCGTATTGCCAGGACAGGGGATCGGGCAAGGCGACCGAGTGAAAGCCCATGCCGTGGAACTGCTCCGCGAGCATGAGCGCCGATTCGCTCAGGGCGTAGCTCCCCAACCCGGGGATCACGAAGACGAGATGGGCCGGCCCCCGCTGGGAGAACAGGGCCAGGACGGGCTTGTTCTTTCCTTCGAACCGCGGCACGTTCCGGCGGTCGGTCCGGACCTCGAGCAAGCTCACCAGGTAGTTGGTGCGATGGGGATGGTATCCCGCCGGGATCAGGCTGGACTTCAGCGGATTGGCGATCGGGAACCGATAGTCGTCCGCGGAGGCAACTGCCGCTCCGAGGAGCCAGGCTGCCGTGGCAGCCACGACCAGGGCCATCGCGATCAAGGCTGCTCGCTTCATGACCTTGCCTGTTGGCACCGCTGGGACTGTTGGCACCGCAGGCGTCCGGCGCCGCCTCCGGTCGACGCTACTCCACCCCGGGGCGCGGCGCCAGGGGTCGCGCGAGGGCACATGGGCGGCCAGGGTCCCGGGGGCCTGGGACGTGCGGGAATGCCGACGCGCTGGATGGCGCGGAGGGGCCGCGGTGATGGGAGAGCCGCCCCGGGGGCGCGTGAGGTGTCGCGCCGACGCCCGGGGCGCTAGCGCATGTTGCCGGTGTGACCGAGCGAGTAGCGTCCGGGCTGAGGCCACACGGTGAGGCCGTGCGGCTCTTTCCCGACCGGGATCGTCGTCACCTGGCCGCTGCGGGTGTCGAAGACGTAGACGACGTCGTCGAAGCGGCCGCTCAGCCAGAGCTGGGTGCCGTCGGCGCTGACGTTGCCCATGTCGGGGCTCCCGCCGCCGGGCACGGTCCAGGTCGCTTCGATGGTGCGGGTCGCGAAGTCGACGACCGCGACGCTGCCCGGTCCCTTCGGGCGGCCCCGGATCTGCCGCGACCCGCGATTGGCCACGTAGAGCTTCTTGCCGTCCCGGCTTGGATAGAGGCCGTGGGTGCCGATCCCGGTCTTGAGGAACCCGGTGACGACGAAGCGGGCGCCGTCGATGAGATGGAGGCCCCCGGCCATCATGTCGGCGACGAAGTAGGTCTGGCCGTCCGGGGAGACCCGGATGTCCTGGGGCATCCCCCCTCGGGGCAGCGCGAGGTAGCCGAGCACGGTCCGGTCGACGAGATCGACCTTGACCAGGCCGCTCTGGAACTCGCAGGTCGCGATCAGGTACTGGCCGTCGATGGAGAAGTCCGCGTGGTTGACGCCCGCGCAGTTCGGCACCGCGATCGACGCCTGGAGCGCCATGGTGCGCGGATCGCGGAAGTCGAGCCGCTTGAGCGCCTCGGCAACGACCATCGCGGAGCGGCCATCCGGGGTGAAGTAGAGGTTGTAGGGATCGTCGACGGGGATCGGCCGCCCCGGCTTGCCGGTCGTCGGATCGACCGGCGTCAGGCTGCCCGTCGTCAGGCCCTCGGCGTTGTTGGCCACCCAGAGGGTCGTGAGGTCGTAGGACGGCACGACGTGCTGGGGGTTCACCCCGACCGGGAACGTGTCGACCACCGTCAGCGTCGTCGAGTCGATCACCGTGACGGTGTTCGCCTTGACGTTGGGCACGTAGACTCGGGGGAGCGCGCCGGCCACCGTCGGGCTGAGCCGGCCCGCCGCGGTCTCGCTGTAGAGATTCGTGGGATCGGGGACCGGGGGCATCCCGGGGATCGGTTGCACCGGCGCCGGCACGGGCGCTGGCGTCGGCGTCGGGGCGGCGCCGGACGTCTGCGCGCTGGCCCGGAGGGCCGACAGCCGCCAGAGCACGCCGATGCTCCACAGGGCGAGGAGGAGCCCGAGCAGTACGCCGACCCGCCACATTCGGGATCGGGCGCGCGTCATTCTCGAAGTGGCGCCCTTGCGGGCGCGCACGCGGGTCATGGGCGCGACCCGACCGGCATCGCGTCGCGTCGCGCGAGCGATCGCCGGATGGCCTCCACCGTCTGGGCCACGATCGTCTGCTCGATGAGCCGGCCCAGCTCCGCGCTCGCCCGGCTGGGGTCGCCGTCCGCGCCCTCCCAGGCGCCCGCGCCCGGCCCCGGCCGAAGCCGCTCCTGTCGAACGACGCTCGGGTCGACGGCCAGCATCAGCGAGGTATCCAGCGCGCCCGCGTGGCTGCCGATCTCGCGATCCTGATAGCCGCGACTCTGCAGGAGCGCGCGCGCGCCCGTGGTGCTCGCCCGGTAGTACGCGTCGATCGCGTGAGCGCGGGTCGGAGTGGCCGCCCAGCCGCGGTTCAGGCGGCGTGCCACGGCCTCTTGCCCCGCCTGGTTGCCACCGCTGTCCCCGATGAGCACGACGTCGCGAAATCCGTGGATGGCGAAGCTCCTGGAAGCGGCCTCGAGAACCGCCTCGAAGACCGGCTCCGGCAGCGTGATCGTTCCCGCGTAGCGCATGTGCCCGGTCGGCGGGGCGAGCGCGCCCTCCGGCACGTAGGCCAGCACGGGCGCCACCAGGGTGCTGCCGAGGGAGCGGGCGATCGCCGCCGCGAGCGCCCGCGCCCGGACGTTGTGCTTGCCTAGCGCCATGTGCGGCCCATTCTGTTCGGTGCCTCCCGTCGGCAGGATGATGGTGGTGGTTCCGGATCGGACGAGATCCCGTACTTCCATCCAGGTCAGCTCCTCGAGGAAGACGGTGGCCGGGGGCTCCGCCCAGCTCCCCGGCGGCGACACGACCATCCACGCCACCAGGGCCAGGACCGCGCTTGTTCTCATGACACTCCCTCGCGGGCGCTTTCAGGGACGGGCCCGACTGTCGTCTCCGCCGGTGCCAGAGGAGCGGGCGCGTTCCGACGCCGAGTGTACCAGCGGATCCCCCGGTGACCGAGGGAACGCTACTGCCCTGGGGAGGCCTGTGGCCGGCCGGGAGGATCGAGCAGGGTCTCGATAGTGCCTGGGCTGGTCGCCGGCGCCCTGTGATTGCCCCATGGTTCGCGTGCCGACGCGCGGGGTCTGGGGTCTCTGGCGGGTGCTCGGGTGGCGGCCGGCCTGGACGGCCGCCTCCCGGCTCCCGTCTGTCCCCACCGAGATCGGCCGTCGGCTCGAAGCCGGACGTCGCGAGCCCACGGCCCCTCGCGACGCCGGCTCGACCGATCTAGAATCAGCTTGCCAGCGGACTGTCCGCACACGAGCCATGACCCGGGAGATCGGATGACTCATCGCCTTGGCGTCGACGTGGGAGGTACGTTCACCGACCTGGTCCTGGTCGGGCCGGACGGGCGGGCGCTCACGCGGAAGGTGCTCTCCTCCACCGGCAACTACGCCGAGGCGATCGTCCAGGGCGCGCGCGAGCTGATGGCGGCGGCCGGCATCGGCGCGGCCGACGTCGGCGAGCTGATCCACGGGACGACCGTCGCCACGAACGCGATCCTCGAGCGCCGGGGCGCGCGGACGGGACTCCTCACGACGGCGGGGTTCCGCGACCTCCTGGAGATCGGGCGGCTCCGGCTGGCGCGGCTCTACGACATCGACTTCGAGCGCCCGGCGCCCCTCGTCCCGCGGCGCTGGCGGCGTGAGATCGCCGAGCGGCTCGGTCCGGGCGCGGAGGTCCTGACGCCGCTCGATCCGGCCAGCGTCGCGGAGGCCGTCGATCTCCTCACGCGCGAGGGGGTGGAGTCGATCGCGATCGCGTTCCTCCACGCCTACGCGAGCGGCGCCCACGAGCAGGCTGCGGCCGCGATCGTCCACGAGCGGGCGCCCGGCGTCCTGCTGACGCTCTCCTCGGAGATCCTGCCCGAGGTGCGCGAGTTCGAGCGGACGAGCACGGCGGTGACCAACGCCTACGTCATGCCGGTCATGAGCCGCTACCTCGGGAGCCTCGAGACGGAGCTCCGCCGGCTCGGTGTCGGCGCGCCGATCCTGGTGATGCAATCGAACGGGGGGGTCATGACGGCCGCCAGCGGGCGGCGGCGCCCGGTCCACGTGATCGAGTCGGGGCCGGCGGCGGGCGTGATCGCGACGGCCGAGCTCGCGCGGCGGATCGGCCGGCCGAACGCGATCAGCATCGACATGGGCGGGACGACTGCGAAAGCGTCGGTCATCGAGGGCGGAGAGCTCAAGCGGACGGGCGAGTTCGAGATCGGCGGCGCGCTTTCCCAGGGCAGCCGGCTGAACCGCGGGAGCGGCTTCCTCCTGCGGGTCCCGGCGATCGACATCGCGGAGGTGGGCGCGGGCGGCGGCAGCATCGTGCGGGTCGACGACGCGGGCCAGCTCCACGTCGGGCCGCGGAGCGCGGGCGCGATCCCGGGACCCGCCTGCTACGCGCAGGGCGGGAAAGAGGCGACCCTGACGGACGCGAACGTCGTCCTCGGTTACCTCCATCCGGAGCGGCTCCCGAGCGGCCTCGCGCTCGACGCGGTCCGGGCTCGCGAGGCCATCGCGGAGCAGGTGGCGCGGCCGCTCGACCTCGGCCTCGAGGCCGCGGCGCACGGGGTCTACCTCATCGGCTGCGCGCGGATGGCGCGCGCGGTCCGTGCGGTGACCATCGAGCGTGGCCGAGACGCGCGCGACTTCGTCCTGGTCGCGTTCGGCGGGAACGGACCGCTCTTTGCCGCGGAGATGGCGCGCTCGCTCGGGATCGGGACCGTGCTGGTGCCGCCGGCGCCGGGGGTCTTCAGCGCGGTCGGCCTCCTCGAGGCCGAGAGCGAGCACCACCTGGTCCGGAGCGTCCTGCGCCCGCTCTCGGCCGAGACGGCCGAGGGAGTGGCCGCGGCCCTCCGGGCGCTCGAGCGCGAGGCCGCCGCTCTGCTTCGCGCCGAGGGCTACCGCGAGGCGGTGGCGATGGACCGCGGCGTCGATCTGAAGTACGAGGGCCAGTCGTTCGAGCTGACGATCCCCCTGCCGGCCGACTGGCGGGGCGCCGCGGGCGTGGACGCCCTGGCCGCGGCCTTCGCCGGGGAGCACGAGCGGACGTATGGCCATGCCGCGGCAGGCGACCCGATCCAGGTCGTGAACCTTCGCGTCACCGCGCGGCTGGTGCGCCCGGCGGGGCGGCAGACGGTGCGGCTCGCGAGCGAGCGGGCGGCGACGGCTGGTGGGACGCGCCGCGCGTACTTCGGGCGCGAGCACGGGACGCGGGCGACGCCGGTCCTCGCCCGCGCGGATCTCGGCCCGCTCCCGCGCCCGGGCCCGCTTCTGATCGACGAGTACGACGCGACGACGCTGGTGCCGCCCGGTGCGACCGCCGGCCTCGACGACCACGGCAACATCCTCATCGTCACCGGCGTGCAGTCATGAGCGCGAGCCGTCACGCTGCCACCGATCCCATCACGCTCGAGCTGATCAAGAACGCGCTCGACGCGATCGTCGACGAGATGGCGATCGCGCTCGTGCGCACTGCCTACTCGAACAACCTCAAGAACTCGATGGACATGTCCTGCGCCCTCTGCGACGCGGAGGGACGCTTGATCGCCCAGGGACTGACGCTGCCGCTCCACCTCGGGTCGGTGCCCGACGCGATGGCGGCCGTGAAGCGGAAGTTCCAGGGGAAGATCCGCCCGGGCGACGTGTTCATCCTGAACGACCCCTTCGAGGGCGGCACGCACCTGCCCGACTTCTACATCCTGAAGCCGATCCACGTCGGCGCGGATCTCGTGGGCTGGTCGGCGAGCATCGGGCACCAGCTCGACGTCGGCGGGAAGACCCCGGGCGGAAACGGCTGCGACGCGACCGAGATCTTCCAGGAGGGCCTCCGCATCCCGCCGGTGCGCCTCTACGATCGGGGCGAGCCGGCGGAGGCGGTCTTCGACTTCATCGACAAGAACGTGCGCGTGCCGCGCCAGGTGCTGGGCGACGTCCGCTCGCAGGTGGCCGCGTGCCTCACGGGCGAGCGCGGCTACCTCGCCCTGCTCGAGCGCCATGGCCGCGAGAGGTTCGCCGCGTGCACCGACGCCCTCCTCGATCAGGCGGAGCGGCTGGCGCGGAACGCCATCAAGGCGATGCCGGACGGCGTCTATTGCTTCACGGACTACATCGACGACGACGGCATCGACCCCGATCCCATCCCGATCGTGGTGACCGTGACGATATCTGGCGACCACCTGATCGCCGACTTCACCGGCTCGGCGCCGCAGGTGAAGGGAGCGATCAACTCGCCCATCCCGTTCACGAAGTCGGCGGTCTACGCGTGCGTGCGCCACCTGATCGGCGGCGACCCGCCGAACAACGAGGGCTACTTCCGCCCGATCGAGGTGGTAGCGCCGCCGGGGACGATCGTGAACCCGGTGCTGCCGGCGTCCGTCGCCGCGCGCGGGCTGACCGGCTTCCGCATCGCCAACACGGTCTTCGGCGCCCTCGCCCAGGTCGCGCCCGACCGCGTGTTCGCCTGCGAGGTCGGCGGCGACACCGGCGTCAGCATCGGCGGCTACGACGCCGAGCGCCGGGCGTTCGTGTTCCTGGAGTTCCTCTTCGGCTCGTGGGGCGGCCGGCCGACGAAGGACGGCATCGACGCCTGCAGCAGCTCGGTCGTGAACTTTTCCAACAACCCGATCGAGGTGATCGAGGCAGAGTACCCTATCCGGATCCAGCGGTACGGCTATCTCCCCGACTCGGGTGGGGCCGGGCGGTTCCGCGGCGGGCTCGCGCTGATCCGCGAGTACCGCTTCGAGGAGGCCGAGGGCACGCTCCAGCTCCGCACCGATCGCCGGCGCCACCTCCCGTACGGGCTGCAGGGTGGGCGCGAGGGGACGCCGTCCGCGAACCTCCTCAATCCCGGCACGCCCGCGGCACAGGACCTCCCGGCCAAGTGCACGCTCACCCTCCGGCGCGGCGACGTCTTCCGGCACGTCTACGCCGGCCCCGGCGGCTGGGGCGATCCGATGACGCGCGATCCAGCGCGCGTCCGCTGGGATGTCCTCGAGGAGAAGATTACGGTCGAGTACGCGCGCCGCGAGTACGGCGTCGCCCTCGACCCGACCACGCTGGAGATCCTGCCGGACGAGACGGCCCGACTTCGCGCCTGGCGCTGAGCGGGGGTGGTCCCGGGACGCAGCGACGGGCGGCTCGGAGGCCGCCCGTCGCTGCGCGTCAGTGGAAACCCGGTCGGGACTAGCGGTCGGGAATATACCGATCCGCCCAGTACCCCCGGCCATGCCGGTCACGGACGTACACCGGATGCGGTGCGTGGACAACGTGGCGCGGGCGCTTCACGATGACCGGCGCGGGACGGTACACGACGGGCGGCGGCCTCTGATACACCACCGGCGGCGGCGTGACGATGACCGGGGGCGGCGCCTGGACGATCACCGGCACGGGCTGGTACACCACGGGTGCGGGCTGGTACACGACCGGCGGGGGCGCCGGTGGCCCACCTCCCGTCCGTCGGAGCTACTACGTGCGGGCCTATCCCGCCTACGCGGCGGAGCTTGGGGCCCGGCTCCTCGCCGCTGATGTCGAGCTGTCCCCGGCGCCGCGCGTCGTGATCAGCTGCTCCGAGACACTCACGGCGGCGCGCGCGGCCGTCATCGCCCGGGCGTTTCGCGCCCGCGTCGTGAACCACTACTCGAGCTGGGAGGCCATGCACGTCGCCCAGACGTGCCCCGACAATCCGGCCGTTCTCCACGTCAACTCCGAGCGGGCGGTGTTCTGGGCGGCGCGCGCGGACGGCACGCCGGCCGACCCGGGTGAGCCCGGACGTCTCCGGCTGACCGTGCTATCCAACTACGTCCAGCCCTTCGTGAACTACGACATCGGGGACACGGCCCTCCTCGGCACGCCATGCCCCTGCGGCCGCGGTTGGCCGACGCTCGGGGCGATCGAGGACCGCGTGAGCGAGACCCTGGTCACCCGTGACGGCCGGGCGGTATCCGCGGCCGTACTCGGGGCAGTGTCTCGTGACCATCGGTGACGCCCTTCCGTACGTGTGGGAGTATCAGGCCGTACAGGAGCGAGATGGTGGAGCTCCGCGTGGTGCCGACGGCGCGCTACACGGCGAGGATCGGCGAGGCACTCCGGCGACAGCTCGAGACCCTGCTCGGTCCGGAGACGCACGTGCGCGTGGCGGTCGTGGACGCGATCGAGCGCACTCCCTCCGGGAAGCGGCTCGCGATCACATCCAGGGTCGGGCGCAACCCGACCGGGCAGGGGCCGCGAGCGGGCGCGGCCTCGTGACGACGTCCGTGCGCCCGGCGACCACGCGTGCGCGCGATACCTGGGCCGCGACCGGACGCCGGCTCCCGATCGTGGCCCTGAGCTGGCTTGTTCGGCGCGAGTACCTGATCACTGTGCGCGCCGTCGACGAAAGCGCGAGCGTTCCGCAGCTGCCCCAGGCGCGCTGGGTCCTGATCAAGGATCCAACTGAGCTGGTGGTCGGCCCCGGCGACCTGCGGCCGGCACGGGCCGAGGCCCGGCGCCGCCTCGACGAGGGCCAGGAATGCTGGGCGGCGTGGATTGGCGGCGAGCTGGCGCACTGGCGTTGGGAGGCCACGCGACCGGCGCTCCTTCCCTACCTCGGGCTTACGCTCCGTCCGGAGGCGGGCGACCTCTGCGTCGTGGATGTCTACACGGTGCCGTGCTATCGAGGTCGTGGTCTTCACACAGTGGGCACGTTGCTCGCGCTCGAGCGGGCGCGCGCGCGTGGGCTCACACGGCTCGTCGGCTTGGTGGCGTGGTGGAACGCCCCCGCGCGCCACGTCATGGAAGGCAAGACCGGCCGGCCGGTCGTCGGCTCGGTCGGGTACTGGACGGTCGGCGTGGGGCGCCGGTACTTCGCACGGGGAGGAGTCCGGCTCGAGGGCGAAGCGATTGTCGTCGCCGCCGTGCGCTCCGTGGGCGCGCCTCGCCCCGGTGCCGCGTTCCCGTCCTGACCGCGAGCAGCCCGGCGGGCGCCGCCTCCCGTAGCTTGGCACTCGCGCCCCGGCGGTGGCACACTAGCGCCGCATGACCTCCGTCAAGGACTCGCTGACCCCGCTGGCGGGGACGCGCGGTCTCGTCTTCCACGGGATCAGCTTCGACCCGTCGAGCCACACGGTGCGCACCTTCGACCTGGCCGGGTTCGACACCGAGCTGCAGGATCCGGTGGTGTTCTCCTGGATCGACATCGAGGCGCCGGACATCTCCACGATGAACGAGGTCCTCCGGCGCATGGACATCGACCTCGTGCTCGTCTCGCACTTCGACCGGCCGGAGGTGCTTCCGCGGATCGTGGAGCGCTCGGACTGTCTCGCCTTCTATCTCTATCCCATCTACGAGCCGGAGACACATCTCGACACTGCGCAGACCATCACGGAGATCGAGTTCGCCCGGATGATCCTCGTCCTGGGCGCGGACTACGTGATCACGTATCACCGACGGCGGCTGGACGCGGTGGACCAGATCAAGCAAACTTGCATCGACAGCTTTCATCTGGCCGGGAAGACGCCCGGCTTCATCGCGTTCCTGTTCCTGCAGCGCTGCCTCTACGACTACGCGCACCTCAATCTCGCCAACGACAACTACCTCGACCTCCTCGAGGCGGAGCTGGCCGCGGGCAGCGGCGGCGTGCCCGAGAGCGTGACCATCGCCTCCGGCAACATCCTGACGCTGAAGAAGCTGGCGGCGAGCCTCCACATCGTGCTCATGCTCCTCGGCACGAAACGGAGCCGCTTCGTGAGCGACGACGGGCGGAATGCCTTCCTCGAGATGCTCCGGAACGCGCTGGCCATCCGCGAGGCGGTCGACTCGTCCCGCGATCTCCTCGACGGGATCCTGGGCGGCATCCAGGCGGCGGCGGCCAACCGGACGAGCGAGATCGCCCGGGTGCTGACCGTGGTGTCGAGCATCATGCTGCCACTGACCCTGATCGCCGGCATCTACGGCATGAACTTCGAGCACATGCCGGAGCTCAAATGGGAGCTGGGTTACCCGGCCGTCCTGGGCGTGATGACCGCGCTCGGGCTCGGGCTGGTGGGCGTGTTCTGGCGGCTCGGCTGGCTGGGTGGGATCTCGACGCGTCGGGCAGGGGAGAAGAGGAAAGCCCGATCCCGCTGAGGCGCCGCCCCCACCCGGCGCCGCGGCGGCCGCTGCGCTCCTCTGCCGCCAGTGCAATTGCGCTGATCCGGCTTCTGGCCTAGTCTCCTCACCCGTGGCCGAGATCATCGACCTCGACAGCGCCGTCGCCCTCGCGCGCGACGGGGATCACGTGCTGCTCGGCGGCTCCGGCGGCGGCCATGCCGTGCCGGAGGCGTGGATCGTGGGTCTGGCCGAGCGTTTCCGAGCGACGGGGCGGCCACGCGGGCTCTCGCTCACGAGCGTGGTCGCGATCGGCGACTGGAAGACCACGGGCATGAGCCGCCTCGCCCAGCCGGGTCTCGTCAAGCGTGTGGTCTCGGCGGGCTTCAACAACTGTCCCGCCATCGGCGCGATGGCGGCTGCCGACGAGATCGAGGCGTACACCTTGCCCCAGGGGGCGCTCTCCCAGCTCTGCCGGGACATGGCCGCCGGCCGACCCGGGCTCCTGACGCGGACCGGCCTCCACACCTTCGTCGACCCGCGCCTGGGCGGCGGCAAGCAGAGCGCCCGGACGACGGAGGACCTGGTCGAACTCGTGACGCTCCACGGCGAGGAGTACCTCTTCTACCGCGCCCAGCCGATCGACCTCGCGGTGATCCGCGGGACGACCGCCGACGAGCGGGGCAACGTCACCATGGAGGACGAGCCGTACTTCGGCGAGCAGCTCTCCATCGCCCAGGCGGCCCGCAACTGCGGGGCGCCCGTGGTCTGCCAGGTCTCGCGGCTCGCCGCGGCGGGGACGCTCCCCGGCAAGCAGGTGAAGGTCCCGGGGGCGCTCGTCGACTACCTCGTCGTCGTGCCCGACGAGTGGCAGACCTACGTCACCCGGTACGACCCCGCCTACGCGGGTGCGATCCGGCGGCCGGACGCGGGGCTTCCACGGCTGCCGCTCGACATCCGCAAGGTCATCGCCCGGCGGGCGGCGCTCGAGCTCTTCCCGGGGGCGATCGTGAACCTCGGGTTCGGCGTCTCGAACGGGATCGCCCCGGTGGCGGCCGAGGAGGGGATCCACCGTGACGTGACCTTGACCGTGGAGCAGGGGATCGTGGGCGGCGTGCCGGCGGGCGGCAACGACGCCGGCGCCGGCCACAACTACGACGCGATGGTCGACCAGCCCTACCAGTTCGACTTCTACGACGGCGGCGGGCTCGACGTCGCGTTTCTCTCCTTTGCCGAGGTCGACGCCGAGGGGAACGTCAACGTGAGCCGCTTCGGCCGCGTCGTCAACGGGCCGGGCGGCTTCGTCAACATCAGCCAGGGCGCGCGGAAGGTCGTATTCTCGGGGACGCTCACCGCCGACGGCCTCGAGATAGAGCCGGACGGGACCGGGGGCGTGCGCCTCGTCCGGGAGGGGCGGACCGCGAAGTGGGTGCCGGCCGTGCAGCAGATCACCTTCAGCGGGCGGTACGCGCGGGCGCGGGGGCAGCAGGTCATGTACGTGACCGATCGCGCGGTATTCCGGCTCGGCGCCGACGGGATCGAGGTCGTCGAGGTCGCGCCCGGCGTGGAGCTCGAGCGCGACGTCCTCGCGCGCATCGGCTTCCCCGTGCGGGTGCCGGTGCCGCCGCGTGCCATGGACCCACGGCTGTTCCGGCCCGAGCCGATGGGCATCCTCGCCGAGTTCCGCATGCGGCCGTCACCCCGCCAGAGGAGGCGTCCCGAACCATGAGCGAACCGGAGCTGGTCCGCGTGACCGTCGAGGCGGGCGTCGCCGTGCTGACCCTCGACAATCCGCCCCTCAACCTGGTAACCCTCGAGCTGACGCGCCGGCTCCGGGCCGCGCTCGACCGGCTGGCGGCCGACCCGGCGGCGCGTGTCCTCGTGGTCACGGGCGCCGGGCCGCGGGCGTTCTGCGCCGGGTCGGACGTGAGCGAGTTCCCGTCGGTCCAGGACGACGTGGTCCGGAAGAAGCTCGCGCCGGAGAACGAGGCGTACAGCCGGCTCGACGACTTCCCGAAGCCGACGATCGCCGCGCTGAACGGGCTCGCTTACGGCGGTGGGCTCGAGCTGGCGGTCTGCTGCGACATCCTGATCGCTGGCGCGGACGTGCGGCTGGCGCTGCCGGAGGTGAAGCTCGGCGTGCTCCCCGGGAGCGGCGGGACCGTCCGCGTGCCGCGGCGGGTGGGCGAGGGACGCGCCAAGGAGCTCATGTTTACGGGCGATCCGATCGACGCGGAGACCGCGCGAAGTTGGGGACTCGTCAACCACGTGGTCCCGCCGGGCCAGGCGCTGGCCGCGGCCCTCGAGCTCGGGCGGACGCTGGCGGAGCGGCCGAACCGCGCGCTCCAGCTCATCAAGGAGGCGGCGGAGCTCGGCCAGGACACGACCGAGGACGAGGCGATCCGCCGGACGCTGGCTCTGTCCGAGACCGTCTTCCGCACGGAGGACGCCCGCGAGGGGGTCCGTGCCTTCTTCGCGAAAGAGCCCCCGCGCTGGCGCCACCGGTAACGCCCGCGCCCGGGCGGCAGCTGGCTCGGCGCCGCCGGAGCGCGCGCGGCGGCGTTTCTTAGCGCTTGTGTGCGACGAGCTCCCGCGGGGGCACGCCCACGTACTCAGCGCGCGGCCGGATGAGGCGGTTGTCGGCGTACTGCTCGAGAGCGTGCGCGCACCAGCCGGCCACACGCCCCACCGCGAAGATCGACGTGCAGAGATCGCCCGGGATCCCGACCCTCTACGCATACGTGAGCCGTGGGGTCCTGCGAAGCTACCGCCAGGGCATGCGGCGGCAGCGTCTCTACCGCCGGATCGAGGTCGACGCGCTGCGCCGCCTCCAGCCCAGCGCCGGGGCCCGCGCGCCGGCGGCGCCCGAGATCCCGCTCGCCGAGAGTTGGATCCGCGAGTAGCCGGGACCTAGCCTCGTCGAGACCCCGCCCGCTTCGATCGCCGCCCGCTCGGCGGCCCGGACTCTACCCGTGCCAGGAACGCGAGCACGGCCCGGTTCCACGCCTCCGGCTGGTCGCGATTGGCAAAGTGGCTGGCCGGGGACAGGACGACCAGCCGCGAGCCCCGGATCTTCCGGCGCATCACGCGCATCGGCGCCAGCGACGGGTCGCGATCGCCCCCGACCAGGAGCACGGGGATGCCGTGCTCCGCGAGCCGCGGCAGCTCGTCCGTGATGTGATCCATGGCGAGCAGCGTCCGCACTGAGTTGGCGTAGCCGATGGGCGTGAGCCGGCGGTACTCCTCGTAGAACTCAGTCTTGGCATCGGGGTCGAGCGCGAGCCGCCCGGCGACGTTTGGATTCGTGGCCATGGCGTACTCGGCCATCGCGTCCAAACCCTGCGTGAGCGTGACCTCGATGCTCCGGGCGCGCATTACCAGGCTCTCGACGGACAGAGGCAGGCCCGCCGCCGAAGAGGAGTTGGTGACGACGAGGGACCGGACGCGCCGCGGGTAGAGGAGGGCGAAGCGCGTGGCGATCCCGGCGCCCAGCGACAGCCCGCCCACGTGGGCGCGCCGGAGTCCCAAGTGGTCGAGGAGGTCCCGGAGGTCGAGCGCCCAGCGCCGGAAGGAGTAGCGGGCGGGGTCCGGCGGGCTGTCCGATCGGGCGTGCCCCCGCGGCTCCCAGAGAACCACGCGGCGGCCGGCGGCGAGGCCGGGCGTGTTGGGGGCCCACATGTCCGTGTTGCCGCCGATCCCGTAGGCTAGGACGAGCGGTGCCGGCGCGCGCTCTCCCGGTCGAGCGGTCCCCGGGCGGCCCGGCCCGGTCGGGCCGTGCTCCTCGTAGTAGAGCCGCACTCCGTCGGTCGCCCGCGCGTAGGGCATCGGCGTCAGCGCGCCGCCGTCACTTCTTGCCCCCCGACCCGCCGCCTCCGCCGACGGCGACCAGCACCGTGGCGGCGGCGAGGAGCGCGACGTACTCGTAGCCGGCCCACGTCCGCCCGATGGCCGCGTCAACGATCGTGCCCTTGAGGAGCGCGCTCTGGCGGACGTAGACGGTGAGCAGGCCGAGCAGCAGCACGGCGGCATTGAGCGTGCCGGCCAGCCGGGTCCAGAGCCCGATGATCAGCATGGCCCCGCCGATCCCGTTGATCGCGATCACGCCGACCGCCAGGATCGTGTGTGCGTGGAAGCCCAGCTTCTCGATGTAGGCGGCCAGGCCCTTCGGCGTCAACGCGAACAGCGCGAGGTAGGCCTGGAACAGGTAGACGGCGCCCACGACGACGCGCAGGGTGAGGGTCGCGTATGCGCTCATCGAGCCCTCCCGCGACGCGGACCAGGAGCGGTATGTAGGCGCATGGTGCCGCGCCCCATGGCGCCAGAATCCGCGCGCGTCGTCAAGCCCGGGTGATGCCCGACCGGCGCGCGCGAGCCCGCCGAGCCGGCTCACGCACGATCAGGAGCCTCGCAAGCTTGACAGTCGCCGGGGGCGGCGGGTAGGCTCGCCAAGGCATGGCGGCGCGCTCGATCTTCGTGACGTGGCCCATGGAAGCGGAGGCGCGCGCGGTCCTCGAGCGTGTCGGCACCGTCCGCACGAGCCACACCGAGCACGAGCTGCCCGTCGCCGAGTTGGCCCGCCACGTCGCCGACGTCGAGGCGATCATCCCGATGGGTGCCCATTCGATCCCCGAGGCGGTCCTGGCCGGGGCGCGCCGCCTCCGCATCGTGGCGGTTGCGGCCGCCGGCTACAACATCGTCGACGTCGCGGCGGCGACCCAGCGCGGGGTCCTCGTCACGAACACGCCGGGCGTCCTCACCGAGACCACGGCCGACATGGCGTGGGCGCTGATGCTCGGCGTCGCGCGCCGCGTGCCCGAGAGTGACCGTTTCGTTCGCGCCGGGAAGTGGACGGGTGTCTACTGGAGCCAGCTGATGGGCACCGACGTGCACGGCGCGACGCTGGGCATCGTCGGTCTGGGCCGGATCGGGCAAGCGATCGCGCGTCGCGCCCAGGGCTTTGGCATGCGCGTCCTCTACCACAAGCGGAATCGTGACCCCGAGGCGGAGCGGAGCGTCGGTGCGGAGTACCGCTCGAAGGGCGAGCTCCTCCGGGAGGCCGACTTCGTCGTGCTCTCGATCCCGCTCTCGCCGGAGACCCGGCATCTGATCGGCGCGGCGGAGCTCGCGCTCATGAAGCCGACCGCTTTCCTGGTCAACGTCGCGCGGGGGCCCGTGGTCGACGAGGCCGCCCTCGTCGAGGCCCTCCGGACGAAGCGCATCGCGGGCGCCGGCCTCGACGTCTTCGAGGAGGAGCCGAACCTCCATCCGGGTCTCCTCGGGCTCGAGAACCTCGCGCTCACGCCCCACATCGGCTCGGCGTCCCGCGCGACGCGGCTCAGGATGGCGACGCGCGCCGCCGAGAATTGCGTCGCCGCACTCGAGGGGCACCGGCCGCCGAACCTGGTCAACCCGGAGGCGTGGCGGCCGGCGTGAAGCGCGGGAAGCTCTGGCTTCTTCTCCTGATCCTGCTGCTGGCCGGCGGCGGGTTTCTGATCTGGCGGCAGCGCCAGCCGCCGGTCCGCGTGACGATCGACCCCCCGCTCGCTGCCCTCGGGCAGTCGGCGCGCGTGGTCACGGTGGTGCTGGACGCCCCCGCGGCCAATCTGGCTGCGGTCGAGGTGCGGGTGGTGCAGCAGGGCACGGCCCGCCCGGTCCTGACGGAGGATCTGACCGCCGGGGCGAGCCGTAGCCTGCGCAAGCCCGTGACGCTCGACGCGGCCGCCCTCAAGCTCCAGGAGGGGCCGGCGGAGCTGGAAATCGAGGCCCGGGACACGCTCTGGCGCCCCCGGCCCCCACGCGGGCCTCGCCTGATTCACCGCTTCACCGTGGACCTCACCCCGCCGAAGCTCGAGCTCAAGACGGCGACGGGTTACATCAAGCACGCGGGTGCCGGCATCGTGGTCTACCGGCCGGAGGGGGCGGCGCGCTCCGGGGTCCGGATCGGCAGCGAGTTCTTCCCGGGCGTGTCAGGGCTCGCCCAGGATCCGGCCATCCAGGTCGTGCTGTTCGTGGTTCCTTACAACGGCCCGGCCGTGGCGCCGTCCGTCGTGGCGGTGGACGAGGCCGGCAACGAGCGCGTGATCGGGGTCCCGGTGACGTTCCTGCCGGTGCGCTTTCCCAAGGACACCATCACCCTCACAGAGGCGTTCCTCCGCAAGAAGATGCCGGAGCTCGTGCCGCAGACACCGAGCCCGGCGTCGGTGGACGCGCTCCTCCAGGCCTTCCTGCGCGTCAACGGCGAGGGGCGCAAGGGCTTCGAGGCGAAGAACCGCGAGATCGGGACCGGTGAGAGCTCGCCCAAGCCCCTCTGGACCGGGGCGTTCCGCCAGCAGCCGAACACGAAGGTCTTCGCCAACTTCCCGGAGGAGCGGACGTACCAGATGGACGGCCGCACCGTCGACACCCAGTGGCATCTCGGCATCGACCTCGCGTCCAACCGGCAGAGTCCGGTGGAGGCATCCAACGCCGGCCGGGTCGTGTTCACCGGATCGAACGGCATCTACGGGAACATGGTCGTGGTGGACCATGGCCTCGGCCTGATGAGCCTCTACGCCCACCTCTCCGACATCGCGGTGAAGGTGGGACAGACCGTCCAGAACGGGGAGGCGCTCGGGCGGAGCGGGGAGACGGGGCTCGCCGGCGGCGACCACCTGCACTTCGCGCTGCTCATCCGCGGGGTGTACACGAGCCCGCTCGAGTGGTGGGACGATCACTGGCTGAAGGACCGGATCGCGAAGCCGCTGGTCGACGCGGGCATCACGCTGCCCGGGATCACCGATGGCGTGTCGGCGGCCGGGACGGTCTCGGGGCCCGCCGCGCCGCCTCCCCCGAAGCGCCGGCCTCCGCGCGCTCGGCGCTGAGGGCGGCCCCGGGCGTGGCGCCTCACCAGGGACGCGCCGCGCGCCCCTCCAGGATGACCGCGACGACGGTGCCGCCGACGGCGAGCAGGAGGAAGAGCACGGCAGCCAGGCGCGGGCGGCGCGGCAGCGCCTGCGCCTCGGCCGAGCGCCGGGCGCCGAGCCATCCCCAGATGGCGCCGAAGCCCATGAGGCCGAGCGCCAGCGCGAGGTAGGCGAGCCGCAACTGATCCATCGGCGACAGTGTGGCGCAACCTCCCGTCCTCAGGCAAGAGCCTCGGCATTCGGGCCATCCCCGACCGCCCCCTACCCCCACCCGTCTTCTCCCGGGCGCCCTGATCGGCTAGACTAGGCCCGGCTCTTGCCGGAGGCCGCGTGTGGTACTGGTGTGTCGCTGCCTACGCTGCGGCTACGTTCAGCCCGGGGAAGACCCCCCAGAGCGCTGCCCCCACTGTGGGGCACCGACGGAAGACTTCGAGCTCATAGAAGAGGATTGAGCCCGGCCTGGGCCGGGCGGGAGGGTAACCCAATGGCCATCGTGACGATCACGCACGAGACGGGGTCGGGCGGCCCCGAGATCGGGATCGAGCTGGCCAAACGGCTCGGGTGGCGCTATGTGGACCGGGACATGCTCTCCGAGGCGGCCCAGCGCTACGGTGTGGGGGAGGACAAGCTAGCCGAGCTCGACGAGAAGAAGCCCTCGCTCTTCGAGCGGTTCGACGTCGAGACGCGGCAGTACATCACGGTTCTCCAATCCGCCCTCCTGGACGCGGCGGAGCAGGACAACGTCGTCATCAACTCGCGGGGTGGCCAGGTGCTCCTCCGCGGCATCTCGCACGCCCTCCGGGTCTTCGTGATCGCACCCTTCGAGCTGCGCGTCAAGCGGGTCATGAAGAAGATGGCCGGTCAGGCGCAGGAGGGAGTGGACGTCCGTACGACGGTGGAGATGGTTCGCCACAGCGATCAGGAGAAGCACGGGCGGATCCGGTACCTCTTCGACGTCGACTGGGGCGACCCGGCGCTGTACGACGTGGTCCTCAACACCGAGAAGCTCACGGTGGACGCAGGCGTCGAGGCGATCGCCGGGCTCGTCCGGAGCCTCACCTCGACCGCAGAGTCGCGGCAGCAGGTGCGTGACCGGGCGCTCAGCTCGCGAGTTCGCGCCGCGCTGGCGGCGCACCCCGACACCCGCAAGTACCGCCTGAGCGTCGACTCCGACCGCGGGGTGATCCGTCTCGAGGGGACGGCTGCGCTCGAGCGAGCCGCCGACGTGGCCCGGACGGTGCCGGGGGTGGTGGACGTGAAGAGCCAGCTGCTCGAGGTGCCGCCCATCCCGCCCTTCGTAGCCTGAGGGAGAGGCGCGGCCTACCGGACCTTGACGACCCGGCTCACGATCCCGCGGCGCGCGAGCGCCTCCCGGTACGCCTGGGCGTCGGCGCGCCGCGCAAACTGGCCGTACCGGATGTGGTACTGGCCGCTTGGCGCCAGTGCCTCGCTCACGCGCACCTCGAACCCCCGGGCGCGGAGCGGGCGCGCCGCCGCGATGGCCGCGGCCAGCGAAGGGTGTCGTCCGAGGATGATCTCGGGGTTCCCGCCCTCCTCGACGACAGTGCCACGCCCGATCTCCCGCACGGCCTGGCGGGCCTCGTCGGTGGACGCGAAGCCCGTGGCGATGACCACGAACAGCCGGGCCGTGTCCTCCTTGCGGAACCGCACCGTCGCGTGCCCAAGCCGGTTGAGCTCGGTTTCCAGCCGGTCCGCGGCCTCGCCGGCGGGGAAGGGCCCGCTCTCGAGCGTGAATCGCTCCGGGGTGGGGACCGGCGGGCGCGGCGCCGCGGGCGCCCCGCTGGCCGGCGTCTCGGGTCGGCCGGGGTCCGGGGCCCGCTCGGCCGGAGCCGCGCTCTCGCCCGCGTCCGGGCCGGCCGGGATCGCCACCACCGAGGGGGGCGGCGTGGCCAGGCCGCGCCAGCGTGGCCAGGGCCCTCCCAGACGGTCCACGAATAGCCACGCGATGACCGCCGCAAGGACGATCACGCTCGCCGCCGCGAGTGGCACATGGGTGTAGCGCGAGATCAGCCAACGCATCGGAGGCCCGAAGTGATGTTCGAGACCGTGCTCGGGGAAGTCAAGACGATTATGGGCGAGACGGGCTCGCCGGGACCGGCATGAGCCGCCTCCTCATCAAGACGGGACTCGCCGTCGTGGTGGCGCTGGCCGCCGGCCTCGGGGTAGGGATCGGGCTTCAGATCCCGGGCGTCCGCTGGCCGGGAACCCCGGCACCGCCGCCTCGCGCCACCGGACCCACGACGGCGGACATCCAGCGTGCCTTCGTGGGGGTCGCGGATCACCTCCGGCCCGCCGTCGTGAACATCGCCACGGCACACTTCCTGCGCCGCCAGCGTCCCCGGGGGGGCGCGCCCACTCCCGGCACGCCGCCGAGCCTCAAGGAGTACTTCGACCAGTACTTCGGCCAGATGCCGCCCGGGGAGCGGGAGCGCTCCGGCGTCGGGTCCGGCGTCATCATCGACACGCAGGGGCACATCCTGACGAACCTCCACGTCATCAAGGGGGCGGACGAGATCACGGTCCGGTTCCAGAACAAGAAGGAGGTCGCGGGAAAGATCGTGGGCACGGATGCCACGACAGACCTGGCCGTGATCCAGATTCCCGTCGGGGAGGGAGTGGTCGCGGCGAAGCTCGGAGACTCCGACCGCATCGAGGTCGGCGAGTGGGCCATCGCGATCGGGAGCCCGTTCGGGCTCGAGCAGACGGTCACGGTTGGCGTCGTGAGCGCGACGGGCCGGTCGGAGGTCGGGATCGTCCCCAACGAGAACTTCATCCAGACCGACGCGTCCATCAATCCCGGGAATTCCGGCGGTCCGCTGCTCAACGCCCAGGGCGAGGTGATCGGCATCAACACCGCGATCCTCTCGTCCGGCCAGGGCATCGGCTTCGCCATCCCGATCAACACCGCTCAGCGGGTCGCGAACGCGCTGATCGCCCGGGGTCGAGTCCAGCGTGGCTGGCTCGGGGTGGCCCTCGAGCCCCTGAACGACGACCTGGCCCAGGCGCTCGGTGCGCCCAAGGGCAAGGGCGCGGTCGTGAAGCGAGTGCTTCCCGGCGGTCCGGCGGAGAAGGGGGGCATCCTCCCGAACGACGTCATCGTGCGATTCGGCGAGACGACCGTCGGAGACCTGCAGCATCTCCAGCGCCTCGTTCTGGACGCTCCGGTCGAGCGCCCGGTCAGCCTCCGCGTCCTGCGGCAGGGCAAGGAGGTGCAGGTGTCCGTCACGATCTCCGAGGCGCCGGCCGAGCGCCCCGGGGCGTCCTGAGGCGCCCGGCTCCGTGGTCCTTTCCTGGCGCCGTCTCCGTGAGCGGGCCACCCTCGTGCTTCACCTGGACGAGGAGCCCTCGCGTCTGGCGGCGGGCATGGCGGCGGGCGTCTTCATCGGGGTCACCCCCTTCTACGGGCTCCACACGTTTCTCGCGCTCGTTGTGGCCTACGTGTTCCGGCTCAACAAGGCGGCGACGATCACCGGGGCGTGGCTGAACCTTCCCTGGTTCGCGCCATTCGTGTACGGCTTCTGTCTCCGCTTCGGCGAGGCTGTGCTCACGGGCGACTGGAGCGGCTTCTCGCTCGCGAGTGTCCACGGGCTGGCCGAGTCCGCGGGCGCGTACCTCCGCGCGGGCCCCCGCGAGACCGCCGACAATCTCTGGCAGCTCGTGTGGAGCATGCTCTTCGTCGCCTCGAAGCCCTTGTTCGTGGGGACGACCATCGTGGGTTTCGCCCTCGCGATCGCAGCGTACTTCATCACGCTTGAGGCCGTGCGGGACGTCCGCCGGCTCCGGGCCCGAATCCACCCGGTCCACGGGCCCCCGGGGCGGCCACCCCGGGAGACCGAGCGGACACCCTGATGCCGGCCTTCCGGTCCCTCCTCGAGGCGCTGTCCCTCCTGGCGGCGCGGACGCTCTCCCTGGGCGAGGACGCGGCCCACGTCCTCGCCCGGATCGTGGCCATTGCGGGCGCGGTGCTCGTCGGCTGGGCGGGCTACCACCTGGTCACGATTGTGATCCGCCGCCTCCTCGAGCCGCTCGTGGGGACGACGGACTATCCGGCCCGCGCCCAGCGCGCCCGGACCCTGGGCCCACTGCTCACGAGCACGGCTCGCTACATGGTGGCGTTCCTGGTCGCTGTCGTTGTCCTGCAGCAGATCGGCATCGACGTGCGGGCGCTTCTCGTGTCGGCGGGGGTGCTGGGTGTCGCGATCGGGCTCGGGGCGCAGAGCCTCATCCGCGACGTCATCATGGGGTTCTTCATCCTCCTCGAGAACCTGATCGCGGTCGGCGACGTGATCGAGGTCGGCCAGCACACGGGCGTGGTCGAGTCGGTCGGGCTGCGCGTCACCAAGATCCGGAAGTTCTCGGGCGAGCTCCGCATCATCCCGAACGGAGAGTTGACCGCGTTCGGCCATCACACCGCTGGGTGGGCCCGCCTGGTCGTCGAGGTGTCGATCGACTACGAGGAGGACGTGGATCGGGCGCTCCGGGTGCTGGGCGAGGTCGGCAAGGCCCTCGCGGGAGCGCACCCGGCGATGGTCCTGGAGCCGCCGACCGCCGAGGGCATCTTGCGGTTCGGTCAGAGCGGCGCGGCCGAGGCGGTCCTGCGCCTCTACGCCCGCATCGTCGCGCTCGAGAAGGCCCCGCTCGAGTTCGAGGCGCGCCGGCGCGTGAAGGAAGCCTTCGCCGCGCATGGCATCCGGACCCCGCGCGCTGCCATGGAGGTCCACCTCACCCCGCCGTCCGGCGGCGCAAGCGTCGAGGACAATCGAAAGGAGTCGGTCGCATGAGGGTCCGCACCGCCGTGTTCCCCGCCGCGGGTCTCGGCACCCGCTTCCTGCCTGCGACGAAGGCCCAGCCCAAGGAGATGCTGCCCCTCGTCGACAAGCCCATGATCCAGTACGTCGTCGAGGAGGCGGTGGCTGCTGGGCTCGACCGCGTCTGCATCGTGACCGGGCGCGGTAAGCGCGCCATCGAGGACCACTTCGACTCGGCCGTCGAGCTGGAGTTCTACCTGCAAGAGCGGGGGAAGTGGGAGGAGCTGGCCCAGATCAAGACGATCTCGGACCTGGCGTCGGTGTCCTACGTCCGCCAGAAGGAGCCGCTCGGCCTGGGTCACGCCATCCTGTGCGCGCAACCCCTGGTCGGCGACGAACCGTTCGCAGTGTTTCTCGGCGACGACATCATCGTGTCCGACCCGCCCTGCATCGCGCAGCTCCTCGCCGTGTTCGAGCAGCACGGCGACCCCGTCCTGGCCGTGAAGCAGGTGCCCGCGTCGCAGCTATCGCGATACGGCGTGATCCGGGGGACGCCGATCGGCGAGAACGTCTACCTGGTGGATGACCTGGTCGAGAAGCCGGCCCCCGAGGCGGCGCCCTCGGACCTGGCGATCATCGGCCGGTATGTGCTCACCCCCGACATCTTTCCCATCCTCGCCGAGACGCCTCCCGACCACCGCGGGGAGATCCAGCTCACCGATGCCCTCCGCCGCCTCCGGGCCCGGCGGCCCCTGTACGCGGTCCGCTTCACCGGGCACCACTTCGACACGGGCGAGAAGCTGGGCTTCCTCAAGGCCACGGTGGACATGGCGCTCACCCGCCCCGACCTCGGGGACGCCTTCCGCGAGTATCTCCGCGGGGTCAAGCTCTAGCGCGTCGGCCGGCGTCTACCCGAGCGGGCAGGGTCGTCGGCCTCTCGATGACGCTGCCCGAAACGCCCCGGGAACCGTCGAGAAGCGAGCGTCTGGCCCGGTTTTGGGCGCTGCCCGGGGTGGAGGCACCGTTGGCAGACCTAGCTCCTGGGGCCCGCGACCTTGCTGCGGCCGGGCGGGGTCTGCTAGACTTTTGTCTACCTTTTCACTACATACGGTCAACAGTGAACCCCTTCACGGCCCGGTTCCCCCACCTCTCCCTCGCCCCGGCGCCCTTCGGCGATGGGGAGGGACCTCTGTGGCCGTCGGCGGCCGCCGAGCGCGCCAGGGGACGCATCCGGGCCGCGTGCCCCTGTCTCGGCCGGGCGCGTTGAGCCGTTCCGACGATGCCTGACAAACGTCCGTTCCACCTCGCCACCCACCAGGAGATCAAGTCGGGGGAGGTCACCGACGTCTACTTCAACCGTACGGTCCAGATCCTCCGGGCGCGGGACAACCGGGCGCGCGTCAAGGCCGAAGTGTACCTGAAGAGCCTGCCCGGTGACTGGGGCTGGGGCATCCTCGCGGGGATCGAGGAGGCGGCGCACCTCCTGGAGGGGCTGCCGATCGACGTGACCGCCATGGACGAGGGGACCGTGTTCGGCGCCTACCAGCCCATCCTCACCGTCGAAGGCGTGTACGTGGACTGGGCCGAGTACGAGACGGCGCTCCTCGGGCTCCTCTGCCAGGCCTCGGGGATCGCCACCAAGTCGGCTCGCTGCAAGAAGGCGGCGGGCGAGCGTCAGGTCATCAGCTTCGGCGCGCGCCGGATGCACCCCGGGCTCGCCCCGATGATCGAGCGGAACGCATTCGTCGGGGGGTGCGACGGCGTGGCGGTGACGAAGTCGGCCGAGCTCATCGACGCCGATCCCATGGGCACGATCCCCCACGCGCTGGTCCTGGTGATCGGGGATACCGTGGAGGCGCTCCGGGCGTTCCACGACGTGGTCGATCCGAAGGTCCGCCGGGTGGCGCTGATCGACACCCTCCAGGACGAGAAGTTCGAGGCGATCCGGGTGGCCGAGGCGCTCGGCCGGGACCTCTACGCGGTCCGGCTCGACACCCCGTCCTCGCGGCGGGGCGACTTCTACCGCATCCTCGAGGAGGTCCGCTGGGAGCTCGACTACCGCGGGTTCGAGCACGTGCGGATCATCGCTACCGGCGGGATCGATGAGTACCAGATGCCGCGGCTCAATCCCCTGGTGGACGCCTACGGGGTGGGGACGGCCATCGCGAACGCCCCTGTGCTCAACTTCGGGCTCGACATCATGGAGATCGACGGCCAGCCAATCGCCAAGCGGGGCAAGCATTCCGGCTCGAAGCGGGTGCTGCGCTGCCGTGCCTGCGACAAGACCATCGTCGTGGCCGCCCACAAGCCGGTCGACCGATGCCCGTGCGGGGGGTCGTACGAGGACCTGCTGAAGCCCTTGATTCGTGGCGGGCGCGTCGCGCGCGACCTGCCGCCGCCCCGCACTCTCCGCGAGCACGTCCTCGAGCAGCTCCGGCGCATCCCGCTCGAGTTGCCGGGGGCCGGCGGACTCCGCGGCGACTTCTGAGCGAATCGATGCCATGGGCCTCCTGGACGAGATCGTCGCCCGCAAGCGTGTCGACGTCGCCGCCCGCCGGGCCGCCGTCCCGCGCGGCGCGCTCGCCGCGCGCGCCGCGACGCTCGCACCCCCGCGGAGTCTCGCCGCGGCGCTGACCCCGCGCGCGGCGGGCGAGGTGCGGATCCTCGCCGAGCTCAAGCGCGCGTCCCCGGTCAAGGGCATCCTCGCCGATGGATTCGATCCCGTCGCCCGCGCGCCGGAGTACGTCGGGGGCGGGGCTGCGGCCCTCTCCGTGCTCACCGACCCCAACTTCCAGGGCAGCCTCGACGACCTGGACACGGTCCGGGCCCGTGTGGACTGTCCGGTGCTCGAGAAGGACTTCGTGATCGACGAGTACCAGCTGTGGGAGGCGCGGGCCCACGGCGCCGACGCCATCCTGCTCATCGTGGCGATCCTCGAGCCGGATCGCCTCGCCGACCTCTTCCACGGGGCGAAGGGGCTCGGGCTCTCGGCGCTCGTGGAGGTCCACCGGGAGGCCGAGCTCGACCGTGCGGCGGATTTGGGCGCCGGCCTCATCGGGCTCAACAACCGGGACCTCACGACCTTCCGGACCGATCTGGCGACCACGGAGCGCCTCGCGCCCCGCGCGCCCGCCGGCGCATGCGTCGTCTCCGAGAGCGGGATCGCGACGCGCGCCGATGTCCTGCGCGTCCGGGCTGCCGGCGCCCACGCGGTCCTTGTCGGCGAGTCCCTGTCGCGGAGCGGCGATCCTGCCGGGAAGCTCCGGGAGCTGCTGGGGTCATGAGCTACCTGCGCGTCAAGATCTGCGGGATCACCTCCCTCGACGATGCCCTCTGGGCGGTGGAGGCGGGCGCCGACGCCGTCGGGCTCATCTTCGTGGAGGGCACGCCGCGCTACGTCACGCCCGCCGCCGCCGCGGCGATCGTGGCGGGGTTGCCGCCGCTCGTGTGTCCGGTGGGGGTCTTCTGGGACCATGCGCTGGTTCACGTGGGCGCCGTGGTTGCCGAGTGCGGGCTCGGCGCCGTGCAGCTCCACGGCGCGGAGCCTCCCGAGATCGTGGCGGGGATGCCGCGGCCCGTGCTGAAGACGATCAAGATCCGGGAGGCGGGCGATCTCGCCCAGCTCGACCGCTACAAGCCCGCCGCGTTCCTCCTGGACAGCCCGGTGCGTTGGAGCGAGGGCGAGGTGCGGGTTCCGATCTCCTGGACGCTCGCTCGCGAGGCGACGGCGCGGGGGCGGGTGATTCTGTCGGCGGGGCTCACGCCCGAGACGGTGGGCGAGGCCGTCCGCGTGGCGCGGCCGTGGGGCGTCGACGTCAACTCCGGCGTCGAGGCCATGCCGGGCCGGAAGGATCCGGCCAAGGTCGCGCGGTTCATCCGTGCGGCGCGCGCGGCCGCCGCCCGGCTGGACGAGGCTGGCGAGGGTGGCGGTGGGTAATCAGCCCAAGCGGCCGCGCCTGCCCGATCGCACCGGGCACTTCGGGGTCTTCGGCGGTCGCTACGTGCCGGAGACCCTCATGACGCCGCTCCTCGAGCTGGAGACGGCGTATCGCGAAGCGCGGCGCGATCCGGCCTTCCGGGAGCGGGTCGCCCAGCTCTCACGGGAGTACGTCGGCCGCCCGACGCCGCTCACGTTCGCCGAGCGGCTCACCGAGCACGCGGGGGGGGCGCGCATCTACCTCAAGCGCGAGGACCTCTGCCACACGGGCGCCCACAAGATCAACAACACGCTCGGGCAGGGCCTCCTCGCGGCGCGCATGGCGAAGCCCCGGGTCATCGCAGAGACCGGAGCCGGGCAGCACGGTGTCGCGACGGCGACCATCACGGCCCTCCTCGGCCTCGAGTGCGAGGTCTACATGGGCGAGGAGGACACGCGGCGCCAGGCCCTCAACGTGTTCCGGATGGAGCTCCTCGGCGCGCGCGTGATCCCCGTGCGCTCGGGCAGCGGGACCCTCAAGGACGCGATGAACGAGGCGCTCCGGGACTGGGTCACCAACGTCCGGACGACCTACTACTGCATCGGGTCCACCGCCGGCCCGCACCCGTACCCGATGATGGTCCGCGACTTCCAGTCGGTGATCGGACGTGAGGTGCGACGGCAGCTCCGCGGCCTTCCGGATGTGCTCGTGGCCTGCGTGGGCGGAGGGTCCAACGCGCTCGGCCTCTTCTACCCGTTCCTCGGCGACCGCGAGGTCCGCCTGGTCGGCGTGGAGGCGGCAGGGGCGGGGCTCCGGAGCGGTCGTCACGCGGCGCCGCTCTCGGCGGGCATGCCGGGCGTGCTTCACGGCAGCCTGTCCTACGTGATCCAGGACGAGGACGGCCAGATCCTGCCCGCCCACTCCATCTCGGCGGGGCTCGACTACCCGGGCGTTGGCCCCGAGCACTCCTGGCTGAAGGACACCGGCCGCGCCGAGTACGTTGCGGTGACCGACGAGGAGGCGCTCGAGGCCCTGGGCCTCCTCACGCGGCTCGAGGGCATCATCCCGGCGCTCGAGTCGGCCCATGCCGTGGCCCACGCCGTCCGCCTTGCCGCCACGCTGCCGCGCGAGGCTCGTTTGGTCATCGGGCTCTCGGGCCGCGGCGACAAGGACGTCGACACCGTTCGCGCCGCCCGGGCCGCCGCGCACGGCGGGGCTGGCCGGAAGACCGGGGAGCACCGTGTCGCGCATTGACGAGGCGTTCGCCCGCCTCCGCCGCCGGGGCGAGCGCGCGCTCGTCCCGTACTTCTGTGCCGGAGACCCGAATCTCGAGGTGACCGCCCGGCTGGTCGAGGAGGCGGACGCCCGCGGCGCGGATGTGATCGAGGTGGGCCTGCCCTTCTCCGATCCCCTGGCGGACGGCCCGACGATCCAGCGGGCCGCCGTCCGCGCGCTCGAGCGGGGGACGAGCCTTTACCGGCTCCTGCCCGTGCTCGCGGGGGTTACCGGCCGGATCCGAGCGCCGCTGGTCGTCATGACCTACCTCAACCCGCTCTACCGGTACGGGTTCGACCGGGTGACGCACGATCTCGCGAAGGCGGGGGTGGCGGGGCTGATCGTGCCCGACTGCCCGATCGACGAGAGCCGGCCGCTCGCGCGGGCGGCCGAGACCGCGGGCCTCGACCTGGTCGCGCTCGCGGCGCCGACGAGCGGGCCGGAGCGGCTCCGCCGGATCGCGCGCGCGAGCCGCGGGTTCGTCTACCTGGTCCCGCTCACGGGGATCACGGGCGAGCGGACGGAGGTGCCGGCGGAGCTCGTGCGGCTCGTGCGGGACCTCCGAAGCGTCACGACCAAGCCCATCGGCGTCGGCTTCGGGATCTCGACACCCGCCCAGGTGGCCGCGGTCGTCCAGCACGCCGACGGCGCCATCGTTGGCAGCGCTATCGTCCGGCTGGTGGAGCGTCTGGCCGAGGATCCCGCGCTGGTGACGAAGGTCGGGGACTTCATCGCCCGCCTCAAGGCCGCCACGCGCGCCGCGACCGCCGGCAACGGCGGTGGTCCGGTGGAGTAGGGGCACCGCCGTGGCCTGGCTGTTCGGCCGCGACCGTCCGCCGCGCAAGATCACCACCGAGGGTCTCTGGACCAAGTGCGAGGCCTGCCGGGAGATCGTCTACCGCGCGGACGTGGAGAAGAACGCCCAGACCTGCCCCCGCTGCGGCCAGCCCTTCCGGCTCTCGGCGAAGGAGCGTCTGGACCTCCTGCTCGATCCCGGCTCGTTCGAGGAGCGGGACGCGGGGCTGCGCTCCCAGGACCCGCTCGGCTTCAAGGACAACCGCGGGCGCTACGCCGACCGCCTCCAGTCGTCTCGGACGAAGACGGGCCGCGAGGATGCCCTGGTCTCCGGCGTGGGCCGGATTGACGGGCACCCGATCGTCGTGTGCATCTTCGAGTTCGGGTTCATGGGCGGCAGCATGGCCTCGGTCGTGGGCGAGAAGATCACGCGGGCGATCGAGCTGGCCACGCGCAAGCGAATCCCGCTGCTCATCGTGACGTGCTCGGGCGGCGCCCGGATGCAGGAGGGCGTGCTGTCGCTGATGCAGATGGCCAAGACCTCGGCGGCGCTTGGCCGGCTCGCCGAGGAGCGCGTGCCGTACTTCGTCCTCCTCGCGGACCCGACGACGGGCGGGGTGACCGCATCGTTCGCCATGCTGGGCGACCTCATCCTCGCCGAGCCGAAGGCGCTGATCGGCTTCGCGGGGCCCCGGGTGATCCAGGAGACGATCCGACAGCCGCTCCCCGAGGGCTTCCAGCGTGCCGAGTTCCTCCTCGAGCACGGGATGGTCGACCGCGTCGTCGAGCGGAAGGATCTCCGCGACCTCCTGCGACGCCTCCTCGCGTTCTTCGCGGAGCCCGTCGAGCCTCCGGTGCCGTGACCGCTCCCCTCGAGCGGCTCCTGGGCCTCGCGCGCTGGGAGCGCGCGGGGATGCGGCTCGGGCTCGATCGCATCGAGGCGCTCCTCGCCGCGCTCGACCACCCGGAGGCAGCGCTCCGCATCGTTCACATCGGCGGAACCAACGGGAAGGGCTCGGTCGCCGCGCTGACGGCGGCGATCCTCCGGGCGGCGGGACTCCGCACGGGCCTCTACACCTCGCCTCACCTGCTCGAGGTGATGGAGCGGGTTCGCATCGATGGCCTCGCGGTGCCGCGGGAGGTCCTGGCCCGCCACGCCGCACGGATCGAGCCCGCGCTCGACACCGGCGCGGCCACGTTCTTCGAGGCGATGACGGCCGTGGCGCTGGCGGTGTTCCAGGAAGCCGGCGTCGAGGCGGCTGTCCTCGAGGTGGGGCTCGGGGGCCGCTGGGACGCAACGAACGTGGGCCACCCGCTCGTGTCGGTGGTGACGCGGATCGACTACGACCACCAGGAGTTTCTCGGTCGCCGGCTCGAGGACATCGCCGGCGAGAAGGCCGGCATCATCCGGGGCGGCACGGCGGTGTCGGCGGCCCAGGCGCCGGAGGCCATGACGGTCATCGAGGCGCGGTGCCGGGCCGTCGGGGTTCCCCTCCTCGTGGAGGGACGCGAGCTCGCGGTCGAGACGCTTGCGAGCGATCTCGAGGGCCACCGGCTCCGCCTCCGCGGCCCGGGCTTCAGCTACGACGATGTCCGGCTCGCGCTGCCCGGGCTCTTCCAGCCCGGCAATGCCGTGCTCGCGGTCGGGGCGGTCCGGGCCTTCGCGGCAGCGTCGGACCTGGCGGTCCCCGAGGCCGCCGTGCGGGCCGGGTGCGCGGACGTGCGGTGGCCGGGGCGCTTCCAGGTCATCGCCGGTGCTGCGAGGCGGCCGACGCTCGTCCTCGACGGCGCTCACAACCCGGCCGGTGCCGCGGCGTTGGCCGTCTCGCTCGGCTACCACTTTGCCGGGCGCCGGCTCGCGCTGGTGCTCGGCGTCTCGGCGGACAAGGACCGGGTCGGGATCCTGAAGGCACTGGCGCCGCTGGCGTCCCGGATCTACCTCGCCCCCGCAGACCACCCGCGGGCGACGCCACCAAAGGAGCTCCTCGACCAGCTGCCGCCGGTGGAGGCGGACGTCGTGCTCACCTCGGGCTCCGAGGAGGCCCTCGAGCGGGCGCTCGGTGAGCCTGGGATCGACGTGGTCTGCGTTGCGGGCTCGCTCTTTCTCGTGGCGGACGCCCTCCGCTGGCTCGGCGCCCGTGGCCTCGTCGCCGCCGTCTGAGGCCGTCCCGGCGAGCCCGGGGCCGGGGCGCGGACCGGCTCCGTCCGCCGTCGCCACCGAGTACCGCGTCGGCACCGCGTCCTGGCTCGACCAGTCGTTGATCGCCTCCGGGCGCTTCTACCCACGGCCCGCGATGTCGGCCGAGGACCGGCTCCGCTGGTACGCGCGCTTCTTCGACTGCGTCGAGGTCAACTCCACCTACTACGCGCTGCCCTCGCCGCGGAACGCGGCGCTCTGGGCGGAGCGCACGCCCCCGGGCTTTCTCTTCCACGTCAAGGCCTACAGCCTCATGACAGGCCACCACCCGCGCCTCGATACCCTTCCGCCCGAGGTTCGCCTTATGCTGCCGGAGGATGTCCCGTTGCGGCGCCACGGCGAGCTCGACCGCGAGCGGATCCCACCCGAGGCGCTCGATCGCTGCTTCGAGCTCTTCCGGGCGGCGCTCGAGCCGCTGGCGGCGGCCGGCAAGCTGGGTTACGTCCTCTTCCAGCTCGCGCCTTGGGTCCGCTACGAGGAGGCAACGCTGGCCTACCTCGCCTCGCTGCCCGCGCGCCTTCCGGGCTTCACGCTGGCGGTGGAGGTCCGGAACGAGACGTGGATCCCGGAGCGGACGGACGAGGTCGTCGCGTTCCTCGAGCGGCACGGCCTCGTCCTCGCGACGGTCGACGCCGTGTGGCAGCCGTGGGTGGAGGCGGCGACGACGGCCGAGTGGTCCGTGCTCCGGCTTCACGGCCGGAACCTCCGGGGCTGGCTCGAGCAGCGCGCCGGCCGCGAGCCGACGGTGGCCGAGAAGTACGACTATCTGTACGGTGCAGAGGAGCTCGGGGAGCTCGCCGGCCGCGCCCGGCGCCTGCACCGCCACACCCACCGCGTCGCGGTGACCTTCAACAACAACAACGAGGATTTTCCCACGCAGAACGCCCTCGACCTGAAGCGGCTGCTCGGGCTGGACGCGCCGACCGTCGCCGCCGTGCGCGCCGCGTGGCGGCCGGCGCGGCGGCGGTCGTCGCCTAGCGCGCCCCTGCCGGAGCCGGAGCTTTGGGAAGACGAGGCGAAGAGGAGGCAGCCGTGACGCCAACCGACATGCCCGGAGCAGGTGTCCCCGGACGCGTCGTCGACGACCGGATCGTCCCGGCTGGCGGCGAGTGGTCAGGCGTCGTGCCCGCGGGGCAGGTCCTCCGGATCGTGGATCTCGAGGGCCGTCAGGCGGTGGACTTTCTCTGCTACAGCGCCGCCGATCCGAGCGAGCGGTACAACGCCGCCGACACGATGAAGTTCGCGGGGACCATTTTCCTGACGACGGGCCACGGTCTCTACTCGGGGCTGGGGCGGCGCCTCTTCACCATCGTCGCCGACACCTGCGGTCGCCACGACACGATCGGCGGCTGCTGCAGTTCCGAGTCCAACCGCCTCCGCTACGGCGTCGAGGGGACGCCAAACTGCCGGGACAACTTCCTCCGGGCCCTCGCGCGGTTCGGGCTGGGCCGGAAGGACGTCGTCGCCAACCTGAACTTCTTCATGAACGTCCCGGTCATGGGCGACGGCGCGATGGCGATCGTCGACGGATGGTCGAAGCCGGGCGACCACGTGGACCTCCGGGCGGAGATGGACGTACTGGCCGCCGTGTCCAACTGCCCGCAGATCTACAATCCGTGCAACGGCGGGCGGCCGACCCCGATCCGGCTGGTGACCTACGAGCCGGCCGTCACGCCCGCGGGAACCCCGGCGTCTTCTTGATCCGCCGGATCTGCTCGAGGTGGTCGCGATCGTGATGGGCCTGGAGCATCCACCACTGGCCAAGGTCCATCTCGCCGAGCGTGAAGTGGCGCCACGTGAACGAGCGAGGGTCGACGGCCGCCAGCCGCTCGAGCGACTGACGGCTCCGCTCGCGGGCGGCCCGCATGTCGTGGAGGAGCTGCCCGATCGGGTGGCCCTTCTCGGGGCGAACGACGGGCGGCGCCTCGCGGGGGCCCGGCGGCCAGGCGGGCACGGGGGCGAACCCGGTGAGATCGGGCGGGTAGAGCGCGACCGCGCTGCCCGTCTCCTTGAGGAGCTTCGAGGTGAGCTTGCCGGTGTTGATCTCGGCGAGCGTGAGGTGGTGGAGGATCTCGCCCACCGACCAGTCGTCAGCGGTCGGGCGCCAGTCCGCCTGGGCCTGCGAGAGGCCATCCGCCTCGCGGTGGACCTCCGCGCGCACGGCGTCGAGATCGCGGGCGAGGGCGTCGAGGGCGGCGGGCAGCGTCATGGCCGTCTCCTCCGGGGCGGTGCATGGTGGCCGAGGGACCGCGCGTGCCGGCGCGGTCGTCGGGGCGGATTATAGCGCGGTCGCCACTCGATTGAAGGAGCGCGACATGACCACAGAGCTCAGGGGCGTCATCCCCATCACCGCCACGCCGTTCGACGCCGCCGGCCAGGTGGACGAGGCCAGCATCGCGACGCTGGTCGAGTTCGAGGCGCGCTGCGGCGTCCACGGATTGAACGTGCTGGGCATCATGGGCGAGGCCCACAAGCTGTCCGAGGGCGAGCGCCGCCGCGTGGCCGAGGTGTTCGTCAAGTGCGCCGCAGGCCGATTTCCGATCGTGGTGGGGACCTCGCACGGGGGAACGGCCGTGGTGATCGAGCTCTCCCAGGCGGCGGAGGCCGCGGGCGCCGCGGCCGTCATGGTAGCGCCGCCGATCGGGCTTCGCGGCGACGCCGCGATCCTCGCGCACTACCGGGCCGTGGCGGGCGCGATCGGGATCCCCGTCGTCGTCCAGGACGAGCCGGTCACCACGGGCGTTCTCATGTCACCCGAGCTGCTCGTTTGCATCGCGACCGAGGTTCCCGCGTGCCGGTACGTGAAGCTCGAGGAGCCGCCGACGCCCACCAAGATCACCGCCATGCGGCGGCTCGCGGGCAGCGACGGCGTGCGGATCTTCGGCGGCATGAACGCGATGTACTTCTACGAGGAACTGTCGCGCGGCGCGGTCGGGATCATGACCGGGGTGGCGGTCCCCGACCTTCTCGTGCGGATCTACACGACGTTCGCGCGGGGCGACCGCGCCGGCGCGGCGGCGATCTTCGACCGCCACGCGTCCTACATCCGCTACGAGGGGCAGCAGGGGATCGGGCTCGCGCTCCGGAAGGAGGTCCTGCGCCTTCGCGGCGCCATCGCGGCCAGCGTGGTCCGCCAGCCCGGGCCGACCCTCGACGACGTGACGCGGCGGGAGCTCGGCGACATCCTCGCGCGTCTCGGGATCCTGGGGACGTAGCCCCCGACGCGCCGCCGGATCCCGTGCCTGCGGCGCCGCTGCGTTCTACCCGGCGAGCCCGGCGTCGACCGTGGTTCTTCAGAGTCCAAGGGGGAATCCTGCCAGGCTTCGTACCGTGATGGCTTCACCGAGATGCACCGCGTTGTGCCGGATGGCGGAGCCGGCGAGCTGCGCGGCCCGCGTATGACCCTGCCACGGCTTGTACCCCACGCCTTCCACCCACGCGGTGTTCGGCGCGAAGGCGCCAGCTGCGGCGGCGCGGGCCGTGTCGACCAGCCCCACGATGTCGTTCCAGGAGTCTGGCCGGAGCCCGGAGACGACATCCTGGGTCTGCCGTCCGACGGCGGACCGGTAGGCTCGCACGGCGTCGACGTCGGCGCGTCTGGTCAGCTCGGCGACCTCGCCGTCGGTCATCCCGGTGCCGATGGTGCCCGAAGGCACGTTCATGCGCCGGGTCCAGTCGTCGTCCAGGACCTGCCGGCCGTTCGCGACGACGAGATTGACGGCGGCGTCCTCGGTCCGCGCCATGTGCCACAAGAGCCAGACCAGCGAGTTGAGGCGGTCAGCTGGACGGGCCCGCATCTGCTCGTTGGTCACACCACCGAAGACCCGATCGGCGAACGATGCGCCACCACCGTCCTCGAACGAGTGCAGGTGACCGTGCTGCAGAAGAAAGAAACCCAGGGTGTCCATGCTGGTCCTCCGCCCGCCGGGCAGTCTCTGGGTCCGCGCGCGCCATCCCCGGGGCGTGATCTGGGTGGCTAGCGCCAGAGCGTCAGCGCAAGCAGGAGTGCGGCAAGGATCAGTGCCGCCAGACGCCAACGGGCTGTCACGCGCGAGGGCTCCTCACCCGGCTGGGCTCCTCGATCCTCGCATGGCGCGTAGAACTCGAGCTCCGTCGCATCGGTGCGCTTGCGGATCACGGTCCAGAGGGCCTGGTCGGGCGTGGGCTCGCCTGCGGCGCGCTCCAGCGAGACAGGCAGAGGGGTCTCGGGCGCGATCGTCAGGGAGAGCCGGCCGCCATGCGGCAGGGACTTGCCGTGGACGCCGTCACCGAACGAGATGACCGTGCCGCCTTCGTCGCTGACGCGAACCGTGAATACCCGGCTGCCCGGCCCGCAGTCGGCCAGCGTCGAGCGGAGCGACCATCGCTCGCCGTTTACCGTGAGGGTGACGGGCTTCTGGTCACGCGATGCCATGGTCTCCATCACAACTGGGTACCAGGCGGCCCCGGGTCAGCATAGTCGAGCCCGCTGGGGGCAGGCAATCGCCGCTCGGCCTCGGGGCACGCCCGCGATTCCCGGGACGAGGCTCTGGCGGCGCCGGGAAGCACATGGACCATGGATTTATCTGTCTTGATGAGTGGTTGCGGAACGGGAACTGGATGACGGCCAGGTCGGTCCAAGGAAGTAGAGGGAGGCACGTGTCAGCTTGTTCGGGTGTCGCCGTCTGCGCTAGGCTCGGGCCGTGGGTAGCGGCACCCGTGGCTGAGCCGGCGCCAGGCGACTCCGCGGAGTTCGTGAGCCGGCTCCGGGCGGGCGACCGCCGGGCGTTCGAGGAGCTCGTGCGAACCCAGCAGCACCGCGTCTACGGGCTCGCCCTCCGCATGCTCGGGAACGCCGCCGAGGCCCAGGACGTCGCTCAGGAGGCGTTCCTCCGGGCTCACCGGGGGCTCGCCGAGTTCCGGGGTGACGCGCGGCTGTCCACCTGGCTCTACGCGATCGTCTCGCGGCTCTGTCTCAACCGGCTGGCCGGCAGCGAGCGCCGGCTCGCCCGCGACGGCGAGGAGACGCTGGCGCGGCTGGCCGATGCCCGCCCGGGCCCGGACCTGGCACTCGAGCGGGGCGAGCTCGAGGAGGCACTCCACCGCGCGATCGGCGAGCTTGCCGAGGAGCGACGCATCGTCGTCGTGCTGCGGGACGTGGAGGGGCTCGCGTACGAAGAGATCGCCGAGGTGCTCGAGCTCCCCGTGGGGACCGTGCGCTCCAGGCTCCACCGCGCGCGGCTCGACCTCAAGGAAAAGCTGGAGCGGTTCTTCCCGTGACGTGCCACGACGCCCGCACGCAGCTGTCCGCGCTCTTGGACGACGCGCTTTCGGCTCCCGAGCATCGGGCGCTGGAGGCTCATCTGGCCGAGTGCGCCGAGTGCCGCCGGGAGCTGGAAGAGCTCCGCGGGACGGTGACGCTCCTGGGCCGGCTCCCACCCGTCCACGCGCCGGCCGGGTTCGTCGACCGGGTGATGGGAGAGGCCTACCGCCCGCCGTGGCCGAGGCGGCTGCTCGACGCGCTGTTCCGGCCGCTCCGGGTGAAGCTGCCGCTCGAGGCGGCGGCGGTGCTCCTGGTCGGCGTCTCGGCGCTCTATGTGTACCAGCACGCGCCGGAGGTGCAGCACGTCGCCCGCCAGGGGACGCCCGCGTTGCCCATGGCCCCGGCCCAGCCGCCCGCGCCCCCTGCCGCGGGGGCGGGCGGGGACGCGTCGCGTCTCAAGGACGTGGGCTCTCAGGCGAAGCGCGCGCCGGCCGAGCAAGAGGCGGCGCGCGACAAGATCGCTCATCCCCCCGTCGTGACGGCACCCGCAACCCCGAGCGCGCCCGGGCCCGTCCCACAGAGAGAGAACGCCCTGGAGGCACCGACCGCGAAGACTGGCGCGAAGCCCGCGCCCGCGTCGGAGCTGACGGCCGAGGTGACGCCTGAGGCGAAGAGGGAGGCGCTCGCCGAGCGGCGACCCGATACCTCGGGAACGGCGCCGCTGCCCGGCAAGGTCGAGAAGCTCGCGCAGTCGTCCGAGCCACTGCCGTCACATGACGCGGCCGGGACGCGCGCCGCGTCGGGACCCTCGCCGGCCGAGCCCGCCCCTCCCTCGGCGGCCTCCGCATCGCCGCCCGAGGCGCGTGGCCGCGTGGGCGGCCTGGGATCCACGGCGCCGGCGGCGCCGGCGCACGAGGGCGCGGCCAGCGACACGCTCTCGACGGCGAAGTCCCGGAGCGCGGCGCGCCTCATGCGCGCGTCGGACGCAAGCGGGCGCCTGACGGTGCCCGCCCGCGACCCGGCCGAGGCTGCCCTCGACGCGCTCCTCGGCCGTCTCGGGGCCACGCGCGTGGCGCGACGGCTCGAGGGCAACCAGGGTCTGGTCTTCATCGACGTCGTCGTCCCCGTCGCGCGCTACCGCGAGCTGGTCGAGGGGCTCGGGAAGATCGGCCGGTGGACCACCGAGCACGAGGTCAAGACGCTCCCGCCTCAGGTCCGCGTCGAGGTCGCCGTCACCGTCGAGCCCTGACCACGTTCCCTCGACACCTCCTCCGGGGAACTTTCTCGCCGGTGGCCGGTCCAAGAGACCGAGCTGTCAGATTCGACGAGACCCAGGAGGAGCCACCGATGCGCCGTCCCATCCCCCTGATGCTGCTCACCCTCGCCGCCCTGTCTCCGGGAGGCCCGGCCGCGGCCGCGCCCCCGCTCGCCATCACGCGCGAGAGCCAGCGCGACTTGATGATCACGATCTACAACGGCAACCTCGGGCTGGTGAAGGACACGCGGGAGGCGCGGCTGCCCGCGGGCATGAGCGAGGTCCAGTTTGCCGACGTCGCCGCGCAGATCGACCCGACGTCCGTCCATCTCAAGTCGCTGACGGTTCCCGCCGAGCTGCGCATCCTCGAGCAGAACTACGAGTACGATCTCCTGTCAGCCCAGAAGCTCCTCGAGAAGTACGTCGGGCGCAAGGTCCGTCTCTACCAGGGCAACGGCTCCTACCTCGAGGCGACGCTCCTCTCGACCGACGGGCCCGTCTACGAAATCAATGGCGAGATCCACATGGGCCACCACGGCCAGCTCGTGTTCCCGTCCCTGCCCGAGAACCTGGTCTCGAAGCCCACGCTACTGTGGCTGCTCCGGAACGCGGCGACTGCGCCCCAGCGGATCGAGGCGTCGTACCTCACCGGCGGCATCACCTGGAAGGCCGACTACGTGGTGATCCTCAACGCCGCCGACGACCGCGCCGACCTGACAGGGTGGGTGACGATCGACAACAAGAGCGGGGCGACGTACAAGGATGCGGCGCTCAAGCTCGTGGCCGGCGACGTGAACCGCGCGCGCGAGGACCGCACCCGGCAGGCGATGGAGATGGCGGCGAAGTCCGGGGCGGCGGTGCCGGCCTCCCGCGACTTCGTCTCCGAGGGGTTCTTCGAGTACCATCTCTACACACTCGACGGCCGGACCACAATCAAGGACAAGCAGACCAAGCAGCTCACGCTCATGACCGCGGCCGGCGTGCCGATCCGGAAGGAGCTCGCCTTCTTCGGCGCGCGCGACTACTATCGCTCGCAGTACGGCACGCCCATGAGCAACCAGAAGGTGAGCGTGTTCGTCGAGCTCACCAACGCCAAGGCGAACAACCTCGGGGTGCCGCTGCCGAAGGGCAAGATCCGAGTCTACAAGGCGGACAAGTCCGGCAGCCAGGAGCTCGTGGGCGAGGACTGGATCGACCACACCGCGAAGGACGAGCGCGTCCGGATCAAGATGGGCGAGGCGTTCGACGTCGTGGGCGAGCGGACCCAGCGCGACTGGAGGAAGATCGGCGGATCGACCTACGAGGTCGAGTGGGAGATCAGCCTGCGCAACCACAAGAAGGAGGACGTGGTCGTGAGCGTGATCGAGCCCATCCCGGGCGACTGGGAGGTTCTCCGCGAGACCCAGCCTCACGAGAAGCTCGAGGCGCACACGCTCCGCTACCAGGTTCCGGTGCAGCAGGAGGGCGCGGCGAAGGTCACCTACCGTGTCCGCCTGCGGTTCTAGGCGCGCCCCCGCTCGTGGCCGCGGGCAGCAGTGGACTGCCCGATCACTACGGGATGCTTCGGTATCGCCTCGATCGTAGCAGGGTGGTCACGGCCACCCCGATCAGGCCGCGGCTGGCCAGCGGCCCGAGCCGCCGGAGGAGCCGCCGGTAGACGGCCCGCCGCCCTCGACTGACGGCGAACGGTATCAGGGAGGGCGAGGGCGACGGCCTCCGGAAGCGTGCTGAGAGGGATGCCGTTGAAGACGCCGTGGTCGGTCGAGGGGACCAGCAGGAGCACGCCAAAGAGGACCAGCAGCAGGTGCGCCAGCGGCACGCCCGCTGGTGGCACGCGTGCCGCCGAACGACCGTTCCTCCAGGCGACGCCGTCCAGCGAGACGGTCGCGGCCCCTGTGTCGGGACGGAGCCGGACTAGCCGAAGCGGTCGGGATCGAGCAGGCGCACGTCGGCTGGGGGGGGCGAGCCCCCCGCGAGCTGGGCGACAAGCTTGCCGGTCGCCGGGCCCATCGACATGCCGACCATGGCGTGACCGGCCGCGACGACGAGGTTGTCGAACCGCCGGGGGCGTCCGACGAGCGGCAGGCCGTCGGGCGTGCACGGGCGGAGGCCCCGCCAGATCTCCAGGAGCTCCAGGCTCTCGCCGCCCTCGATGCAGGCGAGCGCCTTTCGGCGCAGGGCCTCCACGCGGCGGCGGTTGATCGAGAGGTCCATTCCGGCGAGCTCGAGGGTGCCGCCGAACCGGAGGAACTCGCCCATTGGCGTGACCGAGAAGCGGCCCTCGGCGGGGAGGAGGGGAATCGTCGGGGCTCGCGCCGGGCGGCGGTACGTGAGGCTATAGCCCTTGGCGGCCTGGATCGGCACGCGGAGCCCGAGGGCGCGGCCCACGTCCGGTGACCAGGCGCCCGCCGCCAGGACGACGGTGCCGGCAGAGAACGCCCCGCGCGTCGTCTCGATCTCCGTGACGCGGCTGCCATTCGTCCGAAAGCCGATCGCCTCGGTACCGGTTCGCACTCGCACGCCGACGGATTCGGCGAGCTTCGCAAGCCCCTTGACGAAGCGGTCGGGCACGAGCAGGGCGTCCTCCCGGCAGTAGAGCGCGCCGACGACGCTGGCCCCCAGGGCTGGCTCGGCCGACCGCGCCTCTCCGCCGTCCAGGACCTCGACGGTCGCGCCGCCCTCGCGGAGGAGCTTGGCTTCCTCGCGGCCGTGGGCCAGGCCCTCGGGCGTGGAGAACACCGTCATCGAGCCTGCCTGGCGGAACCCGAAGTCGAGCTCCTTCTCGGCGAACTCGCGGTAGAGCTCGAGACTCTCCACGCTCAGCCGCCGGAGGAGCGGCATGGCGCGCCGCACGCGACCCGGTGTGCACGCGGCCCGGAAGCGCCAGAGCCACCGGGCGAGCTCGAGGCTTGCCCGCGGCTTGATGTAGAAGGGGCTCTCAGGGTTCAGCATCCACTTGACGCCCTGCCACCACACGCCCGGGGCTGCGAGCGGCACGAGGTGGCTCGGGACGATCAGCCCGGCGTTGCCGTACGAGCTGCCGGCGCAGATCTCTCCCTTCTCGAGGAGCGTGACCTCCCAGCCGTCCCGCGCGAGGTAGTACGCGGAGCTGACGCCGATGACTCCGCCGCCGATCACCACGACGCTGCGTCCGCTCATGCACGTCCTCCGCTGGGTGGATCCGCTGGCCTCGCGTTCGGGCCTGGCTCGCGTGCCCCCATCGAAGATACGCGACCTTCCCAGCCGTCGCCAGGGGTCGTCCGTGCCCCAGGGCTATTGCGCTCCCCCGCGCGGGTCGTCTAACATGCGCCGCGGGTGGCCCCGTGTCGTGGGCCGTCACAGCGATGCACCCCGAGAACCCGCCTGGTGGGCCGAGGAGGACTCAATGAAGATCCGTACTGGCCGTGGATTGTTCGCGCTCCTCGCGACGCTGACCGTGCTGCTGGTGGTGGCCGCCGTCTCGCCGGCCCTGGCGCAGGACAAGTCCCTGATCAAGGAGATCCAGCAGCGCGGCGAGCTGCGCGTCGGCTACGCGCTCGCCGACCCCCACGCGATCAAGGACTCCGCCTCGGGGCAATGGAAGGGCATCGCCGTGGAGGTGATGGAGGAGTGGGCGAAGGAGCTCAACGTCAAGCACGTGGCCGTGGACACGAGTTGGGACGCCATGATCGCTGGGCTCCAGGCGGGCAAGTACGACGTGGCCGCGGCGCTCAACCGGCGGCCCGCCCGCGCGCTCGTGGTGACGTTCTCGATGCCCTACATGTCCGACATCGGCACGTTCGCGATGAACCGTGACAAGGTCAAGGCCAAGAGCTGGGCGGAGCTCGACAAGAAGGGCACGAAGATCGCGGTCGTCATGGGCACGGCGGAGGACAAGGCGCTGACCCGGATCGTCAAGGCGGCGGAGCTCGTGCGTCTCCCCGACCAGAACGAGGCGCGCATGGCCGTTCAGTCCGGGCGGGCGGCGGCATTCTTCGACGACATCTCGGGTAACGCCAAGCTAGCCAAGGAGAACAAGGCGTACCGGCTGATCATCCCTGATCCGGCCATCGAGGTTGAGGGGATCGCGTACGCCATCCGCAAGGGCTACCCGCACGACGATCTCCAGGCCCTCGATATCATGGTCGAGAACTTCGTGAACACCGGGAAGCTCCGGGCGGCCCAGGAGAAGTACGGGCTCCCCAATCCTCAGGACTTCGTGAAGTAGGGCCTCCCCTGGCGGCACCGGCGCCTGGACGCGGCTCGAACGTCACGTCCGGGCGCCGGCCCACTGCAGCCCGCCTGACCGTCGACGCTAGCGCGGGCGGGCGCCCGCAGGATCGACTCCCGTGACCTACGACTGGGCGTGGCGCATCATCCCGAGAGCGCTTCCGGCCCTCTTCCTGGGCCTCAAGATGACGCTCGCGGTCACCGTCGTCGTCATCATCCTCGGTCTCCTCCTCGGCACGGTCGTCGCGGCCGGCCGCCTGGCGCGGAGCGCGCTCATCAACAAGCCGGTCGCGCTCTACATCGAGTTCTTCCGCGGTACGCCGGCGCTGATCCAGCTGGTGTGGATCTACTACTGCCTGCCGATCGTGTTTGGGCTGGAGCTGCCGACCTTCGCCTCGATCATCGTGGCGCTCACGCTCAACGTGGGAGCGTTCTACGGCGAGGCCATCCGAGCAGGCATCCAGGCGATCCCCCGCGACCAGACGGAGGCTGCCGACGTGCTCGGCCTGGGTTACGTCGACAAGATGCGGTTCGTGGTCCTGCCGCAGGCGTTCCGGATCATCATTCCGGTGGCCCTGTCCCAGAGCATCAGCCTGTTCAAGGACACCGCGCTCGTGTCGACGCTCGGCGTCGCCGACCTCATGTACCAGGCCCGGGTGCTCGCCACCGAGACGTACCGGCCCATCGAGGTCCTTTCCACCGCGGCGCTCATCTACTTCGTGATCGCCTTCCCCTTGACCGTCGCTACGCGCCTCCTCGAGGTGCGGCTGGCGACGGTCCGCCGGTAGACGTGTGATCAGCGCACGGCGTCTCGACAAGCGATTCGGATCGCTGCACGTCCTGCGGGACGTGAGCCTCGAGGTAGGCCAGGGTCAGGCAGTCGTCGTCATCGGGCCGAGCGGCTCCGGCAAGAGCACGCTCCTCCGATGCCTGATCGGGCTCGAGACCCCCGATGCGGGGGAGATTCACATCGACGGTCAGCCCTTCATCCGGCGTCAGGCGGGCGACCGCGGGTCCCTCCGGCGGACCGCGGAGTTTCGCCGGGTCCAGCGATCGATGGGCATGGTCTTCCAGCAGTTCAGTTTGTTTCCCCATCTGACCGTGGTGGAGAACATCGCCCTGGCCCCGGTGCGCGTGCTCGGACTCGGTGCCGAGGCAGCGCGCGCCCGAGCGCGTGCCCTCCTGGCGAAGGTCGGTCTCGTCGAGAAGGCCGACGCCTATCCGGAGAAGCTCTCGGGGGGACAGAAGCAGCGCGTCTCGATCGCTCGCGCCCTCGCGCTCGAGCCGCGCATCATGCTCTTCGACGAGGTCACCTCGGCGCTGGACCCGGAACTCATCCACGAGGTGCTGGCGGTGATGCGGCAGCTCGCCACGGACGGCATGACGATGGTAGTCGTCACCCACGAGATGGGCTTCGCCAACAAGGTGGCGGACCGCGTCATCTTCATGGATCAGGGGGTCATCGTCGAGGAAGGGCGCCCGGCGGACCTGTTCGGCTCGCCGCGCGAGGTCCGGACCCGCGCGTTCCTGGACAAGGTCCTGACGCACATCTGAGCGGGCTTCCCGGACGCAGCCCGCGCGAGGGCCGGGCCGGAATCGCCGGGCGCCGGCGGGGGGCTCGGTCGCGGCGCGGATCTTCCCCTTGTCTGGCTGGCCGCCTGACGTGCCAGTGACACGGTCATGCCCGAGGCGTAGTGCCGCCACTGTATCCCATGTCACGGGCCTGCACGCCGAAGCACCAGCTCGAGATTCTGCGGCGACTGCTGACGGTCGCCGGCTTCCACCTCGCGCACGGCCGCCACGATCGCGGCCGAGACCGGCGTGGGAATGCCGGTCTGCCGGCCCTGCGCCACCACGTAGCCGTTCATCTCGCCGATCTCCGTCAGCCGGCCCTTGGCGACGTCCTGAGCCATCGAGGCGCGCCAGCTGCGGGCGGTGGCGGCGGCCGGGGTGAGCATCCGGTCGAGCGCCTCCCACGTCTCGCGTCGATCGGCATCCGCCCACTGTTCGGCGGGCGCCCCGCCGAACGCGGGGACCCGGTGCCCGAGCGCGAGCCCGACGCGCGCGGATTCGGCCGCGAGGCGAATCATCAGCGTCCGCCCGACCTCGCTGGAGGCGACCTCGAGCGAGCCGAGCCCGGACAGGGCCTGGAGCGGGTTGCTCATGGCGTTCTGGGAGAGCTTGGCCCAGCGCTCGCCCCAGAGGTTGTCCGTGGCCCGGGCCCCATCGATCACCGAGAGCATCTGGGCGAGCTCCTGCACGCGCGGCGTGATCCGGCCGTCGTGCTCGCCGGCCCGGAACACGTCGTGTCCCGCGCCCTGCCCCTTCTCCATCCCGCGCTCGACGTGTCCCGGCGTCCAGAGCGCGACGCCGATCTTCGACATGACCAGGCCGACCGACCGGGTCGCCCCGGCGATGCTGGCCACGATCGGATCGGGCCAGCAGTTCTGCGCCGACACGATGGCGCCGGTCGGCGCCGCGTGGCGCAGGGCGAGCTGGGTCGCCCAGGCCGTGTCGTAGGCCTTCATCGCGACGAAGGCGATCTCGAAGTCGTGGGGCAGGCGGGCCGCCTCGTGGAGGTGCACGGCGGCCGGGCGGGCGACGAACGGCTCGTGGGGACCCTCGACGGCCAGGCCGTCCCGGCGGATGGCCTCCACCTGCTCGGCCCAGGGGTCGATGAGGGTGACGTCGTGACCGGCTCGCGCCAGGTGGCCGCCCAAGTAGCTCCCGATCGCCCCCGCGCCGACGAACAGCAACCGTTTCGTCATCGGACCTCCATGTCGATCTCCAGCTCGGAGGAGCGGACTCCACCGGTGCTACCACGCAGGTATTCCCCGACAGCCCGGCGTGCGGGGACCTGGGCGGACCTGGGCGCCACGAGCCCCGACTACGAGCTCAGCACGCGGACGGGTGCGCCGGCGAGAAACGCGCGGACGTCCTCGAGCGCCTGCGGGTAGAAGATCCGGTAGGTCTCCTCGGTCACGTAGCCGAGGTGCGGGGTGATCACGGTGTTCGGCAGCCGGCGGAGCGGGTGATCCGGCGGGAGCGGCTCCTCGTCGTAGACGTCGAGTCCCGCGCCCGCGATCGCGCCGGCCCGGAGGGCCGCGATCAGCGCCCGCTCGTCCACGATCGGCCCGCGCGAGGTGTTGACCAGGTACGCGCTCGGTCGCATGAGGGCGAGCTCGCGGGCTTCGAGGAGCCCCCGGGTACGCTCGCCCAGCACCAGGTGGATCGTGATGACGTCGGCGCGCGCGAGGAGCTCGTCCTTGCTCCCCGCCAGGGTCGCGCCGGCCGCTGCGGCGCGATCGGCGGTGAGATTCTGGCTCCAGGCGAGCACCTCCATCTCGAACGCCCGCCCGACACGCGCCACGCGCGAGCCGAGCTGTCCCAGTCCGAGCACGCCCAGGGTCTTGCCGCTGAGGGTCGTCCCGAGGGTCTCCTGCCAGCGGCCGTCCCGGGTCGCTCGATCCTCGTGGGGCACGTGGCGGACGAGCGCGAGGATGAGAGCCCAGGTCAGCTCGGCCGTCGGGGAGGGGAGGCCCCCCGTGCCGCAGACGAGGACGCCGCGCTCGGCGGCCGCGCGAAGGTCGATCGACGCGTTCCGCGTCCCGGTGGTCACCAGGAGGCGCAGGCGCGGCAGGCGTGCGATGAGGCTGCGAGGAAAGGGGGTGCGCTCCCGCATTGCCACCACCACGTCGAAGTCGGCGAGCCGGGCCGCCACGCTGGCCTCGTCCGGCACGTGGTCCCGGAACACCACCACGTCGGCCGGGAGGCTCGCCCAGTCGGCCAGCCGGAGCGCCACTCCCTGGTAGTCGTCGAGGACCGCGACGCGCGTCACCCGCTCACTATGGGGCCAGGCCCGCGCCCCGGCAAGTGACGACGCGTCCGCGCGCTTCCGGCCGCGGAGGGCCCCTTCGTTTGGCCTGTCAGCTTCATGGCGGCGGTCTCGGGATCAAAACTGAAACGAGCAGCGAGCGGATATTGGCACCGACGATGTCGTTCGCGCCCCGCAGCGCTCAGGGGTCACCGTTGAGCACCCGCCGATCCACAATGTCATGATTGCTACGACGCTTAGCGTCTTGATCAGATGATGGTCGGCTGGAGTTGCCCGGGTACCCATAGCAGCCTCCTCGCGCGGCCCGGGCCAATCTGACAGGATGCGCGGCCCCGTCGCCTCGCCGCCCTAGTACGCGCTCCCCAGGCTGCACTTGTAAACCCTCCGCTCAGCCCGGAATCAGCCGCAAGCGGTCGTCGTCCCACGTCGCCACGTAGAGCCCCCGTGATCTGTCGCCATGCCATGCCCCACCGTGGCAGGCTCACCGGCCCGTTCCGGAGTCTTGGAACAGCCAGCGAGGGGGGACTATAGGCGGTGTGTTACAGGCGCCACTTACTTCGACCTTCGACGACAGTTGCCGAGTCACCGGCCTCTCGGATTTCGCTCGCACATCTCGACCGTGGTCCGCTCGCACCGGTCCTGGCATGGCGGGGGGGCCATTGGACATCTTCATGGCGCCGCCGCCGTCCGCACGACGGACCCGAATCGGGATGACAGTCAGTGCACATGCATACCGTCTCTTGCGACTACATCGAATCCGCAGACAGATAGCGGAAGTGAGCTCTTCGCGGCTGACGGCGCCCGCGCCGCCCGCAGCCACGCGAGTCAAGACGCCGTGGCTCGCGGGCTACCTGGTTTCTATGCCGATCTGAAGGGCCCGAGGAGTTGCTGGCCGACCACGACCTCGAGGAAGGGCGCAGACCTCGATCCTACACGGGGCGTGTGACGCTGCCGGGACGCACCGTTAGCCGACCAGAGGCGATTGGGCGTTTCTCAGCTTCCGCCACACTCCCAATCCCGCGAGGCTTGAGCCAACGAGGAGGAAACTAGATGGCTCAGGAACGGGGGAGGAACGCAAGAAATGCAGAGAGGATATCTGCACGAAGCCACCCGTATTATGCCAAGTCAGGTATGCTATCGAGCCACTCAGTGCTTCGGTCCCCGAACCTTCGCCAACAAAGCCATCCAGCAGATTATCCGCCGAGTCGAAAGCATCGATGTGAATTGGACCTAGGCCCGCGAATGTCCACCAGTCAACCGATAGATCGCTCACAGGACCACCCAGAAAGTCGATCCGAGCAACATTGTTCGAGCCGATAGGGAAGACAGATAGACCCATCTGATCAAACGGGTCCCGCGAATCCAAGTACCAATAGGCGTTTTGGATACCGAGCCCGAAGCCGCTCCATTGCGTCGTCACCGGATCCAAGTTGTCGATCGACGGAACCTCGGTTTTGTTAAAGTTAATCGTTTCTGCCTGCGCCACGTTCACACATGCGAATACCAGGAGCCCTGCAAGGACTTGCCGGTTCATTTTCTCCTGCCTTTCTCTAAGCCTATTTGACTGACGTAGCTTCGCGGTTCAGGCTCGGCCACCCCGAGAATGGCCCGGTCTTCATTGAGCAGGAGATTGTATTTGCGGTGCCGCGGGACCGCTGTTCCCATCGCCGCCCACTTCGGCTGCCTCGATGATGTGGTCCAGGGCGCCAACGGCCCTCCCCGCTGAAGAAGGCTTTTCCCCGGGGGCTAAGCGATCTGCTCCAGATGCGGCGGATCATCGGTTTGCTCGCCCTTCACCTCTGTCGGATCTGAGACGAACGCACTTCTTGCGGCTTGGGAGTGACCCCCAGGCTTGTTCAAGCGACGTGCCAATCGATGTCCAAGCGGCTGCATGGCGTTATAGTTTGCATACATTCTCATCTACTTCAATCGGGCATATATACTTTTTACCCTACCTCGGTCAAATGGCTTTCGGTTAGTATGCAACGGTTTGCGCGCGCTGCAAAAAAGACCTCCAAAGGAGAAGCCAGAAGCATGCAGGAAAAGAAGCGGCCTCTCTTCAGACCAGCGTTGACACCCCCCGGGATAGGTGTCCTCGATCTGAACCCCCTTTCACGCGCCCGGGTCGGGTTTCATCAGGGCCCGCCCAACCCTGTGGCGGGATTGCTCAAGACCGCGCACAGCGAAAGGCGTCTGGATAACGCCGAGCCCAGGCATGTCCGATCGGAGCCTCGTCCCGAAGCGGGTCTGGAAATCCGTCAACGGAGCATCGGGGGTCGCCACCACAGTCCCCATAGGCCTTCGGAGTTCGCTCGAAGCTTCCCGTCAGGTGAGCAGTCCCACATTCGAACAGCGGGGTCGTCCCTGGCCACCGTAGATTGGAGAAGAATGTGCTCACGCCGCAACGGATCCGCCCCGCGCTGTGGTTGGTATCGCTCGTGCTGGTCGCGGCGCCGAGCCTGAGCGCCGGCGCACAGCTCACGCTGACATGGACCGACAAGGCGACCAACGAGACTGGCTACCGCGTCGAGCGGAAGACCGGCAGCACTGGCACCTACAGCCAAATCGCCGTGCTGGGCGCGAACAGCATCAGTTACGTCGATCCCAGCCTCGCCGGATCGACCACGTACTGCTACCGAGTCCGCGCCTACAACGCCGCCGGTGTATCCACCTACTCCAACGAGGCCTGTGCGACGACCGCGTCGACCGCACTCACGCTCACGGTGAAGCGCTCGGGAACCGGCAACGGGTACGTCTACAGCTCGCCGACTGGCATCAGCTGTGGCAGCGACTGTAGCCAAAGCTATCCGAGCGGGACCGTGGTCACGCTCACCGCCATGGCGAGCGCAGGCTCCCGCTTCGCGGGATGGAGCGGCGGCGGATGCAGCGGCACGGGAAAGTGCACGATGAGCGGCAATGTGAGCACGACGATCACGGCGACGTTCACGGTGCTGAGCACGGCCCGCAGAGCGCCCGCGGAGTTCGGCCAGAGCATCGGCCATCCGACGCTCGCCCGTGCAGTTAGCTCAACGATCTCGACTTGGCCGAGCCGGGAGGCATCGATGGGCAGCGCATGGAGATGGCCAGGATCGTATAGACCGGGCTCGCCACTTGGTCGCGCCCGCACGGGTGCTGACCTCATGATGGACGACGGGGTCGCCGCGCTCTTCGAGGGTCTGGCGCAGGAGAGCGTGCTGGGATCCGGCCGTGCCCCGCTCCGCGTGGGCCATCGGGCCGTCGACAGGTTCCTGGCCGTGGCCATCCAGCGACGGGCCGACCATGTCCTCAGAGGGGCTTCGAGCGGCTAGCTGCCCTTGCGCGCCCTGGGGGCTCCGATCCCTGGCCACGAACGGGCGCCGCGCTCGGAATGCTGCCCGCGAGCTTGGTGAGCGCGGCCTCGTACTCGGCCACGGCCGCGTCGGTGCTCCGCTCCTCGGCCGTCCGCCGTCCGCCTGGGTCTCGACGTACGCTAGGGCCAGCCCCTCGTGCTCCGACGGGATCACGACGACATCGGCGAGATTCAGATAGTCGACCATACCCGCGCGTGCTCGACCCATCCCACGAAGCGGAACCGGTGCCGGATCCCATCGGAGTTAGAGGCCCCCTCCATTGCCGCACGGCTCTGTCCGTCGCCCAGACAACAACCTGACACGCAAGGTCTCGCTCGCCGACGCGGACTACATCGCAATGGTGAAGGGCCTGGTCGCGGGCGCGACGAACGCCGCGCTTGCACTCGCCGCCGGCGCGAAGCCGCCGGCGCTTGGCACCGTGCTCGGCGCGGGCATCATCGGGTTTCTCGGCTACGGCGTGAGCCTGGCGTTGTTCGTGCTCGCCCTGCGCCAGCTTGGCACGGCGCGCACCGGCGCCTATTTTTCGACTGCGCCATTTGCGGGCGCCGTCATCGCCGTTGCGCTCCTCCGAGAGCCGCTGACCACGACGCTCGCGATTGCCGCGGTCCTGATGGCCGTGGGCGTCTGGCTGCACCTTACCGAGCGGCGCAAGCACCGGCACGCGCACGAGCCCGTGGAGCACACCCACGAGCACGGGCATGACGCGCATCATCAGCACGCCCACGGCGAGCCGGTCGCTCCGGGAACGCGGCACACGCACACACACTGGCATGAGCATTGACGCACTCGCATCCCCACTATCCGGACGCGCATCACCGCCACGGCCACCGCTCCTGGTCGGGCGACAGTCGTTTCTGGGAGGCCGAACCCGAACATTGACCCACCCGCCCGGGGGCTCTGATCTCCCGCCATGGCCCGACTAACGGTCAAATGCACGCGGGATTTCAGATCCCGCCCCTGCCACACAAGGTGAGCTCGACATTTCTGCGGGATTTCAGCGCGCCAGGCTCACCACTTTGCCACATTGCCCGGCACGACTCGGCATTCCGGGGCACCCTGGGGCACTCATGAGTCGTCGCGGACGGCGCTGGGTCGGCCCCACGGAACCCCCCGCACGAGCGAAGAAATCCCGCGCTGGATGTGGTACCCTGCGGGTCCGGGGCCGACGTAGCTCAGTTGGTAGAGCAGTCGATTCGTAATCGACAGGTCATCGGTTCAAGTCCGATCGTCGGCTCCAGTCTTTCCAGCACTTCCACCACGCCGCTCCCGCCATCGATCGAAACTGTGCGGGATTTGTGCGGGTGCGCCCTCACCGGCCGGTGTCGGCGGCGTTCTGGATCCGCGTGACGGTTCCGGCGGGTCGGATCGCTAGGCTGGCCTGGGTTCGAGCGAGCGCCTCGCGGAGGTCGTCTTCGGCCACGATCCGGTAGCGCCGATACACACTCGCCGTCTTGTGCCCGCTGAGGGCCATGGCCACGGCCTGGCTGACTCCGGCGCGATCCATGTTCCGCACGGCCGACCGCCGGAGGTCGTGGAAGAGGGTCCCGGACACCCCGGCCGCCGCGCAGGCGGTCTCCCACGCCTTCCGGAAATCGCCGACCGGCTGGCCGTCGCGGTGAAAGACGAGCGGGGACAGCGCCGACGTTCCATCGGGCGTCTGATACTCGCGCGCTGCCCAGCGGCGCTCGATGAGGGCGGCTAGGTTCCCGAGGAGCGGGAGGACGCGTGGCTCGCCGTTCTTAGAGTGCTCGCGTCGCAGCACAATGCGCTCGCCACCCCGGTCCACGTCGGGCCACCCGAGCGTCTGCACCTCACCCTTGCGCCAGCCAGAGAGATAGGCGAACTGGGCCACGTCCTGGAGATCCGCCGGTAGCACCGACACCACCCGCTCGAAGGCGGCGGGCTCGAGGAAGCCCTGCCGGGCGGCGGTTTCCTTGAGAAGCTCGACCGCGGGCGCCACACTCAGGCGTTTCTGGCGCACGGCCAGTCGGAACGCGCGGATGAGCGCCGCGAGCTCGCGGTTCACTGTGGCGGGGGACACGCGGCGCTTGCCGATCCCGTAGCGCGTCCGGATGAGGCTGGCGAGTCGATCGGCCTTGTACCGTTCGATCCGGGCCTCGGTGACGTCGATGGCGCGGTCCTCGCCAAAGGTGGCGCGGAGCGGGCGGAGGCGCCAGCGGAGCCCACGCGCGGAGCGGCGCCTGTTGTTCTGGTAGTCCAGCTCCAGGGCAACGAATAGCTCCTCCATCCGGACCTTGTCCTCGCCGAACACGAACCGGCCGCGGCCGATCTCTTTCCAACGCTTCTTCAGCTTCCGCCAGGCGTCCACCTCGCGTTCGCTCTTGGTCGACTCGCGGTAATCCCGCCCCTGGTGGCTATATCGAATCGACCAGATGCGTCCGCGCCGGTAGGCATACCCGAAGCCATGGGGGATGCTCTTTGGGCGCGCGGTATCAGCGTCGGGCTCGATCGGCGTCTCGGGGTCAGTGCGGAGTTGCTCGTCGCTCATGATCGAGCTCCCTTCCGCTTGGGCCGCGGCGTCTTCGGGATGAGATCCCGCACGGTGATCCCGAGCGCGCTCGCGAGCTTCTCCAAGGTGTCCAGGGTGGGGCTCATCTTGCCGGCCTCGATGCGCTGGACAGTGACGTAGGAGACGCCGGACTCCGCTCCGAGCTTCCGCAAGGACCAGCCGCGCCGCTCACGCCATCGGCGGAGGAGTGTGTCCATGCCGACGATGTTAGCTGATGCGCTCTCGTTAGTCAATGAGCTATCGACCCTGGCGAGCCTGGATATACCGCTCGATCCCGTGGGCGGAAAAGCGAAGGGATCGCCCAAGCCGGACGGTGAAGGGAATTTTGCCGGCGCGGCGGTAGAGCCAGTCGGGGGAGACGCCGAGCCGCCGGGCCGCCTCGTCCACGTCGAGAAGCCGTTCGTGGTCCGGGACCTCCGACGGGGGGATCGCCGGGGAGGGCACGACGGCTAGCGCCGCAAGGGCCGCGAGGGCACGGAGCACGAGCGCCTGGCGAGCCTCCAGCGGCAGCGTCCCGGCCCTTGTCGGGTCGGCCGCGAGCTCGTCGAGGGTAGGGACGGCCGACAGGCTCACGCGGGCCGCGGTCAAATGCGTCACCGCAGTTCCTCGATCCGGCCTCGGATTGCCAGTTGCCGAAGCGCTTGCCGCGAAGTCGGGCTCCCGGAGCTCCAGAATCCCGGTTTGGCGGTCAGAGCCGTACACTCGCCCGCGCCATCCGAAGCGGCGGCCCGGTGGGCTGACCCGGAACCGCCAAGGGCCAGCGTCGCCCCCTGGAGCGTATCGGACTGAGCGGTAGTCTCCTCACCGCGGCGCTGCCGACTGAGCGCCGCCCGGCACCGTGGCGAGCAGGCGGTCCGCTGACGACCGGATAGCGGCCGGCCACAGGCGCCGCAGCAGGACCCCTCCACAAGCGCACGCTCGGGTTCTGTGCCCTTCTCGTCGGCTGGGCCAGGGGAAGCCACCCGGAATGGGCTCACTTGGGCTTCAGCGGGCGTCGGCGGGTCGCTCATCATCGGGTCCGGACCCTATCGTCGGGAAGGGGACGAGCGCGGGACCATCGCCACCGCGCCGTCCATCGCCAGCTTGGCCATCGCCACGGTGTAGGCGACGGACGGCGACAAGGTCAGCCCGATGAGAGGTGGAGCACCCGCGGGCGTTGCATCCCACGTTGTTCTGACCCGGGGGCAGGGACTGACCGGTCATGGGGCTTCCGAGCGGGCGGCCGCCTCGACGAACCGCCCCAGCCGCCTCTGGAAGAGGTAGGCCCCCTCGGTTGCTTGGCCATGGCGGTTTTTGGCCAGGTAGAGGCGGACGAGCAACGGGTCCTTCTGCTCCGGGCGGTCCTCGGCGGTCCAGAGGAACAGGATCGCGTCGGCCTCCTCCTCCACGTTCCCGCTGTCCCGGAGGTCGGCCAACCGCGGCCGCGGGGAGTCCCGGCGCTCGACGTCCCGGTTGAGTTGGTGCAAAGCGACGATCGGGACGCCGAGTTGTTTGGCGGTCGCCTTGAGCCCCTGTGCGAGCTCCCCGACTTCGAGGTAGCGGCTGTCCCGGCGCGTGCCTCGCATCTTGCCGAGGTGGTCGACGAAGACCGCCTGCGCGCCATGTCGGATCACGGCGCGGCGGATCTGCGCCGCGGCAGCCGCGACGGTCGGCGCCGTGGCATCCCAGAGATGGAAGCGACTGCGGGCGATTGCCTCCAGCACCTTCGGCAGTTCGCCAGGTGCGTACCGGCCGGCTCGGAGGTCCTGGGTGCTCTTGCCCAGCATCAACCCCTGGAGGCGCAGGCCGATCTCCTCGGTCCGCATCTCCAGGGTCGCGAAGAGCACCGGGTGCCGCCCCACCACGCTCAACTGGTGGGCGAGCTGGAGGCCCAGGGCGGTCTTCCCCATCCCGGGGCGCCCCGCGATGACCACGAGGTTCCCGCGTCGCAACCCGTCGCACGCTTCGTCCAAGATCCGAAGTCCCGTGGGCAGCCCTGGATCGGCCGGGGCCGCGACCATGAAGGCGGCAAACTGCTCAGGCGTGAGGATCCCGCTCGCCGTGCGCGAAGTCTCTAAGTCGAGCAGCGCGCTCACGATCGTCGCGACGACCGCGGTCGTCGTGGCGGACCCGTCCGATTCGGCCGCCTGAATGGTCAGCTCGCGCCCGATCTGGCGCACGCGCGGGGGCATTCTCGTCGTCTACTCCAGCCGCGCCGTCACCGGCACGCCGAGCCGTCGCCGCGTCCGAGCCCACAGGGTCGTACTGGCCTTACGCGACAGGCCGACCGTCCCCGCGAAAACGAGAAAGCCGGCCTCGTCGTTCGCCCGCGCCAGATCGACCAGCGCCATCGCGGGCTCGGTGTGGAGCCCGCCGGCCACGAGCACAAGAGCCGCCACCACGAACGACACCACCTCCGCGCGCGTCGGCAGGATCACGGCTTCTTGACTTCCATCTCTCCGGTGGAGTCTAGCGGTCGCCCTGCAGGGAGACGGTGAAGGCCCGAACGCCGGCCCCGACGTACTCGGGGAGGACGGCCAGGAAACTCGTCCGTGTTCGCCTCGGGGTCAAAGCTCGGCAATGTGGTGTCCTCGAAGACGGCATTCACCATCCGCACGTTCATCAGCCGGCCTTTCGCGTCCGCCCCGGGGTAGGTCACTCTCTCGTTGATGTAGAAGTGCGATCCGACGATGCTCACGTGGGTGCCGCCCGATGAGGACGGCGCGGCCGTCGGCGACAACGTCAAGGTCGTTGGTCAACGACCGTGAAGCTCTGCGTCTTCGCGGTGCCACGTGTCCCCCCCGCGGAGGCCTGCGTGTACGGGGTGGCGGTCACGCTGTGGGTGCCGAGCGACGGCGTCCAGGCGGTGTAGTTGTCCCCGGCGCCGCCGGCGAGCGCGTACGGGTTCTCGTTCTCTATCCGGTAGTTCGCGTTGCTGTCATACCCGAACCGCACGCTGCCGACGGTGGACGGCGCAGTGTTCGCGCGGATGTTGAGTCTTCGGGTCGGCAGCGTGGCGAGGTTCAGCGTGGCGCCGTTCGGCAAGGGATCGTACCCGGGGATGGGCGCGTCGGTATCGGCGTTGATGAGGGTCAAGCTCACCACCGTCGGCGACAACGTCGTTTGGTCAACGACCGTGAAGCTCTGCGTCTTCGCGGTGCCACGTGTCCCCCCCGCGGAGGCCTGCGTGTACGGGGTGGCGGTCACGCTGTGGGTGCCGAGCGACGGCGTCCAGGCGGTGTAGTTGTCCCCGGCGCCGCCGGCGAGCGCGTACGGGTTCTCGTTCTCTATCCGGTAGTTCGCGTTGCTGTCATACCCGAACCGCACGCTGCCGACGGTGGACGGCGCAGTGTTCGCGCGGATGTTGAGTCTTCGGGTCGGCAGCGTGGCGAGGTTCAGCGTGGCGCCGTTCGGCAAGGGATCGTACCCGGGGATGGGCGCGTCGGTATCGGCGTTGATGAGGGTCAAGCTCACCACACTCTGGGTCTGCGTCGTGGGAGGAGAAGCCGCGGTGAAGGTCGCGCCGACCGTGACGGGCGCGTTGCCCGTGAACGTGCACGGGGCCGTGCCGGTGCACCCGCCGCCGCTCCAGCCGCCGAACGTCGAGCCACTTACGGCCGTGGCAGACACCGTGACCACCGTGCCGCTCGAGTACGTCTCGACGCAGTCCGTGCCGCAGCTGATTCCGGTCGGGTTACTGGTCACGGTTCCCTGGCCGGTTCCACCGACGCTCACCGTGACGGCAAGGCCGCTCGCCGTGTCTCCGCAGGCTTCGTTCGAGTACGGTGACGACCCAGCGTCGTCGTACGCCTGGACCCGGTAGCAGTAGGTGATCCCGGCGGTGACGGTCCCGTCCGTGTATCCAGTGACGCCGGGAGGCTGTTGGACGAGATCTATGTATCCGGTGTCTGTACTGACTCGCCGCTGCACATTGACGGCGGCCTGTCCTCCCGAGTTGTCGACCCACGTCAACTGGAGCTGACCGGCGACGGCCGCCTGGCTTGTGAGGGCGACCACTAGCGCCAGCAGGGTCGCGCCCACGTCGAGTCGGGCGCGGCGGCCGGAGTGTTGGAATGATCGGACGACTCGCGATCCGCGGACATCCATGGGCATCCCCTCCCGTTAGAACGGTAGACAGCGATCGCGGGGAGCCCTTCGTCCAACCCTTCTTCGGCAGCCTGGCTGCTAAGCGCCATCGCTTGGCCCATGGCTTTGCGTCCCCGCCTCACGACGGGTTTGCCTTTATCGGGAAGGGTTCCCACTACCGTAAAGCTGCGGCAAGTCAGTGCAAGGAATGTACAATCTTCGACAATGGGGTGGGGTCGCTTAAATTAGCTCAAGAGTACGGCTAGTTAGGACCGACCGTCCAGTTTCGACCACAGCCAGCTGAGTAAGATTCACTCGAGAAGGTGGGTCAAAATGGCCGTGCGGGGCATCTTCGTGTCAGCCGCCGAGTTTACACGATCCGCCCAGCGATCGAGTCCGTTGTCCCGTCACCGCTCCTGGCGGTGTCATGGATCGTCTGATCCGGTCTCTGACCTCCGTCGGCGTCAGCGACGGGACCCAGGGATACGCCAGCGCCATCAGCTCGGCCCGCCCGCCGCGATGGCGCGGGCCAGGGCGGCTGGCTCGGCTCGCAGGAGTATGATCGCTTTTCCAATCTCTGGCGTTGACAGCGGCCGCCGGTTTTCCAGGGCATTCAGGAGTCCCGGGATCAACGTCCCGAGGCGTCCCTCGAGCGCAGCGTGCCTCTCGTGCGTGGCGAGGCAGTCCTTCGCCAGAACCTCATCCGACTCGGTTGACGACGGCCGACGCTCTCGTGAGAGGCGAAGGAACGCCAGGAGAGCCTGGACAGGGGGTGGGAAGCAGGGCAGTCAGGAGTCGGGCCTGCTACGGAATGAGGTGGGGTGGAGTGTGGACTGGGATCGCGAGCGGTCTGACGGCGGGAAGGTCCCGGGGCGTGACGGCTGGTGGGGGCTGACTCAGGCCGCTCGCCGGACGTAGCGATGATGCAGACACCGACTTCGGGACTCGAAACCACCGTGCCCATCGCCGGGCGCTCGATGGGCCTGGCGTCCGGCGGATCCTTCTCCAGTGAGAGGTGAGTTCGAACGCCATGACATTACGTCAAGGCACTGGGTACATAATGATAGTGACATGTCATCCCGCCGCCGGTCCCCCGAGGATGCCAAAGCCGCGGCCCTCCGCGTGAAGAAAGCCCACGCCGGGGCGCTGCGGGCCCGCGAGCAGCATCGTGCCTCGCAGGTCGAGGATCGAGCCACGGCGATCCGCGCCGAGGGAGATCGTCCGGCGGCTGCCGGTGGCGTTCCACGAGCCTCCGAATTCCAGCCACTCACCGGCTGCTCCCTGCGGTTTCGGCCCCTCCGTCGCCGGCCCGCCGGCCGTCGCTGCAAGGGCCAGGGCGAGCAGTGCGTGACGCCACGACACGCCGCCGGGAAACCCTCGATCGTGCGACCGTGTCCGTGTGCGCAAGCCCATGGTTCGCTCAGGTGGTTGATGGCCCTGCCGGCCACTGCGATGGAGTTGGGGATTCCGATACCCAGGTGCGGCGCGAACTCCTTGACGTCGTGCGATCGTGCATTCCGTGCTCATGTCGTTTCCCTGGGATCGGGGGACGCCAGCGCCGCGCCGCCGGATGGTTGGAAGGTGTCAGGGTTCCCGTGCCGCGGGAACCCTGCCCTCACGCGAGCAGCAGGATGGTGACCATGCCCCAGGTCGTGAGCAGGAACGTAGGCGCTCCAAAGCATGTTTCTTGTCTCCCCCACCGGCCTGGAGCGCCGGTGGCCGCAGTCTAGGACGCGGCGGAGCAGCCCGGCAATGGCGTCCCGGGGTCGGCGCAGGCGGCCCCGGAGGCTCCCTTGAGCCGGCGAACAGGTGGCGGACAGGCGGGGACGACGGCGTCCCGTGGTGGGCGCCTTGCGCGGCAGGTCAGACGGCCGAGACCGCCTGCCCTGGCGGCGGCTCGGCGGCGAGCCCGAGCGCCGCGAGGAGCCGTCGCATCGCGTGCGGCTCCGTCACCGCCCCAGAATCCGGCGCGGGCCGCCGCAGCGCGGACAGACCCGGGCCTGGATCGCAAACACCCGGCGCAGGAGCTGGGCCGAGGGCCAGCGGCGCGGAACAGGCGTCGACGCCGCCCGCGCGTCGGCCGGCGCCGGCGGCGGGACGATCGCCGATCTCCAGCGGGCACGCGGGGCCAGGACGCCATGGTAGGCCGGCAACGGCCGGCGCGGCGGGGGGACGAGCGCGGCCAGCCGCTCCAGCGGATCGAGGAGCAGCGCGGTCGAGCCGTCACGCCATGGTCGGCGGAAGTGAGAGCAATGCTGCCCCCTGGGACTTGCCGGGCTGCTGCCCGGTACTATGCGGTCCCGGGCCGGCTGGTTGGGTTGAGCGATTTGAAGGCGAACGCCGCCGCGGCCCCTCCCAGCAGTTCCGCAACGATGTAGAGCCACAAGTTGGACCACGGGAGCAGGCCCCGGATCGAGGCGCCGATGGCGACGGCCGGGTTGAAGGCCGCTCCCGACACCTGGCCGACGGCGAATGCGCCAGCCAGGACCGTGAAGCCGATAGCCAGACCGAAGTAGGAATTCCCGTCTGTTGCGTCGGCTGTGGCCACGTTCAACACGACGTACACCAGCGCAAACGTGAAAAGGAACTCGGCCAGAAATACCCCAAATACGGTGGCATGGAATGGACTCACGGGCGCGCCGCGAAGGGCGAAGCCGATGATCCAGGCCGCGCCGGCGGCACCGAGCAGTTGCGCCCCCCAGTATGGCAGCAGGTCCGAGGCAGGACACCGCCCCCGCAGGAACACCCCGAGCGTGACTGCCGGGTTGTAGTGGGCGCCCGAGATGTGGCCGCCCGCATAGATCATCGCCATCAGCACGGCCCCTATGGCCAGCGGAGCAATCACGCCCGGAGCCGCTGCGAGCCCCGTGCAGCCGATTGTCAACACGAGAAAGAACGTCCCGATGAATTCCACGGCGTACTTACGCATGGCGCGTCCTTTCGTCCTGATCGGCGGACCTCTTGTTATCGTGCGCGGCCGACGACATCAGAATCCTAGGCGGTCCAAATCCTGTTTCCGCCCCCTCCCCGATCCCGCCGTCAGCCCAGCGGGCGCATTCCCAGGGTGGCCGGACTCTAGCGCGCGGCAGGCCGGTCCGACAAGGCCGGAGCGAGCCGGGGCGGCTTGGGGAGACGTAGTGAGAACCGGCTCCCACGGGTCGGCGGGCAGACTGGGACGGCGGCGGGAGGTGGACGCCGGGATCGACGGCGGGTCACGAGGCGGTGATCATGGCAAGCCTGCGCACCGTAGTGAGGCAGTTCGTCCTGGAACAACATCGCGAGGTCCTGAGTCTCACCCCCCGGGACTGTTGCCCCGTATTGACAATTCCAGGGAGCGTCGCGGGGCGGGCGGCAGCGTGAGCGCAACGCGGAAGGCAAGTGCTTCGCCCACAAGCCAAAGCGCCCCCCGCAACCACGCTTCGTGGTATTAGCTCGAGAGCCGGACTCCGTTGGCGACCTTCTCCCCGTCGTCTGTCTTCGGATGCGGCGCGCTCACCCTAGGCTGCCCGCTGACGCATGTGGACGTGCGCCTCGGCCGCAGGATACCCCGCCGCGCCGAAGGTCGCGCGAATCGACGCGTTGGTGTCGAAGTACACTTGCCAGTAGTGCGCGTTGTTGCAGTAGGGCCGCACGGCGAGGACCGGTCCCCGCTCAGTGAACGTCAAGATCTCGACGTCAGGCTTTGGCTCGGCGATCACGCTCGGAATCGTCGGCAACACTGCCTTCAGGCGGCGGATCGCGTCAAGCGGATCCACACTGTGGTCGATCTGCGCCAGAAGCTCCACCCGGCGATACGGATTGCTGCTAAAGTTCTTGATGGTTCCGCCCATGATCTTCGCGTTCCCGACCAGCGTCTGAACGTTGTCAGGGGTATCGATCGTGGTGCTGAACAAGCCGATCGCCCGCACGGCTCCCTCGACGTCACCCGCCATGACGTAGTCGCCGACCTTGAATGGCCGGAGCACGAGGATGAAGGTCCCGGCAGCGAAATTGGACAGAAGCCCGCCCCAGGCCGCGCCAATCGCGACGCCGAGACCGGCCACTAGAGCGGCGAACGAGGTGGTCTCGATCCCGAAATAGCCTAGGAGCGCGACGACAAGAATGACGTTGAGCGCGACGGTGACGACTGATCGAAGATAGCCGATGACCGTCGGCTCCACCTGTTTCCGCTCGAGCGCGCGCGTGAGGAGCCTGGCGGCAAGGCCGATCAGCTGGCGGCCGACGACGAAGGCGACAATCGCCCCCAGCACCTTGAGACCGAACACAATCAGAATGGGTCGGGCTGATTCAAGGATCTCGGGCATGTCCTGGGCTCCTCGTTGCGGGTGGTGGGTTGGACCTCGCGCCTCACTCCAACGGCACGGCCGATAGCCGGGCGGGAGCGAGCTTCATGTCGACTACCACGTCGAGTCGTCAAGCCATGTGCCACACAGATGCGCGACCTGCTCGACGCCTCGGCGCCGTATGCTTCGAGCTGTCCCCGCGGTGCTCTGTCCTCGCCCCGGGTCGAGCGCGCGGGCGGTTCGCCGGTGCACACGAGGGAACCGGTTACGTCGACCCGAAGAAGTTGGCGGCCTAGTTCGTCGGTCTCGCCAGAGTGTCGCTCGCATTCGGCCTTGGCCTACGTTGGCTCCCGCCATCCGTCACCCCGGCTGTAACGTGAATCCCGCCGTGACGGTCGGCTTGTGGCCGGAGGGTCCGCAGACCTTAGGTTCCCAAGCGCGCTCTTGATCATGGCGCGCCTCCGGCCCGGGAGCCTGCCCGGGCGGGACTACGGTAGCGCACCTCAAGGCGCGGCGCGAGGCGAGTGGGCCGACTCGGGACGCCGAGGGCTGGCGCGGCGCGGCCCTCGGCTCGGCCGGCAGACCGAGGCGGCGGGGGGGTGGGGACGCCATGATGAGACATGTGATGGGATGGTGGTCGCGCGGCTGGGGCCAGCAGGGTCTGGAGGCGGCTCGGCCGCCAGCCTGAAGGCCGCGCGCAACAGCTACGAGTTCGGCGGCCAGGCCTCGCTGGCCGGATGTCGCCGTGAATCGTGTGCACCAGCGGGCGTGACAGGCGTAGGGTCATCCCCTACGGAATGAGATCGATCCAGTATGTGGTCCGCTCTGTGTAGCACTCTGCAAATCCAGCCCTCGATTTGAACCAGCGACTCTTGAGGGGCTTGAGGTTTTAGTCCCGTCGTCTTTTCCGGGCCGATTGTGCTAGATGCCATTGAGTTCGTTGGCGAAAACGTGATCGCGGCTCAAACACGGGTTCGAATCCCGTTAGCCGACGAGGCGAGCGCGGCGTAGAGCGAGAGGCTCGGATCGGCGCGCGTTGCGGCGCCGGATGGACAGAACCTCCGGTCGAGAGTTGACGCGCCGCACTACCGTTCGAAGCGGACAAGCGGACACCCTATAGGAAAGAACCTGTCCGTCCGGTTCGTACGGGACCACGAATGGGTCCCCGTACTCACGAACCGGACGTGCGATCCGGATGTCCGGGCGGCCAGTTCGGCAGGCACGCGTCCGCCCTCCCTCCTCATCGGCTGGCGAGCGCCCACCGGCAGGGCCGAGTGCCGTCGACGAGGACCACGCGCCCCTCCTCGCGGAGGCGCCGCACGGCGCGGCCCACGGTGGCCCCGGGCGCGCCCATCTGCTCGGCGAGCTCGGCGACCGTGAGGGCGCCGGCGGCGAGGGCGACAGTGACGCGCTTGCTCACGCTCGTGCGGGCGATGAGGTCCGGCGCCTCCGCGAGGTCGGCGTCCGCCACCGTGGCCGCGCTGCTGGACTCGAAGCGGAGACGCAGGCCGAACGAGAGCGCCCGGCGCCCGCCGTTGGATTTCCGGTGGTAGGCCGCGATCAGGAGCTCGTCGGGCCCGGCCTCCGCGGCGCGGCGGAGCTCCCAGGCGGAGCGCGCGAGGTTCCGGACGAACACCGACCCGTAGGGGCGCGCGGCGCCGCTCAGCTGGTCGGCGGCGGCCTTGCTGACGTGCGCGAGCACGACCGCCGCCAGGAGCCGGCGGCCGTCTGGGCCGACGAGGTCCTGAGCGCAGAGAGCGTCTCCCGGATTCGACGAGGGGTCGAGCATGCGGGCTCGACTCGCGCCGGCGCGGCCCCCGATCACTCCGAAGCTTTTCGACGGTAGTCCGAAGGCGTCGAGCCGGTCCAGCGCTTGAAGGCGCGGTTGAAGACGCTGACCTCCGAGTAGCCGAGCAGGTAGGCGATGTCGGTGAACGTGTTCTTCGGGTCCCGGAGGTAGCTGAGCGAGAAGCGCCGGCGCGTGTCGTCAACCAGTGCTTTGAAGTCCACGCCGTGCTCCCTGAGGCGCCGCTGCAGCGTGCGCGGGGTCATCGCGACCTTCCGCGCCACCCGGGTGAGCGTCGGGTTTCCATCGCGGATCGATTCGCCGACGATGCGGCGAACGGACGCGAGCAGGGCGTCCTCCCGCGGCATCTCTTTCAAAACCCCGTCGAGGTAGCGCTGGAGAACCGGGTAGAGCCGCTCGTCTGCCGCCGGGATCTGCCGCTCCAGGAACGCGCGCTCGACGACGAAGGCATTGGTCGCGCAGCCGAAGGACACCGGCGCGCCGAAGATCCGGCCGTGCTCGGAGGTCTGGCGCGGCGCCTCGTGCGCGAACTGCACCTCGAGCGGGACCCACCCGCTCCCCACCATCAGGCGGAGCGTGTTCAGCCCGACGGTCATGCTGTACTCGTTGTGCTGGCGAGGGGCCTCGATCGGCAGGTTGGCGAGCCGGTGCCGAACATACGCGAGCCGCCCCTCCATGCCGAGAGACACCTGCGCGGCCTCGTTGTGAACGCTCAGGTAGCGCCCGATGTTCGTGAAGCCGTCCGCGATCGTCGGCGAGTTCAGCGCGACGTAGGTCAGGGGCCCGACGTCCTTGGGATTGTAGGCGGCGCCGAAGTGGAGGCCGAAGCAGTCATCGCCCGTGGTCCGGGCCGCCTCTTCGAGGATCCGGGTGAAGTCGGCGCAGGCGATGAACCCGTCGGGGCTGGCGAAGGCCGAGCGCTCCAGCCCGACCGAGCGCAGGATCTGGTCGGGATCTCCGCCGGCCTCTTCGATCGCCTCGATCAGCCCGGTCGCGGCGGAGAGAGCGATCAATGGTCTCTTGGGCACGACCCGAGTTCCCACATCGGCCCGAGCGGCGAGCCGGCCCAAGTGTCAAGCCGGCGACGCGCAATGTCAAGACGAGGAGCGTCCGACAGACAAGGAGCGTCCGACACGCCTCGTGTCTACGGCGGAGAAGGCCGTCGCCGCTGCGCCCGGTCCCCACCACCAAGGCAACTCCCGCCTCACGGAGCACCCGTTGGCCGCCGCTTCCAGGTCCGGATGACGGTCGGGTAGATGTCCAACTCGCTGCTATCAAGTACGAGTCGATTCACGTGTCAAGGAATTGTCGTCGACTGCCAAGACAGCGTTGCCTGCGACGCACTAGTGTTACGTGGCGCCACGGGTGTTCCATCCACTATGTCTGATGCCCGCCGTTTCCGGATGCTCCTGATCGACGACGATCAGAACGTGCGAGAGGTGCTGGCGCAGCTGCTCGCCTCGTTCGGATACGAGTGTCAAACGGCCGGTGACGCCGTGAGCGGGCTGGGTCTCTTCGATAGGGGGGGCTGGGATCTGGTCCTCCTCGACATCGCCATGCCCGCAATGAGCGGGTGGACGGTCGTGGAGACGATCCGGCGACGCGACCCGCTCTTGCCCATCGTCCTCATCACGGGGCTGAGCCAGCCCGCCGTGATGCGACGCGCTCGCGAGTGGCGGTTGCCGGTCCTCCTGAAGCCCTTTCGCTTTGAAACGGTCCAAACGATTGTGGCCACGGCCCTGCAACCGAAGTCCGCCTAGCACCGGCTGAGTGATCCGCATTTCGTGCTCACGCGTGAGAGGTGATTGGACCAGCCCCAAGGCGGTGTCCGCCGCGCGGGGCTACGAGGACTTCCGGCGCGAGGGTCCATCGCCCAATATGGGACGGCGGGCTCCCAGCGCCGCAGCGGATTCGCCGTCTGGCCGGGCTCCCGGATCGGCACCAGCTGCCACCAGCCGTCGCCCACTGGCACCGGGAGGTACTCGGTCGAGCAGTCGCACCAGTCCGGAATCTGCAGCGTCTGGGGCGGCCGCCACCCATGCGGGCGGAGGTCCTCTGCGCGGAAGCGCATCGGGGCGACCTCGCGCCCACACGTCCAGCAGGCCAGCGTGGGCTGGCGTCGGCCGTGGGCGTCGAGCCAGGTCGGTAGTGTCACGGTGTCTGGCTTCTCATGGGCGGGCCGGTTGTGGACATTTTTGTCGCGCCTCACTGGACTCTTGCCACGCACGCAGTCCGGGGCGCATCCTCAGCGAAACGTCGTCGGCATGGAAGAGTCTAGTTCAGTCAAGCCCCATGCTCCCTTAGGGGACTCCGCGCCCGCCGCGTTGGATCTGGCATCGTCTTGCAAGCCTCAGTAAGCTCGACGACCAAAGGAGAGGAGAGACGTGGGCAATGTGGCCAGCACCTCACACCGAGTCCTTCCTGACGAGCGTTGCGTGGCGGCGTGAGCGCGAATGGGTCCGTCGCCAACCGCTTGCCGTGGCCGAGGGCTATCTGCGAGCGCTCCGGTGTTTCGACCCGGCACCGCCCGATGCTTGGCCACGCGAGGTGGAGTTGCTGGTTCAATCGAAAGCAACGCAGTCTCGCCCATCACGGCAAGCAGCACGTGACGGGAGGATGATGCACCACCGAACTGGCTAGTCCTGCGTCACTACTGGATGATCTCATCTGCCCGCGCCAGCACCGCCGGCGGGATCGTCAGGCCGACACCCCGGTCTGCAAGCCGACGCAGCCTTTCGCCTTCTCCGCCTGGTAGTACACCTCGCGCTCGTCGTGGAGGTATCCGGTGACATATCCGGTGGCGTGCGGGGTGCTGACGATCCGGTTCCGCAGTGTCAGCCGACCGGGCGCGGCGGAGTGAATAGGTGGGGAAAGTGAGAACTCATATTCGATCACCTCATCCGCCCGCGCCAGCACCGCGGGCGGGGTTCGTCAGGCCGAGCGCCTTCGTGGACTCTTCGCTTTACCCTTCGCTTTCCGCTTGTCTACGGACTTGGAGGTGGGCGAAGGTGGAGCTGCCATCTTCCGAACATCCAGCACGACATCGTGCCACCAATGCTCAGCGGGTGCGCTCTCTAGCCCTTCGAGTCGTTGGCGCGTCTCTGCGAATGTCGGATCATGGTGCCATCCATCCCAGTCCACGCGGGTCCTCCAGGTGCCAACGATCACTCGTTTATCTTCATTGTCGGCGGGGCGAAGGAGTTGTCCTCCTATCCAACCTGGTCGCGTCCTCGCGGCCGACAGACGCCTGCGCATGACGGCGTCCCAATCTCGTCCGGCTCCTGGCTTCAGGTGCACATGCGTCACGATTGTCTTCATCGGGAAGCCTCCAGGCCCGCGAGTGGGCCGCTGTAAGTGTCACTCTATTACCTCGTACGCCCGCGCCAGCACCGCGCCCTGCGAGCCGATGACAAAGGCCTCCTCCTCTTCGAGCCCCCGACTGGCCCACTTCCATGCCCCCAGCAGGGCAAGCGATTCCGCGACCGTCGCCGCGATCCCCAGTGTGCGCCGCACGTGCGGAAAGAGGTGCAGTATGAAGCCTGAGCCTTCTGCCACGGGCTCTGGGGCGCGGTCAGTACCTCCCGGATTCCCATGCCCTTCACGCGGTGCCGAAACGCGTGACCGTAGATCGTGTCGCGATCGCGGAGGAGGTAGGACGGCGCGGTGTCGTCCGGGAACGCGTCCACGATCTGCTGGGCGGTCCAGGCCGCGGTGGGATGCTCGGTGACGTTGAAGTGGACCACCCGCCGCCGATGGTGGGCGAGCACGACGAGGACGAATAGCACGCGCAAGTGCGCGGTGGGCACCGTGAAGAAATCGATGGAGACGAGGTCCCGGACGTGGGTGGTGAGGAACGTGCGCCAGGTCTGCGACGGCGAGGGGCGCCGCGTTGGCATCAGCCGGGAGACGGTGCGCTCGGCCACGTCGATGCCCAGCTTGAGCAGCTCGCCATGGATTCTGGGGGCACCCCATAGGGGATTGGCGGCGGCCATTTGGGCAACCAGCGCGCGGATTTCGGGGGCGACCGGCGGGCGGCCCACGACGGAGCGGCGGGAGCGCCGGGTCCAGTAGTCGCGGAACCGTCGCCGCGGCCAGCGCAGGACGGTGTCAGGGGGCGACGATGATTAACGCCTGCGTCCAGCCTCTCCACAGCCTGGACAGCGCGACCCAAAAGAGCCGGTCGCCGCGGCGCAACCTCGGCCGGGCCACCGCCCTCCTGTACACGGTGAGCTGCTGGCGCAGGGCGAGGGTCTCGAGGGCGAGCTGGCGGTGGCCGCCGCAGAGGAACGGGAGAGTCGGAGCAGGTGGAGCAGCGTGCTGATCATGAGACGGCCATTGTCTCCGGATCAGAGCCGAGAGATCAACCACTTGGCCAGCGGATGGAGTTTTGGCGAAGAACAGGCGGGAGACCTTCCACGGGTGGCCGTGCGAAGAGGGATCTCCGGGCCGCGACTTTCTGGCCGCCGTCGACCGGGTGCCGCCGGGTCCCGGGGTGTCGTCTCAAGCGCCGTCAGGAGCGCGTGAGGATGTCTTCGCCCGGCTGGGAGCCGATGGCCCGCGGCGCGTGCGTCGACTCCGTCACCAGTCCCTTCGGTGGGGACGCTCGTCTCGCGCGCGGCTCAGTAGGCGCGGATCGGGCCGGTCTCGATCACGCGCACCGGGACGCCTTCGATGTCCGAGGGATGGCGGCCGACGCCCCGTCGGGCCTTGGTCGTCACGTAGATCTCGATCACGGCGTCGCCATTCGCGTCGACGCCGACGCCATGGCCGACGACGTCCGGCAGGGCGAAGATCTGGTCGCTGTGCCGCGCCGCGACGTCCCGAGCCACGGCCAGCCCTGGGGGCGTACCTCGGGGCCGTCCGGGCCCGCCCCCGCCGCTGGTCGGACAGTTGTTCGCGATTAGGTCGTAGTCAGACCGCATTGCGCCGGGGTTGTCGCCGTCACTGTCGAGGATCATGCTCACCCCTAGTGAAGTGAGGACGGGGTCGATCGGGTTCGCAAAGGTGTCGCTGCCGCCACCAGCGAAGAGCAGCCCGACCGCGAGCGGTTCTGTGCCGGAAGCCGGGACGGTCACGATGAGCGAGCCCGAATCCCCCGCATCCGAGAATCCGGCGTCGCCGCAGGGACGGCGGATCCGGATCTGGTTGACGAAGCGGGCCGTGCCGCTGTCGTAGCTGATGTCGACCGTGACGCCGACCGCCATGACGGTTCCGAAGGTGTGGGCCGTCGTGCGCCCGGTCTTCTGGACGGCCAGCGTCAGAGTGGCCGCGGTCGAACCGGCCACGGGGCCGATGCCCAGGATCGAGCCGCTCGGATTGACCTGGTCGGCGTGGACCGCTGCGATCGCCGCGTCCACCGTGTTCTGCGGCTTGTTCTTGCCTTTACCGAACAGGATTTCGACGAAATCGCTCAGGTCCGCCACGGCGTGGGACGGGTCGCCGCTACTTAGCGTGCACGGTCCCTCGTCGAGCAGCCCCGTCTGGATGATCGTCTCGTTCGCGCTGCCGTAGTTCAGGTTCCCGTTTTCCTTGGCGAGGACGTGGTTGTTGCTGAGGATGTATTGGACGCCCCCACTGTCTTGGACGAGCGCTCCCAGGGTCCCCGTGTAGCAGTAGAGCAAGCCCCTGATGAGGAGCAAGGTCTGGCTGCTGCCCGAAACGCCGAGCGGGATGGGCCGCTCTTGTGTCCTCTCGGTCGTTTCTGTCGCGACGAGGTGGTTGGCAAGGGCTGAAGGAGCCAGACTCGCCGAGAGCACGATGGCACCTGCGGCCAGCCAGGCCCTGCGAGAGCGATTTAGCGTCATCGACGGCTCCTCCCATCTGTTTGGACGGCCCCGGTCCCCGAAAGCGCGGACCATCTCAGGACCACCAGGTTTCCATTACCGCTCCGGCCGGGCCAACGAGATAGCGCCCCCCTCGAGCGCGGACGTGTCGGCCAGTGGATCGGAGCAAGAGGGGTGCCAGCAAGAAGCTGTCCGCCGGGTCGCGTGACCGACCGGCGGCAACGGGCCGGTCCCGGGTGCGGCCTGGCCCTCACGAGCCCGCTAAAGCCGCGTCGCTGCGTGGCTTGCGCTCGAGCTCACGGCCGGTCGGGCTCAGGCCCCTCGCGTCGACCGCCACGCTGCTTGCGGACTCTCGCCGCGGGCATTTTTCCCTGAATCGGCCTCGTCCAGGATTGAACGCGCCGAAAATTGGTGCGCGCCTATCCCGACCTCCTCATGAGCCACGACGAGAAGGTCCTCATCTGGAAGGATGGAACCCGCATGCCAGCCTCGGACGGTCGCGGCGACAAGAGTTTCGAGGAAAAGCTGCGCAGCGCATCGATCCTGGATCAGCTCTCGATCCCCTACCCCCAAGGGCCACTCGAAAAGCCACCCGGGCTTCAGGAGGATCCTGGACGCTTCCGCAACACGACCTTCTTCGACAAGATGTATGGCGACTGCTCGAAGGGCGAGGTGCAGAGGAAACTTGCAAAGGTGGCTTGGCTGCCGAAATCCGGCGGCGGCTCGGTTCAGATCACGACGGTGAACGGCGTGGCGGACCGATTGCGCGCGATTTCCGGAGAGCTTGATGCTCTACGGCCTGACCTCAAGACGTTCGCCGTTCCGAGCGCCGGTACGTTCAACTGCCGCACCGTGAAAGACACCGGCGCCCGCAGCATGCATGCATGGGGCGCGGCCATCGACCTCGATACGAAATTCGCCGACTACTGGCTGTGGAACCCCAAGGGCGCCCCCTATCGGAATCGCTTGCCTTTCGAGATCGTGGAGATCTTCGAGAGGCATGGCTTCATTTGGGGCGGCAAATGGGGACACTTCGACACGATGCACTTCGAGTACCGGCCGGAACTCCTTTGAGTGACCAAACTGCCTCCTATGCCCGGACGGCCGTGGGCGCGCGACGGATGAGGAGGGCCCCATGATCGCCAAGCGAACGAGGAGGGAACGATGACGGACCGCCCCGAGCCAACCTACGCTCTCAAGGGGAATCCCGCCACCCTGGAGGTGGGGTTCAGCGTCGAAGCGTGGCAGCTCTTCGCCTTCGTATTCGCGGCGCTCACGAGCCTCGCCTTCTCGGTCCTCAGGTAACGGATCGCGAGCGAGACTCATCGCGCGCACGCCGACGAAGCTAAGCGGTCCAAAGCCATTTCCTGACTCCTCCCCCGGTTCCGCCGTCCAGCCCGGAGGGTGAGGGTGGCCGGACTCTAGCGCGCGGCGGGCCGCTCGACAAGGGCCGTGGAGTGCTCCCCGGTTGAGTTAGACACGGATGGGGCCATCCTGCCGAGGCAAGAGGAGGGGGCCATGGGCGAGTGTCCCCGGAAGGCCGATGGCCGGCGTCAGGCCGTGAGTTGGTCCGCGATCGGCAGCCGGCGGAGGCGGCGCCCCGTGAGGGCGAACAGCGCGTTGCAGACCGCGGCCGCCATGAGCGGCGTCCCGGGCTCCCCGATGCCGGACGGGCGCTCGGCGCTCGGCACGATGTGCACCTCGACCTCCGGCATCTCGTTGAGCCGAAGCACGGGGTAGTCATGGAAGTTCGACTGCTCGACGCGCCCCTCCTTGAGCGTGATCTGGCCGTGGAGCGCCGCAGTGAGCCCGAACACGATCCCGCTCTCCATCTGGGCCCGGATCGTCTCGGGGTTGATCGCGCGGCCGCAGTCGATCGCGCACACGACCCGGTGGACCCGCGGGCGCCCGTCGGACACCGACACCTCGGCCACCTGGGCGCACCAGCTTCCGAATGAGGCGTGGACCGCGATGCCCCGGGCTCGGCCCGTCGGGAGCGGGCTCCCCCATCCCGCCTTCTCCGCGGCCAGCGTGAGCACCCCCAGGTGGCGCGGCTGGGCCGCCAGAAGCGCCTTCCGATACTCGTAGGGATCGCGCCCGCCCGCATGCGCGCACTCGTCGACGAAGCTCTCGACGACGAACCCCGTGTGCGTGTGTCCGACCGAGCGCCACCAGAGGACCGGCACCCGGTTCGTGGGGCTGTGGAGGTCCACGGCGATGTTGGGGACCGCGTACGGGATGTCAGCGGCCCCCTCCACCGAGGTCGCGTCGATCCCGTCCTTCACCATGCCGGCGAACGGCGTGTCCTCCAGGATCGACTGACCCACGATAGTGTGGTGCCACGCCACCGGCGCGCCGTCGGCGTTCAGGCCCGCCGCGATGCGCGAATGCCACATGGGCCGGTAGTAGCCGCCGCGGATGTCGTCCTCGCGCGTCCAGACGACCTTCACGGGGGCACCCGCCGCCTTCGCCGCGTGCACGGCCTCGACCACGAAGTCCGACGTCGGGGTCGCGCGCCGGCCGAACCCGCCGCCCAGGAAGGTCGTGTGGATGTGGACGCGCTCGGGCGGCAGCCCCGCCGCCTTCGCCGCGTTGAGACGGTCCATGCCCTGGAACTGCGTACCCGTCCAGATCTCGCACCGGTCCCCCGTGAGCCGCACGAGACAGTTGAGCGGCTCCATCGGGGCGTGGGCGAGGTACGGCATCTCGTAGTCGGCGGTGAGCTGCCGAGCCGCCCCGGCCAGCGCCGGCTCCACGCTTCCCTTGCGCTGGGCGGGGCGACCGGGCATCCCAGCCAGCGCGGTGTACGCGGCGCGCATGGCTGTCGTGTCGGCTGTCGCGCCGTCGCCCTCGTTCCAGGTGACCTCCAGCGCGTCACGGCCGCGGCTGGCCGCCCAGAACGACGTGCCCACGACGGCCACGCCCGACGGGATCTGCACCACGCGCCGGACGCCGGGTATCGCTCGTGCCTTGGCGTCCCGGATTTCCTTCACGGTGCCGCCGAAGACCGGTGACCGCGCGATCACGGCGGTGAGCATCCCGGGCACCCGGACGTCGATCCCGAAGATGGCTGTGCCGGTTACCTTGTCCCGGCTGTCGAGCCGGGGCGTCGCCCGGCCGATGATCTTGAACTGGGACGGATCCTTGAGCGGCACGTCCTTGGGGACCGGCAGGGTACGGGCCTTGTCGACGAGCTGGCCGTACGTCAGGACGCGGCCATCCGGAGCGAGCACGCGCCCGTCCTCCGCGCGGAGCCGCGTCCGGTCGAGCCTCCAGGTCTCGGCGGCGGCCTGGAGCAGCATTTCCCGCGCGGCGGCACCCGCCTGGCGGAGGCGCTCCCACTCGCTCGTCACGCTCTGGCTCCCGCCGGTGAACTGCATCCCGAACGTGGGATGGTTGTACGCGGGGTCGACCGGAGCCGCCACCACGCGCACTTTCCGGAGATCGACCTCGAGCTCCTCCGCGATGAGCATCGGCAGCGACGTGTAAATGCCCTGCCCCATCTCCGCCTTGTTAACCACGATCGTGACGACGTTGCTCTTGCTGATACGGATGAACGCATTCGGCGCGAACTCGGCTTCGGCTCCGGGAGCCGCCTTCGAGACCCCGGCCGCCGCCTCCAGGCTCGGGACCCGGAACCCCAGCAGGATGCCGCCCGACAATCCCGCCGAGACGGCCAGGAACTCGCGACGCGACGGGGCGCCGCGCGCGGCCATGGCTAGGCGCCTCCCCGCATCTGGCCGGCGGCCGTCTTGATCGCGGCCCGGATGCGCTGGTAGGTGCCACACCGGCAGATGTTGCCACTCATTGCGGCATCGATGTCGGCGTCGGTTGGGTTCTGGTTCGCCGCCAGCAGCGCCACCGCGCTCATGACCTGACCGGACTGGCAGTAGCCGCACTGAGGGACGTCGGCGTCGATCCACGCCGCCTGCACCGGATGGAGCTTGCCGGCTCGCGATAGCCCCTCGATCGTCGTCACCCGGCGGCCCTGGACCGCCGACAGCGGCGTGACGCACGACCGCGTGGGCTGGCCGCCCACGTGGACCGTGCACGCCCCGCAGAGCGCCATGCCGCACCCGTACTTGGTCCCGGTGAGCCCGAGCTCCTCCCGCACCACCCAGAGAAGCGGTGTTGCGGGATCGCTCGTGGCCTGGACCGCCTTGCCGTTCACGGTGAGCCTCACCATGGTCGTCCTCCGGTCTGCCCCGGTCCTACCGGGGTCCTCCAGGCCCGTATGTCGCATGCGTTGCGGAGGCACGTCGCTAAGCGTCACTTTCCGCCCGAGCGGGGGGATCGTCAAGGCGTGTCATGACGGTCGCCGCCCGGCCTCTCGCGGACCCGACCCCCGGCCTCGCGATCGAGCTGACGCTCTGGCTGAGCTTTCTCGCGCTGCCCTTGGCTACCCGCCGGGGAAGCGCTTCGGGGTGTGGCGTCGTCTCGGCCAGTACGCGCGCTCCGGGTCTTGCCGGAGGCGATACTTCTTGTGAATGTCCGTACCGAAGATCGGCTGAGTTCATGAGTGTATTTGACGGGTGGCGTGATCTTCATGAGTACGCGATGGTCGCGGGTCTTGCGCGGCGTGGTCGCGCGCCTGATCCCCGGGCTCCTCCTGGCGGGCTGCGCGGTGTCGGCACCGGTGCCGAGGTCGGCCGACTTCCCATTCCACGTGACTGGACCGCCGGTCGAGATCGACCACCACCACGTCGATTGCCCCGGACTCGAGCGCAGATCTCGACCAGCCGGCCGGCGAGCGCCGACCTGCTGAATGTGGCGACCGACCGCTCGCGGCGCGCCTGGTCGCGCCACTTTCGCGCGCCGGCCTCCTTGAGAAGAGTGACGCACGCCGCGAGGACGGCTGTGTCTCCGGGAGGGAACCAAAACGCCAGAACGAGTCCAGTTCGCGCGACGAATGCATGTCGGGGAAATGACTGATAGGGCGTCAAGAGCACGGAGGTACGTTCGAGTGGAGAACGTCGTTCGTGAACCCTATCGGTAGACCGGTAGCCCTCGTGATGCTTCCGCCATAGGCCCGTGCGCAGATGAGACGACGCGCCGTACTCCTTTGTGGCCTCATTGCCTTGCTCGTCGGCGCGGGGGCCCTTGTCGCGCTTGGGCGGGTGGCCGATGAGCTTCCGAAGCCCGTCGCCACTGCAGTCCGACTGCCGGCGCGGCTCTGGACGCGGGCATTCTCCCCCCGCGTTCCGAAGCCAAGCCGTCTGGCCGGGCTGACTCCTCCGGAGCAGGACACCGTCAGGGCCGTCTCCGGTCGAATCAGCGGGCGCCTTGTCTGGTCTTCGAACCGTAGCGGGGATCACGAGCTGTACGTGCTCGATCTCGGATCTCGTTCGCTCCGGCGCCTCACGCGGCATCCGAACGTCGACTTCTTTCCCCGGTTCTCCCCGGACGGCCGTCAGATCGTGTTCCTGCGAAGCCAGCGAGAGTTGGTCAGCGTCCGGGAGGTTAGCGCGTGGGATGTCTTCGTCGTCAACGCCGACGGCACCGGCGAACGGGAGCTGGCACGCGGGGGCTACCACCCGGGCTGGACCGCGGACGGTCGGGCGGTCGTCTTCCATCGGGGCGCGCAGGTGTTCCGCTACGATCTGGCGAGTCGACGCGAATCCCTGCTCTTCGACGGGAGGAAGGAGGTAGCCGGCATCTCCGACGCGGGTGACTTCGAGCTGGCCCCCGACCAGCGGCAGCTGGCCTTCGCGCTCCGCGGCCCGTTCGAGGGAGCAGCCGTGTACGGCTTCGAGACGCACCGCCTCTCGGCGCTCACACGCGTGCAGGCTTGCCAGACGACCTGGGCACCCGACGGCCAGAGCGTGGTGTGGGTGGAAACCGGGGGCCGTGGCGGAACGCGGCTGATGGTCGGGAGCCCGGACGGGAAAGGGCGCCGCGTTCTCATGGACCTTCCTGGCGCCTACAGCCACGAGTACTTTCCGAAGCTGTCGAATGACGGGCGCTGGCTCGTGTGGGGCGCGGCGGCTGAGGGTCACGAGCACGACCGCGCGGACTACGAGATCTTCCTCTGGGAAGTCGGGACTGCATGGGAGACGGCGACCCGTGTCACCTCCCACCCGGGGAACGACCAGTGGCCAGACCTCTACGTGGACCGTGCCAAGACGAAGTAGTCGTGGAGTTGCTTGGGAAGTTCGTCGGCGGCTGACGCTGCCGGCGGTCTCCCGAGCTCCCCGTCGCGACAGCCTACCTCCGCTTGGGGAGGAGCGCGACGACGGTACCGCCCCCGGGGATCGCCTTCTTCAGCGCGCTCAGCCAGATGTTGGCCATCACCTGGTAGCCGTGCTCGTTCGGGTGGAGAGGGTCACGATCGGGGGACAGCCCGAACAGACTCCGGTCGTTCATGCCGTCGAAGATCTCGGCCAGGACGATGCCTTCGGCCGCTGCGAGAGTGCGGATCAGGCCGTTCGCCATGAAGATCACATCCTGGGCGCACGGGTCGTTCCGGAAGTTCGGCGGAATCGTACCCAGGATCGGGATCGTCCGGGTGGCCTTGGCCCGCTCGACCATCGTTTGAAGGCGACCGACGATGAAGGCGGCATCGTCGCAGCGGCTCGCGTTATTCGTGCCCTCCATGATCAGGATGAAGCCCGGTCGATCGGCGCCGAGGACGTCACGGATCCGCATGGCGCCCTCCTCGACGTGTTCGCCGCCCCGCCCGCGGTTGATCACGCGCCAGGCCGGGTCGAGCCGCTGGAGCAGTCCCTGCAGGACGGTCGGGTAGTTGTTGCTGGTTTCCAGGCCGGCCCGGATCCTCCGCTCTTCGAGGACACCGAGAGTGATGCTGTCGCCGAACGCCGAGACCGTGTGGGGGTTGTTCGAGCCAAAGTTGACGCTGGACGCGGTCGTTGTCCCCGGGCTGGGTCCGGTGGTGTCACTCGAGTGCCCGCATCCGAGGACGGCGACGACGAAAGCGAGCATCCACACCCGCGGCCGTCCTGCTGTGGGCTGGAGGCCCGCCATGAGCCGCGACGGGCTCACGGTCGGGCCCGAGACCCGCGTTTCCGGCGCCCTCGCTTGCCGCGCTCGACGATGATGATCGAGCGCGTGGAGAAGCGCAGGTGCCGTGAGCGGCGCCAGCCGCGGATCTGTCGATGCAGGGCGGTCAACTCCTTGCGCACGGCGGGGCTGGCCTTCCCCTGTTGAAGCCGGTCCAGTACCGCCACTTCGAGATCCGCCAAGCCCCGGCCCTCGCCGAACGCCAGGAAGGCGCGGCCGGCGGCGACGGGTACGACCGACACGCCGGGCACGCTCTGGATCAATTGAGGGTTGACGACGATCAGCGCGCTGTCGGGTGAGAGCTGGGCGAGATCGATGGAGGATTCCGACACGCGCCGCGGACGGTGCCCCGTGTCCGCTACCTTTACCTTCTCGTACAGCGAGACGATCGCCCAGGCCGGGTCGGGATGGATGCGCCGAAGCCCGCGCACGACATCGTGGGGGAGCGTCACTGCCAGGAGCTGCGCCGGGCGGCCGAACTTGAGAGGTCGCCCGCGCTGTTTCTTGAGCACGACCCGTGATTTTTCTATGTAAAATCAAGTGCGTCAAGGGACTTTCTTGTAAGGATAAATACGGACGCGCTGGCCTTCGCCGGGATGATCGCCCGTCAGGCTTTTCCCCCGGCTCGTGCGCGTTCCCCCGATAGCGCGCCCGGATGTTGTTCCCTACACTTGCGCCAGCCTGAGAGACGGCACGCAGATGAGGACCGCACGCTACTCGATCGTCGTCCCGCTGTACAACGAGCAGGATGTGCTGCCCGAGCTGTGCGAACGGCTCCGGGCGGCCGTGGCGCGGCTCCACGGTCCGGCCGAGATCATCTTCGTCAATGACGGCAGCGCCGACGGGACCCTCGGGATCCTCAAGGCTCTGCAGTTCGAGGACAAGACCATTCGCGTCGTGTCGCTCTCGCGCAACTTTGGGCACCAGGCGGCCGTCTCCGCGGGGCTGTGCCACGCCGAAGGAGATGCCGTCGCGGTGCTCGACGGCGATCTCCAGGACCCGCCGGAGCTCCTGCCCGAGTTCTTTGCGAAGCTGGAAGAGGGTTGGGACGTCGCGTACGGCGTCCGCCGCCACCGCCGGGGCGGGATCCCGAAGCGGCTATCCTACTTCGTCTTCTACCGGCTGCTTCACCGGCTCGCCAACATCGATATCCCGCTCGACGCCGGGGACTTCTGCGCGATGCGCCGTCGGATCGTGGACCACCTGAACCGCCTGCCCGAGACCGATCGGTTCGTGCGCGGCTTGCGGGCCTGGGTCGGCTTCCGCCAGACCGGCATCCCGTACGAGCGCGATCGGCGGCGGGCCGGGATCCCGAAGTACACGATGTCCAAGCTCGTCCAGCTGTCCCTGGACGGCCTGCTGTCGTTCTCCTACGCCCCGCTCCGGTGGCTTGCGGTCGTCGGGTTCGTTCTGTGCGCGGTCAGCTTCGTCGGCATCCTGGTCGTCCTCTACCGCTACCTGTTCACACCGTACGTGCCCGGGTACACGTCCTTGGCCATCCTCGTCCTGTTCTTCGGGGGAGCCCAGTTCCTGACGGGCGGCTTGGTCGGCGAGTACGTCGGCCGGACCGCGCAGCAGGTGAAGGGCCGCCCGCTGTACGTCGTCGACGAGCTGATCGGCTTCCAGGAAGGGCCCGCCTTCCGGTCCTTCAGGAGGTGACGTCTCCGGTCCCTGCATCACCCGCGCGGCTGTCCATTGGGCAGCACGCCGCCGCCCTGGGCGGCTTCCTCGCGCTCCTCGCGCTCTTCACCTACCCACTCATCCGCGACCCGGGCCATCTGTTGCCGTACCACAAGGATCCCATGATGTACGGGTGGACCATGATGTCCAACACCCGGCGGCTTCTCTCGACCCCGCTGGCGGTGTTCCACGGCAACACCTTCTATCCGCATGGCAACGTGGTCGCCCACACCGATCTGCTCTTGACGCCGACGCTGTTCCCCGCCGGGCCGCTGTACCTGCTGACTGGCAACCCGGTCCTCCAGTACAACCTGACGCTGCTCCTCTGGTGGGCGCTCTCGGGCTGGGCGATGTACGTCCTCGCCTTCACGCTCCTGCGCTCGCACGTCGGAGCGGCGATCGCTGCGGTCGTCTTCACGGTGTGCCCCTTCCGCACCGACTTCTACCTCGAGTTCCAGATGCAGCTCGCGTTCCCGATCCCGCTCGCCTTGCTCGGGCTCTTGCGCTTCCTGGAGACGCGGCGCACGCGGTACCTGGTCGCCACGCTCGCGCTGCTATGGGTCGAGGCGCTGGCGTCGATGTACTACGCGATCATCCTCGGCCTCTGCCTGGCGGCCCTCGCGCTCCTGCACGTCGTGGCGCGCCCCCGCACGTGGAGTTGGCGTCTTGCGCTCGAGGGTGCCATCGGCGTCGCGGCCCTGAGCCTCGCGCTCGCGCCCTTCCTCGTGCCCTACGCGCAGAACCGGAGCGAGCTGGGCATGGAGCGAGCCCTCGACCAGAACGACAACGCCTCGGCCGACGTCCTGACCTACTTCGAGACCGGCGAGACCAAGCTGTATCACTTCTCGCCGACCTATCACACCGCGGAGACCTCGATCTTCATGGGGTTCGTGGCGCTCGCCCTGGCGGGCATGGCCTTCGGTCTCGGGGACAGTCCGGAGACGCCCCCGCCGCCAGCCGGTCTCGGCGCGGCCCGACGGGCTCTCGCCGCGGTCGTTCTCGGCACTACTGTCGTCCTGGCCATCACCCTCGTGGGGCGGGCGCCCCTCCACGCGACTGGGATTCGCTTTCCGCCCCCGTTCGGTTTCTTCCTGGCCATTCTGGCATTGATCCTGGTCCGGATCGCCGTCGAGGGCTGGTGGGCGGGCCGGCGTGGCGAGCGCGGTCGCCTGGGGGACTTCGAAATTCGCTGGATCTTCCTGTTCCTGCTGGTCCTGTTCTTCCTGCTCTCCCTGGGTCCGGTGATCCTCTACGGGAGGAAGCCGCTCGGCCAGGGACTCTACGCCTACCTCTATCCCTACCTGCTGCCGCTCCATGCGATGCGGGTCTACTCCCGCCTCGGGATCATCGTCGTGCTCGCCGTCGCGCTCCTGGCGGGCATGGGCGCTCGAGCACTCCAAACGCGACTACCGGGGCGCCGGTGGCGTCGCGTGGTCCCTGCGCTGCTCCTCCTCGGGATGCTCGCCGAGTACGCGCCGTTTCCGGTGCGCTATCGGCGTCTGGACTGGGAGCACCCGCCGCCGGTCTACCGCGCCCTCGCCGCCGACCCCGATGACGTCGCCGTCCTGGAGTGGCCACAAAACATCGAGGATCTCGACGACTACTTCGCCTTCATGTCGATCAACCATTGGAAGCGGATCGTGAACGGGGCGAGCGGCTTCTCACCGATTGGCCCCCCGATGACCCGCGACATCTCCGGCGTCCTGTCCGCGCCCGACGACCCGGAGGACGACCCATTCCCCGGCCCGGCGGCGCGCCGCTATCTCCTGGGTCTCCACCCGCTCCGCTACCTGGTGGTCCACAATGCCCTGGTCGACGCCGTCGAGCGGGAGAAGTGGCGGAAGCTCGCGACCGTGCCGTGGGCGCGTCTGGTCGCCCGCTACGGCCCCGACGACCTCTACCGGCTGAGCGGCGACATGACCGGGTCGGTCCTCGAGAAGTACTTCTCCTGGGACTATGCGCGCGACAAGCACACGGTCGATTTCGAGGCCCGCGCCATCGGCCCCGGTGCCCGGGACCGCTGGATCGACGTCGACCTGAACGGCCGTCGTCTGGGTCGGCAGGCACTCGGGAGCGACTGGACGCGCGTCAGCCTCCCGCTCGCCGGCCCGCGCCATCACTCGGCGCCCAACGTCGTCACCGTCGACTTCCAGTACCGCGAGAGCGACGCGCGTGCCACCCGGCGCATCGGGCAGACGGGCGCGACGTCGCCCGTCGATCTCCAGGTGGTCAGCGCGGGCATGGACACGGGGAACGAGGGGGTGATCTACGTCAATGCTCACCAGCGGGCGGTCAATCGGCGTGGATACAACCTCGTCGCGATCGACCCCGCCAGCGGGGATATCCTCTGGCACGACCTGTTCGACACGCTCGTGTCTCCTGGCGAGTCCCGCCGGCTCGCCGAGGCGGTCGGGCGCCTGCGCGCCGGCACCATCGTGGCGGTGGCGGTGAAGGACGAGGCCTCGGGGGCGCTCACCGCGGAGGCGGTCGCGGCCTTCCGGTCGCTCGGCGGGCAGGAGGACATCCGCGGGCGGTATCGCGTGTCGCACCTCCTTGTCGGCGTCAAGGGCGCCGCGCCGGGGACGGCGATCGAGCAGGTCGGCTACGCGCGCCTGATGGTGACGCTCGGGTTTGCGCCCGAGCAGCTGGGTGTGGAGATGCGCGGCTTCGCCCTCCGCTGACAGCGCACGGAGCGCGGTTCGTGAAGCCCGTCGGCCGGGGCCCGCCGACAGGTACGGCGAGCTGAATAACACCTCCATCATTCGCTGGTCCCGGGCGGGCGCGCCGCCCCAGTGTCGGGTCGGGCAGCGTTTATCAGCAGCTGTTTCGCGGGAAGTTCCTTGCCGTCGACGACGACACTCCACTTCTGGATTCTCCTTGGTTTGAACACGACGCTGTGGGGAGCGCTGCGGAGGATGCGTCTCCTATCAGAGGGTCGAGAGAAGATCAGAGGCGAGGGTTGCACAAGAGCGTGCGATAGTCTCTGCGGCCTCTAGCGGTTGGGCAGCGCGCGCCGCCATCTGTGATCCAAGGCTTGAGGAGTTCCCGAAAAGATCCCGAGGGTGCCGATAGCTGTCTGAGTTACCTCGATCGATGGATTAGTCCGCAAGAGGTTGTGGAGCCGCGGCATCACTGACCACCGCGACTGAGGAAGCGAGGGAAGGACGGATCGGCCCGATTCTCGGGCAGTCCGGCGGACGCCGCGTAGAATATGCGCCAGTCATGCGCCCCCCTAGGTCAGGGAGACTCGAGGGTCCAGATCGTCAGAATGGTGATGGTCGCCGAGCCCCAGCCGGCGTGACGAGCTTGGGGTCAGGCCCGCACCACGAGGAGGACGTCGTGCGAAGTAGCGGAAGAGCCGCCGTCGTTCGACGGCGACGGTTCCTGTCGATCCTGTCCCTGGCGGTGCTGGCTTCGGTCTCCGACGGTAGCAGCGCGGACCAGGCGCTCCCCGTCACCTCCCAGGCGCTCGTCGGCACCTGGAGGCTCGTGTCCGTCGAGGAGCGGCGGCCGAACGGTGAGACCGCCTACTGGATGGGGCGCCGACCGGTCGGTCTCCTGATGTACGACCGGACAGGAAACGTGTCGGTCCAGATCATGCGCGATCCATCGGTCACGGTGACGCCGGAGAACCGGCAGGACGGCTACTACGCGTACTTCGGCCGCTACGACGTACGGGAGATCGAGAGCACCGTCGTCCACCGCGTCCAAGGCAGCATGCGGCCGTCCGAGATCGGCGCGGACTACACTCGGACGGTTCGACTGAGCCGTGATCGCCTCGTCCTCGGCCTGAGCGCGACCCGGACCCTCACGTGGCAGCGTCTCCGGTAGCAACCTGGCTCGAGGATGCGGTCATGGGTGCCCGCCTGGTGGGCGGTCTCCGTGCCTACCTCCGGAATCCCCTCACGCTGGTCGAGGCCCGTGCGATCCTTCACCGGCGGCTCGAGCGGCGGGAGGCCGACTTCCTCGCCCTGGCTCAGGGGGCCATCTTTGCCAACCCCCGGAGCCCGTACCGGACCCTCCTGCGTCTCGCCGGCTGCGAGCAAGGCGACCTGGAGCGCCTCGTGCGCCAGGACGGCGTCGAGGGAGCGTTGCGAACGCTCTTGCACCGGGGCGTGTACCTCACCGTGGACGAGTTCAAGGGGCGGCGCCCGGTTGTCCGAGGAGCCACGACCATTGAGGCCGGGCCGGCCCTGCTTCAGAACCCCCTGGCCACTCCGCACTTCTGGGGGATGACCGGCGGTAGTCGAGGAGCCGCCACCCGATTGCCCCTCGATCTCGCCTGCCTCCGCGATCGCGCGGTGAACCTCTACCTCTCGCTCGATGCTCAGGGAGGCGCGGGGTGGCGGAAGGGGGTGTGGGGCACGCCGAGCATCACCGCGCTGCTCTGGTATTCGGCCTGCGGTGGTAGGGCGGCGGCCTGGTTCTCGCAGGTCGACCCCGCCCTCCGGGGCCTCCATCCGCGCTACCGGTGGAGCGTGCGCGCGGTCACCTGGGCCAGCCGGCTGACCGGCGTCCCGCTGCCGCGGTTCCAGCACGTGCCGCTGGACGCCCCGCTCCCGGTCGTCCGGTGGATGCGGGCGACTCTCGCGGCGGGGGCTACCCCACATCTCTGGGCCTTCCCAAGCTCGGCGGTCACCCTCTGCCGGGCCGCGGAAGAGGCGGGGATCGACATCGGAGGGGCCCGCTTCACCATCACCGGTGAGCCGGTGACGGCGGCGCGTCTCGCCGCCATCCGCCATGCCGGCGCTGTTGCGGTGCCCGACTATGGCAGCGCGGACTCCGGCGGGTCGGTCACCTACGGGTGCCTGCATCCCGAGGCGCCCGACGACGTCCACCTCTTCCAGGATCTCAACGCCCTCATCCAGGCGGACACGCCACCGTTCCCGGCGGGCGCCCTGCTAGCGTCCTCCCTTCGGCGGACCGTGCCGTTCGTCCTCCTCAACGTCTCCATGGGCGACTGTGCCACCGTGACCGACCGGCGCTGCGGCTGTCCGATGGAAGCGCTGGGCTGGCGCACGCACCTCAAGGCCATCCGGAGCTTCGAGAAGCTGACCGCTGGTGGCATGACCTTCATCGACACCGACGTCATTCGAGTGCTGGAGCAGGTCTTGCCCAGCCGCTTCGGCGGGAGCCCGGTCGACTACCAGCTCATCGAGGGGGAGACGGAGGACGGTCGGCCTCGCCTCCGCCTGTTGGTGCATCCCCGTGTCGGACCGTTCGACGCGGCGGCCGTCGAGGCGGCCTTCCTGGACGCGGTCGGCGCCGGCTCCGGAGCCGAACGAATCATGGCGCACCAGTGGCGCGAGGGCCGTATGCTCCGCGTGGAGCGCGAGCCACCGCGTGCCGGCTCGGCGGGGAAGATCCTCCACATCTGGGCGCCGCGCCCGAGGAGCGGCGCCAGCGCCGCGAGCCGCGACGAGCGGGAGGGCTAGGTCTCAGGACGGCGGCTGGCTCCTCCCGCTGCCGGTTGCGAGGCTCTTTGCCGTTGCTTCAGCGCCTCCGATGTCGAGCGGCAATCGCGGTACGGGCGGCGCCGCCAGGGTGCGGGCCATCACCTCGGCCAAGAGGCTCGGTGTGGTCGCGTCGGCGTCCACGATCGAGTCGATCGCCCCGGCCTTCTGGAACTTCCTCGCCTGCAGCATCTGCTCGCCGAAGTCGGGCGCATACCGTGGGAGGACGATGCCGCGGGTCGACGCCTGGTACAGCTCGGTGCAAGCGTTGTAGCCCGCCATCGAGATGACGAGCCGGTAGTGGTTCAACCGGCGAGCCAAACCGGGCACCACCCGGCTCAGGCGAACGTCGGCCCGACCATCCACGCGGCGAGCAATCTCCCGGTATCCCTTGTCCGGAAGCTGACCCCCCGTCACGATGTGGAGGGAGAAGCCCGGCTGGGAGGCCGAGAACTCGAAGAACGCCTGCACCACCAGGACGATCTTGCGGAAGGCGTCGACTCCGCCGCCGAATGTCGCGAGGATCTGGGCGGGAGGATCCATCTTCTCCGGGGGCGACCCGACGACATAGCCCATCACGTGGACCTTGGCCGCAACCGTCCGGAACCATGGAGAGCCCTCGAGCAGGCTTGCTCTCTCGGAGGGATCCACGTAGACGAAGAGTCGATCCACCTGCTCGCTGAGCATCTGCTCGACAAGCGATGCGTGCTCTCTCGCCCAGAGGCTCGTGGACACGCCGTTGAAGCCGGCGCAGCGGAGCGTCTCCGGCGAGTGCTCGCTCAGGTAGTCGAGGGTCGGGCCGCATTCCTCCACGGCTTGTAGCGGGCGGATGAACGGGAACCCCTCGAGCAGGACCGCGTATGGCCGGATGTGAGCCGTCAGGGCCCGCAAGAGCCGCCCACGATGCGCGGAGAACTGGTCGGTCGGAACGTGCGGTAGCGAGCTGACGCGATCCGGGAGCGGGAGCCGCTCCGGAAGGAAATTGGGAGAGCCGATCCGGAACGCGGGTAGCAGCACTTCGCGGATCGCCTCGTGAGGCTCCTCTGGTTCATACTCCGGACACGAGGAGACGACGTAGGCGTCGAACGGGAACTCTTCGACCAAACGCCGCGCGATCTTGCGGCACCGGGAGATGTGGCCGTACGCGAAGCCCGCGTGGCCGAAGAACAGGACAGCCCGGCGGCGAGGCGGAGCGACCCTCGCCGCCTCGGACACCTCGTTTACCGAGACCCGGCAACCGGGGCGGCTGTCCATCGGACGCGTGCATCATACGGAGCCGCCGTCGGACCGGCAAGCACGGGCTGACGGCGGAACGGGCCGGCTGGCAAGACGTCGATCGAGCCCACGCGCTCCTGCTGAGGGCACTGGCCCGCGGAGGGCGGACAGGGCGGGGCGTTCGATGGTTACGTGACGCGCATTACGGAACCATCGGCACGACCCGTTGCACGGGAAGGAACGTAGGAGATCCTACCCACGTTTCTTGGTCCCGTTCCTCCGCCCCCGGCCCCCCGCTCGCGGCGGTCACGCCTCCAGCGCCGCGCCTGCACCATAGCGCTGCAGGGTGCCCGGATGCCTCGGCGTCACGCTCCGCGGCGACGTTCGGCCACGTCCTCCAGCGCAAAGCCGGTGACGCGCTTGTAGTCGTCGGAGAGCCGCCGCAGCTCGGCCTGGGTGATGTAGCGGTCGAGGTCGTCGAACGGCCTGTCGCCGACGAGCTCCTCCACGCGCCCAATGATGTAGTCCGGCGGGTGCTCGCGGTTGGTGCGCACGACCTGGGCTGTCGGCCCGCAGCGCGTGGTTTCGTAGGCCGTGAGGGCTGCCCGGGGATCACCGCCCTCGGCCAGGCGGTCGGCGAGCACGCGCGCGTCGAGGATTGCCTGGGCTGCGCCGTTCGAGCCGCGCGGGTACATCGGGTGGGCGGCGTCCCCCAGGAGGGTCACGCGGCCGAAAGTCCAACGATCGACGGGGTCCCGGTCTACCATCGGGTACTCGAAGATGACCTCCGAGCGGCGGATCAGATCGGGAACGTCGAGCCAGTCGAATCTCCAGTTCGCATAGATGTGGATGAAGTCTTCGAGCTGGCCCGGCTTGTTCCAGTCGTTCCGATCGTAGCCCGGCTGGGCGACCTGGGTGGTCCAGTTGATGAGCTGATTCCCCTCGCCATCGACGCCGTCGATGATCGGATAGATCACGATGTTACCCGTGTGAATCGAGCCGGCGCGCACGTAGCTGCGACCGGTCAGGAACGGCTTCGCCCGCGTGACGCCGCGCCACGTGTTGATGCCGATGAAGCGCAGTTCCTCGTCCGGGTAGAATTGCCGGCGCACGGCCGAGTTGACGCCGTCGCACGCGATCGCGATGTCGGCCTCGACCGGCGCGCGCGCCGCGCCGGTCGGGCCGGACCGGAAGTGGAGGGTCACGCGCTGGTCGGTCTGCTCGAGCCCGACGCATTGATGGTCGGTGAGGATGCGCGCGGCGCCGAGCCGCGCCACCGCGGCGTTCCACAAGGTCAGATGGACCCGGCCTCGGTGGAGACCAACCTCGGGGAAGGGATAGCCCGCGAACCGGCCGCGCGGCTCGGCGTAGATGAGCTGGCCAAAGCGGTTGAAGAAGCAGCTCTCACGGTTCTCGATGCCCTGGCGCGTCAGTGCCTCGCCGAGGCCGAGCGCCGTCATCTCGCGCATCGCGTGGGGCAGCAGCGTGATCCCGACGCCCAGTTCCTTCACCTCGGGCGCGCTCTCGTACACGCGGCAGGGGATGGCGCGCTGGTGGAGGGCCAGCGCGAGAGTGAGCCCCCCGATCCCGCCGCCGACGATGGTGATGTCCATGAGCCCGATCCGCCTCCGGTGTCAACCTGACGGGGCGCCTCCACCGAAGCGCCTCACTCGCGCGCTGATCAGGAACCTAGACGGTGCAAAGCCTGTTTCCTGCCCCCCCTCCACGACCCCGCCGTCAGCCCAGCGGGCACATTCCCCGGGGTGGCCGGACTCTAGCGCGCGGCCGGCCGGCCCGGCAAGGGCCAGAGCGGGGCCGGGCGGGCTGGGTAAGATCCGGCCCCCGCGGGTCGGCGGGCAGACCGGCACGGCGGCGGGAGGTGGTCGCCGAGACTGACGGCGGGTCACGAGGCGGTGACGGAACGGGGCGGCCGCGGCTGGGGCGCCAGCCCGAGCGCGCCGAGCAGGCACGGCGCTCCTCTTGGCCCCGCTGGAATTGTTGGAACGGCTGGCGGCCTTGGTGCCCCCGCCGCGCCGACCGTTGCTCGCGTACCACGGCGTGCTGGCCCCGCGCGCTCGCTGGAGATCGGCCATCGTGCCGAGGCCACTGCCGGCCGACGTGCGGGCGGTGGCGGCGCCTGTCCAGCGACGCTGGCCCTGGGCCCAGCTCCTGCGCCGGGTGTTCGGGTTTGACGTGCTCGTGTGTGACCGCTGTGGCGGGCCGCGGCGGATCCTCGGCGCCGTGACGGAGCCCCACGCCGTGCCCCGTCCCCGCCGCCTGACCCGCGGTCGATCGCGCTCCCCACCCCGGCGTCGCCGGTCCCGTCCGTCCGGCGCCGCTCCGGCGCCGCTCCGGCGCCGCGGGGGACGCGTCCTGGGCCCTCCCGTGCCGACCGCCGGCGGCCCTTGCCGGCCCCGCCGGAGCCGCGCTATCGTTCCGGCGGCAGCCACCGGCGGCCGGGGGGCGGGCCGACGTGACAGAGGGCGGGACGAGGGGGCCGAGAAACGTGCCTAGCATGCTGCCGCGGACGTCGGCGAGCGTGTCGCGCGCGCGTTGCCGGCGGACACGGAGGCTCGACTACTGCCTGCCATCCTCGATCTGCTCGGCGCCTTGCCGCTCGACCATCCGTTTCGCAATGCGGATCCGGCGCAGCGCCGCCACCGGACGCGTGACGCCGTCAGACAGATGCTTCTGGCCGCGAGCCGATCTCAGGCCTTGTGTCTGGTCGTCGAGGACCTCCACTGGATCGACACCGAGACCCAGGAGTCTCTCGACAGCCTCGTCAACGGCATGGTCGCGTCGCGGATCCTGCTCCTCGTGACCTATCGACCGGAGTATCGGCACGCGTGGGGCAGCAAGACGATCTACAGCCAGGTGGGCCTGGACGCGCTGCCGGTCGAGAGCGCCGGCGCGCTGCTTGGCCGCGGCCCCGGGCTCGTTCCGCTCAAGAAGCTCCTGGTCGGGCAGGGCAACCCGTTCTTCCTGGAAGAGACGGTCAGGATGCTCGTGGAGATGAGAGTGCTCGTGGGCGAGCGCGGCCGGTATCGTCTGGCGCACTCGGTCGGCGCGATCGCGGTCCCGCACACGGTTCAGGCGATACTGGCGGCACGGATCGATCGGCTGCCGCCCGAGGACCGGCACCTCCTCCAGGTCGCCTCGGTCGTCGGAAAGGACGTGCCGCTTCCGCTGCTCCAGGCCATCGCCGACCTGCCGGACGAGGCGATCCGCCGCGGGCTCGACCACCTGCAGGCCGCCGAGTTCCTGTACGAGACGCGCGCGCTCCCGTATCCCGAGTACACCTTCAAGCACGCGCTGACCCACGAGGTCACTTACGGAACCCTGCTTCCCGATCGGCGCCAGGCCCTGCACGCCCGGATCGTCGAGGCCATCGAGGGCCTCAATCCGGACGGGCTGACCGGCGCGGACGAGCGACTCGCCTACCATGCGCTCCGCGGCGAGCTGTGGGAGAAGACGGTCACGTGCCTCCGTCAGGCCGGGGCCAGGGCCGTCGGGCGATCGGCGAACCGGGACGCCGTCAGGTGCTTCGCATGCGTCACCTCGTCGCCCACTGCAAGATCGGTCTGGGCCGGCTCCACAGGCAGACGGGCCAGCTCGAGACCGCCCGGGAGCACCTCACGACGGCGACGAGCATGTTCCGCGCGATGGGCATGAAGTTCTGGCTGCAGAGGTCGCAACACGCACTGCCGTGACGCGGCGGGCCAGGTGACGGCGAGACGTCAGGGGTCGGAGTCGTCCTCCAAGAAAGGGGACACTAGTTCATGATCACCGAACGACGCGTTCGCATGAGCACGAGGAAACTCGGGCGGGCGCTGGTGGCGATGCTCCTGTGCTCCGTCGCGAACGCGGCGGATGCCCAGTTGCGCACCAAACCATCCGGTGGCGTCGTGCAGCCGGCTCCGCGGAATCCGGCCGTCGACGTGCGGCAGCCCGCCGCGAAGGTGTTGCCGCCCCCGGCGCCGGTACGGCTTCTCTCGACCGCCGATCCCAAGGTGTGCTTCGACCACACGAGCGGCAACGTGTTCGGGGGTGCCCTCTTCTGCGAGGAGCTCGTCAAGATCGGGAGCCCCATTCTCGTGTGGGACTGGAAGGCGAGCGCCGACGCGCCGAAGGCCGACGGCTTTCGCATCTACGAGGTGCCGGACCCGACGATCAGGACGGATCCCAGGACCGGCCTCGTCACCGCGCCCAAATCTTCGGCGGTCGTCGCTGGCGCGAAGCCCGCCGGCAAGCTCGTCGACGCGCAGGCGGATCCCAGCTGGACGATGCGCGCCCTCGCCAAGCGGCCGGGCGGCTACGACGGGCGCTGCTTCGTGGTCGCCGCGCACTACGGCAGCCTCGAGTCCGACTACAGCAACGTCGTCTGCATCCGCGCCGACGAGCAATGCCAGCTCGACCCGGAGGTCGAGACGAGGAAGCGCACCTATCAGCTCGACTCGATCGAAGGGAAGACCGCGAGGTCGACCGACCGGAAGACCGGGACGATGAAGCCCGTCGAGGCGGCCCGCACGCTCGCCCACCTCGCGCATCGGCGATTTCCGTGGAGCGTTGGCTCGCCGGACCAGCAATGGTGGAGAGAGCGCCTCAAGCTGGACGACGACGACATGGTGAACGTGAGGAAGGACGCGGACATGGGCGCGAACGTGCGCATCCGTCTCCTCTACCTCCACTTCGATGATCCGGAGCTGCCGGCAGAGATCCGCGCGAAGGTCGAGGAGGCCTTCCTCAGGTTCCGGTACTGGATCAACGAGCCGAAGAGCGGAGAGGCGAACCACGTCAAGGGCATGAACCTCTGGTCCGAGAACCATCAGATCCTGCACGCCTCGGTAGAATACCTGGCCGGCCAGTACTTCGCCGATCGGTGCGCCGACGCCGTCAAATGCCTCGAGGTGAGCGTCAACCCGAACGTCCTGCAGATGAGTCCGGACGCCGCCGCGAAGTTCGTGCAGCCGTACCGGCGACTGAATCCCGACGGAACGACGGCGACGACTCGAGTGGGATCCGCGCGGGGAACGAGGGAGCTCTCCCGGGTGCGCTTCGAGGACGGCATGACGGGTCGGGAGCACATGGCGGCGGCGAGACCGCGGATTCTCCGCTGGCTGGACGAGCGCTTCCGCTTCGGTTTCAGCGAGTGGAACGCGCCGAACTACCTAGAGTACGACCTCATGGCGCTCATCAACCTCGTCGACTTCGCCGAGGACAAGGAGATTCGCACCCGCGCGGCGATCGTGCTCGATCTGCTGGTCTTCGACTTCGCGCGCTTCAATCAGCATGGAAGCTTCGGTGTCACCGCGGGACGCGCTCACGGCGCCCACAAGATGTCGGGGTGGCAGCAGGGCGTGGGCGATGCGATCGAGATCCTCTTCGGCGCGCGCACGAACTGCACGTCGGCGCGACCGCTCGATGCGCGTGGCTGCTTCGTGGAGCCCGACCAGGTGTCGGCGCACGCGCTCGCCTCGTCGAGGCGGTATTGCGTGCCGAGGGTCCTGAAGGCCATCGGCCGCGAGAAGGACGGGCACTGGGTCGAGCGCTACCGCACGTCGATCGACTTCGACGAGGGCCCTCGCGAGGGCATCGGATTCGCCGACTTCGACGACGCGGTCTCGTGGTGGAGCCGAGGCGCCTTCGTCGCGAAGCCGGTGACGAAGCTCACGCGGCGCATGATGGAGCAATACCAGCTCCAGCAGTCGGATCCGTTCCCGACGCTCCTAAAGCCGCCGACGAGCCTCGCGCTCGGGATCGAGGAGGTCGCCGACTGGGTGTCCGTGCAAACAGAAGGGCTCGCGCTCACGCGGGCAAACATCGAGGTGTACCGGAATCCGGACGTCATGCTCTCGAGCGTGCAGAACCGGAAGCCGGGCCAGGCTGGCTTCCAGACGAATCCGTGGCAGGCGACGTTCGATCCGAACGCCACCGTCTTCACGACCTTTCCTACCGCGGCCGACTCGAAAGAGGACTCGGGCAGCTGGTGGACCGGGAACGCCGTCAACCCGATGGTGATCCAGTTCGAGAACACGGCGATCATCGCGTACGACATGAAGTTCCTCTCGCTCGCACACTTCCGTCACGCGGCCCGCACCCACGCGTGGTTTCCGAAGTACGCGTTCGACGAGACGGACGTGAAGTCGGCGAAGGGCTGCGATTGCAAGTTCGAGGGTCACCAGATCCCGAAGCAGACCGTCATCGGCACCGCCAAGGGCGCCGCGGTCGGCTGTCTCGTGAAGGGCGTGTTCGGCTGGTTCACGGGCGGACCGGTCGGCGCGGCGCAGGGGTGCGCGGTGGCGGCCGGGGGCAGTGCCCTCACCGGCGGGGTGGTGGACACCGTCCACGAGACGGCGGAGTCGGTCGGTCGCCTGGCGAGCGGCGAGTGTGACTGCAGTCGCGGGAGGTGGTTTTTCGGCCGGAAGGGCAAGGGCTACATCGGGCTCTATTCCGCGCAGCAGTGCGTGTGGAATCAGGACGACGATCCTCCGGCGGAAGTCGCCAAGCAGCTGATCGTGCAGAAGACGGGCGATCTCGAGAACGAGATCCGGTGCGACGGCCACAAGCGAAACATCTGGATCGCCCAGGTCGGTAACGAGGCGCAGTTCGGCTCGTTCGCCGCGTTCAAGGACCGAGTGGCGAACGCCCGGATCCATCTGAACGGCCTCAACTGGGAGCCGGCGGACCTCCATTGCAGCTACGACGTGCCCGACGGCCGTCGGCTGGTGCTCACCTATGGTGGTAGCGACAAGCGGATCGGGGTGGCGGGTGACCTCCGCCTGGACGGGCCGGAGCTCTACGAGAACCGCTTCGACGGTCCGTACGCGCAGGCGAAGTGGGGCGACAAGCAATACACGATCCGGCACCGCGGCATGGAGCTCACGCTGTCCGCGCGAGACGCGAAGACGTGGCTGCGGTACGGCGACGGCGTGACGCGCTGACGCTCGGAGCGCCCGGGCTCCGCCAGAGCTGGCGGGTCGCGCGAACGCAGGGCGAGCCCGCCAGCGGAGCTCGGCGGGAAGGCGAGAGTCGCTGCTTAGGCGGGCGGCACCGGTTAGTGCCCGCGCCCGCCTGGGGCCTCTGTTCGGCGTAGCCCGTGCGCGCCGCGGTGCGCACGGGCTGGGGGCCGAGCTGATCGAGGGGTGGCCTCGGGCCGGATTCTAAGGACGCCGGCGTGGTCCCGGGGGGCCTCCTTCAGCAGTTCGAACCGCTTGCCGCCGAACTCGGGGCGGGTGTTTGCCGTTAGCCCGGTCACGTTGCCGGGGGGTGCGCCGGGGTCGCTTGAGGCCCGGCACCGGCTGCCCACGCTTCACGGCCAGCGGGAGCACGCGCTGGCGGGCAGCTTGATGGCGTGCGGCCCGGGCCTCAAAGGATCTGTTCAGGCGCAGCGCGAACGCAGAGCATGCGCACCGAGGACGGCCGCGACGCGCGTGCGAGCGCCGCGGCCGTCCAAGCCGACTCTAGCCCTGCACCTTCAGGTTGTTGACGATCTTGCAAACGCCCTCGACCTGACGGGTGAGCTCGGTCGCGCGCTGCTTCGTCTGCTCGCTGTCCACGTTGCCGGTGAGCTCGACGATGCCTCCGTTCGTATCGACGTTGACCTTGACGAGGGTCGCGGCCTTCTCGCGGGCGAGCTTGGACTTCACGCTCGCCGTGATCGTGTCGTCGTCGTGCCACGCCGTCCGGGTCTTGCTGCCCCAGTCGCGGTCGCTCGGCTCGGGCCACTTGTCCTTCGTGAAGCTCGGCGCTCGCTCGAGCGTTTCCTTGCTGACGTCCAGGTACGCCGTCTTGTGCTCCCTGTCGACCACGACGGCGTCCCACGGCACGGCGTAGAGCTTGTCACCCACGCCCAGGAGCCCACCGAAGGACACGACGGCGTACGCGACGTGGCCGCGGGCGTCCATCAGCAGGTCCTCGATCTTCCCGGCATCCTTGTCGGCCACATCCTTGACGGAGAGCCCCACAACCTCGCTGGCTCTCGCGAGGCCGGTGTGCTCCGCGAACTGCTTCGTGCTGGAGATGGTCTCGGGCTTCTTCGCGACGGGCTTCGTCGCGGCCGCCGTGGGCTTGGCCGGCGTGGCGGTCGAGGTCCCAGAAGCCGAGCTGTTGAGTCCGGGCTGCGGGCTGGCGTTCGGGACCGGCACTGTGCCCGGTGACTACGCCGATCGGGCACTCGGCGCCCACGAGAGGGGACGCCGATCGCGATCTGGACAGCCCTCAGCACAGGAGAACGTCTATGCGCCGGCTGATCTGGGTGATGTGCTCGCTGATCCTCGGGACCGCGCTCCTTCCGGCTTTCGCGCAGCCGGCCGATGACGCCAAGCGGCTGCACGGGACGTGGACGGCCACACAGGCGGAGCGGGACGGCAAGGCCGCCGAGGACGCCCTCGGACATCGGCTGTCCTTCACCGGCAGCCGCTTCCAGATCCGGTCCAAGGACGGCAAGGTCCTCTACGCCGGAACGGTCCGGGTGGACGCCAGCGCGAAGCCGGCGGCCATCGACTTCGCGCACACGGAAGGGGACCTGAAGGGGAAGTCGTGGAAGGGGATCTATGCCCTCGATGGCGACACGCTGAAGATCTGCGACAACGCGCCGAACCTCGACAAGAGCCGACCGACCGCGCTCGAGGCGAAGAGCGGGTCCGGCTACGTCCTCGTCACCTTCAAGCGCGCCAAATCCTGACCTGCGCTTCTCCGGGCCGGAGTCCCAGCGACATCGGCGCCTTCGAGCGAGAGCGGCCCTGAGGCGGGCGAGGGGAGACGACGGAGCTCCCGCTCAGCCGTCGACGAACTTCGGCGAGATCTTCCTCAGCCGGGCCGGGTCGGTCCGGCCGCTGCGCTGGATGTAGCTCCAGGCGAGCTCGCGCGGCCCGAGCTTCATGTGCTCGGGGAAGCGCTCGTACCACTCGCCGCTGGCATCGGCGGCCGCCACCAGCTTCTCGACGATCGGCCGGCGGGCCGCCTCGTATGCCGCCAACGCCTCTGATATCTCGCTCCCGTGCTCGGCCAGGGCTCGCGCCAGGGCAATGGCGTCCTCCATCGCCAGGCGCGTGCCTGAGCCGATCGAGAAGTGCGCGGTGCGCAGGGCGTCGCCGATGAGCACCACGTTGCCCGCCGACCAGCGCGCGTTCCTCACGCTCGGGAAGTTGCGCCACACGGACTTGTTCGAGACGAGACGGTGGCCTTCCAATGTCCTTTCGAAGACGCGCTCGCAGTAGGCCAGCGTGTCCTGCTCGCCCATCGAGGCCAACCCAGCTCTCCGCCAGGTCGCCGCGTCGCACTCGACGACGATGGTGCTCATCGCCGGCGAATGCCGGTAGTGATGCGCGTTGAAGGTGCCGTGCTCGTTCTCGACGAACGTCTGCGTGAGCGTCGGGAAGATCTTCGTCGTGCCGTACCAGGCGAACCGGTTGCCGAGCGTCCGTACGGTCGTGCCGAAATCGGCCGTCCCGCGGACGTAGGAGTTCACGCCGTCGGCCGCGACGACCAGGTCGTAGCCGTCCAGCTCGCTCCGGCTGGAGATCCGGTGCTGGAATTCCGGGTGCAGCCCCACGCTCGCCAGGCGCTGCTGCATCAGCCGCAGGAAGGCGAGGCGGCCGATCGCGGAGAAGCCGATGCGGTCGATCGCCACCGGCGTGCCGCGGTGGACCACGGTCAGATCGGTCCAGACTTCCATCTGCGGCGTGATGGCGTCGTAGGTGTCGGGGTCGTCGGCGCGCAGGAACTTGAGCGCCTTGTCCGAGAACACCACGCCGAAGCCGAAGGTCGAGTCCGCCGCGTTCTGCTCGACGACGCGCAACTCGCAGCCCGGATTGATCTTCCTGAGCAGGTAGGCGAGGTAGAGCCCGGCTGGTCCCGCGCCGACCACCAGGACCTTCATCTCATCTCACGCGCAGACCGTGGGATCGCTCGTCAGGGCTCGCGACCGGTCGACCAGGACCGTCTCGATCGTCCTGGAGTGTCGCTGACCGGGCCGACCGCTGGCAAGAGGCTCCCCGAGCTGACGCTCGTCCCCCGATGGCACGCGAGCCCGAATTGAGGTACAAAATCCCCGGAAGTCGAATCGCGGGTCGTTGGCGAGCGCGTGCAGGCGCGGGAGGGCGCGGCGTGGACTGAGCGAGCGGCCGAAGCACCGGGAGTCTGGATCACTCCGGGCACGCTTCTCGACGCGAAGGGAGCGGGACATGGAAGCACTTCGCACTGAGCGTTCCGGAGCGACGGCGCCGGCATGGGCATGGCCCTGTGCTGTCCCACCTGTGATACCCCGCTCGACAATGTCCATCTGGGTGGCCTGAGGGTCGACCAGGATGGGGATCGCGTGCTCATCCGTCGCGGTCGCGGACGTGTGGCCTCCGGGTGTGGTCGTTGAGACATACCCCGACAGGTCGTCTTCAGGTGCTGAGAGACACTGAAGGCGTAATCTCGATCGAGATCGCCGGCCGCGGCCGCGCCCGACGTGAAGATCGACGTGCTGGCGGTGCCGGCCTGCGCTGTCGCCGGACAACTACCCGAAGGGGTAGTCTGCGCAATGAGAGGCGTTGATCTCGGCGACCGACCCACACCCCAGCTGCCGCATCGTGTGCTCGAGGTCGTCTCTCAAGATGGCGAAGGCTCGTCGCACACCCGCTTCACCGCCGGCTCCCAGGCCGTAGGCGTAGGCGCGACCGACCTGGACCGCTTTGGCCCCTGAAGCCAACGCCACAACCACGTCGCTCCCCGAGCGGATGCCGCCGTCCATGAGAATGTCCATCCCGCAGTCCTTCATGGCCGGCGCGACTCGCCTGAGAACGTGGAGTGTGGGCAGAACTCGATCGAGCTGCCGTCCGCCGTGATTGGAGATCACGATGGCCTGCGCTCCATGGTCCTGGGCACGCCGAGCGTCCTCGAGGTTGTGCACCCCCTTGACGACGATCGGCCCACCCCATGCCGCCCGAATCCAGGAGATGTCATCCCACGTCACGGCCGACTGCTGCAGCTGCCTGCCGATGTCAGCGTAGGGCATCGGCGCTCCATCCTGGAGCTCGATGTTGGGGAATTGCATCAACCCGCCATCCGCGTAGAAGCTCGTCAGCCATGACAGATGTCGCATCATCATCGGCACAAACTTCGCCTTCTGCCACGCGCTGCCGCTGATGAGCTGCGACGAGCCGTTGCGCTGGTCTCGCAATCGCACGCCGGCCACTGGTGTGTCGATGGTCAGGACGAGGGCGTCGTAGCCGGCCGCCTTGGCTCGCGTGATCGCCCGTTCGGCGACGTCCCGACCGCCCACCAGGTAGAGCTGAAACCAACACGGCCCCGACGAGGCGACTCGCACCTCTTCGAGAGCGGTGCCGGTGAGGGTCGAGAGGCAATAGATCGTTCCGGCGTCTCCGACGGCCCGTGCCGCAACCGCTTCTCCACGCGGCCACAATGTTCTGAGACTTCCCACCGGTGCAGCGACAACCGGCATGCTGATCGTGTGTCCGAGAAGGGTCGTGGCGAGATCGATCTCGGCATGCTTCACGCCGTAACGAGGGTTGAAGCGGGCCCGCGCGAACGCCTCTACGTTGTCACGCATCGTCTGCTCGCTGCCCGCCCCTCCGAGGAAGTAGTCCGTCACGACCGGCGGGACCCGATGCTCCATCAGCTGGCGCAGATCGTCGATTGTGAGACACTGCGAGACGGCTTCGGCCCAGCGCGGCATGTCACCGGCGTGGCGCTGTTCCAGGAACCGTCGAAGCAGTTCCGTTCTGCCGCGCGGCTCGGGAGGCATCTGAGCTCAGCTTCGCCGCCTGGCGGTCAGAAAACTCCACCGGGTGATCGCCGCGCGATACCGACCGGCATTCTCGTGCGTGGCCGCCAGTTGGAGAGCCCGAGAATGACAGGGATCAAGACGAACGGCCTCTTTGTACTCGGAGAGGGCGTCATCGAACTGGTCGCGGTGGTAGTAGACGTCCCCAAGTCTGTCCTGGGCATGGGCGTGGCCGGGATTCCCGGGCGAGATCTCGGAGCCGCAATTCGAACAGGCCAGGGCGAGCCGGACGCCGCACTCCTCGCAGAACCACAGGTTGTCGGGATTCTTCGCCTGACACCACGGGCACCGCATGGTGACCCTCCAGCCAAAGAGGCCGGTGACTGAGGAGACAGTGCCGCCAGCCTAATCGGGGCGTCCGGGAAGATCAAGGCGGGCGATGGACGACAGGTCTCCGGCCAGTCGCGTCACCTATCCTTCGCCAGAACCTCATCCGACTCGGTTGACGACGGCCGACGCTCTCGTGAGAGGCGAAGGAACGCCAGGAGAGCCTGGACAGGGGTGGGAAGCAGGGCAGTCAGGAGTCGGGCCCGCTACGGAATGAGGTGGGGTGGGGTGGAGTGTGGACTGGGATCGCGAGCGGCCTGACGGCAGGAAGGTCCCGGGCGTGACGGCTGGTGGGGGCTGACTCAGGCCGCTCGCCGGACGTAGCGATGATGCAGACACCGACTTCGGGACTCGAAACCACCGTGCCCATCGCCGGGCGCTCGATGGGCCTGGCGTCCGGCGGATCCTTCTCCAGTGAGAGGTGAGCTCGAACGCCATGTGATAATAGGCGAAGTAGCGGGTCAAGACTTGGCGGAGATGCCTCTCGCTGAGCACGAGGACATGGTCTAGACACTCGCGCCGGACCGAGCCGATGAGCCGCTCCGCGAAGGGGTTCTGCCACGGACTCTGGGGCGCGGTCAGTACCTCCCGGATGCCCCTGTCCTTCACTGGGTGCCGAAACGCGTGACCGTAGTTCGTGTCGCGATCGCGGAGGAGGTAGGACGGCCCGGTGTCGTCCGGGAACGCCTCCACGATCTGCTGGGCGGTCCAGGGCCGTGGTGGGATGCTCGGTGACGTTGACGTGGACCACCCGTCGCCGATGGTGGGCGAGCACGACGAGGACGAACAGCACGCGCAAGTGCGCGGTGGGCACCGTGAAGAAGTCGATGGAGACGAGGTCCCGGACGTGGGTGGTGAGGAACGTGCGCCAGGTCTGCAACGGCGAGGGGCGCCGCGTTGGCATCAGCCGGGAGACGGTGCGCTCGGCCACGTCGATACGGTGAGCTGCTGGCGCAGGGCGAGGGTCTCGAGGGCGAGCTGCCGGTGGCCGCCGCAGAGGAACAGAAGAGTCGGAGCAGGTGGAGCAGCGTGCTGATCATGAGACAGCAATTGTCTCCGGATCAGAGCCGAGAGATCAACCACTTGGCCAGCGGATGGAGTTTTGGCGAAGGACACCCCTCTACTTGCGGCGTTGACCGCGTATTCACCTTGTGGGGCAGCGTATGCCACCACGTCGAGTGGGGGTCAGCCACTTCATCCAATCTACCTCGCCCGCTCGATCCAGCCAGGCGGGGACGGGCTCGCGCGGCGACGTGGCCATGACGCGAGGCCAAGCGTAGCACCCCGCGGGTTGATCGGCGGCCCTGGGGTGGCGTAGGATCGCGCCGAATGACCTCGCGACGCACCCCTCGGCCGAGTCCGGCCGCGCTCGCCACCTGGCGGCGTCGCGCCGTCCTCCGGATGACCCGCTCGCGGAGCGAGACGCTGGCGTTGATCCGCCGGCTCCCCGCGGACGCGCTCCGACGGCCGCGGACGCAGGGTGCCTGGTCCATCCGAGACGTTCTCGTCCACATCGCGGCGTGGGAAATCGAGGGGGCACGGCGTCTGGCGCTGATCGCCCGGGATCGCGGCGAGGACATCGTCTGGTATGACACGAAGGCGGAGCTCGACGGGTTCAACGCGCGGGTGGTCCGCTCCGCGCGCCGCCTGCGCCCCGCCGCGGTTCTCCGTCGCCTCGCGGCTGCGCGCGCGCGGCTCCTGGCCGGGCTCCGCGGGCTGCCGCCGTCCGCCCTCGCCGACCCTGGCCACGCGCTTCCCGTGACCCGCTGGCTCCGGGAGTTCGCCTGGACCCACGAGCGCGAGCATCGGCGCGCGATCCGAGCCTGGGCGCGCGCCCACCGCGTCATGGTGCGCGGGGCATGACGGTCGACCCCTTCTTTATGAAAGAGAAGTCGATCCCTATGGGCGGCGGGCCCCGCCAGTTCCTCGCACGACCGCGAGGCACGCCGCGGCACCCTCGTCCGTGAGAGGGGTCTCGAGGCCGTCCGGGAATGTGCGCTCGACGACGTAGCGCGGCATCAAGACCTCCTTGGGTGGAAGCGGGGCGACCGGGCCTGCCCCTCGGTCACTTCTTCATTTGCGTCGACGAGGCAGGACTCCCCGGCGCGCCCCCTTGAGCTGGGAACCCGAACAGGGTCCGTTCAGCCTGACCCGCGCCGTCCTGACGTTATTGCCCTCGCTGGACTCCTCCACCGCCCGGTCGGCGTCCACGCGCAGCGTGAGCCCGTGCTCGCCCGGGGTGAGGTAGGCATCGAAGGACCGCGTGCGGTGCTCGCCCGTGCCGAGCCCGGGATCCACGTGGTTGTCGATGACGGTCGCGTCCCACTGGAGCACGTTCCGGAACCCGCCCGGGGTCTTGGCACGTCCATCGTTGTCGATCTGGTACTCGACCCGGAAGAGGCACTGCCCGCCCCGGTAGCCCTTGGCCTTGCTGGCGCTCAGCACCTCGACGCCGGAGCCGACGTTCACGAACTCACCCCCGATCACGACGCCCTTGCTGACGAGGTCCGGCAGCCCTCCCGACAGCGTGGCCGTCGCGGGGCCGGGCGCAGGATCCGACTTCGCCGACAGGCCACCGGCCCTGAGCGGGGCCGGCGCCGGCACGGGAGTGACCCCTCGGCTGGCGAACCTCGGCCGAGGCGCTCGATGAGGTTCTACGATCGGCTCACACAGGCAGTGTTGCGAGAACCGGTTGAACTCGGGCTGGCTGCCCCGATCGGAATGTGATGCAGCAAACCGTGGCCCGGCCGCCGCTGGGCCAGCGCCATGCCGAGGGCGTGACCACTACCGCTTCTCGCAGTGGTGGCCCGCCTGCGTTCCTGGCGAAGCGGCACCGAGTGAGCTGGCGGTCTGGCGCGTCAGAGCGCGAGATCTCGCTCCTCCGTCGATATCATCGTGTTCCGCGTGGCCGCGTACGGGAAGCGTTCAACGAGGGCCGGGTCGAACGTCACGCCGAGCCCCGGGGTCTCCGGTGCTGCGATGTGGCCGTCGCGTGGCTGCACGCGGGCCACCGCCAGGAGCTCATTGAGCGGGTGCTCCGTGAAGTTGAATTCCGTGATCGCGCAGTTCGGGGTGACGAGGCCGAAGTGGATGCCGGCCATGATGCTGACGAGTGTCCCCCACGAGTGAATGGCCACGGGCTTCTCGTGGACGGCGGCCAGACTGGCGATTCTTGCACCTTCGGTGAACCCTGACGTCGCAATGTCGAACTGGACGATGTCAAAGGCGCCGCGCTCGAGATACGGCCGGAACGCGTGGGCGGTCGGGAGGCTCTCCGCGCCCGCGATGTTGACCGTCGTCGCCTGCCGCATCTCGACGTAGCCGTCCAGGTTCTCGACTCGCACGGGCTCCTCTAGCCAGAGTGGCTCATACGGCTCCAGGCCCTTCGCGATCTTCTGGGAGATCGACACGGACCAGGGCGTCGCGCCCCCCGCCTCGCCGGCGTCGACCATGACATCCATCTCGCGTCCCAACGCCTCCCGGAACGCCGTCACGATCGGGACGACGGTCCGGGGATCGGTCACACGGAGCTTGTAGGCGTCAAACCCCGCGCTCCGGGCGCGCCGCGCATCGGCGATGAGCGGTTCGGCCGTCGTGAAGAGCCCGTTGCTCGCGTACACCCGGATGCGGGACCGGACCAGTCCCCCGAGCAACTGGTAGACAGGAAGCTCGAGGAGCTTGCCGAGGAGGTCGTACATCGCCATGTTGATGCCGCCCATGACGGCGATGCCGATGCCGTACCGGTTCCAGAAGCGGCTGTTCTGGTACATCGTTTCCCACGCCCGGTTGATCTCGCGCACGGGGAATCCTTCCAGCACCCGATTGAAGTGCGCGGTCACGCCGAGGACCGGCTCGTAGGTATGGGTCCCGAACGTCACCTCGCCGAGCCCGTACTCCCCGTTGTCCGCGGTGACCCGGAGGAGGGCGGCGTCGAGGTTCTCCACAAGACCGGCAGCGAACCGGTACGAGAGGTGCGATGGGTAGCGGTACCGGAGGAAGAACGCCTCGACCTTCGCGACCTTGACCACGCCGACCTCCCTGCGACGACGGGGTCTTGCCCAGCCGCCGACGGTCATCGTCCATACTGGCTGAGGGCCGCGCGGAGCGCGTCTCCCAGCGCGTTGAGTCCCAGGATCGTGAGCGTCACTGCGAGGCCCGGGAACACGCCGAGCCACGGCGCCTGACTCAGGAAATTCCGGCCGCTGTCCAGCATGGTGCCCCACGACGGGGTCGGAGGCCGACTCCCCAGACCCAAGAAGCTGAACCCGGCCTCGAGGAGCACCGCGTCGGCCATCACGAGCGTGGTCTGCACGAGGAGTGGCGGCACGACATTCTGCAGGACGTGTCGCATCACGACCCGTGTGTCGGAAGCGCCCAGCGCGCGAGCCGCCTGCACGTAGTCCTCGCTCCGCTGGCTCAGGACCGCCACGCGGGTCAGCCGGCCCAGCGTGGGGACGCTGATGATCGCCACCGCCACGACCACGTTCGCGATCCCCGTGCCGAGCAGCGCCACTACGCCGATACCGAGCAGGACCGCCGGGAAGGCAAAGATCGTGTCGAGGAGCCGCGAGATCACCATGTCGATCGGGCCGCCGAGATAGCCCGCCAGGAGCCCGAGCGGGACGGCGACGAAAAGGGCTGCGCCAGCCGATCCGAATGCCACGGTCAGTGAGATCCGAGCGCCGAAGAGCGTGCGCGACAGGACGTCGCGCCCCAGTTCGTCCGTCCCGAACGGATGGTCGCGCGACGGTGCGGCAAAAGGCTCCTCCGCGCCGATGACGAACGGGTCGAACGGAGCCACGCGGGGAGCGGACAGCGCGAGACCGATGAGGGTCACCACGACCACGAGCCCGAACCGGCCACCGGGATCGCGCAGGATCGCACGCATGACGCGCGCGGCTGGGAGTCGCGTGACGGTCGCGCCTTTCGTTGCCGGGGTCCGATCGGTCGTCCCGTCTTCTCGGACGCCCGTCAGGGAGTCGGGTGGCGGTCCTACCGCCGGCGGCTGGTTGGACACTTCGGACTGTCCTCCGGCCTCGCGCACGTGGCGGGTAGGCACCTCGCTAGCTGGCCAGGCGAATCCGAGGGTCGAGAACCGCGTAGCAGAGGTCGGCCACGACGTTGACGGCGATGAAGACGGCCACGAAGAAGAGCATCATCGCCTGGACGATCAGGTAGTCCCGGTTCCCGATCGCGTCCAGCGTCAGCCGTCCCACGCCGGGCCATCCGAAGACCGCTTCCGTGATGACCGCTCCGCCGAGAAGATAGCCGAACTGCACGGCGAGGACCGTAACGACAGGCAGCGCGGCGACCCGGAGGACGTGGCGGCTCACGATCACCGGCTCGCCCAGCCCCTTGGCATGCGCCGTGCGGACGAAGTCGGCGTGCATGACCTCCGACAGCGAGGCGCGCAGGAACCGAATCAGGATGGCGGTCCCCGAAGCGCCCAGCGTGAGGCACGGGAGCACCAGGAGCCGGATCGACTCGAGCGGGTCCTCGGTGACGCTCACGAAGCCCGACGGCGGGAGCCAGCGGAGCGCCACTGCGAAGAGAAGGAGCAGCAGGATGCCGAGCCAGAAGGTGGGTGTTGCCAGCGCAAGCGCGTTCAGTAGCGTGAGGACACGGCTGACCGCCCAGCGAGGCCTGACGGCGGAGAGGATTCCCAGGGGACCGCCGACCGCGAGCATGATCACCATTGTCCCCACCGCGAGGTGGAGCGTGGCGGGGAGGCGCTGGGCGACCAGCTCCGCCACGGGGCGGCGGGTCGTGTAGGAGAGTCCCAGATCGCCCCGGGCGAGGCGCCCGAGCCACGTCAGGTACTGCACCGCCAGGGGACGGTCGAGCTGGTAGACGTGCCGCAGCGCCGCCACCTGGTCGGGTGTGGCGTTCGGGCCCGCCATGGTCACGGCGGGGTCACCGGGAACGAGGCGGATGAACAGGAACACGACGACACTGCTCAGGAAAAGGACCGGCACGGCCTGCAAGAGGCGCGCCCCGACGTACGACATCATCGCCCGCGCTCCGGCCGGCCCTTTCGGGAGCGCGCGTTCCTAGGAGCCGACCTCGGTCCCGGCGAAGTGCGGCACCTGGTCGACGGGGTGCCGGTAATTCTTCACGCGCTGGCTGATCACCACCGGGATCACCCAGAACGCCAGGTTGACGGTCCAGCTCTCCTCCGCCCAGATCGTCTGGATGCGGTCATACGTCCGCTTTCGCGCCTTCATGTCGGTCGTGCCGATCCCTTCGAGGACGAGCTTCTTGTACTCCTCGAAGAACGGCTGGGTCTCGATCTTCGCCCGGTTGTTGTTGATCCGGAGCGGGGAACTGTTGTTGATTCCCGAGGCGGGATCCAGCCGGCCATCGCCGAGGCCGAAGGCGACCGTGTCCCACTCGCCCTTGCCGTAGGTGTCCCAGAACGCCGACTCTTCCTTCTCGATGATCGAGAGCTTGACGCCGATCTGCGCGAGGTCCTGGGCCCAGATCTGGGCCATCTCCTTGGAGCCCGCGAGCTTGCCTAGCATGATCGACGTCTCGAAGCCGTTGGGGAGCCCCGCCTGCGCCAGAAGTGCCTTTGCGCGCGCAAGATCGAACTTGTACATCGTGCTGGCGGTCTCGGTGTACCAGGGCGCCGACGGCAGGTAGCGCGACTGGGTGGCCGGCGCCAGGCTGAAGTAGGCGAGCTTCGCGATCTTCGCGCGGTCTACACTCCAGTTCATGGCCTGGCGAACGAGCTTGTTGTCGAACGGTTTGTGCGAGGTGTTGATTACGTTCGTGTACCAGAATCCACCCGGCGGCGGGGTGATCACCTGCACCCGTTTGTCGGTCTTCAGGCGGACAACGTCAGCCGGCGCCACGGTATCCACGAAGTCCGCACTGCCGCCGAGCAGGTTCGCAATGCGGGCCTGATCGTCCGCGATGATCTTGACGGTCACCCGATCGAGGACAGGCTTGCCCTTCTCCCAGTATTGCTCGAAACGCTGGAGTTCGAGCTTGTCGCCGGGCGCGTAACTCAGGAACTTGAAGGGGCCGCTGCCCACTGGCTTGGTGGCGACGTCTGCCATCGCCTCCTTGGGAATGATGTACAGCAGGGTGAGATCGTCGAGCTTGAGGGGATAGGCCTGCTTGTACGTGATCTTGACGGTCTCGCGGTCAACGGCCTCGGCGCCGTCGACCGTGGGGTCGAAGTAGTCGAAGAGATAGTGGCCGATCGACTTGTCCTTGGCGCGGTTGACATTGTCCACGATGTCCTGGGACGTGAGGTCGCGGCCGTTGTGGAACTTGACACCCTTCCGTAGCTTGACCGTCAAGGTCTTGTCGGTTTCCTTCCAGGACTCCGCGAGCTGAGGGCTAGGGACGAACGCGTTCTTGCCCTGATAGTCGAAGAGGGCGCTGAAGATCTGCCCCTGGATGATCCACGCGCGCGTCTGGGCGAAATAAGGATCGAACTGGAGGTCGCCAGGCGCGGTGGCCACGAGCGACCCCCCCTGTGCCGCCCGGACCATCGTTGGAAGCGTTTGCCACACACTTCCGGCGGCCAGTCCCGCGAGTCCGGTCCGTACGAACTGACGGCGACTGAGTGAAACGCCGACGGCCTCGAGTGCCTCGCGCATTGCCTCGCCTCCTTGTTCCTGGCTCGATGCTCACGCCGTTCCGATGTGGGGAGAACCGAGGCCGTCCAACGCAACTCTTCGGCTGCGTGGGCGGGCGCCGGCGCCTTCCGGGGGCCAGTCCCAGAATGCGTGGAGTCTAGCGCGCCGTAGCCGGACACTGCAACGGCCCCGTTGGCCACGATAGCCCAGAAGCGAGCAACTGGTGGAGCGGCGCCGATGCCTTAGGCATACACGACTCGAGCCGGCGCGGCGCGCCGGCCTCGGAGAGGCGGGTGTAGCGGCGACGCCCGTTCTGACGCCAACGTATAGAGGGCACATCGGCTACGGAAGCCAGTGACTTGCGGTTCGAACGTTCAAGAAGGAGCTCGGGCCCAGACCACGCATCCAAGAATCGGCTGCCAACTGGCTACCAAGCGAGACGAACTAGCCCGACTCGGGACGATCTGGTCCACCAGGCGGTTCTCTTCGATCTCGCGGGGTTCGCTCGTCCGAGGTAGCCTGAGTGCCGGCGTGTTCGGCCTCGTCCTCACTTCGTAATCGACAGGTCGTCGGTTCAAGTCCGATCGTCGGCTCCAGTTTTTCTCGTGTTTGTTCAGACACTTCCGAACCAGACTCAACCTGACGGCCCTTGGCATCTTGCCAAACGGTGCCAAAACGGCGCCGCCCGTCATTCAACGACAGCGGACCTGGATTGGCGACGATGGCCGCCGATCCAGGTCCACAGAGATGAGCGAGCCGAAGGAGGCCTGACCGGCGCGCTCGGTCGAAAGATCCGCCAGCGGTCAGACGATCTGGACCCGCCGCGTGATTTGCCCGTTGCTCTCCCAGTAGGTCCGCTTGGTGGCAATGGCCGGATCGGTCATGGCTGGCTGGATGTTGCCGGCGGTGTCGGTCGCCCGCGAGGTAACGGTGTGCTCGCCGGCTGGCGGGCTGCCCCAGTCAAGCGTCCAAAACTTCCACGAATACGCTGAGCCCCCTCCGCCCTCGGTGATGGTGGCCGGCATCCACGGTCCCCCGTCAACCTGCACTTCGACACTGGCGATTGGGCCGCCCCAGGCCGCCCCGGCAATCCGGCATTTGCCGTCCTTCCGGGTGACACGGGCCGGGGCGGACTTGAGCCGCGCCTTGCCGACGACGGTTTCAGTCCAGACCGGCTGCGCGTCGCGCTGCTCCTCGCGGATGGTCACATAGTCTCGGGCCATGAAGTGCCCCGCGAAGCGTGTGTCAATCACCTCGATGCGGTCGAGCCACTTCACGTTGGCCACGCCGTACCAGCCGGGCGTCAACAGCCGTAGTGGTGCGCCGTGACCGGCATCCAGCGGCTGCCCGTTCATCTCGTAGCAAAGCAAATTCTCCGGGCTCATCGCATCGCTGACTGACATACTGCGGGCGAACGGCGTCGTCAGATCCATGTCGCGGACCCTCTGCTTACCGATGTCGTGGGCGTAGAAGACGATCTCTTTGCCCCTGTCCAGGATGCCCGCTTCCTGGAGCAGTGGCGCGAGCGCCGTGCCGGCCCAGGTGGCGTTGCCGATGCCACCCCAGAAGAACGGCAGGCCGGTGTTTCCCGCGCACTCCAGCGTGAAAGTGACCTCCTGGCGCGGACGGGCCTTCAGCTGGTCGATGGTCAGGCTGAGCGGCTGCTTGATCAGCCCAATGACATCGAGTCGCCATCTTTGTAGGTCGAACGTTGGCTGCCCGAAGTGTTTGACGGTGAAGAACTTGTTTGTGGGCGTGATCCAGGAATCGAGCTCTTCCCATTGCAGCTGCTGGCCGATGATCGCCTGGGCCGGCGGGGGTACGACGGCCGGCTGATCGAGCCAGGCGACGATCACCTCACCCTGCTCCAGCGGAACCGCCGCGACCAGGCGGTCAAGACGCAGGAACGCCAGCCCCGCCACCATGGCGCCGCCCGCCAACATCGCGTCACGTCGTGAGATCGTGTGTTTCCGCATGGAGTCCCTCCCAGTCGCTGCTGCCTGTATCGGCATCACAGCATCCGTGGAGCATAGGCCCGTGCGCACAACGGCGGTCTGATAGTCGCCTGGGTATCAGGGATGGCTTCGGGTACCATACCACTGAACTCATTGGCGCGCCTGCTAGTCGGCGGGAAGCTGTTCGTGCCACGCCACCGCGCGAGCATGACTGCGGCTATGCGAACCGTGCTTCGACTGGACGGCTGGCAGCAGCCAGGGGCGCGGCGCCCCCGCCCGCAGAAGTCCTCGCCCGGCTCATTCGAGAGTCCACAGGATGGGCAACCGGTGGCCAGGGGCGCCGCGCACCTCGCGCAGCACCCACGCCATTCGCGGTTTCTCCGTGTGGCACCGGGGACACTGCATCACCAGGGCCTCTGGTGCGCCAACGCTTGCCCTGCAGCGCGGTACCGACCTGTGCGGAAATTGTGCGGAGATGCGGGACGCCGTCGCGGTGCCGAGGGCGGCGCATGGAGCTCCCTTGTCCTGAGGTTGCTCCCGCATCAATCTTTGCCTCACTCCACGCCAGCCATCTCCACGCGCCACACCGGGCCGTTCAGGAACATCGCGCCCTCGAAGCGGACGAACGCGGGAATCTCCCCGAGCGCGAGCCAGTAGCGGAGATCGGGTGGGCTCTTCCCGATGACCGCCGCGACCAGCCCGGTGACCCCTCCGATCTCCAGGTTGACGAGATACCGGGCCGCCTGCTTCGCGTCACCGGCGAACACCACACGGTCCTCGCCCTCCCGGTGGAGGTCCATTCGGAGCAGTCGGGGCTTCGGCGTGAACGCCGCCAGCTGGGCGGTCGTCCTTCCCCCGGGAGGCAGGTTCTTCAGCATCAGGAGCGTCATGCCATTGGCGAGATCGGCGGGCATGTCGAACTCCCCGCTCGCCGTCTCCTCCGCAGCGCCGACACGCTCGCGCGTCTTCGCCTGGTAGCGTCCGCTCTTCCGGTCGAAGGAAATCTCCGCCCCCGGAAAGGATGGACCCCGCTGCTTCAGCCGATACGCCTCCAGCCGGAAGGCGTCGCGTTGCGAGTACGTCGTGGTCTCGTCGTGGATCGAGCCGTCCTTGAACTGAAGCAGGAGGCGGCTGTCGACCTCGTCGCCCCGCGGCTTCTGTGTGAGCTCGCCGTGTCCGATCCGCTCGCCCTGGGGCGTTCGTATCGCCAGGAACCCGCGGGTGGTCCCCTCGTGGAACCGCACGCGGACCGGCGCGGCCTCGAGGACGGTCGCGCACACGCACACGAGGGTGACGAGGAGCAGGCCGGATCGAAGGAGCCTCACGACGCAACACCCTCCGCGCGAAGGCGGGCTATCGGCTGCTCACGGCCGGACTGCGCCCCCGTGCCTGGCCGCATGTTCGAGTGCCGAGCTCCTGCCTGTCTCGTGGCTCTGCCCGGCCTTCCTGTTTCCAATCGAGACTCACTCATTCCGGAACTGCGCCTGCTCCGCCTGCTGGACGACCACCGCGCTGAGCTCGGCCGGCTCGACGGGCTTGGCGATGTATGTGTTGAAACCGGCCATGAGGGCCCGCACCCTCATCTGCGCGCCGGCATGAGCGGTCAGGGCGACCAGAGGCGTGCGGAGACCCCTAGCACGGATCGCACGCACCAGCGCCAGCCCATCCTCGCCCGGCATGGCCAGATCGCTCACGATCACATGGAAGGCCTCACGATCGACTGTCGCCAAGGCCTCCGCCGCGGAGGCGGCGGTCTGGACCGTGGCGCCCGCGGACTTCAGGAACCGCGCCACCAGCTCACGGCCATCGGCCTCGTCGTCCACGACGAGTACCCGGATGCCATTACAGCGGGGGCCTTCGTAGTGGCGTGGCTCGTCGACCACCTCGGCCCTGGCGAAGCGCACCGGCACGAGCGGTAGCGCCACCCTGAACGTGGCGCCCTGGCCGGTGCCGGGGCTCTCGGCCGAGACGGTGCCGCCCTGGAGCTCGACGAGATGCCGGACGATGGCGAGACCCAGGCCGAGTCCCCCGTGCAGTCGGCTGGTGGTCGCGTCAGCCTGCCGGAACCGATCGAAGATCACGGGAATCAGCTCTCGGGCGATCCCCGCTCCGTTGTCGATGACCTGGATCAGGACACGCGAGTCCACGCGCTCCAGACGGACCTCGACCCGGCCCTGCCGGGGAGTGAACTTGACCGCGTTCGAGAGGAGGTTCCAGAGGATCTGCTGGAGCCGATCAGGATCGCCCATGACGACACACGTGCCCGACTCGAGATGGCTCGAGATCTGGATGTCCTTGGCCTGGGCCGCCGGCCGGACCGTCTCGAGGGCCGCCAGCAGCACCGGGCCTAAATCGACGACGCGCATGTCCAGCCGCAACTTGCCTGCAATGATCCGCGAGAGGTCGAGCAGGTCGTCGATGAGCTGGACCTGCTGGCGCGCGTTGCGCTCGATGCTCTCGAGGGCACGATGCAGCGTCGCCTCGTCCCGCTGCACCGTCGTGAGCACCTGGGCCCAGCCCAGGATGGCGGAAATCGGCGTTCGGAGCTCGTGCGACAGCGTTGCCAGAAAATCATCCTTCGCTCGGTTGGCCGACTCCGCGTCGCGCCGCGCGCTCTGCTCGCGGGCCAGTAGAGCCTGATAGTCCTTCTCCGCGCGCTTGCGCTGGGTGATGTCGGTCGCGATGGTGCAGACGGCGTACGGCTGGCCGACTCCGTCATAAACGGGAAACCGGACCTGATGATAGATGCGGTCGGGTTCGCCCAGGCCGAGGGGTGCCTCGAATTCGAGGGTACGCCGCGTGGCCAGAGCCTCTTCCTCGTGCGCTCGCAGGAGTTCGGCTACCTCGCGATCGAAGAGGTCGTGGTCCCGCTGGCCCTTGAGCTCCGCCATGGGCCGGCCGGCGAGGCGCTCGTACTCCCGGTTCGCGAGGAGATAATGGCCGTCGGTGGCCTTCATGAAGAGGACCACGGGCGTGTGCTCGAGGATGGCATGGAGCAATCGGTCTCGCTCGCGGAGCGCGGTCTCCGCTTCGCGCAGCCGCAGGAGGGCGCGTATGGTGGCGATCAGCTCCTCCGTCTCGACCGGCTCGACCAGGTACGTATCCGCGCCGTGTTCCAGCGCTTGCAGGCGATCTGACCCGCGCGTGGCGGTGGCCGAAACGTGCAGGACGAGGAGCGCGGCCGTGTCCGGATCCGTCTTGAGGCGACGGCACACCTCGAGGCCACTCATGTCCGGCATGTTGACGTCGAGCAGGACGAGTGCAGGCTTGTGGATCGCTGCGAGGCGGAGGGCTTCCGTGCCGTTCGCGGCTTCCAGCACGTTGAAGCCAGCCTTCCGGAGGGCTCGCGAACGCGCGTACAGCCCGGGAGCGTAGTCGTCGACGTTCAGAAGCGTGATCGGCGCGAGATCAGCCATTTAGGGGCCTCCTAACTAAACCAACCCCAACCGGACCAGCGCGTGGGTCAGAGCGCTGTCCTGGTCGATTCGGGCGAGCGCGTCCTTCGAGACGATCGCGACGACGCGATCTCCGAGAGCCGCCCGGTCGAACTCATCGAGATGCGTCGAGGTCAGAAGGACTACGGGAATCTCACGCGTGCTCGTATCCGCTGCCAGACGTGCGAGCACTTCCGCGCCTCTCAGATCGGGCATCATGAGGTCCAGGACGATGACGTCGGGACGCACCCGCCTGGCCTCAGTCAGCCCTTGCTCGCCACTCGCCGCTTCCACGATCTCGTGCTCCGTCAGCCTCTGGCGCAGCAGGTACCGCACGATCTCGTCGTCGTCGATGACGAGGACTCGCCGGCGCGGTCCCTGCCCGAACGACAGCTGCCGTAGCTCCCGCAACAGCCAAGCACGCTCGACCGGCTTCACGGCATACGCATCGGCACCAAGGGCCAGGCCCTTCGCCCGGTCGTCGACGGTGGTCACGACGATGACCGGGACCTTCTGGAGAGCGGGATCCGACTTGGCCGCGGTGAGGAAGCTCCAGCTGTCCTGGGTGCCCAGGAGAACGTTCAGGATTATCGCCCGGGGCCGCTCCCGGGCGAGCGCTTGGCGGGCTTCCTGCAGTGATCGCGCCGGGATGAGCTGGAACTCCGATCCCTTCAGGTACTTCTCGTAGAGCAGCTGGTCTTCGGGCCTATCCTCGACGACGAGGACCGGCAGGCGCCACGGATCGGACGCGGGCACTTCGGCTGGCGGCCGCTCACCGTCCGTCAGGTAGACTCGCGGCACCGTCAGCACGAACGTCGAGCCCAGCCCGGGCGTGCTTGTCACCGACACCTGCCCCCCCACGAGATGAGCGAGCTTCCGGCAGAGTGGGAGACCCAGCCCGGTCCCCTTGGCTCGCCCCTGGAGCGCATTCTCGATCTGCGTGAAATCCTCGAAGATCCGCTCCTGATCCTCGGGGGCGATCCCGATTCCCGTGTCCGCGACTGCGAACACCACCTGGTCCTGGGATTCATTCGCGACTGCCGACACTCGGATCTCACCCCGCTCGGTGAACTTCAACGCGTTGGAGATGAAGTTCCGGAGGATCTGGGAGATCTTGGCTTCGTCGGTATGCAGCCGCGTACCGCCGTCGGGCTCTTCGAAGATCAGTCGCACGGAGTCGCCGACCAGCAAGGGCCGCAGCATGCCACGGAGCGCACCGAAGAGGCCCTCCACCTCGAACTCGGTCGGGCGCACGACGATCTTGCCGGCCTCAACCTTGGCCAGGTCGAGCAGGTCCCCGACCAGCTCCGAGAGGTCCTGAGCTGCCTTGCGGACGAACTCCACCTGTCGTACCTGCTCTTCGGTGAGCTCCCCGTCGACCCGGGCCAGGAGGAGCCGGCTCAGCGCGAGGATCGAGTTCAGCGGGGTCCGGAACTCGTGGCTCATGTTGGAGAGGAAACGAGACTTCATTTCGTCGGCTCGCCGCAGGTGATCCGCGCGCTCGTCCAGCTCGGCGTAGAGGGCGACCACCCCACGATTGGTGTCGTCCAGCTCGCGGTTCACTCGGGCGAGCTCGTCCTGCCGAGTGCGTAGGTCGCTCAGGGCAGCGAGCAGCTCCCGATTTTGCCGCTGGAGCTCGGCCAGGGGATCGTCCGGGCGATCGCGGGCCAGCTCCTGGCTCAGACCCTCGAGGTCGGCGGGCGTCAGCGGAGATGTTCCGGGCGGCAGGAGCTTCCGAAGCCAGACGGTCGTTCCCTGCGGGGATGTCTCGACGTGGAACCGATCGACGAGCCGACGGGCTCCTACCAGCCCGAGCCCCATGCCGGTTGGAGACTGGTACTCGCCCCGGAGAATGCGGGCCAGGTCCGGAATGCCCGGACCACGGTCGGTCACCCGGACGAGGAAGACCTGCGGCGCGGTCTTCCCTTCGAGCACGAAGTCTACCTGTCCCCCCTGGGCATATCGGTAGGCGTTCCGCGCAATCTCGGACGTTGCCGTCGCCAAACGCGTCTGATCCTGGATGTCGAAGCCCAGCAGGCGCGCGATGGTTCGGGAGCGCTGTCGGGCCAGGACCACGTCCCCCTCGACCCGGATCGCGACGGACAGGAGAGGAAGGCTCATGCGGTCCACGGTCGTGCCACGACCACGGTGACGTCGTCGTGGGGGCGTTTGAAGTCTCGATACAGGATGCCGGCGATCACGGCAGGGTGATGGCGGATCACCCCGCGATAGGACTCGAGGTTCCAGCGAGACGTCAGCCCGTCGCTCTGCAGCACCAGGGTGGCCCCCTCCGGCCATGGGTAGGTAAACTCCTGGATCCTTCGCACCTCGTGGCCGAGGATTCCGTGATGGGACACCAGCACCCGCGGCCGGTCTCCGCCCATCACTTGGCACGCGATGTTTCCGACCCCTGCGTAGACAAGGTTCCCGCGGCTAGGGTCGATCGCGGCTACCGCCGCCGCGGCGCCCCGTGTGGGTCTGAGTCCGCGGTGGAGACGCTCCATCATCTCGGCAGGCCCGAGCACGGGATCCTCCCGGAAGAGGCGGCATGCCTCCTGGGCCACATCGAACGCTCCAGGGCCGTGCCCGAGGCCGTCGACGACGAGAATGAGGCGAGAGCCTTCCGGATTTTCACGGACTGCCCACGCGTCTCCACAGACGTCTTCGCCCCGTTTCGCAATGGAAATGCCTGCGACCTGGAGCGTTGGCTGCCCGGCGCTACTCGCTCGAGACCGCGCCCGGAGCACGGCGACGAGGGCGGTGCCGGCAGCCCGCCCCGAGTAAACATCGAACTCGGATGACGCGCGACGGATCGCGCCCAGGCCGGTGCCGGGGGAGCCTGCAGACGAGTACCCATCACGGAGGGCGGCTTCCAGATCGGAGATGCCGGGGCCACGATCGAGTGCCAGGATCTCGATGCCGGCTGCATCACCGTTCCCGAAAGAGCGAACGAGGATCTCGCCTCCACCGGCGTGCTTGAGGAGGTTCGTGGCGAGCTCGGTGACCACCAGCGCCACCCGGCCGACGTCGGACTCATCGAAGCCTAGCTTGACGGCCAGCGAGGTGGCGCGCCGGCGGGCCTCCGCGGTGGCGCTGGGGTCGTTCACACCGGTGCCGAACGATTCGATCATTTCCATCGCGTGATGATCACGCGGGTGCCCTCGCCGACGCGCGACTCGATCGAGAAATCGCTCGACAGCCGACGGGCCCCCCCCAGGCCTAGGCCTAGGCCATTGCCACTCGTGAAGCCATCCTCGAGCGCTCGCTTGACATCGGCGATGCCAGGACCCTTGTCCTCGAAGACCACGCGCAATCCGCGCCGGGCGCCGTCGAGCAAGGACTCCAACCTGGCGGTCCCGCCCCCGCCGTAGTCCACCGTGTTCCGTGCCAGTTCGCTGGCCGCTGTGACGACCTTCGTCTGATCGATCAGGCTGAACCCAAGATCGATCGCCCACCCACGCACGAGCTGACGCACACGTACCACGTCGTCGGACGCGCGGAGCGGAAGGGTCTCAGTGCGCTGAACGACCATCCGGACTTTCCGCCCCGAGCAGTTCCCGCAGCAGCGTCATCCCACGCTCCACCGAGAGCGCGGTGCGTACTCCGGGCAGGGAGAGGCCGAGCTCGACGAGGGTGATGGCGACCGCCGGCCGCATCCCGACGACCACTGTGTGGGCATCGAGAATGCGGGCCGTCGCGGCGATGTTACCGATCATGCGGCCGATGAAGGAGTCAACGATCTCCAGCGTCGAGATGTCGATCAGGACGCCGTGGGCGCGGTGCTGGACAATGCGTTCGGTGAGATCGTCCTGAAGCGCCAGGGCGAGCTGGTCGTGCATGTCGACCTGGATCGAGACCAGGAGGTAGTCCCCCATCTTGAGGATCGGGATCCGTTCCATTCGGAAGGCCGCTCAGGCCCGACCGGGCGATCGCACGACGGCCAGCCCCTGCCGGCTGAGCGCGATGGCGAGCGCGTCGGCCAGGGTGGCCTTGGTCGTCACGTCGCCGAGGGCAACGCCGAGGTGGACGATCGTCTGGGCAATCTGGGGACGGATGCCACTGATGATGCAGTCGGCGCCCATCAGCCGTGCGGCGGCCACCGTCTTCAAGAGATGCTGGGCGACCAGCGTGTCGACGGTGGGCACCCCGGTTATGTCGATGATTGCGATGCCCGCGCCGGTCTCGACGATCCTCTGGAGGAGACTCTCCATGACGACCTGGGTGCGTGCGCTGTCGAGCGTGCCGATGAGGGGGAGGGCGAGGATCCCGTCCCACAGCCGCACCACCGGTGTCGACAGCTCGAGCATCTCCTCCTGCTGCCTACCGATGACCTCTTCTCGCACCTTCTGATGGACTTCCGTCGTGTAGAGGCCCAGGCGGTCGAGGAGCTGGGTGGCCGCCCACACCTCGGAGGCGAGCCTCTCGACGTCCTTGCCGAGGTCCTGACGCAGGCGGTCGAATAGGGGCTGCTTGAGCGAGAAGACAAAAGTCGCGGTCTCTGACGGACTAAAGCCCTGTCGCGTGCGCGCCCGTGAAAGATCAGTCAGCACGTCCCGCACCGCCGCCCACTCGGTACGATCGATGTCGGTGAAGTTTCCCGTGACAGTGGCCTCGCCGAGCGCCTTGAGGAACTGCTCTGCCGCTTCGCGCTCCTCGCGCTCGTCACCCGCTCGGTGACCAAGCACTTCTCGCTGCTGCCGAAGCCAATCGGTGACGAGGGCCGAGTGGTGGTTCTTCAGGGTCTCCGGCAGGCGAGACTTGGCATTCATGGCGTCAGTTCCTCTCCGGTAAAAGACGGGTGAAAGCTGCTGCTGGGGAGATCGGCTCGCATTCCCTCCGGTCGTGTCTGGCAGCCAAGAACAGAGCTGAGCTGCCCGCCAGCGCACGCATCCATAGCTGGCGAGATCGGGAGGGGAGACCCTTCGACGGAAGGAGCGCGCCCCACGCCGGATTGTCGCCAGCGCGACATGATGTCGTTGCAGGGGCTCCCCGCCGGCCTGTGCCCCCGCCCCAGGGCGCGCATCTTCGGCCGAATCCGGGAGCCACACCCACTGCACAGCAAGGTCCGGGCCCAGTTGTAGGCGGCGTCTCGGACGGCTTGATTTCGACCGCGCACTCCATGATCATCGCGGGGGGCACCCCGCCGGGGAGGTCCCAGCCAGATCACAAACAACCGGGAGGCCCCGATGGAGACCGCGGATGTCGTCGTCATCGGCGGCGGCGTCATGGGGACCAGCATCGCCTTCAATCTGGCCCGCCGGCGCGCGGGCCGCGTGGTGCTGCTCGAGAAGGCCACGGTCTGCTCGGGCACGTCGGCGAAGTCGTCGGCCATCGTCCGGACCCACTACACCACCCGCCCGACCGCCCAGATGGCGCTTCTGGCCCGCGGGATCTTCGAGCGCTGGGCCGACGAGGTGGGTGGGGAGTCCGGCTTCGTGCGCACCGGCATGCTCTTCGTGGGGCCGCCGGAAAGCCGGGACCGGGTCGAGCGCACTCTCCGGATGAACCAGGAAGTGGGCATCGAGGCGAGCCTGATCGGGCCCGACGACGTGCGCCACATCAGCCCGCATCTCCGGATCCCCGAGGGTGCGGCCGTGGTCTGGGAGCCCCGATCGGGATACGGCAGCCCCCACGAGGTGGCGTCGAGCTTCGCGCGGCGGTTCACCGAGCTCGGCGGAGAGCTGCGTCAGTCGACCCCGGTCACGGGCATCGACACGCAGGGTGGGCGGGTCCGGGTGGTGCGCACCCCGCGGGGAGAGATCACCGCCGGCCACGTCGTGATCGCGGCCGGCCCCTGGGCACGGCCGGTCGGGCGGCTGGCGGGCCTGGAGCTCCCGGTCACGCCGAGCCGGGAATCGATCGTCACGCTGCGGCCGACCTTCGACTGGAGCCCGTTTCATCCGGTCACGGGGGATCTGGCCAACGAGGTGTACCTCCGCCCGGAGACCGGCGGGCTGATCCTGGTCGGCAGCACGCGGGACACCATCGTCCCGGGGGACCCCGACGCGTATGAGGATCGCCCCGGCGCCGACCACACGACCGAGGTCGTGACCCGGCTCGCCCGCCTGATGCCGGGCGCCGCCAGCGCCGCCATCACGGGCGGCTGGTCGGGGATGTACGAGGTCAGCCCCGACTGGAACCCGATCATGGGGACCGCGGCGGGCGTGACCGGCCTCCACTACGCCGTCGGGTTCTCGGGCCACGGTTTCAAGCTCTCGCCGGTGGTGGGGATCCTGATGGCCGAGCAGGTCCTGGACGGCCGCGCCCGGACCGTCGACATCACGCCCTACCGTCTCGAGCGGTTCCAGGAAGGTCAGGAGCTGCGCGTCGCCTACCAGGGCGCGGGCGTGATGGGATAGCTCGCACCCTGGCGTAGTCCCCTCCGCACCGACCGAGAGACGGAGACGACGTGGACAAGGGCTGGATCCTGGTCGAGCTGTTGCCCCAGCAGCTGATCAACGGTCTCACGATCGGCTCCGTCTATGCCCTGATCGCGCTCGGCTACACCATGGTCTACGGCGTCCTCCAGCTCATCAACTTCGCCCACGGGGACCTGTTCATGCTGGGGGCGATGGTCGCCGTCTTCGTGCTGGCCGGGATGGCCGTCACCGAAGGGCTCGCGCTGGGCCTGGCGATCCCACTGCTCGTCGGCGTCTTCCTCGTCTCGATGACCCTGATCGCGGTCCTCGGCGTCACCATCGAGCGGGTGGCCTACCGCCCCCTCCGCAACGCCTCGCGGCTGGCGCCCCTCATCAGCGCGCTGGGCGTCTCGGTGTTCCTCGAGAACGCCACGATGAACGTGGTGGGCCCGGGCCCTCGGTTCTTCCCCGAGCTCATTCCCGCCACCGAGTTCGTGATCTTGGGCGTCACGATCCAGGACCGGCAGATCCTCATTCTGCTTGTGGCGACCGCGCTGATGGTATGGCTCCACTACCTCGTCAACCACACCACGTTCGGACTCGCCGTGCGGGCGACAGCCGAGGACAAGGACGCCGCAAGCCTCATGGGCATCGAGATCGACCGGGTGATCGCGATGGTGTTCGTGCTCGGCCCGGCCCTGGGCGCGGCCGCGGGCGTGCTCTTCGCGATGTTCTACGGCGTGGTGATCTGGAACGTCGGCTTCCTGGCCGGGATCAAGGCGTTCACGGCGGCCGTGCTCGGCGGGATCGGCAACATTCCGGGCGCCATGCTCGGAGGCCTCCTGCTCGGCCTCATCGAGACCTTCGGCGCGGGATACCTGCCCATCCTGACCCATGACGTGATCGGCCCGGAGTACAAGGACATCTTCGCGTTCATCATCCTGATCCTCGTGCTCATCTTCCGGCCCATGGGCATCCTGGGCGAGCGGGTCGCGCGATGACGAGGCGCGCCGAGCGACGGGTATGACCACGTTCAACCAGGCGATGAGCGTGCCGCTCCGCGCCGTCGCGGGGTGGAGCCGGGTGAAGAAGGTCGTCTTGCTGCTCGTGCTGGCGGCGCTCCCGCTCTACCTCGGTGCGGTCATGGCCGCGATCGGGACGGTCGTGCCCTTGAACTTCTTTCAGGCGGGCGAGCGGTACATGTTCCGGGTGCTCGATCAGGCAGGCATCTACATCCTGCTGGCCCTAGGGCTGAACGTCGTCGTCGGCTACGCGGGGCTCCTCGACCTGGGATACGTGGCGTTCTACGCCATCGGGGCTTACTCCTACGCGCTCCTGGCCTCGCCGCAGCTCGGGCTGCACATCCCCTTCTGGGTGGTGCTGCCGCTGGCGCCGCTCCTGGCCGCCCTCTTCGGAGTGCTGCTCGGCGCGCCCACGCTCAGGCTGCGCGGCGACTACCTCGCGATCGTGACGCTCGGGTTCGGCGAGGTGATCCGCATCCTCCTCAACAACCTCGATGCGATCACGAACGGCCCCCGCGGGGTCATCAACATCGATCCGGCGACGCTCGACCCGGCGCACCTCGACCCCAAGTCGGTCGCGACCGCCAAGCTCCTGCTCTACCCGAAGCTGCCCGATCTGATCCACAACCTGCCGCTGACCCTGTCGTCCCCCGTCCAGTACTACTACCTGGTCCTCATCCTCTGCATCGGTGCCGTCTTCTTCTCGTACCGGCTCGAGGGCTCGCGGATCGGGCGCGCCTGGGCCGCCATCCGCGAGGACGAGGACGCCGCCCAAACCATGGGGATCAACAAGACGACGACGAAGCTCCTGGCCTTCGCCATGGGCGCGAGCACGGCAGGGTTCTCCGGGGTGATCTTCTCGAGTCTCCAGGGGTTCGTCAGCCCGGAGAGCTTCATCCTGCTGGAGTCGATCACGATCCTGGCGATGATCGTGCTGGGGGGTATGGGCAGCATTCCGGGTGTCGTGCTGGGCGCGATCATCCTCGTCGTGGTGCCCGAGGTCCTGCGCGAATACGCGCAGTACCGGCTGACGATCTTCGGCTTCGGCCTGACCCTGATGATGCTCGTTCGCCCGCAGGGCCTGTGGCCGGTGCGCGTGCGGCCGTCGGCGATGCCGGACGCCGCGGGCACCGGTCCGGAGCCGACGTCGGAGCGGGCGGCTCCACGCGTGGAGCTCCTGCCCGGTGCGATCGTCGAGTCGTCGGGGGCGCCGCGCGCAGGGTTCCTGGCGATCGACGGCGTCAGCAAGAGCTTCGGCGGGCTGCGGGCCGTGAGCCACGTGTCGTTCTCGGTGGCGCGTGGCCAGCTGGTTGCGGTCATCGGACCCAACGGCGCCGGGAAGACCACCCTGTTCAATCTGATCACCGGCGTCTATCCGGTGACGGCGGGTGTCATCCGATTCGCGGGGCGAGAGCTGCAGGGCCTGCCTCCCCACGAGGTGACCGCGCTCGGTGTCGCCCGGACCTACCAGAACATCCGGCTCTTCCGCGGGATGTCGGTCCTGGACAACGTCCTGGTCGGGTCGCACTGCCGCACGGCCGCCGGCGTGTTCGACGCCATGCTCCACACCCGCCGGGCCGGGCGCGAGGAGCGGGAGAGCCGAGACCGCGCGCGGGCGCTGCTCGACTTCTTCGGGATCCTCAAGTACGAGGCGCAGCTCGCGATGAACCTGCCCTACGGGGATCAGCGCCGCCTCGAGATTGCGCGCGCCCTCGCGACGCGTCCGGCGCTCCTCTTGCTGGACGAGCCGGCCGCCGGCATGAACCCCGCCGAGACCCTCGAGCTGATCGCGCTGATCCGGCGCATCCGGGACCTCGGCGTCACCGTCGTGCTCGTCGAGCACGACATGAAGGTCGTCATGCAGGTCTCGGAGAACATCGTGGTCCTCGACCACGGCGAGAAGATCGCCGAGGGGTCCCCGGCCCAGATCCAGCGTGATCCGCGCGTGATCGAGGCCTATCTCGGGAAAGCCAGTTGACGGCGGCACCCTCCACCCACGGCGTGCCGGCGCCGGCTAGCACGGGGCCGATCCTCGAGGCGCGGGATCTGGTGGCCGGATACGGCCAGATTCGCGCGCTCAAGGGCATCTCCTTCCAGGTCGGCGACGGGCAGGTGGTGGCGCTCATCGGCGCCAACGGGGCGGGCAAATCGACCACGCTCCGGGTGCTGTCCGGACTCATCCGCGCCCAGGAGGGTCAAGTCCGGCTGCGCGGCGAGGACATCGCGCGAGCGACTCCCGCCGAGATCGTTCGCCGGGGCGTCGTGCACTGCCCGGAAGGCCGCCGGATCTTCACGCGGCTGTCCGTCCTCGAGAACCTCCGCCTCGGACACTACACGCGGCGCAAGACCGCCGACGAGGCCGCCGCCCTCGAGCGGGTGTTCACGCTGTTCCCGATCCTCCGGGAGCGGCGCACGCAGTTCGGGGGAACCCTGTCGGGCGGGGAGCAGCAGATGCTGGCCATGGGCCGCGCGCTGATGACGACGCCGAAGATCCTGCTGCTGGACGAGCCGTCACTGGGGCTCGCACCGCTCCTGGTCCAGCAGATCTTCCAGACCATCCAGGAGATCAACCGGCAGGGCACCGTCGTGCTGCTCGTGGAACAGAACGCCAACCTCGCGCTCCGGATGGCGGACCGCGCGTACGTCCTTGAGGCCGGACGGATCGTCCTCGAGGGAGGCGGCGCGGAGCTCCTGGCGAACGACGCGGTCCGGAAAGCCTACCTCGGCGAGGTCTAGGGCGGCGTGCCTGACCCGGGCCCAAGACGGCGTCGGCCCGCCGGGACGCTCGTCGCGAGCGCTCCGGCGGGCCGATCCGCGGAGCGGAGGATAGCCTTCAGGCGGTGCGGGGGTGGCCCGCCCGCCGCCCGATCACTCCTTCCACTGCTCGACCAGCGTGATGGCGCCCTTCTCGACCGTGTAGATGTACAGCGGCCCGTTGATGACGTCGCCGTTGTCGTCGAACTTGTACTCGGGGATCAGGAGACCGGGGACCGACGACTTGTGCAGGACGTCGATGATCTTGTTCTTGTCGGTGCTGCCCGCCTTCTGGATCGCATTGGCCACGATGTTGGCGAAGTCGTAGCCGTAGCTGTCGTAGTTCGCTGGGTCGGCTCCGTACTTCGCCTTGAACTTCTCGGCAAACGCCTTGACCTTCGGCGGGGCCTGGGGGCCGGTGTGGGGCGGGGCCTGGAAGGTGAAGTACACGGCCTCGAGGTCCGACTTCTTGTCAACCGCCGCCCCCGCCGTCTTGATCATGCCGTTGTCGAACCAGCCGTCGCAGCCGATGATCGGCTTCTTGTACCCGAGCTGGCGGGCCTGCTTGACCATCAGGCCGATCGAGGTGGGGAAGTTGGAGCAGTAGACGATCGCGTCCGGGTTCTCGGTCTTGACGATCTTCGTCAGGACCGCCGTGTAGTCGACGTCGTTGCGCTCGACGCCCCCGTACGACGAGACGGAGCCACCGGCCTTCTCGATCGTGGCCTTCGCGACGTCGGTCACGCCCTGGCCGAACGCCTGCTTGTCGTTGAGGAGCGCGACCTTCTTGGCCTTGAGCTTCCGCATGGCGTAGGCCACGCCGGCCTTGCCCTGGACATTGTCGTTGGCGATCGGCCGGAAGAGGTTCTTGAATCCTTGCTGGGTGATCGTCGGGTTGGAGGACAGGGTCACCATCGGTAGGTTGACCTTGTTGATGATCGGCGCGCCGGCGATCGTCGTGCCCGAGCACACGTGCCCGATGAAGACGACGTTCTTCGCGTCGTCGGCGATCTTGGTGGCCACCGTTCCCGCCTGCTTCGGGTCGCAGGCGTCGTCCTCCGTCACGACGACGAACTTCCGCCCGAGGACGCCACCCTTGGCGTTCCATTCCTCGAAGGCGAGCTGAATGCCTTTGAGGTACCCTTGCCCGAACTGGGCGGCGTCTCCCGTCAGCGGGCCTGCCCACGCGATCTGGATCGGGGCGGGTGCTTGCTGGGCCGGGGCGGTCAGCGCCACTCCCAGCACGAGGACGAGAGCCGCGAGGCACCAGACGACTCGCGAGGTGAGACACGCACGCATGATCAGGTCCCCCTTTGTTGTGAGTGAGCTTGACGCCGTACGCCGTTGTGGCGCGCCCCCCAGGACTCGGGCCGGGGTGACTCGTGTGGGATAGCGCCTCCCTGCCATCGGGCCTGCATGGGCCAGGTTGCGGGGATTCTACGGCGGGCCTCCGGGCAGGGTCAAGCGGGGGGATGGTAGCGGGCGTGAGCCCATTCACACGAACGACCGGAGGGGACCTGTGACCGAGGGACGCTACGAGGCCGTGATCGTGGGCGGGGGCATCGCCGGGCTGACTGCCGGGTGGACGCTCCGGGACCGCAAGATTGTCGTGCTCGAGGCCACCGACCGCGTCGGCGGCCGGATGCGCTCAGAGCCCCGGGGCCCCTACTGGCTCAACCTCGGCGCGCACCTGTTCGGAGGCCCCGGAACCCTCATGGACCGGCTCGTGACGGAGACGGGCCTCGAGACGCGGCGCATCCCGGGCAACCGGATGGGGCTCGCGTTCCGGGGCCACGTGGTCGCGAGCGGGCGTCCCGAGACCTATCCCTTCCGCCTCCCCCTGTCGTGGGGGGCGCGCCTGTCCTTCGTGCGGGCTGGCCTTCGGCTTCGCGCGGCGGCCCAGGAGCACATTCGCGCCGTGCGTCCCCGTCCGGGAGAGACGGCGATAGAAAAGCGCGCCCGTGTGCTCGCTCACCGGGACGACCAGAGCTTCGCCGCGTACCTGGGCGACCTCCACCCCGACGTCGCCGCGATCTTCCGCGCCATTTCCGAGCGCGTCACGGCCGAGCCCGAGCAGATCTCGGCCGGCTGCGGCGCGGCGCTCTTCGCGCTCGTATGGGGCGACGACCAGACAGGGTCGGCCCGCAATCTGATCGGCGGGTCGGAGCTCCTGCCGCAAGCGCTGGCGCATCGGCTGGGCGAGCGGGTCCTGACGGGCGCGGCTGTCGAGGAGGTGGCGCCCCACGCGGACGGCGTGCGGGTGCGGTTCCTTCGTCAGGGCGCTCCGGTGGACGTCTCGGCCGACTACGCGATCGTGGCGACGCCGTCCTACGTCACGCACCGGATCATCAAGGGTCTGCCACGCGACATGGCAGAGGCCCTGGCGTCGATCCCTTACGGACCGTTCATCTGTGGCGCCTTCCTCACCGAGGAGTCGGGGCCCATGCCCTGGGATCACATCTACGCCATCGCCGTGGTCGACAAGTCGTTCAACATGCTCTTCAACCACGCCAACCCGCTCCGGACGCCGGATAAGCGGGAGCCGGGCGGCAGCCTCATGGTCTACGCGGGGGGCGACCGGGGAAGGCGCCTCCTGCCGCTGCCGAACGACGAGATCCGCGCGCTCTTCCTGCGAGACCTCCATGACGTGTTGCCGGCCACGCGCGGCATCGTCCGGGAGGTTCTGATCCAGCGCTGGGAGCAGGCGATCCCCTACGCGCCGCCGGGGCGCGCCCGGATCCAGCCCCTGCTCAGTCGGCCGCTCGGTCGGGTCTTCCTGGCCGGGGACTACCTGGAGTTCCCGGAGATGGAAGCGGCGGCCGCCACGGGTCTCGAGGCAGCCCAGGAGGTCCGCCGGCGGCTCGGCGCGCCCTGACCGCAGAACTGCGGCAGTTGACGCGTCTCAAGATTCTGGCTATATTCTGGCCAGATGCGGTACCAGGTCGTCTTGGCTCCCGAGGCGGCCAGAGCCTACGGAGCCCTGCCGGCTTACCGTCGGGCTGAGGTGCGGGACGCCCTTGAACGCCACTTGCGGCACGAACCGACGCGGGTGAGCAAGAGCCGGATCAAGCGCCTGCGTGGCGTAAGCCGACCGCAGTATCGCCTCAGGATCGGGGAGGTGCGGGTTTTCTATGACGTCACGGACAAAGCCGTCGAAATCCTCGCGATCGTCACGAAAGCCGACGCGCCGCGCTGGCTCGACCAGCACGGTTCGCCCGATGCGCCAGGTGGCGCTGGCTGAGGTCAAGGACGACCTATCGCGATTCCTGCGTCTGGCGGAGTCGGAGGAGATTGTCATCACGCGCCATGGCAGGCCGGCCGGCGTGCTGATCGGATTCGAAGGGGAGGAAGACTGGTTCGACTATCGCCTAGAGCACCATCCCGAGTTCCTGCGCCGAGTGACCGAAGCGCGTGACGCCCTCAGGGAGGGTCGCGGCATTCGCCTCGAAGATCTGCCGTCCTGATCCGGTGTTTCTGGCTTCGGGTGCGGACAGACGGAAGAACGGCGAGTGGTTCGAGTTGACTGCTAAGGATGTCGCCGCCTTCAAGAGACGCAGGTTCATGTGACGTGGGCTCGTCCAAAGCGGCGACGCGTCTCACGGTCGCACCGCTGGTGGGGACGTCTCGGCGGGGCAGGGGCCGGCGCGCTCCAGATAGTCGATCAAATCCCGCCGGTCCTCGGGGGCCGCGAGACCCGGGATCCACATCGCGGTGCCGGGCACGAGGCGCTGTGGGTCGACGAGGAACGCGTCCAGGGTCGCGCGCGTCCAGACGAGCCCGCGCGCGGCGCCAGCGTCGATCATGGCAGGCGAAAAGTCAAATCCGGGCTGGGTGCCGGCCCGCCGCCCGAGCAGGCACAGGAGGCTGGGCCCCGACAGTCGGTTCGCTCCCACCTCGACGGAGTGGCAGGCGTAGCAACGCAGGAACACCCGCTCACCGTGGATCGGGTCGGCGCCGAGGGAGAGCGGGAACCGAAGCAGCGCGACGAGCGCGAGGAGCAGGAGGCCGCTGCCGGCGGCGCGGATCACTTGCGCCGGAAGACGACGAGCCGGTCGACGCCGGACTCGGGGGCCCAGACCTCGCCAGGGCGGCCGAGGATCTGGCGGACGTTCGCCCCCCGGCGGTCGCTTGGGAACACCTCGAACCGCTCCGTGTCGGGGTCGAAGCGCACCATCGCGTTGGCGCTCCACTCGCTCAGCCAGACCTTATCCTGGTCGTCGACGTAAACCGCGTAGGTCTGGGGCCGGTCGCCCGGCAACCGCCACGCCTTCCAGGCGCCGGTGCGAGGGTCGTAGCGGCTGACCTGGCCGGAATTCCACTCGCTGACCCAGATCTGGCCGCGTGAGTCGGACCAGACGCGCCGCGCGCCCTGGCTCCTGGTCGGCGGCTCGATGACCGTCGCCGCGCCGGTCTCGACGTCGACCCGCGCGATGTGGCTGCCGGCGAGGGAGGCGTAGTACACGGCGCCGTCCGGGGTGGTGGTGATGCCGTACGGCCCGCGACCGCGCGGCGCGTCCCAGACCTGCATCGCGCCGCTTTTCGGGTCGAGGCGGCCGTAGATCCCGTTCTGGCCGGTGAACCAGATCCGGCCCTGCTTATCGAACGTGGCGGTGTTCAGGTTGACGTAGCCGCGCGCTTCGGGCAGCGGCCAGCGCGTCACCTCGCGCGTGTTCGGATCGACCCGGACGATCGCGTTGGTCCCGCCCTCGGTGATCCACGGCGCCCCGTCCGGGCCGATGATCACGCCGTGGGGCGCCGCCCCGGCGCCGAGCCGGATGAGCTCGACCTTGCCTGTCGCGGGATCCAGGCGCCCGAGCGCGGCGTTGCGCTGCGCCGTGTACCACACGATGCCGTCGGCGCCGACGGCGAGGTCGTGCGGGCTCCCGCCTCCCGCGGGCAGGGCGTACGACTGGGTGACGATCTCGGCCGAGGCGGCGGCTGGCAGGAGCGCGAGGCCGGTGAGGAGCACGAGCAGCGCGCGTGGCACGAGGCGCATGGTGACCTCCCTCTCGACACGATGGACGCTCTCACCATGCCATCTCGGTCGCGCGCGGGCAAGCGTGGCTGACCGCTGGATGCCCCGAGCCTCCGTCACTCGTCGTCGTCCAGCGAGATGAGATCCGCCGGCGGGAGGGGCTGGCCGTCCAGGACGCGCTGAATGTTCCGGAACGCGTGGCGGGCGACGTTCGCCACGTTGTCGAAGGCGGAGCCGGCGACGTGGGGCGCCAGCACGAGACCCGGGGCGCGGACGCGAAGAAGCGGATGATCGGGCGAAGGCGGCTCTCCGCCGAAGACGTCGATGCCCGCGCCGCCCAGTGCCCCGGACTCGAGCGCCTCGGCCAACGCGACCTCGTCCACGATCTCGCCACGCGCCGTGTTGATGACGATCGCCCCGGGCCGGAGCCGGGCGATGCGCTCTCGCGAGAGCATGGTCCGGGTGGCGCGGGTGTAGGGAACATGCAGGCTGACGATGTCGGCCTCCGCGAGGAGCGGGTCGAGCTCCTGGAAGCGAACGCCGAGCGCCTGCTCCTCCGCCGGCGCCGGGCGCCGGATGTCGAAGTAGCGGACCTGGGTGTCGAACGCCTGGAGCCGCTTCGCAACCTGCCGGCCGATGGCGCCCAGCCCCACGAGCGCGACGAGCCGGCCCCGGAGCTGCCGGGCCTGGAGCCGCGTGTCGCCGCGGGCTCGGTGCCACTCGCCGCTGCGGAGCTGCGCTTCCCGCTCGGGCAGCCGCCGGAGCACGGCCAGCATCAGGAGCAGTGTGAACTCGGCCACGGGCACCGCGTTGGCGCCGGCGGTGATGGCCACCGGGATCCCCCGCGTCCGCGCCGCCGCCAGGTCGATCTTGTCGACGCCGATCCCCCACTTCTGGATGAGCCGGAGCCCGGGCGCGGCCTCCATGAGGCTCGCGGGGATGGCCGAGATGCCGCCCACGAAGAACGCCGCGCCCCTCGCCAACGCCAGCCGGTCGGCGGGGTCGTTCGATGTGGCCATGCGGAGCTCCATCATCGGCGGACACTCGGCCGCGATGACGGCGCGGACCTCGGGGTCGTGCGCGTCCAGGACGACCACGACCGGCCGCGACACGGCTAGCCGTCCCGGCGACGCGCCGTCGTGGCGGGCACGGGGAGCTCGTCGGGGTCGATGGGGATCTCGACGACCGCCGGCTGGCCGCAGGCGAGCGCTTCGCGGACCGCGTCGCCGATCGCCTCCGGACGCTCGACGTAGTAGCCCCGGGCCCCGAACAGCTCCGCGAGCCGGTCGAACCGCGGATTCCCGAGGTCGGTTCCCACGTATCGCGCCTGGTAGAAATGCCGCTGGTACGCTTTTTCCGAGCCCCAACCGTTGTTGTTGAGCACGAGCGCGACGGCGGGAATCCCGTGCCGCACGGCGGTCTCGAGCTCCTGCGCGTTCATCAGAAAGCCGCCATCGCCGTGGATGGCGAGCGCCGGGGCCTCGGGGCGGCCGAGCTTGGCCCCGAGCGCCGCCGGGAAGGCGAAGCCGAGCCCGCCCAGGTCGAGCGGGGTGAGGAAGGTCCGAGGTCGGACGAACTGGAGCCGGTCGTAGCCGTACGCGGGAGCCGCGCCAGCGTCCAGCGTGACGATCGTGTCGGGCGGAAGCGCCCGCCTGAGCTCGGCGTAGACCCGCTGCGGCTTCACGGGGACGGCGTCGAGCGTCGCCTCGCCGAGAAGCCGCGCCTGGCGCCGTGCCCTGAGCTCCCGGATCTCGCCTTGCCAGGCTCCGGAGGTCGGGCCGACACGGTCTCCTGCGAGCCCTTCCAGGAGAGCGGCGAGCGTCTCGCGCGCGTCGGCTTGGATCCCCACCGCGACGGGATAGACGCGGCCGATGTCCCGGCTGTCGACGTCGACCTGGACGATCGCCGTCCCCGGCTGGATGTAGCGCCCGTCGTAGAAGCTGGTGAACTGCCCGAGACGCGAGCCCACGACCAGCAGGAGGTCGGCCCGGCGACACGCCTGGGCAGCCTCGGGGGAGCCCGCCCGGCCGAGCGGGCCCACGTAGAGCGGATCGTCGTTGGGCACGGCGTCGTTCCGGCCATACGCCGTGATGACCGGCAACCCGTGGCTGGCTGAGAGACGGGTGACGAGATCCGTCGCCCCCGCCCAGGTCACGCCGCCCCCGGCAATGAGGAGCGGGCGCTGGGCCCGCGCGAGGCGGCGCACTGCCTCACGGACCGCCTCCGGATGAGGCGGTGTCGGGTGAGTCGGGCGGTACGCCTCGGGGGCGAGGAGTTCCATCCGCACGACCTGGTCGTTCAGCACGTCCCGCGGGATGTCGACGAACACCGGTCCCCGGCGCCCTGTCATCGCGGTGCGAAACGCGAGCCGGAGCAGGTCCGGGATCCGAGCCGGCTGGGTCACCTGGATCGACAGCTTCGTCACCGGCCGGAAGAGCGCCACGAGGTCGAGCTCCTGGAAGGCGTCTCGCCCTTCCAGCCCGAGCGCGGAGCCGCCGGCGATCGCCACGACGGGCGAGTGCGCCACATGGGCCCCCGCGATGCCGGTGATGAGGTTCGTCGCGCCGGGTCCGCTCGTCACCAGGCACACGGCTGGCATGCCGGTGACCCGCGCGAGACCGTCGGCCATGAAGGCGCCGCCCTGCTCGTGACGGACGTTCACGTACTCCACGCTCTTGTCATCGTGGAGGACGTCCAGCACGTCGAGGAAGGTCGAGCCGACGATCCCGAAGACGTGCCGCACCCCCTCGGCCTTCAGGAGCTCGACGACGGCCCGGCCGGCGCTCATCTCGGTCACGGGCGGTGGCCCTCCGTGGCGCCGCCGCCCGCCAGCTCGAGGCCTTCGGGCCAGCGGTCCCTCGGCTCGTAGCCGAGCAGCGCCCGGGCCGGCCCGAGGTCGTAGCGTGGGGATCCGGCGGGCCGGCTCGTGGCGTGCACCACCGCGAAGGGCGGCGCGGGCTCCAGTTCCACCGCCGCCGCGAAGCAGCGGCCGGCGTCGCCCGGGCTCAGATAGCTGTCCTTTCCGTACGGGTTCTGCGCGAGCTCCGCGGCGTGCGCCGGATCGCGGGGGCACCAGCCGCAGCGGATCACGAGGACGTGGAGACTGTGGACGTGTGCGTAGACGTGACCTGCCGCCTCCAGGAGCACCTTGGTGGCCGCGTACCAGTTTCGCGGCGACACCGGCGTCTCGGGCGTGATCGGGAACGGTCCCGGATGGCCGCGAAAGAGCTGGCCGGTGCTCGCGAGGATGACGCGCCTGACGCTGCTCTGGCGCGCTGCTTCGAGGGCATGGTAGAGGCCCACGACGTTGTTCGGCAGGAGCTCGGTCAGGAAATCGGCCTCGTCGGGTGTGGCGGCCAGGTGGACCAGCGTCTCGGCCCCGGCTATCGCGCGCGCAAGGTCGGCCGGCCTCGTGAGGTCCCCCTCGATCGACTCCGGGAGGCCGGGGGTCACGACCCGATCGAAGCCCCGCACCCGGTGACCGCGGGCGAGGAGCGCCGCCGACACCGCCCGGCCCAGGCGCCCGGCCGACCCCGTGACCAGGACCGTTCTCGCGCGGGCCATCAGGGTGCTGCCGGCGTGGGCGGTGGGGCGGGGGCGGCCGCCGCGCGGCCGCCCGGCGCCGGGGCCTCGTCGAACGCCACGCTCATCTCGCGCGCCGGCACCGCGGGCGCGTCCCGGTACAGGAAGCAGGACACCACGCGCCGAGGCTCGGACCGGAACAGCGGTGGCGCCGAGGCCCGGCACGCTGGCATGGCCGAGGGGCAGCGGTCCTCGAAGAGACAGCCCAACGCGCCCGCGGCGGGGCGCGAACTCGCCAAGACCGGCGAGCTGTCGGCCGTCCATGTCCGCTCGGTGCCCGGCAGGGGGATCGAGCCGACGAGGAGCCGCGTGTACGGGTGCCGCGGGTCCTTGACGACCAGCTCCACGTCGCCGGCCTCCACCACGGCGCCGCGGTACAGCACGATGATGTTCTCCGCGATCTGGTACGCGGTCGCCAGGTCGTGCGTGATGTAGATCACGGGGATCTGGAGGTCGAGCGTCATCTGACGGAGCGCTCCGAGGATCGTGGCCCGGAGCGAGGCGTCCACCATCGACACGGGCTCGTCGGCGAGGATGACGCGCGGCCGCAGGAGCAGCGCGCGCGCCACCATGACGCGCTGACGCTGGCCTCCCGAGAGCTGATGCGGGAATCGCCCCAGCGTCTCGTCAGGGCGAAGCCCCACCGCGCGGAGCGCGTCCTCGATCAGGGCCCGGGCGCCGGCGCGGGACGTCGCCAGCCTGAACTTGGCGACCGGCACCGTCAGGACGTGGTCCACCCGGTAGAACGGGTTGTAGACCTCGTACGGGTCCTGGAAGACCGCCTGGATCTCGCGCCGGAAGGTCCGCCACTCCGCCCGCGACATGGCGGTGAGATCGTGCCCACGATAGGAGACCTGGCCCTCCGTTGGCGTCAGGAGGCCGAGCAGGAGGCGCGCCAGCGTGGTCTTGCCGCTGCCGCTCTCGCCGACCACGGCGGTGACGGACGGGCGGCCCTCGGCCAGGCCGAGCGAGAAGTGGCGGAGGGCGACGGTGTGCCGTCGATCGAGGAGTCCGCCGCCGAAGCTCTTGGTCACCTCACGCGCTTCGAGGAGCGGCGTCATCGCGCCCTACGCAAGGTGACAGGCGACCCAGACGCCGGGCCGTGCCTCGCGGAGCGCGGGGATCTCGCTCCGGCAGCGGTCCACGGCGAGCGGGCAGCGAGGATGGAACGCGCAGCCGGGCGGGAGGTCGCGGAGCGGCGGCGGGAGCCCCGGGATTCCCTGGAAGACGCCTTTCCGCACGAGAGACGGCAGGCTCGCGATCAGCATCCGCGTGTACGGATGGAGCGGCGCCGCGAAGACATTGCGGACCGGCGAGATCTCGACCAGCCGGCCCGCGTACATGACGCCGAGGCGATCCACGAACTGGGCCATCAGCCCCATGTCGTGGCCCACCAGGATGACGGCGGCGCCCAGCTCGGTCTGGGCGCGGGCCAGCGTGTCCATGACCTGCCGCTGCACGACCACGTCCAGCGCGCTGGTGGGCTCGTCGGCCACGATCACCCTGGGGGAGAGGCTCACGGCGATCGCGATACAGGCCCGCTGCTTCATGCCGCCGCTCAGCTGGTGCGGGAACATGCCGGCGACCTCCGGGTCGAGGCCGACGCGCGGGAGGAGATCTCGCAGCCGGTCGCCGAGCTGCCGCTCCGTGGCTTCCACGCCATGGTCGCGGAGGGCGTCGGCGATCTGGTCGCGGATCCTGAGCACGGGATTGAGCGAGTTCATCGAGCCCTGCGGGACCAGGGCGATCCGGGCCAACCGGAGCCGCCGCATCTCCTCGTCGGAGAGGGTCATGAGGTCGCGCCCATCGAGCCACACCGAGCCGGCCTCGATGCGGCCGGGTGGCTTGATGAGACGCAGGAGCGCGAGCGCCATCGTCGACTTGCCGGAGCCCGACTCCCCGGCAATGCCGAGGCGCTCGCCTGGCCGCAAGCCGAACGTGATGCCGTCGGTCGCCCGAACGGCGCCCCCGGGTGTGTGATACCGCACCGAGAGGCCCTCGACCCGGAGGACGTCCCCGCTCACGAGTCTACCCTCGTCGCGCAGGGGTTGTGCGACGGCCTTGATCGGACGGCCGTCGGCCTGTGGGTCACACCGCCCTCCGGAGCCGAGGGTTCGCGACCTCGTCGAGGCCGACCGTGACGAAGAAGAGGCCGAGGAAGACGACGAGGATGACGACGATGGGCGCGGCCCACCACCACCACCAGCCGTTGATGAGCGCGGCGTTGAAGTTCACCCAGTAGAGGGTCATGCCGAGGGTGGGGGAGTCGATGGGCCCGAGCCCCAAGACCTCGAGGAAGATGGAGGCCAGGATGGCGCTGGAGACCGCGTTCACGAGCGTCGCCGCCAGGTAGGGCAGGAGGTTCGGCACGAGCTCCCGGACGATGATCTCGGGCCCGCTCATGCCCGAGAGGCGGGCCACGTCGACATAGCCGCGCTCGCGGAGGCTCAGGACCTGGGCGCGGATGGCGCGCGTCGGGCTGAGCCACGCCAGCGAGGCCACGACGATGGCCATCTGGTCGACCGTCAGGCCCTCCTTGATGGACACGGCGATGATGATCAGCACCAGGAGGCCGGGGACCGTGAGGCCGACATCGACGACGCCCCGGATGACCACGTCGACCTTGCCCCGGTAGTACGCCGCCGTGAACCCGAGAACCGACCCGAGACCTACACCGATCAGCCCCGCGATGAAGCCGATGCGGAGGGTCAGCGGTGTGCCGACGACCATCACGGCCAGGAGATCCCTGCCTTGCCGGTCCGTGCCTAGCGGGTACTGCGCGGAGGGCGGCCGGAGCGTGGGGGCCGACAGCGGCCGCGCCTTCGCCGTGTCGACGGCGAGATGTCCGATACCCACGAAGGCGGCGAGCCCGCCGAGCAGGACGAGTCCTAGGACCAGCGGGAGGTTGCGGCGCAGGTACCGCACGACAGCAGGGATTGCGCCCGCCCGCGAGGCGGCGACCGGCGGCACGGTCTGACCGGTCACGGCAGGGCTACGCCTTGCGGTAGGAGATGCGGGGATCGAGGAGGGGGTAGACCGCGTCGAGGATCAGGGTGGCGAGCCCGAGCGCGATGATCACGGTGAACACGATGCCCTGGATCAGGAAATGGTCGTTCTCCCGGATCGCCTGGAACAGGACGGTGCCGATGCCCGGGTACCCGAAGATCACCTCGACGAGGACCGCGCCCGACACGATCTGGCCGAGCGCCAGGGCGAGGCCGGTGGCCTGGGGGAGGAGCGCGTTCCGGACACAGTAGCGGAGGAAGATCGTGAGGCTCCGGAGGCCCTTCGCCTCGGCGAAGATCACGTAGTCCTCGCCTTGGGTCGTGACCATCATGCCGCGCATCGACAGGGCCCACCCGCCTGTCGCCACCAGGACGATGGACAGCGCCGGCAGGATCGCGTGCTCGACCAGGTCGAGGACGAAGGGCACCGTGAAGGCCGGGAAGGCGCCGGCGCTGTACCCGCCGAACATCGGAAGCACGGGGAACCGGAACGCGAAGAGGTAGATCAGGATGAGCCCGAGCAGGAAGAAGGGAATGGCATGGAGTGCCCAGAGCGGCGGCATGAGCCAGCGCATCCAGCGGGGCGCCCGAGGCCAGCCCAGCAGCGCGCCGAGGAACGTCCCGAGGGCGAACGACACCACCGTCGTGGTGCCGAGGAGCGCAACGGTCCACGGGAGCGCCTCCGCGATCATCCCGCTCACGGTCCGGGGATAGTTGGCAATCGAGTAGTTGAAGTCCAAGGTGGCGGCACCCCGGAGGAAGGCGAGGTACTGGGCCCAGAGCGGCCGGTCGAGGCCAAATCGTCGGTCGTACTCCCGGACCATCTCCTCGATGCCGGCCTGGACGTGTCCGCCGAGCTGCGCCTGCTGGAGCAGCTTGACCCGCACGGGGTCCTGCCCGGTCAGTCGCGGCAGGAAGAAGTTGAGCGTGGCGGCGAGCCACGCGATCAGGAGGAACATGCCGGTCCGCCGGAGGAGGTAGCTAGCCGACACGGCCCCGGACCTCCATGCCGCATCGCTCGAATCGTCGGCGGCGGGGCGACCGGTTCATGGCTCCCGCCCGGCGGACCGGCCGCCGGGCGGGGCGGTGCTGGCGGGCGCTACTGCGTTGGCTGGAGATTCCAGAGCACCATCGCGTAGGTGAGGTGCCAGAAGGCGCCGTTGACGTAGGGGTTCTCGGCCGTGGGCCAGTTCGTCCAGTACGTCGTGTTCATCGGGATCCGATGAATGTTGTGCACGAGCGGGATGTCCGGCAAGTCGGGTAGCCAGATCTCCATCGCCTTGTGGAAGAGCTCCAGGAGGCGGGTCTTGTTCCGCATGTCCGTGACGAACACGTCGTCGACGATCTTATTGTAGGCCTCGTTCTTCCAGCGCGCGAAGTTGACGAGGTGCGCGCCCGGGACGGCGACCGTGCTGCTCTGGTAGAGGCGCAGGGTGTAGTAGGGGTCGTTGACGCCCCCGCCGTGACCGTAGATCGCGCCCGCGTACTGGCCCTTCTGGAATCGGTCGTCGAAGTCCGGCGGCAGGCTCATGCTGGCATCGACGCCTTGTCGCTTGAGAAGCTCCACGAGCACGGGACCGATCGCGGGGCCGCTCGCCCCGAAGCCGATGATGTCGAGCTTGAGACGGGCGCCCTGGGGGTCGACCCAGAAGCCCTGCGCGTCCTTCTTCCAGCCCTTTCGCGTGAGAAGCGCCTCGCCCTTCTTGGGGTCGTATTCCAGGGTGTTGTACTTGGCGAGGAGGTCCTTGACCCCATCGAGGTAGGGCTTGAGTGCCGGGTACTCGGGCAGCGGCAGCGGCGACACGAGCGCCGCCCCGAGGTACCCGACGTCGACGATCTGCTGCCGGTCGATGAAATAGCTGACGGCCCAGCGGACGTCCTTGTCGTCGAAGGGCGGCCGCTCGTTGTTGACGTAGAGCGAGATCGGCCACCAGTCCATGTAGCCGTAGGGCGGCTTTTGTCCGGAGTGCGTGATGATCTTCGGATTCTGGCGGAAGACCGTCTGGAACGTCGCGGGCTGCAACGACCCCGAGAAATCGAGCTGGTTCGAGATGAGGAGCTGCGCATTCTGCTGCTCGGTGGCGTTCGGCAGCCAGATGTTGCGCTCCACCTTCGGCATCGGCGCCAGGCCCGCCTTGGCCGCCCACCACTCGTCCCGCCGGTCGATCACCTTCTGCTGTGGCGAGGAGAACGCCACCGACCACGGGCCGGTGGTGACTGGCCAGCCCTTGGCGACGTCGAAGTGCTTGAACGTGGTCCAGTCCTGCCCCTGGAAGATGTGTTTCGGCACGATGTAGACGCCGATGTCGTACTTGTAGGTCAGGAAGAAGAAGAACCGTGGCGCGGGGACCTTGAACTTGATCACGACCGTGTTGGCGTCGGTCGCGCGCGCCTCCAGCATGAACTGCTGGACGTCGACCCCCCAGCGGACCTTCGGACCCAGGTCACGGAGGCTCGTGAGCGTGTAGGCGACGTCCTCGGCTGAGAAGGGAGCGCCATCGCTCCACTTGATCCCAGACCGGGTCTTGATTGTCAGCTCCTTGAAGTCCGGGCTGTACCGGTAGCTCTCCGCCAGCCAGAGGTACTCCTTGTCGGCGAAGGCGCTGTAGTACGCCAGGGGCTCGTAGAGGATGCCGGGGCCGTTCTGGTGATTGGAGCCGATGGAGTAGGGGTTCCACAGCTCGAAGTCGACCCATCGGCCCTCGCGGCTGCCGATCCACACGAGACTCAGCGTCCGGTTCCGGGCGACGGTCTTGAGCTGAGCGGTGGCCGGCCGGGCCGGCAGCACGGCGGCGGCCCCGGCGGCGAGGGCACCGGTCTTGATCAGGTCGCGGCGGGTCAATCCGTTCGAGGCCCCGTCGTGAGACACCCTTGTCTCCTTTCGCCTCGGCCGGCGAGCGGCGGCCGAGTCTCGAGCCCGTTCAGGCGGTGGAGGCCCTTGCGCTCAGGATGAAGGAAGTATATGAAACCCATCACAAACATGCGTGGTCTGTCAAGCGGACGTCGAGCGCTCAGGCGCGAAAGCGCGCGAGAACGAGGAGGCGGAGGGTGGCACGGTTCAAGGTGGTGACGCCAGAGGGCGTGAGCTTCGGCCCGCCGAGTGTGGGCTACGAGGGCGAGATGGAGGCGCTCGGGCCCATCGGGGCGGAGATCGTCGACATCCCGCCGGGCACCGAGGACGACTTCATCCGGGCCGCCCGTGACGCCGACGCGGTCTACGCCAAGGTCCGTCGCATCACGAAGCGCATGATCGATGGGCTGGAGCGATGCCGGGTGATCTCGCTGGGGATGGTCGGCGTGGACTCCGTCGACGTGGCCGCGGCGACCGCGCGTGGCATCCCAGTGACCAACGTGCCCGACACGTTCATCGAGGAGGTCGCTGACCACGCGCTCATGCTCATCCTCGCCGCGTACCGTCGGCTGACCCAAATGGACCGGTATGTCCGCGCCGGCCGCTGGGCCGAGGGGCGGCCGTATCTCTCGCAGTTCCCCCGACTGTGGGGTCAGACCCTCGGGCTCATCTCCTTCGGGCACGTGGCCCGGGCGGTGGCGACCCGGGCGCGGCCGTTCGGCGTCCGGATCCTCGCCTACGATCCGTACGTCGACGAGACGGTCATGACCCAGCACGACGTCGAGCCGGTGGGGCTGACGGACCTCCTGCGCCGCTCGGACATCGTCTCCATGCACGCGCCCGCGACCGCAGACGCCTTCCACCTCCTGACCGAGGAGCACTTCCGGCTGATGAAGCGGGAGGCGCTGTTCGTCAACACCGGCCGGGGACCGACAGTTGACGAGGCCGCGCTCGTCAAGGCGCTCGAGGAGGGCTGGATCGCCGGGGCCGGGCTCGACGTGTTCGAGCAGGAGCCGGCGCTCACGACCAACCCGCTGCTCCACATGGACAACGTCATCCTCACGCCGCACGTCGCCTCGGCGTCCGCGCGCATGGATCCCGAGCGGCGCCGACGCGTGGGACGCGAGATCGCGCTCGTGCTGACGGGGCGCTGGCCGATGAGCTGCGTCAATCCGACGGTCCTCGAGAAGACATCGCTCCGGCGCTGGCAGCCGTACTCGATGGAGCGCGGACCGGGCATCTAGCCTCCCCGGTCGAAGGCGCGCCCCCTCGTCAGGGGACGACGACGAGGGATCCGAGCGAGGCCGTGCGGCGCACCTGAGGCACGTCCGACGCCAGGATGTGGAGGCGCCGGCCCGTGGACGGGAGCCACACCCCGACGCGTAGCGGATAAGTGCCCGGTGCCGTGTCCGGAGGGACCGTGATCGTGACGGTCTGGCGGACCCGCTCGCCCGGGGCCCAGTGGGAAGACCCGTAGTTGCCCACGAGGTCGTCGTGGTTCCCGCCGCGGGGCAGTAGTCCCGCGACGTGGAGGAAGGCCCAGTAGTCGTAGGAGGTGGGCTCCAGGAGCCGCCAGTAGTAGGTGAGGCGCACCGTCTCCCCCGGTCGGGCCTCGGATGGCACGTCGACGCCAAACAGCTCGAGCTCCTTGCCGAAGAGGATCCGAACGGACCGGCTCGGGATTGGCTCCGGCCGGGCGCGGACCGCGGCGGCCTCCGCTGGCCGTCCCAATTGCTCGAGTGCCTCAGCCCAGGCGGCCAGGCGTTCGGCGCGCCACGTGGCATCCGGCTGGGCGTCAATCAGCTCGGCCACGCGGATCACCTCGAGCCAGGCGCCATCGCTTCGGGCCCGGTCGACCGTGTGCTCGAGTCCCTGGCCCCAGATGGCCCGCGCGAGGGCCCATCCGTAGAGTGCGTGCGCCCCCTCCCACTCCGGCGCCGCAGCGAGCGCTTGGTTCGTTGCGGCGAAGGCCGAGCGCCAACGAACCTGGGCGCGACGGTGCTCGTAGGTGGACGGCGCGCGCAGCGGATGCGGCCCCGTGGGGTCGTCCATCCAGTGGTCCAGCTCGCGGGCCGCCGCGTCCAGCGCCGCCGCGGCCGCCGGCGGTGGCAGCCACGGGGAGGCGGCGGTCTCGTAGACGAAGAGCTCCGTGATGCCCCACTGCCCGCCCGGCCGCTCGCTTCCGATGTGCGTGAGCCGCACGTAGCGACCCTGACGTGGGGCGAAGCGGACGACGACTCGCCCGCTGTCGTCGATGCGGGGATGGCCCTTCCACCAGTGCAGGCCGGCGAGCAGATCTGGCTCCGTTGCAACCGCCTCCCAGCTCTGGCCATCCGCGGAGGTCTCGATACGAAGGCCGGCGGGCGCGTCGGCCGACCACGGGGCCGAGAGGAGGCTCACCTGCGTGATCGGGCGGGGCCGGCCGAGGTCGAGCTCGAACCACTCACCCGGGCGCTTTGGGGCCGCCCAGCGCGTCCACGCCTGGCGGTCGTAGGCCCGCGCGACCACCTCCGGGTCGAACGACGCCCGCGCGCGCCAGCCGGTCGTGGGAACCGGGTGCACGCGTGGATCGGGCGGGACGAAGTGGTGGAAGATCACGTAGTGGCCGGCGTCGGTTTGCTCCCAGGTCGCGCCGATGCGCGCGAGCGCCGCGACCATCTGACGTGGCTCGGGACTCCTCATCACGCGGTCCGTGACGATCGCGACCGTCTCTGGGGCCTCCACGCGGTCGACCGTGCGGAGCGCGGCGTAGTTTCGAAGACCATTGTAGTCCGCGCAGACAACCCGCTCGGTCGACTCGAAGCTGATCACCTGGGCGATCCGGCTGTCCGCGTAACACGCCGTAACGCCGAGCGCGTCGAGCTTCGCGATGACCGAGTCGACGGGTCGCACCGGCATGCCCGCGCCCGCCTGGACGAAGGCAACGTGCGTGACCACGTTGAAGACGATCAGCGCTCCCGCCAGCGCGATCGCCGCGCCGCGACCGACGCGCCCGACGCTCGCCAGGCGCGCCAGCACGGCCGCGACGAGGAGCGGGAGGGGGCCGAAGAAGGTGAGCGAGTAGCGGATGACGCCGGAGGTCCCGAACCACGTGAGTAGCTGGAGCGCTACGGTGAACCAGAACGCCAGGACGACCAGGTCGAGAGGCTCGCGCCAGGGCCGATTCCGGTGACCGAGACGCCAGCCCCAGACGATGAGGCGCCACATGGCGAGCCCGATCGCCGGCACGTACACGGCGCCGACGACGATCCAGCCCAGCTTGCTGGCCCACGGCGGCAGCGGCACCGCACGGCCGTCCCAGTAGGTGTCGCGGAGCGACTTGACGAGGGCGCCCGCCACGTTCTGAATCCGCCCCGCGAAGTCGGGCAGCGGGCCCCCCCACTCGAGGAGGTGGCGGAACGTTGCCCACTCGTGTTGCACGTTCCACGCCCAGAACGGCAGGCTCGCCAGGCCGAACAAGCCGAGAGCCGCGTAGGGGCCGGGCCCCGCCAGGACGCCGGGGCGGGCGACGAGGAGCCCCAGGGCGGCAGCCCCGATGAGCATCGTCGCGATCTGGCTTGTCCACCATGCGAGCCCGGCGGTGAGACCCAGCAGCACCCAGGCCCACTCCTGGCGCTGCCCCGGAAGCGGGTCGACCAGGCGCACCGCGGTCGCGAGCGTGACCGTCCCCAGTGCGAGCGCCACGCCCTCCGCATGGTTAGAGAGCTGCATGAAGGTCAGGAAGATGGGCGGCACCGCCAACTGGAGTCCGGCCAGGAGTCCCCATCTCTCACCGGCGATGCGCCGACCGATGCGCCATCCGGCCCACACCCAGAATAGCGACACCCAAGCTGTTCCCAGCCGGAGCGCGAATGTGGACGGACCGAAGACACGGAACGCCGCGGCGGCAACGTACGCGTCGACCGCTCCCAGGTAGGGCTGCCCCCAGTAGAAGACCTGCGGGACGCCGCGCAGGATCGCGAGGCTCATCAGGCCCGTGAGGGCCTCGTCGTAGTAGGTCTCGCGGAGCGGTGGGCTCAGGGCGACCATCACCCGTGCGAGGAGGAACAGCGCGCCGAGAGCGACGGCCGGGGCAATCGTGCCGAGCCCGACCCGGCCGAGACTGAGTGCCTGCCGCGGGGTCAGAGCCCGGGGAGGGGCCACCTTCTCCCCCACCGCACCTCGGATCGACACGCTTGCCATCGTCGAAGCATGGTAGAGGGCGCGACGAGAGTTCGGGAGCGGTGGAACCCCGCGTGATGTCGGGGAATACCCGCATGTCCTCTAGGGCGTGGACCCTGTCTCGCCGCCGAAGAGGCCGCTGTCCAGCGCGTACCGCACGAGCTCGGCGCGGCTCTGGAGGCCGAGCTTTTCGACGAGGCGGGCGCGGTAGGTCTCGACGGTCTTGACCGAGAGCCCCAGGTGATCCGCGATCTGCTGGTTCGTGTAGCCCTGGGCCACCAGCTCCAGGACCTCCCGCTCCCGCTGGCTCAGGGGCGTCGCGGGGCTGGTGCCGGCCGTGCCTCGCCGGCGCAGCCCGTTCTGCACGACGCTCGCCGCGAGCGCGGGATCCAGCACCGTCCGCCCGCGGTACACGTCACGAATGGCGGCCAGAAGCGCCGAGTCCGCCGCGCGCTTGACGACGTATCCCGACGCCCCGGCGGCGAGCGCCGCGCGAAGATAGGCCGGCATGTCGTGCATCGTCAGGACGAGCACGCGCGTCGTCGGCGCGGCCTCACGGATGCGCTCGATTGCCTTGATGCCGCTGGATCCGGGCATGCTGATGTCCATGAGCGCCACGTCGGGCCGGAGCGCCGCTGCTTTCCGCACGGCCTCGTCGCCGTCGCTCGCCTCGCCGACCACCTCCAGGTCCCGCTGGCTGCTGATGAGCATGCGCAGCCCCGTCCGGAGGACGGCGTGGTCATCCGCGATGAGGATCCGGATCCTTCCCATCAGAGCCTCCAAAGACCGGCACCCGGGCGTAGATCGTGGTGCCCTCACCAGGAGTCGACTCGATCGTGACCGTTCCGTCAAGCAGGGCCGCGCGCTCCCGCATCCCGTGGAGCCCCAGGTGCGCACGGGCGGCGGGCGTGCGAAGAGTCCCCTCGACGTCGAATCCGCAGCCGTCGTCCGACACGATGGCCTGGACCACCTCCCGGCGCCGCTGGAGCACCACGTTCGCGGTTCGGGCGCCCGAGTGCTTCGCCGCGTTCGTCAGGGCCTCCTGGATGATGCGGTAGAGGGCGGTCTCGACGGCGGGCGGCAGCCGCTCGAGACCGAAGCCCACCGCGCTCACCTCGACGGCGATGCTGCGCATCTGAGTGTGGTCGGTCGCCAGCTGGTCGACGGCCGGCACGAGGCCGAGCTCGTCGAGAACGCCTGGCCGTAGGCCGCGGGCAAGGCGACGGACCTCGTCGAGGGTCCGCGCCGTCACCCGGCGCAGCTCGGCCACCTGCTCGCGCACGGCGGCGAGACTCGGCGCCTCCGCGAGAGTGCGGAGCCCCACCAGGAGCGAGGTCAGCGACTGCCCCGTCTCGTCGTGGAGCTCCCGCGCGAGGCGGCGCTGCTCCTCCTCCTGGGCGGCGGTCACCTGCTCGAGGAGGCGCGCGCGGACCTCGGCATGACGGCGGCGCTCGGTGACGTCGTGGGTCACGACGGAGTACCCCACGAACCGTCCCTCCGAGTCGCGAACGGCCGTGGTGAGGCCCTCCGCCCAGAATCGGCTCCCGTCCTTGCGCACGCGCCAGCCCTCTTCGACCGCGCGACCCTCGGTCGCCGCCCGCTCGAGCGTGCGCGCGGGGGCACCCTGACGGGCTTCCTCGGGGGGGTAAAAGCACGCCACGTGCTGGCCGACGATCTCGTCCGCGGTGTAGCCCTTGAGGCGCTCGGCGCCGGCGTTCCAGCTCTCGACCCGCCCGGCGCGGTCGAGCATGTAGAAGGCGTAGTCACGCACGCCGTCGACGAGCAGGCGGAACCGCCCCTCCGCCGTCTCCGCGTCGTGTCGCGCGCGCTGCTCGGCTCCGAAGAGCCGCGCCCGGCCGATGGCGGTCGCGATCCGGTCCGCCACGAGCTCGAGGAGGCGGGCGTCGTCCGGGGTGAAGCGGCGCGGGGACAGGCTGCCGACGTGGACGACGCCGATCCCGCGGCCGTCGAGCACCAGCGGGGTACCGAGGAGGGTATGGAGCCCCTTGGCCCGGAGGATCGGGCTCACCACCTCCGCCTTGCTGACGTCCTCGATTACCATCGTGGCGCCGCGGGCCGCGATCGTGCCCGCGATCCCGCGCGCGAACGGGATCCGCATGTCGAGCCTCACTTCCTCTTCGAGGCCGTGCGCCGCGCGCACGGCCAGCTCCGTCCCCTCATCGTTGAGCAGGAGGATGACGACCGTGTCGGCGGCCAGAGCCTCCCGGACCCGTCCAAGGAGCTCCGGGAGGAGGTCGTCCAGCCGCAGGTGCGTGAGGGCCGTGTCCGTCACGCTTTGCACGGCCCGGACCTGGTGCGCCGCCGCCTCGAGCGCCCGGCGCGCCCCCTGCTCGCTGGCGGCCAGGGTCTGCGCGCGCGACTCCGTGCGGCGGAGAACCTCGCACACGACGCAGATGACCAGCGCCTCCAGCACGAAGACCCCGAGGCGGGTGACGACCGCCGCGCTCAGCTGAGCGCTGTCGGCTCCCGCCCCCACGAGGGCCCTCACCCCGACGAACGCCCCCACGAGGGTGGTCAGGAGTCCGGGCCCGAGCCCTCCGTACCATGCGCTGAGCATGACCGCGCCGAGATAGAGCGGGAAATCGCCCCGGTCAACGTACGGCTCGAGGGGGTAGGACAGGAGCCAGGCGAGGCCGGAGGCCGTCGCGGCGAGCAGGTACTCGCGGGCGGTCTGCGAGGGCGTGCGCGCCCCCGGCCCCCCGTCGGAAGGAGGCGCCGCAGCTACCGGGGGACGTAAATATCCGGCCACTGGTCGTTCCCTGGATGATGAGTCAGGCGGACGGCCTCGCTGACCGGACGGCCTATCTGCCAAACGAAGATCTCGTAGTCGGCGCGATCGTGCTCGTGGCCGCTCGCGGCCGCGCCCCAGACGAGCCAACGCCCGTCGTTCGAGACCCTCGGGAAGTACTCATGACTGTAGGCGCCCGGGAGATCCATGAACACGCCACGCGGACGGCCGGGACCTCCGGTCACGATCTGGGTACCGCCATTCCCCTGGGCTTCCATCCACAGAAGCGCGTCCGTTCCCGGCACCCAGGTGATCTGGCAGGCCTGGCCCGGGGACAGACGGGTGACGGCCCGCGTGGCGAGGTCGACGACCGCCACACCGCCGTACTGGCGACTGCGGACGGTCACAGCCAGCCGCGCGCCGTCGGGGGAGAGCTCCGGGGTCTCCATGCCGCCCGCGATGCCCTCGGTCGTCGGGCCGTCCAGGAGGACGGATTCGCGGCCCGGGCTCCCGCCGCCCTCCCCGCTAAGGTCGAGCCGGATCACCTGCGCGCCTCGCAGGAAGATGATCGCGTCCCCGCCGGGGGTCCACTGGGGCGAGTATCCGTTCCGGGCGAGCAGCCGCTCGCCGGTACCGTCCACGTTGATGACGTACACGTCCCAAGCGGTGGGGTCACGCGGGGTAACGTAGTCCCGCTGGCTCCGCGTGAAGAGGATCCGCCGCCCGTCCGGCGAGAACCGCGAGAAGAACTCCACCTGCGGCGTGTTCGTGAGCCGCCGCACGGCCTGGGTCCGAAGGTCCAAGAGGTAGAGCTCATGGTTGCCGGTCCGATTCGAGGACCACACCACGAGCCCGCGGACCTGACGCGCGAGCGTGTCGACCGCGCCCCGCTCCGCTTGGGTCAGATCGGCCAGCCGGACCTTGCGGGGCACGCGGGGCGGGAACACGCTGGCCAGGAGCCGCTCCGGCAGGTTGGTCACCGTGGCCAACGAATGCGGCAGGTGCGGACTCATTGGGGGCAGGGCCAGCGCGCCACCGACGAGTGCGGCGATGGCGAGGCCGGCGACGATCAGCCGACGACGCATCCTTCTGCCAGTATCGCACGGGTACGAAGCGGGACTCGGCCGTGGCGCCGGCGGCATGGCCGAGGGACGTCGTGCGGCGCCCAGCCGCTCGGGAAGGCCGGAGGCGCCAGGGAACAGAGGCGACGATGCGCTCAGCTGGCCGGGCGGCGATAGTGTCGGCCGAGCTTGCCTTCATCGGCGACGGCGACGGGCTGCCAGTCCACCCACCGTTCGAGGTACTCCTCCACCGTTCGCGCCCCGGCCCAGAGCCGATACTCCGCGTCCGCGATGACCGACTCCGCCAGGCACGCATACTCCACGTACCCGTCCGAGCGAGCGAGGTCGAGCTCCATGAAATCGACCGGCCGGAACGCGCGGACGTGGAGCACGGTCTCGCTCTCCGGCCCGAACCGGAACGCCTTCGCGATGTGGGGGAACGCGCAGACGAACCCGACGCCCTCGACGCCGGTCCGCTTGAGCCCGGTGAGGACGGAGTCCCGTTCGCGACCGCACCGGTCCCACTCGTAGCGCTCGGGATGCTGCCGGCCCGTGATGTCGATGAGGTAGACCTTGAAGGCGTGCGGCCCGTTCTCGTAGACGGCGCGGCCCGCGGGCCGCGCGGCGTAGCCCTGGCAGGACTCGATGGGGTGCATCGCCTACACCCGGTCCAGGGCCTGGTCGAGGTCGGCGATGAGGTCGTCGGCGTCCTCGACCCCCACCGCGTAACGCACCAGCGAGTCCCGGATCCCGATCTGGAGCCGCTCCTCGGTGGTCAGCTCGTAGAAGCTCATCAGCGCGGGCTGCTCGATCAGGCTTTCGACGCCGCCGAGCGACGGAGCGATCCGCGGGATCCGGCAGGCGTCCACCAGGCGGGACGCGGCGGCGAGGTCGCCCCGCACCTCGAAGGAGACGACGCCCCCGAAGCCCTTCATCTGGCGTCGCGCGAGGTCGTGCTCGGGGTGGCTCTTGAGCCCGGGGTAGTGCACGCGCTCGATCTTCGGGTGGGCCTCGAGGAAGTCGGCCACTCGCTGCGCGTTCTCGTTCTGGCGGGCCACGCGAAGTGCGAGGGTCTTGATTCCCCGGATGAGCAGATAGGTTCCGAGGGGGTCGGGGACGGCGCCGGTCACCGAGTGGAGGTCGCGGATCGCCCCCACCAGGTTGCGGTTTCCCAGGACGACGCCGGCCATCAGGTCGTTGTGGCCGCCGAGGTACTTGGTCGCGGAGTGGATCACGAGGTCGACGCCGAAGTCGAGCGGCCGCTGGTTGATCGGCGTCGCGAAGGTGGCGTCGATGACCGTCTTCACACGGTGACGGCGCCCGATCTCGGCGAGCCGCTCGAGGTCGACGACGCGGTTGTAGGGGTTCGTCGGCGACTCGCTGAAGACGAGGCGCGTCGTCCGGCGGATCGCCTCCTCCATCCGCTCGTAGTCACCTGCGCGCACCGTGGTGACCTCGACGCCATACCGGCGCAGCACCTGGTTGAGGAACTGCCGGGTTCGCCGGTACGCGTCGTCGGTCACGACGACGTGGGCCCCTTTGGAGAGCATCGCGAAGAGCGTCGTGGTGATGGCGGCCATGCCGCTCGCGAACAGGAGGCCCTCCTGGGCGCCTTCCAGGGCCGCGAGCTTCCGCTCCGCCACGCGCTGGGTGGGGTTGCCGTACCGGCCGTACTCGTCACGCTCGACCCGGCCCTCGAAGTGGTCCGCGATCTCCCGGCTGTCCCGGAACGCGTACGTCGCGGTCTGGACGATCGGTGCCGTCAGCGCGCTGGCGAGCTTCTGGCGCGGCTCGCCGCCATGGACCGCCTGGGTGCTCGGGCCCGGCTCGCGGGCGAGCGCGGCGGCGGCCGGGGGCGCCGGCGCAGGCGGGGGAGGCGGAGCGGGATCCCGACGCTGTCGCGAGCTGGCCAAATCAGGCCTCCATGAGCCGCATCTTGTCCGCGTGCCGGCGGATCGCATCGTGCACGAGCCTGGCGTCGGGGCCGATCTCCAGGGGCCGGTTGGCGTGCGTGGACGGGAGCCCCGGAATCAGCCCCAGGTGGTATGCCGTCTTCTGCTCGGCGAACTTCAGCCCGTGGGCGGTCGAGATCACGACAACGCGCTCATTCGAGCGGATGACCTTCCGCTCTACCAGCTTCCGGAGGGCGGCCAGGGCGACGCCGGTGTGCGGGCAGTTGAACATCCCGGTCCGGTCGGCGCGGGCTGCCTCGTCGGCGAGCTCGGACTCGCTGGCCTGTTCGACGACCCCGTTGAACTGGCGCAGCACCTTGACGGCACGCTTGTAGCTGACGGGGTTGCCGATCTGGATCGCGCTGGCGAGCGTCCTCTCCGCGTGCACCGGGCGGAACGTCTCGAAGCCCGTCAGAGACGCCAGGTATAGGGGATTGGCGTTTTCGGCCTGGGCCACCGCGATACGGGGAAGCTTCTGGATGAGTCCAAGCGCCTTCATCATGAGGAAGCCCTTGCCGAGCGCGCTCGTGTTCCCGAGATTGCCGCCCGGGATGACGATCCAGTCCGGAACCTCCCAGTCGAACTGCTGCACGAGCTCGATGGAGACGGTCTTCTGGCCCTCGATGCGGAGACTGTTCATCGAGTTGGCGAGATAGATGGTGCGCTCCTTGGTGATCTCCTGGACCAGCGCCATGCACCCGTCGAAGTCCGTGTCCAGTGCGAGGACGAGCGCCCCGTTCGCCAGCGGCTGCACGAGCTGCGCGGGCGAGACCTTGTTGCGGGGCAGCAGAACCACGGCGGGGATCCCGGCGGCGGCGCAGTAGTTTGCCAGCGCGGCCGACGTGTCCCCGGTGGACGCGCAGGCGATTGCAGTGATTGAGTCCCCCTCCTTGATCATCTGCTTGACTACCGAGACCAGCACGGTCATCCCCAGGTCCTTGAAGGACCCGGTGTGGGAGTTGCCGCACTGCTTGACCCAGAGGTCCTCGACTCCGAGCATCTTGCCGTAGCGGTCCGCCCACAGGAGGTTCGTGCCTCCCTCGTAGGTCGAGACGATGCTCTCGTTGTCGATGAAGGGGACCACCCACTCCTTCTTGCCCCACACGCCGGACCCGTAGGGGAACATGTTGCGCCGGTAGCGGTCGTCGAACAGCTGCATCCATGCCGCGGCCGACCGGCGCCGGAGAGGCTCGAGGTCGTGGACCACGTCGAGGAGGTCGTTGCACGTGGGACAGCGGTAGATGATCTCCAGCAGGCTGTACCGGCCGGGGCAACCGTTGACGCACTCGAACCAGGCGCTGTACTCGCTCATGACACACCCTCTCGGGAATCGTCGAACTGTCCTATCGTCCCACGGGGGGGTGGGCTGGCTCAACCGTCGCCAGGTGTCCGGCGCCCGTCCGCTGGCCGGGGGGGCCTGTGTTGCCCGACCCTGGGGTGGGCGGTAGACTTTACCCGCCGAATAGAGCCTTGCCCGCCAGGGTCTAACGGAACGCGATGATAAGCCCATATTGCTGGCTGATCCGCCGCCAACTGGATGCCTACCAGGACGGCGAGCTCCCCGCCGAGGCCCGGATCCGTGTCGGAGCGCATCTCCCGGGCTGCGAGCCGTGCAGCCGGCAGGTCGAGGCGTTAGCCCGGCTCCGGACCGCCTTGGCGCTCGACGCGGCCGACCCCTCCGAGGCCATGTGGACGGCCTTCTGGCCCCAGGTGCGTGCCCGGATCGCCGCGCCCACTCCTGCCCCGGAGTCGGTCTGGAAACGGGTCTGGGGGGCAGTGCGGGTCCGACCCCGGCTGGGACTGGCTCCGGCGCTGGCAGCGGCCGCCCTCGCCGTCCTCGCGATGGTGGCCCCCTGGCAGCGAGCACCCCAGCACACGCCCTCCCCAGCATCTGTCGCCGGTGGGCTGGAAACGGCGAGTATCCAGCCGGCTGGCCTGGATCACGTGGTCATCCAGTCGATCGAGACCGAGGATCCCGACCTCCCGGTCATGGTCTACGCGAGCCCGGAGTCGGACGTCACCGTGCTCTGGGTCTTCGGACTCCCTCGGACCGACACCTAGAGGGGCCGAGGCCCCCTCCCCAGCCGGACTTCAGCGCTTCCGGATCCGGGCCAGCTCGTCTTTGGCCTGGGCCGCCTCTTCCGTGGACGGGAACTGGTCCACTAGGAACTGGAGGCGGGCCTCGGCCAGCTCCAGCTGGCCGAGCTCACCCAGGGCCAAGGCCTCCTTGTAGATCGCGGCCGGAACCCGGTCGCCCCGGGGATAGACGATCACCACCCTGCGGAACTCCTGGACCGCTCGCTCGAGCTCCTGGACCGCTCGGTCCGCTTCACCTCGGGCCTGGTGGGCTCGCGCCAAGCTGAAGTGGGACTCGCCGATCCAGTACTGGGCCTTCTCGGTGAGGGCGGTGCCGGGGTAAAGCCGCACGTACTCCCGGAACGCCGCGATCGCCAGGTTGTAGTGCCCCCGCGTGAAGTCAATGTAGGCGGTTTGGTAGAGGTCACTTGCCTGGCCGCCGGGCGTGGTCGGGCGCTGGGCGATCGTCGCGGGCGCGGGCACCGGCTGGGCGCCGCCGCTGCCCACCGGGGTCCCGACCGCCTCGAACTGGAGCGCCAGCGTGTCGATGCGGCGCCGCAGCTCGTCGACCCGGCCCTGAAGCTGTCCCGCCTCGCGCCCGAGGTCGTCGAGGCGCGTGCCCAGTCGCGCCACGCTCCTCTGGACCTCGGTCAGGGTCTGGATTGTCCGGCGATCGGTCGCCTGGATCTCGGTCAGGAGAGCGGAGCGGCTTCCCTGAACCTCCTGCTCCACGCGCAGGAGATCAACCCGGAGCCGGTCAAAATCCTCGTGGAGGAGGGGGGCGGCCTCCGGAGCGCACCCTACGAGCAGGGCGATCGCCCCGGCCACGGTGGTCAGCCGGCCCCCCGGCCTCCACGACGTCACTCGGCAGGCTACTGCTTGACGAGGAAGTGGGCCCGGCGGTTCTTAGACCAGCAGCCTTCGACCTTCTCCGTGCAGGTCGGCCGCTCCTCGCCGTAGCTGATGACCGTGATCCGACCCGCATCGATGCCGACCGACACAAGATAGTCGCGGGTCGCCTTCGCCCGCCGCTCCCCGAGCGCGAGGTTGTACTCGTTGGTTCCGCGCTCGTCCGCGTGCCCTTCGATCAGGAGCAGCGCGCTCTCGTTGCTCTTCAGCCACTTGGCGTTCTCGTCGAGGGTGCCCTTGTCGCCGGTCCGGATGTCGTACCGATCGAAGTCGAAGTAGACGTCGCGGAGCGCAGCGCTCTCCACGAACTCCTTCGGTGACGGCAGAGACGGGATCGTCGTGCCGGTCGCTGCCGCGCCGCCGGCGCCCGCTCCGCCCGCCCCGGCGCCCGCGCCGGCCGCGCCCGCGCCACCGGCGCCCGTGCCGCCCGCCCCGGCGCCCAGGCTGCCGGCCGAGCCGGGCCCGCTACCCATCGCGCCGCCCGCGCCCGCGCCGCCGGCCCCGGTGCCGGCGCCGCCCGCCCCGCTACCCGTCCCGCCCGACACGGTCGGGCCCGCTCCACCGCCGGGTCCGGTCCCGGCCTGTGGCGCCGGCTTCTTCGGACACCCCGTCAAGACCACGGATGCGGCGAACAGCGCGAGCACGGTGAACGTCGTCTGCCAGGGTCTCCGAGTCATACCACGCTCCTTTCGCTAGGGGGGGTCCGTCGAGGCCTCATTGTGGGCGCGGCGACCACGTTGGGCTGGACGCCTCACCCCGGTCTCGGGTGAGAGGCTGCTGCTCGGTGCCGTCGGCCAACATCGTGTAGAGCTGAGTCCGGCCGCCGCGGGACGACGAGAACACGATGTGGCGACCGTTGGGCGCCCAGGAGGCCGCCTCGTTGCTGCCGTTGCCCTGAGTCAGGGCGCGGGCGTTTGAACCGTCGGGGCTGATGGCCCAGAGGTCGAACCCACCGGACGTCCGGCGGGTGAAGAGGATGGTGTCCCCCCGGGGCGACCACCGCGGCTGCGTGTCATACGAGCCTCCGAACGAGAGCCGCCGCGCATTCGTGCCCTCGGCGCTCATCACCCAGATCTGGGGCGATCCGGAGCGATCCGAGGTGAAGGCGATCTCGCGACCGGTGGGCGACCAGGACGGGTCCGTCTCGATTCCACGGTTGTTCGTGAGCTGCCGGAAGTCCGAGGTGCCAACGCGCAGTGAGTAGATGTCCGGATTTCCACCCTTGGAGAGGGTGAGCGCGATGAGGCGACCATCCGGTGCCCACGCGGGGGCCGTATTGATCCCCGGCCAGGCGGACATGAGCTCGGGCTCCTGCCCGCGCCGCCGCGGGTTGAATGGGTGGAGCCGGAAGAGGTACGGGTACCCCTTGAAGAACGAGGTGAACGCCACCGATGAGTCCGTGGGGCTCCACGCCGGCGACAGGGACGTGCTGCGGAGGTTCGTGAGCTGGGCCTGGTTGAATCCATCGTAGTCGATCATCACGAGCTCTTTGTTCGCGCCGACCTGTGACACGTACGCGATCTTCGTCTCGGCGATGCCCCGCTCGCCGGTGAACTGGTACACGACCTCGTCGGCGATCCGGTGTGCGAGCCGCCGGTGATCAGCCAGGGGCTCCACCCAGAACATCTTGGAGGCGATCAGTCGGAACTCGGGGTTCGTGAGGTCGTAGAGGCGGAACTCGATGGTGAGGCGCTGGCCGTCGATCCGCATGAGCCCGTGCATTGCGGCGTGAGCCCCGGCCTGCTGGAGGCGCGCGAACTCCTGCTTGATGCCGTCCTGCGCCGCAGGCAGGGCAGGAGTGTTGGCGACCGCGAAGAGCGCCGAGAACCTGAGGTCGTTGCCGATGATCTCCGGCACGCCCCGCGCGAAGTTCCCCTCGTCCGGCACCGACGTGAGCCGGGTGAACTCGGGAATCGCGATGCCCAGCTTCTTCGACCCGCCCTGGGTGACGTTGAGGAAGACCTCGACTCCCTGGGACTGGAGACGCGCGGGCGCTGCCAGCAGGGCGAGCCCGAAGGCCGCCAGCAAGAGCAGTAGCGCGCATCCCGGCCTTCTCATGTCAGCCCCGGTTGAGCCCTGGATCGAAGCCAAAGTTCACCTTCAGATACTGCCCAGGAAACTCCCGGGGCAGAGGCGGGAAGGGCAGGGATTCGACGACCGCGCGCAGTGCGGACTGGTCGTAGAGCTCGTTCCCCGAGCTTTGCTTGATCTTCGGCTCGCCTCGAAGCTGGCCCTCCCGGTCGATCTCGAAGTAGACCACCGCCGAGACTTGCTCGGATGCGACGAGGACCGGGCGCCGCCATCGCTCGGACACCTTCGCATGCAGCTGGCGGAGGTAGTACGTGAAGGGGAAGTCGCTGGCGTCTACCGAGAGATTGCTCCCGGAGACGGAGGGAGCGTTGGGCCGGCCTGTCCGCATCGGTTCCACTGCCGCCCGGCTCGGAGCCGGAGTCGCCGGCGGTGAGGCCGGGGCCGTGGGAGCCGCGGGCGGCGCCGCGATCCGCGGGGGCTCGGGCAGCTGCGGCGGGGAGGTCGGGAGCACGGGCGCCGCGGCCGGCGGGGTCACGGCCGGCGGCGGCGGCAGGCTTCGCTCGATCACCCGGGGGGGCGGCGGCAGAAGGGCGGGGTTCTCCTTCTCGGCGCGCCGGGGCAGGGCGAGCTCCGAGGGCTCGAGTGTCTTCGGCCGGGCGGCGGCGACTTCAGGCGCGCGCGGCGGCGGCGGCTCGACGACCCGCTCCGGGGGCCGTTCCGGCCGGGGCGGCTCGGGGCGCGCCGCCTTCGGCGGAGCCTTCTCCTCGGCCTTGGGCGCGGGCGGGGTGGGTCGTGGCGACTCCGGCGCCCGCACGGTCCGCGCCGGCGGATCGGCCGCGGGGCTCCCGAGCGCGGGGGTGGCCGGGACGAGGTTGACGATGTAGACCTTCGACTGGTCCATGCGGGAGCCGAGGAATGCGGAGAGGGCCAGAGCGGCTCCGAAGCACGCCATGTGTGCGAGGAAGGACACGGCCAGAAACCCGTAGGGCGGCGGGTCTTCGGGGAAGGTGATGAAGCGGCGAGGAACCCGGTAGACGACCGGCGCAGCCATCGCCTACTCCCGCCTCGGCAGGGGCTCGGTGACCATTCCGACCCGCTCGACCCCGGCCCGGCGGACCCGGTCCATGGTCTCCACGACGTGCCCGTAGGCGAGGTCCTTGTCGGCCTTGATGAAGAGCGTCCGGTCCGTCCGGTCCCGCAGGAGATCCCGCAGGCGGGTCTCCAGGTTGGCGAGAGGGAGCGGGCGCTCGTTGAGATAGAGGAGGCGGTCCTTGGTGATGGTCAGCACCAGGCGCTCCTCGACCGCCGTGGGCTTCCCCCCGCTCCGCGGGAGGTTCACGTCGATGCCGCGGTACATCATGGGCGCCGTCAGCATGAAGATGAGCAGCAGCACGAGGACAACGTCGACGAGAGGAATGACGTTGATCTCGGCCAGTGTGCTGCGGGTGCCGGCACCCTCCGCGCCGGCGTCGGCCTTGATCGCCATCCTAGAAGGGCTTCGTGCTCCGTACGAGCCGGCGCTCGATTAGGTTGGCCAGCTCGAGCGCGAAGTTGTCCATCTCGGTTGTCCAGTGGCGCACCCGCCCGACGAAGTAGTTGTACCCGACGACGGCCGGGATCGCAGCGGCCAGTCCGGCCGCGGTGGCGACCAGCGCGCCCGAGATGCCCGGCGCGACCACGGCCAGGCTCGCCGATCCCTGCGTGCCGATCGCCTGGAAGGAGTTCATGATGCCGATGACCGTGCCGAGGAGACCGATGAAGGGGCCGGAGCTGGCGGTCGTCGCCAGGAACGCGAGATAGCGCTCCATCCGCTCGATCTCGCTCGCGTGCACGCGCCGCGTCGCACGCTGGACCGATTCGAGACGATCCGGCGAGATGCCCTCCTCGGCCGGCTCCGGGGGACCATCCATCACGTCTGGCGGCGGCGCGCCGCTTGCCGAGAGCTCCTGGTACGCCGCGAGGTAGACACGGCCGAGCGGGCTCTGGCGGAGCCGCTTGGCACCCGAAGCCACCAGCGAGAACCGGCGCGACTCGCGGTACGTCTTGAGGAAGCGCGCGCTCTCGCTGCTGACCATGCGGAACTGGAGCGCCTTGTGCAGGATGATCGCCCATGAGATCACCGACATCGCGAGGAGGACGACCAGAACGACCTTCTCGAGAGGACCGACATCGGCGATGATCTCGCCGAAACTACCGAGACTGGAAAGCCCGAGCACGACGCTCAGACCCTCGAATCCGTCCAGCACGCTCTGAGCAATAAGACCTCCTGCAACGTTTCCGCCATCATACCCAGCGGCTCAGAAGAGTGTCAAACAAATTTCCGATTTTGCGAGTGCTTCCGACGCGCGCGACGGCTTTTCGTTTGACACCCCGGAGCGCCGTGGGGTAATAGGAAGCCGTGTTCCGGTCGCCCGGGCCCATTGCCCTCGCGTTTCGCCTTCCGGCCGACCTCCCGCTGGTGGGCGGACTGTCCGTGTCGATCCGGTGGTACGGCGTGCTCATCGCGTCGTCGATGGCATTCGGACTCTGGCTCTCCGCCCGTGAGGCTGCTCGTCGTGGCGAGTCTCCCGACGACCTTCTCAAGGCGGCGGAGATCGCCCTGATCGGCGGCCTGATCGGCGCCCGGCTGTACTACGTCCTCTTCAACCTCGACTACTACCAGACGCAGCCGTGGTGGCGGATGTTCGCGGTCTGGGAGGGTGGCCTGGCGATCCACGGGGGCCTCATCGCGGGGTTGCTCACGGGCGGTGCCTACGTCTGGGCCAAGGGGCTGCCGCTTCTCGCGTATCTGGACATCGTGGCGCCGTCCCTCCTGCTCGCGCAGGCGATCGGCCGGTGGGGCAACTTCTTCAACGAGGAGGCGTTCGGGAGGCCGACCGACCTGCCGTGGAAGCTCTACATCTCGGAGCCGCGCCGGCCGCCAGCCTTCGTGGATCACCAGTACTTCCATCCCACCTTCCTCTACGAGTCGCTCTGGAACGCCGCGACCTTCCTCCTCCTGTACTTCGTCCTCCGGCGACGGTTCGAGCGGGCGCCGGGCGCCCTGTTTCTCGCGTACCTCGGGTTCTACTCGCTCGGACGCTTCTGGGTCGAGGGGCTCCGGACCGACAGCCTCATGCTCGGCTCGTTCCGGGTCGCGCAGCTCGTGAGCGTCGCGGCGGTCATCGTGGCTGCCGTCGGCATCCCGATCCTGCTGCGCCGCCGTCGGACCTGAGGGCTGCCCGGGGCGGCCACGCGCCATGGGACCGAGCCGACCGGCCCAGGCTTCCCGGCGGAGGCGGGTGGGCGCGCGGCGCGGCCCCGCTCGCCGCGTCAGGGCTGCGTCTGGCCGGCCCGCCGCGGGCCTCTCGTTTGCCTGCCTGGGCGACCGGCCCTGCTACCCGTCCACTGCCGGGTCGAGCACGTCGGCCTGGTGGAGCGGCTCCTCGGGCTGTTCGGACTCGCGGACGAGGGGCTGGAGGTGCCGGTCGTGCCCGTCGTGCCCGTCGAGCCGCAGGAGGGCCTGCGCGTGCTCGCGACGGCGGATCTCGTGATGACGGCGTCGCCGAACCTGCACGGGAGCATGCCCAACCTGGCGGTTCGCCTGGACGCGGGGGGGCGGAGCCTCGTCGACTCGTCGGACACCCGGCCGTGTGCCGAGGTCGAGGCGCTATCCCAGAACGCCACGGCGCTGGTCCACGAGGCGACGTTCGCCCGGCCCAATCCTGCTGAGTGGCCTTCGACCGCGCGGGAGGCGGGTGCGGTCGCCCGCGCTGCCGGGGTCGGCCGGCTGTACCTGGCCCACGTCGGCTACACGGTCCACGGGACGCTCCGGGATCACGTGGCCGCCGCTCGCGCGGGTTTCGGGGGGACGGTGAGCATGGCGGAGGAGCTCCGCTGGTATCGGGTCTAGGGCTTCTCGGCCGGCTGGGCCGGATTGGGCGGTTCGGCCAGCTCAGGGGGCGGCCGGCGCCCGAGGCGGTCCCAGCGCGCCGCGGCCACGTCGACGCCGGCGCGGCGCGCCTGTCAGCCCTCGTCGGCCGGCTCGGCATCGGCTTCCTGGCCGCCGCGGGGTGCATGATCCTCACGCTCGACCGCCGCGCGGGCGCCGACGTCACGCTGGCGCTCATCCATATGACGATCGTCGCCATCACCAGCTGGCGCTTCCGTCCGGCCGGTCGCTGGGCGACCGTCGGTCTCGCCACCGCCGGCTGGAGTGCCACGCAGCTGATGGCGGCGGGCACGGCCGTCACCGACACGCCGACGGAGGCGCTGGCCTGGCACGTGGGGCTGCGGCTGGCGGCGCTCGCGAGCGTGGCCGCGACCGTGGGCGCCGGGCGCGCCGCCGTCCGGCGGCTCCTCCGGACGGAAGATGCGCTCGCGCTCTCCCTCCTCCGCGAGCGCGACTCGGCCCGTCGCGATCGGCTGACGCGGCTCTGGAACTCCCGCTACCTCCATGAGGCGCTCGAGCGCGAGATCTACCGCTGCCGGCGCTATGGGCGCCCGTTCGGCCTTCTGGTGGTCGACCTCGACGGGTTCAAGGCCGTGAACGACACGGCCGGCCACGAGGCCGGCGACCGCGTGCTCCAGGCGGTCGGGCGCGTGATCCGCGAGAACTGCCGGACGACTGACATCCCCGCGCGCCTCGGGGGTGACGAGTTCGCGGTCATCCTGGCCGAGGCCTCGCGTCTCACGGTGCCGCGCTATGCGCTAAAGCTCGTGGACCTCATCGCGCGCCTGCCGTTCCCACCGGAGCTCCCGCGGGTCACCGCGAGCGTCGGCGCGGTCGCGTTCGAGCGCGCCCCGGAGTCGGTGGAGGCCGCGCTCGGCGCGGCCGACGAGGCGATGTACGCGGCCAAGCGTGAGGGGAAGAACCGCGTGGTGGTTCACGAGGCGGGGGGGCCATGAACTTCGTCCTGGACATCGAGACGATTCCCCGGGACCTCCGGGCGGAGCCCCGCAAGATCCAGGAGTACGTCTGGGAACGGGTCGTCCGGCGGGCGGACCCGGAGGGCGGCGGGCCTGGTCTGGACGAGTTCCTGGCGGGGATGGAGGCCGAGACGTTCGCCGGCCTTCGGCGCGAACTCGAGCGCTACATGGCGCTCCGCCCGGAGTTCGGCCACGTGATCTGCATCGGTATGGGCCACGATGGGCGGGGACGCGGCGAGCTCGAGACGAAGGCGCTGACGGCGCGGGCCATCGAGGACGAGCGGCGCATCCTCGAGGCGTTCTGGGAGGTGGTCCGGAGCGCCCGCGACTGGCGGTTCGTCACCTACAACGGCCTCGCCTTCGATCTGCCGTATCTCATCCGCCGCTCCATCTATGTGGGCGTGCCGCCAAGCTCGGGCCTTCCCCTCCGGCCCTACGCCCCGGACAGCCACTTCGACGTGATGCGCATCCTTTCGAACTGGGAGCGGGCGGACACCGTGCGGCTCGACGTCGTCGCCGAGCTGCTGGGGCTCCAGAAGTGGCCGCCCGGCATGGAGGGCTCCCAGGTGCTCGGGCTCTGGCGCGCGGGGCGGGTCGACGACATCGAGGCCTACTGCCTGGGAGACGTCCGGCTGGCGTACGACGTCTTTCTCCGCGTCGAGCCCTACTTCCGGTAGCGGCGGGGCGGGGCGCGGCCGCGTTTCCCGCAGCCCGAGGTCAGGGAGCGGCGAGGCGCTCCCTGACGAGCGCGACGAGGCGATCGTACGTCAACGCCTCGCCGGCCCGGGATTCGACCCGGGCCTCGCTCTTGAGGCCAGTCTCGGTGATCACGCAGCAGATCGTGCTCGCCGGGTCGAGGGCGCCCTCGGCCAGGAGCCGGCGCATGGCCGCGAGCGTCGCGACCCCGGTCGGCCCGGCGTAGAGCCCCTCGGTGCGGGCCAGGAGACGCTGCGCGTCCAGGACGGCTTCGTCCCCGACGTCGGTCGCGAGACCCTGGCCGTCCCGGAGCAGGCGCAGCACCCACGCGCCCTTCGCGCCGGGGTCGCCGACCGCGAGCCCCTCGGCGACGGTGTAGGCGAGGGGGACCGGCCGGAGATCCGTGCCCGCCCGCCACGCCGTTGCGACGGGGTTCGCCCTGGCCGACTGCGCGGCCACCAGGAGCGGAGGCTCCCGGATCCAACCGAGCGTGCGCATCTCGTTGAACGCGCGCCAGCCGGAGATGAACGCCTCCCCGACGGCCACCGGGTAGACGACGACGTCCGGCAGCCGGTACCCGCAGTCCTCCGCGATCTCCCACGCGAGCGTCTTCTTTCCTTCCTGCTTGAAGGCGTTCCGCGAGGCGCCGCCGTCGAAGACCGGCTGCTCCTCGATCATCCGATCCCAGATTTGGATGAGGTCGTCGTAGAAGCCCTGATAGAGGACGAGGTCGGAGGCCACCAGGCTCATGTGGGCGAGCTTCGGGGCCGAGGCCTGCTCGTAGCAGAAGATGAGCGCCCGCAAGCCGGCCCGGGTTGCATAGCCCGCGAGCGAGGACCCCGCGTTCCCGGTCGACACCACGGAGATGGCGCGATATCCGAACTGGAGTGCTGCGGCGACGGCCGTGGCCGACGAGCGGTCCTTGATGGTGCCCGTCGGATTGGTCCCCTCGAACTTGAGGAGGAGTCGCCGCACGCCGAGGACGCGGGCCAGGGTGGGGGCATCGAGGAGCGGTGTACTTCCCTCGCCGAGCGAGACGAAGTGCGCCGGGTCGCGGATGGGAAGGACCGGGTGGTATCGCCACACGCCTCGCCCGGCGAAGGCCGCGCCCGGGCCCGCGCGACGCAACGGCTCGAGGTCATAGACGGGCTCGAGGAGGCCCCCGCACCCGGGGCACGCGAGGCGATACTCGAGCGGTAGCTCGCCCCGGCAGTCGATGCACCGGAGGCCCAGCGCGCACGAGCCAGGCCCGCTCACGTGGCCAAACCTATGGCGCACCCCGGGACGTGTCAACGCCCGGGCCGACTGAGCCCGTCAGGCCCGGTGCGCGAGGGCCACGCCGCCCAGGACGGCGACCGCGCCCAGGGCGAGGGACGGGGTGAGTGTCTCCTGGCCGGCCAGGACCGCGATCGTGGTGGCAATCAGGGGGATGAGGAACGAGAACGCCACGACGCGGGCGGTGGCGGCGCGAGCGAGCGCCATGTACCAGAGGAGGTTCGCCAGGGCGATCGTTCCGGCGGAGAGGTACGCGAGGAGCAGCCACTGACCGGAGGTGAGCAGAGCCCAGCGCACGTCGCGGAGCCCCGGCCCGCCGAACGGCAGAAGCGCGATCACGCCGACGAGGGTGGCCCAGGTCGTGACAGCCAGCGGCGTGGCCCGTGCGAGCAGTCGCTTCCCGACCACGGTGTAGAGGGCCCAGGACAGGCTCGCGCCGAGGCTCAGCAGGTCCCCCAGCGCGGAGGCCGCCCCGTGGCTGCCGCGCAGCACGATCAGCGCGACCCCGAGGAAGCCGAGCGCGATGCCGCTCGTGCGGCGCGCTCCGACCGGCTCCCCGTACAGCAGGCGGGCCAGGAGCGCCGCCAGCACCGGGCTCAGCGCGACCAGGATCGCCGCATGCCCGGGCGAGGTGCGATGGACCCCCATGATGAGGAGGCTGTGGAAGAGCGTGTTGCCGAACAGGCCCAGCAGCACGACGACGCCCCAGTCGCGGGGCCGAAGGGTGGAGCGGAGCGCGCCGGTGGCCAGGCCCACCGCGACCAGGATGACGGCCGCCACCCCGCAGCGGAAGGTGGCGAACGCGATCGGCGGGAAGAACGGCTGCGTCGCCTTGATCGCGGAGTAGCTCCCGCCCCAGATCAGGACGACGAAGAGGAGGATCGGGACGACGGCGGCGTCGGCCGGCCGGCGTCCCGCGGCCCGGCCCGGGTCCGTCAGCGGGTCTTCATGTCCTCCGGGAAAGTTGGAGGAGAAGGAATAGGACTTGACGATGCCCTGGGCATTGAACGTGACCTCGAGCTGCTTCGAGAGGTCACCTTCCTTACCCGAGCCCTTCTTCCAGAAGTACCAGGTCCAGGTCTGGTCTCCGTCCTTCATGCCCACCTGGGTCGGATCGCCGTACATCTTCAGGAGATCGGCCTTCGTCGTGACGCCGTTCTTGATCTCCGCGCCCGGCTTGGGCGACGGGAAGTCGCGGCCCGTGCTGAACGCCGCGCACGCAGCGAGCGAGACGGCGAACACGAGGACGGTCGTGAGCGCGGCCAGACGGTATCGCATCGCGGGCCTCCTGGTCTGAGTTTGAACGGCGCCCACTGTAGCCGAGCAGCGCGAGGGGTGTCAACGCGCACGCGCCGTCCACCGATCGGACCGCCGCCTTGACACCCCTCGGGGGCCCCCACTAGCGTGGACTTCTCCCCTGTACGGCCGCGGATCCTCCGACGGGGCGCGAGAACCGGCTGCCGTCGGGCAGCTCCCGGCCGGCTCGGGATGAGGTCCGCATGTGCGGACGCGGCGCTCCGAGGTATGAGACCGGGCGCGGGTCGAGGCCTCCCGGGGCCGCTCCCCGCGCCTACCAGATCGAGAGGAGACGACCATGCAGAGTGGCTGGCTGGACCAGTTCTACCGTCGCGTTGCCGCCGCGCCCAGGGCGGAGCCCGAGACCACCGCGCCCCCAGAGGCGCCGAGCGACGTGTCCCGGCGGGCGTTCATCCAGAGCGGCCTGGCCACGGGCGTCACGGCCGGCATGGCGGCCGGCAGTCATGCTCGCCCAGACGCAGGTCGCGCAGGCGCAGGCGGCGGGCGACACGCCGATCGGGCCGAAGTGGTGGCCGTCGCGATGGGGCCCGCAGGACGAGGCCGGCGCGTCCAACTGGATCACGCCCGCCAAGGTGCTCGAGGCTGCGCGGCTCATCAAGACCGGGAAGATCTACGAGCTCGGGCGCGTCTACGAGGCCGAAATGCCGCTCTTCGGAGCCCGCGTGTTCGCGCTCCGGATCCCCGGCACGCCGACCGGCGGGCCGTTCGGCAAGAACAAGCTCGTCTACCACGACGAGTTCGTCTGCGACGGAGATCGGCCAGGTCGGCACCCAGTTCGATGGACTCGGCCACATCGGCTGCATCACCGGCAAGGACGGCGACATGACCGAGATGCGGTACTACAATGGCTTCACCGAGGCCGAGATGGCCAACGCCTACGGGCTCCAGAAGCTCGGCATCGAGAAGATGCAAGCCGTTCTTCACCCGCGGAGTCCTGGTCGATGTGGCGGGGCTCAAGGGGCGCATGCTCAACATGGGTGAGGAGATCAGGTCGCCGACGTCCAGGCCGCGCTCCAGCGCCAGGGCATCGCCGAGTCGAGCATCCAGCCGGGCGACGGGGTGTTCTTCAATACCGGGTGGAGCAGTCTCTGGATGAAGGACAACGCCAAGTTCAACGAGGGCGAGCCCGGGATCGGGCTGGACGTCGCGCGCTGGTGCGCGGCCAAGCAGCTCGCCCTGGTCGGCGCGGACACCTGGGCGACCGAGGTCGTGCCCAACCCGAATCCGGACCTCGCGTTCGTCGTGCACAACGAGCTGCTCACGAAGAACGGGATCTTCAACCACGAGAACCTGGACTTCACCGACCTGATCAAGGACAAGGTCTCCGAGTTCGTCTACGTGTTCGCCCCGCTCCGCATCAAGGGCGCGAACGGGCTCGCCCGGGACGCCCGATCGCGATCGTGTAACGTCGGACCAAGTGACGCCCGGTCAGCGGGCTCCGGATCGCGCGCGGCTCGATCGTCGGACCCGAGCTCTGATCCGCGAGACTGCCGGTCGCGCCGTCAGGGCGACGTTGCGGAACGGCTGGGATCACGGCATATCATCCGGTGTGACCACTCGCCCGTCCGCTCCCTCCTCGCTGATGGGAGACGCTCCGCTGAGCTCCGGCGCACCGGCGGCCCGCGGCCCGGCCGCGGCGCGCGCCGAGGCCTGGGCGGGCGGGCGTGACGCGCTGACCACGGTCGTCCCGAGCATCGTGGCCTACGGGGTCGTGTGGGGCGGCCTCGCTCGCCAGGCGGGCCTGTCCCTGGGGGAGCTGGTGGCGATGTGCCTCCTCGTCACCGCCGGGACCGCGCAGTTCGTCGCGCTGCCCATGCTGCAATCCGGCGCGCCGGCGTGGCTCCTGGTGGTGACGACCTACATCGTCAACCTCCGCCACTACCTGATGGCCGCGAGCCTGGCGCCATACTTCGCGCACCTCTCGCGAGGGCGCCTGGCGCTTCTCGCCCACGGCATCACGGACGAGTCGTACGCCCTCACGACGGCGCGCTTCGCGCGGCAGCCGGCCCACCCGGCCTACTTTGCCGGCTCGGCGGCCGCGACCTACGTCGCCTGGTACCTGGGCGCTGCCGCCGGCGGCGTTCTCGGCGGCCGCATCCCCGACCCTCACCGGTACGGGCTCGACTTCGTGTTCCCGGCCGTGTTCATCGCGATCCTCGCGCGGACGATCCACGCACCGTGGCAATGGGCGGTGGCGGGGGTCGCGGCCCTCGTGGCGTTGGCCGTGAAGGGCGCGGTCGGGGGCACCTGGCACATCGCGGTGGCCGGTCTCGGCGCCTCCGCCCTCGGCATCTGGCTCGCGCCGCGCGCCGCCCTCGGGAGCGCGGCGCCGACCCCGGATCCCCGCCGCCGGACGGCGCCGCGATGATCAGGCCCGGGCTCCTGCTCACGTTCGCCGCCATGGGCGCGGCGACCTATCTGACGCGCGCCCCGTTGCTCCTCGCGCTGGCGCGGCGGCGGCTGCCGGGCTGGGTCGAGCGGTACTTCGCGGCGCTCCCGATCGCCTTGCTCACGGCCCTCGCGCTGCCCCTGGTCATTCTCGGCTCCGGGGACGGCGCGCCGGCGTGGGTGACCGATCTCCCGGCGGCCGCGGCCGTCGCCGTCCTCGCCCGCGGCACGGGGCATCTCCTGGTGGCCGTCGCGGGCGGCGTGGTCCTCGCCGCCGCGCTGCGCGCCCTGCTAGGATAGACGCGTGGAATCGGGCGTGAGGGTAGTTCACTGAGCGTCGGCGCGGCCGAGTCGTTCACGGTGGAGGAGCGGGCGAAGCTGGCCCCGTACTTCACCAGCGTCGACACCCCGGTCTTCGCGCTCGTCAACCTTCCCGAGGTCGTCAAGGGCGCCCTCTTCGCGCGCTACTCACGCTCCCCCAAGTCTCTTCGCCGGCTGTTCCTCGACGAGTTCGCGGGCACGGCGGCGCTGGCGGGGGAGGGGACCGCCCCCGCCGGGGACGTTGGCATCGCGCGAGCGGAGAGCCTCTTCGAGCGCGTCTTCGTCGAGTACGGGGACGACTCGGTGGCGCAGCTAGGGGGCGTCCACCTCGCGTGCGAGGGCGTTTCCAACGTCCTCACGAAGCTCCTCGAGTGGGGCCGTCTCATGGCCTACCTCGAGCAGTCGACCCGCTACGTCCCCTACGCGGACCGGCCCGGCGGGCACTGGCGCTACCACGTGCCGGCGGAGGTCCGCGGGACACCGCTCGAGCGCGAGTTCGGGGCGACGCTCGACCTCATGTTCGAAACGTACGCTCGGTGGCTCGAGCCGATGCAGGAGCACTTCCGCCGGCGCCACCCGCCTCAGCCGTCGGACTCCGAGGTCGTCTACCGGAACACCATACGGGCGAAGGCGCTCGACACCCTCCGCGGGCTCCTTCCGGCCGCGACGCGGTCGAACGTGGGACTCTACGGCACGGGCCAGGCGTACGAGGCCCTCCTCCTGCGCCTTCGCGCGTCGCCGCTCGCCGAGGCGCGCGCGTGCGCGGACCTCATGCTGACCGAGCTGCGCAAGATGATTCCGGCTTTCCTTCGGCGCGTGGATGCCCCCGACCGCGGCGGCGCCTGGTCGGCCTACCTCGCGGCCACGAGTGCGGCCGCGGAGTCGGCGGCCGCCGCCGCGCTCGGCCAGATCGCTCCGGAGCCGCGCCCGGAGGTGGTGCTCGCGGACTTCGATCCCGAGGGCGAGGTGAAGGTCGTGGCCGCCGCGCTCTACGCCGTCTCGGGCCACCCCGACGACCAGCTCCTCGCGCTCGCCCGCCGGATGACCACCCAGGAGCGGGCGGCGGTCCTGCGCGCGTACGTGGGCGAGCGTGCGAACCGGCGGCACAAGCCGGGACGCGCCTTCGAGCGGACGAGCTACCGGTTCGACATCCTCACGGACTACGGCGCGTTCCGCGACCTCCAGCGGCACCGGCTCCTGTCGCTCGAGTGGCAGCCGCTCGGTCCCCGGCACGGCTACGCCATTCCCGAGGCGGTGGAGGAGAGCGGCGGCGGCACCGATTGGCGACGGGTCATGGAAGCCTCGGCCGCGCTCCACGACGCGGTGTCCGCCGTGGGCCTCGCCCCGGCGGCGCCCTACGCCGTGTGCATGGCCTACCGGATCCGCTTCTACATGGAGATGAACGCTCGCGAGGCGATGCACGTGCTCGAGCTCCGGACCGCACCCCAGGGCCACCCTGCCTACCGGCGCGTCTGCCAGGCGATGCATCGCCTCATCGCGGAGCAGGCCGGCCACCACGGGCTCGCGGCGGCCATGCGCTTCGTCGACCACTCGGCCGTCGAGCTGGAGCGGCTCGAGGCGGAGCGCCGCACCGACGCCCGGCGGCGCGCGCTATCGGAGGCGGGGCCGACCGAGCGCGGGTGAACCGTGCGAGCGGCTCGGGCGGCTCGAGCTCAGGCCCGAGCACCCCGGGGTACCGCGCCCGAGTCGGCCTCGATGAGGGCAGCCAGCTCCCCGAGCCCCGCGAGGCACCGCGGCCGCCGGAGGCGACGAATGGGCACTGCCGCGGCGAGCCGCGCGCACTGGGCGAGGAAGCTCGGCGAGCCGAGCAGCTCGAGCGCCGGCGCGACATAGGTGTGCTGGAGCAGCTCGAAGACCGCCGCGTGGCCGCTGAGGGGCTCGAGCCCCAGCGATTCGGTCTCGGTCAGCACGTAGACCCGCCGTAGGGGTCGCGGTGCCGTCGCCACGGTGTCCGCGACTCGCGCCCGCTTCTCCTCGCTCGCGTGTAGGCGCGGCAGGTCCTCCGGGCTCTCCCCCAGCGCCATTACCGCATCGGGCCACAGCTTGAGCAAGGGGAACCCCGGCAGGGCGGCCGGTCCGCCCGAGGCCGCCAGGTCCAGGGCGACCACGTCGTCCGCAACGATGGCCCCGCCCCGCGCGTGCAGCGTTGCGGCCGTGGTCGATTTTCCGTGGCCGGAGTGGCCGAGGAACGCCACCACGCCGCCGTCGAGGCTCACGGCACTTGCGTGGAGGACCAGGAATCCACGCTGGTGGAGGAGGAGCGCGAGCACCGGTCCCAGCAGATAGAGGCGCAGCAGGTCGAGAGCCGACTCGGGCTGCGGGTCGAGGGTGATCTCGCGCCCGTGACGCAGGAGGACCGCGCCAACGTCCGGCCAGTAGAGACAGATCTCGTCGGCGTTCGCGCGGAGGAGGCAATCGCCCACCGGCGGGTCGCTTGGGACGCCGGGGACGTGCCCGAGACGAACCACCACGTCGGGTGGGGCTCGTCCCGGGATGAGCTCGGGAAGCTCCAGGGCCGAGTGGATGCTCAGGCCGTACGCGACGTAGGTGAACACGGGCGGCCGGCTCGGCGGCTGAGTCTCGGGAAGCCTGACCGTCAGGCCACGGGCGCGCCCTCGCGCACCGCGAGCTCGACGTGGAGGGCGGCGGTTTCCCCGCGGAGCGCCGTCAGCTCGCGCTCGAGAGCCTCGAGCCGGGCCGTCTGGGTCTGGACCAGGCCGTGGAGGCCCTGGAGGGCCGCGAGGGCAACGCCGGCGGCGTCGAGGGGGAAGATGTGCCGGTCGTCCGCGCCCAGGCCGAAGGCGGCGGCGAAGTCCTGGGCCATCGGGCCGAGATGGCGAACGGTCTCACCTTTGTAGGACCACCGCTCGATCGGCAGTGCCGCGACCGCGGCCAAGATCTCGCGGAGATCGACCGACTCGAAGCCTTCCTTGACGTTCCGGTCGCTGTCGTCTGCCGGACTGATCTGGGCGAAGGTGAGGGCGGGCACGCGCCCGTGTTCGGTGAGACGCGGGCGCGTGTACGGCTTCAGCGCGCTCGCGGGCGCCTGCTTCGCGGGCCCGGCTGCCGGCTGTCCATCCGTGAGGTCCGGCTCGTTCGTCGGTGTCTGGTCCGAGATGCTCAGTTCCATGGCGCCCCTCCTGAGAGTCGGTGGATCAGGCTGACGACACCGCCCACCGCAAGCATGGGGTGAGGGAAGCGGATGCGCTGCCGGGGCCCATCATGCGCGAACGCGGGCATCGGTGCCACCGGCTCTGGCCGTTAGGCCACGGGCTCGCCCTCGCGCAGGGCGAGTTCGAGCCGGAGGGCAGCGGCCTCCCCGCGGAGCGCCGCCAACTCGCGCTCGAGAGCCTCGAGCCGGGCCGTCTGGGTCTGCACCAGACTGTGGAGGCCCTGGAGGGCCGCGAGGGCGACGCCGGCGGCGTCGAGGGGAAAGATGTGGCGGTCGTCCGCCCCGAGGCCGAAGGCGGCGGCGAAGTCCTGGGCCATCGGGCCGAGATGGCGAACCGCCTCCCCCTGGTAGGACCACCGCTCGATCGGCAGCGCCGCGACCGCAGCCAGGACCGCCCGCGAATCAACCGGCGCGAAGCCATCCTTCAGGCTTCGATCGCTCGGTGTCGACAAGTCCGCCAGTGTTGCCTGCGCGATCTTCCCGTGCTCGGTGAGCCGAGGCGTGACGTAGGGCTTCCGCTCCGACTCCGGCCGTCGCGGTTCCGGGGACTTCATCTTCTCTGCGGGTTTGGGCTCCATCGGGTGTGCTCCTCTCCACGAGGTTGAGGGGGAATCCGGATCCTGGGCCCGCCTGCGTCTTACCGGATGGCGCGCCGAAGCCAGAGAGTGAGCATGGCGAGCCGCCACACGCGGCGCACGTCCGTCGGCGCGCCTCTGTGGAGGTACCCGCGGTGCGCGCGGCGGATGGAATCCGCCGGCACGTACGGCGCGAGCACGCTGAGCGCCTCCTTCATGAGGCGCCCGAGTCGCTCCCGTCCGTAGACGGCGAGCGCCGAGCCGAGCATCAGGTCGAGGGGGGCTTTCCCCGGGCGGTCCCGGATCTCCGGGGGCAGGAGTGAGCCCAGCGCGTGACGCGCCACCACGCGCGTGCGCCCTTGTCGGATCTTCTGGGATGCCGGGAGCGCGAGACAGAACTCCATGACGCGGCGGTCGAGAAAGGGGTCGCGCACGTCGACGCCCGCGGTCGCGCCCAACGCGGCAACCGTCTCCAGGATGGCGGCGAGCCGGGCCGAGGTCAGGAGACGCCAGTGCTCGTGCCGCGCGCCCTCGACGTTTCCACCGCTCCAGTGGGGCGCCGCAGCACGAAGACGCTCGTTGAGATGGATCCGTCGAGCGAAGTCGGCGCGGATCAGCGGCGGCGCGAGGAACCCCCGGTAACGCAGGTGTCGCCAGGCCCGACGGAACAGCGGCGGAGCCACGGCGCCCGCGACCCCGCGCAGCGTCCGCCAGCTCGGTCGCTGGAACGAGCGCGAGAGCTGCTGGACCTCACGGCCGAGTGCCAGCCAGCGTCCCTGGCGGGCGAGGTCGTGGAGATACCCCGTTCCATGCGAGACGACGAGGTCGCCCCCAGTTCCCTCCAGGAAGACCCGCGCGCCGTCGGACCGCGCTGCGCGGTACAGAGCTCCGTGCATGTAGTAGCCGGGAGCGTGAAACGTCTCGTCCTCCCGGCCCGGCAACCCCTCGAGATCGCCCAGCGGGTCGAGCGTGTCGCCGGGCAGATGCCGGGGCGCGAGCCCGCCCTGGGCCTCGACGGCGGCGACGTAGGCGCCCTCGTCGCAGCGCGGGATCGTCGGGAAGCGCGCGGTGTAGGTCGCCAGCGGTCCCGTCCCCGCCGCTTCCTGGACCGCCCGGGCGACGCACACCACGGACGACGAGTCGAGCCCGCCGCTCAGCGCGGCGGCGGCCGGGGAGACACTTCGCAGGCGCCACCGCACCGCGTCGGTGAACAGCTCCCGGAACTGCTCCGCGTACTCGGCGTCCGACGCCGGGCGGAGCTCGCGGGTCGGATCGAGCTGCCAGTAGGCGCGTGCGGCGGCACCGCCGGTGGTCACGGTGAGGCAATGGCCCGCCGGGAGGCGGAGGATGCCCTCGTAGAACGTCGCCGCCCGGTCGTCGAGGCCGGGGACGAGGCAGGCGGCGATCCTGATCTCGTCGAGCCGGCGCGGGACGTCCGGAACCGCGAGCAGGGCTTTGGTCTCCGAGGCGACCGCGACCACCCGGGATCCGAGGTGATAGTAGAAAGGCTTGACGCCCGCCGGGTCGCGCGCGCAGAAGAGCACGCGCCGCCGGGCGTCCCAGAGCGCGAACGCGAAGTCACCCAGCAGGTGCGCCGGGCACTCCTTGCCCCAGCGCTCCCAGGCGCGGAGGACGAGCTCCCCGTCGCTGACCCCGTCGGCGGCTCGATGGACGAGCCCCAGGGTCGACATGAGCTCCGCCCGGTTGTCGAGACGCACGTCGGCGGTCACGACGACCTCGCCGGTGTCGCCGGCCAGCGGGAGCTTCTGCTGGAGCGACTCGGGCGTCGCATGGAGCATCCGGTGGCCGAGGCCGACCGGACCGTCCAGCCACGTGCCCACCGCGTCGGCGACGCGGGGAGCCAGGCGCTCGATCATCCGGTCGAGCGTCGCCTGATGAAGTGGCGCACCGTCGAGGCGCCAGACCGCGGCGATGCTGCTCACCGATGAGGATCCAGCACCGGCAAGGGAACGTAGCGCGCTTCGACGGGGCCGCCGATCAGGATCCGCCCGTCCCGCTCGAGCCACGCGTGTGCCTCGAAGGCCCGGCCGGAGCCGCCGGCGACGCCGAGCCGAAGCTGACTCGCGTGCCCGCGCCGCGCGAGCAGTGCCTGCGCCGCGAGCGCTCGGACGAGGCACGTCGTCCGCGGCACGAGCCGGTCGGCCGCTCCCACCGCCCAGACGATGCGCTCGACCGATGGTTCGCCGCCTCGAGGCCGAGGGCGATTCGCGAGGGCGCCGCTCGCTCGGTGAACCCACCGGAAGGGCAGCATCCACAGCCCGACACGGGTCGCCGCCAGGAGCCCGGTCGCGGCCACGATCAGGCGCCGCTCGGCTGGCGGCAGGGCGATGAACCTAGCGAGGCTTCCCATCGGAGACCTCGACGAGCCCAGCCTCGGCCATCGTTTGGAGCAGCGTGACGAGGTCGCTCTCGCAGCGCGCCGAATCCACCTCGTATTCCGCCAGGAGCACGTCCCGGACGGCCCGGACGCTCCGGGGTGTCTTGAGCAGCTCCCAGATGCGGGCGCCGACCGGGTCCAGACCGTAGTAGACGCCAGCCTTCAGATGGACGATCGCGACCTCGTCCTCCAGGCTGCAGGACGCCTGGTCCTGCGAGGCCACGACGACCGTGTCCAGCGAGATGGCAGCATCCATGGCGTCACGCGCCCCCCGGCGTGACGAGAGCTCGGCTCGCCCGCCGGCCGGAGCCGGTCCGGGTCCGATCCTACTCGACACGCCCGCCCGCGACAATCATCCGCGCGCCGGAAGCGGGGCAGGGACGACCCGAGGGCTCAGGCCGTGCGGTGGAACTCTTCCTTTGCCGCCCGGAGCGCGGCCGGCTCGGCGAGGAGATCGAGGGCGGTCAGGGCCAGCGCCTTGGCGCCGGCCACCATGCCCGCGCGCGCCAGCGGCGTGGCATTGTGCTCCGCAAACTCGCGTGAGTGGCCCGGAACGCCGTCGGGCGCGGTGCGGATGTAGGGATGGATCGTGGGGATCGCGTGACTCACGTTGCCGGCGTCGGTCGAGCCGTAGCCCGCCTGCCCGTCGTCGGGGTCCTCGGGGAAGTCGATGCGCCCGAGGTTCTGCTCGAAGAGCGCCGCCATCGCGGCGTTCGGCTTGAGCGGATCGTGGATCCGCGGATCGATGGTCACCTGGGCGCGGCACCCCGTGGCCGTGGCGACGCCTTCCACGGCCGCCTCAAAGCGGCGCCGCACCTCCTGGAGGTAGACCTTGTCGAGCGAGCGCAGGTAGAAGTCCGCCGCGGTGTACTCGGGAATGATATTGGGCTGCTGGCCGCCGACCGTGATCACGCCGTGGATCCGGGCGTCCGGGCGGAGCTGCTGGCGCATCGCGTCGAGCGCGTTGAAGAGCCCGATGACGGCGTTCAGGGCGTTGACGCCCCGCCACGGCCAGGACGACGCGTGCGCGGCCTTGCCGAAGTACTCGACCTTGGCCTTCATGAGACCGAGCGTCGGCCGCCAGACCTGCGTCCCGCAGCGCGGGTGGATCATCATCGCGGCGTCGACGTCGCGGAACACACCGGCGTCCAGGAGCTTGACCTTGCCCGCGCCGCCTTCCTCCGCGGGCGTCCCCACCACGGTGATCCGACCGTTGAAGGGGAGACGTGCCCCGGCGAGGCTCCTGGCGACGACCGCGAGCGCGGCGCCCGCCCCCGCCCCCGCCGTCGCGATGACGTTGTGGCCGCACGCGTGGCCGATGCCGGGGAGCGCGTCGTACTCCGCCATCACCGCGATCGTCGGGCCGTCCCCCGCCCCGGGCACCTCGGCGCGAAACGCGGTCGGCAAGCCACCCACACCACGCTCGACGCGGCATCCCCGGCGCTCGAGGAACTCGGTCAGCCAGGCCGCCGCCTGCTCCTCCTTGAAGGCCAGCTCCGGGTGGGCGTGGATCCGGAGCGCGAGGCTCCACAGATCCTCGGCCATCCGATCGACGGCCTCGGTCACCTGAATCTTGAGGCGGTCCAGGTCACTCATCGCGAGCCTCCAGGGGAAACGGTCAGGCGACGGCGCGATCATGGGGCCACCGCGGGGGCAGGCTCCCATGCCCATCGCGGAGGTGTCAAGGCAGCCGGTGGCGCGCGACGCTCGTCACGGAGCGGCGGCGAGCCGCGCCCCCGCAGCGCGCCCGGTGGCGATCCTTGCCTCGAGGGAGGGGTGCGTCGCGAAGAGGAGCTCCCGCAGGCGGCCCGGGCGCCGTTCGGCGAGATTGAGCCGGCCGAGCCGCTCCATGGCGGCGACGAAGGCATCGGGCGCGCCGCTGACGTCGAGGGCCACGCGATCGGCCTCGCGCTCGAGTCGGCGCGACCATGCCGCGACGATGGGCGTGGTGAGTAGCCCGACGGCGGTCAGGACCAGGGCCAGAAGGGGGAGGCCGGCGGGATCCGCGGACCCGGCGAGACCGAGGACGCCCGCACCCGCGCGGAGGGCCCGATCGGCGACCCACAGCGCGCCCACGATGAGGATACTCTGGAGCAGAAGCCCCTTCGCCACGTGGCTCCTGGCGTGGTGCCCGAGCTCGTGCGCGAGGACCACCTCGACCTCCTCGACCGGGAACTCGCGGAGGAGCGTGTCACTCACGAGGATCCGCCGGGTGCGCCCGAGGCCGACGACGGCCGCGTTCGCGACGCGCCCCTTGCGCGAGAAGTCCGCGACGACGACCTCGGCCGCCCGCACCCCCATGCGGGCGGCGAGGGCGAGGATCCGGGCGCGCAGCGCCGGGTCCTCGAGCGGCGTCAACCGGTAGAAGAGCGGGACGAGCCAGATCGGGACCACGGCGGCCAGGACCACGATCCCCGCCGTCAGGACACCGCTCGCCCAGAGCCACCACCGGTCCGGACTCCACCGGAGGAGACCGTAGACGATCTCGACCGAGAGTAGCCCGAGGAGGCCCCCGATGGCGAGCGCCTTCGCGCGATCGCCGAGCCAGCTACCGAGGCTCTGGGTGAGCAAGCCCGCTCGGCGGGGGAGGACGAAGCCGGCCACGACGTCGAGCGGAACAGTCAGGAGAATCTGCGAGGCGCCGATCGCCAGGGTGATGGCCGCGAGGACCGCCGCGGGGGAGTGAAGCCGCGTTTCGAGGACCGCGGCCAGGCCCGCCGCGGCGCCGCTCCAGCTCCACCACGCCAGGAGGACGACGCCGAGAGTGAGGTCGACGAGCGTCAGCGCGAACTGGCGTCGGTGGTACCGCCGGGCTCGATCCTCGTCCCCGTCGGTCGCGTGCATCGCTTCCAGCGTATCGCGGGCCATCGAGCGCGACCACCGCGGCCTCCCGCGCCGGGTGTGCGGGTAGGGCTGCCGATCCGCCCCCGATCCGCCCAAGGTGTCCGAAACCCCGGTGGTACGATGGCTCGCGTGACTCGACCGCCTCCCGCCGAGCCCCGGGCGCCCGACGTGGCCGACACGCTCCCGGCCGGCGGCGCCGCCGCAGCGCGGGTCCTCCCCAACACCCGCGTGCTTGGCCTCCTGGCGCTGGGTCACCTCGTCGTCGACATGAATCAGGGGTCACTGGCCCCCCTGCTCCCGTTCCTCAAGGCTGTCTTCGGTCTGTCCTACGCCACGTCCGGGGCGATCCTGCTCGTCGCCACCATGACGTCGTCGGTCGTCCAGCCGGTGTTCGGTTACCTGGCGGACCGGGCGACGCGGCGGTGGCTCTTGCCGTGGGCGGTGCTGCTGTCGGCCACGGGGGTGGCCCTGGCCGGTCTCGCGCCCTCGTACTGGGGACTGCTCGCGCTGGTCGTCGTATCGGGCCTCGGCGTTGCCGCCTACCACCCGGAAGGCTACCGGACCGCGAATCAGGTCGCCGGAGATCGGAAGGCGACGGGCCTCTCGCTGTTCTCGATCGGCGGGAACATCGGGATCGCCCTGGGGCCTCCCGCCGTGACCTTTCTCGTGCCTCGCTTCGGCCTTCCCGGAACCCTGGGCCTTCTGGGCCCCGGTCTGCTCGTGGCCGCGCTGCTCGCGACCGTTCTGCCGACGCTCATCACGACGCCGGCCAAGGGCGCGGCGGCGCGCGTGGCGCGAGAGGGCGGCCGGGACATGGACATGCGCGGGGCGATGGCGCTCCTGATCGGGGTCGTGACCGTGCGGTCGTGGACGCAGCTCGGCCTCGTGACCTACGTGCCCTTCCTGTACGTCGACCTTCTGGGCAAGGATCCGCGCCTCGTCGGACCGCTCCTGTTCCTCTTCCTCGGGGCCGGCGCCGTGGGCACGCTCGCAGGTGGTCCGATCGCCGATCGCTGGGGGTCTCGCCGCTACATCGTCGCGAGCTTTCTCCTTTCCGCCCCGCTCATCGCGATCTTCCTCTGGCGCCCGGGGGGCTGGCTCGCCGTGGCGGCGCTGGCCGCGACCGGCTTCGTGCTGGTCTCGTCGTTCTCGATCACCGTCGCTCTCGGCCAGGCGTACCTCCCACGAAGCCTGGGCATGGCCGCCGGGCTGATCGTGGGCCTGGCCATCGGCACGGGGGGCATCGGCGTGACGATTCTCGGCTGGGTTGCGGACCACTGGGGCCTGTACGCCGCTCTCCACCTGATCGCGGTCCTGCCGATCGCCGGGCTTGCCGTCGCGCTCTGCCTGCCCGAGCCGCGCGCGTGAGGTATCATGTGGGCTCGTGCCGGAGGCCGCGGGTCGCGTGAGGGCGACCCCGTCGGGGACGCCGCCGGCCAGGCGGGCCCCGGGGCCACAGCCCCAATAGCTGAGGAGAAGGGCATGTTCGCGTCCGTCGAAGAGGTCCAGGAGCGGTTCCGCGCGAGCCGGTACATCGCGAGCCGCCGCATCGCCACCGTCTTCTATCTCGCGAGCCGCATGAACCGGCCGGTCCTCGTGGAAGGCCCGGCGGGGGTCGGGAAGACCGAGCTCGCCAAGGTGCTGGCCGAGACCACGGGACGCCCGCTGGTGCGGCTCCAGTGCTACGAGGGGCTGGACGAGGCCAAGGCGCTCTACGAGTGGAAGTACGCGAAGCAGCTCCTGTACACGCAGATGCTCCGGGAGCGGATCGGTGAGCTGATCTCCGACGCGCCCACCCTGCTCGAAGCCGTCGACCGCATCGCCCGGCAGGAGGACGCCTTCTTCTCGCGCCGGTTCCTCTCGCCGCGTCCCCTTCTCGGAGCGATCCTGGCCGACGAGCCCGTCGTGCTCCTGGTCGACGAGATCGACAAGGCGGAGGTCGAGTTCGAAGCCTTCCTGCTGGAGGTGCTGTCCGACTGGCAGGTCTCGGTGCCGGAGCTCGGCACCATCAAGGCGCGCCACATCCCGCTCGTCGTGCTGACCTCCAACAACGCGCGCGAGCTGACCGACGGGCTCAAGCGCCGGTGCCTGCATCTGTTCATCGACTTCCCGAGCGTCGGCGAGGAGCTGGCGATCATCCGGCTCAAGGTGCCCGAGGCGTCGGAGCAGCTCGCCCGGCAGGTCGTGAGCGCGGTGCAGAAGATCCGGGCGCTCGAGCTCCGGAAGGCGCCGTCGATCTCGGAGAGCCTCGACTGGGCGCGGGCGCTCGTGATCCTGAACGCCGACCGGCTCGATGCTGCCCTCGTCGAGTCGACTCTCACGCTCGTCGTCAAGCACGAGCGCGATCTCGAGCGGGTGAAGGCGAGCCTCGACAAGGTCCTGGCCGACTCGTAGCCCCACCGCCCGGATTCGTCGTGGCGCTGCTCTCGCCCGCCGAACTTGTCGCTGGGGTCCGGTTTGCCGCGCGCTTGCCCGGCCTGCTCCACGGCCTCTGGATCTCGAAGCCGCCCGATCCACCCTCGATAGGCGGCTGCGCGAGCGCGAGGCTGACTTTCTTGCGCGCGTGCGGGACGCCGCCCTTGGCCAACCCACCCGCTCGGGCCGGGATCGACGGGCCTCTGATAGGCTGGAGGGGTGGACGACCGGATCCTCGAGTTCATCGGCGACCTCAGACGGGCGGAGGTGCGCGTCTCGACCACCGAGGCGCTCGACGCGCTCCAGGCCGCCCAGGCGGTCGGGCTTCATGACCGCGACGACTTCCGTCACGCGCTCGCCGCGACCCTCGTCAAGGAGACGCGCGACCTCGTCACGTTCGAACGGATCTTCGACCTCTACTTCTTCGACCTGAAGGGGCTCGGGGCGGAGGCCGCCAAGGCCCTCGGTCGCGAGGATCCGTGGGCGCGGGCGCTCCTCGAGCGTCTGCTCGAGCAGGACAGCGACCTCGATGTGGACCCCCTGGCGGAGATGCTGCTCCTGTCCGATGCGTCCTCACTCGAGCTGGCGGTGCGACAGGGCGGGCGGGGCATCGGGCTCGAGCGCCTCTTCTACTTCCTCCAGGTCGGCTACTTCACCCGCAAGATCTGGGATCAGTTCCCGTGGCAGGAGATCGAGGCGGATCTCGAGGCCCTGCTGCGCGCCGCGGAAGAGCAGGGGATGGACCCGGGCGCGCTCGCTCGTCTCCGCACCTACATGGAGCTCCGGCTCGAGGCGTTCCGGCGGCTCGTCCGCCAGCACGTCGAGCGGGAGCTGGCGCGCCGGGGACACGGCCAGGCCGACCGCCTCCGGCGGGACCTCCTGGCCGAGAAGCCGCTCTTCACGCTGTCGGCCGACGAGGTCGCCCAGATGCAGGCCGTGGTCGCCCGGCTCGCCCGGCGGATCAAGGATGCGCTCGCCCTCCGGCAGCGGCGGGAGCAGCAGGGCAAGCTCCACATGCAGCGCACCCTGCGCGCGAGCCTCCCGTACGGCGGGGTACCGATCGAGCTCCGGTGGCGCCGCCGGCGCCGGGAGAAGCCGCGTCTGGTCACGCTCTGCGACGTGTCCGACTCCGTGCGGAACGCCTCGCGCTTCATGCTCCAGCTCGTCTGGAACCTGCAGGAATGCTTCTCCAAGGTGCAGAGCTTCGCCTTCGTCTCGGAGATCGCCGAGGTGTCCGAGTCGTTCCGGACGCTCCCCGTGGAGCGCGCCGTCGAGTACGCGCTCGGGCACGCGCCGATCGACTACCATAGCCGCTCGGACTTCGGCTACGCGTTCGCGCGGTTCTGCCGGGAGTCGCTCGATCGGCTCGACCGGAAGACGACACTCCTGATCCTGGGGGACGCGCGAAACAACTACAACGACCCGCAGGCCTGGGCGCTCCGGCTCATGCGCGAGCGCGTGAAGGGGATCATCTGGCTGAACCCCGAGGGGCAGTGGGGGTGGGGGGTGGGCGACTCCGTGATGCCGCTCTACGCGCCCCACTGCGACCTCGTGCGCGAGTGCCGCACGCTCACCCAGCTGGCGGAGGTCGTCGACGGCCTCGTCCAGGGGTGGTGGCGCCGCCGCGGCGCCGTGCGGTAGCCACCTCTGCCGCTCCCGCGCTCAGCGCAGGACGGCGATCTTGCGACGCTCGATCAACTCGGAGTCGATCCGGGCCCCGAGTCCCGGGCCCCTCGGGGCGTGGACGAGGCCCTGGCCGTCGACCTCGACGTCCTCGACCAGCCCGTACTTCTGGGCGCCGGCGGGCAGCAGCACCTCGAAGAACTCACAGTTCCGGATCGCCATGATGACGTGGAGGTTCGCCACATTGTTGAGCGAGTTGCCGCCGTGGTGCACCTCGTAGTTCATGTGGAAGGCTTCCGCGAGGTGGGCGGCCTTGACGCACGCCGTGATCCCGCCCTTGACCGCCACGTCGCCCCGGAGGAAGTCCGTCGCCCGCGCGAGGAGCCACGGGGCGTAGGCGGTGAAGCCGCCCGGCGAGTACTCGGTGGCGAGGATGGGGATGCGGAGGTGCTGCTTGAGTTTGACGTAACTGTAGAGATCGTCGTCGGCGAGCGGATCCTCGTACCAGTGGTACCCGAGCGCCTCGATGGCCTCGCCGACCCTGAGCGCAGTCGGGTAGTCGTAGGCCCAGCTCCCGTCCAGCATCACCGTGAACCCGTCCCCGACCGCACGACGTACGGCGCGGCACACCGCGATGTCCGTCGCTGGATCAGTCGGCGGATGGATCTTGTACGCGGTCCAGCCGTCGGCCTTGAAGCGTTCGGCCTCGTCGCCGTAGGCCTCGGGTGAACTGAGCACGGCGGAACTGGCGTACGCGCGGACGCGGTCGCGGTACGAGCCGAGCAGGCGATGGACCGGCAGCCCCGCGATCTTGCCGGCAAGGTCCCAGAGCGCCACGTCCACGGCGCCGATGGCCCGCGCCGTGGTCGACCGGCTCCGCTGCCAGAGGGCGTGGTAGAGCCGCTCGCGCTCGAGCGGATCCTGGCCCAAGACGACGGGCTTCAGCACCTCGACCAGGGAGACCGCGTCGAGGTGCGCGCCGCGCATCGCGGAGCCCAGGAAGGCCTGCCCCTCGACACCGTCATCCGTCGCGAGCGTGAGAAGGCCGAGCTGGCTCTCGCCGCCGAACCGGCCGGTGTGACGGCCGTAGGTCGTCGGGGGAATGCCCGGCCAGGCGAACAGCGTGAGTGTGATGTCGGTGATCTTCATCGCTCGCCTCGGGCTCGGGGTATCGGCGAGCCGGGCACCCGACACACCGCGGGAACGCCCGGCGGCGCCCGGGGAGATCGTACACCGCCCCGATCCCGCCCGCCGCCGTCCGCTACAATGGCGATGCTGGAGCGCCGTTGTGGCGCCGTTGGCGGTGACGCTCGCCCGTGCTGTTTGCCCTCGAGACTCTAGAGTATCGAGGGAGGGCGGTCAAACCACGGCGGCCCCGCTGGTGCCGGGGGCCCGTTCGGGGAGCATCCGCCCGGCGTGGCTGACTCAGACCGCCAGCAGCGTCCCGGTCACGTCCGCGGCGGCGTCGCTCGCCAGGAACAGGATCGCTCGCGCCACCGACTCCGGCGTCACCCAGCCGCGCCGGTCCGCGGTCGGCATGGCGCGCCGGTTCGCCTCGGTGTCCATCGTGCTGGGCAAGACCGCGTTGACGGTGACGCCGCGTCCCCGGACCTCCTCGGCGAGCGCCTGGGTCAGCGCGATCACGCCGGTCTTCGCCACGGTGTAGGCGAGAAAGCCCCCGGCGGGCGGGACGACGGAGCGGGACGCGACATTGACGATGCGGCCACGGCCGGCGGTCAGCATCGCGGGGAGCGCCGCGCGGCAGCAGAGGTAGGCGCTGCGGAGGTTCACGGTGAGCATGGCGTCCCAGGCGCGCTCGTCGGTGGCCAGGAGATCGCCCGCGGCGAACGCGCCGACAGCGTTCACGAGGGCGTCGAGCCGCCGGTGGCGCGCCGTCACCTCGTCGACGAGCCGGCGGACGCTCTCCCCATCGGTCACGTCGGCCTGGACTCCGTGGAGGCGTTCCCGAGCCGACAGGGAAGCGCGCCCGGCCAGGGCGTCCCGGTCGCGCGCGTCGCGGTAGGTCACGACGGTCGTCGCACCAGTCTCGAGGGCGCCGAGCGCGACGGCGACGCCCAGCGCGCCCGTTCCCCCCGTCACGAGCACCACGCGGTCTCGCATCGCGTCCTCCAGGCGGCACTCAGGCCGGGAGCCGCCAGAGCGGCGCCGCCGATGGCTCCCCCGTGAGGCGGAACTGCGGAAGGGCCCCGTCGGGGCCGAGGCGCTGGAAGCAGACCTCGACCCGCGCGCCGATCGCCACGCGCTCCTCCCGCTCGGGCTGGAAGTCGTGGGTCACGAGGTTCGTGACGAGCCGGATCCCGTCGTCGGGCGTCGGCGCCCCGCGCTGCTCGTCGAGCTCGACCACGACGACCGGATAGGGGGCCCAGTCCCGGAAACCGGGCTGGATCGCCTGAACGACGATCACGTACGAGTGGATCACGCCGCGCCCGCTCACCGCCGTCCATGTCCAGGCCAGCGAGGCGCACCACGGGCAGCCCGCACCGGGCGGATAGCGGAATCGCCGGCAGTCCGCGCACCTACGGATCACGAGCCGCCCTTCCTGCGCGGCCTGGAAGTAGCCGTGCCATTCCGAGTCGGTCTCCGGCACGTTCAGCGCCATGCCGCGGTAGACGACGGGCTCAGGCACGGTGGGACCCGAGGATGAGGGCGCTTCCGGTGGCGGGAGAGGCCCAGCCCATGTTCATGGCGATCCGGGCATCGCGCACCTGGCGGCAGCGCCCCGGCCGGTAGTCGTACGTGTGGACGCCCTCGCTTCCTCGCGGGCAGTAGTCGTCTACCGTCCCCCGGAGCTGGCGCACGTTCTCGATCACCATGCTCATGCCGTGGGTATAGCCCTCGCACAGGTGGCCACCGCTGGTGTTGTTCGGCCGCCGGCCGCCGAGCTCGATGGCGCCGCTCGACACGTAGTGGCCGCCGGCCCCTTGCTCGCAGAACCCGAAGGCCTCGAGCTGGAGCATCGCGGTGAAGGTGAAGGCGTCGTACGCACCGGTCACGTCGACGTCCTCGGGCCCGATCCCGGCGGCCGGGAAGACGAGCTCCCGGGCGTGGACGCCCGCGACGGTCGTGTAGCGCCCCTGGTAGAAGTAGTCGGGGCGCTCCCGGTTCACGCGCCCGGCGGCGGCCAGGATGCGGACCGGAGGATGGCGACCGTCCCGGGCCCGGTCGGCCGAGGTGACGACGAGCGCCGTCGCGTTGTCCGTCTCGAGGCAGCAGTCGAGGAGGTGGAGGGGCTTGACCACCCAGCGTGACGCGAGGACCTCCTCCACGCTCACGGGCGTCCTGACGAGGGCCTTGGGATTTGCCGCCGCATGCCGGGAGTGCGCGGCCTTGACGTGGGCCACCTGGGCCGAGGTCGTCCCGTACTCGAACATGTGGCGCATGAAGACCGGGGCGAAGCGTTGGCCGGCGCTCAGCATACCATAGGGCCGGTCGGCCAGCTCGAGGCCCCGCACCGGCGTCGCCGCGCGGGCGCCGGTGCCACCGATCCGGAACTCGCTGTATCCGTTCATCGCCCGGAAGATCACGACAGCGCGGCAGAGCCCGATCTCGAGGAGGCCCATGGCGTAGGCCACGAGCCCCTCCGTGCTGCTCCCGCCGCCGATGACGTCGGCGTACGTGTTGAGGCGGATCCCGAGGTCGGCGGCGATGGCGACGGACGGCGTGGAGTCGTTCGAGTGATACGAGAGCATGCCGTCGATGTCGCGGGGGCTGAGCCCGGCGTCCATGATGGCGAGACGCACCGCCTCGACACCCAGCGCCCGGGTCGACCGGCCGGACGCGCGGCTGTACTCCGTCTCGCCGACGCCCACGATGGCGTGACGTCCGCGGAGGTCGCGCACGTCAGGCCGCGCCGGAGGCCCGCTGGCGCACGGTCAGCGCCGGAAGAGGTCGAACGCCTGGACCCGCCGGGCGCGGGCCAGGGCGTTGGGTGACCGATCGGCCAGGATATTTGCGAGGTGCTCGGCGCTCAGCACCGACGGCACCATCACGTAGTCGGCGCCGGCGACGTAGAGCTCCCGCGCGCCCTCGGCCGTGTCGCCGGTCACGATGATGCGAGCGGTCGGCGCGAGCGAGCGCACCAGGCGCAGGATCTGCAGGTTGCTCGTGCCCTTGAGGAACCAGTCGGAGATCCCGGAGATCACGATGGCGGCCCGCCCGATGCCCGCGTGCTCGAGCGTCGCCATGTTGGCGATGTCACCGTAGTGATGCTCGACGCCCTCGGTGCGGAGCCGCTCCAGCATCTCCGGGTTGAAGTCGACCGCCACGATCCGGTCCTTCAGGGCGGGCGCCGTGCGGGCGACGTGTTGCACGAACGCGAGCCCTTCGCGCGACACGCCCAGCAGGAAGACGTCGCGGCCCGACTCCTCGTCCTTCTCCGCGCCCGACTCGGCGGCTCCACCGGCGGGTGCCGCGGGCGCGACCCCGAACCACCGCCGGAGGCCCAGCGCGCTCAGCAGGCCCGCCAGCCACGTCGCGATCGCGTGGTTGTAGAGGATCCCGTAGGTCGAGATGACCGCGGTCAGGAGCACCGTGTACAGGATCATCGAGTTCGCCGCCGGACTGATGTGCTTGTAGGTCACGCCGAGCGAGAAGATGACGAGCGCGAACTCGCTGATCTGCGCCAGGTTGATTGCCACCACGCCGGCCGTCCGCGTGTCGAGCCGCAGGAACGCGAAGAGCGGGTACATGGCGAGGAACCGGCTCAGGACGACGAACACAACCCCGCCGAGCGCCGCCAGCACGGCGGGCCCCGACGGCTCCGGGATCTTGAGGCCGAGCGCCACGAAGAAGAGGGTGAGGAAGAAGTCCCGGACGCCACCCACCCGCGAGATGACCTCGGTGCCGTACGGATAGGACGCGATGACGACCCCCGCGATCAGGGCGCCCATCTCCTTCGAAAGACCCGCCCATCCCGCGACCCCGGCCACCAGGAAGCACCACGCCATCGCGCTGACCACCACGAGCTCGGAGGACTTCGCGATGACGCGAAAGTAGGCGGGCAGGACGAAGCGCGCCATGAGCCAGGCCCCGCCCACGAGGCCCACGCCGGCCACCAGCGAGCGCAGCAGGAGCATCGCCTGCAGGTTCTGAAGGTTGGGCTGGATGGCCAAAAAGGCGATGGCGTAGAGATCCTGGAAGATCAGCACTCCCAGCGTGACCCGCCCGCCGAAGGTGCTCAGCTCGAACTTGTCGGACAGAAGCTTCACCACGATGAGCGTCGACGACAGCGCGCTCGCGAAGGCGAGGTAGAGGCGGTCGAACTGGCCGCCGGTCGACGCCACGACGGGGCCGAGCACCAGCCAGGCCAGCCCGGCGCAGATCGGGACCTGGAGGAGGCCCGTGGCCGTGATCGCGCGACCGGCTTGCAGGAGGCGGGGGAGGCTGATCTCGAGGCCGATCAGGAACAGGAGCAGGATCAGCCCGATCTCGGCGATCAGCTCGATGCTCGCCTCGTCCGCAACCACATGGAAGCCGACGTGGGGGCCGAGGACGGCGCCCGCCAGGATGTAGCCGAGGATCAGCGGCTGGTTCAGGCGGCGCGCGAGGAAGGCAAGGATGGCGGCAACGATGATGCTGAAGCCGATCGAGGTCAGCAGGTCCATGAGGCTCCGTCAGTATAGCATCGCGCTTTTTGCGGATTTCGGCGGCGCGACGGTGCCGATGATGGAACCGATGCCAGTAAGAGCATCGTGAGGCCTGCCTCCGTTCATCGAGGATCGTCCTCCGCGGCGCTGGCCGTGACCAGCGCGTCGATCTGGGCGGGGAGCCCGAACACCCGCAGACGGTCGCCCGCCCGCAGGATGGTGTTGGCCGGCGGGTTGACAACGAGGGAGCCGTCGAGGCGCGTGGTCGCCACGACGGTCACGCCGAAGCGCTCCCGGATGTGGGTGTCGCGCAGCGTGACGCCATCGAGGAGCCCTGCGGGGAGCTGCACCTCGCGCACCTCCGGGAGGCCAGGCTCGGACCCCGGGTGCGGCGGGCTGCCGGCACTCATCGCCTCGCGGAATCGCTCGAGGTACACGGTGAGCCGCTCGTCCGGCAGCGCGAGATGGTGGAGGGCGTGCCGGATGAACGTGGCCGCCGCCTCCAGCTCGGGCTCGACGACGACCGTGGCGCCGGCCGCGCGCAGCGCGTCTCCGATGGCGCGGCGGTGCGCGCGGGCGAGGACCGGCACACGCGGGTTGATTGCCCGGACGCGCGCCACGGCCAGCCGGGCATGGTCGGCGTCCGGGACGGTCATCACGACCAGCGCGGCATCGGCGGCCCCGGCCGCCCCCAGGAGGTGCGGGTGGGCGGCGTCGCCGTAGAGGCATGGCACTCCGCGGGCGCGCAGCGCGCGCACGACGTCCGGATCGGTCTCCACGGCCACGTAGCGAATGCCGAACGTCTCCAGGGCCTCGCCGACCGCGCTGCCGATCCGCCCGAACCCGCACAGGACCACGTGGGCGGCCCCGCCGTCCCGCGGGCCGTCGATCTGGCCCAGCGCGCGGTCCGGGGCCGCGCGGCTCAGCCAGCGCGGCGCGAACCGGACCAGGGCGGCGTTGGCGAGGATCGTCACGAGCGCGGTCGCCAGGGTGGCGTTGTAGACGTCGGCGCCGACCAGCCCGGCGTCGCGGGCGGCCTGGACGAGGATGAACGAGAACTCACCGATCTGCGTGAGGCCGACGCCGACCAGGAGCGCCGTCCACAGGGAATAGCCGAAGAGCGCGACGACCCCCGTCCAGAGGATCAGCTTGCCCACGAGCACGAGCCCGATCATGACGGCCAGCAACGGCAGGTTGGACAGGGCGACGCGCGGATCGATGAGAGCGCCGAGAGTGACGAAGAAGAGGGCGACGAAGGCATCCCGGAGGGGCAGCACCCGAGCAAGCGTCTCGTGCGCGTAGTCCGATTCGCTCACGAGCAGCCCGGCCAGGAATGCGCCGAGCGCCAGCGACAGCCCGGCCGCCTGGGTGAGCGCGGCGGTCCCGATCGCGATCGCCAGCACGACGAGAAGGAACAGCTCGGGGCTCCGCGTGCGCGCCACCCAGGTGAGCACGCGCGGCATCACGCGTGACGCGAGCAGCCAGAACGGCACCAGGATGGCACCGGCCCGGAGCAGGGCGAGGCCGACCGCGCCGAGGCCCTCTGTCCCTGGCGCGGCCAGCGCGGGCATCAGCACGATCAGGATCACGACGGCGAGGTCCTCGACGAGGGTGATCCCGATCATCACGCGGCCGTGGCGCGTGTGCAGCTCGCCCCGGTCGATCAGGAGCCGGGCCAGGACCATCGTGCTCGCGACGGAGATCAGGATGCCGACGACCAGCCCCTGGCTTGGCGGCCATCCGAGAGCCCAACCCGCGGCCAGGCCGAGGCCGATCGACAGGAGAATGCCGATCGGCGCGCCCAGCAGGGCGACACGCCGGACCTGGAGCAGGTCGCGAAGGGAAAACTCGAGCCCGATCGAGAACATCAGAAGGACGACCCCGATCTCGGCGAACAGCTCGAACGTGTGCAGGTCGGACACCGAGGGCCCGGGCGTGAGGGGGCTGACCAGGATCCCCCCGAGGACGTAGCCGAGGATCAGAGGCTGGCGCGTGAGCCAGGCCAGACCGCCGCCGAGGACGGCGGCGGCGAACACGTAGGCCAGGTCACGGAATACCAGCGGCTCGGTCACCACGGTCGAGCTCCCTCATCGAAAGGTGCCGGCTCCGGGCGGGAGTCCTGCCCTCGTCGGATGCCGATGCGAGACTTGACGGACGCGCGACCCGCCGGGTCGCACGGAGGGACGCGGGCTAGTGGTCCTCGGCGGCGCTCGTCGCGCCCCGGAGCGTGTCGATCGAACCGCGCGGGCGACCCGCTGCCGACCGGGGGGATGAGCGGTCGAAGCTCTCCGTCGTTGGGCGCGGCGGCGTCAAGGCGACCTCGGCGAAGCGCGCCGGTTCGGGCGGCCGGGGCAGGGTGCGGGTGGGCCGCTCGTCGGTCCGGGAGCGCTCGGCCCTCAGCGCGTGAACCGACTCCTCCTCACCGAAGCGGACGACACCCGGCAAGAGGGGATTGGAGAAGTCGATGCCGAGACACGTGAGGAGAGCCAGGGTGAGCGCCCACACGCGAATACTGTATCCCGGGTCGCGGGCGACGGAAAGCGTCCTTCCACCCGGGTGCCACCCGCTGGCCACCGCTGGCGATGCCGCGAGCGACCCCGCTGGCGATCCAGCCGGGCCGTGGTGGAGACTGCCACGGCCCGGTCAGCGCGGGCGGGATGCCGGAGAGCGGGCCAGGAGGGCAAAGACCAACGCCAGGAGATTCAAACCGGCGCCGAGTCCGAACGCGGCCACGTAGGAGCCGGTCGTGTCGAAGAGCCAGCCGGCGAGGACCGGGCCGAGCCCCCCGGCCGGACCCGCGAGACCGAAGATCAGTCCCACCAGGCTGCCGGCGTGCGCGGGGCCGTAGAAGTCCGTGACGAGCGCCGGCATGAGGGCCGAGATCGCGCCGTAGGCGAAACCGAACGCGGCCGCCGCGGCGAAGAGGGTCGCGGTTCCGGCGGCCCCGGCCAGGCCGAGGAAGGAGAGCGTCTGGAACCCGAGCGCGATCATCAGCGTGGGCCGGCGACCGATCGCATCGGAGACCGCGCCCATCCCGAGGCGGCCCACCAGCGACCCGGCGCCGAGCGCGGAGAGCGCGGTCGCGCCCACCACGGGGGAGAGACCCAGGTCGCGGGCGAGGGGCACCAGATGGACGGGCGGCATGAAGACCGGAATCCACGTCGTCGTGTAGACCGCGACCAGGAGCGCGAACGAGGGATGGCGAACGACACGCCGGATCGGCCAGCCCTCCAGGAGTGCCACCGCCGACGCGGTGCGCGGGACGGCGCCGTACGGGAGGAGGTCCCGGTCCCGGGGATCGCGCACGAAGAGACCGGCGAGGAGCCCGAGCGCAATGGCGAGGCCCGCGCCGAGTAGCACGTATGCGCGCCGCCAGCCGACCTCCGCGATGAGCAGCGCGACGAGGGGCGGCCCGGCGAACGTTCCGGCGCTCGCGCCGCTGAGCCCGAGGCCGACGGCGAGGCCGCGGCGGGCCTCGAACCAGCGGGCCACCGTCGCGTTGCACGGCACGTACGCCGAGCTCATGCCGACGGCCGCCAGGAGGTACGTCGCATAGAGGGGCGGGAGAGCCCGGATGCCTCCCGACAGCGCGAGTCCGAGGCCGAGGAAGGCGCCGCCGAGCGCGATGACTGCCCGCGGTCCCCAGCGGTCGGTGAGCCGGCCGGCAAAGAGACCGAGGAAGGAATAGGCCGCGGCGTAGAGGGAGAAGACGCCGGACAGGCTGGCCCGGCTCCAGCCGAACTCCTCCGTCAGCGCGGTGAAGAAGAGACCGAAGGAGTACTGGACCCCGTAGGCGAGAAAGAGGACGGTGAACGCCGCCCCGACCACGATCCAACCGTAGTGCAAGGGCGATCCGTCGATCTCGATGGAGCCGGCGCCGGGCTCGGCGGCCGCGGCAGCCGGCGGCGCGTCAGCCCCGGGCCCGCCGCGGGGCGGGCCGCTCGCTCGCGCGACCGTCCTTGAGGAAGTCCTGGAGGTACTTGCCAGTGTACGAGGCCGCGACCTGCGCGACGGCCTCGGGCGGTCCCTCGGCCACGAGCTCCCCGCCCGCGTCGCCGCCCTCGGGCCCGAGGTCCAGGATCCAGTCCGCGCACTTGATCACGTCGAGGTGATGCTCGACCACGAGCACGGTGTTGCCGGCGTCGACCAGGCGCTGGAGCACGCCGAGGAGCCGCCGCACGTCGTCCAGATGGAGCCCGGTGGTGGGCTCGTCGAGGATGTAGAGGACGTTATGGCCCAAGCGGGCACCCAGCTCCGCGGCGATCTTGAGGCGCTGGGCCTCGCCGCCCGAGAGGGTGGTCGCGGGCTGGCCGAGGCGGAGGTAGCCGAGTCCCACGTCCTGGAGCACCTGGAGCCGCCGCATCAACCCCGCCGTGGCCGCGAAGAACGGGATGGCCTCGTCGACCGTCATCTGGAGCACCTGGCTGATATCGCGCCCCTGGTAGGCGACCTGCCGGACGTCCGGACGATAGCGGCGCCCCTCGCACTCGCGGCAGGTGACGTAGACGTCCTCGAAGAAGTACATCTCGAGCTTCTCGAAGCCGTCACCCTGGCAGGTCTCGCAGCGGCCCCCGGGGACGTTGAACGAGAAGTGGCCCGGCCCGAGCCCGAGGGTCTTTGCCCTCGGCAGGCCCGCGAACAGGCGCCGGACGTCGTCGAACGCCTTGATGTACGTGACCGGGTTCGACCGCGGGGTCCGGCCGATCGGCTCCTGGTCGATGAGCCGCACTCCGCGCAGATGCTCGAGCCCCAGGAGCGCATCGTGGGCGCCCGGCACCTCGAAGGCGGTCTTGAACGCGCGCGCCACTGCCCGGTAGAGCGTGTCGTGAACCAGCGTCGACTTCCCCGAGCCGGAGACGCCCGTGACGCAAGTGAGCGTCCCGAGCGGAATGCGCGCCCTGACGTTCCGGAGGTTGTGCTCGCGCGCCCCGACCACGGTGAGCCATCGCCCGTCGCCCTCGCGCCGCCCGGCCGGCAGCGGAATGCTCTCGCGGCCCGAGAGGTAGCGTGCGGTGAGCGTGCGCATGTCCCGGAGGAACTCGTCGCGCGGCGCCGCGAGCACGATCTCGCCCCCACGCTCGCCCGAGCCGGGCCCGAGCTCCACGCAGTAATCAGCGGCCTCGATGAAGGTCCGGTCGTGCTCCACCACCACGACCGTGTTGCCCGCGTGGGCCAGCTCCCGGCACAGCTCGGCCAGCCGCGTGACGTCGCGCGCGTGGAGCCCGATCGATGGCTCGTCCAGGACGTAGAGGGTGCCGACCAGCTGAGCGCCGAGCTGGGTTGCAAGCGCGATGCGCTGGGCCTCGCCGCCGGAGAGCGTCCGCATCTGCCGCTCGACCGTCAGGTAGCCGAGGCCCACGCGGCGGAGGAACGAGACCTTCGCGGAGAGACGCTCCAGAACCTCGCGCCCGACCTCGGCCTCCCACGCCGTGAGCGGCAGCTCGGCGAGCCATCCGGCGAGGTCCTCGATGGCCAGGCGAGCGACCTCCGCGATGCTCCGCCCGGCCACCGTGACGGCGAGCGCCTCGGGCTTGAGGCGGGCGCCGCCGCAGGTCGGACAAGGGACCTGGCTTCGGTAGCGCGAGAGGAAGACCCGCACGTGGAGCTTATACCGGTAGCCCTCGACTTCCTCGAAGAAGCCTCGGATACCGCAGAAGTCCTTGTCCCCATCGGATACCCAGCGCCGGACCGTCTCGGGCAGCTCCGCATAGGGCCGGTGCACGTCGATCTTGCGGCGGCGGGCGACCCGGAGCAGCTCCTTCTGGTACCACTCGCCGGACGGGTGCCGCCAGGGCTCGACGGCGCCGCCGGCGAGCGAGGCCCCGGGATCCGGGATCACGCGCCCCTCGTCGTAGCGCAGGAGGTTTCCGAACCCCTTGCACTCCGGACATGCCCCGAGCGGGTGGTTGAAGGAGAAGAGCAAGGGCTGGGGTCGCTCAAGCGCCGTCCCGCAAGCCTGGCAGCCGAACTGCTCGCCGTAGCGGCGCACCTCGGAGGGACGGCCTTCCCGCTGGATCTCCACCACCGCCCGGCCACCGCCCTCGCGAAAGGCCTGCTCGAAGGAGCCGGCCAGCCGCGTCTGGGCGTCGGGGCGCAGCAGGAGGCGGTCGAGGATCACGTCGATCGTCTCGCGCCCGGCGAGATCCAGGTCCGGAAGCGGGGACAGCGGAAGCACGTCGTCCCCGACCTTGACGCGGGCAAAGCCGCGGGCGACCAGCCGGGCGAGCAGGTCCCCGACCCGGTCGGCGGCGGGCACCGGCAGCGGGAACCCGACCAGCACGCGGGTGCCGGCCGCCTCGGCGAGCAGGGCGTCGGCTACGCGATCCGGCGCCGCCGAGCCGGCCGGGCGGCCGCAGCGCGGGCAATGGACGCGGCCGATCTTGGCGTACAGCAGCCGCAGGTAGTCGGCGAGCTCGGTGGCGGTGCCGACCGTCGAGCGGGCCGTCCGCACGGGGTTCTTCTGCTCGAGCGCGATCGCGGGCCGGATGTGCTCGACGAGATCGACGTCGGGCCGGTCGATCCGCTCGAGGAACATCCGCGCGTAGCTCGACAGCGACTCGATGAAACGCCATTGGCCTTCGGCGAAGATCGTGTCGAACGCGAGGGAGGACTTCCCGGAGCCCGACACGCCCGTGACGACCGTGACGCGGTCGTGAGGGATGGCGACCGAGACGTTCTTGAGGTTGTTCTGCCGGGCTCCGTGGATGCGGAGCCAGTCAGGGCGCGGCACGGGACGAGGCTTCACAATCTACCATTCTACCGCGGGGATTGCGGGTCGTGCTTGACAGCCTCCCGGCTGTCGGGAACGATGGCCCCGCAACCGCGCGCGGCTGCGCGCGGCGATCGTGCCCGCGGACCGTCGGCCCGCGGCGGCCGGCCGGGAGGTCCCATGCTCGACCACCGTAGTCTCGCCGTGATCGCACTCGCCGCCGCCCTGACCGGCTGCTCCGGTCAGGGGAGCTCCTTGAGCCCCGAGGCCGAGCGCGGCCGCCAGGTGTTCGTCGCCCAGTGCACCTCGTGCCACTCGAGCGATCCGACGCAGAACGGCCCGCTCGGTCCTGCGGTGAAGGGCGCGTCCCGGGAGCTCCTCGAGGCCCGGCTGCTCCGGGGCGCGTATCCCCCTGGCTACACGCCCAAGCGCCCGAGCGCGATCATGCAGCCGATGCCGCATCTCGCGGGGAGTCTGGACGACCTCGCGGCCTACCTCCGGTAGGCCGGTCCTGGCGCCGGAGACTGATCGCGGCGCTCCGGCGATGGGGTCCGCGGGGCTGACCTCGGCTCGACGCGCGTCGGGCCCGGGAAGGCCCGGGCCCGACGGCGAACGGTGTGCGAGTCGATTCCGGCCGGCTAGCGCATCCCCTCGAACCACGCGTAGTAGACGACGGCGAGGATGAAGCCTGCCCAGAGCGTGCCCTTCACCGTGGCCAGCGGCTTGGCCAGACCCTGCCCGGGCATCCCCTTGAGCGCGTTCACCTCGATCACGAACATCACCAGCAGCGCGACGACCCAGAACGCGAGTCCATTGCGAGGCACGGGCAGGGTGAGGTGGCTCGCCGCGCCCATGAAGAACAGCATCGGGATCGAGAGCAGCGTGTTCGTGCGGGAGGCGAGGCCCCCGCGCGCGCCGGCGCCGGCCGCGGCCGGGTTCGCGGGGCGCCCGGCGGCCGTATCGATCGCGTTCTGGATGACTACCTTCTGGTTGGGCCAGATCACGAACCAGACGTTGGCCCACATGAGGGTTCCGAGGAGGCCGCCGAGGAGGATCGCCCAGCCGTACGAGCCGGCGAAGAACCCGCCCTGCCCCCATCGGTGGAGGATGATGAGCCAGCCAGAGAGGAAGGTGAACATCGCGCCCCAGCGGAACCACCAGAGCGCCCGGGGCACGAGCTTCTGGATCGCGCCGCTTCGCACCGGGGCCTCGGTCTCGGCGAAGAACGGGGTCTGGACGAAATTGAAGTAGTAGAGCAGGCCAATCCAGGTGATCCCGGCCAGGAAGTGAATCCACCGCAAGAGGAACAGCCAGCCTTCACTACTTGCCAGCGCCATACCGTGCCTCCCTGTAGGTGTGGGTCAGACGCGGAAGCAGACGGACTCTGGCGGCCACCCCCATGGGCCCACGGGCGGCCGCGCCCCGAGAAACGACCGAGCTGCCCGAAGCCCGCATGCCCTGCTCCCGCGGGACGGCGCGATTGCCTTGCCGGCCAGGTCGATTAGATCCGGCCCCTCTGGGCAGTGTCAAGCCCGGTCCGGGACGGCGTACGAATGCGGGCAAGGCCGTGAGCGATCGGGAGGTCCGCGGTGACCGGGTCCAGCAGCCTTCACGCTCGGACTGAGCGACGGACCGCGTGGCCTTCGTGGAGCCTTCTCACCCAAGCTCTCGCCAGCAACACACCTCGATTCGTGTCACGGGATGAACCTCCCATGGGGCGCTCCGGCCCTCGTCATCCTGGTGGGGTGAGTCGTAGAACAACCAGCCAGTCAGGCGGATCTGCGTCGCCGCCCCACAGAGGTGGACCAACGCCTCCCACGTGTAGTTGGGTCTGCGAGATCGAACACCCGGGGTCAGCTCCGTAATGAGCCGGTCGGGGGTATCGCCTCCGAGGCACCGCGCCGGCGCGCCGGCGGTGATCTGGATGTGGTAGTCGCCGTCGCCCATCTGAAGAAGGCGCGCCACGTAGCCGACGACGACTGCCCCCCGCGACTCGATGGCCGTGATCTCGTCGAGCTGGGCTCGCGTAATAAGGCCGCGGCCGCGCGCATGGTGGCGCCGTATCGCCGCAAAGTCAGCCACACTCCGCGCGGCGGGCGGAGAATGACGACCCGTAAGTCCGGATAAGAAATGGTGGCGGTGGGAGGAATTGAACCTCCGACACGGGGCTTATGAGACCCCTGCTCTGCCGCTGAGCTACACCGCCCGAGCATCCGCCATGGTAGGGCCTGCCTCCACGAGCGTCAAGCAACGGACCCCCCGGCCACGTCCCCCGTGACACCGGAAGGCTCGGCGACGTTTGGCCGCGTGACCCGATCTTGCGCGTCCGACCCCTCTGCTATAATCGCCACCGTTCGAGCATCATCCGTCAGGGAGGTCGTATGGATCTGGAGCCGCGCTCGAAGATCGACGACGAAGAGAATCCGCACTACGTCGACGACGACGAAGAGGACGAGGACGAGCTCGAGGACGCCGACGACGAAGACGAGGTCATCGAAGCCGACGTCGAGGAGGATGACCTCGACGACGACGATGACGACGACCTCGACGACGACGACCTCGACGAGGACGACGACGACGACGACTGAGACCCCGGTCTCGGTCCCCCCGTTCTCGGATACGTCGCCGCGCTCGGTTCACCTCCGCGGGCTGGGCGCCGCCGGGGACGGGATCGGCCGGCTGTAGGCGGGATGGTTACCGGATGGGACTCGACTCGCGGACCGGGGGCGATCCAACCACGGGCCGAATGCCGTCCACAGGACAGGCCGGAGGACGGAAAGGCGGCCCAGTGAGCGACGAGATCCTGGTCGAGCGGCACGGCCACATCGCAACGGTCGTGTTCAACCGCCCGCAGGTGCGGAACGCCTTCAACCTCGCGATGTGGAGTGCGCTGCCCGGGGTGGTGGAGGGACTGGTCCGCGACCCGGGAGTGCGCGCGATCGTATTCCGCGGGGCGGGCGAAGAGGCATTCGCGTCGGGGGCCGACATCTCCGAGTTCCGGGAGAACCGGAAGGACCGTGCCTCGGCGGAGGCCTACAACGCTCGCACGGCAGCGGCGGCCCACGCGATGGAGACCTGCCCCAAGCCGACGGTCGCGATGATCTACGGCTACTGCATGGGCGGGGCGGTCGCGACCGCAATGGCGTGTGACCTCAGGTTCTCGGCGGATACGGGCAAGTTCGGGATCCCGGCGGGTCGACTCGGCATCATCTATGGTCTCCACGCCGTTAAGCGGCTGGTGAGCCTGGTCGGCCCGGCGACCGCCAAGGACATCCTGTTCTCCGCGCGGCTCCTGGACGCCCAGGAGGCGCTTCGCGTGGGATTCGTCCAGCGGGTGGTGCCGGCCGCCGAGCTTTCGGCCTACACCTACGACTATCTCGGCCGCGTCGCCGACAACGCGCCGCTGACCGTTCAGGGCGCGAAGATGATCGTCGAGGCCATCGTGGAGGACGGGGGCGTCGCGAAGCAGGACGACATCGCGCAGCTCCAGCTCCGGGCCTTCGAGAGCGAAGACTACAAGGAAGGTACGGCCGCGTTCCTCGAGAAGCGGCGGCCCCGGTTCGTCGGCCGGTAATCCCGCGCGTGGTCGCGGGGCTCGCTCTCCCCGCCGCGCTCTTCCTCGCTCCCGCGCTGTGGCGTCTCGGGCGTGTGGTGGCGGTCCTCCGCGGGCGCGCCCGCCTTCCCCGTGCGAGCGACGCACCAGTGTCCCGCGGGCAGGCCCTCGTCAGCGTGCTCGTTCCGGCCCGCAACGAGGAGCGCAACGTCGGCGCCTGCCTCGCCTCCCTGTCGGCGCAGACCTGCGCCAGCCTCGAGATCATCGTCGTGGACGACGGCTCGACGGACGGGACGCCGGCGATCCTCGCTGACGCCGCCCGGCGGGACCCGCGGGTGCGGATGCTCCGTGTGGATGGTCCGCCGGCGGGGTGGACCGGCAAGAGCTTCGCCCTCGATGCCGGCGTGTCCGTCGCACGCGGAAGCTGGCTCTGTTTCACGGACGCCGACACGGTTCACGCCCCCGAGTCGATCGCGCGCGCGGTGGGATTCGCGGAGACGCATGGCATCGCGCTCCTGTCGCTGACGAGCCGGCAGCTCACGCGCTCGTTCTGGGAGCGCGTGGTTCAGCCAGTCGTCTTCGGCCTCCTCGATCAGTGGTTCCCGCTGGCGACGGTGAACGACCCCGCGTCCCCGCTCGCCGCCGCAAACGGGATCTTCATTCTGGTCGCGCGTGACGCCTACCAGGTCGCGGGTGGTCACCGTGCGGTGGCCGGCGAGATTCTCGAGGACGTCGCGCTCGCGCGACGGGTGAGGGCGGGCGGTGGGCGGATTGCGTTCGTCGACGGGGCCGACCTCGTCGCCGCCCGGATGTACACGGACCTCGCGGCGATCCGACGCGGTTGGACGAAGAACCTCTACCGCCTCCGCGGCCGGCGGCCGCTCGCCGCGCTGGCCTCGCTCCTCGAGCTCGGGGTGACCCTGGTCTGGCCGGCGGTGGGCTGCGTCGTGGCGCCGCTCGGGGGCGCGGCCGGGTCCGGCTGGCTGGCCGCCCTTGGCCTCGGGCTGGTCCTCGGGGCGGAGGTCCCCTTCCGGGCCTGGCGGGGGGAGGACCCCCGCTGGAGCCCCACCGTGCCGCTCGGCGCCGCGCTGGTGGCCCTTTTCCTTCTGGAATCGGCCGTTCGCGACTGGCTGGGGCTGGGCGTCCGCTGGAAGGACCGCCGGTATACTTGAGGCTGCGACCCTGCCGGGTCGCGACCCCTCTAAAGATGAGATGCCCGAGGCTATGAAGACGCCAGGCTCCCCCCCGGTTGCCGTCACGCGGCGGTTCACCTTCTCGGCGGCGCACCGCTACGCGCGTCCCGAATGGTCTGACGCCGAGAACCGCGCTCACTTCGGCCCACTCGCATCGATCCACGGGCACACCTATACCCTGGAGGTGACCGTCCGCGGGCCGGTCGATGCCCGAACGGGCATGGTCGTCGATCTCGAGGAGCTCAAGCGGGTCGTCGGCGAGACCGTGCTCGCGCGCTTCGACCACACCTTCGTCAACGACGATCCCGCATTCCCGCCCGGCGTCCTGCCGACCACGGAGAATCTCGTGCGCGTCGCGTGGGACCTGCTGGTCGCGAAGCTCGGCGCCGAGCGGCTCGCGAGCCTCCGCCTCTGGGAGGACCCGACGCTCTACGTCGACTACCGGGGCGAGGCCTGAGGGCTGGCCGTGGCGACGATGGAGCTGACCAAGGTCCTCCGTTTCTCGGCGGCCCACCGTCTGATGAGCCCGGCGCTCTCCCGGGCGGAGAATCGCCGGCTCTACGGCGCGTGCGTCCGCAGCCACGGTCACAACTACGCGCTCGAGGCGACCGTGCGGGGAGTGGTGGATCGGGACGGGATGGTGATGGATGCCGTCGTTCTCGAGCAGGCGATGCGGACGGTCATCGACCTCGTGGACCACCGGGATCTCACCCGGGACGTCCCCGCGCTTGTCGGCACGGTCACGACGGGCGAGAACCTGGCCGCGACGTTCTACCGAATGATCGACCGGGCCTTGTCCCCGGGGCGACTCGTCCGGGTGGCCGTCGTCGAGACGGAGAACAACCGCTTCGAGTACGAAGCGACGGGGGAGGCGCCATGAAGGAGCTGATCGAGGGCATCCTGCGCGAGCTCGGGGAGGATCCGAAACGCGAGGGACTCGAGAAGACCCCGGCGCGTGTGGAGTCGATGCTGCAGTTCCTCACGTCCGGATACCAGCAGGACGTCGAGGAGGTCCTGAACGGTGCGGTCTTCGCCGAGGACCACTACGACCAGATGGTGCTGGTGAAGGACATCGACTTCTACTCGCTGTGCGAGCACCACCTGCTGCCGTTCTTCGGCAAGGCGCACGTTGCGTACGTCCCGGATCGGAAGATCCTGGGGCTGTCGAAGCTCGCGCGTCTCGTCGAGATGTTCAGCCGCCGGCTCCAGGTCCAGGAGCGGCTCACGACCCAGGTCGCGCAGGCGCTCCACGACGCACTCCTGCCGAAGGGTGTCGGCGTGGTGATGGAGGCGACCCACCTCTGCATGCTGATGCGGGGGGTCGAGAAGCAGAACTCGAAGGCCGTGACCTCCGCGATGCTCGGAAGCTTCCGGGACTGTCCGATGACGCGCAGTGAGTTCGTGGAGCTGCTCAAGGGCCGGAGCTCCCTCATTTGAGGCTCGCCGGCCAGGTCGCGCTCGTCAGCGGGGCGAGCCGCGGCATCGGGCGGGCCGTGGCGCTCGCCTTCGCCCGGGAGGGTGCCCGGGTGGCCCTCCTGGCTCGCGGGCGCGGAGATCTCGAGCTGGTGGCCCGGGCGATCGAGAGTAGCGGAGGCTCGGCACTGGTGGAGCCGGGCGATGCCGCGGAGGAGGACACCGCGCGCCGGGCGGTCGAAAATGCCCTCGCGCGGTTCGGACGCCTGGACTGCCTCGTCACGGCGCAGGGCGCGGGCGCGTTCGGGCCCCTCGAGGCGTCTCGCGTCCAGGACTGGGACGCGATGCTGCGGGCCAACCTGACCGCGACGTATCTCCTGTGCCGGGCGGCGCTCCCGGCGATGCTGGCGGCGGGTCAGGGGACCATCGTCGCCCTGGTGTCGCTGGCGGCCGTGCGGGCGATCCCCGGGTGCGCGGCGTACACCGCGTCGAAGGCGGGTGTGCTCGGGCTGGTGCGAGCCCTTGCCGCCGAGGTGCGAGGTCGGGGGGTGCGGGTGGCCGCGCTGTCCCCGGGGGCCGTGGACACCTCCTTTTGGGACCAGATCCCGAGCTCGCCGGACCGTAGCCGGATGCTCAGGCCCGAAGCCGTCGCCGAGGCCGCCCTCCTGATCGCCGCCCAGCCCCCCGGGGCGTTCGTCGAGGAGATCGTCCTCGCTCCCACGCCGGGGGTGCTGTGATTCTTGGTTCTGAGGAGCCCGGCCCGGCAGGCGCCCGTCCATTTGCTATAATGCAACCTGATCACCGCGATTGCCGTGTGGCGCGGGTTCGCGTAACAACTAGAGGAGGCCTTGGAATGGTCACGTTGACGGAAACAGCCGCCAAGAAGGTCGAGACGCTCCGACTCGAGGAGGGCAAGCCCGAGTGGGGCCTGCGGCTTCGCGTAGTGGGGGGCGGGTGCTCGGGCTTCTCGTACGAGCTCGGGTGGGAGGATGCCGCCCAGGAGGGCGACCAGGTCGTCGAGGCCAGCGGCGTTAAGGTCTACGTCGATCCCAACAGCGTGCAGTACGTGGGCGGGGCCCAGATCGACTACGTCGACAGCCTGTACGGCTCCGGCTTCTCGATCAACAACCCCAACTCGAAGGGCAGCTGCGGCTGCGGGCACTCCTTCCAGGCCTGATCGCCCTTCGCGGGAATTTAGCGGAAGTAGACGGGAGGCGGTGTGCGGGTCCCGGTCGCGCTCTTCGCGCGATACCGTGAGGCGGTCGGCCGCGGTCGGATCGAGGTGGAGGTGGCCGACGGCGCGACTGTCGAGGACGTCTGGACCGCCCTCGCTGCCGCGCATCCCACGCTGACCCCCTACCGGCCGCACACCCTCTTCGCGGTCGGCACCGACTACGTCGAGGCGAGCCACCCCGTGCACGCCGGGGAAGAGGTCGCGTGCTTTCCCCCCGTCAGCGGCGGGGCGGCCTGATGTACCGGATCGTCGAGGAGCCGCTCTCGGCCGACGCGGTCGCCCGCGCGGTCACCCTTCCCGAGGCGGGTGGCGTCGCTGTCTTCCTCGGCGTCGTGCGAAACCAGACAGCCGGCCGCCGGGTCATGGCGCTCGAGTACGAGGCGCACGTCCCGATGGCCGAGGCCAAGCTCAAGGAGATCGGCGAGGCGGTCTACGGGCGGTGGCCCGGGGTGCGGCAGGTGGTGATCCTGCACCGGATCGGGCGCCTCCTCGTTGGCGAGGCGAGCGTGGCGATCGGCGTCTCGGCCGCGCACCGCCAGGACGCCTTCGAGGCCTGCCAGTACGCGATCGACACGGTCAAGCGGATCGTCCCCATCTGGAAGCGGGAGCTGTTCGAGGATGGATCCGCCTGGGTCGGGCTTCAAGGCGAATCACCGCCGCCGGGGTGGAACGCCGGCGATGGTCGATGACGGACGAGAACCGGAACCCTCGCCGTCGCTCCTGGTCACCGCCGTGCGAGACGTGGTGGTTGGCCGGCGGCTCCTCGATCCGGGAGACCACGTCCTCGTAGGCGTCTCGGGCGGCCCTGACTCGGTCGCCCTCCTGCACGCGCTCGTCCTCCTCCGCACCGACCACGCGCTCCGGCTCACGGTCTGCCACGTCCATCACGGGCTCCGGCCGGAAGCGGACCGCGATGCCGTCTTCGTCGAGGCGCTGGCCGCCCGGCTGGGTTGCGCCGCGCGCGTCGTCCGGGTCGAGGTACCGCGAGGCGGCGGCCGGTCCCCCGAGGAGGCCGCCCGCCTCGCCCGTCACGCGGCGCTGGCGCGCATCGCGCGAATGACCGGGGCGCGCCGCATCGCGCTCGGCCACACCGCGGATGACCAGGTCGAGACCGTCTTCATGCGGATCCTCGAGGGGGCCGGGCCCCGTGGCCTCGCGGGCATCCCGGTGCGCCGGGGCCGAATCGTCCGGCCTCTTCTCGACGTCGACCGCGCGACGGTCCAGGCGCACCTCGTTGCCCATGGGCTCGAGTCCGTCGATGACGCAACGAACCGCGATACGAAGTTCGTCCGGAACCGGGTGCGCCACGAGCTCCTGCCCCTCCTCGCCGCGCAGGCGGGCTTGCGCGTGCCCGCCGCGCTTCGCCGCGTGGCTCGGGCCTCGCGTGAAGCCGTGGAGGCGCTTGATGCGCTCGTGAGACCCCGGCTGGCCGGGCACCTCACGCGGACCCCCGTGGGCTGGCGGCTCGCTCTCGCTCCGCTCGTCGGTCTCCCCGTCGGCGCGGTGAAGGCGGCGGTGCGCCTTGCCCTCGTGGAGGTCGCGGCGGCCGACCGGCTCGGAAGCGGGCTGCGCGCGATCCACCTCGACGCGCTGGCCGCGCTGCTGGCCGCGGGGACCGGGGCGCGGGTGCGGCTGCCCCGCGGTGTCGTCGTCGAGCGCGGCCGGGATGCGCTCTGGGTACTCCGCCCGGCGGCGTCCCTCGAGCTGGCCGCGCTCACGGTCCCGGGACACCTGCAGGTGGGGGACATGGTCGGCGTGACGGCGGCGATCGAAGCCCCGCGGCCGGGTCGGCCGGACGATCCGGCCTGGGAAGCCTGGTTCGACGCCGAAGCGCTCGGCCTCGGCGCGGTCGCCCTCGGGTCACCCGCGGCGACCCTTCTGGTCCGGCCGCGCCGGCCCGGGGAGCGCATGGTCCCCTTCGGCGGCGCCGATCCCGTGCGACTCACGAAGCTCCTGGGCGCGGCCGGCGTGCCCCGGCAGGCGCGCGCCCGGTGGCCGGTCATCGCCCGCGAGGACGAGGTCCTGTGGCTCCTGGGCGTGCGACGGGGCGCCACCGCGCCGCTCACGGCGACGACGCGGACGATGCTTCGCCTCCATGCGGCGCCGGAGCGGCCCCCTGGTCTTCCGGACAGTGACGCCGTATGATACGGTCCCGTTTCCCCGGGGAGCTCCAGGCGTTCGAGTCCACCCACTCGCCGTAGGAGGGGCCTGGCGTGCACGCTTCCGTCGTGCTCGGCACCCGCTAGCGCCCGCCGGCCGTCCGCGTCCCTTGCCTCCCCGTTCCGATCCTCGCCCCGTTGTGCTCGTTGTCGACGACGAGCCCGGGGTCCGCACGTCCGTGAAGATGGTGCTCGATGGCGTTTGTGACGTGGTGGAGGCCCCCGACGGACCCGCCGCGATCGAGAGCGTCAGGAGCGGTGACGTGGACGTGTGCCTCCTCGACGTGCGGCTCCCCGGGATGGAAGGGATCGAGGTGCTGGAGCGGATCAAGCGCCTCGACGCCGGCCTGGAAGTGGTGCTCGTCACTGCGGTCCGCACCGTCCGGACGGCGGTGGAGGCGATGAAGCTCGGGGCCTCCGACTACCTGACCAAGCCGTTCGCGGCGGACGACCTGCGGGGCGTGGTCAATCGTGCCCTGGAGCGCCGCGCGCTCCAGCGGGAGGTACGGTATCTCCGGGACGAGCTCGCACGGCACGAGGGCTTCGATCAGCTGGTCGGCCGATCTCCCGCGATGCGCCGCGTCTACGACCTCGTACGTCAGATCGCCGACACCACGGCCACCGTCCTCATCACCGGGGAGTCTGGCACCGGGAAGGAGCTGATCGCGCGCGCGATCCACCGGCAGGGCACCCGCCGCGACCGCCCCTTCGTGGCCGTGAACTGCGCCGCGTTGCCGGCCGAGCTACTCGAGTCGGAGCTGTTCGGGCACGAGCGAGGCGCGTTCACGGGCGCCCACGCGCGGAAGCTCGGGAAGTTCGAGGTGGCGCACACCGGGACGCTGCTTCTGGACGAGGTCGGGACGCTCCGGCTCGACCTCCAGCCCAAGCTCCTGCGAGCCCTCCAGGAGCGCGAGATCGAACGGGTAGGGGGAAGTCGCGCGATCCGGGTCGACGTCCGCATCGTCGCTGCCAGCAACACGGATCTGCGGCAGGCCGTGGCCGCGGGCCGGTTCCGGGAGGACCTGTTCTATCGGCTCCATGTGGTGCCGATCGCCGTGCCGGCCCTCCGCGAGCGCCGCGAGGATGTGGCGCCGCTCGCGCGACACTTCCTGGCGAAGTACGCTCGCCAGTTCGGGAAGGCGGTGACGGACCTCTCGCCGGGCGCGCTGGACGCTCTCGAGCGCTACCACTGGCCCGGCAACGTTCGCGAGCTCGAGAACATCATGGCACGCTCCGTCGCGCTCACGAGTGAGCCGGTGGTGCAGCTCGACCAGATCCGCCTCGACGTGGCCCTGGCCCCGGCCGAGGCCCCGGCCGAGGACCAGCTCAACCTCAGAGAGGCCCGGCACGAGGTCGAGCGGCTCCTCATCCTGCGCGCCCTCGACCGGGCCGGCGGCAACCAGACGGTCGCCGCGCGCCTCCTGGGGATGCATCGCAACACGCTGCTCGTGAAGCTCGCCCAGCTCGGGCTCCGCGCTCCCGAGCCGGGCGGCGCTCAGCCGGCCAGTAACTCGTAGCAGACGCTCCAGAGGCGCATCAGGTCGACCAGCCGATGCCAGGCCGGAGCCTGGCCCTCCACGTGGCCAATCAGGTCCACGAGCACCAGCCGGGATCGGTCCGGGGCCGCGGCGGCCAGCCGTAGGCTCTCCGTGAACGGAATGGCGGGGTCCTCCTTGCCGTGGACAACGAGGAGCCGGGCTCGCGTGCGCCCGAGATGCCGCGCGGGTGAGAGCGCCTCGAGGAGGGCTCGCGTCTCCGGTGGGAGGGCGTCGAGCAGGGCATCCACGCGCGCGGGGTCGCGGTTCTCGAGGAGGGCCAGCACTGCTCGGGCCCCGGGGCCGGCGTCGGGGCCGGCGGGGCGACCTTCGAGCACACCTCCGACGGCGGTGCGGTCCCGCAGGTCGGGCACGAGGTCGAGGTTCCGGGCGAGGAAGCTCCCGGCGAGAGCCGGATCCACGACCGCCCGTCCCCCGGTCCCGTGGAAGGCGTACGCGCCGGTCGTGAAGTACCGGATCAGCTCCCGCGCATCCGCGTAGCCACCGAGCGCCAGCACGACGCGGACCCGCTCCGCCAGCGCGGGCTCATCGAGAGCCAGCGCGACCGGCGCGAGTCCCACGCTCACCGCGATGACCGCGACCGGCCCGGGCTGCACAGACGGGTGGGCGGCGAGGCGCTCGAGCGCGTCGCGGACCACCCGGGCGTCGTCCGGTCGGAGGCGCTGAGCCCGGAGGGCCGGAAGCTCGGGGACGGCCACCGCGAACCCAGCCCGGGCGAGGCGGTCCGCGGTCCAGGCGAGCCGGGCGTCGCGCTTCCCGTCGGGCGTGAGGCCGTGGATCAGGACGAGCCCGGGCCATGGGGCGTGCATCCTGTACCCGGGGCGCCAGAGGTCCGGCGGCGTGGCGTCGGGCACGCCCGGGCCCACGAGGGGCTCGACGACGGGCGGCGGTGTCGCGCGAGACAGCCAGGGGCGCCGGCCTTCGGTCAGGAACTCGACGAGGAAGCAGAGCCCGGTCACGCCCGCCCTGACGCGGATCCCCACCGGGCCTGCCAGGAGGATGACGAGCGCCGCCAGCGCCCAGGCGCTGAGGAGCCGGCCGACAGGCCGTCGGAGCGTCGTCACGCGAAGGGGCGGGCAGGATGCAGGCCCGCGCCGCGCGTCAGGCGGGATGGCCTCGTCGGGGGAAGTTGGCGCCCGGCGCGGTTATTGCGCCGGGTTGACGCACTTGACGAGGTGCCATCCGCGCAGCATGTTGACGCGGCGAACCACCTCGGGCGTGAGGCCGACGGTCTTCAGGAGCGGGGCCAGGGCGAGGTTGGTCTTCCAGCCGAGGTGTGCGCACACCGGCGCGAGCGCATCCTCGATCCGGCGCATCACGGGGTTCTGGCTCCGGAAGTGGTTCAGGATGACGATCGTGCCCCCGGGCTTCGTGACACGCCGCATCTCTCGGAGCACCGCCACGGGATCGGGGACCGCGCTGATCACGTAGGTCGCGAGCGTGGCGTCAAACTCCCCGTCCCCGAAGTCGAGCGCCGAGGCGTCCATCACCTTCAGGGTCACGCTGCCCATCCGGAGCTCCTGGACCTTGTCCTCTGCCTTACGGAGCATGCCCTCCGACAGGTCGATCCCGACGAGGTTGATGTCGCGCGGATAGAGCGGCAGGTTGAGGCCCGTGCCGATCCCGACCTCGAGCACCCGCCCTCTGAGCTCCGGACCGACCATCCGCATCCCGGCGATCCGGCCCGGCTCGAAGATCTTCTTGAAGAGGAAGTCGTAGACGGGCGAGTAGAAGTCGTACGCTCGCCGGACTTGTCCTTCCTCTAGCGAAATGTCCACACTACCCCCTTCCGCGCCGCTCCGGACGCAAGACAGCGCAGTTCTATCACGCCTGTCCCGACCTGCCAAGGAAGAATTTTGTTCGTGGACACGGATACATCGACGATGTTACGGCCGCGCCTGGCTAGGACGGCCCCAGGAAGCGCAGGAACAGGGTGGCCAGACCCAGGAAGGAGAGGAAGCCCGAGCAGTCCGTGAAGGTGGTGACCACCACGCCGGTGGCCACCGCTGGGTCGACCCGAAGCGCCTTCAGCGCGACCGGTACCAGGGTCCCGGCCAGCGCGGCGACCAGCATGTTGGTGATCATCGCCACGCCCAGGATGAGCCCGAGCAGGGGATCGCCCTTCCAGAAGTAGGCGATCAAGCCGGCGACCGTCCCGGCCCCCACGCCGTTCGCGAGGCCGATCAGCACCTCCCGCAGGAGAATCTTGCGGGTATTGGCTAGGGTGAGATCGCCGAGCGCCATGGCCCGGACGATCACCGTGAACGTCTGGATGCCGGCGTTCCCGCCCATGCCTGCCACGATGGGCATGAACACGGCCAGGGCGGCCAGGGCCTGGATCGACGGCTCGAAGAGCCCGACGACGGTCGCCGCCAGCACGGCCGTCGGCAAGTTCACGAGGAGCCAGAACAGTCTTCGCCGGACGACCTTGCCCGCCGGGTCGAAGATCGTCTCGTCGGCCGAGACGCCGCCCAGACGATGGATGTCCTCGGTCGCCTCCTCGTGGATGACGTCGATCACGTCGTCGATGGTGACCGTGCCCAGCAGCCGCTGATTCCGGTCCACCACCGGTACCGCGAGGAGGTGGTGCTTCGTCGCCAGGCGGGCGACCTCCTCCTGGTCAGTGTCGGCGGTGACGCTCACGACGTCCGTCCGCCGGATGGCGTGCACCGCGGTCGACGGGTCGGCGGTGATGAGCCGTCGCAGCGGGACAAGGCCGACCAGGTGGTCATGGTCGTCGACGACGTAGACGTAGAAGACGCCCTCGCGCGTCACCGACTTCCGCACGTGGTCCAGCGCCTGGCCGACCGTCATCTCCTCGTGGACGGCGATGAACTCAGGCGTCATGATGCCGCCCGCCGTCGACTCGCCGTACTGGAGAAGCTCCTGGATCTCCTCCGCCTCGGCCGGCGGCATCTCGTGGAGGATGCGGGAGGCTTGCTCCTCGGGCAGGGTCTCGACCACGTCCGCCGCCTCATCGGGTGGCATCTGGTCGAGGATGCGGGAGACCTCGCCCTGGTCGAGCGCCTCCATCAGAGCGAGGCGGCTTCCGTCGTCCATCTCGTAGAGGACGGTGCCCGCCGCCTCACGCGGGAGCTGGCGAAGCACGGTGACCTGCTCGGGGAGGTCCAGCTCCCGGAGTGCCACTGCGAGGTCCTCGGGGTGCGTCTCGACCAGGAGGGCCGCGAGTTTGTCCCGATCGCCGTCCCGGAGCTGCCGGCGGATCTCCTCGAGGAGCTGGCCGGAGTCCTGGACTTCCATCGCCCGGGTCTACGGGCGGAACTGGGTTGGAGCGCTCGGGGGCGGGGCGACCGGGGGGCCGGTCCGTGCCGAGGGCTTGGGCCGCCGGCTCCACTTCACTAAGCGGGCGGCCAGGCTGGCCAGCGCCGCGGCGAGCGCCCCGGTTGCCGCCGACGCGATCGTGACGACGGCGACGGACGCGGAGAGCTCCCAGTAGAGGAAGCGGACCGTGACCGCGTCGGGATTCTGGAAGGCGAAGACAGCAACCGCGAACAGGAGGACCGCGACGACGGCGAGGAGAGCTTGCATCGACTAAGAGCGGAGGAGGTCCTGCGCGCCGGCCGTGCCCCTCTTGACCAGCTCGAGCTGACCATCCGGGAAGGCGCCCTTGACGACTCCGAGCGCCGGCACCTGATCGGACACCCACACGGTGCCGTTCCGGTGGGGCGCCTTGACGGCGGTGAAGCGCCCCGCCGGCACGGTGACCTCCTCCGGCGCGCCCTGGACGCCCCCCTGGCGGAGTGGCCGGAGACCGCTCTCCGGGGTGGGGATCACGCCCTTCTTGTCCCGGATGACGCTCTTCAGGGTCTTTCCCGACGCTCGGTCCACCGTGATCTGGGTGACCGAGAGGGGCGTGCCGTCCGCCGTGGGCCGCGTCACCACCTGGAGCACGTAGCTCTTCGCGTCACCGCGGACGACCGAGTAGGTGACGAAAATGGGGCGGGGCGAGGACGCCTCACGGTCGACCGACCAGGTTGTAGCCCCGCTGGCGGCGGGCTGGCGAACGAGCACCGGGACATCGACCTTGGCTGCGGATCGCCATTCGTACGTCGCCCAGCCGCCGACCGCCGGACCTTGCGCGGCCGCCTCGACAGCCACGCCGAGCGCGAGGAGAACCATCAGCGCCATGCCGCGCGGACTGATCCCTGTTCGTCGCATCAGCGTGCCCTCACGAGGAAGTGAGCGCGCCGGTTGATGGCCCAGGCCAGCTCGTCGTGGCCGGCATCGACCGGCTGCTGCTCACCGTAGGAAATGGTGTCCACGCGACTCGCGTCCACGCCGAGTGCGACCAGATACGCCTTGGCGGCCTGGGCCCGCTGCTCGCCGAGCGCGAGGTTGTACTCGACGGTCCCGCGCTCGTCGGCGTGGCCTTCGATCGTGACGGCGAACTGCGGGTTCGCCTTGAGCGCCTGGCCCAACTCGTCGAGGGTCGCCTTCGCGTCGTCGGTGAGGGCGTACTGGTCGAACTGGAAGTTGACGTCCCGGAGCGCCGAGCGGAGCGACGGCGGGAGCGCGGCCGGGGGCAACCCGGCAACAGGACCTGGGGCGCCGGGAGCTCCGGGGGCTCCAGGCGTGCCAGGGGCCGCACCGGGAGCACCGGGCGCGCCTGGCGCCGTCGCGCCGGGAGCTCCGGGGGCCGCGCCCGGGGCGGCCGCACCTGGTGGGGCGCCGGGGGCGGCTCCGGCTCCTGGGGCGCCGGGAGCTCCGGGGGCTCCAGGCGTGCCAGGGGCCGCACCGGGAACACCGGGCGCGCCTGGCGCCGCCGCGCCGGGAGCTCCGGGGGCCGCGCCCGGGGCGGCCGCACCGGGGACACCCGGAGCCCCCGCCCTGGGTGCGGCGGCAGCCTTCGCGCCGAACGGCGTGCCGACGTTCATCTGATAGCTGACGAGGGCGAAGGCGCCCCAGTCAGGCGCGTCGTTGGTGAAGCCCTTGCGGCCCGCCAGGCTGATCAGGAAGTTGCCGAACCGGAGCCGCACGCCCGCGTTCATCCCTGCGATCCAGTCCGAGTGCCGGTCATCGTCTGTCCGCCAGTTGGTGTTCGCCGTACCCTCCGCGACGAGCGAGACGTGCGGCGTGACCACGTACTCGAGCCCGAGCCCGGAGATGAACTGGTCCTCGACCCGGGCAGCCCCGCGGCCGTTGTACTGGTAGCCTGCGCTGGCGAACGCGGTGAGCGGCCCGACGATCGTCTTGCTGGCGGCGAGGGCGGCGCCCCCGCTCCACTCGTTGGTCCCGAGTCCTTCCGAGCGCTCGGCCGTCGGCGCCACCGCGTATCCGATCACCGAGAGCGCCGGCCGCCAGCCGCTCTCGTCGAGGAAGCGATAGCCCAGGCCGAAGCTCAGGTCGTCAGGACCGCTGCCGTTGAAGTCTGACTTGTCCGCCTCGTACCAGGTGTACGGCACCTGGAGGGAGAGCTGGAACCGTTCGGTCAGCGCGTAGCCGAGCGCGAGGAAGAGCGTGTTCTGATCGAAGACCCCTTCCTCTTGCTGGCACACGGACCGCTGACCGAGGTAGCCGAGCCCGATCGACAGGTCCCCGCCAGAGAGCGTGTTGGCGCCGGGCACGACGAATCCGGCCGTGCCGTTGATCGGAATGTGCGGGATGGGGTCGGCCAGGGGGCGGCCCCCGGGGAGCTGCGCGAGCCCGCCGGCGGTCGAGCCCGAGCCGCACGGTGAGAACGCCAACGCTGGCGTTGCGAGAGGGATCAGGGCAAGGACCGCGACCCCGAGGAGGGCCACCCACCTGCGGTGCGTTGTCACGCTCATCGTCCTCCGCCCGTGGACCACGGACCGTCTGCCTCGTACGGCCGACCCGAGCCCCCGAGGCCATCGGAGGCCCCGCCGCCACACCTGACGGCAGCATAGCATCGTACGCGCGGCGGGCAATAGCCCTCGCGCCGGCTCAGGGCGCCGTGACGCTACCGTCGAGGGCCCGGACGAAGCGGTTGACGATCGCGCGCCGCATCGCGGGCGCCTCGAGCGGCCCGACGCGTGCGGCCCAGGCGCTCGCGGGGATCACCGCCTTCGCGGCCGACCGGTGGCCGCCCGCGGAGCCGAGCTCGCCGAAGGCGGTCTGCACGACGTCCCCCGCCGCCCGGACGTAACCGACGTTGCGGACCGAGATGTGGACCTCGTCGCCCGTTAGACCGGAGACGACCGACCACTCGATACCCTTGACCTGGAGGCACAGGTCCGCGAACTGCGGGATGAGATCGGGCCGGCTGACCCGGCCCAGGTGGGCGAAGATGGCGTTCTGAAGGATCGTGCGGTGGACCAGGGCGTCGCCCAGCGCGTCGAGAGCGTCGAGCGGGAGCTCGGGGCGCTCGATCCGGCGCAGGATGTTGTGGTTGGCCAGCCCGTAGAGGTACGCGAAGGCATCCATGTCCGCCCGGGTGCCGCCACGCTCGAGGTGGAGCGTGTCGGTCTTGATGCCGTAGAAGAGAGCTGTCGCGACCCGCTCCGTGATCTTCACCTCGGCCGCACGCAGGTACTCGGTCATGATGGTCGACGTGGCGCCGTACGTTGGCCGCACGTCCCGAAATGGCGCGCGCCAGCCCTTCGCCTCCGGATGGTGGTCGATGACGACCGCGATCTGCGGGAGCGCCTCCTCGCAGAACGTGGGCTGGACGTCCACCATCGCCAGCGCGTCGTAGGCGCGGAGCCCCTCGGGGGTGATCTGGTCGACCTCGATCTCGAGCGCTTCCACCATCGCGAGGTTCTCCGGCCGCGTCACCCGGCCGAACGACAGGAGCGGGGCCGTCGCCCGCGTGCGGCCGAGCAGGGATCGGAGCGCGAGACCGGAGGCCATCGCGTCCGGATCGGGATCGTCCTGCAGGAGGATGCCGACACGGTCCTTCCCGGCGAGGAGGTGCCGCATCTGCTCGATACGAACGCGAAGAAGCGCGCGGTCCATCTCGGGACGCAGGACGTCCCGCATCGTGCGCCCGAGCATCACGGTGCTCACGTTCGGATGGTGCGGCAGGGACGGTGGCCGGGCGCCCTGGTGGACGACGAGGACGGGCACCTCGGGTACCACCTCGAGGATTGTCTCCAGGATCCGGACCAGGCTCGGGCCTCGCCGGGGTCGCTCCGGGGCCATCAGCATGACGAGATCACCCGCCGAGAGGTGAGCGCGCCGATAGAGGCCCGGGTCGTCCAGCGCGCCGGCCAGCGCGCTAGCGTCGTGGCGGGCCAGACCGGTGCGCGTTTTTCCGTCGCTCACGAGGAAGACCCAGGAGTCCGACTGGCCCGAGGTTCCCTGGAAGAGACGGAACAGGAAGTCGGTGGGACACACAACGACGCGCCGCATGGGCGGACCTTAGTCTACACCCCTCGCCCGGGCTGACCGATCAGGCGCCGTACTTGGTCAGGCGCAGGGCGTGGGCCAGGATGAGCGGCATGAGGTCGTGGGCCGGCAGGATCCCGAGGCTGCCCGCCCCGCAGGCCCGCTCGGAGAAGCGCTCCACGGCATCGGGCAAGGCGTACTGACCGGCCAGCGCGACGGGCACCGGGTGCCAAGAATGGGCCCGGAGGACCGCGGGGGTCGCGTGGTCCCCGCTGACGACGAGGACGTCGGGCCTGAGCGCTTCGATCGCAGGGAGCGCGGCGTCGAGTCGTTCCAGCGCGGCCACCTTCCCCGGGAAGTCCCCGTCCTCCCCGGCCTTGTCGGTGTCCTTGTAGTGGAGAAACACGAAGTCATAGGCGTCCCAGTGGTCCTTGAGCGTCCTCACCTCGTCGGCGAACGTACTGCCGGTCTTGAGGACGTCCATGCCGACGAGGCGGGCGAGACCGCGGTACATCGGATACGCGGCGATCGCCGCCGCCCGGAGGCCGTACACCTCCGGGAAGCGCGGGAGGGCGGGCCGCTGATCGAAGCCCCGCAGGAGCACCATGTTCGCCGGCGCGGCGTCGGCCAGGAGGGGCCGTGCCTCCGCCACGAACCGGTTGACCACGTCGGCCGTGCCCTTGGCCTCCGGGGCCTGCGCCTGCACGGGCAGCGGCGGCTGGCCGGTGGTCTGGGGGTCCGTCTCGGACAGGTGGCCTGAGAGCCCGGGCCCGCGCAGCACCAGCACGAAGCGGTGTTCCTTCACCGGCTCGACGAGGAGCTCGACCCCCGGGATGCGGATCCCGCGGAGACGATCCACCAGGGCGGCGCACCGCTCCGTCGGGATCCGGCCAGCTCGCCGGTCGGTGATGCGGCCGGCCGCATCGAGCGTGCAGAAGTTCCCCCGCGCGGCGACGTCCCCAGGCCGGAGGTCGAAGTCGATCCCCAGGGCTTCGAGGACGCCGCGCCCCACCGGATAGCGGAGCGGCTCGTAGCCGAAGAGGCCGAGGTGCCCGGGGCCGCTTCCGGGTGTGACGCCGGGGCCGACGTGACGGAGCAGGCCGCAGGCGGACCGCCGCGCAAGGGCGTCGAGATGGGGAATCCGGGCGGTCTCCAGCTCGGACAGACCCGTGGCCGGGTCCGGGAAGCCGCCCAGCCCGTCCGCCGAGAGGAGGACGATCTTGGTGGTCCCGGGAACGACCAGGCTCCGAATCAGATCCAACTCCATCGCGACCCGCCTCCTGCGGCTGCAGAGTCTAGCACGGCCAGCCGGCGGTCGGCGCAGCGGCCCGAGGGGCCTTCCCGCCAGCTCGATCCCGCCGTCCCTGGCGGCTCGAGGATCGGGTAGAATCCTTCCGGGCCGGGCGGCTGCGGAAACCGGTCCCCCGGATTCCCAACCTCTCGACAACGCGAGGAGCGCCATGCCGAAAGCCACGCGAGGCAGTGAGCCCATCGAGGCCCTCCTGAAGGAGGGGAGGAAGTTCCCGCCGCCGAAGCCCTTTGCCAGGGCGGCGCGGGTCCGGAGCGCGGCGATCTACCGGGAGGCGCGCCGGAACCCGGTCCGGTTCTGGGAGCGCCAGGCCAAGGAGCTCCGGTGGCTCAAGCCGTGGCGGAAGGCTCTCGAGTGGAAGCTCCCCTATGCGAAGTGGTTCGTCGGCGGGAAGCTCAACGTCTCCGACAACTGCCTGGATCGCCACGTCGAGGGTTCGCGCCGCAACAAGGCCGCGATCATCTGGGAGGGCGAGCCCGGCGACAGTCGCGTGCTGACCTACCGGGACCTCTGGCGCGAGGTCAACCGCTTCGCCGCCGCGCTCCGGCGCCACGGCGTCAAGAAGGGTGACACCGTCACCATCTACATGCCGATGATCCCGGAGCTTCCGATCGCGATGCTCGCCTGCGCGCGCATTGGCGCGCCCCACAACGTGGTGTTCGGAGGGTTCGCGCCAGAGTCGCTCCGCGACCGGATCAACGACTGCAAGGCCAAGATCGTGATCACAGCCGACGGCAGCTACCGGCGCGGCGGGATGGTTCCCCTCAAGAAGAACACGGATGAGGCCCTCAAGGAGTGTCCACAGGTCCACACGGTCATCGTCTACAAGCGTACGGGCCAGGAGATCGGCTGGGAGTCGGACCGCGACGTCTGGTGGGACGACTTCGTGAAGGGCGCGGACGCCCACACGAAGCCCGAGCCGATGGACTCCGAGGACATGCTGTATCTGCTCTACACGTCCGGGTCCACCGGCAAACCGAAGGGGATCATCCACACGACCGGCGGGTATCTGACGGGCGTGACCGCGACCCACCGCCTGATCTTCGACCTCCGCGAGGAGGACGTGTACTGGTGCACCGCCGACATCGGGTGGGTCACGGGTCACTCCTACATCGTCTACGGGCCGCTCGCCAACGGCGCGACCACGGTCTTGTACGAGGGCACGCCCGACTGGCCCGACAAGGACCGCTTCTGGCGGATCATCGAGAAATACGGCGTCACCATCCTCTACACGGCGCCGACGGCCATCCGTACCTTCGTCCGCTGGGGTGACGAGTACCCGAAGCGCTGCGATCTCTCTTCGCTTCGGCTGCTTGGCACCGTGGGCGAGCCGATCAACCCCGAGGCGTGGGTCTGGTACTGGAAGACCATCGGCGGCGGGCGCTGTCCGGTGGTGGATACCTGGTGGCAGACGGAGACCGGCCACATCCTCATCTCGCCGCTGCCCGGGGTGACGGTGACCAAGCCGGGCTCGGCGACCGTGCCCTTCCCGGGGATCGAGGCCGAGGTCGTGAACGACAAGGGCGAGCCGGCCCAGGCCGGGTACCTCGTGATCCGGCGGCCGTGGCCGGGCATGCTCCGCGGCATCTACGGCGATCCCGAGCGCTACCAGCGCCAGTACTGGAGCCAGATCCCCGGCGTGTACTTCACCGGGGACGGCTGCAAGCGTGACAAGGACGGCTACTTCTGGCTCCTGGGGCGGATCGACGACGTCATGAACGTCTCCGGCCACCGCGTTTCCACCATGGAGGTGGAGTCGGCGCTCGTCGACCACTCGGCGGTCGCCGAGGCTGCGGTGATCGGGCGGCCACACGACATCAAGGGGCAGGCGATCGCGGCCTTCGTCACGATCAAGCACGGGGTCCCAACGTCGGACGCCCTCAAGGACGAGCTCAGGCAGCACGTCGCCAAGAAGATCGGGGCCCTGGCGCGGCCGGACGACGTGATCTACGCGGCGGAGCTTCCCAAGACGCGGAGCGGCAAAATCATGCGGCGGCTGCTCCGCGACGTGGCCGAGGGGCGCGCCCTCGGCGACACGACCACGCTGGCCGATCCGGCCGTGGTCGCCACGCTCAAGCACCAGTACGAGGATCGCGAAGGCTAGCGGTCAGCGGCGGCCGCCGGCGAGCAGGGCGCTGTCGGGCAGCCGGCGGAGCCGCGCCATCGCGAGCGTGCCCAGGACGGGCCCGGGGGCCAGGAACGCGAAGGCCCACGGCCAGCCCCAGGCCTCGACCGCCCGAGGCACGAGCCAGGTCGAGACCAGCGTGAGCAGGAACCCCAGGCTTGTCTGGAGTGACAGCGCCGTTCCCACGTAGGCCGGCGGGGCGAGCTCGGTGACCGCCGCCGAGAACTGGGCCGAGTCGGCGACGACGGTGAAGCCCCAGACGAGGGCCACGAGGACGAGCCACCCGGGGCGGTCGAACGTGAACCCGATCGCCGCGGCGCACGCGCCGCTTCCCGCCATTGCCAGCATGGTCACGGCCGTGCGGCCGATGCGGTCGGCCGCGTAGCCCGCCAGGACGCAGCTCACCGCGCCGACGCCGATCACGATCGCGGTGGCGATCGCCCCGAGCCGCGAGGCTGCGGGCAGGCCCGCCCGCGTGAACGCTTCGAGGAGGTAGAGCCCGATCCAGGTCCACATGGCGTAGAGCTCCCACATGTGGCCGAAATAGCCGAGGCTGGCCAGCACGACGCCGCGGGAGCGGACGAGCTCCTGAATGCAGCGGGGGTTGAAGGGGGCCCGGGCCTGGACGTGGGGGCCGTCGCGGACGAGCGTCGCCACGACGCCGGCGGCCCCGAGCGCCGCGAGCGACGTCCCGCCGATCACCGGCGGCCACGCGAGCCCACCCGCGACGTTGATCAGGTGGGGGACGGCTCCCCCCAGGGTGAGCGCGCCCACCAGGCTGCCGACGGCCAGGCCGCGGTCCGTCACGAACCAGCTCGCGGCGAGCTTCATGGCCGGCGGGTAGGTTCCCGCCATCGCGAGGCCAGTGAGGAACCGGCAGGCGAGGACGAGGGGCAGGGACTCGATGACGGCCAGCAGCGCCAGGTTGACCAGGGCGCCGCCGATGGCCGTGAGGACGAAGAGCCGCCGGGCGCCCACGAAGTCGGTGAGGGTGAGGACGGCACTGGCGACGGTTCCCGCGACGAAGCCGAGCGTCACGGCCATCGAGAGCCAGGCCTGCGCCCCAGTCGACATCCAGGCCGTGTGGAGGGCGGGAACGACGGCGGTGGCGGAGAACCAGAGCGAGAGCGCGCCCAGCTCGGCGAGGCAGATCCACCCGAGCATCCGCCAGCGCATGCGCGGACTCTAGGGAGGTCGCCGTCTGCCTGTCAAGGCGCAGCGTGCGGCGCAGCGTGCGGCCGGGCCGGATAGAATTGGGACGCGGCCGCCAGGCGCCGGGCACGACCCCCTGAACCGCCGACCGGAGAGGTGACGATGGGCCTGATCCCCTCGAGCTTTCTCCCGCCCCGAGCCCTCTGGCCCGAGCGGGTCTACACCCTGCCCGAGCACGCGAGCTACCCGGCGCGTCTGAACTCGACCGAGGAGTTGATCGACCGTCACGTCGAGGCCGGCGGCGGGGACCGCGTGGCGATCCTCTACGAGGACCAGCAGATCACTTACCGCCAACTCCAGAGTTCCGTCAGCCGGCTCGGCTCGGCGCTCCGGGCACTGGGGATCGGGGAGGAGGATCGGGTGCTCCTGCGGGCTCCCTCGATCCCACCGGCGCTCGTTGCCAACTTCGCGGTCATCCGGATCGGCGGCGTGATCGTGCCGACGTCGCCGCGCCGTGTCCTCCGCGACCAGGCCGGGCGCGCCTGAGCGGGCCTCGGCGCGTGGAACGCTTCGCGGGCCGCGTCGTCCTCGTCACCGGCGCCTCGTCCGGCATCGGGACGGCGGTCGCGCGGGAGTTCGCCCGCCAGGGTGCCGACCTCGTCCTGGCCGCGCGACGTCTCCCTCGGCTCGTGGACCTGGCTGCCGAGGTCCGCGCGACTGGGCGTCGGGCTCTCGCCGTCTCGTGCGACGTGACGGAGGACGGGGCGGTCGAGCAGGCGGTGCGCCAGGCGCTCGAGGCATTCGGCCAGCTCGACGTCGCAGTGGCCAATGCGGGGTTCGGCGTCGTCGGCCCGTTCGAGCGCCTGACGCTCGACGACTACCGCCGGCAGTTCGAGACCAATGTCTTCGGCGTGCTGCGGACGGCATCCGCCGCGCTGCCCGCGCTGCGGAGCAGCCAGGGCACGCTCGTGATCGTCGGTAGCGTGAGCGGCCACGTCCCGACCGCGGGCGCGTCGGCCTACGCCATGAGCAAGGCGGCGGTGCACGCGTTCGCCACGTCACTCAGGGGCGAGGTCCTGGCCGCCGGTGTGGGGGTGGTCCTGGTGAGTCCCGGCTTCGTCGAGAGCGAGTTCCGTAGGGTCGACAACCAGGGGGTACATCATCCCGACGCCCGGGCCGCCGTCCCGCGCTGGCTCGTCGTTCCCGCTGCCCGGGCCGCTCGCGCCATCGTGCGCGCCACCGCCCGTCGCCGGCGCGAAGTGGTCGTCACGGGGCACGGCAAGGTGATCGTGTGGCTGGCGCGGCACCTGCCCTCGGTCCTGGCGGTTGCTCTGGAGCGTGGGGTGTACCGATCCCGCGGTGAGCCTACCGGGCCTGGCTCAGTCCGGGGGCCAAGGCCGACCCCCTGACCGATGGTCATGCGGTTCTCAGTGACAATTTCTGGCACCGACGGGGGCCTTTTCGCTCCTACCGGGCGCGCCTGAACCGTCTCCAGTCCGACAATGCGAGGAATGACGGCAGTTTAGTCAAGGCAATCCCTGTCGGACTATCGTGGCACTGGCCTTGCTATTCCCTCCTACCATGCAACAGTACGAGATTCGATCGAGTGGAGGTCTGGTAAACGGCGTGGAGGAAGCTCCGCCACCGCCAGTTCCGGAGGCACGCCGCGGCCTGCTCGGCGAGATCCTGATCCGCGAGGGCCTGATCGACGAGGGCCAGCTGTCGACGGCCCTGATGGTGCAGCGAGAGACCGAGCCCACGACTCCGCTGGGCCAGATCCTGGTGCGCCAGGGCGCGATCACCCAGCGCCAGCTCAACAGCGTTCTCGACCGGTACCGCAAGAAGTACCGGCTGGGCGACATCCTCGTCGAGACCGAGACCATCACCGAGCACCAGCTTCAGATCGCGCTGGATCATCAGAAGAAGACGGGGCTCCGGCTCGGCGACTCCCTCCTCCAGCTCAACTTCGTGACGGAGGAGGAAGTCAACCAGGCGCTCTGCAAGCAGTTCGGGGTCACGTTCGTCGACCTGGACCGGCTGGTACTCGACAACAGCCTCGCGCTGGTGATCAACCGCGAGTATGCGGAGCGGCACCGCGTGATCCCGATCTCGAAGACCGATCGGGTGCTGGTGGTCGCCATGGACGACCCGTCGGACCTGGGCGTCGTGGCCGAGCTGGCGGGCGCCACCGGCTCGCGCGTCAACGTCGTGACGTCGACGCATGCTGCGTTCCGCCGTGCCTTCGCGCGCACCTATGGGGAGAGCGCCGAGGTCGGCCTCATCCGACGCGCCGAGCAGCTCGGGCGCGAGTACGAGATCCTCCGCGCCGAGCACGAAGCGAGCAAGGAGAAGTTCGCGGAGCTGCGGCGGGCGCACGAGGCCGTCCTGGCGGACCGCGAGGCGTCGACGCGGACGCTGGCCGAGCAGCGCACGCGAAACGAGTGGAACGAGCAGGCCCTGACCGGCCTCCGGGAGGCCCACGCGGCGCTCCGGGCGGAATACGAGTCGACCCGGGCGACGCTCGAGAAGCTACGTCTCGAGTATGCGGAGAGCACCCGGATGCTCGGGGATCTGCAGGACGCCCACGAGGCGCTGACCACGGAGCAGGCGACGACCGCAGACCAGATGGCGGAGCGGCAGGCGCGAAACGAGTGGAACCTGCGGGTCCTCGAGGAGCTGCGGGCCGCCCAGCAGACGCTCCGAGCCGGACACGAGAGTCTTCGGAGCGAGCTCGCGCTCGCCCAGGACCGCGGTGCCGAGGCTGAGGCGCGCCTGGCGGAGCTTCGAGCGTCGCACGAGACACTCCTGACGGATCACGCGACGATCGTGCGGGAGATCGAGGCGGTCACGGACCGCCTGAAAGGCTGAGGAGGCAGGACATGACGGCGGCGCACCTCAACGGAAGCTACGGCAACGGCCACGAGGCGGTCGCGCTGCCGCTGCTGGTCCAGCCGCATCGCGTCGCGTCGTCACCTCCCCGAACCCATCTCCTGGGCGAGCTGCTGCTCCGGGAGGGAATGGTCACGGAGGGACAGCTGACCAGCGCGCTCCGCGCGCAGGAGGCGAGCCTCGACGGCACCCCGGTCGGACAGCTTCTCGTGGAGCAGGGTGCCCTCTCCCCGGCCGATCTGGAGGCGGTGCTGCGCCGCTACCACAAGAAGTACCGGCTGGGCGACATCCTCGTCGAGACCAACGTGATCAGCGAGACGCAGCTCCAGCTCGGTGTCGACCACCACCGACGCACCGGGCTCCGACTCGGCGATGCACTGCTCCAGCTGGGCTTTGTCAACGAGGAGATGCTCAAGCTGGCGCTGTGCACGCAGCTCGATGTCGTGTTCGTCGACCTCGATCGGTTCTCCATCGACCGCAGCCTCGCGTCGCTGGTCCCGAAGGCGTTCGCGCAGCAGCACCGGGTCCTCCCGGTCGCCCGGGTCGACGACGTCCTGACGGTGGCCTTGGCGGATCCGACGGACGGCTGGGTCGCGGAGAACCTCGAGGCGATGACTGCTTGCCAGGTGCGGCTGATCATGTCGACCGACGCCGCGTTCCAGCGGGCCTTCACCCGTGTGTACGGCGAGAACCCCGGAGTCGGTCTCGCCCGGCAGCACGAGCGACTCGAGCAGACTCACGCGGTTCTCACGCGCGAGTACGAGAAGGCGGCCCGGGCCCTGGGCGAGCTGCGTCAGTCGCACGAGGAGTTCCTCCGGGAGCAGGCCGATCTGCTCCGGACGGCCGCCGAGCAGGCTGGCCAGCAGACGGAGCAGGAGCGCCGGCTCGCCGAGCTCCAGGCAGCGAACGCGACGCTTCGCGAGGAGCACGAAGCCCGGGGGCGGGCGCATGCGGATCTGTCGCGCGCGCAGGCGGAGACACTCGAGAGCCTCACCACGATCCGGCGCGAGCACGGGCGGCTGCTCGGCGAGCACCACGACCTGGGGCGCCAGCTCGTCGAGGAGCGGGAGCGAGGCGGCGAGCTGGCTCGGCGCCTGGTCGAGCTGGAAGCCGCGCACATCGTGGGTCGGCGGGAGCTCGACGAACGCCTGACGGCGCTCACGGCGCTGGACGCGGCCTACGCGGAGACCACTCACGCGCTGGCCGGTCTCCGCGCGGAGCACGAGACCCTGCGAGGCGAGTACGAGCGGGTCTCCCGCGAGCTTGGCGAGCGGTGCCACGCCGCCGAGGGACGCCAGCAGCTGGCGATCCAGCAGCTCGAGACACTGCTCACGCGCCTCCGGCAGTGACGGCGTCGCCCGGCGGCTGCTTGCCGCCGACCCTGAGCTGGCCGCCGCTACCCAGCCGCCGGCCCAGGGTATAGACCCACCGTCCAGGGCTGACCTCGAGCGCGGCCACGTCCGTGAAGCCGTTACGCGCATAGAAGGGCCGCGGTGCCGCGCCGCAGGAGAGGTGGATCCCGGGGATCCCGGCGGCGCCAAGATCCCGCGCGTACCGCTCGATCAGCGCGGCCCCGATGCCTCGCCGCCGGTACTCCGCCTCGACGTTCATGTGCAGATGGGCGGGGTGGGTCTCCGTGAATCCCGCGGGCAGTCCCGGCGCGAGGCGCGATTCCACGCCGCGATGAAGCCGCAGGGCTAGCCGCACGGTCCGCCGGGCGTCGCTGTTCCACGCGTAGCGCCCGGAGGCGATCCCGATCAGCAGCGGGAGCGTGACCCGGAACCGCCGGGCGCGCCGGAACGCCGCGGTGTCCGGGCAGCCGGTGAGGTAGCCGACGACCCGGCCTTCCGTCTCCGCCACGTACGTCCACTCCGGCACCAGTCGCTGGTAGGCGCCGATCCAGAGCTCCGCGAACAGGGGCCAGCGGGCGCGGTCGATGGGGTCACCGTCGTTGCCGCTGCGGCAGCAGAGGCTCCGGACGGCCTGCCAGTCCGTCGGCGTCCTCGCCACGCGGACGAGCACCGGCGCGCCGGACTCCGTCATCCCCCGGCTTCCTGATAGCAGCGCTCGGCCCAGGTCACCTCCTCCGCGCTGCCGATATAGAGCGGCGTGCGCTGGTGATAGTCGGTGGCGACCACGTCGAGGATCCTCGCGTGGCCTGTGCTCGCGCGTCCGCCCGCCGCCTCCGCCACGAGCGCGAGCGGAGCCGCCTCGTACAGGAGCCGGATGCGCCCTTCGGGCCGTCGCGTGTCCTCAGGGTAGAGGTAGATCCCGCCCTCGACGAGCGTCCGGTGGAAGTCCGCGACCAGGGCGCCCGAGTACCGGAGGGCGTAGGGGAGGTCCTTGTTTCGGGCCAGCCGAAGCCGTTCGACGAGCGCACGGGCGGCCGGCCGCCAGGTCGGCCAGTTCGCGTCGTTGACCGCGTAGGTCCGTCCGGCGGCCGGTGTGCGCGCGTCGGCCTGCGTGAGGCGGAATTGCCCGTCGACCGGGTCGAGGACGAAGGCGTGCACCCGAGCCCCCGCGGCGTAGACGAAGACGGTGGCGGGGCCGTAGAGGACGTAGCCGGCCGCGACCTGCCGCGTCCCGGCGCCCAGCACGGCCCGTGCGGGATCGGGCTCGCGCGGCCCGGGCCCCGGACGGACGCCGAAGATCGTCCCGACCACCCCGGCCACGTCGGTGTTGAGGGAGCCGTCGAGTGGATCGAAGCACACCGACAGAGACTCCGCTGCGGCGGCGTGCGACCACACGACTGGCGCCGCCAACTCCTCGGAGGCGGCGACCGACACGACGCCGGTGGCCTCGAGCGTCCTCAGCAGGAGGTCATTCGTCCGGACGTCGAGCCGGCGCACCCGGTCGCCGTGCGAGTTGACGTCGCCCGTCTCCCCCAGGTGACCGCTGAGAGCCGCCCCGGCGATCTCGCGCGCCAGCCCGGCCCCCGCCCCCGCGAGCGCCTCGAGGACGGTGACGAGGTTCCGTGCGAGCGGCGGGCTCCCGGCCGCTGCGGCCCGGAGGTGCTCGGCGAGTGTCGGAGGGGAGCTCACCCGGCCGGCCGTCACTCCCGGGCCCGGACGGCGTGGCCGCCGAACTGGTTGCGAAGCGCGGCGAGCATGCGATCGGCGAACGAGTCCTCCTCGCGGGAGCGGAACCGGGTGAAGAGGGCGGCCGTGATCGTCCAGGCCGGCACGGATTGATCGATCGCATCCTGCACCGTCCAGCGGCCCTCGCCCGAGTCCTCCACCCACCCGCGGATCTTTCCGAGCGCCGGATCCTCCTCGAGCGCCCGGCCGGCCAGCTCGACGAGCCACGAGCGTACGACGCTCCCCTGCATCCAGAGGTTGGCGATCCGCGGAAGGTCCAGGCCGTACGAGCTCTTGTGCATCAGCGCGAAGCCCTCGGCGATCGCCTGCATCATGCCGTACTCGATCCCGTTGTGGATCATCTTCACGTAGTGGCCGGCGCCGTGGGCACCCATGTGCCCGTATCCGTTCTCGGGGGCGAGCGTGCGGAAGAGAGGCTCGAGGTGGCGGAACACAGCCTCCTCGCCGCCCACCATGAGGCAGTAGCCGACCTGGAGCCCCCAGATCCCCCCGCTGGTCCCGACGTCCATGTAGTGGAGGCCGAGCGGCTTGAGCGCCTCGGCGCGCCGCACGTCGTCGTGGAAGTTCGTGTTGCCGCCGTCGATGACGATGTCGTCCCGATCCAGGTGGCGCACCACGGTGTCAATCATCTCCTGCGTGACAGTTCCGGCGGGGACCATGACCCAGACGGCCCGCGGGGGTTTCAGACGGGCCACGAGGTCCGCGACCGACGTCGTCCCGACAGCGCCGTGCCCTTCCGCCTCCCGCACCTTCTCGGGGCTCCGGTTGTACACGACGACACGGTGGCCGCCCTGCACCAGGCGGACGACCATGTTCATGCCCATGCGGCCGAGACCGATGAATCCGAGCTCCATCGAGGCGTCCTCCGTGGAACGAGTCGTGATGGTGGAACCGCTGGTGAACGTTGGCGGCCGTCAGCTGGTCGCCGGGCCCCCGGCACGCCGCAGAACCCGGATGGTCCCTTCCTCTGCCACCAGGACGCGCTCCGCGGTGCCGAGGAAGAAACCCGTGTCGATGACGCCGGGAATCCGGCGGATGTCGCGATCGAGCGCGGCAGCGTCGTCCTGGGCCGCGATCCCGCAGTCGAGGATCCAGTTGCCGTTGTCGGTGACGAACGGCGCCGCACCCACCTCCCGGAGGAGGGGTTGGCAGCCGAGTGCGCGGAGCCGGCGGTCGCAGAGAGGCCGCGCGAACGGGACGATCTCTACCGGGAGGCGGCCCCGGGAGCCGAGGCGCGGCACGAGCTTCTCCTGGGTGACGAGGATGACCTGGCGCCGCGAGGCGGCGGCGACGATCCGCTCCCGGGTGAGCGCCCCGCCGTAGCCCTTGATGAGGTCGAGCCGCGGGTCGACCTCATCGGCGCCGTCGACCGTGATGTCGAGTGGGTCCGCGGTCAGCTCGGTGATGGCGAGGCCGAGCGACGCCGCGAGGGTCGCGATCGCCCGCGAGGTGGGGACCCCCTGGACGCCGAGGCCCTGAGCGGCCTCGGCGGCCAGCGCCCGCACGAACGCTTCCGCGGCCCGGCCGGAGCCGAGCCCGACGCGGACGGTCCGGCCCGCCTCGCGAACCAGCGCGACGGCCTGGACGGCCAGGCGGGCAAGATCCTCCGGACGCGGGGGGGGCAGTGGACTCGGGGACGCGCCGACCAGACCTGGCCTCCTCGGAATTGGGGAAGGCCCTAGTCAGACCTCACCCGCGGGCCTAGCATAGCAGGGAGAGTCGACATGCCGAACCCGCAGACCTGGGCCCTGCCGGCGGATCTCGAGGCTGCCGTCTCGGCCACCCTCCGCGAGTGGACCGAGCAGGGCAAGGTTGAGCGGCTCTGGGCGCGCGACGCCACCCTCTGGACGGGCGCCGATGAGGCGAGCTGGCTCGGGTGGCTCGGGATCGTCGACGAGCAGGTCGGGCGGGTGGGCGAGCTCCGGCGCATCGCCGAGGACGTCCGGCAGGCGGGCTTCACTCACGTCCTGCTTCTCGGGATGGGGGGCTCGAGCCTCTGTCCCGAGGTCCTCCGCATGACCTTCGGAACGCTCCCCGGATGGCCCGAGCTCTCCGTGCTGGACTCGACGGATCCGGCCCAGGTCCGGGCGTGCGAGGCCCGGGTGGATCTCGGGCGAACGCTGTTCGTCGTGTCGTCCAAGTCGGGCACGACCCTCGAGCCGAACATCTTCAAGCAGCACTTCTTCGAGCGGGTGAAGCAGGCCATCGGTCCTGGCCGGGCGGGTGACCGGTTCATCGCGATCACGGATCCCGGCTCGAAGCTCGAGCAGGTCGCCAGGGCGGACGGCTTCCGTCACGTGTGCTTCGGGCTTCCGTCGATCGGCGGGCGCTACTCGGCGCTCTCTGACTTCGGCATGGTCCCTGCGGCCCTCATGGGGCTCGACGTCGCGCGGCTGCTCGGCGCGGCGCAGGCGATGGCACGCGCCTGCGGGGCCCGGGTGCGTGCCGAGGAGAATCCCGGAGCGGTGCTCGGGACCATCCTGGGCGTGCTCGGGAGCCGGGGCCGCGACAAGGTCACGCTGGTGGCCTCTCCGGGGATACACGATCTCGGGGCCTGGCTCGAGCAGCTCCTGGCCGAGTCGACCGGGAAGGCGGGCAAAGGCTTGATCCCGGTCGACCGCGAGCCCTTCGGCCCCTCTGATCTCTACGGTCGGGACCGCCTGTTCGTCTACCTCCGGCTCCACTCGGCGCCGGCCGTCTCCCAGGACTGCGCGGTGGCGAGCCTCGAGGCGGCCGGGCAGCCCGTGGTCCGGATCGAGGTCTCCGCCCCTGACCAGATCGCGGCGGAGTTCTTCCGCTGGGAGTTCGCGACGGCGGTCGCGGGCGCGATCCTGGGGATCAATCCGTTCGACCAGCCCGATGTCGAGGCCAGCAAGGTCGCGACGCGGCGGCTCACGGACGCGTTCGAGAAGACGGGACGCCTGCCGGCCGAGACGCCGATCCTGGAGACCGAGGGGATCCGGCTCTTCGCCGATCCGCGGAGCGCGGGCGAGCTGGCGGCGGCGGGAGGTCGGACGCTCGCGGGTCTTCTGCGGGCCCACTTCGGGCGGATCCGGCCCGGCGACTACGCCGCCCTCCTCGCCTACGTTGAGATGACGGCGGCGAACGAGGCGGCGCTCCAGGGGATCCGCACGCGCCTGCGCGATCGGTACCGTGTCGCCACCTGCCTCGGCTTCGGGCCGCGGTTTCTTCACTCGACCGGCCAGGCCTACAAGGGCGGGCCTAGCACCGGTGTGTTTCTCCAGATCACGTCCGACGACGCCCTGGATCTGCCCGTGCCCGGCCAGCGCTACACCTTCGGCGTCGTGAAGGCCGCACAGGCCCGGGGGGACCTCGAGGTCCTCGCGGACCGCGGTCGGCGCGCGCTGCGCGTGCACCTCGGCGCGGACGTCCTGGGGGGGCTTCGGACCCTCGGGAGGGCCGTCGAGCAGGCGGTCGGCTGACGGAACGGGCGCCTCGAGACAGATCGTCCCGGCCGGGCCGAGACGCGAGCACAGCGAGAGAGGACCAGACGTGCAGATCGGCATGATCGGGCTCGGCCGCAACGGGATCGAGTACGGGCCCATGCAGGCCTATGCCGAGGGCTTCGACATCCTGCTGAACGCGCGGTCGATGGACTTGCCGGAGCAGCCCCGCGACGATCTCTCGCTCCGCGACATCGCCGAGGTCTGGCGGCGGGGGAGCGTCGTCAGCTCCTGGCTCCTGGACCTCACGGCGGAGGCCCTCGTGGTCCCCGCGGACGTGCTCTCGGCCTCGCTCTTCGTCCGCTTCCGCTCGCGGCCGGACCACTCCTTCGAGCGGGTCCTGTCCGCGATGCGGCACAAGTTCGGCGGCCACGTCGAGCGGCCGTCGGGAGGGTAGGTTTCCATGGAGGCGTCTCTCGGACAGGGGTCCCAAGCGCTGTCGGAGCCCGGCCGTCCCGCGCCTCCGTGCGCGGTCGTCATCTTCGGCGCCGTCGGGGACCTGACGAAGCGGAAGCTCGTGCCGGCCCTCTACAATCTCAAGACGCTCGGGCTCCTGCCCCGGGAGTTCGCGATCGTGGGAGTTGCCCGGAGGGAGAAGACGCACGAGCAGTTTCGCGAGGAGCAGACACGGGATATCGGAGAGTTCGCGACGACCCGCGTGGACGGGACGCTGTGGGTGGAGCTCCGGGAGGCGATGTACTTCCAGGCCGGCGAGCTGTCCGACCCCGCCATCTACACGCAGCTCGCGGACCTCCTGGCCCAGATCGCCAAGCGTCACGGCACGGGAGGAAACGTGCTCTTCTACCTCGCCATCCCGCCGAGCCTCTTCGGGGAGGTCGTGCGCCGCCTGGGCGAGGCCGGGCTCATGCGGGAGGAAGGGGACGCCTGGCGGCGTGTCATCGTCGAGAAGCCGTTCGGCCACGACCTCGACTCCGCCCGGACGCTGAGCGCCGAGCTGGCCGGGGTCCTTCGCGAGGAGCAGATCTATCGGATCGATCACTACCTTGGGAAGGAGACCGTCCAGAACATCCTGGTCTTCCGCTTCGTGAACAGCCTGCTCGAGCCGATCTGGAACCGGACGTACGTCGATCACGTCCAGCTGACCGTCGCGGAGACGGTGGGCGTCGAGGAGCGGGGCAACTACTACGAGACGGCGGGCGTGTTGCGGGACATGATCCAGAACCACATGTTCCAGCTCCTCTCGCTCGTCGCGATGGAGCCGCCGATCTCGTTCGCGGCCGACGCGGTGCGGGACGAGAAGGTCAAGGTGCTCCAGGCCATCCGGCCGATGAGCCCGGAGGAGATCCTCGACCGGACGGTTCGCGGTCAGTACGGCGGCGGCGAGGTCGAGGGCCAGGTTGTCCGGGCGTATCGCCGCGAGCCCAAGGTCTCGCCGACCTCGACGACCGAGACGTACGCGGCGCTGAAGCTGTTCGTGGAGAACTGGCGCTGGGCCGGCGTGCCGTTCTATCTGCGGTCCGGAAAGCGGCTGGCCCGGCGCCGGACGGAGATCATGTTCGAGTTCCGGCGACCGCCGCTCCTCCTCCTCGATCGGGCCGCGATGCGTCACATCGACCCGAATCGGCTCGTCCTCCACATCCAGCCCGACGAGGGGATCGAAGTTCAGGTACAGGCCAAGCGGCCGGGCCCGACGGTGCGCATCGAGACTGTGAAACTCGATTTCAGCTACAAGGACTTCGGCAACACGACCGCAGCGACCGGCTACGAACGGCTCCTGTACGACTGCATGGTGGGCGACAGCACCCTGTTTCACCGGACCGACATGGTCGAGGCCGCGTGGCACATCGCGACGCCGATCCTGGACGCGTGGCGCGCCCTCCCGGCTCCCGAGTTTCCCAACTACGTGGCGGGCTCATGGGGACCCGAGACGGCGGACGAGCTCATCCACCAGGATGGCCGGCGCTGGTACACGGCCGAGTGACCGCGTCCCGATGAGCGCGCCAATGAGCGCAATGGTCACCGGCGTGCTCCCCCGGTGAACTGTTGATCCTCGCGGGCGACGTTGGCGGCACGAACACCCGCCTGGCGTGGTTCGAGGTCTCCGGGGGCCGCCTGGTGCCGGGCGTCACCCGTACCTATCCCAGCCAACGGCACACGAGCCTCGACGAGATCGTGGCGACGTTCCTGCGCGAGGCACCGGGGACGCTCTCGCACGCGTGCATCGGGATCGCCGGACCGGTGCGGGAGGGTCGAGTCGAGGCGACGAATCTGGCCTGGGGCGTGGACGCGCGGCCGCTCGCCGCGGGGCTGGGTCTGGACCGCGTGATCCTGATCAACGACCTCGAGGCGAATGCGTGGGGACTCGCGGCGCTGCCGGACAGCGACTTCACCGTGCTCCAGCCCGGCCGTCCGGCGCCAACGGGGAACGCGGCCGTGATCTCCGCGGGCACGGGCCTCGGCGAGGCCGGGCTCGTGTGGGACGGCCGGCACCACCGCCCGGTCGCCTCGGAGGCCGGTCACGCCGACTGGGCGCCCCAGGACGATCTGCAAGGCGCCCTGTGGCGGTTCCTCACGGCCGAGGTAGGGCACGTCAGCGTGGAGCGCGTGCTGTCGGGCCCCGGCCTCTACAACATCTACCGGTTTCTCCGCGACGCGCGGGGCCTCGCCGAGCCGGACTGGCTCGCCGACCTCCTGCGGAGCGAGGCGCCGGCGCCGGTGATCGGCCGGGTGGGACTCGAGGGGCGGGCTGAGATCTGTGTCCGGGCCCTCGGCCTGTTCGTGGCCATCTACGGCGCCGAGGCGGGCAACCTCGGGCTCCGCGTGCTGGCGACCGCGGGAGTGTACCTGGGAGGTGGGATCGCGCCCCGGTTGCTCCCGGCGCTCCAGGGCCGAACGTTCCTCGACGCGTTCGCCGCCAAGGGACGACTGCGTCCGCTCCTCGAAGCGATCCCGGTGCGCGTGGTCCTGAACGATCAGGCGGCGCTCGCGGGCGCGGCCCGGCGGGCCGCGCTCGAGGCGGGGCTCCTCCGGTGAGTCGCCGCTCGAGCCGTGCTACAGTTGATGCGAGTCAGAAATCCAGCAGTCTGATAGGAGAAGATCCGTGCCCGTTTACTCGAACCTGACGACTTCCACTGGGTCCGAAGGCGGGCCTAGCACGATACTCGTGCGCTTCCTGCAGCAGTACGATCGGCAGCTCCCTCTGGACTTCGTCGCCATGGTCTTGGGACGGACGCGAACGGAGGTCGAGCGTGAGGTCGAAGGGCTGGAGCGGCAGGGTGTGGCAAAGCGTCTCGGCAACGAGGTAACGCTGGTTCGCTAGCTCGCGCCTCGAGGCTCTCTTGAAGGAGAGTTTCGGTCCAGCCGTCCTCGCCTCCGTCCTGGCCGTTGCCGTCTCGCTGTCCGAGCTCCTCACGACCCAGTACCCGCGGACATCCTTCCTGATCCTCGGGAAGTCCCGGGCTCTCCAAACCTATGCGCTGGCCTACGGGGTCATCGCCCTGCTCGTGATGCTCTTGCTGGAGATACTCACGGCCTCCGGGACCATTCAGCTGGAAGGTTTCGGCCTGTCCTCTCCGTGGATTCGAGCGATCGCGGTCGGGGTCACGGTCAAGGCGTTCCTGCATCTTCGGCTGTTCAACGTGAGCGTGGGCTCCCAGTCGGTGCCCGTGGGCCTCGAGACTCTCGTCCAGTTCTTCGAGCCCGCGCTGCTCCGGACGATTCTGCTGGACGAGTTCACGGCGGTCCGCGCCTACGTCGCGGCGCGTGCCCACGGCTACCCGAGCCTGGACGCGGTCAAGGCGAGGGCGAAGGAGGAGATCCCGCCCACGTTACCGAACCAGGAGCGAGCCGCCTTCTCGAACGACATCGACCGGGCGACTAGCGTCGTCCAGGTGATGGAGCACGTTCTTCGTTTCCTGGGCCGCAAGAACCTCGATAGGGTATTCCCCGCGAAGGCCTGACGACGCCCGCTCGTCGTCAAGCGCTGGACGGTCGGTCCGTGAGACTTCGGGTTCGTGGCGCTGCTCGGCGCGCTCGACGACGAGGCCGGGTCGCCGGGGGAGCCCATCACACCAGCCTGACGCGCGATTCCAGCGTGCCAGGCAAGGGCCCCTTCGAGCCGTGCGACAGTGCCCGGCGAAGGGCTATTCCCACAGCTCCATGGCCGGCCGGAGCGGTGTGAACGCGCGGATCATCCCCGCTGCGTCCGCCATGATCTCCTCGATCCGGGCGACGTCCGCATCGGACAGAGCCAGCTGCGTCCCCGCGAGGTTGGCGTCCACCTCGGCCGGGTTTCGGGCGCCGACCAGAGCGGTGCTGACCACGGGGTTCCGGAGCACCCAGGCGAGCGCGAGGCGACTCACGGGCACGCCCAGGGGCTCCGCCACCTCACGTCGGAGCCGGTCGACCACCTTCACGTTACGGGCAAGGTTCTCCGGGGTGAAGATGGGCTGGCCGAAGGCGATACCCTTCGCGCGCCAGTCCGGCTCGAGGAATCGCGTCCCCGCGGTGAACGTGCCGGTCAGGAGGCCGTGGCCGAGGGGGCCGTAGCCCATGACGCCGATCCCGTGGCGCGCACAGTACGGGAACACGTCGCGCTCCATCCGGCGGTCGAAGAGGTGGTAGCCGACCTGCACGACGTCGATCCGTCGGACTCGCATGCAGGCTTCCATCTGCTCCACGGTGAAGTTCGACACCCCGACGAACCGCACCTTCCCTGTTCGCACGATCTCGTCCATCGCCGCGAACGCCTCTTCGAGGGGAGTCTCGACGTTCGGCCAGTGGATCAGGTAGACGTCGATGACGTCGGTCTGGAGCCGGCGGAGCGACAGGTCGACCTCGCGCCTGAGGCTTGCGGGCGTAGTGTCGCGGTGGATGGCGGGAGCCTCGGGGCTCCAGGCGAGCCCGCACTTGGTCACCAGGATCACGTGCGCTCGGCGACCCCGCAGGGCCTGACCCACGACCTCCTCGGCATGACCGAAGCCATAGGCGGGGGCAGTGTCGACGCAGTTCACCCCGGCATCGAGCGCCCGGTGAATGGCGCGGATCGCCTCCGCATCCTCGATCGCGCCGTAGCGCTCGCCTCCGCTCATCGGCCAGCTTCCGAACCCGAGGGCCGACACGGCGAGACCGGTCCGCCCGAACGCACGCTGCTTCATGGATCGCTCCTCTCGGCCCAGGGGGCAGAGTCCCGTTCTCGGCTTCAGCTGGCCGCCGTCGCCCGCGGGTCCGGGGAGAGCAGCCCGAGCGTGTTCTCCCGGAAGATGCGGCGGCGGTCCTCGGCAGGTAGGAAGCCCGCGTAGTCCCAGACGTATGCGAGCGCCTGGCGGTACGTGCAGTAGCGACCGACGTTCGGCATGTCGGAGCCCCACACGAGCTTTCGCGGACCGAATCGCTCGTAGGTCTGGCGGAAGTGCTCCTGCGCCCGCGCAAAGGGATAAGGCATCCGGCCGCCCCAGGCGATCGGGTAGAGCACCTCGGTCCACACAGGGCCGCGGTCGAGGAGATCGGCGACCTCGGAGGGCCATGCCACCCGGTCCGCATCGTTGGCGTACAGACCGGTCGGCACGCCGTGGACCAGCACGTGGCGGATCGCCGGGTGCCGGTCCACGATCCGACGGAGGCGGCGCATCTCGGCCAGGTAGTCGCCCGCCGGAGACTTGGCCGAGTGGACCCAGAAGACCGGAAGATCTAGACGCGCCACCACACGCCACAGCGGATCGAAGCTCGGATCGTCCGGGAGGGTACGGTAGCCGTTACGGAAGAAGGCCGTCATCGTGAAGTAGAGGCCGCGCATCCCGAGGCGCTGGACCTGATCCTCGAGGGCCCGGAGCTCCGCGTCCCGGAAGGCGAATGGCTCGTCCACCTGCGCCAGACCGATGAACCGTCCCGGCCAGCGCCGCGCGGCCTCCGCGAAGTACTCGGCGAGATGGCCGTAGATGTGATCGTTCTGGAGGACGGCGGTCCCGACCCCTGCGTAGTCCATCTCGACGACCATGCCCTCGGGGGGCGCGGCGAGATCGTGCATGTGGGGCGGCAGGAACTGGACGTAGTAGCCCTCCCCGTTCAGCTCCCACTCGAAGCGGCCCGCCCGGCCCACGTGGAAGCGGACGTCCGTCGCCCGTCCGGCCTCCGAGGGGTCGTCGGACTGCCAGAGTGGCCGCTCCGTCACGACGACATGGTCGCGGAGTCGCCGGTAGGGCTGGTTGCCGTGGACGTGCATGGCTCGCTGCTGGTGCACGAGGTGGTCCTCGGCCGTCGGGAAGCCCGATGCGCCAGCCAGCGGGGGGAAGATGTGGGCGTGACAGTCGACGACGGCGAAGTCGTTCATGGGCTCCTCAACCGCGGTGCCGAGGATCGAGCCGATCGCGCAGCCCGTCCCCGAAGACGTTGAAGGCGAAGACCAGGAGCGAGATGGCGACACCGGGCGCGACGACGAGGTGCGGCGCAACCTCGATAAACTCGCGGCCGCCGGAGAGCATCGTGCCCCACTCGGGCGCCGGCGGCCGAACGCCGAGGCCGAGGAAACCGAGCGCGGCCCCGACCAGGACCGCCTGGCCAGCGAGCAGGCTCGTCTCGATGACGAGGGTCGTGGTGGCGTGCGGCAGGATGTGGCGGGCCAGGATGCGCGTGTCGCGCAGTCCGGCGGCCACGGCGGCCTGGACGAAGTCCTCCTGCCGGACCTCCAGCACGCGGCCCCGGATCAGGCGGGCGAGGGGCGCCACGAAGCCCCCCGTCGTGGCGGCGATCAGGCCGGTCATCCCGGCGCCGACCACGCTGGCGATGGCGATCGCGAGAATGAGGTTCGGCACGGTGAGCAGCAGGTCGGCGAATCCCATGAGGACCGCATCGACCCGTCCACCGACATAGCCGGCGACGAGGCCCAGCGTTGCTCCGAGGGCCGCCGCGAGGGTCACCGACACCACGGCCGCCGTGAGGGTGAACCGCGCCCCCACGACGAGGCGTGACAAGAGGTCGCGCCCGATCTGGTCCGTCCCGAGCCAGTGCTCTCCCGAGGCCGGCGCGAGGACGCCGAGGAGATCCTGGTCGTTCTCGCCGTACGGGACCACCCACGGCCCGAGGGCCGCAAGGGTCAGGTAGGCGAGCAGCAGGCCGCTGCCGACCACGAGGTGGAGCCCATGCCGACGACGGACGTGGCCGCTCGGTTCAAACACGGCGGAGCCGGGGATTGATGACGACGTAGAGCACCTCGACCGCCAGGTTGATCAGGAGGAACCCCGACACGAACAGGATCGTGATGGCCTGGACGAGCGTGTAGTCGCGCGCGCCGACCGCGTTGATCATCAAGTCGCCGACCCCAGGCCAGGCGAACAGCCGTTCGACGACCACGGATCCGCCGAGGAGGTATCCGGTCTGGAGGCCGATGACGGTCACCGTCGGGATCAGGGCGTTCCGGAGGACGTGGCGGCCGACCACCGCCCGGACGGCGAGACCCTTGGCGTGGGCCGTGCGGACGTAGTCCTTGGCCAGTTCCTCGAGCATCACGCCGCGGGTCATGCGGGCGACGAGCGCGACGAGCCGCGCGGCGAGCGCGAGGGTTGGCATCACGAGGGAGGCCCAGCCCGTGAAGCCGAAGCTCGGGAGCCAGCCCCGGTCCACCGACAGGGCGACGATCAGCATGAGACCGAGCCAGAAGTTCGGGATCGCCAGAAGCCCCACCACGAGGAGTGACAGCAGATAGTCCGGCCAGCGGTTCTGCCGGACCGCGCCCAGCACCCCGGCCGGCAGCCCGAGCAGGACGGTGAGCGTGATGGCCGTGGCCATCAGCAGGAGCGTGGCCGGGAGTCGGGCGAGGACGTGGGGCAAGGGGTTCCCGCGGAAGGTCGACGAGTAGCCGAAGTCCCCGCGGGTGAGTCCGGCGAGCCGCGTCGCGTACTGCTCCACCAGCGGCCGGTCGAGCCCCAGGCGCACGCGCAGGAGATCGATATCCGCCTGGCTGGCCGTCCCGCCCGCCATGAGCGTCGCTTCGTCACCTGGCACCATCTTGAAGATCAGAAAGATGATGGTCAGAACGCCGAGAGCGATCAGCGGAATCCGCGCGACGCGGATCAGAACGAACGAAAGCGTGCGCTATGCCTCGACGCGCGCCCGCCGGGCAATCGTGAACACGATCGGCCAGAGCTCGACACCCTTGACTCCCTTGCGGACGGCCGTGACGTTCTGGTTCACGTGGAGCCACACGTAGGGCGCATCCTCCCACACGATCCGCTGGGCCTCGCCCATCGCGGCGAGCTGCTTGGCTGGATCGGGGTTCGAGTTCGCTTGCGCCAGGAGCTCGTCGACCTTCGGGTTCCGGTAACGTCCCATGTTCCAGACGGTGGGCCGCGCCGCGTCGTCGGCGTTCGACTTGAAGAGCGACTCGAGATGGTAGAGGCCCGAGGCGTTGGACGGGTTGAACCCAAACACCGCAAGGTCGAAGGTGAGCGCCGCCCGCTCCTGCCGGAGCGCGTCCCAGTATGAGCCGCGCTCGATCTTGCTGATCGTCACGTCGATCCCGATTTGCTGGAACGCACGCTGGGCGATCTCGGCAATGTTGACGTCACCGGGGAAGAGGCCGTCGGAGGCAAGGAGCGTCATCTTGAGAGGCTTCCCGTCGCGCTCGAGCTGGCCGTTCGCGCCTGGCTTGAAGCCGGCCTCGGCGAGAAGCGCCCTGGCCTTCGCGACCGAGTACTCGTAGGGGCGCTGCTTCTGGTAGCCCTGGGTGTCGAAGGCCAGCGGCGAGTCCGAGGCCTTGGCGAAGCCGAAGAACACCCGCTCGGCGATGGTCTCGACGGGGATCGCGTGGTTGAGGGCTCGCCGGACCCGCGGGTCGTCATAGGGCGGCCGGGAGAGATTGATGGCCAGCCCCATGGGCCGGAGGCTCGGCCGGACGACCACGTCGAGGTTGGTCTCCTTCCGCAGCCCCGCCACCAGCTGGACCGGGACGGAGTCGATGACGTCGACGGAGCCGGTGCGGAGGGCGGCGATCCGGGTGGACGCCTCGAGGATGTACTTGAAGACCAGCCGATCGGTGGCCGGCTTGCCGCCCCAGTAGCCGTCGAAGGCCCGGAGCACGACCTCCTGCCCCGACGTGAACGCCTCGAGGCGGTACGGGCCGGCCCCGACCGGGTTCTGGGCGATGCCCTTCTCGCCGTGCTTCTCGACTGCGGCGGGGGAGACCATGGAGCCGGAGCCGTGGGCCAGCGAGTTGAGGAGCTGCGAGAACGGCGCCTTGGTGCGGATCACGATCGTGTGCTCGTCCACGACGTCGGCTCCCACCACCGGGTCCCACAGCGGCCGGTTGGTCGGCGTCCGGGCCTTGTCCACCATCCGCTCGATGTTGAACTTCGCGGCCTGGGCGTTGAAAACGGTGCCGTCGTGGAACCGCACGGTCTTTCGGAGCCGGAACCGGATGGACTTGAGGTCGGGCGCCGCGTCCCAACCCTCCGCGAGCTGAGGGACGAACCGGAGGTTCTCGTCGAAGTCGACCAGCCGGTCGTAGAGGCAGTACGCGACTTCGTAGCCGGCCGGATAGGTGGCGAACGACCCCTGGGCGGGATCGAGCGCGGTCACCGCGCCGCTCTGCCCGTAGGTCAGGGTCCGCGCCGCCGTCGCCTGAGCGAGGGCGCGCAGGGGGGAGCCGAGCGTCAGCGGCGATGCGGCGGCGGTGGACAGGAGGGCGAGGGCCGTCCGACGGTTCATGGGACCTCCTCTCGGCGGATGGTCAGGACTGACCGCTGGGGACGCCGGCCCCCTCGTCGATCCACAGGTGGCTCCAGGTGAAGATGGCAGGGGCGCCGCCAGTGTGGACGAAGATCGCCGTATCGTCCCGGGTGAGGCGACCCTCGCGGGCGTGGGCAATCAGGGCGGCGGCGCACTTCCCAGTATACACGGGGTCGAGGATGAGGCCTTCGGTGCGCGCGAACAGCCGAACCGCCTCCGTGCCTGCCGGGCTGGGCCGGCCGTAGCCGGGGCCTACGAAGTCGTCGAAGTTCACGACGTCCTCGGGATGCACCCTTACCTCGAGACCGAGCGTGACGGCCGTCTCGTTGGCGATGGCGGCCGTGCGAGCGGGCACGTCGTGCTCGCGGGTCGCCGTCACGCCGTGCACGCGGAAGCCGCCCCAGAGCTTCCGCGCCAGCTCGAGGCCGGCCTGGCCCTTGCCCGAGGACGACATGTAGAGGACGGTCGCCGCCGTGCCGGCAGCGCGGAGCTGCTCGATCATCTCCATCGTCGTCTCCAGGTAGGCGATCGCCGAGGCGACGTCGAACATCGGATTGTCGTTCAGGATGTGCGGGCGCTCGCCCCGCTGCCGGCAGTCCTCCGCCAGGCGGTCCAGCATCCGTCGCTGCTCCGTCCGATCCGGCGCGAAGTGGATCTCGGCCCCCAGGAGGTAGTCGACGAGAAGGTTGCCCTGGACCTCGCGCGGCCGGGCGCCTTCGAGCACGAGCACGGTCCGGAGGCCGAGCCGGTTGCAGGCGCCCACCGTCTGTCGCGCCGAGTTCGACTGGAGATCGAGCCCGACGAGCACAACATCGGGCTGCTCGGCCATCGTGCGCGCCAGCCGGAACTCGAGGTTGCGGAGCTTGTTGCCGCCGAGCGCGACCCCGGTGAGGTCGTCGCGCTTGACGAAGATCCGGGGCCCGGCGAGCGCCCGGGTGAGGTTCGGGGCCTCGACCATCGGCGTAGGTCGGATGGCGATCGGCACCCGAGGAATTCGCGCGATCTTCGCCCGGATGTCGGCAAAGCTCGTTGCGGCCAGCGGCGCCGCAGCCGCGGCGGACCGGGCGGGAGTGCTCATGCGGTCTCCTCGACGGCGATCGGGGCGTCGGCGGCACGCCGGTGGATGCCGACGTTCATACGGCTGAGCCGGAGGGCTCGCGGCCGCCCGCGGCGCGGCAGGGCTCGATCGCGGCCATCACGATGATCGGAAAGTTACGCAATCTCGCCAGAGGAGTCAACCGATGGCGCCCATGCGCGGCGGCAGCGTGGTGCGTGACGTCGACACCGAGATCGGCCGTGCTCCGGCGCCACTCGGCGCCGGCCCGCTAGCCCTTCAGGCCCGTGAGGGCGACCGACTCCATGATGCGGCGCCGCAGGATGATGAAGGCGATCAGCATCGGAACGGTATTCAGGACGGCGGCCGCGCTCAGGAGGTGGTAGTCCACCGTGAACCGGAACTGGAACGTGGAGAGCCCCAGCTCCATCAGGTACATGCTCCGGTTGGTGGCCATGAGGAGCGGCCAGATGAAGGCGGACCACGCCTGGATGAATGCCAGGATGCCGATGGCGCCGATGGCTGACGAGCAGAGCGGCACGATCACCTGAAGGAAGATGCGCAGCTCGGACGCCCCGTCGACCCTCGCGGCGTCAACGAGCTCGTCGGGGATGCCGTGGGCGATGTGCTGCCGCATGAGGAAGATCCCGAAGCTCATGATCAGGTAGGGTGCCGCGATGCCCTGGTAGGTGTTGATCCAGCCGAACGACTTCATCGTGAGGTAGAGCGGAATCATGTACGTCTCGAACGGAAACATGGCGGAGGCCAGGATCACGAGGAACAGGAGCTTCTTGCCCGGGAACTGGTACTTGCCGAAGATGAACCCGGCCAGCAACGACGTCGCGATCACCATCAGCGTGGAACCCACCGCGACGATGACGCTGTTGAGGAAGTAGCGGATGAAGGGTGCCGCCTCCATGACGGCCGGGTAGTTCGCCCAGGTCCAGTGGATCGGGAGCACCCGAGGGGGCCACAGGAGGGTCTCGTCCGCCGGCTTGAAGGACGTCCCGACCATCCAGAGATACGGGAAGAGCATCACGGCGCAGCCGGCCAGGAGGACCAGGTGGGTCAGGAGCGGCACGCCGGTCCGGCGCCACCAGGTTTCGCGCGCCCGTCGAGCTGGCACCGGGCTCACTCCCCGTCGAGCCGGATGACGCGGAACTGGATTAGCGTCAGCGTGAGGATGATCAGCGTGAGGACCACGGCCTCCGCCGAGGCGTATCCCATCTTGAAGAACTGGAAGCCGTTCTGGTAGATGTCGAAGACCAGCACGCGCAGCGACGCCCCCGGGGCCGCCTGGGAGCCCTGCGTCATCACGTAGACCTGGGTGAACACATTGTAGGCGTTGATGGTCGAGACGACGATCACGAAGAGGAGGATCGGCCGGAGCAGCGGCAGCGTGATCCGCTGGAACATCCGCCAGCCGAAGGCGCCGTCGATGGCCGCCGCCTCGTAGAGGCTGGCCGGGATGTTCTTGAGCCCGACGAGGAGGAGCACCATGTTGTAGCCGAGCACCTTCCAGACACTCATGATGATGATCGACCAGATGGCGACCTCGGGCGACGTCAGCCATCCGACCGGCGGGACCCCGAACCAGGACAGGAGGTAGTTCAGGATCCCGACGCGGGCGTCGAAGATCCACTTCCACGCGATCGCCATGGGCACCATGGGCGTGATCACGGGCAGGAAGTAGATGGCCTGGTACGCGGCCGTGAAGCGGAGCTTCCCGGCCAGCAGGACGGCCAGCGCCAGTCCGGCCACGACGGACAAAGCCACCACGGCCACGGCGAAGAGCGTCGTGTTCCAGAGGGCCACCAGGAAGTTCTGGTCCTGGAGGAGCTCCCGGTAGTTCGCCAGCCCGACCCATGGCTTCAGTGGCCTGATCAGGTGCCAGTCGTGGAACGACAGGAAGAAGGTCCGGCCGATCGGCTCGAGCCGCAGCACCCAGTAGATGGCGAACACCGGCAGGAGGCCGAGGTAGCAGAAGCGGTACTTCGCGAGCGTCAGGCGGTTCAGGCGGAGCGTGGTCGTGGCCTCGACGCGCGCCCCGCCGCTCTCGCCCGCGAGGGCGGCGGGGCGTCCAGCGTCACGATGGAAAGACGGGGCCTAGTCGGTGCCGTAGACTCCGGCCTTCTTCAGGAGCTCGTCGCTCTGAGCGGCCATATCCTTGATGGTCTTGGCGATGCCCGCGGGGTTGTCGAGGAGCGACTTGTCGGCGTAGGCGGTGACCAGACGATCCGCCATCTTGGTCTCCAACTCGTCCCAGACCGGGAGAGCCGGCTCGGCGTAGATGGCGCGACCCTTGTCCCACTGGACGAACGGCTTGAACTGGGGCGTCTCCTTGAGGAGTGGACCCCAGTCGGCGTCCTCGCGCAAGGAGAGCCACCCCGTCTGGCGGGTGAGCTGCACCGCCATCGCCGGGCTCACCAGGAACTGGGCGAAGTCCCAGGCCGCCTCCGCGTTCTTGCCCTTGCTGACGTAGATGCTGTACGGCTGGGTCATCCCACCCCAGCGCTTGGCGCGCGGGACCGCAACCGTGTTGTACTCGACCTTTGGCCCCTTTTCCTTCAGCTCGCCGATGACATACGCCTCCCGCATCAGCATGGCCGCCTGCTCGCTCACGAAGGCGGACGAGTCGTGAGGGAGCTTCTGGTCGTCCACCCGGTACTTGTGGACGGCGTCGACGTAGAACTTGAGCGCGGCCCGCCCGGCATCGTTGTCATAGTTGTTGTGCCACTTGCCGGACTTCGTCTGGACGATCGGGTCCCCACCCATCGCGTAGAGGACGTACCAGAACTTCTCGGCGACCCCCGAGCCCTGGCCCGAGAGGCGAAGGCTAATGCCGGCTCGGGTGGGGTTTCCGGCGGCGTCCTTCTTCGTGAGCTTCTGGGCGGTGGCCAGCAGCTCGTCGAAGGTCTGAGGCGGCTTGCTGGGGTCGAGCCCGGCTTCCTTGAACATCTTCGTGTTGTAGAAGAGCGCCGGCTTCGAGCCCTCCATGAGGGGGAGCCCGTACACCTGTCCCTTCCACGTGTTGTACTCGATGACGACCGGGTGGAAGGCCTTGCTCTTCAGGAGCGCCATGACCTTGGGTGGGTTCGGCGGGAGAAGGTTCGCGTCGGAGAGGCTGATCGAGATGTTGCGCGCGACGTCGAAGATGTCGGGACCCGTGTCGGTCGGGATCGACGCCGTGATCTTCTGCTCCATCTCACGGAGTTGGGTCGACAGGGTCTCGAGCTTGAAGCCGGGGTTCTTCTTCGCGTACTCCTGGCCGGCCACCTTGTAGAAGGCCTCGATGTCGGGGAACCCGGACCAGATGGTGAGGGTCACCGGCGCGGCGACGCTGATGTGGGGGCGGAGCGCCGTCACCCCGGCCGCCGCGGCCAGCCCGACCCCGGTGCGCTGCAGGAAGGTTCGTCGGGAGATGCCCGAGGTGGTTCGCTTGGGTTTGGTCGACCCGGTGTGCTGTTTCAAAGCTCATTCCTCCCGACTGGTCGCGTTGTGGACACACGTCCCGTCCGCCCGCCCGGACGACGCCGGTGTCCGCGACCGTAGGTCTCGCTCCGGAGGGAGGAGGACGCATCAGGGACTCTAGTCGATGCCGGACGGCCCGTCAATGAGCCCCGGCATCAACGACTACTTCGACGGGCTCATGAGCGATCTGCGCCTTAATGACCGGCCGCTGGGAGCGGAAATCGCGGCCTGGCGATGCGATTGGCAGAACCTACGATCCTGGTTGGGGAGCTGGATCAGGCCGCCGCCAATGCGCTCGGGCTCGCTACTTGGACGCGAGCCGCTTGATCTCCCGCTCCATCAACTCGGCATCGAGTGGCAACTCGACGGTCCTCCCCAGGAGGCCGGACAGGAGCATCGCGTTGCCGATCTCCAGCGACCGGATCGCCTCCGCCGCCGGGGCCAGAATCGGCCTGCCATCGAGAATGGCGTCCCGGAAGTTCTCGAGAATGACGATGTGGCTCTCGGGGCCTTCGCCGTCGCCCGCCACGGGCACATCGATCTCCTGGCACGGCGGCCGGGCGAAGCGCTCCTTCGTGGTCCGGCTGAACTCCGAGGTCGGCACCTCGTTCCTGAAAAACTTGAGCTTGCCGCTCTCGGTATCCAGCTCCAGCTTCCCCTTGTCGCCGGCGATCTCCACCCGGCTGGTGCCCGGCGCCTCGCCAGTCGTCACGGCGAACAGCCCGGTGGCGCCACTCGGATACTCGAGCACGGCGCTGACGTCGTCCTCCACCTCGATAGGATGGTACTTGCCGAGACCGATCTTCGCGGTGACTCGCGCGGGGAGCCCCGCGAACCACTGAAGGAGATCCAGGTCGTGAGGGGCTTGGTTGATCAGAACTCCCCCGCCTTCGCCGGCCCAGGTCGCCCGCCACCCGCCGCTCGCATAGTAGGCGTGCGGGCGGAACAGGCCGGTGGCGAGCCAGATCACGCGGCGTATCTCCCCGAGTTCCCCTGTCTCGATCATGGATCGGATCTTGACGTTCACGGGGCGTGTTCGCTCGTTGAAGATGACGCCGAAGCGGCGAGTCTTGTCTACGTGCGCGGCGAGCACGCGGCGGCCATCGGCCACGTGCACGGCCAGAGGCTTGTCGGTCAGTACGTGCAGCCCCCGCTTGAGGGCGTCGATGGCCACCTCGGGGTGGCTCCAGTGAGGCGTCGCGATGACAACCGCCTCCACACGGCCCGAGGCGATCATGGCGCGGTGGTCCGAGAACTTCTCTCCCGGCAGGTCCTGTATCTTGGCGAGGGTCCGATTGCAGACGGCCGCCAGCTCCAGCCCGTCGATAGACTGTATCGCGTCGGCATACACGCGGCCCATGGAACCGACACCGACGACGCCAACTCTCACGCTCTTCAACTCGGCTCTCCTTTCGGGTCCTTCACTTCGGCGGGTCCTCGCCTCGCCTTCTTCGAACGGGAGGAAAGCACGGCGAGAGCCCAGTGTCGCACGCCTGCATCAGGCCACACCCCGGCGCGCAGTCAGCGCGGCGATCTCGCCGGCCGCGAGTGCCCGATCGTAGAGCCGGACCCCCGCCAGCTCGCCGTCGAGGCCGGTCTGCGGGCCGCCACCCAGCCACAGCGTCGGACCACTGCCGAGATCGAGCGGCACGGCCGGGTCGTCATCGGCCCGCGAGGCAACCCGATGCCCGTCGACGTACAGGGCGATCGTGCCCCGCTCACGGACGGCAGCGACGTGTCGCCAACCGACCTCGAGCGCCCGATCGTGCGAGACGGCAAGGCCGGCCTGCATCGAGTAGACATTCGCGCCCGGCAGCGTGCCGCAGAACAGCTCGCCACGGTAGACGCCCATGGCATGCGCCCGGCGATAGAGGACGTCGGGCGTCGTGTCCAGCGTCCGGAGCGCCGACCACTCCCGGTCCCGGTCGCGGCGGTAGACCTGCGCATGCGGCAGCGTGCCCGCGTAGAGCATCCCGTTGAAGGATGCGAGCGCCATCACCTCGGTCTCGCTCCCGAGCCGGCCGGTGCTCTCCCAGCGACCGGATGAACCGAGCCGAAAAACGAGCCCGCTCGGCCACGTGCTGATGTACATCTGGCCGCCGTGGGTCACGATCGAATAGAGCTGGGTCGTGTCGGGTTGGAGGCCGCAGCTCGTCCAGCGCTCGCCGCCGTCGTAACGGAAGACGCCGCCGCCGCCCTCGCTCGACTCGGCGGCCACGACCACTCCCGCTCGCGTCTGCTCGATCGCCGACTCGACGTGCACGTGGTCGTTGCCGGCCCCGTACAGCGCGCCATCGTGGACGCCCAGCGCGAGCAGGCGCCGGCCCGGCGTCCCGCACCAGGTCCACCTCCCCGGAGCGTCCATGCGGAAGAGCCCCTGCGAGTAGAGCGGTGTCGCGTAGAGCGTTCCATCGAAGGGCACGAGCCCGGCCACGGAATCGGCTCCCTCGAGCTGCCCGCAGTCGCTCCACTCGGTCCCGCCCTCGTACCGCAGGATCCGGCCGCCGGGGTTCAGGTTGAGCGAATCGGGACGGCCCGAGCCGCCACCCTTCACCCGCGACACGCCCGCATAGAGGTGGCCCTCGTGGACCGCGAGGCGCGTCACCGCGTTGGCGTCCCAGGGCGTTCCGCAGTCGATCCACTTCCGATCCTCGAGCCGATAGACGTGGCCGAGCGGCGACGATGACTCCTCCCACGTCGCCGTGTACAGGTGGCCGTCGTGGACGACCAGGGCGTAGATCATCACCGCGGCCTCGGCCGGCGAGCCGTAGTCGGTCCAGCGCGGCTCGCGGCCAGCATCGAGCCCGAAGAACAGGTTGCGATCGTTGCAGTGGCTGCCGCAGATCGCCTCGTGGCGGAAGCCGAGCGTGAACCCCCGCCGCATGGTCGGATCGAAGAATGCCGCCAGATCGCCGAGCGGCGACGTCGGTCGGGCGTTGGCGTTCACCCAGAGCGCGAGGCTGAAATCGGTCATCCCGAGCTCGCGGACCCCAGGGACCTCGAGATGGCCCTTCCCCCGCTCGATCCGGGCCACTGATGCCGTCATCGTCGGGTCGGTCGACCGACCGAACGCCACGCGCCCATGCGGGACCGCGTGCCGACTTCCGCCGGATCCGTCACGGCCGTCGACCGACAGGTCCCACGATCCAATCAGGTGGTTCTCGGATGACATGGTCGGCCAGCTCCCTCGTCTGTCGGAGGTCCTTGACACGGGGCTTGTCGCGGCCCATGACGGCGACGTTGGCTTCGGTCGCCGCGGGGGCTGTTCGAGCTGCGCGAGATCGACGGGTCGATGCCTCGCCTGACCAGTTCGGCGATCGCCTCGAGCAGCATCGCGTTCATCCCGAAGGCGTTCACGAACGTCGACCGGCCCGACCTTCTCGCCGACCCGGGCGAGAAGCTCGGCGTCCAAAGCCTGTTCCCTGCTCCCTCCCCGGCCCCATCGTCAGCCAGCACCGCATTCCGGGGTCGCCGGACTCTAGCGCGCGGCAGGCCGGCTCGGCAAGGGTCAGCGCGAGCTGTGCCCGCGCCGTCGCTCCCGCGCGAGGCCCGTCTCGCGTGTGGGCTACGGGCCGGTGCTAGAATGGCGCTCGCCGTCATTTCCACGACGCTGGCCATCACGTTGGTCATCATGCCGGCTGCGTGCTGGCTGACCGCGGGAGGAACCCAGGATGCTGTTGCGCAACAAGGTCGCGGTCGTTACCGGATCTGGCCGGGGCATCGGCCGGGGCATCGCCACGCGCTTCGCCCTCGAGGGTGCCCGGGTCGTCGTCAACGACCGCGACGACGACGTCGCCGCGCGGACGGCGAAGGAGATCCGGGAGGCGGGAGGAACCTGCCTCGAGGTGGCCGCCGACGTCAGCGTGGAATCGGAGGTGGCGCGTCTGTTCGACGAGACGCTGCGGGCCTTCGGCACGCTCGACGTTCTCGTCAACAACGCCCAGATGTTCGTCAACAAGGGTGAGAGCGGCGCCTTCCTCACCATGACCAGCGCCGGCTGGGACGCCTACGTGCGCGCCAACATGGGCATCCTGTTCTACTGCACGCACCAGGCGGCGCGGATCATGGCGCGGCGGGGCGTGCGCGGCAACATCATCAACATCAGCAGCAACGGCGCCAACCGCGTCCACCGGAACCTGATCGCGTACGACTCGGTGAAGGGGGCCATCGACACGTTCACGCGCGCGGTGGCCGTCGACCTGGCCCCGTGGGGCATTCGTTGCAACGCGCTCCGTCCGGGGATGATCGCGGTCGACTACTGGGAGGGCCTCTCGCCCGACGAGAAGGCGCGGCGGATCGAGACCATCCCTATCGGCCGGGAGGGCCGCCCGACCGACATCGCCTGGGCCGCCGTCTTCCTGGCAGCCGACGACGCCGGATTCGTCACCGGTCAGAACTTCGAGATCGACGGCGGCATGTTGGCACCAGGGCGCTCGGCGCAAGCCGAACTGGGCCAGGTCAACACCCCGGAGAGCATCGGCGACTTCTGACGACCTCCGGCTGCCGAATCGCCGAGGACCAGCGGTTGGCCGGGGAGGGAGCGGCGCGTGTTGACGCGAGCTGACCTGGAAGCGGTGATGCCCCTCGCGGCGAAGTTGCCCGATTCGGTCATCGACGCCCTCGATGCCGCGATGCGTCGCTTCGAGATCAACACGCCGTCGCGGATGGCTGCCTTCGCGGCCCAGCTCGCTCACGAGTCCAGACAGCTCCAGCGGTGGACCGAGAACCTGAACTATCGCTGGGAGCGTCTGCGCCAGGTCTTTCCGAAGTACTTCACGTCGGACGCGCAGGCGCAGGCATTCGATCGGAAGCCCGAGCGCATCGCGAACCGCGTGTACGCCAGTCGTCTGGGGAACGGACCGGAAGCCAGCGGCGACGGCTGGCGCTACCGCGGACGCGGGCCGATCCAGCTCACGGGCAGGGACAACTATCGCGCGTGCGGGTCGGCCATCGGCGTGGATCTCGTCGAGGACCCCGATCTCTTGGCGACGCCGGGCCCAGGGTGCCTGGCGGCTGCGTGGTTCTGGGCCCGGAACGGTCTCAATGCGCTGGCGGACGCCGGGGACTTCGTGACGATCACGCGGCGGATCAACGGCGGCCTGAACGGCCTCGCCGAGAGGCGGGCGTTCTGGGAGCAGGCCAAAATGGCCTTCGGGGTTCCCGTAGCCGTTCCAGCCGAGGTTGGTGCCCGGCAGGCAGCGAAAGCCGCTGCGAGACCGCGACGGAAGGTCCGCAGGGCACCCAAGCGTCGGCGGCGACCCGCTCGTTCCAAGGGCTCGCCGGTGCCCCGCCGGTCGCGGTCTGGCGGCGCGACGAGAGCCCCGCGAACCCGGCGCAAGGCCGCAGCCCGCCCGCGCCGTCCGGCGAAGAAGCCCTTGCGGCCTACCGGAGGCAAGGGGGCGAGCCGTCGCCGCCGGCGAGTCGCGTCGAAGCGTCCGCGCCGCCGGCGCTCCTGACCCGCCTCAGTGGCGTTCGAGGTCCGCGCTCCTGTCTACGGGTCGAGTGGATGCGCGGCCAGCGTCTCGTCCGCGTCAACGGTGTTTTGACCGGTCACCTAGAAGCCTCTGACCGACTGGATGCGGACGGGCAGCTTGCCGGGCGACGACAGGCCGAGGATGCGCGCGAGCGTCTGCTCGATGCCTTCGATCCAGTTATCGAAGCAGCCGTGCACCGACCGGATGCTGAACGCCGGGAGCTCCTCGACCACGCGTTCCTCCTCCAGCGCCTCGGCGTCGTCCGAGAGCTTCAGCCAGGACTTTCGCCAGAAGGCGACGTCAGGGTTCGGCCTGCCGGGGACCGGCGCCGCGAACACGCCTTCCTTGTCGAGCTTGGGCTCCCAGGTCGCTTCCATGCCGAGGATCGGCGTCTTGTGGGACGGCTCGAGCGCGCGCGAGACGAGCGCGAGACGAGGTAGAGGAGCGACTTGCCGTACGGTCCCACGGTATCGTTCAGCTCGTTCGAGTTCGACAGGACGTCGCAGACGACGTGCTTGGGGTCGATGATCTTTTCCTCGGCCGCCGGCAGGTAGCTGCTGTTCGCGAACGCCACGGTACAGGCGGGGGCATACAGGGACACCGCGCGGGCCGTGAGCCGATTGCGGGCCAGCTGACCGAGGAAGGCGCCGAGCAGGATCGCGCCGGCGGAGTGCCCCACCAGGTGGATCTCGAGATTCGAGTAGTCCTCGCCGAGCCTGGCGAGACATCTCGCCAGCGCCACCATTGCACCGTCACCTGATGAGGCCGCGACGGCGTTCTGCTTCATCTGGCTCCAGATGGGGCGCGCCGGCACGATTGCGGCCGCCTCGATCAGGTAGTCGCGAGCTTCCGAGACCGTGTCGACCAGCGACCGCGTCTTCCGGTCCTGCGCCCCGCTGATCAGGCTGCCGATGAAGTCTTCGATGATGTTCTCGATCGTGTCCGCGACTCCCGATTGCCAGGCGATGAACACGGGGTGGATGCCGTTCTGCTCGAACCACGGTCCCATCACCTGGGCGCGATCGAGACTGGCGGTGAGATCGTTCAAGCCACCGTGCGCGTAGACGGCGATGCGGCGTCCGCCGTTCCTGGGGCTCTTGAGCCAGACACGCGCGCTCGACGGCGGCGGCCGCGTCGGCATCCTCGATCGTGACGTGATCCGGAAGTCCTTCGTTGCCGAGGATCACCGTGTGATTGACCGCGGTCTCCGTATTCCACGCGTTTGGCCGGGACGGCTCGGCGACCACATCCGCGGTCGCTCCGTTGGCCAGCCCCGCGCCGAGATGGGCGTCCGAGGCTGAAAGGGTCCGCAGGCTCGTCAGCATGATCGCGGGCGCACGCGCGGCGATGGGAGCGCCCATGACCGCGACCCAGGCGTCGTCACCGTTCGTCAGCCAGTCGTCGTACGTGACCCGGGCGAAGCCGTGAAAGCCCCAGTCCTCGCCCCACGAGTCTTGCACGATGAAGCCGCTCGCGTCGTAGCCGACGAGTGCGAAGGCGTGGCGCCACCGACAGGGGCCGTGCCGGATTTCCAGGGAATCGTCGGGATCGCTGACGTGGTGTTCACAATGGAATCCCAGCCCCTGTGCACATCAACTACCTGCTCTTCCGGCAGTTCGTCTTCGGCAAGACGCCGCCGTCACCGACGGTGAGCATGCGCATGATCTACCATCTCGCCCGCAAGCACGACGAGTGGCCCGGCGAGGACTACGAGGGATCGAGCTGCCGCGGTGCCATGAAGGGCTGGTTCCACCACGGCGAAGCGGCCCGGGCCCGGGCTGCCGACAACCGGTGGAAGCTCCACGAGTCGAGGCCGTGGCTCCTCGACGATCTGGAGGCGCAGGCGCGCCTCATGGGGCCGGGCTTCGAGCCGTACGGTCTCGGCGAGAAGAACCGCCGCATGGTCGCCCGATTCTGCGAGGAGCAGCACGCGCAAGGATTGATCCCGCGCCCGCTCGACCCCGACACCGTCTTTGGTGAGTTCGAGGCCCTCGCCGGCTGAGCGGCGCCGGGCGACCAGCGACGGTGCGGCGCGTCCCCGGTCGCTCTAGGAAGGTCGCCCCGTCCTTGACCTCTCCCCGTCGTGGGGGCTAGCCTTGGCGCACCCGAAGGCAGCAGCCTGGTGAGCCTCTGCAGGCGAGGCGGCACCCCGGGCGTGTCCCTGGACGTCACCGTCGGAAGGAGATCGCTCATGAGCATCGCCGCGGTCGCCTCAGCTCCGCTCCGCCTCTCGGCCGACGAGCAGGCGGCGTACTCGCGGGACGGGATCGTGATCCCCCAGGCGCGGCTGTCCGCGGTCACGGTCGGCCGGCTTCGTAACGCGCTGGACCGGCTGATCGCCGACAACCCCGATCGGCGCCCCGAGCAATTGGTGAACGCCCATCTCCGGGAAGGGCCGGAGGGTATCCGCGGAAACGATGTCTTCCTGGACATGGCTCGTGACCCGGCGATCGTGGATCTCGTGGCGGGTCTCGTCGGCCCTGACGTGATCCTGTGGGGTTGCCAGGTGTTCTGCAAGCCGGGCGGCGACGGCATGGAGGTGCCGTGGCACCAGGACGGTCACTACTGGCCCATCCGCCCGCTGGCCACGACAACGGCGTGGATTGCCATCGACGACTCCACGACCGAGAATGGCTGCATGCGCGTCATCCCCGGCTCGCACGCCCGCGGACTCCTTCCCCACGCCAAGGCCCCGCGGGACCGCGTCGTGCTGGACCTGGAGGTGGATGCTGCCGCCTACGACGACGCGACCGCTCGCGACGTTGTCCTGGAGGCCGGCCAGCTCTCGCTCCACGACGTCCACTTGATTCACGGCTCGCGCCCAAACCGCTCGCCACGGCGCCGGGCCGGGCTGGCCATCCGCTACATGCCGGCCACGTCGCACTTCGACCGCACCATTGCGCCGATGACCAGCTACGGGACGGCCGTCATCGACTTCTCTCGGCGCCCCCTCTGGCTGGTCCGCGGCACAGACCGCGCCGGAAACGACTTCGCCGTCGGGCACCCTCGCTAACGATTCCGCCCGCAGGTGGCGGGAGGTATGCGAGGCACGCGCCCGGTCAGCACGCAGGTCGCGGACCGTCCATTCCCCGGCCTGGCGCCGCCGGCCCCTGTCCGACGCTCGGCTGGGCGTGGTAGTCTTGGGCACCCTGCATCGACGTCTCGTCGCCCCCGCGGGGACTCACTGCACCAGGGAGGTCGCAAATGGCGAAAGGCGCCCGGCTTGTCCTCATGCTCGTCCTGGCCGCCGCCGTCGGGCTCGGCTTCGCGTCGGCCCGAACCGCGGACGCACAAGGGCAGACGATTAAGATCGGTCTCCTCTACGACCACACCGGGCCGTTCTCGGCCGCCGGCTCGCTCAACGGCTGGCGGGGCACCAAGATGATGATCGACCTGATCAACGAGAAGGGCGGCGTGCTCGGGAAGTACAAGATCGTCCAGGTCGACGGCGACAGCCAGTCGAAGACCGAGGCGGCGATCAACGAGGCGGAGCGGCTGCTGAACGTCGAGAAGGTGGACATCCTGGCTGGCATCTACTCGAGCGCGCATGCCGTCCCGCTCGCCGAGAAGGTTGACAAGCAGAAGAAGTTCCTGTGGATCACCATTGCGATCTCCGACGCAGTGGTCAAGGACCGCAACCTCGAGTACACGTTCCGTCCGCAGACAAACAGCGGGCTCTTCGGGGTCGCCTCGGTCCAGTACATCGCCGCCCACGCCCCGGAGAAGTTCAAGAAGGCGGCCAAGGACCTCAGGATCGCCATCATCTACGAGGACGGGCCATACGGTGTCGGGGTGTCCAGCGCCAACGAGGCCGAGGCCAAGCGCCAAGGGATGCAGATCGTCCTGAAGGAGGGCTACTCGGCCAGCGCGCCGGACCTTTCCTCGCTGGTGACGAAGCTGCGGGCTGCGCGGCCGGACGTATTGTTCCACACCGGCTACAACCCCGACATCAATTTGTTCCTTCGGCAGAGCAAGGAGCAGGGGCTGCGCGTGCGCGCCTACATCGGTCACGGCGCCGGCCACAGTCAGCTCGACAAGCTGAAGGAAGCGCTTGGCAATGAGGTCGAGGGCTTCCACACGGTCGATCCGCCGGCCTCCCAGCTGATCGACCCGAAGCAGCTCAAGGCCGGCGTCGGCGAGCTGACCCAGGAGATGGTGAAGCGGTACAAGGCATACGAGCCGAACATCCCGGTCGGCGCCATCGCACCGCACGTCTCCATGGGTTTCAACAACATGTGGATCCTGCTGAACGACGTAGTCCCCCGCGCCATCCAGAAGCACGGAGGCTTCACGCCCGACGCTCTCGCCAAGGCGGCCCGAGAGACGGACATCCCAGAGGGCGGTACCATGCAGGGCTACGGCGTGAAGTTCTACGGCGAGGGGAACCCGATGCGGGGCCAGAATGAGCGGGCCATCGCAGCCGTGTACCAGATCGTCGAGGGACGCTTCCAGCACGTCTGGCCCAAGGTCATCGCGATGAACAACCCGCCGGTGCTCCTGCCGGCGTCCTCTCCGTTTGCCGCACGCTGACCGTAGCGGCGGGGGTCCCGGCGTCCCCGCCGGCCGCTCTACCCCGGGCCGAGGGCGGGACTCGCGCGTCCTCGGCCCGGCCGATCCCGCCCGGCGATGACGCCCTTGCTCGCGGTGGCCGGCCTCGTCAAGAATTTCGGCGGGTTCACCGCGCTCGCCCGCGTCTCCTTCGAGGTCGCCGAGGGGGAGATCCTCGGGCTGATCGGCCCGAACGGCTCCGGCAAGACGACGATGTTCAACTGCATCTCCGGGGCTCTCGAGCCCACCTCGGGGTCCATCCGCTTCCGTGACCAGGAGATTGCCGGGCTCACGCCGGACGCGATCTGTCACCGGGGCGTGGCGCGCACGTTTCAGATCCCGCGTCCGTTCCGGAAGCTCTCGATCCTGGAGAACGTGGCGGTCGCCGCCCACTTCGGCGCCCAGCGGCGCACGACGGAGGCCGAGGCCCGGGCGCGGGCCCGCGAGGTTCTCGGACTCGTCGGCCTGCCCGCCGCCGATGAGGACGCGTCCACGGCGCTCCTCGGAGCGGGCGGACTCAAGAAGCTCGAGCTCGCGCGGGCGCTCGCGACCGGGCCGAAGCTCCTGCTCGCCGACGAGAGCCTCGGCGGGCTCGACCCCTCCGAGATGGCGAGCGCGGCGGAGATGCTCAAGCGGGTCCGCGGTGAGCTCGGCGTGACCATCGTGTGGGTCGAGCACATCATGGCCACGCTGATGCGCGTGGTCGACCGCGTCGTCATGCTCGATCACGGCGAGAAGATCGCGGAAGGGCGTCCGCTCGAGGTGGCCGAGGATCCCCGTGTCATCGAAGCGTACCTCGGCGAAAAGCTGGTAGTGAGCTAACGCATGTTCGCGGCACGACCGGCCGCGGGTGACGCGGGCGGCGCCCTCCCACCCGACGGCGGGAGGGCAAGCCGGCGGCAGGACCCGCGGCTGGTCGAGGGCGCCTGACGATGCTGGAACTGCGGAACGTCACCGCGGGCTACGGCGCCTTCACGGCGCTGTGGGACGTGAGCCTCTCGGTCCGCGCCGGCGAGGCGGTGGCCGTGGTGGGCCCGAACGGGGCGGGCAAGACCACGCTGCTCCGCGTCATCTCGGGGCTCGTGCCGCCCCGCTCGGGCGAGCTCGAGATGGAGGGGGCGCGCCTCACGGGCCGGAAGGCGCACGAGATCGTGGCACAGGGCATCGCTCACGTGCCCGAGGGGCGACGGATCTTCCCGGCGCTGACGGTGGCCGACAACCTCAAGATGGGCGCGTTCCTGCCGGCGGCCCGGCGCCGCTTCGCCGAGAGCTTGGCGCGCGTGTACGATCTGTTCCCCGTCCTGGCTGAGCGAGGGGGTCAGCGGGCGGGGAGCCTCTCGGGCGGCGAGCAGCAGATGCTGGCCATTGGCCGGGCGCTCATGTCCCGGCCCAAGCTGATCTTGCTCGACGAGCCGTCGATGGGGCTCGCGCCCGTTCTGGTCCTGCGCCTCTTCGACCTGATCCGGCGGGTGCGGGAGGAGGGGTACACGATCCTGGTCGTCGAGCAGAACGTTCGCCAGGTGCTCAAGATCGTGGACCGCGCGTACCTCCTCGAGGTCGGGCGGATCAAGATGGAAGGGCGGGCCGCGGAGCTGTCCGAGGAGGACTTCGTGCGGAAGGCGTACGTCGGCCTGTGATCGACCCGATCTTCCTCGCGGAAGCCGCCATCAACGGCATCCTGCTGGGCGGGATCCTCGCCCTCCTGGCGCTCGGTCTCAACCTCATTTTCGGCGTCATCGAGGTCGTCTGGATCGTCTACGTCGATCTGGTCATGCTGTGCATGTACGCGATGTACTTCCTCTACCAGGTTCAGGGCTGGCCCTTCTGGGCGGCAGCGGTCGTGTCGCTCGGCCTCGGCGCGCTCCTCGGCATGGCCGTCCACCTCCTCGTGATCTCGCCGATCCTGGCGAGCCCGCCGATCAACCAGCTGCTCGCCACTGGCGGCCTCCTCTTCTTCGTCCAGTCATTCGCGACATTTCTGTGGACCACCGATCACCGGAGCCTGCGCTTCTCTCTTCCGAGCTACGAGGTCGGCGGGATCTTCCTGCCGGCCACGCGGCTCATCCCGTTTGGGATCTCCATCCTGGCGATGCTGGCCCTCTACTTGTTCTTGACCCGCACCTACATGGGGACCGCGATCCGCGCCGTCGCCCAGGACCGGGACGCGATGTCGCTCATGGGCGCGAGCCCCCAGCGCGTCTACGTGGTGACCTCCGCCGTGGGCGGCATGATGGCGGGTCTTGCGGGGGCGCTCCTCGTGTTCCAGTACTCCGTCCATCCGTTCTTCGGCGGGCAGTTCGGGCCGCTCACCTTCATGATCTGCGTGCTGGGCGGGCTGGGGAACATGGTCGGGGCGTTCGTGGCCTCGTTTGTCATGAGCGAGATCATCTCGATCGCCGGGGTCATCTGGTCCACGGAGATGGGCTACGTCATCGCCTTCCTGGTCTTCATCGTCATGATGTTCCTCCGGCCCAGCGGCCTCCTGGCGAGGCGGGAATGAGGGCGGCGCGCTCCCTCGCCGGCCGCGGGGCCGCGGTCGGCGTCGGCGTCTTGCTGCTGGCGGTCCCGCTCTTCCTGACGGGCGGGTGGGGGCAGTACGGGCTCCACGTCCTGATTCAGATCTTCATCTGGTCCTTCATCGGCCAGGCGTGGTCCCTGATGGGCCGATTCGGGCTGGTGTCGCTCGGGCACGGGGCCTTTCTCGGGCTCGGCGCCTATACGGTCGCGCTCCTCTGGAACTTCTTCGGGCTGACGCCGTGGATCGGCGCCGTGGTCGCGGTGGTGGGCACCGGGCTCTTCGCCGCCGTGATCGCGTACCCCTGCTCTCGCTTCCGGGTGGTGGGCCACTACTTCACGCTCATGACGCTGGCGGTCGGCGAGGTGATCCGCCTGCTCATCATCGCCGAGCGCGACTGGACCGGCGGCTCGCTCGGGCTCACGCTCAAGACCGCCGGCTCGCACGGCCTGCTGGCGATCCAGTTCGCCGACCGGCGAGTCTTCTACTACGGCGCGCTGGTCCTGTGGGCGGCAGGGCTCTGGGTGTGGTGGCGACTCGATCGCTCGATGGCTCGGTCGGCGATGGAGGCGATCGGGGAGGACGAGACGGCGGCGGCCTCCGTCGGCATCCACGTGACGCGGTTCAAGATCGGGATCACGGTGCTCTCCGCCGCGCTGACCGCCGTCGGCGGTGTCGCCTACGCGCAGTACATCACGTACGTGAACCCGGAGACCCTGTCGGGGATCGGCGTGTCGCTCAGGATCGTCTTTGCCGTCGTGCTGGGCGGGATGTACGTGCTCCTCGGGCCGACCGTCGGCACCGCGTTGACGATCGCCCTGAGCGAGTCGCTCCGCATCGTCTTCGGACTCAAGTTCATCGGCATGGCCGAGACGATCTACGGCCTCCTGCTCGTGCTCTTCATCATCTTCCTGCCGGCTGGGATCTACGGGTCGCTCGCGCGGCTCGTCGCGCGCCGTCCCGCCGGGGCGGAGACGTGAGCTCCGCGCGGGAGGGACGGCGACCGTGACCCGGCGGCAGCAGCTCCGCGCGCTGGTGGCCGAGCGGCGGGGGCTCGTCGTCCCGGGCGTCTACGACGCCGTGTCGGCCCGGCTCGTCGAGCAGGCGGGGTTTCCCGCGGTGTACATGACCGGTTTCGGCGTCTCGGCGGCGCGGCTCGGGCTGCCCGACCTCGGGTTCGCGGGACTCGCCGAGATGGTGGACCAGGCGCGGAACCTGGCGAGCGCGGTGTCCATCCCGCTCATCGCGGACGCGGACACCGGCTACGGCAACGCGCTGCAGGTTCGCCGCACGGTCCAGCAGTACGAGCTGGCAGGCGTCGCCGCCCTCCATCTCGAGGATCAGGCCGCGCCCAAGCGCTGCGGTCATCTGGCGGGCAAGCAGGTGGTGCCGGTGGAGGAGTTCGCCGGGCGCATCCGGGCGGCGGTCGAGGCGCGGACCGATCCGGATCTTCTGATCATCGCGCGCACGGACGCGATCGCGGTCACCGGCTTCGAGGACGCGGTCGACCGGGCGGCGGCGGCGGCCCGCGCGGGCGCGGACGTCCTCTTCGTCGAGGCACCCACGTCCGAGGCCGAGATCGCGGCCCTGCCGCGCCGGCTCGATCGGCCCCTCCTGTTCAACTACGCGCCGAGCGGCCGGTCGCCGCTTCTCCCGTTCGCTCGCCTGCGCGCCCTCGGCTACGCGATCGTCATCGTGCCGGTCGATCTCCTGTTCGTCGCGACTCGCGCGATGCAGCGGGCTCTCGCCGAGCTCCGTGACCGGGACGCGACGCTGCAGGATCCCGAGCGCCTCACGTCGTTTCAGGAGTTCTGCGACCTGATCGGCCTCCCGGAACAGCTCGGGCTCGGGCAGCGGTACTGACGGGCCGGAGCCGGGCGGCAGGGCCGAGGTCATGAGATGACGTGCTATCTCGTCCGTCACGGGACGGCGGCGACCGGATCCGACGACCGGACGCGTCCGCTCACGCCGGAGGGACGAGCCGAGGTCGAGGCGACGGCGCGGGCCCTCGTGGCCCGCGGGGCGGAGGTGGCCGAGATTCGCCACTCGGGGCTGGTCCGCGCACGCGAGACCGCCGAGATCCTGGGCCGCGTCCTGATGCCCGCGCGCGGCATCCGGGCGACGACCGGCCTCGCGCCCGAGGACGACCCCGATGTTGCGGCGGCGGAGCTCGGGCTGGTCGCGGCGCCCCTCATGCTGGTGGGCCACTTGCCGCACCTGGCGCGTCTGATGGCCGCGCTCGTCGGAGGTGCGAAGCTCGTGGGGATCCACTTCGCCCCGGGGACGGCCGTGGGGCTCAGGCGCGGCCCGGGCAGCTGGGAGCTGGAGCTGGTCGTCCCGCCGCGCGTCGGAGCGGCGCCCTGATGCCGCACCTCGTCTGTGTCCGGTGTGGTGCCGCGGCGCCGCTTGGCCCTGCCTTCGAGGGTTGCGTGGCATGCGCCGGCGAGCCGCGGGCAGCGCTCGAGGTGGTGTATGACTACGCGGCACTCGCGGCGGGCGGGACCCTCAAGGCATGGGCGTCGCGTGCCGGCGGGCTCTGGCGGTTCCGTGAGCTCTTGCCGCCGCCGCCGGACGTGTCGATCCTGAGCCTGGCGGAGGGCGCGACGCCCCTGATCCGGCTGCAGGGGGCCGGTGCCCATCGCATCTGGCTCAAGGACGAGACGCGGAATCCCACGGGGTCCTTCAAGGATCGCCTCCATGCCGTGTCCCTGACGATGGCGCGCGCGCTCGGCTTTCGGAAGGCCGTCGCCTCGACGACGGGGAATCACGGCACGGCGCTCGCGGCCTATGCCGCGCGGGCGGGGATGACCGCGCTCGTGTTCTGCGATCCCCGGACGCCGCTGGTCCAGCGGCGATTGATGCAGCTGTTCGGCGCGCGGGTGGTGGTCCTCGCCGAGCGTGCGGCGCATATCGGCTGGCTGGTCCGGGATCGCGGCTGGTATCCGTCGTCAGGGATGACGCCCGAGCCGGTCGGCACGCCGTACGGGGTGGAGGGGTACAAGACCATCGCCTACGAGATCTTCTTCCAGCTCGGTGGCCGCTTTCCCGGCCGGATGCTGGTGCCGACATCCGGTGGCGACGCCGTGTACGGTCCCTGGAAGGGCTTCCGCGAGCTGCGCGCGCTCGGTGCGGCTGGCGCGCTGCCGCGAATGGTGGCGGTCCAGGCGGCCGGCTGCGACCCGATCGTTCGGGGCTGGCGGGCGGGTGCCGCGACCGTTCCGGTGCATCCCGATCCGCGAACGATCGCGGTGTCGATCGCGGACGAGACCGGCGGGCCGGCGTCGCTCCGGGCGGTCGCCGAGTCCGGAGGCTCCGCGGAGGCGGTGTCGGATGCGGCGATCCTGGACGCCATGCGGCGGCTCGCGGGGCAGGGGATCGCGGTCGAGCCGTCCTCGGCGGCGCCCGTCGCGGCCGCGCTGGCGCTGGCGGCCCGGGGCGCGCTCGAGGCCGACGAGGACGTCGTCTGTGTCCTGACCGGTGCGGGGGCCAAGTGGCCCGACGCCCTCGTCGACGCACTCACGCCACGGGAGCTTCAGGATGCGAACCCGGCGGCCGTGCGCGCGTGGATCGACGCGATCGACGCGGAGCCGACGCCCGCTACTTCTGGGGTCCGCTGATGGCGGGGGCCCTGGCCGGCTCGATCCCGGTGGCGCTGGTCTACTCGTTCTTCGTGGACCAGTACGCGGCCGGGCTCACCGCCGGGGCCGTGAAGGGCTGAGGCGCCCCGCCCCCCGGCGCCTTCTTCTCGGGAGCGGGGCATGACGATCTCGTGGGGCATCTCGGCGCTGGATGATACCACGCGGCTCTGGACCATCGCGTCTCGCGGGCCCGCTTGCGGCGGCGGGCCGCCGGCGGGATGATAGGAGCATTCGAGACGGTCGCGCGACCCACCGCCAGCGCGGGCAGAGCCGTTCGCGGACCAGGCCTGCCGAGGCCCAGGAGCGTCGCATGAAGCCCTTCGTCGTGAATCGCTACGGCCGGATCGTCTTTCCATCCAACTTCTTCCCGGAGCTCGACTTCTCGGTCTTCCAGTCGCTCGAGCAGTTCGCGGCGGTGATCCGCCGCGACTTCGAGGAGAAGGCGCCCACCGAAACCGACATCGTCGCCCGGGTGGAGGGGCGCGGCTACGCGAGCCGCTACGAGCTCTTGCGCGACCTGGCCTTGAACCTGTTCTGGGTGAACCGGTATGCGATGACCATGTACCGGAAGCAGCCCACGCGCTGGCGGGACGTGCCGCGATCCCGGGACGACGTCTTCCTGCCGGTGTTCCGACCCTGGGACGGCGGCGAGCTCGTGAGTGCCATCGAGGCCGGCTACCGCGCACTGCCGCCCACATGGGACGAGGGGACGGAGACCAAGGCCTTCACCACCCTGCTCGACATCTTCCGGCACAAGAAGGGTGCCGGCGCCGAGCTGCCCGCGCTGAAGCCGACGGTGGCCGAGATCCTCGCGAACCCGAAGAACCTGACCTACCATCTTCTCGCGTACAACCCGGACTACCCCCGATATGGTGCCGACGACCTCATCGAGTGCGCCCATCCAGTTCCGGAGCTGGAGGCGTTGCTCCGGCAGGCCATGGTGCTCCACAACCAGTATCCCTGGGACCGGGCCAAGACCCGTCTGATCGAGGTCGGTCAGCTCCAGGCGGATGACTTCGTGGTCGTGTTCCAGCCGCGGAGCGACGAGGTCTTGCACTTCATCCGTCGCGCCAAGGGATCCCGGCGCCCGCGGCCGCGAAAGCCCGCTCCCGCCCGGACCCGACCGCCCGTGACGCCGTTTCCTCCGGTCGACGTCCGGACGCGGTTCCGGGTGATGCCGCGCCTCGAGGCGCTCGCGGTCTACCGGGGCGAGCGTGCCTGCACGAACGACGACCTGATCCGGAACGCGGCGTGGTGCTGGTCGCCGATGACGGCGGCCGAGATCCGGGAAAAGACCGGCATCGAGCAGCGCCTGTACTCCGAGCTCGACCTCGACCACATGGCGCTGCTGGCGGCCGAACGGGCCCTCGCGAAGGCCCGGCGGCGCCCTGAGGAGATCGGGGCGGTGCTCTTCTGCTCGTGCACGAGCACGAAGATGATGCCGTCGCTCGCGACCTGGCTGTCGGGGCAGCTCGGCATGCTCCAGACCCACGCGTCACTCGACATGGTGGCCGCCTGCGCGGGGCTTCCCTACGGGCTCGGTGAGGCGATCCGGCTGCTCCAGGAGGTGGAGCGCCCGGTCCTGGTCGTGTGCGGAGAGAAATTCTCCGACAAGATCGGGACGGTGCGGACGTCGCGGATGATCTTCGGAGACGGGGCGGGGGCCCTGGTCATCGGGCCGGCGCCGGCAGGCGCCCCGCCTGACATCGAGGTCTTCCAGACGTACGCGAGCGGGCCCATGGCGGAGGTCGACTCGATCATCTGGCCCAACCCCGACTTCGACAACAACATCACCGTCTTCGGCCCCGAGGTGCGCGCCCTGGTGAAGCGCTACCTGGAGCAGATGATCGCCGAGCTCCGGGCGCTCCCGCACCCCGACGGCCAGCCTGGCTCGCTCCTCGACGCGATCGACCTCATCGTCCCCCACCAGGCGAACAAGACCATGGTCGTGGCCATCGCGCGGGCGGCGGGGGTGGCCCCGGAACGGCTCTACTTCAACATCGAGCGGGTGGGTAACACGTCGTCGGCGAGCATCCCGATCGCGCTCCACGACGCGGTCCGCGAGGGTGTCCTGGATCGCCCGATGCGCGTGTTCGTCCCGGGCTTCGGGGCGGGCGCCGTAGGCGGCTACGCCGTCCTGCGCGTCGACCCCGCCGTCATCGCCTGACCCAAGTCAAGGCTTGCGCGTCTAGACGAGCCCCGCGTAGGATCCGCCGTCGACGAGCACGCTCTCCCCGGTGATGAACCGGGCCTGCTGGGAGCAGAGGAACGCGACGACGGCTCCGAAGTCTCCGGGGTCACCGATGGTTCGCATGGGATTGCCGGCGCGGTGGGCGTCCATGGCGGCCTCGAAGCTGATCCCCTCGCTCGCCGCGCGGCTCCGCGCGGTCTGCTCGACCCGATCCGTCGCGTGAGAGCCGGGCAGGACGGCGTTGAGGGTCACGCCGGTCTGGGCGATCTCCCGCGCCACCGTCTTCATGAACCCCGTCAGCCCCGCCCGGGCGGTGTTGGAGAGGAGGATGTGGGGGATCGGCTGCTTCACCGAAACCGAGGTGATGTAGACGATCCGGCCCCACTTCTTCTTGACCATGGCCGGCACCGCCGCGTAGGTGAGTCGGATCGAGCTCATCATGGAGAGCTCGACCGCCGGGATGAACTGATCGAGCTTCGTGCTGGCGAAGGTCCCCGCCGGCGGCCCGCCGGCGTTGCCGACGACGATGTCGGGATCGCCGAGTCGTGCGCATACCCCTGCCATCAGGGCGTCGATGTCCTCGGCCTTCGTCATGTCGGCCACGAACGGCACCACCTCGTGGCCTGACCGGGCCGCGATCTCGCGGGCCACCCGCTCCACGTCCGCGCGCGTCCGCGCGCAGATGGCCACGCGGCAGCCTTCGGCCGAGAGCGCCTCCGCGGAGCCGCGACCGAGTCCTTTCGACGCAGCGGTGACGAGCGCAATCCTTCCCTTGATCCCGAGATCCATCGATCGGTCCTCCGTGACGGGGTGCGAGGCTCAGACGGGCCAGGCCTCCCGAGTCCAGGACATCTCCCAGAACAGGTACTCGTAACGGCTCGAGGTGAGAAAGGCCTCCTCCATCCGCCCGAGGGTGGTGTCGTCGGCCCCGGCGGCCAGACGGTCCACCAGTTCCCGGCACCATTCGGCCAGCGCCGCGAACTCGGGATCGGCGTACATCCGGATCCACTTCGCGTAGCGCGGCTCGGCCGGCAGGCCCCGCGCGGCGAGGGCCTGCCCGATCTCCGCGAAGCCCCACATGCACGGCAGGAGCGCCGCAGCCAGCTCGGCGAAGTCCCCGGTGGCCGCGACCCGCACCAGGAAGTCGGTGTACGCGCGGGTGGTCGGCGCCATGGGCTCACGCTCGAGCGCGGCGGGCGCGATGCCGAGCTCTGCGGCGTAGGCGCGGTGAAGGTCCATCTCGGTCCGGGCCGTGGTCTGGAGGAGGTCGGCGAAGCGCACGAGAGTGTCGAGATCCGGTGCCCGCGCTGCCGCGAGCCCGAACAGACGACAGTACTCTACGAGGAACCGGTAATCTTGCCGCACCCAGTGGCGGAAACGCTCGAGATCAAGTGACCCGTCCCCGATGCCTCGGACGAAGGGGTGCTCCTGCTGGGCGCGCCACACCAGGTCCGCCAGGCGGCGAAGGCGAGCCGAGAAGGGCTCGCGGTCGGGATCGCGCGTCGCCCCGGTCACGGTGCCAGGGTCGGGCTCAGGACGAGGGCGGATCCGTGTCCGGCCGCCCGGTGCCCGTCCATTCCGTCACGAGCCCGTGCGCTATGCCGATCCGGTCGAGCACGCGGCCCACCGTGTGGTCGACCAGGTCGCGGATCGTCTTGGGGCGGTGGTAGAAGGCCGGGACCGGCGGCAGGACGACGGCACCCATCTCCGCGAGGGCCAGCATCTGACGCAGGTGGCCCACGTGCAGCGGGGTCTCGCGCACCACGACGACGAGCGGCCGACCCTCCTTGAGGGTGACGTCGCCGGCACGCGCGATCAGGGTGTCGGCGTGGGAATTGGCGAGGGCAGAGAGCGTCTTGATGCTGCACGGCGCGACCACCATGCCGGCCGTCCGGAATGAGCCGCTGGCCAGGGCCGCTCCGATGTCCCGGTCGTCGTAGACCCGTGTGGCCAGCGCCTCGACGTCACGCACGGTGTAGTCTGTCTCATCCACGAGCGTGCGCTTGGCGGCCCGGCTGACGACCAGGTGGGTCTCCAGCTCCGGAACGTCCTGCAGCACCTCGAGGAGCCGGATCCCGTAGATCGACCCGCTCGCTCCTGAGATGGCGACGACGAGGCGCACCGGGGCACGCCGCTCGGCCCCGCTGACCGGAACATTGCGGCGAGTCGGGGGGCTCATGCCGCTCGGTGACCGTGCCGCGGCGTTCCGCCGTCCGGCGCATGGCCCCGCAGCTCCGCGTAGCGGGCGATCTGCGCGGGGTCGAGCACGGCGCGGGTCTCGAGGTGGGCCCGGAGGTGGACGGTCCGGAGCTCGCCGGGGAGCGCCGCAATGCGCTCGACTCGCACCCGGAGACTCGTCGCATCGATCCCGCCATTCTGGAACGCGAGGGCGAGCTCCCGCTCGCTGTCGAGCACGAGACCTCCCACCCGCCGCGCCTCGCTTCCCATCGTTCGCGCGATCTCCTGCACTCGGGTCACCTGATCGCTCGAGAGCGAAAGCGTTCCGCCGCCCCACGCGTCGAGCACGTGCCGGGGTCCGGGGTATCCCTGGACCTCCGCGACGCGCGCCTGGCCCATGCCGCGGCCCTCGAGAAGCTCGGCGACCTCGTTCGCCCCGAGGCCCGGGATGTCGGGACCGGAGGTCTCGTGATCGGGCGCGAGAATGCGGGGAGACGGCGCCGGTCCGCCGGTCTGGGCGCGGCCGGCAGGCGCCAGGAGGGCGGCGAGAGCCAACAGGCCTCCCGTCATGAGGCTGGTACGCATCGGCGGGGACCCTCCGGGGCATCGGACCGGGGCGAGCCCGGCCTTGGGTGGTCGACGAGCGTCCCTAGCCTATCACGGTGGACTGGTCGAGCGTACGATCAGGCCATTGTAGCGCGTGCCCTTCTTGATCCTTGCGGCTCTCGGAAGCGCGGACGTCCGGTCCGGCGCGCCCGCCGCCGGAAGCATCTCCTGTCGCCCCAGGTCTCGGGGAGCTCGCGGCAGGGTTCTCACGTACTGAATGACGGCCTCGATCTCCGCGTCACCGAGGACGAAGCCAAAGGACGGCATCCCCGGCTTGCCGAAGGTCGACCCGCCGTGGCGGATCAGCTCGGCAAGATACCGGTCGGGCAGCGACGCCAAGGTCGGGCTGGCGAGGTCGCCGGGCCGCAGGAAGAGCAGACGCGCCCGCCACGAGTCTCCACGCCCCGCGGCGCCGTGGCAGCTCGCGCAGTGCGCCTGGAAGAGCGCGCGGCCGGGCTCCGGCCCGCGGGGCGACGGAGGCAGCGGCGCACGAACCAGGGCCACACCGGTGGCCAGAAGTGCCAGCAGCGCGACCCCGCCGACTCCCCAGGCGAGGGCGCGCCGGCCCATCAAGCCGACGTCTCCCGGCCGAGGTCGAGCAGCGTCCGCTGCACTTCCGGATTGTCCAGCAGCTCCGGCCCGGTCCCGGTCACGAGAATCCGGCCCGCGTCGAGCACGTAGGCGCGATGGGCCACGCGGAGGAGCGTCCGGACGTGCTGGCCCGCGGCGAGGATCGCGAGGCCCTGGTCGGCGGCGAGCTCCCGAAGCCGCCGGGCAAGGCGGGCCCGGATCGGTGGCGCGAGCCCGAGGAACGGATCGTCTAGCACGAGGCACCGTGGGCTCGCCATGAGAGCTCGACCGGCTCCGGGACGCGCGTCAGGAGGCTCCGCCACAGGTAACCCAGCGGGATGAGGGCGACGCCCGCCAGGAGTGCCAGCATCGGGAGCGGCAGGCCCCAGGTTCGCCAGGCCGCGTACGCCACGTAGCCGCCGAGGACAACGAGCTCCCCGTGGGCGAGGTTGAGCGCGCGTCCGAGCCCGAATCCACGTAGCCGCCGACGAGGCCCACGACGCCGTGGCGAGCGACCAGCTCCTCGGCCGCCGCGATCGCCCGCTCGGCCTTCCCCTCGTCGTCGCGTTCGAGGAGCCGAAGAGGGCGACCACCCACGCCACCAGCGGCGTTCACGGCGTCGATGGCGATCCGGACCCCTTCGGCGATGGCCAAACCCTGGGCGGCGAGAATCCCGGTGCGGGAGTCGATCTCCCCGATCAGGATGGGCTCGGCGGCCCCGGCCGCCTGCGCTCCCAGGAGGAGCGGGAGCATCGCGAGCAGGACGAAACGGCGGGGAGCCGCGAGACCCCCCGCCGCGGGGTGTGCGAGCGACGGCGCGTACGCGCTCCGCCGCTACTCGATCGACTGCTCGGTCTTCGCGTCGAAGAAGTGCAGGCGCTCGGGGTCCAGCGACAGCCGGACGCGCTCGTGCATGCGGAGGCGTGAGGTCGGCGGGACGCGCGCCACCATCGGGTTCGTGCCGATCTTGACGTCGATCAGGATCTCGTTGCCGAGAGGCTCGACCACCTCGACGACGGCCTCGACCTGGGAGTCCTTCGGGTCGCCGGGGGCGCTCTCCCGGATGTCCTCGGGCCTGATCCCGAGCGTGACCGACTGGCCGCGATAGCGCTCGAGCGACGCCCGGTTCGCGGGTGGGACCGCGATGAGGAACCCTCCCGGCGCGTCGACGGCCAGGGCTCCATTGGAGCCGGTCACGGTGCAGTCGATGAAGTTCATCGCCGGCGACCCGATGAAGCCGGCCACGAACCGGTTCCGCGGCTTCGCGTAGATCGTCAGCGGCTCGCCCACCTGCTGGACGAGACCGTCCTTCATGACGACGACGCGGTCGCCGAGGGTCATCGCCTCGACCTGGTCGTGGGTGACGTAGATCGCGGTCGTCTCGAGACGGTCGTGCAGGCGCTTGAGCTCCACGCGCATCTGGACCCGGAGCTTGGCGTCGAGGTTCGACAGGGGCTCGTCGAAGAGGAACACCTGCGGGTGGCGGACGATCGCGCGCCCCACCGCGACCCGCTGCCGCTGGCCGCCCGAGAGCTGGCGGGGCTTGCGGTTCAGCAGCTCCTGGATGCCGAGCATCTGCGCCGCTTCCCGGACGCGCGTGTCGATCTCGGCCTTGGGGAACTTCCGCATCTTCAGCCCGAAGGCCATGTTGTCGTAGACGGTCATGTGCGGGTAGAGCGCGTAGTTCTGGAACACCATCGCGATGTCGCGATCCTTCGGAGGCAGATCGTTGACCAGCCGATCCCCGATGTAGATCTCGCCCGAGCTGATCTCCTCGAGCCCCGCGATCATCCGGAGGGTCGTGGACTTGCCGCACCCGGAGGGTCCGACGAGGACCATGAACTCCTTGTCCTTGATCTGGAGGTTCACGTCGCGGACCGCGACCACCTCGTCGAACTTCTTGGCGAGATCCTTGAGGGTGACCTGTGCCATGCGATGCTCCCTTGGTGTGGGGTTCCGTGGTTAGGGCGGCCGGGGGGAAGGCCCGACCGTCAACCGCTGCTCTCGCCGGGGCCTTGCCCAGGCACGACGGGCTCCGGCGGCGTGTGACAGCATGATTGGGAGTCGTCGTGACGTCAAGAGGGGTCAGAGGGGAGGGTCAGCCCCGGGCCTCTGGCTTCCTGGGCGCCCGCCGGTCGGGATGGATGCCGGCCATCACGGGCCTGACCTGCGTGCTGGGGTGTGGCCGTTCGAATGGCCCGGGATCGTTTCCGTCTCCGTGCCCCTCGTGCCCTCCGTGGGCGTGTCCGTCTACCTCCTCAGAGTGCGGCCCGGAGTTTCACGAACTGGCTGTTCGACAGGGTTTGCGAAGACTCGATGGGTCGGCGTCCCAGCCCCCGACTCGACAGCGACACATTGACGTCGCCAGGCGGGCTAAGCTAGCATCGCCGACACGACCGAGACCGCCAGCATGGTCCCCGTTCCAGCCCGCCCGGCCAGCCGTGTGATTCCACGTTCCGGTTTCACCAGGCGACGACGTGAGATCGCCTGGGCCTACGTCCTGATGGCTCCGGCCCTCTTGATGGTCCTCGCCGTGCTCGCCTACCCGGTGGCCTGGGAGGTCTGGATCGGACTCACCAACTTTTCCAGTCACACCGAAGGGAGACCGGAGTTCGTCGGCCTCCTGAACTACCGCACGATGCTGGCGGATATCTTCTTCTGGCAGGCCCTCCTGACGACGGTGGTGTACTTCGCGGTCACGACCGCCGCCAAGCTGGCCCTCGGCCTGGCCATGGCCCTCCTGCTCGCTCGCCCGTCGCGGGGCCGCACGCTCGTCTTCCTCGCCGTGTTTCTCCCTTGGGCGTATCCGGGCGGGGTGACCGTCGTTGCCTGGTACTGGATGCTGAACCCGCCACTGATCACCGGCTACAGCGTCTCCGCCGGTAACCTCAAGCACGCCGTCGATACGATCTTGGGGAACGGCGCCTACGCCTTCCTGAGCGTCATGCTGTTCAACGTATGGCGCGGCGGGTCGTTCACGGCGGTCTTCCTCCTGGCGGGTCTCAATGCGATCCCCACCGAGCTCTTCGAGTACGCCCGGCTGGAGACGGTGAGCGCGTGGCAGCGATTCCGGCAGGTGACCGTGCCCCTACTCCGTCCGTACCTTGCGCTCGCCGCGTTCCTGTCGTTCACGACAGCGTTCGCCGACCTCGCCAACGTCTGGATGCTGACCGGAGGTCGTGTCGTCTTCCCGATCATCGGCACCTACGCCTACTGGCTGGGGATTCGGAATGGCCAACTCGCGGAGGCGGCGGCCTGGTCGCTCTCGCTTGTGCCGCTACTCGCCATCGGGCTCTTCTTCCTCTTTCGGTGGTTCGACCCTCCGCAGGAGAAGCCCGCGTGAGGGGCAGGCTCCGGCGCTGGCGGCACGGCCTCCTCCTCGGCGTGGCGGCCCTGTACAGCCTCTTCCCCATCTACTTCATCACGGTGCAGTCGCTGAAGACGCCAGAGGAGGACGTTTTCGGCAACCCCCTGTACGTGACCGCCCCCACCTTCGAGAACTACACGGACCTGTTCGAAGAGGGCGAGGCGCGGGTCCGCGGCTACGTGATCGTGCCGCGGGTACCGTTCCTCATCTGGCTGCTGAACTCCGCCCTCGTGCTGACGGGAGCGGTGTCGGTGACCCTCGTGGTGGGCGTCCTCGCCGCCTACGCCCTCGGGCGGCTGCAGCCGCCGGGTTGGAGATGGTGGCGCCGCGCGTTGTTCACGACGTACGTGATCCCCCAGACGATCCTCTTCATCCCCCTGTATCAGGTCATCATCCGGCTCGGGCTCGACGACAACCACCTGGCCCTGATCCTGATCTACTCGACCATGGCCCTGCCGTTCTGCGTCTGGATCCTGTCCGCCTACTACCGGAACCTGCCGCGCGAGATCGAGGACTCGGCGCTGGTAGAAGGCGCCACGCCAGCCACCGCCTTCCTGCGCATCATGCTGCCGATGAGCCGGAACGTACTGGTCGCCGCCTTCCTCTTCACGTTGGGGACGGTGGGCAACGACTTCATGCTCGCCTCCATCTTCCTTTTGGAGCCCGACAAGCAGACGGTGGCGGCTGGCCTCGGGGTGATGGACGTGAGCCTTGAGGAACTTCTTGCCGTGGCAGGGGTGAACCTAGCTGCCATCCCCGTGGTGGTCGTCTGCGCGGCCCTCGCGCGAGGCTACGTGCGAGGCCTCACCGCCGCTATGGTGGAGGGAGCGTAGCGTCTCGCCTACATGTCACCCGGCGTCAAGCGGACGATACGGTGGAGCGACGATTCCGCGACGTAGAGACGGCCCTCTTCGTCAAGGGCGATGCCCTCGGGATCCGCGAGGTTGCTGGCCACCGTCGCGACCACCCCTTGCGCCGAGACCCGGAAGATGCGCGCCACATGAAAGCCGCCGCTGACGAAGATATCACCGTCGGGGGCGGCAACCATGTTGATCCGGTTGTACATCCCCTGGCCGCGGGGTAGGTGCGCGAGAGAAGCGAGACTTCCGTCGGCGTTGAGGCGCAGCACTTCGCCCGCGGAGCTCAGAAAGGTCAGTTCCCCCGCGTGCGAGGCCGCGACCGCGATGAGGCGGGGCAGGAGCCCGCCCCCTTTCTTGCCGCCCCAGGCGCGCGGAAACAGCGGAGGGAGCCGATCGAGGCGCCGGGGCAGGGGGATGTTGGGATCGAGGGCTATACGAAGGACGAGGGGGCCGCGGTAATCCTCATCCCTAAGCGGCTCGAATTCGGGTGGCGCCCGCTCCTCGCCCGGCGCCGTGACCGGGTCGACGTTGTCCACGACGACCAGGCGGCCCGCCGAGTCGAACGCCAGCGTGCTACCGCCGGCGAGCCTGTGAAGCCCCCGAGCGTAGAGGGTCAGCCGCTCTGCGGAGGACAGGCGATAGATGCGAGTGCCGTTCTCCTCGCCGAGGAACAGCTGACCCGTCGCGGGATCGAGGGTGAGGCTCCCGAGCGTTGCCATCCGAGCATCGGCGAAGGGAATCCGCACGCGCGGCTCCCGGGTTAGATCCGCGGGCCGGTCGCCGCTGAGGTCGACTCGATAGATCTCCCCCGCGGAGTCGCCCCGCCAGCCGGGACTCAGGATGACGAGGGCGCGGCCATCCATGGCGAGCTGGAGCGGTCGCGGCACGCCGGTGGCGACCACCTCCGGGCTGGTCGTGGACCGCGCCCTGGGAGATGTCGCGGCGAACCCCAGGAGAAGCGTCGCCGCGAACGCCGCCGCAACCCGCCGCGTGGCCGCCCCCTGCTCGCCCGCCCCGTTAGATCGACTAGTCGTCCGCACCGGCCTTTTGCGTCGTGGCGCCGCCCGGCGTGCTGATCAGCAGGAGGAGATACTTCACCGGGGTCTGGCCGTTGTTCATGTAGTTGTGCCAGACTCCGACGGGATCCGTGTACGACTGGCCCGCGGCGTGGTACTGGATGCCGGCGACGCCTGTCGGTCCGCCATCGGTGTCCGTTGTGAGTACCCCATCGAGAACGTAGACATACGATGGGACCAGGTGCCGCTGCCGTCCGGTCTGCCCGCCGGGCTCCAACTCTACGATCTGACCGGTCAGGATGATCGGGATGTTGGCCGTGCCTCGGAAGCCCCCCAGCGAGGTCACGAGGTTCGTCGCCTTCACGCCTTTCGGCTGGGCCGGTGCTTCCTGCGCCTGGGCCGACGCTGATGTCGATCCGATGGCCAGGAGAAGGGCGAAGAGGACGATCACTACGCTTCTGCGTCCCATGGCTGCACCTCCCTGTTCCGCACGTTGTTCGCAGCGTTCACTTGATCGCCGCTCCGGTAATGCCAGAGATGAACTTGTCGAGAAAGAGGTTGTACACAATGGCCACCGGCACGCCCACGAGCAGTGCACCGGCCATCAGCGAGCCCCAAAAGAACACATCGCCGCGAATCAACTCTGTCGCTACCCCCAGGGGAACGGGCTTCTGCTCGGAGATCGAGACAAAGGCCAGGGAGTACAGGAAGTCCTGCATCGAGAGCGTGAAGGAGAAGATCACCGCGGTGGTCAGACCGGGCCAGCTGACGGGCAGCACGACGCGCCACAGCGCACCGAATTGCCCACAGCCGTCCACCATCGCGGCTTCCTCGATCTCGAATGGAACGGTCTTGAAGAAGCCCATGAGGAGCCACGTGCAGAAGGGGATGGTGAACGTCGGATAGACCACGACCAGCGCCCACCACTTGTCCTGGAGGTCCAGCGTGCCCACCACGCGCGCGAGAGGGATGAACAGGATGATGGCGGGAACGAGATACGTTAGGAAGATGGCGATGCCCAGGTTCTCGGCGAACCGCAGCCGGAGGCGAGCCAGAGCGTAACCGGCAGGCACGGCGGTGAGGAGCGTAATCGCCGACACCCAGAAGGAGATCGACATCGTGTTGATGATCCAGTCCACGTAGGACGTCCGCCGGAAGAGGAACTCGAAGTGCTTCCAGGTCGGCGGCAAATGGAACCAGAACGGCACGACGTCCATGCGATACAGGTCGGACTCCTCCTTGAGGGCGGTCACCGCCATCCAGAAGATCGGGAAGACGGCGAGGATCAGGAACGGTGCAAGTCCGAGATAGATCAGCGTGTGGCGCTGGACCTCCTTGGACCGGTGGTTCCGTGGAACGGCGACTCCGGTGCTCCTCATCAATGCTGGGTCCGGCGCAGCGTGCGCAGGAGGACAATCATGGCGGGCAGGAGCATGGGAAAGAGAAAGAGTGAAACAGCAGCGCCGCGTCCGAGGGCGCCCGCCCTGATGCCCATGTTGTAGGCGAGCGTGGGCAGAATCTCCGTCGCTCCGTCGGGTCCACCGTTCGTCAGGAGGTAGACGATGCTCAGGTCCGAGAGTGTGAAGACCGTGTCGAAGGCGCTGCCGATGAAGAGGATCGGCGCGATCATCGGCACGATGACCATCCGGAAGCGCTGCATGAATGTAGCCCCATCGACCTTGGCGGCGTCGATGACCTCGGGGGGGACCGAGGTGAGGCCGGCGAGGAGGACGATCGCGCTGAATGGAAAGCCGCGCCAGACGTTGACGAACATGACGGACAGGAGAGCCAGGCCAGGCTCGCCGAGCCACACCGGCCACCCCGGACTGCCGTAGTCCCCGATCAGGTGGAGCCCACTCAGGGCCCAGTTGATCACGCTGAACTGCGAGTCGAACATCCATTTCCATCCCAGCACGCTGACGGCGATGGGGAGGGTGAAGGGGATGACGACCACGGCCCGGACTAGCTTCCGCCCTCTGAACGGCTGCAGGAGGAGGAACGCCAGGGTGGTCCCAAGAAAACCCTTGAGGATTCCCGCGCCGATCGTGAAGACGAGCGTGTTCCGGAGCGCCACGTAGAAGGTCGGGCTTTCGAGGGCCGATCGGAAGTTCTCGAGCCCGACGAACGCGGCCACGGGGTCGCCGACGGTTGCGTTGCTCATGGCGAGATAGAGTGAGAAGAGAAACGGGGCGCCGACCAGGAGACCGACGTATAGAATCGCTGGCGCCAAAAGGGTGTAGCCAAAGAGGTAGCGGCGGGCGGTCGGAGTGCGCCGCCACGGCATCACTCCGACGCGCCCGCGGATCGTGACCGCGAGCGGTGTGCCCGAATGAGGAGTCCCGCCCGCGGCCACCTTCGTCACGCCGCTAGGCAGCCTTGTACTTGGCGTAGATGCGCCGGATCTCCCCGAGGCCGAACTTCATGGCATCCTCGATCCCTGCCCCGCGAGCCACGCGCGTGAACATGTCGGGGACGACGAAGGTGGTGACGACCTCCTGGGCGGCGGGCGTCATGGGCCCGGGGTGGCCGAAGAAGGCCGTGATCTTCTCCTGATCCTGCAGGGCCGAGAGCTTGGAGTCGGTGCCCAGATACGGCATCGGCTTCTTGTACTGGTCGCGTAGGAACGGCATGTTATAGCCCCGGCTCGCCTGCATCGCTTCCTTCTGGTTGTCCGAGATGTGCAGGATAAATTCCTTGGCAGCGGGGATGTTCTTCGAGAACTTCCAGATCGCCCAGACGTTCGGCTCGCCGACGTTCCACATGAGCCCGCTCGGGCCCGCCACCTCGGGGATGCAGAAGGTTTCCTGGAACACCTTGGGGTTCGTGTCGCGGGTCGAGTGGAACGCGGAGATCGCGTCGTGGATCCAGGAGGCGACCCCCGAGGCGAGGAAGCGGTTATCGGAGGCGTCGTCCCAAGAGAAGACCTCGGGGGTCATGCCCTCGTCGTACATGGCTTTGGCGAACCGGAGGGCCTCCCGCATCTCCTTGGAATCGATCTCTATGTTCTGGCCGGAGGCGTCGGTCTCCTTGACCCCGAAGGAATACATCAGGGCGCGCCAGTTGTGGTTGGCGTCGTTGCAGTGCGAGAACTGCATGCCCGTGGGATGACCTTTCGGCTTGAGGACCTTCGCGGCCTGCCGGAGGTCCTCCCAGGTCTTGGGTTCGCCGAGGCCGACCGAAGCGAACAGGTCCTTCCGCCAGAGCACCGGGATCGAGATGAAGAAGTCGGGGATTGCGTACCACCGCCCCCCAACCTGAGCCGCGCTCTTGGATGACTCGAGCCAACCCCCGTACTTCTTGTTCAGGGCGTCGGCGAGGTCGCCGAGATCGACGAGGTTCCGGTAGTACTGGCCGGTCAGGATCTGGCCGACGAAGTAGATCAGGTCGTGACCGGTGCCGGCGGCGAACTCGGCCGCATAGCGGGCGGGCAACTCGAGGTGCGGGATGTGATCCACCCGGACCTTGACGCCGTTCGCATCGCCCCACTTCTTGGCGAAATCGTCGAACCAGACGTCGTAGGCGGGCACATAGTGGCTCCACTTGAGCATGCGTAGGTTCGTGCCCCGGATCTGCGCCGGAGCCTGGCGTGCCCGGAGCATAGTGAGGAGCGAGGCGCCGGCAGCCCCCCCGCCCGCGACACCCAGGAAGCGGCGGCGGCTGACCCCTTCGCGATCGGTCAGAGCGGATCGGGACTCACTCATCATGGGCCTCCCTTGCGGGGGCCACGCGCCAGCCGTGGCGCGTGGCGCTACGGAGTCGGAGGAAGACTCGGGGGGACCAACCTACGACGCGACTGACCGACAAGGCGGAAGACGTCACGTGCAGCATCGGACTGGTGTGGGCCGTCGCTGGAACCACATTGGATAGCGCATCGGGTCTTGCCCGGACGTCAACCTTTGACGGCGCCCGTCAGCCCCGCCACGTAGTGCTCGACGAAGAAGGAGTAAATCAGGGCCACGGGGACCGAGCCGAGCAACGCGCCCGCCATGAGCGGGCCCCAGTAGAAGACGTCACCGCGGATCAGCTCCGACACCACGCCCACCGGCACCGTCTTCTGCTGGGGCGAGGAGAGGAACACCAGGGCGTAGATGAACTCGTTCCAGGACAGCGTGAACGCGAAGATGCCGGCCGACAGGATACCGGGCATGGCGATGGGGAAGACGATTTGGATCATGGCCCGGATGCGGCTGGCCCCGTCGATGCGAGCGCACTCCTCGAGCTCCCGAGGGATGGTCTTGAAGTAGCCCATGAGGAGCCAGGTGCAGAACGGGATGAGGAATGTCGGGTACGTGAGGATCAGGGACCATGGGGTGTCACCGAGCCGGAAGTTCCGGATGATGTCGGCGAGCGGAATGAACAGGAGCGTCGGCGGGACCAGGTACGTGACGAAGATGCTCGTGCCGATACCGCCCGCCAGCGGGAACCGGAGCCGCGCCAGCGCGTATCCGGCCAGCAGCCCGCAGAACACCGAGATCAGCGTCGACACGATCGCGATGAACATCGTGTTGTAGAGCCAAGTTCCGAACATCGTCTCCCTGAAAAGGTACGTCATGTGCTCCCAGGTCGGATGGGTGGTCCAAAAAGGCGTGTTGTTTACGGCGCGCCACGGCCGGTACAGCTCGGCATCGGGGCGGAACGCGGTGATCAGCATCCAGTAGAAGGGGAACAGCGTCCCGACCATGAACAGGGTCAGGGGAATGTAGAAGTAGAACCACTTCTTCCACCGAACCCCCTCGACCATCCCCGCGCCGGACCCGCCTCGGCTCATGCTAGGCCCCTTCCACGCGCCGGATGTACCAGAGCTGGATCACCACGATGATGAAGAGCAGCGGGAACATGGCCAGGGACGCGGCGGCGCCCTCGCCGAGGAGCCCCGTGTTGATGCCGATCTGGTAGGCGTAGGTGGCGAAGAGGTGGGTCGCGTTGGCTGGCCCGCCATTGGTGAGGACGTAGACCAGCTGGAAGTCGGCGAACGTCTGGATAACGGAGAAGAGCGTCACCACCATCGTCACCGGGAGGAGGAGCGGCCAGGTGATCCGCCAGAAGCGCTGCCAGGTGTTGGCGCCGTCGATGGCCGCCGCTTCGTGGAGCTCGGGGCTCACCGTCTGAAGCCCGGCCAGGAGCGTGATCGCGTAGAAGGGCATGCCGCGCCAGATGTTCACGATGATGATCGACCCCAGGGCCAGCGTGGGGTCGGTCAGCCACCCGATCCGCGTCTGGATGATTCCGGCGTGATAGAGGGTCCAGTTCAGGACGCTGAAGGTGGGGTCGAACATCCACTTCCACGCGAAGGTCGACAGCACGGTCGGCACGATGAAGGGGAGGAGCATCGAGGCTCGCACCAGGCGCTTGCCCTTGAAGTGTCGGTTCAGAAGGAGCGCCAGCCACATACCCAGCGCGAGCTTCCCGACGGTGGCGATCCCCGTGTAGACGAACGTGTTGTAGGCGGCTTGCTGGAAGATCGAGTCGTTCCAGATCTTGACGAAGTTCTTGAAGCCCACGAAGACGCCCGGAACCCCGACGGTGGCGCTGGTCAGGGAGATCCAGACGCCCTTGACGAACGGATAGGCGATGAACAGCGCGAGCAGGAGGATCGTGGGCGCGAGGAGAATCCACCCGAGGACCCGCTCGTCCTCGAGGAGTTTTCCCCTCGCCCCCGCGCGCCGGGCGACCGGGACGATCGTGGGCACGGCGGTAGCCTGCCCAACCTCGCCCCGGCCGCCGGCGATCGGCCGGATGCGGCGGCCCTCGTTCATGACCGGGCCGCCTTCGAGTTCATGTCTACGCGCCGTAGACCTTCTTCAGCTCGCCCTCGGCCCACTTCACTGCTTCCTCGGCCGCCATGCCCTGGATGGCCTTCGCGTACATGTCGATGATGATGTACTTCGAGTAGGCCTCGGACGCCTTCGCGTTGGCGGGGCCGGCCCACCCGAAGAGCCGGAGCTTGCTGGCCGCATCCCGATAGGGCAGCATGACCGGATCCTGCTGCCAGAGGGGGTGAGACTCCCACATCTTGGTCAGACCCTGAGCGAATCCCTTCTGCGCGGTGAACCAGACCTCGAACTGCGGCTTCGCGTACCACCACTTCAGGAAGTCCTTGGCGAGCTTCTGGTTCTTCGAGTAGCTCATGACGCCGTGGTTGAACGCGGTGTGGATCGCATAGGCGCCGGCCGGCCCGGGCGGGTGTGCCGCGTGCTGGATGTCGGTGTGCATCAGCGCGCCGGTGTCGGTCTTGTACTTCTCCTTGTTCCGGAGCGACTCGATGTAGATCGACGCGCCGTTGATGGTGGCGCTGATGGTGCCCGAGAGGAAGGCCCGGTTGTTGTTGGAGTCGTCCCAGGCCAGCCCGCCCTCGTCGCAGGCGTCCTTCCAGAAGCCCGTGAAGAACTTCACGGACTCGACGGTTTCCTTCGAATTGATGGCCACCTTGCCGTCGGTCCCCACTTCCTTCCCGCCCCAGGCCCACATGGCGGGATACCAGAAGGTGGGGGCGTCGCCGAACGTGTGGCCAGCCGTCTGGCCGATCGGATAGCCCTTGGCCTTGAGCTTCTTGCCGACGTCGCGGTAGGCCTCCCAGGTCTTCGGGAACTCGTTGGCGCCAGCCTCGGCGAAGAGGGACTTGCGGTAGGCGATCATTCCGCCGACCACACAGTGGGGCGCGGCGCGCCAGACGCCGTTGACCTTGGCCAGGCCCTCGGCGGCCGGGTAGTAGCCGCCCTGCTCCTTTCCGATCACGTCCACGATGTCACCGACATCGATCAGGCTCTTCTCGTAGAGATGGGCGAGGTTGTGCTGGAGGAGGAAGATGTCCGCGCCCGCGCCCGAGGAGATCGCCGCGGTGATGCGCGGCTGGATGTCGTTCGCGTTGATCGTCTCGACCGTGATCTCCGCGCCGAGCGCCTTCCCGGCCTCCACCGCCTGCTTCTTGAGCGCCTCGTCGGCGGCCGGGACGAAATCCACCCAGCGGACCATGTGGAGCTTCTGGCCCTGGGCGTAGGCGGGAGCCCGACCGGAGGCGAGGATACCCGCCAGCCCGGCCGTGGTGGTACCCGTGACCTTCAGGAACGACCGGCGATCCATCTTACCCGCCATCAGCGCCTCCTTGCGCACGAGCGCGGGAGTCTGACCCGCACCCGTCAGCTGTAGAACTTCTCGAGCTCTCCGTCGGTCATCAAGTCATGCACCACAGCAGGCGAAGCCGTCATCCCGGCGCCTCGGTCGGCGCTCCGTCGGGCGCTGCGTTTCCCGACGCTGGCACGCTTCCCTTGGGGGAGGTGGGGCTCATCCTCGCAGCCTCAGCCAATGCACCGACCGGCACCCGCGCGGCGGGTCCCTGCGAACCGTGATGGGCGACTGCCCTGGGGCTTGTTCACTGAAGGTTCGAGGTCCGATTTGCCGATCTTGGTGCCGCGACTCTATCACAACCCGGCCGGAGGCTGTCAACGGGGCCGACCCGGCAGGGCGGGCCCTTGGCTGCGGGTCAGGCCGCGGCCGGATGACCACGGGAGTCCCCGCGGCCCGGGGCCCGCCGGGCCGTCAGACTCCCGGGGCCAGGGCGGGGACTCGGGCTGGCGCCCGGAGCGTCAGGGCCACTGCCACCGCACCCGCCCCGACGAGCGTGCTGGCGAGGTGGAGGCTCCAGTACGTGCCCAGGTGGTCGAAGAGGAATCCGCCGCCGTAGGCGCCGAGACCCATCCCGATGCAGGAGATGAAGAAGATCCCCCCGAAGGTCATGCCGACCACCCGCTCGCCGAAGAATTCGCGGGCGACCAGGGCATAGAGGGGCATGGCGCCTCCGTAGGCGACGCCGAAGACCAGGGCGACGGCGAACAGGGACACGGCTCCGTCGGCGTATAGGTACGTGGAGAGGGTTGCGGCCTGAAGCGCGAGCATGCCCAGGAGCGCAGGCTTCGCGCCAAGTCGGTCGGCGAGAACGCCGCTCGACAGCCGACCGATGATGCTGGTTGCTCCGGAGAGACCGAGCATCGAGGCCGCGGCCATTTTGGTGACGCCCAGGTCCATGGCGTGGGCCACCATGTGAAAGATCGGTCCCGAGTGCGCCGCGCAGCACCCGAAGTGAACGAGGGCCACCCCCCAGAAGGCCGGGTGCCGGAGCACGTCCGCCGCGGTCATGTCCTCGCCCGGCGGCGCCCGGCGCGCTCCGCTCGACGCGGGCGCCGCGCCATAGCTCCGGAGCCCCCGATCCTCAGGCTGGTCTGCGAGGTACCGGAGGGCCACACTCCCCACGACCCAGGTGAGTCCGCCGAACACGGCGAAGGTCACCCGCCACCCGAACGCGGTGATGAGGGCGCGAGCGCTGGGCGGGACGACGAAGATCCCGAGCCCCATGCCGCTCGAGATGATGCCCATGGCGAGTCCGCGCCGCGCGGCGAACCACCGCGTGGCGGTCGCCGAGAGCGGGACGTAGAACGCGCTCGCGCCGAGAGCCCCGAGGATGCCGAACGCGACGTAGAGCTGCCCGGCCGAGCGGATCTGGCTGGAGACGAGGAGGGCGGCACCGAGCAGGCCGGAGCCGGCCCCGACGACGCGCCGGGCCCCGATCCGATCGGAGAGGATTCCCGCCACGAGGGAGCCAACCCCGAAGATGACCCAGTTGACGAAGGCGACCCCGGAGATCAGGGACCGGGTCCAGCCGAACTCTTCCTCGAGGGGCCGAAGGAACACGGCCAGCGAGAAGATGGTGCCGGTGCCGACGGCGATGATGGCGACCGACGCCGCGAGGACGACCCAGCCGTAGAAGACGCGGGAGCCGGTCGCGACTCGAACCGGTGCGGCCACGACTCCGGATTATACGCGTCTGGAGCGCGCTGGCCTCAGCGCCACGTCTGCCCGGTCGGCTCGCGGACCCCGAGGAGGAGGACCACGGCGACCGCCATGGCGCCGGCGAGCGCGATCCAGCCCGGCCCGTAGCTGCCGAGACGGTCGGCGAGCGCCCCGACGAGCGGCGCTCCCGCGATCACACCGAGTGACGAGACGGCCAGACAGAGGCCGACGGCGGTCGCCGCGGACTCGCGGCCGGCGAGCTCGGCCACGAGCGTGTGGTGCACGCCGTTCCACCCGATCCTGGCCACGCCGAAGGCCAGCGCGACCAGGGCGAGCCACGTCGCCGGCGAGCCGGGCTCGAGCCCGCCGGTCGCGAGACAGAGGAGGCCGCTGGCGATTCCCGCCCCCAGCAGGACGATCAGCCGCCGTCCACCGAGCACGCGGTCCGAGAGGACGCCGAAGCCTACGCGGCCGAGGATCCCGCCACCCTGGGCGAGCCCGAGCACCGCGCCGGCGCCGATGACCGAGAGCCCCACGACCTCGGAGAGGTAGAGCGGCGCGTAGCTGATCCACGACACCTGGACCGCCGCGTACAGGGAAGGTCGCCCACGAGACGAGCCAGATGGGCCGGCTTGCGAGCACGACGCGCGGCTGCGGGCCCGGGCGGCCGCCGCCCGCGTGGGCGGATTCCCGCGGCGGCTCGCGGTACCCGAGGCCCACCGCCGCGGCGGACAGGAGGATGAGCCCGGCCGCGACCGCCAGCGCACCGCGCCAGCCGAGGCTCGCCGGGATCGCCAGCGTGGGGAGCGCCAGCGCGCCCAGCGCGCCGCCCAGGGGAAATCCCGCCTGCTTCACGCCGACGACGGTGGCGCGGCTCCGCGCCGGGAACCACACGAGGACGCCCTTGGTGGAGGTCGGATTGACGGTGCCGAAACCGACGCCCGCCAGCGTGACCAGCGCCAGGAGGATCGGGTAGCCGGGCGCCAAGACCATCAGGGCGAAGCAGACTCCGACGAGGGCCTGGCCGGCCAGAAGCGTCCACCGCACGCCGATGCGATCCGCGAGCCAGCCCGCGGGGAACGACGTCAGCGCCCCCCCGACGTAGAAGGCCGACAGGAACGAGCCTGCCTCCTGTCGGGTGAGGCCGAGGTCGCCGCGGAGCAAGGGAGCCAGCGCGGGCAGACCGAGCGCTCCGAGGTTGCTCGCGGTCTGCACGGCCATGATCAGCGCGAGGGCGACGAAGCGATACGACGGGAGCGCGGGCGAGAATCCGGGCACGGAGCCGATCGTAGCACCCGGGGTACGAAGGAATTCGGCCGGGCGCTCGGGCACGAGCTCCGCTTTGACGCGCACGGACTCGCGTGACACGATCAGGCCGTACCGCAGGGGCGCGGCGCCCCGAGTGAAGACACGAGGCCTGTGCGGCCACGCCGATCAGCGGAGGGAGCGATGGTCACGGTCATCCACGAGGATCGGGAAACGGAGATCGCCGGGGCGCGCGCCGTCGGTGAGAGTCTCTGGCTGTCGAGTGCCGACGTCCACCGGGCGACGGGCTGGACGGTCACGCCCGAGGGACTCTGCCGCGAGGGAGTCTGCGTCCCGGTGCCACGGGGCCACGACGCCGACGTCATCCGGGGCGACGCGGTCGACATCGCCGCCGTCTGGCGGCACGTCGGCCATCCGGTGGTGCGCGACGGCGCGAGGCAGGTCTGGGTGCTGGGCACCGGGGCGGCCGAGCGGGCTCGCGCTCTTCGGTCGCTGGAGGCGCCGGACTTCGCGCTTCCCGATCTCGACGGGCGCATGCACGCCCTGTCGGATCATCGCGGGACGAAGGTGCTGCTGGTGACGTGGGCCTCCTGGTGAGGCTGCCGCGCCGACCTGCCGGTCTGGCAGGCCCTCTACGAAGACCTGAAGGCCCGCCGCTTCACGGTCATGGCCGTGGCCATGGATCGAACCTCCGACGCGGCCCGCCCCTGGATCGAGGCCGCAAAACCGAGCTATCCGTGCGTCATCGATCACGACCACCGGGTGGCCGAGCTCTACAACATGGTCAACGTGCCGCAGGCGGTCTGGATCGACGAGACCGGGCACATCGTGCGACCGACCGAGAGCGCCGGCGCCTACGAGGGATTCCGCTCCATGGATCGCACGACCCGGAAGGTCCCCGATGAGGTGGCCGCGATCACCAGCCGGGCCAAGCGCACCTACGTCGACGCCGTCCGCGACTGGGTGATCCGGGGTCGCTCGAGCGTCCACGTGTTCGGTCCGGAGCAAGCGACCGCGCATCTGACCCTGCCGGACGAGAGCGTCGCCCGGGCGCACGCGCATTTTCGTCTGGGACAGCACCTGCTGAGGCGAGGCGAGGAGTCCGCGGCGCGAGCCGAGTTCGAGGCAGCGCGGCGCTTTCACCCGGATTCGTGGAACATCTGGCGCCAGACGGCGGCGGTCGATGCGCGCGGGCTGGCGGCGGGCCCGGAGTTCTGGGAGCGCGTCGAGGCGCTCGGCAGCCGCCGGTACTACGCGCCCGTCGACATGGAGGGCATGCCGGACTGATACGCTGCCCGGCATCTGCCGGGTTCGTCCGAGCGACGAGTCGAGGGTCCTGCGAGGCCCGAGGGACGTGGCCCCCGGTCTGTCTCGGACGACCAAGAGGCTCACGCCCTAAAGCGCCTCGCTCTCTGGCCCGCCTTCCTCCCGGTCCCCAAGCTCCAGAAGAGGCGCGGCAGTCTGCCGCGACCCTTGACCCGGTGCGCGCGCGGCCGTAACGTGGGTCCGCCATTAGGCGGATACGCGCAGAGCATACACGCGTGGGTGCCGTGATAGGGTTGCCCCAGCGCGACCTCCTGACCATCCTCGACTTCCTTCGGGGAGCCGGCGCGGTCGGGGGAACCCGCACGTTCGCGGCGTATGTCACGTCCGAGGTTACCCGGGTCATTCCAGCGGCCTTGACCGCCTTCGCCGAGCTCGATCTCGCGAAGCGTTCTGTCCACTGGGTGATGGATCGCCCGGATGCGGGTCATCCGAATGCGGCGCGGGTGCTCGCCGCCCACATCCACGATAACCCGTTCATCCGCTACAGGAAGAGCACCGGCGATGTCGGGGCAGTCCGGCTCTCCGACCTCATCACGACTCGCGCTTTCGAGCAGACCGACCTCTACCACGAGTTCTACCGCCCGCTCCACCTCCACTACTCGATGGCCTGCGCGCTGCGGCTCGGCCAGCGGGAGCTAGCCGCGGTCGCCGTGTACCGGAGCGGGTCCGATTTCTCCGAGCGCGACCGCCTCTGCCTCGACGTACTCCGGCCGCATCTGGCCCACCTCTACCGGAGCGCCGAGGCGATGTCTCGGACCCGGCGGGACCTCGCGCTCGTGACCCGAGGCGTCGAGATGTCGAACCACGCCCTCCTCATCGTCGGACGAGAGGGACGTATCCGACGGGCGACGGAAAGGGTGGACCGATGGCTGACCCACTACTTCGACCCTGCGCCCCGGCCGGCCCATCTCCCCGTGCGCCTCTGGGAGTGGTTGCAGTGGCACGAAACGATGGGTGGACGCACGGACGCCCTCCCGCCTGTTCGGCAGCCGCTCGTGGTCGAGCGGCTGAATCGCCGCCTGACAGTTCGCTTCATCTCGCAGCCACCGGATAGCATTCTTCTTCTCGAAGAGAGCGCCACTGGCCTGGAGCCCGCCGTGCTGGCCCATCTAGGGTTATCGTCCCGCGAGGCAGAGGTCCTCGCCTGGGTGACCGCCGGCAAGACGAACCCCGCCATCGCGACTCTCCTGCGGATCTCTCCGCGCACCGTCCAGACTCACCTCGACCGCATCTACCGGAAGCTCGGCGTGGAGACGCGGACGGCCGCGGCAGCGCGCGCTCTGGAGGCCATGCGCGAAGCGCCGCTCGAGCAGCCCTAAACCCCCTCGGGGTCCGTCTATGCTGCGCCCGAGGTCATTGGATCGGATGCGAGCGTGTGCCGGTCGGAAGCGAGGCGCTGGGCGAGGATCACGGCGACCCGCAGGGCGAGCTCCGGGTTCGACTGCAGGAGCTCGAGGAACACCGGGCCGGGGATTTTGAGGGTCGCCACGTCGGTCTCGGCCTTGATCGTGGCGCTTCGCGGGCCCCGATAGAGGACCGCCGTCTCCCCGAACAGCTGACCGGACCGCATGGTCCGGAGGAGCACGGGTCGGTGCGGGGCGTCGTCGAGCCAGACCTCGGCCTTGCCCTCGATGAGGGCGTACACCGCGTCCGCCGGGTCACCCTGCCGGACGATCACCTCTCCGGCGCCGAAGCGCGTCACCTCCGCGGCCTGCGCGACAGGCCTCAGGGGAGCTGTCGGCAGCTCTGCGAAGGGGCCGATGGTCCGCAGCAGGTCGATCTTGCGCTCGAGGCTCTCCATCGTGCGCTCTCCTCTCCGCGACTCCGATCGGGCGAGATTCTCGGACCGGGGTGCGCGGCTGTCCCGTCGGCAGCCCCGAGATGCCGTCCTAGGCTTTCTAGACCAAGTCTAGCCCTTCTCGAGCTGTTCGAACACATCATCCCGAACCAGTGGAGGCAGCGTCGTCTGATACGGCCGACCGTCCCCATCACCCGCGATCGGCCATCGGCCGGAACCCAAGACCTGTGGCCAGGCCCCTGCAGATCGCTAAGGGGGTTCGTCTGCGGGCTCGACACCCTCCAGTCGTCGTGCAACGGCTCGCCGCCCTGCGCCGACGCGAGGCGCACTGGCATCCCCAGCGGCTGGATCGGGCAGCGCCCGTACGCTGACCGCCAATTGGCAGAGCACGGCGGGGGCGGACGCGAAACTCGGGCTGCGACGCGTCAGCGAGAAATGGTGCTAGCATGCAAACGATGCGCGGGTCGGTGAGCGGCAACGGTCAGAGAGGGTAACGTGTTCACCTGTGTCTGGGCGGCCCCTGTGTCAGACTGCCGCGTCGGCGGTGGCCCGTGGCCGCCGACTCGTCGGGTCGCTGGCTGATCGGAATGGTCGACCAGCCCACAGGACGCTGTCCCGCTTGCGGCGCTGACAACCCCGCGACCCAGAAGTTCTGCGGCGAGTGCGGCGCCCGCCTCGCCCTCGTCTGTCCTGCCTGTAGCCACCAGAACCCCGGCGGCCAGAAGTTCTGCGGGGAATGCGGGGCGAAGCTCGGCGCGCCGGCGGCCCCGCCCCCGGCGGCACCGGTGGAGCGGGTTCCGGTGGCGCCGACGCCAGTGGAGGCTGACACGGCCCCCGCCGCGCTGCGACCGGGTTCGGCTTTCCGGGAGGCGGCGCCCGCGGCCTACACCCCGAAGCACCTCGCCGAGAAGATCCTGACCTCCAGGAGCGCCATCGAGGGCGAGCGCAAGCAGGTGACGGTCATGTTCACCGACGTCTCGGGCTTCACCGCGATGTCGGAGCGCCTCGATCCGGAAGAGGTCCACGCCATCATGGACCGCGTTTTCGAGGTGATCCTTGGCGCCGTCCACGGATACGAGGGGACGATCAACCAGTTCCTGGGGGACGGCGTCATGGCACTCTTCGGGGCGCCGATCGCCCACGAGGATCATGCGGGCCGCGCCCTGCGGGCGGCGCTGGCGATCCAGGAGAAGCTCGCGCCGGTCCGCGTGGACGTCCAGCGCCAGCACGGGCAGAACTTCCTCATGCGGGTCGGCATCAACACTGGGCCCGTGGTGGTGGGCGCCATCGGCCGTGACCTGAGGATGGACTACACGGCCGTGGGCGACACCGTGAACCTGGCGGCGCGGCTGCTGAACGTTGCGCAACCGGGGCAGATCGTGGCCAGCCGCCACACCAAGGCGCTCTGCGAGGGCTTCTTCCTGTTCGACGATCTCGGCGACTTCCAGGTCAAGGGGAAGACCGAGCCCCAGCGCGCCTACGCCGTGAAGAGCGAGATCAGCGGCCGGACCAGGCTGGAGGTCTCGAAGGAGCGCGGGCTGACGCCGCTGATCGGACGCGTGGCGGAGCGCGAGCGGCTGATCGAGGGCTTCCAGCGGGCCAGCGGTGGCCATGGGGGCGTCGTTGTCATCTCGGGCGACCCCGGGGTCGGCAAATCGCGCCTGCTCTACGAGTTCCTCCGGGGCCTCGACGAGACCGGGTACCTCGAGCTGGAAGGCACCTGCGCCTCCTACGGTCGCACCATGGCGTACCGTCCGCTCCTCGAAGTGTACCGGCGATACCTCGAGATCACCGAGGAACTGTCCCCCGAAGACGTCAGGCGGCGCGTGGCTGCCCGGCTCGTCGCCCTCGGCCTCGAGGGCGAGGAGCCGGCATTCCTGCTCTGCCATTTCCTGGGCCTTCCGGTGCCGCCGGAGTTCCTGCTCCGGGTGCAAGGCGCGAAGCTCCGGGACCGCACCCACGAGGTCCTCCAGAGCCTCATCTTCCGCGAGAGCGTGCGACAACCGGTCGTGCTGGTCGTCGAGAACATACACTGGGTCGACGCCAGCTCGGAGGTGTTCCTGAAATCGCTGGCGGAGCGCGTGCACGAGCACCGGTTGTTGCTGGTGTTGACCACGCGGCCCGGGTCAGCCCTGGAGTGGCTCCCGGCCACGACCGTGAGGCTCAAGCTGGAGGGTCTCGACCACGACGACATCAGGGAGATGGTGGGCGCGCTCTGCGGCGCGCGCGCGGTGTCGGAGCCGCTGTTCGAGCTGCTCATGGCCAAGGGAGAGGGCAATCCCCTGTACGTCGAGGAGATCGTCCGGCAGCTCCAGGAGACCGATGGGATCGTCGTCGACGACGGCGAGGCGCGGCTTCGCGCCGCCGACGTGACGGTGCCGGAGACGATCCGCGACATCATCGCCGCCCGGGTGGACCGCCTCGCGGAGTCTCCCAAGCGGACACTGCAGGTCGCCTCCGTCGTCGGCCGCCGCTTCGGCATCACGCTGGTGTCCCGCGTCCGCGAGAGCGATCACGATCACGTGGCCGGCGACCTCCAGGATCTCCATGCCGTCGACTTCGTCTTCCCGAGCGCGAACGACCCCGAGCTGATGTACAGCTTCAAGCACGCGCTCACCCAGGATGTCGTCTACACGAGCCTCCTGGAGCGTCGTCGCCGGCGGTTCCACGCCGCCGCCGGACGTGGCCTCGAGGAGCTCTATGCGGACCGGATCGACGACGTCGTCGAGCTGCTCGCCTACCACTACGAGCACAGCGGGGAAGATGACAAGGCGGTGGACTACGCGATTCGAGCCGCCGAGAAGGCGCAGGGCCGCTGGGCCACCGCCGAGGCGGTCGCGTACTTCGAGACCGCCGTAAAGCGCCTGGAGACGATGCCCGACACGCCGGAGAACCAGGTGCGCCGCATCGATGCTGTCGTGAAGCAGTCGGAGATCATGTTCGCCCTCGGGCGCCAGGCCGAGCAGCTCCAGCGCCTGGAGACCATCCGCGACCTCGTGGAGACGGCGGCCGACCCACCCCGCCGCGCGGCCTGGTACTCCTGGGCCGGGTTTCTTCGCAGCGGCACACAGGGTCGACCCGACGTGCCGATCGCCTATTGCCGTGAGGCGATCGCGGTGGCGGAGGCCAACGGGCTGGACGAGATCAGGGCGTTCGCCGAAGGCTGCCTGGCGCATGTCTACGACATGGCGGGACGTCTCCGGGAGTCACTGGAGGCGGGTGAGCGCGCGCTCGAGACCTTCGAGGCACGCGGGAACGTGTGGTGGGCGTGCCGGACCCTCTGGGGCATCAGCATGGCGGCCACGGGGCTGGGGGAATGGCAGCGCAGCCTGGACTACTGCCGGCGGGCTCGTCAGCACGCCAAGGGGGTGAACGATCGGCGACTGAAGGTGGTCGGCTTCTGGCGGACCGGCTGGACGCATGTCCAGCGCGGCGACATCGAGGCAGGCCTCCGCTATTGCGAAGAAGCCCTCGCCCTGTCTCCCAGCCCGTTCGACGCAGCCATGGCCAAGGCGGCGCAGGGGTACGGCCAGGTCAAGGCCGGGGAGCTGGCGGTCGGGACGGCGCGGTTGGAGGAGGCGGTGGCGTGGTTCGATCGCTCGCACCTGCCGCTGACGTACGCGCGGTTCGCGCTGTGCCTGGGGGAAGCCTACGTGCGCCAAGCGAGGCCGGCCGAAGCCCGAGCGCTCTTCGAACGGGGCCTGGGTATGAGCCGCGAGCTCGGGTACCGCTACTTCGAAGGCGTGGCGCACCGCCTCCTTGGAGAGTCACTCGCGACCGACGCGCCGTCCGACGCCACCCAGCACCTCGACGCGGCGGCGAAGATCCTCGAGGAGGTGGACGCGCGCAACGAGTACGCCAAGACGCTCGTCGCTCAGGCCGAGCTGCGACGCGCGTCAGGCGACCGGGGCGAGGCCGATCAGCTGCTGGAGCGCGCGTTGGAGATCTTCGACGAGCTCGGGACCCTCGACGAGCCGCCCCACGTCCGGGCTGCGCTCGCCGCGCTACGGGACAATCTACCAGCGTAGCCAGCGCCGAGCAGACCAAGCGGCTAGCCTACAGACGTACCTTCACAGTGCGTGGCGGGCTGGCTCCTTTGCGCGTGGGCGCGATGGGTCCGCAAACTGGTAGGCCTCGAGGAGGCGGAGCGGGCAGAATCCGTGCCGACTCTCTCCGTGGTTCTCGAGTTGGCGAACGCATTCTGGACAACACGCGACCCCTCGCGCGCCGGCCAAGCTGACGAGGGGGCGGGCCGCGCTCGCAACCCGCCCCCTCGTCAGGACTGAAGAGTCGTCAGGGCTGAAGAAGAGGAGAGGCACCGTGGTCTAGGCGCTGCTGTTGTGTCGCCTGACTGCACTTCGGGCTTGTCGATTCGGTCAAGTCGCCGCAGTACAGCGCTTGCGACTGGTTGATCTGGACCACCCCGGTTGAGGGCGATCCGACCGTGAAGCTGCCGGTCGGCGCGGCGTGAAGTCGTGTACTGCCGCTCACCGCCTCGACGGTCTCGTGACCCAACTCGTGAGCGAGTGTGAAGTCGGTGGCGATGCTCGTCAGCATCGTGCCCGTGTTGGTCGCTGGGGCGACGACCTCCGAACAGAAATCGCCCGGATTGGCCGTGAACGCCTTGACCCCGCTGACGCCCGTCGCGGATATCACATAGTAGAGGTTCACGTCGGTCGCCACGGTCGGGGGCGCGGGGGACGGGGGCTCCATGTTCATGAGGTTCTGTTCTTCTGTCGTGAGAACCTTATTCGTGAGGGCCACGCCGTCGACTCCGAGCACGATGGCGGGAGGGGACGCGGTTGTCAGGCAGTTGGGCTCCGTCGCATTCAGTTGATGGTTGACATCGACGTCCAGGAGGGTATCGACGACCGGCACCGTCGTGATGCGACGGAGCCGGACGTTCACCCCGGCCTGCGAGAGGATCTCAGTCACGTTGCGGACGTCCCGCTCGACTAAGGCGTTGTCAACAGCCCCTGTCTGCCCGGCCGTCGGGTAATTCACCCGGTTTGCAAACCTGGTCGTGCTCTTGAGGATCTTGGCGTCGACCCAGATCGTCTGGAAGCGGATATCGTCGATGAGCACCCGCGTCTCGTACTGGCCGTCGCCCCCGTTGGACAGCGTGAACAGCAACTCGAGTGTTGCGTTCGTCCCAGCAGCGCTGCTCAGGTCGAACTCGACAGTCCTCCAGTTCGTCTGTGCGCACGATGTATCCCCGGGGGTGGGGCTGGCGGCGAAGCAGTCACCGAACTGATACGGCGAAAGAACTGCGCCCGCGCTACTGATGAGCGTGAAGGCGCTGTTCACTGTCGACTGGAATTGTTTCGGCGTCCAACCCGAGGGGCAATTGGCGGTGCAGTTGATGAGGATCGTGAACGGATCTTGAAACGGCTTGCCGACCCACTCGGTGATCTCCTCGGTGACGTAGTTGTAATTCATGCGAAACTTCGTCGCCCCGGCCGGGACGGTGATGGTCTGCTTCAGACTCGAGCCGGTGTTCAAGCCCGTGGTCGGGTCGTTGGTCCTCAGGGCCGCCATCGATTTACCTTCCGACGGCAGGATGGTACCAGGAATGGTACCTAGCGTGCCACGCCCCCATGCGCTGGGGGAGCAAATATTCTGATAATTGATGTTGTTGCCGCGTTTGATCGTTTTGCAGAGAGGGTTGGGAGGGACATAGGTAGCGGTCGGCCCGAGTTGCTGTATGACCGAGGCGCCTCCGGTGAACGCCCAGCTCGAGAGGTCACCGCGCTCGAAGCCGCCGTTCCGAATCCCCGGGCGCGTGTTGACTGGCGCGCTCGGTGCCGTAAGCGTGATGTTGGCGGTTCCCGTGCCCAGTTCAGACGGAATCGTGCCGGTTCCCGAGCCGACTGAGCCTTTCAAGGGGTGAAAGGCGTTCACGGTGAACTGGCCGCCCCCGGGCGTATCGACGAAGAGCGTGTACTTGCCGCTCGAGTCCGTCGTGGCGACGAGAGTGTTCGTCGGGTTGCTCACGACGACACCGGGCTGCGCCACCCCCCCTTGGGTGACGGTCCCCGAAGCGTATCCGCTCCCATTCCCCGCCAAGATCCCGTACGTCCCCGCCGTGAGAATACCTGGAAGCGCGCATGGTTGCCCATCCAATACCGTGGTCGTCATGATCGTCCCCGCGGAGACGCTTGCGCAGGCCACCGGAATCGCCTGCGCGGTCGCGGAACCGACGCAGATGGGGGTGGGGCCGTCGACGAGAGTGTAGCCCATGGGGCACTGGCCGCCGGAGGGAAGCGTGACCTTGTCGACGAACACCTCCTGGGCGACCACTAACTTCGTGCCGTCTATCAAGCCCGACTGCGTCTGCACCTCGATGTCGAACGGCAGGCTCGGATCCTCAGCCTCGCCTCCGAACACTGCGCTATCGACGGTCAGGTTCACGACTTCGACGACCGGCTTGTTTCCAGGGTTCGCGCCGAAGACCTTCCCTTTCTTGGCTGAGACGAAGGCGGCCCCGCGAAGGGAACCTGGCGGGACGTGCACCGTGACTCCGTTCCCCTGAACCGTCCCGGCCGCCCCCGCGTCGAAGAACTCGCCGACCAGCAAGATGAATTCACCCGACTCGAACGAACTCGGCGAGTTCTTCAGACTGTAATTGAGGCGAACCTTGAGACGCATGGAGATCGCGAGAGGCTCGTTGAAGGTTTGATCGCAGATGAAGAGTCCCTTCCCGACGTTGTGAAAAGATGACCCCTGACCCGTACCGACCGCTGTCGAATCCTTCATCTGACAGACGGTCGTCTCGGAGCCGGTGTCGCTTACCCGCATCAGCTTGACGAGGAGGGACCCCTTCAGGGCGGGATTATTAAAGTCGCCGATCTGTGCCGTGAACGACACCGTTGTCGGCACGCCGACCTGGATGCAACAGTAGTTGTCATTGAAAGCGTCCGCGTTCTGGGCTACGAATGACGTGGCCGCGACCGTCGGGGCAGCCCACGCGATGGCGGGGCCTCCGAGAATAATCCCGAAGAACAAAGCGGACAGGACTGTGGACCCAACGATTGCCAGAATCCCCGCCGGCTGGCTTCTCATGGGGAAATCCGCCTCCATCTTTTGTTGGTGAAGACACGATCTTGTGGTGAAGATGCGACCGCTTCGTTCGATACGACGATACGATGAAGATCCCCCGAGCGCTTCGTTCGATACGATGGAGATTGTCTGCAAAGCGTCAATCTGAGGCACTTCCTGACTGAGGCACTTCCTGACCAAAACACGCGGCAATACTAGCATTCTCTGAGACGGTGTCAATCCGCGGGGTTCTCCGATGCTGTTGGTCCATAAGAATGTCATAGGCTAACTGTTCAGTGAGAGTGTCACCCCATGCCGACATGGGAGCCTCTCACGATGAGTCGCAAGGAAGTCCCGCGGCCCGGCCTGCTCAAGGCGGCCCTGGCCGGGAAGTTCACCAATGCCGAGGGAGCCGGGGCCTTGCACCTGAGCGTCCGGCAGTTCATCCGGGTCAAGCATCGCTTCCAGGCCGCCGGGGCGTCGGGCCTGTGCCACCGCCTGCGGGGGCGACCCTCCCCCCGCCGGCTGCCGGCCGACGTCCGGGCGCGGGTGGCGGCGCTCCTGCAGACCACCTACCTCGATGTCAATGACTGCCACGCCACGGAGAAGCTGCGCGAGGTCGAGGGCCTCCGCGTCAGCCGGGCCTCCGTGCGGCGGATCCGCCGCGCCCTGGACCTGCCGGCCAAGCATCGCCGCCGGCCCCGCCAGCACCGGGCTCGCCGGACCCCGGAAGCCCGCATGGGCGTCCTCGTCCAGCTCGACGGCAGCCCCCACGCGTGGCTCGAAGACCGGGGCCCCGCCCTGACCCTCCACGGCGCGATCGACGACGCCACCGGCACGGTCCTGGCCCTGCACGTTCGGCCGACCGAGGACCTGCACGGCTACGCCACCGTGCTCCAGCAAATCGGTCTGGCCTACGGCCTCCCGCTGACCCTGTACGGCGATCGTTTCGGCGTTTTCGTCCGCAACGACCCGCACTGGACGCTCGCGGAAGAACTCCAAGGCCACCAGCACCCCACCCATTTCGGCCAGATCCTCCGAGACCTCGCCATCGGCTTCCTGGCGGCGGGCTCCCCCCAGGCCAAGGGGCGCATCGAACGGCTCTGGCGCACCCTGCAAGATCGCCTCGTCGTCGAGCTCCGCCTGCGCGGGATCGCGACCCGCGCGGCGGCCAACGCCTTCCTCCCTGAGTTCCTCGCCGATTACAATGGCCGCTTCGCTCATCCCCCCACCGACGCCCACGCCGCCTGGCGGCCGCGGCCGCGGGACTTCGCCGACCAACTCAGCTGCCGCTACACCCGCGTCGTCGCCCCCGACAACACCGTCCGCCTGGGGACCCGCTGGGCCCAGATCCCCCCCGGTCCTTCCGGCCGCTCCTCCGCGGGCCGCCGTGTCGACCTCCGCGAGTGTGTCGACGGCCGGCTCCTTGTCGTCCGCGCCGGCGGGCGACTCGTCAGTCAGCCCTCGCCGGGGCCTGATTTCGTCCTCACGCCCCGCAGCAAGCCCCACGCGGAGCGCACGCGTCGCCTACGCGCCTCCAGGACTGCGTCGGAGGAGGGGGGCCGCCATCAGAGTATTCCCCAGAAACCGCCTGCGCGCCCCTCGGCGCGCCGCCTCACCCCGACCACCCAGACGGCTCGCCCCGCCGCCACGCATCCCTGGCGCCGCTCACTCAACCTCCGTCGCCACACCCCTCACACAGGGGTGACATTCTCACGGAACAGTTAGGGTGACATTTTCACTGGACAGCTACATCCGCGGGGTTCTCCGACACCGGCTCAATCCGCGCGGAGTCGGCTGCCAGGTCGTTGGAGGATCTTAGAGCGACAACGGAGGAACCGGGTGGGGGCGACATCTCGGCTGGCGATGTTGCCCTCGTCGGTGGCCAGGCAGCAGGCTCAGACCTTCCTGAGCCTATGACGACGCGTCAGGTAGGCCGTTACCCCCGGCGGGCGATGACCTCGCAGGACTCAACTCAGGTGAAAGCGCCGCACAAAATTCACCCAGCACCGGCCGTAACCTCCCAGCCGGTCGGGTAGTCCTTCAGTGTTTCCGGGCAAGCATCTTCGCCCGGTCTATCGAGACGCCTGGTGGGGTCGGCGAATCCGTTAGCGTCGCCGACGGGCCCACCATGCGACGCCGGCCACGCCGATGCTCAGCAGCGCCATCGTCCCGGGCTCGGGCACCTGCTCAAACCCACCAGCCTGGGCGACCGCGGCCCAACTCAGGATCAAAGCGACCACCATCATCGTCCTGCGCATAGACTCCCCCTCATGTGGATTGCGAGGAAACCCTTGTCGCAGTCTTAGAGCGATGCACGAAGTGGGCCAAAAGGCGCAAGTTACGGCCAGATATGCTCTTTCATGAAGTCCATCGCGCTGACGGTGCTAACTCTTGTAAACATTGATGACAGTGGCACTTAGAGATTGGGGCACATCCAAACGATTGTAAACAAGCACCAGCTGACTCTATTTCTGATCGGCACAGCGCCGCGGGAATTACAGCAAGCGCATCATATCGACGATAGGGTTGTCGGCTTTGTTGACACAGCGGGGCTGTCAGACGCGGGATACATTGCAAAGGGATCCAGGCTCCGTTATGAGAGAAATGGCACGATTCCAACCCCAAACGATCGTGAAGGAGGACCCCCCTGGTTCACTTGACCCATTTCACCAGGCGATCGAGGCCCGTATACTAGTTGGCGCCCAGATAGGAGCCGTCCAAGCTGTCCGGTATAGCGAGTCCGTCCATGACGAGGCGCACCCTTATCCAGGGGCTGGCCATCCTGCTCCTGGGGCTCGCGGCGTCTATCTGGCTGATTTCGCCGAAACGGCTGCTTCGGGTCCTCTCCCGGCTCACGGCCAACCTTCTGGGCCCTCGACTGGATGCTTCCTCTCCCACCGGAGTCCTGGGGCCGGCCGAGCTGGATAGCGTCGTCGCTTTCGCTGAAGTGCTGGCGGAAGGGGTCCCCCTGCCCTCCGAGGGGTTGCAGATCCTGGTAGAGCACGTCAACGGGCGCACTCGAACCACCCCTGGGTGCCTCTCGCTCTATCGGGCGACCGCCACGGCGCTCGATCGCCTGGCCAACCGCCCATTTTCCGCTCTCGATCTCCCTGAGCGCACCGCCGTGATCATGGAGCACGGCCTTGCGCACCCGGTACGCATCTGGGAGCACCTAGTCCCCGTCCGGCGTCACGCCCTAGCGGTGCGCTTCCTGGCGGTTCCCGATCTGATCGACGGCTACTATCGCTCGGCGGCAGGGTGGGCCATCGTTGGATATGCCGCCTTCCCCGGACGCTGCGGCGACCTGGTTCGTTACACTCGCCCGGAGCCCTGACCGCTCATGGCCGTAGCGGACCCTCCGGAGCGGACGGAAGTCTGCATCATCGGCGCCGGAGCCGCGGGCGGGATTATCGCCGCAGAGTTGGTGCGGCGGGGCCTCCGGGTGGCCATGCTGGAATCAGGACCACGCCATGAGCTCGCCAAGCGGGCCGAGTATGCAAGACGGTTCCTTCGAGGCGAGAACCCTTGGCGAACGGCTCTCACAGGGCTGGACCGCTACACGACAGGGGGGAGCGTCGCATATCGCCTCGAGTGGAACCGGGCGCGCGGGGTTGGCGGAAGCACGCTCCACTGGGAGGGTTACGCCCTGCGATTTCACGCGAATGATTTTCGCTTGCGCTCGCTTTACGGTATCGCCGACGATTGGCCGATCTCCTACCAAGATCTGGAGCCGTTCTATGCCCGAGCCGAGGTGAGTCTCGGGGTTGCCGGAGCCCCGGATGATCCGTGGGCCTCACCGCGAAGCGCGGGCTTTCCGCTGCCGCCATTCTCATTCAGCTACTCCGATGGCGTGTTTGCCCAAGCCTGCAGCAGCCTCGGCATCGCCCTGCATCACTATCCTCAGGCCAGAAACTCCGTCCCGTATGGCGGCCGCGCGCAATGTCGCGCCTGTGGCACCTGCCACGTCTGCCCCACGGGGGCCAAGGCGACCATCGATCTCACCCACATCAGAGAGGCGGAGGCGACGGGCCGTCTCCAGCTCGTGACAGATGCGACGGCTCTGAGACTCCATGTCGATGAATCCGGCCAGGTGACCTCCGTCGCATACGCGGGTCACGACCGGCGCGAGCGCAGGTCGGTCGCACGCATCTTCGTCGTCGCCGCCGGTGCGATCGAGACGGTCCGCCTCCTCCTCCTGTCCGCGTCAGAGCGCTTCCCGCGGGGTCTGGCGAATCGCAGCGGAGTCCTGGGAAAGTACTTCATGTCACACCCTGCGATCACGGTGACCGGGCGCCTGAAGGCAAAGGTCCATCCTTATCGCACGGGCTTCTCGAGCGCCATGTCGCGGCAGTTCGCCATTGACCGCATGCGGGCGAGAAGAGGCGCCTTCATGCTCGAGCTTCTCAACTCCGCCGGCCCTACACCGAACCAGATTGCTACTTCCAGTGGCCTCTGGGGGGAGGCGTTGCGGGGTCATGTTCGCGAAGAATTCGGGCACGTGCTCGGAATCCGGATCTCCTGCGAACAGCTCCCCGACGCGGCGAACTCGATCTCCCTGGACCCGGAGCTCAAGGACCACTTCGGGAATCCGGCGCCCCGCATCACATATGATGTCGGGTCGTACGAGCGTGAGACGCTCCACGAAGCGACGGGGGTGGCCCAGCGGATTCTCGGAGCCACCGGTGCGGTTGACGTCGAGTCCCACCCATTGTGGTTTCTCGCCCACCAGATCGGAACCCACCGCATGGGAACCGATCCGCGATCGAGCGTCGTCGATTCCGACCTCCGCGCTCACGATGTGTCAAACCTCTATCTGGTGGGGAGCGGGTGCTTCGTCACCGCAAGCTCCTCGCCACCAACCCTGACCATTGCCGCGCTGGCGATCCGAGTCGCCGAGCACATCGCCGCCCGACTCCGTCGCGATGCGACCGCGTAGCCCGCAAATTCGCCCCCGGACGGCCACGCCGGCCCCCGCTTCGATGCTCGCGAGCGCCTCCATCGTCTCACCGGCGTCGATCTCACCCGGATCGATGGGATTGATGCCCCCATGGCCTCAGTGCGGTCGCCGAGATCGGGCTCGACATGACCGGTGGCCCACTGAGAAGCATTTCGCCTCCTGGCTCAGCCTCGCGCCCGGCAGCAAGGTCTCCGGGGGCAAGAAGCTCAGCAGCCGGACCAAACCCTCAGTCAGCCGGGTGGCGGCCGCGCTCCGTCTCACCGCCAGCTCTATCACAGCCAGTCCACCCTCGGCGCCTTCCACCGCCCACTGAAAGGCCGCTTCGGTGCTCCAGGCCATCACCGCGACCGCCCACAAGCTCGGTCGGGCTCCGGTTCAGCACCGAATACGTCGACCGCGGTCAGGACTACTGCGAGCGACGGTACCAGCCCCGCGTCCTCTTCAATCTCACGCGCGTCCAAGAACTCGGCTACCGTCTCATCAAGAGCGACAACCTACCCACGACCACTTCACCGGCCTGAACAGGTGACTTGGTCCCCGGCGACGCTGCCGAAGAGGTAGGCGGCCACGACACCGCGGTGCTCCCGCGCGAAGAACGCCCGGAGCGTCGGCTCGAAACCGCTTCAGTTCTTCATGAGCGGATTACAGAGCCGTTGACCCGACGCCGATTCTGACCGATTCAGGGAGCGTTGCGCCCTGGGTCGTGCCTCCGGTCGAGGGGTCAGGCCAGAGGGCGAGCATGCCGACCCAGGCGACTTGCCCCTCGGGCGGGATGCCGAGTCAGAACGACCGGATCAGGCGCTCCACCCGCTCGTCGTGAGCCTGGAACGGGTCCTTGCAGAGGATGGTCTCGCGCTCGGGGTCGTTCAGCTTGAGGTAGACCCAGTCCACCCGGTAGTCCTTGCCCTTGAGGTTCGCCCGGCGGATGAACTCGCCCCGGAGCCGGGCGCGCGTCGTCTGGGGCGGCGTGTGCTTGGCCCCCTCCACCTGCTCGTCGCGCACCAGCCGATCGACGCGGTCGTTCCGCGCCAGCAGGTAGTAGACGCCCTTGAAGGGCCGGATGTCGTGGTACTGGAGGTCGATGAGGGACACGCGGGGGTCCCGCCACGACAGGCGGTGCCGGGTCATGTAGTCCTCGATCACCTGGCGCTTGATGACCCAGTCGACCTCACGGTCGCACTGGTTGGGGTCCGTTTCGAGCCGGGTCAGCATGTCGGCCCAGCGATCCAGGACATCGCGCGTCACCGGGTCGGCGTCGACGTGCTGCGCGTAGGCGAGGCACGCCTCCAGGTACTCCTTCTGGATCTCGAGGGCGGTCATGGCGCGCCCGTCCTTGAGCTTCACCGTCTCCCGGAGCCCTGGGTCGTGGGAGATGTCCCGGATGGCCTGGACCGGCGACTGGAGGCTGTAGTCCCGGTCGAAATAGCCGTCCTCGATCATGTCGAGGACCACGGCGGTGGTGCCGACCTTGAGGTAGGTCGCGACCTCCGACATGTTCGAGTCGCCGACGATCACGTGGAGCCGCCGGTACTTCTCCGCGTCCGCGTGGGGCTCGTCGCGCGTATTGATGATGGAGCGGGACGAGGTGGTGGCGCCGGAGATCTCCTGGCAGATGTGCTGGGCGCGCTGCGACAGGCAATAGTGGAAGCCCCGCGGCGTCTGGAGGACCTTGCCGGCGCCCGCGAAGATCTGGCGGGTCACGAAGAACGGGATCAGCGCCTCGGCGAGCCGCTGGAACGAGACGTCGCGTGACACCAGGTAGTTCTCGTGGCAGCCGTACGAATTGCCCGCCGAGTCGGTGTTGTTCTTGAAGAGGAGGATGTTCCCCGAGATCCCGTCCTCGCGGAGCCGCTTCTCGGCCTGGTGCAGGAGGTCCTCGACGATGCGCTCGCCGGCCTTGTCGTAGACGACCAGGTCCATCACGTCGTCGCACTCCGGAGTGGCGTACTCCGGATGGAAGCCGGTGTCGAGATAGAGTCGCGCCCCGTTCTCCAGGAAGACGTTGGCGTTGCGCGCTCCCGGAATGACCTTCTCGAAGAGATAACGAGCGACGTTGTCCGGGGAGAGCCGGCGCTGACCGTTCAGCGTGCACGTCAGCCCGTACTCGTTCTCGAGCCCGAAGATGCGTCGCTTCATGAGGTCCCCGTGGGCCGGCCGCCCTCTGGCGGGTCGGGACGCCCGAGGATCGTGCGGAGCTCGCCGTTGGCGACGCGCCGGAACTTCCGGCGCTCGCGCTTCTGGTCGAGCACCGCGACCTCGAGGTCGCGGTCCGTCAGCGTCTTGTTCTGCGTGACCGTCAGTGCACGGATCCCCAGCCGCACCGCCTCGGCGAGGGGGGTGCCCTCTCGGTAGTGCTCCTTGAGGAAGCGGCGGATCTCCTCCGCCTGGCCACCCATGGCCGCGTAGTTGCGCTCGTCCTCGATCGACCCGTCGTAGAGGACATGATACATCTCGTTCTTCCCGTTGGAGCCGTCGGCCACCTCGACGACCAGCACCTCGACCTCGAACGGCTTGAGCCCCTCGGTGAAGATGGTCCCGAGCGCCTGGGAATAGGCGTTGGCGAGCGCCTTCGCGGTCACGTCCTCACGGTGGTACGAGTAGCCGCGGAGGTCGGCGTGCCGCACCCCTGCGATCCTGAGATTCTCGAACTCGTTGTACTTGCCGACCCCGGCGAAGGCGATCCGGTCGTAGATCTCGGAGATCTTGTGGAGCAGGGTGGAGGGGTTCTCGGCGACCAGGAGCACGCCATCCTGGTACTCGAGAGCGACGATGGACCGGCCGCGGGCGATGCCCTTGCGGGCATACTCGGCCTTGTCCTTCATCATCTGCTCGGGCGAGACGTAGTAGGGAAGGGGCATGGATCAGCGTCCCTGGCGCCGCGCCGCCACCACGGCCTCGCACTGGGCTCGCACCTCGGCCTCGGCGACCTCCTCGAACCCGGCGCGGGTGATCACCTTCACGGTCGGGAAGATCCCGTAGGTGAAATCGGGGCCGCCGGTCCCCACGTCTTCCTCCGCCGCGTCGACGAGCGCCTCGGCTGCCCAGCGGATTCCGTCGACTCGCGACGCGCCCGTCCGGTACAGCTTCTTGAGCGTGGTGCGCGCGTCCTTGCCGCCCGACCCGGTCGCCGCGTAGTCGGTCTCCTCGTACCGGCCCCCCGTGACGTCGTAATTGAAGATCCGCCCCTCGGCGCGGCGCAGGTCGTAGCCGGCGAAGATGGGCACGACCACGAGGCCCTGCAACGCCATCGGGAGGTTCATCCGGATCATCTGGCCGAGCTTGTTCGCCTTGCCTTCGAGCGACAGGCCGTCGCCCTCCACCTTCTCGTAGTGCTCGAGCTCCGTCTGGAACAGGCGGGCCATCTCGATCGCCGGTCCGGCCGCGCCGGCGATCGCGACCGCGGAGTACTCATCGGTCTTGTAGACCTTCTCGATCCGCCGGTGGGCGACCTGGTAGCCCTCGGTGGCCTGCCGGTCGCCGGCGACGATGACCCCGTCGGCGTACCGCAGCGCGAGGATCGTCGTCCCGGTCGGCACGCCCGGAACGCCGTGGGGCTCGGCATGGGGGGCCGGCCCGCTCACACCGGGGCGTGAGCCGAGCAGGTCCGGCGCCTCCTGGCGCAGGAGATCCACGAAGCTCCGGTTCACGTAGCGCCCGAAGAGACCTTGCCAGGACTCGTGCATGGGGGCCATCCGTAGGGGGGATTATACAGCCGAGCTTCGCCGGGAGCCGCGCCTTCCGGCGCCCCGGGTGTCCGGCTCTAGCGCCGTGGCCGATCCGCATCGCATCCCGTCGTCCTCGGTCGTCGGCGGCCCTCAACGTACAGGAGTACGCCTCGGGCCGCCTTCTCCCTGCGTCCTAGGGCTGCTCGCGTCTCGGCCACGGCACAAGTGGCCCGACAAGGCATCTAGAGTCCTTGAAGGACAGAACTTGGTGTGAATGAGTCAAGTTTTCGTGGGGCAACGATCTTGGGGGCGCCCACGGCTCTAGACGATGGTCGGCTTCGAGATGTTCTTGAGGAGATCCCGCGCGGTCGGCGACTGGTCGAACAGCCGACGCACGAGGGCCTCGGTGCCCCGCAGGGGCTCGAGCATGAAGATCTTCTTCAGCGGCCCCTCCTTGAGGTCGAAGAGCACCGAGTCCCACGAGGCCGAGACGATGTCCTCGGAGTAGCGCTGGAGGCACATCCCCCGGAAGTAGGCCCGCGTGTCGCGCGGGGGGTCGTTGACCGCTCGCGCGATCTCCTCGTCGCTCGCGATTCGCTCGACCGCCTCGGACTGCTCGAGCTTGTAGTAGAGGCCCTTGCTCGGCCGGATGTCGTGGTACTGGAGGTCGATCATCGCCACCCGGGAATCGGTCCAGCCCACTCCGTGCTTGGCCCGATAGCTCTCGAGGAGATCGAGCTTGATCACCCAGTCGAGCTCGCGGCTGAGTGACATCGGATCCTGGGCGAGCCGGTCCAGCACGTGCTCCCACCGCACCAGGACGTCCTTCGTCACGGGATCGAGCTCCCGGTCCCGGTAGTAGCGGTGGGCCAGCTCCAGGAACTCCCGCTGGAGGTCGATGGCCGTCACGGTCCGCCCGTCGCGGAGGCGAAGCGTCGACCGGCAGGCGAGGTCGCGGGAGACCTGGCGGAAGGCCTGGACCGGGCTGTCCAGCGAGAGGTCCCGGTCGATGAAGTCGTCCTCGATCATGGACAGGACGATCGCCGTGGTCCCGACCTTGAGGTAGTTCGCCACCTCCGACATGTTGGCGTCGCCCACGATCACGTGGAGCCGGCGGTACTTCTCGGGATCGGCGTGCGGCTCGTCCCGGGTGTTGATGATGGGGCGGGAATGCATCGTCTCGAGGCCGACCTCCGTCTCGAGGAAGTCCGCACGCTGCGAGACCTGGTACTCGGTGTACTCGAGGTTGTTCTCCGACCCGACCTTGCCCGCGCCGGTGAAGATCTGGCGCGTGACCAGGAAGGGCATCATGTACTGGACGATCCGCGTGAAGGGGCAGCGCCGGTCCATGAGGTAGTTCTCGTGGGTGCCGTAGCTGTTGCCCTTGGAGTCGGTGTTGTTCTTGTAGATGAGGATGCGCTGCTCGGGCGGGGAGGCTGCTTCCGCGCGCCGGCGTGCCAGGTCGAGGATTCGCTCGCCCGCCCGGTCCCAGACCACGAGGTCCCGCGGGTTCGTGCACTCCGGAGTCGAGTACTCGGGGTGGGCGTGGTCGACGTAGAACCGGGCCCCGTTGGGCAGGATCAGGTTGATGAGGCGCGACTCCTCCTTGGACGGGAGCTCCTTCTCCTCGGCGTACTCGAACCCCCGGGCGTCCCTGAGCGGGCTCTCGGCCTCGTAATCCCAGCGGATGCGGGCGGTGCGGTAGGTCTCGTAGGAGTTGATGAGGAGGAGGGAGGACAGGATCGGGTTGAAGTCCGCCTGGTTGCGGACCGTGATCCCGTACTCGGTCTCGATCCCCATCACCTTCGGGATGGCCATGCCGTCCTCGAGCCGGTCCGCGTCACCCGTGCCTACCGGCGCCCTCCGGCGCCCCGCTGGGAACGCGGCCGACAGAAAAGGGGTGAGGGGGCGACCCGCGCTCCCTCACCCCTGCCGCCTACAGGTACTGGCCGGTAGTCTGACGCTCCACGGGTCGGTGCTTGTCCTTGCTCTCGCCCGTGAGCGGCTTGACGTAGACGATCCGCTCGCCCTTCTTCCCCGCGATCTTCGCCCAGTCGTCGGGGTTGGTCGTGTTGGGCAGGTCCTCGTTCTCCTTGAACTCCTCGCGCACGGCCGCCAGCAGGTCGTCGAGCTTGACGCCCTTCTCGGCGCTCGCGATGTAGCGCTTGAGCGCGAGCTTCTTGGCGCGACGCACGACCGACTCCATCATCGCGCCCGAGGCGAAGTCCTTGAAGTACAGGATCTCCTTGTCCCCGTTGGCGTAGGTGACCTCGAGGAAGCGGTTCTCGTCCGCGATGGTGTACATGGCGTCGACCGCCATCTCGATGAGCCGCGCGATGGCCGCCGACATGTCATCGCCGTGGGGCCGGAGCTCCTGCTCGTGCATCGGGATATCCGGCGTGAGGTACTTTGCCATGATGTCGGCCGCCGCCTGACGGTCCGGCCGGTCGATCTTGATCTTCACGTCGAGCCGCCCGGGCCGAAGGATGGCGGGATCGATCAGGTCCTGCCGGTTCGAGGCGCCGATCACGATGACGTTCTTGAGCCCCTCGACCCCGTCGATCTCGGCCAGGAGCTGCGGCACGATGGTCGTCTCGACGTCGGAGGAGATCCCCGAGCCGCGCGTGCGGAAGAGCGCGTCCATCTCGTCGAAGAAGACGACGACGGGCACGTCCTCGGCGGCCTTCTCCTTGGCCTTGACGAAGATCTCCCGGATCTTCCGCTCGGTCTCGCCCACGTACTTGTTGAGGAGCTCGGGGCCCTTGATGTTCATGAAGAAGCCCTTGATCTTCTCCCCGCGCTTCTCCGAGACCTTCTCTGCCAGGTTGTTCGCGACCGCCTTGGCGATCATCGTCTTGCCGCACCCCGGCGGCCCGTAGAGGAGGACGCCCTTGGGCGGCGCGAGCTTGTGCTCGCGGTAGTAGTCGGCGTAGAGATACGGGAGCTCCACCGCGTCCCGGATCGCCTCGATCTGGGACGTGAGGCCGCCGATGTCCTCGTACTGGATGTCGGGGACCTCCTCGAGAGCCAGGTCCTCGACCTCGCTCTTCGGCAGCTTCTCCAGGAGGTAGCCCGACTTCGAGTCCATGAGGAGGTGATCGCCAACCTTGAGCTTGGCCGGGCGGAGCGGCTCCGCGATGACCGCGACCTTCTCCTCGTCCGCCCGCACCGTGACGACCGCGCGCGCCTCGTCCAGGGTCTCCTTCATGATGACGACCTCGCCCTGGATCTCGTAGCCCGCCGTCTCGATGACGTTCAGGCCCTCGTTCAGGACGAGCTCCTGCCCCGGCTTGATCGATTCCTTCCCGATCGACGGGTGGAGGTTCACCTTGACCTTGCGCCCGCTCGACAGGATGTTCACCGTGCCGTCGTCGTTCAGCGAGAGGAACACGCCGTAGCTGGAGGGTGGCGCGCAGAGCTTGTCCACCTCTTCCTTCAGGGAGGAGATCTGCTCGCGCGCCTCGTAGAGCGTGTTCACGAGCTTCTCGTTCTGGTTGAAGGCCTGGACCAGCTGCCGGTTCGCCTCCCGCAGCTTGTTCTCCAGGACGACGAAGTCCTTGGGGATCTCCTCGAGCTTCTTCCGGAGATGCACGACCTCCGTCTCCATGGCCCGGGCGTGAGCCTGGAGATCCTGGATTTGGATCTCGTACTCCGTCAGGCGGCGGCGGTAGGCGGATTCCGTCATTGGCAGGAATTTTGACAGCCCCTTGACACCCTCGGAGTCACGGGGAGGATTCGCCTTCTTTTCGAACTCTTTCATGGCCTCCCGTCCCTCTCGGCGAGCACTGAGACCGCGCCGCGCCGGCCGGGTCCGGCGCGGGCGACTCTACCCCCGCCAGCTTGAGCAACTATAGGCGGCGCTGGAAAAAAAAGTCAAGTTGTGGAGCCATTCCCGCCCCCGTTCAGACGTGCCGTTGCCATCACGCTGCCTTCTGACGCCCGAAACCGTGCAACGCCGGTGCCAGCGACGAGTCGGGCGCGGGTCGAAAGGTCCCGCGCGAGAGGGGTCCGCGGAGCCGAGACATCTCTATAATGGGCGCCAATGCGCCCCAGGGCTGCTCGACGGTGTCGGTGTCCCCGGAGTCCGGCGCGCGCGGCAGTCCTTGTCAGCTTCATCGTACTGTTCGCCGTCACCCGTCTCGCCAGCGCGGCGCCGGCCGCCGAGCTTCACGTCGGCGTGCTCCACGTTCCTGCGAGTCTCGATCCGGCGGAGGCCACGGCGTCGTCCCAGCTCCTGGCGATGCGCCTGCTCTACCAGGGCTTGGTCGCATTCGGCGAGCGAGGCGACATCGAGCCCGCTCTCGCGACGACGTGGACCGTCTCCCGCGACGGGCTGGTCTGGACCTTCCGGCTCCGCCAGGACGTCCTGCTTCACGACGGCACCCCGCTCGGGCCCGATGAGGTCGTCGCGACCCTCGCCGAACGGATCTCCGCCGACGAGCCCCCGGACGGCGCGCCCCCCTGGGTCCGTCCCTTCCGCGGCGCGGGGCGGGTCGTCCGGGAGGTGCGACGCGGTGAGGGCGCGTCGGTCCAGATCGTCGTGGGGCAGCCATACGCGCCGCTGCTCGCGCTCCTGGCCCATCCCGGCCTCGCGATCGCCGTCGCGCGGTCCAGCGGCCCTCGGGTCGGGAGCGGGCCTTACCAGGCCGTCGAGCTCACACCCGATCGGCTCGCGCTGGAAGCGGCGCCGGTCTGGCGAGGGGACCCGCCCCACAGCGCCCGCCTGATACTGCACGCGGTCGCGGACGACGCGGCCGCTCTCGCCGGGCTCGCTCCCGGAGGTCCTCTCCATGCGGCGCTGCTCGCCGCCCCCCCGGCCTGGGCCGCGGTGGGCCTCCAGGTCATGTCCGGGCCGACCCGGCGGGTCGGACTCCTGGCGCTTCGGACCGACCGGGGTCTCACGAGCCGCAAGACGGTGCGCCAGGCCGTGGCGCTTGCCCTCGATCCCGCGCTCCTCCGCCCGGCGCTCGGGCAGTGGGCGGTGCCGCACGCCGCCTGGCTGCCGCCCGGCGCCTGGGCAATGCGCGACGCCAGCACCCTCCTGTTCGACCCCGCGCGAGCGAGGCGACTGCTGGCTCAGGTCGCTCCGGTCGACCCGACGTTGACCCTCCTCGCGTCGGACCAGGTCTCGGGGCCAGAGGCCGCGGGCATCGCCGACGCCATCCGGCTCTCGCTGGGCGCCGCGGGCTTCCGCGTACAGGTGCGGCTGGAGCCGCCGGACGCGGCCGAGACCGCCGCGCGGCAGGGTGCGGCAGAGCTGACCCTCCACGAGGAGACGCTCGAGGTGAACGACCCCGACATCTTTCTCCGGCGGCTCCTGGCCACCGACGGAGCCACGCCCGGGAGCGCGACCAACATCGCCTTCCTCCGGAGCCCGCTGGTCGATGGCATGCTGTCGCGCGCGGGCCAGCTCGGGTTCCGGCCCGAGCGCTTCCGGCTCTATCAGCGCCTCCAGGGGCTCCTCGGCGAGGAGTTGCCGTACGTGCCGCTCTACGTCCGGCTCCAGTGGATGGTGGCTCGACCCGAGGTGCGGGGCATGGCCCTGGATTCTGCTGGGCTGCACCGCCTCGAGCGCATGAGCCTCGAGCCTCCGCCCGTGCCCGCGCCGCCGGAGGCTCCACTGAACCCGCTCTCGGGGATGCCACCGCCCACACGTCCGTGAGACCGGCCACGGGCTGACACCAGTCCGCCAGTCCGGCGCACCTCGTTCACGCCCCCGCCCCGGCGCCTCCCGCGGGTTCGGGTGTCATCGCGGGCCGGGTCCTGGCGGAGCGCCCACGGACGAAGGGCCCGCGGCGTGGTTTGCCGGGGGCCAGCGCCGCGGCTACAATGAGTCGGCCTCCCACACGACGGGCCACGACGGGCCAAATCACGGAGGAGTCGCTGGTGCCCACGGTTCGTGAGACCGTCGCCGAGATGGTCCAGTACGTCTTCCCCCAGTACGCGGGCGCACCGGGCCAGATCTACGGCGGGCGGATGATGGATTGGATCGCCACCGCGGGAACCCTGGCTGCGTCCCGCGTGGCTCGCGGTCCGGTGACGGTGGGCGCGATGGATGAGATCGACTTCCTTCACCCCGTGCGGGTGGGGGAGATCGCGATCCTCCGGGCCCGGGTGGAGTACGTGGGGCGCACGTCGCTCGAGGTAGGGGTGCGGGTCTATTCGGAGAACGCGGCTACCGGGGAGCGCCACGTGACGCTCTCGTCGCACATGGTGTTCGTCGCGATCGACGAGGCGGTTCAGCCGCGCCCGGTCGCGGCGCGCATCGTTCCCGCCGACCCCGGGGAGGTCGGCGTCATCGAGGCCGCGCGGGCCCGGCGGGAGGTGCGTCGAGCGCGGCTCGCCTCGCGGGCCGAGCGCGCGCGCGAGGTGAGAGACGAGACGGAGGGCTTCCACTGGCGATTCGAGCAGCATCGGTTCGTGTTCCCGGAGGACGCCCTCCACGGGACACTGATGTTCGCGGGACGTCTGCTCCTCACGGTGGACGAGGTCGCCGGGATCCTCGCGGTGCGGTATGCGCGGGCCCCCCTGGCGACGGCGTCGATGGACGCGCTGGAGTTCTACGCGCCGATCCGGGTGGGCGACATGCTCACACTGCGGGGCGCCCTGACGCGCGTGGGGACGCGATCGATGGAAGTGGAGATCCAGGTGCTCGCCGAGGTGCCGTTCACGGGTGACATCCGGCACACCTGCACGGCGTACCTGACCTTCGTCAAGCTGCGCGGGGCGGGTGGACCGCTTCCACCACTGGAGGCGGCGACCGCGGTGGAACAGCGGGAGCGGGACGCGGCGGACAAGCGCCAGGCGGCGCGCGTGGCGCGCGTGCACGCGCTCAAGGAGAGCCTCGAGCGCGAGCCCGCCTGGTAACGGGAAGCCAGCGAACCGATCGGCTGGCGGCATGCGGAGACGGGGGACGCTTTGCCCCCCGGGGAACGGAGAGGGGTGAGAGGATGTCCGGTCATTCGAAGTGGTCCCAGATCAAGCGCAAGAAGGCGAAGACGGACCAGGCGCGAGGGAAGGTGTTCTCCAAGCTCGTCCGGGAGATCACGACCGCGGCGCGGACCGGCGGGGATCCGAAGATGAACATGCGGCTCAAGACCGCGATCGAGGAGGCGAAGGCCGTCAACATGCCCGCCGACACCCTCAAGCGCGCGATCCAGAAGGGGACGGGCGAGCTGCCGGGCGAGACCTACGAGGAGATCACCTACGAGGGGTACGGGCCGGGCGGGGTCGCCGTCATGGTCAAGGTGCTGACCGACAACAAGAACCGCACCGCGCCGGAGATCCGGCACACGTTCACGAAGTTCAGCGGCAACCTCGGTGAGGTGGGCTCGGTCGGCTGGATGTTCGACCGCAAGGGGATCATCCAGGTCGAGGCCGCCCGCGTGGACGAGGACGAGCTCCTGGGGCTGGCTCTGGATGCCGGCGCGGCCGATCTCAGGCGCGCGGACTCGGTCTTCGAGATCACGGCGACGCCGCACGATCTCGAGGAGGTCCGGCGGGCGCTGGAGGGGCGAGGAGTGCCGATCCAGTCCGCGGAAGTGACCTACGTGCCGCAGTCGACGGTCCGCCTCGAGGGCAAGGACGCGCAGCAGGTGCTACGCCTCGTCGAGGGGCTGGAGGAGCTCGACGACGTGCAGCACGTGTACGCGAACTTCGACATTCCCGACGAGGTGCTGGAGGCGCAGGGAGCCGCTTGAGCGGGATGGACGAAGCCTCCATCCCGCCGCGCCCCGCGCCGCGCGCCGTCGGGTTCGATCCGGGACTGGCCGATACGGGCTACGCGGCGCTCGAGGGCGGGCGCCGGGTACCCACCGTGCTCGGGACCGGGGTCATCCGGACGAGCGCCCGAGACCCGCTGGAGGTGCGGCTCGAGGCGCTGTTCGACGGAGCGCGGGACGTGCTCGAGCGGTTCGTGCCCGATCTCGTGATCATCGAGGACATCTTCAGCGCGTCGTCGATTCCGCGCACCGCCATCCTGATGGGTCATGCGCGGGCTGCCGTTTGCCTCGCTGGCCGGCGGCAGCGGGTCCTGCTCGTCTCGGTGGCGCCGTCGGAGGTCAAGCGGGCGGTGACCGCCTCGGGGGCCGCGCCCAAGGCGCAGGTCGCGCGGGCCATGCAGGTCCTTCTGGCCCTGACCGCCCCGCCGCGACCGAGCCACGTCGCCGACGCGCTCGCGCTCGCCTACACCGGCCTGTCGCGGGCCCGCGGGCTGGGCGGACGATGATTGCCTCGCTCCGCGGGCGGCTGCGCCGCCGATTGGAGGGCCGCGTGATCCTCGAGTCGGCCGGCGTGGGGTACGAGGTCGTGCTGCCGCCCGTCGTCGCCCGCGGACTCGAGGACCTGATGGCGGGCGACGGCGACGCCGCCGCCGAGCTCGAGCTCGTGATCTACTACCATGCCACGCGTGACCAGCCCCGGCCCGTCCTGATCGGGTTCGCCAAGGACGTGGAGCGTGAGTTCTTCGAGCGGCTCATCACCGTCAAGGACGTGGGGCCCCTGGTCGCGGCTCGCGCGCTGGTCGCGCCGATCGCGGACATCGCGGAGGCGATCGTCCGGAAGGACGAGCGCTTCCTCCGCCGGCTGCCGGGGATCGGACCCCAGAAATGCCGCAACATCGTCGCGCAGCTGGAGGGTAAGGTGGCCAAGTACGCGCTCCTCCCGCGGGAGGAGGCGCCGACGCCGCCGCCGCGCGAGGAGGGCGACGAGGTGCGCGTGCTGGTCCGCGATATCTTGGTCCGGCAGATGGGGCTCAGGCCGGGAGAGGCCGACCAGGCGATCCGCGAGGCCCTGGCGCGGCGGCCGGACATCGACGCGCCGGAGGCGCTCTTCGAGGAGATCTACCGTGCTCGCCGGGGGTCGCCATGACGCCGACGAGGGCGCCGCTGGGGCGAGCCCGGGACAGGACCCGTGTCGGGAGGACGGTCAGGGGGCGGCAGGATCCGTCGGGGTCGGGCCGTGGCGGACGAGGGGTGCGGTGAGCGAGAACCTGCTGAGCGGCACCCCACTGGCCGACGAGGCGCCGTTCGAGCGCGCGTTACGCCCGCAGCGCCTGGACGAGTACATCGGCCAGCGCGAGGCGGTGGAGAGCCTGCGCGTTTCGGTGGAGGCGGCGCGGCAGCGCGGAGAGTGCCTGGACCACGTGCTCCTCTACGGGCCGCCGGGTCTCGGCAAGACGACGCTCGCCATCATCCTGGCCAACGAGATGGGGAGCGGGCTCAAGAGCACATCGGGGCCGGCGCTCGAGCGCGGCGACGATCTGATGGGGGTCCTGACGAGTCTCGAGCCCCGCGACGTGCTCTTCGTGGATGAGATCCACCGGCTGCCACGGGTGGTCGAGGAGCTCTTCTACCCGGCAATGGAGGATTTCGAGGTCAACTTCGTCATTGAGCGCGGGATGCACGCCCGGACCATGCGGATCCCGCTCAAGCCGTTCACCCTGGTTGGCGCCACGACGCGGCCCGGCATGCTGAGCGCGCCGCTGCGCGAGCGCTTCGGGATCTTCCACCACCTGGACTTTTACGACGACGAGGAGCTGGCGCGGATCGTCGTCCGGTCGGCGGGCATCCTCGGCCTCCCCATCGAGCCAGGGGGCGCCGCCGAGATCGCGCGGCGCGCCCGGGGCACCCCGCGCATCGCCAACCGCCTCCTCCGGCGCGTCCGGGACTACGCGCAGGTCAAGGGCGACGGCCGCATCAGCCCCGGCATCGCCGACGCCTCCCTCACCATGGAAGGTGTCGACACGCGCGGCCTGGACCGGTTGGACCGACGCTTCCTCCAGGCGATCGTCGAGCAGTACGGGGGCGGCCCCGTGGGTCTCGAGGCCATCGCCGCGACCATCAACGACGACGCGGAGACGCTGGCGGAGCTGGTCGAGCCCTATCTCCTCAAGATCGGACTGGTGGTGCGAACCCCGAGCGGCCGGCGCGCGACGCCTGCCGCCTACCGGCACCTCGGCCACCGAGGGGGCGAAGGCCCTCTCCAGCTGTCTCTCGAGTAGCTGGCGAGTAGGCGGAGACGATGGCGGACGTCGGTCGGATGCTGGTGGTGCTCGGGGTCGTGCTGGTCGTGGTCGGCGGCGTGCTCTGGCTGGGTGGCGCCGCTGGCGGCAAGGTTCCCTTCCTCGGCCGGCTGCCGGGCGACATTCACGTCGCGCGAGGCAACTGGTCGTTCTACTTCCCGCTGACCACCTCGATCCTTCTGAGCATCGTGCTCACGCTGGTCTTGGCGCTTCTTTCCCGCCGATGATCGAGCGCGTGAGCGGGACGGCTCGCCGCCTCTCCGCCGGGCGGGCGATCGCGGCTGTCGTCGTCTGGCTTGCGTGCGCGGCCGGCATGGCGAGTCCGGCGAGGGCGCTCGAGCCGATGAGGATCGCCCTCCTGGACGGCCTTCGTCATGCGGAGATCGGCGTGGCCGAGGTCGTGACGATATCCGACCCGGTCGCCGGGCGGGCGCTTTTCAGACTGCCCGGTCCGCGCATCCTGCGCGTGGTGCCGTCGGGCACAGGGCTGGATGTGGTCGGGGGCCGGCGGGTGGATCTGCCTCGCATCCGCCTCGAAGTGCGACGCGGCCCCCTCCGGGTGGGCACGCGAGACTACATCGGAGCGATCGAGATATGGCGCCAGGCGGACGGGCTCCTTCTGGTGAACGAGCTGCCCATGGAGGAATACGTTGCCGGGACGGTGCGCGGCGAGGCCTCCGAGCGGTGGCCCGTGGAGGCCCTGCGGGCGCTGGCGGTGGTGGCGCGCACGTACGCCGTCTTCCAGCAGAGCCGCGCCGCGGGGAAGGCGTTCCACGTCGTCGCGAGCAACCAAGACCAGAACTTCGCCGGCTGGGCGATGGAGGGGTCGCCCGCGCGGGAGGTCGCCCGGACGACGGCCGGGCAAGTGCTGACCTGGCAGGGTCGGGTGTTCCCGACCTTCTATCACTCGGACTCCGGCGGCTTCACCGAGGCGGCACAGAGCGTCTTCTCGGGGGACGGTGTCCCCCCGCTCGAGGGCGTCCGCGACGAGTTCTCCATGGAGTCGCCGAACTACACGTGGACCGTGACCCTCCCGCTCACCGTGATCGGGGAGCGGCTCCGCCGGGGAGGGCTCGAGGTGGGGCAGGTGACCCGGCTCACGGTGCTCGAGCGCAGCCCCTCCTTCCGTGTCGCGCGCCTTGCCGTCGAGCACTCTCGCGGGACGGCCACGCTCCGGGGGGCCGACTTCCGGCGGCTGATCGGGTACGATGCGTTGAAGAGTACGCTCTTCGTTCCGGTCGCCCATGATGGTGTGGTGCGGTTCGAGGGGCGCGGCTGGGGGCATGGCGTGGGCCTGTCCCAGTTCGGCGCCAAGGGCATGGCCGACCGCGGATACGCGTATCCTCAGATTCTCGAGCATTACTATCCAGGCACCGCTCTGGCGACCCTGCGGTGAGAGGGGGCCGGAGGGTGACTGACGAGCCCCAGATCCCAGTGAGCGAGATCACCTGGAGCGACTTCGAGCGAGTGGACATGCGGGTTGGCACCGTCGTGCGGGCCGAGCCCTTCCCGGAGGCTCGGAAGCCGGCGTACAAGCTCTGGATCGATCTCGGCCCGCTCGGGGAGCGGCGGTCGAGCGCTCAGATCACCGACCGGTACCGGCCCGAGGACCTGCTCGGGCGCCAGGTCGTGTGCGTCGTCAACTTCCCGCCGAAGCGGATCGGGCCGTTCGTCTCCGAGGTGCTCGTGCTCGGAGCCTACGTCGACGGCCACACGGTCGTCCTTCTCCGTCCCGAGCAGGACGTCGAGCGGGGAAGCCGCATTGGCTAGCGTGGCCCCGGTCGCCGGCGACCTCGCCCAGTTCGACTACGCGCTGCCGCCGGACCGGATCGCCCAGGAGCCGGCGGAGCCGCGCGACGCGGCGCGGCTCCTCGTCCTCGACCGACGGTTCGGCGCGCTCGGGGACGCCCGGGTGAGCAACCTCCCGCGCTTCCTCCGGGTGGGGGACTGTCTCGTGCTGAACGACACGCGGGTCCTGCCCGCCCGCCTCCTCGGGCGAATCGAGGAGACCGAGCGCGACGTCGAGATGCTGCTGCTCCACCCGGTCGGCCCGACCAACGAAGACTGGGCCGCGCTCCTCCGTCCGGCCCGGCGCTGTCCGGTCGGGACGACGGTTGCCCTGGCCGACGGGGCTGCCCGGGCGACCGTGACCGCCCGGGAGGAGCTGGGGCGGGCGCGGGTCCGGCTCGACGGGACCGGTCCGGTCGAGACGTTCCTCGAGGTCCACGGGCTGCCGCCGCTCCCGCCGTACATCCGCCGGTACCGGAAACCCGGCGGCGAGGACTGGGCACGTTACCAGACCGTCTACGCGGCCCGGCCCGGCGCCGTGGCTGCGCCGACGGCAGGCCTTCACTTCACGGAGGCGCTGCTCGCGGCCCTCGAGGCGCAGGGCGTCGAGCTCCACCGGGTGACGCTTCACGTCGGCCCGGGGACCTTCCGGCCTGTCCGTGCCGAACGGATTGCCGATCACCGGGTGGAGGCGGAGCGATTCGAGGTCTCGGAGGCAACGGCGATGGCGGTCGGCCGCGCCCGGCGCGAGGGCCGCCGCGTGGTGGCGGTGGGGACGACGACCGTCCGGGTGCTCGAGACCGTGGCCATGCCGGACGGCTGCGTGGCCCCGGGCGCCGGCTGGACCGACCTCACCATCGTGCCCGGGCATCGGTTCCGCGCGGTCGACGCGCTCCTCACGAACTTCCACCTGCCACGCTCGTCGCTGCTTCTCCTGGTTTCGGCCTTCGCCGGGCGCGAGCGGGTGCTCGACGCCTACGCTCACGCCGTCGCCGTCGGCTACCGGTTCTACAGCTACGGCGATGCCATGCTGATCACGGACGGCGGTTAGCCCTTGACCCCATCCTTCGAGCTGCTGGCGCAGGATGGCGAGGCGCGACGGGGCCGGCTCCACACCCCGCACGGCACCGTCGAGACGCCCGCCTTCATGCCGGTCGGGACGCTGGGGACGGTCAAGAGCCTCACCCCGGCGGATCTCCGGGGGATCGGGGCCGAGATCGTCCTCGCCAACACCTACCACCTGTTCCTGCGGCCCGGCGCCGCGCTGATCGCCGAGCTCGGGGGTCTCCACCGCTTCATGGCGTGGGATGGGCCCATCCTCACCGACTCGGGTGGGTTCCAGGTGTGGAGCCTCGCCGCGCTCCGGACCATCCGCGAGGAGGGGGTGCGCTTCCGCTCGCACCTCGACGGCGGCACGGAGCATCTGCTCACACCCGAACTGGTCGTCGAGGTGCAGCAGGCGCTCGGGGTCGACGTCCTGCATCCCCTCGACGAGTGCCTGCCGCACCCGGCGTCGCGGGATGCGGTGGAGGCGTCCTTGCGGCGCACGGTCCGCTGGGCCCGGCGGGCGCACGCGGCCCACGTGGCCGGGCGCCGCGCGGGCCAAGCCTGCTTCGGCATCGTCCAGGGCGGCATGTACCCGGATCTGCGGCGCGCGGCCGTGGCGGAGACCTGCGCGCTCGGGTTCGACGGCTACGCGCTCGGCGGGTTCGCGGTCGGCGAGCCCCGGGGGCTCATGCGCGAGCTGGTCGGGCTCACGGCCTCCGCGCTCCCCGCCGATCGCCCCCGCTACCTGATGGGGGTCGGTCGTCCCGGGGACCTGGTGGACGCGGTGGCGGCCGGGGTGGACATGTTCGACTGCGTGCTGCCGACCCGGCACGCCCGGACGGGCCAGGCGTTCACGCGCCGAGGTCTGCTGGTCATCCGCCACGCCGCACATGCCCGGGCCCCCGAGCCGCTCGACCCATCGTGCCCGTGCTACGCGTGCCGGAACTTCTCGCGCGCCTACCTCCGGCACCTCTTCCTGGCGCGGGAGCTCACCGTGTACCGGCTCCTCACGCTCCACAACCTGACATACTATCTCGGCTTGATGGCCGGCCTGCGCGCCGCCATCTCGGCCGGCACTTTCGCCGCGTTCCGACAGGCCGTGCTCGAGGCGTATGGCTCGGACGACGCCGAGCCGGTGACGGCGCCGGGTGGCGAACCACCCGGGCAAGAGGAGGCATCGTGATCGACCTCGCCTACGCCATGGGGCCGTCACCGCAGCCGGGTGGTGGCGCCGCGTCCATGCTGATCCAGCTCGTCCCGATCGCGCTCGTGCTGGGCATCTTCTTCTTCCTCGTGATTCGCCCCCAGCAGGCGGAGCGCCGGAGGCGCGAGCAGATGCTCGCCAGCCTGAAGAAGGGCGACCGGGTGGTGACGTCCGGAGGCCTGATCGGCACGATCGTCGGCGTCACGGACCGGAAGGTCAGCCTGAAGCTCGGGGACTCCATCCGCGTGGAGTGTCTCAGGAGCGCGATCACGGGGTTCGAGTCCGACGGCAAGGCCGACGCGGACACGGCCTGACGGGAGCAACCGACCATGCCTCGTTACCTCTGGCTTCGCATCGGCGTCGTGGTGGCCGTCATCGTGGGATCTCTCGTCCTGGTGGCGCCCCGAGACTGGCGGGGCCAACCCCGGCAGCCCATCAACCTCGGCCTGGACCTCCAGGGCGGGATCCATCTGGTCCTCGGCGTGGACCTCGAGAAGGGGATCCAGAACGTGCTCGACCGCATGGCGGGAGACCTGCGGGCGGCGCTTCAGAAGAAGGGCATCGGCGCCCAGGTCGCCCGCCAGGGGCAAACGGGGATCGTGGTCCAGCTCGCCTCCCCGCAGGCGTTCCAGCAGGCTCAGCAGGCTCTCGCCAGCTTCGTCGAGTTCGACACGCGCTCGCAGGATGCGGCGGCCGGCCGGATCGAGCTCACGCTGAAGGAGAAGGTGATCAACGAGCGCCGCAACTCCTTCGTGGATCAGGGACTCAAGGTGATCCGGAACCGCGTCGACCAGTTCGGCGTGGCGGAGCCGACCATCCAGAAGCAGGGCGAGAACCGCATCCTCGTCCAGCTGCCGGGCGTTCAGGATCCGGCCCGGGCGAAGGCGCTCATCGGAAAGACCGCGGTGCTGGAGTTCAAGCTGGTCGACGACCAGGTGGTGGACATGACCCGGGCCGTCCAGGAGGGGCCGCCCCCCGGCGACGAGGTTCTCTACGGACGGCGTGTGGACCGCACGACGAAGGCTGAGACCCGGGTCCCGTACGTGGTCAAGAAGGAGGTCCTGCTGACCGGCGACGTCATCTCGGACGCCACGGTCCGCGTCTCCGACGTGGGCGAGCCCTACGTCTCCGTGTCGTTCGACAGCGTCGGCGCGCGCCTCTTCGGCGAGGCAACCGAGAAGAACGTCGGCAAGGCGCTCGCGATCGTCCTCGACGGCAACGTCCACTCCGCACCCGTGATCCGCGAGCGCATTCCCTCGGGGCAGGCGCAGATCTCCGGGGGCTTCACCTTCGAGGAGGCCAGTGACCTCGCGATCGTGCTGCGGACGGGGGCGCTGCAGGCGCCGGTCCAGGTCCTCGAGGAGCGCACGGTCGGCCCCTCGCTCGGCGCGGACTCGATTCGCAAGGGCGTCATCTCGACGGCCGCCGGCGCGCTGGCCGTGTTCCTGTTCATGCTGATCTACTACCGGCTGTCGGGCGCGATCGCCGACCTGGCGCTCCTGCTCAACCTCGCCATCCTCCTCGCGGCGTTGGCCTGGTTCCAGGCGACGCTGACCTTGCCCGGCATCGCCGGCATCGTGCTGACGATCGGTATGGCGGTCGACACCAACATCCTCATCTTCGAGCGCATCCGCGAGGAGTTCCGGCTCGGGAAGACCGTCCGGGCGGCGATCGACGCGGGCTTCCGGCGGGCGCTCACGACTGTCATCGACACCCACGTGACGGTGGTCGTGTCGGGCATCATCCTCTATCAGTTCGGAACGGGACCGATCAAGGGCTTCGCGGTCACGCTCATGTTGGGTATCGTGGCCAGCCTGTTCACGGCGGTCTTCTTCACGCGCCTGATCTTCGACCTGGTCTACATGGGCCGCCGGCGGCTCCAGACGCTGTCCATCTGAGGCAGCGGGACAAGAGGGCGGCACGCGATGCACCAGATCTTCGTCAACGCGAAATACGACTTCATCGGCAAGCGGCGCTGGGCCTATGCCATCTCCCTGATCGTGACCCTGATCGGGCTCGCCCACATCGCCTGGCAGGGTGGGCTCCGGTACGGTATCGACTTCTCCGGCGGCACGCTGGTGCAGGTGCGATTCCAGCAGGCCACGACGGTCGACGCCGTGCGGAGCGCGCTGGACCGGGTTCGCCTCGGGGAGAGCGTCATCCAGGAATTCGGCGATGCTCAGGAGTACCTGGTCCGGGTCCCCGCGTCGAGCGGGGCCCTCGAGGAGACCTCCAAGAAGGTCGAGCAGGGGATCCGTGAGGCCGGGCTGCCGGGCTTCGAGGTGCGGCGGCTCGAGTTCGTCGGGCCCCAGGTGGGCCGAGACCTGCAGCTGCAGGCGGTCTATGCGGTGCTCGCGGGCATGGCGGGGATCCTCGCCTACGTGGCGCTCCGCTTCGACTTCCGCGGCGGGGTCGCGGCGATCATCGCGCTCCTGCACGACGTCCTCGTGGCCCTAGCCGCCCTGTCGTTCGCCAACCGCGAGATGTCGCTTCCGGTGCTGGCGGCGCTCCTCACGATCGTGGGGTTCTCCATCAACGATACGATCGTCGTCTTCGATCGCATCCGGGAGACGCGGGGCCGAGGGCTGCGGAAGGGCGAGACCCTGGCGGACGTCATCAACGCGGCCGTCAACCAGACGCTGTCTCGGACGGTTCTCACCTCGCTGACGGTCTTCTTGGTCGTGGCCATCCTGTACGTCGCGGGGGGCGAGGTCCTGCGGGACTTCGCGTTCGCGCTGCTGGTGGGTGTGGTGACCGGGACCTACTCCTCGGTCTTCGTCGCCGCGCCGATCATCGTGGACTGGGAGAACTGGAGCCAGGCGCGCCAGCGGGGGGCCAAAAAGACCGTGGTGAAGGCGAGCGCCGGACGGTAAACTGCTAGGCTACCCGGCGGCCGTCGGGCCGCTTCCCGGGCCGGGGCGCCTAGTGCCCCGGCTGGTATCCCGCGGGCGAGCCGGGATGCGCATATGCGGACGCTGAGCGACCTCCTGATCGAGATCCCCCGCTATCAGTCGGGCGGGGACGTCGAGGTTGTCCGCCGGGCCTACGAATTCACCCAGGAGGTCCACCGGGGCCAGCTCAGGGTGTCCGGCGAGCCCTACGACATCCACCCCCTGGCCGTCGCCGGCCTCCTCGTCGAGTTCAAGATGGACGCCACGACCGTGGCGGCCGGGCTCCTCCACGACGTCCTCGAGGACACGGCGACCAGCAAGGCCGTCCTCGTCGAGCGGTTCGGGGGCGACATCGCCGAGCTGGTCGACGGGGTCACCAAGATCGGGAAGCTCGCGTTCGGGAGCCGCGAGGAGCGGCAGGCGGAGAACTTCCGCAAGATGCTGGTCGCCATGGCCCGGGACATCCGGGTCCTGATGATCAAGCTGGCCGACCGCCTCCACAACATGCGCACCCTGCATTACCTGCCCCCGGAGAAGCAGCGCGCGATCGGCCGGGAGACCCTGGACATCTACGCGCCGCTCGCTCACCGCCTGGGTATGGCGAAGGTCAAGGGCGAGCTGGAGGACTTGGCGCTCAAGGCCCTCCATCCGGAGGCGTACGACGACCTCCAGCGTCGGGTGGCCAAGCGGCGCCTCGAGCGCGAGGCGGAGATCAACCAGGTCATCACGATCATCACGACGAAGCTGTCGGAGGTCGGGATCTCGGGGCAGATCACCGGGCGGCCGAAGCACTTCTACTCGATCTACAAGAAGATGCAGGCGGGGCGGGAGTTCGACGAGATCTACGACCTCACCGCCGTCCGCATCCTCACCCCGACCGTGCGCGAGTGCTACGGCGCGCTGGGCATGGTCCATTCACTCTGGAAGCCCGTGCCCGGCCGCTTCAAGGACTTCATCGCGATCCCGAAGTCGAACATGTACCAGTCCCTCCACACGACGGTCATCGGGCCGAAGGGCGATCCGGTGGAGATCCAGATCCGGACGCCCGACATGCATCGGATCGCCGAGGAGGGGATCGCCGCGCACTGGCTCTACAAGGAGAAAAAGGACCGTACGGGCCTCGACCAGGCATTCGTCTGGCTGCGGCAGCTGCTCGAGTGGCAGAAGGAGATGAAGGACCCCCGGGAGTTCATGGAAACCGTCAAGGTCGATCTGTTCCCGGACGAGGTCTACGTGTTCACGCCGAAGGGCGACGTGAAGGCGCTGCCCGAGGGCTCGACGCCGATCGACTTCGCGTACGCGGTCCATACGGAGGTCGGCAACCACTGCGCCGGCGCCCGCGTCAACGGGAAGCTCGTGCCTCTTCGTCAGGTGCTCCGCCAGGGTGACATCGTCGAGGTCGTCACGTCGCCCACCCAGAAGCCGTCGCGCGACTGGCTCAAGACCATCAAATCGACGCGCGCCCGGTCCAGGGTCAAGCAGTGGCTTCGGACCGAGGAGCGGGCCCGTTCGCTCGCCGTCGGTCGCGAGCTCCTCGACCGCGAGGCACGGAAGTACCGCCTCTCGCTCACCACGATCCTCGAGTCGGAGGAGCTCCGAAAGCTCGCCGTCGAGCACGGGTATCCCACGGTCGACGACCTGCTTGCCGGGCTCGGCTTCGGCAGGCTCGCGGCCTCGACCGTGGTCACGCGGTTCCTCCCGCCCGAGGCGCCGGACGAGTCCCGGACGGAGGCGAAGCCCGCGAAGCCCGCCCGCCCGCGGACGGAGGCCGGCGGTGTCACGGTCAAGGGCGTGGACGACGTGCTCGTGCGGTTCGCGAAATGCTGCGGCCCCGTGCCGGGCGACCCGATCGTGGGCTTCATCACCCGAGGACGCGGGATCACCGTGCATGCGCAGGATTGTCCGAACCTCGCGGGAGGCGCCATCGACAGCGAGCGGAGGGTGACCGTGGAATGGGCGGTCGCCGACCAGCAGGCACTGCCCGTGAAGATCGCCGTGCACATTGGGCGGGACCGGCCCGGGCTGCTCGCGGACATCTCGACGGCCATCTCCTCGCGCCAGGCCAACATCGTGAAGGCCGAGGTGACGGTCACCGAGGACCGCAAGGGGCTGAACCACTTCACCGTGGAGGTCAAGGACCTCGACCAGCTCCAGGGCGTCATGGCGGCGATCTCGGCCATCAAGGACGTCATCGACGTCGAGCGGGTCCGCGGGCTCTAGGGCGCGCCGGCCGCCCGGCCGCCCCTATCATGGTCGAGATCGGCCGTAAGGAGTTCGAGCAGCTCGTGGCGCGTGCCTTGCGGCGGCTGCCGCGGCGCTTCCGCGACCGTCTCGAGAACATCGCCGTCGTCATCGAGGACTGGGCCGACGACGACACCCTCGACGAGATGGACATCGAGCCGCCCGACACGCTCTACGGCCTCTATCGCGGGACCGACCTTACGCGCCGGGACACGAACTACGGGAACGTCCTGCCGGACGTGATCACGATCTACCAGGGGCCGATCCAGGAGGACTGTGAGACGGTGGAGGAGATGGAGGAGCTGGTCCGGGACACGGTCGTCCACGAGGTCGGGCACTACTTCGGCCTGGACGACGACCGGCTGTCGGAGCTGGAGGACGGCTCGGGCTAGTGGCGGCCTCCGAGCGGTCGAGGATGACGTGCAACGCCTGATTGCGATGGATTCGTGCCACGCGGCCATGGACGTTCGGGACGTGGCCGAACGGCTGGGCCGGCGCTCCGCTCGACCGGCGCCCGAGGGCTCACCCGGACCGGCGCCCGGCTGGGCGCCACCTGTCACCGGCGGGCGGGCAGGGTGACCCGGTATCCCATCGCCGTCCGCCAGCGAGCCCTGCTCATGTTCGTGGCGGCGAACTTCCTCGCCGCCGGTCTGCACGCCCAGCGCTTCCTCTTCGCGGAAGACGGGCTGCCGTCCAGCCTGGGGCTCGCGTTCACCGCGCTGGCGTTGCTGGCCCAGGTGGGCCTGGCAACGCTGGCCCTCCATGCCGTGCTCGGCGCGGTCGCGCTCGTCGACTCCTGGGCGCTCGCCACCCGCTGCGTGGCGGCGCTCGCCTTCACGCTGCTCCAGACCTTCATCTACGTGGACGCGCGGATCTACGGCTTCTTCAGGTTCCACTTCAACGCCCTCGCGCTGAACGTCCTCCTGACGCCGGGCGGCTTCGAGTCGATGGAGCTTCCGAGCCGGGACATCGCGATGGCGTGCGTCGGCATCGTGATCCTGCTCGGCCTCGAGCTCCTCGGCTACACGGCCCTGCTCAGGTGGGCCGGATCGGCCACATGGCCGGTCCGGCGTCGCTGGCTCGCGCTCGTGGTCACGGTCCTGGGGCTCTTCGCGGCCGAGCGGCTGACCTACGCCGCTGGTGACCTCCTCGATATCTCCGGGGTTGTTCGCCAGACGCGCCTGATCCCGCTCTATGAGCCTCTCCGGCTCCGAGAAGTTCGGCAGCGGCTACGGATCCGGGGCGATGCCGGAGCTCTAACCTATGATCCGAGCGGGAGCGCTTTGAACTACCCGCGGGTGCCCGTCGTCGGGACGGTCAGGGCGGACCGCCGATGGAACGTCGTGTGGATCCTGGTCGAATCCTGGCGCGCCGACACGTTCACCGCCGACAATACGCCGAATATCTGGCGGTTCTCCCGCCAGGCGCAGGTGTTTCGTCAGCACCTGAGCGGCGGCAATTCGACACGCTTCGGGATCTTCTCCATGATCTACGGCCTGCATGGCACGTATTGGTGGCCGTTCCTCGCCGAGGGCCGGGAGCCCGTTCTCATCGCGAAGCTCGCCGAGGCGGGTTACCGCTTCAGGATCTCGTCGAGCACCTCCCTCGGGTACCCCGAGCTCCGCCGCACTGCGTTCGTCTCCGTGCGGCCCTTCCTCGTCGACCGCCTCCCAGGCGGGACCACGGCCGAACGGGACGTCCAGCAGGCGCGTGCGTTCGAGGCGTTCCTGGAGGAAACACCTCGAGAGGAGGCGTTCTTTGGCTTCCTCTTCTTCGGCGCGCCCCATTTCCCGTTCCTGTTCCCGCCGGAGCACGCGAAGTTCCTGCCGGTCCTGACGAAGCCCACGATCGCGCAGGCCCAGACGCCAGAGGGGGCACGCCGGATGTTCAACGGCTACCGGAACTCGATCCACCACGTCGACTCGGTGGTCGGGCCGGTCCTGGCGACCCTGGAGCGGCGCGGCTTGCTCGACCGAACGATCGTCGTCATCACGGGGGACCACGGCCAGGAGTTCTACGAGCACGGGTTCTTCGGGCACGGCAGCGCGTTCACCCCAGAGCAGACCCGCGTCCCGCTCATCATGCGCGTGCCTGGGCTGCCCTTCGGCGAGCACGATCACCTGACGCAGCACCAGGACCTGCCGGCCACGGTGCTAGCGCTCCTCGGAATCGACGACCCACCGGAGGGCTACAGCCTCGGCCGGAGCATGCTGGAAGGGAACGGGCGGTCGTATGCGGTCGTGTGCGGCTTCCGGGAGTGCGCGCTCCAGGACTCGGAGGGCTGGGTGGTCTTCGGGGTGGAGGGCAAGACCTCGCTTTCGCTCGAGGCGCGCGACCGCGACTACGCCGAGATCGACGATTCAGGCCCCGCCGTGAGCCGGCGCCTCGGCCAGCTGACCGCGATCATGCGGGAGATGCGGCTCTTCGCGCGGTAGGCCCGTAGGGAGGCGTCCCCGCCTCTGCGCCCGGTCGCCCGGCCGAGCTCGACTCCTGACGGTCCGCAGTGGTCGCTGGCCGGTCGCTGGACCGTCTGAACCACCTGCCGTGCCCTGTCAACTGAATGACATCTTTGTCATGTTTCTTCTTGACAGGCCCTTTCACTCAGAGCTACGCTTTCAGCGCACGCTGAAAATGCTCGGACAAGTGAAAGTATGGTTCGGATCGTCGAATTCAAGAAGGAAGCCGCGGAGCGGCTCCGCGGGTTATTTCCGCAAGTCGCGGAATGGCAGGAGTCTTTAGATGCAACCGTCGGAGACCAGACGGTGGATGTACTCGTCCGGTTCAAGATGGGGCAGGCGCAGGAGACCAAGACTCTGATCTGTGAGATCCGCTCCCGGGGCGAGCCCCGGTATCTTCGAGAGGCCATCACCCGACTTCGCGAGCTCCGGCCGCATCTGCCGGGGGCTTATCCGATCGTTGCTGCTCCCTACGTAACCCCACAGTCGGCAGCGCTCGTCAGGAGAAATAACTGTGGTTACTTAGATCTTGCTGGCAACTGCTATATCGCCTTTGACAACGTCCTGATCCAGAAGGAGGGGCGGCCCAACACCGGGCTAGTTCGCCGCCCGCTCAAGACCCTCTTCGCTCCCCGCGCGACGCGGGTTGTGCGGGCCCTTCTGGTGGAGCGGGACCGGGCCTGGCGCCTGGACGAGCTGGGGCGCGCCGTCGGCGTGAGCCTCGGCCATGCCCACAACGTGATCAAGCGACTCGAGGAGCTCGACTGGGTCGAGCGGGGTCGGGACGGGCTCTACCGGCTGCCTCGTCCGGGCGAGCTGCTCGACGCCTGGCGCGACGCGTACAGCTACCGCGTCAATGGGCTCAGCGCCTTCGTCTCGCCCGCTGGAGACAAGCGCCGGGTCATGGAAGCCCTCACCCGGCACGCGACCGAGCTTGGCATGAGCTACGCGTTCACCCTCCACGCGGGGACGTCCCTGATCGGGCCGCACACGCGGGTCTCGGCCGTGCACTGCTACGTGAGCGGCGACATCGAGGCGCTGGCCCGGATCCTGGGGCTCCAGCCGGTGGAGGGCGAAGGATCCGTCTATCTCATGACCCCGTACGACCCGGGCGTCTTCTACGCGCCCGTGATCAAGGGGGGATTCCGGGTGGTCAGTCTCCCGCAGCTCTACGTGGACCTCCATAGCCACGAGCGGCGCGGGCGCGAGCAGGCGGAGAAGCTCCGTCGTGACGCGATGGGGTTCTAACCGCGCTCACGGCGACGGAAGGAGGTGAACACGATGGCGAAGAAGAAGGCGGCGAAGAAGAAGAAGTAGTGTCGGAGGTGTCGCTCGAAGGGGGTGCAGCCCCTTCGCGGGACCGAAACCAAAATGAAGGGAGGTGATCATCAATGGCGAAGAAGAAGGCCGCGAAGAAGAAGAAGTAGTGTGTGTGATCGGGTCAGGGGACGATGCCAGCCCTGATCCAGTGTGACTTGTCAGCGCAGGCCGCCGGGGGCGACTGGCACCCCCGGCGGCCGGTCCTCAGACGGCCTTGATGACCTTGCCCCCTCGCAGGCAGCGCGTGCAGACGCGGACCCGCTTGGCTCGGCCCCTCACGACCGCCCGCATCGATACCAGGTTCGGCAACCACCGGCGCGCGGAGACGTTGTGCGCGTGGCTGATCTGGTTGCCCACGACCGGACCCTTCCCACAGACATCACAGCGCTGGGCCATGCTTCTGGACTCCTCGGGAGAGATGGGGCCCCGGCGGCTCCCCGGTCCCGGAACGGGCCGGCTTGCCGCCGAGCAACGCACTTCTATACCATGGGGCTCGAGGTGAGACAAGCCTGGCACCTCGAGCCCGCGCGGTCGTCCCTTCCGTGAACCCGGCCGCCAAGGCGCCCGCCGGCCTCGACACCCTCCTCCAGTACCTCAAGGGTGTGGGGCCCCAGCGCGCCCGCCTGCTCGAGCGGCTGGGGCTCGTGACGGTCCGGGATGCGTTGAACCACTTTCCCCGGGACTACCAGGACCGCCGGGAGTTCGTGCCCTTCCACAAGCTCCCCCTCGGGGGGATGGGCGTGGTCCAGGGGACCGTCTTCGGCGTAGCCCCGCCCCGCCGCGGCTCCCGGGCGCCGGTCCAGGTGACCTTCCGCGACCAGACGGGCTACTTCACCGCGCTCTGGTTCGGGCGGGGCTTCCTCGCGCAGGTCTTCAAGCGGGACCAGCGGGTCGTCCTCTACGGCAAGAAGGCCCTCACTAAGGACCGCCGCGTCGTTCTGGAGGGCCCCGATTTCGAGATCGTGGAAGAGGACGACCTGGCGTCGATCCACATGGGCCGGGTGGTTCCGGTCTATCCGCTCACGGAGGGGTTGTTCCAGCGCCCGTTGCGGTCGCTCCTCCACCGCCTGGTCGAGGCTCATGCCGGGGAAGCCCCCGACATCCTGCCGGACGAGCTCTGCCGCCGGCGGAATCTCCTGCCGGCGGCCGCGGCGTACCGGAGCGTGCACTTTCCCGAGCAACTGGACGACGTGGAGGCGGCCCGACGGCGCTTCGCCTTCGAGGACTTCTTCGTGCTGCAGGTTGGCCTGACCCTCCGGCGCCGGCGGCAGGCCCGCGAGCCCGGACGTTCGCTCGCGCCTCCGGGTGCGCTGGTGGCGCAGCTTCTTCGCCAGCTGCCGTTCGCCCTCACGTCTGCCCAGGAGCGCGTCTGGTCCGAGATCCGGTCGGACCTCGCGCGCCCGGTGCCCATGAACCGGCTCCTGCAAGGGGACGTGGGATCCGGCAAGACGATCGTCGCGGTGATGGCGCTCCTCACGGCCGTGGAGGCGGGATGCCAGGCAGTGCTCATGGCCCCGACCGAGATTCTCGCCGAGCAGCACGTCCGGACGCTGCGGAGCCTCGTCGAGCCGCTCGGGCTCTCGGTCGCGTGGCTCTCCGCCGGCCAGCGCGCCCGGGAGCGCCAGGCCGCACTGGAAGCCCTCCGGAGCGGCGCTGCCGCCATCGGCGTGGGGACGCACGCGCTGATCCAGGACGCGGTCGAGCTCCAGCGCCTCGGTTTGGCTGTCGTGGACGAGCAGCACCGCTTTGGCGTCATCCAGCGCGCGTCGCTTCGCGGGAAAGGGGAGCACCCGCACGTGCTCGTCATGACGGCGACGCCGATCCCGCGAACGCTCGCGCTGACGCTCTACGGCGACCTCGACGTCTCCGTCCTCGACCAGCTGCCGCCCGGGCGGACACCCATCCGGACCGAGTCGCGCTACGAATCGGCCCGGGAGAAGATCTACGACTTCATCCGAAGCGAGCTCCGGGCCGGGCGTCAGGCGTACGTGGTTTGCCCGCTCATCGAGGAGACGGAGGCGAGGGACCTCAAGGCGGCGACGGAGATGGCCGAGCGCCTCCAGGCGGGTCCCTTCCGGGACTTCCGGGTCGGCCTGATCCACGGCCGGCTCGCGTTCGACGCGAAGGACGCGGTGATGCGTGCGTTCAAGGCGGGGGAGATCGATGTCCTGGTCGCCACGACGGTGATCGAGGTCGGGATCGATGTGCCCAACGCCTCGGTGATGCTCGTCGAGCACGCCGAGCGGTTCGGCCTGGCGCAGCTCCACCAGCTCCGCGGCCGCGTGGGTCGCGGGGCGGCCAAGTCCTATTGCATCCTACTGGCGAGCGAGCCCATGTCCGAGGACGCCCGGCAGCGACTGGACGCCATGGTCAAGACCCAGGATGGGTTCCGCCTCGCGGAGGTCGATCTCGAGATCCGTGGGCCGGGGGAGTTCTTCGGAACGCGCCAGTCGGGTCTCCCTGAGTTCCGGACCGCCGGCCTCGTTACCCACGCCCGGCTCCTCGAGGAGGCGCGGCAGGATGCCGCCCAGCTGGTGGGGCGTGATCCCGGGCTCCGCCTCCCGGAGCACCGGGCCCTGCATGAGGCGCTCGTCGCCCGCTGGCGGGAGCGTCTCGAGCTGGCGTCGATCGGGTAGGGAGCGTCATGCGTGTCATCGGCGGCCACGACCGAGGGCGGCGTCTCCGGGCGCCGCGGGGTCTCCGGACACGCCCGACGGCCGACCGGGTGCGCGAGACCCTGTTCGACATCCTCGGGCCGGCCGTGGCGGGCGCCCGGGTCCTCGACCTCTTCGCCGGTACCGGGGCGGTGGGCATCGAAGCGCTGTCCCGCGGCGCGGCGCGCGTCGTCCTGGTGGAGCGCGACCAGTCGGCGCTGCGCGCGCTGCGCGCCAACCTGGCGGCCCTTGGTGCATCGCGCGCCGCCGCGCGCGTGATGGCTGGCGACGTCCTCCACGTGCTCCCGGAGCTCGGCGCGCAGGAAGGGCCGTTCGACTTCGTGTTCGTGGATCCGCCGTACGCGACGGCGCTGGCTGGGCGCACGCTGGAGGCGCTGGCGCCGGCGCGGATCTGCCGTGACGGGACGGAGGTGGTGGTGCAGCACTCCACGCGGACCGTGCTGCCGGTCGTGCCGGGTCTTGCCGCGCATCGCCGACCGCGTCAGTTCGGCGACACCGCCTTGACTTTCCTTCGAGCCGGGGAGTACACTCCCGACGGCTCGAGGCCCTGAGTGCGTCAGTTCGTCGCCGCCGTGCGGCTCCGATCGCTCCTTCTCGACGTGAGCCGCCGCGGCCGTCAGTTCACCTAGCGCCGAGACAGCAGGAGCGATTCGTGGCCGTCCGCGCCGTCTACCCAGGATCGTTCGACCCGCTGACCAACGGGCACCTCGACCTCATCGAGCGGAGCCTCCGACTCTTCGACGAGCTAGTGATCGCGGTCGTGACGAATCCAGCCAAGATCGCCCTGTTCACGGACGACGAGCGCGTCCACATGATCCGGGAGGCGACGCGGCATCTGCGCGAGATCGAGATCGTCGTGTTCGACGGGCTCCTCGTCGATCTCACCGCCCGGCTCGGCGCGAGCGCGATCATTCGCGGGCTCCGGGCCGTGTCCGACTTCGAGTACGAGTTCCAGATGGCCCTGATGAACCGGAAGCTGCGCGAGGAAGTCGAGACGGTCTTCCTCATGCCTCACGAGGCGTATTCGTACATCTCCTCGCGCCTGATCAAGGAAGTCGCCGGCCACGGGGGCTCGGTCAAGGGCCTGGTTCCCGCCGGCGTCGAGCAGCGGCTCCGGGATAAGCTGCGCCGCGGCTGATCCTGATCCGCGAGACCCCCGAAGAGGAGTGAACGGACCTATGCTGGCCGAGCGCGCCCGCCGCCTCACCCCGTCCCCGACCCTGGCCCTTTCCGCCCGGGCTCGCGCCCTGCGGGCCCAGGGGATCGACGTCCTCTCCTTCACCGCGGGAGAGCCCGATTTCGACACCCCCGAGCGCGTGAAGGACGCCGCAATCCGCGCCCTTCGCGAGGGGAAGACAAAGTACACCGACGCGGGCGGAATCCCGGAGCTCAAGTCCGCGATCTGCGCCAAGCTCAAGCGCGACAACGGGCTCGACTACGAGTCCGCCGACGTCATTGCCTCGGTCGGGGCGAAGCACACCCTCTACAACATCTGCGCGGTCCTCGTCGACCCCGGGGACGAGGTCCTCGTGCCCTCGCCGTACTGGGTGAGCTACACGGAGCAGGTGCGTCTCTGCGATGGTGTCCCCGTCGTGGTGCCGACCGACGAGCTCCGGGGCTTCCAGCTTGATCTGACGGCGCTTCGCAGCGCGGTGACGCCACGGACCAAGCTCCTCATCCTCAACAGCCCCAACAACCCCACCGGCGCCGTCTATCCCCGGGCGGACCTCGAGCGCGTCGCCGCTCTCGCGCTGGAGCGTGGATTCTATGTCGTCTCCGACGAGTGCTACGACGCGTTGTCCTACGAGGGACGCGTGCCGAGCATCGCGGAGCTGGATCCTGAGATCAAGGCGCGGACGATCCTCGTCAACACGTGCTCGAAGGCATACGCGATGACGGGGTGGCGTCTCGGCTTCGCGGCTGGCCCTCGCGAGATCGTCAAGGCGATGGGCGATCTTCAGGGGCAGTGCACGTCGAACCCGACCTCGATTGCCCAGTGGGCGGCCGTCGAGGCGCTCGCCGGGCCGCAGGACGAGGTCGCGAAGATGGCCGGCGAGTTCGACCAGCGGCGGCGCGTGATCGTGGCCGGCCTGAACCGCATCCCCGGCTGGCGGTGCCCGATGCCGCAGGGCGCCTTCTACGCCTTCCCGGACGTCTCCGGGCTGTTTGGCCGGCGCTTCAACGGTCAGACGCTGCGCGGCTCGGCGGACGTGACGACGTTCCTGCTCGACGCGGCGCGCGTGGCGGTCGTGCCCGGCGTGGATTTCGGTTCCGACCGGCACCTCCGAATCTCGTACGCGTGCGGCCTCGAGCAGATCCGCGAGGGCCTCGCGCGGATCGAGGCGGCCTGCGCCGGGCTCGAGGGCTGAGCCGCCGGAGGCGCTCGCCGGCGTGAGCTCGGGCCCGCGCCTCTCGGCGGCGGCCTCCCGGGCGACCGACGTCGCCGAGCGGGCCATGGTCGTCGAGACGCCGGTCCCCGAGCGCGCCATTGTGGGCGTCCGCCTCGGGCGGTACCAGATCCGCTGACCCTGGGACAGACCCCGTGAGCAAGATCCTCCGGCTGGCGGAGGCGCTCCGGTGCCATGTGCCCGACGGCGCATCGGTGGCGCTTGGCACGGCGCTCGAGTGCCTCATCCCCTTCGCGGCGGCGCACGAGCTGATCCGTCAGCAGCGGCGAGACCTCACGCTGGTGGGGCCGATCTCGGACATCTGCTTCGAGCTGCTGATTGCCGCCGGCTGCGTGCGGAAGGTCGTCGCGGCGTGGGTCGGCAACGTCCAGCACGGGGCGGCCTACGCCTTCCGCCGCGCGCTGGAGCAGGGCGTCCCGCGCTCGCTCGAGATCGAGGACCACTCGAACTTCTCGATCGCGCTGGCCCTCGAGGCGGCCGCGCAGGGCGTGCCGTACCTGCCGACCCGGAGCCTGCTCGGTTCGGACCTCCTGGCTCGCAATCCCTGCCTGCGCGTGGCGCCGTGCCCCTTCACGGGCGTCCCGCTGGTCCTGGTACCGGCGCTGGCGCCGGATGTCGCCATCCTCCACGTCCAGCGGGCGGATGCGGACGGGAACTGCCACGCGTGGGGACCGACAGGCGTCAGCGCGGCGGCCGGGAAGGCCAGCCGGATCGTGATCGTCGTGACGGAGGAGCTCGTCGAGCCCGCCGTGATCCGGAGTGATCCCAACCGGACTCTCGTGCCCGGGTTCCTGGTGACTTCCGTCGTCCACCTGCCCGGGGGGGCCCACCCCTCGCCCGTCCAGGGACACTACAACCGCGACCACGCGGTCTACGCCGACTGGCACGCGCGCTCGGCGACCGCGGAGGGCGCGGCGGCCTGGCTCGACGAGTGGGTACGAGACCCCGGAGATCACGCCGGCTACCTCGCGAAGGTCGGCCAGGCCCGGCTCGACCGCCTTCGGCCCCGCGCGGCCCGGCTCGCGGCGCCCGTCGACTACGGGTGCTGACGATGAGGGTCTCCGCGTGCCCCTGAACTACACGCCGGCCGAGCTCATGGTGGCTGCCGCCGCTCGCGAGATCCGGGACGGTGAGGTCGTGTTCGTAGGCATGCGGCTTCCCCTTCTCGCGTTTTGCCTGGCCCGGTCGACCCACGCGCCGTCGGCGGTGGGTCTCTTCGAGAACGGCGTTGTCCGCGACTCGCCCGCGCTCGCGTTTCTGGTGACCATGTCGGACGGTCCCAACGTGACCGGCGCCGTCTGGTGCACCGAGATGCGCGAGGTCATGGGCCTCATGCAGTCGGGAAGGGTGACGCTCGGATTCATCGGCGGCGCCCAGGTGGACCGCTTCGGCAACCTCAACACCACGTACGTCGGCCCACGGGACAAGGCCCTCCGCTTGCCCGGATCCGGGGGTGCTCCTGACATCGCCTCGCTCGCGCGCCGCCACGTCGTGATCATGGCGCACGAGCGCCGGCGGTTCGTGGAGCGGGTCGACTACGTGACGTCGCCGGGGCACGGCGAGGGTGGTGACTGGCGGGCGCGGACCGGGCTGCCCGGCGGCGGCCCATCGGCCGTCATCACCACGCTCGGGCTCTTCCGCTTCGACGCGGTGACACGGGAGATGGTGCTCGCCAGTGTGCACCCCGGGGTGACCGCCGAGGAGGTCCAGGTCGAGACGGGCTGGCCGCTCCGCCCCCCCCGCCCGGTGATCGAGACGCCGCCGCCGAGCGCCGACGAGCTGGCGATGATCCGGCGGTTCGACCCCGAGGGCTTCTGGACGGGCGCGCGACGCTGAGCCGTGCGGTTCCTCGGCGTCGACCTCGCCTGGAAGGAGCACAACCCCTCGGGTGTGGTCGTGCTCGAGGGGCCCCGGTTCCCGCTGCGCCTGGTCGAGGGGCCCCGGACGCTGCCCACCCACACTGCGGTGCTCGACTGGCTCGCCGGATGGCTGGATCGACCCGGGCCCCGGCTGGCCACGGCCGTCGGCATCGACGCGCCACTCCTCGGCCTCGCCGGTGCCCGCGGGCGGCGGGAGTGCGACGACGAGGTCTCCCGGCTCTTTGGCCGGTTCGCCGCGTCCGTCCACAGCCTGTCGGCGTTCCGGGGGATGCTGCAGTGCTTCGCCGCCCAGCTCCAGGCGCGCTGCGCGCGGGCGGATCTTTGCCCCGACGGTCGCGCCGCGCCCGGTCGGCCGGTCATCCGAGAGGTGTATCCCAATGCGCTCCAGGTGCGCCTCTTCGACCTCGACCGGCCGCCGGTGCGGAAGAAGTACGTCTACAAGCAGCGGAAGTTCCGCTCCAAGCGCGAATGGGTCGAGGGCGGGCTCGGGCCGTTCGTGGAGAAGTGCGTCACGGTGGTCGAGGCGCGCGGGTACGTCGCGCGCGACCGGGCCTGGCAGGCGCTCGTCCGGGACAAGCCGAGCGCCGGTGATCGCGGGCGCGCGCTCAAGGCGCTCGAGGACCGCTGGGACGCGCTCCTCTGCGCGCTCGCCGTCGCGCTCGAGCATCTCGAGCGCGGCGGCATGCACGCCTACACGGGGCCGGAGCCCGGGTCCTGGCGACAGGGATACATCCTGGCGCCGACCCTACGGCTCCCGAGGGATCCACGAATCGTGGTGAGCTGAGGGCCACGCCTCCACCTTTCGGTGGAGCCGCGCCCGGGGTCGGAGGGACCGGATGGTTCGCAATGCAGACGTCGTCGTGATCGGGTCGGGCGGCTTCGGCGCCACCACCGCCTACTTCCTGATGCGCCGAGGTGGCCGGCGGGTCGTCCTGCTGGACCGGCACGCCCTCGCCTCGCAGACCTCCCCGCGCGCCGCCGGTAACGCCGCCGTGCTGCGTTCGACCGACCTGATGAGCCGGCTGGCGGGCCGCGCCGTGGAATGGCTCCTCCGGCTCACCGCCGATACAGACGAGCCCCTTGAGATCGTCCGGTCGGGGAGTCTGAAGGCGGCGCGGACGGCCGAGGACGCGGAGACGCTCGCGCGCGAGGCTCGCCGGGGCGAGAAGCTGGGGCTCGAGACCCGGCTCGTCTCGCCGGAAGCGGCGCATCGCATGCACCCCTTCTTCCAGCCCAGCGGGGTACGGTCGGTCCTCCATACCCCGGGCGACGTCTACTTCGAGCCTTCCCACGTCGCGAGTGGCTACGCGGCCGCCGCCGGCAAGCTGGGCGCGACGCTGCTTCCGAGCACGACGGTCACCGGGGTCCATGTCCAGGACGGCGCGGTGCGCGGCGTCGAAACGGATCGGGGACGAATCGAAAGCCCGGTCGTGGTCGACGCGGCCGGGGCCTGGGCCCGTCAGGTCGCCGCCAGCGCCGGGGTCCACGTGCCGATGGTCCCCACACGCCACCAGGGAGTACTGGCACTTCTACTCGTACGACGCCCCGAGCGGCTGAGGTTTCCATGCGCACACAGGCGGAGAGAGCGGCCGCGTTCCGCGCCCTGCACCAGCGGTCGGGCGCCTTCATCATCCCGAATCCGTGGGACGCCGGCACGGCCCGGCTCCTCGCGTCCCTCGGCTTCGAGGCCCTCGCCACGACGAGCCTGGGGCTGGCGAACAGCCTTGGGCGTCCCGACGGAGCCGGCGCCGTGAGCCGGGGCGAGGTCCTCGAGAACTGCCGGGCGATCGCCGGCGCGATCGACCTCCCCGTCAACGCCGACCTGGAGAACGGGTACGCGCACGAGCCGCGCGCCGCCGCCGAGATGATCCGGCTGGCGGCGGAGGCGGGGGTCGTAGGCGGCTCGATCGAGGACACCACCGGGGAGCCGGCGACGCCGATCTACGAGTTCTCCTTGGCGGTCGAGCGCGTGCACGCCGCGGCCGAGGTGGCGCGGTCCCTGCCGGTGCCGTTCATGCTGACCGCGCGGGCGGAGAACCTCCTGCACGGCCGCCTCGACCTCGACGACACGATCCGGCGCCTCCAGGCGTTCGAGAAGGCCGGAGCAGAGGTGCTTTACGCGCCGGGCCTCCGGGACCTCGACACCATCCGCACCGTCGTCTCCGCGGTGACGCGTCCCGTCAACGTCGTGGCGAGCTTCATGGATCCGTCGATCACGCTGGCGCAACTCGCCGAGGTGGGGGTCAAGCGCATCAGCGTCGGCGGCTCGCTGTCGCGGCTCGCCCTCGCGGCGTTCCTCGAGGGCGCGCGCGAGATGAAGGACACGGGCGGGTTCACCTGGCTGCGCAACATGATCCCGATCAGCGAGCTACGGGCGATCTTCACCGCGAAGGGATAGGGGGGATGAGCCGATGAGCGCGAATCGCGCCGTCGTGGTCGCCCCGGAGGTGCCGGGCCGCACCCTCGGGACGGCGCTGGCTGCGCTCGTGCCTGGGGGGCTGCGTCTCCCTCGGCGTCTCGGCCTCCGCCGAGGTCACCTTCGACGCGCGGCAGTTGTTCCTCGCCGGGCGCGCGACGCTCGACGGCTTCTACATCTTCGCGGAGCTCGGGAGCGAGCCCTCGTCCGTGGGCTTGTGGCGCCTGGCCGACCTCGTGGCGACGGGGCGGCTCGTGGCGCACATCACCGTGGAGCGGCCCCTGGACCGAGATCGCCCAGGTGGCCCAGGACCTGATCGCGCGGCGCTTCCCGGGCAAGGCCGTCCTGACGCTCGACTGATCCGGAAGACCGTTGACCCCCGAGGGCGGTCGGCATAGCATCGGAGGGAAGACAGTCCGGCCGAGGGGGACCGAGAATGCCCCTGACGCGGTTACCCGGACAGCTGCCTGGCGCCCCCACGGGTCATGGTGATGACCGTCGGGGGTGTTCGTGTCTTCGGGGGACCTCGGGCCGGCACGAGGTGCGGGGATGAAGAAGCTGCGGGAGATCATGCGTCCGGGGTTCGTCTTCGCGGTGCCGCGCCACGCGACCGTCGCCGAGGCCACGCGGCTGATGGTCGCCGAGAACGTCGGGATCGTGTCCGTCGTCGACGGGGACCGGCTGGTCGGGGTCTTCTCCGAGCGGGACGTGACACGGCGCGTGGTCGCGACGGGCCTGGACCCCGGCAGCGTGCGGGTCGATGACGTGATGACGTCGGACCTGATCGTCGCCGACGCGGAAGAGGACTACCAGTCGGCCATGCTCAAGATGGATCAGGCGAACATCCGACATCTGCCCGTTGTGAGCGACGGCCGGCTCCTCTCCATGCTCTCGATCCGGGACCTCATGCGGGTTCACATCGACCACCAGGGAGAGGAGCTCCGCTACCTCCACGAATACCTCTACCAGGTGCCTTCCGCGTAGCCGACCGCCTCGCTCCGGCGGCCTGGCACTGAGGTCGCCTCTGACCGGACCCGCCATGGCATACTCGGGCCATTCCCGACGCCATTCCCGACGGAGGTGTGACCATGTCCTCGCTGCGGATCGCGCTCGCGCAATGCCGCCAGACTGCCGACTTCGACACGAACGCCGCGACCATCTTCCGCATGATCGACGAGGCCGCCCGACAGCGCGTCCAGGTCCTCTGCTTCCCGGAGACACAGACGGTCGGCTACCGCGTCGACATCGGCACGCCCGACCAGCCGGTCCCGGTCGAGCAGCTCGCCGAGCTGGAAGGCCGCGTCGCGGAACGCTGCGCAGCACTGGCCATGGCGTGCATCCTCGGGACGGAGACGCCCCTCGAGTCGAACCCCCGACGCGGCAAGCCGTACAACTCGGCCCTCGTGATCTCCGAGACGGGCAAGGTGCTCGGGGTGCACCACAAGACCCGGCTCACGCCCCTCGATGCGCTGGCCTACACGCCCGGTCACGGCTTCCAGACGTTCGAGCTGTTCGGGGTCCGGGTCGGCGTGGTGATCTGTTTCGAGGGCCTTCGGTTCCCGGAGACGACGCGCGAGTGCGTTCGCCAGGGCGCCCAGGTCATCTTCCATCCCCAGAGCAACACCACGCGGGCGAACGACTGGAAGGTGCCCGTGCACCACGCCATGATCGTGACGCGGGCGGCGGAGAACACGGTGTGGTTCGCCTCCTGCAACGCCTGCCTGGTGCCCCACCAGAACTCCCGCTCGCTGGTCGTGGCGCCGGACGGCCAGATCTGGGCCCAGACCGAGCTCCGGCGGGAGGAGCTCCTGGTGACCGATCTGGACGTGGCGCGGGCCACCCGGGCCATGTTCGAGTTCGAGCGGGGCGGGATGGCCGACGTGCTGTTCGGAACCACGGTCCGGCCGGAGGAGTTCGCGGCCGCGGGCCCGATGACGTCGTGACCCGGAGCCGCCCGTAGGCGGCCCCGGGCGTCCTCATGCGGCTCTCGGCCCGCAGCCGGACGCGGCGCCCGCCGACCCGCTGAACCCCTTCACCGCTGCCACAGGATCTCATGGGCCTCGAGGGGGATCGAGGCATCGGGATGGTGCGGGAGGAGTCGCGGCGTGTAGTCACCGGGCGCTCGCGCCGCCGGGATGCTCACGCGGTACTCGTAACCGGCGCCGGCCTCGTCGAGCTTCCGGGCCGGCACCATCGGGTGGCACTCGGGCTCTGCGTCGTCGACCGCGTTCGCGTACAGCTCGACGCGCACCGCCTCGGGGTCGAGACCGCCGAGATGCACCTGGACGGTGACCCGGTGCTCGGCACCGTGCGTCTCCACGCGAAGGGCATCGAAGCGCGCCTCCGGCCAGTGCGTGGCGAGGGCCTGTCGCCACGCGATCAGCTGGCCCCCGAGTCGGCCCCGGTCCGCGGCTCGTGCCCGGTACCCTGATGCGAGCGGCAGGTAGTACGTCTCCGTGTACTCACGCACCGCCCGGTTCGCCGAGAACCTCGGCGTCAGACGCGCCATGCTCGCGCGCATCTTCGCGATCCAGGCAACGGGAATGCCCCCCGCGTCGCGTGCGTAGAACGTGGGCACCACCTCGCGCTCGAGCAATTCGTACAGGGCCTCGGCCTCCGCCGCATCCCACGCGGGATCGGTGTCGTGCTCGCGCCCGTCCCCCAGCGCCCAGCCGACCTCGGGAGTGTAGGCTTCCGCCCACCACCCGTCCAGCTCCGAGAGGTTCAGGCCCCCGTTGACCAGCACCTTCATGCCGCTCGTGCCGCTCGCCTCCCAGGGTCGCCGCGGCGTGTTGATCCAGAGGTCCACGCCCTGCACGAGGTGCTCGGCGGTGTGCAGGTCGTAGTCTGGCAGGAAGATGACGCGGCCCCGGACCTCGGGGCGCCGGATGAACTGGATCCATTCTCGGATCAGGTCCTGGCCGGGCTGGTCGGCGGGGTGCGCCTTGCCGGCCATCACCAAGTGCACGGGGCGTTCGCGGTTCGAGAGAAGCCGGAGCAGCCGGTCCGGGTCGTGGAGGAGCAGGTTGGGGCGCTTGTAGGTGGCGAAGCGGCGGGCGAATCCCAGCGTGAGCGCGTCGGGGTCCAGGCACGCGCGGAAGGCCGCGGCCTCGTCCGGCGTGGTATCCCAGAACTCGACATGCGACGTCATGCGCTCCCGGACGTACGCGACGAGCGCCGTGCGGCCGTCGGCTCGCATCGCCCAGAGCTCGTCATCCGACGCGCAGGCCACGCCCCGCTCGATGGTCTCCATGGTGCCCCGCCACCGCTCGCCCCCGCACGTCCGGGTCCAGAGCGCGTCGGCCTCGGCCGAGTCCCACGTGGGCGTATGCACGCCGTTGGTGACGTGCGCCACCGGTACCTCGATCTCGGGCCACCGGGGGAAGAGCGACTGGAGGAGGCGGCGGCTCACGGCGCCGTGCAGGCGGCTGACGCCGTTGACCGCCGCGCTGCCGCGGATGGCGAGGTACGCCATGTTGAACGGCTCGTCCGGGTCGTCCGGACACTCCCGTCCGAGCGCGAGGAGCCGGCCGGGCTCGATGCCCAGCCGCTCCTGGGCGTACCGGCCGAGGTACCGCTCGACGAGCGAGGACGGGAAGCGGTCGAGGCCGGCTGGCACCGCCGTGTGAGTGGTGAACAGGGTGCCGGCTCGCGTGACCGCCAGGGCCACGTCGAAGGGCTGGCCGCTCTCTTCCATGAAGGCCCGGGCCCGCTCCAGGACCGCGAAGGCCGCATGCCCCTCGTTGAGATGACAGACCTCGGGTTCGAGCCCGAGGGCACGTAGAAGCCGCCACCCGCCGATCCCCAGCAGGAGCTCCTGCCGCAGGCGCAGCTCGAGTCCGCCTCCGTACAGCTCGCTGGCGATGCCGCGGACGGCCGGCGGATTGGCCGGGTCGTTGCTGTCCAGCAGGTAGAGCACGACCCGCCCGACCTGGACCTGCCAGGCCCGGAGCCAGATCGTGTACCCCGGCAGCTGGATCGAGAGCCGGAGCCATTCGCCGCCCGGACCCCGGACCGGGGTGATCGGGAGCTGGGCTGGCTCGTTGTAGGGATAGAACTCCTCCTGGCTCCCATCGGCGGCGATCATCTGGCGGAAGTACCCCTGCTGGTAGAGGAGCCCCACGCCGACCACGGGCACCGCGAGGTCGCTCGCCGCCTTGAGCTGATCCCCGGCCACGTTCCCGAGGCCGCCCGAATAGATGGGTAGGGCCTCGCTCAGGGCGAACTCCATGCTGAAATAGGCCACGCGGCTCAGGGGCGTCTGGGCGTGATGCTGCTGGAACCACGCCGCCGAGTCGAGGTATTCGCGCCGCTGTGCGAGGAGGTCCTCGATCCGCTTCCGAAAGGCCGGGCGCGCGAGGAGCGCCCCGACCCGCGTGGGCGAGGCAGTCTGGAGAACGAGCCACGGGTTCTGGGTGAGGGCCCAGAGCTCGGGATCGAGCTGACTCCAGAGCTCGTCGCTGCCGTGATACCACGACCAGCGAAGATCGAGCGCGAGCTCCTTCAACGCATCGTTCCCGACGTCTCTGGTCCCGCCAGCTCCCTTCTTCTTCGTCATTGGATCGCTCCCGAAGGGCTGCGGACTTCTTGCCGTCTCCTCAGCGCCCGCCCCTCGCTCGCAAGACGTGTCAGATCGCGGCCAGCGCTTGCACCTGGCGCATGGCCGGGCTCATGTCCAGCGCGACCGCGGTCCCTTCCGCGCCTACAAGATGTGCGTCGTGCCGGCCACGCTGCCCGTGCCACACGCCACATCCAGAGCACGTTCGCCGAGCTTCCGAGCCGCGTACTCAAGAGGCGAGCCCGTCCACGGGGTGGAGATCAGATGTGGCCTCGAACCGTGCGAACCGGGCTCGTCTCGTAGAGCTTCCGGTGAGACCCGTCACGGCACCGTCCATGTCCAGTCGCGGATCTCCGGCATGTCGTCGCCGTGCCGGTTGATATACGCGCGGTGCGCGGTCCGCTTGTCCCGCATCGCCTGCTCGACATGGGCCGCCCGGTACCCCAGCGCGGGGACCCGGTCGATCACGTCCATCACCAGGTGATAGCGGTCCAGGTCGTTCCGCACCACCATGTCGAAGGGTGTCGTCGTCGTCCCCTCCTCCTTGTAGCCGCGGACGTGGAGATTCGGGTGGTTCGTCCGCCGGTAGGTCAGGCGGTGAATGAGCCAGGGGTATCCGTGGTAGGCGAAGATGATCGGCTTGTCCGTGGTGAACAGGGAATCGAACGCCGCGTTCGACAGGCCGTGTGGATGCTCCTCGGCCGGCTGGAGTCGCATCAGGTCCACCACGTTGACCACCCGAACCTTGAGCGTCGGCAGGTGCTCGCGCAGCAGGCTCACCGCCGCCAGCGTCTCGAGCGTGGGCACGTCCCCGGCGCAGACCATCACGACGTCGGGCTCGGCGCCCTGATCGTTGCTCGCCCACGTCCAGATCCCGATCCCCGCCGTGCAGTGGGTCACGGCCGCGTTCATGTCCAGGTACTGGAGCGCCGGCTGCTTCCCTGCGACGACGACGTTCACGTAGTTCCGGCTCCGCAGGCAGTGGTCCATCACGGACAGCAGGGTGTTCGCGTCCGGCGGCAGGTAGACCCGGATGACCTCCGCCTTCTTGTTGACGACGTGGTCGATGAACCCCGGGTCCTGATGGGAGAAGCCGTTGTGGTCCTGGCGCCAGACGTGGGAGGTCAGGAGATAGTTGAGCGACGCAATGGGCTCGCGCCATGGGATCGCCCGCGTCACCTTGAGCCACTTGGCGTGCTGGTTGAACATCGAGTCGACGATGTGGATGAACGCCTCGTAGCTCGAGAATAGTCCGTGCCGGCCGGTCAGGAGGTAGCCCTCGAGCCAGCCCTGGCACGTGTGCTCGCTCAGGATCTCCATCACCCGACCGTCCGGGGCCAGGTGGTCGTCGTCGGGTTGCCGCTCGGCGACCCAGGTCCGATCGGTCGCCTCGAAGAGATCCGACAGGCGGTTCGACGCGGTCTCGTCCGGGCCGAAGACCCGGAAGTTCCGGCGGTCCCCGTTGAGCCGCATGACGTCCCGGAGGAAGCCGCCGAGGACGCGGGTCGCCTCCGCCATTGCGGTGCCCGGCGTGGACACGTCGACGGCGTAGGTCCGGAAGTCGGGCATCCTCAGATCCTTGAGAAGGAGCCCCCCGTTGGCATGGGGGTTCGCGCCCATGCGGCGCGGCCCGGCCGGCGCCAGCGCCGTCACGGCCGGGATCGGCGCCCCCTGCTCGTCGAACAGCGCCTCGGGCCGGTAGCTTCGCATCCAGGCCTCCAGTGCCTGGAGATGCGCCGGGTGCCCAGTGAAGTCGGCCATCGGCACCTGGTGCGAGCGCCATGATCCCTCGGTCGGCTGGCCGTCGACCTCTTTGGGCCCGGTCCAGCCCTTCAATGTCTTGAGCACGATCATCGGCCAGCGGGGACGCGTCGCGGTCCCGGTGATGCGCGCCTCACGCTGGATCGCTCGGATCTCAGCGAGGACGGCGTCGAGCGTCGCGGCCATCTGCTGGTGCATCGCGGCGGGCTCGGAGCCCTCGACCCAGTGGGGCGTGTAGCCGTAGCCGGCCAGGAGGTGGTCCAGTTCGTCCCGCGGAATGCGGGCGAGGATCGTGGGGTTGGCGATCTTGTAGCCGTTCAGGTGCAGGACCGGGAGCACCGCCCCGTCGGTGACGGGGTTGAGGAATTTGTTCGAGTGCCACGCGGTCGCCAGTGGGCCCGTCTCCGCCTCCCCATCGCCCACGACGCAGGCCACGATCAGCTCCGGATTGTCGAACGCCGCGCCGTAGGCATGGGCCAAGGCGTACCCGAGCTCACCCCCCTCGTGGATCGACCCCGGGGTCTCCGGCGCCGCGTGGCTCGGGATCCCACCGGGGAAGGAGAACTGGCGGAACAGCCGCCGCATCCCGTCCTCGTCCAGCGACACGTTGGGATACCGCTCGCTGTAGCTCCCCTCGAGATACGTGCTGGCGACCATGGCCGGCCCGCCGTGGCCCGGACCGCAGATGTAGATCATGTCCAGGCCGTCCCGCTTGATCACGCGATTCAGGTGCGCGTAGATGAAGTTCAGTCCCGGCGTCGTGCCCCAGTGCCCGAGCAGCCGTGGTTTGATGTGTGACACCTGCAACGGCTCCCGGAGCAGCGGATTGGCCAGGAGATAGATCTGGCCGACCGACAGGTAGTTCGCCGCGCGCCAGCAGGCGTCGATCGCGTTCAGCTCGGCGGCCGACAGCGGTCCCTCCATCACGCCCTCCTCGCGCCCACGGCGGTGACCGGGGACTTGACGAGCCGCGCGGGCATGGAGCTCGTCGTACACACCCTGGGGGCCGACACCCGCAATCCAGGTGCCGGCCTCATGCCTCGGAGCGTCCAGTCGACCGGTCCAGCGCGACCCGGTCGTGACCAACACGTCCAACTCTGATTCTCCCCGCCCAATCGCTCGTGCTCCTTACCTTCGAGGGACGTCCGTCGATCGCGCGACGCACGCGACGGTCTCTCGCGCGATGACCGGTTCCTCGTCGGCGGCGATGACGTAGGCCTTGAGCGCCGCGTCCGGGGGGCTGACGCAGCCCTCCGCACCGACGGCAGCGGCGTTCCGCGCGGGGTCGAGCCGGAGGCCGCACCAGTCCATCCCGGCGCAGATGCGGGCGCGAATCTCCGGCGAGTGCTCCCCGATTCCGCCCGTGAAGACCACGGCCCGGACGCCGCCCAGGGCGGCCACATACGCCCCGATGTACTTTCGCGCGCGATAGCAGAAGACGGCGATGGCCAGGCGCGCGCCGGGATGGTCTCCCTCGCGCGCGAGCAACTCGCGCATGTCGGAGCTGAGGCCGGAGATGCCGAGCAGGCCCGAGCGGGAATTGAGCCACTCGCTGACCGTGTTCACCGGCACGGCCTCGCGCCGAGTCAGGTATTCGACGATCGCGGGGTCCAGGTCGCCCGCGCGGGTGCCCATCACCAGGCCTTCGAGCGGCGTGAACCCCATCGAGGTGTCGACGGAGCGACCCTCCTTGATGGCCGCGGCCGAGCACCCATTGCCGAGATGAAGCGCGACGAGCGTGGCCGCCTCCTCGGGCGTCTCCGTCATCTCGGCGTATCGGGCGAGCACGGACTGGTAGGAGAGCCCGTGGAAGCCGAAGCGGCGGATGCTGTGCCGGTCCGCGAGCTCGCGGGGGATGGCGTAGGTCGAGGCGTGATCCGGGAGGCTCGCGTGGAAGGCCGTGTCGAAGACGGCCACCATCGGTACGCGCGGCCCGAGCGTCGCCCGCGCCGCCCGGATTCCCGCCAGGCTCGGCCGGTTGTGGAGGGGCGCCAGCTCCTCCAGCGCCTCGAGCCCGGCCACCACCGCGTCGTCGATCAGGACCGGATGACGGAACCGGTCCGCGCCGTGGACGACCCGGTGCCCCACCGTCGCGATCGGGGGCAGGCCCGATCGCTCGCCCGCGGCCAGCCGGGCCAGCACGTGCCGAATCGCCGCCTCGTACCCATCGAGCGGGACCCGCGCCTCTTCGACTCGCTCGCCGATCCGGAGGCGGACGGTGGCGTCCCCGGTGGAAAGGCCGTCCACCTGGCCACGGGCGAGCGCCTGCGGGCGGCGGCCACCCGCGGCGTCGTCGGGGCCGACATGGAACAGCCCGAACTTGACAGAGGAGCTCCCGCAGTTGAAAGCCAGCACTGCCATCAGGGATGGACTGCGTGGATGGCAGTCCGAGGGACGCGCCTCATGGGATCCTCTCCCCGCCCTTCATGGGCCGCGCTTCGCCCCGAAGGCACGCGCGTCCGCCGAGCCTGTGAGTTCGAGCCCGGCGAGATACTCGTCCATGCTCGACCCGCAGAGGGCGAAGGTCAAGCCATGCAGGAGCTCTTTCGAGCTACCATGCGCGCACTTTCTAGGCCGCGTCCGCCCGATGGAATATGTGGGACGAAGAAGTCGTGACCGCGCCTGAAGTGCGCTCACGCGGTCGGAGCGTTCGCCGCGTCGTGCACGGCTCCCGGCGCACGTCGATAGCCGCGCTTACCCTGCAGGCCTTCCGCCCTATAATGGCCCTTGCCGGAGGGGAGACAGCGATGAAGGCCTACGACTTCAAGGTGCTCTTGGAACCGAATGAGACCGGTGGGTACGTCGCGACGTGCCCCTCTCTTCCAGGCTGCTACAGCCAGGGCGACACGGTCGACGGGGCGCTGGACAACATCCGCGAAGCCATCGAGCTCTGCCTGGAGGACATACAGGCCCACGGGGAGGTCATCCCGGATCCCTCCCGCGTCCTGGTCGGAAGCGTCGTCGTCACCCGATGACGTCCGGGCTTCCCGTCGTCTCCGGACGGGAGGCCATCCGCGTCTTCGAGCAGCTCGGCTACACCGTCGTCCGGCAGCGCGGTAGCCACATCCGGCTCCGCCATGCGACTGATCCCTCCAGAAGGCCGCTGACGATCCCGGACCACCGCACGCTCAAGGCGGGCTTGCTGCGACACCTGATGCGCGACGCGGAGGTGGACCCCGAGGAGTTTCGCCGACTGCTGAATCAGTAGTGCGAACGTCTCGCGAACCAGTCTGGACCGACCGATTCCGCTATGCCCGAAACTATGCCCGCGACCGCCCTCCCCAGGCCCGAAACCACCCCCCGCCAGCCAAGCACCCAAAGAAAAACCCCTCGGCAAGTCCGCGACTTACCGAGGGGCTTCTATTTGCCCGCCTGCTTGACAGGCCAGCGTGGTAACCAGGCTCCACCACGACCCCGCCCTTGCAGATTAGCTACTTAGCGGATACCGGTCAAGGGCGAAACGACGTGGAAATGAAATCAGCTATACCCAACGTGCACACTGGCCTTTCGGCCAGGGATTTTCAGTCAGCAACATGCGTCGTTGGCCTGAATAGCGGCACACACGCCTGTTCCTGGCCAGAGCCCGGGTCGCTGGTTCAAATCGGGGGCTGGATTTGCGTTGTGGAGGCGACCCGACTTGAACTTCGAGTTCGTACTCGAGTACTAGCGGACTCGAACCCGTGTTTCAGCCTTGAGAGGGCGGAGACACGGTCTGCTGCGGCGCGGACTTACGCGGCGGTTGCCACCCGCGGTTGCCACGGCGCCTTCGAATGGGCAAGGGTTCTTGCCCCGTCATCGCCTCGGCGGCAACTTGAAGGGTGTGAGCGGTGACCGCCGTGGCGACGCGATCCCCAGTATAGCCAGCATTGAGTGCCATGGTCCCGCCGTAGTGTACCTCCGCCAGTGCGAAGCTTCGAAGACCTGGCGGACTACACCGGGCTCCGTCTGGCCGATGGACCGCAGTCTCTCGGCCCGGCCCTTGAACGCGATGAGTGTTCTCTCCTGCGTGACCTTTCAGGCGCGAAGCAGATACCTACTCGAATCCAAGTCGACTTTGAACATCTTCACTTTGGAAAACGCAGGATCCGTCGAGTCCTATGCACGATGGGTTCCTGCTTCTTGCAGGTGGTTCACCGCGGAGCAGTACCAGAGGACGATACCCTCGCCGGCCTCCTGAGCGGCCGCGAAAGCCTTCCGGTCGAAGTTCACGACGCCAGTAGAGGCAAGGCATGGCGACGCCGGCCAGCGCGACAAGGGCCGATGCGGCCATGATGAGGGTCCGGCGATCCATGGAGGAACTCCGGTTCCGAGGTGTCAGTTCGAAAGGGTTAGCACGCGGCGCGCCCCGAGTTGTCAGGGACGAGTCAGATCCGCGCGGCGTCCGGGCTCATCGGCGACCCGACCGCCGCTCGTTCATATTGGCAGGCAGCAATTCCACTCCGCCCGGGCGTCGCGGCGCCCGGCGCCTCAAAAAGGCATCGGCGGGAGCAGGCACGTCGCGATCTCGCTCGTCGAAACGTCGCGGACCCAGCGTCAACGATTGAGCAGAAAGCGTGAAACGCCGACGCGGAGCGCGAAGCGACCGTTCACCCGTAACACGGCGCACGTTCCGCGCGGCTTTGCCTTGTCGAGCAGCGCGTTCGCTAGGGCGAGAGCGGTTGTATCGGTCGCTTCCCGGCGGAGCTGAGCGACAAGCAACGATTCACGCTCGCCGCGGGTTTGCATGCGTGCCAATCACTGCCTCGGCACCCGCCAGAAAGGCCCCGCGATGTGTTCGAGGGGCCGGCCGGGCTCGTTAGGCCGTAGGCCGTACCGCAGCAGCGCGATGATGTCGGCGCTCACGTGCGGATTCGAAGTGAAGTAGCTGTGGCCGAAGAAGTCGCTCGTCCCGCTCACCTGGATGATGTCGACCGCGCGCAACAAGGCGATCGCTTCGATCTGGTCAGCGCTGAACATCGTCGCGTCGATCCGCCCGAGCCGGGCGATGCTGCCGAACAGCCAGCTCGCCGTCGCGAGCGCCTTGTCGTCGGGCGAAACGTAGAGGGTGACCCTGAGGCCAGGTGAAGGGGGGATGACGGCGCCCGGGTCCGGTTTCCCGCCGAACGGCAAGTCAGGGTCGGAGAACGACTTTGAAGATCTTGGTCAGCGCGACGTCGCCATCAAGGTCGGGAGCGACGAGGACAACATTGCCGATGTGAAACTCGCGATCCGGTGAGCTCTGGAGTGTGTAGGCTTCGACGCTGAGCTCGGCCAGCGCCGATGCGAGAGTGTCCGTGCCGCGGCTATGCGCGATGAGGTGGATACGCTCCACGCCCGGCGTCCGGGCGACGATCCGGATCGCCTTCAACAGGTCCTCGACCGCGTATTCGGCCGACTCGCGGTCGACGTTGTAGCCGAACAGTATGCCGCGCCGTCCGCCGGCGGGCCACGTGAAGATGCCGCACACGAACTCCCGTCCTAGGAAATGGCACAGCTCGCCCATCGTCAGCGCTGCACTCTCGAAGCTGCTGTGGTAGCCGTGCACGAACAGCACGACTTCCTTGCGGCGCGCGATAGCGATCCGCCTCGCAATCTCGGCTTGCAGCTGCTGCTTCGCCTTTTCGTACGCCTCGACGACGGCGGGTACACGTCTTATGCCATCCGGAGCGACAACGACTTCATACGGTATGGCCGGAAAGCGACCGAGCTCCGTGGTCGGCCCGAGCTTGAGCTGCAGTGGATTGACGCGTTGCGTCGCGGTGCTTTCCTTGACCAGCACGTCCCAGGAGACGTCTTCGCCGAACTCGATCATCGCCGATCCGAACGCCATCGAACGCGATCGGCCCGCGGTATACGGCAAGTCACCGGCTTGCTCTGCCGGTGCGCGATCGGTGATGAACAGCAGATCGAGAGACGGCCGGCGACTGTCGATCGACAACTCGGTGAAAAGCGGCCTCGCATTCTCCCCTGTGTAGAGCACCGGGGTCGGCATCATCGGGTGGTTCGTCGCGCAGCCCGTCAGGACGAATGCGATGGCGGCGATGACGATGGCTGATCGCGCTCCGGGCGAGGACGTCCTTGCCATGCATCTCGGAGCACGCTTAGACATGGCCGCGAAGCAAATCGATCGAGGTTCGGCGCACCCACACGCACCGCTGCTCCTCGCAGTGCGGGAGCTCGCCGCTGCGCACGCATTCGCCGATCGGGTGAGCTACGCCGCTCGGCAGCAGCAGGCGCCGACTTGTGGCACGTGATCGGTCATCGCTAAACCGGAATTGAGCGAGCCCGCCAGTACGGTCGCGCCCTGCGAAACCGTGATTCGCTTCAGAGTTGCCGACGACAAGCTGTCATGAGCCCGCATCTGCTGCATTCTTGCTTTCTTCGGCGGGCGGGACGCCGATTGGGGCGTCGCGCAGACGACCGACATCGCGCCACGCGTCACGAGCCGCAATCACCGCCCAGACAACGAGGTAGCTGAAACTCCACCACCCTAGATACTGGCCCCATCCCCAGATGATTGTGCCGAATGCCGAGAGTGCCAATCCCAGTTTCGCTGTATAGATGTCGTCCAACAGTTCGACCATGCTCGACCGTGACTCCTTGTTTCTCTGCAAGATCGCCAGCTCGAGGACGCCGTATCGGAGATATCTCCTCGACGCCAGCAGAAGACCGATCGCGGTCGTTAGGGAACCAGACCTTTCAAAGAGGTCCCAACGGTCGGGACCTTTCGCAAACCCGGCGCAGATGAGCGGCGGACTCACAGCCAGGATAATGACGGCAACCCTGCGGGCACGATACGCGCCCGGAGTTCGCAAGCGAAACCACTCTCGATAAGTACGCGTCAGGACATAACCCTTACAGATCGTAAGTGACCATGACTGTTCTCGCACATCACAATGAACTGGCGTGGGCGGCCCTGGTCAGTCACGACGTGATCGTCAACCTGATCGGAGCGACGAAGACCGCATCCGGTCTCCGCGTGAAGGCGCGCCTCGACCAACGCAGGTACCGATGGTTGAACATGTTACTGCGGCTCTGACGGCCTCCGCTACGTGTTCCCAGTTGCTGATGCTGCGTCGTCCCGAACCGGCCGCCTCTGGTTCTGCGGGCGCCAAGCCGCGGCCCGCCGGAAGCGCAGCGACGCGAGAAGGATCACGATCCCGAAGACGATCGCGTAGGCGGCGAGGGCGAGCACGACGCGGTCCGAGCCGGCGTAGGGCGTGCCGAGCACCAGGCCGAGCACCCCAAGCGCGAGGAAGATCGAGAACGCGCCTCCGGTGCCGACGAGCCAGTGGGCGGCGAGCTTGGGCGGCAGCCCCACCGCGGCGACGATCTCACAAATCCCGGTCAGCACAGCCCACGCGATCAGGACTCCGATCGCCCCGCGCGGAAGAAACGGAAACGGCCAAACCAACGCCAGCAGTCCGAAACAGACGCTGATGATGCCTTCGAGCGCGATCGGCCAGCCCGTCATCCGCGCGGGGGCTGCTCGGAGCGCCGAAGCGATCGCCAGAATCCCGTCGGCGATCGCGTATGTGCCGAAGGAGACGATGGCAGCGTCGAACACCGGGATCCGCCAGAGCGCGATCGCAACTCCGAATAAGACCGCCAGGACACCGCGGCCGGCCACCATCCACCAATTCTTCACCAGCGGCTGCAGCTCCGCCGCAGCCTGCCACTCCGAGGCGCCGCCAGACGATGCAGTCGATCGCTGTGTCACTGTATTATGCGAGACTCAGTAAGTGCGTCCCACGCCTTCTGATTGCCGCGATCGAAGGCCTTGCGCGACTCCGCCAAGGCTGCACTCATCGCCGCCCAGGATTCGCTGCCCGCCTGCTTCAGCTTCTGCAATCGGGCTTCGGCCTCCGCCGCGTCCGTCTTCATCTGCTTCACCGCCGCATCGACATCGGCGCGCCTCGCGGCTGCGACCTTGGTGGCTTCACTGTGGAGCTTGTCGACCGCCTCTTGCCACGCCTTTGCATGCGCGGCGGTAACGTCCCGGAACGTGTCCTGTTGCTGCTCGATTTGCTTGCCGACGGTGTCAAAATAGGTTTTGACCTGCGCTTCAAAGCCGTGCCACTGCGACTCCAGATGAGCTTTGCTGGCTTGCATAGCGGCTTCGCCCGCCTGAGCCTGCGCCTTGGCTTTGGCTTGAAACTCGCCCCGCCGCTTCTTCATGTCGGCGAGCATTTGATCGGCTTTTGCCTTCGACTCGGCCTTCACCTGACCCGCTTTGGCTTCGAGTGAAGCCACGTGGCATCCATCTCGTCAATTCGCTGCTTGGTCCAGTTCACGTACGCATGCATTCTGCTCTGTTCTGCCATGATCGCCTCCAATGCGCCGTTGTAATGCACGTCGGAACGGTGTTCACGATCACGTCGCCCGCCGGAATCACCTGCCACATGCCGCCGCCGATCGGCACTGTCCCATTTGTGATCAGGTTACGCTACGTGTCGGAGCACCGATGTCCGCGCATGCGCATCGCCGAACAAAGCTCCGGCCCGCGCGTCCTGCTGCACGGGCTCTCTGAATGCAACTACTCCCTGCCGACAATACATCGTCCGTCTGGTCTAAGAAGGTTTTGCTGTGCGCTTGAATATTCATTTGAACAGCGTCCCAGTAATCAGCTTCGGAATCACCGGTGTGATTTGGAGCTGGACGTTCCATTCCGGGCCGCCCGTGGGTCTCTCCACGAAGTACTGTCCGCCGATCTGGATTTGCACAGGGAGCTTCCCCCCCATCATGACCACCTTGGCTACCGATAGTCCGAGGGGCACAGTCCAGCGCTCACCGCTCCGCGCTTTCCAATCGGCCAGAATGCTGCCCGAGTAGCCGACGCTCCATCCGTCTCCGAAGAAACGGTAGATCAAAGGCAAGAGATTCAGCTGGCTTGTGTCCTTGCGGTCCCCGTCTCCGGCGAAAGACCACCATTGCTGGGCCAAGGCGGCGATCATGAACTCTTTCGTGATGTAGCCACCTCCGACAGCTGGCCCAACCTGCCACTTACCTTGGCCCGTGAAATCCGAGCCAGCGGTCGGGAATATCCAGGTAGGTCCTACGCCAAAGATCCACGGCTCGGTGCCGGCGGGTGAAAGCACTTGCGCCAGGATGATGTCGCCGAACGTTGTTTTCCGGTCGCTGCTATCGGGTCCCGTGGGAACCGGCACGCTGTTGTAGAGCGTGATCACGGGCCGGGTGATTAGATTGATGTCCTTGGTCAGGCTCACCGGCATGACGGGCTGAAAATAGAGGTTGTACACCCACTCCTCGCTCACCGGGCTGACATCCGCGCTCTCGAGTCTCACGTTGTTGAACTGAAACTGGAGCTGCCAGAGGCTGGTGACCGGGTTCGAGATCTCCTTGGCCAATTCACTAGCGGAGAGAGCTGCAGTTGCAGGAGCTGCCTGCGGCCAAGCGGGGGTGGCCTCGATAACGAGAGCAAGCAACGTAACGCCCACAATGACCTGCCACTCTCTCAGCCGCGTCGCCATACCATGTCCCCCTCGTCTCGATACGACGCTACGGCCCTCAAGCGTGCGACGCTAGGGGGAACTTGGTCGCGACAGCTGACCGCCCCACGACATCGCGCGATACTTTCGTACTGGCGCGCGCGACGTTGGGCTTGAGGAGGGAGTGTTTCTACCTTGGTGGTAGCGCCTGGTTGGCCGCGGTGATGCCGAGCCGGTCGGCCATGCGAACGAGCTCCGGCAGCGTTTCCGCCTGCATCTTCCGCATGATCTGACCGCGAAGCGCCTTGACCCTGGTCTCACTGAGATTGAGATGGCCCCGTGGGATGCGGCACGCTCTGGTACAGGGTAATCACGGGGCGTGTGATTAGATTGAGATCGTTGGTGAGACCCACCGGCAGGACGGGTTGAAAATAGAGGCTGTACACCTACTTCCCGCTCTCAGGGTTCGAATTCCCGGTCTCAAGTCTGTAATTGTTGATCTGGAACTGGAGCGACCAGAGCTCGGTGACCGGGTTCGTAATCCCCTTGGCCAATTCACTCGCCGACAGTTCACTAGCCGAAATCGCAGCCGAACTCCCTTGCGCACAGGCTGACGTTGCACAGGCAATGACCGTCACGAGCGCCAAGGCCGTTGTGCATATTGCTTTGGCCAACACATTCCCGATGCTCGCCGCCGGGAGAGCTCTGACGTGCTCATAGAGCCTCATGGTTCTCCTCCATCTGGGAAACCGGTTCGCTTTCTTCCGCGCGGGCCTGCACTACCAAATTAGTGTCGCTACCTGGGTCGTGTCCTGCTTGATGTGGACAATGCGGGGGCGCACCTTCCGGTGCGCGCGTGATAAAGGGCGGCATCGCTTGGATCCGGATCGCGCGACACGGGCACTTCTCGGGAATACCCCAGATAAGGGTCGGGCCGTCGCCCTCGATCCATGGCGCATTGCACCCGGTGGCCGCATGGCCTGGCGGCTCGCTTCGGGTTCGCCAACTCCCAACAGCCGGAGGAATGCGCCATTCCCTCTTTCCGCACCAATCGGGCCCCGACCGCTACCTCGCTCCCGGAATGGTTGTTGCTCTACTGCGCTAACGTTTTAACCGCGTTCCAGACGACGTGAAGGTCGTTACTCACTCGTGGGAACGGGTTTGGTTCCTTGGCGAGATTCAGCAGTTTGAAGACCGCCATTTGCGCGGAGCGCACCGAATATTCCATCGTGAACACACAATCGTCTGGCACTTCAACGAACTGACCGGTGAGGGCCACGTTGGTTGAGCCTTTCGGAACAACATCAGGTCGGTCAGTAACCTTTCTCTTCAAAAACTGGCTTGTGACGAACGGCATCCTGCAGGGGATGACATTCGACGAATCGAGAATCCGCTTCAGGTCGGCGTCGAACTTCAAGTGATGCACCAACTCCTCTAGAATCTCTCTTCCGGTGCATTCACCCATTGGTTTGCGGACATAGTCGCCGATTTTGTCAGCGTAGAGACCCAAGCCGTAGAACACGTACACGCCTGCTGCCTGGTTCTGGTAATACGGCTGATGGTTGAGGATAAACGTCAGCGACCAACTGGACTCTGGAAACGAGGTGATCCCGTTCTTACCAGCTTCTTGCCCGCTGAACTTCTCCATTAAGTCGAAGAACCGCCGGTCCTTTTGGGTCACCGTGAATGACGTGAATGACGACTCGTCGATGTGACCGGTGAAGACCGACGGATCACGAAAGATGTCCTTGCGCTTGCGAGCCAGAGTCTCCCACAGTGCCCATTTCCCCTCATGCGTCGACGACGTGATCAGCTTCGGCGCGGAACTATTCGAGCCAAATGAGGCATTCGCGACCATCGAGCCCAGCGTCGCGATGACAATGGCCTCCGGCCTGACTTCAACCGTCCTTTGCTTTCCGTCCTGGACCATCGTGATCCCGTGGGCGGTGAGTTCGCCATCAGGGTCGTTCCCGAGGTCGATATCGGTCACTCGTGTGTCCCCCACGTACTGCACACCACGGTCGGTCAGCCACTTGAGGATCGGGCGCACCATCGAATCGTACTGGTTATACCTGGTGTGGTGGAGCAACGTTTGAGTTGCCATGTCTGGGAACAGATGCATGAATCTCAGCAGGTAGCGGCGCATTTCAATGGCGCTGTGCCATGGTTCAAAGGCAAAGAGTGTTTTCCACATGTGCCAGAAATTCGTTGTAAAGAAGTGCTCCGAGAAGACGTCGTTGATACGCTTATCGTTCGACGCTCTCTCCGGTTTGGAAGTCAACGCGAGGAGCTCTAGCTCGTCTTTCGCACTAAACCCGTAAGAGCGGAAGTTCATAATCTTACCGTTGTCGACCAGGCGAGCCTTGTTGTTCCATCGGTAGGCCTTAGTGAACTCGAGGGTGTCCTGCTTGATCGTTTTCGTCGGGTCATCCACTGAGGGGATGAAAGACAGCAGATCGTACATGCAGACGTAATTCTCCTCGAACATGCGCTCGCCGCGCATGAAGTAGCCCTGTTCGGGAGCGCCAGCTGAGTCAAGACATCCGCCCGGTAGATGTTCCTCTTCGTAAATGGCGATGTTCGCGCCCGAAAAGCCGCCGTCTTTGATCAGGTAGGCCGCGGCAGCCAGATTGGCGATGCCTGACCCGACCAGGTGTGCCTTGCGTCCTTCATTGTTCATTACAGTCGCCTTTCCGGTCTGAGCGGACATTGAATGTACCGTCGCGCTCTCCGTCCTCTCGTCGGCTATTGCCATGCCTCCTCAGGGCGTGCCACGAACCCCGTCCCGTCTCATACCGAGCGCGGTATATGCCGTCGGCGATGAGCTTCTGATACAGCTCGACGCCGGTCGTCCCCGGCATTCGATGTCGGACAGAACTTTGGCGTTGGGAGGCGACCAATTGGACTCAGGCTCTTTCCAAGGTGCGCCGTCCGCTGAAGGCAAAGGAGGACTGGAGCACGCGCGTAAAACGGCCCCCAGTCCTCCGCTAACAGCCGAACCAGCCCGATCTTGCAACTTGACAGTCCCGGCCCATTCACCGCGATCTGAATCGTCAGACTGCCGTCTCTCCGCTGGTCTAGAGGACCGTGCGAGTCACCCGCGGAGGGTTCTTGTGTATCGCGACCGTGAGCTCGTCGTCGCCGAGTTCGCCGATCCACCCGTAGTCCCGCAGCAGCTCGCCGATTTCGGTCTTCTCCAGATCTTGAACGCCGGTGAGATATCGAATCAACGCCTCGATCGGGGCGGGCAGCTTTCAGCTTCTCGCCATCCCGCAGCACGGGCGCCGAGTTGAGCATCGCACGAATGTCGTACTGCGAGCCCCACGGCTCCGGCACGCCCCGCTCGATGTCCAGCAGGGTGTAGACCGCTTCCATCGCCGTCCGCGCGGAGTATTCGACGGTGAAGATGACGTCCCGCGGGTGGCTCTCGGCGAGCTGCCCCAGGAACCCGAAGTTGACCGCTCCCTCGGGCACCACCTTGGGACGGTCGCCGTCACGCCGGGGCATGAAGAAGGCCGTGATGTAGGGCATCATGCACGGATGCACGATCACCGACTTGGCCGCCAGCTGGTTGATCTGATCGTCCGGCACCCCCAGGTGGTAGAGCCATTCCCGGGCGATCTCCTCGCCGGTGCAGTCCTTCAGCGCCTTCTTGACGTAGTTGCCGGGCCGGTCGAGGCTGTACGTGCCGTAGGCGTGGATCATCAGCTGGCCCTTCGGGTGGTTCCTGAAGTGCGGGTTGCGCTCGACGTTCCACGACAGCATCCAATTGGAATCGCGCACGGTCACCAAGCCGCCGGTGATGGGCTTCCCGTCGTGACTGGACGTTTCGCGCTGGCAGATCCGCTCGATGTAGGGCGGAATCTTGTCGTCGAGGGTGCGGATGCATGCCGACTCATAGCTGGTCTTGTCGGTGTGGGCACAGAACTTGTCGGGCCGACCGAAGGCGGGGTCCTGGGCGGCGATGTTGCGCCACATCGCCCAGATGCTGCCCTCCTGGATGTCCCTGTTCCACTTGGCCGGGGTGTGGTGGTCCCCCCACGCGGTGTTTTCGACCGCGGAGCCGTTGGTAATGAGGACGAGGTCGTTCTCGGTGACGTCGCGTCCTCCGCGCTTTCCGCCCTGGATCCACTCGATCCGGCGAGCGACCTTGCGTTCCGGGGTGATGTCGAACACGACGTTGGTGACCTTCGTGTCGTACACAATCGTGACGCCTTGCTGCTCGAGCCACTTGACTAGCGGGAGGATCAGAGAGTCGTACTGGTTGAGGCGAGTGAACTTGATGGTGCTGAGATCATGTAACCCACCGAAGTGCTGGACGAAGCGTTGCATGTAGAGCTTCATCTCCAGGGCGCCGTGCCAGGGCCCGATGGCGAACATCGACAGCCAATACACCCAGAAGTTGCTCTTGAAGAACTCCTCGCCCACGAATTCCTCGAACCGCTTGTCGTATAGCTCTCTTCGGTGGGTGAAGAAGAGCTTCATCAGCTCGCCCTGCGCCTTGGGGGTCAGGAGCATCTTGCCGTCGGTCGGGAAGGGCTGCCCGCGCTTGTGAGTGGTCCGGCACAGGGAGTAGTTGGGGTAGTCCTTGTTGATCTGGTAATAGTCTTCAAGGACCGAGGCGCCCTTGACATCGAGCGACGGGATCGAGCGCATCAGATCCCACAGGCACTCGTAGTGGTCCTCCATCTCGCGCTCGCCGCGGAAGAGGAAGCCCTCCTTTGGGTCCTCGATGCCGTCCAGGCAGCCGCCGCAGATATTGCTCGCCTCGTAGATGGTGATGCGTTTGCCGTCCATCTGCCCGTCGCGGATCAAGAAGCCCGCCGCCGCGAGCGAGGCGATGCCACCGCCGATGAGATAGGCAGACTTCTCGTCCACGCCCTGCGGCTTGCGGGGACGAATGAACGCTTCGTAGTTACCATTGCTGTAGAACATGTGTCTCTCCTTTCTGGCGTTGTTGAAGAACGTAGGAGGTGCTAGCGACGTTTCTCGGTCCCGCTCCCCGTACACCCGTGCTCGCGCCTCGGCACCCAGGCCGCACTCGTCCCGCCGCCGCGCCGGCCCTTGCTGGCGTACCATGGCCTGCTCGCCCCCCGCGCCGAATGGCGATCGGCGATCATCCCGAAGCTGGCCCCTGACGGCGCGCGCGCGGACGCAGGCTCGCGATCACCGGGACGGTGGCCCTGGGCCCGGCTCCTCCGCCGGGTGTTCGCGATCCAGGTGCTCGTGTGCGAGCGCTGCGGGGGCGCGCGCCGGATCCTCGGCGCGGTGACGGAGCCGCACGCGGTGCGGCGGGTGCTCTGGTGCCTTCGGTCCAGCGGCCGATTGTCGAAACCCAGCCTCGGGCCGAAATAAGGCGTCGCCGTATTCTGAATTCCGATTGGCAGGAGCGGCGACATACTCATGGTGAGATAGCTCTGGGTGGCCCAGGCGGATTCCCAAGTGGGATGGTGATGCGAACGTTTACGCTGATCAGGGAGGCGCCGTAATTCTTCTCATACACGTCGGTTGTAACGTACCCTTGTAAAACTACTTGTTTGAAGTAATAGCCGACAAGCGGCCCCAACTGGAATTGGCTTTGCTTTTTGTAGCCGGCAATCGGCGCGTTGAGATCGGTGGAATACCCACCTACCGCCCCCAACTCCCAGTTGCCGAACCTCTTGGTCGCCGTCAAGTCGACGTTGAGGAAGTCCGGGTTACAGCCATTGTGAGGGTGGGCGGCCGAAACCGGGCACGGCGATATTTGTGGCTTGCTTGTGACCTCGTCAAATTGGATACCCCAGATAATGTTCGCGGTCAGGTTCCATCCGTTGCCGACGTAGCTGAGCGCGAAGCGCTGATTGAGCGAGTCTGAGCTATACCCGACCGGGCTACCAATGTCGATGTAGCCGCCGAGCAAATAGCTGACGCCGAAGTCATGGCCGAGATCCCAGGCCAGTTGAGCCCCAACATACGGATTGAACAGGCCGCTCTCGCTGACCGTGTCGTAAATTCGAACGTTCACCGGAACCACAGGCGCGGTGGACAGTACCAGTCGTCCGCCAACAATCGTCCAGGGGGTCGACCAAACCAAGACGGGGACATCGTCTAGGACAGCGGTGCCATGCGGGCTTGTGGCCCGGTAATCCTCGGTCAGTTGATTCTGGAAATAGACGCCTGGAGGAAGCGGCATTCCCACCGCAGCGCCAACTGTGTCACCCGGACGCGTGACGGAGCCACCAAGCGCCGGCGCAGCGGCGCCAATCGACAGCACAGCGGCTGCCGCCCCCGCGATCAACTTCGCGCTCAATCTCATTCCGTCCTCTTCTCGCGGATCCATGCGTCGTCGTCCACGATCGCGATCACAGGCCGTTACGCCATACCCCCTCGTCTCGATACGACGCTACGGCCCTCAAGCGTGCGACGCTAGGGGGAACTTGGTCGCGACAGCTGACCGCACCACGACATCGCGCGATACTTTCGTACTGGCGCGCGCGACGTTGGTCTTGAGGAGGGAGTGTTTCTACCTTGGTGGAGGCGCCTGTTTGGCCGCGGTGATGCCGAGCCGGTCGGCCATGCGAACGAGCTCCGCCAGCGTTTCCGCCTGCATCTTCCGCATGACCTGACCGCGCAGCGTCTTGACCCTGGCCTCACTGAGATTGAGATCGCCGGCGACCTGCTTGTTCAGGCGCCCGCTCACCACGTGCCGCATGACGTCCTGTTCGCGTGGCGTGAGTGCGGCGAAGCGTCGGCGGAGCTCCACGAGCACGCGCGCATCGGCACGGCGGGCGCGGTCGCGCGCGATGGCCGCCTGGATGGCGTCGATCAGATCCTGATCACGGAACGGCTTGGTGAGGAACTCCACGGCACCGGACTTCATCGCTCGCACGGTCATCGGGATGTCGCCATGGCCGGTGATGAAGACGATCGGAAGCTCCATGTCTGTGCCCACGAGAGCTTTCTGGAAGTCGAGACCGCTTTGCTCGGGAAGTCGGACGTCGAGGACGAGGCAGCCCGGCGCGTCGGGCCGTCGTGTCTTCAGAAATTCCCCCGGCGAGGCGAAGAGCCGGACGTCCAGGCCAACCGACTGCAACAGATCCTCGATCGTCGTCGCGAACCAGGGCGTCGTCGTCGACGACGAAGACGATCGGCTGCTCGGACGGCGCAGGCATGGGCAGCGTCGTTATGCGACGCCCGTGTCGTCGGACACGAGGGGCAGCCAGAACTGGAAGATCGCGCCGTGAGGGGAATTGGGTATCGCGCTGATCTTGCCGCCATGCGCTTCGACGATCGACTTGCAGATCGAGAGCCCCATGCCGAGTCCACTCTGCTTCGTCGTGTAGAACGCCTCGAACACTCGGGCCCGCGAATCCGGAGCGAGCCCTACGCCCGAGTCGCGGACCTCCACGTGCACGTTCTTGCCAGCCTCGGAGCGTGACGCGACCCACACCTGGCGGGAACGGCCCTCGATCTCACGCGTCGCGTCGATCGCATTGAGGATCAGGTTCAGAACCACCTGCTGCAGTTGAACGCGATCTCCGGGAACGGCGGGCAGCTCTTCCGCGAGGCGTGTCTTGAGCGACACCCCGGACCGCTGTAGCTCATGGCGAACCATCGCGATCACGTCACGGACGATCTCGTTGAGGTCGACGGGCTCGACGCGCAGCGGCTGGCGCTTGACCAGCGTGCGGACGCGGTCGATGACGGCGCTCGCACGGGTGCCCGCCTTCATGATCCGCTCGAGCGCCCGCTGCGCCCGTTGCAGGTTCGGCGGCTGGGCGGCGAGCCAGCGCGAGCAGGACGAGGCGCTGCTGACGATGCCGAGCAACGGCTGGTTGACCTCGTGCGCAATCGACGCGGTCACTTCTCCGAGCGTCGTCACGCGCGTCACATGAGCGAGCGCCGCTTGTGCCTCTCGCAGGGCGTGCTCCGCTTGCTTTCGTTCCGTCACGTCCCTCACGGTGCCGAGCACCTCGACGACGTCTCCAGCTCCGTTGAGCACAGGGTGGCAGGTCGCCTGCACGTGTCTCACAGTTCCGTCGGGCAGGAGAATCCGGTACTCGTGTTCGAGGTCGACCTTCTCGCGGACGGCCCTCGCACGGACGCTGTGCACGCCCTCGCGATCGTCGGGGTGAAGTCGCTCGTCGATGACGTCTCGGGGCGGTGGTTCGTGCTGGGGATCGAGATCGAACAACCTGAACATCTCTGCGGACCAGGACATTGTCCCGGACGCGCGGTCCCAGACCCAGCTGCCCGTGTGGCTCAATCTCTGTGCTTCGGCCAGCGTGGCCTCACTTCGCCGAAGCGCTTGCTCCGCCCTCTTGCGATCTTCGTCGGCAAGCTCGGCAAGGTGCGCCGCGAGGGCGTCCCGCTCGAGCGCTGCCGCCAGGAGGCTCCCCCACATGGCCATGTTGTTCGGACGCTGGGCGGTGTAGCCGCCGTGGGCTTCGATCGGGCCGCGGAGGGCGAGGACTCCCCAGTCGCGTGACGCGCTGGCGACCGGCACGAGCATCAGCACGTCGGTGCCGACGGCGGATCCCGGCACCTGGCACCACTCGGCCGGCGGGAACGCGCCGGCGATGAAGTGCGTGCCTCGATCCGGCAAGGGCGGCCCGGACAGGCGATACGTGCCAGCAACCGTCAGCGTGCTCGTTGAAGAGCGCGTCGCGTCGGCGTAAAGCGCGAGACATCCCCAACGCGCCGGGGTGAGCCTGAGCCAGTCGAGCTCCTGCGCCTGCTCGGTCTTCCCGGAGAGCAGCATCATCGCAAGCCTGGGCGAGTCCTGCGTCAGCTCCTCGAGATGCGTCATCTCCTCATGCCGATAAGCCACTCGAGCGCGCCAGAGCTTGAGCTCGGACCGCGCGAGGAACGCCGCGAGGCGGTGAGCGCGATCCGGGTCTGGTGGCATCGCGGCCAGGCGCTGCGCTCCGGCACGAGACAGGAGCGCGCTCATCGCCCGCAGCACATCCAGGTCGCGTGTCAGGCGCACCGCCTGCTGCCACGCCTGCCTCAATGCCGCCGGGGTCGGTTCAGGGTCTCCGGCGAGCGCGGCATCGATTCCGCCGATCAGCGTCTCGACGCCTGGCCAGATGTCGCCGGGAACCTGGGCCGGGTCGGAAGGCACGGGGAACAGCGCCATGCGCACGAGGTGAGCGGCGAGGGCGCTGTTCCCGCACGCGGCGAGCGACTTCCGCGCCTGGCGGCTGCGCAAGGTCGTCGGCCATATCGCACCCGCACGAGCGCCGACGAATCAGCGCGACCGGCACGCGATGCGCGGTGCGCGGGACCGCACTCCCGCTGATCTCATCGAGGAGGAGACTCGCGGCCCGCCGGCCGAGCTCGTCGAAGCGCGTGCGAAGCGTGGTCAGCGGAGGATCGGCGAGATCCGCGACCGTCCGATCGTCGAAGCCGACCACCGCGACGTCCTCCGGGACGCGGAGTCCGGCCGCCCGCAAGACCTCCATGACGCCGACGGCATTCCGGTCGGTCCCGGCCACCACCGCCGTGCACGGCCAGGCGGCGCGCTCAAGGAGCTGTCTGGCGCCCGCGCGGCCACTGGCTGTTTGCCTGTCATCGACGTCGATGACCAGTTCGGGCGAGCAAGGCAGTCCGCTCTCCGTCAGCGCGTCGCGATAACCCTCGTACCGTTCCGCGATCGCGGGATACTCGAGCCAGCCGATGAAGGCGATGCGACGGTGGCCGTGAGCGACCAGGTGGCGCACAGCTTCGCGAAGCGCCCTGCCGGTTGTCGGCGACGACCGCAGGGCACCCGACCTCCGGATCGTGGTAGGCGACGGTCACCAGCGGCAGCCCGAGGCGGGCGAGGGCGGCCAGCCCAACGGGCGAATGAACCGCGATCCACCCGCGGACCTCGCGAGCGAACGGTGCGACGGCAACGTCGCCCGGTGTCCCGCGGAACACCAGGAGTCGAGCGTGACGTTCGCGTGCCACGCGCCCGATACCCTCCAGAATGCCGCCGTAGTATTCGCCGCCCAGGACTTCCATCACCGCGCCGATCGTGAGATCGCTCATGGAACTCTCAGTGCGTCAGGGCGACGGCATCCGGCAACACCGGTCGATTCGCCCGCGATGGATCGAGCCGCGCGACGAGCGCGACCAGGGTGCGGTGGCAGGTGGGCCTCGAGCCTAGCCCGGTGCTCGCGCCAGGCCTCCTCGCCCGGTTCGAGGTGCGGCACCTCCCAGCGCGTCTTGACGATCTCCCAGTCCACGGCCGGCGCATCGGCGAGGTGCTCGAAACACTCCTGACGGGTTAAGCGATGCTGCGCGTTTCCCGATAGACGTCGAAGGAGAATTGCACGAGCGTGCGGAAGGCGCAGCGCATAGACCGCGCAGACGCGTTCGCCTGGAGATCGCTTGCGATGGACTCGACCAGTGCATCGGGATTCGCGTCGCTGCGTACTTTCAGGACGTCGGTACGCCGGCTGGGGTACTTGGATTCGGGGTTGAGAGTCATGACAGATGTGGGATAACCACACTGCAGGACAGCATAGCCGTATCCAACTGTCGATTGGTAAGCAAACGGTAAGCAAAAGGTCGATGTTCGGTCTGAATGCGGTGCGCGCACTGCCGGGCTCAAACGAGCGCCCTCACCGAGACCCGGGAAGGCGGGAAGTCGCGAGCCGGAAAATCGCTGGTCCGCACGTCGGCGAGCCAGTCGGTCAGTCGCGGTGCGGACGTAGCTTCGCGGTCGGCAGGAGAGGCGACGCGGCAGAGTGACGGAGATCAACCGCTCGGCATCCTCCCTGCCGGGCGCGTGAAAGTCGCCCGGGGGCGGACGTCATTCCCGCTAACGGCCCCGGAGCAAAGAAATCACAACACTGATCCGTCCACCGCTAGGTGGACTTACTTACGGCTCTTACTCCGAGTCTTCTTGAGCAATGTCCGGGCTTTTTCGACCGGCGCCGTATCGAGACCTTCGGTAAGTTGGTCCAGTACGAGACGCAGCGAGGCCACATCCTTGGCGGTCTTATCCTCGCGCTCGCATAGCGCCGACAGCGCACTCACCTGGAACCAAAGAGACTCCTGAGCGCGCGCTTCGGCGACTGCCTGCAGCGTCGATTCGCGCGCCCGGGCCGGCTCGTCGAGCGCATCGGAGATCCGGGCATCGAGGAGCAGCAGTGGCGTCAGATACTGCCGTTCGCCGATCGCGTTGGTGCACTGCAACGCTTCCTCGAGCTCCTTCCGCGCCGCGCTCCAATCACCGGCACGCGCGAGCGCTTCGGCAGCGTAGCCATGCGTTTCGCTACCCCACGCCCGTATGCCAAGCCGTACGGCCTGTTCGCAGCCCTCGCGTATGAGGCGATAGCCGGCACGCGGGTCCCCCAGGTGGGCTTCCGCCCAGCCGCGGAACCAGAGATGCGGCGCCCTGGCCTCCAGCGCGTACTCGTCGACCAGCGCTCGCAGCTGTTCGCCCACATCTCTTACGCGTTCGGGCTCGCCCATCAGCACCCCGAAAAGGGCGTCCCACCAGAGCACCGCCGCTTGCGGCCCCGGCGCACGCACAGCACGGGCACGCGCGTGCGCCGCGCGCATGCGCGCACGCCCCTGGTCGACGAATCCGAGGTGCAGCAACTCGATCGCGAGGAAACCGAGGAGGAGGACGCCAAGGTCGGCGGCGAACACCGCAGGTGGCGTTTGATCGAGCCCCTCTAGCGCTGCGACGCCTCTCTCGAGCCATTCGCGCGCGATTCGCGGCCGGCCGCGAAAATGCTGGGCCAGCCCGTGGATGAAGCCCGCGCAAGCGAGCACCGTGGGATCTCCGGTCGCAAGCGATAACGCCTCCGTGCGCTCGGCGAGCGCGTACGCATCGTCCAGTTCTCCCCTGAGGCAAAGCACAAGACCGTACCCGTGGAGGAACGAGCTCCGCAATGGATGCTGCGGCACGCGATCGAGCAACGAGTAGGCGCGCTCAAAGGCGCGCTTCGCCTCGATCGAGCCGGCGCCGAGCGCTTGTACAGCTGCCATACCCTGCAGCGCGGCGAGCGTGATCTCCAGAGTGGCGCGCGCGTCGCTCGCCTCGGTCGGCGGAAGAAGCGCAAGTGCGCGTTCCGTAAGGCTCATCGCTTGCGAGGGGCTCACATGCATCAGCGCCGACTCGGCGGCTTCGGCGTAGTAGCCCAACGCCGGCATCGGGTCGCGGCCGAGCTCGAAGTGCAACGCCAGCTCGGCCGCGCTGACATCGCGTCCATCCGCGCGATCGCGCTCCAGCGCAGCCGCGGCTTTGCGATGGAGCTCGACACGAGCGAGTGGGCCGATGCGCCGGTAAAGCACCTCCCGGTACAGCGCGTGCCGGAAACCATACCCTGCATCGGGTACCCCCGCGCACGGCGCGAGCGGGACTTCGATCAGCCATCGCTGCTGACGCGTAAGCTCAGCAAAGGATTCGGTTACCGATGCAACATCACGCTCCAGCATCCTCGCGACCGTCCCAGATCGGAACTCGACGCCGCACAGGCTCGCCGCTTCCAGCAGCGCACGTTCCCCGGGCGTCAGCTGCTGGATATAACGTTCGATGATGCCGGTCAGGCTCTCCGGAACCGCGATTGAATCCAGGCGCACCAGGGCGGACGATTCACCTTCGATGCCGGGCTCACCGCGCGCGATGAGATCGCTCACCACGTCCGCCACGAACAGCGGCAGCCCGTCGGTGCGGCCATGCAGCGCGCGTACGAATGCTTCCTCGGCCGCGAACGCCGGAATGCGCGCGGCCAGGTATTCGGCCACTTCTCTTTCCGAGAATGCATCGAGCACGATCTCCTCGGATAGCCCATGAAGGCGAAGCTCGTGGCGCACGGCCCGGAGCGGATGGTTCCCGGCGATGATCTCCGTAAGGCGGAAGCTGGCGAGCCACAGCAGTCGAGAACGGCCGCGGCGGCGGGCGATGTAGTCCATGAGCTGCACGGTCGCGCTGATCGCTCCAGTGCAAGTCCTCCGTGATGAGCAGCAAAGGACGATTCGCCGTGTAGCGGTCGAGCAGCTCGCCCATCTCGCGCAGCATGCGCTCCGGGCCGACGCCCGCGAGCTCCTGTCGCAGCGCGTCGCGCTCTTCGGCGGTGCTGAGCCACGGTAGCTGCAGCAGCCAGGTCGGAGCCACGGCGCGCAGCAGGGTCGGTACTGCGCTGTCGCTGCGGCACAGCTCCGCGATGGCTTCGAGGACAGGAAGATACGGCTCGCCGGCACCGTACTGCTCCACGCACTGCCCGCGCGCACTGGCGACTTCGCCGAGCCCAGAGACGAAATGCTCGATCAGTGTGGTTTTGCCGATCCCCGGCTCGCCCGCAACCCAGACAACCGCGCGCCAGCCGCCGCACGCAGTATCCCAGGTGCTGCGAAGCCGCGACAGCGCTTCCGCGCGGCCAATGAAGGACGGTGCCTGCAACGAGCGGTTTGGCGCAACGGTCGTGCCCGCCGGCGATGAGGCGCGTATCGCGGTAGTGGCGGCAATGAAACGATAGCCTCGCCGCGGCACAGTTT
>CAWDVE010000017.1:0-985911 GCA_963805625.1 uncultured Candidatus Rokubacteria bacterium
TTGGCGTCGCCTGCTCATGGTGCGCGACGATATGGGCCCGAATGCTCTCCGAGCGGTCGTCGTCCATGATTCGTTCATGCGGGCGCTCCACCCATTTCTGTCCGAGCACTTCGCCCGGGTGGTCTACGACTGGCGTCGCCAGCCGGACGTGCGCCTCATCGAGGCCGAGCGCCCTGATGTAGTGATCCACGAGATTGCCGAACGCTTCCTGATGGGCCCGCCGTGACCGGTCAATGTCCGCCATCGACGCTGGCAGTGGATCCCTCCGTTGCAGGAGGCCGCCGTGGCGTGAACGCCTCCTGACCGCGGTCGGACTCGCCAGGCTCGTGAGTACCCCGAGACACGTCGCTGTGTTGCCGGCGCTGACGGTCCAGCGTTAGGGGTCGACGGAGTGAGCGTCCGCTACGATTCCGACCGGGAGGGCGCCCATGCGGCGAAGCGGTTCCGGGACGATTTTCCCATGAACGCTCACAGCGAGCCGGCGACCCGCCGGGCGGTGGCCTCGTGCGTCTTCTGGATCTCGGCTGCGACGCGCTCGATCACCGCACGCTCCTCGCTCGACGTCCTCGGCCCGAGCCCGAGGATCCCGCCCGAGGCCGCGGCGATCTCCTCACACGCCGCAACGAGGTCCCGCGATGCCACCCGGCGCTTGTCCTCGGTCATGAGGGCCAGGAGGTCGTGCATCACGGTTCTCGCCCGCCCGAAGAGCACGGGGTCGGGCTGGTTCCCGAGCCACCCGAGTAGCTTCCTGTGCGCCGGCGACCCGTCCGTGATCCTCGCGCCCGTGCCATCTCGAGGATCCCCGCGCGCTCCTTCGGCGACACTGACCCGAGGGTAGACCAGTGAGCCGCTGGAGTGCCCGCGAATGCCCCCATGACGGGCACGTCAGCGACCAACGGACGGGGGCGCGACGGGACCGCGGGCTTCGGGGACCGGTGGGGGCTGCGGCTCGAGCGCCCGGCACGGCCCGAGGATCGTCATCAGGACGACGCCGCGGCGCGCGTCGCGTGGACCCAGGCGCGCCGCGACCTTGAGGCGCGGGGCGCCTGGCGGCACCTCGGTGGGCACCCGGGGAGTCTCCCGCCGCGGCCGATCGCCGCTCACGCCGGTCCGCGCGGTCTGGATGGCGCGTGGCCGAGTTTCCTGAGCGGGGGTCTGCGGCGCGACGGGCTCGAACTGGCCCGCCCGGGCACCGTCGCTCCGCCGCCGCCAGAGCGTGAGCAGGAAATTGAGCAGGGACACGAGCAGGAACACGGCCAACAGGAGAAGCTGTGCCGGCGACCACGTCCGCATCGGTCTCCTCCGGCGGCTACTTCTTCTCGCGGGGTGGGGACGGCGCCGCCTCTCCCGGCGCCGCGATCGCCTCGCGCATGGTCGTGTCCGCCTGGACGTTCTTCATGCGGTAGTAGTCCATGATCCCCAGGTTGCCCTGACGGAAGGCCTCGGCCATGGCTCGCGGCACCTCGGCCTCCGCGGCGACGACCTTCGCCCGGTTCTCCTGCTCCTCCGCCACGGCCATGGCCCGCCGCTCCTCGGCCTTCGCCTGCGCGATCTGCTTGTCCGCGTTCGCCTGGTCGATCTGGAGCTTCGCGCCGATGTTCTCGCCCACGTCGACGTCGGCGATGTCGATCGACAGGATCTCGTAGGCCGTCCCGGCGTCCAGCCCCTTGGAGAGCACGTGCTTGGAGATGTGATCGGGGTTCTCCAGCACGTCCTTGTGGCTGGCCGCCGAGCCGATCGTGCTGACCATGCCCTCGCCGACCCGGGCGATGACGGTCTCCTCCCCCGCGCCGCCGACCAGCCGGTCGATGTTGGTCCGGACGGTCACCCGCGAGACGGCGATGAGCTGGATCCCATCCTTCGCCACGGCCGCGATGCGGGGCGTCTCGATCACCTTGGGGATCACCGACATCTTCACCGCCGCCAGCACGTCCCGGCCGGCCAGGTCGATGGCCGCGGCCCGCTTGAAGGGCATGGTGATGTTCGCCTTGTCTGCCGAGATCATGGCATTCACGACGTTGACGACGTTGCCGCCGGCCAGGTAATGCGCCTCCAGATCGTTGACGGAGATGGCGAGCCCCGCCTTCACCGCGCTGATGCGGGCGGTGACGATCGTGCCGGGGGGCACGCGCCGCAAGCGCATCCCGACGAGTGTGAACAGGCCGACGTACGCTCCCGAGGCGAACGCGGCGACCCAGAGCCCGAGGGGAATCAGGTAGAGGAGGAGAGCGAGCGCCGCCACGACCAAGATGAGGAGCGCGACGACTCCGAAGGCGCCGGTCTCAATGCCGATCATGGTTCAGTCCTTTCCGCGAAGGTGCCGCACGACGATCCGGTTGCCGTCCACCCGGACGACGGTGAGCGGCTCCCCCGCGTCGATGAACTCCCCGTCGGAGACGACATCCACCCGCTCGCCCTCGATGTCGGCGATCCCGGCCGGTCGCAATGGCGACGCCGCCGTCCCGCGCTTGCCGAGCCAGGCGCGGTCCGTCTCCGGTGCGGACGCGAAGCCCTCGTGGGCCGTGAGCTCGGTCTCGAGGACCAGCCGGCGGCCGAACGGGAGGCGCGGGAGAACACGCAACAAGGCCAGGGACACCGCGAGGGCCAGTAGGAGCGATGCCGCGACCTGCCCGACGGCGGTGGCCACGACGGCCCACGTCGCCCCCGCGCCGACGAGGCTCAGTCCCAGGCCGCCGATCAGGGCGGCGAGCCCGAGAACCCCGGTGACGCCGAAACCCGGCGTGACGAAGACCTCGATCGCCAGGAGGACGAGGCCGACGCCGACGAGCAGGAGCTCCTCCCATCCGGCCAGCCGCACCAGCCAGTGGCCCCAGAAGAAGAGGGCGAGGCAGGCGGCGCCGAGCGAGCCGGGCATGCCGAAGCCGGGCGTCCGGATCTCCACGATGATCCCGAGGATGCCGATCGTCATCAGGAGCGAGCTGACCACCGGGTGGGTCAGGAAGCGCACGAGCGTTTCGGCCCACGTCTGCGTCGCCCGGCGCACCTCCGCGCCGGCGAGGTCGAGGGACGCCAGGACGGCGTCGACGTTGTCCGCGCGGGCATCCGCGAGCTTGTGCTGCAGGGCCTCCTGGGTCGTGAGCGTCAGAAGCTTCCCCTTGGCGATGACGCCGGGAATTGCCACGTCGGCGTCCACCATCGCCTCGGCGAGCAACGGCGGCCGCTTTCGGCTCTCGGCTGTCGCGCGGAACTCCTTGCGCATGTAGGATACGGTCTTCTCCGCCACGGGTTGCGCCGGCGCGCCGGGCGCGCCGAGCTCCACGGGGGTGGCCGCCCCGATCGTCCCGCCGTCGGCCATGACGATTCGCTCGGCGGCGAGGCTGATGAGGGCCCCGGCCGAGATGGCGCGCTTGTTCACGAACGCGACCGTCCGGACCTGGCTGCCGAGTAACGCGTCCCGGATCAGGACGGCGGCATCCACGCGCCCCCCGAACGTGTTGATCTCCAGGATCACGGCGGCGGCACCGGCCGCGGCGGCCTCGTCCAGGACGCGCCGGACGAAGGGCGCGAGCCCGAGATCGATGATTCCATCAATGGGTGCCAGATACACCACGGGCCGTGGAGACTGGGCACGTGTGGGGCCGCTCGGTATGAGCACGACAGCCAGCCCGAGCATGGCCAGCCGCCATCCCCGGGCTACACTCCAGCGCGGTTGCTGCGCCCCAGCCATGATCACGGCCTCTCGGTGGGCGGCGCCAATATCGCGCGCCTTCGGCACCGGCGGGCAGGCGCGTCGGGGCGCGAGAGGACGGCTTCGGGCGACCTGGTCATCCGGTTCGCGTCCTCTCCCGAACGGCGCATGGTCAAGTCTCTCCTGCCGGCCGGGCAGACATCTACGCCTTTACCTCGATCGGATGCCAGGCTGGCACGCTGGAAGCCTCCGCCTCCCGCAGGAGACGCGGGACGAGGGAGGAGTCGCGGATGGTCCCCTCAGGAATCATAGCCGAGTCCCGCTCCACCCAGCAAGCAGGGCCCGCCGGTCGAGGATGATGCACGGGTCGTCGACTGGCGGCAGCTCCGGCGCTGGGGCCTCGACGAGCGACGGTTGCCGCCCGGCACGCGGGTGCTCTACCGCGAACCGACCTTGTGGGAGCAATACCGCTGGGGGATTGTCGCGGCGCTCGGGCTCATCGTCAGCCTCGCGCTCGTCGTGGCGGCGCTGCTCTTCGAGCGGGGCCGTCGGCGGCACGCGCAAGTCGCGCTCGAGGACCAGTTGCGTTTCGAGACGCTGCTGCCCGAGATCTCCGCAGGTTTCGCCGACCCGGCAGGCGTGCTGCGGGAACCTGACCGAACATCCCGTTCGGCGACCAGCGTCGACGAGCAGGTCCGCGAAGGCCTCCGCAGGATCGCCCAAGGGCTCGGTGCAGAGGGCGCAAGCCTCTGGCGGTTCTCGACCACCGGAGCGTCCATCACCGTCTCCTGGACGCAAGAGGGGTTCAGCCCACCGCCCGCTGAGGTTTTGGTCGATGACACTATGCCAGAGTCGACCCGACATTCGGGGGACCGTATCTCGCGATGAGGATCTGGGGTGGCTTGTCGGTCGGACTGATTCTCCTGGCGCTCTCTGCAAGCTCAGCAGGTGGGGCGGACGCCCAACGCGTCCTCATGGTCCATTCCTTCGGGAGCACTGCTCCCCCGTTTACGACCCACTCCACTGCTTTCGCGACCGCGCTGACCCAGGAGATGGGGAAGCGCATCGATCTCGACGAGGTTTCGTTGGACATGGCGCGCTACGCGCAGCCGGACATGGAGGAATCGTTCGTCGAGTTCCTGCTCAAACGCTTGGCGAAGTGGCAGCCGGATTTGGTGGTGCCGGTCGGAGCTCCCGCGGGCCGGTTCGTGGCGAAGTATCGGGAACGCCTGTTTCCGGAGACGCCCATCATCTATATGGGGATGGACCGTCGGACGTTGCCATCCGACGCTCTCCGGACAAAGGCCACCTTCGTCGGGGAAGACATCGATCTTGTCGGCATAGTCGAGGACATGCTCCAACTGGCGCCTGACACGAACCACATTGCGGTTGTGTTAGGAGCTTCGCAGCTCGAACGATACTGGACGGGCGAGCTCCGCCGCGCCGTTGAGCCATTCACCAAGCGCGTGAGCTTCACCTGGCTGAACGACCTGTCATTCGACGAAATGCTCGGTCGGGTTGCGAAGTTGCCCCCGCGCTCCTTCATCTTCCTCGGATTGCTCCTCAGGGATGCGGCGGGTGTGACTCACAATGAAGATGACGCGCTCAAAAGTCTCCATGCAGTCGCCAATGCGCCCATCAATGGCGTCTACCAAGACCAGCTCGGCCTGGGGATCGTCGGAGGTCGCCTGTACCAGGCCGAAGCCCAGGGGGTGGAAGCGGCCCGCGTCGCCGTTCGCATCCTGCGCCGTGAACCGGTCTCGAATTTCCCACCGCAGCTGATTGGCCCGGGAAACCCGCGCTACGACTGGCGGGAGTTGCAGCGCTGGGGCATCAGCGAGGCCCGGCAGCGATGTGCGCTACCGAGAGCCAACCCTGTGGGGGCAATACCGCTGGGAGATCATCGCGGCGCTCGGGCTCATCGTCAGCCTCGCGCTCGTCGTCGCGGCGCTCCTCTTCGAGCGGCGCCGTCGGCATCACGCGCAGACCGCGCTCGAGGACCGCCTGCGTTTCGAGACGCTGCTGACCGAGATCTCCGCAGGCTTCGCCCACCCGCCAGGCGGCGTGCTGCGGCAGCCTGACCGAACACCCCGTCCGGCGACCAGCGTCGACGAGCAGGTCCGCGAAGGCCTCCGCAGGATCGCCGAATGGCTCGGTGCAGAGGGCGCGTGCCTCTGGCAGTTCTCGACCAGCGGAGCGTCCATCGCCGTCTCCTGGACGCAAGAGGGGTTCAGCCCACCGCCCGCTCAGCTTTCGCTCGATGACTGCCCTTTCATTTGGACACGGGTGATACGGGGAGAGACTCTGCAGTTCCGGAGTCTGGACGAGCTGCCACCCGACGCGAACGTAGACCGGCAGAGTTTCCTCCGACACGGGGTCCGGTCGTGGGTCGCGGTCCCGCTAGAGGTTGGCGGCGCGGGGTCTCGCGTGAATGCCGGTCTGACGCTTCGGAACGGAAAGGCCTGGCCAGACGACGTCGTCCAGCGGCTCCGGACGGTCGGAGAGATGTTCGCAGGGGCGCTGGCCCGGGCCCAGGCAGAGGCCGCGCTGAGCGAGAGCGAGGCCCGGTTCCGCTCCATGGCCGACACCGCGCCCTTCCTCCGGCGCCATGCTGACTACTTCCTGGCGTACACGGCGGCCGCCGAACCTGGTCTGATCGGAGCGCGCCAGGGCGCGTGGCTGGATCGCATCGAGAGAGAGCACGACAACCTGCGCGTCGCGCTGCACTGGTTCGCGCGGCACGGGGCGGCCGATGGCGGCTTGCGCCTCGCCGCGGCGCTCAGGAGATTCTGGCGAGCCCGGGGATACCTGACCGAAGGCCGCGAGCGAATGGCGGAGCTGCTCTTACTGCCAGGGGCACGCAACCGCACCGTCTCACGCGCCAAGGCCCTGCACGCGGCGGGCTGGCTGGCCAGCCAGCAGGGCGACTATGCCGAGGCACGAGCCCTGTTCGAGGAGAGTCTCGCCATCTGTCGAGAGCTGGGTGACGCGCGGGGCAGCGGCTGGGCACTCGTCGATCTCGGGTTCCTGACGCGTTATCAAGGCGACTACGTCGCCGGCCGGGCGATTCTCGAGGAGGCGCTGACCCTGCTTGACCCGGCACGCGATGTCGAAGGGATGGCCGCTGCCCTCGGCAACCTCGGCATGGTCGCGCGAGATCAAGGCGACTACGACGAGGCCGAGACGCGGCTGGAGCAGAGCCTCGTCCTCTGGCGCGACATCGGGGATCGAGTCGGCTTCGGCTGGACACTCACGGCGCTCGGGATGGTTGCTCGTGCTCAGGGCAAAAGAGATCTGGCAGCCAGACGTCTGCAAGAGAGCCTGGACGTCTGGCACGAGGTCGGCGATCGCCAGAACACCGCGAACGTGCTGAACACGCTGGCGGCGCTCGCCCGCGACGAGGGGCACTACGAGACGAGCCGCCGCCGGTTGTCCGAGAGCCTCGAGATCCTCGAGGACATCGGAGATCGACGGGGCATCGCCTTCGTGATCGAGGGCTTCGCCTGCCTGGCGGCGGCGGAGCATCAGGCGGCGCGCGCGGTTTCGCTCGCCGCGGCCGCCGCCGCACTCCGGCGCATCATCGGCGCTCCGCCGCCGCCGGCGTGGCGTCTTGAGGTGGGGCGCAGCATCGAGACCTCGCGAGCGATCCTCTCGCCCGATGCCGTCGAGAAAGCGACCGTGAGCGGCCGCGCGATGACGCTGCCGGAGGCGATCACGTTGGCGCGCGGGTAGAGTCCGGCGTCTTCGGCGAAGCGCAGCCCGGCCGCCTCACTTTTCACGCCGCGCTGCCACCGAGCGACGACGGAACACCGACCCTGGCTGACCGGCCTTGCGAGGGTATTCCTGGACAGACTCTGATGGCCCTCACCAAGGCGTTGGCGGCTGATCCAACTGACATCCCGGTATGAAGATGGTCCGCATTCCGAAGGCGATGCTGGCAGCCGGCCTCCTCTACGCCGGTTCTGCCCTGGGGCAGACCCCCACGACCAATGCCCAGACCGCCACCAATGCCGTGACCGCGACGATCCAATCTGAAGCCGAGCGCACATGGTCCTTTGGCTTCTCGGCCTCCGTCTACATGGTGCCGGACAGCCGCGAATACGTGCAGCCGACGCTCACGATAGATCGAGGCTGCCTGCATCTGGAAGGGCGCTACAACTATGAGGCCCTCGACACGGGCTCGGCCTGGATCGGCTACAACTTCGGCATCGGCGACACGCTGAAGTTTGCGCTCACCCCGATGCTGGGCGGAGTGTTCGGCGACACCACCGGGATCGCGCCGGGCGACAAAGCCTCGCTGAGTTGGTGGAAACTCGCCCTCTACACCGAGGGCGAGTATGTGTTCGACACCGGCAATACGTCCGACAACTTCTTCTATACCTGGTCAGAACTGAGCCTGACGCCCACCGACTGGTTCCGCTTCGGCGGCGTGGTTCAGCGGACGAAGCTCTACGAAACCGAGTTTGACATCCAGCGTGGGTTCCTCGTGGGCTTCTCCTACAAGAACGTCGATCTGACCGGCTACGTCTTCAACCCGTTCGAAGGCACACCGACGTTCGTGATCGTTGCGGGCGTGAGCTTTTGAATCATGGTTACCCTCAGCATCTTCTTGGGCGGGGGCATCTATCGAGAGCGTCGGCCTTCTGATCCCAGCGCCCGATGAAGCACGGTAGACCGGAACGTGGCTCTCGGGCAACAAGCTCGAGAACCTTGAGCAGACCCGTGGAGCTGATCTCCTGACCCTCGAGCAGCCGCAGGTCGTATGAGTCGGCCACGAGGTAGTCAGTTGCGACCTCCACGCGGTTCGTCCTAAACGCCTTCCCGTCCTTCTTCGCGACCACGCCCTTGTCCAGCCTCAGTCTCCCCCTCACGTTTGCCCCGCGTGGGCCGCGCAGTCGGTCCTTCTTCGCGCCGACGCCTGGCCCCGAGCTGTCGCTTACCTGTCGCTTACGCCGTCGCCAGACGGCCATATTTCGGCCCCTACTCGGCCGCCGCATGAGGCGACGATACGCCAACAATGGCGTGGCATAAGTTGCGATGGCGCCGCGCCATTCTTCGACAACCCCTACGTCTTCTAAGTCGTGGGTCGGGGGTTCGAGTCCCCCCAGGCGCGCCAAAACACTAGCTGTGACAGACACTTAACCTGCCTCGAGGTTTGTGCCTGTGGGGTTGAAGCGTCCGCTGGAATGGGCCGTTGCTCGCCGCCTGCATGACGCGAGATTGTCTCCGGATCGGAGCTGAAAGATCAACCTCTTGCCCGCCGGACGGGGTTTTGGCGAAGGACAGCGTCCGGATTCGACGGGCAGCACGTCGGACGGGACCACCCCGTGGCCGACGGCGACGTCGTCGAGCTGCATACCTGAGCGTCCCGGACCCGGGGACTTGCGGAGCGTCCTATAATTGCCGACAAAAACGCCTCCGAGACCCCGGAGGTCAGCCTTCTCAGAGCGGGCATATGCTTACAGTCGGAGTCCCGCTCGATGATGCCCCCCTTCCGGCGCGACTGGTCGATCCGCCTGGGACGCCTTCGGCTCTTCAGCGTGCCATGGTACTGGGATCGGGTCCGCGAGCGCCTCACCGGCTGGGCGGCGGACCGGACGACGGCGCCGCCTCGTCGAACTCACCAACACTATTGCGAGGGGTGTGACGGCCACTGGGCGCACGAGGGGCAGATGTGTGCGCAGCAGTGGGCGTGTCAGTGCCCAGCGTGTCGACCCCCGAAGACACAGGAACCGATGCCCCGAGCCGGTTGACGCCAGACCGCCCCTCACTCGTGGGCGGGTTCATGCCGCTGTAGAGCGGGTTGCCGGGCCGCTCCCTGCACGACGGCCTGGAGGACCCCGGAAGCCGGTCCTCTGGCAGCGGCGGAGTGGACGCTTGCAGGCGGTCCGCTCGAGAAGTGGCCGAGCGCTCAACCATCCGCACGGCTGGAGGCGCGTCTCCGAAGACGTCGAAGCTCGCGACCGTCTGCTCCCGACTGAGTCGGCCTTCGCGAAGCAGCTCGCGAAGCGCGGGATCGGTCGCGGCGGCCATGAGCGTCCCGGTGAGACGATTCCGGGCGGCTGCCGTCGTGGCGTGGCGGGCGCCCGTCACGTGCGCGAGACTCTCCTCGACCAAGGCCGCGATCGCATCCTGATAGGCCTTCGCCGCGACCGACACGGCCGTCGGCGCGTGACCGAGCGGCGCGCGCTTGAGCTGGTCGGCCGTGGCGAGGAGTCGATCCACCGCCGCTCGATCCTGCTGCGCGGCCTGGTCGATCGCCAGGTTCTTTGGCAGCGCGCTGCGTGGTGAACAGCGAGCTATGTAACCGCAACGGCCGCGATCTGCTGGCCACGGCCGAGGCCCAGTTGCGCTAGTTTCACAACCACCACAAACGCGCTCTCCACGCCACCAGGATTGGTGGCGCCATACAGCGCGGGCGAGCGCCCAATTTGGTCGGCGGCTGGCGCCGAGGTCACGAAGGAGGCGAGACGCCCGGCGGGTGGGGCGGGGGTCTGGCGCGCTGGCGCTGCCCGTCCGCCTGCGGCGGGCGTCCTTCGCCGGGACGGTTACGACGCGGGAGGAGCCTCCCGCGGAAGCGGCGGAACAGCAGTGAGCGCGGCCGGGAGATTGCCACCAAGACCAGTGGCGCGGCGACGGCAGCGGTAATGCCCGCGGTCATGGGGACTTGCACGAGCCGGGACCGGACACGGGTCCTGCTCGGGCTCAGGCGGGGTCGGTGGTAAGATCGCTCGAGCTCTGCGATGGTCTTGGCTCGACGGCGCAGAGACGTGAACCACCTGCCACGCCGCCGCCGGAACGAGCTCGGCCGGGATCCCGCCTGGCCCCGGGTGAAGGGGTGTCCTGCCTCCCTTCGGAGTTTCGTATATACCGAACTGTGTTCGAGTGGGACGCGCGGAAGGCCGCCGTGAACCGCGCCAAGTACGGAGTCTCATTCGAGGAGGCGGGGACCGTGTTCGGTGACCCCCGTGCCTCGACGGCCCGGATCGGCGCCATTTGGCGAGGGAGTCGCGGTTTCTGCGACTGGGCCGGGCGGCGACGGGCCGCATGCTCGTGGTGGCCTATACCGTGAGGAGACGCGACAATGACGAGAGCGTCCGTATCATCAGCGCCCGCCGGGCGAGCCGCAAGGAGCGGGCCGCCTATGCGGCGGCGCGGGATTGACTTCTCCGACATCCCGGAGGCGTCCCCCGCACAGCTCCGGGCGATGCGACGAGTCGGGCGACCTCCTCTGGGCGCCGCGGCCCGACGACTGATCGCGATTCGGATCGACCTGTCCTTCGCCAAAACTCCGCCGGGCGGCCAAGTGGTTGATCTGTCAGCTCTGGTCGGGCGACAATCCGAGCCTAATGATCACCCTCCTGCTCCACCTGTTTCGACTCCTCCCGTTCCTCTGCGGCGGCCACCGCCAGCTCGCCCTGGAGAACCTCGCCTTGCGTCACCAACTCGCCGTGTACAAGAGAACGGTGAGCCGGCCCAGGCTGCGCAGGACGGATCGCCTCTTGTGGGTCTGGCTGGCCAGGGCCTGGGCCGGGTGGCGGCAGCCCCTGCTGATCGTGACCCCCGACACCGTCCTCCGGTGGCAGCGGCGCCGCTTCCGCGAGCACTGGACCAAGCGCTCCGGCCGGCCTCGGGTGGGCCGTCCAGCTATCAACACCGAGATCGTCGCCCTCGTCAGGAAAATGGCCGCGATGAATCCCTTGTGGGGCGCCCCCCGAATCCATGGCGAACTCATGAAGCTCGGCATCGAGCTGGCAGAGCGGACCGTCTCCCGGCTGATGCCGAAGCGGCGCATACCGCCGTCCCAGACATGGCGGACGTTCCTCGCCAACCATGTCCGGGACCTCGTCGCGGTCGATTTCTTCACGGTCCCCACCGCGCAGCTGCGCGTCTTCGTCCTGGTCGTGCTCGCCCACCACCGGCACCGCGTCCTCCACTTCAACGTGACCGAGCAACCCACGGCGGCCTGGACCGCCCAGCAGATCGTCGATACCTTCCCGGACGACTCCGCGCCGTCCTATCTCCTCCGCGACCACGACGGCATCTACGGTTCCGCGTTCCGGCAGCGGGTGAAGGGCATGGGGATCTGTGAAGTCCTGACGGCGCCTCACAGTCCGTGGCAGAACCCCTTCGCGGAGCGGCTCATCGGCTCGATCCGGCGCGAGTGTCTGGATCATGTCCTTGTCCTTGGTGAACCGCATCTGCGCCGCATCCTGACCCGCTACGTCGCGTACTATCACCGGGCGCGCACTCACCTTTCGCTCGACAAGGATGCACCCGACCGACGGCCAGTCGAGCCACCGGAGCTCGGCAGGGTCATCCAGATTCCCGAAGTCGGTGGCCTGCATCATCGCTACGTCCGGCCCGCGGCCTGAGCCAGCCCCACCAGCTCGCCACGCTCGGCCCCGTCAGGCCGCTCACCGTCCCAGCCCGCACTCCACCTCTTCCGTGGGGGGGCCCCTATGGCCCCAAGCTGCCGACGGCCCTGCCTTCGATCCGCTGCCTACAGCTCCTGACGTTCCTGGCTGTCGCGAGAGCCTGGGACGTCGTCAACCAAATCGGGCGCGGTTTTGGCGAGGGACAGCCCAAAGATTTCCGAATGCGGAGTTTCGCGAGTGGAGCCGCCGGGGTGGGACGCTGCACACTCCACAGTGCAGTGTGCACAGTAGACAGTGCAGGTCAACTAACCCCAATCGGCGAATAAATCAGGCCACCAGACGGTGAGCGATCTGCCCATACAGTGTCTCGGTCGCGGGGTTCTGGGTCAGACGGAGCACGTTCCGCCCACCGAGTCGGCTCAGACGCCCGGCCCGGGCGATGAGCAGGAACCGAAGCGTGCGCATGCTGCGGAAGAGGTAGGCGTAGGTGCGCTTCCGGGACCGGGGCTTCGGTTCGGCGAGGGTTTCGAGTTGGAAGCTGCGGATCAGATTGTGGGCCAGGATGCTGAGTTGCTGCCAGGCGCTGTTGGCCGCGTAGTGCTTGGTCGGGACCACGTCGAGCGCGAACTCGCCTTTGAGTTCGGCGAAGGTCTTCTCCTGCGCCCCACGCCCGCAGGCAAAGGCCCACAGCGCCGAGAGTCCCAGCGGCAGGTTCGTGGCCACGGCCGAGTACTCGTAGTGCCCGTCATCGGGAGTGAACAGATCGAGTTGGAAGTTCCGGCGCGTTTCGTGGTGGACGTGCTTCCGGTACAGGACCACGCGCAGGCGGAGATTGTTCCACTGTGGGATGACCAGTTCGGTCTCGTGGCCGGTCACGCCCGGCGCCACCGGGTGCCAGCGTCGGCACGCGGCGGCGATCGCCTTGAGCGGAAGCCAGCTCCAGTACCCCACCTTGATCGCGTAGCCACAGTCCCGGGCGGCGAGCAGGTGCAGAATCCCGCGCTGGAAGAAGGCGGCGTCCATGCGGAACTCCAGGGCCACGCGCCGGCCGAAGCGGCCGCGGAGGTCGTCGATGAGGTCCCGCAGGAACGGGATCGCCTGCTTGGAGTCGTGGACGTTCCCGGGCCGGTTCTTCAGGCGAAGGATGTGGCCCGTCTGGGCCACGTGCGCGACCAGCGGGTAGTAGCTCGGGTCCTTCCGATGATGGGGGTTGAAGCCGCGGAAGGCCCAGCCGACGGTGGCCCCCGTGCGGATGACCGACCCATCCACGTCGATCGTCAGGCGCGGCAGCTCGAGCCGGGCCAGCGCCTCGGTCACGAGATCCCGATTCAAGGCGACGAGCGGCGCCAGCGTCTCCTGCGTGAACTGCCGCAACCAGTCGGCGACCGTCCGGCGGGTGGGCAACCGGGCCAAGCCACAGAAGCGCGTCACCAGCGGATCGCCGCCGAGGTAGCGCAGGTGCTCGAGGCGCCGGGCCCCGACGTAGAACAGCGCCAGCAGCACCATCGCGATCCGCGCACTGCCGTAGTCGCTGCGCAGTCCTCCGAAGGCCTGACGCAACCGCGCCCCCAGATGGATCTGGCGCAGATAGCGCCCGAGCAGCTCCAGGCCGCCGTACGAGGTGAGCGCCTGGGGGACGAACTGGATCGTGAGATCACCCTTGACCACCCGCCGCAGGGTCGCTATCGTCAAACGCATCAGAGGGGCCTCCAGTGTGCGAGGGAGCGCATTGGCGTGTTCTCCCTTGAGACCGCATTGGAAGCCTCTCTGATTCATGTTTCCCGCTGTTTCCCGTCCCGCTTATTCGCCGATTGGGGCTAACCCTCGGATTCTTCGGCCTTCCTCTACCCTGCTCTGAAGCCTTCGGACGAGGGGTGCACAGTGGACGGTGCACCGGCCCAAGCGCAGGCTGAGAGACCCGGGCACGGATTCTTCCATCACGGTAGACATTTGCTCTGCCACGGCGCGCGTGGCACAGGCCTTGCTCCTCGTCGATGGCGGTCCGGCGTAGAGTCCCGCGCCTAGCCTAGGAAGACGCACTACGATGTGTGGAACGCGCTCGCTCGCTCCCCTCCCCGCCCGTGCGATGGACGTCTGCAGGCTCAGCGGCGCGGCCCTGAGAGCACGGCTCCCCAGACGATTCCGGCTCCGAGCCGCCGACGAATCCTCGAACGCTGAGGTCGAGAAGGGCGCGACCGAGATCGCCAAGGCCTACGCGAAGACGGCGTCGCAGCTGTCGCTCAGCGGGGGCCCCTGCAACTGGACGTGCGGCAGCGTGCGCATCCCCACCCCCCTGATCAAAGCGTTTGGCTTCCTCCAATACGACTGCAGCAGCACGACGGCGCCGCCGGATACCCGACGGCCCACCGGGCGCGACACGGACAGCGAGATGGCGTTGTCGATCACCGACGCCGAATACCAGGCCCCCCCTGGGGGGAACGAGGGAAACGGCCGAGAAGGGCCATTATGTCGACTACCCTCAAACACCAGGAGGAAATCAAATCATGAACGGCCAGGTGCCACACCATCTCGGTCGGTTAGAGATGCGAGCGCAGTGCTCGGTCACGGTGATCTGGAGAGAGCCTGTGAGCGAAAGCAAGGGAGCCATGGCGCAAGAGAGGCGGCGACGAGAGGTCGACGCGGCGAACGCTGGTGGCGAAGGTCCGGCGGGGAGATCCAGCTCGTATGCGCAGGCGGTGGCGCGCGCCAATGGAGTGAGCCGTCCAGGGTGCGAGTGAGCAGGCGCACCGTCCGGGCCGGGGCGCAGGCCCTGGACGACGTGGACTGGAGCGATCAGCCACGGGTGGCCAAGCGCATCCACCGGATCCCCGAGGCGGTGGAGCAGCTGGTGATGACCTTGCGGCACGACCTGAGGACGACCAGCGATCTGGGCGAGTATGGCGCCCGGGCCATCCACCGCGCCTTCGCGGCGCGTCGGCCGGCGACGGCCGTGCCGTCCGTGCGCACCATCGGCCGGATTCTGTACCGCCGGGGGGTCCTGGATCGTGTTCGCCGGCTGCGTCGGCCCCCGCCCCGCCCCGGCTGGTACCTCCCGGGCACCCCGGGACGGGGGAGCTCGACAGCTTCGACATTGTAGAGGGCTTGGCGCTCACCGGGGGGCTGCAGCTGGAGGTCCTGACCGTCGTGTCCTTGTATGGGGGATTGCCCGGGGCCTGGCCGCAGCCGCTCGTGACGGCGAGCACCGCGGTGGCGGCGCTCGTCGCGCACTGGCGCACATGGGGCCTGCCGGCATACGCCCAATTTGACAATGACAGCATCTTCACCGGGACGCACCGCTGGCCCGATGCGCTGGGTCGCGTCGTCCGCACGTGCCTGCGCCTGGGCGTCCGCCCGGTCTTCGCCCCACCCCAGGAAAGTGGCTTCCAAGCCGCCATCGAGAACTTCAACGGCCGCTGGCAGGCCAAGGTCTGGACCCGATTCCATCACGAATCGCTGGCCGCCCTGCAGGAGCGCTCCGACCGGTACATCCGCGCCTACCATCAGCGGGCGGCCGCGCGGATCGAGGCCGCCCCGCCGCGCCGCCCGTTCCCCGTCGCCTGGCAGGCCGATCTGCAAGCCCGCCTGCAGGGTGAGGTCTTGTTCCTGCGACGCACTTCGGACGCGGGGACGGTGCGCCTGCTCAATCGCACCCTGGAGGTCGCGCCCCATTGGCCCCACCGCCTGGTGCGATGCGAGCTGGATCTCACCGCCGGGATGCTCCGCTTCTACGCCCTGCGGCGTCGAGCGCCGGATCAGCAGCCTCTCTTGCGTGAGGCGCCCTATGTCTTTCCCCACAAGCCCTTCCACGAGTGACCGAGATGCGGTGGCACCTTCCCTCGAGTCGTCTCTTCTCCGACCGAGATGGTGTGGCACCTGGCCCATGAACAGTTCAAACATTGACTCCAGAAATTCGATTCACCGCTCGCCTCTCCGGGGGACGTATCTACTAATCGCCGTCGCGCTCGCCGGCTTTGGGCTTTTAATCGCCCTCGCGGTCGCCGACTTTGGGCTCTTGTCAAGAGCGCAGGCCACTAACGCCGCGCCGCCTGCGGATCCAGCGCTGACCGGAAATTTTGGCCGGATGTTCCGCAATTTGCCACCGTTCGCCCCGTCAACGGATGCAGTTCGCGACGCTCTTATGGAGCTCGGTAGACCGGGCGGGATTATGGATGCGAACGACGACCTCGCAGCAGGCCCTGTGGCGCTGATAACGGATCCCAACCTTCAACTGATCAACCGGAACAATCGAACCCACACCGCTGGAGTGACGTTCTTCGGCCAGTTCCTTGACCATGATATGACGTTTGACCAGAGGTCCCGACTCGGATTCCCGACTCAGCCTATCATTTCACCCAACGCTCGCACTCCCTTCTATGATCTGGACTCCGTTTACGCTGACGGACCAAGCGGTAACCCGGAGTTATACGATCCGGCTGATCCAATCACATTCCGGATCGAAAGCGGTGGCCAGTTCGAGGACTTGCCGCGAGATCCGATTAGCCACGTGGCGATTATCGGTGACCCACGCAACGATGAGAATATGATGATCGCCGGTCTGCACGCGGCATTTCTGTTGTTTCATAACCATGCCGTCGATCTCATTCGATCACAAAATCCATCGATCACCGACATTCAAGCTTACTTCCAAGCCCATCGGCTGACAGTGTGGCATTACCAGTGGATGATCCTTCACGAGTTCCTGCCACACATTGTCCCTCAGTCGGTGATAGATGATGTTCTAACAAACGGTCGCCATTTCTATAACCCGTTACAAAACCAGGCGTTTATTCCGGTAGAGTTCCAGATCACCTACCGATTTGGGCACAGTATGGTGCGGCCCTCATACCGTGCCAACCTCCACGGTGATAATGGACAACCATTCTTTGGTATGATTTTCGACCCGGCGGGGGAAGGCAGCTCCGATCCGGTGGACTTGCGTGGCGGCGCGAGAGCTCCGAGGCGCTTCATCGGCTGGCAGACTTTCTTCGACTTCGGCGGCGCTTTCAGTGCCGATGCACGCCCGAACAAAAGAATCGACACAATAGTTTCGACGCCACTCTTCCGCCTTCCGCTGGGGACGATATTCAATGGGATGCCGCCGGACTCGCTGATGCAACGCAATTTATTAAGGTGTCTGACCTGGCAGCTCCCCTCCGGTCAACGCATCGCGCAAGAAATGAGCATCCCACCACTCAGCAACGCGGAGCTGGCGGAGTTGCAGCCGATTCGTCCTTCGTTTGTCGAATCGACTCCACTTTTCTATTACATCCTGAAAGAGACTCAGTTGAGGGAGGATGGACTACGTCTTGGTCCTATGGGCGCGCGTATCGTGGCGGAAGTATTCATCGGATTACTCCAGCTAGACCCTGACTCTTACCTCAGCGTGCAACCCAACTGGCTGCCAACGCTGCCGACCCATGACGGAACGCCGCAAAGTTTTCGAATGATCGACTTTTTGACCTTTGCCGGCGTGGACCCGACAAGCCGCGGTCAGTAGTCGTCAGTTAGAGACAGGAGCAAAGAGTTCGCGTTTTTCCGAGCTCCTGCAGCCGCTTCAGGTCCGCCACGGTCGCCCCGCTGTTGTCCCGGTTAGAAACCTCATCGGGCCAGTGTCACGCTGGTTCCACGCTGGGTTTGATCGTCCAGGGCCGGAGGAGCCTCTTCGCTACGGAGATGTGAAGGGGGCCGGGGGAGGCCCAGGCGTGACCGTGAATCGCCACGCTGCCGGCGGGCGGCCTGCTGGACCGCAGGAAGGAGCGAAGGGTGAATGCGCGGTCGCGGTGATCAGGCGGCGCGCTGATAGCGGTGGTGGAGCCCGCCGACCTCAGGAATGGCGATGATCCGGCCACATGGTGGGGGTTCGACAGCTCGGGGGTGGGGACTGTTGCCGTCGAGCGATTGGTGTGGCCGCGTGGTGTTGTAGTAGGCGGCGTAGGCGTGCAGGAGTCGGCGGAGGTGGGCCTCGCTCAGAATGAGGAAGTGATCCAGGCACTCGCGCCGGATGGAGCCGATCACCCGCTCCACGAAGGGGTTCTGCCAGGGCGCGCGGGGGGCGGTGAGGACCTCGCGGATCCCCATGCTCTTGACTCGCCGCGCGAACTCCTTGCCGTAGATCGCGTCTCGATCACGGAGCAGGAACCTGGGGGCCGAATCGTCCGGGAATGCCTCGATGATCTGCCGGGCGGTCCAGACGGCCGTGGGGTGGTCCGTGACGTTGACATGGAGGAGTTCGCGGCGGTCGTGGCGGAGCACGACGAAGACGGACAAGAGGCGGAAGGCCAAGGTCGGCACGAGGAAGAAGTCCACGGCGACGATCGCCCGGGCAAGCGCGGCCAGAAAGACGCGCCAGGTCGGCGAGGGCCGAGGTGACGCTCGGTGCATGGACTTGGTGACGGTCAGCTCGGCGACCTCGTAGCCGAGGAGGGCGAGCTCCGCCTGGATCCGCCGCCGGCCCCACGTCGGATTCTCGCGCGCCATGCGGTGGATCAGCTGGCGGATCTCAGCGCCAAGTCGCGGCCGCCCCACGCGGTTCGCTGTGGACCGCCAGCGCCAGTAAAGCCGGAAGCCTTGGCGGTGCCAGGCGAGGACGGTCGCGGGCTGGACAATGACGAGACTCGAGCGCCACCTCGTCCACAGGCGAGGCAACCAGACCCAGAGGATCCGGTCCCAACGGGAGAGCCGGGGTCGGCGGACAGAGCGCTGAAGGACAGCCAGTTGATGGCGCAGCGCCACGTTTTCCAAGGCGATGGCCGCCGACCCGAGGGACAAGGCGCGGAGGAAGGTCCAGAGACCGATCACGAAGACCATCGGGGCCCCCCGGCATCAGACGTCTGAGCCGAGACTCTACCGGATCAGTGGTGGAGGAGGTGAGGGAAGTTCAAGCGGGACAAGCGGATGGACTTCTTGACCGGGACAGGACTTGCACGAGCCGGAACCGGACACGGGTCCTGCTCGGTACTCAGGCGGGGTCGGTCGTAAGATCGCTCGAGCTCTGCGATGGTCTTGGGTCGACGGCGCAGAAGCGTGAACCACCTGCCACGCCGCCGCCGGAACGAGCTCGGCCGGGATCCCGCCTGGCCCCGAGTGAAGGGGTGTCCCGCCTCCCTTCGGAGTTTCGTATATACTGAACTGTGTTCGAGTGGGACGCGCGGAAGGCCGCCGTGAACCGTGCCACGCACGGAGTCTCATTCGAGGAGGCGGGAACTGTGTTCGGTGACCCCAATGGCCTCGACGGCCCGGATCTGCGCCATTCGGCGAGGGAGTCGCGGTTTCTGCGACTGGGCCGGGCGGCGACGGGCCGCATGCTCGTGGTGGCCTATACCGTGAGGAGAAGCGACAATGACGAGAGCGTCCGTATCATCAGCGCCCGCCGGGCGAGCCGCAAGGAGCGGGCCGCCTATGCGGCGGCGCGGGATTGACTTCTCCGACATCCCGGAGGCGTCCCCCGCACAGCTCCGGGCGATGCGACGAGTCGGGCGACCTCCTCTGGGCGCCGCGGCCCGACGACTGATCGCGATTCGGATCGACCCCCAGGTCCTCGACGCGGTCCGGCGTGAGGCCAAACGGCGAGGGTTGGGCTACCAGTCGCTCATCAACGGCGTCCTCGCGAAGCACGTCCGGCGAGTGCGGAGCGCCTGAATGCCCTGGCCACGCGAGGGTGACGACGACGGAGATCTCCCGACCTGACCGACCCGGTTCATGGAAGGCGATTCGTACCCTCGAGCGTACTTCCGGTCCTGCAACTGGCGGAAAACACGGGAGGAACTGACGGGCTTCTAAGTCGTGGGTCGGGGGTTCGAGTCCCCCCAGGCGCGCCAAAACACTAGCTGTGACAGACACTTAACCTGCCTCGAGGTTTGTGCCTGTGGGGTTGAAGCGTCCGCTGGAATGGGCCGTTGCTCGCCGCCCGCATGACGCGAGATTGTCTCCGGATCGGAGCTGAAAGATCAGCCTCTTGCCCGCCGGACGGGGTTTTGGCGAAGGACAGGCTTGTCGCAAGAGCACGGTGAGCCGCTGCGTGAGCCGGACCCGCTTCTTGGCGAAGGACAGGGTCGAGATGGCCACGATCCGGGTGTGGAACCCGGTCAGGTAGCGAAGCAGGTCAGGAACAGGCACTCGATGTCGACGTCGGCCATTCCGGCAGCGGGTCTCCTTTTCAGCCGCCGCCGATACTCGGCGGAAACTCCCAAACCGGATCGCCGGGCCGGCGCCTCCAGGTGACAGGCCACGCTCACTTCCGCCGGAAGGAGCTTCGGTTGTTCCGGATCTGTTCGGCGTGGTCATGGGCGTGCGGCCCGTAGCTCTGCAGCCAGCGTGCTGTGGAGTATTCGCCGGTCGGCGTCGGCATCCCCGCTTTCGCCCAGTCGGCCTCGGTCATCCGATCGAGCAGCTCGGCCGTATACGCGCGCACGCTCTCGAACAGCGCCATCGCCGCCTCGAGCGGCCGCTCGGCGTACGTAAACCGCACCGCCAGCTCATCCGGATCGTAGCGCCACAACTGCGCGTCGTCCGTGATCAGCATGCGACGCAGCCGCACGGCCGCGATCGTCTCACTGTCGGCGAGGTGGTGAACTACCTCGCGAGCGCTCCATTCGGATTTCGCAGGCTTCCAGTCCAGCTCCTCCGGGGAGATGCCCGCGAGCGCGGTGGTGACCTCAGCGTACCCCTGCTTGTAGCGGTCGATCAGGTCGACCCGTTCGGCACTGGTCATCGGTCCTCCTTTCCCTGGTTCGGAGTGAAGCGGGGGCCACCGGCCGCGTCTGGGAAGCCGGCGGGTGCACGCATTCCGGCCACTGCCGATCTCTAAGAACTAGTCGCCCTGTCGCAGCAGATCACTGATCCAGTATCCCTCAGTTTCAGCCTCGTCAGGTACCGTCCGGAATGGGTGTCAACCGTTCACACGGGATGATGTGCCTTTCTCCCAGCCGAGATCCCTTCACGAGGGCAGGTGTCCCTAGCCGAGCATTCCCGGTGACGTGGTGTCTGCTGCCCAGGGCGCTGCCCAAATTGCGTGAGTGAGAAGGAGTGACAAATCGTGAGACGCCGGGATCGAGCGCGTGGCCGGAAGTGATGAATTCTGGTAGAAGTGACAATTCGTGAGATCACCGTAAGGAAATTCCCAAGCTGGACGTCGCCGGTTCGATTCCGGTCGCCCGCTCCAATGACGACGCGGGTTGCAGGGCACCCGCATCCCCGCGTTCGCGTCGATGCTGCGTTTGTGTGCGCGTTCACACTGAGTGTTGCCCACGCTTCCCATGGGATCCCATGAAGATTGGCTAGTTGGGCAGCTCCCTCGGCCTAGCGACGTCCAGACTCGAAGCTGGACGTCAGCGGCGGAAAGGGGAGTGCTACGTGACGGTCACACAACTCGAGCGCCTCACCTGCGGGACGGGTGACTCCCTATCGAACGCGTTGACCCCCAAGATCCGGTTGCACCCGACCGATGCGGACGCTGCACCCTACCTCAGAACTTGAACGAGACCTCGGCCCCGTACGACCACCCGGAGAAGTTGTCCGAGAAGAAATACGACACCCCGATCCCGAGGTACTCGAGCTTCCACAACAGGCCCACAAGGTCCACCACCAGCCGCCCGCCGGCGTCGTAGAGGTTGTCCTTCGCCAAAACCGCATCCGACTCGTTTGACGACGACCCATGCTCTTGTCACGAGCGCACCACGCCGGAGATCTGAGGTAGCGGGTCCGACGCAGGGACAGTCGGCAGCCTCAGACTCTCGGCCCCGCCACCCAGAAACGGTGGATGTCGGCGTCGGACCGAATGGCGCAGGAAGGATCGCGTGGGGAGTCGCGGGTCAGTGGCGGCAGTCCGGCCGGGCGATGCGAGATCAGGCCGCTTGCCGGACGTCGCGATGATGCAGGCCACCGACTTCGGGAAGCGCCACGACCCGGCCCGCCTCCGGCCGTTCGACGGGCCTCACGTCTGGCGCATCCTTGTCGAGCGATAGATGGGTTCGGGCGTGGTGATGGTACGCAAAGTACGCAGTCAGGATGCGATGCAGGTGCGGCTCGCTCAGCACGAGAACATGGTCCAGACATTCGCGCCGGATCGAGCCAATGAACCGCTCCGCGAAGGGGTTCTGCCACGGGCTCTGGGGCGCGGTCAGCACGTCCCGGATTCCCATGCCCGTCACTCGGTGCCGAAACGCGTCGCCATAGACCGCGTCGCGATCGCGGAGAGGGTAGGACGGCGCGGTGTCGTTTGGGGAGGCATCCACGATCTGTTGGGCCGTCCAGTGTGCGGTGGGGTGTTCGGTCACGTTGAAGTGGACGACGCGCCGGCGATGGTGAGCGAGCACGACGAGGACGAAGAGCACCCGCAAGCCCGCGGTGGGGACCGTGAAGAAATCGAGGGAGACCAGGTCCCGGACGTGGTTGGCGAGGAACGTGCGCCAGGTCTGCGACGGGGGGGTGCGCCGCTTCGGGAGCAGCCGGGAGACGGTCCGCTCTGCCACCTCGACGCCGAGCTTCCTGAGTTCGCCGTGGATTCGCGGGCGCGCCCCACAAGGGAGTCATCGCCGTCATTTTTCTGATGAGGGCGGTGATCTCCGCGTTGATCGGCGGGCGGCCCACCCGAGGGCGGCCGGAGAGCCTCGTCCAGTGCTCACGGAAGCGACGGCGCTGCCACCGCAGGACAGTGTCGGGCGACACGATGACCAGAGCCTGCCTCCAGCCGGCCCAGACTCTGGCCAGCCCAACCCACAAGAGGCGATCCAGCGTGCGCAATCTGGGCCGAGGCACCGATCGTTCGTACACGGCGAGCTGCTGACGCAAGGCGAGGTTCTCCAGGGCGAGCTGGCGGTGGCCGCCGCAGAGGAACGGGAGGAGTCGAACCAGGTGGAGCACGAGGGTGATCATCAAGCTCGGATATTGTCCGGATCAGAGCTGATAGATCAACCACTTGCCCACGGGATGGAGTTTTGGCGAAGGACAGCGTCGTGCGTCCGCTGTCGCGCCTTCTCCCGCTCCATCTCGTCGGCGAAGGCGGTGACCGAGAGCAGGAGCTTATCTGTGGGGCTCTCCAGCACCCGCTCGCGGTCTTCGAGGTAGTAGAAAATGCGTACGCCCCCCGTGATGATCTGCTTCAACGCATAGGCGGTCTCGATCTGCTCACGGCCGAGCCGAGACTCCTCGGACATGATCAAGACCTGGAACGGAGGCTTCGGCTTGAGCGCGTTCATGAGCCGCAGGAACCCCGGCCGCTTCACGAACTCGGCCCCAGAGATCCCGTCGTCCTGGTAGACGCGGGCGGGATCGACAGTCCAGCCTTTCCTCACGGCATAGGCCGTGGCGTGTTCGATCTGCCGCGTGACCGACTTCTCCTCGTCGGAGACGCCGGCCTGCTCCGTAGACTTCCTGGCGTAGATGGCTGCGATCATCCAAATACCCTCCGCGTCACGGTCAACGCTCGAACGCCTCGAACGTGCCGCCCACTCCGGGCGTCCCGCACGTGTACACGCCGCTCCAACGCGCCCCTTCGATGCGCCCGACCACCGTGCAGCCACGCGCGCCAAACGTCGCGCGGTAGTCGTTCCGCTCTCGGTACACCTCCACCTCGCCGCTCTCACCCGCGCCGCTACGGTACGTGCCCTTCGTGAGCGACTCGGCTGAAGGCCCGTGCGTCCAGATCCACAGGGCTACGCTTCCTCCGTTGACGAACGTGACCCGTCCACTCAGCCACGGCGCGGGGTCACTCTCGCGAGGACGATAGAAACACTCGGACAGGGCTTCGTACAGTCCAGGTATCGGAACCCCTGGCGCGGTGGGCGGAACTCCGACAGTGGAGCGCCACACTCTCGCGGACGCGTCGTAGCGGTAGCCCAACTTTCGCCCCACGTCGCCGCGACACTCATCCGCTCGGATCTCTCTCGGGGACTGCGCAGTCGCACACCCGAACACGGCGAGCGCCAGCATCAGGAAGATGGGCAGGACCCCTTGGTGCGCGCGGACTTCATCGGTCACCCCCTGTGATGCGTTCACGTCGGGTCTCCCCGCACCAGCCAGTCCACGCTGACCAGCTCGGCCAGGGGCTGCAGCACGGCCAGGCGGGGCATCCAGGCCTCCCGCTCGGCCCGCACGAGAGTCATCTGCCCGAGGCCGAGCTTCCGGGCCAGGTCGACCTGCCGGAGCCCAAGGTGCTCGCGGATCCGTCGGATCCGATCCCCGATGGCGACGTATGGACCAACCTCGGCGTCAGACCGGCGACGTGGGATGTGGGGCGCATCCTGGGGCAGTGGGTCGACGGTCCAGCGCGGCGGGGCGGGGTCGGGCGCTCCGCCGTCGAGGAGCCGAGCCAGCTCGCTCCGCTGCTTCGGCGTGGTCAGGTGCGCGTAGATCATCGTCGTGCCGATCTCCGAATGGCCGACGCCTCCTGGATCAGTGCGGAGTCGGCTCGCGAACGAGTGCCGGAGCTTGTGGGGCGACAGCGTCCGGCCGGCGATGCGTCCCACCTGGATCGGCAACCAGCCGGAAGATCGACTGGCGGTCGAGGCAGTCGCCCACCCGCTTCCCGCGCCCGTTCATGGGCCGGCCCTCGGCGGTGTTTGCAGCACCGCCGAGGGCGTCTTCGCGTCTTACGTCAGCAACTCCGGATCGAGGCTGATCAGGTCGTTATGAGCCATCCCGACGGCCAGCTCGCCGCCCGTCTTCAGGAGCTCATCGTGTGGGATGGCCCGGGCCGTTCGCTGCCCTTCGACCTCCAACGCGCGGGCCAGCCAGTCGGCCAGCCTCAGATTGGGCCCCGCGGCGACGGTGTACCACCGCTGTCCATCGAGCTCCGCAGACGCCACCTGGACGTAGACAATCATCCGAGCGGCCCCGGTCTAGGACGCGGCCTCGCTGAGAATCTTGACCTCGATCATCTGGCGCCCCAGCGCCTGGGCCACGAGGTACGCGGCGTAGTCGTCGTACATCACGAGCGCGCCGCTCTCATCACGGTAGACGTGCCACACCATGGCACCCGCTAGAACGCGCTGGACGATGGCCGCGTGAAGCGAGGGCTCCTCGCGGAGCGATGCACGGACGCGATGGAGGGTCTGCGGGTGATGTACTCGGAGCGACGCGAGCGGAACCGTGGCCCCGACGACCGACACGGTCCCCTGAATCAGACCGACCTCGAGCGCCACCAGGCGCTCATCGCGGGGCGAGTTGAGATGGGCTGGCGCCTTGAGGTTCTTGACGGCAATCCTCCTCGGCGTCCGAGGCTGAGGCTTCTCAGACCGACGCTTCCGACCCATGAGGTCCCTCCTGTTCCATGACAGCGAACCCCTGTCTGTCGAGTCCCATGCTTTGAGGGTTCCTCATCTTGGGTAGGTGCCCGGCGGCTCCCGACGACCGACCCTACCAAGCCCCCGCCCCGGGCGCTAGACGGGCTCCGACGCCGTCGCCGTGTCCGGCGTATACTCAAGGTGCCTTCCAGGGGACCGCGGGGTAGTCACGGTCCCCCCTTGGCATCTGGCTTGGGTAGTTCCCCTCCGTGCGCATGGCGCTCCAACGTTCGGGGCGCGTGTGGAGGACCTGCCAAATGTCGCTGACCACCAGATGGCGGTCCGTATCCGCGCCCGGCCGATCCGGCGGTGCGGCGAGTTGCTTGCGATGAAGCCGGGAAAGAACCAACACGAGGGCAACGGTGCTAGGGGGGCGTTCCCCCTAGCAGAGCCCACGCGGCACGAGACGCGGGCCTCTCAAGAGATCAAGCACACGGCTCTCCGGGTAGCGAAGCCTCCAGAGTCAGACTTCGACGCCGCCGTGGATCGCCTACGCCGGGTCCTCAACGCGGTCCGCGATGCCCAGGAGATGCTGGAGCGGCTCGTCCGCACGGGGCCCGTCGCGGGACGGTCGACTCTGTCGGCCTCGATCGAAGACCTCGAATGGACGGCCGTGGAGCTGTCGACCGCCTTGGCCGGGCTCCAGGAGCCCGACAGCGAAGCGTCGCGATAACCACGCCATTTCCTTCCCCCACGGCCCCGGAACCCCTCCGGTTCTCCATCGTCGGCAGGATCGCCACCTGGGATCCGTTCGGGCGCTGGCTGCGGATCGGGGAGCGCAACTTCTGGGTGGCCCCGGGCGTGACGGTGGCCGGCCTCATTCCGGGGGCCATGGTCACCGCCCTCGGGCACCAGGAGGACCTGACCGCCCGGTGGATCGTGACGGCGCTCACGGTCGACTGACCCCGTCCTACGATGACGCGCGGCCGGCGCTGGACGGCGGTCGCGGGGGCGGTGGTTGAGTTCGTGGCGGGCGCCTTGATCACGGCCATCGCGCTCGCCCTCGCCACCCTGCCGTGGCTCGGCTGGCATCTGCTGAGATGGATTGGCCTGCAGTAGGAGGAGTCCGAGTGGACAAGGCCAGCGACCGCAGGCTTGTGGAGTACTACCGGCATCAGCTCTTCAGCAACGGCACCCAGTACTACGCCGCCGCGCGGATGCTGTTCATCGCGGGAGGCGCGCCGGTCACCGGGAACCTCACCCACCACGCCATCGAGATGTTCCTGAAGGGGGCGCTCTGCCGGGCAGTCCCGCTCAAACGACTGGCGAATCTCCGTGAGTTCGGTCACTCCCTGACGCGTCTGTGGGGGCGGTTCAAGACGGAGACGGAGGACGCGACGCTGGCCCGCTTCGACGGCACAATCGCCGTGCTCGATCCATGGGAAGAACTTCGCTACCCCGACAAGGTGCTCGGCCTCGCGCTTCGCCTCTCGTTCGACCCGGCGCCGCTCCCGCCCACGCCACCGGGCGCCTCCCGCAGCTACCAGCTCGCGCTGCGGGAACTGGACAAGCTGGTTGAGTGCATCCTCGTGAAGGCGTCCGTGAGTCCAGCCGGTCTGGCGCTCAACGTGAACCACGCGGGACGCGCGGCGCTCGCTCGCGAAAACGCCACCGGGATCTGGACCGCACGCGAGCCGTGAAGCCGTGAAGCAACGGCCCAGCGTGCTCGCCGTCACCGCGCGACACTCACGCCCATCAGCGCGCCGCCGAGCACGAGCCCCAGCGTGAAGCCGACGACCCGCGCGACCCAGACGGGGAGGGCCCGTAGCACGGTGAGATCCCCGTGGCGCAGCGCGTAGGCAAGCGCCCAGAGGATGCGGGCGAGAGACATGCGCGACCTCCTTGCGGTGTCCGGGCACCGCCGCATCCTCCCGGAGGAGAGGCACCCGGCCGAGATCGCGTCCGGGTTGCCGGTGGAGGCCCGGTGGGTCCCATCCACGCTCGTGATGCGTGGCGCCACATTTCTCACGATCGCCGCTCGTCGTCAAGGCCACTCACGTGCTGGCCCCGATCCCCACCCGAGCACGCCGGCGCTCCCGGAAGGCGCGCTGACGGACCCGGTTCCCCTCGGCCAGGGTCGCGTACAGGCGTGGGCGCCCGCCACGGCCGGCCCGGCCCGTAGTGTCCGAAAACTCCGCCCAGGCTCAGATCGCGCGGTGGTAGTACCGCAACAGTCCGCCCAACCGCTCACGGCAACGCACGTGGGTGCCCCGGAGGGGGCGAGTCTCGGGTGTGATCAACTCGTTGCCGAGCCCCTGATGGTTCCGCTCCCGATGGGAGTGCGCCACGAACTCGCCGAGGGCGTGGAGCAGGTGACGTTCCCCGAAGAAGGATCAGGCGGTCGAGGCACTCCTCGCGGATCGAGCGCACGCGCCGTTCGAGCCTCGGCTCAGGCGGAAGGTCGAGCGGGGGCTGCAGCCAAAGAGGCTCCTTTTCTCCGGGAGCCATTTCGTAGTGAAGATCGTAGCGACGATCCGCCAAGTCCTCGCCGGAACAGGCCAGGGCCGTCGTCTTCTAAGCCGGATGCCGGGGGTTCGAGTCCCCCCAGGCGCGCCAACACCCCAATGTTTACCATCGCTTAGCCAACAGTTTGTGGCGAGGCCGACGCGCGGTGGAGAGGCCGTTGCTCAACGCTCGCCTCGGTGCGTAAGGGCCTCACGCAGGGAGCGAAGCCGGCCGGACGCGATCCTTCCGCACCGTTCTGTTCCCCGGGCAGCCAGGCCGCCGAGCCGACCTCGACGCCCCGCGTGGCCGGACGGGGTTTTGGCGAAGGACAGGGCGGACGCGACCGCGTCGTGGTCTACGAAGCGACACAGTCATCGTACGGTCAGCCTTGACCGGCGCCGCGACGCCGTGCCGGCGGCGAGCCTCATGGCCGCCCTCGTCGAGGACGCACGCCGGGGGCCGCCGCGCGATCGAGCGATCTTTCTCATCATGCGCTTGACCGGTATTGGACGTTGGAGAAACAGGCTACTGTGCTGAACAAGGCTAACGGGCGGATCGCGTACCGCATCTTTATCTCGTCATGGGACCGGCAGCGTGACGAACCTCCGTGCGATTGCGCGTGCTCATCGATGGACAGCGGCCGGGCGCTGCGGAATTGACGTTGACGACCAAGGCAACGGCACGGTGATCGAACAGCAGCTGTATCAGCTGATCCGGCGGAAGCCCATCGCTGTTCGACAGTTGGAGATCGAGTGTCTCGATTCGGGCGTGGAGGCGTTTGCGTTCACGTTCGGCTGATCCACGGCAGAGGCTATTCACCCGATCACCGCGCCTTGGCGGTGGTCTCGATCAGGTCGAACCCAGTGATTTCGTTGATGCCGACACAAATGCGACCGCCGCATCGCCGAAGGCCTCGCCGCGCGTCGAACAGCGCCGGCCGGCACGGGCGCGGAAACGACGCAGGGTCACCGATCAGCCAGATAGGTGGGCGAAATACGGCGGGAGCGTGCGGGACAACGCTCTTGCACTGCCTTACCCTATAGACGCCATGATCCGGCCATTGACGACCCTCGGCTTCGGCCTGCTCTGTCTCGTGAGCGCGACCGTCGCGTGCGCCGAGCCCGAGCTGCGAAGGGGCACCATCATCATCGGCGTCCCGCGGGCCCGGTTCGTGGTCCTTGGTGCGGATCGATTGTGGAGCACCGCGCTGCCGAGGCCCGGCGACCCTCCCTCGGAACGGCGGGGACGGCAGGTGAAGATTGCCCTCCACGAATCGTTGCCCCTGGCGGTCGCCGCAGCGGGGCTCGCAACGCTGGGACCGCAGCAGGATACCGTGGAATACATTCGCCACCTGATCACCCCGCTGGACAAATCGCGCCTGAATCTCGACACGATTGTCGAGCTACTGCGCACGCAGTTGCACGACAGGCTACGGGCGGTGCGGCATCCAACGAAGGACGTCCGGGCCACCAAATCGGCGGATGCCGAGGCGAAGATACGGCTGAAGGCGGCGACGCTGACACTCCTCGTGGCCTACGTGGCGGCGGGACGTGCCACACTCGGCTGGCTCCAGCTCGACGATACCTGGAAAGCGAAACGCGAATCGCCGCCCCACGGGGCGGTGGCGTGGCCGGACTCCCTAGACCGCTTCTACCTCAAGGGGCCCTTCGCGGGCACGGCCGCTCTGTTTGGCTATTCGCTCCAAGAGCCGGCGAAGCTCGCCGAGCACGTCCGTCGGGTGATCGAGGCAGGCATTCACGAAGACGCCCGGCTCAACCAAGGGCAGAACCGGCACGTTGGGGGGCCAGTCGACGTCGTACTCATCGATGCCAAGGGGGCTCGCTGCGTCCCGTCGTGCGCGCCCCCATGACCCGTCCCCGACCGCACCACGACGATGGTCCCGGCAGACCCGGCGAGATTGTCTGGTCAGACCGTCGCGTCCCGCTCCGGCTTCCTCGTCAACGCGACGGATTGTCGCGCGACGGTCCCTCACGGGAACCTGCTCCCACCGGATGGGCGGCGGACACGCGGGTACGGCCACGAACCCTGCGCCGATGGCCGTCTTGAGAGCGTCCAGCGGCGCTGGACCCTGCGGTCGGAGAAGGCCTCACACATGGGACGATGTCATGGGACGAGCGACGTGATCGCGCGGCGAGCGTTCCTGAGGCTCGGGCGGGCCGCGCTGCCCTGGCCCGCCATCCTGACCGCCGGCCGCGTGAGAGCCGATCCCCTCGCCGAGACTTTGGCCGAGCTGGAGCAGAAGACGCGAGAGTACCAGGACACCCTCGCACGACTTCTCGCCCGGCAGGAACAGGCGGTCGTTCGAGCCACCGCCACCGCGGAGCGATACCGGACCCTTCATGCCGAGGGATTGGTCGCTCGCCGTGACGTGAAGGACGCCGAGCACGCAGTGGCCGAGGCGCGAGGCCGTCTCGACGAGACGCGGAACCAGCTGGCAGACTCCCAGCGGATCGTGGTGGAAGCGCAGGCGCTCCGGCGCCTGGCGGCGCTCCCTCCCGTGTGCCCGGGCGAGGAGCGATTGACGCCGGACGTGCTCGAGTACCGCGGCGCCAGTCCCTGGACGCTGCCCCAGGTCGTGAGCCTCGCGCAATTCTTCGCCGTGCGGTTCGGGCGGTCCCTCCCGTGAGCGCCCTCGGCCAGACGCCGTTACACGATCGGCTGGGCTTCGATGATCGGAACGCCGTGGACGTCGCGCTGCATCCGGACAGCGTCGAGGGTCGCGCGCTGCTCGACCATCTCCGCGCGCGCGGCATTCCCTTCCTGGCCTTCCGCGGGTCCCTTGCGGGCGCGTCGACAGGGCCGCATGTCCACGTCGGCGCCGCGTCTCCCCGAACGAACTAGGCGGTGGGCGATGCGAGGTCTCGACGGACCTGGGCCGTCGTAAGGCTCCACCGGCTTCGCGGCCGGGCCCTGGGAGCGTCGGGCTCGGGCGGATCGGCCGGCGCGTGCCGATGACGGCGCACGGTTTCGGTCTCTGGGGCCTGGCCACCGACCCGGACGTCAGTCCGGAGAACAGGGTACACAGGCCAAGCTCCCGGCACGCCTCAACACCCGACCCCGAGTCGGAGACTCTAAAGCGACTTGAGGTACTCGACTAGGTCCTGGGATTCTGCCGCCGTCAGCCCGAGGTTCATGACCCGATTGTAGTGGCTCACGACGTCCAGCAGCGTCGGGAAACGCCCATCGTGATAGAAGCCGCCCTTGTGGATCTTCTTGGTCTCCCAGAGCGCCCGGAGCGGAGTCGTGCGATACGCGTGGTCCGGAGAACGGTCGGCCTGGAAGGAATCGATCCCGATCTCGTCGGCCTTGTGGAGATTCCACCCCGGCTCCGTGAAGATGGGCGGCACATGGCAGGTGGCGCATCGCGCCTTGCCGGAGAAGGTCGTCTGGCCCCGCGCGGCGCGCGCCTGGTCGAAGGTTCCCGCGGGCGGCTTCGGCACTGGCATGGCGAGCTGATAGAAATGGAGCGCGGCCAGCTTGGGCGTGATCCGATCGTCCGGCGTGCGCGTGTTCCCCAGTCCCGCGCGTGCCGCGACCGGATACTGGTCCCGATTGTTCAGCCGGGGATCGAAGAAATTGCCCCGGCCATGCATCTCGAGGTTGGCCACGAACGCATTCCAGTACGTCACACCACCCCAGGAGCCCGTCCACGTATGCTGATTGACCCCCGCCAGGCCGAACGCCGGTGGGATCAGCGTGGCGGCGGACTTACCATCGGGACGGAACGCCTTCCCGTCGAGGGTGAGCTGGGCGTCGAACTTGCCCGGCCCCCAGCTGGCGAGCACCTTGCGAACGGTCGCCTCGTCGACCCCCAGAAGGTCTACGTAGGGCTTCAATGTCGGGGCCAGCGACACAATGGCCCCGATGTTCAGATCGCTGTTGGGCCAGCCATCGAGCCGACGGCCGATGCCGGGCGCCAGGGCGTCGTCGACATGGGAATGGCAGAGCGCGCACTGGATGCCCAGGGACGTGATTCGCCCCTGCGCATCGAAGAACCCGGTCACTCCCACCACCGCACTGGCCTTGAGGAGGGCGAGCGTGCTGCCCGGGTCGTCCAGGTCAACTTTCCTCGCCTTGAGGGCCTCCACGAGGGAAGGCGGGAGCGCCGCAACATCGACCTTGAGCCCGGCGGCCAGGGCCTGCTTCGGCGAGACGCCGGCACCGACGCCGCCATGCTGCTGTCCCGCGATCCCCTGATGGAGCTGGAGCGCGCCTCCCCAGAATCCCTCGCTGCCGAAGGTGTCGCTGCGAAACGCCGCCCGCCCGTCGTCCATCAGCCGCCGGGCATTCTCGCCGATGGCGCCGTCGAAGCCTCTCGACGTGTCACCGCCCGTCTCGGCTCCCCGCATCGACATGCACGCCGCCCCTATTAACCCAGCGAGGACCACGATGCTTCCGACTCGGGCGCCGATCTTCATGACTCGTCTCCTCGCGCAGCGTCGCCTGCTCACACTTAGATGCGCGGGAGCGCCAGATCTTACCTACCGGGTCGGGTGACCTCGAGGAGGGCCTGGTACTCCTCGCCGCACTCCATGCACTGGGCGATATGCTGGGCCACCTGCGGGAACGCCGATTGCGCGGCGCCGGGCTCCCCGGAGCTCGCGACCAGATCGACGTATCCCGGGAGCCGCTCGAAGAACTCCGAGCAGACGATCTCCGTCTCGCGCGTCTCGAAGATCGTGCCGAGGAACCGGATCAGCGCCGCCTGGTCCACGCTATGGTGACCCCCTTTCGAAGGTCTTCAGCGCGTCCCCGATACTGACCCCTCCGGCGAGCAGGGCGCCGCGGAGCTTCCGCCTGGCGTCATGGATCGCCTTGTACACCGCATCGCGCGAGATGCCGAGGTCTGCGGCGAGAAGATCCAGTGGCTGCTGGTGAAAGACGTGGGCGAGGAGGATGCGCCGCTGATGCGCGGTCAGCTCCGTCTCGATGATCTGCTTGATCCTCGCCCACAGCTCTCGCTGAAGGGCGGCGCGGTCGGGGGCCGGGCCCTCGTCGAGCGGCCAGTCCGGAACCGCGCCATCGGGGGCGTCGAGGGATCGCCGGGTCCAGCGCCGCCGGCGCAGCTGCCCGAGCAGGACGTTGACGGCGATCCGGTGAAGCCAGGTGGTGAAGCGGCTGTCGTGCCTGAAGGTGTCGAGCTTGGCGCGCACCATGACCAGCGTGTCGTGTACGGCATCCTCGGCGAACGCTTCCACCTCGCTTTGGGCGATGCAGGCGGGCCGATTCCGCCGCAGATAGGCGACCAGGCTTCGATGAACCTGTTGCCGGATCGCCGCCCACGCCGCCTCGCTGTCGGCGCGGAGCGACGTCACCCAGTCGAGGTTGCTTCGTTCCGGTTCGGGCGGCGTCGTCATCGCGTGCCTGCGCGGGCCACCATGCGGGACCTACTGCGCCCGATCGAGGCGCTCGAGCCAGCCCAGGTGGGGGCGAAGGACGGGCGGGACGGTAGCGGTGTCGTCGGCCCCCTGATAGTTCTCTTCACCGGCGCAATTCGTCGAGCCGCGCTTTGGCCAGCGCCGCGAACGCGCCCTCGGAGTATTTCTCGAGATAGGCCTCGTACATTGCCGGATTGTCGCTCTCCCGTACAGTGTCCCAGAACGCCAGCTCCACGGCGACAAGCTCGGTAGGTGATGCTGATGCTTCCGGCTGCGTCGTCCCCTCCAGAAGCGCCTGCCGGCGCGCCTCAGCGAGCTTCGCGAACGGTCCGTCAGCATACTGTTCAAGATATGCCTCGAACTCCGCCGGATCCGCACTGTCCTTGATCGCGTCCCAGAACGCCAGCTGGAAGGCCGCGGGATCGCTGACCGATGATTCGGGCCCGACGGGCGTGGCGGCTGGTCGATCCGGCGCGGCTTCGGTGCGCGGCACGTCCTCGAACCGCACCCGAAAGGCCCGTATGGGCTGGGCGATGTTCTTCACGCTCTGCTCGCCCAGATCTTCGAATGTCAAGAGACCCTTGTTGCGGAGATGGTCGCGAACGCCGCGCGAGACGCAGATCCCGCCCGGTTCGGCCAGCGCCTCCAAGCGCGCGGCAATGTTGACGCCATCGCCAAAGATTTCGCCGTCCTTGACCATCACGTCGCCGACGTGAAGTCCGATCCGGAACAGCATGCGGCGCTCGGGCCGCTCATCGGCCGTCGCCGCCGTGATCGCTCGCTGGATCTGTACCGCGCAGTCGACCGCGTCGACCACGCTGACGAACTCCGCCAGCACGCTATCGCCGGCGGTCCCGGTAATCCGCCCGGAATGGCGGGCAATCAACTCGTCGACGATCAGGCGGTGGCGGGAGAGCGTGGCCAGGGTGGCCACCTCGTCCTGCTCCATGTGCCGGCTGTACCCCTCGACGTCGGCGGCGAGGATGGCGACGAGCTTGCGTTCGAGACGGGGCGCTTCCATCAAGGGCTCCATCGCGCATGATTGGTCAAGGCGATCAGCCAACGACCAGCACAGAAAAGTCTGAGCGCCGTTTGAAGCGAGATTTCCGATATGGACCCATCCGCCCCGGCATGGCTGCACTCAGCCCGATACTCCCGGCGGGCCACGAGCCGCCGCCGGGGGTTTTGTGTCGCTTGCGATTCAGGATGTCGAGGATCGGAATGGGGGTAGAGCGCGACATCAGCGCTTTTTCTCTTTTCGGTCAATCGCCCCGGTTGCCGCCAAGGCGGCTGCTGGACGCGCTCATACGCCCTCCTGTTAGAGCTTTTTCAGCGCGTCGATCCGCTCTTGCGTGCCCGGATGGGTGGCGAGGAACCCGCCCCCGCTGGCGCCCTCGGTCCGCAGGAGCCAGGTCAGCGTGTTGATCATCAGCTCTTTGGAATACCCGGCACGGCGGAGGAGATCCACACCGTGGCGGTCCGCTTCGTATTCCTCCTGGCGGCTATAGCCACGGGTAATCAAGGCGCCGGCGACGGGTGTGATCTGGCCACTGCCAGGGAATATCTGGTCGAGAATAATCATGCCGATGCCCACTCCGGCGCCGAGCGCTTGCGCCTTGGCGACATGGCCGAGATCGTCGTGGGCGAGCTCATGGGCCAGCACCCCCCTGAGCTGGTCATCGTTGGCCTTCTGAAGCAGCCCGGTGGTGACATAGAACTCTCCCCCGCCGGCGCTGGCCGCGTTGACGCGCGGATCGTCCATGATCCCCACCCGGACCTGATTCAAAGGGCGCGAATGATCCATGGCTCCGACGAGCGGGACCATGATGCGCCGAAGGCGCTCGGCCTGCTGCGCATCGAGCGGACGAGACGCGGGCCGGGTCCCGCCAGTCTGGCTCGGCTCGCCCGACGGCGCGCCCCCGAGCCCGGCGCACCCCCCGGTCACGGCGAAGAGGAGGAGGGCGGCAATGGGCGGTGTTCGCATCATCCTCTTACCCTGGTTGCCCCCAAGGCGGGCCTGCGGGATCCTGCTGCTGGGGCTCCGGCGGCCGAAGGAGTGGCGCGTCATCCCCACGTCTCAGGCGGGTGACCTTGCGTCAGCCTCGAGCAAGCTGCAATGTCTACCGGCGTACCTCGTCGATGTTTCACACCTTGCTGCTGGAGCGCACGAGTCGTGTCTCCGCAGTAGGTTGTCCCCGCGTGGCACGTTGGGGACTAAGGACCCGGTGCGAAATAAATGGACCAGATGCTATCGCTTTGCCGACTGGGTGGGAAGGATCGTGTAGTTCCAGTCCCCGTGAAACGGATCGGGCCGCAGGCGGACGGCCTCCAGGGTGGCGCGACTGACCTTGAGGCCCGAGGGATACCGGGTCGTGTCCAGCCGCGCCCGCACGCGGAGGCCCGTGGTGGTCGTGGTGGCCGCGATCAGATTCACAATGACCGCGTGACTGAGCAGGGGCTGGCCGCGCCAGTTCTGAGTGATGAAGGAGAACAGGCGGTGTTCGATCTTGTTCCACTTGCTCGTGCCGGGCGGGAAATGACACACCGTGATGGGCAGGTGGAGGCGGTCCGCCAGTTTCTGCAGCTCGACCTTCCACAACCGCCGGCGGGCGCCGTTGCTCCCGCCGGCGTCGGCCGTGATCAGCAGCCGCCGGGCGTGAGGATAGGCCCGGCGCCCCATGGCCTGCCACCAGTGGCGAATGCTCGCGACGGCAAACGCCGCCGTGTCGTGGTCGATGCCGACACTGACCCAGCCGGTGTTGGCGCCCAGATCGTAGACCCCGTAGGGAATGGCGCGCCCCAGCTCCGGCTGCACGAAGTCGTGGACCCGCACCGGCCGAGGCTGCCCGTGGGCCCGCCATTCGCGACCGGCATTCTTGAACGGCCCCACGAGCTCCTTCTTCTTGGTATCGACAGAGATCGCCGGCTGGCCCTGGCGCAGCGTGGCCTGGACGCGGGCGGCGATGTGCTCGAACTGGGCATTGCGATCGGGGTGCCGGGTGCCCTCGATCGTCTTCCGATTGGCCTGCAGGCTGTACCCCAACTGCTGGAGCAACGCGGCGACCATCCGATGGCTCGTGCGATGCCCTTGGCGGGTCAGCTCGGCGGCCAGGCGCCGGACGCTCTTGCAGGTCCACCGCAGCGGGGACTGCGGATCCCCGCGCGTCGTGGGTTCGATCAGCGTTTCCAAGTCCGTCACCAACGTCGGATCCTGGTCGACCGTGCGCTTGCGCCCGCCTCCGGGACGCCGGATCCGCCCCGGGGCCAGGGCCGCTGCGCCACGGGCCTTCAGCTCCGTGACCCCAGCGCGAATGGCGCGCCGGGACACTCCTGTGGCCCGGGCCACCGCCGACACGCTGTCCGCGGCCGCGACTTCCGCCGCGGCCACCAGCCGGCGCAGCCGCTCGTCCAGGTGCGGCTCGATCAGCCGGAACCGTCGTCGAATGGCCTGCTCGGCCACCATCCATGGGATACCCTAGCAGCCACGATCCCATTATCTGGTACATTTATTTCGTGACAATCCCTAACGCTATGGCGCGCCGCTGGGGATAGTGCCATAGGCGACGGCGAACGATTGCTACCTGAGAGCGGGATCGGATGTCTCGCCCTCAAAGTCGGCCCGTTAAAGCCAAGATAATGAGGATGAGCACGATCAGACCGACGCCACCTCCCATGTACGGGCCGCCGTAACGCCAACCGCCCGGGACACCGACAAGAAGCACCACGATAAGGATGATCAGCAGTAGATTCATGGCGTGCCCTCCCTCAAGGCGGGTTCACGGACGGGTTACCATCGTGGGGACGGTGCGCTGCTCCCTCTGCGGAGCGCTTCGAGCGCCGCGCCCCGGCACCGCGTCGAACGGCGTCGTCTGCCAGGCCGTCCCCACAGAGCCCGTGATCGAGTGGGCGATGCCGACCGGATAGAACGTGGCTCGCCAATCCTCTTCTCCATGGCGCGCCAACTCGAGATCGTACTGCTACCGGGCCATGCCGGCGGCGATGTGCCGATGACCTCCCACGAGGGGAGCCACTGGCGCAGGGCGTTCAGCGCGCCTCGTGACTCTGTATCCGGGTCAAGCCGAGCGGCTGCGAGAGTGGCGAACAGAAGGCGCCCTCGCTGTAGGCGAGCGCGTCCCTCAGCATCGGGCGCCAAGCGGAGGGGGGGTCCAGGCACGCGGCATCCTCCCGCTTCAGGATCGTGCGGATGGTACCCTAGAAGTACCGAATCGTGCCATGCCGCCGCCCGGGCCCCTGCGAGCAACCTCGCGGTCGGACTGGTCAACGTCCCGATTCGCCTCTACAGGGCCACGCGCACGGAGGGGATTGCCTGCCACCCCCTCCACGATCGTCGCGGGAGCCGGATCCAAAATCAATCCTACTGTCCCGTCCGCAACCTGATGGTACCCGAGAGAAGCTTGTCCGCGGTTCGCCTGGCTGGACGACGCCATCAGCCGTCTCGAGGCCGACCTCACGACCCTGATCCGCTCGACTCCGATCAGGCGGGAAGCCGACGAGCTGCTGCGCTCGGTCCCCGGCGTAGGGCGGGTCACGTCGTGCGCGCTCATCGCCGATTTGCCGGAGCTCGGCCACCTGGATCGCCGTCGCATTGCCGCCCTCGCGGGACTGGCCCCGGTGGCCCGAGATAGCGGCGCCTTCCGAGGCCGGCGGATGATTGTCGGTGGTCGGGCGCACGTCCGGCGCATCCTGTACATGGCCACGGTTGCGGCGATCAAGTACAACCCCGTGATCCGGGCGTTCGTTCACCGCCTCGTGGCCGCGGGCCGTCCTGGAAAAGTCGCGGTCATCGCCGCCATGCGGAAGCTCCTCACGATCCTCAATGCCATGCTCCGAGACCGCAGGCCGTGGCAAATCGCTTGACTCGAAAGACAGTCGCTCAAGGCTGAAACGCGGGTTGGAATCCCGGGCCTCCCTGATCGCCGTCCGGCACACGGGCTTCACCCGTGGGGGCCAGGGCGCCACGTCAACGAGGTCTCGACTTCTGCGTCACTTCTGGAGTCCTGGCCTGCCCCAGGATGTCAGCGCTGAGCGCAAGGTTGCGCGGTATCGGCTCATGACGGACGTGGCGGTCGAAGCGGAAGGCGACGTCGCGCGCACGACGTGCTTCCGGTTCTTCGCTCGGATGGGCTACTGCCTCCGCCCCGAGGAACCGACCGGCGGTCGCGACCAGTACAACAGCGATGCGGATTGCCTGCTCGCGCACCACCCGGACAGACACATCGTCGGCAGTACGCGAGTCGTCCCTACGGCCCACCCCAAAACGAGGGGGGAAACGAGGGGGAGGACAGGGTCAAAACGCATCACAAGCCATCCCAACCCATCATAGAAATCCACGGGAAACCGTAGTGACGGATCGCCGTGCCTGGAGCGGGGATTCTGCGTGTTCTCAGGGTTAAGATCTTGTCCACAAACGTCGCCGCCCGCCGGTCCATATCGGTAATGCTCGCGCTGTAGCTCATGAGCCCCCCGCCGGCCGCAAATCCTGGGGACGTGGCGAAATACATCACCGGGAGCCGGCTCTTTCCCGCGTGGTCGACGACCTGTTTCGGGTGCGAGGCGAGAACGGCGCTCGACAGCGTGAGGACGGCATCAGCGCGCCCCGTGCGTGCGGCTCGGAACGCCGTCTCAATACCGTTGGGACCGCGTACGTCCAGATACTGAAGTTGCACGCGAAGGGTCCGGGCAGCGCGTTCCGTCTCTTGTAACGCTTGAGCGTGGCCCGGCTCGGTCGAATCCCCAAGGACCGCCACGCGCGAGAGCTGCGGAACGACCTCCTTGAGAAGCTCGAGTTGCTTTCCGTATATCTCCGGGGACAGCGTTGACAAGCCCGTAATGTTCCCGCCAGGTCGTGCCAGACTGGCGACGAACCCGTTGGCCACCGGATCGTTGTCATTGGTGATGACAATGGGAATCGTCACGGTGGCGGCCTTGACCGGACGGGTGGCTGACGGCCCCGCCGTGACGATGACGTCGACCTTGAGACGGACGAGTTCGGCCGCCAGCGAGGGGAGGCGCTCGAGTTGTCCCTCCGCAGATCGCCACTCAATGACGATGGTTTTTCCCTCCACGTGCCCCAGTTCGCGCAGGCCCTGCCGGAATGCGTCGGTGCGGGCCGACATCACGGACAAAGGGACAGCCGTGAGGAACCCGATCCGGGGGATGTTGGATGGCGACTGAGCCTCGGCGGCGAGCGGCGCGGCGAGGACTAGGGCGAGGATGACGAGGGCCGTGAGCAGAGCGAGCCTCATGGAGTCCTCCCGTTGTTCCGGAGGCCGGGTCGACACCCAGTCCCGCCGGGACCCGGCTGGGGACTGCCCCGACCCTACCAAGCCCCCGTTCTGGGCGCCAGCGGCCTCGAAGAACGACGGCGGCGGCGGCTTCGCGCCCATTCCGGCGAGCGTAGCTGGGCGTCCCAGCGGGGCGTCGCGGTCGCCAACGCGACGATGTGTCGCGCCCGGGGAGCACCCGCTAGTCGGAAACCCCAGCATTTTCGGCCGAACTTGCCATGGCACTCACCGTGCACGCCTGACCCCATCGGGAGATGTCTTCATGACGCCACGAGTGCCTTCTCCTGGATCCTCGGGCCGCCGCCCGTTCACCATGACCGGCACGATCGCCACCTGGAATGCGGTCGGACGCTGGCTGGGCATCGGCGCGCGCAACGTCTGGCTGGCACCGGGCGTGACGGTGGCCGGTCTGGTGCCGGGCGCCACGGTCACGGCCAAGGGGTACCGGGAAACCGAGTGGGACCGCTGGGTCGTGACACACCTCACGCTCGGGTGATCGAGCTCCGCCCAATCTCTCCGGTGTCAACACCTCCGCCCTCCTCGCCGCCCGGCCCGGCCCCGCTCCAGTTCGCTATGAGCGACCACATCACCACCGGGATTCGGTCAGTCGTCTACTCACAATCGGCGGGCGCCGTCTGCGGGTGGCCCCGACCTTGGACAGCCGGCACGCGGCGACACCACGTCGTCATCACGACCGGATGACCGGAAACGGCTTAGGTCGGCACAGGTGAAAGGCGCGCAAATCGGCCTTTTGCCCCGGCATCGGCCGTGCATTCTTGGGCGGAACTACGGAGCGCGGACCTCGTAGCCCCTTCGATTGCGGCCGAGCTGCCTGACGGCAGGAGCGAGTATGACCGACGTACTGACCCAATGCCCACCGCACACGCAGGCGTTCATCATCCACGGCGAGATTCTCGCGTGGGATCCGGACCAGCGAGTGCTGCAGGTCGGCACGCACCGGGTCTCCGTAGCCCCGAGTGTACCGATCGTGAAGCTGAAATGCGGCGCGACCGTCACGGTCTTCGGGCAAGAGGATCGACTCAGCGCGCGATGGATCGTGACCGACGTCGCGCTCCGCGGCATCGACACCGGGGGTGCTCCTGCCGCCGCATAGCCTCCTGCTCCTCATCCGCCGGAAGCTCGAGAACGGCACGCTCCCACTCAACAGCATTCCTCGTATCTGGGGCGGCCCGGGCAAAGAGAGGAAACCTGCGACGCCTGCGAGAGGATCATCACCAAGGATGAAATGCTGATCGAAGGCATCAGCCTTGTGCCGGTCAAGAACTCCATCTGCTTGTCCTGCCTGAACTTCCCTCATCCCTTCCATCTCCTCCATCGCCGATCGGGTAGAGTCTCGGTTCAGGCCGTCATGTCTGATGCCGGGGTGCCTCATGCTCTTCGTGCTCGGTCTCTGGACGCTCCTCCGCGCCTTGCGGTTCGGGTCGGTGGCCATCGCCCTCGAGAATCTCGCCCTGCGCCACCAACTCGAGGTTCTTCGGCGCTCTGTCCCCCGACCCCGGCTCTCCCGTTCGGACCGGATCCTCTGGGTCTGGCTGTCCCGCTTGTGGACGGGTTGGCGCCACAACCTCCTCATCGTTCAGCCCGCCACCGTCCTCGCCTGGCACCGCCGAGGGTTCCGGCTCTACTGGCGGTGGAGGTCCAGGGCCCCCTCAGTGGGCCGCCCGAGGCTCGACCCCGAACTTCGCCATCTCATCCAGCGCATGGCGCGCGAGAATCCCACCTGGGGCCGCCGCCGCATCCAAGCGGAACTCGCCCTTCTCGGCTACACCGTGGCCGAGCTGACCGTCGCAAAGTACATGCAGCGGACGTCGCCGCGGCCCTCCCCGACGTGGCGGGCTTTTCTTGCCACGCATGCCCGAGAGATCGTCGCCGTGGACTTCTTCCTCGTGCCGACCCTGACATTTCGCCTCCTGTTCGTCTTCATCGGGCTTCGCCACGACCGCCGCGAACTCATCTACGTTAACGTCACGGATCATCCCACGGCCCGCTGGGCCGCGCGCCAACTCATCGAGGCCTTCCCCGAGGAGACCGCGCCGAAGTACCTTCTCCGAGATCGAGACGCGATCTACGGCGAGGTCTTCACCCGGTGCGTCGACACGATGGGAATCCGGCAGGTGATCACGGCACCCCGCGCGCCCTGGCAGAACCCCTTCGTGGAGCGGGTGATCGGCTCCATCCGGCGCGAGTGCCTGGATCACGTCCTCATTCTGAGCGAGGCCCACCTCCGCCGACTCCTGCACGCCTACGCCGCCTACTACAACACCACGCGGCCACACCAATCGCTCGACAACAATAGTCCCCAGCCCCGAGCTATCGAACCTCCACCATGCGGCCGGATCATCGCCATGCCTCAGGTCGGCGGACTCCACCACCGATACCAGCGCGCCGCCTGATCACCGCCCACCGCGATTCACCCTTCGCTCGTTCCTCAGATCCAGCAGGCCGCCGTCAGCACTGTGGCGCTTCACGGGTCGCGTCTGAACCGCCTCCCCTTGCGGCCTTCCCATCTCCGTGGGACATTGCTCTTCCGGCCCTGGACGGTCAACTCGCCAGCGTGACACTGGCGCCGATGAGGTTTCTAACCAGGACAATAGGCCCGGCGCCCCATGGCCTGCCACCAGTGGCGAATGCTCGCGACGGCAAACGCCGCCGTGTCGTGGTCGATGCCGACACTGACCCAGCCGGTGTTGGCGCCCAGATCGTAGACCCCGTAGGGAATGGCGCGCCCCAGCTCCGGCTGCACGAAGTCGTGGACCCGCACCGGCCGAGGCTGCCCGTGGGCCCGCCATTCGCGACCGGCATTCTTGAACGGCCCCACGAGCTCCTTCTTCTTGGTATCGACAGAGATCGCCGGCTGGCCCTGGCGCAGCGTGGCCTGGACGCGGGCGGCGATGTGCTCGAACTGGGCATTGCGATCGGGGTGCCGGGTGCCCTCGATCGTCTTCCGATTGGCCTGCAGGCTGTACCCCAACTGCTGGAGCAACGCGGCGACCATCCGATGGCTCGTGCGATGCCCTTGGCGGGTCAGCTCGGCGGCCAGGCGCCGGACGCTCTTGCAGGTCCACCGCAGCGGGGACTGCGGATCCCCGCGCGTCGTGGGTTCGATCAGCGTTTCCAAGTGCGCACTGGCGAGGCGCCGACGCCCTGTTTGCCTTCATCGAGCACGGGCTTGACTCGCGGCGTTCCTCCTTGACAGTACAGTACTACTGTACTATTGTACTGATACAGTATGAGGATCCCAATGCGCCTGCGTGTGGATGCCCACAGCCCGATCCCGATCCGCTGGCAGCTGACGGAGCAGCTGAAGCACGTCATCGAGGGCAACGGCGTCCCGCGAGAGCAGGCGTTGCCGAGCATCCGGGAGCTGGCGGGCTTCCTCGGCATCAATCCGAACACGGTGGCGCGCGCGATCGAGGATCTGAAGCGGAGCGGGCACGTGAAAGCGCGGCGGGGCAAGGGGGTGTTTGTGGCCCCCGCGCGGCGCGCCCGCCCGTTCCCGGCTCGCCGCGAGGCCTTCCTGAAGGATGCGGTGATCCGCGGGGCGGCCCTCGAGATGACCCCCGACGACGTGGCGGTGGGTGTCCTGAGCATGGCTGGCGTCGGGTTGGCCGCCCTCCGGGGGGCCGCCGCGGTGCTCCTCGTCGAGTGCAGTCCGCCGGAGCTGGACTTCTTTGGGCGGGAACTCGAGGCGCACCTTCCGGTCCGCGTGGACAAGGTGCTCCTGAAGGACTTGGCGACCACCGTCCGACGGCAGACGGGGGCCCATCACTGGGCCGCTGCGGTCACCAGCTTTGGCCATCTCCCGGAAGTGGAACGCCGGCTGGACGGCCTGGGGGTCCCGGTGGTCGCGCTCCTCGCCGAGGTGCATCTGGAGACCCTCCACCGCCTGGCCCAGCTGCCGTCAGGGACGCGGATCGGCGTGGTCTCCGCCGAGCGCGAGACCGCCCACAACCTGGAGCACTCGATCGCCCACGCGGCCCTGCCGAACATCGCGCGGATCGAGGCCGGCCCGGCCGAGGGACCGGCGCTGAGTCGGCTGGTGCGGCGGGTGGACGCCATCGTCTGTTCCACCGCGGTCGCCGCGCGGGTTCAGGCGCTCGTGGGGCCCACGGTGCCGGTGATCGTCGACGACCGGGCCCTCAACCAGCGGGCCATCCAGATGCTCGGGGCCATCCTGGCGCAACAGGACGGCGACCACCCGACCGCCACGCCCCCTCTCGCTCGGGGGCGCCTGGGTCCTCGTCCAGTCCGAGCGTCCCCCGCCAGGCCGCATCCCCGGGGAGACCACAACGGCCCGGTCAGGCAGTGGAGCCATCACCCGATGAAGGGAGACGAGTCATGCATGTCGTGATGTGGGTGCTCGTGGCGGTGTTGGCCGGCTTGGTGGCCGGGTTCGTCATGAAGCGCGGGGGTTACGGGCGGGGATGGGACGTCGCCCTCGGACTCATCGGGAGCGTGGTCGTGAGCTGGGTCTTCCAGAGCCCGTGGGTCTCTCCCGACCCGGGCATGATGGCGGTGACCCTCGTCGCGGCCGCCGGCGCGGCGGGCCTGATCGTCGCCCAGCGCACGATCTTTCCCGCCGGCGCCTAGGACCCGTCATGTGGATTGAGTCATCCCGGCGCGCCGCGCCGGAGTCCGACCAACGTCGTGATCATCGGGGAGGAGCCAACATGGACGCGAATCGAGACAAGCGGAGTGTGGGACAGCGGTGGAGTGACGCACGACCGAGCAAGACCGTGCTCTTCTGGTCTTGCGTCGCGTCGATGGTGCTGACGATGATCGTCGGCTTCAGCTGGGGCGGCTGGGTCACGGGGGGCACGGCCCGGGCCACGGCGGAGACCATGGCCCACGACGCCGTCGTTACGCGCCTGGCCCCGATCTGTGTCGTCCAATCTGGGCGGGATCCGGCCAACGCCGTGAAGCTCGTGGCGCTGAAAGACGAGAGCTCGTGGCAGCGCGGCGAGTATATCGGCAAGCAGGGGTGGGCGACGATGCCGGGTGAGCAGGAGCCCGATCGCCGAGTGGCCGAGATGTGCGCCACACTGCTCATGCCGAGGAGCTAGTTCTGGAGCGGCGCCCGAGGAGATGGCTCCCCCCTGGAGCCATCTCCGCCCGACTTCTGGCCACGATTGGGCGCGTGGAGATGGCCCTCGAGCGCCACGTGCGTCGCCCGGCCCGTCCGCACGCGCGTGCGTGATCGGCCGGCCACCGACGTGGTAAGAATCCCGCCCGGATCGGCCCTCACGGCAGAAGAGACGCCGAGCGAGCGGTCGGCGGCTTCAGCGGGAGCTCGAGAACGGGCCGTGCTGTGCGGGGGATCGAGGAGACCGTGACCATGGAAGAGCCAGAAGACCTGAGGCGGGCCACGGAGCTCTGGCAGGAGGCCTACCGCCACCAGATGGAGGGCGAACTGGATCGCGCCATGGAGCGCTACCAGCGGTCCATCGACGTCTACCCCACCGCGGAGGCGCACACCTTCATGGGCTGGGCCCTGAGCGTCCAGGGCCGATTGGACGAGGCCACCGACGAGTGCCGCCGGGCGATCGAGATCGACCCGCAATTTGGCAATCCATATAACGACATCGGGGTCTATCTGACGCAGCAGGGCAAACCGGATGAAGCCATCCCCTGGCTGGAGAAGGCCAAGCAGGCGACACGCTATGAGCCGCGGCAGTTCCCGTTTATGAACCTGGGTCGGATTTACCTCAGGCAGGGGCGCTGGTGGGAAGCGCTGCGGGAGTTCGAGGGGGCGGTGCGGTCGGCTCCGGATGACCGTGCCGCTCGCAGGGCGCTCCATGTCCTCCGCGCTCGCTTCAACTGACCCGGTCTGGTGCGGTCACGGTTCACCCTGCCGGGGTCGGAGAGCGGGTGGGGGAAGGTCGAAGGTCAAGCGATACGACGCGATAAAATTCCGTCGCCCCTTCTGGCCCGACGGTTGCCTGGCCTTCTGGGTTGAGCCCAAACGGTTTCGGCTGGTGTGGCGTCGAGAGGCGACGCTCACGGTGACCGCCTGCGATGAGCCAGGCGGGTGGCGGCCCGGAATTGGCGACCTCAAGGGGAGGCCCATCGATGGAATCGGCCCTCTACGTCGTCCCGGTGCTCATCATCATCGTCGCGTTCCTGTCCACGGCGATCAAGGTCCTTCGCGAGTATGAGCGGGCCGTCATCTTCCGGCTCGGCCGGCTGATCGCCGCCAAGGGCCCCGGCCTCGTCCTGCTCATTCCGCTCGTGGACAAGATGGTCAAGGTGAGCCTGCGCACGCTGGCCATGGAGGTTCCCCCGCAGGATGTGATCACGCGCGACAACGTCTCCGTCAAGGTGAGCGCGGTGGTGTGAGCGCGGTGGTGTTCTTCCGGGTCCTGGATCCCCGGAACGCCGTGGTCCAGGTCCAGGACTTCCTCTTCGCGACCTCCCAGATCGCCCAGACGAACCTCCTAGCCTCGCGCGACAAGATCAACCAGCAGCTCCAGCGGATCATCGACGAGCACACGGGTCCCTGGGGGGTGAAGGTGACGACGGTCGAGGTGAAGCAGGTGGACCTGCCGCAGGACATGCAGCGGGCGATGTCGAAGCAAGCCGAGGCCGAGCGGGGGCGGCGGGCTAAGGTCATCAACGCCGAGGGCGAGTACCAGGCGGCGGAGAGGCTCGCGCAGGCCGCCCGAGTGCTGGCCGGCACCCCGATCGCCGTCCAGCTCCGGTTTCTGCAGACGATGCGGGAGGTGGCCTCGGAACGAAACACGACCACCTTCGTCCCCGTGCCCATCGATCTCGTTGCGCCCTTCCTGACCGCGCGCCAGAAGCCGCTCTCGCCCCTGATTCTCGCCGACGCGCGGAGCGGAGGGCGCGTGGTCGGGTCAGGTCAGGCGAGTGGCGGAGGAGGACGGAGTGCCCGGGTGCTCGGTGAAGACGCGGCTGGACGCCAATGAACACCACACTGGGAGGGCGGAACGCGATGCGAACCTGGCGACTCTCGACCCTGGCGGCAGGATTCACGGTCGTGATGACGGGGCCGGGATTCTTGGCCGACACCGTCCGGGTATTCCGGTATGATGGCGGCCTTCAATGCGGAATGGGGCAGGCCGTGCCCTTGGATGACATGGCGAAGGAGCTCACGGCCGTCAACATCACAGTCCTCTCAAGTGAGAAGCGAGTCGTGCCGGGCTTCATCATCGCCCTGTGTGGCGCCCCGACCGGCACCGCGAACGTCTATGAGATCGCAAAGGATGATGTGCCGCGAATCCCGGCTGACCCACAGGGAGTCAAGAGATTTCAGTCCTGGGTGTATGACGATCCCTCACTCGACGTCGCGAAGTATGACGGAAGCCTGCAATGTGACATGGGGCAACCCGTGTCACTGGACCAAATGGAGAAGGAGTTGCACGCCGCGAACATCGCCGTCGAGGCCAAAGCGAAGAAGGCGGATGGGATTCAACACCCCCGGATGTGCGGAGCGTCGACGGGCACGATGAACGTGTATCGGATCAAGACGTCAGACCTGGAGAAGGCTCGAGCATTAGGCTTCGTTCTGTACATTGAAGGGATCTCGATCGCGAGAGCTCGAGCGGGGAGTCACGTGGCGAGGCGACCCTGAACACGTCAGCGATGCAGACCGCGCCGCGCCATGGTGGGGTCGGCGCGCTCATTTCTTGAAGAGCAGCTCAAGCCCATCGGCACATCCCCGAGCGACCGCATAGCCACCCTCTTTTTGCCCTGGCATCTTGTCCCAGCCCCCTTTTTCGATGGCTTCCGCTCTCTGCCAGCTCCCGAGTTCCGAGAGTTCTTTCAGTTTCGCTTCGTGGTTCGGTTCCTTCATAAATTGGGCGACGCAGATCGCCGCCTGACTCGCCACCACCGCGTCTTGGGTCCTCGTGTGGCTCGTGCTGGAGGTGGTCCAGCCACCCCACGCAAAGCCGAGGATCATGGCGATGACGGCCCCACAAATCAGGCCCCACACTCCATACTTAATCTTCGCGGTCGTCTCTGGCTTCATCGACACGGCCTCCTGACACTCACGGGAAGTTCTATGGACCGATGTCCGCCCCTGTCGTGGCGCGCCGCGATCGGACACTTCCTCTTGATCAGTTTCGAGGATCTTGTCAATTGTGTGGAAACAACCTCAGGCGGCAGCCTTCTCATGGGCGGTGGCCTCGATCGGTGTGACTCGGATCCCATCCGTGTACGGCACGCCCTCCACCACCTTGGCAGGAGCGCGGGGGCCTTCAGCGTGCGGAAGCGTTGCTCCACGATCCGTCGCATCTTCCCGATGACGGCCGTCGCGGTCGCCACCTTCATGGACCGCGTCGCCGCCGCCGTCCGCAGCCGCACCGCCGCAACGAGTCACTCACGACGACGCCGGCCCGTCGGGTCCAGGGCACGGATCAGGGGCTGACTCGGGCACTGTGTCCCCGGGGTGTGGGGTCCACGTCCCCGCGGCATACTCGCGCAAGGCCTGCAGGAGGATCCAGCGGAGCGTGGTCCTCTCGCGCCGGGCGCGGGCCCGTGCGGCCCGTTGAAGACCGCGGGGCACGCCGCGCACCAGATAGATACCGGTGGTTGCTATCCGAGCCAGCACGCGAGCCGACATGCGGGGGCCCACGCCCCCGGGTGCGTCCACAGGTCGCACCATCATGGTTCCCTCCTCACGCAGAGCGCAGCGGTTCTCCAGACCGTGAAGGCATGCGAGCTCGCCGTGACGAGCGCCCTCGGGCATCGGAGGCCGTTCGGACACGAATCACGAGAGGGGTATCCGGGAACGAGGGAGTGCACCGTCATCTGTTCGGTCCCGCGTTCGCATCCCCGGCAGCGACAGTCTTCCGGCGAACATCAAAAAGTCTGCGACGCCAAAGAGATCGGTATAGGTCGTCCCGTTCCAGCGGAGGGATACGAACGGCTCGGGTGTGTGACGCTCCTCGAAGTCGATCGCATACTTCTCGAGAAGGCCCTTTGCCCGGTGTGCGTCCTTGGTGCCATTCAAGTACAACGTCGGCTTGGGGGGCGGATCCGTCCAGTTCATCCCAGGCCTGAACTCCGTTCGGGAACCGCTCGTCCGCCATGAGGATAAGGGACGCACGAGAATTGGCCCGTGGGCATCCGGTGCTGACCGGCGGATCGAGGTTGGACTGTGCGCATCCGCGGGCGGATCCATCGGGATTCTCCAAGACTGTACTGTATTACTACATTAGTACACTAGAGGACCGTGAGTCAAGCGCTCCCCCAATGCCGCCGCTCCTCTCCGGTGACCGGCGGACCCTCGACGCCCAGCCAGCGGAACCAGTGGACGTGATTGCGATTGTATTACTGTACTAGGATAGTGATACACTAGGAGCGATCGACGCACCACTCACCGCGCTCACACCCGCCAAGAGGGAGGTCCCCGAACCATGGCTCAGGCACTGAAGACTCCGACGACCCAGGTCGTGAAGACTCCGATGACCCCGGTCACGAAGACCACACTGCGCCCGCTCCATGACCGCATTCTCGTCAAGCGTCTCGCGGAGGGGGACGAGAGACACGGGAGCATCATCATCCCCGACACCGCCAAGGAAAAGCCCCAGGAGGGCCAGGTGGTCGCGGTCGGCACCGGCAAGGTGACCGAGGCGGGCCGGAAGCTCCCGCTCGACGTCAAGGCGGGGGACCGGATCCTCTTCGGCAAGTACTCCGGGAGCGAGGTCAAGGTGGACGGCCAGGAGTACCTCACGATGCGGGAGGAGGACGTGCTCGGCATCCTCAGCGCGTGACCCTCGCGCCCTCGCCACGGTCACCCCATTCGTCCACACTCGGGAGGAAGGATACCCACCCATGGCCAAGCAACTCCTGTTCAACGAGGACGCTCGCGCGGCGCTTCTGCGCGGCGTCAACATCATGGCGCACGCCGTCAAAGCCACGCTGGGCCCCAAGGGCCGGAACGTGGTCCTCGACAAGAAGTACGGCAGCCCGACCATCACCAAGGACGGCGTCACCGTCGCCAAGGAAGTCGAGTTGAAGGACCCCTACGAGAACATGGGCGCCCAGATGCTGAAGGAGGTTGCCTCGAAGACCTCCGACATCGCCGGCGACGGGACGACGACGGCGACCGTGCTCGCCCAGGCCATTGTCCGCGAGGGCCTCAAGAACGTGACCGCGGGGGCGAACCCGATGGGGCTCAAGCGGGGCATCGAACAGGCAGTGGAGCAGGTGGTCGCTGAACTGAAGCAGATGACCAAGTCGACCAAGGACAAGAAGGAGATCGCCCAGGTCGCAACCATCGCCGCCAATAATGACAAGACGATCGGCAACCTGATCGCCGAGGCCATGGAGAAGGTCGGCAAGGACGGGGTCATCACCGTCGAAGAGGCCAAGGCGATGGAGACGACCCTCGAGGTCGTCGAGGGCATGCAGTTCGACCGGGGCTACCTCTCACCCTACTTCGTCACGGACCCGGAGCGGATGGAGGCCGTCCTCGAGGACTGCCTCATCCTGATCTACGAGAAGAAGCTCAGCGTGATGAAAGACATGCTCCCGCTGCTCGAGCAGGTGGCGCGGGCGGGCAAGCCATTCCTCCTCATCGCGGAGGACGTCGAGGGCGAGGCGTTGGCGACCCTGGTCGTGAACAAGCTCCGGGGGACGCTGTCCTGCTGCGCGGTCAAGGCGCCGGGCTTTGGCGACCGGCGGAAGGCCATGCTGCAGGACATCGCGACTCTGACCGGCGGCAAGGCGATTACTGAGGACCTCGGCATCAAGCTGGAGAACATCAAGCTGGAGGACCTCGGGAAGGCGAAGAAGGTGGTCGTGGACAAGGATAACACCACGCTCATCGACGGCGCGGGGTCGACCAAGGAGATCGAGGGGCGGATCAAGCAGATCCGGGCGCAGATCGAGGAGACCACCTCGGACTACGACAAGGAGAAGCTGCAGGAGCGGCTGGCCAAGCTCGCCGGCGGCGTCGCCATCATCAAGGTGGGCGCCGCGACCGAGACCGAGATGAAGGAGAAGAAGGCGCGCGTGGAGGATGCGCTCAACGCGACGCGGGCGGCCGTGGAAGAGGGCATCGTGCCGGGCGGCGGGGTGGCACTGCTCCGCGCCGCGAAAGCGCTCGACCATTTGAAGCTGACGGGGGACGAGGCGACCGGCGCCCACATCGTGCGGCGGGCGCTGGAGGAGCCGATCCGGCGGATCGTGGAGAACGCGGGGCTGGAGGGCTCCGTGGTGGTCGAGAAGGTGAAGGCTGCCAAGGAGCTGGCGTACGGCTTCGATGCCGAGAAGAACGAGTACGTGGACCTGATGCACGCCGGGATCATCGACCCGACCAAGGTGGAGCGGATCGCGCTTGCAGAACGCCGCCTCAATCGCGTCGCTCCTCCTGACGACCGAGGCACTGATCACGGACATCCCGGAAGAGAAGGGGGCCATGCCGGCCATGCCGCATGGTGGCGGCATGGGGGGCATGGGCGGCGGCGACTTCTAACCCGCCGGCCCGAGCATCCGGCGATTCCGACGGCCTCCGGGGGCATCCCGCCTCCGGGGGCCGTCTGCCGTCGATGCCGATCGCGGTGTGTTGATCGGCGTCGACGGCATACGGAGACTCTCGAGCGGGCGTCGACTGTCTGAGAGGAGAGGAGTACGCATGGCCCAAGGCGGCTGGGGTCAGGGACCGATTGATATCGGCCGCGGGTTCACCATTCACCTGCCGTCGTTTTTACAGTCCCGCGCACGGATGGTGCGGCTGGTCGTGATCGCGATTGCCGTCCTCGTCCTTCTGCTCACCGGCTACTACCAGGTGGAGCCCGACGAGGTGGCCGTGGTCCAGCGCTTCGGCAAGTTCGTGCGTACCACCGACCCCGGTCCGCACGTCAAGATCCCCTTCGGCGTGGAGACCGTCACCAAGGTCCCGGTGAAGCGGACGCTGAAGATGGAGTTCGGCTTCCGCACCGTGCGGCCCGGCATCCACACCGAGTTCGCGCCGCCCAGCGACGAGACGCGCGCCGAGTCCATCATGCTCACCGGCGATCTGAACGTGGCGGTGGTCGAGTGGATCGTGCAGTTTCGCATCAAGGACCCCCGCCAGTTTCTCTTCGACGTGCGCGACGTGCCCAAGACCTTCCGGGACATGTCGGAGGCGGTCATGCGCGAGGTGGTGGGGGACCACAGCGTGGACGAGGTCATCACCATCGGCCGTGATGCCATCGGGCTCCAGGCGAAGGAGCAGCTGCAGAAGCTCTGCGACCGCTACGGGATCGGGATTGACGTCCAGCAGCTCGTGCTCCAGGACGTGAACCCACCGGACGCGGTGAAGCCGGCCTTCAACGAGGTGAACCAGGCCATCCAGGAGAAGGAGCGGGCCATCAACGACGCCTGGGCCGAGTACAACAAGGCGGTGCCGCGGGCGAAGGGCGAGGCGGAGCAGGCGGTGCGCTCGGCCGAGGGCTACGCGCTCGAGCGCGTGAACCACGCCGAGGGTGACGCCAAGCGCTTCGACGCGATCTGACGCGGAATACAAGAAGGCCCCCGCGGTCACGCGCCGGCGCATCTACCTCGAGACGATGGCCCAGCTCCTGCCCAAGCTCGGCCGCAAGCTGATCCTCGACGACAAGGCCAAAGGCATCCTGCCCCTCCTTCAGCTCGACGGTGAGACGAAGGAGGTGAAGCCGTGAGGCCCCCGCTTCGCTTCATCGTCGCGGCCGTCATCCTCGTGCTCCTGTTCTCGTCCGTCTACACCGTCTCGGAGACCGAGCAGGCCATTCTCGTCCAGTTCGGCATGCCGGTGGGCGGTCTCGTCAAGGATCCCGGCCTGCACCTGAAGGTGCCGTTCATCCAGGACGTGCATCGCTTCGACAAGCGCTGGCTGGAGTTCGACGCCGATCCCCGCGAGATCCCCACCAAGGACAAGAAGTACATCTGGGTGGACACCTATGCGCGGTGGCGCATCGTCGACCCCCTGCGCTTCTACCAGGCCGTGCGCGACGAGCGCGGGGCGCAGAGCCGGCTCGACGACGTCGTCCACGGTCAGACGCGCAACGCGGTGGCGTCGTTCGACCTCATCGAGCTGGTCCGCTCCAGCGACCGGCCCTTCCAGATCACCGAGGAGCTGGAGGGGATCGGCGCCGCCGAGGCCATGGCCAAGATCATGTCGGGCCGCGAGAAGATCGCCCAGATCGTCCTGAAGAGAGCCGCGGAGATCACGCCCCCCTACGGGATCGAGCTGGAAGACGTGCGCTTCCATCGGATCAACTACGTGGAGACGGTGCAGCAGAAGGTCTTCGAGCGGATGATCTCGGAGCGGAAGCGGATCGCCGAGCGCAGCCGCTCCGAGGGCCAGGGCCGCGCCGCCGAGATCCGCGGGCAGAAAGAGCGCGACATGCTGGCCGCCTCGTCGGTCGGCTACAGGACCGCGCAGGAGGTGAAGGGCGCGGCCGACGCCAAGGCCACGGCCATCTACGCCCACGCCTACAACAAGGACCCGGACTTCTACCAGTTCTGGAAGACGATGGAGACGTTGCACAGCAGCCTGGACGAGAAGACCTGGCTCATTCTCTCCACCGACTCGGAGCTGCTCAAGTACCTGAAAGACAGCGGCGGGCGCTGACCGCTCACCTCTCCACGGGTACCATGAGGGCACGGCGCGTGACTCCCGGCGCCTGAGGTTGTCCTTCGCCAACACTCCGTCCAGCGGAGAGACGGTTGATGCCTCGGCCCTGATCCGGAGACACTCGTCGTCCCATGACCGGCTCCACCTCGTTCGCCGCAGAGGAACGGGCAGAGTCGGAGCAGCTGTCACGCCGCCCCCGGCGGTGTTGAGCCGCACCGCGCGGGGGCGTCTTTGTGACTACTTCAGCAACTCCGGATCGAGGCTGATCAGGTCGTTATGGGCCATCCCGACGGCCAGCTCGCCGCCCGTCTCCAGGAGCTCGTCGTGTGGGATGGCCCGGGCCGTTCGCTGCCCTTCGACCTCCAGCGTGCGGGCCAGCCAGTCGGCTAGCCTCAGATTTGGCCCCGCGGCGACGGTATACCACCGCTGCCCATCGAGCTCCGCCGACGCCACCTGTACGTAGACAATCATCCTCGCTGCCCCTGTCGCATCTCTAGGACGCGGCCTCGGCGAGAATCTTGACCTCGATCATCTGGCGCCCCAGCTCCTGGGCCACGAGGTACGCGGCGTAGTCGTCGTACATCACGAGCGCCCCGCTCTCATCGCGGTAGACGTGCCACACCAGGGCGCCCGCCAAGGCGCGCTGGACGATAGCCGCGTGGAGCGAGGGCTCCTCGCGGAGCGAGGCGCGGACGCGATGGAGGGTCTGCGGGTGATGCACTCGGAGCGACGCGAGCGGGACGGTGGCCCCGACGACAGACACGGTCCCCTGAATCAGACCGACCTCGAGCGCCACCAGACGGTCATCGCGGGGCGAGTTGAGAGGGGCCGGCGCCTCACGGTGCTTGACGGCAATCCTTCGCGCCGTCCGATGCTGCGGCTTCTCAGGCCGACGCTTCCGACGCATGAGGTCCCTCCTTTCCCATGACGGTCACTCCAACAGCGCCGTCCCCGGCACGCCGAGGGATCATCTGACCAGGTCCTCGACCTTGATCCGAAGCGCCTTCGCGAGGCTGTGCAAGGTGCTCAACGGCGGGTCGTAACGGCCGGCCTCGATCTTGTTCACGTACTCGCGGCTGAAGCCGGCGCGATCCGCCGGAGCGGCCTGACTGAGCGTCCTCGCCTGCCGGAGCTTTCTGAGTGTCACGCCCACTTGCCTTGGTGTCGGCGTCATTCGATGTGAACCCTCAGTTTCACTGTCAAGAATCGCTGCCAGCACGAAACCAGGCGTCGGTCACGCCTCCACCGCCGAGTTCGCATACTCGATCCAGCGGTCGATCCGGCGCAGCCACCGGTGGAGATGGGGCGGGCTGGTCCGGAAGGTGACCCGGGCGCCCTCGAGCCCCAGGCGGCCGAGCTCCGGCGTATACCGCTCGGGCGTCAGCGCGGGCGGCGGCCGGAGAAAGGCGGCGCGCCACGCCGGCGAGGGGACCGCACTGAGCGCGACCTCGTAGAGCGCTTGGGACGGCGTGGCCAGGGCGATCGGGTGGGGTGGACGCCGAACCCGGCGGATGGCCAGGGGCCGTTCAGCGCGGCCTCGCCGGCCCGGGCTCACGGAAGCGCGTCCTGGCGCCGCACCATGTGGAAGCCCAGCACGTCCTACGCGTTCGGCCGCGGCCATCGCCGATGCCGCCGGCGCCGGTCGACCGCAGCCGACCGGCCGGGCGTCCGTCGCTCGCGCAGCCGCCGGTCCCAGCTCACCGTGACGCCCTCCCATGGCCTCGCCGTCAGCCATCCATCGAGGGCGCTGCACGACGACCAGGTGCACTCCGTCGTCCCCCAACTCTCCCGGCTGTGGCCCCGCCCGACCCTACCAAGAGCTCGCTTCCGGCGCCAGACGGGGCCGCGACGGCAAGCCGGGAAGCGCGATACCGTGGACGCTCTCGGGACACGCTCGGATCGGCCGTGGCGGCAGCTTCCCAATGCCGGCTGCGCGCGGCTGACCCTCCCGAAGAGTCAGTTGCTGACCCCGCGGATCTGCCCGCACTCGGTTGCCGAAGGACTCCCCGCCGTGGCCCCGTCACCGCCGCGGCCATGGCTCTTTGCCCTTGACCAATGTTGTACTAGTGTACTATGATAGTCATACAGTACGGAGGATCCTGATGCGCCTGCCCGTCGATGCCCACGGCCCGATCCCGGCCCGCTCGCAGCTCACGGATCAGCTGAAGCACGTCATCGAGGGCGGCGGCGTCCTGCGGGACAAGCCGGCTTAGCATCCGGGAGATGGCCGGTGGCCTCAGGCAGCAATCCGAATCCGGCGGCGCGCGCCATCGAGGATCTCAAGCGGAGCGGATACCGGCCGCTCCACCCTTGCCCAGAGGCGCCTTGAGCCCTCGTCCATCCCGGGGGCGCCCACCGTCAAAGGGCGCCACGCGTTGAGACGGCGAAGGGGACGGGACGCGGGTGAGCCGTAATCCGGTGAAGGAGGACGAGTCATGAACAATCTCGTCATGCTTGCGCTGTGGGTGCTTGTGGGGCTGTTGGCCGGCTGGCTGGCCAGGGTTGTCGTGAAACACGGAGGCTACGGGATGCGGGAGGACCTCTTCCTCGGTCTCGTCGGGAGCCTCGTGGGAGGCGGGATCGTCTGGACCCTGGGGGCCTCTCCGGAAGCGGGGATGGTGGCGGCGGCGGGTGTCGCGTTCGTCGGGGCGGCCATCGTGATCGTCCTGCAGCGCAAGATTTGGCCCGCGATCACCTAGGTACTTAACCTACGACAAGGGAGGACGCACCATGAACGTCAGAGAGCTTGACGACCTGCAAAGCCGCCTCGCGACCTTCGCGCAATTCTTCGGGCGCGCCCCGGTGCGGGCACCCAACGGTAAGGAAGAAGCGCTGACCGTCGCGGAGTGGGCCCCTCTAGTGGACATCGTCGAAGACGACAAGCAGTACCTCATCAAGGCCGAACTGCCCCAGGTCACGAAGGCCGACGTCAAAGTCACGGTCCAAGATGATGTGCTCACGATCACCGGGGAGCGGACCTTCGAGAAGGAAGCGAATGGCAAGAAGTATCACCGCGTGGAGCGGGCGTACGGCCGCTTTGGCCGGAGCTTCACGATGCCGGAAGACGCGGATGGCAACGGGGTGGTGGCCGAGTACAAAGACGGCGTGCTCGAGGTCCACCTCCCGAAGTCGGAGAAGGCCAAGCCCAAGACCATTGAGGTGAAGATCGGATAGTGATCACGGAGGGTGTGCGGGGCGAGCGCTTGGTGCTAGCCCCGATTCGGGCATGATGGATCGGTCTTGGTTCGGGAGCCTCTTCCCGGGCCAAACCGGTCCAGTGGTCTCGGTGACCGATCCGTGGTATCGACGGACCAGGGACGAGCGTTGCTCGTGCCGCCCACCCTTCACGCTGGAGGCCACATGCTCACGCCAGGAGACAAGGCGCCCGACTTCGTGGGCCGCGATCACAACGGCAAGACCGTGCGGCTGTCGGACTTCACCGGGAAGCCCGTCGTCCTGTGGTTCTTTCCGAAGGCCGACACACCGGGGTGAATGGCGGAGGGTTGCGGGTTCCGCGACCTTAAGTCGGAGTACGACAAGAAGGGAGCCGTCGTCCTCGGCGTCTCCTTCGATACCCCCGCCGAGAACAAGGCGTTCGCCGACAAGTACCGCTTCAACTTCTCGCTGATTTGCGACACCGATCGGAAGATTGGCACGGCCTACGGCGCCAACGCCGATCCCGACAAGGGCGCGCAGCGCGTCGGTGTGGTGATCGCCAGGGACGGCACGATCAAAGAGTGGCACGCGAAGGTGGATGCCCGGAGCTGGCCGGCGCAGGTCGTGCAGACGTTGTAGGTGGGAGCGCCCGGGACCCCCAAAGGGGCCGGTCGCCGGGATGCCCGGGCGGCCCGGAGGGGAGCCCGGAGATGGAAGGCCAGGCGGCGGATCACGTCGAGGCAGCGTGTTCTGTCTCGTCTCTACTCCTGTTAGTAGCCGAGTGCTGACGATTCGAGTTGAGTTGCTACAGTGAGGATGTATGAAACGACCGAAACATCAATTCGATCGATGGACTCGCCGTTCTAACCCGAGAGGAATTCTTGGCAGTTGGTGAAAGGTTTGAGGGACTGGAGCGGAAGGTTGATGACGGAGTGAAGGCCTTGGTCGACATTCTGGATCTCATGCGTGCCGATCTTCGAGATGTCAAGATTGCACTCGGTCCTTTTGTCCGAACGGTGGCGTCTCTTGAGGACAGCGTACGAGGCCTAGACCGGCGGGTGGTTCGCCTTGAGGAGAAGAAGAGCGAGAGGATAGGATTGGCGATTATTATAAGATGCAGCGCGATGGCATGAGGCGATGTGTGCACGGTGAATACAAAGAGAGCCCTTGTTTAGGGGCTCTCTTTACGCTCTTCACCGGAATGTGTAGACGAGCCGGTGTTCATGCGGCCTTGCGACGACGGGTGACGGTGGCGCGCTGGACCTTGAGCAGCAGGTACTCGTGATCCCGGTAGCCCCGGCCCCGCCGCAGCATGGCGCGGAGGTTGCCGTTGATCGCCTCGACGATGCCGAAGGGAACCTTCTCGTGGCAGTAGTTCAGGAGGCCCTCGAGGTGGCGGGTGAGCAGGCGGCCGAGCTTCTGGAACGCCGGCAGCCGCTGCCACCGCAGGGCGCGGAGCCAAGTGCTCAGGAAACGGCGGGCGGCGCCCTCGTAGGTGTACGTCCAGAGCTGCGCGAGTTGCTCCTTGAGCAGATAGGCCTTGGCCAAGCGACGGTTGAGGGCGAAGAGCTCGCGGAGACTCTGGCGGTCGTCGCGGTCGAGGTGCGTCCAGCTTCGCAAGAGGAGCCAGCGCTTGCCGCGCACCAGCCCCCGCGCCGCCCGACCCTGCCGGAAGAACTCGGCCCGCCGGGTCTCGTCTACGGCCTCGCTGGCGTGACGGAGGACGTGAAACTTGTCGTAGACCAGTCGGGCGTGGGGCAGGTGCGTCTGGAGGCTTCGCCGGAAGGGCTCCCACATGTCCACGCACACGGCCCGGATGGCCCGGCGGCGGCGGAGCGGCAGGGCCTCGGCGAAGAACCGGTCCAGCGTCTCGCGCTTGCGCTCCCGGCCCACCCAGATCGGCTCCCCCGACTCCAGGTCACTGACCACGGTGAGGAACTGGACGTCCCGGCCCACAAAGAACTCGTCCACCCCCAGGTAGTGCAGCGGGGTCCGGGGTCGGCCAGCGGCCCACCGCCGCAGCACGCGCTTGTCCAGCCGACGGACCGTCTCCGGCGGCAGCCCCCAGCGGGCCGCCACGCGGCTCACGGGAGCCTGCTCACACTCCTGCGCCACCGCCGCCTCAACCCGGGCCGTGTAGCGCGCCTTGCCAGCCAGCCACGGGATCCGCTCGGTTCGCACCCCACAGCGGCGACAGCGAACGCGGTGGACGTCGACCACCAGCCACACCTGCCACGTCCCCCACGGCAGGTCCCGCACTCGCCGCTCCCGCCAGCTGTGGACGTCCCGACGCGGGACCCCGCAGCCCCCGCAGCGGTAGGCCGGCGCGCCCCCAGGCTGCCGCACCCAGAGCGTCAACCTCCCGACCTCGTCGTCGGCCTCCCAGGTGGTCACCTCGTACCCCGGCAGGCGCAGGATGCGTGCTACGATCTCTTCGGGCATCGGCTCCCTCCCGTCCGTGATGGCCAGTCACGTCAGGAGGTGTACCACTTCCCGAGCCGATGCCCTGTCTCATCTCAGCCCCCGCATTCAGTCAGGGGTCCGTACACATTCCGGTGAAGAGCGCTTTTTCTGTTGACTAACGTTCCTGGAGAAAGTGGTTCAAGGACAAGGGGTATGAGGTATGGCAATCCGGATCGGCGAACGTGTAGAGCTTGTGGTCGAGGGCGCCTGGTTCGAAAAGTTTTCATGGAGCCGACAACTCTTGGATCCGGAATTGGGCCAGGAACGTGGAGCGCCCGCTTTCGCCATCGCATGCACCGTGGTGAACTTGGGCCATCAGGCGGGCCTAGTGGCGAGAGCCCATAGTAGCTGGGACGGCGAGGGCAGAAAGCACGAGGGGTTCGAGATTCTCGTCCCGTGGTCGTATGTGGTCGCGATTCTGGAAGTCGGTGCGGAGGGCGGAGGCGCCGGGCGGATCGGGTTCCTCTAGAATGTGAAGGTTCTTGGAAGCAAGTGCTCCAGAAGGACCGGGAAAGTAGCAATGCTTAACCAGCTCACCTTCGCGAACTCGCTCGCTGAGCTTACCGCGGCGCTCTACGTTCTGTTTGCCATGATCGGCGTTGTGTCGCCAGCCGCATTTTGGCTTTTTCCTCAACGCCCAATTCTTCGGTGCTAACGTTGCCTCGCTGAAGCGGGAACGGGCGACCTGAAGGGAGGGGATATGCCGACCTATCGGACGCGAGGACGTGCAGCGGCTGGTGACGGAGGGTGCGCAACTCGTCGAGGTGCTGCCCAGGTGCCAGGTTCTCGAGAGCGATGGCCGCCGACCCCAAGAGCCAGGCACGCGGGAAGGTCCAGAGAGCGATCGCGAGGAGCATTCATCACCCCCGCGACATGGTTCACCCCCGAGAGTCTACGTGTCCACGGAGTGTCGGTGTATAAGGTGAGGCTGGGGCAAGCCAGACGGGTTATTGACCGGGACAGGTGTTTACGCACCGCGGCGGGGGCGTTTTTGCGCCTACTTCAGCAACTCCGGGTCTAGGCTGATCAGGTCGTTATGGGCCATCCCGACGGCCAGCTCGCCGCCCGTCTCTAGAAGCTCGTTGTGTGGGATGGCCCGGGCCGTTCGCTGCCCTTCGACCTCCAGCGCGCGGGCCAGCCAGTCGGCCAGTCACAGATTGGGCCCCGCGGCGACCGTGTATCACCGCTGACCATCGAGTTCCGCCGACGCCACCTGGACGTAGACAATCATTCCTCGCTACCCCTGTCGCATCTCTAGGACGCGGCCTCGCCGAGAATCTTGACCCCTACCATCTGGCACCCCAGCTCCAGAGCCACGAGGTAGGCGGCGTAGTCGTCGTACATGACAAGCGCGCCGCTCTCGTCTCGGTAGACGTGCCACACCATGGCTCCCGCCAAGACGCGCAGGACGATGGCCGCGCGGCGCGAGGGCTCCTCGCGGAGCGATGCGCGGACACGATGGAGGGTCTGCGGGTGATGCACCCGGAGCGAGGCCAGCGGGACCGTGGCCCCAACGGCGGACACGGTTCCCTGAATCAGGCCGACCTCGAGCGCCACCAGACGCTCATCGCGGGGCGAGTTGAGATGGGCCGGCACCTCAAGGTTCTTGACAACAATCCTCCGCGGCGTCCAATGCTGAGGCGTCTGAGGCCGACGCTTCCGACGCATGCGATCCCTCCTTTCCCATAGCGGTCACTCCCGCCGCGCCGTCACTGGCCCGCTCGCGCGGGGCGTCTTCACGGCGTCAGGACGACCGATCGGGCGGCCGGCGATTGGCGCGTCGCGCCTTCACCCGGGCCTCGTCGAGCCGACGTCCCGCGCCCTCGCTCGCGTGGCACATCGCCGTGCTCCGGTCGCCTAGCGCCAGAGACCCGCTGCGCACCTACCGAGCTTCTGAGGGCGGCGAGCGCTTCCTGACTTCCGTCGGCCGCATGGTCCTGCGTACGGCCAGCGCCGTGCCAACCATCATGCGCTCGCTCGGGGGCAACCGTCCCGGAAAGCGCCATCGGCCCCCGAGACTCCACCGGCTGATGTTCAGTCGCGTGTCCCTCGGTGGGTACGCGAAAACTGGCCAATCGTGGACACCTGAAAACCGGCCAGTGAGGTAGCGGCGCCCCAGGACGTTGAGATGACCAACACTTGGGGCGATGACGAGCAGCGGCAAGTCCTGGCGTCGCGCCGGCTCGGCTGGCATGACCGCGGCGCCCCGTTGGGCGAGCGCCCCAGCGGCTCCAGGATCGACGATCTCGGGTCGATCCATGCCCCGGGGTATCCTCCTAAGTCGGGCGCTTCGACCGCTACGACGGCTCGCTGCCGCCAGACTCCTTCATCCAGACGATCCTTCGGTAGTCGACCTTGCCCGGAAACAAGATGCTCGGCGCAGGCGCTGACTCAATGATCAGCCTATCGCATTCGATCCGGAATCTGCGTCTCTGCTCGGTGCCATTCCAAGCCTCGTTCCATGCGGCATCAACAGTTGTAACGAACTCGTCGCCTTCGACTCGGTATCTTCCGGTGTACGCGAGCATTGACTTGTGGAGGGCAGCGCGCTCCGTCTCACTGTCACCTGCAGTGCGATTCTGGGCAGTAGTGAGTGCCATGAGTCGCCCTTCCCGCGTAACGATCAAGTAGCCGTTCGGCTTTGACCCGAAGAGATCCTGGGGCTGCCCATCGACAACGACCTGCCACGAAATGAGCTTCCAGCTGCCGATAAGCGCATCACTACCCATGACGTCCCTCCCGGGGCCAGGTCACTCGCGCGAACCCGTCACCTCCAGGGTGCGGAGGCACGCGACGAAGGCCACGGTGTCATACCCCTTGTCGGCCTCTTCTACGTGGTTGCGGTGGCTGACCAGCAGGGACTAGTTTAGCGGGCCGTCCCCTACGGCGCTTCTCTGAAAACCGCCGAACGCGATCGCGAAGGCTGCACTCCGCGCGATCGAAGCGTTGCCGTCGGAAGGCGAGGAAGAGCCGATGACATTCGGGGCACCGCTTGAGGCGAGCCAAATCCATTCTCGTCAGTAGGTCGCCGACTCGGGCTAGCGCGCTGGAGACGAAGCGGCGCTGAGGCGAGTCCTCCTCCGAACGGTAGAAGACGCGGAGCCGGCGACCGTCCGGGTCCACTACGAAGTCACAGGTTCCCCGGAATGGCACCGTGGCGACACGGCGCTGCGGGTCAACGGGGAAGGGGTCGCCCCGGCTCGCATCGATTCGCTCCAGGAATCGGCGTAGGCGACGCTGCAGCTCGCCGAGAAGGGCCTTGACCATCTCCAGCGGGGCTTTCTGAATCGCCTGTCCCCAAAACCTCCGGAGATACTCCGGCGACTCCTCGTCTGACGCCGCGATCAGCATCAAGGCGTCCTGCCATGCGTTCAAAAAATCGCCGTCGCGCCATTCCACGAGATCCACCTGCGTGAAGGCGATCGCCCGCGCTAGCCGCCTCCTCTCGGCGGACATCCCCTTCCGGCGGGTCCCAGCGTTCCCGGGCACGTTCTGGTCATAGCCGCCCGTAGCCCGCTTGTCAACCGATGTGATCGCCGTATGCGTCCTGAATTGTCATGAACGTACATAAGAGGTATAATAGCATCACCAGATCAGAGGGGAGGAGGTGATGAGGGATGCGGCTCATGAAAGTGCCGGAGGTGGCGGACATCCTAGGGCTCCAGCCCGTAACCATTCGCCGCATGATCCACGACGGCCGGTTGCCGGCAGTGCGCCCGACTGGCGGGCGCGCCGTCAGGGTTCGGGCTGAGGACGTTGAGCTACTCGTGCGGTTCGGAATGAGCGGTGCAGGCCGAGGGGACATAGCAGCGAAGAGCGGCAGGCGCCCGCTCAGGCGACCGCCGGAGCGGTGAAATCAGAGCGCTGCGGCCGATTCGCTGCCTGCCGGGGCGTGGAATGGGGAGAACGGAACGCATGACGATCTCGCCGAGTCGTCGATGGGAAGGAAACCCGAGGCGCGTGCCAGAGCTGAGGAACCCTTGGCGCAGGCCGCTGTCCATCGTGCGCCGTCACAGGGGGAACGTCCCGGAGAAGGTACCGGGCAGGACCCGCCCCCCAATCGTCGCTCCGAGGCCCCAGGAGACGGGCAGGCGGGGGTTTGGGCTCATCCGCGAGGAACGGTCCAGGGGCCGAGCACGACGCGTCTGCCTGTCACGAGAGCGCGGGGGGTACTTCGGGGCACAGCCCTACTACGCCGTGACCTATTACAAGTCGAACGGTCGGAAGGTCCAGGTCTCGCGGTACACGCCGTCCCAGCGGCGTGCCGAGAGACTCTTCGGGCGAATGTGTCGTGACCTGATCGAACCACGGATGCTGGCTAGATCATGAGGGAAACGAGGAGCCACGAAATGGATAAGGAGCACGGTGTGCTGGTTGGAATCGTGAATACCGTCGCGGATCGATGCTCGGTCGATTCGATCCCGGTGGTCCTGGCGAGATTGACCCGGATACGGCAATGGTTGCAGGCCCGCAGCCCTAGCCTTGGGATGGTTTCGCCGCAGGAGTCATCTCGACCATCGCCGATTATGAGCGCTCTTCGGGTGGTGGCCGAGCTGATCCGTGATCCCGGACAGGTTGAGGAGATTCGGCATGAGGACATAGCAGCCACGTTGACGGTCATCGCGGCGCTCGAAGCGGCGTTGGCGGCTCGGCTGATGGTGGACAAACCGAAGGCGGTGGATGCCCCGGAGCGGGAAGATCGGCTACTGACTACCGACGAGGCGGCGGCACTCCTCAGAGTCACGCCCCAGTGGTTGTATCGGCGGGCGGATCGCCTGCCGTTCGCTCGACGGCTGTCTCGGAAGGCACTGCGGTTCTCAGAGGCCGGAGTGCATAGATGGATGGCCACCAAACGATCAGCTTGAGAGCACGGGCCGAAAGGACGGGACGCGGATGATGGTGACGAATGATGGACGGCAGCGCCCGTTGCGGCCGTCGAGGAGAGACCTGGTATGACGGGACGGATTTGGCGAGGTGCGTGAGCACGGCTCACTCGCCGGAAGAGGAGAATAGCCTGATGATGGAGCGGGGCCGCGGTCGTGTGTATAGGCCGACCTACCGAGATCGGCGAACCGGGGAACTCAAGGCGTCGGCGGTCTGGTGGATATCGTTGCCGATTCAGGGGGAGAAGGGTCCAGAGAAACACCGGCAATCCTCGCACTCGACCAAGCGGTCCGACGCGGTGAAGCTGCTAAATGAGAAACTCGGGGACGTTGGTCGAGGGCTGCTGATCGGTCCGAGCGTCGAGAACACAATGTTTGCAGACTTGGCAGATATGCTGATCGAGAACCTCATGGCGAACGGGCGGCGATCCGTGGACCGCGCCAAGCGATCCGTCGCTCACTTGAAGATGTTCTTCGGGTTTGATCGAGCCATCGCGATCACGTCAGACCGAATCGTGTCTTACATCAGACACCGCCAATCCGAGACAGCGGCCAATGCGACGATCAACCGGGAACTGGCCGCCCTCAAACGAATGTTCCGACTTGGCGAACGAGCTAGGAAGGTTGCCTATCGACCGTACATCGAGATGCTGCATGAAGCCAATGTTCGAAAAGGCTTTCTGGAGTGGCCGGGATTTCAAGCGATCCTGGCCCACCTGTCCGTGGACCTTCGACCCGTATTCGAAGCCGCTTACATTACCGGGTGGCGCGTCAGGTCTGAACTGCTGACTCGACAGAAGACTCATGTCGATCTTGTGAACGGGTGGCTGCGATTGGAGCCGGGCGAGGGCAAGACTGGGGAAGGGCGGCAGTTTCCGCTCACACCAGAACTTCGTGCCGTGTTGGAGCAGCAACTCGCCCGTACACGGGAGATGGAGATGGCAACCGGCCAAGTGACGCCGTGGGTGTTCCACCGCAATGGGGAACCGATCAAGAGTTACCGGAGGGCTTGGCGGAGCGCCTGCAAGAAGGCGGGGTTGCCGGACCGCATTCCCCATGACTTTCGGCGGACTGCGGTGCGGAATCTGGAGCGGGCTGGGGTCTCTCGCTCCGCGGCCATGAAGATGGTAGGGCATAAGACGCAGTCGATCTATTCACGGTACGCGATCGCGGACGAATCGATGTTGAAGGACGGCGCGGTGCGACTATCCACCCTCCACGCCCACGAAGTTGAGGCGGCGGAGCGCGCGAGGATGGAGGGGGTGGTCGTGCCGATTACAACGGCGCGGTCACGATCGGGCAAAGTTCGGGCAAAGTCACGGGCCTGACGGAGCGGACGATGGTGCGTAACTACCGAAGAAAAATGGTGGACAGGGGGAGAATTGAACTCCCGACACCGGGATTTTCAGTCCCGTGCTCTACCAACTGAGCTACCTGTCCACCGGGCGTGAGGACCCCCTGAAGCGCCCGTAACGTTACCAGACGGTCCGGCCAGTGTCCAGCAAGGGTGGCCTTGCTGCGGAGGCCTCGCGCCACCGGGTGGCCCGGCGTCCCGGCGGGCGTCCCGTCAGCGGCGCCGGAGCGCCACGTCCACGCGCGCGAGGAGCTCCTTCAGACTGAAGGGCTTCGCGATGTAGTCGGCGGCGCCGCCCTGCAGGCCCGACGGGATGTCCCGCTCCTGGCCGCACGCCGTGAGCATGATCACCGGGATCGCACGGACGTCGGGCTCGGCCTTGCGCACGCGCCCCGCCGCGTCGGCGGAGCGTTGGCCGTGCAGGATCTCGGCGTGGCAGCCCGGCCCGGCCTGCGCGCCCGGCCGGCCACGGGTCAGGACCACCGCCGCGTCGCGGAACGCGGGATCGGCGCTCCATCGTGCAAGGAGCGGCGCCGCGTCCCCGTTCGACGAGGAGGCGCGGCCCGTCCTCGACCCTCAGGTAGAGCCGCCTGGCGATCGTGGCAAAGCGCGCGAGCTGCGCCTCCTGCTCGCCGGGGTCCAGGGATTCGCGCCGTACACGCAGATTGCGGCGTCCGGCGCGGCCGACCGCGTGCGCCCCCCGGGTGGGAGCGATCGGAACGCAGGCGAGCGCGCGGCCACCGAGCATGAGTGACGCGCCAAGCGCGCCGGGGGTGAGCTGCACGACGGAATACCTCCAGTTCCTGGAACTGCGAAGCGGGAACGGGCGACCAAGGCGGTCAAGGCGACCAAGACGGTCAAGGCGAATTGTGGCAAAGGGGATTCCGGAGACCGCGTTTTCGGGCGAGCGCCCCCGTCCCGGCTCGTAAGTGACGGTTACCCTCCGGCCCCCCTGGGCGTGTCCAGGCCGGTCGAGTAAGATGGTGCGCGCGGTCGCGAGCCGCGGGTGGAACGCTGCGAAGGAGGCCAATCTCAGTGGGTGAGCGCGTCGATCCGATCACCGTCTCGGTCATCCAGCATCGGCTCGAGGCCATCGTCCAGGAGATGGGCGAGGCGATGCTCCGCACCTCGTACTCCCAGATCCTCAACTCGAGCCGGGATTTCTCCACGGCTCTCTGTGACGCCGAGGGCCGGCTCGTGGCCCAGGCCGAGCACGTGCCGATCCACGTCGGCGCGATCCCGTGGGCTGTTCGGTCCGTGCAGGAGTTCTTCGGAGACCGGGTCCGGCCCGGAGACGTCTATCTCCTGAACGACCCGTATCATGGCAACAACCACCTACCTGACCTCACCGCCTTCGTGCCCGTCTTCGCCCAGCAGCGGCTCGTCTTCTGGTCGATCAACCGCTCTCACCAGAGCGACATCGGCGGCGCGACCCACGGCGCCTACAATCCCGGCGCGACCGAGATCTGGCAGGAAGGCCTCCGCATCACCCCGCTGTGCTTGTACGAGGCGGGGGTGGTGCGGGACGACGTGCTCAAGATGATCGCGACCAACGTCCGCCATCCGCGGGACTTTCAGGGGGACCTCGCCGCGATGATCGGCTCCGCCCGGGTGGGGGAGCGTCGGCTCCTCGCCCTTCTCGAGGACTACGGCGCCCCGACCGTCGGGCCGGCGATCGACACGATCCTCGACGGCGCCGAGCGCCAGGCGCGCGCCTGCATCGCGGCGTGGAAGGACGGCGTGTACCGGGGCGAAGCGGTGCTCGACGATGACGGCCACGGGTTCCGGGACATCTATATCCGGGCGAAGGTGACCAAGCGCGGGAGCGATCTCACGGTCGATCTCAGCGATTCCCATCCCCAGGTGATCGGCTTCGTGAACTCGTCCTACCCGAACATGCGGTCGGCCGTCGCCATGGCCCTCGCGTACCTGATCGACCCCGAGACGCCGAAGAACGACGGGACGTTCCGCCCGCTCACAGTGATCGCCAAGGCCGGCACGGTCGTGTGGGCGAATCCCCCGGCGCCGCTGACCCTCTGCACGAACCATTGCGCCCAGGAGATCGCCGAGTCGGTGATCAAGGCGCTGGCGCCCGCCTGCCCGACGCGCGTCCTGGCGGGCTGGGGCCGGCGCTTCCGCATCGCGATCCAGGGCACGGACCCGCGGAGCGGGCGGCCGTTCATCTGGCACATGTTTCACGCGCGGCCGGGCGGCGGGGCCTCGCCGGCGGGCGACGGCTGGCCGACCGCAGGGGAGGGCCAGGCAGCCGGCGGCATCAAGTTCGGGAGCGTCGAGGTGACGGAGGTGCGCTTCCCTCTGTTCTTCGCGCGACACGAGTTCCGGCCGGACTCGGGTGGGGACGGGCAGTACCGTGGCGGCCCCGGTTCGATCCTCGAGCTCCATGTGGAGATCGCGGAGCCCGCCCGCGCGAACACCGCGGGCGACGGCACGCGCCACGCGCCGTACGGGATCCTCGGCGGGCGGGACGGCCTGCCGCATCGCTACCGGCTGCGCTCGCGCGGGCGCCGAGACCGGGTGCTCCGGACCAAGGAGGTCGGCGTCGTCGTCCGTCCGGGCGACGTGTTCCTCGTCGAGTCGGGGGGCGGCGGGGGCTACGGCGACCCGCGCCAGCGAGCGCCTGAGGCCCGCGCCTACGACCGGGAGAACGGCTTCGTCACACGCCGATCGGCCGCGACCTCGAAGGCGTCCCGCGGTGGGCGAGGGGCGTCGGCGAACGGCGCGCGCGCGCGGGTGGCGCCGGCGCGCGGGGCTGGGGCGACGACGGGACCCGCGCGTCGCAGTCGACGAATCGCCAAGCGAAAGGCGCGCTGACGTGTACCGGATCGGGATCGACGTCGGCGGCACCTTCACGGACCTGGTCGCAGTGGACGAGCGTGGACGCGTGACCCTCGCGAAGGCGGCCTCGACCCCGCAGGACCAGTCCGTCGGCGTCATGGAGGGGCTCAGCCTCCTGGCCGAGGCGCTCGGATGCGACCGGGCGGCCCTCCTCCGCGACACCGAGCGCATCGTCCACGGGACGACGGTCGCGACCAACGCCCTCCTCGAGCGCAAGGGGGCGCGGGTCGGGCTCCTCACGACCGCCGGCCACCGCGACGTAATCGAGATGCGGGAGGGGCTGAAGGACGACCGGTACAACCTCCGCATGGCGCCGCCGGAGCCGCTCGTGCCCCGCGCGCGGCGGCTCGGCATCCGCGAGCGCATGCGCGCCGACGGTCGGGTGGAGACGCCGCTCGATCCCCGCGCCCTCGACCGGGCCATCGCCGACCTCCGGCGCGCCGGTGTCGAGGCGGTGGCTGTCTGCTACCTGCATGCCTACCGGGACGCGCGGCACGAGCGGGCGACCGAGCGCGCCCTCCGCCGGGCGCTGCCGGGCGCCTACATCTCGCTCTCCTCGGAGGTCTTGCCCCAGATCAAGGAGTACGAGCGGGTCTGCACGACCGTCGTGAACGCCTACGTCGGGCCCGCGCTCGCGCGCTACCTCTCGCGGCTGGCCGAGCGTCTCATCCAGACCGGCTACGCTGGGCCCGTCCTCATCATCCAGTCCCACGGTGGCGTGGCCCCGATTGCCGACGCCGTGCGCCTCGCCGGCGGGGCGGTCCTGTCCGGACCCGCGGGTGGCGTGGCGGGGAGCCGCTACTGCGCGCGCCTCCTCGGCGAAGGTAATCTGATCCCCTTCGACATGGGTGGGACCAGCACCGACATCTCGCTCGTCGAGCACGGCGAGGCCCACCTCTCGCCGGACCGGGCGGTCGCGGGCCAGAAGGTAGCGCTCCCCAGCCTCGACATCGTGTCGATTGGGGCGGGCGGCGGATCGATCGCCCGCGTGGACGCCGGCGGCACGCTCCGCGTCGGGCCGGAGAGCGCGGGCGCGGAGCCTGGCCCAGCGTGTTACGGCAAGGGCGGCACGGCCGCCACCGTGACGGACGCGAACCTGGTCCTAGGCTATCTCGATCCCGGGAACTTCCTGGGCGGCCGGACACAGCTCGACCCCGGTGCCGCGCAGCGGGCCGTGGACACGATCGCGGAGCGGCTCGGCACCGAGCGGATGGTTGCGGCCGAGGGCATCCACCGGGTCATCAACACGGTGATGGCCGAGGGCATCCGTGTCGTGTCGGTGCGGCGGGGCGTCGATCCCCGGCGGTTCGCGCTGCTCGCCTTCGGCGGGGCCGCTGCCCTCCACGTGACCGACGTGGCCCGGCGTCTCGAGATCGGGCGCGTCGTCGTGCCGCGGGTCGCGGCCGTGCTCTCGGCCTGGGGGATGCTGGCCACCGACCTCCGGTACGAGGCGGTGCGGACCCACATCGGCGACGCGCGCCGGGTCGGCGCGGCGCAGCTCCGCCAGGTGTTCGCCGCGATGGAGACCGAGGGGCGGCGGCGCCTGGCCGAGGCCTTCTCGGGGCCGGTGCGCATCCAGCGTGCCGTGGACATGCGCTACGGCGAGCAGATCTTCGAGGTCAACGTCTCGCTGGGGGACGTCGACCTCGAGGCGCCCGACGCGATGGCGGAGATCGTCGGGCGCTTCCACAAGCGTCACGAGGAGCTGTACACCTACGCGGCGCCGGACCAGGAAGTCGTCCTCGTCAACGCGCGCCTGGCGGTGGTGGGGGAGCTGCCGGCTTTGCCCGAGGAGCCCGCGCTTCCCGCGCGGCCCCCCGCGGCGCCCCGCAGCCGGCGGCGCATCTACCTAGACGACTGGCGCGAGGTACCGGTCTATGATCTCGACGCGGTGGCACCGGGGCAGGTGATAGCAGGCCCCGCGATCATCGAGGCGGCGACGACGACGGCGCTCCTGCGCGCCGGCGAGCGAGCGACCGTGACCCCCCTCGGCTGGCTCGAGATCCGCGTCGCATCGTGATTCCACCGCGGATCCTGTCGCCGGCGCAGCCCCATGCGCCTCGCCGACCCCCGATGAACGGAGGCTAGGATGGGCACGAAGTTCGACGATCCCGGGTCTCAGTCCCGCGCCTTGTTCGAGCGGGCGCGGCAGGTCATCCCGGGCGGGACCTCCAAGGCGAACTTCCACGTCCGCCCGCACCCGTTCTACCTTGCCGAGGGGCGTGGCTGCCGCGCGACCGACGTCGACGGGGTCGAGCGGATCGACGCCATCAACAACTTCACGGCGCTAATCCACGGTCACGCCTTCCCCCCGCTCGTCGACGCGGTCAGCCGACAGCTCTCGCGCGGCACGGCCTTCGCTGCATCCACGCCCGAGGAGGTCGCCCTCGCCGAGCTCCTCGTCGAGCGGGTGGCGGGTCTCGAGCGGGTCCGCTTCGGCAACTCCGGCACCGAGGCGGTGATGATGGCCATCAAGGCGGCGCGGGCCTACACGGGCCGCGACCGCATCGCCAAGTTCGAGGGGGCGTATCACGGCTACTACGACGACGTCCAGGTGAGCTACAGCTCGCGGCCGGACGACTGGGGGCCGGACGACGCGCCGGCCAGCGTGCCCTCCTCGGGCGGCGTGCCCAAGCACCGCGTGCTCGAGACGCTAGTCCTGCCCTGGAACGATCCTGACGCCTGCGAGCGGCTGGTGACGCGCCACGCTTCCGAGCTGGCGGCGGTGCTCGTGGATCCCCTGTCGAACCGCATGGGGTTCATCCCCCCCGCGGACGGGTTCCTCGCGTTCCTCCGACAGCTCACCCGGCAGCACGGGGTCCTCCTCGTCTTCGACGAGATCATCTCGTTCCGCGTCGGCTACCACGGCGCCCAGGGCCGCTACGGCGGGGATCCGGATCTGACCGCCTTTGGCAAGATCATCGGCGGTGGGTTCCCCGTCGGCGCCACGGGCGGCCGCGCCAAGGTGATGGAGGTGTTCGATCCCGGAACGCGGGGGCCGCGAATCGCCTCCGGGGGGACGTTCAGCGCCAACCCCGTCAGCATGACGGGCGGGCTCGCGACGATGCGGGCGATGACGCCCGCGGCATTCGATCGCCTGGACGCGCTCGGGGCCCGGCTGCGCGCGCGGCTCGGTGAGGTCTTCCGTGACGCCGGCGTGCCCGGCCAGGTGACCGGCGAGGGCTCCCTGTTCCGGCTCCTCTTCACCGACCGGCCGCTCCGCAGCTACCGCGACCTCGACCAGGCGGCCGAGGCGCGCATGGAGCGACTCTTCCTCGCGCTTCTCGATGCGGGCGTGCTGGTCCACACGACGGGGCTCGGCTGCCTCTCGACCCCGATGGGCGACCGCGAGGTCGAGGAGATCGCGGGGGCCGCCGAGCGAGCGCTCGGAGCCGTCGGCCGCGGCTGACCGCGGGCCGCCAGACCAGTCCCGCGGGCGCTCGATGCTGCGGTCCGACGCGACCATGGGGCGCCTGGTGCAATCCCGCCCCGTTCGCCTCGCCGTGATCGTCCTCGTGGGAGCGGTGCTCCGACTCTGGGGCATCCTCCACGGCCTGGCCGACGGGCTCCTCTATCACGCACGACGCGCACCTCGCGGTCTTCAGCGCCTGGCACCTCTACCTCGGGGGGCCACTCCGGGCTGCCAGGTTCGGCGCGGCGCACGGGGTCCTCACCTGGCTCGCGCTGGAAGCGACCGACCTCGTGGGGGCGGGGAGTGGCTCCGGGCGCTCGGCAGCTGAGCGCTCCCGGCCCGTCCGGGCCCGTGCGAAGATAGCCGGGTCATGCTGGACCTCGCCCGGAAACGCGTGCTGGTGACCGGCGGGGCCGGGTTCCTCGGCACCTGGGTGGTCCAGCGGCTCCAGGCCGCCGGGTGCCGCGCCGTCACGGTCCCCCGGAGCCGCGACTGGGATCTCGTGCAGGAGGCGGCGGTCCGGGGGCTCTACGCGGCGGCGCGACCGGACGTCGTGATCCACCTCGCGGCGCGGGTCGGGGGGATCGGCGCGAACCGCGCGCATCCCGGCCGCTTCTTCTACGACAACCTCATGATGGGCGCGCTGCTCATGGAACAGGCCCGCCGCCACGGGATCGAGAAGTTCGTCGCCATCGGCACGGTCTGCTGCTATCCGAAGCACACACCCGTGCCCTTCCGCGAGGAGGCCCTCTGGGACGGGTACCCCGAGGAGACGAACGCGCCATACGGGATGGCGAAGAAGATGCTGCTCGTGCAGGGGCAAGCCTACCGGGAGGAGTACGGGCTCAACGCCGTCTTCCTCCTGCCCGTGAACCTCTACGGCCCGGGGGACAACTTCGATCCGGCGACATCGCACGTGATCCCGGCCCTCATCCGCCGGTGCGTGGAGGCGAAGGAGGCGCACCGGGATGAGATCGTCGTGTGGGGCACGGGCAAGGCCACACGGGAGTTCCTCTACGTCGAGGACGCCGCGGAGGCGGTGGTGCTCGCCACCGCACGCTATGACCGATCCGAGCCCGTGAACGTGGGTGCGGGCTTCGAGATCTCGATCAGGGAGCTCGTGGAGCGGATCGTCGCGCTCACGGGCTTCGAAGGGCGGGTCGTGTGGGATGACTCGAAGCCAGACGGGCAGCCTCGCCGGTGCCTCGACACGTCGCGCGCTGAGCGGGAGTTCGGCTTCCGGGCGCGAACGACCTTCGCGGACGGGCTCGAGCGCACGGTGCGCTGGTACCTCGCCGCGCGGATGGCGCGCAGCTGACGGGCGCCCACCGCCAGAGGAGCCGGGTGTGTGCGGGATCGCGGGTCGCCTGAACTTCCGCACCGGGGCGCCGGTGGACCCCGGCATCCTGGACGGCATGGGCGACCTCCTCGCCCACCGGGGCCCCGACGGCGAGGGGTCTGGCACCAGGAGGCCGTCGGCCTCGCCCACCGCCGGCTGGCCATCGTCGACCTCAGCGACGCCGCGCGCCAGCCGACGACGGGCGAGGATCCGCGCGTGCGGGTCATCTACAACGGGGAGATCTACAGCTTCCGGGAGCTGCGGATCGAGTTGGAATCGCGGGGACAGCGGTTCCGCACGCGGTCCGACACCGAGGTACTGCTCGCGGCCTACGCCGCCACCTTCCTTCGAGGCACGGCCGGACGTGACAGCGCTGTCCGACTACCTCACATGCCACTACGTGCCCGCTCCCGGGTCGGCGTTCGCCGGCGTCCGGCGGGTCCCGCCGGCCCACTACCTGGTGGCGGAGGACGGCCAGATGCGCTTCGAGCGCTACTGGCGCCTCCGCCACCAGCCGAAGCGCCAGCTGTCGGAGGCAGACGCGGCGGCGGAGCTCCTGGCGCGCCTCCGGGACGCCGTGCGCTGCCGGCTCGTCGCCAACGTCCCGCTCGGGGCGTTCCTGAGTGGAGGGATCGACTCGAGGACCGTCGTGGCGCTCATGTCCCAGGCCGGTGCGGCCTCGGTCAGGACCTTCTCGATCGGCTTCGAGGAGCGGGAGTACGACGAGCTGCCGTACGCGCGGCTGGTGGCACGCCGATACGGTACGGACCACTACGAGTTCGTCGTCCGGCCGGAGGCGGTCGACATCCTTCCCCGGCTGGTCTGGCACTACAACGAGCCCTATGCGGACTCGTCGGCGATTCCGACGTTGTACCTGGCCGAGCTCATCCGGCGTCACGTGACCGTCGCGCTGAACGGCGACTGCGGAGACGAGAACCTCGCCGGGTCCCCTCGCCACCTGGCGGGTCGGCTCGCCGAGCGCTACGCGGGTCTCGCCCGCCCCTCCAGCGGCCACTCGCGACGCTGCTCGCAGCCCTTCCCGCGCCGGGGCGCGGGATGACCTACGCGCGCTGGTTCCTCGCAGGGTCCGGCGAGCCGCCCGCCCGTCGCTACGCGGGCTGGGCGAGCCACCTCGATCCGGCATTGAAGTGGGAGCTCACGACCGAGGAGTTTCGCCGGGCGGCGGGTGACCACGACTCTCTCGAGCATCTGACGGAGGCGTTCCGCGAGACCGACGGGGCCGATCTGCTCGATGCCACGCTCGCGGGCGACGTTGAGACCTGCCTGCCCGACGACCTGCTCGTCAAGGTCGACATCGCGACCATGGCGCACCGGCTCGAGGGGCGCTCGCCCTTTCTCGACCACGACGTCATGGAGTTCTGCGCCAGCCTGCCGTCCGATCTGAAGCTCCGGGGGCTCACGACGAAGTACCTCCTGAAGCGAGCGGTGCGCGAGCTCCTGCCGGCCCCGGTGGTCGACCGGCCCAAGCAGGGATTCGGCGTGCCGATCGACCGCTGGCTCCGCGGGGAGCTTCGCACCATGGTCCACGACGTCTTGCTGGACGCCCGGACGCTTCGGCGTGGCTACTTTCACGAGCCCGTCGTGCGCCGCCTGCTCGACGAGCACGGGCACGGCGTGCGGGGATGGCACTCCCAGCTGTGGAGCCTCCTCGTGCTGGAGCTCTGGCACCGGATGTTCGTGGACCGGCTCCCCGAGGCGGGGTCCCCCCTCGCCTCGGCCGCAGCCCGCGGGGCCGCGACCGCGGTGCCCTGACGCCCAGTGGGCCCCGTCGGTGTCGCGTTCGTCGTCTCGCTGGCTGTCGCGCTTGCCGCTACGCTTGCTTGCGAGCGAGTTGCCCCCCGGCTCGGGCTCGTCGTCGCGCCCCGGGCCGACCGCTGGCACCGCCGGCCCGTGGCGCTCCTTGGCGGCGTGGCGATCATGCTCGGGATCCTGCCGGCGCTGGTGTGGGCCGGCGGTCTCCGGGGTCGCCTCGCGGAGCTGACGCTCGTCGCCCTCGCGATGGGGACGGTGGGGCTCGTGGACGACGTCCGGCCGCTGCGTCCGCCAGTCAAGCTGGTGGCGCAGATCGTCCTCGCGGGGCTCCTGGTGGAGCGCGACTTCGTGCTCCGGCTCACCGGGGTGGCCGTCCTCGACGTGGTGCTGACCCTCATCTGGGTGGTCGGCATCACGAACGCGTTCAACCTGCTCGACAACATGGACGGCCTGGCTGCCGGCATGGCGGTCATTGCAGGAGGATTCCGGCTGGCCCTCTTTCTCCTCGACGGGGACCTGGCCGCGGCGACGATGACCGCAGGGTTCGTCGGCGCGGTGGTGGGCTTCCTCGTGAGGAACGCCCCGCCGGCCCGGATCTTCATGGGCGACGCGGGGAGCCTCTTCCTGGGCTTCTTCCTGAGCGGTCTCTGCCTCGTCGTCGACGCCGCGTTCTACTCACGCGGGATCACCGCGGTGCTGGCGGTGCCGGTGCTGCTGGTGCTGATCCCCATCTTCGACACCACCTTCGTGACGGTCACGCGGCTCCTCCGCGGGCAGCCGGTCTCGCAGGGTGGGCGCGACCACACGTCGCACCGGCTGGTGGCGCTCGGGGGCAGCGAGGGGCGGGCCCTGGCCGTACTCTACGGGCTGTCGATCATCGGGGGGGGCGTCGCACTCCTCACGTACCGGGCCGATCTCGGGACGGCCGTGGTCCTCCTCCCGCTGCTCCTGGTGGGGCTGACGCTTCTCGGGATCCATCTGAACCAGGTCGAGGTCGTGCGCGCGGGGCCGGCGCCCGCGGGCCGGGCGGTCGTCCGGCTCGTGCAGGACTTCCCGTACAAGCGGGAGGTGGCGTCGGTCGTCCTCGACTCGATCCTCATCATGGTCGCGTACTACGCGGCGTACGTCCTGCGCTTCGAGGAGGCGTTCGCGGCCAACAAGCCCATGCTGATCCAGACACTGGCGCCGGTCCTCGTCTGCCAGCTCTCGGCCCTCGCGTTCTCGGGGGCGTACCGGGGGATGTGGCGGTACACGGGTTTGTCGGACCTCTTGCGGCTCGGGCGCGGCATCACGCTGGGCACCGTGGCGAGCGTCCTCTACCTCCTGTTCACGACGCGGTTCGCCGGGCTGTCCCGCGCCGTGTTCGTGCTCGACTGGCTCCTGGTCGCGGTGCTGGTCGGGGCGAGCCGCGCGTCGTTCCGGCTGCTCGGCGAGGTGCTCCGGACGCCGCACGCGGGGGCGAGGCCGGTGCTCGTCTACGGTGCAGGCGACGGCGGCGAGCTGGCGCTTCGGGAGCTCCGCAACAACGCGGGGCTCGCGCGGGACGTGCGGGGGTTCATCGACGACGACCGGGCGAAGGCGGGTACGCGCATCCACGGGGTGCCCGTGCTGGGCCCGCTCCACGAGCTGGAGGCGCTGCTGCGGGCGCACCCGGTCGAGGAGGTCGTCGTCGCCTCGCGCAAGATCCCGACCGAGCGGCTGCGCCGCCTGGAGGCGACCTGCGCCGCGCACGGGGTGGTGGTGCGGCGCGCATCGGTCCAACTCGAGTGAGCGTGGGGCCGCCGCCCACGCGGCGGGCGCGCGTCCGGGTCACGGGATCGCCCCGGACACGGAGCGCGTCCAGGCCCTCCTCCATGACCGGCTGCGCGTTCAAGGACCGGCCCGGCGTCACTCGGCGGCCCGAAACAGCTCCTCGCCGCGCTGAAGACGCAGCGCAATCTGGTACGTCTGACGTAGCGCCCGCGGGGTCGGGCTGTGCGCCGCCTCAAAGCGCGCCAGGGCGACCAGCGCGCGGCGGGCCGCTGCCGGACGCGCGGCCTTGAGCGCCCCATGCTGGCGCAAGGCGGCGCCCTCCAGCTCCTGGTAGTCGTGGAAGCGTCCTCCCGCAGGACGGCGCGGCCCAGGCTCTCGGTGTTGTGGACGGTGTCCCAGTCGCCGAACTCGTTGCTGGTCGGGAACCGGGCGATCCGGAGGCTGCTGGCCTGCGCCACGGCCTGGCCGTGCTCCGCAGGCGCGGTTCCTCGTCTCAGGGCAGTCAGGAGTGCGTCGACGATGGACTGGGGCTCGTCACCCAGGAGACACGCCACGAGCTCGTCGAACTCTCCGGCGCCCAGCAATGCTCCGCGGCGGGACTCGCCGTCGAGACTTGGTAAGATCGCGGGTGCATCGATCCAGCCGAGATGATCCAGGAGCTCGACGAGCGACCCGAGCGCCTCGAAGGCGCGCTCCACCAGAGCGGTCAAGTCGATCGGTCGGCGCCAAGCACTCCGTTCCTCGCTCCGCTCGGCGCGACACAGGCCGCCGCCGACGAAATAGTGATCGGTGACTCCGACAGGACCTCCCTCGGTTCCGCCAGGCCCGCGCGGCGGGGCGCCGCTCCGCGCCGGCCTCCACCCAGCCCCGGCGCGAGCCGCTGCCCGAACTCGCCACCGAGCGGTCCATCGTCCGGTGCCGGACGGACCCGAAGATCCGTCGCCGCCACGCCGTGGTGGAGCGCGCCTCCGTGCGCCTCGAGTGAGGAGCCGGCTGCTGACGGCGAGGCCGGCGCTTCCTTGACACCCCGCGAGGCGCCGTCAATAATGACGCGGCGATGACGAACACCGCGCCCCTGGGGGCGTTGGGAGCGCGCTTAACCGACGGACGTGCGGTGATCGGTGTGGCCGGGCTCGGCTACGTGGGGCTACCCTTGGCCGTGGAGCTTGCGCGAGCAGGATTCTCGGTCACGGACATCGCTCCGGACACGGAGCGCGTCCGGAGCGCCGGCCGGGATGAGAGCCACGTCGAGTGGCTCGTGATGCACGTCCGACTCGTGTTCGACACGCGGAACGTCACGCGCGACGTCAGAGTGGACCGGACCAGGGTCGTCCGGCTCTGACCGGCGCGAGGGCGCGCGTGCGAGCGCTGGTCACGGGCGGGGCCGGGTTCATCGGGTCGCACCTCACGGAGGCGTTGCTCGCGGCCGGCCGCGAGGTGGTCGTCCTGGATGACCTCTCGACGGGGCAGCTCGGGAACCTGGCGGGCGTGGCGGGTCACCCCCGTCTCGAGGTGGTCGCGGGGTCGGTCACCGACGAGACCCTCGTGCGGAAGCTCGTGACCGGAGCCGACCTGGTCTACCACCTCGCGGCCGCGGTCGGCGTGCGGCTGATCCTCGATCGGCCGGTGGCGACGATCGAGACCAACATCATGGGGACCGAGACCATCCTCCGAGCGGCGCTCGAGGGGCGGCCCCGCGTGGTCCTGGCTTCCACGTCCGAGGTCTATGGCAAGAACGACCGCGTGCCCCTCTCCGAGGACGACGACCGGCTTCTCGGGCCAACGACGAAGAGCCGCTGGAGCTACGCGTGCTCGAAGGCGATCGATGAGTTCCTAGGGCTCGCGTACCACCGCGAGCACGGACTGCCCGTCACCATCGTCCGCTTCTTCAACACGATCGGACCCCGCCAGACGGGCCGGTACGGCATGGTGGTCCCGCGCTTCGTGCGCCAGGCGCTCGACGGAGGTCCGATCACGGTCTACGGCGACGGCTGCCAGTCCCGGTGCTTCACGGACGTGGAGGACACCGTGCGCGCGACGATCGCGCTCTCGCTGGCCCCCGCGGCGGTCGGCGGGGTGTTCAACGTGGGGACCACGCACGAGCTGACCATCCGAGCGCTCGCCGAACGCGTGCGCGCGCTGGCAGGCAGTGACTCACCGATCGTGCTCGTGCCGTACGATGAAGCTTACCAGCCCGGGTTCGAGGACCTGCAGCGGCGCGTGCCGGACATCCGGAAGGCGGAGCGCGTGGTCGGCTACCGGCCCCGCGTGCCGCTCGACGAGACCCTCCGGCGCGTGATCGGCCATCTCCGCAACACCGGCCACAGCTAGGGAGGAGAGCGCCGCCGCGTGTTCGGTGCCTTGGTCGCCTCGCTCAGGCCGCGCCAGTGGACCAAGAACCTCTTAGTCTTCGCGGGCCTGATCTTCTCGCGAGGCCTCCACGAGCCGGCGCTGGTGGCCCGCTCGGGGCTGGCATTCGCCCTCTTCTGCCTCCTCTCAGGGGGGGTGTACCTGATCAACGACGTGATGGACGCCGAGCGCGACCGGGCGCACCCGCAGAAGCGGCAGCGCCCCGTCGCCTCGGGCCGCCTGCCCGTGGGGATCGCGCTGGTGGCAGGGGTCGGCGTCCTGATCGGGACCGCGGCGGCCGCCTTCTTCCTGTCGGTCTCCTTCGGGATGGTGGCCGTCGCGTACGCAGTCCTGCTCACCGCGTACTCGGCAGGGCTCAAGCACGTGGTCATCGTGGACACCCTAATCATCGCGGGCGGGTTCGTGCTGCGCGCCTTGGCCGGGGTGATCGTGCTCGGGATCGAGCCGTCCTACTGGCTCCTCCTGTGCACGATCCTGCTTGCGTTGTTCCTGACCTTCGGCAAGCGGCGCCACGAGCTCCTCGCGCTGGAGGCCGGGGCGACCGACCATCGCCCGATCCTGTCGGAGTACACGCCGCAGCTCTTGGACCAGATGATCGCGGTGGTGACCGCGTCGACCTTGATGGCCTACGCGCTCTACACCATGGCGCCGGATACGCAGGTGCGGCTGGGGACCGCGCGCCTGCCGCTCACGATCCCGTTCGTTCTCTACGGGATCTTCCGCTACCTCTATGTCCTCTACCGCCACGACCTGGGGGGGAACCCGTCCGAGCACTTCTTGACGGACCGGGCGCTCTTGGTCGACGTCGCCCTCTGGGGCGCGACGGTCATCGTCGTCCTCTACGTCGCGCCGTAGCGCCCAGCCCAACTGCCCCCGATTGATGCCGATCGGCTCATACACCGCCGTCGTGGGGGCCTAAGGCACGGCGGTCCCGAACGCCCGCTCGAAGAGTGACCCGACGAGCCACCCGACCAGGGTGGAGCCGAGCGCGACGGAGGCGAACTCGAGGCGGGACCGCAGGAGGGGGCGGCCGGTGAGGACACCTTTCAAGATCCCCACGCTCAGCAGCACCGCGACCGAGAGCGACCAGGAGAGGGGCAGGGCGAGCCGGCGTCCCATCAACACGAGGGGGCGAGGGGAATGGCCGCGCCGACGCGGGTTCTGCGGCCAGGCGAAGTTCTCCCCGGGCGAGCCCGCCTCGCCGTCCCGGCCCTCGCCCATGAAGACGACGCGGTGGGCGACCTCGTCGAACAGCATGAGCTTCGGCTGTATGGGCGAGCGCCCGCGCGGTGGCGACGCGCTGCTGCCGGCCGCCGACAGCTGCCCCGGGTAGGCGTCCGCGTTCTCGGTGAGGCCGCCGATTCTCGCGCTCGTGATGCCGGGGACGGGCTCCGCCACTTCGGCCCGGCGCCGGGCGGGCGGTGGTAGACTTCGTTCATGCCCGCCCGGGTCGCGGTCCTGCGTACCAGTCCCGACACCGTCGTCGGCGACTACGGGCGTCTCATGAGGCTCTCTGGGTACCAGGCGGTTCTGCCGCGGGACGGCGAGCTCCTCCTCAAGCTCAACCTCTCGTGGACCAAGTACTTTCCTGCGTGCTCCACGCAGCCGTGGCAGCTCGACGGCGTGGTCCGGACGCTGCTCGAGGACGGGTACCGGCCGGAGCGGATCCACCCGGTCGAGAACAAGACCGTGGTCACCAACCCGCGCAAGGGAGTCGTTGCCAACAAGTGGGGGCCGATCCTGGACCGCCACGGCCTGCCCTTCATCCCGCTGCCCGAGGTGGAGTGGATCGTCTACCCCTTCAAGAGTCCGCTCCTGAAGCTGAACCGCATCTTTCCGGAGGGGATCGAGATTCCCAAGATGTACGTCGGCGCGAGCGTGCTTCACATGCCGACGGTGAAGACGCACGGGCACTCCGTGACGACCGGCGCGGTCAAGAACGCGTTCGGCGGGCTCCTGAAGGAGGTTCGGCACTACGCGCACGAGTTCATCCACGAGGTCCTGGTCGATCTGCTCTACATGCAGCGGGAGCTCCACCCGGGTGTGTTCGCCGTCATGGACGGCACCGTGGTGGGGGACGGGGCGGGTCCGCGCACGATGCTCCCGCGCGAGGGGAACCTCATCCTCGCCTCGGCCGACTCCGTGGCGATCGACGCGATCGCGGCGCGCCTCATGGGCTACGACCCGCTCGCCATCCCGTACCTCCGGATGGCCCACGAGCGGGGACTCGGGGTGGCCGATCCGCGGGAGATCGAGCTGGTCGGCGACGACGTGGCCGACGTGAACTTCCGATGTCAGACGTCCCGGAGTCTGGTCATCTGGGGAGACCAGCTGATTCGGAAGGGCCCCCTCCGACCGCTCAAGCACCTCCTGCTCCACTCGCCCCTGGTGGTCTGGGCGCCGTTCGCCTCGAACGTCTACCACGATGTCCTGTGGTACCCGACCGTGGGCCGTGGGCGCATCCGGGCCTTCGCGAACACGGGCTGGGGACGGCTCTTCGCGCGGTACTGACGCGCCGCCCGGGCGGGCGGGTCCGAGGGGCCTCGGTCGCCTTCTCGCGGGTCCAGGTTCCGCTTTCTTGAGGCCAAGGGCCGACTTCCTCTAAAATCGTGTCCTCCATGGCAGAATCCGTTCGCGCCCGCTTCGCGCCGAGCCCAACCGGGCACCTTCACGTCGGAGGAGCCCGGACGGCGCTCTTCAACTGGCTGTTCGCCCGCCATCACGGCGGGGTCTTCCTTCTCCGGATCGAGGACACCGACCGCGACCGGTCGACCGACGAGGCGATCCAGCAGATCCTCGGCGCGATGACCTGGCTCGGGCTCGACTGGGACCCGGAGGGCCCGGAGGACGACGGCGCGTACCGCGGGTACTTCCGGCAGACCAGCCGGTTCGAGACCTACCGGGTCCACGCCGAGCGCCTTCTCGCCGAGGGCCGGGCCTACCGCTGCTACTGCACGCCGGAGGAGCTTGACGCGCGGCGGGAGGCGGCCCAGGCGCGCGGGGAGACCTTCCGGTACGACGGCCGCTGCCGCGACCTCCCGGCCCGTCCCGGCGTGCCCGCGGCGCTCCGGCTCCGGATCCCGGACGCGGGGACGACGGTCGTGCCCGATCTGATCCACGGGGACGTGACGTTCGACCGCGCCAGCCTCGACGACTGGATCCTCGTTCGGTCGGACGGCACGCCGACCTACAATTTCTGTGTGGTGGTCGACGACGTCACCACGAAGATCACCCACGTGATCCGGGGCAACGACCACCTCTCGAACACGCCGAAGCAGATCCTCTGCTACGAGGCGCTCGGGTATGCGCAGCCGGTGTTCGCCCACATCCCCATGATCCTCGGCCCGGACCGGAAGCGCCTGTCCAAGCGCCACGGCGCGACCTCGGTGCTCGCGTTTCGGGATGAGGGGTTCCTGCCCGAGGCGATGGTGAACTACTTCGCCCGGCTCGGGTGGGCCCACGGGGACCAGGAGGTGTTCACCCGGGGGGAGCTGATCCGCCTCTTCGACCTCCGGCAGGTCGGCGCCACGCCGGCGATCTTCGACCGGACCAAGCTCGAGTGGCTCAATCAGGTCTGGGAGAAGCGGCTGGCGGAGGATCCAGCCGGCCGCGAGGAGCTGGCGAAGGCGTTCGTCCCGCATCTCGAACGGGTCGGAATCGCCAATCCACCGGGGGCGCTGGTCATCTCGGCCGTGGTGAACCTCGCCACGCGCGCCACCACGCTTGCCGCCATGGTCCCGAAGGCGCGCTTCTACTTCGAGGACCCGACGGCGTACGACCCGACGGCATTCGGCAAGCTGGCCATGCCGACCCTCGGCTCGCGCCTGGACCGGCTCCTCGCTCGCCTGGCGGCCCTCGAGCTCTGGACCGAGACCGAGCTCGAGGGCGCGTGTCGGCAGCTCGCCGGCGAGCTAGGCGTGAAGCTGGTCGACCTCGCGCAGCCGGTGCGCCTCGCGCTGACGGGCGAGACCGCGAGCCCCCCAATCTTTGGCATGATGACCGACCTGGGACGGGAGACGACGCTGCGTCGCCTCCGCGCGTTCCGGGATCGCGTGCCGCGGTCCTAAGGCGCCGCGATGGAGTGCTGGCTGGTGCGGCACGGCGAGTCCACCTGGAACTCGGTCGGGCGCTTTCAGGGCGGGCTCGACGCCCCGCTGTCGCCCCGCGGCCAGGCGCAAGCCGCAGCACTCGCCGCCGGACTCACCCAGACCCGGTTCGACGCGCTCTACACGAGTCCGCTCCGCCGCGCGCGCGACACGGCCGCGGCGTGCCGACCCGCGCTCGGCCTCGAGCCGGTCGCGCTGCACGACCTGCGGGAGGTCGGGCTGGGTGCCTGGGAGGGCCTCACCCTCGAGACGGTGCTGGCGCAGGACGGGGAGCGTTACCGGCGCTGGCTCGAGGCGCCCGTCGACCACCCGCCCCCCGGCGGTGAGCCCATGGCGGGTCTCGCGACGCGGGTGCAGACCGCGCTCGACGGGCTCTGCCGTCGGCACCCCGAGGGCCGCGTGCTCGTGATCTCGCATGGAGGGGCGATCTCTAGCGCCCTCTGCGGGTGGCTCGGCTGGCCGCTCAACGCGATCTGGTCGCTGCGGCTCGACAACGCGTCCATCACCCGTGTCGTGCTGCCGGCGGGCCAGCTACTCGCGCTGAACGAGACCGGTCACCTGACCGACGTCGCCAGGGAGACGGTTGCCCCATGACCTCGCGGCTCCTGATCGTCCTCTTCGGCGGGATGGCGCTGCTGCTCTACGGGATGCAGCACACCGGGGACGGGCTCCAGCGAGTCGCGGGCGCTCGCCTGCGCCAGGTGCTGACCCACCTGACCGCGAACCGGTTCATGGCGCTCCTGACCGGCGCCGCGGCGACCGCCCTGATCCAGTCGTCGACCGCAACCACGATCATGGTGATCGGGTTCGTCCAGGCCGGGCTCTTGTCCCTCTACCAGGCGATGGGCATCATCCTGGGCGCGGACATCGGGACGACGTTCACCGTCCAGCTGCTGGCGTTCCACATCTACGACTACGCGCTCCTCTTCGTCGGGATCGGTTTCGGGATGACCTTCCTCGGCAAGCGGCGGCTCCTCAAGGACCTCGGTCAGGCCGTCCTCGGGTTCGGACTGATCTTCCTCGGCTTGAAGCTGATGATCGAGGGGATGGAGCCGCTCAAGGACAACGCCATCCTCGCCCAGGCGCTGCTCGCGTTCGCCGAGACGCCGATCCTCGGCGTCGCCGCGTCCGCGGCCTTCGCGGCTCTGGTCGCGTCCTCGGCGGCCACGATCGGGCTCGTGATCGCGCTGGCCTCGCACGGGCTCCTCACCCTGCCCGGCGCGCTCCCGCTCGTCCTGGGCGCCAACATCGGCACCTGCGTGACGGCGCTCACCGCATCGCTCGGCTCCTCGACGGAGGCACGGCGGGTCGCCGCGGCCCACGTGGGCTTCAAGCTCCTCGGGGTGGCGATCGTGCTCCCGTTCCTCGATCCGTTCGTCGGGCTCGTGGCCGCCAGCGCGGTGGATCCCGCGCGCCAGATCGCCAACGCCCATACCTTCTTCAACGTGGCGATCTCGCTCCTGTTCCTTCCCTTCCAGCCGCTCGCGGCCCGGCTGATCATCGCGGCCGTGCCGGACCGGCCGGAAGCGGAGCAGCGTTTCGGCACGCGCTACCTGGACGAGCGGTTTATGGAGCAGCCGAGCCTCGCGATCGGCCAGGCCTCCCGTGAGGCGTCGCGGATGGCGGACATCGTCCAGGGGATGCTCCGAGACGCCGCCGCCGTGTTCCGGAGCGGGAGCCAGGAGCTCCTCGAGGAGGTGGTGCGTCGCGACGACCAGGTGGACTACCTCGAGCGGGAGGTCAAGCTGTACCTCACCCGGCTGGATCGCCACATCATGACCGAGGACCTCGCGCGGCGGGAGATCGCGCTCCTCGGATTCATCGGCAATCTCGAGAACATCGGCGACATCATCGACAAGAACCTCATGGAGCTCGCCCGGAAGAAGCTCTACCAGGGTCGCCGCTTCTCGGAGCCCGGGGAGGCGGAGCTCATGGAGTTTCACGCGCTCGTCTCGAAGAACTTCGAGCGTGCGGTCGTCGCGTTCACGGCCAGCGACCGTACGCTGGCCAACGAGGTCCTCGACCAGCGGCCCGTGGTCCGCCAGCGGGAGCGGGAGCTCCGGCAGTCTCACATCGACCGTCTCCGGGCCGGGCTGGCCGAGTCCGTCGAGACCTCGGAGATCCACCTGGACGTCCTCACGAACCTCAAACGCATCAGCTCCCACGTGACGGCGCTGGTGTATCCGATCGTCGAGCAGTGAGGCCAGCGTCGCGACTGACTCCCGGCCCCGGGGGCGCGAGGGCTGGACGGTCGGAGGAGGGGCGGGGCGCGCGCGAGCGGCTGCGCATCCTCTATGTCTCGGCCGAAGTCGCGCCGTTCGCCAAGACCGGAGGCCTGGCCGACGTGGCGGGGGCGCTGCCGCAGGCGCTCGCGCGACTCGGCCACGACGTCCGCGTGGTGATGCCTCTCCACCGGGGCGTCGAGGCCGTGGCCGGCCCCCTCCGGGTCGCCGTGCCCCGGGTGACGGTCCCGATCGGCGACCGCACGGTCGAGGGGACGCTCCTCGAGGGCCAGTTCGGCGAGGGAGTGCCCGTCTATTTCGTGGCCCAGGACGGGTACTACGACCGCCCCGCGCTCTACGGAGCCAGCGACGACTGCGAGCGCTTCGTCTTCTTCTGCCGGAGCCTTCTCGTAGGGCTAGCGGATCTCGGCTGGATGCCGCAGGTCGTCCATGCGAACGACTGGCAAGCGGGGCTCGTCCCCGTCTACCTCGAGACGCTCTATCGAGACATGCCCGCGTACGCGGACGTGGCGACGGTCTTCACGGTCCACAACCTCGCCTATCAGGGCGTGTTCTGGCACTACGACCTGCCGATGACGGGGCTGGGCTGGGACCTCTTCACCCCGGCTGGGATCGAGTTCTACGGGCACCTGTCGCTTCTCAAGGGTGGCCTGATCTTCGCCGACGTGTTGACCACGGTCAGCCCGACCTACGCTCGTGAGATCCAGACCCCCGAGTTCGGCGAGCGGATGGACGGCGTGCTGCGCGAGCGGAGCGCGGACCTGGTGGGTATCCTGAACGGTCTCGACGTCGCGGCCTGGAACCCGGCCACGGACCCGGACATCCCGAAGCGGTTCGACCGAGACGACCTGAGCGGCAAGGCCGCGTGCACGGCGGCGCTCCGGGACGAAATGGGGCTGCCCGACCCCGGAGGCCGGGTGCCCCTCGTCGGGGTGGTGAGCCGCCTGGCGGCGCAGAAGGGGCTCGATCTGGTCGCGGGAGCGGTCCCCGCCGTCCGGGCCGCGGGGGGGCAGCTCGTCGTGCTCGGCTCCGGCGAGGAGCCCCTCGAGCGGCTGCTCGGCGAGCTGGCCCAGGCTCACCCCGAGTCGGTCGCCGTGCGCCTCGGCTTCGACGACCGCCTCGCCCGGCGGATCTACGCCGGCGCCGACCTGTTTCTCATGCCCTCGCGCTACGAGCCCTGCGGGCTCGGCCAGCTCATCGCGCTCCGCTACGGGACAGTGCCCGTCGTGCGGCGGACCGGAGGGCTCGCCGACACGGTGCGCGCGTGGGACGCCACGACCGGTGAGGGCACTGGATTCCTCTTCGACGAGCTGTCGGCCGACGCTTGTGGCACGGCGCTCGCGCGCGCGTTCACCGCGCACGCGAACCCGGCGGCCTGGCGTCGCCTCGTCGCAAACGCCATGGCGGCCGACTTCTCGTGGGACGCCTCGGCCGAGTCGTATGTTACCTGCTACCGGAGGGCCATCCGCAAGGCCCGGAGGCATACATGAAGAAGATCGAAGCCATCATCAAGCCGTTCAAGCTCGATGACGTGAAGGAAGCGCTGACCGAGATCGGCGTCATCGGCATGACGGTCATGGAGGTCCGAGGGTTCGGGCGTCAGAAGGGGCACACTGAGCTCTATCGCGGCTCGGAGTACACGATCGACTTCCTCCCCAAGGTCAAGGTGGAGCTCGTGGTTGCCGACACTCTCGTACCCAAGGTGGTGGAGACGATCATTGCGGCCGCCAAGACGGGCTCGATCGGAGACGGCAAGGTCTTCGTCCTGCCCGTGGAGGAGGCCGTGCGCATCCGGACGGGCGAGCGGGGCGAAGACGCGATCTAGCCCGCCCCTCGCCCCCAGCGTCACGCGTTGGGTGGAGGCGACGGCGGCGCGGCCCCGGCCTCCCGGCGGGGCCCGCGCGCATGGGGGGGCGATGTGCTGACGGAACACTCGACCCGCGCGGGGCTCCCGCCGGCCGCCGACTTTCTCGATCCGGCGGTGCCGCCGCCGGCCTGCCTCGCGGCGCTCGGGCATCTGGGCTTCGTCGACCCGGCCGGCGCGCTCGCGAACCTCCGCCGGCTCGCCGAGACGCCCGATCTGCGCGACCAGGCGGCGGCACTCCTGCCGCGGCTCCTCCACCACCTGGGGGCCTCGGCCGATCCCGACATGGCGCTCAACAACCTGGAGCGCCTCGCCGCGGCCGCACTCGACCGGCGCGGCTTCTATGCCCTGCTCGCCGCCCACCCGGAGGCCATCCCGATCCTGACGACGCTCGTCGCGACGAGCCAGTTCCTGGCCGACGCGCTGATCCGCTCCCCGCAGACGGTCCCCTGGCTCCTCGATCCTGGCGTGATGCGGACACGCTCTCGCGAGGCGATGCACGCGGAGGTGGCCGGCGCCTGCCGTCCGTTCCGGACCGACGAGGCACGGCTCAACGCGCTCCGGCGGGTGAAGCGCCGCGAGCTGTGCCGGATCGGCCTCCGGGACCTGCTCGGGGACGCGGATCTCGTGACGACCACCCAGGAGCTGTCGGAGCTGGCCGACGCGTGTCTGGCGCAGGCCCGGGCGATGGTGGAGCCGGCTCTCCACGCGCGCTACGGGCGGCCGGCGCACGTCGCCCCGGACGGCCAGCGGATGCCTACCGGGTTCGCGGTGATCGCGCTCGGCAAGCACGGGGGCGCCGAGCTCAACTACTCGTCCGACATCGACCTCTGCTTCGTCTACGAGGACGAGGGCGAGACGGACGGGCCGGAGGTCGTGTCGAGCCGGGCGTACTTCGCGCGCCTGGCCGAGCATCTGGTGGGGGCGCTGACCGCGATGACGGAGGAGGGCACGGCCTACCGGGTCGACCTCCGGCTCCGGCCCGAGGGGACCGGCGGCCCGCTTGCCCTCCCGCTCGCCGCCTACCGCTCCTACCATGCGGCGCGCGGGGCCCTCTGGGAGCGCCAGGCGCTGATCAAGGCACGGATGGCCACCGGGGACGAGCGGGTAGGGCAGGCGTTTCTCGATCTGGCGCGCGAGATCGTCTACCGACCCGGGCTCGAGCGCGAGGCGCTCGGAGAGATCCGGGCGATGAAGAACCGGATCGATCGGCGGCTGCGCGCGCGGGGGCAGCAGGAGCGGCATGTCAAGCTCGGCGTGGGCGGGATCCGCGATATCGAGTTCCACATCCAGGCCCTCCAGCTCCTCTACGGCGGGCAGGATCCCTGGCTCCGCGAGCGCAACAGCTTGCGGGCCCTCCACCGGCTCGCCGAGCGCGGCTACCTGTCCTGGGAGGAGTCGGGGCGGCTCACGCACGGCTACGTCTTCCTGCGGACGATCGAGCACCGCCTCCAGATCCTCCACGCGCTCCAGACACACACGCTGCCTGCCGATCCGAACGAGCTCGCGAAGCTGGCGCGGCGCCTCGGCTACACGGGGGACCGGGAGGTCGTCGCGCGCACGTTCCTCCTCGACTACGACCGGACGCGCCGGACGGCCCGCACCGCGTTCGAGGGATTCTTCGACGCTCCTGGGCGGGAGGTGCCGGAGGCGCCGCCGTGGGACGCGGCGGCCGTCGCCGCGGTCGGCTTCGCCGATCCCGAGCGCGCGCGTCAGAACCTCCGTCTCCTGTGGGAAGGGCCGGCGCTGGTGGCGGTTCCTGCGGCTGTCCGGACCGCGCTGCGCACGCTGCTCCCCGCCACGCTCGCCGCGCTCGGGGCGGTGCCGGATCCGGACGCGGCCCTCGATGCGCTTGAGCGCTTCGTCGCCACCGCGGGGCCGCGAACGGCCTACCTCGCCCGGCTGGCCTCGACCCCGGCGCTGCTCGGCGGGATGCTCACGTTCTTCACGCGGTCGGAGCGGCTCGCGCAGACGCTGATCTCGCGGCCGGAGCTGCTCGACGCGCTGGGCCCGGCGGCCGGGACCCGGCCCCGGTCCGCGCGCCTGCTCCGGGCGGCGTTCCGCGAGTTCGCCGCCCCGGGGGCGGACGCCGCCGACCGGCTCCGGCTCTTCAAGCAGCGGGAGGAACTCGAGATCGCCTGGCGCGACCTCGTCCTCGGCGAGCGGCCAACCCGGGTCGCATGGGCGCTCGGCGAACTGGCCGAGGCGAGCGTCGCCATCGCCTGGGAGCTGGCCGTCGCCGAGGCTCGAGCCGCCCGGGGCGAGCCCCTGGTCGACGGACGACCCGTGCCGGCGCTGGTCGTCGGCATGGGCAAGCTCGGGGGCCGTGAGCTCGACTACGGATCCGACCTCGACCTGGTCGTCCTCTATGACGGGCAGCGTGAGACCGGCCCGGAGGCACACGTCTACTTCGACCGGGTGGTCGACCGCCTCTACACCATCCTGACCGCGATCACGCGGACGGGCCAGGTGTTCCGCGTGGACCTCCGCCTCCGCCAGGGCGGCAAGGCCACGGCGCTCGCTCACTCCCTGGAGACTCTCGACCGCTACCTCCAGGAGGAGGCGGCCCTCTGGGAGCGCCAGGCGCTCGTGCGCGCCCGGCCGATCCTCGGCGACCCGCCGCTCGCCCGGCGCTTCATGACGCTCCGCCGCATACGGGTCTTCGGCCCCGGGCTCTCGGAGCAAGAGCGCGCGGAGATCCACCACGTCCGGATGCGCATGGAGCGGGAGCTCGGGCGGGAGGGGCCTGGGCGCATCCACCTCAAGTTCGGCGCCGGTGGGCTCGTGGACGTCGAGTTCCTGGTCCAGGTCCTCCAGCTGACCCACGGTGCGCGTCACGGGACGCTCAGGACACCGTCGACGCGCCTCGCCCTCGCGCGTCTCGGCGCGCTCGGACTGCTGCCGGATGCCGCCGCCCGCGGGCTCCTGGAAGCCTACGAGTTCCTTCGCCGGCTCCTCCGGTCGCTGCGCCTCGGCCAGGTGCGGCCGGCCGACTGTCTCCCGACGACGGGCCACGTGCTCGCGCGGCTCGCGCGGGAGGCGGGCCAGGATGGCGGCCGGGCGCTCCTCGCGCGGCACCGCGAGGTGGCGGAGTTCGTACGGGCGGAGTATTTTCGGGTCGTGGGAGGGGACGCGTGAGTCCGCAGGCCGAAGGCCGTCCACCTCAGGCCGAAGGCTGTCCGACAAGGCTGGCCCAGTGAGCGAGTCGGGGTCGGAGCGCTTCTACCTCGTGGACGGCCCGTCGTACCTCTATCGCGCCTATCATGCCATCGGCCATCTCTCGACGTCGCGCGGCCTGCCGACCAACGCGACGCTCGGGATGACCATGATGCTTTGGAAGCTTCTCCGCGAGGACCGGCCGACCTACATGGGGATCGCCTGGGACGCGCCGGGCCCCACCTTCCGGCACCAGCAGTTCGAGGCCTACAAGCTCCAGCGCCCCGGAATGCCGAAGGACCTGGTCGAGCAGATCCCGTGGGTCCGCCGGTCGCTGGAGGCGATGGGTCTCCCGCTGCTCGAGGTGCCGGGGTACGAGGCGGACGACATCCTGGCGACCGCCGCCCGCCGGCTCCGCGACACGTCGATCGACCTGGTGCTGGTCACGGCCGACAAGGACGCCCTTCAGCTCGTCGACCCGCGCGTCACGGTGCTTTCGGTCCTCGGCCGCACCGGGGAGCGCGTCCTCTACGATTCCGCGAAGGTCGAGGAGCGCTGGGGCGTCCCGCCGGCGCGCATCCCCGACATCCTCGCGCTGATGGGCGACTCGATCGACAACATCCCGGGGGTGCCCGGGGTGGGGGAGGTGACGGCGCAGAAGCTCCTGCGGGAGTTCGGGAGCCTGGAGGCGCTCTACGCAAATCTCGCGGTCGTCACCGGACCGAAGCTCCGCGAGGCGCTGGCGCGTCACCGCGACCAGGCCTTCCTCTCGCGCCAGCTGGCGGTCCTCGAGGGGACGCTCCCCATCGAGCTCGACCTGGAGAGCTTCCGGGTCCGGGAGCCCGAGTGGGAGCGCCTGCGCGCGCTCTGGACCGAGCTCGAGTTCTCCGCGCTCCTCCGGCAGATCCCGGCGCGCGCCGTGGCCCTGCCCGCCGAGACCGTGCCGGTGGTCGACCGGGCGGGGTGGCGCGACTTCCTCGCCCGCGCCGGCGGGCGCCTTGCGGTCGAGCCCGTTCTCGGGGGGAGCGCGCCCGAGTTCACCCTCCACGGGGTGGCGGCGTACGCGCCGGCGGCCGGCGCGCGCTACCATGTGGGCTGGCCGGAGATCCCCGCCGAGGTGAGGCTGGTGGGGCACGACACGAAGGCCCTCGTCGGCTGGGCGCGGGGCGCGGAGGTCGCCCTGGGCGCGGGGGGGGTCGACGACACGGCCGTGGCGGCGTATCTCCTCAACTCCGGCCGGAGCGGGTACCCGCTCGACCAGCTGGCGGCCGAGGCGGGGGGACCCGCCGTGCCTGGCGCACTCGAGATGCTCCTCGCCGGCGCGCCGGTGAGCGACGCGGATCCGGCGCGGCTCGCTGCGTGGACCGGCGCCCGGGCGGAGGGCGTGTGGCGGCTCGCCGAGTCCCAGGCGCCGTTGCTCCGCGAGCACGGGCTGGCGCACCTCTACGAGACGCTCGAGGTGCCGCTCGTCCCCATCCTCGCCGACATGGAGCGGCTCGGGATCCGGGCCGATCCCGAGCGCCTGGGTCAGCTGGCGAAGGAGCTCGACACTCAGCTCGATGCGCTCCTGCGGGAGATCCATCAGCTCGCCGGCGAGGCGGTCAACCCGAACTCGCCGAAACAGCTGGCGGTCGTGCTCTTCGAGAAGCTGAAGCTGCCGCCGCTCAAACGCACGAAGACCGGCTACTCCACCGACGTGGACGTGCTGGAGGAGCTGGCGCTCGGGCACGCGCTCCCGGGGAAGATCCTGGAGTACCGCCAGCTCGCCAAGCTCAAGGGCACGTACGCGGACGCGCTCCCGGCGCTCATCCATCCGCGGACGGGGCGCATCCACACCTCGTTCAACCAGCTGGTCGCTGCGACGGGGCGGCTGTCGTCGTCGAACCCGAATCTCCAGAACATCCCGATCCGTACCGAGCTCGGCCGGCGCATCCGCCAGGCGTTCATCCCGGAGGACGGGTGGCGCTTCGTGGCCGCCGACTACTCGCAGATCGAGCTGCGGATCCTCGCGCACTTCTCGGAGGAGCCGGCCCTGGTCGAGGCGTTCCGCCGGGGGGAGGACATCCACACGCGCACCGCCGCGCAGATCATGGGCGCGGCGCCCGAAGCGGTCACGTCGGAGATGCGGCGCCTGGCCAAGGTGGTCAACTTCGGGATCCTCTACGGTCTCTCCGGATTCGGGCTCTCGCAGGCCGTGTCGATCGGCCGGGCCGAGGCCCAGCGCTTCATCGACGACTACTTCGCGACGCACCCGCGCGTGCGGGCCTACATCGACCGCGTGGTGGCCGAGGGCCGGGTGCAGGGGTACGTCACGACCCTTCTCGGGCGGCGCCGCTACCTGCCGGAGCTTGGCGCGCGGAATCCGGTGGCCCGGAACGCCGCCGAGCGGATGGCCGCCAACGCGCCGATCCAGGGCACTGCGTCCGACATCATCAAGCTCGCGATGGTGCGCCTCGCGGCAGCGCTCGCCGCGCGGGGACTCCGCAGCCGGATGCTGCTCCAGGTCCACGACGAGCTCCTCCTGGAGGTCCCGGACGCCGAGACGGCGGCCGTGCGGGAGCTCCTGCCTGAGATCATGGAGGCCATCGTGGCGTTGGCCGTGCCCCTGCGGGTCGATGTCAAGGAGGGCCGCGACTGGGCGGAGGTCTAGTCCCAGGGCAAGGCGGGATCGAGCCCCCGCCTGCGCCGACCGGTCAGATCGCGCCGCGCGCCTTGAGCAGGGCCACGTCGAAACCGAGGAGATCGCCCCAGATCGCGTCGTTGTCGCTGCCTACGAGCGGGGCCGGCGTCGCATAGCCGGCCTGCGTCGCGCCGAACTTCAGCGGAAAGCCGGGCGCCACCACCTCCGGCCGGGGCCCCAGGGTCGGGTGGCGGAGCGGCTCCAGCATGCCGCGCGCCACGAGCTGCGGCCACGCTTTCAGGCCGTCGATATCGTGAATCGGGCCGCAGGCCAGCTCTTCGGCGCGCAGGCGGGCGGTCGCCTGCGCCGTCCGGCGCTCCCGTGTCCATGCCGCGACGACGGCATCAACGCGGTCATTGTTCGCGAGCCGCCACTCGCGAGTCATGAAGTTCGCGTCGCCTTTCAAGTCGGCGCGGTCGATCGCGTCGAGCAGGCGTGACCATTCGGTGTCGCTGGCGGTGCCGATGGCGATCCACCCGTCCGCCGTGGGATAGACGTTGAACGGGGAGACACGTGGGATGCGGTTGCCTTGGCGTGTCGGCCAGCCCAGCGTCTGCCACACATCGAGCGACTCGTCCAGCACGAGTGCGAGCAGACAGTCGACCATGCTGACGTCGACGTGCTGCCCCTCTCCGCTCCGAAACCGGTGCAGCAGTGCCGCCAGGATCCCGGCGAAGGCGAAGGTCCCCGCGACCGTGTCGGCCAGCGGCGAGCCGGCCTTCATCGGCGGTCCCTCGGGGTCGCCCGTGATGCTCATCAACCCCGCCGCCGCCTGCGCCATCGTGTCGTAGGCCTTCACCGCTGCATCCGGGCCGGTCTGGCCGTAGCCGCTGATCGAGCAGTAGACGATATCGGGCTTCACGGCCCTGCAGGCCGCGTAGTCGACGCCGAGCTGGGCCGCCGTTCCGACGCTCCAGTTCTCGACCACCACATCGGCCTTGCGCACGAGCGCCAGGAACAGCGCCGAACCCTCGAGGTGCTTCAGGTTCAGCGTGATCGCCCGCTTGCCCCGGGCGCGTTTCAGGTAGGGCACGCCGAGGTCCTGCGGTGTCCGCCGGCGGAGCGACAAGCCTTCCGAGCCCAGATACGGCGGGCTGTCGGCGGTCACGTCGCCGGTCGCCGGGTTGTCGACGTGGATCACCTCGGCGCCGAGCCCGGCGAGGAACAAGGTCGCCTGCGGCCCCGACAAGTACTGCGTGAGGTCCACCACGCGGATGCCCGAGAGGATCCCCGACATGCCGCGTCTCACGTGTGGCTGAAACGGCCGAGCCAGATGTTGATCGCCTGCGTCGCGGCGTCCACCGCTCGCATCTCGATCTCCGCGTCGGTCAAGGTGCTGAGCGGGTGCTGGATCACCGCCGGCGCCAGGGCTCCCATCCCCAGGGCCGTGCGCTGCACCTCAGCCTCGTGCAGGAACTCGGTGGTCACCACCACCGCGGTCGGCCGATTCAGGGTCTCCAGGCGGACGCCGTCGTGCATACAGCACGATGTGCAGGACCCTCAATCGCCGATGGCGGTCAAGACGATGTCGTTGCCCGCGGCGATGTCGTCGATGAGCTCGGGCGCCGCCGCCCTCGAGAAGCTCTCCTTGCGGTAGTAGGTCACTGCGCCGAAGGGATGCACGGCGACGAGCTTCTCTGTCACTTTGCGCAACAGCTTGCCCGCGTTCCATTTCGTGTTGTCGAGCACGGCGAGGCGGAGGCCATCGAGTCGCTCGACACGCGGCGCGATCGGCTGCGGTGTCGCCGCCACGGCGCCGCGCGGGTCGTAGACCGGCAGGCCCTGATTCGGAACCATGTGGTCCATGCGTCATGCCTCCTCGAGGTCAGAGGTAGCAGGATCCATCGACACAGATCGGCCCCTTGACCGGCGTCGCCCCGTCGATGCCGCGGAGCACGGGACTGCTCATGTGGCCCCAGCCGGGGATGAAGGCGGAGAAGCGTCCCGCCTCGCCGCCCGCGACGAACAGATGGATGTGGTCGGGGCTCGGCACGATCGGGATATGCGAGTCGAGCTCGCGCTTGTACCAGACCGGGAGGTTGCGGTTGTACACCTTGCCGTAGCGATGCTCGAACGCGAGCGCGCCGAACCGGTTGCCGGCGTTCGTCCAGAGATAATTGCGGATATCCGCGCGCCGCCAGCCGTGCGCAGCGATGGTGCGCGCGTGCTCGAGACCCAGCACGACCGCGCAGTGGCCAGACGACACCGCGTTGTTGTGGGCGATGGTGGACATTGCGGATACGATCGAATCGAGAATGCCCTGCGGATCGTTGGCGACGTGGTTGGTCACGCTGTGTGGTGGCTCGGCGGCGAGCACGAAGACGGTCGAGTCGCGCTCATCGAAACCCTTGTCGACGTGGTAGGGCGCGAATGGGCTCTGCGCCTCGTTCTCAGCGATGCAGTACGTGTATTTCCCGGGATGGCCGAGCGTCGCCTTGTCGAGATCTCCGGGCCAGGCGCCGCCGACATTGAGCAGGATCAGCCGGATCGCCCGGCCGATCGTGGCGTTTGCCCGGTTGCCGGAGCCGAAGCAGTTGCAGCCGGCGTTCATGCCGATCTCGCTCCCGAGCGGCCCGTTCACCACGAGCAGCGGTGCCGCCATGTGCGTCGTTGCCTGCACCCCGTTCAGGTTGAATGCCGCAGTGGTGAGCGCCAGCATCGCCGACCGCACGACGGGTGCGTAGGCCGGCTTGCAGCCGGCCATCACCAGGTTGATCGCCAGCACCTGCCGCGTCAGGTTGCCCCAGCGCGGCGGGACCCGGCACTCGACCAGGTCCGGCTCGCCGCCGAGCGACCGGAGCATCGCGACGATCTTTTCCGGTGTTGGCGGCGCGACCGGCAGGCCGTCCGAGAAGCCCTGCTCGTAGTACCACTCGACGAGGTCGACTGATGGATCGACGAGGGTGTCCATGCCCTGTATGGTCCCCGGAACCCGTCGGCCATGCAATCTCTTTATTGATATGTACTGTCGATGCATAATGTGCATGGATGGTGGCGGGGAGAGACGCGATGCGATCCGCGGCGGACGTCTCGTCGCGCCAGCTCCGGGTGGTCATCGCGCTCGCGCGGTTTCGCAGCTTCGTGGGGGCGGCGGCGTTCCTCGGCTTGAGCCAGCCGGCGCTGTCCCGGGCCGTCCAGCGCCTCGAGCGATCGCTCGGCGTCACGCTGTTCAGCCGCAGCACGCGCCTGGTATCGCTGACGGCGGCCGGCCGTGATTTCCTCCCGACCGCGGAGCGCCTGCTGAGCGATCTCGACCGTCACCTTGGGCGCATGCGTGAACTGGCCGGCCAGCAGCGGGGATACGTGGTCGTGGCGAGCCTCATGTCGCTCGCGTACCGCGTCCTGCCAGCCGCGACGGCGGCGTACCGCCGGCGGTTCCCCGGTATCGACCTGTATCTCCGCGAGGGGGTCCAGGACGCCATCCTCGCCGACGTGCGCGGCTCGGTCGCCGATCTCGGGATCGGCAATGTCAATGACGTGACCGCCCCGGTCGTCGCCGAGCCGCTCGGGGACGAGGCGTGTCTTCTCGTCCTGCCACGCAGGCATCCCTTCGCCGGGCGGCGGGCCGTGTCGATCGCCGATCTCCAGGGCGAGCCCCTCATCTCGATGCCGCCCGAGTCGGGCCTGCGACGCCTGATCGACAGCGCCGCCCTGTCGGTGGGCGTGCGTCTCCACCACGCGGTTACGCTCCACCAATTCGGTACCCTGTTCAGCTTCGTGCGCTCCGGGCTGGGCGTGGCCATTGTGCCCGCCTCGGCGCTCCCGCCCCGGGGCGATCGAGCACTGTGCATTCGCCCCCTCGCCGGCCCGGCCGTCACGCGCAGGGTCGGGATCCTGACGCTCGGCGACCGTGTCCTGTCGCCGGCGGCGTCGTCCTTTCGCGAGATCTTCAGGGCGCACTACGCGGCGACGGCGCAGGGGAGATCCGGGTCCCGGACCCTTTCCCCCCCAGCGGGACGCTGAGCCCCCCCGGCTGTGGGTCCGCCACGCTCCGACGTACCGGCGAACCTCGTGTACTGTGTGGCTCACGAGACTCGCTAGGGAGGCAGGATGCCCGAGTTCCGCTACGTGATCTGCGACGTCTTCACGGATCGCCCGCTCGAGGGCAACCCACTCGCCGTCTTCACGGACGCGCGCGCCATCCCGGAGGCGCTCCTCCAGCCCCTCGCCCGCGAGATGCACCTGTCGGAAACGGTCTTCTGCTATCCGGCGCGTGCGGGCGGCCATGTGCGCATCCGGATCTTCACTCCTGGACACGAGCTGCCGTTCGCGGGGCACCCGGTCCTGGGCGCCGCCTTCGTCCTGGCGGCGCCGCTCCAGCTCCCGGAGATCGTCCTCGAGACGGGGGTCGGACCCGTGCCCGTCCGGATCGAGCGGGACGGCCCGCGGATCGTCTTCGGCCGGATGGTGCAGCCCGTGCCGCGAATCGAGGCGGTCGCGGACCCGGCCGCCCTCCTCCGCGCGCTCGGGGTCGCGCGGGCCACGCTTCCCGTGGAGCTCTACGACAACGGCCCGCGCCATGTCTTCGTGGCTCTCGACAACGAGGCTCAGGTGGCCGCGCTCCAGCCGGATTTCCAGACGCTCGCGCGTCTGCTCCCGCGCGGGACGACGAACTGCTTCGCGGGGGAGGGGCGTCGCTGGAAGACGCGCGCCTTCGCCCCCGGCGCCGGCGTGCCGGAGGACCCGGCCACCGGCTCCGCCGCCGGGCCGCTCGCCTGCCACCTGGCGCGCCACGGCCGCATCCCCTTCGGCGAGGAGATCGAGATTCGCCAGGGCGCCGAGATCCACCGTCCGAGCGTCCTCTTCGCCCGCGCCGACGGCACCGCCGCCGTGATCGAGCGTGTCGAGGTGGGCGGCTCGGCGGTGACCGTCGCCCGCGGCGAGTTCCGGCTCCCCGGCTGAGCGTGGTCGTCAGTCATGCGGCGGAGATGACCGGGTCCTCGTCGACGCGGCCGTTCCTCCTCGTGGGGCTCACCGGAGGGATCGCATCGGGGAAGTCCGCCGTGAGCCGGCAGCTGGCGGAGCTGGGGTGCCGGCTGATCGACGCCGACGTGCTGGCCCGCGAGGTCGTCGCGCCGGGCGAGCGGGCCTGGCGGGCCATCGTCGAGGCATTCGGCTCCGACGTCGTGGGGCCCGACGGTCAACTCGACCGGAAGCGTCTCGGGGCTCTCGTCTTCACCGATCCCGCGCGCCGCAAGGCCCTCGAGGCGATCACCCATCCGGCGATCATGGCCCGACGGCAGGCGATCCTCGACGCGTGGGCGGCCGAGGGTTTCGACGGCCTGGTCGTGCTCGACATCCCGCTTCTCATCGAGGTCGGCGCCGCGGCGCACGTGGACCGTGTGGTCTTGGTCTACGCCGAGCCCGAGGTGCAGCTCGCCCGGCTCATGGGGCGGGACGGCTTCGACCGCGCGGAGGCCGAGCGGCGCGTCGCGAGCCAGATGCCGCTCGCCGAGAAGGTGCGGCACGCCCACTTCGTCATCGACAATTCCGGCGAGCCTGAAGAGACCGCGGCCCAGGTGCGCGCCGTCCACGCCGCCCTTCTCGCGGAGCATCGCGCCCGGCGGCCCGCGGACGGCCCGGCCTCGTGACCGGTGGCCCGGACGGCCCGCGCGGGCGCGTGCCCCGGATCACCGGCCGCCGGCGGCGGGCGCTCGGCCAGCACTTCCTGGTCGATCCGGGCGTCGCGGCGCGGATCGTGGACGCCGTCGGTGCCACCCGGGCCGACATCGTCTGCGAGATCGGCGCCGGTCCGGGCACCTTGACGTGGGCCCTCGCGGCGCGGGTCGGACGTCTGGTCGCGCTCGAGATCGATCCGGCGCTCCAGGCCCGGCTGGCCGAGGCCGCGCGGACCTGGCCGGATGCCGCGCGCGTCGAGATCCTGCTCGCCGACGCGCGTGCCTTCGCGTACGAGGAGCTCGGCGCGCTCCGCCTCGCCCCGGCCGGTCGGGTGCTCGTCGTCGGCAACCTCCCGTACAGCGTGTCCAAGCCCATCCTGGGACGCCTCCTCGACGCTCGCGCGACGCTCGACGCTGCGGTCCTCATGCTCCAGCGTGAGGTGGCGGAGCGCATCACCGCGTCCCCGGGGGGGCGTGACTACGGCGCGCTCTCGATCTTCTGGCAGCGCTGGGCCGACGTGACCCAGCTCGAGGTTGTCCCCCCCGGCGCCTTCCGGCCGCCGCCGGCCGTCGAGTCCGCCGTGATTCGGGTCGGCTTCCGGTCCACGCCGCGGGTCGTGGTCCGCGACGAAGCCGCGTTCACGAGCGTGGTCCGGGCCGCCTTCGGCCAGCGCCGGAAGACCCTGGGGAACGCCCTTCGTGGGGGGGGTCTGGGAGGCCCCGAGCGTGTCACGGTCGCCCTGGCCGTGGCGGCGATCGATGGCGGGCGCCGGGCCGAGACCCTCTCGCTCGAGGAGTTCGCCCGGCTGGCCGACGCGCTCGGCCGCGCCCCGGCTGGCTGACGTCGCCCGCCCTGGTCGTTTTCCGCCATGGCCCGGTTTTTAGGGGCCTCCGCGGCTGCGTGATACGCTACGCCCAAGTATGACCGACCGCGTCATCCCGGCCAGCGCTTCGGCCGGGGCTCCGGGCGACCCTGCGATCGAGCCCAGCGTTCGCATCCTCCCGCTCGGCGGCCTCGGGGAGATCGGTCTCAACATGATGCTGCTCGAGTCGGGCGAGGATCTCCTGGCCATCGACTGCGGGCTCATGTTCCCGGACGACGAGATGCCCGGGGTGGATTACGTCATCCCGGACTTCTCGTACCTTCTCGCGCGGCGCGAGCAGGTGCGCGGGGTTATCCTCACCCACGCTCACGAGGACCACATCGGGGCGCTCCCGTACCTCCTGCGCGAGCTCGACGTCCCGGTGTACGGGCCCCGGATGGCGCTCGCCCTGGCCGGCGAGCGCCTCCGCGAGCACGGTCTCCTGGACCGCGCCCGGCTCGTCCCGGTCGAGCCCCGGCGCGCGTTCGACGTCGGCGGCTTCCGGGTGGAGCCGATCCGGGTGACCCACTCGGTCGTCGACGGCCTCGGCTACGGCATCGAGACGCCGGTCGGCACCCTCGTCCACACGGGGGACTTCAAGTTCGATTCGAACCCGATCGACGGCGAGCGCTCGGACTATCATCGCCTCGCCGAGCTCGGCGAGCGGGGCGTCCTTTGCCTGATGGCCGACTCCACGAACGTCGACCGGCCGGGCACCACGCCGTCCGAGCACGAGGTCGGGCGCGCGCTGAGCGACCGGTTTCGCCGCGCCCCCGGGCGCGTCATCGTCGCGACCTTCGCCTCGCACGTCCACCGCATCCAGCAGGTCCTCGACCTTGCGGCCACCTTCGGGCGCAAGGTCGCGCTCCTCGGGCGGAGCATGGAGACCAACGTGCGCCTGGCCGCGGAGCTCGGTTACCTCCGCGTTCCCGACGGGACGCTCCTGTCGCTCGAGGACCTGTCGGCGCTGCCGCCCTACCGCCAATTGATCATCTCCACGGGGAGCCAGGGCGAGCCGAACTCGGCCCTGGCCCTCATGGCGGCCGCGGAGCACAAGTACCTACGCGTGGGCGAGGGTGACCTCGTAATCCTCTCCGCTCGGGTCATTCCGGGCCACGAGCGCACGGTCACGCGCGTGGTCAACCAGCTCCTCCGCCAGGGTGCCGAGGTTCTGTGGGAGGAGGTGGCGTTCGTCCACGTCTCGGGCCACGCGTCGCAGGACGAGCTCCGGCTCATGCTGAGCCTCGTCCGGCCGCAGTTCTTCATTCCGGTTCACGGCGAGTACCGGCACCTCCTGGCCCACAGCCGCCTGGCGCAGGAGGTGGGGCTCCCGGCCGAGCACGTCTTCGTCGTCGAGGACGGGCAGGGGCTCGAGCTCACCAAGACCGGCGCGCGCGCAGTCGAGCGCGTTCCCCTCGCCCGCGTACTGGTCGACGGGAAAGGGGTCGGCGACGTGGGGCCGGTGGTGCTCCGTGACCGCCAGCTCCTTGCCGAGGACGGGATGGTCGTCGTCGCCGTGACCGTGGATCGCGCGACCGGCGCGCTCGTCGCGGGGCCGGAGATCGTCTCGCGGGGCTGGGTCTACGAGCGCGAGGCCGAGGCGGTGCTGGAGGAGGCGAAGACGGCTGTCCGGGAGGCCCTCGCCGCGGAGCGGAGCGAGTCGCCGCTCGGGCGCGAGGCCCTGGTCGCTCTCCTCCGCGGCACGCTCCGCCGCTTCATCACCCAGCGGTACGACCGGAAGCCGATCGTGCTGCCGGTGGTCCTGGACGCCTGATGGCGAAGACGAAGGCCCGGTCCCCCCAGCCCAAGATCGCCGCGCGGTGGCTCCGCGAGGCCCAGGGCGTCGTCGCCCTCGGGGTCGCCGCGTACCTGGGCGTCGCGCTCCTATCCTACGACCCGGCGCTCCGCTGGGTGGACCAGGAGGCCCGCGTCGGTGTCGTGGGGCTGTGGGTGGGATGGGCGCTCTTCACGACCGTCGGCTACGCCGCCTACCTCGTTCCGGTGATGCTGATGGTGTGGGCGTTCGCGGCGTTCACGCGGCCGCTCGCCGTAGGGACGCTCTCGATCTGCGTCGGGGCCGCGCTCGGGTTGCTGGCCGTCACGGGGCTCCTGGCCCAGCTCTCGGGGCCGGTGCGCGGCGTCTGGCTCCACCGGGGCGGGTGGCTCGGCTGGGCGGTGGCGGGGACGTTCCGACGCGCCCTGGGTGACGTGGGCGCGCTGGTGTTGCTCCTCACGCTCATGGCGGTCGCGGGCCTGTGCATCACCCAGGCGTCCTACGCGGGCATCTCGCGGGCATTGATCACGCGCCTGTCCGGGCTCGCGCGCCTCGGCCGGGGGCGTCCGTTGGCAGCTCGCGCCGCGGCCCCCGCGTCGCCGGCCCCGGTCGTCGTCGAGCCACGTCCGGCGCCGCCGCCGCCCGCCATCGCGCTGCCCCCCGAGCTGCCGTCGCCGGTGGCCGCGGAGCGCACTCCGGACCGTGCGCGCGCCCGGAGCGAGGAGCGGCCGCGGCCATCGGCGGACCGGGCGGCGGCGGGCGAGGAGCGGCCCCGCTCGGCGGAGGCCCGCCGCGCGAAGCAGGAGATCTTCGGGTTCGCCCGCCCCGGCGCCACGTTCCAGCTGCCGCCCGTGTCCCTCCTCAAGGCGCCGGTGGCGGGAGAGCGTCGGCGCACCGAGAGCGAGGAGGAGCTCCGCCAGAACGCCGAGCACCTCCGGAAGCGGCTCGAGGACTTCGGAGTCAAGGGGCACATCGCGCGGATCAACCCGGGGCCGGTCATCACGGGGTACGAGTTCGAGCCGGGGCCCGGGATCAAGGTGAACCAGGTGGTGAACCTGGCGGACGACCTCGCGCTCGCGATGAAGGCCGGCGCGGTCCGGGTCTTCGGACCGGTGCCCGGGCGGGGGAGCGTCGCCATCGAGGTGCCGAATCCCGAACCCTCCACCGTGTCTCTCCGCGAGATCCTCCTCTCGAAGGAGTTCAAGGAGTCGAAGGCCCCCCTGGCCCTCGCGCTCGGGCGCGACGCGATCGGCCAGCCGGCCGTCGCGGACCTCGCGTCGATGCCGCACCTCCTCGTCGCCGGGGCGACGGGGGCGGGCAAGTCGGCCGGGCTCAACGCGATGATCTGCTCGATCCTCTTCCGCCGCACCCCCGTCGAGGCGCGCCTCCTCATGATCGATCCGAAGCGCCTGGAACTCGGGATGTACGAGGGGATCCCGCACCTCCTGGCGCCGGTCGTGACCGATGCCAAGGAAGCCGCCTCCCGCCTCCGGTGGATCGTCGGCCGGATGGACGATCGCTACAAGCTTCTCGCGGAGAAGTCGGTCCGGAACATCGAAGGCTACAACCAGGCGGTCGAGCCGGCCGAGCGCCTGCCCTACTGGATCATCATCGTGGACGAGCTGGCCGACCTGATGATGGTCTCGGCCGGGGAGGTGGAGACCTCGCTCGCGCGGCTGGCGCAGATCGCCCGCGCGGTGGGGATCCACCTGATCATCGCGACGCAGCGACCCTCTGTCGACGTGATCACGGGTCTCATCAAGGCGAATTTTCCGGCGCGGATCGCCTTCCAGGCGGCGTCGAAGGTAGACTCGCGTACGATCCTCGACCAGAACGGCGCGGAGCAGCTCATTGGCCGCGGCGACATGCTCTTCGTGCCGCCGGCGACCTCCCGCCCGGTCCGTATCCACGGGGCGTGGGTCTCGGAACCGGAGGTCCGCGAGGTGGTCCGCTTCCTCAAGGAGCAGGGCCAGGCGGTCTTCGAGGAGGGTCTGGTCAAGCCCGTCCGCGACGAGCGGGGCGGCAACGGGGGCGGCGGCGAGGACGACCGCGACGACACCTACTGGCGTGCGGTCGAGCTGATCGTGAGCCAGAAGCAGGCGTCGATCAGCTTCATCCAGCGCCGCATGGGGCTCGGCTACCCGAAGGCGGCACGCTTCATCGACCTCATGGAGCAGGATCGCATCATCGGTCCCGGCGACGGCGCCAAGCCGCGCCAGATCCTCGTCGGTCCCGAGTACCTGCTCCGCCGCTCCGGCTCCCACTGACCGATGCCCAAGACCCACGCGACAGGGGCCTTCCTTACGCAGAGCCACGACGGGTGGTGTAGCCGGACGAATGCCAGAGTGACACGCCTAGTTCTTCCTCAAGTGGTTGACAGTGCCGGGGCCGCTCGGGCATCGTATGGAACGCGATGAAGCTCAGTGAGTTTCTGCGACAGAGCACGCGCCCGCAGGCGTTCGGCACGTTGATGGACGGCGATCGCGCGTGCGCCGTCGCCCAGATGTTCGAGGAGGCCTTCGGCGTGCCGACCCAGCGCGTGGGGGTCCGCCGGGAGAGCCAGCTCCTGCGGTGGGTGATCCAGACCTATCGCATCGAGATCCCGACCCGTCAGGAGTGGTGCCGGAAGTGCGAGATTCCCTTCCAGCTCCCCGACGGGCTGTCCGGCTACCTCATCCACCTGAACGATGTCCACCTCGCGTCGAAGGGCGTCATCGTGGAGGCCCTCGAGGAGCTCGGACTCTAGGCCGGACGCCGGCCCCGGCCGGCGTCGCCCCGCTGCTGCGATGCGTACGCGACCTTCTGCGCTCTGCCTGGTCCTGGTCTTCGCCGGCGTCCTGGCGCTCGCCGCTGGCGCGACCGCCGCGCCGACCCTCGACGAGGCCGTGAGCGCCCTCGAACAGGCCCAGCGGCGGGTGACCGACCTCAAGGCGCCGTTCCGGCAGGCGGCGCACAACAAGGCACTGAACCAGACCATCGACGCCCGCGGCACGCTCTATCTGAAGAAGCCCGGGCGTCTCCGCTGGGAATACCAGACCCCGACGCCCCAGGAGATCGTCTCCGACGGCACGCGGCTCTGGATCTACACGCCCGAGCTCAAGCAGGTGAACGTGAGCGCTGCCCCGGCGGCCCTCGCCGGTCCCGCCGGGAGCTTCCTCCAGGGGTTCGGGCAGGTGCGGGAACATTTCGAGGCGCGCTTCCTCAACCCAGCCCAGCCCACCGACGCCGACGGGCTCGTCGTCCTGGACCTCGCGCCGAAGCGCCCCCAGCCGCTCCTCGCGCGCCTGATCGTCTCGGTCGACTCCCGGAGCTGGCTCGTGCGGCAGGCAATCGTCCACGACGAGCTCGGGAACACCGTCACCGTGCGCTTCGGCGACACGGTGGTGAACTCGGGGCTCTCCGACGCGCTGTTCGTCTTCGTGCCCCCGCCGGGTGTCGCAGTCGTCCAGCACTAACGCCGGGAGAGGATCATGGCTAAGGCTGAGAACTCCTTCGACGTCGCATGCAAGGTTGACCCACAGGCAGTCACCGACGCGGTCCACCAGGCGACCCGCGAGATCCAGACGCGCTACGACCTCAAGCAGACCAAGACCGAGCTCGGGCTGGAGAAGGACACGATCACCGTCCACACGGACAACGACTACACTCTGAAGCAGGTTCTCGACGTGCTCCAGTCGAAGCTCCACCGCCGGGGCGTGCCGCTGAAAGCGCTCACCTACGGGAAGGTCGAGCCCGCCGCGAGCGGCACCGTGCGCCAGCGGATCGACGTGCAGCAGGGAATCCCGATGGAGAAGGCGAAGGAGATCGTCCGCCTGATCAAGGACACGAAACTCAAGGTGCAGGCTCAGATCCAGGAGGACCACGTCCGGGTGTTCGGCAAGAACCGGGACGACCTCCAGGCGGTGATCAAGACCCTCAGGGAGCAGGATCTGGGCATCGAGATGCAGTTCACGAACTACCGCTCGGAGTAACCCCTCCCCGCGGGCCAGGCCCTTCGAGGCCGGCCCCCTTGGGGCGCGGGTCGTTCGCCGGGTGCGTCCCTACCGAACAATCACCGCGTTGGGCAGCCCCTGGAAGTCTGCGTCGGCGGTGACCAGTGTGGCCCCATGGCGCCGTGCCGTGGCGTAGACGAGAGAATCTGCCATCGCGAGACCCTGGGCGAGGGACAGATCGGCCGCCTCGAGTGCCAGGGACTCGTCCACGGGCGCGATCGTCGCGCGCCGCAGGGCCGCCACTGCCTCCAAGGCCCGTTCCTCCGAGAGATCCCGGCGGATGACCTTGTAGACCTCGTAGATCTCGATCGCCGACACGAGGAGAGGCTGGGAGCCCTCGAGGTACTTGGCGAATCGGGCGGCCCGGGGCCGGTCGGCGAGGTATTCGATCCAGCCGCTCGAGTCGACCAGGATCAGAGGCGATCCTTCTTCTCGCGTAACCCCCGCTCGCTCGCTCCGCGTGCCACGCCGCGGAACGCTCGCATCGGCCGCTCGGGAACTAGGAAGATGACGCCTCCCTTGGCGACCACGGTGAGCTTCATCCCGGGCTGGAGCCGGAGTCGCTCGCGGGTGGCGCGAGGCAGCACGAGCTGGTACTTGCTCGAGAGGGTCACCGTTTCCATCGTCTTACGAAGAATCTATCGATTGGCCAAGCGTAAGTCAAGCCGGGGGCCGGTGGAGCGCCGTGCGCTCGCTCGGCCTCAGGCCGGCGGGATCAGGCCCATCCGGCGCTTCATCTCGGCGAGCTTCGGCTCGGCGATCGCGCGGGCGCGCTCCGCGCCGCGGGCCAGGAGCCGGTCGAGCTCGGCCGGATCCCGCATCAGCGCCGCGTGGCGCTCCCGGATCGGCGTCAGCTCGGCGACGACGGCATCGGCGACCCGACGCTTCAGGTCTCCGTAGCCCCGGGCGGCGGCGAAGTCGGCCTCCACGGCGGCGGCTGCTTTTCCCGTCACGGTCTGGTAGATGCCGAGGAGGTTACTCACGCCCGCCCGGGCGGGGTCGTCCGAGAAGCGGATCTCGTTTCCCGAGTCGGTGACCGCCCGGGCGACGGTCCGCCGGATCTCGTCCGGCTCGTCCAGCACGCGGATGGCATGGCCCGGGACGTGGGCGTGGCTCTTCGACATCTTGACGGCCGGATCGTCGAGGCTCATGACCCGCGCCCCCGCCTCGGGGATGACCGCGGTCGGCAGGACGAAGAGGCTTCCGTGGAGCCGGTTGAACCGCTCGGCGATGTCGCGGGCCAGCTCGACGTGCTGCTGCTGGTCCTCGCCCACCGGCACCTCGTCCGTGTCGTAGAGGAGGATGTCGGCCGCCATCAGGACGGGGTAGGCGAGGAGGCCCGCGCCCACCGACTCGTGCCGCGCCGCCCGATCCTTGTACTGCGTCATCCGCTGAAGCCAGCCGAGCGGGGTGATGCAGGTGAGGAGCCACGCGGCCTCCGCGTGGGCGCGGACATGGCTCTGCAGGAAGAGAGTGCACTGGCCGGGGTCGAGGCCGGCCGCCAGCAGGAGGGCGGCGAGCGAGCGGGTCTGTCGCCGGAGGTCTTCGGCGTCCTGGGGCACCGTGAGCGAGTGAAAGTCGACGATGCAGAAGTAGTTCTCTTTCTCCCGCTGCCCGTCGACCCAGCGCTTGATCGCGCCGAGGTAGTTGCCGAGGTGGACGTCCCCGGAGGGCTGGATGCCGCTGAAGACGCGCCGGCGCTGCGCCGGGCTCCCGCTGCCGGGCCGGCTCCCCGGTGGGATCACTCGGACCCGCGCGGATCGCACCCCGGCACCGTCCCGTCCGTGGCGGGCGCCTTCGGCCCGAGCCGGGCGAGGAAGTTCCCGAGGAGCGCCTTCCCCGACACGGTCAGGATCGACTCCGGATGGAACTGCACGCCCTCAACCGGGAGCGTGCGGTGACGAAGCCCCATGACCAGCCCGTCCTCGCTCTCCGCCGACACCTCCAGGCACGCGGGTAATCCCGCGCGCCGCACCACGAGCGAGTGGTAGCGGGTCGCCTCGAAGGGGCTCGGCAACCCCGCGAAGACCCCGCGTCCGTCGTGGTGGATCCAGGCCGTCTTGCCGTGGACGGGCACCGGCCCGCGCTCCACGATGCCGCCGAAGACCTCGCCGATGGCCTGATGCCCGAGGCAGACGCCGAGGATCGGGACGCGCTCGGCGCACCGGCGGATGACCTCGACCGACACGCCTGCATCGCGCGGGGCGCCCGGTCCCGGCGACACGACGATGCCCGCCGGCGCGAGCCGCTCGACCTCGTCCACCGTGATCGCGTCGTTCCGGTAGACCGCGAGCTCGGCGCCCAGCTCGCCGAGGTACTGGACGAGGTTGTAGGTGAACGAGTCGTAGTTGTCGATCATGAGCAGCATCACGGCCTCCCGCCGGTCCGGCCGGCCCGCTCGATCGCCGCCATGAGGGCCCGCGCCTTGGCGACGCATTCCTCCTGCTCCCGCTCCGGCACCGAGTCGTAGACGACGCCGGCGCCGGCCTGGACGTAGGCCGTGCCCCGCCGCACGAGCACGGTCCGGATCGTGATCGCCGTGTTGAGCGACCCGTCGAAGCCGAAGTAGCCGACACACCCGGCGTAGGGCCCCCGGGCCACGGGCTCCAGGTCGTCGATGATCTCCATCGCCCGCACCTTCGGCGCCCCGCTCACCGTCCCGTGCGGGAACACCGCCTGGAGCACCTCCCACGGCGAGCGGCCCGGCGCGAGGGCGCCCTCGACGTGCGAGACGAGGTGCATCACGTGGGAGTAGCGCTCGACCGACAGGAGCTCGCTCACCTGGACCGAGCCGTACCGGGCGACGCGGCCCACGTCGTTCCGGGTGAGGTCGACGAGCATCACGTGCTCGGCACGCTCCTTCGGGTCGGCAAGGAGCGCGCGGGCGAGCGCCTCGTCCTCCTCGCGGTCGCGGCCGCGCGGGCGCGTGCCCGCGAGCGGCCGCATCTCGATCCGGCCGTCCTCGAGCCGGACGAGGCGCTCGGGGGAGGACCCCACGAGCGTCGCCCCGTCCCCGGCGTCGAGGAGGAACATGTACGGCGAGGGATTCACCACGCGGAGGGCGCGGTAGATCGCGAGGGGGTCGAGCCCGGGGACCGGCGTGGCAAAGCGCTGCGAGAGGATCACCTGGTAGATGTCGCCGGCCCGGATGTGCTCCTGAGCGCGCTCCACGGCCGCGCAGTAGGCGTCGGGGGCCCAGTTCGACCGGGGCGCCAGCGTGGTCGCCACCGCCGCCGGCTCGGGCGGCCGGGGGCTCCGGAGCCGTTCGAGGACCTGGTCGATCCGCTCGCGCGCCCGTGCCTCGGCCGCCTCGGCGCGCCCGTCCTCGTCGAGGAAGGCGTTCGCGACGATGCGCATCGTGTGGCGCCGGTGGTCGAATGCCACGATCGTGTCCATGAGCGCCAGGCGGAAGACGGGAAGGCCGAGGTCGTCGGCCGGCCGGCCGGGGAGCCGCTCCCACAGGCGCACCGCGTCGTACGCGAGGTAGCCGAGGAAGCCGCCCGTGAAGGGCGGGAGCTCCGGATCCCGCGCCGCGCGGTAGCGCCCGAGGTACCGCTCGAGCGTCTCGAGGGGGCGCCCCCGCTCGAGCAGGGTGCCGTCGGGCCGGAGGACCCGTACCTCCGCGCCGTCACACTCCAGCACGAGGCGGGGATCCCCGCCGAGGACCGAGAAGCGCGCGACCTGCTCCGGCCCTTCCACGCTCTCGAGGAGGAAGCTCGAGGGGAGGTCGCGCAGACGGAGGTACGCGGAGATGGGGGTCTCCAGGTCGGCGAGCAGCTCGCGCGAGACGGGCACCACGTTGGGGGCGCCCGCCCGCGCGGCGCGCGCGCCCGGGGCGGAGACCGACGGCGGCTCGGCACGGGTCGACATCGACGGCTCCTTTCGCGTCACAGAAACCAAAAAAGCCGGGCTCGCGGGGACCGTCCCGCTCACCTCGGCTCTGAACTGTCCTGCTCTCGCTACGTCCGGTGATCGCTACGCGGGTCCTGGTCCCTCCTGGGTAGAGCGGCGCCACGAGCGCCACGACCACCGGCGCTGCATCGTCGACCGCCCGGTTCTGCGTGCTCCCTGGGACATCGTGCCAAGGACCTTATGGGCCTAGACGCCGCCTGTCAAGCCCGATGTGCTGACGGGAGCCGGGCCGCAGGCCGGCGTCGCGCTCACCCACCGACCGGGCGGCCGCGCGGAGCCCGTCACCCTCCGCCGCGCCTCCGGCGGCCCCTCGCGACGAACCACACTGCCGTCCCGCCGCCGGAAACACCACACTGGGCATCCCTGGCGCGTCACTCCTTGTCCTCTTCGAGCCTCTCCACGTCCGCGAGGTCCCGGAGTCGACCGGTCGCCCGCTTGTTCCGGATGAGTGTATCCCGGTCGAGGAAGGGGACCTCCAGGGAGCCGACCTGGTGCACCACGCGGGAGCGCCAGGCGCTCTCGAAGTCGACACCGGTCAGCGCCGTGAGGATGTCGATGCGCCGAGGAGGCAGCCCGATCTGCAGGACCAGACCGGGGCGCGCGAGATCGCCAGGACCTGCACCCACCGTCTCCATCGGCGCGCCAAACCGGGTGAGCGCCCGCCACACGCGCTCGGCGTTGACCGGATCCGGGAGAACCCAGATGTCGAGATCCCCCGTCGCCCGGGGCACGCCGTGGACGGCGAGGGCGTGGGCCCCGACCACCAGGAAGCGCGCGCCGCTCGCCAAGAGGGCTGCGAGCACATCCTGGAAGTCTTCGTTCACGTGGCCGTCCCGGGCCTCCGACGATCGAGCCGACCGAGGCGAACCGGAGCCGCGGTCCGCGCATAAGCGGGCATCGGTCGGCCGCTCAGCATCCAAGCCTCGACCGTCAGAGACCAGACCATCGCCAGCCGCTCTTCGGGTGTCGTGGAATGGTCGAGGGCATCCCGTGGCTCGGCGCCGAGGGTGAAGATCCGCACCGGCCAAGTGCGACGGGACGTCGCCCTGGACGCGGTTCCCGAGGCGTCGGCGCTCGGCATGGCGGGATTATACCTCCGGGCTGACGGCATGACGGACGGACGTGCGCGCCCGCTCCACGGCTTGGGTCCCGGTCCGCGTCCTCACACCCTGGTTTGACCCGGCGCTATAATGGCGCGATCTTACGACCCGTCCGAGACCGGGCGCGCCTTCCCGGCTCGGGGTCGTATCAGCAGAATGGACGATCGGAACCGGAGCGGGTGATGACCGGTCGCCATGGCCCCGAGTGGAGGCGTGTGACGCCGTCCTCCCGACTTCCGGGCTCTCGTTCCTGGATGCGCCTCGCGGCGTGCTTGGCTCTCGCTTGCGGGCCCCTCGTGGTCGCCCTCCTCACGGAGGGCCGCTTCGCGGATGCGGGCGTGCGGGTCCTGATCCTCCTGGCCGTGGGCGTGGCGTTCGTCGCCGGCACCTTCCTCACCCTCCGCCGGGCCGAGGCGCGATCCACTCGCGAGACCGAGGCGCGGGAGCGGTCGCTCCGGCGGGCCCGCGATCAGCAAGCCGCCACGGCCGAGATCCTGGGCGCCATGGCCGTCTCGCCCCCGGACCTCCAGCGCGTCCTCGACACGATCGCTCGGAACGCCGCGCGCGTCTGCGACGGCCTCTTCGCGGCGGTCTTCCGCTTCGACGGCACGCTGATCCAGTTCGCGGCGCATCACGGCCTGTCTACCGCGAGGCTCGAGAGTTTCAGTCAGCGGTACCCGAGAGGCCTGGACGATGAGACTCCCACGGCGCGCGCGGTTCACAGCGCGTCGGTGATTCACTACCCGGACATCGGGAACGATCCGGGTGCCCCCACATGGCTACGCGAGCTCGCGCTCGCTGAGGGTTTCCGCAGCCTGGTCATCGTGCCGATGCTTCAGGACGGTCGCGTGCTCGGCACCCTCAACGTGTCCCGCCCGGACGGCGGCTTCACCGAGCGCCAGATCCAGCTCCTCCGGACCTTTGCCGACCAGGCGGTGATCGCGATCGAGAACGTGCGGCTGTTCCAGGAGCTGGAGGCGCGGAACCGCGAGCTGACGGATGCGTTGGAGCGGCAGACCGCGACGAGCGAGATCCTGCGGGTGATCAGCCGCTCGCCGACCGATACCGAGCCGGTCTTCGAAGCCATCGTGAAGAGCGCCTCGCGGCTCCTCGGCGGCGCGTGGACCGCGCTCACGCACGTCCGGGACGGTGCGCTTCACGTCGCCGCGTATGATTTTCCGGAATTCCCAGCGGAGACGATCCAGAGATGGCTGCGGACCTGGCCGCGCCCGCTCGACGACGAAAGCCAGTATGTCTCCGTCGTCCGCACTGGAGAGATGATCAACGTGGCGGATGCCCAGACTGAGTCTGACACCGCCGCAGTCCTCGAGGTGGTCAGGCTCATGCCCTTCCGTGGCGTCGTGATGATGCCGATGCTGAAGGATGGCCAGAGCATCGGGGGCATCCTCGCCGCTCGGCCGACGGTGGGTGCCTTCGCGGACGTCGAGCTCGCGCTGCTCCGGACCTTCCTGGACCAGGCGGTGATCGCGATCGAGAACGTGCGGCTCTTCCAGGAGCTGGCGGCGCGCAACCGCGACCTGACCGAGTCCCTCGAGCAGCAGACGGCGACCAGCGAGATCCTCCGCGTCATATCGAGCTCCCAAACGGACCCGCAACCGGTCTTCGATGTCATCGTGGCGAGCGCAGTGCGGTTGTGTGACGGGCGATCCGGTTCCCTATATCGGCTCGAGAACGGCGTAATTCACCAGGTCGCCTACGTGAACCCCATTGAGGAGGCGCACGCGGCGTACCGGACCGCCTATCAGAGGTCCCTGGACCAGGCCGAACCTGAGGTCCGTCGACATTACATGGAGGGGACGCCGGCCCATGTGGACGATGTCGACACCGAGCCTGGATTGAGCGAAGAGTTTCGAGTGCGCGCGCGAACGTCGGGATACCGGAGCGTTGTCTCGGTGCCGATGCTCCGGGAGGGCCGGGTGATCGGGGCGATAGCCGTCGCGCGCGCCGGCCCCAATCGCACCCCCCAACCCTTCTCGGGCCCGGAGATCCGCCTCCTCCAGACCTTCGCCGACCAGGCGGTGATCGCGATCGAGAACGTGCGGCTGTTCCAGGAGCTCCAGGCGCGGAACCGCGATCTCACGGAGGCGCTCGGGCGCGAGCAGGCTACCGGCGGGATCCTGCGCGCCATCGCCATGTCGCCCACGGACTCGGCGCCCGTGTTCGAGGCGATCCTGGACAGCGCTCTGCGCCTCTGCAGGGCGACCATCGGGGCGGTCCTCCGGTCGGACGGCCAGCTCATCTCGATCGCCGCGTCCAGGGGGCCGGCGGCCATGGTTCCAGCGCTGCAATCCGCGTATCCACAGCGGGTCGATGAGCCTGGGATAGCGGTGCGGGCCATCCGAGAAAGCGCTTCCATCCACGTGGCTGATGTGCTTCAGGACTCGTCAAGTCTCCATTCAGTCGACGAGGCCATGGAGGTCCGTGCCCAGCTAACCGTGCCAATGGTTCGTGAGGGCCGATGCATCGGCGCCATTGTCGTGTGTCGTCCCGAGCCCGGCCTGTTTTCGGAGCCCCAGGTGACCCTGGTGCACACGCTGGCCGATCAGGCCGCCATCGCCGTCGAGAACGTGCGGCTGTTCCAGGAGCTCGACGGGCGCAATCGAGAGCTGACTGAGTCTCTCGAGCAGCAGACGGCCACCGGCGCGATTCTCCGGGTCATGAGTGGCTCGCCCACCGACATCCAGCCCGTCCTCGATGCCGTTGCCGAGAGTGCGACGCGGCTGTGCGACGCCAAGGACGTCTCCATCGCCCTGGTCGACCAGGGCGTACTGAGAGTCGGGGCGTCCCATGGCGTGCTGGCGCGCTGGTGGCCGGATGAGGGGATCCCGATCGACCGAGGATCCGTCACGGGGCGGGCGGTTGTGGACCGACAAACCGTTCACATCCACGACCTGGCATCCGAACCGGACGAGGAGTTCCCTCAGGGCAAGGCCTACCAGCGGCTCGGTGGACATCGCACGAATCTCGCCGTCCCCCTCCTCAAGGAGGGTGTGGCGGTCGGTGTCATCGGTATCCGGCGGGAAGAAGTCCGCCCGTTCACGGATCGGCAGGTCGGGCTCTTGAAGACCTTCGCGGACCAGGCGGTGATCGCCATCGAGAACGTCCGGCTCTTCAAGGAGTTGGAAACCCGGAACCGTGAGTTGACCGAATCCCTAGAGCAGCAGACGGCGACGGCCGAGATCCTGCGGGTGATCTCCGGCTCCCCGACCGACGTCCAGCCCGTCTTCGACGCCATCGCGGTGAATGCCGCGCAGGTGTGCGAAGCGGGAAACGCGAATGTCTACCGGTTCGATGGAAGCTTGATCCATTTGGTGGCGTCTCATGGCTATACTGTCGAGGAACTCTCGGCGGTGAAGGAGATCTTCCCCATCCCTCCGGGCCGAGGTGGTTCCACCGCACGCGCGGTCTTGACGGGGGTGATCGTTCACATCCCGGACGTTTTTGCTGATCCCGAGTACGCTCATGCCGCACTTGTCCAGGCGGGCTTCCGGACCAATCTGTCCGTCCCGCTGCTCCGTGACGGCAAGCCAATCGGTGCCATCACCGTAGCGCGACGCGAGACGAGGCCGTTCTCGGACCGACAGATCGCCATGCTCCAGACCTTCGCCGCCCAGGCGGTCATCGCCGTCGAGAACGTTCGCCTGTTCACGGAGCTCGGAGCGCGGAATCGTGAGCTGACCGAATCGCTCGAGCAGCAGACGGCCACTGGGGAGATCCTGCGGGTAATCTCCAGCTCTCCGACCGATGTCCAGCCGGTCTTCGACGCGATCGTCCGGAGCGCCGTGCCGCTGTGCGAGGCCGTCAGCGGCTCGGTTTTTCAGTTCGACGGGCGTCTGCTCCACTTGGTTGCCTACCATGGCGTGACATCGCAGGCACTGGACGCCATCAGGCGTGAGTTCCCGCGCCCGGCGGGCCGAGGTACCACGCCCTCCCGCGCGATCCTCACGCGCGGCGTCGTCCACGTCGACATCGCCGAGGACCCGGACTACGAGGTACAGACGCTCGTGCGGGCGGGGTTCCGCACTACCCTGTCCGTGCCCATGCTGCGGGAGGGTAATCCGATCGGCGTGATCACCGTCAATCGTGAGGCGAGCCAGCCCTTCACGGACAAGCAGATCGCGCTCCTGCAGACGTTCGCCGATCAGGCGGTCATCGCTGTCGAAAATGTTCGCCTGTTCCGGGAGCTCGAGACAAGGAACCGCGAGCTGACCGAATCACTGGAGCAGCAGACGGCGACTAGCGAGATCCTACGGGCGATCTCCGCATCGCCGACCGACACTCAGCCCGTTTTCGACACGATCGCGCAGCGGGCCGTCCGCGTGTGCGACGGGACCCATTCTGTCGTGCTCCGGTTCGACGGCACTCTCATTCACCTCGTTGCTCACTGCAATATGTCCGCCGAGGTGCTGGAGGAGTTTCGCCGTGTGTATCCCCTCCCGCTGACCGGGGATACCCTGTCGGTCCGGTCGATCCGCGAGGGAAAGGTCGTGCATAGCCCGGATCTCCTGAGCGAACCCTCCGAGCCGGTCCGACGGCTTGCCCGGGTGGGTCGCTATCGCAGCGGCATCGTGGTGCCAATGTTACGGGGCGGAAGTGCCGTCGGGGTCATCTCGGTAGCCCGGAGCGACCCGGAGGGAGGCCCGCGGCCTTACACGGAGAAGGAGATCGCGCTGCTCCAGACGTTCGCCGACCAGGCGGTGATCGCCATCGAGAACGTGCGCCTGTTCCGCGAGCTCGAGGCGCGGACGCGTGAGCTGGCGCGGTCGGTCGAGGAGCTGCAGGCCTTGAGCGAGGTGGGACGAGCGGTAAGCTCGACCCTGGACCTGCCCACCGTGCTCGCGACCATCGTCGCTCGCGCCGTCCAGCTCTCGGGCACGAGCGGCGGCGTCGTCTACGAGTACGACGAGGCCCATGAGGAGTTCCAGCTCCGGGCCAGTCACCGGATTGAGGAAAAGCTGGTCGAGGTGCTCCGGGCGAGGCCAGTCCGCCTCGGAGAGGGAGCGACCGGTCAAGCCGCGCTACGGCGGGCGCCGGTTGAGGTGCCTGACACGAGTGATGATCGCGATTTCCAGATCACGCAACTCGCGCGGTCGACCTTGAACCAACTCGGGTATCGATCGATCCTTGGCATTCCGCTCCTCCTCGAGCAGGGAGTCCTGGGCGCGCTGACCGTCTTCCGCCGAGAGCCTGGGAGCTTCCCGCCGGAGACGGTCAACCTCCTGCAGACCTTCGCGACCCAGTCGACGATCGCGATCCAGAACGCGCGGCTGTTCCGGGAGATCGAGGCGAAGGGCCGGGAGCTCGAGGTCGCGAGCCGGCACAAGAGCCAGTTCCTCGCCAACATGAGCCACGAGCTGCGCACGCCGCTCAACGCGATCCTCGGCTACACGGAGCTCCTCGTCGACGGGATCTACGGCGACCTGTCGCCGAAGGCCGGCGACGTCATGACGCGGATCGACCGGAGCGGCAAGCACCTCCTGGGCCTGATCAACGACGTCCTCGACCTGTCCAAGATCGAGGCGGGCCAGCTGGAGCTCGGGCTCGCTGACTACTCGCTGGCCGAGATCGTGAATACCGTGGTCACCCAGGTCGAGGCGCTGACGAGGGAGAAGGGACTCCTCCTACAGGCGGCCGTCGCGCCGGGCCTGCCGGCGGGCCGAGGGGACGAGCGGCGGCTGGCCCAGGTGCTGCTGAACCTCGTCGGCAACGCCATCAAGTTCACGGAGGTGGGCTCGGTGCGGGTCGCCGCCTACCGGGAGGGCGACGCGTTCGTCGTGTCCGTCGCCGACACGGGGCCGGGGGTCGCCGAGGCGGACCGGCAGCGGATCTTCGAGGAGTTCCAGCAGGCGGACAGCTCGACGACGCGCAAGAAGGGCGGCACGGGGCTCGGGCTCTCCATCGCCAAGCGGATCGTCGAGCTCCACGGCGGGCAGCTCTGGGTGGACTCGGCCGTCGGCCGGGGGTCGACCTTCAGCTTCCGGGTGCCCGTGCGCGTCGACCGCCAGGCCGCACGGAGCTGATCGAAGAAACCGAGCGGAGCCACCGCGCGAGCGGCGAGGAACGGAGCGTGGCCAAGCGCATCCTGGTCGTCGAGGATCACGAGGAGAATCGCCAGATCATGCGCGACCTCCTGACGCACGCGGGCTACGAGATGGTCGAGGCCCACACCGGCGAGGACGGCGTGATCGCGGCCGGCCGGGAGCGCCCGGATCTCATCCTCATGGACATCCAGCTGCCGGGCATCGACGGCTACGAGACGACCCGACGGATCAAGGCGGACCCCACGCTCCGCGCGATCCCGATCATCGCCGTCACGTCCTACGCGCTCTCCGGCGACGACCAGAAAGCCCTTGCCGCCGGCTGCGACGCCTACGTGACGAAGCCCTTCAGCCCGCGTGCGCTGCTGGGAAAGATCCGCGGGTACCTCGGATGACGCGGTGAGGACACCGCCGCGCCTCCTGATCGCCGATGACAACCCGCTCAACGTCGACATCCTCCGGACCCGGCTCGCCACCCAGGGCTACGAGGTGCTGACGGCGAGCGACGGCGAAGCGGCGCTGGTGCTCGCGCGCGCGCAGCAGCCCGATCTCCTCCTCCTCGACGTCATGATGCCGGGGCTCGATGGGCTCGAGGTGTGCCGCCGCCTGAAGGGCGACCCCGCGCTCCCGTTCATGCCGGTCATTCTCGTCACCGCCAAGGCCGACTCGCGGGACGTCGTGGCCGGCCTCGACGCGGGCGCGGACGAGTACCTGACGAAGCCGGTGGACCAGGCGGCGCTGGTCTCGCGAGTGAAGTCGATGCTCCGGATCAAGGCGCTTCACGACACGGTCGAGGAGCAGGCGTCGGCCCTCGGCGAGTGGAACCGCACCCTTGAGAGCCGCGTGCGCCAGCAGGTCGAGGAGCTCGAACGGCTCGGGCGCCTCAAGCGCTTCTTCTCGCCGCACCTCGCCGACGCGATCGTCCAGGGCGGTGCCGAGGACCCCCTCCGGACGCACCGGCGCGAGGTGACGGTGGTCTTCGCCGACTTGCGGGGGTTCACGGCGTTCGCCGAGGCGGCCGAGCCCGAGGAGGTCATGGCGGTCCTCCGCGAGTACCACGGCGAGATGGGCCGGCTCATCCTGGCCCACGAGGGGACGCTCGAGCGGTTCACGGGCGACGGGCTCATGGTGTTCTTCAACGATCCGATTCCCGTGCCCGACGCCCCGGAGCGGGCGGTGCGCATGGCGGTCGCCATGCGCGATCGCGTCGCCGAGCTCGCCGCGAAGTGGCGACGCGAGGGCTACGAGCTCGACCTGGGTCTCGGCATCGCCCGGGGCTACGCGACACTCGGCGCGATCGGCTTCGAGGGACGCTGGGACTACGCGGCGCTCGGGACGGTGACGAACCTGGCGGCGCGGCTCTGCGGCGAGGCCCGGCCGGGGCAGATCCTCGTGGCCCACCGCGTCCTGGCGGCGCTCGACGAGCTGGTGGACGTGGAGCCGCTGGGGGAGATCGCGCTCAGGGGCTTCCTGCGACCTGTCCCCGTCTTTAGGGTGGCGCGGCTGCGGCGGTAGGGCCGCAGGTCCATCAGAGACGAGCGGGCCGCGCCTCGCGCGCCTTGCGAGGCGCTGGGCCGTGGCGCGGGCGAGCGCGGTAGAATCGCAGCAGGAGGAGTCCATGAAATACAAGATCGCGTTGCGTAAGAGCGAGGAGGGCTATAGCGTTTCAGTTCCCGGATTGCCGGGCTGCTGGTCGCAGGGGGCCACGGAGGAAGAGGCAATCCGGAATATTCAGGATGCCATTCAGGAGTATCTTGTCGCGCGCGACGAGCTTCTGGAAGGGGCCGTGGTCCGCGAGGTCGAGGTCGCCTCGTAGAACGTGCCGAGAATGCCGGGAGTCAACCATCAGGACGCAGTGCGAGCTCTGGAGAAGGCAGGCTTCCGAATCGTCCGGCAGGAGAAGCACATCGTGATGAGCGACGCCGTCCGGATCCTCACCATTCCAAGGCACAATCCCGTGAACGCCTTCACGATGGGTGGCATTGTGCGAGATGCGGGGCTCAGCGAAGACGAGTTTCGCGCGCTGCTGTAACTACGCTTCGCTGGGGCGCCGTAAAGGGGGGCTCGCGGCGTTTCGCCGCCTGTGGCATGGTATGGCGTCATGCCGCAGGCCGCCGATCCCTTGTCCTCTTTCTGGGACGATGTCGGCGCGAACTTTCCGTCGCTGAAGGGCGCGCCGTCCACGGCCTACTACTTCGATTGTGAGCGCTGGCTCTTCGAGACGTACCTCCCCAAGCTCCGAGACCTCGTCGTCTTCAAGACCGACCTCTGGGACGAGGCGAAGAACACCGAGATCCTGCGGTGGGCGGCCGATCGCGGCGCCCGTCCGATGGGCGTCGACGTGTCGATCGACGTCGTGCGGGAAGCGGGCAAGGTGCTGCACGCCCATCGCCCGGGTTTCATTGTCGGCGACGTGCGGGCGATCCCGTTCCGGGACGGCGCGGTTGACGCGGTCTACTCGATGGGAACGATCGAGCACTTCCAGGAATACGCCCAGGCGGTCCGGGAGATCTTCCGGGTCCTCAAGCCGGGCGGGACGGCCATCGTCGGCGTGCCCAACAAGCTCGATCCGTTCCTCAGGCCGCTCCTGGTCCACGTGCTGAACCTCGTGGGGCTGTACGGCTACGGGATGGAGAAGTCGTTCACGCCCGCCGCGCTCCAGCGCCTGCTGGAGTCGGCCGGCTTCCGCGTCACCGCGCGGACGGGCATCCTCTTCATCCCCGGCTGGCTCCGGATGCTGGAGTTGTGGCTCTACACGCGGCACTCCCGGCTCACCGGCGCCACGACCCCGCCCGTCCGCTTGTTCGCCTGGCTGTACCGGCGGTTCCCCGCCGTCCGGCGCCACGGCTACCTGACCGTCTGCGTGGCGGAGCGCCCGGCCTGACGCACCCCGGGGCCCCGCGGCGCGCTCGCGCGACGTGATCGCGGGCCCGCGCGGCCGGGCGCGCGGGGCCCGATGCTATACTCGATTCCTGCCATGAACGTCCACCTCGTGAGCCTCGGCTGCCCCAAGAACCAGGTCGACGGTGAGCTGATGCTCGGGCTGCTCGCCAGGGACGGGGTGGCCCCTGTGGCCGCGGCCGAGGCCGCCGACTGCGTCGTCGTGAACACCTGCGCGTTCATCGACCGGGCCAAGCAGGAATCGATCGAGACGATCCTCGAGCTGGCGGCGTGGAAGGCCCGGGTCCCGGGCCGGCGCCTCGTCGTCACCGGGTGCCTCCCCCAGCGTTACGGCGCCGAGCTCCTGTCCGAGATGCCGGAGATCGACGCGCTCGTCGGGACCGGGGAGCTGCCGCGCATCGTGGACGTGGTCCGCCGGCTGGACACGCGCGACGCCTGGGTCGCGGGCGCCCCTCCGGGATACGTGTACCGGGCCGATGCCCCGCGGGTGCGTCTCGGCCAGGTGCCGTACGCCTACGTGAAGATCGCCGAGGGCTGCAACATGGGCTGCACCTTCTGCGCGATCCCACTCATGCGCGGACGTCACCGGAGCCGTCCGCTCGCCGACGTCGTGGCCGAGGTGGCGGCGCTCGCGCGGGACGGCGTCCAGGAGGTGGTGCTGGTCTCCCAGGATACCCTCGCGTGGGGGAAGGACCTGCCCGGCGGGCCGGGGCGATCGGACTTCGGCGACCTGCTCCTCGCGCTCTCCGAGACGGCGGTCCCGTGGCTCCGCTATCTCTATCTCCACCCGGCGCACGTGACGGACGGGCTCGTCCGGAAGCTCGCACGGGCCCGGGCGCTCCCGTACGTGGACATGCCGATCCAGCACGCCGACGACGGCGTGCTGCGCGCCATGCGGCGCGGGGTGACGCAGCGGCGCATGGCGGAGATCGTCGCGACGCTCCGGGACGCGATCCCGGACGCGACGCTCCGGACGACCGTGCTCGTCGGCTTCCCGGGCGAGACCGAGGCGGCCTTCGAGACGCTTCTCGCGTTTCTCGACGACACGCGCTTCGATCGCGTCGGGAGCTTCGTCTACTCCGCCGAGGAGGGCACGCCGGCGGCCGTGCTGCCGGCTCCGGTGCCGGTGGAGGTTGCCGAGGAGCGGGCGCGGCTGGTCCAGGAGAGCCAGGACCGCCTGGCCTGGGAGCGCCAGGCTGTGCTGGTGGGCTCGGTCCACGAGGTGCTGATCGACGGCCCGAGCGAGGATCCAGCCTTCGCGTGGGAGGGTCGGACGGCCGCCCAGGCGCCGGAGATCGACGGGGTGGTGTATCTCCGGGATCGGGACCTCGCCCCCGGCCGTCGCGTCCCCGTGGAGATCGTCGAGGCCGACGGCTACGATCTTGTCGGGACCCTCGTCCGCCACCGCTGAGGGGCCCGCGCCGGCGGGCCTCGGTTCGCAGCTGGCCCGCTGGATCGCGACCGTCGGAGGGCTCGGTTACGCGCCCTTCGCTCCCGGCACCGTCACCAGTCTCCCCGTCGCCCTCGCCGTCTGGTGGTTCCGGCCCGGCGATGTGGCCCTGCTCGGGGCGACGGCAGTGGTGTCGGTGATCGGGATCTGGGCGGCCAGCCGGGAGGAGGCACGCGTCGGGTCGAAGGATCCCCGGGCCATCGTCATCGACGAGGTCGCCGGGATGCTGATCGCGTGCTACGGGCACCCGCGCACCTTGCCCTGGGTCCTCGGGCTGTTTCTGGCCTTCCGGGTCTTCGACGTCGTGAAGCCGCTCGGCATCGCCAAGCTGCAGGATCTGCCCGGTGGGCTCGGCGTGGTGGCGGACGACCTGCTCGCCGGTGTCTATGTGAGCCTCCTCGGTCAGCTGCGCCATCTCGTCTGACCCGTGCTGACCGCCGAGCTGGTGACCGTGTCGGCCGATCCTGCGGGAACGGGCGCTGACGCGGCGCAGGCGGTCGGCCGCGTCCTCGAGCGCGCGGGGTGCCCCGTCCGTGCCCGCCGCGCCGTGCCTGCCGAGGAAGACGCGGTCGAGCGCGCGCTCCGCCAGGCTGCGGCCGAGGGCGGTTTCGTCGTGGCGGTGGGCGAGGGCGACGGCGCCGGGACACTCCGGCAGGCCCTCGCGCAGTGCCTTGGGAGCCGCCTCGTCCTGAGCAGTCGCGCCCTCGAGGCCCTCACGAGCGCCTACGCGGTGCGCGGGCAGGCCGTGCCCGGGCGGGCGGAACAGCTGGCCCTCGTGCCTCAGGGGGCAACGGTCCTTATCCCGGCTGAGGCCGGTGAGCCCGGGCTCCTCGCGGAGCTGGGGAGCACCGTGGTTCTCGTGCTGCCCGCCACCCCGGCGGCCGCCGTGGCGCTGGCACGGACTCACCTCCTCCCGCGACTCACGCAGGGGCCGGTCGTTCTGGTCCGGACGCTCCGGCTCGTCGGGCTCGACGTGGGTGCTGCGGAGGCCCAGCTCCAGGCGGCGCTTCGCGGCGCGGAGGGCGTGAGCGGCCACGTGGTCGACACCGGGGAGGAGTGCTGGGCGCGCGTCAGGCTCCGCGCGGACTCGCCGGTCCGGGCCGATGCGGCGTTCGCCGCGCTCGAGCCTGCTCTCCGCGGGGCCTTCGGCGCTGCCTGGTACGGTGTCGACGACGAGGCGCTCGAGGTCGTGGTCGGCCGCCTCCTCCGTGCGCGGGGCTTCACCGTCGCCCTCGCCGAGTCCTGCACCGGCGGCCTCGTGGGCCACCGGCTGACCCAGGTTGCCGGCAGCTCCGCCTACTTCGAGCGGGGGTTCGTCGTCTACTCGAACGAGGCGAAGCAGACGCTCCTGGGCGTGCCGGCGGCGATGCTGCGGGAGCACGGTGCGGTCTCGGCGGCCTGCGCCGAGGCGATGGCGCGCGGGGCGCGCGAGCGCGCGGGCACCGACATCGGGGTCTCCGTCACCGGGATCGCCGGCCCCGACGGCGGCACGCCGACGAAGCCGGTCGGCACCGTGTTCGTCGGCCTCGCGGACCAGCAGGGCGCCGTCGTCGAGCGCTACCGCTTCGACCGCGACCGGGAAGGCAACAAGGCGCTCTCCGCCGTGCGGGCCCTGGATCTTCTCCGTCGCCGTTGTCTCGAGGCGACCTGAGCTGATCGCGCCTCCGCCCGCCCCCGGCGTCTCTCTCCGGTGTCATCCCGTATGCGCACGGTGCCGGCCCGGAATGCGGTGTCGCTGTCGTAGCCGCCTGAACGTGCCAGCACACCGCGTCCCCGTGGCCCAGAGGGCGATCCGCGGCTGGTGGCACCACGGTTGCTCCGATCCTGAGGCGAATGGGAGCCAGCGAGCCCACGACGTGGGGATGCCTCGATGAGCGAGGGGGCGGTCCGAAGTTTTGTAGCGGTGCTGTTGCCGGATCGCGTCCGGGCTGGTCTGGCTGCGGTGAGTGCGGAGCTTCGCGGACAGAGGCGGGGGCTCGCGTGGGTGCGGGCGGGCAATCTCCATCTCACGCTCCGGTTCCTGGGCGAGATCGAGCCGATGATGCTCGAGCCGGTCCGGGAGGCGGTGGCGGCCGCCGCGGCGGCCGTCCCGCCGTTCACGGTCAGTCTCGGGGGGCTCGGAGGCTTTCCGTCGGGGCGGGCGCTGCGGGTGCTGTGGGCCAGCGTTGCTGCCGGGGGCGAGGAGCTCGGGACGCTCTACGCCGCGCTCGAAGCCGCGCTGGTCGCGCGGGGCATGCCGAGGGAGAGCCGGCCTTTCCATCCCCACGTCACGCTCGCCCGGGCACGGGATCCACGCGGAACTGGCGACCTGGCGAGCGTTCTGGGAGTGGGGCCCGCATTCGGCGAGGTCCGGGTGGGGGCGCTCCACCTGATGCGGTCGGACCTCGGTCCGGGGGGGTCGAGATACAGCGTCCTGGCGGAGGCCCCCCTGGGCGATCCATCGGGGATCAAATGACTGGTGACCCCAACATATGGCGTACTCATCTTCTGTTGACATGTCGAGCGCGCCCCCTCTAGAATGGCGCCGACATGCAGCGACACCCGCGACCAAGCCCGGCGACCCGGAAATCGCGCGGAGACGAACGGAGGGACGTGATGGCAGAGTCCAAGGCTGAATCTAAGTCCGAATCGAAGGCCGACAAGGACCGGCGGCAAGCGCTCGAGCTGGCCCTCTCCCAGATCGAGCGCCAGTTCGGCAAGGGCGCCGTGATGAAGCTCGGCGCGTCGGGCGCGCTCGAGGAGACGGCAGTCGTCCCGACCGGCGCGCTCACCATCGACGTGGCGCTCGGCATCGGCGGGATCCCCCGCGGGCGGGTCACGGAGATCTACGGGCCGGAGTCCTCCGGGAAGACCACGCTCGCCCTCCACGTGATCGCGGAGGCCCAGCGCTCGGGCGGCTACGCGGCGTTCGTCGACGCCGAGCACGCCCTCGACGCGGCCTACGCCAAGCGGCTCGGCGTGAACATCGACGAGCTCCTGATCTCGCAGCCCGACACGGGCGAGCAGGCGCTCGAGATCACCGAGCACCTGGTCCGCTCGGGCGCGATCGACGTCATCGTGATCGACTCCGTCGCGGCGCTCGTGCCGAAGGCCGAGCTCGAGGGCGAGATGGGAGAGTCGCTGCCCGGGCTCCAGGCGCGGCTCATGTCGCAGGCCCTCCGGAAGCTCACCGCCGCGATCGCGCGCTCCGGCACCGCCGTGATCTTCATCAACCAGATCCGCGAGAAGATCGGCGTCATGTTCGGTAGCCCCGAGACGACGTCGGGGGGCCGCGCGCTCAAGTTCTACGCCTCGATTCGCCTGGACATCCGACGGATGGACGCCCTCAAGCAGGGGACGGAATCGGTCGGCGTCCACACGAAGGTCAAGGTGGTGAAGAATAAGCTCGCGCCGCCATTCCGCGAGGCGGAGTTCGACGTGATGTACGGCGAGGGGATCTCTCGCGAGGCCAACGTGCTCGACCTCGCGGTGGAGCAGGGGATCGTCGAGAAGAGCGGCACGTGGTTCTCGTACCGCGACCAGCGGATCGGCCAGGGTCGGGACAACGCCCGGAAGTTCCTCAAGGAGAACCCGAAGATGCTGGCCGAGATGGAGACGGCGGTCCGCCACGCCGTTGGGCTCAAGCCCGTCGGGAACGGGGACTGACGGCCCGCGCCGGGTTACCGCTCGGAATCACTCCGGTGACCGCGTTCCGGCGAGCTTCGCCGGCGGGGGCCCGGCTCGCGCTCGACGCGCATCGCGCGCGGACCGTGGCCCTCGACCTGCTCGCCCGGAAGCCCTGGACGCGGCAGGAGCTCACGGGCCGTCTCCGCCGCCGGGGTGCGCCCCCCGACGTGGCCGAAGTCGTGGTGGCCGAGCTCGAGGCGCGCGGCTACGTGGACGATCGCGCCTTCGCCGCCGCCTGGGCCGAGTCCCGGGCGCGGGGCCGATCGCTCGGGCGCCAGCGTCTGCGCGAGGAGCTCCTCGCGCGCGGCGTGGCGCGCCCCCTCGTGGAGGCCGCGATCGACCGCGCGTTCGAGGACACGAGTGAGCTGGCCCGGGCGCAGGTCGCCGCGGTGCGGCGTCTGGCGATCCTCCGGCGCCAGGCTCCCGACCAGGTCGCGCGACGGCTCCATGACTATCTCCGGCGCCGAGGGTATCCTGAGGACGTCGTGCGGCAAGTGCTCCGGGCGCTCTGTCGCGACACCGTCCCGGAGGCGGCCGTCGAGGCGTAGCGAGGGAGGGACAGGGCTGGATCCTCGACCCGGCGGGCCTGCGTGACGGCGCTACCCGGGCGCGAGACGACCGGGACGCGCGCATCCCCACCCACTCAGGAGGCGCTCATGACCCCCGCGGAACGACAGAGCCTGATCGCGACGTACAAGGCGGGCTACGACGAAGTGGTGCGAGCGCTGGCGGGGATCGCCCCCGACGAGCGGGACTGGCGCCCCGCGCCGGGCGAGTGGAGCGCGCGCGAGGTCGTGCATCACCTCGCGGACAGCGAGACGATCTCCGGCATCCGGCTCCGGCGGCTCCTGATCGAGGACAACCCGGTCATCCAGGGCTACGACGAGGCCGACTACGCGCGTCGCTTCCGCTACCAGGAGCGCCCGTGGGAGCCTGCCCTCCGCGCGTTCGAGGCCGCCCGGGCGACGACGGCGCAGCTCCTCGAGTCCATGACGGACGCGGACTGGCGTCGCACGGGGACGCACTCGGAGAGTGGTGCGTACTCCACCGAGAAGTGGCTCCGCATCTACGCCGACCACGGCAATGTCCACGCCGACCAGATCCGGAAGAACCGGGCGGGCTGGGCGGCTCGGCCGCGCTGACCGTGTCGCGGGCTGACGCCGTGTCGGATGGTGGGCGGACCGAGCTGCTGGCGCGGTACCGGGCGGGCTACGGGGGGCTCCTCGCGGCGCTGGACGGGCTCACGCCCGACGAGCTCGACTGGCGGCCGAGCCCGGAGGCGTGGAGCGTGCGAGACGTGGTCCACCACCTGGAGGACGCGGAGCTGACGGGGGCGGTCCGGCTGCGGCGCCTTCTCACGGAGGACGCGCCCTTCCTCCCGGCTTTCGACGGGGAGGTCTACCGCCAGCGTCTCGCGTACGCGGCGCGGCCCGTGGAGCCTGCCCTCGACGCCATCCGCGCGGCCCACGGGACGACGGCCGAGCTGCTCGACCGGCTGGCCGCGGACGACTGGGCGCGGGCGGGAACCCATAGCGAGGAAGGCCCGTACTCGCTCGCGCGCTGGCTCGCCTTCCACGCGGCCCACACGCACGAGCACGCCGCGCAGATCCGCCAGCTGCGCCTCGCCCGGGTCGGCGGCGCGCCACCGCCGGCCACGCCGTCCGGTGCCCACGGCGCCAGGACCGCGGCGCGCTGAGCGTCTCGGGCGCCCGCCTCCGGCGGGCCGCTCCCCCCGAAAGCCGCGCGTGACGAGCCCGGCCCGCCCCGCTCCGCGAGCGTGGCTCATGTGGGGCATCCCCGCCTTCCTGTTTCTCTTCGCCTTCTTCCACCGTGCCGCGCCGGGGGTGTTTGCCAAGGAGCTGATGCAGGACTTCGGCGCGACGGGCGCGATCATCGGCCTCCTCTCGGCCACCTACTTCTACGCCTACGCCGGCCTGATGATCCCGGCGGGCGTCCTCTTGGACCGGCTGGGCGTCCGGTGGGTGGTGGCCGCCGGCGGCCTGGTGATGGGGGCAGGGACGATTCTCATGGCGCTCGCGCCGGGCGCGGCCCTCTTGTTCACCGGTCGGTTCCTCGTCGGCGCCGGCGCCTCCGTCATGTTCGTCGGAGCGCTCAAGATCGCGGCGGCCTGGTTTCCGCCCTCATACTTCGCCACGCTCTCCGCCGCGACGGCCGCGACGGGGGTGCTCGGCGGGCTGGTGGGCACAGCGCCGGTCGCCTGGCTTGCAACCCGTCTCGGTTGGCGCGGGGCGCTGGCGGCCGTCGGAATCGTCACGCTGGGCGGCGCCGGCCTCTGTCTGGCGCTCGTTCAGGACGAGCCTCCCGGGCATCGCGGCGCCGCGGTCCCGGCGCCGGGATGGGCCGCGGTCCTCGCGGGGCTGGGGCGGGTACTGGGCAATCCCCATACCTGGCCGCCCTTCCTCGCGTTCTTCTTCCTCTACTCGGCGGCGAACAACCTCTTCTTCTGGATCGTCCCCTGCCTCCGCGACCTTTACGGCCTCGGCATGACGGACGCGGGACTTTACGCCACCGCGACGTCCCTGGCGCTCCTCGTCGCCGGACCGCTGACCGGCTTCGTCTCCGACCGCGTGCTTCGCCGCCGGCGGCTCCCCTACACGGTCCTGACGGCCGCGCAAGTCGTCGGCTGGCTCGTGTTCGTCCTCACGCTCGGCCGCCTGCCGTTGGGGGGGCTCTACGCGCTCCTGTTCGGGATGGGCCTGGTGGGAGCGGCGTTCGTGCTGACCTGGCCGCTCGGTCGCGAGGTCAACCCCCCCGAGCTCGCCGGCATCGCCGTGGCGGCCGTGAACCTCGGTGGGTTCGTCGGGGCCGCGCTGACGCAGGGTTTCCTCGGCTCCCTGCTCGACGCCCGCTGGGCCGGGGAGATGGTCGGGGGCGCGCGCGTCTACCCGGTCGAGGCGTACCGGGCGAGCTTCACGGCGTCCGCGATCCTGATCCTCTGCGCGCTCCTGGTCTCGCTCTTCCTTCGCGAGACCCGTGCCGGCAACGTCTACGCCGATCCTCGGCGCCGGCCGGCCGGCTGAGGGGCCCCCGGCGCCGCTTCGTTGGCGAGCGTCACGCGCGCGGCGTCGAGCTCCTTCATGCGGTCGGGCTCGACCCGCGGAAACGCGAGATCGAGGGAAGATAGAGCGTCGAGGATCGCCGAGACGACCACCAGGCGCGTGAACCATTTGTGGTCGGCGGGCACGACATACCAGGGGGCGTCGGGCGAGCTGGTGCGACGAATCACGTCCTCGTAGGCCGCCATGTACTCGTCCCAGTGGCGGCGCTCCCGGACGTCGGTGAGGGAGAACTTCCAGTTCTTCTCGGGCTCGTCGAGCCGCTCGAGGAAGCGCTGTCGCTGCTCCTCGCGGGACACGTGGAGAAAGAACTTCCGCACGACGACGCCGTTCCGGGTCAGGTAGCGCTCGAACGCGTTGATGTCCTCGTAGCGCTCTCGCCAGATGTCGCGGGTCATGAGCCTCGCCGGCAGACGCTGCCGGGCGAGCAGCTCGGGGTGGACCCGGACGACCAGCACCTCCTCGTAGTAGGAGCGGTTGAAGATGCCGATCCGGCCCCGCTCGGGGACGCGGCAGGTGGTGCGCCACATGAAGTCGTGGTCGAGCTCCTCGTCGGAGGGCGCCTTGAACGAGTAGACTTGGCACCCCTGTGGGTTCACCCCCGACATGACGTGCTTGATCGTGCTGTCCTTCCCGGCGGCGTCCATCGCCTGGAAGATCAGGAGGAGAGCCCACCGGTCCTGGGCGTAGAGCTTCTCCTGCAGCTCCGCGAGCAGCTCGATGTCTCGCTCGAGGCGGTCGCGGGCGCGCTTCTTGGAGTCGAATCGCCGCGTGTCCCTGGGGTCGATGGACGACAAGCGGAAACGGCGCCCGTCCGTGACCCGGAAGGGCCGGGCGAGGTCGCCGAGCTTGCCCCCAGACTTGCGCATGAACGAGCCTCCCTTTCGTGCGGATCCGGGACCGAACCGGCGCGCGCGCCCGGGCGCCCGCCGGGCGCCGGGACCGCAGGGCGCCGATGGTATCATGAGGGTCCTATGACCGGACACGAGCTCAGGGACAAGTTTCTCCGCTACTTCGAGCGGAATGGCCACACCATCGTTCGTTCGTCATCTCTCGTTCCCGCCAACGATCCGACGCTCCTGTTCACGAACGCCGGGATGGTCCAATTCAAGGCAGTCTTCCTCGGGGACGAGCGTCGCGAGTACGTCCGGGCCACGACCTGCCAGAAGTGCGTGCGGGCGGGCGGCAAGCACAACGATCTGGAGAACGTGGGGCGCACGGCCCGCCACCACACGTTCTTCGAGATGCTGGGAAACTTCTCCTTCGGCGACTACTTCAAGGCTGAGGCCGTCGCTTACGCCTGGGAATTCCTGACCCGCGACCTGGCCATTCCGGCCGGACGGCTCTGCGCCACGGTCTTCACCGACGACGACGAGGCGTTCGAGCTCTGGAAGGCGCACGTTCCGCAGGACCGGATCCTGCGCCTGGGGGAGAAGGACAACTTCTGGGCGATGGGGGACACCGGACCCTGCGGGCCCTGCTCGGAGGTCCACTTCCACCAGGGCGACCATCTCCCGTGCGCCGAAGAGGCGGCCGGGCGCCGGTGCCTCGGGCCCGCGTGCGAGTGCGACCGGTGGCTCGAGATCTGGAACCTCGTGTTCATGCAGTTCGACCGCGACGCCTCGGGCCGGCTCACGCCGCTCCCCAAGCCCTCGATCGACACCGGCATGGGCCTCGAGCGGATCGCCACCGTCGTCCTGGGAAAGTCCTCGAACTTCGACACGGATCTCCTCCGGCCGCTCATCGCCGACGTCGAGCGCCGGTGCGGGAAGGCTTACGGCGCCCGCGAGGACGATGACGTGTCGATGCGGGTGATCGCCGACCACGCGCGCGCGACGTCGTTCCTGATCGCGGACCAGGTCTCGCCCTCGAACGAGTGGCGGGGCTACGTGCTCCGGCGGATCATGCGGCGGGCGATGCGGCACGGGCGGCTCCTCGGTCTCGTGGAGCCCTTCCTCTGGCAGGTGACGGGCGCCGTCACGGAGCTGATGGGCGGCGTCTACCCGGAGCTCGTGGAGCAGCGGACCCGCGTCGCCGAACTCACGCGTCTCGAGGAGGAGCGCTTCGCCGAGACGCTCGACCGAGGGCTGGAGCGCATCGCCGAGGAGGCGCAAGTCGCCGGGAGCTGGCCAGCCGCCGACCAGGGATCGCGGCGCGTTCCGGGCAAGGTGCTCTTTACCCTCTACGACACGTACGGCTTCCCGGTCGACCTCGCCCAGGAGGTGCTCCAGGAGCGTGGCTTCATGGTGACGCCCGAAACCCAGGCCGAGTACGAGCAGGAGATGGAAACGCAGCGGGAGCGGGCCCGCGCGAGCGCGACCTTTGGCGCTGGCGACGTTGGCGGCGGGGCGGGGGATGAGAGCGCGGCGGTCTACCAGACGCTCTCGGCCGAGATCCCGAAGGCGGAATTCCTCGGCTACGAGGCGCTGACCGCGCCGGCTCGGATCCTCGCCATGGTCGCTGGTGGACGTCGCCGCCGCGAGGCGGTCGCGGGCGACGAGGTCGAGCTGATCCTCGATCGCACGCCGTTCTACGCGGAATCGGGCGGCCAGATCGGCGACGCGGGCGTCATCACCGGCCGGCAGGGGCGCGGCGAGGTCGTCGACACGCAGTACCGGGGGGCGGGCCTGATCGCTCACCGGCTCCGTGTGGTGGATGGAGGCTTCCGTGAGGGCGAGGACGTGGCGGTCTCGGTCGAGTCGCCTCGCCGTCAGGGACTCCGGCTCCACCACACGGGCACGCACCTTCTCCACGCGGCGCTCCGTAAGGTCCTCGGGACCCACGTGACGCAGGCGGGCTCTCTCGTGGCACCCGACCGCCTGCGCTTCGACTTCACCCACACCAAGCCGGTCAAGGATCGGGATCTGGAGCGGGTGGAGGACCTGGTCAACGAGGCGGTCCGGGAGAACATCACGGTCGACCCGTTCTGGACCGATCTCGACGCCGCCCTGCGCATGGGCGCGATGGCCCTCTTCGGGGAGAAGTACGGCAACCACGTCCGCGTCATCCGGATCGGCGACTTCTCGACCGAGCTCTGCGGCGGGACGCACCTGGACGCCACCGGCCAGATCGGGCTGTTCAAGGTCACGACCGAGGGCGCCGTGGCCTCCGGCGTCCGCCGCCTCGAGGCGGTCACCGGGAGCGCGGCCCTCGCGCATGTCGGGCAGGAAGAGCAGGCGCTCCGCCAGGCGGCCGACCTCCTGCGCATCCCGCCGCTCGAGCTGCCGCGCCGCCTCCAGAAGCTCCTCGACGACCAGAAGGGCCTGGAGAAGCAGCTCGCCGCGCTGGAGACGCGCCTCGCGAAGGGCCGCGCCCGGGACCTTGTGGGCGGCGCCCGCGCGGTGGCTGGGATTCCCGTCGTCGTGGCGCGGCTTGACGGACTCGACGCGGAAGGTCTTCGCGCCGTCGTCGACTCGGTCCGGGAGCGGCTGCCCTCGGGCGTAACCTTCCTCGGGGCGGTCAGCGACGGCAAGGTCAACCTGGTCAGCGCCGTCACGAAGGACCTGACCGGCCGCGTCCACGCGGGCAAGCTGGTCCAAGAGGTCGCCAGAGCGGTGGGCGGCGGCGGGGGCGGCAGGCCCGACCTCGCCCAGGCGGGCGGGAAGAATCCCGCCGAGCTCGACCGAGCGCTGGCGGGTGTGTACGATCTCGTCGCGCGTGCTGCGGGCGGCTGACGGGGCGTGAAGCCTCTGCGGGGCACCACCGCGTCCCGGCCCCGTGTCGTCGTCGGGCTCGCCCTGATGCTCGCGGCCGGCTGCACGGCGCCGCGGATCGTGCCGGTCCCGGCCGCGGGCGTTCAGATCGACGCGGCGCAGGGCCTCGCCAGCATCGCCGCGGACGGGGTCGAGCTGGTCGTGCAGCCGTCGGCCTGGCGCGGGAGCCCCTGGGACCTTCGCGACTACGTGACGCCGTTCCTCGTCACTCTCTCGAACGGCGCCGGTGCCCCGGTTGAGTACGACTACCCGGACCTCCGGCTCTTCGACGACGCTCGATTCCAGTACACGGCGCTCCCCGCCGCCGAGGTCGAGCGCATCCTTCGCTGGCGCGCTGGCGGCGAGGTGCGCCTGGCCGCCATCAGCTCACCGCCACCCGTCATCCACCGGCGGGTCGTTCCCGATCCATCCGACTGGTGGTGGGACCGGTACGGGTGGTGGGACCGGTACGGATGGTATGGCTGGCCCTGGTACTATCCCGGGCTCCCGCCCGTCAGCGACGTCTACCTCCGCGCGCTGCCGATGGGCGCGCTCCAGCCCGGCGCGCGGCTCGAGGGCTTCGTCTACTTCCCCCGCCTCCGCGCCGACGCCCGCGGCTTGACGCTCGAGTTCCACCATCGGCTGGGCGAGCTCCCCCGCGTCCTGACGCTCCGCTTCGAGGTCGAGCGGGACGGGGCCGGCGGGCCCGGCGGGTAGGGACGCGTCCAGTCGTCATGAACCTCGAGGGGCTCGCCGGGCTCGTGCTCGATCCCGGCATCCCGCCTCTCGCGATCTACACCGTCGTCTTCCTGAGCTGCATTCTCGAGAGCTTCTTCCCTCCGTGGCCCACGGACGTGCTCGTGCTCTACGCTGGATTCCTCGCCGGGCGAGGCCAGCTCGAGCCCGGCATCGTCGTGGCCGTCGCGATCGCGGGCACCCAGGTGGGCGTGATGGCTACCTTCTGGCTGGCCCGGCGCTGGGGTCCGGCGCTCCTCGCGGGCCCTCTCGGGCGACTGTTCCGCGCGGATCGACTGGCGCAGCTCGAGCGCTGGTTCGCCCGCTACGGGGTGCCGGCCGTGGCGATCTCCCGCTTCTTCCCGGGCATTCGCGCGCTGGTGATGCCGGCGGCCGGCCTGGCCCGCTTCTCGGCCTGGAAGGTCCTGTGGTGGGCGGGACTCTCGGTCGTCGTCTGGAATTCGCTCGTGGTGTGGCTCGGCGTGCTGACCGGCGCGCATCTCGAGTGGGCCAGGCAGGTGCTGGTGGGCTACAACACCGTCGCGTTCGGGATCGTGGCGGTCGGGCTCGTCGCGGCCGGCCTTGCGCTCTTTTGCCGCGCCCGTGCCCGGCGCTCGACGAGCCCGTGAGCGGCGCGTCCGGCTACTCGAGCACCTCCAGGACGAGTCCCGTCAGGTAGCGCGTCTCGGGCACCGCCAGGAGCACCGGGTGGTCCCGGGCCTGGCTCACCCGAGCCGCGACGCGCACCGGGCGCCCGACGTCCTCGGTCGCCGCGCGACAGACCTCCTCGAAGAGGGCCGGGCTCACGTGGTGGGAGCAGGAGAAGGTGGCGAGGAGCCCGCCCGGCCGGAGGCAGCGGAACGCGCGCAGGTTGATCTCCTTGTACCCGCGCAGCGCCGCGTCGACCATCGACCGCCGCCGGGTGAAGGGCGGCGGATCGAGGATGACCAGGTCGAAGCGGCGGCCATCTCGCTCGAAGGCGCGGAGCGTGTCGAAGGCGTTGGCCTCGAGAACGTCGTGGCGCGCCGCGCTGCCGGGCGGCGTGTTCGCGGCGAGATGCGCCGCAGCGCGCGCGCAGGCGGCGCTGGAGCTGTCGAGCGCCAGCACGGACGTGGCGCCGCTCCGCAGCGCCCAGGCGGCGAAGGCGCCCGTGTAGGCGAAGGCGTCCAGCACCGCCCGTCCGGCCGCCCGGGCCCCGATTTGGGCGCGATTCTCTCGCTGGTCGAGGTAGAAGCCCGTCTTCTGGCCGCCCTCGAGGTCCACGCGGAATCGACACGGCCCCTCGCGGATCTCGATCGCGCTCTCCGCCTGGCCCACGAGCCAGCCGCTCAGGTCGTCGAACCCCTCGATGGCCGCGGCCGTGGGGTCACCGCGGCGGTAGACCGCCCGCGTGCCGGTGACCTCGGCCGCCAGCTCGGCCAGCCGGCCGGCCCGCGCCGCGATTCCCCGCGTCAGCGCCTGGAGGGCGAGGACGTCGCCGTAGCGGTCGACGATGAGCCCCGGCAGGTGGTCGCCCTCGCCGAAGACGACGCGCGCGGCATCCCCGTCGTAGCCCAGGGTTCCCCGGAAGGCCCAGGCAGCGTGAAGACGCCGGCGGAGGAAGCCGTCGTCGACGGGCTCGTCGTGCCGCGTCACCAGCCGGCACACGATCTGGGGGCGGGGATTGTAGAAGCCACGCCCGAGGACGCGGCCGTCCGCGGCGCAGACCGTGACCGCCTCGTCGTCCTTCCAGGTGCCGTCGAGCCGCGCAACGTCGGCCCGGTAGATCCAGGGGTGGCCGCCGCGGATCCGCGCCTCGCGCCGGGGACGAAGGACGAGCCGCGTCACGGAGCCAGACTTTCACCTCCGAACAGTTCGCGCAACACGGCCCGCGCGTGTCCGGAAGTCGAAGTCCGCGGCCTAGCGGGCGCGGAGTACGGCGATCATCACGAGCGCGGCGGCGCTCTTCTCGAGGGGGCGTCTCAGGCTGAAGTTCGAGAACCACCCGCAGAGCTCCCAGCCGCCGGCCAGCTCGACGAGCACCCGCAGCTCCTGCGGGAACACGATGCGAGTCGGGTGCCGCTGAACCACGGTGCGAGTCCGGCCCTTCTCGCTGATGTCGAACCGCATGACCTCCCGGCAGACCTGGCGCGCAACGTCGTAATCGAGCAGCGTCTGGAAGGTCGTGCGGACGGTGATTCCCCGCCGTTGCCGCGTCCAGGTCCAGCGAGCGCCCAGGCTCCAGCCGTTCGGCACCAGCCGGTCGAAGATGAACAGGCCGCCCGGGCGGACATTCCGTCGAACCGCCCGGAAGTGAGCCAGGAGCGCCGCCGTCTCGAGCAGGTGTCCCTGGGAGTCCTGCATGCAGATCGCCGCGTCGACGGGCTTGGGCAGGCGGAAGTCCGTCATGTCCCCGACGACGGTCGCCACGTCGAGGCCGCCGCGCGCCGCCTCCGCGTCGAGGAACGCGATCGAGGGCGCCGAGAGGTCCAGCGCGGTCATGCGATAGCCGCGCCGGGCCAGGCGGAGGCTGTGATGGCCCGTCCCGCACGCGACGTCGAGGACGTGGCGGACCGATCCACGCGCGTACTTCCGGAAGCACGCGGCCAGGAAGTCGGTCTCCGCCTTCCGGTTGAGCTCGAAGGCGATGTGGTAGTAGAGCGGCGCGGCGTAGGGGGTCGTCCGCCGGCGGGCCGTCATCGCCGCCCCCACCATGTGAGGATCGCATCGCGAACGATCGCGGCGGCCGTGATCCCGGTGCGCCCCGAGGGATCCCAGCGTGGGGAGACCTCCACCAGGTCGAAGCCGATCACCCGCGCGGCGCCGAGGTGCCGGAGCGCCGCGAGGAGATCCGGCACGCTGATGCCGCCCGGCTCGGGCGCGCCCGTCCCGGGAGCGATCGACGGGTCCAGCACGTCGATGTCGATCGTCACGTAGAGCGGCTGCCCCGCCAGCGCTCCGGCGATCGACGCCGCGGCGTCTCCCGCCGGACCCCCCCACCCCGGGAAGATATGCGTTCCGCGCGGCGGCTCCCACTCCTCCCGATCCCCGGTCCGGAGACCGATCTGGTAGAGACGGTCGGCCCCGAGATGGTCGAGCACCCGCGTCATCGCCGAGGCGTAGTTCCACGACTCGCCGAGGTACTCGCCACGGAGATCCGGGTGGGCGTCGAATTGGACCACGCGAAGGTCCGGGTAGTGCTCGAGCGCCACTTCGACGACGGCCGCCGTCGTGGTGTGGTCGCCCCCGAGGAGCGCCCATCGCTGGGAGGGCACGAGCACCTGCCGAAGCTCGGCCGCCACGGCCTGGAGGGCCTCGCGCGGCGAGACGTCCGGAACCTGGACGTCACCCGCATCCGCGAGAGCCAGATCGGCGAGGTCGGCGGCGAGGTGGGGGGCGTAGGTCTCGATGAGGTCCGACGCCCGGCGGATCTCCCCGGGCCCCTGAAACGCGCCCTTGCGCTGGTTGACCCGGCCCTCGAAGGGGATGCCGTAGAGGACGACGTCGGCCCCCGCGACCTCCGGGCGCGCGGACAGGAAGCGGGGGCGGGCGGGAGTCAGAGGCATGGTCGGTGACGGAGGGTGGCCGGGTCTCGCGGACGCGCCCGGGCGCTGGCGCGGCGCCCTACAGCAGATCGTCCTCCGAGAGGAGCGCGACGGCGGCCAGGGCGCAGCCGGCCCGCTCGACCCGGTGGTCCACCGCAACGACTTTCACCTCGCGGATGGCCTCGCCGCGCACGCGGAAGGCCTCGGCCAGCATCCCGCGGATCGCTTCTTCGGCCGTGCCGCGGTCGGTGACGTCGTGGAACTCCATGATCACCCCGGCCTTCGTGCGGTCGACGGGCAAGGCGTAGCCGACGGCGGCCGCGATGATCTGACCGGGCGTCGTGCTTGTCATGGCCGCGTAGGCGGTTGGCACCAGCGCCCCGGGTTTGATCTGGGGCAGATCGACGATGTCGACCTCCGGCGGGACGATGCTGGAGACCTTGATCAGGTTGACGTTGCCGATGCCGGCCGCCAGCAGCGCGTTGTCGAACGCGTTCAGCGGCGTTCCGCCCTCGGCCGTGCCCGCCGTCACCGATGCCTTGGTCACCTGCTTCCAGAACATCGCCACCTCCCTCCGCGCCGCTTTCGTCACGCGAGCGGCGTGCCCGAACGTCGTCTTCGCCCGCGGCCGGTCGTCATCATCACTGGCACGAAAGTAAAACGCAAGCATTTTTTCCTTGCGCTGTCTCGTTCGTGCTCTATAATTCAGCCGACTTTCGCCCTGTGTCGCGTCGGCGAAGACGATGCCGCGGCGACAGCGAGCGCGACGCCAACGAGACGGTGTCGCAGTTCGATGATCGACGCCCGTCGCGGGCAAGGAGAGGGGGTCGGTAATTGGAGAGTCTGGGTCGTCACCTGCTGCTCGAGCTGTATGACTGCAGCTCCGAGGTCCTCAACAGCCTTGAGTCCGTGAAGCGCGCGATGGTCGAGGCCGCCAAGCGGGCGGAGGCCACGATCATCGACGTCGTCTTTCACGAGTTCAACCCGTTCGGGATCTCCGGCGTGGTGGTGATCGCCGAGTCCCATCTCTCGATCCACACGTGGCCCGAGCACCGGTACGCCGCCGTGGACATCTTCTCGTGCGGCGAGACGCTCAAGCCGGCGGAGGCCGCCAACTACCTTGTGGAGCAGTTCGGCGCGAGCCGGGCGTCCTGCGTGGAGGTCAAGCGGGGCGTCTTTCCCGGCATGGCTGGACTCGCGAACAAGGTTAAGGAGGGCGTCGCCGCGAATGGCGCTACAGAGTCCCTACAAATGGTTTTTTGAGACCACGACGTCGGTCGAGGGGCACGCGCACGCGATTCTCCGGACGATTTTTGCCCTTCGCACCGAGTTCCAGCAGATGGAGATCCTCGAGACGGCGAGCTACGGCAAGTGCCTCGTCCTGGACGGGCGCATTCAGTCGAGCGTCGCCGACGACTTCATCTACCACGAGACCCTGGTTCACCCGGCCATGATCCTCCACCCCCATCCCGAGAGCGCGCTGGTCATCGGGGGCGGAGAGGGGGCGACGCTCCGCGAGATCCTCCGCTATCCGTCGATCCGGCGAGCCGTCATGGTGGACATCGACGGCCGCGTCGTCGACGCTTGCCGGACCCATCTCCCCGAGATGCATCAGGGCGCCTTCGACGACCCTCGCACCGAGCTCCGGCACGAGGACGCGCGCGGCTGGCTCGCGCGTACGCCCGAGCGGTTCGACGTGGCCATCGTGGACCTCACGGAGCCCTTGGAGGCTGGCCCCGCATGCCTCCTGTTCACCCGGGAGTTCTACCAGCTCCTGAGCGACCGTCTGACACCGCACGGCACGCTGGCGCTCCAGGCCGGCATGACGAAGCTCGGGGAGCTGGACTTCTACGCGGCCATGAACCGCACGCTCCAGGCCGTCTTCCCGTTCGTAGGACCCTACCAGTCGTTCATTCCCTGCTTCGGGACGCCGTGGGGCTTCGCCGTGTGCGGCAAGCGCGACGACCCCATGGCGTTGACCCCGGCCGTCATCGACCGGCGGGTGGCCGAGCGTGTGACGGGGCCGCTACGCTTCTATGACGGCCTCGCGCACCAGCACATGCTGAGCCTGCCCGTGTTCCTGCGGAAGGTCGTCGCCGACTGCACCCGCGTCATCACGGACGCCGAGCCGCTGATCGTCGGATAGAGCAGGCTCCGCCCGCGCGGCGCCGGCGGCGGTCCTCTCCGGTCGTGCGGCTCGCGTGCGCCTGATCCTGGCCTCGGCATCCCCCCGTCGGCGCGAGCTTCTTGCGCGACTCGGCGTACCCTTCGAGGTGCGCCCGAGCGGGATCGAGGAGAGGCTCACCCTGGGGATCCCGCCGTCGGCGCTGGCCACGGCCCTCGCCCGGGCCAAGGCTCTGGACATCGCCGAGCAGCTCCGCGGGGCGGGGGAATCGCCGGCCCTGATCCTGGGGGCGGACACGCTCGTCGTGCTCGACGGCCAGCCGCTGGGCAAGCCCGCCACGCGGGACGAGGCGCGCGCCATGCTTCGCGCGCTCCGCGGCCGGAGTCACGAGGTCGTCACGGCCGTGGTGCTGCGGCTCGACGACCCGGGCGGGCGCGAGGCGGCGGCGGCCGTCACGAGCCAGGTTCTCATGCGCTCCTACACCGACCTCGAGATCGACGCCTACGTCGCCACCGGCGAGTGCGACGACAAGGCCGGCGCCTATGCCGTGCAGGGCGTCGGGGGGCACCTCGTCACCCGGGTCGAGGGCTGCTACACGAACGTCGTGGGCCTACCGCTCGGGACGACGGCCCGCCTCCTCCGTGCGTTCGGGCTTGCGCCGACCGACGCCTGAGCGTCGCCGGGGAGTTCGCTAGGGCGGTGGCGGGGACGCCCCGAGCTGACGCCGAGCCTCGGCGACGCCAGGCGGCGGAGCGAGGTCGTCCGGGCCCACGGTGAGCGAGACCGGCCAGGGGCTGCCGCCCCCGCGGAGCACGCGAATGGTCGCCTCGAACCCTTCCCGAGTCACGTCACCGGTTCCGGCGTAGGCCGCCTGCTGCGCGGCGAGCCGCGCCTCGAAGCGCGCGCGGTCACCGACGAGCGCGGGCGGCAGCCGCTCGGCGACGCCCGCCGGCGGGGTGGTCGCGAGCCAGGCCTGGACTCGGGCCACCGCGCGCACGTAGGCGGCGAGGGCGGTCTCGGGCGGCGGCTCGATGCGGGCCGGCGTCCCCTTCTTGGCATCCGCTCCGGCCTTCGACGTGTCCTTCTTGTCCTTGTCGTCCTTGGACGGGGTGACCGCGACGCTCACCACCTCGTAGAACGGGCCGCCGAGGACGCGCTCGACCTCCGATGGCTGCCGGAAGTCGATCAGGACGCCGGCGCGCCCCGCGGCGAGAAGCCGGCTCGCCCAGGGTTCCTCGACCATCGCGGCCGCCAGATCGCCGGTACCCAGCTGCGCCAGGAGCGCCGTGCTCCCGACGCTCCGCGTGTCGACCTGCCAGGGCTGGATGCGGGCTCCGCGGAGAACCGCGGCCAGCAAGAGATGCCCCGTGGTCCCCGGGCCGGGGATTCCCACCGGCTTGCCCCGGAGATCCTCGACCCGGCGCACGGTATCCCGGGCAGCCGGGGCGACCAGGAGGGCGACCGCGGGCGCTCGCAGGTGCGCGGCCAGCACCTGCACCGGAATCTTCCGCGCCCAGGCGCCCCGGATCGCCTCGTCGAGCGTCGTCACCGCGATCCCGGTCTCCCGGTCCCTGAGCGCCGTCACGGCTCCGGTGGGATGCTTCGCGCGCTTGAGCGTCACCTTGACGCCCTCGGCCTCGAACGTCCCGAGCGCCACCGCGGCGTGGACCGGGAGGTACGCCGGGTCCTCCGCGGGCGCGCCCACGGCCACCGTCAACGATTGCGGTTCTGCCACGGCGGCCCGGGCGAGCAGGAGTCCACCGAGCACGAGACCCCGCGCCAGCGCCCGCTTGCGCCGCCTGGCGTCCGTCGTCCTTATAATGAGACCCCCATGCTGGCGCCTCCGCCGCTCCTGCCACGGCCCGACCCCGATCGTCGCCGCCTGCTCCGGCTCTACGACCGCCTCCATCGACGGTACGGCCCGCAGCGCTGGTGGCCGGCCCCCTCCCGCTTCGAGGTCGTGGTCGGGGCGATCCTCACGCAGAACGCCGCCTGGCGCAACGCCGAGCGGGCGATCGCGCGGCTCCGCGCCGCCGGGGTCCTCGACCTCCGCGGCGTCCTCGCGCTGCCCTTGGCCCGGCTCCCCCTGCTCATCCGTCCCTCCAGGACGTTTCGCGTGAAGGCCCGCCGTCTCCGCGCCTTCGCCCGGCACGTCGCGCGGCGCCACCGGGGACGCCTCGCCCGGCTTCTCGCCCTCCCGCTTCCGGCGCTCCGCGCCGAGCTTCGCGGGATTGCCGGCATCGGACCGGAGACCGCCGACGCCATCGCGCTCTATGCCGCCGGCCGTCCGATCTTCGTCGTCGACGCCTACACGCGGCGGATCCTGGCGCGGCACCGGCTGGTCGCGCCCGACGCGGACTACGCGACCGTCCAGACACTCTTCATGGCGCACTTGCCGCACGACCCCGCGCTCTTCAACGAATTCCACGCGCTCTTGGTCCGGGCCGGCAAGGAGCACTGCCGGACGCGGCCGCGCTGCGAGGGCTGCCCTCTCCGGTTCGACCTCCGGGGCCGGCGACCCCGGCTCTAGGCGCGGCGGCTCCCGCCCGCGTCTGGCCGGCGGCGGCCGGCTGCCGGTTGACGAGGTAGATTCCCAGTGCCACGCACGCCATGGCGAGGACGAGCGCTGGTGTCACCGGCTCGCTCAGCAGGAGCCAGCCGGCAACGAGCCCGAAGAGGGGCGTCCAGAACGTGTATGCGTGGAGAGCCGAGGCCGGGTAGCGGGTGAGCATCCAGAACCAGACGAGGTAGCTCACGAAGGCGACCGCGACGATCTGGTAGAGCACCGCGAACACGACCGGCCCGGTGAGCCGCGTCACGCCCGCCTCGCCGCTCGCCACCGCGAGCGCGCCGAGGAGCATCGCCGAGCCTCCGAGCTGGTAGAACAGCGTCTGGTGCGGGCTGGTGGCCTGACCTCGCGCCTTGATGATGAGGGTCGTCGCCGCCCAGAGGAAGGCCCCCGCCAGCTCGAGGACGTCCCCCAGGACCTCGCGGTGCGTCGGCAGCCGCAGTCCATCGGCAAACGCGAGCGAGAGCCCGGCGAACGCCGCGATCAGTCCGGCGATCTTCGTCCCGTGCAGGCGCTCCGCGGGGAAGAGCCAGTGGGCGCCGAGGGTGACGAAGAACGGCGTCGCATAGATGAACAGCACCCCGCGGGCGGCCGTCGTGAACATGAAGCCCCAGTAGACGCAGACGAACTCGAGCGCGAAGAGGATCGCGATGATCGCGCCGTAGGCGCCTGCCCCGTTGCGGCGGCTCAGTGGGATCCCGCGCCACGCCGACCAGCCCCACACGAGGAGGGCGGCGCCGGCGGAGCGGATCGTCGCGTGATAGAGGGGCGAGATGCCCTGGTTGCCCACCTTGATCGCCACCTGGCCGGCCCCCCAGACCGCGCACAGGACGACCAGCAGCGCGGCGGCCGCGGGGTCGATCGCGGAGCGCTGGCTCACGCGCGATCAGGTCTCGGTCGCGTCGAGCCAGACGGGCGGCGCGACCGGCGGCCGCCACGCCGCGAAGCGGTGCAGGAGCGCGTCGGGTCCGGGCTCGACCAGGAGGCGCGCCGCGTACTCGGGCCGGACGAAGCCCTCACCGACGGCGTGTCGGAGGAGGGCGAGGAGTCCGCCCCAGTAGCCCCCGACATCGACCAGCCCCACCGGCTTCCGGTGGATGCCGAGCTGGGCCCACGTGAGGATCTCGAGGATCTCCTCGAGTGTGCCGAGGCCGCCCGGCAGTGCCACGAAGCCGTCGGCGAGCGAGGCCATGAGCGCCTTGCGCTCGTGCATCGAGCCCACCAGGTGGAGTTCGGTGAGGCCGTCGTGCGCGAGCTCCTTCCGCGCGAGGCCCTTCGGCAGCACGCCGATCACCTCGCCACCCCCGGCGAGGACGGCGTCCGCGATGGTTCCCATCAGCCCGACCGACCCGCCGCCGTAGACGAGGCCGAGCCCCCGGTCGAGGAGCGCCACGGCCAGCGCGCGCGCCGCGTCGGCGTAAACGGTCTGCCGGCCGATCGCCGACCCGCAGAAAACGCAGAGACGCTTCACTCGCGCCGGCCTTCCGCTTCGAGCGCGGCCTCGAGATGGGACACGAAGCCGGGCACGAAGACCACGTCGAGCGGACCCGCGCCCGTCACCTGGTAGGCGATGTGGACGTTGCCGCTCTTCGCGTAGCGTGTGACTGGTCGCATGCCGGCGTCTCGCTGGTGTCTCAGTCTCCCGCGCCGGCCGGGGCCGCCGCAAGGGGCCCGCGCGGCGGCCCCGAAGTCAGGCAGGCTGAGCCAGCTCGAGGACCAGATCGACGAGCCGCTCCGCCGCATCGGGCATGGCGAGGGCGCGGGCGTGCGCGGCCATCGTCCGGAGCCGCCCCGGATCCGCGAGCAGATGGCTCACCTCGCGGACGAGGCGCTCCGGCGTGAGCTCCGTCTCCGGCAGGAGGACCGCGGCACCCGCGTCGGCGAGGACCCGCGCGTTCGCCGTCTGCTCGTCGCCACGGGCGCCGGGGAGGGGGACGAGGATCGCGGGCAGCCCCAGCGCCGCGAGCTCGGTCACGGTGCCGGCGCCGGCGCGGCCCACGACGAGGCTCGCGGCGGCATAGAGATCCGCGAGCTCCTCGCCGACGAGCGCCAGTACCTGGTATCGCGCGGCAAGCGGCGGCGGCAGCCGCGAGGCCTCGCCCCGCAGCCACGCGAGGTCTCCGTACACGTTGTCGCCCGCTTGGTGGACGAGCTGGGTGAGCTCGAGCAGCGGCGGGAGCGCCGCCCCGACGATGCGGTTCACGCGGTGGGCGCCGAGCGCGCCGCCCGTGACGTATGTGAGCGGAAGGGCGGGATCGAGGCCAAAGCGCGCGAACGCGCGGTCCCGCCGGCCCGTGTGGAGCTCGGGGCGGATGGGGTTGCCGGTGACCACGACCTTTCCACCAGGGAACGCGGAGGCCGATGCGGCGAAGGTCACCGCGACCTTGTCCGCGAGCCGGCCGATCAGCCGGTTCGCCAGCCCGGGTACGACGACCTGCTCGTGGACGAGGAGCGGACGGCGTCGCGCGGCGGCGGCCACCGCGGTGGGGACCGCGACGAACCCGCCCGTCGCGACAACCACGTCGGGGCGGAGCCGCCCGAGGAGCGCGAGTGCGCGGCCGAAGCCCGCCGGCACCCGGAGCGTCAGGTCCGTGACGTTGCGCCACGCGAGCTGACGGCGGAGCTTGCCGGTCGGGATCGCGTGATATGGAATGCCGGCCGCCGGCACCCACGTCGCCTCGATGCCCGATTGGCTTCCGATCCAGGCGAGCTGGACGCGGTCGCCCAGTCGGGCCCGGAGCGCCTTGGCGAGGGCCAGGCCTGCGGCCGTGTGGCCTCCGGTCCCGCCTCCAGCGAGGACGACCGTTACGGGCCGCCGCGAGAGGCGCGCCCCGTCGCCACGGCCGGGAGCGCTAGGCTCCTCCACCCGGCTCGGTCCCCGATGGCGCTGGGGTGGCAAGCCGCCGCTTGCGGGCGTGGCGCTCGAGGGCGAGCGCGATCAGGCGGTCGACGAGCGCGGGGTAGGGGAGGCCGCTCGCCTCCCAGAGCCGCGGGTAGGCCGAGAAGCGGGTGAACCCCGGGATCGTGTTGATCTCGTTCACCCAGATGCGGTCGTCGGTGTCGAGGAAGAAGTCCACGCGCGAGAGCCCCGCCGCGTCGATCGCTCGGAAGGCCGCGACCGCCAGGCGGCGGAACTCCTCGGTCAGACCCGGGGACAAGGGGGCCGGGATGAGGAGCTTCGCGATCCCGTCGGTGTACTTGGCCTCGTAGTCGTACCACTCGCGGCCGGGCAGGACCTCTCCGGGAACCGAGGCCTCCGGCTCGTCGTTGCCGAGCACGCTCACCTCGATCTCCCGTCCCACCACGCCGCGCTCGATCAGGATCTTCCGGTCGTGAGCGAAGGCGGTCGCCACGGCGGCTTCGAGGGCGCGCTCCGCCGTCACCTTCGAGATGCCCACGCTCGAGCCGAGGTTGGCGGGCTTGACGAAGCAGGGATAGCCGAGCTCGTCGGCGACGCGCCGTCGCCAGGCGCCCGGCGCCCCACTCCACTCGTGGTCACGCACGACGAGGTACGGGACGACCGGGAGGTCGTGCGCCCGGAACACGGCTTTCATCGCCGCCTTGTCCATCCCGACCGCCGAGGCCAGGACGCCGGCGCCCACGTAGGGGACGTCGGCCAGCTCGAGGAGACCCTGGAGCGTGCCGTCCTCGCCGTACGGCCCGTGGACGAGGGGGAACATGACGTCCAGGCTTGCTGCCGTTCCAGCGGGCAGCCCGCCGGCCGTGGCCACGCGAGCGAGCGCCTGGCCGGATCCCGGGGTCGCCCACGGGACGCCCGGCGGCAGAGCGAGCGGTACGCCGGCCGCCTCCGCCAGCGCCCGGAGCGGGTCACCTCCGACCAACCACTGGCCGTCGCGGGTGATGCCCATCGGGATCACGTCGTAGCGCGCCGGGTCGATCGCCGCCAGCACCGAGGCGGCGGAGGCGAGCGAGACCTCGTGCTCCCCGGAGCGGCCGCCGAAGATCACCCCGACCCGGACTTTTCGGGACTCTGGTCGGGGCTCGGGCCGGGACCCGGGTTCGCGGATGGGTTCAGTGGATCGCGTCACGGGGCCTCCTCGGCCTTCCGGCGGTGGAGCTCGGCGCGCCAGCGCTCGAGGCGCGCGCGGATCTCCTGCTCGAACCCGCGCGGCACGGGGTGATAGTAAGTGCGCCCGCGGAGGGCCTCCGGCAGGTGCTCCTGCAGGACGACGGCATCCGGATCGTCGTGCGCGTACCGGTAGCCGGCGCCGTATCCGAGTCCCGTCATGAGCCCGGTCGGCGCGTTACGGAGATGGAGCGGGACCGGCTCGGTGGGCCGGGCGTGGACGTCCGCGCGCGCCTGGTCGAAGGCCGTGTAGACGGCGTTCGACTTCGGCGCGCAGGCGAGGTAGACGGCCGCCTCCGCGAGCGCCAGCTCCCCCTCCGGCGTTCCGAGGAAGTCGTACGCCGCCTTGGCCGCGAGCGTGATCTGGAGGGCCTGCGGGTCGGCCAGGCCGATGTCCTCGGACGCCATCCGCACGAGCCGCCGCGCGAGGAAGAGCCGGTCCTCGCCTGCCTCGAGCATTCGCGCCAGCCAGTAGAGCGTCGCGTCGGGGTCCGAGTCGCGGACCGATTTGTGGAGCGCGCTGATGAGGTTGTAGTGCTGCTCGCCGTCCTTGTCGTAGAGGAGCGCCTTGCGCTGCGCGGCCTCGCGGACCGACTCGGCCGTGAGGTGCGCCGCCGCGCCGCGCGAGCGCCGGTCCGCGGTCAGGAGCCGCGCCGCGACTTCGAGGATGTTCAGCGCGGTGCGGGCGTCGCCCTCCGAGAGCCCCACGATCGCCGCCACGGCCTCCGGGTCGACCTCGAGGCCGAGGCGACCCAGGCCGCGGTCGGGGTCCGCCACCGCCCGGCGGACGATCGTCTCGAGCTCCGTCTCGGTCAGGCGCTCGAGCACGTACACGCGGCAGCGCGAGAGGAGCGCCGCGATGACCTCGAACGACGGGTTCTCGGTTGTCGCGCCGATGAGGGTCACGGTGCCCCGCTCCACGTGCGGCAGGAACGCGTCCTGCTGCGCCTTGTTGAAGCGGTGGATCTCGTCGACGAATAGGATCGTACGCTGGCCGCGGAGCGCGAGGCGCTCCGCGGCTTCGCCGACGAGGCTCCGGACCTCCTTGACCCCGGTGAGCACGGCGGAGAACGGGGTGAAGTGCGCCTTGGCGTGCGCCGCGAGGAGGGAGGCGAGCGTCGTCTTCCCAGTGCCAGGCGGTCCCCACAGGATCATCGAGTGGAGGTCCCCCGACTCGATGGCGGCGCGGAGGAGTCGCCCGGGCCCGAGGAGATGCGCCTGGCCGACGAAGTCATCGAGGCTTCGCGGCCGCATCCGCTCGGCGAGCGGTGCCGCTTCGCGCCGACTCTCGCGCGCCGCCTCCTCGAACAGCTCCACGCCGCCCGCTCCCTGGCCTCCCGGCCCGGCGTCCGCCGGCGCGGATCCCGCACGGCCGCCCGTCGAGCGGAGCGCATGCCGCGCGCCCGTCTCGCTCAGGGTCAGGATGCCACAGACGCCGAGAGTGACAAAACGATCGGCACGCCGCGATACGGTCTCGAAGGAATGGCTACCAGGCGGCCGTGCGGAGCCACTCCGGCAGATGGCGCAGATCGCGCAGCACCGTGCGCGGCGCCACGCCCCGGCGGGCGAGCTCGACGGGATCGGCGCCGTAGGCGATGAAGGCCGCACCGCCGGCCTGCGCCGCTGCGCCGTCCACCCACGAGTCGCCGACCACCCAGATGCGCCGCTCGGGGAACGCCGCCTCGAGCAGCCGGAGCCCCGACGGGTCGGGTTTGAGCGCTGCCTCGTCCCGCGTGATGAGGATCGGGAAGAACCCGTCGAGACCGCAGCTCGCGAGGGCCCGCCGCGCGACCGTCCCCGTGTTGTTGGTCCACACCGCGAGGGGATAGCCGGCCGCTCGAAGCGCGGTGAGCGCCTCGTGCACGCCCGGCTCGGGCTGGGCGTCGCGGACCGCCTCCTCCTCGTGTGTTGTGCAGAGTGCCCAACATGCCTTGCCGAGCGCCGTCCGGTGGAGGGTGGCCGCCTCGATGATCTGGCCGATCGTCCACGCGCGGGTGGCCTCGCCGAGGGGCACCCCATCCGTCTCCACGAGGGCGCGGATCTCGACCTTCAGCCGGACCAGATCGAGCGGCGAGCGCACCAGGGTGTGGTCGAGGTCGAAGGCGCAGAGCGGGCGCATGGAAGGCAGTATACCGCCGGCCGCACGTCGCATTCGGAGAACCCGGCCAACTTCTGGTAGGGTAGCCTTATGCGACGGCGGCGACGCCTCGCGCCCGTTCTGGCCCGCGTCGCCCTCGCCGGGCTCGCCGTCCTGGCCATTCCGGCCCCGGGCGCCGCTGCCCGGTCAGAGGCGGACCGTCTCTGGCTGGTGGGCGCGGGGGCATTCGAGGACGGGCTCTACGAGACGGCGTACCGCGAGCTCGGGCGCTTCGTCCAGGTTGCGCCCTCGGACCGGCGCCGCGGGGATGCGGCCCTGCTGCGCGGCAAGGCGGCGTTCTCGATGGAGCGGTACGCCGAGGCGCTGACCGAGTTCGACGCGGCCGAGACTTTCCCCTGGCCGCCGCGACCCCGGGCGAGCCGATCTTCTGGCAGGGGGAGGCGTTGTTCCGTTTGCGCCGGCTGGAGGAGGCGCGGGACCGCTACGTGCGCTTCCTCGCGCTCAAGCCTGCGTCGCCCTACGTGCCGGAGGCCCTCTACGCGCGTGGTCTGGCCGAGCTCGAGACGGGGCGCGCCGACGGCGCCATCGACACGTTCCGGGATTTCCTCCGCGACTACCCCAACCACGCCCGTGCGCCGATGGCCGCGTACAACGCGGCCCGCGAGCTGATCCGGGCCAAGCGCTGGGAGGATGCCCTCGCCATTCTCGGCTCGTACGCGACCCGGTATCCGGGGAGCCCCTACCTGGTGGAGACGCGTTATCTCCTCGGCGTCGCCCAGCTCGAGATGGGTCGTCCGGAGGGAGTGCGAGCGCTCGAGCAGTTCATCTCCAAGGCTCCGGCGAGCGACCTCGTTCCCACGGCACGTGTCCTCATCGCCGAGGCCCAGGCGAAGGCCGGACGGCCCCGCGAAGCCCTCGAGCAGTACCAGGCCCTGGTCCGGGCGACGCCGACCCACGCGCTCGCCCCCCAAGCGCTCTACCGGATCGGTGAGCTCTCGCTCCGGTTGAACCGGCCCACGGATGCGGAGGCCGCCTGGACCACGCTCCGGCGCGACTTCCCGCAGAACGCGCTGATCGGGCCGTCGGGGCTCGCGACTGCACGACTGCACGAGCAGCGGAAGCAATGGGAGCCAGCCCTCCAGGTCGCCCAGTCCGTCGCCGACCTCAAGGGCGAGGAGCGCTCCGCGGCCCTCCTCGTTGTCGGGCAGAGCGCATTGCAGCTTCGCCGGAACGCGGAGGCCGCGCAGGCCTATCACACCGTGGTCGTGGAGGCGCCTCCGGCCTCCAAGCGGTACTTCGAGGGGCTGGCGGGCCTCGCCGTCGCGCTCGAGGCCGCGACCGACAGGGAAGGCGCCAGGCGCGCGTACCGGGAGATCGTCGACACCAGCCAGGATCCGGAGCTCGTGCGCTGGGCGAAGGGGCACCTCGCCGCGTTTGACGCCCCGGCCCCACCTTCGCGGGAGGCCCCACGTCCCAAGTCCAAGCCCAAGCCCAAGGCCCCCGCGGGGTCAGGAGGGGGCTGAGATGAGAGGCCCGACACGCGTCCTCGCCGTCACGATCCTGGGGCTCCTGGTGGCGCCCGCCGCCGCGGCCCCGCCGCGCCCGGTGGAGTTCCCGCCGCCAGCGCTGACGGTGACGATCTCTCCGGTCCCGCCCGGGCTCGAACGGCCGCGCCTGGCCCCCCCGCCGGCGCCACCGGTTCCGGCCCCGGCGCTCGAGCTCGGCCGCGCCCCGGCTCCGCGCTTCATCTCGACGGTCAGCAAGCCTCTCCCGACGCCCGCGGATCCGGGTGGGTTCGCCTGCGCGTTTGTCGCGTTCCGGCGGGCCGTGGCGCTGGCGGACTGCGGCGTGGCCCGGGTGGCCTCGGGCAACTACCGGGAGGCGCGCGAGTCCTTCGAGGAGAGCCTCGCCGTCGATCCGCGCGGCGCCCAGGCGCCGGCAGTGTACGTCTGGCTCGGGGAGCTCGCCCTGCTCGAGGCGACCACGCCGACCTCGCCGGCCGCGAGCCGCGCCGAGCGTGCCTACCGCGCCGCGCTGCCCCTCGTCCCGCCGCCGCCGCTCGGGATGCACGCCGAGGTCGGGCTCGGGCTCCTGGCCCTCCGGCGGGGCGATGCCGCCGAGGCGGAGGCTGCCCTCGAGCGTGGGCTCCGGGCCGTCCCTCCCCAGGCGGTTGCGCTCGTCGCGCGTTACCTGCTCGGCGTGGCGCGGCTCCTGCAGGACCGCCCCGCCGAGGCCATTGCGCTCTGGGACGAGGTGGTCCAGAGCGGCGCGTCCGGGGCCATCCTCGCGGAGATCCCGTTCTGGCGCGGGGTCGCGCTGGTCCGCCAGGGCGACTTGGACGGCGGCCTCGAGCTCCTGAACCGATTCATCGTCACGACGCCGGTCACCCACCCCCTCCGGGGCGACGCGCTCGTGCAGGCGGGCTGGATCGCGCTCGAGCGCAACGCGGCGGATCAGGCCGTCAAGCGCTTCCTCGAGGCCGAAGCCGCCGGGCCCCGGCCCGAGCTCCGGCCCCAGATCCGGGCAGGTCTCGTCCGCGCGTACCTGGCGCTCGGCGACACCGGCCGGGCGGCGGCGGCCGCGCGCCAGCTGAAGGCCGAGTCGGCGCGGGATCCGCTGGTTCCGGCGGCGCTCCTCCTCATCGCGGACGCCGCGAAGGCCCGGGGCGCCCAGGGCGAGGCGACCGACATCTATCGCGAGATCCTGCTCCTCCCGCTGCCGCCCGCGACCCAGGACTACGTGCGGTACCGTCTCGGCGAGCAGCTCGAGCAGGAGGGGCGGCTCCTCGAGGCCAAGGATCACTACCGGGAGCTCCGGGACAAGGGGCGTGACGAGGAGGTGGCCCAGCGGGCGACGTACCGGCTCGGGCTGGTCGCGCTCCGCGAGAACGACACGGCGGCGGCGCGCCGCGAGGGCGAGGCGCTCCTGCGCGCGGGGATCCTGCCGGAGCTGCGGGAAGGCGCCCTCCTGCTGGTCGCCGAGAGCGCCGCGCGGGGGGATGACCCGAACCGCGCCGCCGCCGTGCTGCGCACGGCCCTCCGCGATTACCCGGACTCGCCGAGGGCCGCCCGCACGCGTCTGGCGCTCGGGTGGGCCCTTCTCCGGGACGGCGACGCCGAGGGCGCGATCCGCGAGTGGCGCGACGTCGCGACGAAGGCGGATCTCGAGACCCGGGCGCTCGCGCTCCTCGCCGTCGCCGACGTCGCGCTCCGGCAGGGGCGGGAGGCCGAGGCGCTCGAGGCGCTCCGGGGCGTGACCGAGCCGCCTCCGGGTCTCCGGAACGCCGAGGCCGTGATGCTCAGTCGAGGCATCCTCGCGCTCCGGACGGGCGCCTACCCCGATGCCGTCCAGGCGCTCGAGCCGCTCGCGCCCCGGATCGCGGATCTTCCGACGCAGGCCCTCGCTCGCCGCGCCCTCGGGATCGCCCAGTACGAGCTGGGGCACTACGACCAAGCCGAGCGGCAGTTCCGCATCGCGGCCAGCGTGACGCCCCAGGAGCCGTCGAACTGGCTCGGCGCGGGTCTGGCGGCGCTCGCCCAGAACCGCCTCGTCGAAGCGGAGGACGCGCTCGGACGCGCGCGCTACGCCGCCGTCGACGTGGCGATGTCGGCCTGGTACGGCCTCGTCCTCGTGTCCGTGCAGCGCGGGGACCGGGACGCGTTCCGCGAGCGTGGGACCAACTTCGTCGACCGGTTCCCGCGGCATCCCGCATCGCCGGCGATCCTCTACGGACTTGCCGTCGCCGCGCTGGACCGGAACGATCTCGGTGGAGCGCAGACGTGGACCCAGCGGCTCCTCCGGGAGCACGCGGCGAGCGACTATGGCACCGACGCCCTGGTGCGCCTGGCGGCGGCCGCGGGGACGCGGGCGGACGTCGCCCGTCAGGCGTATCGCGACCTACTGACCCGGCCCGCGCCGGCGGACGTCCGAGCGGAGGCGTGGTTTGGCCTGGCCGAGACGGCTCTCGCCGCGGGTGACGGCGCGGAGGCGCAGCGGGCGGCCGGGGGATTTCTCCGTGACGTGCCCGAGGGCGATCCCCGCGCGGTGCGAGCGCACCTCATCCTGGTGCGGGCCCTCCAGGCACAGCACCAGCCGGATCGGGCGCTTGCCGCGATGGACGGCTTCCTTCGCCAGTTCCCCCGGGACGCGGCTACGCCGGCGCTCGAGCTGAGCCGGGGCCAGCTGCTCGCCGGGGCGCAGCGCTGGGCCGCGGCCCAGCAGGCGTTCGAGGCCGCCCGGCGGGCGGACGATCCGGCCGTGGCCGCGGAGGCGGAATTCAGGCTCGGCGAGGCGCTGCGAGCGCGCGGCGACTTCGAGGGGGCGATCGGCGCCTACCTGAGCGCCACGTATGCTTACGGGGAACAGCCGGTGTGGGCGGCGCAGGGACTCCAGGGCGCGGCGCAGGCCTACGTCGCCCGCCAGATGCCGCGCGAGGCGGCCATCGTTCTCCGGAAGCTTGCCGTGCGGCCCGGCGTCGATCCCGCGCTCGTCCAGTGGGCGCGCGACTCGCTCGGGCGTCTTGGACCGGCCGCGAACCCGAGCCCCGCGGCCCCGGGCGGCGCGGGGCTGGCCCCAAAGCCCTGACTGGCCCCTCCGTCAGACGGCCAGCTCGAACGAGTCGTGGAGGGCGCGCACCGCGAGCTCCGTGTACTTGTCCTCGATGACGCAGGAGACCGCGATCTCCGACGTCGAGATCATGTGGATGTTGACCCCCTCCCGTGAGAGGGCCCGGAACATCTGGGCCGCGACCCCCGAGTGGCTCCGCATCCCGACCCCGACGATGGAGACCTTGGCGATCCGGTCGTCGTAGGTCACGCTCTCGGCGCCGATCTTCTTTGCGACCTCCTCGAGGGTGGCGACGACCGTGGGCCGGTCGGGCCGGGGGACCGTGAAGGAGATGTCGGACATTCCGTCTCGGCTCACGTTCTGGACGATCATGTCCACGACGATCCCGTGGTCGCTCACGGTGCCGAAGACCTGTGCGGCGATGCCCGGCCGATCCGGGACGCCCCGGATCGTGACCTTCGCCTGGCCGCGATCGTGGGCGATGCCGGTCACGACGACGGCTTCCATGTTCCGGTCCTCCTTCGTCACGAGCGTGCCAGGATCCGTCTTGAACGTCGACCGGACGTGCACCGGCACGCCGTACTTCTTCGCGAACTCGACCGAGCGCGACTGGAGCACCTTGGCGCCGAGGCTCGCCATCTCGAGCATCTCGTCGTAGGAGATCCGGTCGAGCTTGCGCGCCTCGCGGACGATGTTCGGGTCGGCGGTGTAGACGCCGTCCACGTCGGTGTAGATCTCGCAGACGTCGGCCCGCAGCGTCGCCGCGAGCGCGACCGCCGTCAGATCCGAGCCGCCCCGCCCGAGCGTCGTGATGTTGTCCTCCTCGGTCACGCCCTGGAAGCCCGCGACGATGGCGACGTAGCCGTCGTCGAGCGCGCGCCGGACCTTGTCGCCGTCGATCCCGACGATCCGGGCTCGCGTGTGCGCGGCATCGGTCCGGATTCCGGCCTGCTCGCCCGTGAACGAGCGCGCCTTGTGGCCGAGGGCGTCAATGGCCATGGCCAGGAGCGCGATGGAGACCTGCTCTCCGGTGGCGAGCAGCATGTCTACCTCGCGCTCGGGGGGCGTGGGCGTGACCTCGTGGGCGAGCCGGAGCAGCCCGTCGGTGGTCTTCCCCATGGCAGAGACGACCACGACGACCCCGTGGCCGGCCTTGGCGGTCTCGACGACGCGCCGCGCGACGCCGCGGATCTTCTGGGCGTCGGCGACCGAGGAGCCGCCGTACTTCTGGACGATCAGGCCCATGGACGGCTCATGGTGCGGGCCATGCTACCCCATCGGCCCGCGGGGGTTCAAGCGCGCGGCGGGCGGGCGGCCTCCCGGACTCGCTACGCCTCGACGCGCAGGAGCACGGTCGGGACCGCCACCACGCCGAGACGGTCGATCTCCTCCAGTGCCGCCGCCATGTTCCGCTCGAAGGCCTCGTGCGTCAGCATGACGATGGGCACGGCACCGGCCCGGCCCTTCTGGATGACCGTGGCGATCGAGATGTCGTGGCGGCCGAGGATTCCCGCCACCTGCGAGAGCACGCCCGGCCGGTCCTGGACCATGGCGCGGAGATAGTAGGCCGAGCGGACCTCGCTCATCGGCCGCATCCGGAGCCGGCGCTCGCCGGCGAGCGGGAAGTCCTCGGCGAGGGTGCCGTGCGAATGGGCGATGCGCCGCGCGATCTCGATCGCGTCGGACCAGACGGCAGACGCCGTCGGCATCTGGCCCGCGCCCCGGCCGTAGAACATCTGGTCGCCGGCGGCGTCGCCGGTGACCAAGATGGCGTTGAACGCCCCCGAGACGGCGGCGAGGGGAGAGGCCGCCGGGATGAGCGTCGGGTGCACGCGGGCCTCGAGCGCGCCGTCGGTCGTCTTCGCGATCGCCAAGAGCTTGACCCGGTAGCCAAGCTCGCGCGCGTAGGCGATCTCGATCGCCTCCAGTCGGGCGATCCCCGCCGTGTAGATGTCCTTGAGATCCACCCGGGTGCGGAAGGCGAGCGACGCGAGAATCTGCAGCTTGTGAGCGGAGTCGATCCCCTCGATGTCCAGCGTTGGATCCGCCTCCGCGTATCCCGCCGTCTGGGCCTCGCGGAGCGCCTCGGCAAAGTCGCGGCCCTCGTCCGTCATCTTGGTCAGGATGAAGTTCGAGGTGCCGTTGACGATGCCCTGGAGCGACAGGATCCGGTTCGCGGCGAGGCCGTCGCGGAGGGCCCCGATGATCGGCACGCCGCCGGCAACGGCGGCCTCGAACCCGAGGAGGACGCCGTGTCGCCGCGCCGCCGCGAACAGCTCCGTCCCGTGGGTCGCGAGGAGCGCCTTGTTCGCGGTCACGACGTGCTTGCCGGCTTCGAGCGCGCGGAGGACGTACGTGCGCGCCGGCTCGAGGCCGCCGATCACCTCGATGACCAGGGACACGGCCGGATCGGCAAGGACACGGTCGGGATCGGCGCTGAGCGGCCACGCCGCGGGCTCGAGGCCCTCCCGGGGCGCGGTGACGTCGCGGGCCACGGCGGCGACGATGCGGAGGCCGCAGCCGGCCCGTGCCTCGAGGTCAGCCCGGTGCTGATCGTAGATCTTCAGCACACCGCCGCCGACGATTCCCACTCCGAGAAGCCCGATCCCGATCTCGCGCACGGCTTCGCCTCCTAGCCCGGGACCGCCCGGATCCCGTGCAGCCGTGTAGTCCAGTACAAATCGTCCACCTGGCGACCCCCTCCGAGAGGATGACCTGAGTGCTTGGACCTGTGGGCGGGGAACGAGGCTGGATGATAGCCTCTCGCCCCGAACCTGTCAATTTTCCGGGGGATTCGGGGTCAGATCTCCGTCGTCCGTACCGTCAAAGTCTGACCCCGTCGGCTTCCTGGGCGATCGCCCCGTCGAGCGACGACGCCGAGCGCGTCGAGGAGGGCGAGGAGGTCCTCCGCCATGCCCCGGGTCGTGTACGCGAGGTCGGGCGCGTCGCTCCGGCCGGCGCCGCGATTGTCGAACACGAGCACGCGGTGGCGCGGCGTCAGGGCTGCGAGCTGGAACGGCCACGCGGTGCTATCGCCCCTGAGCCCCATCGCCAGGACGCCGGGAACCCCGTTCCCGGCGCCGTGCCACTCGTAGTAGAGGCGAATCCCGTTGGCCGTCACGAACGGCATCGCCGCCTAGACCCGGCCACCCGGCCCACGCTCACTCATGGGCCGCCAGCGACTCCGAGAGCGTTTCCCACTCGTGGAGGAGCCAGGCGACCTGCTCCTCTGCCTGCTGGCGCTCGAGGGTGACCGCCCGGGCGCGCTCGCCGTCGGCGTAGAGCGCGGGATCGGCTAGCGTCCGACCCAGATCCTCGAGCCGGGCCTCGATCGCGTGGATCTCGGTCTCGAGGGTGTCGAGGCGCCGCCGGAGCTCGCGCACGGCGGGATCGACCCGGGGGCGCCGGCGCGCCCGGTCGGCCTGAGGGGGCGCGCCGGCCCGGGCGGCGGCGCGCCCGTCCCGCTTGCCGGCCGCCTCGCCGGGTGGTGGCGTCGGTGGCTCGGCAGCCGGCGCCGTCGCGCCGGCTGGCCGGCGCTCGAGCGCGGCGTGATAGTCGTCGTACCCGCCGAGGTGGATCACGAGGCGGCCGTCCCGGACCTCGACGACCTTCGTCGCCAGGCGGTTGATGAAGTAACGGTCGTGCGAGATGAAGACCATCGTCCCGGGGAAGCCCGCGAGGGCGTCCTCGAGGACGTCCCGGGACGCGAGATCCAGGTGGTTCGTCGGCTCGTCGAGACAGAGGAAGGGCGCCGGGCGGACGAGCATCCGCGCGAGCGCGAGCCGCGCCTTCTCGCCTCCCGACAGGACGGCGACGCGTTTCTCCACGGCGTCGCCCGAGAAGAGGAACGCGCCCAGCAGGGTTCGGAGCCGCGTGCGGTCGGTCTCGGGCGCGGCGGCTTCCATCTCCTCGAGGACCGTGCGCGCGGGGTCGAGCGCGTCGAGTTGGTGCTGGGCGTAGTAATGTGTCGTGACGTGGGCCCCGAGGACCCGCTCCCCCCCGTCCGGGGCAAGCACGCCCGCGAGGATCCGGAGGAGCGTCGACTTGCCGGCGCCGTTCGGCCCGACGAGCGCGATGCGCTCGCCACGCTCGAGGTCGAGGTCGATCCCCGCGTAGACGATCTTCGGGCCATAGGCCTTGGCGATGCGCCGCAGCTGGACGACGTGCCGACCGGTCCGGGGCGGCGCAGGGAAAGAGAAGCGGATGTGGCGCGCGGCGCCTTCGACCTCCACCCGGTCCAGCCGATCGAGCATCTTGATCCGGCTCTGGACCTGCCGCGCCTTCGAGGATTTGTAGCGGAAACGCTCGATGAAGCGCTCGATCTCGGCCACGCGCTTGGCCTGGTTGCGGGCGCGGGCCTCGAGGAGCGCCTGCCGCGCCTCGCGCTGGGCGAGGTAGTCGTCGTAGTCCCCCGGATACAGGTCGAGTCCGGTCGGCGAGAGCTCGGCCACCGTCGTGACCATGCGGTTCAGGAAGTAGCGGTCGTGGGAGACGACGACGACGGTGCCGTCGTACGCGCTCAGGTAGTTCTCGAGCCAGCCCAAGGACTCGAGATCCAGGTGGTTCGTCGGCTCGTCGAGGAGGAGGAGCGCGGGACCTTGCAGGAGGAGGCGCGCCAGCGCGGCGCGCATCCGCCAGCCCCCCGAGAATTCCAGGAGGGGCCGCGCGAGGTCGGCGTCCCGGAAGCCAAGCCCGCTCAGGACGACCCGCGCCTCCGTCTCGAGCCGGTAGCCACCGAGCGTCTCGAAGCGGTGCTGGAGGTCTCCGTACCGCGCGGTCAGCGCCTCGTCGGCCGCCTCGTGGAGCCGGGCGGCCACCGCCTCCAGCTGGCGCTCGATCTCCCAGACCTCGGGGAACCCGGATAGCGCCTCGCCCAGGACCGAGCCGCGGGCCTCCCCCGCCGCCTCCTGGGGAAGGTAGCCGACCGTCATCTCGCGGGCCCGGCTCACGCGACCGGTGTCGGGCGGCTCCAGGCCCACGAGGATGCGGCAGAGCGTGGTCTTCCCGATGCCGTTCGGGCCGACGAGCCCGATGCGCTCGCGCCCGCTGAGCTGCCACGTGACGTCGCGGAACAGCACCCGGTCGCCGTAGGCCTTGGAAACCCCTTCGAGCTGGATCACCCTCACATTCTACGCACGGGCACAATCGCCCCAGCTGTTCGAGCCGAATCGCGCCCCCCAACCCGGCGGTCACCGCCCCGCCCGACCGGCCCCGCGGCGATCACGCGCGAGCGGAAGTGTCGACGTCGATGGACGAGTGCAGCCCGTGTGCCGACGGATCAGGCCGGCGCGTCGAGCGTCCGGGCGAGGGCTTCCGCGCGCTCTGCCCAGTGAGGGACGCGGAGATCGACGAACCACTGGCGGGCGTGCTCCCAGTGCTGGGCTGCCGACGTCCTGTCACCCGTGGCGAGGGCGGCCTCCCCACGGTCCATCCACACCCGCGCCACGTCGTAGCGCGCCTGGATCGCCTCGAACGTCGTTCCTGCTTCGTGGAGCGTCGCCATGGCCTCGGCCAGGGCGCCGGTCGCAAGCTGGACACGCCCGAGCGCCCGGAGCGCCAGGCCGACGCCGTAGGCCGAGCGGGCCGCGCGGGTGATCTCGAGCGCCTCCCGCGCGGTCGCGAGCGCCCGCTCGCGCCGGCCATCGAGGCGGTATGCGTCGGCCAGGAAGGCCGTGAACCAGCCCTGGAACTGCGGGAAGGGGAACGCGCCGTGCTGCTGAACCGCCGCCTCCAGGGCGGGCATCGCACGCGCGGCGTCGCTATGCTCGACGAACGAGAATCCGAGCCAGCCAAGTGCGACGGCGCGCGTGAGCGGGTCGGGAGCGACCGAGAGGCTCTGTTGGCAGGCCTCGATACCAGACTCGGCGTGACCGAGAGCTGTGTGGATGATGCCCGTGGCGCAGAGCGCCGAGGCCTGGAGCTGACGGTTGCCGCCTGCCTCGCCGATGATCAGGGCTCGCGTCTCGGCCTCGAGCGCGGCGCCGAGCTCTCCGAGCTGGGCATGGTTGAGCCCGACGACCCAGTGAGCCTGTCCGATCCACCACTCGTCTCCCGTGCTCTCGAGGCATGTGAGCGACTCCAAGGCGTGCTTGATACCCTCCGCCGCCCGTCCGGACAGCGGGGCTTCCTGCGCGAGCACGTAGTGCGCCTTGCCGCGCGTTGCCGTGTCACCGCTTCGCGTGGAGTCGGCGATTGCGCGTTCGGCGCTCTCGATTGCCCGCTCGCGGTCACCGAGGAAGAGGTGCGTCCGGGCGAGCAGGAAATGGTTGTAGGCCGACATCGCGGCATCGTCCAGGCGGTCCAGCGAGGCCTTCCAGTGGAGTAGCAATCCCAAGGTTTCGCGGAACCGCCCAAGGTGGATCAGCGTCGAGGCTTTGCGGAGCACGAGGCGGAGGCGCCGGTGATCGCGCACGTTGGCGGGGAGTCGCTCAACGTGGGCGAGCGCCTCTTCCAGAAGGCCTAGCGCCTCGGTGTGCGCGTAGCCCCGCGCCGCTTTCTCCGCCATGCGCGAGAGGCACCCGACGGCGCTGTCGGCCTGATCGGTGCGGGCGTAGTGGTAGGCGAGCCGGTCGTCCGCCTCTTCGAGGCGCCCCTCGTAGAGCCGCTCGAGGGCGCGCGCGGCCGCGGCGTGCAGCGCCTGGCGCTGGGCCACCGGCAGGCTGTCGTACACGACCTCCTGCGTCAGGGCGTGCTTGAACACGTGGACGGACTCGCCGGGGCGCGTCTGCTCGTAGACGAACTCGAGGCGCGTGAGCTCGCGGAGCTGCTGCTGGATATCCCCCGGGCCCCGCCAGACGGCCTGGAGGAGCCGCAGCGGAACCTCCCGGCCGATGACGGACGCCAGCCGCAGTGTGTCCTTCACGTCCTCGGGCAGGCGGTCGATGCGTGCCCGCAATGCCTCCTCGACCGTGTCAGGCACGGCGATTCCACCGCCCGCGTCGGGCTCCTCGCTGACGGCCCGGCACAGCTCCTCGAGGAAGAAGGGGTTCCCCTCCGCCTTGCTGAGAATCGCGGGGGCCAGTGCCTCCTGCGCGGAGCCCATCACCAGGAGCGACTCGACGATTCTCTGGCTGTCGCCCCGCGAGAGGGGCTGGAGTGCGAGCTGCGTCGCATATGACTTGTCCATCCAGGGCGGGCGGTAGCCGGGGCGGTACGTGAGGAGCGAGAGAACAGACGCGCCCGCCGCGGCCTCGATCAGCGAGGCGAGGCACTCCTCGGAGGAGCCATCGATCCACTGAAGGTCCTCGCACACGAATACGATCGGCCGCTGCCGGCTGCCCCGGAGACCCATTTGACGGAGCGCGTCCACCGTCCGAGCCCGGATGGCATCGCGGCTCAGCATGCTCAAAGGCTCGGTCCCCTCCTTCATGCCCAGGAGGTGGTGCAGGTACGGAGCCCATTCTTCCGGCTCCATTTCGAGGTCCTCCAGCCCCGCCCGAACCTTCCGCGCGATCGACGCCGGGCTGTCCCCCTCGGCAATCCGGAGGCTCCGCCGGAGGATCGCGATCACCGGCAGATAGGGAACCGCGCTCCCGTACGAGAGACAGTGGCCCTCAACCCAGACGGCGCGCTCGCTCCGAAGGCTCCTGCGGAGCTCGAGAAGGAGCCGCGATTTCCCGATCCCGGCCTCGCCCACGATGCCCACGACCTGCCCGTGTCCGTCGGCGGCGGCGGCGAAGCGGTCGCGCAGGAGCTCGAGCTCCCGGCTGCGGCCGGCCAGCGCGGTGAGCCGGCGGCCTGATCCGAAGCCAGCGCGCTCGACCCCGTCCAGCCGGTACACGGGGCCGTCGGCGGGGGCCGGCGCTGGGAGCGGCACCAGCGTGAATCGACGGTCGAGGAACGGCGCGGCCGTTTCCGAGACGACGGTCCGGTCGGGATCGGCCCGCAGGACGAGGCCTTCCAGCGCTTGCCAGGCACGGCGCTTGCCGTCGAGCTCGAGCCGGATGTCCCGGCCCGCGTACCCCACCAGGAGCTGCGTGACGTGGATACCCAGCCGGATCGTGATCCACGGCGGCTCGGTCCGCCGCTCGCGCTCGACCGCCTTGCGGATCGCGACGGCCGCGTGCGCGGCCCGCCGGGTCGCATCCTCGACGGGCTCGAGGCCGAAGGTGGCCACGATGCCACTCGGGCCGAGGTCTTCCATCCGGCCGCCGAAGCTTCGCGCCTTCTCGATGAGGGCTTCGATCAGGCGGCTCGGGTACAGGCGGCCGTCGTCGGACGGCGGGCCGTCGATCACCGCGCGAAGCAGTGTCACGCGGCGGGGCTCCCAGCGGACGGTTGCCGCCGGCGCGTCCGCGGCCATCGGCGGCCGAGGTGGGCCCGTGGGAGCCACCACCTCGGGCGCGGCCTCCGGCGACGATCCGGGCCGAGATCCGCCCGGCCGGAGCCGGTGCTTGGTGATGCGGTACCGCAGCGTGTCGCGGGAGATCCCGAGCCGCCGGGCGGCGCGCGTCACGTTCCAGAACGTCTCGTCGAGCGCTTCGAGGAGCTGCGTCCGCTCGACCGCGCCCAGCGTGGCGTCGAGGGCGCGGCCCGGGGCGGGCGGGTCGCCCCGCTCCTCGACGAAGCTGGCGGCGGGGGGGATGTCCAGCATCGCCGCTGTCACCACCGCGCCGTCGACGAGGAGGGCCACCCGCTCCATCGTGTTCATCAGCTCCCGGACGTTTCCTGGCCACGGATGGCGGAGCAGCGCCGTGCGCGCCTCCGGCGCGAGGCTCTTGGCTGCCAGGCCATATTCGGCGCAGGCCACGCCCAGGTAGTGCTGCGCCAGCAGGACCACGTCCTCGCCCCTCTCACGGAGCGGCGGCAGCCGCAGGGTCACGACGGCGAGCCGGTGATAGAGATCCTTGCGGAAGCGCCGGGCGTCCACCGCCGCCGCGAGATCCTCGTTGCTCGCGGTGATGATCCAGACATCGACGGGCTCGGAGCGGGTGGCGCCGAGCCGCCGGACGGCGCGGTCCTCCAGGACCTTCAGGAGCTTGGCCTGGAGGCTGTCGGGCAGGAGCGCCACCTCGTCGAGGAAGAGCGTGCCGCGGTTGGCCGCCTGGAACAGCCCGGCCTTCGGCTGGCGCGCGTCCGTGAAGGCCCCGCGCTCGAAGCCGAACAGCTCGGACTCGAGCAGGGTCTCGGGGAGGGCGGCGCAGTTGAGGGGGACGAACGGCTGCTCCGCGCGGGGCCCCTCGTCGTGAAGCATGCGTGCGAGCAGACCCTTGCCCACCCCGGTTTCCCCCTGGATGAGCAGCGGTGGCAGCCGCCCCCGATCGGAGGGGTGCTGGAGCAGCCGGGCGGCACTCTCCCGGAGCGCGATGATGCCGGGCGAGTTGCCGAGGAGCGCGGCCAGCGGGCCCATGGGTGCCGGTATCCTACGCCCGTTCGACCGGCCGACGCACCCGGTCGGCCTTCCGCGCTCCCCCACCCAAATTGGGGGTTTCCCCACCGCACCTACCTGGATCGGCGGCCCCGCAGCCATCGCAACCTCCTGTTTTTTGGCGATCGAGCCTTGTGGCATTCCCGTTGCCCTGTTTCTAGGGTGCAAGCAAGGAGCCACGCAAATGAGCGAAAGCAAGGTTCGCGAGGTGACGAGGTCCGAGCCGCCCATGGGGCGCGCCAACGTCCGCGTGGCGTGGTGGATGATCGGCGGGAGCATGGCCGTCGGCGCCGTGCTGGGGCTGTGGTCCTTCGGGGGTCCGGTGGCGCCCCCGCCCGGATTCCGGGCGTTCGACGACCTGCCCCGGCGCCTGGTGCGGCTGGGCCACATCGCCGCCATCGCGCTTCCGGCGCTGAACCTGCTCTACGTTCCCTGGATGGCGCGTTCGCGCTGGGGCGGCTCCGCGCAGCGTGCGGGGTGTCGACTGCTCCTCTTCGGCACGGTGGCTCTGCCGAGTCTCCTCATGCTGGCGGCCTTCTGGAGTCCGGGGCGCTACCTGCTTCCGATCCCCGTGACGACGCTGATCGCCGCCGTCTGGCTCCTAGCAGCCGGCCTTCCGGCGCGGGCCCGCGGCCCGCGGGAGGACGCGTTCCCATGAGGATCGGGTTGATGGCGATGAGCGGCGTCCGCGTGCGCACGACCGAGCTTGCCGCGCTCGGGGTGACGCTCCCGGGCTTCGTCCGCCGTGGCCGGGTCATCGCCCAGCTGCCGAGCCTCGGGCTCCTCACCGTAGCGGGGCTCACGCCCCCGGGTCACGAGATCACCTATCTCGAGGTCGACGACCTCCAGGGCTTCGGCACCCTGCCCGAGTTCGATCTCGTGGGGATCTCGAGCTTCACCGCCCGGATCGATGCCGCCTACGCGCTCGCCGGGCGGTTCCGGGCGCAGGGCGTGCCCGTCGTGCTGGGCGGGCTCCACGTCTCGCTCCTGCCGGACGAGGCGCTCGAGCACGCCGACGCCGTGGTCGTCGGCGGAGCCGAGGGAGCCTGGCCGCGCCTCCTGGCCGACGCCGAGCGGGGTCGGCTCGCGCGCCGCTACGGGGGGGCGCTCGATCGGGTCTTCGAGCCTGGTCGCTACGCCGTCCCGCGGTTCGACCTTCTCGGGGGCCGCCCGTACAATCGGATCACCGTCCAGAGCTCGCGGGGCTGCCCGCGGGCGTGCGAGTTCTGCGCGGCGAGCCTCCGGATCACGTCGCGCTTCAACCAGAAGCCGGTGGACCGCGTGATCGCCGAGATCCGCGCCGCCCGCGGATACGTCGCGGAGCCGTTCTTCGAGCTGGCGGACGACAACACGTTCCTCGACCGGCGCTGGGCGGAGGACTTTCTCCGCGCCGTGACGCCGGAGGGGATCCGCTACTTCACCGAGACTGACGTCTCCGTGGCCGACGACCCCGCGCTGTGCGACCGTCTGGCCGCGTCCGGCTGCCGGCAGCTCCTGATCGGCTTCGAGAGCCCGCGCGCGGACGACCTGGCGGGGCTCGATCCGGCAGAGTGGAAGCGCCGGCGGGCGCCGCACCTCCGGCGTGTGGTCGACACGCTCCAGTCGCGAGGGGTGAGCGTCAACGGCTGTTTCATTCTCGGGCTCGACGCCCACACGCCGGACGTCTTTGGCGAGGTTCTCGAATTCGTCCGCGGCTCGGGGCTCGCCGAGGTGCAGTACACGGTGCTGACTCCGTTCCCCGGCACCCCGCTCCACGCGCGGCTCCGCCGCGAGGGCCGGCTGCTCCAGGAGCGGTTCTGGGACCGGTGCACGCTCTTCGACGTGACGTTCACGCCGAAGCGCATGACCGTCGAGGAGCTCGAGGCCGGGCTCCGCTGGCTGTTCGAGGAGACCTACACGCGCCGGGAGACCGAGACACGGCTCCAGAGTTTCGTCGCGCAGCGCCGGGACGCGCGTCTGGGGGCCCGACGCGCCGCGGTCGAGCACCCCACAAAGCCCGCCGCACCGCTCCTCACCTCGAGTGACGGTATGGGGCCCTGAGGCAGGCGCCGCGCCCGGGCGCGTGTCTCGGCCCTCTCAAGGCCGAAACACGGGTTCGAATCCCGCAGGACGAAGCCTTCCGCCCTCGGCAACCAGGCCACCACCATCTCACCACGGTGAGTCACGACATCGTTGACCGCGTAGTCCGTGGACCGTGCCCATTCACCTTTGAAGACCATGCCCACGGAGCCAGTGGGCCCGGGTATCCCAGGCGGGCCCGGTGGACCCGGTGGTCCCAGAGCCCCGCTCGGGCCCGCCGGACCAGCCGGCCCCGGGATCCCCGCGGGACCAGAACGACCGACCGGCCCAGCGGCGCCCGACGGCCCCGGCGGGCCGGCCGGCCCCCTGGGCCCAGTCGGACCCTGCTTGCCCTCCACACCGATCGGACCCGGCTGCCCCGCCGGCCCCCCCGCGCCCCGCAGGACCACGGCGGCGATCTGAGCCTAAGAGGCCTGGGCCCTGGAAGGGCTGGATGCCGGAGCCCGCCACACGCAGGAACAAGGGGCCGTCGATGCTGGGCGCACTGACCGTCGCGCCCAGGCGGAGGGCGCCAGTGCCCCCCGGTGGCTGCTGGCCCGCGGGCTCAAGGTCGACTCGTTCGACGAGCAACCCGGGCGTCCCGACCACGAGCTCCTCGGTGTGGAGCACCGTGGCGCAGGCGCCGTCCCCGCACATCTGGAATCGCAAGCTGTCGCCCGCGGAGACGCCCTGGACGAACGGCTCGCGCTCGACCAGGTAGCTGACCGGCACGCGGCCAGCGCCCACGGCCGGGGCGCCCGGCACCGTGATACTGACGGCCGTCCAGATCGCGAGGATAGTCGACGCTCGTGGCGAGACAGGCTTCATGACGGGTCTCCGTCGTTCGGGCGTGGGGGGTCGGCACCACCGAGGGAACCGGCCGGGACTCCAACGGCTGTCATCGATGGCCGCTGGCCTCGCGCTCACGGGCGAACCTGTCGATCATCGTTTCGATGACGTCCACCAGGTGGCGTCTGGCGTCGGACACGGGCCCGTGGAGCACGAATGTGCTCCGCCACGCTTCGGCCCGCGAGAACTCGCCGGTCTCCACGACGATAGCCCGCCGGAGAACTGTCAGGTCGGCCACGCCGTAAAACACGGTCGGCGACGACGTGGCCAGGATGAGGAGGACCCGCAGGGCGTCCGGACAGGTCACCATGATCGGCAGTTTGGGCATACGCGTGCGCAGGGCGACCTCCACGGCGTCGCGCACCACCTCCCCCGTGATGCCGAGGTCGAGGGGAGCCACGAAGTCCCCGACGGCGACGTCGACGCACCACACGCGCTCGAGCAGAGCCTGGCGCGGTTCGTCCGCCCAGACCGGTGCGCTACCGACGGACGCGATGAGGAGCAACGCAAGTGCGAGCCTATGCATCGCTCGAGGACCTGCTTCTGGCATGCGTGGCACGGCGGAAAGACATGAAAAACGCCTCCGGGAACCACCTTCTCCAAGTGCAATGCCGGAAACCTTCTTCAACAGGATCCACAGCTTTCCCCCGAGAAGGTCTCGATTTGGTGGGGGCCACCTGCCCACTTGGGGCATGGACACCCCAACAAGACAGAGGCGGCTCACACGCCGCCGGGAAGCTTCCCCCGTGCCCCGCAGAGGCCGGGGCTGAGAGTGGCGCCCTCGCCCGGTGCTCCTCGCCTGGCCCGCCTCTGCTATGACGGCCGGCACCAGGTTGGCGCGGAGCTAGCTCTACGCGCTGCTCGGCGCGGCCGCGCGCTCGGTCGGCCGGCATCACGGCGAAGCCTACTGCGCGCAGGTCCGCTATGGCTGCGAGGACCTGACGCTCCTGCGCCGGCGGGTGCGCACGTTCAAGGGCGACATCGAGAAGCTGCCCCGCCGTAGGCTGCCGAAGATCGCGCCCATCGCCGCCACGCGGAAGCTGCTGATCGCTGTCTATCACGTCTCCAAGGATCGCCGGCCGTTCATCGCCGCGCGTGGTGGCACCTGCGGACACATTCGGGGCGCTCCCCAAACGACGACGGGCAGTACCCGACCCTTGACGGCAACAGCCCGTCGCCACGAAGAAAAGCCGCATCGCGCAACTGAGCTAATCGTCCGTGCGTGGGATCCTACCCACTCCCGGGACCGCCGTCAACGGCCGCGCCCGCCCGAATGCGCTGGTTGCCGGATGATCTCGTCCGTCGAGTCGTGGAAGAGCGCGAAGCCTCACGGCCCCGGGGGGGCCTCGGGCCAGAGGTCCGTGCCGAGGTACTTCAGCCCCGAGTCCGCGAGGACGACGGCGACGGTTCCGCCGGCAATTCAATGGCTCGAGCTGGCGTCGAAAGTGTTGCGTCGCACGCGTTGGGTTCCGAGTATCGCGCGGCGCGGAGGCGAGCTTCCTGCGCATGGTTTCAGGCCATGGTGATAGGCGAGCACGTTCACGATCAGCCTTGTCCGATGCGTCATCGCGTACGGCGTCGAGCCCGAAGTCAGAGACTACCTCGAGCAGGGCCCGCTCCTGATCGGTGCGGGCTCCGGTGCCCGCCGCCTCCACCCTGTCTGCGCACCGAGCCGAGAGGCCGTCCGGGCCTGCCCGCCACGTCGTCCTCGTGCCTGGCCCGCGCCCCCTCGCGTCGCGCCTTGAGGTGCGCTATGGTGGGCAGGAGGCGCCCGGGGCGATGGCGCTGAGGGCGAGGCCGCGCGCCACGCGATATCGCACGTTGCGGAGCGGCTCGGTGGACGCGGCGTCTGGCAGCGGGAAGACTCCGGCGATGACCGTCGAGGCCAAGGCGCGCGATCGATTCGCTCGGCACCTGATGGACGAGTTCGCCGAGGTCACCGGCCTTTCGGGAGGCCAACCGGCGCGCCGGTACCTGTGGACGGACGCCTTCGCCGTCTGCAACTTCCTCGGTCTCTATCGTCAGAGCGGTGAGGGAAGCTACCTGGACCTGGCGCTGCGCCTCGTCGATCAGGTGCACCACGTGCTGGGGCGGTACCGTGCGGACGACACGCGCCAGGGCTGGATCGGGGGCCGCTCCGAAGGCGAGGGCGAGCGGCATCCCACCCGAGGCGGGCTCCGGATCGGCAAGCCGCTCCCCGAGCGCGCGCCTGGCGACCCATTCGACGCACGCCTCGAGTGGGACCGAGACGGCCAGTATTTCCATTACTTGACCCAGTGGCTGCACGCGCTCCACAGGATCCATCGCGAAACCAGCCAGCCGATCTTCCACACGTGGGCGGTCGAGTTGGCGCAGGCGGCTCATGCCGCCTTCGTCCGCTCGGACTCGCCGATGGGCGCGCCGCGGATGGTCTGGAAGATGAGCATCGACCTCGACCGCGTCCTCGTGCCTTCAACGGGACAGCACGATCCGCTCGACGCCTGGATCGCCTACCTCGAGCTGCGCGGCGCCGCAGCCGAGGCGGGATCGGCGCTTGGTTCTGCCACGCTCGAGCGGGAGATCGAGAAGGTGGCTGCACTCTGCCGGGGCGCCGCCTGGGCGACCGACGATCCGCTCGGCATCGGAGCCCTGCTGACCAGCGCGTATCGTCTGGCGGCGATGATGTTGGACCACGGCGTTGAAGGCGGCGAGCTCCTGGAAGGAATCGTCGCAGCGGTCGAGGTCGGTCTCGCCGCCTACGCGCGTGGCGAGCCTCTGGCTGAACCGGTGAGCCGTCGGCTCGCGTTTCGCGAGCTCGGGCTCGCCATCGGCCTGCACGCGCTCGAGCGGATGCTGGCGCGCACCGCCAGACCCCAGCGGGTCCTGAAACGGCTGGCGGACCTTGCAGGCTATCTACCCCTGGCTGGACGGATCGACGACTTCTGGTGCGCCGTGGGCAACCGTCAGGAGCCCACCTGGCGCGCCCATGGCGACATCAACGCGGTGATGCTCGCGACGAGCTTGGCTCCGGGCGGATACCTCGGCCCGGAGTGACGAAGGGTCCGCGGATCGCTCGGGGTTCGGCGCTTCCAGGCCGCCGCTGCCCAGCGCCCGATCGCGACCGTGGCACGCCTCGGCAGTGGTGGCGGCGGAGCGCCGGGAGAGGGACACAGGCTACTTCGGGCAACGCCTTTGAGCCTGCTCGACCCTCTGGCCGACCGGGTTTCTCGGGACATGAGCTCGGCGCTCAGGCCAGACAGCACGACCAGGAGAATGATCACCCACCCGATGAACGCGATCGGGCTGAAGGCACTCCGCTCTATTTGCGCACTCAGCGCGGGGCTGTACTCGGGTCGCGCTCTTGGGGCGTTCGGCTTCGTTGCCATTGCGATGGGCGCTCGGGGGCTCTCGAGGGGGATGGGCTTCTGTGTATCGTGCGGCACGCCGTCGAGACGGTTCTCCAGGCGGAGCCCGTGCCAGTGAACGGTGGCATCGACGTCGCCGTCGTTCGTGACGTTCACGATGCTCTCGGAGCCCTGCCGGACGAGAAGCGTCGGGTCCGGGATGGATCTGTTGTACGCGAGCATCCGAACGACGGTGTCACCGATCGGCTGGGCGACCGCAGCGACGCAGATCCGGCTCGTCCCCGTCGTCCAGTCGCACGGTCGCCGTCAACCCGGCCGTCGGTAGTCCGGACACACCGCGCGAGAACGGTCCGATTCCCGCGTCGTCGTGATGCGGCATTTCTTCCATCTGAACCCCCGCTACCCGACTACCCCGCCTTCTAGGCGACGACCCAGCTGGCGCGTGACTAGGGTGGCCGGAGTCTAGCGCCGCGTGGGCCGGGCCGGCAAGGGCCGGGGCGGACTCGACTTTGACCGGATCTCGATCGAGTGTGTGCACGGCAGCAAGCTGCCGTGACGGAGAATCAAGCGCGGTCGAAGAGCAGGACCTCGGCCACCCGTTCCCGGGTGACGCCCTATTCGTCGGGTTTTCGCGGGCGACCTCGGCGCTCTCAAAACCGTTTCTCCCGCGCTACAGTCGAGAGCCAGCGCCGTCACTCCCGCCTCCTTGCGGCCGAGCGAGGCGACGGAGTATCTCATCAGCACCGTCTCCTGGCGCCCGGTCGGGTGAAGGCCCATCCCAGACTCGCCCCCGGGCGCGCGGGCCGGACCGTGCCGGGCCGCTCAGGGGGCCGGCGCGAGAAGCTTGTAGTAGAACGCGGTCGCGTCGAGGGTGCCCGTGGCGCTCCGCGCGTAGGCAGGGATCGCGCCGGCGAACGTCCAGCCCGCCGCCCGGTAGAGAACCTCCGAGGGATCGCCCTGCCGGGTGTCGAGGATGAGGGTCGTGCGCCCGAGCCGCCGGGCGTGATCGTCCAGGGCGAGCATGAGCGCGCGACCCACCCCCCGCCGGCGCGCGCGGCGGTGCACCATGACCTTCGACACCTCGGCTCGGTGCCGGGCGTTCGCGCGCATGGCGAGCTCCAGCTGGGCCGAGCCCACGAGCCCGAGCTCGCCGTCGCGAGCGGCGAGGACGACTCGCGAACCCTCCCGGAGTCCCGCGGCGACCGTGGCCCAGTACGATGCGGCCTCGGCGTCCCCCAGCGGCGGGAGGAACCCGACGGACGCGCCGCTCTCGACGGTGTCCCGGAGGAGCGCCACCAGGGCGGCGCGCTCGGCATCCACCTCCGCGACCGTCATCGGCTCGATCGAGAGGCTCACGTCAGCTGACCGCGCCCCAGGCCCGGACGTGCTCCTCGACCCGCTCCACCCAACGCGGGACGCCGAGCGCGCGGAAGCGCCGGGCGGCCTCGCCGACATGCGCGGCCGTCGCGCTCGCGTCGCCGCGCGCGTGGGCGAGCATGGCCAGGTCGAACCAGGTTCGGGCGATCTCGAACTCGGCTCCCACGGCCTCGAAGGCGCCGAGCGCTTCGTGGAGATGGTCCTGAGCATCGCCGAGCGCACCCCGGGCCTGCGCGATGTGGCCGAGCGCCCGCTCCGCCCACCCGATGCCCTGCGTCGAGCCGGTGGCCCGGGCGTGCTCGAGTCCCTGGCTGGCCAGCTCGAGCGCCGTCTCGAGCCGGTGGGCCCCCCGGTGCGCCTCGGCCAGGAATGCCGAAAACCAGGCCTGGGGCGAGCGGAAGCGGAACTGGTCAAGCAATCGCAGCGCCTCTTCGAGGCGCGTCATGGCCGGAGCGAGGTCCCCGCGTTCGAGCCAGGCGAAGCCCAGCCAGCCGAGCGCCAGGGCGGTGTTGAGCGGATCCGGCGAGCGCGTCAGCGCGTCTTCGCAACTGCGAATGCCGGCTTCCAGGTCCCCCCGGCACACATGGACTACACCGCTCGCCCAGGCGGCCGAGCTCGCGACCTGTGGGTCACCCACCTCGGTGCCGCGCGCCATGGCCTGGGCCTGCGCAGCCAGCGCTGCGTCGAACTCGCCGAGGAGCGCGTGGTTCAGCCCGACCGCCCAGTGCGCCGGGCCGATCCACCAAGACTCCCCGGCGCGCTCGAGCAGGGCGACGGCCCGCCGGCCGTGCTCGAGGCCATCCCGCGGATGTCCCGACATAACGTCGTGCTGGGCGAGGACGTAGTGGATCTTGCCCCGCGTCGCGTCGTCGTCGCATCGCTTGGCTTCCGCCAGGCCCACCTCCAGGTGGTGCGACGCCTGCCGCTGGTCCGCGAGGAAGAGATAGCTCCGCCCGAGCAGGAGGTGATAGGGGCCGGCCAGACGCGGATCACCAAGGCTCTCGAGGGAACCCTGATGGCGAAGCAGCAGGGAAACGATGTCCTGCAAGGCGCCCAGCGGCGTCATCGAATAGGCCTGCAGGAGAACGAGCTCGAGGCGGCGTCGATCCTGCTCTGCTGGCGGGAGCCGCTCGACATGGGTGCGGGCCTCCTCGAGAATCCGGACAGCCTCCGCGAGGGCGTGCGCGCTGACCGCCTGGTTGGCGAGGCGCGTGAGGTAGAGCACGGCCTTGGCCGCCTCATCCGTCCGGCCATAATGATGCGCGAGCCGATCGTAGACCTCTCCCAGCCGGTCGGCGTACACGGCCTCGAGCGCCCGGGCGATCGCGCCGTGGAGCACGCGGCGGCGGGCCGGCGGCAGGCTCTCGTAGGCGACGTCACGTGTCAGGCTGTGGGTGAACGCGCAGAGCGGCTCGCCACCCCCCGACTTCGCGTGGAGGAACTCTAGGCGCATGAGCTCCCGGAGGTTGGAATCCAGCTCTCCCTCCCAGACGGCGTGGAGGAGCGCGAGCGGCACTTCCTGTCCGACGACGGCCGCCGTTTGGAGCAGACGGCGCGGCTCGTCGGGCAGGCGGTCGATCCGGGCGAGCAGCACCTCCTGGATGGTGTCGGGCACTGCGAGGCCCGGGGCGGCCTCGACGGCCCCGTCGACCACCCGCGACAACTCCTCCAGGAAGAAAGGGTTCCCCTCCGCCTTCTCGAGGATGACCTCGGCGACCCGGTCGGACACCGCGTCGGTGCGGCGAACCGACCGCACGACGCTCAGGCTGTCCTCCCGCGACAGCGGCGGAAGCGCGACCTGGGTGACGTACGAGCGGTCCATCCACGGCGCCCGGTAACCCGGCCGATAGGTCACAATGCACATCGCTGGCGCTCCGGCCGCGCTGTCCATCAGCGTGGTCAAGCACTCCTCCGACGTGGAGTCGATCCAGTGGAGGTCCTCGATGACGAACAGGATGGGCCGCCGACGCGCCCCCTGCAGCACCAGCTGGCGCAGCGCCTCGAAGGTCCGCGCCTTGACGGCCGAGGTCGTGAGCGCGGCGAGCGCCTCCGTGCCCTCCGAGATGCCGAACAGACGGAAGACGTACGGGACCGCCCCGGCTGGCTCGATCCCGACTTCCTGGACCCCCGTCCGGATCTTGCCGGCGATGACGTCCTGGCTCTCACCCTCGGTGATGCGGAAGTTCGACCGGAGGATGTCGAGAATCGGAAAGTACGGGATGGCGCTGGCGTAGGACTGGCACCACCCCTCCAGGAACGTCACCCGTCGCTCGGGCTCGCCGAGCAGCCGCTCGCGAAACTCGTGGAGCAGTCGCGACTTCCCAATGCCGGCTTCGCCGAGCAGCCCGACGACCTGACCGTGGCCTCTGAGCGCGTCCTCGAGACGGCTCCACAGGAGCCCGAGCTCGCGGGCGCGACCCACGAACATCGGGGCGCGCCGGCCGCGCCCCGAGCCCGGTCGCTCGGTCGCCACCAGCCGATGCACGGGCCCCGCCGCGCCGGCGCCGTCGACCGGGGCGAGGTCGAAGTGGCGCGCGAGGAAGGCCGCCGCGGCCTCCTCGACGAGGATCGCGCCTGGCTCGGCGAGTCCGAGGAGCGTGTCGAGCACCGTCCACGCCTCACGCTTGCCATCCAGGTCGACCTGGGCTCCGCCCCGGGAGGACCCGACGAGCACCCGCCGGACGGCGATTCCCGAGTGGACCCAAATGCCTGCTCCCTCGCCGCCGCTGGCCCGCTCCGCGGCCTTGTGCACCGCCGTCGCCGCCAGCGCGGCCCGTTGCGGGGCGTCCTCGATCGGCTCCAGCCCGAACGCCGCGACGATGCCCGTCGGGCTCATCTCCTCGATCCGTCCGCCGAACGTCTGGATCTTCTCGACCAGGGTCTCGAGCGCGCGGCTCGGACTGAACCCGGGATCGGCGTCGGCTGGCAGGACGAGCGCGCTCCGCAGGAACGCGAGCCGTCGGCCCTCCCAGCGGACCGCCAGCGGTGCGATGGACTCGACCGTGGCCGCCGTCGCCCCGGGCGCTCGAGGCGCGGCTGCCTCGAGCGGGAGCGGGTCCTCGGGCGGGACGGGCTGGTCGGACCGGATCGTGCGGCTTCGCGCGGGTCGGGCCGGCTCCTCGCGCCCCAGGCCGTGCTTCACCATGCGGTACCGGAGGGTGTCCCGGGAGATCCCCAGACGCGCGGCCGCCCGCGTGACGTTGCCGCCGGTCTGACGCAGGGCCTCGACGAGATGCACCCGCTCCACGCTGCCCAGCGCCACCGCGAGTGCGGGCGACTCCGGCGCCTTTGGCTCGCCCCGGGCGTCCGTGGCCGCTGGTGCCGCCGGCACGGTGGGCAGCCCAAGGAGCTCCGCGGTCACCACCGGGGCCTCGGAGAGGAGCGCAACGCGCTCCATCACGTTTGCCAGCTCCCGCACGTTCCCGGGCCACGGATAGGCGAGGAGTGCCGCCCGGGCGTCCAGCGTGAGACTCCGCGAGGGGAGTCGATACTCCGCGCACGCCCGGCCGAGGAAGTGCTCTGCGAGGAGGAGCACGTCCTCGCCTCGGTCGCGCAGCGGTGGAATGGTCAGCGTCACCACGGCGAGGCGGTGATAGAGGTCCTCGCGGAATCGTCGCGCATGTGCCGCGCTCGCGAGGTCCTCGTTGCTGGCCGTGACGATCCAGACGTCGACGGGCTCGCTCCGGGTGCTGCCGAGCCGCCGGACGGCGCGGTCCTCGAGCGCCTTGAGGAGCTTGGCCTGGAGCGCCTCCGGCAGGAGACCCACCTCGTCCAGGAAGATCGTCCCGTGGTTGGCCGTCTGGAAGAGGCCGGCCTTCGCATGGCGCGCGTCCGTGAAGGCGCCGCGCTCGTAGCCGAAGAGCTCGGCCTCGAGCAGGGTTTCGGGAATCGCCGCGCAGTTGACGTCGACGAATTGCCCGGAGGATCGAGGCCCCGCACGGTGGAGGGCCCGCGCGAGCAACCCCTTGCCCACGCCCGTCTCGCCCTGGATCAGGACGGGCGGCAACCGGCCGCGCTCGGACTGCCGCTGGAGAAGCCGCGCCGCCGTCTCGCGGACCGCGACTATCCCCGGGCTCTCCCCGAGCAACTCGAGCAGGAGAGGCGGTGCCATGGGAGCGCCCATCCTACTCCGGCCGAGCGCCCAAGCTCAACCGGTGCCCTGGCTGACCCAAGCGCGTCTCGCCCGTGACTCGAGGCGACGGATTTTCCCCCACCGTTGCCGTGTCCCCACCCGGTGGGTCACGTACCTCATCGATGGCGTGATCCGTAAGTACATGCTGTGAATCAGTTTTCATCGATGGCACTGAGGTTGCCCCACCTTGGGCCAGTGGCGACGGCTCGAAGGCGTTGCCGGGGGAGGGCGGGGATGGCCGGATGCAGCGTGGTGGTCGTGGATGAGCCCGGGCTGGAGACCACCATGCCGAGCATGCCCTGGGGGAGGCTCCTCCTGGGTGGGCTCGGTTTCCTGGCGCTGACAGTGGGCGCGTTCTGGTGGCTGTTCGCCCGGGTCCCGGGCGACCATGCGGCGCCGCTCCTGGGAGATCTGCGCTGGGGCTACTTCATCCTCCTGCTCCTGGCCCTGCCGGTCGAGAGCGTGACCTCGGCCGCGCGGATCTGGCTCATCTGCCGCGTGCTCCACCCGGGCGTCTCGTTCTGGGCGTGCATCCAGTCCGAGCTCGCCAACATCGGGATCTCGATCCTCACGCCATCGCAGTCGGGTGGTGGCGCAGGCCAGGTCTACATGCTCACCCGCAGCGGGGTGAGCGTCGGCACCGGGCTCACCGCGACCCTCATCTCGTTCATGGGGACGATGGTGGGGCTTCTCCTGATGGGGCTCTACTCGCTCCTGATCTCCGGGGTGGGGGCCAGCGGGTTCGTCTTCCTCGCCCCGGTGTGGACGCTGACGGCAATCGCCGCCGCGCTCCTCCTCGGGGCCACCTGGCCGGATCTCTGCCGCATCGCGCTGGCCGCGCTCTCGCGGACGGTCTGGCGCCTGCTGCGCCGGCCCGGGGCCGTCATCGACTGGTGGCCCCCTGGCGCGCCTCGCTCGGGTCCCGCCGTCGACCGGATGGACGCCACGATGGCCCGACTGGTGGACCTTCTCTACACCTACCGCGAGGACGCCCGGCGCTTTCTTCGCCACGGCAAGGCGTGCTTCGCGGCGGTCTGCCTGCTCAGCCTGAGCTTTCTCCTGGCGCGGGCCCTCATGCCGTATCTCTGCGCGCGCTTCCTCGGAGTCGAGGGTGGGTCCTTGCGCCAGATCGTGGAGGCGCAGATGGCCCTCATCTTCCTGGTCTTCTTCGCCCCGACCCCGGGAGGCGCGGGCATCGCCGAGGGAGCCTCGCTCTCGATCATGGCGGACATCGTGCCCCCCGGCATCGCGCCTTACTACAACCTGCTCTGGCGATTCTCGACGACCTACCTCGCCGCCCTGGCGGGGTTCCTGTGTCTCGGCCGGGCCCTCGCCCGGGATGCGTCCAGGATCACGCCCCGTCAACCCGAGCCGCGGTGATCCCGCGCACGAACGGAGGGCTCGAGCCATGACCATCACCGACTTCGCCGTGCACCTGGTCCTGGGTACGATCCTCATCATCGGGGCCTACCAGTTCTACTTCTGGTGCCAGCGAAACCCCCTCAGGCCGGTCCGAGAGTTCCGGCTCTCCCTCGATGACCGCATCCCCTACTGGCCCGCGTGGGTCTGGATCTACAGCTTCCTCTACTACCCGGTCATCCTCTACACGACCTGGGTGGTCGATTCGTCCCGCGAGTTCGTCTACCTCGCAGTGAGCTTCCTGGGGCTTCTCGCCATGCAGATGGCCTTCTTCCTCGTGTTCCCGGTTGCGACGCCCGAGTCCTGGCGCGCCATCAACCGCCGGCGGACGTGGTCGGAGCGGTTTCTCGCGTTCGTCCAGCGGTTCGACGCCCGGTCGAACAGCTTCCCGAGCATGCACACCTCCGTGGCGATGCTGACGGCCCTCTACCTCCAGCCACACTTCGGCACGTGGGTCTTCGGCTTCCCGACGCTGATCGGACTTTCGTGCCTGTTCACCAAGCAGCACTACCTGGTCGACCTGCCCGCGGGGGCCGCGCTCGGCTTGCTCGCGTATCGCTTCTTTGCCATCGCGTGAGAAGGGCCCAGCCATGACCCTGCGCGCAGGCATCGAAGGTCTGTTCGAGATGCAGGTGACCCAGCTCGCCGCGTCCCGGGAGTTCCGGGCGCTGGAGAGCGGGAGCACCCCGCCGGCCGATTACGACCGGTTCCTCGGCGACGTCGTACGGACGCACCTCCGGGCGACGGAGTTCGTCGCTTTCCTCTGCGCGCTGGCGCCGCCCGCGACGAGCGAGAGCCGTCTGCGGAACCTCCTGGAGGAGCTTCATCACCCCGGACTCCTGCGGCAGCTGGCCGCGGGCGCGGGACTGGGCGACCGGCTGCCCGAGCTGGAGGCCCTGGCCGCCGCCGACGTCCGTCGCCTCGTCGTCGAGCCGGTGCTCTACCGGACGCTCGGCGAGGTGGGGCTCGCCGCGTTCTGCGAGGACGAGGACGGGCTGGCCATCGCCGAGCTGACCTTGCGGGAGAACGTGTTCCTCCGGCGGTACTTCCGGGACGGAACGCTCGCGGGAGTGGAGGGCACGCCGTGCGGCTCGTAAGCGCGACGGTCTATGCCCTCAGGATCCCGTTCCTCACGTCCGTTCGCCACAGCCTCGGAAACCGGACGTGGAGCGACTCCGTGGTCGTCCGCGTCCTGGATGCGGACGGTGTCGAGGGGTTCGGGGAGGCGGCTCCGCGGCCCTACGTCACCGGCGAGACGCCCGCCGCCGTCGTCGAGCACCTGGCGCGGGTCCTCTGGCCGGTTGTCCGCGGGGCCGCGTTGCCCGATCTCGGGAGTCCCGCGGACCTCGAGGCCATGGAGCGGCTCGTGCCCGACGGCGGGCCGGCGGCGGGGCGCCATCACGCCGCGCGCTCGGCGCTGGAGCTGGCGCTTGTCGACCGGGCGCTCCGGTACCGGGGCGCCTCGGCGGCGACCCTCCTTCCGCCGCTCCGCAGCCAGGTCGTCTACGGAGGGGCGATCACCGCGGAGTCGCCCGATCGCGCGGCCCGGCAGGCGCGCTGGGCGCGGCTGGCCGGCCTCCGACAGGTGAAGGTCAAGGTCGGGGTGGGCGACGACGGCGCCCGCGTCGACGCGGTGCGGGACGTTCTGGGTCCCGACGTGACGATCAGAGCGGACGCCAACGGTGCCTGGACGCCCGTCGAGGCCCGGGCCGCGGTGATTCGACTCGCCCGGTGCGGAGTCGCCAGCGTGGAGCAGCCGATTCCACCCGGCTCCCCCTGGATCCTGGCCCGCCTCCGGGCGGAGTGCCCGCTTCCCCTGGTGGCGGACGAGTCCCTCGTGACCCCGGCCGATCTGGAGGCCCTCATCGCGGCGGGCGCGGTGGACGCCGTCAACGTGCGCGTCTCGAAGTGCGGTGGCTTCGCGCGATCCGTGGCGATGGCCCGCCGCGCGGCGGCGGCCGGCCTTGAGGTCCAGGTGGGAAGCCACGTGGGTGAGACGGCCGTCCTCGCGGCGGCTGGCCGCCACCTCGCCGCCGGGCTTGAGACCCCGGTCTTCGTGGAAGGGTCGTACGGTACGCTCCTGCTCGTCGAGGACGTGTCGGACGACGGTCTACGATTCGGCCACCGTGGCGAGGCGCCGCTCTTGACCGGACCGGGCTGGGGCGTCCGCGTGCGAGTGGACCGGCTTCGCCGACACGCCCAAGCGGTTGTCGAGCTGGCGGCGTAGGGCGAGGTCCGGATGGGCACCTTGCTCAGGGCCGGGCTTCGACTCCGGGAGTGGAGGCACGACGTCCGCTTCGAGCGGGCCACGGCGGGGCCCGCTCGCGCGCAGGCGACGGCGCTCCAGGCGCTTCTCCAGCGGAATGCCCGGACGGCCTTCGGCCGGGAGCAAACCTTCGTCGAGGTCCGCGGGTATCACCGCCGGACACCCCTGGTCGCCTTCGTCCGAAAGGGCCGGGACACGACGAGCATCACCGGGGAGAAGCTCCACCTCAATCACGTCCGGGCCGCGGTTCGAGCGGCCGAGGACGCGACGCAGGTCGAGGTCTGGCAGTTCCGCCTGATTCCCGACGTCGAGACCTGTCGCTAAGACCTGCTCGTCGAGCCGCGCGGGGCCGGCCTCGACGCGCTCGGGGCCGAGGCATTCGCGCGGTCGGTCGACGAGGCGCTCGGCCGGACAACGTGGAGTACGCGGCGAAGCGACGCTCCCGCCGGCTCGGGCCTCCGCGCCTCTGCGTCATGCGGGCGGGGTGGGCCGAGCGACAGTGCCAGGCCGAATTCGCCCGGGGCCGGCGGGAAGTGCAGCACAAGTGGCCGGCGATCCAGCCCGCGTGGGATCGCGAGAGCCGCGGCGAGGTCGTCCGAATCTGGGGGGAGGGAGCCGCGTGACGAGAGAGACAGCCCGGCGGGCGGGTCAAGCGCTCCTCTGGTGGGGTGTCGTCGGCGGGCCGATTCTCGCGTGGTGGCCCGGGGCGCTGCGGCTGCCCGCGCTCTGGGCGGTCGTCGTCCTCGGCGTGCTGGCGAACGCGCTCCAGCCGTCCTACCGATTCCGGGACACCGCCCGGTCACCGGAGGATGGCGGCACATTCCGTCAGATCATGCTCACCGTCTATGGGAGCCAGGCGGCCGCACTCGTCGAGCTCGTCCTCCGCCGGCCCGCGGGGCTGCCCTTCGACGCGCTGGGCATGGGCGCCCTCCTGGCGATGGGCGCGGGCCTCGCCCTCCGGACGTGGGCGATCGCCACGCTCGGCGGCTGGTTCACGCTGCGCGTGGCCATGGAACCCGCGCAGCGCCTGGTTGACGAGGGGCCGTACCGCCTGATGCGCCATCCGAGCTACGCGGGAGCATTCCTCGCCTTCGTCGCGAGTGCGGTCCTGCTGCGCGCGTGGGTGGCGACGGCCCTGGGCGCGGTGGCCCTCTACTTGGCCTTCCGGCGCCGGATCCACCACGAGGAGCGAGTGCTGGCGGCGGGCCTGCCTGGCTACCGGGCCTACATGACGCGGACGGGTGCGCTTTTGCCGCGTCTCGGACCCTGGTCCGCCCGGCGGGCGCCGGCCACCGAGCGGGCTAGTCCCGGAAGTGGCAGGCCACCCGGTGGCCGGAGGCGCCCTCCTTGAGGGGGGGCTCCTGGTCCTGGCAGAGCCCCGGCACCTGGCGGATGCGGCAGCGCGTGTGGAAGTGGCACCCGGCGGGCGGCCGGATCGGGCTCGGGACGTCACCCTCGAGCAGGATCCGCTGGCGCTTGACCTCGGGATCGGGGATCGGTACCGCCGAGAGGAGCGCCTCGGTGTACGGGTGGCGCGGGTTCGAGTAGAGGTCCTTCGCCGACGCCACCTCGACGATCTTGCCGAGGTACATGACGGCCACCCGCGTGCTGATGTGCTCGACGACCGAGAGGTCGTGGGCGATGAAGAGGTACGTGAGGTTGAATTGCTTCTGGAGGTCCTCGAGGAGGTTGATCACCTGCGCCTGGATCGAGACGTCGAGCGCGGAGACGGGCTCGTCGCAGACGATGAGCTTCGGGCTGACGGCCAGCGCCCGGGCGATCCCGATGCGCTGGCGCTGGCCGCCCGAGAACTCATGGGGGTAGCGGCGCATGTGGTCCGCGTGGAGGCCGACGGTTTCCAGCAGATGGGCGACCTTCTCCTCGCGCTCCCGTCGGCTCTTGGCGAGCTTGTGGATGATGAGCGCCTCCCCCACGATGGAGCCCACGGTCATCCGCGGGTTCAGCGACGCGTAGGGGTCCTGGAAGATGATCTGCAGGTCGCGCCGGAGCGCCCGGAGCGACCGTTTGTCCATGGTCGTGACGTTCTTCCCCTCGAACCACACCTCACCCGAGGTCGGCTCGATGAGGCGCAGGATGCACCGCCCGGTCGTCGACTTGCCGCAACCCGACTCGCCGACGAGCCCGAGCGTCTCACCGGCATTGATCTCGAGGTCGATGCCGTCGACGGCGTGGACCCGCGCCACTTCCCGCGAGAAGAGGCCGCCCTTGATCGGAAAGTGCTTGACCAGGTTCTTGACGCGCAGCAGCGGCTCGGCCATCGCGGTGTCCTCTCCTTAGTAGAGCCAGCACGAGACCCGGTGCCCGGGCCTGACCTCTTTGAGCACGGGCTCCTGGTCCTTGCAGACCGGCTTGGCGTGCGGACAGCGGGGCTCGAAGCTGCATCCCCTAGGCAGGTTGAGGAGGCTCGGGACCACGCCGGGGATTGCCTCCAGTCGCTTCTTTTGGATCGCGGCGGTGTCGATCCGCGGGATCGACCGAAGGAGGCCTTGGGTGTAGGGGTGGAGTGGCTCCTTGAAGAGCTCCTTGACGGAGGCTTCCTCGACCACCTTGCCGGCGTACATGACCATGACCCGCTGCGCCGTCTCCGCGATGACCCCCATGTCGTGCGTGATCAGCAGGACCGCCATGCCGAGCTTGGACTTGAGCTCGTTGAGCAGCTCCAGGATCTGCGCCTGGATGGTCACGTCGAGGGCGGTCGTCGGCTCGTCGGCGATCAGGAGCTTCGGGTTGCACGAGAGCGCCATCGCGATCATCACGCGCTGCCGCATGCCACCCGAGAGCTGGTGGGGGTACTCCTTGACCCGGCGCTCCGGGTTCGGGATGTGGACGATCTTGAGCATCTCGACCGTCTTGTCCATCGCCGCGCGACGCCCGAGCCCCTCGTGGAGGCGCACGGCCTCGGCGATCTGCTCTCCGATCGTGAAGACGGGGTTCAGGGAGGTCATCGGCTCCTGGAACACCATCGAGATCTCTTTGCCCCGAATTTTTCGCATCTGGGCGGGGGGAAGCGTGACCAGGTCGCGCCCCCCGTAGAGCATCTGGCCCGCGACGATCTTCCCGGGCGGCATCGCGATGAGCTTCATGATCGACAGCGCCGTGACCGTCTTGCCGCAGCCGGACTCGCCCACGACGCCGAGCGTCTCCCCCTTGTCGATGTGGAGGTCGATGCCGTCCACCGCGCGGATAACGCCCTCCTCGGTGAAGAAGTGCGTCTTCAGACCCTTGATCTCGAGCAACCGCTCGGCCATGAGAGCTCCTTGTCAGCAGCCTGCCGTGATGTCGCGGGTCACGCAGCGGATGGAGGCGTCGCGCATCCGGAGCCTCAGGCGCCGCGGGCGGCTTGCCGCTCGCGCGCCCGGCGCGACCACTCGCTCGCGGGGAACTCGTCGACCAGGCGCTTCAGGACGGATGCCGCCTCGTCCGAGCGGCCCAGCCGGACCAAGGCGTCGGCCTTCTGGTAGAGGGCCTCGGGCGCGGCCTGGGTCCGGCCGTAGTCCTTGATTACCGTGTCGAACCGAGGTAGCGCCGCCTCGTACTTCCCCTGACGCACGTAGAACGCCGCGATCCACAGCTCCTTCTGGGCCAGTCGCAGGCGGCATGCCTCGATCTTGACGATGGCGTCGGGGGCGTAACGGCTCTCGGGGTAGAGGCGGATCAGCTTCTGGAACTCGGTGAGCGCCTGGGCGGTGAGCTTCTGGTCCCGCTCCACGGTCGGCATCTGGTCGAAGTAGGTTCGCGCGAGCCGGTACTGGCCGAGGTCCGCGATCTGGTTGCTCGGATAGAGAGTGACGAAGGTCTCGAACTCCGGCCCGGCCTTCTCGTAGTCCTTGTTCCGGAAGTAGCTCTCTCCGATCAGGAAGCGAGCCACCGGAGCCAGATCCGACTCCGGGTGTCGCTCGACGAGCCACGAGAACTGCTCGCGGGCCTGCGGGTACTTCTCCTGGAGGAGGAGCCGCTCCCCGTCTTCGTAGAGCTTCGCGGCGGGAGCGACGGTGGTCGGACGGCCGCCGAAAAGGGTGCAGCCCGAGAGCAGGAGAACAACGGCAGCGAGAGCGAGTGCTCCTCGCCGGAACGGCCGTCGTCTCGAATCGCTTGAGCGCTTGAGGATGAGCACGCGCCTCCCGTGCGGTGAGTACGCTATCCTAGGAGGCGCCTTCGATCAAGTCAAGGCCAAAGTCCCGCATTTTCGGGCCTTGCGGGGGCCCGGCGCCTGAGGTATAGGCATGCTCGGGACCGCAGAGCGGGCCCCCTGCCGTCCCGCAATCCTCTATCATGGGAGATGGCTGGGCGCGGGGGCAGCGCCGGCCCGAGTGACCGCACCGGCGCAAGGAGGCCCAGCGGTGGCAAGGATGACGCGCAGGGCGCGGGGGATCAACTGGTCCGTCGGCGCCATGGTCCTCGCGGTGAGTCTCGCGGGCTGCACGGGTGGGCCCACGTCGGGTCCGCGGCTCATGCAGGCCGGCGACTTCAAGTGGCTGGCCGGCCAGTGGCGCGGATCCTCGTATGTCCAGGCGGAGGCGACGACCAATATCGAAGGGGTCATCTACGAGAACGGCTCCTTCTTCATCGCGCCCCGTGGGATGCCCGGGGCTCAGCAGCCGGGGCAGATGAAGATCGTCGACGGGGGCGTCGTGTATGAGACGACGACGTCGGAGGGCAAGATGACCTTCTTGGAGGCTTCGACGGAGTGGGTCTGGCAGTGGCAGGGCAAGACCAAGATCGGGGACCGCGCCGTGACGCACGAGCTCAGGAAGCCGAAGTGAGGCCCTTCGTTCCAGGAGGAACACAATGAGATTGACCGGCATTCCGCGAGCATCCCACACCCCCCGCATGGCCCGGGTCAAGCAGCAGTTCGCGGGGCCGATGCTCCAGGACATCCCCGCCGCGGTACGGCAAACGCTCGGGAGCCTCGCGCTGCCGATCAAACCCGGACAGAGTGTAGCGCTGGCGGTCGGGAGTCGCGGCATCGTGAACATCAACGTGATCGCGAAGGCCGCGGTGGAGCACATGAAGGCGCTCGGCGCCAAGCCGTTCATCTTCCCGGCGATGGGAAGCCACGGCGGCGGCACGGCGGAAGGCCAGCGCTCGGTGCTCGAGCACTACGGCGTCACCGAGGCCACGATGGGGTGTCCCGTGCGCGCCACGATGGACGTGGTCCAGCTCGGCGAGGCGCTTGGGCTGCCCGTATGGCTCGACCGCTACGCGTCGGAGGCGGACTGGATCGGCATCATCAACCGCGTCAAGCCTCATACCGACTTCGTCGGCGGCATCGAGTCGGGCCTCTTCAAGATGATGACGATCGGCGTCGGGAAGCATCGCGGCGCCGTCCAGGCGCACCGGGCGGCCGTCCGGCACCGGTACGAGCCCATGGTGGTGGCCTTCGGGCGCGAGGTGCTCCGGAAGGCCCGGATCGCCTTCGGGCTCGGCATCGTCGAGAACGGGTACGACGAGACGGCCGTGGTCCAGGCGTTCCTGCCGGGTGACCTGGAGGCCGGGGAGCGCGAGCTTCTGCGCCGGGCCAAAAGCTGGATGGCGCGGCTGCCATTCGAGCAGATCGACCTCCTGATCGTCGACGAGATGGGCAAGGACATCTCGGGGTCGGGGATGGACTCGAACATCATCGGGCGCCACGGGACATTCTTCGAGCCGCCCTACACGAGCCCCAAGGTCACGTTCATCGTGGTCTCCGACCTGACGGCGCACACCTACGGCAATGCGATCGGGCTCGGCAGCGCCGACTTCGTGACGCGCCGGCTGGTCGACAAGATCGACTGGGAAGCGACGTACGTGAACGGGCTCACCGCCTGCTCGCCGGCCGGCTGCAAGATGCCGGCGACGCTCGATTCGGCCCAAGAGGCGGTCTCGATCGCGCTGTCGTGCCTCGGGCTCGACCGCGTGGAAGACGCCCGGGTGGTGCGGATCAAGAACACGCTCCAGATCGCCGAGGTGGACGTCTCCGAGAACCTGATTCCCGAGGTTGCCAGGCGCGACGACCTCACGCAGGTCGGCGATCCGGGGCCGATCACTTTCGACGCGACCGGCTACCTCCTGCCGTTCTGAACGCGGTCCCACCCCGGCGGCCCGACGACGGTCGCGTGCCGCCGGGGGTCGACCGCGTCAGTGGGCGCTCGGGCCCTCGAGGATCTTCTCCATGACGATCGTATCCACCCAGCGCCCGTCCAGGCGCCCCTGCTCGCGGTAGATCCCCACTTCGCGGAATCCCGCGCGCGCGTAGGCGCGCATGCCCGCCTCGTTCCACGGGAAGGCCGCGAGGACGAGCTTGTGATAACCGAGCTCGATCGCCCGCGCGACGAGCGCCTCCAGGAGCTGACTCCCCACGCCGCGCCCTCGCGCGTCCCGCTCGACGTAGAGCGAGAGATCCGCGACGTGCTCGTACGCGCGCCGCGCGTTGAAGACGTTGAGGCTCGTCCAGCCGAGGAGGCCGCCGTCGCCCTCGGCGACCAGTACGGGGTGACGTGGTCCGCGCGCCCCGAGCCACTGGGCGCGTTCCTCCGGGGTGCGTTCCTCCGTCTCGAGCGTGGCCACGCGATCCTGGATGCCTTGGTTGTAGATGCGGCAGATCGCGGCGGCGTCGGCGCCGGTCGCCGCGCGGATCCGGAGGGGTGGCCCCGTCACGGGAGATCCCGAGCGGCCAGGCGACGGGGGCCGAGAGGGCTCACGCGAGTAGCCGGAGGCAGGCGCGAGGGAAGGGGAGCGGACGCCCGGGCGAGAGGACCCGGCGCGGGGCTATCGGCGGCGGGCGCCGGGGCGCAGGGGTTCGTCGACCCCCGGAATGCACCCGGGCATCACGCTGATGTACACGCCGCGCCCGATCGAGGTCGTGGCCTGGGGCCAGCGGCTGGTGCCGGCGCCGGTCGATGCGCGGACCCGCTCCACCTCACCGGTCTCGGTGAACGGGGTCTGGCCCAACGACAGCGCGCGGATCGACAGCACCAGCGGCACCTCCGACTGAATCGGAGCAGTCGGGGGGGGGACCGTGCCCTGCACCGCAGCCGGGTCACTACCGGCATAGGCGGCCCCACCCAGGAGGGTCACGGCGAGGAGGACGGCGACGAGCAACCATTGACGCCGCATACCTCGACCGTACCCCCCGGGCGCCGTGCCTGTCAAGACGGACGGACGGCGGGGATCCCGGGGCCGTCGGCGGGCCGCCGCCGCGAGGCGCCCGCGTCGGACCCCCCCGACCGGCTGCCATGATGGCAACTCGTCGGGGCGCAAGGGGGCCGAAGCTAGAATTATCCCACCTGGCATCCGCAGGGAGGATGAACGGCTCCGAGGGCCTTCGCCGGACCTACCGCGAGACCGCGATCGCGTGTGGCGCCATGGTGGCGTCCCTCTTGGCCTACGCCGTTGTCGTCGAGGTGCTGACGTCGCGACTGCCCCCGGGCGGCGTGGGGGCGGGTGTCGACGCCGACCTCCTTCGATACGGCTTCCTCCTCGCCCTCCTCGCCGCCGTCGCGGGGCTCGGCATTCCGCTCCTCCCCCGGACGGCCGAGGCAGCGCCAGCGGTTCGAGAGAACGTGCCGGCCCGCCTGCGGGCGGGTGCCCTGGTGACGGCATCGGTCGCGGAGGCGCCGACCCTCCTGGGCCTCGTGCTCTTCCTGCTCGCGGCCGCCAGGACTTCTACCCTCTCGCCGGCTGGTCGTTCCTCCTCAACCTGTTCCACTTCCCGCGCTACGAGCGCTGGGAGGAGGCCGCGCGGGCGGCGGCGCGCCGCCCCGGCTGAGCCGGCCCCGCCGGTAGTCCGGGCGCCTCCGGGGTCGGTGGCACGCCCGTTGCCGGGTTTCCTGCCGTGCGCCATAATCGCGGGCACATCGATCCCCGCACATCCGAGGAGGCGACGCGATGGAGCTCGGGAAGACACCGAAGGAGATCCGGCAGGCCATCCGCCAGGGACGTTACACGGGCGGAACCGCCGGGCTCGCGCCCGGTTACGTGCAGGCGAACCTCGTGATCCTTCCCCGGGCGCAGGCCTACGATTTCCTCGTCTTCTGCCAGCGGAACCCCCGGCCGTGCCCCCTGATCGAGGTCACGGACCCGGGAAACCCCGAGCCGACCGGCGTCGCGGCCGGCGCGGACCTCCGGACGGACGTCCCCAAGTACCGGATCTACCGGGACGGCCGCCTCGCCGCAGAGGTCTCGGACATCACGAGCGAGTGGCGCGACGACTTCGTCGCCTTCCTCCTCGGCTGCTCCTTCACGTTCGAGTCGGCGCTCCTCCAGTCTGGCGTGCCCGTCCGGCACATCGAGGAGCAGCGGATCGTCCCAATGTTCCGGACGAATCTCGCGTGCCGGCCGGCCGGCGTATTCCGGGGTCCGATTGTGGTCTCGATGCGCCCGATCCCCGCGCCGCTCGTGCCGCGGGCCGTCACCGTCACGGCGCGCTATCCGATGGCCCACGGTGCCCCGGTCCACGTGGGTGATCCGTCGCTCATCGGCATCGCCGACGTGATGAAGCCCGACTGGGGTGAGCCGCCTACGCTCCTGGCCGGCGAGGAGCCCGTCTTCTGGGCGTGCGGCGTGACGCCGCAGGCGGTGGCCCTCGAGGCCAAGCCGCCGCTCGTCATCACGCACGCGCCGGGGCACATGTTCGTCACGGACCTGCCGGACCACGCGCTTTCGGCGCTGTAGCCGCCCGTCGACGCCGCTCCCTCTCCGTTGATGGGTCTCTACGCTGCGCCGCGCCTGCTCCCTGCGGGGGACGGCGCGGTTTCCATCGAGCTCGGTGACGAGATCTCCCGTGAGGCCAATGCGCGCGCGCTGACGCTCGAGCGGCTCCTCCTCGCCGCGCGGCTGCCGGGCCTGGTTGACACGGTCCCCACGTTCCGGGCGCTCCTCGTGCACTACGACCCGCTCGTTCTCCCGTGGGCGACGCTCCACGCGCGGCTCCTCGAGCTGTCGGGTCGGCTGGCGGACGCCCCGCCTCCGCCGGGGCGCCGGGTGGAGCTCCCCTGCGCGTACGGCGGAGAGCACGGTCCCGACCTCGAGGAGGTCGCCCGCCGCCTCGCCCTCGCTCCGGCGGAGGTCGTGGCGCTCCACGCGGGGGCGGAGCACTACGTCTATTTCCTCGGCTTCACACCGGGGCTCCCCTACATGGCGGGGCAGCCCGCGCGACTCACCATCCCGCGGCTCGACCGGCCCCGGACCAAGACTCCCGCGGGCAGCGTCGCGATCGGCGGGACGCAGACCTCCATCTACTCCGTGGAGAGCCCCGGGGGCTTCTGGCTCCTCGGCCGGACCCCGCTGCGCCTCTACGATCCCGGCGCGGCCGAGCCGATTCTGCTTCGCGCCGGCGACCGCGTCCGCTTCCGGCCGATCGACACGGCGGAGTTCGACGCGATCGTCAAGCAGGTCGCGGCCGGGGCCTACCGCCCCCGGATCGAGGACGAGACGTGACGGGCCGAAGCGTCGGGCGCGGGCTCCTCGTTGGGGTCCTCGCCGGCGCGCCGCCGGCCGTGGCTCAGCCCGTGGCCCGGCCCGCGACGGTCGGGCTGCTGTGCGTCGGCGAGTGTCCGGCGCCCCCCCTCGACGTGAGGTTGCCGGTGTTCGTGAACGCGCTGCGCGAGGCCAGGTTCGTGGACGGCCAGAACGTGGTGGTCGAGCTGGGAGGGGTCGGTGACGCGCCGGCGCAGTTGTCCACGCTCGCGACGGGACTGATTCGTCGCCAGGTCGACGTCATCCTTGCGATGGGCGCAGCGGCGGCGCTGGCGGCGAAGCAAGCGACCACGACGGTACCCATCGTCATGCTCGACGCGCCGAACGCGCTCGAGTTGGGACTGGTCGCGGGCCTCGCGCGCCCGGGTGGGAACGTCACGGGTGTAACCTTCCCGCTCGCGGAGCTGTCCGCGAAGCACATGGAGCTCTTCAAACAGATCGTCCCTGGGCTGACGTCGGTCGGAGTCCTCTGGAGTCGGGCGACTCCGTACGCTGCTCTCGCACGCCAGCACACCGAGGCGGCCGCACGGTCGGTGGGATTGCAGACGCGCCCTCTCGAGGTTCGGGGAGCGGGGGATCTGGCCCGCGCTCTTGGGTCGTTCGCCCGTGAGCGTAAGCATGCGCTCCTGATCGTGGAGGACGTTCCGCTGACGATGCTCCGAAGGGACATCAGCGTCCTCGCGCTCGCGGAACGGCTCCCTGCCGCTGCCTGGTCGCGACAGTTCCCGGCCGGGGGTGGTCTCATGTCCTACGGTCCCAGCCGCGTCGAGATGCAGCGACTCGCGGCGACGGTCGTCGCCAAGATCATCAGGGGGAGGCGCCCCGCCGACATCCCGGTCGAGCAGCCGACGCGCTACGAACTCATCGTGAACCTGGCGACCGCCAAGACGATCGGCGTGACGATCCCGCCATCCGTGCTCGCGCGCGCCGATGAAGTCATCCAGTGAGCGACCTCGTCGTGGTCGATCCCGGGCTCCTGACCACCGTCCAGGATCTGGGGCGCTTCGGTCACCAGCGCGTCGGTGTCCCGCCGTCGGGGCCGATGGATCGCGCGGCGTTCCTGGTCGCCAATCGGCTGGTGGGGAACCCTGACGCCGCGGCCGCGCTCGAGTGCACCATCAAGGGCCCGCGGCTCGAGGTGCGGCAGGCGGCGGTAATCGCGGTGACGGGCGCTCCGATGGGCTTCACCGTCAACGGCGAGGAGGCCGCGTCCTGGACCGCCGTGGGCGTTCGGCCAGGTGACGTCCTGGGGTTCCAGATGGCCAGCGCCGGCTGCCGCGCGTATCTGGCCGTGGCGGGTGGCATCGACGTCCCGCTGGCGCTCGGCTCTCGCTCGACCTATCTCCGCGGCCGCCTTGGCGGGCTCGGTGGCCGGGCGCTCCAGAAGGGCGACGTCCTGCCGGTGGGACCCCCGGCTCCAGGGGCGGGGCGAGAGGGCCGGACCGTCCGAGCGGCGCTCCGGCCCGCATATCCCGCGGAGCGGGAGTGCCGCGTGATCCTGGGACCGCAGGACGACCGTTTCACGGCCGAAGGGATCCGGGCGTTCCTCGAGGGCCCCTACGCCGTCACGCCACAGGCCGACCGGATGGGGTATCGTCTGAAGGGACCGGCGATCACGCACGCACGCGGGCACGACATCGTGTCGGACGGCATCCCGCTGGGTGGGATCCAGGTGCCGGGTGAGGGGCAGCCGATCGTGCTCCTGGTCGACCGCCAGACGACCGGCGGCTACACGAAGATCGCGACCGTGATCGGCGTGGACATCGGCGCGATCGGCCAGACCCGCCCGGGTCAGCGGATCCGCTTCGGGCGAGTGACCCTGGAGGAGGCCCACGCCGCGCTCGTCGCGGAGGCCGCGTGGCTCGCCCGCGCGGTCGAAGGCTGAGTTGTGAGTCGAAGGAGAGCGCGGCGCCGCACCGGCTCGCGGCGCCTGGAGGAATGACGCGATGGCCAACGTGATCGATCTCAACTGCGACATGGGCGAGTCCTACGGGCGGTGGACCCTCGGCGCCGACGAGGCCATCATGCCGCAGATCACCTCCGCCAACATCGCGTGCGGGTTCCACGGCGGCGATCCCCACGTCATCCGGAAGACCGTCGCGCTCGCGCTGAAGCACGGGGTCGCGATCGGGGCGCACCCGTCCCTGCCGGATCTCATGGGATTCGGACGGCGGGTCATGGACGTGACGCCCGCCGAGCTGCGGGACTACGTGTGCTACCAGACCGGTGCCGTTCGCGAGTTCTGTCGCGCGGCGGGCGTCGACCTCCAGCACGTCAAGCCTCACGGCATCCTGTACACGATGGCCGAGCAGCAGGAGGCGATGGCCGAGGCGATCGGGCAGGCCGCGCGGGAGTCGGGGGGGCGGCTCATTCTCATGACGCTCGCCTCCGGCAAGTACGACGCCCACTGCCGGAAGATGGGCATCCGGGTCGCCTCGGAGGGCTTTGCGGACCGCGCCTACGAGGTGGACGGGACGCTGGTGTCCCGGCGGAAGGCGGGCGCCCTCATCACGGACCCGGCGCAGGCGGCGGCGCAGGCCGTCCGGATGGTGGCCGAGGGCAAGGTGCGCACGATCGACGGCGTCGACATCGACCTGTCTGTCCAGACCATCTGCTGTCACGGGGATACACCGGGGGCCGAGCGCATCGTCCGCGCGGTCCGCGCCGGGCTCGACGCCGCGGGGATCCAGGTCCGGCCGCTGCGGGATTGGCTTCCGTAAGGTGGTGACCGCGCGGCCGTACGACGTCGTGACGTTCGACTGCTACGGTACCCTCATCGACTGGGAGGGCGGGCTCGCCACGGCGCTCATGCGTGCCGCGTGGGCGGACGGCGTGCGGCTCGAACGGGCGGGAGTCATCCGGGCCTACATGGCCGCGGAGCGGGAAGTCGAGGCGGGCGCCTACCGGCCGTACCGCGAGGTCCTGGCGGATTCGGCTTGCGGCGTCGCGGCCCGCCTCGGCTGGCGGCTCGATCCCGCGCGGGCGTCGTTCCTGCCCGACAGCCTGCCGGCGTGGGTGCCGTTTCCCGACACCAACGCGGCCCTCGAGCGCCTTCGCGCCGCCGGTTACGCGCTCGGCATCTTGTCGAACGTGGACGATGACCTCCTGGCTGCGACCCGGCGGCACTTCACCGTGGATTTCGAGTTCGTCGTCACCGCCCAGCAGGTGCGGGTGTACAAGCCGGCGCGCCCACACTTCGAGGCCGCTCGGCGGGCGATCGGCTCGCGCTCCTGGCTCCACGTCGGCCAGGGCTACTTCCACGACATGGTCCCGGCGCGGGCCCACGGCATCCCGAACGCCTGGATCAACCGGAACGGCGACGTGCCGGAGGACGGGGGCCGGGTGGATCGGGAGTTTCCCACGCTTCGCGAGCTGGCCGACTGGCTGGCCCCCGCCCGGTGACGGGCTGGGAGCGGCGCGATGGCCCGCTGTCACGAGCTGCTCTACGGCGCGATCGACCTCCACACGCACTCGTCGCCGTCGTTCTTCGACCGGCTGCTCGACGACGTCGACCTCGCCGAGCAGGCCCGCGCCGCCGGGATGCGGGCGGTGCTTTACAAGGCTCACGAGCAGGACACGACGGGGCGGGCGGCGCTCGTTCGCCGGGCGGTGCCTGGCATCGAGGCCTTCGGCGGCGTGGTGCTGAACCAGGTGGTGGGCGGCCTCAATCCGGCCGCGGTGGACGCATCGATCAAGCTCGGCGGCCGCATGGTCTGGATGCCGACCATGTCGGCGCAGCACCACATCGGCTTCTTCGGCGGCAGCCACTTCGGCTCGCACATGAAGGGGAAGACGGCTGCCGCCGGCCCGCCGCAGGGCCTGACGGTCCTCGACGGGGCGGGAGGGTTGCGCCCGGAGGTCCGGGAGATCCTCCGGCTAATCGCCGCCGCGGGGATCTGTCTGTCGACGGGGCATCTGTCGCTCGCGGAGATCCAGGCCCTCGTCCCGGCGGCCCGCACGGCCCGCGTCTCTCGTATCCTCGTCACGCATCCGGATCTCAAGCTCTCCGGTATCGGGGTGGCGGACCAGAAGGCTCTCGCCGACGCGGGTGCGATCCTCGAGAAGGACTTCAACACGCTCGGGCCGCCCTGGCACTCGACGACGCTCGACGCGATGATCCATTCGATCCGGGAGGTAGGCCCCACCCGCTGCGTCCTCGCCACCGACTACGGGCAGCTCCACAGCCCGGCGCCGGTGGAGGGGATGCGGATCTTCGTCCAGCTCTGCCTCGAGCAGGGGATCTCGGAGACGGAGATCCGCACCATGGTGGCCGACAACCCGGCGCGGCTCCTCGGTCTCGACTGAGCGGGCCGTCCGGCGACCCCCGGCGGCTCCCCGGCGCCGGGTGAGAGGGGTAGAGCGATGGCACAGAAGGCCGTCGAGCTCATCCTCATGCGGCAGCTCGCGAGCTACCTCGCGGTGCCGATCTTTCTCGTCGACCCTGAGGGGAACCTCCTCTACTACAACGAGCCGGCGGAGCGCCTGTTAGGGCGCCGGTACGACGAGACCGGCGAGATGCCGGCCGCCGCGTGGTCGACGGTCTTCGCCCCCACGGCCGACGACGGAAGCCCGCTCCGGGCGGAGGAGTTGGCGCTCTCGATTGCCCTCCAGCAGTGGCGCCCGGCGCACAACACGCTCGTCATCCGGGGTCTGGACGGCGTCGACCGGCGCATCGCGGTCACCGCCTTCCCGCTCGAGGGCCAGGGCCGGCGCCGCCTGGGGGCCGTCGCCATCTTCTGGGAGGACGGGCCGTCGTGAGGCTCACGCTCTGGGGCACGCGCGGCTCCGTGGCCGCGGCCGGGCCCGACACGGTGCGATACGGCGGCAACACCTCCTGCGTCGAGGCGCGGGCCGCCGACGGCAGCGTGCTCGTCCTCGATGCCGGCACGGGCATGCGCCGCCTGGGCGTGGCGATCCGCGATCAGGGGCGCCGCGTAGACATCCTGCTGACCCATCTCCACATGGACCACATCCAGGGGCTCGGCTTCTTCGCCCCCTTCTTCGAGCAGGACCGCGAGGTGCACGTGTGGGGCCCGCCGTCCACGACGCTGGCGCTCCGGGAGCGGCTCACGCGCTACCTGTCGCCACCGCTCTTCCCCGTGCGGCTCCGCGAGCTGCCGTGTCGCCTCGTTCTCCACGACGTGCCCCTCGAGGGGTTCGAGATCGGGCCGTTCCGCGTCAACGCCGCACTGGTCTGCCACCCCGGCCCCACCGTCGGTTACCGGATCGCGGCGGACGGCGCCACGCTCGCCTACCTGCCGGATCACGAGCCGGCGCTCGGATTCGGGCGGATGCCTGCCGCGCCCGACTGGATCTCCGGGTTCGCCCTTGTTGCCGGTGTCGACGTGCTGGTTCACGACGCGCAGTACAGCGCCGCCGAGTACCTCGATCACATCGGCTGGGGTCACAGTGCGCTGACCCACACGCTGGCCCTCGGGACTGCCGCCGGCGTCCAGCGACTGGTGACCTTCCACCACGATCCGGGCCACGACGACGACACGCTGACGCGCCTGCTCGACGAGGCCCGCGGGGGCGCCGCCTTCCCGTTCGAGATCGTGCCGGGGACCGAGGGTCTGTCCTTCGATGTTGGCGACGCTGGCGACCCTGGCGATCGTGGAGGTCCGGGACACTCCGCGGCGTCGCGCTAAGCCGGCCGGGGGCCGCCGGCCCGGATCAGGCGCGGGTCGAGAGGCCCGAGCCCACGCCGACGACGCGGAACGGGAAGACCTCCCCCGCATCACGCGGGCGCGCACGGCCGGATCGTCGTCCATCACCTGCTGGGCCTCGTCCGGCGAGCCGGCGCGGAAGATCACGATCCCGAAAGTCGCGGCGTCCGTGGTCTGGGTGCGCCCGAAGAGCAGGACGACTCCGGCCGCCGCCAGCCGCTCGAGGTACGCGCGATGCGCGGCGACGGCCTCGCGCTCCGCCGGCGTGGGGCCCTCGGTCAGCATGGCCGGGCGCGTGGTCTGGATTCGATAGATGAACTCGGACATCCGCGGCGCTCGTTTCTCCGGGCCGCGGCTCTCGGGCGGCGGCCGTTGACACGCCGTCCACGCCCCCCTATTATTCGCTCGAATCCGGTCACCGCCCTGAGTTTGTCGCTCCTTTCGAGGAGGCGCCATGCGAATCTGCCACGTGCTGCTCTCGATCACCGTCGCTCTCGTCCTCGCGCTCCCGGTCGCGCCGGCCGTCGCCCAGCAGAAGGAAGTCGTGATCGGGATGCTGTACCCCCTGAGCGGCCCGACGGCGTCGGCGGGGCTCGACGAGAAGCACGTCTACGAGCTCTTCGCCGACATGGTCAACGGCAAGGAGCCGATGATCCCCGGCGCCTTCTACCAGCAGCTCAAGGGCCTGCCCGGGTTCCCGGGCGGGGCCCGGCTCCGCCTCATCTTCGTCGACCACCAGGGCAAGCCCGATATCGGCCAGGCCGAGGCAGAGCGCCTGATCACCCAGGAGAAGGCGCACGTCCTTGTGGGCTCGTGGCAGTCGAGCGTCACGGCAACGACGAGCCAGGTCGCCGAGCGCTTCGGCATCCCGCACTTCAACTCCGAGTCGAGCTCGCCGGGGCTCACGCGCCGCGGGTTCAAGTGGTTCTTCCGGTCGTCGCCCCACGACGAGCACTTCACGCAGGCGATGTTCGACTTCCTGGCCGACTTCCAGAAGAAGCGGGGCGTCAAGCTGGAGACGGTCGCCATCTCGAACGAGGACACCCTGTTCGGGACCGACTCGGCGAAGGCGCAGCGCGCGCTCGCCCAGAAGGCCGGCTATCGGATCGTGACCGAGTTCGCGTACCGGGCGAACAGCACGTCGCTGACCGCCGAGGTGCAGAAGCTCAAGGCCGCGAACCCGGACGTGTGGTTCCCGACCTCGTACCAGTCCGACGCCATCCTCTTCACGCGGACGTCCAAGGAGCTCGACTGGAACCCGAAGATCATCCTCGCCCAGAACTCGGGGCACATCGACCCGAAGTTCATCGAGGCCACCGGGAAGGACTCCGAGGGATACCTCTCGCGCTCGCCCTTCGCGCAGGATCTGGTTGAGAAGACCCCGGTGGCGAAGGCCGTCAATCCCAGCTACAAGGCGCGCTCGGGCAAGGACCTCTACGACCTGCCGGCCCGCGCGTTCACCGGCATCGTGACGCTGGTGGACGCCCTCAACCGCGCCGGCTCGACGGAGCCGGAGGCGATCCGCGCGGCTCTCGCCAAGACCGACATCAAGGCCGCTGACCTCCTGGTGCCCTGGACCGGCGTCAAGTTCGACGAGACGGGCCAGAATGTCGGGGTGCGGGCGATCATCGTCCAGCTCCAGGGTGGGAAGTACTGGACCGTCTGGCCATTCGAGGTGGCGGCGCGCGAAATCCTCTATCCCATCCCGAGGTGGTCCGACCGGAAGTAGGGCCGCGCGCCGGCCCTCGAGGGTGAAGCGGTGAGTGTCCGTGTCGGAATCGACGTCGGGGGGACGTTCACCGACCTCGTCGCCATCGATCCCGCCTCCGGGGTGGTCCGCTCCCGCAAGGTCCTCACGACGCCCGAGGCGCCGGCGCGCGGCGTCCTGGCGGGTCTCCAGGCGCTGGCGCCCGACGCGAGCTCGATCGCCCACGGGACCACGATCGTCACGAACGCCATCGTCGAGGGCCGGCACGCTCGCACGGCCCTCGTCACCACGCGGGGCTTCCGGGACGTGCTCGAGATCGCCCGCCAGAGCCGCCAGGAGCTCTACCGGCTCGACGTCCCGCCGCGGCCGCCGCCGCTCGTGCCCCGCCACCTCCGGCTCGAGGTGACGGAGCGCGTCTTCGCCGATGGCCGGGTCGCCGTGGCCCTCGCGGAGGACGAGCTGCCGGCGCTGGTGGCCGAGCTCCGCGCGAGCGGCGTCGAGGCGGTGGCGGTCTGCCTCCTCCATGCCTACGCGCATCCGGCCCACGAAGCGCGCCTCCGTGCGGCGCTCGAGGGGCAGGTCCCCTTCGTTTCCGCCTCGCACGAGATCAACGCGGAGTATCGGGAATACGAGCGCACGGCGACGACGGCGCTGAACGCGGCGGTCATGCCGATCGCCGACCGCTACCTCGCCGACCTCGACGCCTCGCTCGCCCGGGCGGGCGTCGGCGCGACGCTCCACCTGCTCCAGTCGAGCGGCGGCATGATGTCGGCGGCGGTCGCGCGGCGGCGCCCGCTTGCCATGGCCGTATCCGGGCCAGCGGGGGGCGTTGCGGCGTCGCGGTTCCTCGCTGAGACTGTTGGCCTCCGGAACGCCATCGCCTTCGACATGGGTGGGACGACCACGGACGTCTGCCTGATCGCCGACGGGCGGGCGGAGACCCTGCCCCAGCGTCGGCTGGGCGGGCACCCCGTGCGGCTCCCCTCGGTCGGCGTCGAGTCTATCGGCGCGGGCGGGGGCTCGCTAGCCCGGGCTGAGGGCGTCGCGCTCCGAGTCGGGCCGGAGAGCGCGGGGGCCCGGCCGGGTCCCGCGTGCTACGGTCTCGGGGGCACGGCGCCCACCGTAACCGACGCGCACGCGGTGGCGGGCACGCTCCGGGCCGACGCCCTCCTCGGCGAGGCGATCCGCGTGGACGGGGCCCGTGCTCGGGCGGCGCTCGAGCCCGTGGCGCGCACGCTCGGGCTCGGGCTCCACGAGGCGGCGGCGGGCGTCCTCGAGGTGGCGAACGCCGCGATGCGACGCGCGATCCGCCTCATCTCCGTCCAGCGGGGCCGCGACCTTCGCGGCTTCACGCTGATCGCCTACGGCGGCGCCGGACCGCTCCACGCGGGGCGGCTGGCGCAGGAGCTCGGCATGCCGGGCGTGGTTGTCCCCGCGCACGCGGGCGTCTTCTCGGCGCTCGGCTGCGTCGTGGCCGAGGTGGCCTACGACCACGTTCAGACCTTCTATCGGTCGCTCGACGGCCTGGCGGCAACGGAGCTCGATGCCCGGTTCGCGCCGCTGGTGGCGGCGGTGCGCGCCCCTCTCCTGGCCGAGGGCCATCGGCCCGAGGCGATCGAGGTGCGGCGGAGCGTCGACGTCCGGTACGTCGGGCAGAACTACGAGCTCGAGGTGGCGTGGGCCGGGGACGTCGACGGGCTCCGCGCGAGTTTCCATGCCCTCCACCGGCAGCTCTACGCGTACGCGACGGACGACGCGGCAGAGTGCGTGAACCTCCGCGTCCGCGCCGGGGTCGAGGCGGTGGGGGCGCGGCTGCCGGAGTGGCCCGCGACCGGGACCGGCCAGCCGTTTGCGGAGCACGAAGCGTACTTCCCCGAGACCGGGTCCACCGTCCTCCCGGTGTACCGGCGGGAGGATCTCCCACCCGACCAGCCGGTCATGGGTCCGGCCCTCATCGAGGATCCGTGGGCCACGACCCTCGTCTACCCGAGCCACACGGCCCGCCTCGACCGCGCCGGGAACCTGTGGATGGGTGCCGGCTCGGACTTCCTGTCGATGGGGGTCAGACTGTGATGGTCCCATGCTCCGGCGCTTGCCACTCCCCGGAGACGCAGAAATGTCGGTCAGTCAGAGCCTGAGCCCGGTCACCCTGGAAGTCGTGCGCCACGCGATCTACGCGATCGCGGATGAGATGAGCCTCATCATCATGCGCTCCGCGCGCTCCACGCTGCTCAAGGAGACGGGCGACCTGTCGAGCGCGCTCACCGACGCGCGCGGCCGGCTCATCGCCCAGGGCCGTGACATCCCTATCCACCTCGGCGTGATGGCCTTCACGGTGAAGGAGTTCCTCCGGCGCGTGCCGCGGCGGGAGCTCCGCGACGGAGACGTCTGGTACCTGAACCTCCCCGAGGTCGGCGGCAACCACCTTCCCGACGTGAAAGCGATCCGGCCAGTGTTCGCGGGCGGGCGGCTCGTCGCCTTCGCCATCAACCTCGCCCACTGGGTTGACATCGGCGGCGCCGTCCCAGGGTCGTACGTGCCGTGGGCGGACGAGGCCATTCAGGAGGGGCTCCGGATCGCGCCGATCAAGGTGTTCGACCGGAAGGGGCCCACGCGGGCCCTCGACTTCATCATGGCGAACGTCCGTGGCCGGGAGGAGCGCGAGGGCGACTGCCGCGCCATGTACTCCGCGGTCGAGGTCGGGGCCCGGCGTCTCGGCGAGCTCTTCGAGCGCTATGGGTCTCCAACGATCCTCGGCTGCTTCGACCGCTACCGGGCCGAGTCGGAGGCCGCCATGCGGGCGGCGATCCGCGGGATCCCCGACGGCGTGTACGCGGGTGAGGACTGGATCGACGACGACGGCCACGAGGATCGGCCCGTGCCGGTCCGGGTGACCGTCGCCGTGCGGGGCGAGCGCGCCGCGTTCGACTTCACCGGCACCGGCCCGGCGGTAAAGGGCCCGGTGAACGCGACGCCGTTTGTCACCTGCTCCGCGGTCTACTACAGTGTGAAATCGCTCGTCGCCCCCGACGTTCCCGCGAACGACGGGTGCTACCGTCCCATTACGGCGCACATCCCGCCGGGCACGATCCTGAACCCGCCACTCAGCGCTCCGGTCGTCGGCGGCAATCACGAGACGTCCCAGCGGGTCGTGGACGCGTGCTACAAGGCGCTCGCTCAGGCCATTCCCGAGCGCATCACCGCCGGCGGTCCCACCACCGCAGGGATCCTCCTCTTCGGCAGCCGCCAGGACGGGCGGTGGCGCATCTTCTACGAGGTCCACGGAGGCGGGGAAGGCGCCAGCGCGACGCGGGACGGTGGCCACGCCGTGCGGGTCCACATGTCCAACGTCATGAACACGGCGGTCGAGGTCGTCGAGACCGAGCACCCGTTCGAGATCCTCCGCCACGCCCTCCGGCCGGGGAGCGGCGGCGCCGGCGCACACCGGGGCGGGTGCGGCTTCACGCGGGCGTATCGGCTTCTGGCCGACGCCACGCTTACGACCATGCTCGAGCGACGCGTCGTCCCGCCGTGGGGCGCGTTCGGCGGCGCTCCCGGCGCCCCCTACCGCGTCACGCTCGAGCGGAGCGGGACGGCGCGCGACGTCAAGGGAAAGGAGACGCTCCGCCTCCGGGCCGGCGACGTCGTCGTGATCGAGACCTGCGGGGGCGGCGGGTACGGCGACCCGGCGGCCCGGTCGCCCGAGCTCCTAGCCCGCGACCGGCTCGAGGGGTACGTGCCCGCCGAGTCTGCGAGCGCGGACGGCGATGGCCGCGCCTGAGGGAGATCCTGATGAAGCTCGCGGGCCAGACGGCGCTCGTGACGGGGGCGGCGAAGGGCATGGGGCGTGCCATCTCGCTCCGCCTCGCGGAGGAGGGGGCGGATCTCGTCCTCGCTGCGCGCGAGGTTCCGCCCCTCGAGGCGGTGGCCGCGGAGGCCCGCGCCCTCGGGCGGCGGACCCTCGTCGTCCCCGTCGACGTCCGCGACGAGGATCAGGTCCGAGCCATGGTCGCGAGCGCGCTCAGAACCTTCGATCGCATCGACGCCCTCGTGAACTGCGCGGGAACCACCGGACCCGTCGAGACGCCCGTTCAAGACATCCGGGCGGAGGACTGGGACGATCTCCTCGCGATTAACCTCAGGGGCACCTTCCTTCCGACCAAGCACGTCGTGCCGGTGATGCTCCGCCAGCACCGCGGGAAGATCGTGAACATCGCGGGGACCTCCGGTCTTCGGGGATACAAGCTCCGCGCGGCCTACTCGTCCTCCAAGTGGGCAGTGCGCGGGTTCACGCGGACGGTTGCGCTCGAGGTCGGCCCCCACGGGATCAACGTCAACTGCGTTGCCCCCGGGATCGTGGCGGGGGAGCGCATGGACCGGCTCTGCCGCGAGAAGGCGAAGAAGCGCGGGTGGACGCCCGAGCAGGTCTACGAGGAGTACGTGCAGGAGATGGCGCTCCGCCGCGTCACGACAGCCGAGGACATCGCGAACGCCGTGCTGTTCCTCTGCAGCGAGGAGTCGCGTAACATGACCGGGCAGTGCCTGACGGTGGACGGCGGCTGGGACGTGTAGCGGAGGATCGGATGAAGCGCAGCGGGCTCACGAAGCAGGCGCCCCATCCCTGGCCCTTCTCGCACGGCGTAGTGGTCGAGGGGCCGGCGCGGCTCGTCTTCCTGGCCGGGCAGGTCGCGTTCGACCGTCACGGGCCCGACCGGCAGCTCGTCGGCGTCGGCGATCCGGCGGCGCAGACTCGCCAGGCGATCGAGAACGTTCGGACGCTCCTCCGCCAGGCCGGCGGCGACCTCCAACACGTGGTGGAGATGACCGTCTACGCGACCAGCGCGGAGCTCATGGAGCCGGCCGGCCGGGTCGCGCAGACGTACTTCGCCGACCCGCTACCGGCGCAGTCGTTCATCGTGGTGAAGGCGCTCGCGCGCCCGGAGCTGCTCGTCGAGATCCGCGCGATTGCGGCCATCCCCCTGCCGCGCGCCGGGGGGCGCACGATCCGCGGCCGGCGACGGGCGCGCACGATCCGCGGCCAGGCGTCGGCCGCGCGCCCGGCGGACCTGACCAGGCCGGCCGAGAACCGGACGCGAGGAGGCAACATGGGACGAAAGGTGCTGGCGCCGACGGCGGACGCGAAGCCGATCGGCATGTACTCGGCGGGATTCTCCGTGGACCCGGCGCGCCTGGTGTTCGTCTCCGGGCAGGTGGCGATGAACGCCGAGGGCCATGTGGTGGGCGAGGGCGACATCAAGGTGCAGGCGGGCCAGGTGTACCGGAACCTGGCGGCGGTCCTGGCCGAGGCGGGCTGCACGCTCCGCGACGTCGTCAAGTTTACGACGTTCCTCGTCCGGAATGAGGACTGGACGCCGTTCGCCGAATGGCGCCGGGCCGAGTATCCGAAGCTGTTCCCGGATGGCGTCTATCCAGCGAACACCGGCGTCGTGGTGGTGGAGCTCGCGCGCCCGACCCTGCTCCTCGAGGTGGAAGCCATTGCCGTGCGGCCGGGCGGGCCGACGGCGCGAAGCCGGCGGCCGCGGGCCGGCGCGGCGAGCCGTCGGGGAGGTCGAGGCCCGGGAAAGAAGACGAGCCGGGCGCGCGGGCGGCGTCGCGCTTGAGAGGCCGTCCGGCGGCGTGGTCGTCACGGTGCGGTACATCTTCGGGCTCGCGCGGGCGGCGGACGGTGGCGACGCGCTCTCGCTCGAGCTGCCGGCCGGGTCGACGGTGTTCGAGGCGCTCCAGCGGCTGGGGCTGTCGGCGCTGGAGCTTCACGCGGCCGTCAACGGCGAGTCAGCCGCCGACGGCACAGTGCTCCGGGACGGCGACGAGATGATACTGATCCCGTCCATCCAGGGCGGGCGGGGTGAACGGGAGGCGTGGCCATGAGACAGGCGATGGTCGTGGCGAGCGTGCTCGCGGGTCTTGGACTCGCAGGCACTCCGGCGGGGCCGGCGGCGGCCCAGACCCGCGTGATCGTGCCGATCGTCATCCAGACGCAACGAGCGGCGTCGCCGCAGTCGGCGCGCACGCCGTCCATCCACGTCACCTCCCGGACGGCGTCCCCCCAGCCGGGCGTGACGACGACACGGGTCACGGTGCGAGACACCACGGGGGCCGGCCGGAGCGTCGGTTTCTCGCCGGCGAGCCAGACGATGGCGACCGTCCCGGCCGGGACACCCTCGGTCCTGGTCACGGTCGACCGGCGGCGCGGGCCGGACGGAGCCGGCGCCCCAGGCCGGACGCGGGTGACTGTCGAGGACGTCTCGCACTCGAACCGCGCTCTGGGCGGTCCCGCGCCCGTGTCGATCCAGCGGGCGGTCGGACTCGGGCACCAGACGCTAATCATCACGAGCGAGGCGCCCATCGACGCGCCGATCGTGATCCTGGCCCCCTAGCGGTGCTCCTGCCGCGCTTCGAGTATCGGCGCGCGACGTCGTTGCTCCAGGCGGCGACGTTCCTTGCGGAGAACCCGGTGGCGCAGGCCCTCGCGGGGGGCACCGATCTCCTGGTCGACCTCCGCGAGCGGCGGCGGCAGCCGCCCATGCTCGTCGACGTCGGCGACCTGGCCGAGCTCCGGGGGATCGAGACGGACGACGGCACCACGCGGATCGGCGGCGGGGTGACGGTGGGCGAGCTGCTCGCCTCGCCCCTCGTCACGGCCCGCCTGCCGGCGCTTCGGGCCGCCGCCCGGGACTTCGCCGACTTCCTGACGCGGAACAAGGCCACGCTCGGTGGGAACCTCGCGAACGCGAGTCCCGGCGCCGATCTCGTCGTCCCCCTGCTGGCGCTGGACGCGGCCGTGGTTCTCGCGGGCCCGGGTGGCGAGCGGACGGTTCCGCTGGACGCCTTCCTGCTCGGACCCCGCCGGACGGCGGCACGCCCCGGCGAGCTGATCCGGCAGGTCGTGGTGGCGCGGCACGGCGGCCGCCAGGCCTGGTACAAGCTCGGGCTGAAGCGTGGCGGCGCGATCGCGGTTGTGAGCGTCGCCACCTGGATCGCGCTGGATGCATCCGGGCGTGTCAGCGACGCGCGGATCGCCCTGGGCGCAGTGGGGCCGCGGCCGTTCCGCCCGCGCGATGCGGAGGCGCACCTCGTCGGCGCCCCGCTCGACCCGGACCGCGTGGGGCGCGCGGCCGGCCTGGCCGCCGCCGCTGCCCGACCCATCACCGACGTGCGCGGCGGCGCCGACTACCGGACGGCCATGGTCCACGCGCTGGTCGCGCGCTGTCTCGGCGCCGCGAGGGGTGATTAGCCGTGCGGCCCATCGAGCTCGTGCTGAACGGCACGCGGGTCCGGACGACGGTGGAGTCCCACGAGACCCTCCTGGGCGTGCTCCGCCAGCGCCTCGCGGCGACCGAGGTCAAGTCGGGCTGCGAGCGGGGCGACTGCGGCGCGTGCGCGGTCCTGCTCGACGGCCGGGCGATCAACTCCTGCCTGGCGCTGGCCGTCCAGGCGGACGGCCGCGCGGTCACGACGGTGCGCGGGCTCGGGACGCCGGAGGCCCCGCACCCGCTCCAGGCCGCTTTCATCGAGCTGGGCGCGGCGCAGTGCGGGATCTGCATCCCGGGCATGCTGGTCACGCTCTATGCGGCCCTTGCGGCGAATCCCGACGCGAGCCGCCAGGAGATCCGCGAGGCGATCGGCGGCAATCTCTGCCGCTGCACCGGGTACCACAAGATCGTGGACGCCGCCCTCGCCGCCGCCAGCTCGAGTCTCGGCCGGTCGGAGCGCCGTCATGAGTGACGGCTCGGCGGCTCCGTCGACGCCCGGCCCCGGCGGCTTCCGGATCGTCGGCCAGCGGGCGCCCCGGCCCGACGCCACCGATAAAGTCTTCGGGCTCACGCGCTACGCCGACGACTTCGCCATGGGCGGCATGCTCCACGCGAAGGTCGTGCGCTCCCCCCGCCCCTCGGCGCGGATCGTCCGGATCGACGTGAGCGCGGCCGAGGCCGTGCCCGGAGTGCGGTGCGTTCTCACGGCGCGGGACGTCCCGCACAACGTCCTCTTCAGCGACGTCCCCGGTCAGACGACGACGGTGGGCCCCCTGCGCGCCCGGACCCAGGTGCTCGCGGAGGAGGTGGTGCGTTTTCTTGGAGAGCCCGTCGCGCTCGTGGCCGCGGAGAGCGAGGAGGCGGCGGAGGAGGGCGCCCGCCGCGTGACCGTCGAGTACACGGATCTTCCCGGCGTCTTCGATCCCGAGGCGGCGATGCGCCCCGACGCGCCCCAGCTCGAGCCGACCGGGAACGTCATCTCGCGCTGGAAGATCCGCAAGGGCCACGTGGAGGCGGGCTTCCGCGAGGCCGATGTCGTCATCGAGCGGAGCTACCGGACGCCGTTCATCGACCACGCCTTCATCGAGCCCGAGGCCGGCGTCGCCTGGCTCGACGAGAACGGCGTGATCACGATCCGCGTGGCGACGCAGGTCATCGAGCACTTCCGCGACGTCGCCAACGTGCTGGGACTTCCCCATTCCCGGGTCCGGATCATCGCGCCGTACATCGGCGGCGGCTTCGGGGGCAAGGAGGACGTCACGGTCGAGGTGTTCCTCGGGCTCCTGGTCTGGAAGACCACGCGGCCGGTGAGGCTCTGCTACTCGCGCGAGGAATCGATCATCTCGCCGACGAAGCGGCACCCGTTCATCATGCGGTACAAGCACGGCGCCCGCCGGGACGGCACGCTCGTCGCGGTCGAGGTCGAACTCATCTCCGACGCCGGCGCCTACGCGTACCTGTCGCCGCTGACCCTCCTCTACGGCATGGTCCACGCTGCGGGGCCGTACCGCATTCCCCACGTCAAGGTCGACGGGGTATCGGTCCTGACGAACAACCCGCCGACCTCCGCCTTCCGGGGCTTCGGCTCGGCGCAGCCGGCGTTCGCCTACGAGAGCCAGATGGACGAGCTGGCCCGGGCCCTCGGCCTGGACCCCCTTGCCTTCCGCGAGCGGAACTACCTCCGGAAGGGCGAGCGGCTGGCCTCGGGACAGGAGCTCGAGACGGCGGTGTGGCTGCCCGAGACCGCCCGCCGCGCCTCGGCCGCCCTCGGCCTTCCCCGCGCGCCCTCGGCCCCCGGCAAGCGCGTGGGACGGGGCATCGCGTCGGCGCTCACGTCCTACGGGCGGATCGTCTGGCTCCACGACTGGGCGAGCGCGTGGGTGGAGCTCCAGATGGACGGCACGGTCCTGGTCCGGACCGGCGTCCCCGACATCGGTGGCGGCCAGGCGGCCTCGCTGGTGCAGATCACGGCGGAGCTCCTGGGCGTGCCCCAGGCGGACATCGCCATCCACATCGGCGACTCGGCGCTCACGCCGCTCGCGGGCACCACCACCGCCACCCGGCAGCTCTACATGTCGGGCTCCGCGGTGCACAAGGCGGCGAGCGAGCTCCGTGCGACGCTCATCACCCAGGCGGCCGAGCTGTTCGCCGCGCCCCCGGACGCCGTGGAGCTGGCCGACGGGGCGGCGGTGATGCGCGACGCGCCGGATCGGCGGGTGGCATTTGGGGAGCTGGCGGCGGCCTGCGCGCGTGCGCATCGGCCGCGATCGGCGTTCGCCATCTACCAGGCGCCGGCGGGGCAGGTGATGGACTTCGAGACCGGGCAGGGGAAGGTGTTCCCGGACTTCACCTTCGGCTCACAGGCGGCCGATGTCGAGGTCGACGAGGCGACGGGGGAGGTCGCGGTGCTGGCGCTTGCGGCGTGCTACGACGTGGGCCGCGCCATCAATCGGAACTCGGTCGAGGGTCAGATGGAGGGCGGCGCCGCGATGGGTCTCGGCTACGCACTCCTCGAGGAGGATCGGGTGGCGGAGGGAGTAACCCTCACGCCCAACCTCATGACCTACCTCATCCCGACGGCGCTCGACGTTCCCGACGTGACCACGATTGTCCTCGAGTCCGGCGAGGGCATGGGCCCCTGGGGCGCCCGCGGGATCGGCGAGCCCGCGATGGTCCCGACCGCGCCTGCGATCGCCAACGCCGTTCGTGACGCGGTCGGCGTCCGCCTGACGCGCCTGCCGATCACGCCCGAGCGCCTCTGGCGCGCGATGCAGGACGCCCGGCCGTCCTGACCGGCTGGCCCCCGACCGCGGACGTGCCCAGCTGATGGCGGCGACCCTGCCGGGGTCGCTCGCGGCGGTCCTCCGCCCGCTCCTGCCGCTCTTCGTCGTCGACGTCCTCACGGCCTTCACCGTCGGAATGGTGCCGCCGCTCCTGCCGCTGCTCGCCGACGAGTGGCAGCTGTCGCCGCTCCAGGCCGGGCTCATCAACACGGTCTACGCGCTTGGCCGCCTCGGGACCAGCTATCCGGCAAGCACGCTGCGCGCCCGTCACGGCACGCGTCGGGTGGTCTTCCTCGGCCTCGCGCTCCTGGTGACGAGCGTGGTGGCCTGCGGGCTGGCGCCGGTGTTCCTCGCCTTCCTGCTGGCCCGCCTGGTCATGGGCGTTGGGGCTTCGGCCGCGTTCCTCGCGATCTTCGCCGAGCTCCTCGAGACCGCGCCGGCCGCGTGGCGGGGCCGGCTCACGAACCTGTTCGAGGGCATGGCGATCCTGAGCCTCGGGATCGGGAGCACGCTGGGGGCCTGGGTCGCAGGCCAGGTGGGCTGGCGGTGGGTGTTCGTGGGCGCGGGGCCGGTGCTCCTCCTCTGCGGTCTCGTGTGGCGCGCGCTCGGGGCCGCGGCTGGCCGTCACGTGGTCGAGGCCGCGGTGGCGGATCAGCCGGACCGGCGCCTCGCCCATCGCCGCCTCCTGCCCGTGTACACTGCGAGCCTTAGCCTGTCGATGACGTGGGCCGGCCTCTTCGCGACGATGGCGCCGCTCCTCGGTCACGCGCGGTACGGGCTCGGCTCCGGCCCCCTCGGCCTCGCGCTCAGCGCCGGGTACGCGGCGGAGCTGGCCGGGCTCCTCGGGGTCGGGCTCGTCATCGATCGGATCCGCCGGGAGCCCATCTTCTTCGTAGGGGCGGGGGCGGTGGCAGCTGGCGGCCTGGTCCTGGCGGCCGGCACGCATCCCGCCGTCTTCGTCCTCGGGCTCGTCCTGGTCGGCGGCGGGTTCGCGGTCTGGATGGTGCCGGCTATCGTGCTGGCCGACCGCGTGGGCACCCCCATGCCCCCGGGTTACTTCGCCGTCTACCGGATCGCCATGGACGCGGGGATGATCGTCGGGCCGCTCGCGCTCGGCGCCGTGGCCGATCTCCTCGGCGCTCGTGCGGCCGTCGGGAGCGCCGGGTTCGCGCTAGTCGCCGGGGCGGTAGCGCTCACGCTCGGGCGGCGCTGACGCCGAGTGCTATACTCCCGCGGGTGAAGGCCGGTCTCGTCGTCCTCGCGGTCGTCGCGCTCGCGGTCATCGTCGCCCTCGGATGGTTCGTCTCGATCAGCAACGATCTCGTCGCGCGCGAGCAGGCGGTCCACGAGGCGTGGGCGCAGGTCCAGAACGTCTACCAGCGCCGGGCCGACCTGATCCCGAACCTCGTGGAGACCGTCAAGGGCTTCGCCGCCCAGGAACGGGCCGTCCTGGAGGAGGTCACCCGCGCCCGCGCGAGCGTGGCGGGGATGCAGGTCACGCCCGAGATCCTGCGGGACCCGGAGGCGCTCCGGAAGTTCCAGGAGGCGCAGGCCCAGCTGGGCGGTGCGCTCGGCCGACTGCTGGCCGTCGTCGAGCGCTATCCCGACCTCAAATCGAACCAGAACTTCCTGGCGCTGCAGAGCCAGCTCGAGGGGACCGAGAACCGAATCGCGGTCGAGCGCCGCCGCTACAACGAGGCCGTGCGCGAGTACAACACCGCGATCCGGCGCTTCCCGGGGAGCCTGGTCGCCTCGCTCCGAGGCTTCCCGGAGCGGCCCTACTTCGAGGCGACGCCCGGCAGCGAGGTGCCCCCGGCGATCAAGTTCTGACCGAGGCCGGGAGGTCCCGCGCCGGGCCGCGACGGCGCGGCGCGACGGCGCGGTGGTTTGACAGGGGCTTCCCCCTCCGCTAGCATTTTTCTGCGGTAATCCTTCGATGAAACCCCGCATCCGTCAGCAAGCTCGGTTCTCCGCCCTCTACATCGCGGGCGCGGTGATCGTGCTGATCTTCCTCCAGAGCTGGCTGCTCACACCCCAGGCTCAGGAGATCCCCATCAGCCGGCTGGTGGAGTGGGTCCGCGAGGACCGGGTCGCCCGCGTCTCCTTCGGCGAGCGGGAGATCCGGGGCGTCCTCAAGGAGCCGATCCCCGATGCGCCGGTCCCGGCACCCCAGTGGCTTGCTCGCCTCACCGGATGGACGCCGGGGGTCCTGTTCGCCACCGTGCGCATTCCCGGTGCCGACGACGCGGCGCTCTTGCGCGAGCTCGAGGCCCACAAGGTCGAGTTCTCGGGCCGGATCGAGTCCACCCTGGTCCGGGATCTGATCTTCGGCTGGCTCCTGCCGATCGGCGTGATGGCGGGGATCTGGATCTTCCTCATGCGGCGCATGGGCGGCGGGCCGACCCAGGCGCTCACGTTCGGGCGCTCCAAGGTCAAGATCTACGACCGCAAGGAGCTCAAGACGACCTTCGCCGACGTTGCCGGCGTCGACGAGGCGAGGGCGGAGCTCGTGGAGGTCGTCGACTTCCTGCGCAACCCGCAGAAGTACCAGCGGCTGGGCGGCCGCATTCCGAAGGGCGTCCTGATCGTCGGGCCGCCGGGCAGCGGCAAGACGCTCCTCGCCCGCGCGGTGGCGGGCGAGGCCGACGTGCCGTTCTTCTTCCTGTCGGGCTCGGAGTTCGTCGAGATGTTCGTCGGCGTCGGGGCGGCCCGCGTGCGGGACCTCTTCGAGCAGGCCAAGGAGAAGGCGCCTTGCATCGTCTTCATCGACGAGCTGGACGCCATCGGCAAGAGCCGCGCCGGCGCGACTGGCTTCGTCGGGGGCCACGACGAGCGTGAGCAGACGCTCAACCAACTCCTGGTCGAGATGGATGGGTTCGACTCCTCCAAGGGCGTCATCATCATGGCGGCCACGAACCGGCCCGAGGTCCTGGACGCGGCGCTCCTCCGGGCCGGGCGCTTCGACCGTCAGGTGGTTGTGGATCGGCCGGACGTCCGCGGCCGGGAGGCGATCCTGCGGGTCCACGCGCGCCACGTCCGGCTCGCCCCGGAGGTGAGCCTCCAGGTCATCGCGGCACGGACCCCGGGATTCGCGGGGGCGGACCTCGCGAACATCCTGAACGAGGCGGCCCTCCTGGCCGCCCGTAAGGGCAAGGAGTCCGTCGAGCAGGCGGACCTCGAGGAGGCGATCGACCGCGTGGTCGCAGGGATGGAGCGCCGGAGCCGCGTGCTCTCCGAGACCGAGCGTGACATCGTCGCGCATCACGAGATGGGTCACGCGCTCGTGGCGTCCTCGGTGCCCCACGCCGATCCCGTGCACAAGGTGTCGATCATCCCACGCGGTGTGGCGGCGCTCGGCATCACCTACCAGCTGCCCACGGAGGACCGGTACATCCTGCGCCAGAGCGAGCTCGAGGACCGGATCGCTGTGATGCTCGGCGGCCACGCGGCGGAGGAGCTCGTGTATGGCGAGCTTTCCACCGGGGCGCACAACGACCTCGAGCGGGCCGCGGCGGTGGCCCGGGCGATGGTCATGCGGTACGGGATGTCGCAGCGGCTCGGCCCGCTCACCTTCGGCGGGGATGGCGGCCCGGGCTTCCTGCGCCGGAACGGTTCCGGCTGGGAGGGGGGCGAGCGGGAGTACAGCGAGGAGACCGCCCGCGCGATTGACGAGGAGGTCCGGCGCATCGTCGACCAGACGTACGAGCGGGTTCGTGCGATCCTCGGAGCCAAGAAGGACGTTCTGCTCCGTGCCGCCGAGGTGCTGAAGGTGCGCGAGACGCTCGAGGGCGACGAGCTCCGGCGGCTGCTCGCCGGGGACCCGGTCCCCGCCGGCGCCTGACCAGGCGGCGCCGCGCCTGCTAGAATTCCTCCGTGGCCGTCACCTACAAGGACTACTATAAGACCCTCGGCGTCCCGAAGACCGCTGACGCCAAGGCGATCAAGCAGGCCTACCGGAAGCTCGCGCGCAAGTACCATCCGGACCAGAACCCGGGCAACACCGCCGCCGCCGATCGCTTCAAGGAGATCAACGAGGCCAACGAGGTCCTCTCCGATCCGGAGAAGCGTCAGCGGTACGACACGCTGGGCCCGGACTGGGCCCGCTACGCGGAGGCGGGCGCCGGCGGGTTTGGCGTGCGGCCGGGCGGCCCGGGCGGACCCGGCCCGGGCGGTTACCGGGTTCACGTCGATGAGTCGGGTGGCCTCGGCGACTTCTCGGAGTTCTTCCGCACGATCTTCGGGGATCTCGGCACCCGCGGGCGCCCGTTCGAGGGCGTCGAGTTCGAGGAGCGCGATCCGTTCCGCGGTGGGGGGCGCGGGCGGCGGGGTGGCGACCTCGAGGCCGAGGTCGAGATCACTCTGGAAGAAGCCCATGCCGGGGCCCGGCGGACCGTCGAGTTCCAGCAGCTCGAGCCATGCGGCACGTGCCACGGCACGGGACGCCAGGGCAAAGGGACATGCTCGACGTGCGGCGGCTCTGGCCAGATGCCTCGCAGCTACCGGGTCGAGGTGAAGATCCCCGCCGGTGTTCGGGACGGCTCGCGGGTCCGTGCCGCGGGCGAGGGTGGGGCCGGTACGGGCGGGGGGATCCGCGGGGATCTCTATCTTCGCGTGCATGTGACGCCGCACCCCCTCTTCGAGCGCCGCGAGGACGATCTCCACGTCGAGCTGCCGATCGGCGTCTGGGAGGCCGCGCTCGGCGCCGAGGTCGAGGTGCCCACGCTCCGCGGCAAGGTCTCGATGAAGATTCCGCCCGAGACGAGCAGCGGGCGGACGTTCCGGCTCCCGGGCTACGGCCTCCCGCACGTGAAGGGTGGCGGGCGGGGCGATCAGTTCATCCGCGTCCGTATCGCAATGCCCCGCGACCTCACGGCCGCCGAGCGCGCCCTCTTCGAGCAGCTCCGGAGCCTTCGCCCCGCGCCTCCGCGCGAGACCGCCTGAAGCATCGGGCATGTCTGGCCACAGGGCGATCCGCCCGACTGGCTGTCCGTTGGTTGACGGCTTTTTGACAGTGTCCGGGGGCCTGCTAGACTCCTCACTGATCCCGCGTGACGCATGGCGCGGGATCATTTGTTAAGGGCAAGGAGGGCGCATGGCGCCGTTTCGCTTCGATAAGCTCACCGTTAAGGCCCAGGAGGCGGTTCAGGCCGCCCAGGGTCTGGCGGATCGCGAGGGACACCAGCAGCTCGAGCCCGAGCATCTCTTGCTCGCGCTCGTCGAGCAGGAGGATGGCGTCGTCGGCGCTCTCCTGGCGAAGCTCGGCGCCCGGCCGGAGGCAATCCGGCGGGGCGCCCAGGCCGAGATCCGCCGTCTCCCGAAGGTCAGCGGGACGAGCGGGCAATACATGGGCCCCCGGCTCAAGGCCGTCTTCGACGCCGCCTGGGAGGAGATGGAGCGGCTCAAGGACGACTACTGCTCGACCGAGCACCTCCTCGTCGCAATCGCCCAGGAGAGCGACGGGGCAGCGGGCCGTCTCTTGCGGCAGGCCGGTGTCACGAAGGACGCGCTCTACCGGGCGCTCGTCGACGTCCGCGGCTCCCAGCGCGTCACCGACCAGAATCCCGAGGCGAAGTACCAGGCGCTCGAGCGCTACAGCCGCGACCTGACGGAGCTCGCGCGGAAGGGCAAGCTCGATCCCGTGATTGGCCGCGACGACGAGATCCGACGGGTCGTCCAGGTGCTCTCGCGCCGGACGAAGAACAACCCCGTCCTGATCGGCGAGCCGGGCGTCGGCAAGACCGCCATCGTCGAGGGGCTCGCCCAGCGCATCGTCGCGGGGGACGTCCCCGAGGGTCTGAAGGGGAAGCGCCTCGTGGCGCTCGACCTGGGCGCCCTCATCGCCGGGACCAAGTATCGCGGCGAGTTCGAGGATCGCCTTAAGGCCGTGCTCCGCGAGATCACCGAGGCGGGCGGCGAGATCATCTGCTTCATCGACGAGCTCCACACGCTCGTCGGCGCCGGCGGCGCCGAGGGCGCGATGGACGCCTCGAACATGCTGAAGCCGGCTCTCGCGCGCGGGGAGCTCCGCTGCGTTGGCGCCACCACCCTCGACGAGTACCGGAAGCATGTCGAGAAGGATGCGGCGCTCGAGCGACGCTTCCAGCCCATCTTCGTCAAGGAGCCCTCGGTCGAGGACACCATCGCGATCCTCCGGGGGCTCAAGGACAAGTACGAGGTCCACCACAAGGTCCGGATCAAGGACTCGGCGCTGGTGGCGGCAGCGGTCCTCTCCCACCGGTACATCGCCGACCGGTTCCTACCCGACAAGGCCATCGACCTCGTCGACGAGGCCTCCTCGCGGCTCCGGATCGAGATCGACTCCATGCCGGCCGAGCTCGACGAGATCGAGCGCCGCATCATGCAGCTCGAGATCGAGCGCGTGTCGCTCGCCAAGGAGACCGACGAACCGTCGCGGGAGCGCCTCGAGCGCCTGGACCGCGAGCTCGCCGACCTGAAGGAGCGGTCCGCGGCCTTCAAGGCGCGTTGGCAGGGGGAGAAGGACGCCATCGGGCGCATCGGGAAGATCGCGGAGGAGATCGACGCCGCGCGGACGGCGATGGCCGACGCCGAGCGGCGCGGTGATCTCAACCGGGCGGCCGAGTTGCGGTTTGGCACCCTCCACCAGCTCCAGCAGCGCCTCGAGGCCGGAAACGCGCGCCTCGCCGAGCAGCACGGGGAGGGGCGCCTCCTCAAGGAGGAGGTCGACGAGGAGGACGTGGCCGAGGTCGTCGCCAAGTGGACCGGCGTCCCGGTCACCCGTCTCCTCGAGGGCGAGGTTCAGAAGCTCGTCCAGATGGAGGATCGCCTCGCGCGGCGCGTCGTGGGCCAGCCCGAGGCGATCCATGCGGTCTCGAACGCCGTGCGGCGCGCGCGCTCGGGCCTGTCCGATCCGAACCGGCCCATCGGTTCCTTCCTCTTCCTCGGACCGACCGGCGTCGGCAAGACGGAGCTCGCGCGAGCGCTCGCCGAGTTCCTGTTCGACGACGAGCGGGCGATGGTGCGGATCGACATGTCCGAGTACATGGAGAAGCACACGGTCGCCCGGCTCCTGGGCGCCCCCCCGGGCTATGTCGGCTTCGAGGAGGGCGGCCAGCTCACCGAGGCGGTGCGGCGGCGCCCGTACTCGGTCGTGCTGTTCGACGAGGTCGAGAAGGCGCACCCCGACGTCTGGAACGCCCTCCTTCAGCTCCTCGACGACGGCCGGCTCACAGACGGCCACGGGCGGACAGTGGACTTCCGCAACACGGTGGTCATCATGACGTCGAATCTCGGGAGCCACCACTTCCGGGAGGTCGCGGACCCGGACAAGGTGCGCCCCCTCGTGCTCGAGGAGCTGCGACAGCACCTCCGGCCGGAGTTCCTGAACCGGATCGACGAGGTCATCGTCTTCCGGTCGCTCGGGCTCGACGAGATCAAGGCGGTCGTCGACATCCAGGCGGCACACCTCCGGAAGCGCCTGGGCGACAAGCGGATCGCCCTCGAGCTCACGGACGACGCGAAGGCGTTGCTTGCGAGGGAGGGCTTCGACCCGGTCTTCGGCGCGCGCCCGCTCAAGCGCACGCTTCAGCGGAGGGTGCAGGATCCTCTGGCGCTCAAGCTGCTCGAGGGAGAGATCCAGCCGGGCGACACCGTGCGGGTCGAGGCCCGGGGAGACGACCTGACTTTCACGAAGGTCGTCGCCGCGGTTGAGGTCTGATCGGCCCGCGCTACGCGGGCCTGAGCCCACCGGCTGCCACAGATCGAAGACCGTCCGATCGAAACGTCCGATCAGCTCCCACGCAGCCCGGGTAGCCCAGTGAGCGAGGGTCCGGTCCCGAGCGTGGCGCCGGGCGCCCGCTCGACGGGGCGGCTGGCCGCGGGCGCGGGCTGGCAGGGCACGGGGTACGTGAGGCGGCGGCCCTGGGGGGCGTAAGGCTGCCCTGACACGAAGCACGGGTTGGCCGCGATCCAGTGGCGGGTCGGATCCTCCCAGCCCCCGTCGATCCACTCCCCGCAGAGTCCCCCCTCGCGCCGGCAGACCCCGAAGTGTAGGTGCGGCGCCGTCGCGTTGCCGGTCGCGCCGACCCGTCCGATGACCTCACCCCGCCGCACGACCTGGCCACCCACGACCTCCACCGCCGAGAGGTGGTAGTACGCCGTCGTGAGATCGACGTCGTGCTCGATCACGATGAGTCGCCCGGCGAAGGCCTGGAAGCCGGTCCGGAGCACCACCCCGTCAGCGGCGGCCAGCAGCGGCGTCCCTGTCGTCGCCCGGATGTCGATCCCCGCGTGACGCGTCGGGGTCGCCGCGCCGCCCTCGCCGCGCCACTCCCCGAACCGCGAGATGATCGGGGGCGGCACCAGGGCGAGGAGGCCGGGAGTCTCGGGAGGCGGCGGTAGCAGCGCCGGCCGTGGCGGCTCGACGGCGCAGCCCGTCACCGACAGGAGGAGCAGGAGGATCCGCCCGCCGCGTGTGAGGCATCGGAGGGGCCGGGCTGCCGGGGCCCGCCGCGTCCGGCGGCGCCAGTCGGGCGGGGTCGCGCCTCTCACCACGCCACCGCGTAGGAGTCGCGGCGCGGGTCGGCCGCGCCCCAGCGGATCCCGGCGTCGTCGACTCGCGCCAGACACACGCCACCGGCGCGCCATTCCCAGTCCCTCCAGCGCTCGACCTCGTGACCGCGGGCGCGCAGCGCCGCGGCGGTGGCCTCCGGGAGGCGACCCTCGAGGGTGACGCGGCCCGGGAAGTAGCGGTGGGGCCAGAACGAGTCCGGGAACGACTGGGTCGCAAAGCGGGGCGCCTCGACGGCGCGCTGCGGGCTCATGCCGAAGACGACTATGTTGAGAAGGACCTGGAGCATCGCCTGGAGCTGAACGTCACCACCCGGTGTCCCGAGCGCCATCACGTCCCCGCCGGGTCCCAGAACCAAGGCGGGACTGGGGGTCAGCCTCGGACGCTTGCCCGGCGCGACGGCGCTCGCGTGCCCGGGCTCGAGCCAGCCCTGGGATCCGCGCGAGGACACGGCGAGCCCCGTGCCGGGAATGACGGGCGTGTCGGTCGACACGTCACTCGGGGTGGCCGAGAAGGCGTTACCCTCGCGGTCGACCACGGCGGCGTACGAGGTGCCGAGCGTGGCCGGACCGCCGGCGATGGCCGCGGCGGCGCGGGACCCGGGGCGGGGCGGCGCGCCCGCCGGGGCACCCGGATGCGGCATTGCCGGCCAGGCGCGGTCGGGATCGATGAGACCACGGCGCCCGGCCGCGTAGGCCGGGTCGAGGAGGCCGGCTCCGGGCACCTCCACGTGGCGGGGGTCTCCGTAGAAGGCCTCCCGGTCGGCGAACGCGAGCTTCATCGCCTCCGTGATCGTGTGGACGTAGTCCGGCGTGTTGTGACCGAGCGCGGCGAGATCGATCCCGTCGAGGATCTGGAGCATCTGGAGGAACGCCGGCCCCTGGCACCAAAACCCGCAGGTGAGGACCTCGCGGGACCCGATCCGGGCCCGCGCCGGCGGCTCCACGCCGACCCGGAATCCGGCGAGATCCTCGCGCGTGAGGAGCCCGCCCTCGGCTGCGTGGTAGCGCGCGATGGCGGCCGCGACGTCGCCCCGGTAGAAGGCGTTGCGCGCGGCCGTGAGGCCGGCGACCCGACCAGCACGGCGGCCGCCCCGGTCCTCGTCGGCCAGGTAGCCGAGGGTGCGGCCGAGGTCGGCCTGGACGAAACGCTCGCCGGCCCGCGGGATCCGCCCGCCCGGCAGGTAGATCGGCGCCGAGGTGGGCCATCGCCGGTAGGCGTCCGCGTTGGCCTGGATGATCCCGGCGACGAACCGGCCGAGGGGGAAGCCTTCCCGGGCGAACTCGATCGCCGGCTGGGCGACCTCCGCGAAGCCGAGGGTGCCGAAGCGCTCGAGCGCGGTGATCCAGGCGTCGGGCGCCGCCGGGACGACAGTCCGGAGGAGGCCGTCGGGCATGTCGCCCTTGCAGTGGTCGCGGAAGTATTCGAGGGTCGCCGCCCGCGGCCACACGCCCAGACCCGAGATCGTCGTCACCTCGCGACGGCTGGCCTCGTAGACCATGATCGGCGCGACCCCGGCGAAGCTGACGATGTCGGAATGGACCACGCCGAGGCAGATCCCGGCCGCCACGCCGGCGTCGACGGCGTTTCCCCCCGCCTCGAGGATGCGGTGTGCCGCGAGGGCCGCCAGCGGGTGGCCTGCGGCGACCGCGTGGTGCGTGCCGAGGGCGTCTGGGCGGAGCGCGTGCGCCGCAGCGGCCGGTCCGGTCAGAGTCTCGAGTGGGGCCGCGGCGACGCCCGGATGAGGGGCGCGACCGCTATGCTCGCTCGGAGGCCGGTACGAGTCGACCGTCATCGTGTGATCATCGTGTCAACGCCTCCCCGGCCGGGGGGTTCCGGCTATGGCACCACAGACCGGAGCCGGGGTCAATCCAAATCGGTGTTTTGACAGGCAAGCCGCACGGTGCTAGCGTGGCCACCGTGCGGACGCCACGGATCGGCCTCACGGCGTCGGTCATGCCGACCAAGCTCGGCACTCGCCGGACCTTCCTGAACGAGCCCTATATCGTCGCGATCCAGGAGTCGGGCGGGATCCCGCTGGTAGTGACGCCGGCGCACGGCGGGCCCGCGCTGCGCGCCCTCTTCGACCTCTTCGACGGGCTCGTGCTCACGGGTGGGGAGGACGTGGCCCCCGAGCGCTACGGCGAGGAGGTCCTCCACCCAAACATCGAGAGCGTGCCCGAGCGGGACGCGCTCGAGTTCCAGCTCCTCGAGTGGGCGCTGGCCGACGACCTCCCCGTGCTCGCCATTTGCCGGGGGGTACAGGTGCTCAATGTCGGTCTGGGCGGAACCCTTTACCAGGACCTCGCCACCGACCGACCCGCCCCCCTCGTCCACGACCAGGGCCTCGGCGACTTGCCACGTCCGCGAACCGAGCCGCACCATCCGGTGACGGTGCGGTCCGGCAGCTGCCTCGCCGACCTCCTCGGCCTGGAGACGGTCGAGGTCAACAGCATGCACCATCAGGGCATCAAGGGGCTGGCGTCGCCGCTCGTGCCGGTCGCCCACGCGCCGGACGGCCTGGTGGAAGCGGTCGAGGCGGCCGACGCCGCGCGGTGGAGTTTCCTCGTCGGCGTCCAGTGGCACCCGGAGGAGCTGGCGCGGGCGGGGCACGTGCCCTCCCGCCGGCTCTTCGAGCGCTTCGTCGCGGCCTCCGCGAAGCGCGCTCGCCGCTAGGCCGGGCGTCAGCGCCCGGCTGAAAGATCCTCTTCGGCCGACCGCCGGCACCCCGTATCGTCCGGGACCACCGCCGAGAACAGCGAGGGCCCATCTCGGCGGGGTCATCGCCAACACGTCGGTGGGGTCGCTGTTCCTGGCCGGGATCGTCCCCGGGTTCCTCACGGCAGGCGTCCTAATGATCCAGTGCTACTTCTGGGCGCGGAAGCGGAGCATGCTGCGCCATCCGCGAGCGAGCCTCTGGGAGCTTTGGGCATCGTTCAAGCGCGCCTCGCTGGCCCTGGTCACGCCGGTGATCATCATGGGCGGGATCTTCGGGGGAATCTTCACCCCGACCGAGGCCGCGGCGGTGGCCGCGCTGTACTCGCTCGCGCTCGGTCTGTTCATCTACCGGGAGATGTCCTGGCGCGATCTGCCGCGGATCTTCAAGGAGTCGGTCAGCACCGCGGCGGTCGTCGGTCTCATCGTGGCCGGCGCGAGCCTCTTCGGCTGGGTGCTTGCCCGGGAGCAGGTACCGCAGAAGGTGGCCGCCGTCTTCCTGACCATCTCCCACGACCCGCTGGTCATCCTGCTGATCATCAATCTCCTGCTCCTCTTCCTCGGCTGCATCATGGAGGGGCTGGCGATCATGATCCTGCTGGTTGCCGGTCCTCCTGCCCGTGACGCAGGCCGTCGGCATCGACCCCGTCCACTTCGGCGTGGTCGTGGTCATGAACCTCATGATCGGGATCCTGACGCCGCCGTTCGGCGTCGCCCTCTTCGTCGTGGCGAAGGTGGGCAACATCCCGTTCCACGTCCTCGCCCGCGCCATCCTTCCGTTCCTGGGGCCGCTCCTCATCGTGCAGGTCATCGTGACGTACTGGCCCGGGCTCATCCTCTTCCTGCCGCGCCTGTTCTTCGACTAGCGCCCGGGTGTCGAGATCGGCGCGGGCGCCCGCGACCGATCGGTTCCAGGGGCGGGCCGCTTGATAGAGGCGAGTGTTCCGCAATCCTCTCAGAGGCACGCCGGGCTGACGCGCTCGTGGGCGTGGGGCGTGACCGCGCCGCTGTCTTGACAGGTCTCCGAACGGCCCCCGAATATGGCATTGGTGAGCCAACAGTGAGAGACGCAGCAAGGGCGGAGCCGTGGGCGCGGCCCGCCGCGCGGCTGGCGGAGGCGATCGCTCGCAGGGAGTTGTCGCCGGTCGAAGTCGTCGAGGCCGTCCTCGCGCGGATCGAGCGCCTGGACGGGCGCCTGACCGCCTTCGCCACGGTGACCGCGGAGCTCGCGCGCGCCGAGGCGCGCCGGGCCGAGGACGCGGTGATGCGCGGCGCCCCGCTCGGGCGCCTCCACGGCGTGCCCTTCTCGGTCAAGGACACGCTCGACACGGCGGGCGTCCGGACCACGATGGGCGCCGTGCGCTTCGCCGACCGGGTGCCCGCCGAGGACGCCGTCGTGGTCGCGCGGCTCCGGGCCGCCGGCGCGATCCTCGTCGGCAAGACGACGACCCCCGAGTTCGCCCACAAGGGCGTGACCGACAGCGCGCTCTTCGGTGTCACGCGGAACCCCTGGGCGCTCGATCACACGTGCGGCGGGTCGAGCGGGGGCGCGGCGGTGGCCGCGGCCACCGGGATGGGGCCGTTCGCGGTGGGCACCGACGAGGGCGGTTCGATCCGCATCCCGGCGAGCTACTGCGGGGTGGTCGGCCTCAAGCCGACGTTCGGGCTGGTCCCGCGCGTCCCGGTAGGCGTCGCGGAGCTGCTCACGCACCTCGGGCCGCTCTGCCGCACGGTCGAGGACGCCGCGCTGTTCCTCTCGGTCACAGCCGGTCGCGACGACCGCGATGGCTGGTCCCTACCGGTCGAGCCGACGGACTACACGCGCGCGCTCGCCCGGTCGCCGGCGCGCCTGCGCGTTGCCTGGAGCCCGCGGCTAGGCTATGCCCCCACCGATCCCGACGTGGTGCGGGTGACCGGCGCCGCCGTGCGCGGGCTCGCCGCGCTCGGCTGGACCGTGGAGGAGACGGATCCGGGCTTCGACGATCCTGCCGACGTGGCGGACGCCTTCCGGTATCCGGGCCTCGCCGCTGCTCTCGGCGACGACCTGGAGCGCGAGCGCGGCCGCATGGACCCGGGTCTCGTCGCGCTCGTCGAGGCCGGCCAACGGATGACCGCGGAGCAGGTTGCCCGCGCGGCCGTCCGCCGCCACACGCTCTGGGCGCGGCTCGATCGTTTCTTCGAGGGCCACGACGTCCTGGCGACCCCCGCGGTGGCGGTCCCACCGTTCCGGATCGGCCAGGCGCCGCCGCGTGAGATTGACGGCCGACCTGTCGGCGCCCGGGGTTGGATCGCGTTCACGTATCCCTTCAACGTGGCCGGCCTGCCGGCGATCGTTCTCCCGGCCGGCCGGACGGCCGCCGGGTTGCCGGTAGGACTCCAGTTCGTGGGACGGCGGCTCGACGATGCGCGGCTCCTCGCCGCCGCGTCCGCGTTCGAAGCGGCCGCCCCGTGGGCCGATCGCTGGCCACCGGCCGCCATGAAACCATGAGGGGCCAGGTGCCACACCATCTCGGTCGGAGAAGAGACGACTCGAGGGAAGGTGCCACCGCATCTCGGTCACTCGTGGAAGGGCTTGTGGGGAAAGACATAGGGCGCCTCACGCAAGAGAGGCTGCTGATCCGGCGCTCGACGCCGCAGGGCGTAGAAGCGGAGCATCCCGGCGGTGAGATCCAGCTCGCATCGCACCAGGCGGTGGGGCCAATGGGGCGCGACCTCCAGGGTGCGATTGAGCAGGCGCACCGTCCCCGCGTCCGAAGTGCGTCGCAGGAACAAGACCTCACCCTGCAGGCGGGCTTGCAGATCGGCCTGCCAGGCGACGGGGAACGGGCGGCGCGGCGGGGCGGCCTCGATCCGCGCGGCCGCCCGCTGATGGTAGGCGCGGATGTACCGGTCGGAGCGCTCCTGCAGGGCGGCCAGCGATTCGTGATGGAATCGGGTCCAGACCTTGGCCTGCCAGCGGCCGTTGAAGTTCTCGATGGCGGCTTGGAAGCCACTTTCCTGGGGTGGGGCGAAGACCGGGCGGACGCCCAGGCGCAGGCACGTGCGGACGACGCGACCCAGCGCATCGGGCCAGCGGTGCGTCCCGGTGAAGATGCTGTCATTGTCAAATTGGGCGTATGCCGGCAGGCCCCATGTGCGCCAGTGCGCGACGAGCGCCGCCACCGCGGTGCTCGCCGTCACGAGCGGCTGCGGCCAGGCCCCGGGCAATCCCCCATACAAGGACACGACGGTCAGGACCTCCAGCTGCAGCCCCCCGGTGAGCGCCAAGCCCTCTACAATGTCGAAGCTGTCGAGCTCCCCCCGTCCCGGGGTGCCCGGGAGGTACCAGCCGGGGCGGGGCGGGGGCCGACGCAGCCGGCGAACACGATCCAGGACCCCCCGGCGGTACAGAATCCGGCCGATGGTGCGCACGGACGGCACGGCCGTCGCCGGCCGACGCGCCGCGAAGGCGCGGTGGATGGCCCGGGCGCCATACTCGCCCAGATCGCTGGTCGTCCTCAGGTCGTGCCGCAAGGTCATCACCAGCTGCTCCACCGCCTCGGGGATCCGGTGGATGCGCTTGGCCACCCGTGGCTGATCGCTCCAGTCCACGTCGTCCAGGGCCTGCGCCCCGGCCCGGCGGTGCCACCACTGCACCGTGGACAGGCTCACTCCATGGGCGCGCGCCACCGCCCGCATAGAGGCCCCGGCCCGGACCTTCGCCACCAGCGTTCGCCGCGTCGCCTCTCGTCGCCGCCCCTTTTCGCCATGGCTCCCCCTCGCTCACAGGCTTTACTCCAGTATCACCGTGACCGAGATGCGCTGGCACCTAACCGACCGAGATGGTGTGGCACCTGGCCCATGAGGTCCTGACATGGCGTTCCGCCCCACGCTCCTCGCCCGCGACTGGCTCATCACGACCGAGCACTACCTCTCCGCCGAGGCCGGCGCCGGTGTCCTCCGAGACGGCGGCAACGCCATGGACGCGGCTGTCGCCGCGGTCCTCGCTGAGTGCGTCCTGAACCCGCACATGCTGAGCCTGGGCGGCGAGGTCGTCATGCTCGTCCACGAGGCCGCGACGGGACGCGTCACCGCGATGAACGGCCACACGGTCGCGCCCCGCGGGCTCACCCTCGATCGCTGCCGGGCCGCCGGCTTGACCATCGGGCTGCCGACCGACCACCCGCTGGCCTGGAGCGCTCCGGCCACGCCCCATGCGCTCCTGACGGCGCTCGAGCGCTGGGGCACGCGCCCGCTGGCCCCGGTCGCCGCGGCGGCGCAGGATCTGGCGCGCCGCGGCTTTCCGATGCACCCGGGGCTTCGCGGCCCGAGTGAGCACCTGTCCATCACCACCTACCTCGACCGCCTCCGCGGCTGGCCGACGTCCGCCGCGCTCTACCTGCCCGGCGGCCACCCGCCGGAGGTCGGGGCGCTCTTCGCGAACCCGGCCCTGGCCGACACGCTGGATCTCCTCGTCGACTCCGAGCGACGGGCCGGCGGCGATCGGGCGGCCGGCCTCGCCGCCGCACGCGACGCCTTCTACCGCGGCGAGCCGGCGGGCGTCATCGAGCGCTTCACGCGGGACCACGGCGGCGTCCTCGACAAGGCGGACGTCGCGGCGTACGCGTCGCGAGCCGAGCCCGCGGTCAGCCGGGACTACGCCGGGCTCACCGTCTGGAAGTGCCCGACCTGGACCAACGGGCCCCTCTTCCTCCAGGCCCTCGCCCTCCTGGACCCGGCCGCCCTCCGCGCCGCCGGCCACAATTCGGCCGACTATCTCCACTGGGTAATCGAGGCCCTCAAGCTCGCCTTCGCCGACCGCGAGCAGTACTACGGCGACCCGCGCTGCGTGAACGTCCCGCTCGACGCGCTGCTCTCCGAGGCGTACGCGGCTGGACGGCGCGCGCTGATCGACCCGGAGCGGGCGTCGCTGGACCTCCGCCCGGGCGACCCTCGTCGGCTCCGGCCGCTGCTCGAGGGCCCGTTGCCGGTCCCCGGGCCGCCGGGCCACGGCACGATCCACGTCAACGTGGTGGACCGCCAGCGCAACATGGTGAGCGCCACCGCGAGCGGCGCGTGGCTCAGCGCTTCCCCGGTCGTGCCGGCGCTGGGCTTCCCGATCTCGTCCCGGTGCCAGACGTTCGCTCTCGATCCGGCGCATGCGAACGCGGTCGCGCCGGGCAAGCAGCCGCGCACCACGCTTACACCCACGCTCGTGACCGCGGGCGGGCGCCCGCGGATGGTGCTGGGGACGATGGGCGGCGACAACCAGGATCAGTGGAACCTCCAGGCGTTCCTGAGCCTCGCGGTTTTCGGCATGCCGGTCCAGGACGCGCTGGAGGCGCCGCGGGTCTCGACCCAGCACGTGCCCAACACCTTCTATCCCCACGGGGCCCAGCCCGGCCACGTGCGGATCGAGGGCCGCGTCCCCTACGTGGTGCGGCGGGACCTTCAGGCCCGCGGCCACCGGCTCGAGCTTCGGCCCGACTGGGTGGAGGGCTACGTGCTGGCCATCGTGGTGGACGAGGCGCGGGGCTGCCTCATGGGCGGCGCCGACCCGCGCGGAGAGGTCGCGACGATCATCCCGGCGTACGCCATCGGCTGGTAACGGCCGGCCGGCGCCGACGCCGGCGCCCACCCTGGACCCAGCGCAGACAAGGAGGTCTGACGTGAGATCCACGATGTCCTCGCACGCGTCCCGCTCCGGACGGACCCGCAGGGTCGCGCTCGGCCTCGTCCTACTCGGCCTGCTCGCCGGATCGCTCCTCCCGATCGCCGGGCCGGTCCCGGCCTTCGCCCAGGAGCCTCCGACCCGAGGCGGGCGTGTCCTCGACTCCCTGATCTCGGAGCCCGACAGCCTCGACCCCGCGCGGGCGAACCTCCTCGTCTCGCAGTACGTGCTGGGGCTGCTCTACGACCGCCTCGTCTACATCGACCAGACCGGCCGGCCGCGGCCGTGGCTCGCCGAGTCGTGGTCGGTCGACAAGGACGGCCGGGAGGTCACCTTCGTCATCCGCAAGGGGGTCACGTTCACCGACGGGACGCCGCTGGACGCCGAGGCCGTGCGCTACTCACTGGACCGCTACCTCAAGATCTCGAAGCGGAACGCCGACCTCGGCCCCGTCCAGAAGATCGAGGTCGTCGGGGGCGGCGGCAGCGTGCGGCTCACGTTCGAGCGGCCGTTCGCGGCGCTCTTCACCGCGCTCGACTTCTCGTACCTCGGCATCGTCTCGAAGAGCGCGGTAGAGAAGACCGGTGAGGAGTTCGGGAGGCGGCCGGTCGGCACCGGCCCCTACACCCTGAAGGACTGGAAGGCCGGGAGCACGCTCCTCTTCGCGCGGAACGCGGGCTACCGGAACCTCCGCGCCGACGTCGAGAACAAAGGCGCGCCGTACCCCGACGAGTGGCAGATCTCCATCGTGAAGGAGGAGGGGACGCGGATGGCGGCCCTCGAGACCGGCCAGCTCCACATGTCGTGGGCACCGTTCGAGGAGGTCCCGCGGATCCAGAAGGATGCACGGCTGCAGCTATTCCGCCGCCCGAAGGGCGTCTCCTACATCTTCCTGGAGTTCAACACCAAGAAGCCGCCCTTCGACAAGCTTGCGCTCCGGAGGGCGATCGCCTACTCCGTGGATTCGAAGGAAGTCCTCGACGCGTCGTACCTCTACGGCACGGTCATCCAGGCTCCGCTCCCGCTCGGCGTCCCGGGCTTTTCCGCCGAGGTCGGCCGCCAGTACGGCTACCGGCGCGACGAGGCGAAGGCCGCGGCCCTCTTCAAGGAAGCCGGCTTCGCGAAGGGTGCCGACGGCAAGCTCCGCGACGGTGCCGGCAAGCCGGTCCGGATCACGCTCACGACCTGGGTGGCGCCCCAGATCTCGCGGGCGGCCCAGGTCATCCAGGCCCAGCTCCAGGCGGCCGGGGTGGAGTGCGAGCTGACCCAGACCGACGCGGGCGCGTTCCTGGCCAAGCTGCCCGAGGGCAAGCACGACTTCGACCTGATGCGGATGACCTTCCCGGACCCGAACGGGCTGAGCCGCCTGGTGAAGAGCCCCGGCCGGTGGAACCACTACGGCAACCCGAAGCTCGACCCGCTCCTGGACCAGGCGGACGCGGCGATGGATCCCGACCGACGGATGGCCTTGCTGCAGGAAGTCCAGAAGCTCGTGCTGGAGGACGCGGCGATCATCCCGCTCTTCAGCGACGACTTCATGATCGCCGCGCGCAGCGAGGTGCGGGGCTACAAGTACGATGGGACCGGGACGCCGATGTACTACGACGTCTGGCTCAAGCGCTGAGGCGGCGCGCGGCGAGTCGTTGCGGGAGCCCGGGCCGGGTGGGCCGTCGCGGGATGACGCGCCTCACGGACCGCGCGGCGGCCGTCCGCGCGGCCGTCGGGTAGGGCGTCTCCGGGCGCCATGGGGCCGTTCGTCGTCCGCCGGCTCCTGACCGTCGTCGCGATCATCCCCGTCATCACGCTCCTCGTCTTTCTGATGCGGGTCCTGGTCCCGGGCGATCCGGTCGAGATCATGTTCATGGGCCAGTCGACCGACCGCGCGACGATCGAGCGCGTGCGGCGGGAGCTCGGCTGGGACCGCCCGCTGAGCGTCCAGTATGCGGAGTACGTCGGCCAGCTCGCCCGGGGGGACCTCGGCCGGTCGATCCAGAACAACCGGCCCGTCGCCGAGGACCTCCGCGCGCGCTACCCGCTGACGCTTCTCCTCGCGGTCGCCAGCCTGGTGCTGGCCACGACCCTCGGGCTCGGGCTCGGGGTGGTGGCGGCGCTTCAGCGCGAGCGGCTCCTCGACGCGGTGGCGACGGCGCTGGCCGTCGTCGGGATCTCGATGCCACCGTTCTGGCTGGGGCTGCTCCTCATCAGCCTGGTCAGCGTCCGGTGGGGGTTGTTGCCGGTCATGGGCGCCGACTCCTGGCGTCATCTGGTCCTGCCGGCCGTCACGCTGGGCGTCCTGTCGGCGGCCGCCATCGCCCGCCTCGTCCGCTCGAGCCTCCTCGAGACGCTCGGGCAGGACTTCATCCGCACCGCGTGGGCCAAGGGACTGCCCGGCCACCTCGTCGTTGCCAAGCACGCCCTCCGCGCGGCGCTGAGCCCGGTGCTCTCCGTGATCGGGCTTCAGTTCGGGTTCATGCTGTCGGGTGCCTTCATCGTCGAGGTGGTCTTCGCATGGCACGGGGTGGGGGAGCTCGCTGTGATCGCGATTCAGACGCGCGACTTCCCGCTGATCCAGGGCGTGGTCGTGACCGTCGCGGTCACCTACGTCGTGATCAACGCGGCGGTCGATCTCCTGAGCGGGTGGTTCGACCCGCGGGCAGCCTCTGGATGAGCCCACAGGCCGCCACAGGCCAAAGGCCGTTCGATCTAATCCGTCCGATAGACTTTCGCAGAGCCAGGGCAACCCAGTGAGCGAGCCCCGGGCGTCCGCCCCCGGGTGGTGGTCGACGCTCGCGCGCCTCGGGGCCTCTTGGTCGGGGCGGATCGGCGGGGCGATCGCCCTCCTGCTGCTCGCGGTCGCCGCTTTCGGGCCCACGCTCTACCCGGTGGACCCCTACCGCATGGCGATCGGCCAGCGCCTGCGCCCGCCGTCGGCCCAGCATCTCCTCGGCACCGATGAGTTCGGGCGGGACCTCCTGGCGCGGGTCATTCACGGCAGCCGGATCAGCCTGCGCGTGGGCCTGATCAGCGTGGCCATCGGCGGGCTCGTCGGCACCGCGCTCGGGCTCGCTGCGGGGCTCGGCGGCCGCAAGGTGGACCTGGCGATCAGCGGGCTCGTGGACGTGATGCTGGCGTTCCCCGGCTTCCTGCTGGCGCTGGCCATCGTCGCCACGCTCGGGCCGAGCCTGGAGAACGCGATGATCGCCATCGGGATCCGGCGCGTGCCCGTGTTCGTCCGCGTCGTCCGGGCCGGGGTACTGCAGCTTCGCACGAGCGAGTTCGTCCTCGCCGCGCGCGCGCTCGGCGCCGCGCCGCTCCGGGTGTCGACTCGCCACGTGCTCCGGAACGTCGCGCCGACCCTGATCGTGTTGGCGACGCTCCAGTTCCCCGAAGCGCTCCTGGTGTCGGCGGGCCTGTCGTTCCTCGGACTGGGCGCCCAGCCGCCGCTCCCCGAGTGGGGGGCGCTCCTGACGAGCGCGCGCGTCTACCTCACGCGTGCCCCGTGGCTCGTGAACTTCCCGGGGCTCGCGATCCTCGTCACGGTGCTCGGGCTGAACCTCCTCGGCAACGCGCTCCGGGACGTCCTCGACCCGCGGCTGAAGTGACCGCTACAGACCACAGGATTCCGCCACCAGCCGCCGACGATCGGCTTGTGGGGCGGTTCGGCGCGCGGCTGCCCGAACGTCGGGACGACGGATCGCTCGTCGCCCGCCGGCGCGACGGCCTACAACGCCTCCGGTCGAGGCCGAGCGCGCTTAGCGCACGCGCCCGGCCAGCGCGACCGCGCGACGCGAGCGAGATTCATGGCTGCCCGGAGTTTCCGCGTGATTCGCGGGTCGGCTGACTGAGACGTCACCGCCCCGCGGAGTCCACTAGGCGGCGCCCACCTCCGCCGCCGCGGCCGCGGCCCGCGCGACCGCCCCGTCGTCGATCGCGCCAGAACCCGGCACGACCGGCACCGGCCCATCCAGCAGATGCGGGTAGCGGAGTCCCGTGGCCGTGTTGAACACTACGACCCGCGAGGTCGGACCCAGCTGCCCCTCGCGGACCATCCGCCGCACGGCGGCGATCGTCGCCGCGCCCTCCGGGGAGAGGAACAGGCCCTCGTGACGGTTGGCCCAGCCCATGAAGTGGAGCGTCTCGGCATCAGGGACGCCGACAGCCCAGCCTCGGGTGGCGCGCAGCGCGCGCAGGATCAGGAAGTCCGCGAACGGCTTCACCACCATGATGCCGGGGGCGATCGTCTTGACGTGCTTCGCACCGAGGCACTCGTCGAGCCCCTCGTGGAAGGCCTTGACCACGGCGCCGCCGGGGACTTGGACGGAGACGAGCCGTGGCCGCTCGCTCCCGATCCAGCCGAGCGCCTCCAGCTCGTCGAAGACCTTCCACATCCCGATGATGCCGACGCCGCCGCCGGTCGGGTAGAGGATCGCGTCGGGCATCTTCCAGCCCAGCTGCTCGACCACCTCGAGGCCCATCGTCTTCTTGCCCTCGATGCGGTACGGCTCACGCCCGGCGCCGGCATGGAGCCACCCGTAGCGCTTGGCCGCCTCGGTCATGATCCGGAACACGTCGCCCACCGTGCCGTCGATCCGGTACACGTGGGCGCCATGGGCGAGGCTACCCTTCCAGCCGAGCTCGGGGCACTCGACGGGCAGCGCGGTGTGCACCTCGCATCCCGCGCGCGCGCCGTACGCGGCCCACGCGTGGCCCCCGCTCCCGACGGTGGGCTGGGCGAACCGGGTGACGCCCAGTTCCTTCCACCGAGACACCGCCGCGGAGGCACCCCGCGCCTTGAACGTGCCGGTCGGGTTCATCCCCTCGTCCTTGACCCACAGCTCTCCGACGCCGACTTCGCGTGCGGCCCGCGGCACGGGAATCATCGGGGTGAAGCCCTCGCCCATGGACACGATCGACGCGTCCTCGCGGACCGGCAGGAGCTCGCGGTAGCGCCACATCGTCGGGGGGCGCCGCGCGATCTCGTCGGGCGTGACCGCCTTGCGGATGGCCGCGAGGTCGTAGCGGGCGAGCAGCGGCCCGCCGCAGTCGCAGAGGGCGCGCGGCGTGTCGCCCGGGTAGTAGGCGGCGCAGCGGCTGCAGTCGAGGCCGGCGAGGTATCCGCTCATGACGGTCTTCCTTTCAGGCGCCGGCGCCGCGCCCCTGGCCGCGCAGCCGCGGCTCGAGGAGGTCGCGCACGCCGTCGCCCAGCAGATTCATGGACAGGACGACGAGCATGATGGCGAGACCAGGGAAGGTGGCCAGCCACCAGCCGGTGATGAGGTATTCTTTGCCGTCGGCGAGGGACATCCCCCAGCTCGGCGTCGGCGGCGGGACGCCGAGGCCGAGGAAGGACAGCGTCGACTCGAGCACGATGAGCCGGCCGATCTCGGTGGTCATGATCACCAGCGCGTACGAGACCACGTTCGGCAGAAGGTGGCGTCCGAGGATCCACCACGCCGGGCAGCCGAGGCTCCGGGCCGACTGGACGAAGTCGGACTCCCGGAGGCTCAGGGCCTGGCCGCGGACCACGCGTGCGTACGTGACCCAGCCGCTCAGCGCGAGGATGATCAGGAGGTTCCGCAGGCTCGGCCCGAGCACGGCGATGACTGTGATGGCGAAGAGCAGGAAGGGAAAGGCGAGCTGGATGTCGATGAGCTTCGCCACCACCGAGTCGGTACGGCCCCGGAGGTAGCCGCTCAGGAGGCCCAGCGCGAGCCCGATCGTGCCCCCGATCAGCGACGAGACCACGCCGACGAGGAGCGACACCCGGGCGCCGTAGACGAGGCGGCTCAGGATGTCGCGGCCGAGCTGGTCGGTGCCGAGGAGGTGAGCGGCGCTGCCGCGGGCCATCCACACCGGGGGGCGGAGCCGCGTGGCCAGGTCGCTCTTCGCCGGGTCGTGGGGCGCAAGGCGCGGCGCGAGGACCGCGCAGGCCGTGGCGGCGGCGAGGGGCAAGGCGGCCACGAGCAGCGTGAGCCGGAAGCGCCCGGGCCGGCTCACCGGACCGCCGTCGTCCGCGGGGCGATCCGCCTCACGCGCTGAGCCTCACCCGGGGATCGAGCCAGGCGTAGCAGAGGTCCACGAGGAGGTTCCCCAGCACGAAGACCATGGCCATCACGAAGACCGCGGCCTCGACCAGGGGGAAGTCGCGGTTGTAGATGGCGAAGATCATGAGCCGGCCCACGCCGGGCCAGGCGAAGATCATCTCGCAGACCAGCGCCCCGCCGAGCAGGAGGCCGAACTGGAGCCCGATGACGGTGACGATGGGCATCGCCGCGTTCTTGAGTGCGTGCTTGAGGACGATCAGGTGCTCCCCAAGCCCCTTGGCCCGCGCCGTGCGGACGTAGTCGGCGTCGAGCACTTCGAGCATCCCCGACCGTACGAGCCGTGCCATCGCCGCCATCGGGTAGCTGGCCAGCGTGAGAGCGGGCATGACCAGGTGCTGCCACGTGCCGTACCCGGTGGTGGGAAGGAGCTTGAGGGTTACCGAGAGGACGAGCATGAGCATGAGGCCGGTCCAGAAGATCGGCGCGGACTGGCCGAGGGCGGCGAGGCCGACCGCGAGGTGGTCGAGCGTGGTGCCGCGCCGCGCGGCGGCCGCGATGCCCAGCGGGACCGACAGCGCGACGGCGAGCGCGAGCGCCGTCACCGTGAGGAGGATGGACGCGGGCAGGCGCTCCATCACCAGGCGCATGGCCGGTTGCTGGTGCTGGAGCGACGTCCCGAAGTCGCCGCGCAGGAGCTTCGTCACGAACCGCCAGTACTGGACGTGGAGGGGCTGGTCGAGGCCGAGGTTGCGGGTGAGCGCCTCGATCTCCTCGCGGGACGGGTCCGGAGGCAGCAGCATCATCACCGGGTCTCCGGTCAGGTGCAGGACTACGAAAACGAGCGTGAGGACGCAGGCGGCGACGATTGCCGTGTGAGCGAGCTTCGCGAGGAGATAGTCACGCATGGCGGACGGCGGAAGCCGCCGGCCGGCATCGGGCGCGCCGGCCGCCCGACGCCGGAGCCGGGCCTAGCGGAGGCCGATATCGTACACGATGATACGCTGGTCGCCGCGCGTCTTGTAGGCGACCTCGTTCCGGGCGGCATCGATCAGCTCGCCCTGGAAGAGGAAGAGCTCGACCGCCTCGTCGTGCCAGATCTGGGCGGCCTCATGGTAGAGCCGGAGGCGCTTCTCGGCGTCCAGGCTGAATCGCGCCTCCTCCATGATCTGGTAGAAGCGGGTGCCCTCGTAGTTCCCGGGCCAGATCTTGTGAACGATGCCGCCGGGGCCGTGGAGGCGCCACAGGACCCCGTCGGTGTCGTAGGTCGTGCTGGCGGGGTCGGCGAGCAGCAGCCCCGGGAAGGTGTTGGCGCGGAGGAGCTGGATCCGCGTGGACGGCTCCAGCACGCTGACCTTGGCGCGGACTCCCACTTCGCCGAGCATGGCGGCCACCGCCTCCGTGAGCTGCCGGTCGTTCAGGTGGATGCCATTGCCACTCTGGAGCTCGATCTCGACGCCGCCCGCGAAGCCGGCCTCGGCGAGGAGCTTCTTCGCCATCGCGGGGTCGTACGGGTAAGGCTTGATGCCCGGGTTGAAGCCGAAGTCGGTGTTTGGAATTCCGCTTCCGATCGGGATCGCGTAACCGTTGTAGAGCTCCTTGATGATCTTGTTCTTGTCGACGGCGTAGTTGAGGGCCTGACGAACCTTGGTGTTGGCGAGGGGTCCCTTCTGCGCATTGATGAGGTACACCGTGATGAGGTTGGTCAGGGTGTGCTCGACCCGGCAGCACCCGGTCTTGTCGATCTGCGCCACGTGGTCGGGGAGCACCTTGGTGATCAGCTGCGCCTCGCCCCGCGTCAGCGCGGCCACGCGGGCGAAGTTGTCCGGGACGGGCCGCCACACGACCTTCCTGATCTTGGGCGCACCCCGCCAGTATCCGTCATTGGCCTCGAGGACGACCCGGTCGTCCTTGACCCACTCCACGAACTTGTACGGCCCGGTGCCGATCGGCTTGAGGGCGAAGTCCTTCCAGTCCACCTGCTTCAGGTACTGGGGTGGGAGCATCTGGCCGCCGTAGCCGGCGAAGCGCTTCACGAGGATCGGGTCGGGCTTGCTGGTGACCACGTTGATCGTGTACGGATCGACGACCTCGGCCCGCTCGATCGTGGCGAAGCCGCCGTAGACTTGATGGACGCCCTTCGTGATGAGCCGGTCGATCGTGAACTTAGCGGCCTCGGCATTGAACGGCTCTCCGTTGTGAAACTTCACGCCCTGGCGGAGCTTGAACTGCCACGTCGTAGGGTTGACGCTCCGCCACGAGACGGCCAACTCGGGGGCCACCTTGCCGATGTCCTTCGAGTCCCAGGTCACCAGCGCGTCGTAGATGTTGTAGAAGAGGTTGAGATTGTGGATCTGCGTCGCCTGGGTCGGATCGAGCGTAGTGATGTCGGCGCCCTGGGCGATGACGAGGGTCGGTCCCTGGGCGGGCGCGGGGCTGGCCATCAGCAAGGCGAGGGCGATGCTCGCCAGGAAGGCGCGGAGCGCCACTCGGGACCTCGGCCGGATGAAGGGTCGCATCAGCATGTCCTCCTTCGCCCCGGACCGCGAGTCCGGGCGCTCAGCATGCACAGGCTCTCGCCGGGGACCGCGGCGCCCGCGGAAGCCGCCGGATCCCGGCGTGCATCGTCGCGCTCACGGATAGGCCGGCGTGCGCCACTCGGGATGGGGTCCCGAGCCGCCGCGGACCGCCTGGAAGTAGGCCTCGCGCACCTTGGCGGTCAGGGGGCCGACGGCGCCGTCCCCGATCGGATGCCGGTCGACCGACAGGATCGGCGTCACCTCGGCGGCGGTCCCGGCGAAAAAGGCCTCATCGGCGATGTAGAGCTCGGTCCGATCAACCTCTCGCTCCCAAGGCTCGACCGACAGGGTCTCACGGAAGAGCGTCAGGAGCGTCGCGCGGGTCACGCCTTCCAGAATGTTGCTGGTGACAGGCGAGGTGATGGGCTGCCCGTCGCGGACCAAGAACAGGGTGTAGCCTGGACCTTCGGCGACGCTCCCGTCGCTGTTGAGCAGGATCGCATCGTCGTAGCCGTCCGTCCTCGCCTGGAGCAGGGCGAGCCGGCTGTTCTGATAGTTGGCCGCTGCCTTGACCCGGGGCGGGATGGCGTTGTCCGAGGTGCGGTCCCAGGAGCTCACCGCCACATGGAGGCCGCCGGCGCCGAAGTAGCGGCCGGTCGGAATGGGCGCCAGCACGTAGCTCACCGGCTCGCGGGAGGCCAGCCCGCCGTCGTCGGTGTCGACGAAGACGATCAGGCGCACGTGGAGGTCCTCGCGAAATCCGTTTGCGCGGATCACCTCGTGCGTCTCCTGCTCGAGACGAGCGAGGTCCGCCGGGAGCGGGATCCGGGCGATCTTGGCGGACCGCTGGAGCCGGCGGAGGTGATCGCGGAGGCGGAAGACGTAGAGCTGCTGGTCCGGGTCGCTCCAGTACGCGCGCATCGCCTCGTACACGCTGGCGGCGTACTTCATCGCGGTAGACAGGACGTGGACCCGCGCGTCCTCGTACGGAATGATCCGGCCGTTCATCAGGAGCAGGCGAGGCTTGGCCATGGGGGCCACGTTACCCGAAGCGTCGGCCGGGCGGCAAGGGATGGAAGGGAAGGTCACGTCGAGGGCTCCCGCCCGCCGGCCTGCTCGCGTGCGCAGACGCGGCGACGAGCGGCCCTCACCTGCGGTACCCTCGGGGAAACGGTGTTCGACGGCGCCGGCGGCGCGTGACGTACAGGTCCGGGAGGATGACGGCGTGAAGATGAAGAAGGGGTTTCGGCAGCTGGTCGACGAGGCCAAGTCGCGCGTCCGGACGCTCACTCTGGAGGAGGCCCGGGCGCGACACGGCCGGGCCGACATCGTCTTCGTCGACGTCCGCGACGTCCGAGAGCTCGAGCGGGAGGGCCTGATCCCCGGCGCCTTCCACTGTCCCCGCGGCATGCTCGAGTTCTGGATCGATCCGGAGAGCCCCTACTTCAAGGACGTGTTCGGCTCGGGGAAGGAGTTCGTCTTCTACTGCAACGCCGCGTGGCGGTCGGCGCTCGCGGCCGACACCGCTCAGCAGATGGGGCTCGAGCGCGTCACGGAGATGGACGGCGGGTTCACCGCGTGGAAGGCCGCCGGATTCCCCGTCGCGGAGCCCCCCGCCAAGAAGCCCGCCTGACGTCCGGGTCGGGCGCCGCCGCGAGACGGCTGCCCGACTACGGGGCCCCCCTTCGCGCATCGCAGTACTCGGGATTGCGCCAGACGATGAACGCCGCTTTGTTGTCGCACGAGGCGTCGGTGACGTAGTTCTGGATGATCCCGTGCACGCGAAAGCCGCACCGGAGCTGCACGCTGAGCGTCGGATCGACGAGCCGGTCGGCGATCACCAGGGCCACGTACTCCTCGACCGGCATCCGGTCTTTCCACAGGCCGTACCCATTGAGCAGGCCGCCCGCGATGTGCCCCCTGAGATTCAGGCGTCGGACGAGCGCGTGGCGGGCTCCGTAGAGGAGCCGGGCGATCCCTCGACGGCGATACTCCGGGAGGACGCCGATGTCCGCGCCGTAGAGCCAGTCGCCGTCCGGGTCGTGGTGGCCGAGCCAGTTGTGATCGACCGCGTCGATGTAGCGGTGCTCGATGTGATCGAGGTCGGCCGTCGTCCGGAAGTCCGTCGAGCAGGCGACCGGTCGGCCGGCGGCGGTGACGGCGGCGAGCTGGCCCTCTGGAAAGCGCTCGAGGTGGGCCCGGTAATGCGCGGCAGTGATCAGCTCGTGCTCGGCCAAGGTGGGGAACGACGCCCGCTGAATGGCCTCCAGCTCGACGGCCATGCCGGGCGTGCTGTTGACGACCGAGAAGGCCTGGCTCGCGGAGTCCGTCACGGCGCCGCGCGGGTTCGGCCGTAGGTCTCGGGGGCGCGCCACGCGAACAGGACGCCGACGCCGGCCAGGAGCCCGGCGCCGGTCGCGAGGGCCGTTTCGATGCCGAAGGCATCGGTCACGAGGCCGAGCACGATCGGTCCGATGACGTAGCCGGAGTCGGCGAGCGTCCGGTAGAGGCTCATCGCCGCCGCGTTCATCCGGGGCGGGGCCACGTCGACGGCGTAGGCGGCCGGGGCTACCCCGCCGATTCCCTGGGCGATGCTCCAGACGAGGGACGCCGTCACGAACCACGCATAGGACGGGGCCAGCAGGAACAGGAGCAGCGAGACGCTGGTCAGGAGCGTGGCTGGCACGATCACGGCCTTCCGGCCGTAGCGGTCCACCAGCACGCCGGCGGGATAGGCAAGCCCGAAGCCGGCGAGGCTGCCGAGCGCCATGGCGAATCCGATCCGGTCCGGGCTCAGCCGCAGGCGATCCTGGCCGAGGACCGGAATCACGTTGAACAGAGCGCCCGTCCGGGTGAAGGCATTCGCGAAGCTCACCAGGCTGACCAGGAGAAACCCGATCCGGCTGGCGAGGACACGTAGCTGCGCCCTGAACGGCGGGGCCGGCGAGAGCGATTCCGCGGCGCCCGGGCGTCGGAGCGCCATCGTCTCGGGGACCTGGAGCCAGGCGACCAGCCCCGCGAGCGTGCCGGTGATCGCATAGGCGACGAACGGGGCCGACAGGCCGAATCGCTCCGCCAGCACCCCTCCCGGGAAAGGTCCGAGGCCGACCGCGAACAGGAAGCTGCCCTGGTAGATCGCCATCGCGCGCCCGCGCCCCGCCGGCGTGGTGATGTCGGCCAGCACGATCTGGCCCGCCGTCAGGACGAACGCCGCCCCGGCGCCGGCCACGAACCGCGCGCCCACGAAGGTGGGGTAGTTCGGGGCGTACGCGCAGAGGAGGTTGCCGGCGGCCGTCACGAGCCCTCCGAGGGCGAGCGCCGGGCGTCGACCGAGCCTGTCGGAGACCTGTCCGACCGGCACGGCCACCAGGAAGCGCGCCAGCCCGTAGACCGCGATGGAGACTCCGATCGCCGCCTGGGACACCCCGAACGACCGAGCGTAGAGGGGGAGCACGGGCACCACGCTCCCGAACCCGAGCTGGTTGATCCCGATCAGGATGCACATCCAGACCAGGATCCGAACGTCGCTCTGCGGCGGGCGGGTCACGGCCCGATCACGGGGATCTTGGCACCAAGGCCGCGCACCACCCCCGACGGGCCGCGCAGCCTGTTGGGCGTCACAGGGGCCGGTGGGCGGACCGGCAGCGATTCGCGCGGTCCATCATCGGCGCAGCGTCTCCGAGTTGGCGGCGTCGAGCGCTAGCTTGCGGCGCGCCGCTTGGGCGGCCGCAACTTCACCGCCTTCTGGGCGCGCAAGCCCAAAGCCCGAATGGCGGTCGAGACGCTCACGCCCTTCAGGCGAAGGCGCACCGTCTTCTTGACGCGTGAGACCGGCACCAGCACGTCCCGGGTCAGGAGCCGGTCGAACTTCGCGGCGACCTGTCCGAGCGGCAAGCCCGAGACCGACACGTCGATCTTGTTGCCGAGACTCAGCACGCCCGCCGACCCGCTAGGCTCCTCGCCGTAGCATTCGCAGTCGCAGGTGTCTGACTCGTACACGTAGACGCAGCCACAGCCTCCGGGGGACACACGATCTTGCATCGTCCAGCACTGCACGTCGCCATGGGCGTCGCTCCTTCCCCAGGGGGCCCTGGGTCGTCAAGCCAGTCTGACATGGGAGAACGACGCGGCATAGGGCTCCGGCGCCGGGAACAGGGCATTCGATGACCTGATCAAACCGCGTGCGAGACACACCCCACAAGGTCGACTGGTACCCGAGTCCCCCGACAGGACCACCATCGAAATGGTTGGCGGTTCGCCGGAGTCCTATCCCTTCACACGCACGCTGGGGGGCCCATGGTGAGCTCCGATACGCCACCTCGGACAACTGGGGATGGACACGCGAGTCCGGGAGAGGATTTGGGGATGCGACGACCATCCCGACCCTGATGGTGGAGCATCGATTCATCGGTCGAACCAGTGGAGAGCAGCCAGTCGCGGTGACGGCGCGGATTCGCCTGGACCGGAGCGTGGGCAAGATCGTGCCCCCGACGCCTTCCACGAGCGGCCCTCTCCCGCCGCGCAAGGCGCTCAAGGACTCCTCCGATCTTGCCACGCTGGCTGGTCGATGGCGTGGATTCGTCCGGACGGACGGCCGTGAGTTCGATGTCCCAGTCGAGTTCACTCTCGAGCCGGATGGGACGCTTCGCGTCGCCCTGAGTGAGCCGGTCACGGAGCGATTCCGCGCGACGATGTCGGTCCGCGACGGCGGTCTGGCATATGTGGGGACCAACGGGGTGAATGGCCCGTTCGCGCTGCACGAGCAGGACGGGCGGCGGATCCTGGCGGGGTAGGTCACCAATCCCCGCCAGAGCTCTGAGGCTCCGGTTGGCCACACCATCAGGGTGCAGTGGCAGGGGCCGCAGCGGATCGCCTCGAAGCGGGCGCGGCCCGTCACGCCCTCACGCCGCGTCGTCCCCCCCGCGCCGGAGCGGTCGCACCAGGCGGAGATCCGGCTGGCCGTCCCGCCCGTCCGGCTTCTTCTCGTTGGTGAAGGCGAGGTAGCTCAACCGCTCGTCCCCGCGCACGAGCGCCGCGATCGCGTCCGCGATCACCGCGCCGGCGTCGATCTCGATCGCGAGAAATGGCCCGCTCGAGCCCGTCTTCTGCCAGGCCGCTCCGACGTCTTGCCGTCCGTTCCGCCCGCGCCGGATGTCCGTCGTGGCCATGCTCGACCTCCTCAGGTGGGTTTCTCGCCGGCGGCGACGCGCGCCCGACCCAGGAGATTGACCACGATGCGACGGGTTTCCCCGCCGCTCCGGATCGTGATCGTCCCGGCGGGCACCGCGAAGCCCTTCGACGAGAACTGGATCGTGACGTTGCTCGTGGCGACCGCCCCGTCCACGAGGCGATGAGGTCCCTCAACCGTCTGGGCGTCGCCGCCGGGATCGGCGACGATCCGGAAGCCCCGCCCGTCGGGTTCGAGGACGAGCGCGTGGGTCACGTCCTGGGCGCGCGCGCGAGCCCTCGTAAGGTGGACCGCCGCGTAGAGGTCGGCGGTCGCCCCGCCCGCCCGGTATCCCTCGAGGGCCGCGCCCACCGTGGGGACGGCGGCGCCCATCAGGATCCCCAGTACCAGCAGGACGACGACGACCTCGACCAGCGTGACCCCGCACTGCCCACCTCGCATGGCGACCTCCTGCCGATTCACGGAGCAATGGCGGTGCCATCGCGCGCCGGGCGGCCCGCGGAGTCCGATCCATCCATTTCACGCGGACTTGAGCCTCGTGGACGCCCGAGCGGTCTCTCGACGCGTGACGTGACCGTCGGCCCGTGTGGACGAGGTGCATCGAAACGGATGCGCCGGGGCGCGCCCGGCCCCGGTCAGGTCAGACGGAGCGGAAGCGGGGCGGGTCGCCGGGCAGGCGGACGACGCGCCCCTCGCGCTCGAGCTTGGCGAGGTGCGAGAGGACGGACAGCCGGGCCACCGGATGGAGCGCGGCCGCCACCTCCCGATACACGCGGGCGACGATGTCAGCCACGGTCTCGGCACCGGCGCCGACGGCGGCGAGGATCTGCGCGTCGCGCTCGAGCCGGTGGGCGATGTAGCCCTCGACGACCGGCCGGGCGGGCTCGAGGACCGGGCCGTGCGCCGGGTAGATGCGCTGGACGTCCAGCTGGAGGACCCGCCGGAGGGACGCGAGGTAGTCGCCGAGGTCGCCGTCGTCGGGCGGGATCACCGTTGTCGAGCCGCCCAGGATGAGGTCGCCGGTGAAGAGCGCCCGCTCCTCCTCGAGGTAGTAGCAGAGGTGGTCCGACGCGTGCCCCGGCGTGTAGACCGCGTGGAGGGTGACGCCGTCCCCCTGGATCACCGAGCCGTCGGCGAGGGACTTCATGGAGACCGGGAGGGTGGCGTCGTTCTTCACGAGCTTCGCGACGGGGACCCGCGGGAACGCCCGCCGCACGTCGGGCACGCCGCCGATGTGGTCGACGTGCCGGTGCGTCAGGATGACCCGGGACACCTTCTCCGAGCCCTCGGCGGCGAGGAACGCTGTCAGGAGGCGGATGTAGCCCGGTACGCCCGCCCCCGTGTCGAGCAGGATCGGCCGGCGCGCCCCCACGAGGTACGTGTTGGTGCCGGGCCCGGTCATGAGCCCGGGGTTCAGCCCGAGGACGCGCCCGACCAGGGGCGTGAGGCGCGCCGTCTCGGGGATCACCGACGGACGGGGCGCGCTCACGCGGGCCGCACCACCGTCGACCAGTCGAAGAGGTAGTAGCGCGCAGCGTCCAAGCGGTCGATGATGCCGTGGAACTTCGCCCGCCCGTCGGCGTGGTGCCGCCACACGGCCTCGTACGACTCGAACTGGGCGAGGTACTGCGTCCCATACTCGGCCGGCTCCGCCATGGGCCAGTCGCCGCCGCGGAAGCGGCAGTGCGCCTCGGCCGGATCCACCCAGAAGCCCTCCGAGGCCTCCTCGGCGATGAGCCGGGGCCCCTGGCCGGCCGGGACGGGGCAGAGGAAGAAGCGGGCGGAGAAGCGGATCGGGCTCGCCGGCGGTGTCACGAATTGAGAGAGATAGGCGAGCGGCGCGAGGTCCGCGAACCACTCCTCTGCGGCCAGGACCGCGGTGAACGAGCGCTCGCCGCGGACGAGGCACCGCCGGTGGCTCTCGAGTCGGGGGGCGACATTCGGCGCGCCCGCCGCGACGGGCCGCCCCTCGGCGTCGCGGGCCAGCAGCACGCCGGTCTCCTCGAAGACCTCGCGCACGCCGGCGAGCCAGTAGGCGAGGGCGGGCACCTCGTCCGCCGGATCGTCGATCGCCCGCGCGGCGGCCTCGGGCGAGAGCCCGCGGGTCCGGGCGAGCGCGTCGTGGCTCCGGTCGGCCAGGTCGACCTTGCCGCCGGGGAAGGCGTAGTAGCCTCCGAGGAAGCGCATGTCGCGCGCCCGGCGGATCAGGAACACCTCGATTGCCGCGGCGCGCCCGGGCCGGATCAACAGGACGGAGGCCGCGGGCCGAGGCTCGACGGGCACGACGGCGAGTGTAGCACGCGCGTTCGCGCCGCTCGCCGGGCGGCCGCCGTCACGTCACCCGGAAGAGAATCGCGGCGTTCCCCCGCGGGATGCGGGTGCGGTCGGCCGGGTGGAGGCCGAGGCGCTCGAGAGTGCGGCGCGGGCCGCACAGCCCCGGCGGCGGCCAGGGTGGAGACTAACCGGCGAGAGACTCCCAGTCGCCCTCGGAGGCGTCGAGCGCGAGCGCGAGGCTTCCATTGGAGCCGGCGAAGACCGGGTCCTCCACCACGCGCACGGCGCCGCCGCCGTAGTCGGCGAGGGCCCGCTCCATGGCGGCGGCCAGGCCCGGAACCTGCGACCCGCCTCCCGCCAGGATGATGTTGTGGCGGACGCGCTCCTGGTACTCGGGCTCCACTCGCGCCAGGAGATCCGCCATCGTCTCCGTGACGGGCGCTACCAGGCTCTCGCACGCGCGGCGCATCTCGCTCGTGATGTCGATCTGCGTGGCCTTGGCGGCTTTCTGGACGGTGACGACGACGGGCCCCGGAGGCTCGCCGACGAAGCTCCACTTCTCCTTCCACTCCCGGACCATGTAGATGGAGAACTGGGCGTCGGGGTGCTTGGTCCGGACGAGCGTCATCAGCTGCTCGTCCACCGAATCCCCGGCGTTCGTGAGCGTCCGCTGATCTTCCTCGGTGGGGTAGCGGCCCCGCATGACGCAGAAGTCGGTCGTCCCGGCGCCGATGTCGACGATCATCGTGTGGAGCAGCGCGTCCATCCCGTAGGACACGGCGAACGGCTCGGACACGATCATCAGGGCGTCGGCAACCCCTTTGACGGCGTTCCGCAGGTTCTGCCGGCTCACGCGGAGCGCTTCCGCGGGCACGCCCACGACCGCGCGGATCGGCTGGCCCTCGCGCCCGCCGGCCAGCGAGATCAGGTGCCGCAGGAGCTCGCGCACCGCCAGCTCGTCCTGCTCCGATCCCTCCTTGATCAGGCCCCGCTCGAGGGGGCGGCGCAGATCGAGCATCGGCCGGCTGTCGAGGGCCTCCCGGCCGAAGAGGATGGGCTTCTTCACGAGGCGTCGGGCCACCATGTCAACCGGCCACCCGACGTAGCTCTCGACCACGTGGCGGCCGCCGTTCGAGGCGGAGATCGAGCTGCGGGAGGTTCCCAGATCGATGCCGACGTGAAGGACATCGGTCTTCTTGGTCATCTACTGGCTCCCTGGGGCCTGGCCCAGCGTGGCGACGCGGTTGCGAGCCTCCGCGTACGCGTGGATGCCGTGGAAGAGCGCGCGCGCGATGCGCTGGCGGTAGGCCGGGTCGGCGAGCCGGCCGGCCTCCTCGTCGTTCGACAGGCACGAGACCTCGGCGAGGATGCCGGGGCTCTCCGTGGCGACGAGGACCAGGAACGGCGCACTGCGCACCCCCTTGTCCCGGATCGCGGGGTTCGTGTTGCCCAGGACGGTCACCAGCTCCTGCTGGACGACCTGGGCCAGCTTCCGTGACTCCGCCTGGCGGACATGGGCATACACGCCTTCGAGGAGCCGGCGGAAGTCGGCCAGATGATAGCCCGATTCGTGGTTCTCCTTGCCCGCAAGCTGTTCGGCGCGCGGGTCGTCGGCCGGGCCGAGATAGTACGTCTCGACGGCGTGGCACTCCCGTGACGGGACCGAGTTGACGTGGATCGACACGAACAGATCGGCCCGCTCGACGTTGGCCGTCTGAGCCCGCTCCCGGAGGGACACGAAAGTGTCGGCGTCCCGCGTCATGGCGACGTCGTACTTCACGCGCTTGAGGAGGGCCCGCACCTCCCGGGCGATCTCGAGCGTGATCTCCTTTTCCCACACGCCCTGGGCCCGGGCGCCGGAGTCGTTCCCGCCGTGTCCCGGATCCAGCACGAGCTTCTTGACGCCGAGGGCCGCGGTCACAGGACCGATCGCCTTCGGCGCCCGGAAGGTCAGGACCGTGGGCGCCGTCGCCAGCACGGCCGCGCGGTCGGGCGCGCTCCCGGACAGGGGGTTGTAGGCGAGGAGCCCGAGCGTCGGGAGGGCGACGAGGAGGGTGGCCTGGATGGCCCCCCGCCGGACCCGGGTGCTGACGCGGAGCGGCGGCGGCGGGAGCCCGCGAATCGTGTCGACGTTCTCCCGGACGGCCCCCCGGAGGACCCGTCGCTTGAGCCGGTCGGATGGCACCATCGGCCGGGCGGCTAGAGCTCCAGCAGCCGTGCCACGCGTTCGCGGTGGAGCGTCGCGTCGCCGAACGCGACCTCCGAGCCCTTGGCGCGCTTGAAGTAGAGGTGCATGTCGTGCTCCCACGTGAAGCCGATGCCCCCGTGAACCTGGATCCCGTCGCCGGCGACCTTCCGGTAGGCGTCGGACACGAAGGCCTTGGCCATCGAGGCGGCCAGCATCGCGTCGGGCGCGTCCTGGTCGGCCGCCCACGCAGCATAGTAGGTGATGGACTTCGCGTTTTCGACGGCCACCAGCATGTCCGCGCATCGGTGCTTGACCGCCTGGTAGGCTCCGATCGGCCGCCCGAAGGCGACGCGCACCTTCGCGTACTCGGTGGAGAGGTCCAGGACCTTCTGCGCCCCGCCGCACATCTCGGCGGAGAGGGCGACGGCGGCCCGGTCGAGCACGCGGGCCACCACCGGCCACCCCTGGTGGAGCGGCCCGAGAAGCGCATCAGGCCCGACCTCGACGCGCCGGAACGCGACCTCGGCGAGCTTCCGCGTCTGGTCCATCGTCGGCAGGAGGGTGGTGGTGACCCTCTTCCGATCCGCCGGCACTAGGAAGAGGCTCACGCCGTGCGCCGGGTCCTCCTTCGTCGCGCGCGCGGTCCGCGCGGCCACGACGAGGAGATCCGCCGTGTGCCCGTCGGGCACGAAGAGCTTCGTGCCCGAGAGGACGAAACCGCCGGCCTTTCCGGGCTTGGCGGCGACCTCGACCCCGGCGGCGTCCCAGCGGGCGCTCTCCTCGAGGAGCGCGAGAGTCGCACGGGCGTCACCGGAGGCGATGCGGGGGAGCCATGCCTCCTTCTGGGCGTCCGAGCCCGCCTGGAGGATCGCGAGCCCGCCCAGGAGCACGGTCGAGAAGAACGGCCCCGGCATGACGACGCGCCCCATCTCCTCGAGGACGACCGTGAGGTCGACGAGCCCCAGCCCTCCCCCCCGTGAGCCTCGGGATAGATCAGGCCGAGCCACCCGAGCTCCGCGAGCTTGCCCCAGAAGTCGTCGGTCGTGCCGACCGGATCGTCCATCATCCGGCGGACGAAGCCGGAGGGACACTCCTTCTCGAGGAAGCTCCGCGCCGTCTGGCGCAGGAGTTCCTGTTCCTGGCTGAATCCAAAGTCCATCAGTTCACGTGGGGTCGGCGGCGAGATGAATAGCTCACGCTTGGTCAGTCCTTCGGCAGGCCGAGGACGCGCTCGGCCAGAATGTTCCGCTGGATCTCCGTGGTGCCACCCTCGATCGAGTTGGCGCGGGACCGGAGGAACGTGTAGTGCCAGTTACCCCGGTCGACCGCCCAGGGTGAGCCCCGGCCGAGCTGTCCGTAGGCGCCGAGGAGCTCCTGGGCGAGATCCTGGAGCGCCTGATGCCGGTCGCACCACCAGATCTTCCCGGCCGAGGCCTCGGAGCCCGGCATCTCGCCGCGCAGGAGCTTGGTGATGGCGCGCTTGGCCGTGTACTTGAACACCGCGTTGTCGATGACCAGCTGCGCGAGCCGCTGGCGAAGCACCGGATCCTTCGCGGCGGGCCGGCCCTCGCGCGACATCCGACGAGCCAGATCGAGCGTCGCGCCGGTGGCGATCTCGAACCGCGCCTGGAGCCCGAACCCGAGCGCCAGCCGCTCGTACATGAGGGTCGTGATCCCCACCTGCCAGCCCTGGCCCTCGGTGCCGAGGATGTTCTCGGCGGGCACGCGGACGTTCTCGAAGAACACCTCGTTGAACTCGGCGTCGCCGGTGAGCTGGCGGAGCGGGCGGACGGTGATGCCTGGCGAGTGCATGTCGACGAGGAAGTAGGTCAGCCCCTTGTGCTTCGCCACGCTCGGATCGGTGCGGGCGAGCAGCATCATCCAGTCGGAGATCTGCGCGAGGCTGGTCCAAACCTTCTGGCCGTTGACGACGTAGTGGTCACCGTCCTTCACGGCCCGGGTCTGGAGCGACGCGAGATCCGAGCCCGCGTTGGGCTCGGAGTAGCCCTGGCACCAGATCTCCTCGCAGGTGAGGATCTTCTGGAGATGGCGCTGCTTCTGCGCGTCGGTACCGTAGGCGATGATCGTCGGGCCGGCCATGCCGAGGCCGAGGATGTTGAGCGGCGGCGGCGCCCGATGGAGGACCAGCTCCTCGTGGAGGAGGAGTTCCTCCATCCACGTGAGCCCGCGCCCACCGAACTCCTTCGGCCACGTGAGACCCAGGAACCCGGCCTCGTGAAGCCTCCGCTGCCAATGGCGGCCGAACTCGTAGAGCTCGGCCCGCGGCACGTCGCTCACGACCGGGCGCGCGGCCCAGTCGGGGGGCAGGTTAGCCGAGAGCCAGGCCCGCACCTCGGTGCGAAACGTCTCCTGCTCGGGGGTGAGCCTGAAGTCCATCGATCCTCCGCGGCCTGGAATCGAGCGCCGCCAGTATATAGTACCCGGTCCGCTGGCCGCGACGAACGCACCGGGGGCTCCGGCCTGCTTCTGCACCAGTTTTGGGGCACCCCGGCGGCTTGCGTCGGCGGAGCGCGGATGCCATCCTCACGATGCTGGCGGGTAGCTCACCGGAGGGAGCCGACCGACTCATGCGAGCCCAGACGCTCAAGATCGAGCACGCCTGCTACGTCGTCACCCTCGACGGCGACCGGCGGATCATCCAGGACGGTTCGATCCTCGTCGAGGGCCAGCGGATCGGCCGGGTCGGCAAGGCGGCCGAGCTGGCGGACGCTCCGGCCGACCGCGTGATCGACGCCCGCCACCTCCTGGTAACCCCCGGCTTCGTCAACGGCCACATGCACATCAGCTACGCCCACGCCGTGCGCGGCATTTTCCTGGACGATCTGGGCAGCCCGCTGCCCTACGTCTTCCGGCTCCAGATGGCGATGACGGAGGAAGAGGAGTACGCCACGACGCTGCTCGGCCTCGTGGAGCTCCTCAAGAGCGGCACCGTCGGCTTCGTCGATCCCGGCAGCACCAAGTTCCCGGACGCGTGTCTGCAGGCGTACGAGGACGCGGGCATCCGCGTGATCCTCGGCGAGTGCGTGGCGGACCGGGAGGCCCCGTTCCCGCTGCCCCGCTATGGCACCGAGGAGGCGATCGCCCGCACGGCGTCCTTCGTCCGGAAATGGGACGGCCGTCTCCACGGTCGCATCCGGGCGTGGGCGATGCCGTTCTCGCCGGAGACCTGCAGCGCCGATCTCCTGGGAGGCCTCAAGCGCCTGGCGGACGAGCACGGGACCGGGCTCACGCTCCACCACGGAAGCGGCCCCGAGGCGCGGCGGGAGTCCCTCGCGCGGTACGGGCTCAGCCCCACCGAGCAGCTCGAGTCGAACGGGGTCCTCGGCCCGAACGTCCTGCTATCCCACGTGCTGGGCCTCGACGACGCCGAGATCGAGTGCCTCGCCCGGACCGGCACCGCGGTGGCGATGTGCCCGGTCACCGCCGCCAAGGGCGCCAAGGGGATCGCCGTGCAGGGCCGGATGCCGGAGCTCCTCCGGCGGGGCGTGCGGGTCGCACTGGGCTGCGACTCGCCCAACAACTCAAACCATCTCGACATGGTGCGGACCATGAACATGGCGGCCATCCAGTACAAGGACGCCCGCCAGGACATGCACCAGATCCCGGCCGAGCAGGCGCTCGAGATGGCCACGCTCGTCGGCGCGCAGGCGCTCGGGCTGGGCCACGAGCTGGGCTCGATCGCGCCGGGCAAGCGCGCGGACCTCGTCCTGTTCGACACCCAGCGCCCCGAATGGCAGGCTCTGTTCAACCCGGTCAACAACCTCGTCTACAATGCCGACGGCCGGAGCGTGCACACCGTGGTCGTGGACGGCCGCGTCGTCGTGGACGCCTACCGCCAGTCCTTCGTGGAGGAGGCGCGACTCTTCGCGCGCGTCCAGGAGATCGGCGAGCGGCTCCTGACCCGGACCGGCGTCACGCTGCCGCGCTCGCGTTGGCCGATCGTCTGACCGTGGGCCCTCGCCGCCCGGTCTGGCCGGTCGTCCTCGCCGTTCAGCTCGGCGTTCTCCTCGCGGCGCTCGACGCGACGATCGTCGGGACCGCCATGCCCACGGTGATCGCCGCCCTCGGCGGCGCCCACCTCTACCCCTGGGTCTTCTCCATCTACATGCTCGCGTCCACGGTGGTGATGCCGGTCTTCGGCGGCCTCTCGGATCGGCTCGGGCGTCGCGGCCCCTTCGTCGCCGCCATCGTCATCTTCTGCGCGGGCTCCCTCATGGCCGGGGTCGCCACCAGCATGCCGGTCCTGGTGGCGGGGCGCGGGGTCCAGGGCGTGGGCGCGGGCGGCATCCTGGCGCTCTCGCTCATCATTTTCGGGGATCTATTCGCCGGCCCGCGCCGGGGTCAGATGCAGGGGCTCATCACCGCGGTGTGGGGCGTCGCGAGCATCGCGGGGCCGCTCCTCGGAGGCATCATCGTCGACGGCTGGAGCTGGCGCTGGGTCTTTCTCCTGAACCTCCCGCTCGGCGCGGTCGTCATCGGCCTGGCCGTGGGAGGCTTGGCGGAGACCGGGGAGCACGTCGCCGGCCGGACGCTCGACCTGGCAGGTGCGCTGACATTCCTAGCGGGCGTGACCGGCCTCATGCTGTTCGTGCTCGAGCCCGGCTCGCCCGGGCATGGCGGCCTCGGCGCCGGCCAGCTCGGCGCGTTCACCGTCGCCGCCCTCGGTCTCGCGGGGTTCGTGTGGGCCGAGCGGCGCTCGGCGGATCCGCTCCTGCCGTTCAGCCTCTTCAAGGAGATGCCGTTCGCCGCGGGCTCCGCCGCGGCGTTCTTCTCGGGCGCCGCGATGTTCGGGGCGCTCGTGCACGTGCCGCTCCTGGTCCAGTGGGGGCGCGGGACCGATGCGACCACGGCCGGGCTCTCGCTGATGACGATGAGCACGGGCTGGTCGGTCGGCGGACTCTTCGCGGGGCAGGTTCTGAACCGGCTCGGGTTCCGCCCCCTCGCGCTCGCGGGCGCCGCCCTCATGACGCTCGGGTACACCGCGCTGGCCCTCAAGCCGGACGTCGACTGGGTGGGGCTCATGGTCGTTGGCGGAGCGATCGGGGTGGGAATGGGCCTCCTTTCCATCACCCTGGTCGTCGGCGTGCAGACTGCGATCGAGCCCGCGCGGCGGGGAGTGGCGACCTCGGGCGTTCTCTTCTTCCGCAACATCGGCGCGACGCTCGGCGTCGCCGTCATGGGCGCGAGCCTCACAGCGCGGCTCGGCGTCCGGCTGGCCGGCCTCGAGGAGGGCGCGCGGCACTTGCCGCCGGACCTCGTCCCTGCCCTCCTGGAGGCGATCGGCTTCGTCTTCTGGCTCGGGGCCGGCGCGACGGTGCTGACGTTGATCGCGACCTGCTTCCTGCCGGACGGAACCCCCCGGACCGCCAGGGCCTCCGCGCGCGGGGAGGTGCTCGGATGACAGCGGACGAGCTCCGCATCGACCTCGGCCGCCTGCGCGGGGACATCGAGGCGCTCGCGGCGATCGGGCGCGATCCCACCGGCGGGATCTCGCGGCCGGCGTGGAGTCCCGCCCACGAGGAGGCACGCGCGTGGCTGCTCGGCCAGCTCCGGGCGGCCGGATTGGCCGCGCGCGTGGATCCCGCGGGGAATGTGTTCGGCCGGCTCGGCGAGGGGACCCCGGCGGTCCTGACGGGTTCCCACATCGACACCGTGCCGCGCGGGGGACCGCTCGACGGGGCGCTCGGCGTGCTGGCCGGCCTCGAGTGTCTCCGAACGGTCGCGGCGTCGGGCGCCCGGCCGGCACGGGCGCTCGAGGTTGCGGCGTTCACCGACGAGGAGGGGCGCTTCTACGGATTCTTCGGCTCCCGTGCGCTCACGGGCAGCCTTGACCGCATCCTCGCCGAGCGACTCACCGACCCGACCGGGCTCGCACTGCCCGAGGCGATGCGGCGCGCGGGCTTCGACCTCGCGCGGGCGCCCGAGGCGCGCCGCGACCCCCGGGAGATCGACGCGTACGTCGAGCTTCACATCGAGCAGGGGCCATGGCTCGAGACCGAGGACGTGCCGATCGGCGTCGTCGAGGGCATCGTCGGGATCCGCCGCTTCCGCCTGACCTTCGTGGGCCAGCCCGATCACGCCGGGACCACACCCATGGATCGCCGGAAGGACGCCTTCCTCACCGCCGCCGAGTACGCGACGAAGAGCCGCGAGCTGGTGGTGCGAGGCGGCCAGGGACACGCCGTCACGACGATCGGCGTCGTGGATGTGCGTCCGGGCGTGCCGAACATCGTGCCCGAGCGCACGACGCTTCTCCAGGAGCTCCGCGACCCCGCCCCCGCCCTTCTCGAGCGCCTGGCGAGCCGCACTCTCCAGGCGGCCCGGCGGGTGGCGCGACAGCGCGGGCTCGTTCTCGAGGTAGAGCACCTCATGCGGGCCGAACCCGTCCGGATGTCCCCACGGATCCAGGCGGCGATCGAGGCGACGGCCGTGGGGCTCGGGCTCCCGACGCGACGCATGCCCTCCGGCGCCGGTCACGACGCGCAGGTCCTGGCGGCGGTGACGGACGCCGGCATGATCTTTGTCCCGAGCCAGGGTGGCCGGAGCCACCGCCCGGACGAGTGGACCGACTGGCCGGCGATCGAGCGGGGGGCCAACACACTCCTGGGGACGCTGCTCCGTCTGAGCGAGTCGGGCTGACGCTCGGCCGCCGGCCGTGAGGCGAACCCGACGGCCGGCTGTGGCCTTCGAGAGTGCGAGGCCTGCCCGTGACGTGATTGTCCTTGAACCCCGTTTGCTTGCCGCATCGAGGGGGGTCCGGTAACATAGCGAGGCCGTAGAAGCTTCCGGGCGTCGCGTCCGGCATGAGGCGGTCGACATGAACGTCGCGGTGGTCGGGACCGGGTATGTGGGGCTCGTGACGGGGGCGGTCTTCGCCGACCTCGGGAACGACGTCGTATGCGTCGACAAGGACGCCGCCAAGATCGAGGGGCTCCGCGCCGGGCGCATGCCGATCTATGAGCCCGGCCTGGAGGAGCTCGTCGCCCGCAACGTCGCCGACGGCCGGCTCGAGTTCACCACCGACCTGGCCGGCGCCGTGCGCCGCTCGGACATCATCTTCATCGCTGTCGGCACCCCACCCAAGGCCACGGGCGAGTCCGACCTCACGGCCGTCGAGGAGGTCGCCTACGGGATCGCGCAGGCGCTCGACCGCTACAAGGTCATCGTGAACAAGTCCACGGTGCCGGTGGGGACGGGTGATCTGGTGCGCACGATCATCGAGCGGACCCGCCCGCGGCCGGTTAACTTCGACGTCGTCTCGAACCCCGAGTTCCTGCGCGAGGGCTCGGCGATCGAGGACACGCTCCGACCCGACCGGATCGTTGTCGGCGCCCCTAGCCAGCATGTGGCGATGACGCTACTCGAGCTCTACGCACCGCTCGAGCGGCCGATGATCATCACCGACGTCTACTCGGCCGAGATCATCAAGTACGCGTCGAACGCCTTCCTGGCCGCGAAGATCTCCTTCATCAACGAGATCGCCAACCTCTGCGAGCTCGCCGGGGGCGACGTCACTCAGGTGGTCAAGGGGATGGGGCTCGACCCGCGGATCGGTGCTGCGTTCCTGAACGCGGGCCTCGGATACGGGGGCTCGTGCTTCCCGAAGGACACCGACGCCCTCATCCAGACTGCCGCCGGGCTCGGTTACGAGCTCCGCACGCTCCGCGCCGTGGTGGACGTCAACCGTGAGCGGGTCCAGCGGCTCGTCGCGCTCATCCGGAAGGTCCTCGACCCGCTGGACGGCCGGATCATCGCGGTGCTGGGGCTGGCCTTCAAGCCCAAGACCGACGACATGCGCGAGGCGCGGAGCGTCGAGCTGATCACGCGCCTGGTCGAGGCGGGGGCACGGGTGCACGTCTACGACCCGGTTGCCATGGATAACGCCCGGCGCACCCTGCCGGCGGCCGTCGAGTACTGCCAGTCCTCCTACGAGGCGGCGGAGGGCGCGGACGCCGCCGTCGTCGTGACGGAGTGGAACGAGTTCAAGCTGCTGAACCTGGAGCGCTTGCGCCAGGTGATGAGGCGCCCGCTCGTCTTCGACGGGCGGAACATCTACGAGCCCGAGCGGATGCGCCGCCTCGGGTTCGAGTACCACTCGATCGGCCGGAAGCCGGTCTTCCCGGCCTGAGCCACGTCTTCATGCGCGTGCTGGTGACCGGGGGGGCGGGCTTCATCGGCTCCCACCTGTGCGAGTTCCTCCTCGACAAGGGCGCCGAGGTTCTCTGCCTCGACAACCTCTCGACCGGCGCCAGCGACAACATCGACCGGCTGCGCTCCGAGCGGTTCCAGTTCATCAAGCTCGATGTCACCAACTACATCTACGTGGCCGGCCCGGTCGACTACGTGCTCCACTTCGCGAGCCCGGCGAGCCCGGTGGACTACCAGCTGCTGCCGATCCCGACCCTCAAGGTGGGGGCGCTCGGAACCCACAAGGCGCTCGGTCTCGCCAAGGCCAAGCGGGCGCGGTTCCTTCTCGCGTCGACCTCGGAGGTCTACGGGGATCCCCTCGTCCACCCGCAGCGGGAGGACTATTGGGGCAACGTGAACCCCGTGGGGCCGCGCGGAGTCTACGACGAGGCCAAGCGCTTCGCCGAGGCGATGACGATGGCCTACCACCGCTACCACGGCCTCGACACCCGCATCGTCCGGATCTTCAATACGTTCGGGCCCCGCATGCGGCGGGACGACGGGCGGGCGATTCCGAACTTCATCGACCAGGCGCTGCGCGGGCAGCCCATCACGGTCTACGGCGATGGCTCCCAGACGCGGTCCTTCATGTACGTGACGGACCTCGTCGACGGCATCTGGCGCCTGATGGAGTCCGCCGTCCACGACCCCGTCAACATCGGTAACCCGCACGAGATGACGCTCCTCGAGCTCGCGAAGCGGGTCATCCGTCTAACCGGGAGCGCGAGCTCCATCGTCTTCCAGCCGCTGCCGGTCGACGATCCTAAGATCCGGCAGCCCGACATCACGCGCGCCCGCACGCTCCTCGGCTGGGAGCCGCGAGTGGACGTGGACGAAGGGCTTCGCCAGACGATCGAATGGTTTCGCCAGGCGCTCGACCGGTAGCCGGCGGGCCTTCCGGGGAGGCATCGCGATGATCGACGACGAGCTCAAGGCCATCCTGGTCTGTCCCGCGTGCAAGGGCGACCTCCTCTTCGAGGAGACTCGCATCGTCTGCCCCGCGTGCCGGAAGGCCTATCCCATCCGCGACGACATCCCGGTGATGCTGGTCAGCGAGGCGGCCGACTGGGCGCCGTCGGGCCCGAGTCACCCCTGACCGCCCGGGGCCACGGGTGACCGTCCAGGCCGTCATCCTGGCCGGGGGCCTGGGGACCCGGCTCAGGCCGTTGACCCTCGAGCGGCCGAAGCCGGTCGTCCCGCTGCTGAACGTGCCGTTCCTCTCCTACCAGCTCGGGCTGCTCGGCGCCCACGGCGTGCGGGACGTGATCCTGTCCATCTCGCACCGAGCCGAGGTGATCCGGGAGATCATGGCCCAGGAGCACCTCGGGGAAGTCCGGCTGCGGGACGTCGTCGAGCGGGACCCGCTCGGCACGGCGGGCGGCGTGCGGAACGCCGCCGACCTCGTCGACGGGCGCGTGGTCGTCATGAACGGGGACGTGCTCACGGAGCTTGACCTCACCGCGATGCTCCGGGCGCACGAGGCCCGCGGTGCGGCGGCGACGATCTATCTCATGCCCGTCGAGAACCCCACCGCCTACGGCCTCGTCGAGCTCGAGCCCGACGGCCGCGTGCATCGCTTCCTGGAGAAGCCAGGCTGGGAAGAGGTCACGACGAACACCGTCAACGCGGGCGTCTACGTGCTCGAGCGGGAGCTTCTCGAGTGGATCCCCAAGGGGGAGGCATACTCGATGGAGCGCGAGTTCTTTCCGCTGCTTCTCGAGCGGGGCGTGCCCTTCTACGGCTTCGTCTCGCCGGGGTACTGGGTCGACATCGGCACCCCCGCCAAGTACTTCCAGGCGCAGCAGGACCTCCTGGCGCGCCGCTTCCGGGCCCACGTGGAGCCGCAAGGACGCGAGGGTCCCGAGGGATGGATCCACCCGACGGCGACCATCGCCTCGTCGGCGCGGGTTCGGGGGCCCGTGGTGATCGGCGCCGGCTGCCGGGTCGAGGCGGGCACGGCGGTGGGCCCGAGCGTCGTCCTCGGCGCCGGCTGCCGGATCGGGGCGGGGGCCCAGCTTGACACGTCGGTGCTGTGGGAGGAGGTCGAGGTCGGGGAGGCCGCCCGGCTCACGGGGTGTCTCGTCGGGCGGGGCGTGTCGATCGGCGCCTACGCCCGCGTTACGCCCGGCGCCGTCCTGGGCGACGGCACGCGCCTCGGCGACTACTCCCGCCTCGCCGGGGACCCCTGAGTGCCGGCGGAGGGGCAGACTCCTCCCATCCGGTTCGGGACGGACGGGTGGCGGGGCGTCATCGCGGACGACTTCACCGAGGCGAACGTCGCGACGGTCGTCCAGGCCGCCGCGACCACGTGGACCGAAGAGGCGGGAGGCCTCGCGCACCCGCTCGTGGTGGGCTACGACACCCGCTTCAACTCCCGTCCGGTCGCGCATTTCGCCGCGGACATTCTCGCGGCGAACGGCTGGCGGGTCCTCCTGGCCGACCGGCCGGTGCCGACCCCCGTCGTCTCCTACAGCGTAATCGCCCGGGGGGCGGCCGGCGGTCTCGTCGTGACGGCGAGCCACAACCCGGCCCGCTTCAACGGGATCAAGCTCAAGGGCTCGTTCGGGGGCTCCGCCACGCCGGAGTTCACGGCGCGCGTGGAGGCGGCCCTCGGCCGGATCCCGCCCCGCCGGACCCCGGCCGCCGGAGGCGGCCGCGTCGAGACGGTCGACCTCCTGCCCGACTACCTCGAGCGGCTGCGGAGCCGCATCGCCGTCGACCGCCGCCCGGCCCGGCCCCTTCGCATCGTGGCGGATGCCCTCCACGGCGCGACGGACGGGCTCATGAAGGCGCTGGTGCCAGCCGCGTGGGGCGAGGTCCGGATCCTCCACGGCGCGCCTGACCCGCTCTTCGGCGGGCTCCATCCCGAACCGATCCCGCCGCACCTCGACGAGCTCGCCGCCGACGTGCGGGCGAGCGGGGCCGACCTCGGGCTCGCGATGGACGGGGATGGCGACCGGCTCGGCGCGGTGACGGGACAGGGGCGCTACGTCACGCCCCACGAGGTCCTCACCCTCCTCGTACGTCACCTCGTCCGGGTCCGCGGGTGGCGCGGCGACGTCGCGAAGGGCTTCGCCATGGGCGTGCAGGTCGACCGGCTGTGCGCGCGTCTCGGGCTCACGCTCCACGTCACGCCCATCGGATTCAAGCACATCGCAGGCCTTATGCGCACCCGTGATATCCTGATTGGTGGCGAGGAATCGGGCGGAATGGGGTTCCGGGACCACCTGCCCGAGCGTGATGGTCTCCTGTCGGCCTTGCTCGTCCTGGAAGCGGTCGTGGCCTCCGGCGGCACCCTCGACGCGCTCCTGCGGGACCTGGAAGCCGAGGTCGGCGCCGCGGCCTACCGGCGGCGCGACTACACCCTCTCCCCGGATCGGGGGCGCGTCCTCGTCGCGGCGCTGGACGCTGCTCCCCCGGAGCGGATCGGCAATCGGCCGGTGACGCGGCGCGAGACACTGGATGGGCGGAAGTACTGGCTCGGGGACGGGGCGTGGGTGCTGATCCGGCCGTCGGGGACGGAGCCGGTGCTCCGCGTCTACGTGGAGGCGGAAACAGCGGTGGAGGTCGACCAGTTGCACGCGGCCGCCGAGGCGCTGGTGGGCCGACACACATCGTGATGAGCTCGACGAGCCAGCCGTGAGCGATCTCGAGCGGATCCGCAACTTCTCGATCATCGCCCACATCGACCACGGGAAATCCACGCTCGCCGACCGGCTCCTCGAGCTGACCGGGACGATGGACCCGCGGAAGGCCGTCGACCAGGTGCTCGACTCGATGGACCTCGAGCGCGAGCGCGGGATCACGATCAAGGCCCACACGGTGCGCCTCCTCTATCAGGCGCGCGACGGCCAGACGTACACGCTGAACCTCATCGACACGCCGGGGCACGTCGATTTCTCGTACGAGGTATCGCGGAGCCTCGCCGCGTGCGAGGGTGCCATCCTCGTGGTCGACGCCGCGCAGGGGGTCGAGGCGCAGACCCTCGCGAACTTCTACCTGGCCTTCGACTCGAACCTCACGCTCGTGCCCGTGCTCAACAAGATCGACCTCCCGCAGGCTGACATCGAGGGCACGACGCAGCAGCTCGTTGACCTCCTCGGGTTCGGGGCGGACGAGCCCATCCCCATCAGCGCCAAGTCGGGTGTCGGCGTCGCCGACGTCCTCGAGGCGATCGTCCACCGCATCCCCCCGCCGGCGGGAGACCCCGAGGCGCCCCTGAAGGCGCTCGTGTTCGACTCCTTCTACGACCCCTACCAGGGGGTCGTCACCTACGTGCGCGTGATCGACGGCCGCGTCGCGCCGGGCATGAAGATCCTGCTCATGTCGAACGGGAGGGTCTTCGAGGTCCAGCAAGTGGGCGTCTTCTCGCCGCAGATGGTGCAGGTGGACGAGCTCGCCACCGGCCAGGTCGGCTTCCTCACGGCGGGGATCAAGCGGGTCGCCGACTCGCGCATCGGGGAGACGATCACCGAGGCGGCGAATCCCACGGCCGCGCCGCTCCCCGGGTTCCGCGAGGCGAAGCCCATGGTCTTCTCCGGGCTCTATCCCGTGGAGGACACCGAGTACCAGGCCCTCCGGGACGCGCTGGAGAAGCTCCGGCTCAACGACTCGGCCTTCAACTTCGAGCCGGAATCCTCCATCGCGCTGGGATTTGGCTTCCGGTGCGGGTTCCTGGGCCTGCTCCACATGGAGATCATCCAGGAGCGCCTCGAGCGGGAGTTCGGCCTCGCGCTGATCGCCACCGCCCCGTCGGTCCGCTACCGCATCGAGACGATCCAGGGGGAGACGATCGAGATCGACAACCCCTCGAAGCTCCCGCCGGTGGGTGACATCGTCACGATGTCGGAGCCCTACGTCCGGGGCTCGATCTTCGTCCCGACGGAGTTCATGGGCGGCATCTACAAGCTGGCCCAGGAGGCGCGCGGCGAGCACCGCTCGGTCGAGCACATCGGCAAGCGCGTCCACCTGACCTTCGACTTTCCCCTCGCCGAGATCATCGTGGACTTCTACGACCGGCTGAAGTCCTTGTCGCGCGGCTACGCATCGTTCGACTACGACTTCCTCGAGTTCCGGCCCTCCGAGCTCGTCAAGCTGGACATCCTTCTCAACAGCGATCCGGTGGACGCGCTGTCGCTCATCGTCCACCGGGACAAGGCGTACGAGCGGGGCAAGGTCTTGGCCGAGAAGCTCAAGGGCGTCATTCCCCGGCAGATGTTCGAGGTCGTGATCCAGGCGGCGATCGGCAGCCGCGTCATCTCGCGCGAGACGGTGCGGCCGCTCCGGAAGAACGTCACGGCCAAGTGCTACGGCGGCGACATCACCCGGAAACGCAAGCTTCTCGAGCGCCAGAAGGAAGGCAAGAAGCGGATGAAGCAGATCGGTCGCGTGGAGATTCCCCAGGAGGCCTTCCTCTCGGTCCTCCGGTCCTGAGGCGCGCCGCGATGACACAGCCGGTCAACCACACGTCCCCAGAAGATGTCCCACGGGAGATCGTCAAGGTGCGGAAGAAGTCCGTCCTCCGCGAGTACACCGAGGCGATTCTCGTCGCGGTGCTGCTCGCGCTGCTCATCCGGACGTTCGTCGTTCAGGCGTTCAAGATCCCCTCCGGCTCGATGATCCCGACCCTCCTGGTGGGCGATCACATCCTGGTCAACAAGTTCGTCTACCGGTTCACGGCTCCGAAGCGGGGCGACGTCATCGTCTTCAAGTACCCGGTGGACGAGTCGCGCGACTTCATCAAGCGGATCATCGCGGTCGGCGGCGAGGACCTTAACATCAAGGACCAGAAGATCTACGTGAACTGCAAGCCCCCGGAGCCGAGCTGCCGCCCGATCGACGACCCGTGGGGGAAGTGGGAGGAGCGCTTCGGCGTCAGCGAGAGCACGTCGGTGAAGGTGCCGCCGGACTCCTACTTCGTGATGGGCGACAACCGGAACAACAGCCAGGACAGCCGCTACTGGGGCTTCGTCAAGCGCGACAAGATCAAGGGCCGAGCCTTCCTCATTTATTGGTCCTGGGACTCGGAGAAAGACTCCATCCCGGAGCGTGTCCGGTGGAGCCGGCTGGGCAAGCTCATCTACTAGCGCCGCCGGGGGGCAGCGCTTTCCCGAAGCCCGAGCTGCTGGCGGGCCCGACCGGCGAGCGGTTCGGCATCTACGTCCACTGCCCGTACTGCCGAACGAAGTGCCCCTACTGCGACTTCAACGTCGCAATTCACCGCGAGGACCGGATCGCCCCGTTCGTGGCCGGCCTCCGCGCGGAGCTCGCGCGCTACGCGGCGCTGCCCTGGGCCGACCGGGTGCCGGCGGGGAGCCTGTTCCTCGGTGGTGGCACGCCGTCCCTCCTGCCGGCCGAGGCGGTCGCGGCCGTGCTGGCCGACGCCCGGCAGGGGCTCGGGCTCGCGCCGGACGCCGAGGTCACGCTCGAGGCCAATCCCGAGGGGCTCGACGCCGACCGCCTGCGCGCGTTCCGCGCGGCCGGGGTGACGCGCCTGTCGCTCGGCGTCCAGGCCCTCGACGACGCGCTCCTCCGGCGCCTCGGGCGCACCCACTCCGCGGCTGACGCGGCCGCCGCCTATCGCGCGGCGCGTGCGGCGGGATTCGACGACGTCAGCGTCGACCTCCTCTACGCATGTCCCGACCAGGACCTGGCGACCTGGGTGCGGACGCTCGACGAGGCGCTCGCCTGGGCGCCGGAGCACCTCTCCGCCTACGCCCTCACGCTCGAGGCCGCCACCCCGTTCGGCCGGCGCCCACCCGCGGGGCTGCCCGACGAGGATCTCCAGGTGGCCCAGTTCGACGTGCTGGTCGAGCGCGCCGCGCAAGCGGGCCTCGAGCGGTACGAAGTATCGAACTTCGCCCGGTCGGGCCATCGCTCCCGCCACAATCTCGGCTACTGGCGCCGGGAGGACTACATCGGGCTCGGCCCCGGCGCCCACGGGGCCTTTGGCGCGCTCCGTTACTGGACGCAGCGCTCCGAGCCCCGCTGGCGGGCCGCGGTGCTCGCGGGGGACTGGGGGATCGAGGGCTGGGAGCGGCTGTCCGAGCGGCAGGTCTCGGCCGAGCGCCTGGTTCTCGGGCTTCGTCTGGCGGAAGGCATTCCGCTCACGTGGCTCGAGCGCCACCTTGGCGGCCCGGGCGAGGGGCAGGCCGGAATCGCCCGCTACCTGGCGGCGGGCGTGATGGCGGTCCGGGACGGGCGGATCATGCTCACGGACCGGGGCGTCCTCCTGTCGGACACGATCTTCGCCGAGCTGGTCTGATCGCTCCCGCGCCGTTCGCCCGCCCGGCGCCGCCGCCCGGGCGGAGGGTCATCTTGCCTCGCGGACGTGCGGGCGGACGTCCGCGGCGAACCGCTCCATGGCCTCTATCATCCGAGGGGGCGACGGCACGGAGAAGTCCAGGACGAAGTGCCGGGCGCCCGCCGCCACGTAGGCCTGGAGGTCCTCGATGAGCTGGGCGGGGGAGCCGGTCAGGGGGGCGCGGTCCCGCCCCTGGGCCTCCCGGAACGCGAACGGGGCCTTGAACGCGATGACGATCTCCGCCGGGTCGCGGCCAGCCGCGGACGCGAGCTCCCCGAGCCGCCGGGCGCGCGACGCCAGCTCATCGGGGTGGAGCATGACGGGCGGGCGGAGCCCGAGCGGGTGCCAGCCGTCGGCGACCTCCACGACGCGCCGGAGGGCGGCGTCGCTGTGCCCGCCGATCCAGATCGGGATGTGAGGCTGCTGGACCGGTTGCGGCCGTACGCCCCCGGCCTCGCGGACCCGCCAGAATCGCCCCTCGAATGTGACGCGCGGCCGGGTCCAGATCTCCCGCATGAGCCGGAGCGCCTCGACGGTGCGGGCGGCGCGGTCCTCGAAGGGCACGCCGAGGGCTTCGAACTCCTCCCGCCACCAGCCGATGCCCGCGCCGAGGATCACGCGCCCGCCCGAGAGATAGTCCGCCGTGGCGAGCGCCCGCGCCGTGAACACGGGATTCCGGTAGGGGATGACGAGGACGCTCGTGCCCACGCGGATCCGCCGGGTGACGCTGGCGACGTACGTCACCGCGGTGAGGGCTTCGAGCCAGGGCTCGTCCGGCCCCAGCGGGAAGGCGCCCGTGGCGGAGTAGGGATAGGCCGCCGTGCCGGCGACCGGGATGAGCATGCGGTCGGTGACGAACACCGAGTCGTAGCCGAGCGCCTCGGCGCGCCGCGCCAGCGCGGTGATCGCCCCGCGGTCCGCCAGCGCGCCGCGCCCCGTCAGCGAGAACCCAAACCTGATGGTCATCCCGTGAACCTCCGCTCCGACGGTTTTAGGGGACGCGTGTGACACTGTCAATCGCCGCTCCCGCTGACCGCGCGGATCTCTCAGCCTTGACAACCCCGCGTGGTGCCTAGATATTTGCCATCATGAGCCGCTTCAGCCAGATGCGACCGTCCATTCGCTGACACACACAGGAGTGCAATGACCACCGGCGAGCTGAGCGAACGCGCACGGCAGGTCCTCCAGGCCCTGCTGTTCGAGTACACCGTCACCGCGGAGCCCGTCGGGTCCCGCCAGGTGGCGAAGAAGCACGCGCTCGGCCTCTCCCCGGCCACGATCCGGAACACGATGGCCGATCTCGAGGAGATGGGCTACCTCGCCCAGCCGCACACCTCGGCGGGGCGCGTGCCGACGGACAAGGCCTACCGGTACTACGTCGACAGCCTGATGGGCCGGACCGAGATCGGGCGTCCGGACGCGCATCGGCTTCAGCGCCAGGTCTCGGGCACGCGGAGCGAGATCGACGACCTCATGGAGGCGACGTCGGCCCAGCTCTCCGAGCTCTCCCATTACGCCGCCGTCATCCTGGCGCCACCGCTCCAGCACACCCGGCTCGAACGGGTCGACCTCATCCCGGTCGAGGGGGACCGCACCATCGTCGTCCTGGCGACCGAGACGGGATGGGGGATGAGCCGCATTCTCGCGTTCGAGGAGCCGGTGCCGCGGAGCGAGGTGCGCGAGGTTGCGCGGCTCCTCACCGAGCGATACGCGGGGCTTACGTTCCAGGAGATCCGGAGCCGGGTGGCCGAGGCGGGCGCCCCACCCGAGGCCGAGCGCGCGCTTCGCGTCGCCGTCTACGTGGCGCGCAAGGTGTTCCAGTCCCTCTGGGACCGGAACCTCTACGTCGGCGGTGCGATGAACATGCTGGACCAGCCCGAGTTCGGCATCGGCACGATGCGGGCCCTCCTCAAGACGTTCGAGGAGAAGCGCCAGCTGATCGAGCTCCTGACGACGCGCGCGCAGACATCGGGCGACGTCCAGGTGGTGATCGGATCGGAGATGCCCTTCCAGGAGATGCAGGAGACCAGCCTGGTGGCGGCCTCCTACCGGTTCCACGACCGCGTGCTGGGCGTCCTCGGCATCGTGGGCCCGCGGCGCATGCCCTACGCCAAGATCGTGCCGCTCGTCGAGTACACGGCGCGTTTGGTATCCAGGCGCCTCACGCGGCTCGGCGGCGTGTCGCCGCTCGGATAGGACATGGCGAACGATCGGTGGCCGGGGGCGGGCGATGCCGCCCGGGGCGAGTGGGACGCCGAGACTGACGCGCCGGGCCGCGGGGAGGAGAGCCTCGAGGCGCTCCGGACCGAGCGGGACGCCCGGGCGCGGGAAGCGGCCGAGACGCAGGAGCGCTATCTCCGCACGCTCGCCGACTTCGAGAACTTCCGCCGGCGAACCGGCCGGGAGCGGGAGGACTGGCGGCGTCAGGCTCAGGAGATGCTGCTCCGGGAGATCCTGCCGGCCCTCGACAACTTCGACCGGGCGCTAGCCGTCCCCCCGGCGCCGGGCGCCGACCCGGCCTTCCGGACCGGTGTCGAGCTCATCCACCGGGACTTCCTGGCGGCGCTCGAGCGGCTGGGCGTGAGACCGTTCGTCGCCGTCGGCCAGCCCTTCGACCCGACGCGCCACGAGGCGGTGAGCCGTGTGGAGCGCGCCGACGTGGACGACCATACGGTCGTCGCGGAGCCCCTCCGCGGCTACCTGTTCCAGGAGCGGGTGCTCCGGCCCGCCCAGGTCGTCGTGGCCGTTCACCCGCCCGGCGCCGAGGGCGCGGCCTGACCGGTCACGGCCGGCGCTGCCCGGCCGCCGCGACGCTCCGCCGATAGCCATGGCCCAGCGCGACTACTACGAGATCCTGGGCGTCCAGCGGGACGCGAGCGACGCGGAGATCAAGAAGGCGTTCCGGCAGCTCGCGCTCAAGCACCATCCCGATCGGAACCCGGGCGATGCCCACGCCGAGGAGCGGTTCAAGGTCATCAACGAGGCCTACGCGGTCCTCTCGGACGGGGACCGTCGCGCCCAGTACGACCGCTACGGCCGGGTCGACCTCCCGCCGGGCGGGGCGGACTTCGGCGGGCTCGAAGACCTCTTCGGGGACCTCTTCGAGGGTTTCTTCGGCGGCCAGCGCGGAGGGCGACGCGGTCGCGCGCGGTCGGGAGACGACCTCCGCTACGACCTCGAGATCACGCTCGAAGAGGCGGCGCAGGGGCTCGAGACGCGGCTACAGATCCCGCGGCTCGAGGTCTGCGAGACCTGCCACGGGAGCGGGGCGGAGCCGGGATCGGGGCGGACCCAGTGCCCCAACTGCAAGGGGCGCGGCCAGCTGCGCTACCAGCAGGGCTTTCTCACGGTCGCCCGTACCTGTGCCCAGTGCGGCGGCGAGGGCCAGATCATCAAGAGCCCATGCAAGACCTGCTCAGGCGAGGGCCGCGTGGCGCAGGAGCGGACCCTCAAGGTGCGCATCCCGCCCGGTGTCGACGAGGGCGCCCAGATGCGCATCGCGGGCGAGGGGGAAGGGGGCCTGGCCGGCGGCCCGGCGGGCGATCTCTATGTCGTCCTCCACGTGCGCCAGCACGCCTTCTTCACGCGCCAGGGCAACGAGCTCTACTGTGCGCTCCCGCTCACCTTCGCCCAGGCTGCCCTCGGGGCGGAGGTGGACGTGCCGATCCTGAATGGCGTCGCGCAGCTCAAGGTGCCGGCCGGCAGCCAGAACGGCGACGTGCTGCGGCTGCGCGGAAAGGGAATGCCCGGCCTCCACGGGCGCGGCCGCGGGGACGCGTGCTACACCGTGGTGGTGGAGGTTCCGCGGAAGCTCACCGGGAAGCAGCGGGAGCTTCTCGAGGAGTACCAGCGCATCTCCTCCGGCGAGGAGCAGGGCCCGCTCGTCGGCGGCTTCCTCGAATCGCTGAAGAAGCTCTTCGGCGGCTGAGCGGAAACGGCCCATCGGCCGTGGACGGCCGGTCGCCCTGCAAACGCCGCCTCGGTGCCGGCGGTGGTGGATCTCGACCGGAGCGGGCTCGGCGAGGTCGCCGCCGTCTGTGGAGGAACGTGCGTCGCGCCGCCAAGCCCTGCTCGAGGCCTTGACAGTTGGCGCGATGCCTTCGTAGCCTGCGGACTGTGAGCACGACAACTACCGGTGGCAACTTCTAGAGGTGCGCATGCCCCCGGCGATGATCAGCGTCGTCATTCCCGTGTACAACGCCGAGTCGTACCTGGCCCAGGCGCTGGAGAGCGTGGCGCGTCAGACATGCACGACGATCGAGATCCTGGTCATAGACGACGGCTCGACAGACCGCAGCGAAGAGGTAGCACAAGGCTATCCAGATTCGCGCATCCGCGTTGTCCGTCAACCGAACGGCGGCCCTGCCGCCGCCCGGAATCACGGCGTCCGCCTTGCACGTGGCGACTTTCTGGCCTTCCTGGACGCCGATGACCTCTGGGAGCCGCTCAAGCTGGAAGTGCAGTTGGAGGCACTGCGGGCGCGTCCGGACGCGGCGATGGCGTTCGGGGAGCTGATTCAGGTTCGGGACGCAGTCGATCCGCGGACCGGTGAGCTCACCCCGTGCGGCGACGCGATGCGCGCACATTCGGTGGGGACGCTTCTCATTGGCGCCGCGGACTTCCACCGGGTCGGATACTTCGACACGCGATGGCGGGTGGGTGAGTTCGTCGACTGGTACGCGCGCGCGCGAGACCTGGGCCTCCAAGAGGTAATGGTGCCCCGGGTGCTTCTCAAACGGCGCCTGCACGCTGACAACCTCGGTGTGCGTGAACGCGCGGCGCGGCAGGAGTACGCGCGGGTGATCGCTTCCGCCGTGGTGCGCCGGCGCCATCCCGCCGCTTCCGGTGGTTGACTCTCGAACACGCCGTCTTCCGGGGCTTGCTCATTGACATTCTCTCGCCCTCCCGCGAGAGTGCCGCTAGCCACCCCGGCTTCCGGCGGCCTCGAGCCGGCCCGACCGGTCGGATCGGGGGTAAGGGTTGGATCGCCATGGCTGCGCGGCTCGCTCGTGACGCTCGCGCTCTTCGGCGCCGTGGTGATGATGTGGGTCAGCCTGGCCAGGCCACTGACGCCCAGCCGGGCGTGCCTGGCGCTCCTCGCGGCACTCTTCCTGGCGTCGGCGCTGCCAGTCTTGGTGCTGCGCTGGGTCCAGCCTCCGACCACGGCGTTCATGATCTGGACGCGTCGTCGACGCCGCGGCCCGGAGACGTCGGTCCATCATGAATGGGTGTCCTACGAGGCCGTGTCTCCATCCATGCGGCTCGCCGCGATCGGCGCCGAGGATGCTCACTTCGTGTCACACGCCGGCTTCGATTGGCCCAGCATCCGACGGGCTGTCCGATACAACCGTGAAGGCGGTCCACGGCGCGGCGCGAGCACGATCACTCAGCAGGTCGCCAAGAACCTGTTTCTCTGGCCGGGGCGTTCCTATCTCCGCAAGGGCCTGGAAGCGTACTTCACGGTGCTCATCGAGGCCATGTGGCCGAAGCGCCGGATTCTCGAGGTATACCTCAACATCGCGCAGTTCGGGCCGGACGTCTTTGGGGTCGGTGCGGCCTCGCGCGTGCTTCTCGGCAAGGAGGTCTCGGACCTCGGCCCCCAAAACGCAGCGCTGCTGGCGGCCGCGCTTCCGAGCCCCGGCCGGTACGACGTTCGTCGTCCGTCCCCGGCCGTCCGCCTTCGCCAGGTGATGATCATGGACAGCGTTCGGCGCCTGGACCTGGACCCCGATCACCTCTGAGCCGCGGCCAGAGTGCCACCCAGAGAGGATAGAGATGGACACTCGCTACGGTGTCGACGAAAGCCGGGTCGTGTACGAGCTTCTTGAGAGGGAGATCGTCGTCGTCAACCTCGACACCGGGCACTACTACATCTTGGACGACACGGCGGCCGTGATCTGGAGGGAGCTCGTGGACGGGTCCACGCCGACCGAGGTGGTGCACGCGCTGAGCGTTCGGCATCCGGCCGACGGTGAGACGATCCGAGATGCGGTCCGGAGCTTCGTCGAGCAACTCACCGGGGAAGGGCTTCTCACTGCGTCGGACCGCGCGGCTCCCCGGCAGGCCGAGGCCGGCGCTGCGCAGATGCTGGATCTCGGCCCGAGCTTCATGCCCCCGATCCTAAATCGCTACACCGACATGGCGAAGCTGATCCAGATGGATCCGATCCACGACTTCGACGAGACCGGCTGGCCACGCCGCCCTATCGCCCGCGATCGATGACCGGCCGACCTTTGGTCGAGGAGGCGCTGGAGCGCTTCTTCGACGAGGCCGAGGCGTCCTTCGAAAAGGCGGTCAACCGCTCCGCGGAAAGGGTAGAGCGCCACGTGCAGGTGGCTGGTCGTCCGATGCGCCTTCAGTTCGCCGGCGCGACACTGGCGGACGCGATGATGCCCGCGCTGAGGCATCTCGAGGTCCCGGCTGCGACCCCGTCGCTGACGGCGTTCATCTGGGACCTGCGCTCCACCGAGGTTGTCCTTGGTCCTCCGCCATGGGCGGCGTTGCCGTACTTCGAACGCGGCAACATGCGGGGCTTCCGGGATGACCGCTTTGTCCTCGTCTACGATCGTCGCACGCGCGCCTTCAGCGCCGTCGACAATCTCCAGGGCCGAGCCGTTCAGTGGATGGACGACGCGGCATGTGTGCCGTTCTCCGAGCGCGCCGCACCCCTCCGGCACGTCCTCCAGGGCTGGCTCCAGCGGGAGGGGCTGTTCGTCGCCCATGCATCGGCAGTCGGTCGGGCCTCCGGTGGGGTCGCGGTGAGTGGCCGGACCGGCTCCGGCAAGTCGACGACGGCGGCGCTGTGCTTGGGGTCCGACCTTGGATATCTCGGGGACGACAACATCCTGATCTCGGCCGGCGGTGAGCCGTGCGCGTACAGCCTCTACGGAGTGGCGAAGCTCAGCCGCGCAACGCTGGCGTGGTTCCCCGAGTTGTCCGCCGCCGTGGCCAATCCGGAACGGCTCGATGTCGAGAAGGCGCTGATCTTTCTTGGAGACGCCTATCGGCCACGGATGCTGCGGGAGTTTCCGCTCCGTGCAATCCTCCTTCCGCGCGTCGTCGACGGGCGCGAAACGCGCCTCCGGCAGGTGTCGGGGAACACCGCCTTCCGGACGCTGGCCCCGGATACCCTCTTGACGGTCCTGGGAAACCCCACGCTGACGGCGCGAGGCCTGCGACGGTTGGTCGACGCTCTGCCATGCTACGAGCTTACGCTGGGCCACGACCTCGCCCGGATCCCTGGTGTCATTGACGATCTGCTCTCGCATGCTTGAGGCGGCGCGCAGCGAGCATGACTGATCCGTTCAGCGCTCTCGATCCACGGCCGACCACCCGTCAGGAGCTGATGCTGACCGCGGCCCTGCGGCAGGGTGAGCCAGCGCTGGCCGCGTGGGAGGCGTGGGTCTCCGATCTAGACCCCGAACGGCTCGAGGAGCAGCTCGAGCCGGATTCCCAGTGGCTCATGCCTCTCATCTACTGGAATCTACGTCGGGACGTGGAGCACCCCGTGCTCGCTCGTTGCCGGAACGTCTACCTTCACAACTGGTACAAGAACAATGCGATGCTCCATGCGCTGGCGTCGGCGCTCGGGTCGGGGGGACTGGCCGCGGTCAAGCCGGTGCTGCTGAAGGGGGCGGCCATGGCCGTCCGCTACTACGACACCCCCGGCGCCAGGCCCATCGCGACCATCGACGCGTGGATCCCCTTCGCGGCCGATGGCGCGTCCAGGTGGCTGGACCCGCTGCGCGACATGCTCACCCTCCACGACGTGCCCTTCGCCGCGGGACCTACGGGCGGCCTCCTGAACCGGGCGGACACCGTAACCTTCATGGGCGCGACGTGCACCGTGATGAGCGCCGCCGACCAACTTCTCCACATCTGCTTTCATCGCCGGTCCTGGGATCCCCGAACCCGGTTGGTCTGGGTGGCCGACGCGGTGCAGGTGCTTCGGCGGTCGCCCGATCTGGACTGGGACACCGCCCTGGCGGCCGCTTCCCAGCTCGGGCTGGATCAGACGCTGTCAGCCACGCTCGACTACCTCGGTCGCTTCGGTGTGCCCGTCAGACTTCGGTCAGCGACGCGCATGCGCCCACGTCGCGCCGTCGGCCGGTCTGGCCCATGAGCACGATCGTCGGGGTCATGGATCGTCCCGGCTTCCAGGCGAACACCGACAACCTCGTGCTGGTCGAGCCTGCGCGCTCCCGACTGACGTGGATTCCTCGCGACCTCTGGTGCGAGACGCTCCGAGCGCGGATCAATCGCGCCTTCAGTCGCGGCGGCCACGAGCTGCTCGTCGCTGCGCTGGGGGCGCACGGCTTCCACGTCACGGCCAGTCTCGTGCTGTCCCGGGAGGCCACGGAGGAGGCGCTCGCTGATGCCGTGGTGGTGGTCCCTGTGCCCTGCCGGATGACCTTCTCCTATCCCCTGACGCCGTGCGCGCGCATCGAGGATGGCAGCAAGCAAGTGGTCTTCAACCCGCCGGCCGAGGTTCTGCGGGGCGAGCGGATTCACCAATGGATGGGCGCCCGCGGCACGGATCTTCACCGGATCGAGAGGCAGAAGATCCTCGTGCGCCGCTTGCTGGAGAAGGGATTCGAGTTTCGACGAGCCCTGGCCCGTCCCGCCTGGTACTCCATCAGCGGGGCGGACTGTCTGCCCGATCTGGCGCGGGTGCGGCCTGACTGGCAGTTCGAGACCATCACTGAGCTCTCGCCCGTCTCCATCGAGGGACAGATGGTCTTGGTGAGGGGCGGGCGGGACCGCCACGACCACGACCCCCCCGGGCCGTCGCAGCCTTGACTCCTCGATTCGTGGACTGCTGGCCGACCGCCGAGCAGCGGCTCCTCCTGCGCGCCACGCTGCTCGAGGGAACGTCAGCCGTCACCGCCTGGCGCGAGTGGAGGCAGCGAGTCGACCTTGACGGGATCGACGAGGCATCCGGCCGCCTGCTGCCGCAGCTTGCCCGCAACCTCTCGCTGCTCGGGGTGGAGGATCCGATTCTGCCGCGGCTTCGCGGTGTGCGGCGCCGCGTGTGGACCCAGAACACGGAGCGCCTCATCGAGACCGCCTCCCTGGTGCGGATGCTCGAGGAGGCCGGCGTCGCCACGATGGTCCTGAAGGGCGCCGCGCTGGCGACCCTCTACTACCCGGACCGCGGGCTCCGCCCGATGACGGACACCGATGTGCTCGTGCCGACCCGGCAAGTGCGGCCCGTGATGGCGCTCCTCATGGAAAGGGGCTGGACCCCCGTGGGATGGATCCCGGAGGCGCGGCGTCCCGAGCTGACTCTCGGCGTGCATCATGCGCACGAGTTCCGGCACCCCAGCGGCCAGAGTCTGGATCTGCACTGGCACGTCCTGTGGGAGTGCGGCGCGCCGGATGCCGACGACGACTTCTGGGCCGCGGCCGTCCCCCTCGACCTGCGCGGCACTCTCACGCGGACCCTTTGCCCGACGGACCAGTTGCTGCATGTATGCGTTCACGGCGCGCACTGGAGCGGGGCCCCCTCCCTCCGATGGGCTGCGGATGCGCACATGATCCTTCAGCGCCAGGGGATCAGCATCGACTGGGACCGACTGGTGGACCAGTCGTGTCGCCGCGGCTTGGTGCTGCCGATGCGCGCGACGCTGTCGCTGCTCGCGGAGATTCTGGAGGCCCCGGTGCCGCCGGGCGTCCTGGCGGCCCTTCGCGGGATCGCGGTGCCGTGGACTCAGTGCGTCGAGTATGCGACGGGGACCCGCGCGGCCCGACGACCGAGCATCGCGCTGCTCAATCGCGCGTGCCACCACCATCGGCTGTCCGTGGGACAGACATTCGCCCGTTCTCTGTTCGGGTTCCCGCGATACCTCCGTCTGAGCTACGAGCAGGAGAGCTTCTGGGGGCTCGCCAGCGTGATGAGGAGAAAGATTCGACGACGAATCGCTGCTCGGCTGGGCCGTCCCGATCGCCCGGTTCCTCAACCCGAGGCCCAGGATGTGGGGCGCTCATCGGGCTCCGGTCAGGAATCAGCACCGTCATGGCTCGACAAGTCCCCCTGGATGCCCGTGGATGCGCCCATTCGATCCATTCCGTCGGCGCGCAGCCGAGTCCTCTTACTGGAGGTCATCGCGCAGTTCGACGTCGAGGCGACCCCGCGCTACCGACCCGTTCCGACCCGGCGCGGCACGACCACCTGGTGCAACATCTTCGTCTGGGACGTCACTCGCGCTCTAGGCGCAGAGGTTCCGCACTGCGTGGACGAGGCCGGGCGGTCGGTTCCGGTGGGGCAGGGGAGGGAGCTGACGGCCAACGGCACGCTGCGGTGGCTGAACACGCACGGCTTGGCCGACGGGTGGCGCGAGGAGGACGCGGCCGGCGCGGTGCGGGCTGCCGAGGCAGGGTCACCTGCCCTGGCAATCTGGCACAATCCGTTCGGCCACGGTCATGTGGGGATCGTCGTTCCGTGTCAGGACGACGGCGTCCACATCGCTCAGGCGGGCACCGTCTGCTTCAGCAGCCGGCCGCTGGCTCACGGTTTCGGGGACCGGCCAGCGCGGTTCTTCGTGCACGCCTGAGGGGCCTCCGGCCGTTGCGCGTGTCGTCGAGGTAGCATGCAACATCCTGCTCTCGAGCGGCACCTTCCTGCAGGCCCCCTCCTGCCGGCAAAAGGAGCCGGGTGATGTCATCGCTCGTCGCCGAAGTCGACGAGAGGCCGGAGTCTCATCGCGGGCTCCTGGCGCGAATCGATCTTGTCGTGCTCGTCCATCGCGACGCACCGCACGTCGTGATGCGGTCGCTGCGCGCGCTGGCCGTTTCGATGGGAACGAACTGGACCGGCCGGATCGCGCTCGTACAGAACGCGTCTCCGGCAGCCACCGTCATGGCCGCGCAGTCCGAGGTCGTGCGTTCGTTTCCATCCGCCCGCATGGTCTCCGTCTCGTCGCGACGGAACCTCGGATACGCGGCTGGCGTGAATCTCGGCGTGGCGCACACGACCGCGCCCTACGTCGGCGTCTTCAATCCCGACGGCGTCACCCGGCCGGAGACCGTGGCGCGACTTGCGGGCGCGCTGGAACACGGTCGTGACGCCTTCATGGCTGGCGCGCGGATTGTGTCGACGGTAGTCTTGGAAGAGCCGCCTGCTTGTGCCCCGCGACGGGTTGCCTGGCTCCCTGGAGCGGCGATGCTGTTCCGACGAGAGTGGTTCCTCGACATCGGCGGTTTCGATCCCGGCTTCTTCATGTACTGCGAGGACGTCGACCTTTCTCGGCGGGCACGCGCCCGCGGGTGGAAACTGGTGGTCGCACCCGATGCCGTGTTCTTCCACGCGCGTGAGTTCGGCCAGCTCGAGTCACTTCGCCGGATTCGGATGTGGACCGTCTCCAACACGAGCCTCGTGTACCAGTACGGCACGCCGCGGTGGCGAGCAATGGCTCGGCTGGCTCGTCAACGAGCCGGATGGTTCCGCAACCTTGCCCGCAAGCGTCGAGGCTGGACGCTTGCGGGCGCGCTCGTCGGGTCGGCAGCCTGGCTGGTGTCGATTCCCCGGCTGGAGCATCGCCGGCGCCACCCGTGGGACGGAGCCGCGTTGTCGGACTGGCTCGCGAGGGCGACCCGTCGTGCCCAGATCACTGATCTCCAGTGAGGGCGTGCCTTGACCGCCCCAGTCTTCCGTCCGCGTCGAGCGAGCATGGCCGTTCACCGCCGCTGGGCGTACCCGCATGATGCTGGCACGGGCCGGACCGGGACGCTCACCGGCGGACGGACTTTGAACATCACCATCGTGACCATCGTGCAGACAGGGCAATCTCAACCTCGATGCCCGGAACCAGCACGCCCTGGAAGCCGAGCATGGCACCCATCGCCATGACCGTCGGAAATGCAATCGGCAGCGCCTAGATGGCCGGGGCGCCGAGCTGTGCGCCCCACAGTCCGACCGCGACCATCGCCAATACGCAGGCTGACGAACTGTGCCGGAGACAGTGCGGCGTGAAGTGCGTCGGTAGTTCCGGAGCCTGAGAACCGCGTGAGAAGGTGCGCTGAATCACGCCCGGATGGAACGGCTCGCCAGTGCCGCCCGAGACGCCAGACCCTGGCGTAAGCTCCACAGCCAGCGGGCGTCGTCGCCATAGGCATCCGGACCGAGTCGGCACGAAAAGCTCGGCACGTGAGCGGCGAGCCGTGCAGCGAGCAGGCCCATGCCCTCTTCGGGTGGCGCCGCGGCGGCCTGGCCGATGGCGAACATTCCGTCTGGCGGGCATGAGCGGAACAGGGTTCCGCGCCACGCATCCAGCGCGGTCGGGATACGCGCCGAGGTGGTCGCCGAGCGCGCCGTGAAGGAGATGCGGCGCTACCTCGCGGCCGGCGTGCCGGTGGGTCCGCATCTCGCGGACCAGCTTCTCCTGCCGATGGCGCTGGCCGGGCACGGCGCGTTCCGGACCAGCGGGCTCTCTTCCCACAGCCGGACGAACCTCGCCGTGATCCGGATGTTCTCGCCGACCCGGATCTCGGTCGCTGGCGATCGGGACGACGTCCTCGTCGAGTTCGGTGGCTGATCACGGTCACGCCACGTCAATACCCTCGATCCCGCTCGAAGAGATTGCGCAGCGGGGTGCCGGCCAGGTAGCGCGTGAGGTTGTCGCAGAAGAGGTCGACCACACGCTCGTTCTCGTCGAGGGCCGTGCTCATGCTGTGGGGTGTGACGAGCACGTTGGGCAGGTCCCAGAGCGGGCTGTCGGGGGGCAGGGGCTCGACGGTGAAGACGTCCAGGGCGGCACCGTCGAGGCGGCCGTTGCGAAGCGCCCGCACCAGTGCGGTCTCGTCCACGACCTGGCCGCGGGCCACGTTGATCAGCACGGCCCCGGGCTTCATCATGGCTAGCTCCGCCTCGCCGATCAGCTCCGTCGTGTCCTGGGTGAGGGGTACCGTCAGGGCGACGTAGTCGCTCTCGGCGAGCAGCCTCGGAAGCCCGTCCGGCGGATAGATCTCGCCCAGCCCGGGGCTCGCCGCCGCCGGCGTGCGCCGCGTCGCCACCACGCGCACGCCGAGGGCCCGCGCCAGGCGCTTCACCTCGTCTCCGACGCGACCCAGACCCACGACGCCCAGGGTCTTCCCGGGCAGGGTGTCCAGGGCAAACCGCTCCCATCGGTGCGCGCGCTGGTCGGCGAGGATCCGGGGCAGGCGCTTGGCGAAGTACAGCATTGCGAAGAGGACGAACTCGGCCAGGGCGCGCGCGTGGATGCCGGCGGCGTTGGTGACGAGGACGTCCGCGTGGCCGAGATTCATGGCGTGAACGAATGCCGCGACGCCGGAGCTGGAGAATTGGATCCAGCGCAGGCGGGGAGCGCGTCGCGGCAGATCGTCGCTGCGAGGCCGGTAGGCATCGAACATCACCTCGGCCTCGGCGACGAGGCGGTCCCACTCGGCGTCCTGGTCCGGCGACCGCTTCATCGGGGCGGTGTGGTCGCCCGGGTAGCGCGGCTGGCCCACGAGGTCCGCCCGGTAAGTCACGGCGATCCTGAGATCGACCGACCGGATGCGGTCGACGAGATGCGGCTCGAGGAACGATGCGATCAACACGCGCACAGGCGGCGCGGGGACAGTCATGTCGAAGCTCCCGGTCTGATGGTGATCGTTCAGCCTCCGTAGCCCAGCTCGCGCAACGGTCGGCGGCGTACCGTTGGCCCTCGGCCGTGGCTTGACGCGCGGGGAGCCTGAGCTCAGCGGATCACGCTGAGATGCCCGTCCTGCTCGAGAAGCACGTAGCGGAGGCCTCGCACCGTCACGATGCCTTCCCGGCGGAGCGCCGCATGGAACTCCGAGAGGCTCAGCCGTTCGCGCGCGAGGTTCTCCTGCAGGATCCGGCCGTGGCGGACGAGGATCGTCGGCACGTGCTCGACCACCCGCCGGACGGGCTTCGAGCGGAACGTCAGCCACGCCACACCGGCGTTCAACGCGAGGATGGTCGTGGCGCCGATGAGCCCGCCTCCCAGTGAGTTGTCGTTCCCGATGAGGGCGTTCTGCACCACGTTGCTGATGACGAGGAGAACGACGAGGTCGAAGGGCGTCATCTGTCCGAGCTGGCGCTTGCCCACGAGCCGGAAGGCCGCCAGCAGGAACACGTAGACGACGACCGACCGGACGACCTTCTCGACGAGCGGAATGTCGGGAAGCCAGAGGTGCACGGGGTCCTCCTTCGCGTCACCTCCTCCGCATCGATGGACGCGGGGTGACGCGAGTCCATCGTACGGGACCCCGGAGCGGACACGAAGGTTGTCGCGCTCCGCCGCCGTGACCATCGCGGTGAGAGGGTCCGGGCGCTCCCCGCCGCCGGGCCGGCCCGCGCCGGCGAGGCCGCGCTACAGGAGCCGCGCGTGGAGCGAGATCTGGACGCCCGCCAGCGCCACCGAGACGGGGCAGTTCTTCTTGGCCGTTTCGGCGTGCTCGGCGAACGCCGGGGCGGCGAGCCCCGGCACCTCGGCCTCGGTGTCGAGCTCGATCCGGGTCAGGCGGAAGTTCCCGCCCACGTTCTCGAGGTGCACCCGCGCGGTGGTGTGGATGCGCCGGGGCGTGAGCCCGGCCCCGCTCAGGCCGGCCGACAGCGCCATGGAGAAGCATCCCGCGTGGGCCGCGCCGATCAGCTCCTCCGGGTTGGTGCCGGCGCCGTCCTCGAACCGCGAGCGGAACGAGTAGGGGCCTTCGAACGCGCCGCTGCCGAGCTTGACCCGGCCCTTGCCTTCGCGAAGCGTGCCTTCCCAGACTGCCTCCGCATTCCGTACCGTCATCGGGATCCTCCCGGCGGCCCCGGCGGAGCCTCGAGGTCCGCGTACTCTGGGTGCCGCTTCATGAACGCTTGCACGAACGGACAGAGGGGACGCACCAGGAGCCGCCGCCGGCGGGCATCGTCGAGGGCAGCGCGGGCCAGCGCATCCGCGATCCCCCGGCCCCGCAGCTCGGGCGGCACCTCGGTGTGGATCAGCGTCACGTGGCCCGCGGCCTCACGATACGTGAGCATCCCCGTGTGACCGTCGACGGTCACCTCGAAGCGGCGCCCGTCGTCGTTCCGTGTCACGTCCATCGGCACGCTCCCTGTCGCCCGCCGGTGATCAGACCCGTTCCCACGACAGGGCGCCCGACGGACATTGCTCGACCTGCACGACGATCCGGTCGCTGGACGCGCCTCCGAGATCGATCCACGGCCGCTCCCCGGGCCGGAACACCTCGGCGAGCCCGCGCACGCACACGCCGGAGTGCGCGCAGAGGTCCGGACGCCAGATCACGCGGATCTCGCCATTCTCGTAGGCTCGCGTCACTCCGCGCGTGTCGTCGACCATGTCGCCCTCCTGCGGTGCCACTTCGTCCACCGTACCAGGAGCGCGGCGAGGCCTCAACTCGCGTGGCTCGCTGGCGCGAGCCCATCCATAATGGGGAGCCGTGGAGTCCCTGTACCGGCTCGAGGCGGTGGTCCTCCTCCTGGGCGCCGTGCTGGTACTCATGGCGGTCGCCCGGCGCGTCCTCATTCCCTATCCGATCTTCCTGGTTCTCGGCGGGCTCATCCTGGGCTTCGTGCCCGGCGTTCCCGCTGTGCGGCTCGACCCCGAGATCGTCTTCCTGATCTTCCTGCCGCCCATCCTCTGGGCGGCGGCCTACTTCACGTCGCTCCGCGACTTCCAGGCGAACCTCCGCCCTATCACGCTCCTCGCGGTGGGACTGGTCCTGGCGACGACGGCGGGCGTCGCCGCCGTGGCGCACGCGATCGTGCCGGGTCTCGGCTGGCCCGCGGCATTCGTCCTGGGGGCCATCGTGTCCCCGCCGGACGCGGTCGCGGCCACGGCCATCGCCCGGCGGCTCCGGATCCCGCACCGCGTCGTCACGATCCTCGAGGGGGAAAGCCTGGTGAACGACGCCGCCGCGCTGGTGCTGTATCGCGCCGCCGTCATCGCCACCGTGACCGGCACCTTCGTGGTGGGGGAGACCCTCTGGCAGTTCGTCCTCGCGGCGGTGGGCGGCGTGGCCATCGGGCTGGCGGTCGGCTACGTGACGCGGGAGGCCCTCCATCACGCCGAGGACAGCCTGGTGGAGACGGCGATCACGCTGCTGGTGCCCTACGCGGCCTGGATCTTGGCCGAGCGCGCGCACACGTCGGCGGTGCTCGCCTGCGTCGTCGGGGGCATCTACGTGCGCCGGGGCTTCAGCACGGCCGTGCCGCCCGCGACGCGGATCCGGGCGCGGGCGGTCTGGGACCTCCTTGTCTTCGTCCTGAACGGCGTGATCTTCGTGCTCATCGGGCTCCAGCTTCGCGCGATCCGAGACGCGGGTCTCGGGGAGAGCCCGGCGCGCGTCGTCATGTACGGCGCCGTGATCAGCGCCGTCGCGATCGGGATTCGCCTCGTCTGGGTGCCGCTCGCGACGGTGATCCCGCGGCTCCTGAGCCCGGCGCTCAATCGGCGCGATCCCTTGCCGCCGTGGTCCGCGGTCTTCCTGCTGGCGTGGACCGGCATGCGCGGCATCGTTTCCCTCGCCGCGGCCCTCGGGCTCCCGCTCGCGACGGCGAACGGCGCGCCGTTCCCGTCGCGCGACCAGATCATCGTCATCACCTTCGAGGTGATCCTCGCCACGCTCGTGCTCCAGGGGCTGACCCTCTCACCCCTCATCCGCCGGCTCCGGCTCGGCGACGACACCACTCTGGAGCTCGAGGAGGCCCACGCGCGGCAGGAGGCTGGCCGCGCGGCACTGGCGCGGCTCGACGACCTGGCAGCGGGGCCGGGGTCGCCGCGCGAGGACATCGAGCGGATGCGCACTCTCTACACGCAGCGTGTCCAGCGCGCCTCGTCGATCGACCCGGGGGCGGGCGCCGAGTCCGCCCGCGCCCAGGCCGCCCTCCGGCGGCTCCGTCACGAGGCGCTCTCCGCGGAGCGGCGGGCCCTCATCGCGCTCCGCGACCAGGGCGTGATCAGCGACGACGTGCTTCATCGGCTGGAGCAGGAGCTCGACATCGAGGCGATGCGCATCGGGCTCGGCGAGGAGCGCCTGTCCGGCCACTCGCACGGCTGAGGCGCCGCCTTCGGGGTCGGCTCGCGCCTTCAGCGCGACGACCCGGGAGACTCCACCGTCCCGCGATGCTGCAGGTATCGGGCGACGAGCCAGCAGAGCAGCGCCCACCCGAGCCCCGCGGCCCAGCCCGCGAGCACGTCGGTTGGGTAGTGGACGCCCAGACAGACCCGCGTGATGCCGATGAGACACGTCAGGCCGAGTGAGATCCCGATGACGTAGACCCTGATGGGTCGCCGGGCGACGAACCGAGCCAGCAAGGCCCCGAGGGTGAGGTAGATGACGGCGGCCGCCATGGAATGCCCGCTGGGGAAGCTCAGACCCTCGACGGTGACCAGGTGAGGCACGACGTCGGGACGGGTTCGGGCGAAGACCTGTTTCAGGGCCACGCTTAGGAGACCCCCCCCGGCGGCGGCCACCAGCACGAACGTTGCCGCGCCGTATCGATGCAGTAGCGCGAGGTAGCCGATCGCGCAGAGGACGACGGTCGTCAGAATCGCGGTGCTGCCGAGGGCCGTGAAGTCGGTGACCGCCTCCGCGAGCCACGGGGGACCGATCAGCAGCGCGGGATTGTCCGTGCGGCGGACGAGTCGGAGTAGCCACTCGTCGAACTTGTGCATCTCGCCTTCACGCAACTCCTCCGCCAGCTCGAGAAAGCCGTACACGGCGAGGACAACCGCGAAGGCGGTGAGCAAGATGATGGCTTCTTGACGCGCGAGCCAGCCCAGCGGAAGACGAGCCGCGTCGCGGAGAGGCCGAAGCAGGCTGCGGACACTGGAGGCGCGACGCGTGGCGGTCATGCCTCGCTCGCCTTCAGTGCGGGGTCTCGGGTCACGGGGCCTCGGGCCGCTCCTCGATGGAGGATCGGAGTGCAGGATGCCGGTGCCCGACCCGCCTAGGGAATACGTGCGCCTAGGGCCGAGGGAGGAAGCCGCTGGTCGGGCCCGCCACCAGCGGGCCACACAACACTCGATCGCCCGAGTTTCCAGAGGGGTCCGTCTGCTGATCATCCGCCTTCTCGTGGATCACGACGGCGCTGCCATCGGCGTCGAAGATCGAAGCGGGGCCGGTGCCAAGCGTCAGCCGATCGGTGACCGCGACGTACTCCGTCCGGCCGCTCGCGTTGGCCTCGAGGTCGGGCAGGTCACCACCATGGGCGCCTTCCGGATTCGCGAGGCCATGCTTCTTCCCCATGGGGTTGAAGTGACCGCTCGCACTCTGGAACGCGGGCGGCTCGCACTGACCGACGGCGTGCACGTGGATGCCATGGCGACCGGGCGTTAGCCCGCCGGCCTGCACCACGATCCGGATCCGTCCGTCCTCTTGCCGGAGCACGGCCGAGCCGACGGACTCCCCGCTCGCGTTCTTCAGCTCGGCCCATGCCATCCGGGACGGCTCGCTCGCCCGCGGTGCGGTGGCGCAGCCGCCGATGAGGGCGAGCGCCACCAGGATCGAGCCTGACGCCGTCAGTTCCTTCATGCCCCGCATCGACACCTCCCTGGAAACGTCGCCTGGTCCGGCTGGCGCCGCTCGTGCCCGAGGGCCGGCTAGCGCCGTATGGACGGCCTGGAGAAGCCGGCAGCCCGTTTGCACGAATCGGTCATGGGCCCACTCTGGAGCGTACACGCCCCCGGGGGACCGATCCACACCCAAGGAGGATCCGATGGCTCGATATCTGCGCGACATCATGACCCAGAGACCGGTGACCCTGCAGACGACCGACACCGTCATTGCTGCGGCACGCTCCATGCGCGACGGGAACATCGGCGACGTCGTGGTCCTCGAGGAGGACCGGATCCAGGGCATCCTGACCGATCGTGACATCGTAGTCCGGGCCTTGGCGGAAGGGCGGGATCCGGCTCGGACGACCGTGGGAGAGATCTGCAGCCGCGAGCTGACCACGCTCTCCCCGACCGATGCGATCGGGGACGCCGAGAAAATCATGCGTGACAAGGCGATCCGCCGGCTTCCTGTCGTCGAGGAAGGAAGGCCGGTCGGAATCGTGTCGCTGGGCGACCTGGCGGTCGAACAGAGTCCCGAGTCCACGCTCGGCGGTATCAGCGCCGCCCCGCCGAACCGGTAGCCTCGAGGTCCACGCCCCGGCGCCAGGATGGCGGCGTCACGACAGCGTGACGCCGCTCGCCGGCGGATGGGCACGCCTAGAACTTGATCTGCGGCGCCGCTTCGCTGCCCGGCGCGGCCTCGAAGAACGGCTTCTCCCGAAAGCCTCGGAAGGACGCCACGAGGCTGGTCGGGAAGCTCCGGACCGCGGTGTTGTAGGCGCGGACCGACTCGTTGAAGCGGCGCCGCTCGGCTGCCACCCGGTTCTCGATGCTCTCCAGCTGATTCTGGAGCGCCAGGAAATTCTGGTTGGACTTGAGCTCCGGGTAGCGCTCCACGGTCACCAGGAGACGGCTCAGGGCGCCGGTCAGCTGGTTCTGCGCCTCCTGGAATTTCCGGAGCAGCGCCGGGTCGTTCAGGACCTCGGGGGTGACCTTGATTCCCGCCACGCTCGCGCGTGCGCGGGTGACCTCCTCGAGGACGGTGCGCTCCTGGGCGGCGAAGCCCTTCACGGTTTCGACCAGATTCGGGATGAGATCGGCCCGCTGCTGGTAGACGGTCTGGACCTGGGCCCAACTCTCCTGCACGGCCTGGTCCTGGGCCACGAGGCCGTTGTTGACGGAGATCGCCCAGCCGAGGCCGACGATCACGACCAGCGCCATGACACCGAGGACGAGGAGTCCGGATTTCATGCGCATGCCTCCCTTCCGGGGTGAACGAGCCGCGCGTTGACTCCCGTCCGCCCGATCGTCTCCGCGCCCGAGGGGCGGGACGCTCCCGTCCGCTCAGGCATCGGGATGCCTGGGAGTGTCGGTCGACAGCAGGCGTCGCCGCAGGAGGGCGACGTATGCGAGCGCCGTGATCGCCAGGTAGAGCTCCAGCATCTCGAAAAGAGCCGGGTCACGGCCCGCCCGGACGTTGTGCGGCAGCGTGCGGAACAGTCGCATCAGCAGTGTGACGACGACGAGCGACATCAGCTCGCCACGCGGCAAGAGGTAGTACGCCCAGCGACCCAGCGCGAATTGCCCACCGGCCCACATGGCCGCGGCGGGCAGCACGATGCCTCCCATCATGACTCCCGCGAGGGCGACGTTGCGCAGTGACTTGCCCGGCTTGTCGCCGAAGAGGTTGTGGAGGTTGGTCTCGTGCTGGGCGTTCTGCTCGGCAAACCAGCGCGGACTGTGCCAGCCGAAGAAGTGCTGGCCGTAGCTGATCTCCTCGAGGCCGGCGAAGAGCGCGCCGAGAGCGAACAAGACGTAGAGCATCCGGGCGGCGGCGGGCGCGCGCCCGCGCGTCCGCATCGCCAGCCCGAGGCCGAGGACGGTCGCCGCGCCGAAGCACGCCGCCGTTCCGAGCTCGACGGGCCCATACTCCGAGTCGAACACCCAGAGAAACACCTCGCGGCTCATCAGGTTGTGGGCCATTAGGAAGACGGATACGCTGTAGATCACCACGCCGACCCAGGGCAGGATGACGTACGCTATCCGCGCGGAACGGCGCCGTCCCGCGAATCCGGTCTCGCCCGCCGTGCCGCTGTTTCTCGCGACCGCGCGGGCGGAGCTCATGGCCGGGCCCCGCACCGACACGGCCCGATTCACGCATGCAGCCTCACGGCTGTCAATCGGTCCCCGGTCCCCGTGTCAGAATGCTCATCGTGAACGGCGCGGGCTCGCCGACTCCGATGCAGCGCACCGGGGCCAGCCTGAGAGTGTTTCTCGGACTGCTCGGCCTCTACGCCGGCGTCCACATCACGCTCCGCCTGATGCTGTCGCCGGTGCTGGCCATCGACGACGCCCGCGAGCTACTCCTGAGTCAGACGCTCGAGGTCGGCTATCTGCCGCGGCAGCCTCCCCTCTACAACTGGCTGGCATGGGGCAGTGTCCGGCTCTTGGGCGTCAACACCGCCGCGCTGGTCGTCTGCCGGTACGCGACGCTCTCCGTCGCCTACCTCTTCCTGTATCCGAGTGCCGTGCACGTGCTCGGCCGCTCCGCGCTGGCCATCCTGGCCGCGTTCTCGCTCATCTTGATGGGCCCCCTGAATTGGGACGCGCACGCCGAGCTGACCCACAGCCTGGCCGCCCTGGCCGCCGCAGCGGCCACCTTCTTCGCGCTGCTCCGATTAGGACGCTCGGGAAGCGTCCTGGCGTATCTAGGGCTCGGGACGGCCTTCGCGGCCGGCTTCCTGGCGAAGTTCAGCTACGGGCTTTTCGCAGGCTCGCTACTCCTCGCGGCGCTCTGCACGGCTGAGTATCGACGCCGCATCCTGTCCGTCCGATTTGGGCTCACGATCGGCACGGTCCTCGTCCTGTGCGCCCCGTACACCCTGTGGTTCGTCGACCACGGCCTCCCGATCCCACGCATGTACGCGGAGGAAGTGCGCCGCGAGGCGACGTCGAGCTATCTCAGGGGCATGTCGAATGGCTTCTATCACCTCGGCCGCATGCTGCTCATCTACCTGGGACCCTTCTGCGTGCTGTTTCTCGCCGTGTTCGGGCGGGTGTGGAGGCCGCGGGTGGCCGACGGGTCGGGCGCGCAGCGGCTGCTCCGAGGTCTGTTGCTGAGCGAGGGCGGCATGCTGGTCGTCGCCATCCTGGCGGGGAGCATCACGTACCTTCGATTTCGATGGCTCATGCCTGCATTCTTTCTCGCGCCGCTCCTGGCCCTGTCGGGGGTCGACACGCGAGGGCTCAAGCCCCGGCGGCTCGCCCGCTACGCCGCCGGGCTCCTCGCGGTCGAGGTTCTCGTGCTTCTTGGGCTGACGGTCAACGTCTTCCGGGGCGACGCCCTCGGTGAGCCGACGCGGCTCAACGAGCCATACGACGTGGTGGCGACGGGACTGGCGGCGGCCGAATTCACGCGCGGGACGATCGCCGCTGGCGAAGGGCCCTTGGCTGGAAACCTTCGGTTGCGCTTTCCCGAGTCCCGTGTGATCCGTCTGACAAATCCGGACTACCTGCCGCCCACCCGGGGCGCGGGGCAGTGCCTAGTGGTGTGGGAAGAGCAGATGGGCGACCGGGCTCGACTCCTGGCCTGGGTGTCCTCGGCGCTCGGGGCCAGCGTCGTGAACGAGTCGGTCAAGGCGATCGCGGCGCCGTACCATCACGCCAGGGCCCACGCCATGCAGGTGAGTTATGTCTGGATTCCAGCCGGCCGCGGCGACTGTCGCTGAGCGGCGAAAAGCCGGCCGGGTCAACTGTCGCGATCTGTTGGAAGGGCTGTCGACAGCAGACGCCTCCGCAGGAGGAGGACGTACAGCAATGCCGCGATGGCGAGGTAGAGCTCCAACACTTCGTAGAGCCCGAGGTCCCAGCCCGCTCGCGTGCCCCGCGGTAGCGTCCGGAACAGGCGCATGAGCAGCGTGGCGGCGACGAGCGGGATCAGCTCGCCGCGCGGCAAGAGGTAGTACGCCCAGCGCCCGGGCGCGAACTGGCCCCCGACCCACATCGTCGCGGCCGGCAGCACGATGCCGCCCACCGCAACGGCGCCAAGGGCGACGTTCCGAAGCGCCTTGCCCGGCCGGTCGCCCAAAAGGTTGTGCAGGTTGGTCTCGTTCTGCGCGTTCTGCTCGGCGAACCAGCGCGGACTGTGCCAACCGAAGAAGTGCTGGCCGTAGCTGATCTCTTCGAGCCCGGCAAACAGCGCGCCCAGGGCGAACAGAGTGTAAAGTACCCGGAAGCCTCCAGGCACGACCCTCCGGCTTTGCGTCGCGAGGCCAAGAGCCAAGACGGCCGCCGCGCCGAAGCACGCCGCGGTGCCGAGTTCGACGGGACCGAACTCCGACACGAAGATCCAATGGAACACTGCTGGTCCCAGTAGAGCTGCGCCGAGCCCGAAGACCACGATCCCGAGCGAGGCCAGGATGACGCGGACCGCCCACGGGGCCCTCGGCGTCGACCCGGGTGCAGCAGCCCGTGGCCCCGCCGGCCCCGCGCTTCCATCTCCGGGCCCTGCCGCGACCGACCATGCGGGCAGAGGCGCGGACTCCCCCGGGTGAGTTCGAGGCCGGATCTCGGTCAACCATCCGCGCTGCGCACCGAGCCATGCGAGGGTGTGGCCGGCGAACAGGCACAGCAAGGGGTAGAGCGGCGCAGCTAGCCGGAAGTTTCCGTCGGAGACCACCGCGTGGGCCAGGACATAGATACCCAGGATGGCCCACACACCGTAGAGCGGTCGCCGTTCGCGCGCCAGGAGAAGCGCGCCGGCCAGCGCCAAGGGATAAGTGAGGTAGTACTGGAAGAGCAGCCAGCCATAGGCGAGGTGCGCTCCCGACAAGCCGTCCGGAGCTGCGAACGTCCGCGTGGCCAGAAGGGCGCGGACCTCCCAGGGGCGGCCGAGCGAGAAGAGGTCGAGAGCGCGCCGGGCATAGAGCCACGCCGCCCATGCGGGGGAGGCCGCCACCGTCCGGCCGATCTCGGCCACCAGCGCGTCGTTGATCCCCGCCTCGTTCAGACCCTGGCCGCGGCCCTCCTCCACGATTCGGGCGCGATCGAGCCCGAAGGACGGAGCGTTATGCGCGCCGAGGTTCGTCGTCAGGACCACGACCGAGCCGAGGCGCTGGTGATTCCGAGCGGCCCAGGCACCAAGTCCTAACACGAGCGGCACGAGCATCAGGGCGGCGAGAGTGGCGCATCGTGCGGCCGACCGAGCCCGCGCGGTTCTGGCGAGGGCGACCGGCAGCACGGCCACCGCGATCGGCCGGACGAAGAGCGCGATCGTCAGGAGGAGGCCAAACCCGGCGGCTCCCAGGGGGGAGGCAGCCGCCCGGCCACGGACGAGCAGAAGGACGAGCGCGGTGAAGAGCAGGGTAAAGACCGACTCGGTCATCAGGCTGGGGGTCCAGACGACGTGGGTCGCGAACAGGGCTTGGGCCGCCATGCCGGCCGCCGGCCCGAGGAGTTGGCGTCCGAGCGCGAGCAGGAGGATCTGCGTAGCCAGGTCGCAGGCCACGTTGGCCGCATAGCCCACCATTGGATCCCAGCCGAACAGCGAGTAGAGGCCCGCCAGGAGCGCGGGATAGCCGGGCATGCGGAAAGCCTGGAACTCGATCCCCCAGTATTCGGGGCGCTCGCCCTTGTACAGTTGGAGGTAGCCCTGACCGCTGACCAGGCTCCGCGCGAGGTCGTGATAGTCGCGCGTGTCGCTCACGGGCAGCCATGTGGCGTTCGAGACGAGCCAGAGGCGCAGCACGAGCGCGAGTGCGAGGAGAGCCCACTCCGCTCGGGTGGGTCTCACGGCGCGCCCGCATCGCGGTCGTGAGGTTCCGGCCAGCGGGTGGAGAACGGCTCCGCCATTGGCGCCATGCTACGCTACTGTCGCGGCCCCGATCCAGAAACGGGTCGACAGGCGAGTGCGTCCGTGCCCCGATCCAGGGCCGCTCGGGCGGGCCGCGGTCCCGCCGGGAGGGTAGGTCGATCGTCCGCGAGCGGTGTGAGCGGCGGAACTGGCGCGCCTTGAAGCCCGGCCCGCAGACCTTCGCCGTCCTCCTTGCCGCCTACGCGATCGGGCACGGCGCCCTCCGGGTGTGGATCTCACCGATCCTCAACATCGACGACGCGCGTGAGGCGGTCTTCAGCCAGACCCTCGCGTGGGGCTACCAGCCGCGCCAGCCGCCGCTCTACACGTGGCTCGTGTGGGCGACGGTCCGCCTCGCCGGGGTGAGCGTCGCCAGCCTCACGGGGCTCAAGTACGCGGTGCTCGCCGTCGCGTACGCCTTCCTGTACCTGACGGCGCGGCGGATCCTGGTCGAGCCCAGGCTCGCCCCGCTCGCGGCGTTCTCGCTGCTCCTGCTCCTGCCCGTCGGGTGGTTCGTCCACGACGACCTCACGCAGAGCGTGGCCGTGCTCGCAGCTGCCGCCGCGACCGTGTACGCGCTGATCCGGCTCGAGGCCGCTCCCACCCCCGGGCGCTACGCGTGGCTCGGACTCGCACTCGCACTGGGCACCTTGTCGAAGCTCACCTACCTCGTCTTCGGCGCCGCCCTCGGGGTGGCGGCGCTGACCGTCGCCCCCTACCGGCGGCGACTCCTGGACCCGCGCGGGATCGTGACCCTCCTGGTGGCGGCCGCCCTGCTCTTGCCGTACGCGCTCTGGCTTGCCAGCTACCAGGACGACCTCGCGCGCTTCGCCGAGCAGGCCGGTCCCGGGGGCGCGCGCTCCTTCACCGCCGGTGTCCTTGACGGTCTGGGCGCCGTGCTGCGGGCCCTCGCCTACTACGCGGTCCCACTGGGTCTCGGGTTCCTCGCCCTCTTCCCGGAGATCTATCGCGGCCGGCCGCGAGCCGCCGGGCGCGAGAGTCCCGCGGGACTGCTCGTCGAGCGCACCCTCCTGGCCGGGCTGGGCCTTCTCGGCGGCGGCGCCCTCCTGAACCTTCTGGGTCAGCTGAAGTTCCGCTGGGCCATCCCGCTCTTCTTCCTCCTGCCGCTCTACGCGTGCTGGCGCCTCGATCGGCTGGGGATCGACGGCGCGCGCCGTCGGCGGCTTGGCGTCTACGCGGGAATCCTGGTCCTCACCGAGGGGCTCATGGTCATCGGGATCCTGCTCCAGATCCACATCGGTGCGCATGTCGGGCTGCCGGCGCGGCTCAACACGCCGTACGACGCGGTGGCGGGCGCGATCGCGGCCGACGGGTTCCGCCGCGGCACGATCGTCGCAGGCCCCGGACCGCTCGGCGGCAACCTGCGCCTCGCGTTCCCGGACTCGCGCGTCGCGAGCCTGGAGACGCCCGGCTACCTGCCGGCGCCCGTGGCCGGCGTTGACGCGGGCGAGTGTCTCCTCGTCTGGGACCAGGGAACGGGCGACGCGGTCCCGGACGATCTCGGCACGTGGCTCCGGGCGCACCTCGACGTCGAGGGCCCGGCCGCGCCCCCGGTCGGGCGCCTGACCGCGCCGTATCGGCACACGCCCGCGCGCGAGTATCGCGCGTTCCTCCTCCGTCTCCCTCAGGGGGTCGGGCGCTGCCGGTGACGGCGCGGCTCGGCCTCATCGCGCTCGGGATCCTCGCCGCGCTGGGCCTCGCGGAGGGGGTGCTGCGCGCCGCCGCCGCCCTCGACCCCCGGGTGCGGTTCCTCGCTACGGGTCGCGCGACGCGGCCCGCCGTGACCTACGCCACGCTGGAGGAGTTCATCGCGGCGCAGGCGGCGCACATCACGCCCCACCAGCCGTGGTACAACCACTGGAGCAACGCGTTTGGATTCCACGACGAGGAGTTCGTCGAGCCGAAGCCTGCGGGCCGGCTCCGGGTCCTGGTGGTGGGCGACTCGTTCACGTTCGCGCCCGTTCCGTATCCCCAGGGGGTGGTGACCCTCACCGAGATCGCGCTCCGCGCGGCCTGCGGCGGGCGGGACCTGGATCTCCTCAACATGGGCCTGATGGGGGCGGGGCCGCCCGAGTACCGCATCCTCGCCGAGCTCGGCGCGCCGCGCTTCGCGCCCGACCTCGTCCTGGTGAACCTCTTCGTGGGCAACGATGCGCCCGACCTTCATCGCCACGTGCACGACCGCTCGCCGCTCGAGCGGGCGCTCCGGCGCTCGCACGTCTGGACGTTCGCGAAAAACTTCCTGCGCGCCCGGGGCGGGCTGCGCGAGCCCCGGCTGCCCGCGCGAGTGAGCGCGGCCCCGCCCGGAGCGCCGGTCTCGCGCGGGGGCACGCTCGTGGAGGGGACCAGCGAGTTGACCCCGGACGACCCGGCCCTGGTGGGGCCGCTCCTCTCGGACGCGGCCTACCAGGAGGTGCTCGCCTCGGACCTCGGCCGCTTCTATCGGCCGGGAGACGAGCGGGCCCTCCGGGCCGCCTGGCAGCCGTTCCTCGTGGACCTCGACGCGGTGCACGCGGCCGCGACGCGGGCGGGGAGCCGGATGGCCCTGGCGCTCATGCCGTCGATCCTCCAGGTGAACGTCCCCCTCCGCACCGCCACGGTGGCGCGGCTGAGCGCCTCGCTCCGGTACCGGGGGCTGTCGAGCGCCGAGGTCGATCCCGACCTCCCCAACACGCTCCTCCGAGAGTACGCGCGGACGCGCGGCATTCCCCTCGTCGACCTCACCCCGGCATTCGTCGCCGAGAGCGCCGCCGCCGAGCCGCTCTATAAGCGGTACGACAATCACTGGACCCCGCGCGGGAACCGCGTGGCCGCCAGGTCGCTCACCGCTTTCCTCGCGCCACTCGTGTGTGGACCCCGATGACCACGCGGCTTCGGCGGATCGCCTACATCTTCGGCCTGTGCGGCCTGACGCTCGCGGCCGCGGAGGGCCTCTTGCGCGTTTGGTATCCCGCCCCGACGCGTCACTACGTGTGGCCGCCCAATCTCCGGGTCGACTTCGCGCCGACCGACGCGGCGACCCCGGGTGTCGCGGGACGCGGACGGTTCCGGACCAACAGCCTCGGTCTCCGGTCCGACGAGCCGTTCGCCGACGCCCGCCGGATCGTGTACGTCCTCGGGGGGAGCACGGCCGCCGACCTCTACCTCGACCAGGAGGAGGCGTGGGTGTCCCTCGTGCAGCAAGGGCTCAACCGCACTCCGGGCCAGCCACGGACGTGGGTGGGCAACCTGGCGCGCCCGTCGCTGGCGAGCGTCCACAACCTGATCCACTTCGACCGTCTGCTGCCGGAGCTCCCACCGGCGGACCTGCTCGTCGACCTCGTCGGGGTCAACGATCTCCAGCTCGCGCTCAAGTCGAGCTACCTCGACGCGCCAACGCCGGAGACGCACCTCGCGTGGGCCTTCGCGCTCCGTCCGCCCGGGGACGACCTCGGGAGCCGGCTGGCGACGGTGCGCGCCGCGCGCTTCGCATGGCAGACGTGGCGCCAGACGCGCCTCGGCCTCGTCCAGACCCGGACTGCGGACGGCTACGCGCGCCTCCGGCAGTGCCGGCAGACGGCGCCGCCGGCGAACCTCGTCGACGCCCCCCCCGATCTCGGTCCGGCCCTGGCGGAGTACCGCCGGAACCTCCAGGCCCTGGTCGACCGAGCCCGCGCGTACGGCGCCCCGCTGCTCTTCCTCACCCAGCCCACGCTCTGGGCGAGGGAGATGGGTCCGGCCGAGCGGGCGCGGCTCCTCGCCGGTGGGCTGGGTCCGATCAAGACCTGGTGCACCCACCAGCGCTACTTCTCGCCGGGAGCGCTGGCCGAAGGCATGCGCGCCTTCAACGACGTCCTGCGGGACGTGTGCCGGGCGCCGGGCATGGCCTGCCGGGACCTGGCGGCGGCGCTCCCGCCGCGCGCCGAGTACTTCTACGACGACATGCATCTTTCGGAGGCTGGGGCGCGGCGCGTGGCCGACCTCGTCGTCGCGTGGATCCTGGAGCTCCCGCCCACGCTCCGGCCGCGTCCGTGAGCGTCAGCGCGGGTCCGCGTCCCCGGTGCTCTGGCGGCAGCCAGCTCTGGCGGCGGCCACCCGGTGAGGACCGCTCCGAAGGCTGTGCTAGACTTCGAGAGTGCCGGCGGGAACTGGATCCGAACCGCAACACGGGGTGAAGGCCGCGGCCCGCGCCGCCTGGCGCTGGTGGACCCGGGTGGCCCACCGGATCGGCGACTTCCAGGCGCGGGTGCTCCTGAGCTTCTTCTACTACGTGATCCTCGGCCCGTTCGCGCTCGTCCTGCGCCGGGGTGACCCCCTCGGTATCGCACCCGGCGTGGCCCGCGGCTGGCGCCAGCGCGACACCGCCATCCGCCCGATCGCCGAGCAGGCGCAGCGGCAGTCCTGATGGACGTCCTCGGGGTCTCCTGCTACTTCCACGACGCCGCGGCGGCGCTCCTTCGCGACGGGCAGCTCGTGGCCGCCGTGGAGGAGGAGCGCTTCAGCCGGAAGAAGCACGACTATGGGTTCCCGTCCCATGCCATCGACTTCTGTCTCCGCACCGGCGGCATTCCCGCCTCCGCGCTCGACTACGTCGTGTTCTTCGAGAAGCCGTTCCTCAAGTTCGAGCGTCTCCTGCTCACGTGCATGCAGACGTTCCCACGCTCCCGTCGCCTGTTCCAGGAAGCGATGATCCCCTGGCTCGGCGACAAGATGTGGATCCGGCACCTCCTCCAGAAGCGGCTCGGCCTTCCCCCCTCGCGAATCCTGTTCAGCGAGCACCACCTCTCCCACGCGGCCAGCGCGTTCTTCTGTTCGCCCTTCCCCGAGGCCGCGATCCTGACCGTTGACGGCGTTGGGGAGTGGACTACCGCGACGGTGGGCGTGGGGCGCGGCACCGAGATCTCGGTCCTCGAGGAGATCCGGTTCCCGCACTCGCTCGGGCTCCTCTACAGCGCCTTCACCGCATTCCTCGGCTTCGAGGTCAACGAGGGCGAGTACAAGGTGATGGGCATGGCGCCATTCGGCGTGCCGCGGCACGTCGACCGCGTGTGGCAGCTGATCCGGGTCGCGGACGACGGCGGCTTCGAGCTCGACATGAGCTACTTCGAGTTCCACCGGTCGACCGAGCGGACATACAGCGATCGCTTCGTGGAGCTGTTCGGCGCGCCGCGGGATCCCGGCGCGCCCTTCTTCACGGCCGCGAGCGGCTACCCGTCCTACTTCGGGCCTCGTGCCGAAGACCACGCAGCGCAGGCGGAGCGGAACCAGTACTACGCCGATCTGGCGGCGAGCATCCAGGCCGTGGTCGAGGAGGTCGTCCTTCGGATGGCGCGGTACGCCCACCGCCGGACGGGCCTGCCGCGCCTCTGCATGGCCGGCGGCGTGGCGCTCAACAGCGTGGCCAACGGGCGTGTCGTTCGCGAGGGGCCATTCGAGGAGCTGTACGTTCAGCCGGCGGCGGGGGACTCGGGCGGGGCGTTGGGCGCGGCGCTCTGGGGGCACCACGCGGTTCTCGGCCGGCCGCGCGGGTTCGTGATGGAGCACGCCGCGTGGGGCCAGGAGTACGGGCGGCCGGAGGTCCAGGCGTCCCTCGAGGCCAATGGGGCCGCCTACACGCCGTTCGACGACGAGGATCACCTGCTGGACCACGTCGTGGACCGGCTCGAGCAGGGCCGCGTCGTCGGATGGTTCCAGGGCCGCTTCGAGTGGGGGCCCCGCGCCCTCGGACACCGGAGCATCCTCGCGGACCCCCGCCGCCCCGAGATGAAGGATCTGGTGAACGTGAAGATCAAGTACCGGGAGCCCTTCCGGCCGTTTGCGCCGTCGGTCCCGGTCGGCCGCGCGGAGGAGTACTTCGCCCTCCCGGACGCCGCCCGCCACTACCCGGCCCGGTTCATGCTCTATGTCGTGGACGTCCACGACGCCAAGCGCGACACCATCCCGGCGGTCACCCACGTGGACGGCACCGCGCGGCTTCAGACCGTGCGCGAGGACACCGCCCCACGCTACCATCGGCTCATCGAGCGGTTCGGCAAGGCCACGGGCGTGCCGGTGCTGCTGAACACGTCCTTCAATCTCAAGGGCGAGCCGATCGTCAACACGCCCGCCGAGGCGCTCGCCACGTTTGCCCGGAGCGGGATGGACTTGCTCGTCCTCGGGGACTGTGTCGTCGAGAAGCGCACACCGGGAGGGTCGGAGCCGTGAAGCTGAGCGAGCATTTCCAGAGCCGGGCGGGGATCCTCGGCGAGCTCCTGCAGTTCTTCTGGGGACGGAAGTGGTGGTGGCTGACGCCAATGCTGCTCCTCCTGCTCCTGGTCGGCGGGCTGATCATCTTCGCCCAGAGCTCCGCGATCGCGCCGTTCATCTACACGCTGTTCTAGCGGTCGCGAAACCTGGGGACTGCGCGGAGCCGCGCGCGGGGCGACCCGCTACTGGCGCTCCCCCGCTTCGGTTGAGCCGGATCGCGATGGGCACCCGCACGCCGCCACTCGGCCGTCGTGGCCGACCAGGGGTAGTAGACGACGACGCCATCGGCGGAGGCTCGATGCAGGTCTGCCGGGGCGCACAGGGGCAGCTCGAAGAGTGGCTCCGGAGCATCCGCATTTCGGCGCCTGGATCTTGGCGCTGTGTGAAGGGCTCCGTGCCCATGCCGCCCCAGAAGCCATCGGGACGACCTTGCCGTGGGCTACTATGGCCGGCGCCGGCCCCATGGCATCGCGTCGGGCCGAAGCTCGGTGCCGCCGGAGCGCCGCTGCTGGTATGGCCCGGCGCCAGGCTCTGGGAGGGATGAGATGAGGGGTCTCCGGTCGATCGGTGCCGTCGCGCTCCTCATCGTCGCGCTCGTCTCGCCTGGCCGCGGCCAGGGGTTCGGTACCTGGATTCGCGGGGCCCCGCTCCTGTCGAGCCGGACGGAGGTCACGGGCGCCGAGCTCGGGGGGCGCCTCTACGTGATCGGTGGATTCGGGCAGGGGGGCGATCAGGTCGAGGTGTACGATCCGCGGGCGGACCGCTGGGAGCGGCGAGCGTCGCTGCCCGTGCCCCTCCATCACGCGGCGGCCGTTGCCGTGGGCGGCCGGCTCTACGTCGTCGGTGGCTACTCGGGCGGCCAGTGGGCCGTGCTCGACACCGTGTTCGAGTACGACCCGGGGGCGGACCGGTGGCGCACCCGGGCGCCGCTCCCCACGGGTCGCGGGGCCCTGGCGGCCGCGGTCATCGACGGCCGCGTGTATGCTGCCGGGGGCGTGGGGTCGGCCCGCCGCAACACGGACGCGTTCGAGGTCTACGACCCCGGCGCGGACCGGTGGGAGCCGCGGGCGCCGATGCCGGTTCCTCGCGACCACCACGCGGCGGGGGCTGTCGGCGGGAAGCTCCACGTGGTCGGAGGGCGTCTGGACGGGAGCTATGCGCGGAATCTCGACGCCCATCACATGTACGACCCCGCGACGAACGGCTGGACGGCCCGGCCGCCCCTTCCCACCGCGCGGAGCGGGATCGCCGCCGCCGTCCTCGGATCACGCCTGTTCGTCTTCGGCGGCGAGGCGCCCACCGGGACCTTCGGCCAGGTCGAGGTCTACGACGCCGCCGCGAACCGGTGGAGCGTACTGACCCCGATGCCGACGCCGCGCCACGGCTTGACAGCCATCCTCTTCGAGGGACGGATCCACGTTCTCTCGGGTGGCCCCCAGCCCGGCGGGTCTTACAGCGCCGCCCACGAGATCCTGAGTCCCTGAGGCCCTGATCGACTCACCACCGTGGCGCCTCGCGGGCCATCCCCCGCGCGGGCTGTGATAGCCTGAAGACCTCGCGCGAGATTCTCCGATGACCCTCCTCCTGCGTCAGGGGCTCATGGCGGGGTGGCCGGCGAGTTCCCGGTCGACACCGTGAGGGAGACCCGGTTTCGATCGCCGACCCGCGCGTAGGCTGCCGACGCGGTCAGGCCCCGGATGAGCGCCAGGCCGAGGCCGCCCGGGGTCTCCGCCCGGGGTGCGAGCGGGGGTGCTGGGGCACCGGTGAGGGGATCGAAGGCCGGCCCCGCATCCTCGTAGGTGATCTCGATGACGCCGCCCTCGGCGGCGAGCGTGACCCACACCGGGCCCTCGCTGCCGTCGGCGTAGCCGTGGGTCACCGTGTTCGTGAAGAGCTCTTCCAGGACGAGGACGACCCGCAAGGTCGTGCTGTGATCCGCTCCCACGGCCGTCCCGAAGGCCTCGGCCAGAGCGCGCACTTCCGCGAAGCTGGGGAGCCGGCCCCGGAACGCTCCCTCGGCCCGCACGGTCAGGCCCTCACCGTGCCCGGTGGCCGTCCGAGGCGCGCCCGGGGTATGATCCATGGCCTCGCCGCCACCGTGGTCCGGGCTCCACGAGGAGGCTCGGACCAGGACCGGCCAGGTCGAGTCGACTGGGGATGGACGAACAAGGACCGAGCCAGATGGCGTCGGGCCAAACGGGATTGGGCCACATGACGTCGAGCCAAATGGGGTCGGGGAGGACCAGTGTGATGCGGACGGAAGTCGCGGTGAGGCCGCGAGCGGGCGGCTTGCTGATCGTCATCCTCGGGATGGCGTTCGCGGTGCTGATGGCCGGTGAGGCAATCGCCCAGGACGTCGGCCGGGTCAAGACGGTGAAGGGCACGGTCTACGTCGAGCGGGAAGGGCGGCGCGAGCTGGCCCTGGTCGGCGCGGGCGTGCGCCAGGCCGATACGCTCGTGACGGGGCCGGACGGGGCCGTGGGTATCACGCTGGCCGACGACACGCTCCTGTCGGCGGGTCCAAACAGCATTCTCGCGATCGAGCGCTTTGTCTACGAAGCGAACCAGCCGGGCTCGCTGGAGGCGGCGCTCACCAAGGGTACGTTGGCGGTCGTCTCCGGCCGCATCGCGAAGCAAGCGCCCGATGCCATGCGCGTCAGGACGCCGGCCGCGATCCTTGGCGTGCGCGGCACGGAGTTCGTCGTTCGTGCGAGCGACGGCTCGCCGTAGCGGCGGGCGGCGCCTCCTCCTTCCCGGCCTCGCCCTGGCGGGCATGCTGGCAGGCGCCTGTGCTGCGCCGCCGGCGCCACCGCCCGCAGCCCCGCCGCCGCGCGCCGACCTCGTGGTGCTTCTCCCGAACCGCGAGGGCGGGGTGGGAGCGGTCGTCGTCCAGGAGGGCGGGCACGAGGTCGTGCTGAACACCGCGTACGCGAGTGCCCACACGGGCGCCGGGGGCCGGCTCGAGCCCGGCCAGACGTCCCCCGACGAGGTCCGGGCCGTCTTCGCCGATGCGCTCGCGGCCGAGCCGCCTCGTCCCGTCACGTTCATCCTCTACTTCGTCGAGGCGACGGACCAATTCACGCCGGAATCGCAGGCCCTCGTGGACCAGGTCCTCCTGGCGATCGCCTCGCGGCCCGCGCCCGAGCTCATGGTGGCCGGCCACACCGACGCCGTCGGAACGGACCAGTACAACGACACCCTCTCGCTCCGTCGCGCCGAGCGCTTGCGAACCCTCCTGATCGCCCGGGGCATTGCGCCGGACAGCATCCGTGCCATCGGGCGCGGCAAGCGCGAGCTCCGGGTGCCAACACCCGACGGGGTGGCCGAGCCGCGCAACCGGCGGGTCGAGATCACGGTGCGCTGACCCCGGAATCTCCGGGCTCGGCCGGATCCGGCGGGCCGAGCCACTGGACCGCGAGCAAGGTCACGTCGTCGGCCGGCTCGAAGGGCTCCCGGAAGGTCCGGACTGCCGCCACCAGATCGGCGACCAGTCGAGCGGGCTCGCTGCGAGGGGGTTCCTGCGCGGCCTCGGTCACGAGGCGTGTCACCCGCGCGGTACCGAACAGGCTGCCCCCCGGGTCGAGCGCCTCCGTCACGCCGTCCGTCACCATCAGCACGGTGTCTCCTGGCCGGAGGCGTGCCGTGGCGGTCTCGTAGGCGAAGTCGTCGAGCACGCAGAGCGGCGGGCCAGCGCCGCCCTCCAGCCGGTCGACTCCCCCGCCCTCGGGGCGCACGATCCACGGCGCCTCGTGGCCGGCGCTCGAGTACCAGAGCCGTCCCGTATTGACGTCGAGGACGGCCGCCACGAGCGTCACGAAGAACGCCTCCGGGTTGTCGCGGCCCATCTCCGTGTTTGCCTCGCGCATCGTCTTGGCCAGCTCGGTCGCGTGGCGGGTCGAGATGCTCCGGTAGAAGGCCTTCGTGGCCGCCATGAAGAGGCTGGCGGGGAGGCCCTTCCCCGAGACGTCGCCGACGAGGAACAGGAGCTGGTCGCCGTCGAGGAGGAAGAAGTCGAAGAGGTCACCGCCCACGACGCGCGCCGGCTCCATCACGGCCGCGATTCGAAAGCGGCCCTCGCCCGGGAACACGCTCTCCGGCCGGGGCAGGAGGCCGAGCTGGATGCGACGCGCCGCCTCGAGCTCACCCGCGAGCCGGGCGGCGGCCTCGCGCTCCTCCTGGAGTCGCTGGCGGAGGGCCCGGCGCTGACGATCGGCCTCGGCCAGCGCGCCGCCGAGCGTGGCGGTGTAGACGATCCCCAGCCCGAGCGCCGGCGTGAGGCCGTCGAACAAGTGCGCGAGCTGCCGGTACGCCAAGAAGCTCCCACCGAGCAGCCCGGCGCCGAGGCCGAGGGCCAGCAGCGCCGCGCGGAGCATCCCCACCGTCGGGGTGAGGGTGACGACCAGCACGCCGGCGGCGATGAGCGCCCCTGCTTCGGCCCACTCCGCCCAGCGGGGCCGCACGAGGACACGACCGTCGAACATGTTCTCGAGCACTTGGGCGTGAACCTCGATGCTGGGGAGGCTTTCTCCGAGCGGGGTGACGTGCTGGTCCCCGAGGCCCAGCGCCGTCACGCCCACGAGGACCAGCTTGCGCTCGAGACGGTCGGGCGGAACCTCGTCCGCGAGCACCGACGCGGCCGAGACGAACCGGGCCGCGTCGTGCGGCGTGAAGTGGATCCACATCGTCCCGTCGGTCTCCGTGGGGAACGAGACGTCGCCCACGCCCACCGCGCGCACGCCGCCCCCGTCGCTTCGGACGTTGAACGCGGGCGCCCTCGCGGCGACCCGGAGCACCTCGAGGGCGAGCCCGGGGACCAGCGTGTCGCCCACCGCGGCCACCAGCGGGACCCGACGTACGATTGCCCCCGCATCGTCCGCGCTCAGGAGGGCGTGCCCCGCTGCGCCGCCGTCGACGTCGGGCACGCTACGGAGGACTGCCCGGTAGCGCCGAACTCGCCCCGACGGATCCGCGCCGCGAACGACTGCGGGCGTGAAGCGGCCCCAAGGTGACACGGCAGCCGGCCCGTCGAGCCCGGCCAGCCCGATCACGCTCGGCGCGCCGCCGAGCGCCTGGCCGAGCGCGCGGTCGCCGTCGGGCACCGACGCGACCCAGGCCGCGGTCCGCGCCGCCAGGCCCGGGAGGCGGCTGGCGAGGCTCGCTCCGGAGAAGCCGTCTGCTTCCGGGAATAGGAGATTGAGTCCCACGGCGGCGGGTCTCGCCGCGCGGATGTGATCGACGAGCTGGGCCAGGAGCTGGCGGGGCCAGGGCCACTGGCCGTACCGGGCGAGGCTCGGCTCGTCCACGGCCACGATGACGGCGGGCCCCGAGATCCGGACGCGTGGCGCGAGCCGCTGGCAGAAGTCGAACCAGAGCCCACGCAACCGGGCGTCGGGTCCCCAAACGAGCAGGAGAATGGTGAGGGCGACGAGGGCCAGCGCGCCGACCGATCGGCCCGCGCTCCCCAGCCGCGCGATGCGCGACCAGGTGCCCGCCGGCCCGTCGGGCGCCTCGGCGGGCCCGCGTCTCGCCCCGCCGGGCTCGGCGTCAGCCCCCACGCGAGCCTCCGGCCGTCAGACGCGAAGCTCGAGGCCGTCGTACGCGGCCGTGATGCGGAGGGGACGCTCACCCCGGGTCAGCTCCTCGAGGCGCTCGGTCTCCTGCCAAATGGCCGTCAGCTTCTCGTCGTCGTACGCCGGCTCGTGATGGAACAGGCACAGGTGCCGGACGCCCGCCATCTGGCACAGCTCGACGCCCACGATGTTGCTCGAGTGACCCCAGTCCTCCTTGATGGAGAACGCGTCGGCCAGGGAGTACATGGCGTCGAAGATCACGAGGTCGGCGTCCCGGAAGAAGGCGGCGAACCCGCGCGCGCTCGCGGGGTCGTCGAGCTTGTGCTCGGAGTCCGTCGAATAAACGACGGCCTTGCCGTCCCGCTCGAACCGGTACGCGTAGGAGTCGCCGGAGTGGAACTGCCGCTTCCCGGTGACTCGAAGGCCCGCGACCTCGTAGGTCTCACCCGGGACCAGGCGGACGAACTCGATGGTGGACGGGAGCTGCGAGAAGTTCACCGGGAAGCTCGGCGCCCCGTGCTGGCGCCGGAACCCCGCCTCGATGTCCTCGTGACAGCCGTGGACGACGATGCGGTTGCCCGGGATGTAGGCCGGGACGAAGAAAGGGAAGCCCTGGATGTGATCCCAGTGCAGATGCGACAGGAAGACGTGGAAGACCTGGGCCACGCCGGGCCGATACCGGGCCATCGCGGCGAGCCCGAGCTCGCGCGCGCCCGAGCCGAGGTCGCACAGCACGTACTCGGGGCTGCCCACGTCGATCTGGACGCAGGCCGTGTTGCCCCCGAATGTGTGGGAGGTGGCGAAGTCGAGCTCCTCCGCGACGAAGCGCTCGAGGGCTTCGTCGGTGTCGAGGGGTCGTCCCGCTGCCTTGCGAAGGGCTCGGAGCAGCTTTCGTCGGAGGCCGGCCGTGCCGAGAGGCGCCGGCAACGACCCGCGGGTGCCCCAGAAGCGGATCAGCATGGGATCAGCTTTGGCGTCGCGGTGCGCTCCGGCGGCCGGCCGCGCGGCTCACCGGCCCGCAGCGCCCGGTTGCGGTCGCGCGGCGGAATTCGCGAGCGCGTCGGCCACGCTCGCGAAGCACGGGAACACCAGGGTGAACTTGCTGATCTCGAAGATCTCCCGCACGAGCGGCTGGAGCGCGGCGACCGCGATCGTCCCGCCCTGCGCCCGGGCCTGCCGGGAGGCGAGCATGAGGACGCGGAGCCCTACGCTGGCGATGTAATCCACCCCGCCGAGGTCGAGCACCAGGGTGTGCCCGGGACCCGCCTGGGCCAGGTGCGGCCCGAGCGCCGTCTTGAACGCTTCGGCGCTGGCGTGATCGATGCGTCCCCGCGGGCTCAGGACGACGGTGTCACCGTGGCGGGCGCTCGAGAGTTCCATCGCTGGGTCGGCAGACGGAGGCATGGCTATTCGTCGGTGCGGCCTAGGGTAGCAGAAGGCCTTCGGGCGGGTAAGGGGCGCCCGGAGCGATTCTTGCTGCGCTATAGAAATGTCCTCCCCTAACTGCGCTGTAGAAATGTCCTCCCATGGAGACATGGGAGATCGTCACGATGAGCCGCAAGGAGGCCCGCCGGCCGGGCCTGGTGCAGTTGGCCATGACCGGGAAGATCACGACCGCCGAAGGGGCCGGGAGCTTGAAGATGACCCCGCGGCAGTTCCGGCGTCTCAAGGCCCGGTATCGGGCCGAGGGCGTCCGCGGGCTGGTCCATCGCTTGCGGGGCCGGCCCTCGCCTCGGGCGCTGGATGTCCAGATCCGGGATCGCGTGCAGGAGTTGATCCAGACCACCTACCGCGAGTTCAATGACTGCCACTGCACCGAGAAGCTCCGCGAGGTCGAGGGCCTCATGGTCGGCCGCGAGACCCTCCGCCGCCTCCGGCGGGCCCTCGGCCTGCCCCCGAAGCGGCGCCGCCGGCCCCGCCAGCACCGGACCCGCCGCCCCCGGCAGCCGGCCATGGGCCGCCTCGTCCTCGTCGACGGCAGCCCGTTCGACTGGCTGGGTACTGGGACGCCCCTGCTCCTCCTGGGCGCCATCGACGACGCCACCAGCACCGTCCTCGCCCTCCACCTTCGCCCCGCCGAGGACCTGCATGGCTATCTCACCCTGCTGCAACGGCTGGCCGAGCAGCACGGCCTGCCCGTGACCCTCTACGGGGATCGCCTCGGCGTCTTCGTCCGCAATGACGCCCACTGGAGTCTCGAGGAAGAGCTGCAGGGCAGGCAGCATCCCACCCAGTTCGGCCAGGTCCTGCGGGACCTCGGGATCGGCTACATCGCCGCCCACTCGCCCCAGGCCAAGGGCCGCATCGAGCGCCTCTGGGACACCCGCCAGGATCGCCTCGTCGCCGAGCTCCGCCTCCGCCGGCTCACCACGGTGGCCGCGGCCGAGGCCTACCTGCCCACCTATCTCGCCGATCACAACCGCCGCTTCACGCAGCCGCCCGGCGAGCCCCTGGCCGCCTGGCGCCACCCGCCCCGCGATCTCGCCGACCGCCTGAGCTGCGGCTACACGCGCCGCGTCGCCCGCGACAACACCGTCCGCCTCGGCCCTCGCCTGATCCAGATCCCCCGCGGCCCCCACGGCCGCTCCTACGCGGGCTGTCGCGTTGAGCTCCGCGAATGCCTCGATGGCCGCGTGCTGGTCGACTATCACCGGCGGCGCCTGGTCACGGATCCGCCCCCGACGGCCGAATTCGTCCTCGTCCCTCGCCGGGCGCAACGCCTACGCGCCTCCAGGAGCGCGTCCAAGGAGGGGGGCCGCGATCTCCCCCTGGGCCAACACGCCCGATCTTCGGCGATCGCCGCCCTCACCGCCTTGGCCCGCGACCTGCGCCGCCCGGCGCGTCCACACCCCTGGCGGCGGACCTTCTCGCGCCGCCAACGCGAGCGGAACCGTCAGCACACCCTCCCCGAGGGCGGACATTCTCACTGAGCAGTTAGGCGGACATTTCTACTGGACAGCGACAGGGGCGCCCGGAGCGATGCGTCAGAAGCTCAGGCCGAATGCCACGGTGAGGTTGGTGCCCTCGTCCGAGAAACCCAGATCCGCGCGGAAGACGGCCAGCCGCTCCAGCGAGATCCGGAGCCCGACACCGTAGCTCGCGTGGATGCGGGCCTCTGGCAGGTCGCCGAGACTCGGGGCCACGGTGCCGAGCTCTCCGAAGAGCGCCAGGCCGACCCGCTCGATCCGGATCGTGCGAGTCAGCCGGAACCCGCGCGGGATGACCCAGAACCGGTACTCGGCCACCGCGTGCCACGCCGAATCGTCCGTGAAGCGATTCGCGATGTACCCGCGAAGCGTAGAGGATCCCCCCAAGCTCGGGAGGTCGTAGAAGGGCAGGTCGCCGACCGTCGTGTCCACCTGGAACCCGAGCGCGATCGTGTCAGTGGGTGGATTCTCCTCCCGGCCATCGCCGCCCGAATGAAAGAGCGGCGGCATCGGGAAGACGATGCTGCCATAGGCCGTCAGGACCGCGCCCAGGCTCCCGTCGCTCTGCCACGGCGCCGCGTCGGCGATCACGCCCACGCGCCAGCCGCTGTACGGCTGGTGCTGGCTGTCACGCGTGTCGTAGCGGAGGCCTGCCGTCACGTAGGTCGCGCTCAGGCCGTCCGCGTCCTTGAAGAGGACGGGGTACGCGTCCTCGGTGCTGGGCACCCCGGAGACCCGGCCACGCGCGAGGTTGTGGTGGTCGCCGCGGAGTCCGGCGGTCGCGATCCAGCCCCCCCCGGGCCCCGGCAGAGCGAGATCCGCGCGGAGGCCCGCGTCCGCGACCTCGTCCGTGTAGCTCGACTCGGCGCTCTCTTTTGTGTCGGGCCCGAGGCCGAAAAACCGCCGCGTGAGGGTCCGCTGGTACCCGCCGGAAGCGGCGAGGTAGCTCCGCTCCTCCACGGCAACGCCGCCGTCGGGGAGCTCGCGATGATAGAGCCACCGTCGCCAGACGAGGCGGTACCGCTCCTGGCCCTCGGTCGTGTAGGTGACAAAGGCGCCCAGGAACTCCCGGCGCCGCTGCTCCCGGAAGTCGATGTCCGTGAGCGCGATGCCGCCCCCGAGGCCCACGTCCTCCTGAAAGAAGATCTGCGGCGACGCGAAGCTCGTGACGAGCCAGCGCTGGAACACGTTCCCCGGCATGATCCGGCCCTCGGGGATGTAGCGCCAACGTTGGGGCTCTGGCAGATCTTCCGGGAGCGGGACCTTGGGAATCCGGCCGCTCTCGTCCATGCCGAGGAGGGGGTCGTAGAGCGGGCGGAGCTCCCGGTCCCGGTCCACGCGCTGGGCGACGGCCGGCGGGGGCGCGGCGAGACCGGTGAGGACGGCGGCGAGGCCGAGCGCGAGACTCAGGCCGGGCCGCCGCCAGCACACGGGGGCCCACGTCGATCGGGCGCGCCCCCACCCTCCTCCGATGGCCGTGAGCGTCACCTCGGCCCGGCCGGGCTCAGGCCGGCGGCCCCGAGGCGGGCCGGCGGCCCCCCCCGGATTCCGCCGTGGCCGCCCCGGTCAGCGCGCCCAAGCGCTCCTCGGCGGTCCGGGTGATGGTCGCCTTGAGACTGGGGTTATTCTCGAGGAGGCGGCGGAAGTCGGCGACGTCGAGGGAGAGGAGCTGGCACTCGGCGAGCGTGGTCACTGTCGCCGTGCGTACCGTGTCGCGAATGAGGGCGATCTCGCCGAAGTACTGGCCGCGGCCGAGCCGGACCGGCGTGGGCGTGATGTCCACTTGGACCTCGCCGGCCATGATGAAGAACATCGCGTCCGCTGGATCGCCGCGCCGGACGACGGCAAACTGAGCGGGGACCACCTGGCGCTTGAGGAGCCGGGCGATCTCGGCGATCCGCGCGGCGTCCAGGCCGGCAAACAGTGGGACGTTGGCGACCGTCTGCCAGGTGACGACGAAGTCACGCTTGCGGATCTCGCTCGCGAACCCCGTGGCGAGGATGCCCGCCGGCACCGCGAAGACTGCGATCCCGATCACCATCACCATGCCGCCGAAGATCCTGCCGAGCGGCGTGATCGGGAACATGTCGCCGTAGCCGACCGTCGCGATCGTCACGATTGCCCACCACATGGCGTGAGGGATGCTGGCGAAGACCTTGGGCTGCGCCTCGCGCTCGAGGACGTACATGATGGACGCCTCGAGGACCAGCAGGACCACCACGACCAGGAGCGTGGCGAGGAGCGCGCGGCTCTCGTTCCGGATCACCGCCGCGAAGAGGGGGAGTGCCGGCGTGTATCGGGCCAGCTTGAGGAGCCGCAGCACCCGCAACAGACGGAGCGCATCCGTGGGGATGGGAACGACCGCTGCCACCAAGGCCGGGAGCACGGCCAAGAGGTCCACGAACCCGACGAACGATGTCGCGTAGTGGAGCCGGGCGCGCCAGGGCTCCCGCGCCCCGATGGCCTCGCGCTCGGGCGCGGCCCAGAGGCGAAGCGCATACTCGACCGCCATCACCGCTACGGCCAGCGCCTCGACCAGGCGGAGGAGCCAGCCAATCCTCGGCGGGAGCTCCTCCAGCGTCTCGACCACCACCGCCACGACGCTCACGAGGACGAGGGCCACCAGCATCCCGTTGACGAGCCGGTTCGACCACGGCGGGCTCTCGGCCGAGGCTAGCAGGCGATCGATCTGGGCACGCCACGCGGGCGGTTTCATGGAACGACCTCCGGGAGATTCTACAGGATGGGTCCCGCCAGCCCCGAGCCTTCAGGCAGCGGGCATCCGGGGCGATTCCACGGATGGCAGACCCCCTCAAGGATGGCGGCCAGATGCCCGGGACCGGCTTGCAGAAGGCGGCAAAGCGCGGCATGGTCCGCAACCTCCCCGCGACCTGCATCGCACGGAGGGCGCCGCCCGCCCCGCAACCTATCCGCAACCGGCGTCGCGCGTCTTTCACCACCGAGGGCTCGGCCTGCCGCGACCCACTACCACCGTGGCGACCTCTCCAGGGGCACCTTTGCTGGCGCGGGGCCCCATTCCGCACCACGGAGCCTGAAATTGCTGGTCCAACCGCCGCCGCCTGACCCGCCATGCTCCATGGACGTTCACCGTCGGATTGCCCGGACCGTCCGGGGGCGCCGCCGCGGCCCCTTTCTTCTTGAAGCTCTTCAGGCCCAGGCCTCAATCAGGGTCCCGTCGACAGTGAAGTGCTCCGCGGACAGGAGCGGCCGCGCCTTCGCCTGGGCCAGCACGCGCGCGAAGAAAGCCCGGGCGATGTCCCCCTGGAGCGGCGGCTCTTACAGCCTCGTCATCTCGAGCCCGGGACCGGTCCTCGGGAGCTGGTTGGCCAGTGGCGCCGGCCCCGGGGGCGGCCCCCACGTCAGCCTGATCGACGTCGCCACCGGCGTCTCCGTCCGCGGCTTCTTCGCCTCCACCTCCGGGTTCACCGGTGGCGCGCATGTGGCCGTCGGCGACGTGAACGGTGACGGCTTCCCCGACGTGGTGACGGGAGCGGGGCCGGGCGGTGGCCCCCACGTCAAGGTCTTCGACGGTGTCACCGGGGCCGAGATCCAGAGCTTCTTCGCCTACGCTCCGGGTTCACCGGTGGCGTCTACGTGGCCGCCAGTGACGTCAACGGCGACGGCAAGACCGACATCATCACCGGCGCCGGCCCGGGTGGCGGCCCCCACGTCAGGGTCTTCGACGGTGTCACGGGGGGCCGAGATCGAGGGCTTCTTCGCCTACGCCCCCGGGTTCACGACGGCGTCTTCGTCGGCGGCCAGTGAGGTCGGTGACGGCCGCCGTCGAGCGCAGTGCATTTTGGCACCAGGGTGATGGCCGCCGCGCAAGCAGGTGAGGTTTTGGTTTCCAGCACGGTACACGGCATCCTGAGGGGCTCGCGCTGTTTATTCGCTACGACAGTGACCATCCCTTCGGGCGGCTTCCTCATCAGCCTGGCGGAGACCTACACCCAAGGCGGAAACGTGCCGCCCCGGCGCGCCATCATCACGGGGGCGGGGCCAGGCGGCGGGCCACGTGCGCCTCGTCAACGCGGTTACAGGAGCGGAAATCTTCAGCTTCTTCGCTTACGCGCCGACCTTCGCCGGCGGCGTCCGGGTCGCCAGCGGAGACGTCAACGGCGATGGCGTACCCGACATCATCACGGGCGCCGGTCCGGGTGGGGGGCCCCACGTCCGGGTCTTCGACGGTGCGCCGGCTGTGGCCGGGAGTCTCGTGGAACTCTTGAGCTTCTTCGCCTACCACTCGAGCTTCACCGGGGGCGTCTTCGTCGGTGCCGCGGACCTCAACGGCGATGGCAAAGCGGACATCATTACGGGGGCGGGCAGCGGCGGCGGCCCGCACGTGAGAGTGTTCGATGGGGGCCACCGGGGCGCCGCTCGTGCCGCCCGATGGCGGCTTCTTCGCCTACGACCCGAACCTCACCGGCGGTGTCTTCGTAGCCGGATTTCGCTGAGGTCCGGCCCCGGCGGCCCTCGAGCGCCCACGATCGCGGTTCGGGCCCCCCAGCCGGATCGTCCGACACTCCGACACACCCACCGCGCGCGAGGCTCCCTGTCGGCCTCGGACCTGGACCTCGCCCGGCTGGCTTGCCGGCGCGAAGATCCAGAGGCGCTCGGGACCCGGCTGGTGAACTTCTGCCGCTGGCCGTCCTGGCTTTGGGCCCTCCCGAGGTGCGGCCTTGGCAGGTCGGGGGCCAGGAGATGCGGGCCCTCTTTCCGGTCGAGACCCCCCCAGCGGTCGCGGCACTGATCCGAGCCCGCCGCCGCCGCCGGGCGAACGCTGGAAGCGAGAGGTGCGCACGCCCGAGGACATCGCCCGGGGCCTCGGGGGACTCGCGGAAGCGGATGCGCTACTCGAAATCCCCGGCGGCCTGCCCTCGGGGCACGTGGCTGACATGATTCGAGCGGCACACGCAAGGCGTATTGCTGACACGGCGCAAGAGGCTGCGCGACTGGTGGTCAAGATCCAGCGTGGGGCGAACGCGGGGGACCTGCCGGTGGAGCGGCCGACGAAGATCAGGCTCGTCACTAACCTCGAGACCGCGAAGGCCCTCGGCCTCACGATCCCGCCGGCGGTGCTCGCGCGGGCGGATGAGGTGATTGGCCAGGTGCCACACCATCTCGGTCGGAGAAGAGACGACTCGAGGGAAGGTGCCACCGCATCTCGGTCACTCGTGGAAGGGCTTGTGGGGAAAGACATAGGGCGCCTCACGCAAGAGAGGCTGCTGATCCGGCGCTCGACGCCGCAGGGCGTAGAAGCGGAGCATCCCGGCGGTGAGATCCAGCTCGCATCGCACCAGGCGGTGGGGCCAATGGGGCGCGACCTCCAGGGTGCGATTGAGCAGGCGCACCGTCCCCGCGTCCGAAGTGCGTCGCAGGAACAAGACCTCACCCTGCAGGCGGGCTTGCAGATCGGCCTGCCAGGCGACGGGGAACGGGCGGCGCGGCGGGGCGGCCTCGATCCGCGCGGCCGCCCGCTGATGGTAGGCGCGGATGTACCGGTCGGAGCGCTCCTGCAGGGCGGCCAGCGATTCGTGATGGAATCGGGTCCAGACCTTGGCCTGCCAGCGGCCGTTGAAGTTCTCGATGGCGGCTTGGAAGCCACTTTCCTGGGGTGGGGCGAAGACCGGGCGGACGCCCAGGCGCAGGCACGTGCGGACGACGCGACCCAGCGCATCGGGCCAGCGGTGCGTCCCGGTGAAGATGCTGTCATTGTCAAATTGGGCGTATGCCGGCAGGCCCCATGTGCGCCAGTGCGCGACGAGCGCCGCCACCGCGGTGCTCGCCGTCACGAGCGGCTGCGGCCAGGCCCCGGGCAATCCCCCATACAAGGACACGACGGTCAGGACCTCCAGCTGCAGCCCCCCGGTGAGCGCCAAGCCCTCTACAATGTCGAAGCTGTCGAGCTCCCCCCGTCCCGGGGTGCCCGGGAGGTACCAGCCGGGGCGGGGCGGGGGCCGACGCAGCCGGCGAACACGATCCAGGACCCCCCGGCGGTACAGAATCCGGCCGATGGTGCGCACGGACGGCACGGCCGTCGCCGGCCGACGCGCCGCGAAGGCGCGGTGGATGGCCCGGGCGCCATACTCGCCCAGATCGCTGGTCGTCCTCAGGTCGTGCCGCAAGGTCATCACCAGCTGCTCCACCGCCTCGGGGATCCGGTGGATGCGCTTGGCCACCCGTGGCTGATCGCTCCAGTCCACGTCGTCCAGGGCCTGCGCCCCGGCCCGGCGGTGCCACCACTGCACCGTGGACAGGCTCACTCCATGGGCGCGCGCCACCGCCCGCATAGAGGCCCCGGCCCGGACCTTCGCCACCAGCGTTCGCCGCGTCGCCTCTCGTCGCCGCCCCTTTTCGCCATGGCTCCCCCTCGCTCACAGGCTTTACTCCAGTATCACCGTGACCGAGATGCGCTGGCACCTAACCGACCGAGATGGTGTGGCACCTGGCCGGTGATTCGGTGACGATCCTTGGGGTCCTGGGCTGACCCGCTAGGAGGCAACGGCGTGGCACACGAGGAGATCCGTTCTCGCTGGCGACCCGGACAACCGGGGGCACCCTGGTGCACATCTCTGGGCAGGTCGCTCGGGGTGCGGATGGGCACACGGTCGGCCAGGGAGACATCGAGCGGCAGACCACCCAGGTTCTTGAGAATATCAAGGCGCTCGTGGAGGCAGCTGGGGGGACCCTCGCTCACGTGGCGCGGATTGTCGTGTACCTCACGAGCCGGAATCACCTTCCAACCGTCCTGAACGTACGCCGCCGGTACTTCCAGGAGCCGTACCCCGCCTCGACGGCGGTGGTCGTCGTGGGGTTGGCGGACCCGGAGTGGCTCGTCGAGATCGAGGCTACCGCCGTCCTGCCGTGAACACCGCATCGCGGCGCTGACCACTATGCCGATCCAGCGACTCCCGGGCCCGCCCCACGCGGTGACGCCCACGGCGAGGAACCAGGTGCTCTACTCGTCGAGCTAGTGGCCTACGGCGGACGACGGCCTGGCTAACCGAACGATGGATGAGGCCAGCGCTCGGTGTCCTACTCGCTATGCTCGGTGGCGCGGTGAAGACATCCGGGCCGCTCTCTTTCGGCGCGACAGCAATCTCCATTGCCCCGCTCGCAGCAGTCGGCGTCATCCTCGTCTACGGAGCCACCGCCATAGCCAGATGGTCCGATAGGAGCCTGATATTTGGTATCGTGGGCGTGGCTAGCGGCGCTCCTCTCGTCCTCCTCGGCCTCATCTTGAAGTTCGGGATTCCAGACAGCCCATCGGACGTGGCGGAGGCGGCGCGCCCGTTCCTGAGCGCCGGCGGTGTCCTCCTCGTAGTCGGAGCTGTGCTCATTGACGACCTCGAGCCCGCATCCATCCGCAATCCCCGCGCAACCGCCGAGCCTGCCACCAGCCCGGCCGGTCGATAAATCTAACTTAACTTAGGCCTTCGGAGAGCCCGGGGCGATTCCACGGGACAAGCCCAACGGCGGGCGGTAGGCTACGGGCGTGCTGCCGAAGCCCGCCGACCCGGCGGCCGCCGCCTACTGGGATCTGACCGTGACCCTGGGGACCGATGCTGTCGACACGGCCGAGGCCGTCACGAACCGCCTGTGGGAGCTGGGCGCCGTCGGCGTCGTCGAGGAGGTCACCCCGGGCGCGGCCGCGCTCCGCGCCTTCTTTCCGCCCGGCACCGATGCAGCGTCGCTCGCGAAGGACCTTGGCCACTACCTCGGCGATCTCGCGCCGCTCGCGCTGCCGGGTGCGGAGGCGAGCGTGCGGATCGCGCCCCTTCCCGACGAGCCGTGGGCCGATGCCTGGCGCGCTCACTTCCGGCCGGTCCCGGTGGGGCGGGGACTGCTCGTGTGCCCGCCGTGGGAGGTGCCGTGGCCGACGCTCGCGCAGGGCCGGCTGGTGGTGCTGATCGAGCCCGGGCGCGCCTTTGGCACCGGCGGCCACGGGTCGACCAGGAGCTGCCTCGAGCTCCTCGAGCGGGCGCTCGCCGGTGGGGAGGTGTCCCACGCCCTCGACGTCGGGTGCGGGTCGGGCATCCTCGCGATCGCCGCGGCCGCCCTCGGCATCCTGCGGGTGGACGCGATCGACCTGGACCCCGACGCGGTGGCCGCGACGGTGGAGAACGCCCGGCGCAACGCCGTGGCGGACCGGGTGCGCCCGGCGGTGGCGGGCGTCGACGGCTGGGCCGGCCCCGCGGCGCCGCTCGTCCTCGCGAATCTCCTCGCGTCCGCCCACGTCACGCTCGCGCCCACGCTTACGGCGCTGGTCGTGCCGGGCGGGAGCCTGATCGCAGGCGGGCTCCTGGCCCACGAGGTGCCGGCAGTGGCGGGCGTCTTCGCGGCGGAGGGCTGCTGGCTCGTCGAGCTCGCCGAGGACGACGGATGGGCCGCGCTCCTCCTGCGCCGAGGGAGATGAGGGCGCATGCCGCACCTCGTCCCGCCGGGTGAGTGAACGTGCCCCGGGTATTCGTCCGCCCTGAGGCCGTCGGCGCGGACCGCGTCCGGTTCGACGCCGACGAGGCTCATCACCTTCGCCGCGTGCTGAGGCTCCGGCCCGGCGCCATCGTCGATGCGACCGACGGGACTGGCCGTCTCTACACGGTCCGGCTCGTGGCTCTTGAGGCCGAGGGCGGGTGGGGGGCCATCGAGGCACGCGCCGAGCCGGAGCGGGAGTCGCCGTGCGCGATCACCCTCGCTCAGGCGATCCTGAAGGGGGACCGCATGAGCTGGCTCGTCCAGAAGGCCACGGAGCTCGGCGTGTCGCGGATCGTGCCCATGGAGACCGCGCGCGTCGTGGCCCGCCGCGCCGCGGGGGGGGCGGCTCGCCACGCCCGTTGGGAGCGGATCGCCCGCGAGGCCGTCAAGCAGTGCGGGCGGGTCGTCGTGCCGGTGATCGACCGGCCGCGAGCGTTCGGGGAGGTGGCGGGTGAGATTGCGGGGCACGACGCCGCGTGGGTCTTCTGGGAGGGCGGCGGCCAGGCGCTCGCCGCGACGGCTGCGGAGGCAGGCTCGCCAGCCCGTCTATTGCTCCTGGTCGGCCCGGAGGGGGGCTTCACGTTCGAGGAGGTCGGCGTGGCCGAAGTGGCGGGGGCGCACCTCGTGAGCCTCGGCCCGCGGATCCTCCGCGCCGAGTCGGCGGGGCTCGCGGCGGTTGCCCTCTGCCAGTTCCTCTTCGGGGACCTGGGAGGACGGCGGCACGGGTCCGGGCGGAGAGGGGAGGGTCAGCCGTGACGCCCGAGGGCTACGAGTACTTCGATGTGGCGGCGGAGGTCGGCGTTGCGGCCTGGGGGGAGGATCTTCCAGGGTGCCTCCGGCAGTGCGCCCTCGGGGTCTTCAACCTGATCGTGCCGACCGCCGCAGTCCAGCCGCTCGAGGGCCGCGAGGTGGCGGCACGCGGGGTGTCCGTCGAAGCGCTTCTCGTGAACTGGTTGAACGAATGCCTCTACGTTCACGATCTCGAGGGCTTCGTCGTCTCCGACGTGGTCCGGCCCGAGATCACGCCGACTGGGGTGCACGCTCTCCTTCGCGGCGAGCCCGTCGATCCATCACGGCACCCTCGAGGCACGGTCGTGAAGGCGGCCACGTCTCATGGTCTCGAGGTTTGCGAAACGCCAGGTCGGGTGAGTGCCCGTGTCTTACTCAACATATGATGGTCATATTACGTGTGAGAAACATCGGGGTGTTGTGCCATGCTGTCACGATGCAACGATCCAGAACTTGGCCCGAGTCCAGTGGCGACGTCCCGACATCGATAGATCGAGATTTCGGATAGTTACGGCTTGGCAAAGAGCCAAGATCGATTGGCATTCGGCTTGCTTCCCTCCCCCGCCCGGGACTATGGAGGGTCCCCGATCAATGGAACTTCAGCACTCGATCCGGAAGCCGGTGACGTGCGAAGGAGTGGGCTTGCACACCGGCGTGCCGGTGACGATGGCGCTCCTGCCCGCTCCCCCGGATCACGGTGTTGTCTTCATCGTCGGCCCCGAGCGCGTTCGCGTCCCGGTCTGCCCCGAGTCGCTCCTCAATGGTCACTACGCGACGACGATCGGCGCCGAGGGGATCCAGATCCAGACAGTCGAGCACCTCCTGGCGGCGGTCCGCGGGCTCGGGATCGACAACCTTCTGATCGAGCTGGACGGGCCCGAACTACCCGCGATGGACGGGAGCTCGGCGCCATTCGTGTCGCTCCTCTACATGGCGGGGCGCGAGGCCCAGGTCGCCGTACGGCGCGCGCCGCTTCGGGTGATCGAGGCGATCCGGGTCGGTGACGAGCATCGCTGGCTGCAGATCTTGCCGGCGGCCGAGTTCCGCGTCAGCTACACGCTTGATCACGAGCACCCCGCCGTGGGGGTGCAGGTGGCGTCGTTCGTGCCGACCGAGCGGATCTTCGTCGAGGAGCTCGCGCCCGCGCGGACGTACGGCTTCCTGAAGGATCTCGAGCTGCTGCGGCAGCAGGGGCTCGCACTCGGCGGCTCCCTGGCCAACGCCGTCGTGGTGGGGCAGGAGCGGATCCTGAACGGTGCCCTGCGGTTCCAGGACGAGTTCGTGCGCCACAAGATCCTCGACGTGGTCGGGGACCTGACGCTGGTCGGCCGCCCGGTGCTAGGCCACGTCGTGGCGCGAAATGCCGGGCACGCGCTGAACCACGTCCTGGTGCGGGAGCTCGTGAAGACTGCGCGACGATGGGAAGATGCGGCGTCGCCCCGTACCCCGCTCCGCGTCGAGGCGCCCTGGGAAGGGGCGACCCGGCGACGCTCCCGCGTCGCCGCCCACTGAAGGGGCGCTCTCCCCGGCCCGCTCGTCCTCCTCGCCGCCGCGCCCGCGGTGGAGTCCTCTCCGGAGCCAGGGGCTATAATGCTCTGCTATGTCCAGGCGGCGCTGGCCGACCGGGATCCTGGCGGTCGCGCTGGGTCTCCTACTCGTGGCGGGAGCGGCATCGGGCGCCGTCGCGCCCCTCCGGATCTCGAACTTGGTCGTCACGAATTCGGACAGCACGCTCCTGGTGACCCTGGTCCTGCTGGGCGCCATGCCCGACGGCATCGTCGAGGGACTGGGGACGGGGATCCCGGCGGCCGTGCGCTTCCAGGTCGAGCTCTGGCAGTACAACTCCTGGTGGGTGGATCGCCGGGTGGTGGCCAAGCTCGTGGAGCGCCAGGTCGTCTACGACGTCCTGACGAAGGAGTTTCGCGTCGCCGCTCTTCAGGGCGAGGAGCGCGAGCCCTACGTCACGCGTGACGTCTGGGAGGCCGAGCGGGTGCTGTCGGAGCTCCGTGGCTTCAAGCTGACGCAGATGACGCATCTCAACCTGGACGAGCTCTACTACGTGCGAGTGCGGGCCGAGGTCCGGTCCGGCGCGCCGGACTCCTCCGTCTCCAGGATCCTGCCCTTCGTGTCCTCTCGGGCGGAGACGCCCTGGGAGCAGACGCCGCTCCTCACGCTCCGGCGGGCCCGATGAGCACGACAGGGCCGGCGCCGGGCGGAGGGCCGATGGCCCCGCAGGTCCCGCCGATCCCGGCGCCGGCTGTTCGGCCGCCCGACGACCGGGAGAAGCGGAAGCGCAACCTCGTCATCATCGTCGCCGTGCTCTTCGTGCTCGTGGTGGCCACGGCGGTGGAGGTCGGGGTCCGGCTCCCGGACATCCCGGTCGCGTCTAACGTCGTCGTCATCGCGCTGTTCAACCTGAACCTGATCGTCTTCCTGCTGCTCCTGATCCTTCTGTTCCGCAACCTCGCCAAGCTCTGGTTCGAGCGCCGCAACAAGGTCCTGGGCTCTCGATTCAAGACCAAGCTGGTCGCCGCCTTTCTGTCGCTGGCACTGGCCCCCGCTATCCTGATCTTCCTGATCGCGTCCAACCTCATCAACACGTCGATCGAGGGGTGGTTCAAGATCCAGGTCGAGCGCCCGCTCGACGAGTCGATGCGGGTGGCCCAGACGTTCTACGAGCGCGTCCAGGACGAGGCGGTCCGGCACGGGCAGTACGTCGCGCGGACGCTGACCCGCGACGGGCTCCTCCCCGACGACCGGCGCGAGGATCTGATCGAGTTCCTCCAGGAGCAGGCCGAGCAGTACGGGCTGGCCGGTATCGCGCTCTACGGCCCGGGCGGCCACGAGATCGTCCACGTGAACGATCCGGTGCTGGTGCCCTCCCTGGAGACGGTCGTCAACTCGGAGCAGGTCCGCATGGCTCTCGCCGGACGAGAACTCTCCACGCGGCGCGAGATCTCGACCGGCGACCTCATCCAGGGAATGGTGCCCGTGCTGGCGCCCGGCGACCCGCCGCAAGTGGTCGGCGCGGCCGTGGTGGCGATCCACGTGCCCCAGCGGCTCGAAGCGCAGGTGCGGGGGATCGCCCAGGCGTTCCAGGAGTACAAGCAGCTCAAACTCCTCCGGCAGCCGATCAAGGGCATCTACATCCTGCTGTTCCTCCTGATGACCCTCGTCATCGTGTTCTCCGTCACCTGGTTCGGGCTCTACCTCGCCCGCGGCATCACGGTGCCGATCCAGCTGCTCGCCCAGGGGACGCGCGAGGTCGCGGCCGGCAACCTCGACTACCGCGTCACCGCCCAGGCGGACGACGAGGTCGGCATCCTGGTGGAGTCCTTCAACCAGATGACGCAGGACCTCAAGTCCTCGAAGGCCCAGCTCGAGCTGGCCTATGCCGACCTCCAGGCCAAGCACGCCGAGCTCACCGAGCGGCGCCAGTACACGGAGACGGTGCTCGAGGCCGTGGCGACGGGCGTGGTCTCGGCGGACGCGGAGGGGATCGTGACGACCGTGAACCGCGCCGCCAGCCGAATGCTCGGTCTGGCGCCGACCGCCGCGGTCGGCCGGCACTACACGGTCGCCTTCGGCGCCCCGGCGTACCTGGATCTCGTGACCCTCATGCAGCGGATGGAGCGCATCCGGGCCGGCACCGTCGAACGTGAGGTCCAGCTCCCGCTCGACGGGAAGAGCCTTACACTGCTCGCGAGCCTCACCGCGCTCGGAGGTCCGGAGGGCGAGCACCTCGGCATCGTGCTGGTCTTTGACGACCTGACGGAGCTGCTCGACGCCCAACGGCTCGCCGCCTGGCGGGAGGTTGCCCAGCGGATCGCGCACGAGATCAAGAACCCGCTCACGCCGATCCAGCTGTCCGCGCAGCGGCTGCGACGGCGGCTGGCGGGCCGGCTCCCCGACGACGGGGGCCTGCTCGAGGAGTGCACCGCGACGATCATCGGGGAGGTGGAGGGGCTGCGGCGCCTGGTCGACGAGTTCTCGCGATTCGCGCGCATGCCGAGCTTCACGCCGAGATCGACGGACCTCCACCGGTTGCTCGAGAGCGTGCTGGGGCTCTACGGCGAGACGCATCCAACGGTCCTCCTCCGCGCCGATTTCGCCGCGGAGCTTCCGACCCTCGACGCCGACGTCGACCAGCTCAAGCGGGCCATCCTAAACCTCGTCGACAACGCCGTCGAGGCGGGCGCGATGGAGGTCGCGATCGGGACGCGCTGGAGCGGGGAGGGGCACGTCGAGGTCACGATCGCCGACAACGGCCCCGGGATTCCCGCTGATCTGCGCGATCGCGTGTTCCTGCCGTACTTCTCGACGAAGACGACGGGGATGGGGCTCGGCCTGCCCATCGTGCACCAGATCGTGTCCGACCACGGCGGGCGCATCCGGGTCGAGGACAACCCGCCGCGGGGGACCCGCTTCACGATCGAGCTGCCCGTGCTGCGCGGGAGCGCCCCGGCGATCGCGGCGTCCACCATGGACGTGGCACGGCAGTCAGGCTCGGCCTAGGGGTCGGGGCGCGCCATGGCGGGCGACCGCATCCTGATCGTCGACGACGAGCGCGGGATCCGCTCCACGCTCTCCGGCATCCTGGCCGACGAGGGATATCGGCCGCTCGCGGCGGGGACCGGCCGGGAGGCCCTCGCCCGGATCGGCGAGGAGGTGCCGGACCTGGTGATTCTGGACATCTGGCTGCCAGAGATGGACGGCATCGAGGTGCTCGCCGAGGTCAAGCGCCAGTGGCCCGAGCTGCCGGTCGTGATGATGTCCGGCCACGGGACGATCGAGACGGCCGTGAAGGCCACGAAGCTCGGCGCCTACGACTTCGTCGAGAAGCCCCTGTCCCTCGAGAAGACGCTCCTGGTCGTCGAGCGTGCCCTCGAGCACGCGCGGCTCGAGCGGGAGAACCGGCAGCTCCGCGAGCGCATCGAGCGGGCCCACGAGATCATCGGCACCAGCCCCGTCATCGTGGAGCTCCGCCGCCAGATCGCCACGGCGGCCCCGACCAACGGCCGCGTCCTGATCTTCGGCGAGAACGGCTCCGGCAAGGAGCTGGTCGCGCGGGCCATCCACGCCCTCTCGGCGCGGCGCGACCAGCCCTTCGTGGAGGTGAACTGCGCGGCCATCCCGGACGAGCTGATCGAGTCTGAGCTCTTCGGCCATGAGAAGGGGGCCTTCACCGGGGCGATGGCGCGCCGTCGGGGAAAGTTCGAGCTGGCCACTGGCGGCACGATCTTCCTCGACGAGATCGGGGACATGTCGCTCCGGACCCAGGCCAAGGTGCTGCGGGCGCTCGAGGAACAGACGGTGGAGCGGATCGGCGGGCACGAGCCAATCCGGGTCGACGTGCGCGTGATCGCCGCCTCGAACCAGGCCCTCCCGGAGCTGATCGTCCAGGGCCGCTTCCGCGAGGATCTCTTCTACCGGCTGAACGTCATCCCGGTGGAGGTACCGCCGCTCCGGCGCCGCCGGGAGGACATCCCGCTCCTCGTCGACCACTTCTTAAAGACGTTCTCGGCGGAGTACGGGAAGCGGCCGAAGACGCTCTCGGGCGAGGCGATGGGATCCTTCATGGTATACGACTGGCCGGGGAACGTGCGCGAGCTGCGCAACATGGTCGAGCGGCTCGTCATCATGACGCCCGGCGACGTCATCGCGCCCGAGGACCTCCCGCCGCCGCTCCGGTCTCGGGAGGCCGTGGCGGTTCCCGCCGAGGCGGGCCTTCAGAGCCTGCGTGAGGCGCGGGACGCGTTCGAGCGCGCGTACATCCTCGGCGAGCTCCGAGCCCACGACTGGAACATTACGCGGACGGCGCAGGCGCTCGGCATCGGGCGGGTGAACCTCTGGCGGAAGCTCAAGGCCTACGGCATCGCCGCGCCCCGGAAGGGCGAGGAGCCCATCCGGCCCGATGCCTGAGACCCGCTGGCCCGCCGCCCTGGGGCGCCGCGGGATCGTCGCCTCCCCCCATCCGCTCGCCACCGTCGCCGGGCTCGAGGTGCTCCTCCACGGCGGCACCGCGGTCGACGCCGCCGTGGCCGTCGGCGCGACGATCGCTGTCGTGTATCCCCACATGACGGGTCTCGGCGGCGACAGCTTCTGGCTCTGCTGGGACGCGCGGGCGGCCCGGCTCACGGCGCTCCAGGCCGCGGGCGCCGCCGCGGCGAGGGCGACCCCCGATCTCTACCGCCGGCACGGGCTCGCCCAGATCCCGACCCGGGGGCCCCTGGCCGCGCTCACGGTGCCCGGGGCCACCGACGGTCTCTGGACCGCTCACCGCTACAGCCAGGAGCGCCTCGGCTCGACGATGCCCTGGGGGGATCTCCTCCAGGCCGCGATCCGCCACGCGGCCGACGGCATCCTCGTCTCGCCGTGCCAGTCGCGCGTCACGGCGGGGGCAACCGACTTGCTCACGGCGCGGGAGCCTGCGTTCGCGCCCTTCCGCACGATCTATCTCGACGGCGACGCGGCGCCGGCCGCGGGGCGGCCGCTCGCCCAGCCCGCTCTCGCGCGTACGCTCGAGCGCCTCGCCCGCGAAGGCGGCCGCGCGTTCTACGAGGGGGACCTCGCGGCCGAGATCGGGCGCGCGTGCGAGGCGGCCGGGAGCCCGCTGCGCGCGGGGGACCTCGCCGCCCACCGCTCGCGCTTCGCCGAGCCGGCGACCGTGCCGTACCGCGGAGGCCTGGCCGCCACGGTCCCGCCGCCCTGCCAAGGGCTGGTCGCACTCGCGGTCCTGGGGATGCTCGACGGGACCGACCTCCGCGCCTGCGCCCGGGATCCGGCCGACTACGTCCACGTCGCCGTCGAGGCCACGAAGCTCGCCTTCGCCGATCGCGACCGCTGGCTCGCCGATCCGGAGCACGTCGCCGTGCCGCTCGGGCGTCTCCTCGCCCCGGCCTATCTCCGGGACCGCGGCCGGCGCATCGCGATGGACCGCGCCGCGCCCGCGACGCTGCCCTCCGGAATCGAGCGCGGGGACACGATCGCTTGCGTTACGGCCGATGCGGCGGGGAACTGCGTGTCGCTGATCCAGAGCATCTACCACGAGTGGGGCTCGGGCGTGGTGGCGGGCAAGACGGGCGTGGTGCTCCAGAATCGTGGCGCGGGCTTCACGCTCGACGCCGCCCACGCGAACGTGCTCGCGCCGGGCAAGCGCCCCTTCCACACGCTCACGCCCTTCATGTACCTCCGCGACGGGAAGCCGCTCCTGGTTGCGGGAACGATGGGGGGAGAGGGCCAGCCCCAGACGCTCGTGGCGGTCACGACGCGGGTCGTCGACCTCGGCCTCGACGTCCAGTCGGCCGTGGAGGCGCCGCGCTGGGTCTACGGCCGGACGTGGGGCGCGCCCACGCGAGCCTTGTCGATCGAGGGGCGGTTCGGCGACGCGGTGGCCGCGGACCTCGCCCGCCGCGGGCACGTCGTGCGGATGCTCGACTCCTGGAGCGACACGGCCGGGCACGCGCAGGCGCTCCAGTTCGAGCCGGGTGGGCTTCTCGTCGGGGGTGGCGACCCCCGCGCCGACGGGCCGGCTCTCGGCTGGTGAGCGTGGAGCCCGACGCACAGCGCATTCCCTTCGGTCCCGGTGACGTGCTCTTCGCCGCCGCCCAGGTCGAGCACCGTTTTGAGGGCTTCTCCGGCGACTTCGCACCCTGGGTCGTTTTCTACGGCCCGCCGGGCGGCGAGCGCACATAAGACCCCGTCACGACCCGGGTGACCAGCCCCCCTTCACGTGGGTTCGCGCGCGTCGCGCTCTGGGCGGTCACCCGCCGCTGCCACCACCGTTGCCAGCCGCGCCACATCCCGGAGCGTGCTCGCGGTCTCGGGCCGGCGATCCGGGCGGACTCGCACGATGCGCGGGAAGCGGAGCGCGTAGCCGGACGTGTGTCGCGAGGACTGCTGGAGGTGGTTGAAGGTCACCTCGAGAACGATCTCGGGCCGCACGGTGCGGTAGTGCCCATGGTCCTCGACGGTGAGGGCGAGGAGTCGCTCGGTCATCGCACGGATCTCGACGTCCGTGAGGCCGTTGTAGGCCTTCCCGATCGTCACCAGGCGCCCCGTGCCCTCGTCGCGCACGGCGAAGGTGAGATCCGAGAGGACGGCCCGGCGCTTCCCGTGTCCCCACTCGGCGCCCACCACGACGACGTCGAGGGTGTCGAGCGGACGCTTGACCTTGAGCCACTGGGCGCCGCGGCGGCCCGACGCGTAGGGCGCCTCCGGCTGCTTGGCCATCAGCCCTTCGTTGCCCCGGGCCTGGGCCGCGACGAAGAGGGCGTCGAGCTCCTCCGCGCTCGCCGCGGTCCAGACGGGCGCGAGGGTCTGCCCCGGCGGAAGGGCGAGCGTCTCGAGCATGGCGCGCCGGGTCCGCAGCGGCTCCTCGAGGAGCCCCTGGTCCTCGTGGACCAGGCAGTCGAACGCGACGAAAGCGACGGGGTGCGCGGCCACGACGTCCGGGGCGGGCTCGAGCCGGCCCAGACGCTGCTGGAGGCGGAGGAAGGGGAGAGCCCGGCCTCCCTCCATCGCGAGAACCTCGCCGTCGAGGACATACCTCCCGGGAGCGGCCGCGAAGGCGGCCACGACTTCGGGGAACTGCGGGGTGAGCTCGCGCCGATCCCGCGAGAAGAGCCGGACGTCCTCGGACGCCTTGTGGAGCTGGCACCGGACGCCGTCGTACTTGTCCTCGACCCAGAGCGGCGTGCCCAGGCGCCGGACCGCGTCCGCCGCGTCCGCGGCCGGCTGGGCGAGCATGGGGTCGACGGGCGTGAAGTACGTGAACCGGGCGGGCTCGAGGCGTCCCCAGCGAGCCTCGAGCGCCACCGCGCCGAGGTCGGCGCGGTGGCGGTTCGCGGCGCGCACCGCCTCGATCGCCTGGCCGGTCGTGTGGGCGACGGCGTCCTCCAGCGTCTGCTCCTGCACGCCGATCCGTGCGTCGCCGAGCATCGCTTTGACGAACGCGCGGATCGCGCGCCCGTCCATCCGGCGAAAGGCTTCCCCGAGCAGCGCGGTCTTGGCCCGGGGGCCTCGTGCGGTGTGGAGCGCCTCGAAGCGCGCCGCCACGTCCGTCAGCGGGACGGGGGCCGGGTCAGCCGGCACGGCGCCGGTCCAGAGCTCGGCGGCGACGTCGCCCGCGTCGGCGTGGCGGCGCCAGGCGGCCGTGACCGTCTCGTCGGTCAGCTCCGGCCGGGCCGCTCTGAGCGCGGCGTCGAGGGTCGCGCCCCCCACCGAGAGGGTGCGGCCGTCTCCGCGGGGAAAGGGTCGCCCGCCGAGGTAGGTCACTGCGAGCGGCAGGGCCGCGTCCGGAAGCGCCTGGAGATAGCCGACCAGTAGCCGGCGCTTCTCGAGCCGCGAGCGCGTCGCGCGCAGCGCCTCGAGCACTTGGGCGAGCGCGTCGAGGGAATCGGGGGTGGACATCAGCGCCACCAGCCAGTTACCCGGAGGCTACACCAGGGACTGCCGTGCGGGCCACCCGCGACGTTCGCGCCAGCAAGATGTATCGGACAGCTCGGTACCGATCATCACCTCGCGCCCGTACGCCTCGAGAAGCGCTGCACCAGGGACGGGGCCTCGAACGCTCCGATCGCCAAGTGCGCGAGGCCACGGATCCCACCACATGCGGTGATCGACCACCGTCGGTCATGGCGAATGGGGCGGGATCTCGGGGAGTGCTGGTGGCCGCACGAGTAAACTCGACCGATATAACGAGCAGTTCGAGACGGTGCGGCGCAGGTCGCATCGTGGTATGGTGAACTATGTTTGCGGTCCCGCGCGCGTGACGAATGCGACGAAGGTGTGGGTGCTCGTCGTTTGCGGCTCGCGGCCGCGTGGAGATCAGCTCATGAGTCGGAAAGGAAGGGTCGAAAGATGATGAGCCGTCGGTTGATCGCGGCTGTCGTCCTTGGAGGTCTCGTGGTTCTGCTCGCTGGGTCCGTCCCGGCCCAGGATGCCAAGAAGCCCGATGCCACCGTGAAGCTCTCGGAGGGGACAGTAGCCGCGGGTATCGGGTGGAGCTGGGGCAAGGGCACTCTCACGTACAAGGGTAAGGCTCATCGCTTCAAGGTCGAGGGCCTCAGCGTGGGCGACGTGGGTATCACCAAGGCGGAAGCGACGGGCAACGTGTTCAACTTGAAGAAGGTCGAGGACTTCAGCGGCATCTATCGCGCCGCGGCCGTCGGAGGCACAGCGGTCAAGGGAGCCGGAGCCACGGCTCTGCAGAACGAGAAGGGTGTGGTGATCGAGTTGAAGAGCGCGACCAAGGGTGCTGAGCTCAAGATCGCGCTGGAAGGATTGAAGCTGGCCCTCGACAAGTAGTCCGAGTACGGCCCGGGAAGCCGGGCCACCACTGTCCCCGCGATTCTTGGGGCTTCGTTGGGGGCGGGCTCGCGCTGCGCGCCGTACGCTGCGCCCGGCGCTCACCGATTTCGAGATTGACGTGCACGAGGACCGGGCGGGATCATGCCGCCCGTGAGCTCGCCCCTGCCCGGCATCGCGATGGCCCGCAACGGCACCGAGTTCGGGATCCGCCTTGCGGGGTGCGGGACCCACTGGTTCACGGCACCCGTGGAGACGCCCCGCGGGCTCTTCTTCCCGGGATTCGGGCCCGACGACGCGAACCCCGATCTGGGCGATTCGGCCATCGTCGAGACGATCGGGCTCGGCGGGATGGCCATGGCCGCCTCGCCGGCGGCCGCGCGCTTCGTCGGCGCCGGCGGGCTCGATGCGGCGCTCGCCGTCACCGCCGACATGCACGGCATCACGCTCGGGGAGCACCCGCACTTCCGCATCGCGACGGACGGAGACCGTGGCGCACCCGTTGGCATCGACGTGCGACGCGTCGTGGAGACCGGAATCACGCCGCTCATCAACACCGGCATCGCGCGCCGCCGGGCCGGCACCGGCCAGGTCGGCGCCGGGACGGTTCGGGCGCCGCTCGGCGGCTTCACCAGGGCTCTCGAGGCGCTCGCCCGGTCCCGCGGGGCGGCGTGAGCCTACCGCGCGATCCCCGATTGCTTGTCGTTGCGCTCGGGGGCCGGGCGCTCCAGGGCCCGGGCCGGCCCCCCGGGCACGCTGCATGGCTTCGGGCGCTCGAGCGGAGCCTCCCGCCCCTCGTCGACGTCGCGGCCGCCGGATTCCGACTCGTGCTGGTCCACGGGGGCGTGCCGCCCGGAGAGGGCGGCCGCCGCGCGGGGCCGGGCCGCTCTACGCCCCCGCCGCTCGCGCTGGATCTCCGCGCCGCGGAGACCCAGGGCGCGGCCGGCTACGGGATCCAGCAAGCATTCGGAAACCTGTGCCGCGCCCGAGGGATCGCGATACCCATCGCCGTGGTCGTGACGCGCGTGGAGGTAGCCCCGGACGATCCTACCTTTCACCGGCCAACCCAGCCCGTCGGGCCGCCCTACTCGGCGGCCCAGGCGAGGCGGCTCGGGCGCGAGAGGGGCTGGACCTTTCTCGGGAGCGCCACCGCGCGCCGTCGCGCGGTGCCCTCGCCCCGGCCGCGGCGCGTGCTCGAGGCCGACGTGATCCGCCGGCTAGCGGACACCGGCGCGCTCACGATCGCCGCCGGCGGCGGCGGAGTGCCGGTGATCGAGACGGCCGAAGGCTATCGGGGCGTCGAGGCGATCCTCCAGGTGGACGCGACAGCGGGACTTCTCGCGACGGCGCTCGCCGCGGACCGCCTGGTCTTCCTCACTGGCGTCGACCAGGTCGAGGTGGGCCACCGCACGGAGCGCGTGATCGGGATCGAGCGCCTCTCGCTCGCGGAGGCCCGCGCGCTCCTGACGGCGCGCGAGTTCCCTTCGGGCTCGATCGGCCCGAAGATGGAGGCGGCGGTCGCCTTCGTCGAGGCGGGCGGCCGCGAGGGGATCATCACGTCGCTGGCGGCTGTCCACGCGGCGCTCGACGGCCGCGCCGGCACCCGGGTCGTGCCCTGATGCCGCCCCGCCCCGAGATGACGGGCGCCGCGCGCCCGTAGTACGCTCGCGATGATGGCCAGCTGGTGGGTGACCCTCGTCGTCGGGCTCGCCGTCCTCCTGTTCGGCCGGCGGCTCTTCTGGCTCTTCGTCGGAGCGGCCGGCTTCGCGGTCGGGCTCCACTTGGCGCCGGCCGCGCTCCCCGACAGCCCCGAGTGGCTCGTCGTCGTGGCTGCGCTCGTCCTCGGGATCATCGGCGCGGTGCTGGCGATCGTGCTCCAGTGGCTGGCCGCCGCCCTGGGCGGGTTCGTCGTCGGGGTCCACGGCGGCCTCGCCGCGGCGGCCGCCCTCGGGCTCGACGGACCGTGGCTCTGGGCCGGGGTGTTCGCGGCGGGGGTCGTCGTCGCTGCCCTCGTCCTCTGGCTGTGGGATCCGGTCCTGATCCTCCTCTCGGCGCTAGTCGGCGCCGCACTGCTGACACCGCTCCTCCCGGTTCCTCCGGTCGCGCGCCCCTGGCTGTTCCTCGCCCTCGTCATCGTGGGCATCGCCGTTCAGGTGAGCGTCCTCGCCCCGCCGGCTGGCGCGGCGCCGTCGCGCGGGCGGCGCGCCTGAGCAAGGAGACCTGAAAAGCCATGCGCGGAGTCGTGTTTCTCGGTGAGCGCCAGCTCGAGCTGAGGGAGTTTCCCGACCCCAGGCCGGGGCCGGGCGAGGTCGTGCTGGCCATGAAAGCGTCGGGGATGTGCGGGAGCGACCTCCATCCCTACCGGGCATCGCGGAGCGGCGGTGCGGCCAAGAGCCTCGGGCTCGGTGGCGCAGGCGGCCCCTGCATCGCCGGTCATGAGCCGTGCGGCGTGGTGGTCGAGCGGGGGCCGGGTGTGCTCGACGCCGACGCGCCGACGGGCGCCCGCGTCATGAACCACCACTACAAGGGGTGCGGGCACTGCAAGCACTGCCGTGCCGGCTGGGCGCAGCTCTGCCCTCGCGGGATCGTGGTCTACGGCATGACCGGCCACGGCGGCCACGCGCCGTTCATGACCGTCCCGGTCTCGACCCTCGTGCCGCTGCCGGAGGAGCTTTCCTTCGAGGAGGGCGCCGCCATCTCGTGCGGCACCGGCACCGCGTACCAGGCGCTCCGGCGCCTGGACGTTTCCGGCCGGGACACGCTCGCGGTCTTCGGCCAGGGGCCGGTCGGTCTCTCCGCCACCATGCTCGGGGTGGCGATGGGAGCGCGCGTCGTCGCGATCGACGTGGGCAGCGAGCGTCGCGAGCTCGGGCGGCAGTTCGGCGCCGATGCCGTCGTCGATCCCGGCGCGACGGACGTCGTGGCGGCCCTGAAGACCTTCACCGACGGCGAAGGCGTGGACGCGGCGCTCGACTGCTCGGGGCAGCCGGACGCCCGCCTGGCGGCGGTGCGGGCCACGCGGACCTGGGGGCGAATCGGGTTCGTCGGCGAAGGCAACCGGGTCACCTTCGACGTCAGCCCGGACCTCCTACGGCGCCAGCTGACGCTCCACGCATCGTGGACCTTCAGCACCTTGATCCAGGAGGAGTGCGCCCGGTTCATCGTGCGGCGCCAGGTGCCGCTCGCGCGTCTCCTCACACACCGCTTCCGGCTCGCCGAGGCGACCGATGCCTACCGGCTCTTCGACACGCAGACGACCGGCAAGGGCGTCTTCGTCTTCGACTGAGCCAGATGATCGGGCGCATCGTCCAGATCAACGTCTCGTCGGGCGGCGTGCCGAAGCGCCCCGTGCCCCGCGCCCGTGTCATGCGCTCGGGGATCGAGGGGGACGCCCACCGTCGGGCTCGGAGGCTGAGGGGTGACGATCGTCGACCTGTCGATGCCGATCCGTCCGCACGTCCGCTGGAGGACGGAGGTGACGGTCCTCTCGGAGTTCGAGGATCCGTCCCATCCGTTCCGCTCGAGTCGCCTCGCGATGCCCGGGCACGGCTTCACCCATTGCGACGGCTTCAACCACTTCATTCCCGACGGGACGACCGTCGACCGGATGCCGATCGAGACCTGGGTCGGCGACGCGGCGGTGGTGGATCTCACCCACGTCGGAGCGAACACGGCGGTCGACGCGGCCGATCTCGAGGCGCGAGGCGGGCACGTGCGCCGGGGAGACATCGCGCTCCTCCGGACCGACTGGCCGCTCCGGCGGTCGTGCGAGACGCTCGCGTTCTGGACGGATGCGCCCTGGACGAGCCTCGCGGCCTGCCGGTGGCTCGTCGCGCGCGGGGTCAAGGCCGTGGGGTACGACTACCCGCCGGACCAGCCGGTCCGTGAGCTCGTCACCGGCCTCCGGCGCCCGATCGCGCCGGAGGAGTGGGCGACCCACCACACGTTCTTCCCCGCGGGGATCGGCGTCATCGAGTACCTGGTGAACCTCGACCGTCTGGGCCGCGACCGGGTGTGGTTCGCCGCGCTCCCGCTCAAGCTCGATGGCGGAGACGGCGCGCCTGCTCGTGCCATCGCGATCCTGGACTGACTGCGCTCGCGGGCGGCCGCCGGGCTGGCCACCGCGCCGGTCACGCTGTGGGCCGGTCATGAAGTCGGGTCGCTACGTCTTCCAGGTGCGCGCCGTGCGGTCGAGCACCTGGGTGGCGAGCAGGAGGCAGAGCCCCCCGAGCGTGAGCCAGGCCGGGTCGACGCCGTGCCACGGCTGGGTAATCCATCCGGCCAGGACGGCCAGCGCGACGAGCGCGGTGATCCGGTCGTTCCGGGATGGCAGGCCGAGCATCTCGAGCTGGGCGTGGAGGAGGGTCGCCCGCATCGGGGTGGGCTCTGCCGGACGGTGGCGCCAGGCGATCCACGACAGCGCGCCCTAGAGGGAGGGGCAGGGTCTGTCAAGGCGCCCGCCGTCCCCGTCTCGGCCGGCCTCGGCAAGGCCGCGAGCCTCGCGTATCCTCGATCGGTGAGCCGCTCGGAGCCGTTCGACCTCGTGCTTTCGGGGTGCCGGCTGGCCCCCGAGGGCCGACCCGCCGACATCGGGATCCGCGGGGGCCGGATCGGCGCGCTCGGCGATCTCGCCGGGGCCGCCGCGCGGCTGCGTCTTGACGGGGAGAGGCGCTTCGTCGTGCCGGGCTTCGTCGATTCGCACCTCCACCTGGACAAGGCGTATCTCCTCGACCGCGCGCCGAGTCAGGAGGGAACGCTCGCGGAAGCCATCCGCGTCACCGCCGAGGCCAAGCGGACCTTCACCGTCGAGGACATCCAGGTCCGTGCCCGGAGGCTCCTCGACCGCGCCGCCGCGCTGGGCACGACGGCGATGCGCGGCCACGTGGAGGTCGATCCAATCGTGGGTCTCCGGGCCGTGGAGGCGGTCCTCCCGCTGCGCCGCGAGTACGCCGACCGCCTCGACCTTCAGGTCTGCGCCTTCGCCCAGGAGGGGATCCAGCAAGCGCCGGGGACGGAGGCCCTCCTGCGCGAGGCGCTCCGGGCCGGCGCCGACCTCGTCGGTGGGTGCCCCTACAACGACACCGACGGCGCCGCGCACGTGGACCGCGTGTTCGCCCTCGCGCGCGAGTTCGCCTGCGACGTGGACTTCCACGCCGACTTCGCCGACGAGCCGGTGCATCGGCACGTGGAGGTGATCATCGATCGGACCGAGCGCCATGGCTGGCAAGGGCGCGTCGCGGTCGGCCACCTCACCGAGCTGGCCGCGTGCGAGGAGGCCGAGCAGGCGCGGATCGCGCGGCGGCTCCACACGGCCGGAATCGCCGTGATCACGCTGCCGGCGACCGATCTCTATCTCATGGGGCGGCGCGACACCCGGAACGTCCGCCGGGGACTCACGCCGGTCAAACGGCTCCTCGCGGCCGGGGTGACGGTCGCCGCCGCCACGAACAACGTCCAGAACGCCTTCACGCCCGCGGGCAACGCCGATCCGCTCCTCCTCACGTACCTCCTCGTCGTCGGCGCGCACATGGGCGGGGAGACCGACATGGCGGCGGCGCTCGACATGGTCACGGTCGCGCCGGCCCGGATTCTCGGCCGCCGCGACCACGGGCTCGCGGTCGGATGTCGGGCCGATCTGGTCGTGCTCGACGCGTTGACGCTTGCGGAAACGGTCGGCGGCTTGCCGGCGCGGGCCCTCGTCGTCAAGGGCGGGCGCGTCCAGGCGCGCGCGGGCTGCTGAGGGCCAGGCGCCTTGGGTGGCCGGACCGAGCCGGACCTCGCCGGACAGCGGTCCGCAGACGCCGCTCTCCGGGGCGGGCTTCAGGCTGGACTCGGTGGAGCTGCTCGAGGTCGTCGTCGCCTGCGAGTGTGAGTTCGGGATCATGTTCGACGCGACCCGGGACCTGGCAGCCAAGATCGCCCGGCACGAGGCGAGGTCCCGCACGGGATCGCGGTCGGAGGGCGAGGGCCCGGTCTGCTCTGCTGGTCGAGGCATACGTCCGATACCTCGCGCTGGCGCCGTGGCCGACGCCCGCAGCGGGTGGGCGCACCGTCGTAGCTCATAACTGAGGGTTACCCTCCGGTTCTCGTCAGCTCAAAACTCAGGGTTACCAGCGGCATCGTCTAGGCGCCTCCAGGAGCGAGCGTTGGGAGGGGGGTGGCGATCTGGGTATTTCCCTCGGGCCGGTGAGGGTCGGGGGCCGCGAGGGCCCAGAGTCGGTCCAGTTCGCGCTCGAGGGCACGGCGGAGCTGGAGCGGGTTGAGCGACTGATAGAGCGCCTCGAGTTCCCGGCGGACATCGGGCGCCAGGACGCCGGCGGCGCAGAGGCGCTGGTAGGGTGTCTGGGCGCGATCATAGACTCGGTGGGTCCGCGCCCCCTGCCGGGTCTTGGTCACGAGCTTCTCCACGGGCTGGAAGAAGTTGACGTGCAGGCGGGCGAGGCGGTAGACGCGCTGGAGTTGCCCATAGGCGGCGCGGGCGGTGAAGCGATCATAGCCGACGAGTTGGCGGACGACGGCGCCGTTCTTCTGCTCGACATGGGCACTGTCGTTCTTCTTCCAGGGGCGGCTGCGCGTGAAGGTGATGCGATGGCGGCGACAATACGCCAGGAGCGCGTGGTTGATGAACTCGGACCCATTGTCGCTGTCGAGGCCGACGAGCGGCATGGGCAGGCGCGTCCGGACGCGATGGACGGCGCCGCCGACGCGCGCCTGGCCCTTGCCCCAGACGGGCTCCAGTTCGATCCACGCGGTGGCGATGTCCACGGCGCAGAGGGTGCAGAGGTAGAAGCCCTCGGTGCTCGATCCACAGTGGGCGACGAGATCGACCTCGAGAAAACCGGGCTGAGCGTCATTCCACTCGCTGAAGGTGCGGATGGGGATCTCGTGCTTCAGTGCCGAGCCCGGGCGCGTGATCGTTGCGCCGCGCAGCGGGTACTGCGCACGGGCGGGCCCCAACAGCCGGGCGAGCGTGGGGCGGCTGGCCTGCCGCACGAGCTTGTCGACCGCCGGAGGAAGGGTGAGCTCGCCGCACCGGAGGAGACGGTCGAGCAGCTCCGGCACGAAGGGATGGAGCCGATGGGCGCCGATCCGGCCGCTGGCCTGCCACAGGACCGCGGCCGCGGTGGCGACGTCCGGGCCGTAGGCGCGCGGGCGCCCGCCCGGCCCAGGCGTCGCCCGGGGCCGCGGCGCGCGGCGGAGGAGTCGGATGGCGGCCTTGCGGTGGATGCCGGTGACGGCCACGACCTCGTTCAAGAGCTGGCGTTTCTCGGCCCGGGTCGCGTGCCGATAGCGCTCCCGCTGGACGGCGGCATACTCCCGAAGGCTGGCTCGCGTCACGGGTCCCTCCTCGGGTGGATTGGTAACCGTGACTTCTGAGCTACAGCCCCCTCTCTGGTAACCGAAGTTTTGAGTCGATGCGCGCACTTGACAGCGGAGAGCACACGACGTAAAGTCCGGACCGTAACTCCTTTAAGTGAGCCCAGCGAGGCTCACAAGGAGAGGCGATGGCGATCCTGATACGCGTGCCCGAGCAGCCCTCCCTGGGAGCCAGGGGGGGCGGTTTTGTCTCCGGTCCTGGCGGGTTCCCCGGCGCCGGGGGTGCGCGAGCTCCACGGGCCCGGCCCGGCCGATCGGCTTCGGGGCGACGATGACCCAGCGCGAGAAGGCCCAGGTCCTCGACGAGACGGGAATCGACCGCGCCCTCACCCGGATCGCGCACGAGATCGTCGAGCGGGCGGGCGGCACCGACGGGCTCGCGCTCGTCGGCATCCGGACGCGGGGCGTGTCGCTGGCCCGGCGGATCGCGGTGCGCCTCCAGGCCATCGGCGGCCACCCGGTCCCGGTGGGCGCCCTCGACATCACACTCTACCGGGACGATCTCGGGCTCAAGGGGGAGGCCCCGGTCCTGCGGGGGACCGACATTCCCTTCCCGGTTGCCGACAAGACGATCGTCCTGATCGACGACGTCCTCTACACGGGCCGGACCATCCGAGCGGCGCTCGACGCGATCATCGATCTCGGGCGCCCGCGCATGATCCAGCTGGCCGTCCTGGTGGACCGGGGGCACCGGGAGCTTCCCATCCGGGCGGACTACGTGGGCAAGAACCTGCCGACGGCGCGGCGCGAGGCCGTCCAGGTCCTACTCCACGAGCACGATGGCCAGGACCGCGTCGTGATCCAGGAACCCGAGGCCTAGGAGGCCAAGGAGGAGGAATGGGGCTCACGCGGAAGGACCTGCTGGAGATCCGGAGCCTCGAGCCCGGCGAGATCCAGACGATCCTGGACACCGCCGCCTCCATGAAGGAGATCGCCTCCCGGGAGATCAAGAAGGTCCCGGCGCTCCGCGGGAAGACGGTCATCAACCTGTTCCTCGAGCCCTCGACCCGCACCCGGACCTCGTTCGAGATCGCCGGCAAGTGGCTCTCGGCCGACGTCGTCAACGTCTCGGGGTCGTCCTCGAGCGTGGTCAAGGGCGAGACGCTCATCGACACCGCCCGGAACCTCGAGGCGATGAGTCCCGACTGCGTGGTGATTCGCCACGCGGCGTCGGGCGCGGCGCACATGCTGGCGCGGGCGCTCCGGTGCTCGGTCGTCAACGCCGGGGACGGGATGCACGAGCATCCGACCCAGGCTCTGCTCGACCTCCTGACGATCCGCGAGAAGCGGGGGCACCTGGAAGGCCTCTCGGTCGCGATCGTGGGCGACATCGCCCACAGCCGGGTCGCTCGCTCCAACATCGCCGGGATGCGGAAGATGGGGATGAGTGTGACGGTCGCCGGGCCGCCGACCCTGATCCCGCCCGGGGTCGAGGAGCTCGGCGTCAAGGTCGCGCGCCGCCTCGAGGACGCGCTGCGCGACGTCGACGTGATCATGATGCTGCGCCTCCAGCAGGAGCGCATGGCCACGAACTATATTCCCTCGCTCCGCGAGTACTCGCGTCTGTACGGACTCTCCCTGGAGAAGCTGCGCGGCGCCCGCCACGACGTCCTGATCATGCACCCCGGCCCGGTCAACCGCGGCATCGAGATGGCGCCCGAGGTGGCCGACGGGCCGTACTCGGTGATCCTCGAGCAGGTGGCCAACGGCGTCGCGGTGCGGATGGCGATCCTCTACCTCCTGGTGGGCGCCAAGAGCGGGGAGGCCTGAGCGATGGACCTTCTGATCCAGAACGGCCGTCTCGTCGATCCCGCGAACGGGCTGGACGCGCCCGGGGATGTGCTGATCCAGGCGGGCCGCGTCGTCCGGGTCGGGCCGCGGCTCGACGCGCCGGCGGGCACCGAGACGCTCGACGCCGGGGGGCGGGTGGTCGCGCCCGGCTTCATCGACATCCACGTCCACCTCCGCGAGCCGGGCCAGGAGTACAAGGAGACGATCGCCAGCGGCACCCGGGCGGCGGCGGCGGGCGGGTTCGCCGTGGTCGCGTGCATGGCCAACACGCAGCCGGTCAACGACACCCGTGCCGTGACGGACTACATCCTCGCCGAGGCGCGGGTCCGGGGCGTCGTGCGCGTGTACCCGATCGGCGCGGTGACGCGCGGGCTCGCCGGGCGGGAGCTGGCGGAGCTCGGGGAGCTCGCCGAGGCGGGCTGTGTCGCCTACTCCGACGATGGGCGGCCGGTCATGAACTCGGCCCTCCTCCGCCGGGCACTCGAGTACGCTCAGGCGTTCGGGCGTCCGATCATCTCGCACGCCGAGGACCTCGCGCTCAGCGAGGGCGGCGTGATGCACGAGGGCTTCGTGTCGACGGATCTCGGGCTGCGGGGGATCCCGGCGGCGGCCGAGGAGATCATGGTCGCGCGCGACATCGCCCTCGCCGACCTCACGGGGACCCCGGTCCACATCGCCCACGTGTCGACCGCGGCCGCCGTGCGGCTCCTCCGGGACGCGAAGGCGCGCGGCGTTCCCGTCACCGGCGAGGTGACGCCTCACCATCTGCTCCTCACGGACGAGGCGCTCCGCGCCTACGACCCCAACGCGAAGATGGCGCCGCCGCTCCGGTCGAAGCGCGACGTGGAGGCCTGCCGAGAGGCTCTCGCCGACGGTACCCTCGACGCAATCGCGACCGACCACGCGCCCCACGCGCTCACGGACAAGGAGGTGGAGCTCGACCACGCGGCCAACGGCATCGTGGGGCTCGAGACGGCGGTCGCCCTCTGCCTGACGCATCTGGTTCGGGAGCGCATCGTGGATCTGCCCACCCTCATCGCGCGGCTGACGGTCGGGCCGGCGCGCGTCCTCGGGCTGCCGGGCGGGAGCCTCGCCCCGGGGGCGCCCGGTGACGTGACGGTCCTGGATCTGGCGCAGGAGCACGTCATCGAGCCCGCGCGCTTCCGCTCGAAGGCCCGGAACACGCCGTTCGGCGGCCGGGCGTGCGTCGGCGCCCCGTGGCTGACGGTCGTGGGCGGCCGCGTCGTGATGCGCGCCGGCGTGGTCGCGGGAGAGAGCGGGCCGTGATGCCGCGGGAGCAGGCGGTCCTGGCCCTGGCCGACGGCCGGGTCTTCGAGGGCGAGCCGTTCGGTGCCCGCGGGGAGACGGTGGGCGAGGTCGTGTTCAACACCGCGATGAGCGGGTACCAGGAGATCCTCACGGACCCCTCGTACAAGGGGCAGATCGTCTGCATGACCTATCCCCACATCGGCAACACGGGCGTGAACGAGGAGGACCCGGAGTCCCGCCGACCGTGGGCGGAGGGCTTCGTGGTCCGCGAAGCGTCGTCTGTGGCCTCGTCCTGGCGGGCGACGGCGACCCTCGACGCCTACCTCCGGGCGCACGGGATCGTGGGGATCCAGGGCATCGATACCCGCGCTCTCACGCGGCATCTCCGGGACCACGGGGCGCAGGAGGGCGTGATCGCGACGGGCGACGTCGACCCGCAGGCGGTCGTCGCCAAGGCCAAGGCCTCGCCCGGGCTCCTCGGGCGGGATCTAGTCAAGGAGGTCACCTGCCAGGCGCCGTACGCGTGGGGCGAGTCCGTGTGGCGTCTGGGCGAAGGCTACGCGACCCCGCCGCCCGCGCGCTTCCACGTGGTCGCCTACGACTCTGGGATCAAGCGAAACATTCTCCGCCAGCTGACCGCGGAGGGCTGCCGGGTCACGGTGGTGCCGGCCTTCGCCTCGGCGGACGAGGTGCTCGCGCTCGCCCCGGACGGGCTCTTCCTCGCCAACGGCCCGGGCGACCCGGAGGGCGTGCCCTATCTCATCGAGTCCGTGCGACGGCTGGCCGAGCGGCTGCCGACGTTCGGGATCTGCCTCGGCCAGCAGATCCTGGCGCTGGCGCTCGGGGCGCGCACCTTCAAGCTGCCCTTCGGCCACCACGGCGCGAACCACCCGGTGAAGGACCTCGGCACGGGCCGGGTCGAGATCACCTCGCAGAACCACGGCTTCGCCGTGGATCCGGACTCGGGCGCCGCGTCGGGGTTCGAGGTCACCCACGTCAATCTCAACGACGGCACCTGCGAGGGGGTGCGCCACCGGAGCCTGCCGGTCTTCGCGGTGCAGTACCATCCGGAAGCGGCCCCGGGGCCGCACGATTCGCACTACCTGTTCCGGCGGTTCGTCGAGCTCCTCACGCAGTCGAGAGGCAGGTGAGAGGATGCCCCGGTATTTCATCGCCTATCGGAAGACCGAGGAGGCCGGGCAGAAGCCCGAGTGGGCCTCCTTCACGACCGAGTCCACCGCGGCGCTCGAGGCGCACGCCATCCGCGAGCGGGTGGACAGGCGGCTCGGTCTGTTCGGCGAGCGGCTGACGGGCGCGGGCGAGGTCCAGTTCCTGGGCTCGGCGCCGCTCGTCGAGTTCCTCGTGCGCCGAGAGGAGGCGCCCGCCGGCGTCTCTATCGTGTACGGCTTGCTCGAATAGATGCCGAAGCGCACGGACATCCGCAAGATCCTGCTGATCGGCTCGGGGCCGATCGTGATCGGCCAGGCGTGCGAGTTCGACTACTCGGGCACCCAGGCCTGCAAGGCCCTCCGCGAGGAGGGGTTCGAGGTCGTGCTCGTGAACTCGAACCCGGCCACCATCATGACCGATCCGGAGATGGCGGACCGCACCTACGTCGAGCCCCTCACGCCCGAGGTGCTCGAGCGCATCATCGCCGTCGAGCGGCCGGATGCGCTCCTCCCGACGCTCGGCGGGCAGACCGGGCTGAACCTCGCCGTCGCGCTCGCTGACCGCGGCGTCCTCGAGCGGTTCGGCGTGGAGCTGATCGGCGCCAAGATCGAGGCGATCCGGAAGGCCGAGGATCGCGAGCTCTTCAAGGCGGCGATGCAGCGGATCGGCCTCGAGCTCCCACGCTCGGGCTACGCGCGCTCGATCGAGCAGGCGCGCGAGGTCGTCCGCGACGTGGGTTACCCGGCCATCATCCGGCCGTCGTTCACGCTCGGGGGTACGGGGGGCTCCATCGCCTGGAATCCGGACGAGCTGGAGGGAGCGATCCGCTGGGGCCTCCAGCAGAGTCCGGTGGGCCAGGTGCTGGTCGAAGAGTCCGTCGTCGGGTGGAAGGAATTCGAGCTGGAGGTCATGCGGGACCTCCGGGACAATGTCGTGATCGTCTGCTCGATCGAGAACTTCGACCCGATGGGCGTCCATACCGGCGACTCGATCACGGTGGCACCCGTCCAGACGCTGACCGACAAGGAGTACCAGCTGATGCGGGATGCCGCCCTCGCGATCATCCGCGAGATCGGCGTCGAGACCGGCGGTTCGAACATACAGTTCGCCGTCAACCCCGCGGACGGACGCCTCGTGGTCATCGAGATGAACCCCCGCGTCAGCCGCTCGTCGGCGCTCGCGTCGAAGGCGACCGGGTTTCCCATCGCGAAGATCGCCGCCAAGCTTGCCGCCGGCTACACGCTCGACGAGCTGCGGAACGACATCACCCGCGAGACGCCGGCCTCGTTCGAGCCGACGATCGACTACTGCGTGGTGAAGATCCCGCGCTGGGCCTTCGAGAAGTTTCCCGAGGCCGACCAGACGCTGACGACCCAGATGAAGTCCGTCGGCGAGGTGATGGCCATCGGCCGCACCTTCAAGGAGGCGCTCCAGAAGGCGGTGCGCTCGCTCGAGCAGGATCGCGCCGGGCTCGGACTCGACCGGCCAGCCCCGGACGTTGAGATGCTCCGGGACCGGCTGCGGGTCCCGAACCCCGACCGACTCCTCTACGTCGCGGAGGCGATGCGGCGCGGCCTCGGGCGCGCGGAGATCGCCGGCCTGACGCGGATCGATCCCTGGTTTCTCGGCCAGATGGAGGAGCTGATCGCGTTCGAGGAGGCCTTCCGGCAGGCTCCCGACCTCTCGCACGAGACGCTGCGCCGGGCGAAGCGTCTGGGCTTCTCCGATCGGCGACTGGGCGAGCTGGCGGGCCGCCCCGAGGCCGAGGTCCGGCAGGCGCGGGTGGCCCTCGGTATCCGCGTCACCTTCAAGGTGGTGGACACCTGCGCGGCGGAATTCGTGGCGCACACGCCCTACCTCTACTCGACCTACGAGGAGGAGGACGAGGCGCCGCCGACCGCGCGCCCGAAGGTGGTGATCCTCGGGTCGGGACCGAACCGGATCGGCCAGGGCATCGAGTTCGACTACGCGTGCGTGCACGCGGCCTTCGCGCTCCGCGAGGCGGGCGTCGAGGCGATCATGGTCAACTGCAACCCGGAGACGGTGTCGACCGACTACGACACGTCCGACCGGCTCTACTTCGAGCCACTGACCCTCGAGGACGTCCTCAACATCGTCGAGAAGGAGCAGCCGCTCGGGGTGATCGTCCAGTTCGGAGGGCAGACGCCGCTCAAGCTCGCGGTGCCGCTTGAGCGGGCGGGCGTCCTGATCCTGGGGACGTCCCCGGACGCGATCGACCGGGCGGAGGACCGCGAGCGCTTCGCCGACCTCCTCCGGAAGGTCGGCCTCCAGCAGCCGCCCAACGGCTCGGCGCGCTCCGCCGACGAGGCGGCCGGGATCGCGGACACGCTGGGGTATCCGGTGCTGGTGCGCCCGTCCTACGTTCTGGGCGGGCGGGCCATGGAGGTCGTCTACGAGGAGGCGCGGCTTCGCGAATGGATGCGGGAGTCGGCGCACGTCTCGCCCGATCACCCCATTCTCATCGACAAGTTCCTCGAGGATGCGCTCGAGATCGATGTCGACGCGCTCTGCGACGGCCAGGACGTTCTGATCGGGGGCGTGATGGAACACATCGAGAAGGCGGGGATCCACTCCGGCGACTCGGCGTGCGCCCTGCCGCCGTACTCGATCGGCGACGACCAGGTGGAGCGGCTCCGGGCCCAGACGCGCGCCCTCGCCCTCGAGCTGGGCGTGGTGGGCCTGCTCAACATCCAGTTCGCGATCAAGAGCGACACGATCTACGTGCTCGAGGTCAACCCGCGCGCATCGCGCACCGTGCCGTTCGTCTCGAAGGCCATCGGGCTGCCGCTCGCTAAGCTGGCGACCCGGGTGGTGCTCGGTGCCCGGATCGCCGAGCTCGGCGTGCGCGAGGTGTCCGATCTGCCCTACGTCTCGGTCAAGGAGGCGGTCTTCCCGTTCGTGAAGTTCCCCGGGGTCGACGTGATCCTCGGGCCCGAGATGCGCTCCACCGGCGAGGTGATGGGGATCGGGCGCGAGTTTGGCACGGCGTATCTGAAGTCGCAGCTCGCTGCGGGGTCGACCCTGCCGCGGGGCGGCAAGGCCTTCATCTCCGTGCGGAACCGGGACAAGCGGCCGGTCGTCAACATCGGCCGGAGCCTCGCCGAGATGGGCTTTGCGCTCGTGGCGACGAAGGGCACCGCCAAGCTCCTCGAGCGGCACGGTCTCGGCGTCGAGGTCATCCACAAGGTGGCGGAGGGCTGGCGGCCGAACATCGTCGACCTGATGAAACAGGGCGAGATCGGCCTGGTCATCAACACCCCGGAGGACGGGCGCGCCCGGAAGGATTCGTACCTCATCCGCCGGACCGCGGTCATGCAGAACATCCCGTACTACACGACGATGGACGGGGCGCAGGCGGCCCTCGAGGCGATCGAGGCGCAGCGGACCGGCGCGCTCGAGGTGCAGCCGCTCCAGGCGTACTACGAGAGCCTGAAGGCGTGACCGGAGGCGGGAACGGCACGGGGTCCCTCGCGGCGCGCGACCGCCTGATCGTCGCCCTCGACACCCCGGGCTTGCCCGCCGCCGAGACGCTCGTGGAGCGGCTCGCGGGTGTCGTCGCGCACTTCAAGGTGGGGAGCGCGCTCTTCACCGCCGCCGGCCCGGCCGCGGTGGAGATGGTCCGGCGGCGGGGGGGGCGCGTCTTCCTCGACCTCAAGTACCACGACATCCCGGCGACGGTGGCGGGCGCCGTCGAGGCGGCCGCGCGGCTGGGCGTCGGGCTCCTCACCGTGCACGCCTCGGGCGGCGCCGCGATGCTGCGGGCCGCGGCGGAGGCAGCCCGGGCCGCCGGGCGCGACCGCCCGCGGGTCGTCGCGGTGACCGTCCTCACGAGCCTCGACCGGGCAGCCCTCCAGCGCGAGCTTGGCGTGCCGGTCGCCGTCTTGGGGCACGCGGTCCAGTTGGCCGTCCTCGCGCGCGAGGCGGGGTGCGATGGCGTGGTGGCCTCGCCCCGCGAGGCGGCGCGGTTACGGGCGATGCTGGGGCCGGAGGCGCTGATCGTTACCCCGGGCATCCGCCTGGCCGGCGGCAGCCTCGACGATCAGGCCCGGACCGCCACGCCCGCCGTCGCGGTGCGCGCCGGCGCGGATTACCTGGTGGTGGGCCGGCCGATCACGGGGGCCGCCGATCCGGCCGCCGCGGCCGCCGCGATCCTCGCCGAGCTGGCCGCGTGAGCGTGCCCGGCCACGCGGCGCTCGTGCGGCGGCTCCACGAGATCGGCGGCGTGCGCTTCGGCGAGTTCGTGCTGAAGTCCGGGATCACCTCGCCCTTCTACATCGACCTGCGGGTGGTGATCTCGCACCCGGAGGTGCTGGCCGAGGTGGGGCGGCTCATGGCTGCCGAGGTCGCCCGCTGCCGGGTCGATCGGATCGCGGGCATTCCCTACGCCGGGCTGCCGCTGGCCGTGGCCGCGAGCCTGGCGGGCGGCGTCCCGCTCGTCTATCCCCGGCGCGAGGAGAAGGCGTACGGCACGCGAAAGCGAATCGAGGGCGCGTTCCACCCGGGCGAGCGCGTCGTGGTGATCGACGACATCGTCACCGACGGCGCGTCGAAGCTCGAGGCGATCGAGCTGCTCGAGGCCGCGGGGCTCGTGGTGGAGGATCTCGTGGTCTTGATCGACCGCGAGCAGGGCGGGCGCGAGCGGCTCGCCGCGAAGGGGTACCGGCTCCACGCCGTGCTCACGATCTCCGCCTGCTTCGACGCGCTCGAGTCGGCCGGCCTTGTGGATGCCGCCGTGCTCGGGCGGGCCCGGGCCTTCGTCCACACCACCCGCCTCGCCTGACGCGCGCGGCCCCTCGGGGCCGATCTCGAAGATCTGGGCGTGCTCGAAGGCCGTGACTCGCGTGACGCCCGGGGGCAGGCGCTCGAGCGCCGCCTCGAGCCGGGCGCGGGGTTCTGCGTGGTACTGGCCGAGGTCCACGACCACGTAGCGGACGTAGATCGTCCGAAGCCGGGCGACCGCGGCCGGGGCAGGGAACGTGTTCAGCGTGCTGACGTCGGCGGCATAGCCGGGCGGGAAGACGCCGGCGTAGCCGTTGACGAGCGGGCGCCAGTGCGCGGTCGAGGCGAAGAGGCGGAGACTTTCGAGGTGCGCCGCGTGCGGCTCGTACATCGGCAGCACGACCACGGCGTCCGAGCCGGGCTGGGCGGCCAGCCACCGGTCGGCGGGCCCGTGGTCCGGCGCGACGCTCATGAAGGGGAACGGCACGGTCCAGGTCTCGAGCACGGCGAGGGCCCCGATGGCGCCCAGCGCCACGGTCCGCAATCCGAGCGGGCGAAGCCGCCGCGCGATGGCCGCGGCGCCGAACCCCGCCAGGACTGCGAGACCCGTGGTGACGAGGATGCCGAAGCGGCCCGGAACCCGGAGCGCGTCGAAGGCGGGGACGAGCCCGTAGAGCTGCGCGTAGAGTGGCTGGAGGCTCCGCTCCCGGCCGAGCTCGAGCCGCGGCCCGAAGGAGGCGATCGCGCCCACGGCTGTCAGGCCGACGTAGTATCCCGGGGCGTTCGGCCACCCTAGCCGGCGGAGCCAGTCGAGCCCGCGGATGGGCCGCGGTCCGCCCTGGACGATTCGCCGCACGGCCAGCGCGATTGCGAGCGCGAGCACGGGCCAGCCGAAGTGCCGCTGCGACAGGCGGACCGGTCCCAGGTGCACGGAGAACCCGCCGACGAGAAGCCAGTTGGCGGCCGTCACGACGATGGCCACGGTCAGGGCGACGTCGAGCGCGCCCGGCCAACGGCGGCCGCGCGCCGCGCCCGATCCGGGCGCGCTCTCCGGCGAACGCCAGGCGAGAACGGCGCCCGGGAGCGCGAGGGCCAGCACCACCAGCCCCGGAAACAGGACCGCCTCCCGGGCCCGGAAGCGTGTCGTGGCGCTCCCGAGCCACCGGTTCTCCGCCGGCACCGCCAGATAGGACGTGGGCTCCGCGACGTAGTGCTCGACCTCCTTCAGGTCCCGGACCATCCCGATCTCGGCGCGGACGAACCGGTACGGGAGGAACAGGGGCAGCAGGAGGAGAGCGGCGAGGGCGCCGGCCAGGGCTCCGCGGGCGACCAGGCGGCCGAGGGGCGGCCGGGCGGCTGGCAGCCCGAGCCAGGCGACGAAGACAGCCCCGGCGATCGCGGCGAAGAACGCCTGATAGCCGGAGGACAGGGCCTGGAGCGCGAAGGCCCCCGCCGCGAGACCAACGTCCCACCAGCGACCGCGGCTCCCGGCGGCGCGGTGGAGCCCCAGGAGCAGGAGCGGCAGCCACTGGTGGCTCAGCACCTGGACGTGGCCCAGTTGGCCGAACCGGAAGTGCGAGAAGGCGTAGAGCACCGCCGCCACCGTGGCCGCCCCGGCATGGCCGGTGAGATGCCGCGCCAGCCAGAACATGGCCAGCCCGGTCAGGGGGAACGTGGCGAGCCAGACGAGGTTGTGGGAGAGGAGCACGCCCGCGCCCGCGAGGCGCGGTAGCGCGACGAGGGGCACGAGCCCCAGGAGGTGCTCGGTGTAGGCGAGCGTCCAGCGGTGCGGGTGAAACATGTTCGCGTCGAGGAATCGGAGCGGCGTCGTCGTCAACGCGTGGACGTCCCACGCCAGGATCCACGTCGTCAGGAGCGGGTCTTCGAGATTGACGACGACGGAGCCGAGATGCGCCATGGCCGGCCACGTCAGGACGACGGCGAGCGCGGTGAGAAGCAGGAGGACGAGCGCGCTCTGGCTCGCGCTTCGCCCCCGGCGCGGCGCGGCGCGCGTGTCGCCCGGGCGGGCCGCCGGCGAGACCGCGCCCGGCGCGAGCCCCCGAGTGTCAGCCACGCGCCTGGTACTCGGGGCGCCAGCGGAGGAGGCGCGCCTCCACCTGGTGGATGCCGAGCGCCAGGACGATCCCCGTGAGACCGAGGACCAGGAGGGCGACCATCATGTCGGCGGCGTTGAGGTTCCCGAGCGAGGCGATGATGAGGTAGCCGATGCCTCCGCCGGACTCCCCGCCGATGAACTCGCCGATCACGACCCCAATGAGCGCGAACGACACGGACGGCGTCAGGGAGGCGAAGGTCCAGGCGAGCGCCGACGGCACGATCACCGTCCGCATCACCTGACGCTCGGAGGCGCCGAGGAAGCGCGCCGAGTGAATGAGGTCGGGGTCGACCCCGCGCGCTCCCTGGAAGGTGTTGAAGAAGACGATGAAGAAGACGATCAGCCAGGCAAGCACCACCTTCGCGAGGACGCCGAAGCCGAAGATCATCGTGACGAGGGGCACCAGCGCGATCCGGGGCAGCGAGTTGAAGGCCACGATATAGGGGTGCAGCACCGCCGCCAGGCGCGCGTTCCGCCCGAGCACGAGGCCGGCGACGAAGCCGCTTCCCACGCCTACCCCGAACCCGAGCAGCGTGGACTCGAGCGTCGAGATCAGGAGTCGCCAGAGCGGCACCCGCACGGCGCCGGAGTTCAGGTGCCAGAACCGGCTCCAGATCGCCGAGGGCCGGCTGATGAAGAACGGATCGACGAAGTAGACGACGCGCGAGACCGATTTCGCGATGGCGGGATGCGTCAACCCCTCCCACAGGCCGAGCAGCAAGACGAGAATCAGGAGCCGCCAGGCGTTCACGCGGGCGCGGTCGCTCATGAGGCCCTTCGGGGCTCCTCGAGCGCCTCCGCCTGCGCGAACTCCTCGCCGAGCACGTGCCAGAGGGCGCTGAACTCGCGGGCGTACTCGTCGGTCTCGCGGACGCGAATGACGTCACGCGGGCGCGGAAGCTTGACCTCGTGAACGTGCTTGATGCGGCCGGGCCGCCTCGTCAGGACGATGACGCGGTCGGCGAGGGTGATGGCCTCCGCCAGATCGTGCGTCACGAAGACGATGGTCTGCCGCTTCCCGGTCCAGAGCGCCAGGAGCTGCGCCTGGAGGCGGAGCTTGGTGTGAGTGTCGAGGGCGCCGAACGGCTCGTCCATCAGGAGGATATCCGGTTCGACCACGAGCGTGCGGATCAGCGCCACGCGCTGGCGCATCCCGCCGGACAGGGTCGCCGGGAATGCGTCCTCGAACCCCTCGAGCCCCGCCAGCCGGATGGCCTCCCGGACCCGTCGCTCGCGCTCGGCTCGGGGGAGACCCCGGTACGCGAGGCCGAGCTCGACGTTCTGGGCGACGGTGCGCCAGGGGAAGACCGTGTCTTTCTGGAAGACGTACCCCACCTCTCGCGGGACTCCCGTGAGCGGTCGCCCGTCCAGCCGGATGGCGCCAGCAGTCGGGGCGACGAGACCCGCGATCATGTTGAGCACCGTGGACTTGCCGCAGCCGGACGGGCCCACGAGTGCCACGAACTCCTTGTCCTGGACCTCGAACGACACGCCGGCGACGGCGTCGGTGGCGCGGCCACCGGCCGTGAACGTTTTCGCGAGGTCGCGGATCTCGATCCGGACGCGCGGGGGCGCGGTCAGGATCGCGGCGACGCCTTCCGGACGAAGGACATGTCGACGGCCTTCTGGAAGGGGATGGGGCCGTCGAGCACCTTCGTCGCGAGGAAGATCTTCTGGACTTCCTGGTACTGCCGCTCGTCAACGAGGAAGTCCCAGTCGAAGATGCTCTTGTAGTACCGGATGGACTTCAGGATCTCGTCCCGGGAGAACGTGTCCATGTAGGGCTTGTGGAGGAGCTCGAGGATCTCGCCCTCCGCCGCCTTCTCGATCCACTTCTGCGCGCGGTAGCACGCGCTCACGTAGCCCTGCACGGCGGCGGGCTGCCTCTCGATGGTCTCGCGGAGGCAGTAGCCGACGGTGACGGGCAACGGCCCGCCGAAGACGCGGTTCCACGTCCGCTCGTCCAGGATGTCGTAGATCGTTTTGCCGAACCCCTGGTCCTCGGCGGCCCACATCCATTCCGGCACCGCCATGATCGCGTCGAACTTCCCGGCCTTGAGGCCCCCGAGCATGGTCGTCGAGGCGCCGCCGCCGACCCATTCCACGAAGTCGTTCAGCGACTTGCCCCCCGCCGTCTTCTGCTGCTCCAGGATGTGGCTCCCGTACACCCACGTGCCGGAGCCGATGGCCGTCGCCGCGACCACCCACTTGCCCCCGTCGGAGCGCTTCATCGTCGCGAGCCTGTCGATGCTGGTGAGCCCCGCGTCGTAGAGCTCCCTGCGCGCCACGATGTTCGCGTAGGAGCACCGGGTGTCGGTGGCGAAGAGGATGACGGCCTCTTTGCCCTTCTCGCTGATCTTCAGCGGATGATTCGAGTCGCCGAGCGCGAACATCGCCTGCCCCGCCGCCAGGGCCTGCACCACCTTGGCGCCTCCGCCCGGCACGATGAACCCCTGGTCCGCCGTGACCCCCTCCTCTTCGAAGAAGCGCTTCTCCCGCGCGACGAGGTGCTGCGCGTAGACGAAGGTGGAGATGCTGTGGGAGAGGGTGATCGGGCGCGCCGCCGCGTGGCTGAGCCGCGGCAGCGCGGCCGCGACTGGGAGGGCGCCCGCGGCGGACAGGAATTCTCGGCGTGTGAGCCGGTGCGTGCGCATGGAGACCTCCTCGGATGGTCGGGATCGGCAGCCGGGACTATACCGAGACGTTTCGGAGCCTGTCAACGCCGCAGCGCTGCGCTGGGCGTGGCGTGTCAGTCGCGCCGCGTGCCGGGCGGCGACGGACTCGCCTGCGGGATGTGGAACCCGTAGCGCTGGCGCAGGAGATCCACCAGCGGCGTCGGAAGTATCTCGGTCGCGCCAAGGCAATACTGGCAGATCAGACGGACATCGCCCGTCCAGAAGTCGGACCAGAGGGCGACCTTGTGGAACATCTCGATCTGGTTCGTATGCGTGGTCCAGGACAGGAGGTGGAGGTGGCAGGACGGACAGACGTACTGCTTGTGGTTATCCGGACTCGGCCGCCGCTCAGACTCGCTGTCCATCCCCACTCCCGGGGCCGGGTTCACCCCGTGTCCAGTAGTGCCAATGAACACCTCCTAATAGCGTAGAATGCGCCGGTCTGGCAAGAAGCGCCGCAGGGCGGTCCGGGCGGCTCGTCGGTACGCCCAGCCGTCGGCGGGTGGCATACCGATGGTAACCATACGTCGACATTGGTGTTTTGTGTTCGGGTCGGCTGCCACATCCATGCCGAGCGCGTTGACACCTCCGGACGGCATCGGCTAGCATCAAAGGAATTCCAATGGGCCTGGTCGTGAGCATGACGGGGTACGGGCGAGGCGAGGCCCGGGGTGCGCGTATCGCCCTCATCGCCGAGGCGCGCTCCCTCAACCACCGGTTCTTCGAGACCAGCATCAAGCTCCCGCGGGGACTCACCGCGAACGAGGCCGAGCTCCGGCGCCTGGTCCAGGGCCGGATCGCCCGCGGCCGCGTGGACGTGACCGTGACGCTGCGCCGGACGGCGGCGGCCGCGTCGAGCGTGCGGACCGATGTCGCGCTCGGCCTCGCGTACGCGCGCGGCGCGCGGGCGCTGGGCGAGGCGGCCGGGGTCCAGTCCGAGGTGTCGGTCGCCGATCTCCTGCGCCTCCCCGGCGTCGTGACGGTCGAGGAGACCGAGGAGGAGGACGGCGAGGGCGCGATCCTCCTCAAGACCGCCGCCGCCGAGGCGCTCGACGAGCTCTGCCGGATGCGCCAGACGGAGGGGGCGGCGCTGGCGCGAGACCTCGGGTCTCACGTGGACGCGCTCGCCGCCTGGATGCGTGCGGCCGAAGCGCTGCTGCCGGCGGCGCTGGCCCGGATCCAGGCCCGGCTCCGGGATCGCGTCCAGGCCATTCTCGGCGAGACGACGGCGGATCCCGGCCGGCTGGCCCAGGAGGTGGCGACCTGGGCGGCGCGGAGCGACGTCGCGGAGGAGCTCGCCCGCCTCGGCTCGCACCTCGCACAATTCCGGGCGCTCCTCTCGGAGGGAGGCGCTGTGGGCCGGCAGCTGGACTTCCTGACCCAGGAGCTCCACCGAGAGGTCAACACCATCGCGTCGAAGGCGGACGATGCCGAGCTGGTCACACGCGTCCTGGAGGCGCGGACGCTCGTGGAGCGCATCCGGGAGCAGGTGCAGAACGTCGAGTGACTGCTGCAGCATCGCGCCGGGGCATGCTCATCGTGGTCTCGGCTCCCTCGGGAGCCGGGAAGACGACGCTCTGTCGGGACGTCCGCAAGACCGTGGCGAATCTTGCCTACTCCGTGTCCTACACGACGCGCAGCCCGCGGCCGGGCGAGATCGAGGGTCAGGCGTATCATTTTCTCTCCGAGCCTGTCTTCCAGCAGATGGTCGATCGCGGCGAGTTTGCCGAGTGGGCCCGCGTGCACGGTCATCTCTATGGCACGGCCGCCCGGACGCTGGAGGCGGTGCTCGACCGCGGGGAGGACATCCTCCTCGACATCGACACGCAGGGCGCCCGGCAGCTCCGGGCCCGCTACCCTCAGGGCCTCTATGTCTTCGTGGTGGCCCCCTCGATGCGAGAGCTCGAGGCCCGGCTCAAGGAGCGGAAGTCCGACGCGCCGCGGGAGATCGCCCGCCGCCTCGCGCGAGCCGTGGACGAGATCGCCGCGTGGCGTGAGTACGACTACGTGATCGTCAACCGTCATCTCGACGAGGCCTTACGGCAGCTCGCGTGCATCATCGAGGCCGAGCGCTGCCGAACGTCTCGTCTCACCCTGAGCCTGCCGGATCTCCCGGTGGGCGGGGGGGTCCAGGCGACCCTCCCAGGAGGCACCGCGTAATGTTCCCATCCCTCGAGAAGTGCCTCGAGCAGATCTCCAACCGCTACGTCCTCGTGGTGCTGGCGGCGAAGCGGAGCCGGCAGCTCAACCGGGGCGCCCAGCCGCAGGTCGAGACGAAGCGCCGGAAGTGGACGTCCGTAGCGCTGGAAGAGTGCATCGCCGGCAAGATCCAGCTGAAGAAGCCGGAAGAAGTGGACAAGGCGCCCGCCCCCGCGGCCTGAGCCCGGCGGGCACCCCGGGAGGCGAGCGATGGCGCTGGCTGGCCGCGAGCTGATCCTCGCCGTCACGGGCAGCATCGCCGCCTACAAGGCGGCCTACCTCCTGCGCGAGCTTCGGCGCGCGGAGGCGGGCGTCACCGTCGTGATGACTGCGCACGCGCGCGAGTTCGTAGCGCCGCTCACCTTCCGGACGCTCTCCGGCCGGCCCGTCCTGACGGACCTGTTCGACCCGCAGGAGCTCGCGGCCGTGGAACACGTGGCGCTGGCCGAGCGCACCGACCTGCTCCTCGTCGCCCCCGCCACGGCGCAGGCCCTTGCGCGCGCGGCGCTCGGGCTCGCCGACGACTTCCTGGGGACGATCCTCCTCGCGATGCGCGGGCCGGTGCTCTTCGCTCCCGCCATGGACGGTGGCATGTGGGAACACCCCGCGGTGCAGGCTCACGTCGGGACGCTCCGGGCCCGCGGGGCCACGGTGCTGGAGCCCGGGGAGGGTGAACTTGCATCCGGCCTCCGCGGCCGAGGACGGTTTCCCGAGGTCTCGGACATCGTCGAGGCGGCCGTCCGCCTCCTCTGGCCCCGGCGGGACCTCACGGGCGACCACGTCCTGGTCACGGCCGGACCCACCCGGGAGCCGCTCGATCCCGTGCGCTTCCTGAGCAATCGCTCGTCCGGCCGCATGGGATACGCGATCGCCGCGCAGGCCGTGCGCCGGGGCGCCGACGTGACGCTCGTCACGGGGCCGACTCATCTCGTGCCACCGCCCGGCATCCGGGTGATCCCGGTGCAGACCGCCCTCGAGATGCGAGAGGCAGTCCTCCATGCGGCCGACACTGCAACGGTCGTGATCAAGGCCGCAGCGGTCGCCGACTACCGGCCGGGTCGCCTCGCGACCGAGAAGATCTCCTCGAAGCAGGACGGGCTCACGCTCGACCTCGCCCCGACCCCCGACATCCTCCGGGAGCTCGGGGCCCGGAAGGGCGCGCGCTTCCTGGTGGGGTTTGCCGCCGAGACGCACGAGCTTCGCGCGCGCGCCCAGGCCAAGCTCGCCGCCAAGGGCGCGGACCTCATCGTCGCGAACGACGTGAGCCGGGCCGACATCGGCTTCGACGTGGCCGACAACGAGGTCGTCCTGCTCGATCGCTGGGGCGGCGTCGTCGCGCTGCCGCGCCGGAGCAAGGTCGAGGTGGCCGACCTCATCCTGGACCGGGTCCAGGAGCTCCGTCGCGCGGTGCGCGAGCCTCAGGCGACCTGACGTGCCGAGCGACCCCGGCGCACTCGCGGACGCCGTGCGCGCCCTGGCAGATCACTTGCGTTTTCAGCAGGCGCTCGGGACCCGCGATCTGCCGCTCACCGGCGAGCCGCTCGGCGGGTCGACCTCCGCCCTCCGGCGCGTGGAGGCGGCGAGCGCCGGGTGCACGAAATGCAAGCTCTCCCAGGGGCGCAACACGATCGTCTTCGGCGCTGGCGACCCGGCGGCGCGGCTCGTGATCATCGGCGAGGGGCCCGGCGAGGAAGAAGACCGCCAGGGGAAGCCCTTCGTGGGCCGTGCCGGCCAGCTCCTCACGAAGATGCTCGAGTCGGTCGGCATCACGCGCGAGGAGGTCTACATCTGCAACATCGTCAAATGCCGGCCGCCGGGGAACCGGAATCCCGAGCCCGAGGAGATCGCGGCGTGCGCGCCGTACCTGGCGGGCCAGCTTGCCGCCATCCAGCCCGGCGTGATCTGCGCGCTCGGGACGTTCGCGGCCCAGCAGCTCTTGAGGACGCGGGAGCCGATCAGCCGCTTGCGCGGCCAGCTCCATCAGCTCGGCGGCGCCGTCGTGGTTCCGACCTTCCATCCGGCGTTCCTCCTGCGGAACCCCGGTCCCGCCTACCGGCGCCAGGCGTACGATGACCTCAAGCTCATCCGGCGTGAGCACGACCGGGTCCGGGGCCAGGCGTCCGCCGGCGCCTGAGGCCGGACGTCCTGCTCGCGCACGTCGTCACCGACCTTCCCGTTCCCCGCACCTTCACGTATCGCATCCCGCCCGAACTGGAGGAGCGTGTCGCCCCGGGGCAGCGCGTGCGCGTGCCCTTCCGCGGCCGTCCCCGTCCGGGGGTCGTGGTGGCGGTCGAGCCCGGCGCGGGCCCAGAGGATGAGAATCTCGAGCCGTTGGCAGCCGTCCTCGATCCCGTGCCTGCGTTGACCCCGGCGCTGCTCGAGCTCACACGCTGGGCGGCGGCGGAGACGGCGAGCACGTGGGGGGAGGCCGCGTTCCGAGCGCTCCCGCCGGGCATCCGCTCGGGCGCGCCGCCCGCGCTGGCGCCGCTGCCGCCCGCGTGTCCGCCCGGCCCCGCGGGCCTCGTCACCGGCCGGGACCGCGGAGACCGCGTCGAGCGGCGGATCGGGGAGACGCTCGCGAACGGCGCGAGCGTCCTAGTCCTCGCCCCGGAGATCGACCTGGCGCGGGCCTGGGCCGCTCGGCTCGAGACGCGCCTCGGCGAGCCAGCGCGGCTCGTCACGAGCGCCGCTTCCCCCCGGGAGCGCTGGGCCGCGTGGTGGGCATGCCGCCAGGGGCAGGCCCGGCTGGCGGTCGGGACGCGGACGGCCGCGTGGCTCCCGCTGGCGCCGCTCGGCCTGGCGGTCGTCGTCGACGAGGAGGATTCCGCGCACAAGTCTCCCGATACGCCGCGCTGGCATGCTCGGGACCTTGCCCTCGAGCGCGTCCGTCGCGAGGGCGGGGTGAGCCTCCTCGCGAGCCCCGCGCCGAGTCTCGAGAGCTGGGTGGCCACCCGAAGCGGCGCGCTCGCGTGGGACCCCGGCGCGCGGGGTGCGTGGCCGACCGTCGAGCGCGTGGCCCTGGGCGCCGAGGAAGCCGCGGCGGCGAGCCTCTCACCGGGACTCCGCGACACGGCACGCGCGGCGCTCTCCCGCGGGCGCTCCGTTCTCCTTGTTCTCAACCGGCTCGGCTTCGCCCGGACCTTGACCTGCGCAGACTGCGGGACCGTGCGGCGCTGCGGGCACTGTCGCCTAGCGCTCCTCTACCATCGGGAGACGCGGGCGCTCACGTGCCGGCTCTGCGGCCGCCGGGTACCGGCGGCGAGCCTCTGCGGGCGCTGCCGCGGCCGGCGGCTCCAGCTTCTCGGCTGGGGCACGGAGCGGCTCGAGGCGGAGGCCCGGCAGGCGTTCCCCGAAGCGCGGGTCGTTCGATACGACTCGACGGTCGCCCCGCCCGACGCCGAGGCGGCGCGGACTGCGTTCCGGTCGGGCGCGGCGCGGGTCCTCGTGGGCACCGCCATGGCGCTCCGTCTGGCGGAGGAGACGCCGGTCGCGGTCGGCGCCCTCGTGCTCGCCGACGCGACACTCAACCTGCCCGATTTCCGCGCGGCCGAGCGGACCTTCCAGCTCGGATGGCGTCTGGCCGAGGCCGTCGAGCCGGGCGGCAGCGTGTGGCTCCAATCCTTGCTGCCGGAGCATCCGGCGCTCGTGGCCATCGCGCGCGGCGAGCCCGAGCGCTTCTACGAGCCGGAGTGGGCCGAGCGCCAGGAGCTCGGGTACCCGCCGGCCCGCCGGATGGGGCGGTTTCTGGTCGAGGGCCGGGACGCTGCCAGGCTGGCCGAGGATCTGGCGGCCCGCGGCCGGGCGGCGGGGGCGACGGTGCTGGGGCCTGCGATGCTCGCGGGGGGGCGGGTCCAGGTGGTGCTCCTCGGCGGGCCCGAGCTCCCGGCGACCGTGACCGGCGTCCTCGAGCCCCTGCGGGGCCGGCGCCGGCTGGGGGGCACCCGGCTCACGGTCGACATCGATCCGGTCGAGCTTCCGTGAGGGCGGTACAATGCCAGACGTGCCAATTGGGCCAGGCGGGCCCGTCTGCCAGGTGGGTCCGTCTGAAGGAGGGACACATGGCGGTCCTGGAGGTACGGCTCTACGGAGACCCGGTCCTGCGGCGCCGGGCGGCGCCGGTTCGCGAGGTCACGCCGGAGATCGAGAGCTGGCTCAGCGACATGGTCGAGACGATGCACACCGAGGTGGGCATCGGCCTCGCGGCGACCCAGATCGGCATCGAGCTCCGGATGCTCGTCATCGACGAGGACCGGGGCACGGGGGGGCGAGCCTACCTCAACCCGGTGATTGTCGAGCAGGGTGGCGAGCAGGTGGGCGAGGAAGGCTGTCTGTCGCTCCCCGGGATCTTCGCCGATGTGCGCCGCGCCGAGTGGGTCGTGGTGGAGGCGATGGACCGGACGGGCGCGTCCTTCCGGCGGCGCGCGTCGGGGCTCCTGGCCCGCGCGCTCCAGCACGAGATCGATCACCTCGACGGCATCCTGTTCATCGACCGCTTGGACAAGGTCGCGCGGGATCGGCTCAAGCGGCAGATCAAGCGCGAGGGCTTCCCGGCGCAGTCCGTCGCGGCGGGCGGGGTCAGACTTTGACTTCCAAACATTCGCCGGGACCCTGTCGCGGGCGACCCGGAACTCGGCCGCTTGCGGGGGGAATTGCTTAGAAGTCAAAGTCTGACCCCATGCGCGTGCTGTTCTATGGCACTCCCGCCTTCGCCCTTCCCACGTTCCAGGGTTTGCTCGCCCGCCATCGTGTGACGGCCGCCGTGACGCAGCCGGACCGGCCCGCCGGCCGCGGGCAGCGCGCGCAGGCCTCGCCCGTCAAGGCGCTGGCGCTCGAGCACGGGATCCGGGTGCTCCAGCCGGTCCGACTCCGCGACCCCGGCTGGCCCGAGCGCCTCGCCGAGCACGCGGCGGACGTCGCGGTCGTCGTGGCCTTCGGTCAGATTCTCCCGCGGGCGGTTCTCGACGTGCCGGCGCGCGGGTCGATCAACGTCCACGCGTCGCTGCTCCCGCGGTATCGCGGCGCGGCCCCGATCGCGTGGGCCATCATCTGCGGCGAGCGCGAGACGGGGATCACCACTTTCCAGATGGATGCCGGGATGGACACGGGACCGCTTCTCCTCCAGCGGCCGACGCCCATCGGCCCCGAGGAGACCGCCGGGGAACTCGCCGAGCGTTTGGCCGTGCTCGGGGCCGAGGTGCTCCTCGAGACGCTCGACCGCCTGGACTCGCTCACGCCACGCGCGCAGGAATCCCAGGCAGCGACGCTGGCGCCCCGGCTCCGCAAGGAGGACGGCCTGCTCGACTGGACGCAGCCGGCCGCGACCCTGGCCGCGCGAGTTCGCGGCTTGAACCCGTGGCCCGGGGCCACCACCGTCACACCCGGTGGTCGTCTTCTGATCTGGCGCGCGCGAGCGATCGTTGGCCGGGGCGAGCCGGGCGTGCTCACGGCCGTCGAGGGGCGGCTCGTCGTCGGGACAGGAGCGGGCCTTCTCGAGCCCCTCGAGGTCCAGCCCGAGAACCGACGCGCGATGGATTGGGACGCGTACCTCCGGGGCGCGCGGCTTGGCCTGGGAGCGCCGCTTGGCGCGACGGTCCCGCGCTCCTGACGCTGGCCGCACCGCCGTCGCGCCGGCCACGGGCGGCGCGGACGGGCCCCGCGCGACCCGGGGGCGGCGGGGTTCGGCGCGCGGCGTCGCGCTCGAGGTCCTCGTCCGGACCGAGACGACGGACGCCTATGCGGACCGCCTGCTAGAGGTGCTCACGGACCGGGCCGGGCTCGATTCGCGGGACCGCGCGCTCGCCACGGAGCTCGCTCTGGGGACCCTTCGCTGGCGGCGGCGTCTGGACTGGACGCTCGCGCGTGCGTCGCGGCGCCCGCTCGAGGACCTGGCGCCCTGGGTCCGCGCGCTCCTCCGGCTCACCGCCTACCAGCTCGCATTCCTCGACCGGATCCCGGCGTGGGCCGCGGTCCACGACGCCGTGGAGCTTGCCAAGCGGCGGCGATCTGCAGGGGCGACCGCCTTCGTGAACGCCGTGCTCCGGGCGATCGCGAGCGCGCCGCGTCCCTGGCCCGCCCCGACGGCGGCGGACCCGGTGGAGGCGCTCGCGCTCCGCGCGTCGCACCCGACGTGGCTCGTCGAGCGCTGGTGGGCCCGCTACGGGCCCGAGGAGACGGAGGCGCTCGCGCTCGCGATGAACGAGGCGCCGGCGGTGGTGGTCCGCGCCAACACGCTTCGGCTGGCGGTCGGTGCGGTGGCCGCGGCCCTTCACGCGGCGGGAGTCGGCGCGACGCCCACGCGGTTCGCGCCCGAGGGCTTCTCGCTCGAGCGCGTGGGCGATCTTCGGCAGCTCGCCGCCATCCGGGGGGGAGTGTCGCCGTCCAGGACGAGGCGGCCATCCTGGTGGGACACGCCCTCGGACCTCTCCCCGGAGAGACGGTCGCGGACGTCTGCGCGGCGCCGGGGACCAAGACCACGCACCTGGCGGCCCTCATGGCCAATCAGGGTCGGATCGTCGCTGCCGACCCGAACGCGGCCCGGCTGGAGCTTCTCCGGGTGGCGTGCGCCCGCCTCGGGGCCAAGATCGTCGAACCGCGCCTGGCCGATGCGCACGCCCTCGTGGAGGACCTCGGGCCGACGTGCGACCGCGTCCTGGTCGATGCCCCTTGCTCGAACCTCGGCGTCCTCCGGCGGAACCCCGACGGCAAGTGGCGGCGGCAGCCCGGCGACTTCGCAACCCTCGTTCCCACTCAGTCGAGCATCCTCGAGTCCGCCGCGGCACTGGTCCGGCCCGGCGGGGTCCTCGTCTACGCGACCTGCTCGCTCGAGCCCGAGGAGAACGAGGCGGTCGTGGCTGGGCTCCGGGCGCGCCGGCCGGACTTCTTGCCCGACCCCCTCCCGCCCGCCGTCCCCGAAGCATGCCGGGCGGCGCCCGACGTGTTCCGGATGACGCCACACCAACACGGCTCCGACGGCTTCACCGCGCATCGCCTCAGGAGGCGCGCATGATCAAAATCGCCCCGTCGATCCTCTCGGCCGACTACTCCGCCCTCGCCGACGAGATCGCGCGGGTCGAAGCGGGCGGCGCCGACCAGATTCACATCGACGTGATGGACGGGCACTTCGTGCCGAACCTCACGGTCGGCCCGCCCGTCATCGAGGCGATCCGGAAGCGCACGCGGCTGCCGCTCGACCTCCACCTCATGGTGGACAACGTCGATCCGTACCTTGAGACGTACGTCCGGGCGGGCGGAAGCGCGCTCACCGTCCACGTGGAGGCGTGCCTGCATCTTCACCGGACGCTCGGGCGGATCCGGGAGCTGGGCGCACGCGTGGGGGTGGCGCTGAACCCGGGGACCCCGACCGCCATGCTCGACTACGTGCTCGACGCCGCCGATCTGGTCCTGGTCATGTCGGTCAATCCGGGGTTCGGCGGCCAGACCTTCATCCCCGCGACCTACGCGAAGCTGGTGGACCTGAAGAACCGCCTCGGCGAGCGGTCGCTCGATGTGTCGGTGGACGGTGGCGTCAAGCTCGAGCACTGCCGCCCGCTCGCGATGCGCGGGGCCACGACGCTGGTGGCCGGCTCGGCGATCTTCTCGGCGACCGATCCCGCGGCCGAGGTGCGCCGCTTCCGGGCCGCCGCGCTCAGCGTGGCCACCACCTGAGGCGGGGCGCGCCCAGCGGACCGGCCCGCAGGTCGGCCAGGGTATCGGATCGGATGGTCCACGTCGGCACATCGGGCTTCAGCTATCCCGAGTGGCGGGGCACCTTCTATCCCGAGCGCTTCCCGCCGGCCCGGATGCTGCCCTACTACGCGGAGCGCTTCGACACGGTCGAGCTCAACAACACCTTCTACCGGATGCCAACCGCGAAGACGATTACCGGCTGGGACCGGGACACTCCGGTGGGGTTCGTCTTCGCCCTCAAGGTCCCGCAGCGGATCACCCACTTTGCCCGCCTGCGCGACGTCGCGGAGCCCCTCCGCCACCTCCTCGACACGGTCGGAGGGCTTGGCGCCAAGCTCGGTCCGCTTCTCCTCCAGCTGCCGCCGAACTTCCGGAAGGATACCGGCCGTCTCGGCGACTGCCTCGCGCTGGTGCCTCCGTCCGTCCGTATGGCTGTCGAGTTCCGCCACGCGTCGTGGCTCGACGACGAGGTGTACGGCGTCCTCCGCGCCCGGAACGCGGCCCTTTGCGTCGCCGACACCGAGGAGGGCACCACGCCCGTCGTCGTGACGGCGGACTTCGGCTATTTGCGCCTCCGCGACCGCGCCTACGGGCCAGACGAGCTCGACGCGTGGGCGAGAACGGCCGCGCGGATCGAGTGGCGCGACGCGTTCGTGTACTTCAAGCACGAGGAGTCGGGGACGGGGCCCGCGCTGGCGCGAGAGCTGGTCGCTCTTCTGCCAGGCGCTGCTTCGCTCGAGCACCCCTTGTGACGTCCGCGGCCCGAACCACGTAGCGTAGCGGGCCGTTCGAGAACACCCTCGACAACGCCCTGTCCTTCTCGCCGCGAGGCGGGACGGTGCGCATCGAGCTCACTCACCATGCCGGATGGGCGGTCGCCACCATCACGGACGAGGGGCCCGGACTCCCGGCGGGAAGCGAGGAGCTGATCTTCTCGCGCTTCTACAGCTATTGACCCGGCGAGGGGAAGAGCGACGACGGCCACACCGGGCTCGGTCTCGCGCTCGTGAAAGCGATCGTCGAGGGATACGGTGGCTCGGTCGGTGCCGCCAGCCGGCCCGACGGGGTGCCGTCTTCACGGTGCGCCTGCCAGGCGCGTGACTCCCTCGCCGGCTCAGCGGCGCGACTGTCCTCCTCGTTGGCCCCCGCGCCGGCCCGGCGCCGGTGGCGGCAGATGCTCGCGCTCGGCCGGCCCCGCTGCCTGAGGGGCGGGTGCGCGCATGGCGAGCCGCCCTTCCAGGCGCGCCAGCACCGCGGCCATCTCGATCCCCGCTCCGAGCACGGGCAGGAGCGGGTCGGGGCGCCGCGCGAAGCGGCGCGGCACGGTGCGAATGGTGAAGCGCGCGGGGTCGAGCCGCGCGGTCACCTCCCTCCACTCGAGCGGGCAGGAGACCGGAGCGCCCGGCAGCGGTCGGACCGAGAACGGCGCGGCGATGGTGCGACCGTGACCGTTCTGGCCGAAGTCGACGTACACCTTGCCGCCGCGGGCGCCGAGCGGCCGGGCGAGCGTGGCGATCGCCGGCTCGGCCTCGACGACCAGGACGGCGAGGAGGCGGGCGAGGGTGCGCGCCTGCTCGTGCGTGTACCGGGCGCCGAGGGGGACGAGAACGTGGAGCCCGGTGGCGCCGGACGTCTTCGCGTGGCTTGGGAGATCGAGATCGTCGAGGAGGCGATGGACCGCCTGTGCGACGCGCACCACGTCGGTGAACGGCGCGCCCTTCGGATCGAGATCGAGGACGAGCCAGTCCGGGCGCTCGAGCGCCGGCACGCGCGCGCTCCAGGCGTGGATCGGAATCGTGCCCATGTTGGCCACGTACCGGAGCATCTCGGCGTCGTCCACGACGAAGTAGTCGATCTCCCGGTCGGTGTCCTTGGAATAGACCCGCTCCGTCCGCACCCAGTCAGGCGCGAACTCCGATGCGTCCTTCTGGAAGAAGGTCTTGCCGGCGATGCCGTCGGGATAGCGGGTGAGGACGATCGGCCGGTCGCGGAGGTACGGAAGCATCACGGGCGCGATCGTGTCGTAGTAGCGGATCAAATCGCCCTTGGTATATCCCTCGGCCGGCCAGAAGACCTTGTCGAGGTTGGTGAGGCGAACCCGCGGCGCCGGCGCATCGCGCGGCCCGTCCCCGGCCGTCGCGAGGGGAGTCGCGGCCTCGACCACCTCGGCCTCGGCCCGGATGGGCTCGGTCTCATCGGGCCAAGCCCCGGTATCCGGTGCCTCGCGGCGGCAGTCCTCGGGACGGACGTCGTCGCGGAGCCGGAGGTACGTCGGGTGGCGGACCCCGCCGTCCCGGGTCCACTCCGCGTACCGCACCTCCGCGACGAGCCGCGGCTCGACCCAGTGGTGCCCGCGCCCCGCGGGCGTGCCCACCTCGAACGGTGACGTCTCCCGGCGGAGCGGCTCGAGCTGCCGCCAGAGCCGCTCGAGCTCGGCGCCGTCGAAGCCCGAGCCAACCTTCGACACGTAGACGAGGCGGGCGCCGTCGTAGAGGCCCATGTGGAGCGCGCCAAAGCGGGCCCGGCTGCCCTGGGGGTCGGTGTAACCCCCGATCACGAACTCCTGCCGATGTTGGCACTTGATCTTGAGCCACGCGTCCGAGCGGCGCGCCACGTAGGCGCTCTGGGCCCGCTTGGCCACGATGCCCTCGAGCCGGGCCTCCGCAGCGGCCTCGAGGAAGGCGGGCCCCGCGCCCGCCACGTGGTCCCCGTAGCGCGCGACTCCGAGCGGCGGCAGGACGCGCCGGAGGCAGGTCTTGCGCGTGACGAGCGGCACGCGCCGGAGGTCGTGACCCTCGAGCGCGAGGCAGTCGAAGAACACGGCCTCGACCGGGACCGTGGCCATCGCGCGGGCCACATCTCCGGGGCGGGTGAGACCCATGCGCGCCTGGAGTCGCTGGAAGCTCGAGACGCCCCGTGCGTCGAGGGCCACGATCTCGCCGTCCATCAGGAAGCGATCGAACGCGAGCGCCCGGAGCGCCGACACGATCTCGGGGTAGCGGCTCGTGACGTTCTGGCCGCTCCGGCCGACGAGGGTCACCGCGTCGCCCCGGCGCTCCGCCAGGACTCGCACCCCATCGTACTTGATCTCGAAGAGCCAGTCCGCGCCCTTGGGGGCCTGCTTGGCCAGGGTCGCGAGCATGAAGCCCTGCTTCCGGACCGGCACCTCACTGACCGGCAGGTCCAGATCCCGGAGTCGCGCCCGGAGTGCGTCCCGCACGGCGCCCGCGTCGCGCATCTCCTCGAGCGTCAGCCCGGAGCGGACCGACCGGGGGTAGCGCTCGGTGGCTTCCTCCACCGGGATGGGTTCGCCGGCCTTCCGGATCAGGAGCCACTCCTTGGCCTTGCCGCTCATCCGCGCGAGGGTCCAGCGGCCGCGGAGTTTGTGGCCGTGGAAGTCCACCTCGACCAGCCCGCGCGCGAGCTGGGCCCGGAGATCCTCGGGCTTCGCCGAGCGGTAGCGCCCGTGGTCCCAGACGATGACGGCACCGGCTCCGTAGTTGTCCTTCGGGATCACGCCCTCGAAGTCGGCGTACTCGAGCGGGTGGTCCTCGACGTGGACCGCCAGGCGCTTGACCTCCGGCCGGACCGACGGCCCCTTGGGGACGGCCCAGCTCTTGAGCACTCCGTCCATCTCCAGGCGGAGATCGTAGTGGAGGCGTCGGGCGGCGTGCTGCTGAACGACGAAGAGCCCACCCGTTCCTGGCTGCCCACCCCCGAAGGGCTCGGGGGTGGTGTCGGGGTCGCGCTTCCGCCGGTAGGCGTCGAGCTGGGGCGGCCGCTCGTCGATCACTAGGGGCTGGCCCTCGCCGGCGGGACGACCCCAAGTGGTAGGGCGCCCGCGGGCGCTTTGAAGCATAACGGGCCCCGTGGTACGGTGCAAAACGCTCCATCACGTCGAGATTTCCGGGCCGGGAGGGCGCGTCATGCCACCGCATTCGATCGGGTCGGGGACGATCTCCTTCGGACTGGTGTCCATCCCGATCCGCCTCTACACCGCCGCCTCGTCGGCGGGCGTGAGCTTCAACCTCCTCCACGCCAAGTGCGGGAGCCGCATCCGCCAGCAGACCTATTGCCCGGTGTGCAAGGAGGTCGTCGACCGGACGGCCCTGGTCAAGGGCTACGAGGTCCAGAAGGACGAGTACGTCCGGTTCACCGACGAGGAGCTGAAAGGCCTCGAGGGCGAGGCGTCCAAGGTGATCGACATCGCCGAGTTCGTCCCGCTGGGGAAGGTGGACCCCATCTACTTCGAGAAGACGTACTACCTCGGACCGGACAAGGGCGGGGAGAAGGCCTACCGGCTCCTCGCCGACGCGATGGCCCGGACCGACCGGGTGGCGCTCGCCAAGTTCGTCATGCGCGGCAAGGAGAGCCTCGTCCTCATCCGCGCCGCCCAGGGCGGACTCATGCTCCACACGATGTACTTCGCGGACGAGGTCCGGGACTTCGGCGAGATCGAGAAGGGGCAGACCGCGAAGATCAAGGACGGCGAGCTCGACCTGGCGGTGCGGCTCGTCGACGAGCTGTCGCACGAGGAGTTCGCACCGGGGCAGTATGAGGACGACCACCGCCAGCGGGTCCTCGCCGCCGTCGAGCAGAAGGTGGCCGGACGGGAAGTCACGGCGGCCGGCCCCGAGGCCCAGCGCGCCCAGGTGATCGACCTCATGGACGCGCTCAAGGAGAGCCTCGCCCGGCGGCCCGCGCCCGCCAAGAAGCCGCCGGTTAAGGTCGAGCGCCCCGCCGCGGCCGCTTCCGCCAGGATCGAGCGCGCCGAGAAGAAGGCTCAGGCCGGGCGGAAGTGACCGCCGTCTCCGAGGAGGGGTGAACCCTTCGCGAGAGAATCGGGCCGGGCCGTCCGCCGCCATCGTCTTCGCTGTCGCCCTTGCCCTCCGGCTGGGTCACGTCCTCGCGCTGAGGGACAGTCCATACTTCGCGCGCCCCGTCCTCGACGCCGAGACCTACTACTGGGCGGCCCGTGCCCTGGCGGCCGGGGAGGGATGGGCGGAGGCCGTGTACTGGCAGCCGCCCGGCTACCCGTACTTCCTCGGCGCGATCCTCCGGCTCGCGGGTCCAGGATTCCTCGCGCCGCGCCTCGTCCAGGCGGTGCTGGGCGCGCTGACCGCCGCGTTGACCTGTGCCATCGGCACCCGCGTGTTCGGCCGGGCGGTCGGGCTCGGCGCCGGAATGGCCGTGGCCCTCTACGGCGTGCTCATCTACTACGATGGCGAGCTGCTCGCGCCATCCCTGGCGATCTGCCTCCAGATGGCGACCCTCTACTGCGCGGCGCGGGCGCCGGCGGAGCGCGGCGGGCGCGGCTGGCTCGCCACGGGTCTCCTGGGCGGCTTGACGGCGGTCGTGAACGCGCCGGCCCTCGTCCTCCTCCCGATCCTGGCGATCGCGGCCCGCCGGCGGGCCGTCTGGCTCTTCCTGGGGGCGGCCATCGCGATCGCGCCCGTGACGCTCAGGAACTGGACCGAGGGCGGGGAGCTCGTCCTCATCTCGTCGAATACCGGGATCAACCTCTATCTTGGCAACAATCCCCGGTACGACGCGACAGTGGGAATGCGCCCCGGCCGCGACTGGCAGGCGCTCCTCCGAGCGCCGCGACTCCACGGCGTGTCGGGCGCGGGCCCGGCGTCCCGCTTCTTCGTGGAGCGCGTCACGGCATATGCCGCGCGCGAGCCCGTCGGGTTCCTCTTCCTCCAGGTCCGGAAGCTCCGGTTGCTCCTCGGTGGTACCGAGATTCCCCGGAACCAGGAGCTGTACCCGGCTCGCGCCTGGTCCCCCGTTCTCCGGGTGCTGCTCTGGAAGGGGCCGGGGCTTGCGTTCCCGTTCGGCGTGCTTCTCCCGCTCGCCGTCGTCGGGCTCGGCGTGGCCTGGCGGCGGGCGCCGGTCCTCGCCGCCTCGGTCGTCCTGCTTGGACTCGCGGTCGTCGCGTTCTTCGTCACGGGACGCTACCGCGCGCCTCTGGTCCCGCTGCTGGCGCTATTCGCGGCGGCGGGTGTCCGATGGGCGGCCATCGAGGCGAGCCTGCGGGCGCGCGTGGCGGCGGGCGTCGTCGCGGTGGCCGTCTATCTCCTCGCGAATCTCGGCCAGGGACCGATGCCGCTTCGGATGAATTCCGACGCCGAACAGAGTCTGGCCCACTGGCTCGAGCGCGAGGGCCACCGTCCGGAGGCGTTCGCGCTCTACGGACGGCTCGCGCACGAGACGCCGGCCTCGTTCGACGCGTGGTACGGGGTCGCCCAGCTGGCGAGGATGCTCGGGCAGCCGGCCGAGGCCGCCGCGGCGCTGGCGAGGATCCGCGGGCTCGAGCCAGAGTTCCTCGACACCGCGCTCCTCCTGGCGCGCGCCGGGCTCGGGGCCGGGTGCGGGGCCGAGGCGGAGGCCTTCGCCCACCGCGCGATGGCGCTCGACGGCCGAAGCGATCTGGCCCGGGCGCTCCTCCGGGAGGCCCAGGCGCTCCGGGCCGCTCGACTCGCGGGGCCTTCGGGCGGCTGCCCCGACCAGGTCTTCGTCGCCCCATTCGCGCTCGCGTCGTAGGGGCGGGCGCCGGGGTCCCCGACAGGCCTCACTCGGGCCGTCCGGCGGGGCATTTCGGGCCACGACTTTGCCGCCGCTTCCTGTAGCTGTCCAGTGAAAATGTCACCCTAACTGTTCCGTGAGAATGTCACCCCTGTGTGAGGGGTGTGGCGACGGAGGTTGAGTGAGCGGCGCCAGGGATGCGTGGCGGCGGGGCGAGCCGTCTGGGTGGTCGGGGTGAGGCGGCGCGCCGAGGGGCGCGCAGGCGGTTTCTGGGGAATACTCTGATGGCGGCCCCCCTCCTCCGACGCAGTCCTGGAGGCGCGTAGGCGACGCGTGCGCTCCGCGTGGGGCTTGCTGCGGGGCGTGAGGACGAAATCAGGCCCCGGCGAGGGCTGACTGACGAGTCGCCCGCCGGCGCGGACGACAAGGAGCCGGCCGTCGACACACTCGCGGAGGTCGACACGGCGGCCCGCGGAGGAGCGGCCGGAAGGACCGGGGGGGATCTGGGCCCAGCGGGTCCCCAGGCGGACGGTGTTGTCGGGGGCGACGACGCGGGTGTAGCGGCAGCTGAGTTGGTCGGCGAAGTCCCGCGGCCGCGGCCGCCAGGCGGCGTGGGCGTCGGTGGGGGGATGAGCGAAGCGGCCATTGTAATCGGCGAGGAACTCAGGGAGGAAGGCGTTGGCCGCCGCGCGGGTCGCGATCCCGCGCAGGCGGAGCTCGACGACGAGGCGATCTTGCAGGGTGCGCCAGAGCCGTTCGATGCGCCCCTTGGCCTGGGGGGAGCCCGCCGCCAGGAAGCCGATGGCGAGGTCTCGGAGGATCTGGCCGAAATGGGTGGGGTGCTGGTGGCCTTGGAGTTCTTCCGCGAGCGTCCAGTGCGGGTCGTTGCGGACGAAAACGCCGAAACGATCGCCGTACAGGGTCAGCGGGAGGCCGTAGGCCAGACCGATTTGCTGGAGCACGGTGGCGTAGCCGTGCAGGTCCTCGGTCGGCCGAACGTGCAGGGCCAGGACCGTGCCGGTGGCGTCGTCGATCGCGCCGTGGAGGGTCAGGGCGGGGCCCCGGTCTTCGAGCCACGCGTGGGGGCTGCCGTCGAGCTGGACGAGGACGCCCATGCGGGCTTCCGGGGTCCGGCGAGCCCGGTGCTGGCGGGGCCGGCGGCGATGCTTGGCCGGCAGGTCCAGGGCGCGGCGGATCCGCCGCACGGAGGCCCGGCTGACGCGGAGGCCCTCGACCTCGCGCAGCTTCTCCGTGGCGTGGCAGTCATTGACATCGAGGTAGGTGGTCTGCAGGAGCGCCGCCACCCGCGCCCGGACGTCGGCCGGCAGCCGGCGGGGGGAGGGTCGCCCCCGCAGGCGGTGGCACAGGCCCGACGCCCCGGCGGCCTGGAAGCGATGCTTGACCCGGATGAACTGCCGGACGCTCAGGTGCAAGGCCCCGGCTCCCTCGGCATTGGTGAACTTCCCGGCCAGGGCCGCCTTGAGCAGGCCGGGCCGCGGGACTTCCTTGCGACTCATCGTGAGAGGCTCCCATGTCGGCATGGGGCCGTGTCCCGAATGATGTGGAAAAGGCTTCTCGGGGATCGGAGCACGTTGGGCTCGGATCGCGGGCGACGCCCGATTTCGGGGGATACCAGGATATGGGTCGCCCCGTCAAACGGGATCCTGAGGCAATTGTGCGATTGCGGAATTGAGGCCATTGGCGTCAGGCGGCCTCTTCCGCCTTCGGCGCCGGGATCGTGAACGCGAGGGCCATGTCGTGCCAGCCCTCGAGCTTCCGGAAGGAGATCTGCCCTGAGGCCATGAGGCCATAGAGCAGAGCCAGGGCGGCATCCGCCGTGGGAAAGCTCCCTTGAGTCTTCACCCGACGCCGGAACTCGAGATGCAGACGCTCAATGCTGTTCGTCGTGCGCCAGCTCTTCCACTGGCTCCGGGGGTAGCGGAAGAACGTGAGCAACTCGGCCCCCGCCTCCTCCAGGCTGGTGACAGCCGCCAGGCAACCCTTGGTCCACTTCTTCACGAAGGCCAGGTACGCGCGCCGGGCGGCGGCCCCGTCTTCGGCGAAGACGATCGCGTGGTAGTCGTCGCGGAGCTCGTCATGGAGCCGCCGCGGGGCATGGGTCAGCAGGTTCCGGAGCTTGTGGACGGTACACCGCTGGATCGCCGCCGCCGGCCACGTCCGTTCGACCGCGGCGCGCAGCCCCTTGCCCCCATCGAGGACGCAGAGCTGGGGCGCGCGCACGCCCCGAGCGGCCAGGTCCTCGCAGACCGCCGCCCAGGCCTCGGCACTCTCGCTCCCGCGGAGCGACAGATGCACCAGGACCTTCTGGCCGCTCCGCTGCACTCCCAGGACGGCCAGCACCGGGACCGGGCTCACGCGCCCGCCCAGCCGCACCCGCAGGTGAAAGCCATCCAGGTAGAGGGCGACGAGATCGAGATCGGACAGCGTCCGCGCCCGCCAGGCCTCGAGCTGGGCTTTCAACCCCTGGACGATCCGGCTGATCGCGCTCTTCGACAAGGCCCGGCCCTGCAGCAACGGTTTCAGGGCGCCACGGATCCGGCGTGTGTTCGCCCCGCACAGGTAGGCCTGCAGGACGGCCTCGTTGACCTGCCGCATCCGCCGAGCGTAGGCCGGCAGGACCTGGCTCTGCCATTCGGTGGCGGCGCTGGCTCCGGCCTGCAGACGGGCCCGGGGCACGGTCAGCGTCACGGCGCCCACCGGGCTGGTGATCGTGCGCACCTTCGACCCGTGGCGATACCCCACCCGGCTCCCGCCACGCGCGTACGGGGGACCGAGCACCGCGGCGAGCTCCACGGCCACGAGGTGTTCAATGGCCTGCCGCACCACGCTCAGCATGTCGGCCTGCAGGGCGGTGGCCCAATCGATGTCGGCCGGCTTGTCCGCGGTCGTCTTCTGTGGCAACGTCGGCATCGGCGTATCTCCTCTCGGTGCGCCCCGCCAAGGGCGTCAACGGTTGGTGGTCTCCAATCCACCGAGAAGATACGCCATTTCTCTTTTCCACAACTATCGGGACGCCGCCCGGCATGGGGTGACACTCTCACTGAACAGTTAGCCCATGACATTCTTATGGACCAACAGCACTTTGCCGCCGCTTCCTTGACGCCACTTCGGATGTCCTGTAGCCTTAAGTGCTTTTCGCGATTCCCCCACGAGATTCCGAGAGGATCCAATGTTCGAAGCCCTGACGCAGCGTCTCGAGGCGATCTTTGACCGCCTCCGGGGTGCCGGCCGCCTGACCGAGGAGAACATCCAGGAGGCGCTCCGGGAGGTGCGGGTCGCCCTCCTCGAGGCCGACGTCAACTTCAAGGTCGTCCGGTCCTTCGTCGAGCGGGTCCGCGAGAAGGCCGTGGGGCACGAGGTCCTCCAAAGCCTCACGCCGGGTCAGCAGGTGGTGAAGATCGTCCACGGTGAGCTGGTCGATCTTCTGGGCGGCGCCGCGCATCGACTCACGATGGCGCCCCGGCCGCCGACGGTGATCATGGTTTTGGGCCTCCAGGGTTCCGGCAAAACGACGAGCGTCGCGAAGCTCGGGCGGCACTTCCAGCGCGAGGGCTTCCGGCCCCTCCTGGTCGCGGCCGACGTCTACCGGCCTGCGGCGATCCAGCAATTGCGTGTCCTCGGCGGAGAGCTGGGGCTGCCCGTCCACGGTGCCGAGGGGCAGTCGCCCGTCGAGATCGCACGCGGCGCCCTGGATCAGGCGGCGGCCAACGGGTGGAACCCGGTCCTCCTCGACACGGCCGGGCGGCTCCACATCGACGAGGCGATGGTCGAGGAGCTGAAGGTCCTCCGGCGCGAGGTCAAGCCCCATCACGTCCTCCTGGTCGTCGACGCGATGACGGGGCAGGACGCGGTGACGATGGCCCAGCGGTTCAACCAGGACGTCGGCTACGATGGCATCGTCCTGACGAAGCTCGACGGAGATGCCCGGGGGGGCGCGGCACTGTCGATCCGCACCGTCACCGGCAAGCCGATCGTGTTCTGCGGCGTCGGCGAGCGGGTCGACGCGCTGGAGCCCTTCCATCCCGACCGGATGGCCTCGCGCATCCTCGGCATGGGCGACGTCCTCTCTCTCGTCGAGAAGGCCCAGGCGACGGTGGACGCCTCGAAGGCCGAGGAGCTGGCCCAGAAGATCCGGGAGGACAGCTTCACCCTCGAGGACTTCGCCGAGCAGCTGCGACAGCTCCGGAAGATGGGGCCACTCGACCAGATCCTCGACATGGTGCCGTTCTTCAAGGGCGCCAAGCTGGGCCGGCCCGAGATCGACGCCGAGTCGAAGGACCTCGGGCGGTTCGAGGCGATCATCGGCTCGATGACGCCGGGCGAGCGGCACACGCCGGCGATTATCAACGGCGAGCGGCGGGCTCGGATCGCGCGCGGGAGCGGCACGTCGGTGCAGGACGTGAACCGGCTGCTCAAGCAGTACGCGCAACTCCGGAAGATGATGAAGGACATGAAGGGTATGAGCGGCCGGCTCGGACGCAAGGACCTGCGCCGGGCGATGCCGTTCTTCCGAGGCTAGACCGAAGCAGGGCGAGGAGGAGACTCACATGGCGGCACGGATTCGGCTACGACGCACGGGCACGACGAGGAAGCCTTCCTATCGGGTGGTGGTGGCGGACGGCCGGACGGCACGGGACGGCCGGTTCATCGAGCAGATCGGGTTCTACGACCCGCTGACGGAGCCGCCGACGATCCGGATCGACACGGAGAAGGCATCGGCGTGGATCCGGAAGGGCGCGCTTCCCTCGAACACCGTGCGGCACCTCCTGGCGCGTGCGGGCATGCCAGCGAGCTAGAGGCGGGCGCGACCGAGGAACGAGCGGATGCGCGAGACGGCGGACGCCAAGGTCGCCGGGGCCGACGTGCCGGCCGGCGCCGGGGCGCTGGTCGCGGTGGGGCGGATCGTCCGGACCCAGGGTCGGCGGGGCGAGGTGCGGGTCGAGCCCCTGACCGATACCCCGGAGCGGCTCGCCGAGCTGCGGGAGTGCTGGCTCGTGCCGCCAGCCGCGGGCGAGCGACACGACGTGGAGGCCGTCTGGTTCCGGGGGCGAGTACCCGTCGTGAAGCTTGCCGGGAGCGACAGCATGACGGACGCCCAGGCGCTCGTCGGCCGGCTCGTCACAATCCCGCGCACCGCGGTGCGACAGCTGCCGCCGGATCGCTACTACGCGTTCGACCTGGTCGGGTGCGTCGTGGAGACCCCGGAGGGAGCGAGCCTCGGCACGATCTCGGAAGTCCTCGCGGGCCCCGAGCACGACTACTGGACGGTCCAGCGCGGCGATCGGGCGTGGTCTCTCCCGGCGGTGGCGGCGCTCGTCGACCGGGTGGACCTTGCGGCGCGGCGCGTGGTCGCGCGGCCTCCCGAGGGGCTCGTGGAGCTCGACGCGTGATGCGGATCGACGTGGTGACGCTCTTCCCAGGGATGCTCCCGGGGGTGCTCGACGAGTCGATGCTCCGAGTGGCGCGGGAGCGGGGCGCCGTCGACATTCGGGTGGTGGATCTCCGCGACTACACGGAGGGCCGGCACCGGGTCGCGGACGACTACCCGTTCGGCGGCGGTGGTGGCATGGTGCTTAAACCCGAGCCCCTCTTCGCCGCCGTCGACGCCCTGCGAGGGCCGGAGAGCCGCGTCGTGCTCCTTTGCCCGCAGGGCCCGACGTTCACGCAGTCGGCCGCGGAGCGTCTGGCCAAGGAGACCCACCTGGTCCTGCTCTGCGGGCACTACGAGGGGGTGGACGAGCGCGTCCGGGCGCAGCTCGTCGACGAGGAGCTCTCCATCGGCGACTACGTGCTGACGGGCGGGGAGCTCCCGGCGCTCGTCGTGCTGGACGCGGTGGTCCGGCTCTTGCCGGGAGTGCTCGGGGATCCGGACGGCTCGGTGCGGGAGTCGTTCGCCGCGGGCCGGCTCGACTACCCCCAGTACACGCGACCCGCCGAGTTCCGCGGGTGGCGGGTGCCGGAGGTTCTGCTCTCCGGGGACCACGGCCGCATCGCGCGGTGGCGGCGCCGCGAGGCGCTCCGGCGCACGCTGGCGCGCCGGCCGGACCTGCTGGACGCGGTGCCGTTGACGCGCGAAGAGCGCGAGTGGATGGACGAGATGACGCGCAGCGGCGAGCTGACGCGGACGGGTGAATGACGCCCAGCCGGGCGAGTGACGCACCGAGGAGACGAACATGGCGACGGATGCGATCGCGGTGGTGGAGGCAAGCGCCCTTAAGCGGGACCGGGGCGCCTTTGCGCCCGGGGACAGCGTGCGGGTCCACGTGAAGGTGATCGAGGGCGAGAAGGAGCGAGTGCAGATCTTCGAGGGGACCATCATCCGCAAGCGCGGTGAGGGCGCGCGCGCGACCTTCACGGTCCGCCGCGTGTCCTACGGCGTTGGCGTCGAGCGGACCTTCCCGCTCCATTCCCCGCGGGTCGAGCAGGTCCAGGTCGTGAAGTCCTCGCACGTCCGGCGCTCCAAGCTCTACTACCTCCGGGCGCGCACGGGGAAGGCCGCGCGCCTGCGGGAGAAGCGGCAGGAGCGGCCGACTGCGGCCCCCGCGGCGCCCGCCGCGAGCGACGAGTAGCCGCGCGACGAGCTCCCCGACCCCCCGCGTGCGCCAGCGCCGCTCCGGTCCCCTCCAGACAGGGCTGTTCGAGCTCGAGGAAGATCTCTACGCCCAGGAGCGCGGCGCCTGGGCACGGGGGCTTTGGGTGGCGGGGGTGGACGAGGTGGGGCGCGGACCCCTGGCTGGACCGGTGGTCGCTGCGGCTGTGATTCTCGACCCGACGGCGCCGGTCGACGGGCTCCGTGACTCGAAGCTCCTCAGCGTTCGGCAACGGCGGCGACTCGCGCGCGAAATCCGTGTCCGGGCGCTCGCCTTCGCCGTGGGACGCGTCGGCCCGCGGCGGATCGACACGGTCAACGTGCTGCAGGCTACCTGGTGCGCCATGCGGGCCGCGCTCGAGCGGCTACGTCTCGCGCCCGGTCTCGTCCTGGTGGACGGCAACCTCCGGATCCCCGGCGTGACCTGCGCCCAGCGGGCGATCATCGCCGGCGATCGCCGCTCGGCCTCGGTCGCCGCCGCATCGATCCTCGCGAAGGTCACCCGAGACTCCTTCATGCTGCGCGCCGACCGGCGCTATCCCGAGTACGGCTTCCGGCAGCACAAGGGATACGCGACCGCCGCGCACCTCGAGGCGCTCGCACGGCTCGGCCCGTGTCCGCTCCACCGGCGCTCCTTTCATGGAGTTGGTCACGTGGTTGATCACGGCGTCGGGAGCGAGCCCGGCGATCCCTCCCTCGAGCTTCGGCTTTTCTGACGTGAGCCCGGCCGCGCTCGAGCGCCCGCTCGTCCCCCGCTTCCTCCTCGCGGGCTTCGCCGACGCCACCGGCCAGCTCATCGCGGAGCGGCGGGACCGCACCCGCCGGCGGCTCATCCTGGTGGACGCCGCCGTGGCGGAGCTCGGGCGGTATGCGCTCGTGGCCGACCGGACCGATGCCCCGGCGCTCGCGCGCCTCCTCGCCGAGGTGGAGGCCCGGGGGGCCGAGGCCGTCCAGCGGATCACGGCCGGCACCTTCCCGCCACGCGAGTCCGATCGGGCGAGCCTCGCCCTCGTCCTCGCCGCGCAGCTTCTCCTCGGGCGGTATCACCGGGCCGAGGCCGGGAGGGTCGCGACCCTCGTCGGCCAGCTCATCGTCTCGACCATCGAGGAGTCCGAGGCGGGCGAGGAGTCCGAGGATCTCGAGGAGCCCGAGACGGAAGATGCCGAGCGCCAGGGCGCGGCTGCCCCGGAGGCCCCAGAGGCCAGAGGGTCGGAGGCGGCACGCGGCGCAGGCGCGCCGGACGTGCTGCTCCCTGGCCGGCCGCCGGTCGGGCGGTCGCTGGCGTCCATGCCGGCGCTCGCGCGTCAGCTGGCGGCCCGCACGTGGCAGGTCGTCCGCTTTGCCTCACCGGTGCTCTTGACGAGCGACACGCCCGTCGTGCTCTGGGCGCCGTCGGCCGCCGCGAAGCTCTACCAGGTGGGGCTCGGATCCGCGCACGAGGTACGGGTTCCGCTCGATGCCCGCCACGCCCTGATCATCGCGCGCCGCGCTCCGGCCGGGGAGATCGTGCGCGACCTGGGCGAGCGCCAGGCGCGCGCGCTCAACCGCACGGTCGCCGAGGGCGCCGCCGAATGGATGTACTACCACCCGGCGTCGGATCCCCTCGAGGGCGTGGAGCTGCCCTCGCCAGAATCGCCCTGACGCCTCCGGCCGGCCGTCGCGTCTGGCCCGTGAGCCGTCTCGTCGGGCTGCTCCTGGTCGGCCTCGTGGCGCTGCTCTCGTCTCGCGCCGGATTTCCACAGGTGCCGCCCGGCCCGGACGAGGTGCGAGCGTACACGGGGCTCCACGGGGCGGCGGCCCGTGGCGACGCGATCGAGATCCGCCGGCTTCTCGCGTCCGGCGGGGATCCTGGCGCACGGGACGGCCACGGACGCACGCCGCTTCACGTCGCCGTGTTCGCCGCGCAGGGCGAGGCGATGCGGGTGCTGGTGGCGGGCGGCGCGGACCCGAATGCTTTCGACGCGCAGCGCTACGATGTCGTCACGATCGCGGCCGTACGCGATGACGTGGCGACGCTCGGGCTCGCCCTCGCGCTCGGCGCGAGCCCGTGCACCGTCACAAGCCCCTACGACGGCACGGCGCTCATCGCCGCAGCGCACCTCGGCCACGTGGAGGTGGTGCGGGTCCTCGTCGAGGCCGGCGCGCCGCTCGACCATGTCAACAACCTCGGCTGGACGGCCCTCCTCGAGGCCGTGATCCTCGGAGACGGCGGGCCGCGCCACATGGCCGTCGCGCGCCTCCTCGTCGAGGCGGGAGCCGCCGGCGATCTCGCCGACCGCCAGGGCGTCACGCCGCTCGCCCACGCCCGGGCGCGCGGCTACGCCGCGCTGGCGCGGATCCTGGAGGGCGCGCGCCGGCCCTGACTGCCCAGACACGACGCGCATCCGTGGGCAGTAACCCGCGATGATCGCTCGGATGTGCCGGCTCGACATCCGGCGGGCCTACCGCTTGGTCGGGTCCTTGCACAGTGACTGGCATGCGGTGGCAGCGCGATCCGCCCCGCGCCACGACACGGTCTGTCGGCCAGGTGGGGGAAGCCGCGGCTGTGCGCTACCTCAAGCGGTGCGGTCTCGTCATCCTCGCACGGAACCTCCGGTCGCGGCTGGGCGAGATCGACCTCCTGGCCCGCGACGGCGCCACGCTGGTCTTCATCGAAGTGAAGTCGCGACGAGGCCACTCAGGCGATCCGCCCGAGGCCGCGGTGGATGCCCGGAAGCGCGCGCGGCTCGTCCGGCTCGCGCTCGGGTACCTCGCGACGCGGCGGCTTGGCGAGCAATCCTGCCGCTTCGACGTGGTGGGAGTGTCGCTCGACGAGGCGGGCGGGGTGACCGGTGTGCGGCATCTCAAGCATGCCTTCGGCCTCGACGGTTGGACATCGTGACGGATACGCCCTGTATGACGTTGACGCCGCCGAGCCAGCCGCCCGCCTGAGCGAACCGCCCGCCACTCGGCGTCCGGTCGCGCGGCGCCTCTCGGCGCGCGGCTTGCAACGCCTTCGCCATGGGCCGGACGAATCAGGGGACCGCGGCAGCACGGGCGTCGAGGTCGCAGTCCCGGCGACGTGGGTAATGCTCGCCCGGGTCTTCTCCGCATGCCTCGCCGGTGTCGACGCGGCGCTGGTCCGCGTGGAGGTCGACGTGAGCCAGGGGTTGCCCACGTTCGCGACGGTGGGCTTGCCGGATCCGGCGGTGAGGGAGAGCCGGGAGCGCGTCCGGACGGCCATCCGGAACTCCGGCTTCGCGTTTCCGCTCGAGCGCGTGACCGTCAACCTCGCGCCGGCGGACGTGCGGAAGGAAGGCGTCAGCTTCGACCTGCCGATCGCGCTCGGCGTCCTGGCGGCGACGGGCGTGGTCAAGCCGGAGCGGCTGGCGCGCCTCCTCGTGGTGGGGGAGCTGGCCCTCGACGGGGCGATAAATCCGGTGCGCGGGGTGCTCCCGATGGCGCTCCGGGCGAGCCACGCGGGGCTCGACGGCTGCCTCCTCGCCGCCGGCAACACCTCGGAGGCCTCGGTGCTGGAGGCCCTCGCCGTGTACCCGGTGACCTCGCTCGCGGAGGCGGCGGCGTTCCTCAACGAGGAGCACCCGATCGCCCGGACTCGCGAGGATCCGGGACAGCTCCTCGCGGTCGCGCCGCCCGACGACGTCGACCTCGGAGACGTGCGCGGTCAGGCGCATGCGAAGCGCGCGCTGGAGATCGCGGCGGCCGGCGGCCACCACGTGCTGCTGATCGGCCCGCCGGGGACGGGCAAGACGCTCCTCGCGCGGCGGCTGCCGACAATCATGCCGCCCCTCACGCTGGGGGAGGCGGTCGAGGTGAGCCGGATCTGGAGCGTGGCGGGGTTGCTTCCGCCGGAGGGCCTCGTGACGCGCCGGCCGTTTCGCGCGCCCCACCACACCGTCTCGCCGGCCGGGTTAGTCGGCGGGGGCCGAGTGCCGCATCCGGGCGAGGTGAGCCTGGCCCACCTGGGCGTGCTCTTCTTGGACGAGCTGCCGGAGTTCGCGCCGCACGCGCTCGACACACTACGCCAGCCGCTGGAGGATGGCGCGGTGACGGTTGCGCGGGTTGGCGGGGCGGTGCGGCTGCCGGCCGAGGTCCAGCTGGTGGGGGCGATGAACCCGTGCCGGCGCGGCTGCCGGACCCTGGACGGGTGCGCGTGCACGCCGGGGGAGCGGGCGCGCTATCTGGGACGGCTGTCGGCGCCGCTGCTCGACCGGATTGACCTCCACGTTGACGTGGGACCGGTGATGCCGGAGATGGCCACTTCAGGCGACGGCGCGCCGCCGGAATCGGCAGCGGTCCAGCAGCGGGTCACCCGCGCGCGCGAGCGTCAGCGGGCGCGGCTCGGGCGTGGGCCCGTGCGTGTGAACGCGCGGCTCACGCCGCGCCAGCTCCTTCGCCACTGCCCGCTGCCGCCGGCCGGGCGGGCCCTCCTCGCGCGCGCGGCGGCGCGGCTTGGGTACTCGGCGCGCGCCCACGACCGCGTGCTCAAGGTGGCGCGGACAATCGCCGACCTGGCCGGGGCGGATGCGATTGCCGTCGAGCACGTCGCGGAAGCGCTCGCCTACCGGACGCTCGACCGCGGGATCGTCTGAGCGCCCGGTCCAGGAGACCGATCGTCGCCGCTGAGCGAGGTGGGCGGAGCCTCGGCCGCGCTCGAAACCGAGGTAGGGCGGAGGAAGGCGCCGGCACGCGGCCGCGGGGGGGTCGCGCTGAGGCTGGCAGCGTCCCTACATTCCCGGGCCGACCTTCGGGATATGCTCAAGGCGCTCCAGGAGGGAGTGCTCGACCATTGTCGGGCGCGTCGACCGGGCAGTGACCCGTGGAGGCCTTCGAGGACGTCACGCGCGAATGCAGCCGGTCGATCGACACGGCAGGCTTCCGGAGGTTGCGCGGCGGCCCCGAGGGCGCGCGGGATCGATGTCCAGAACCTACACGTGGGCAACTGAGAACGCTCCCGCAGTGGAGAGTGAGGGCTAGGATGCCGGCACAGTTCGGAGTGTGCTCCGTGTGCAAGAAGTCGATCCCGGTGGGGACGAAGTACTACCGGTGCTCCGTGTCGACCTGTAACTCCGGACGGTTGAAGCTCACATTCTGCAGCGTGCGTTGTTGGGACATCCACCTGCCGGAAGCGCGTCACCGCGACGCCGCCGCGATCGAGGCACTGGCGCGATAGCTGCCCACCTTTCCCGGAGCGCGTTCGGCGCGATAGGCAGCTCGACGAGCCCGCGCGACGACTCGAACCAGCCGCGGCTGAAGCCAACGTGGAGGCACCCGGGCGTCAAGACCAAGTCCGCGTGGCTGATCGAGCCGGACGCTTACCATGGGGGCTCAAGACGGGGGCCGGTCGGCATCTTTGCGCTCTCGGCGCCTCTTGTGTCGAGAGCACCCCGGTGAGAACGTCTAAAGAGCGCCGGTTGCGGGCTGTGAGCTTGGAGGTGAGCGTGAGCATTCGAGGGTTCCGGATCTCGAGCGGCGGTCTGCCGGCGCTGCTGGTGACCACCGCTCTCTGCGCGGGCTGCGCGGCATCGGCTGCCGCGGCGCGGCCGGCCGATTTCGAACTCCACAGCGAGGCGCCTCCGGTCGACTTCTACTGGCGGTTGAGCGTGACCCCGACCGCCGTCCAGGCTGACGGGCTCGTCGAGCGACGCAACCACCTCATCGCGGGCGCGTGGCTCCAGCTACTGGGCCTCGACGCGACCGGCCGCATTGTGAGCTTCACGGCCCCGACGCGCGTCCGCTGGAACGAGTCGGACGTGGAGTCGTTCACGATTCCGCTCCGGCCTCGAGGGGGGGAGCAGCGATTCGAGGTGCGCCTCTACTCCTTCGAGTATCCGGAGGAGAATTCCCCTTAGGCGACCCACGAGGGTGGATTGAGGAGCACGCATGAAGCTCGACGCGTTTGCCAGGTATCCGTTCCTGTTCGGTCCGTCTCCCGTGCATCCGCTGGAGCGGCTGAGCGCCCACCTCGGTGGAGCCCGCATCTGGGCGAAGCGCGACGACTGCAACAGCGGGCTCGCCTTCGGAGGCAACAAGATCCGGAAGCTCGAGTACCTGGTGGCGGACGCGATCGCGCAGGGATGCGACACGCTCGTGTCCATCGGCGGGGTCCAGTCCAACCACACGCGCCAGGTGGCGGCGGCCGCGGCTCGGGTGTGGATGCGGTGCGTGCTGATCCAGGAGAGCTGGGTGGACTGGCCCGATGCCGTCTACGATCGCGTGGGCAACATCCTCCTCAGCCGGATTCTCGGCGCGGACGTCCGTTTGGTGCAGGCCGGGGTTCGGGATCGGGTTCAAGGAGAGCTGGGAGCAGGCGCTCGCGGAGATCGAGGCGTCCGGCGGGCGGCCGTATGCGATCCCGGCCGGCGCGTCGGACCACCGCCTGGGCGGCCTCGGCTTCACGCAGTGGAGGGCATGTTGACGGACCCCGTCTACGAGGGGAAGTCGATGGCGGGGCTCATCGACCTCGTGTCCCGGGTCGAGATCGAGAAGCGCGCGACGGTCCTCGACGCCCACCTGGGCGGCCAGCCGGCACTCAATGCATATAGCGCCCTCTTCCGTTGAGCGGAGCATGAGGTGCGCGGCGCCCGGGCTGATCGGGCCACGGGACGTGCTGGGGCCGATCGGCGGGCGTCGGTGAGCGTACGGTAGTGCTCCCTGCAGAGTGGTCGAGATGATCCCGGCACCGTCCTGCCGACTCTCGTGGCGCCCCGCGAGGGACTGCCGTGCCCGCCCGTGGCGCGTGATCCAGACCATGATGCTTGTGATCGGCGCTTTCGTCACGAGCGTCGGGGCCCAGGTCTACCACTGGGTCGACGATCAGGGGGTGGTTCACTACACGACAGGGCTCGAGAGCGTGCCGGAGCGCTACCGGGCCGCCGCTCGCGCCATGGCGGTGTCCTCCGTCGAGCCGCCGCCCGGGGCACCTGCCACCGCGCGGGCCGGGACGACTACCATCACCTTCGTCGCGGGCGCGCCGATCCTGGTCGCTGCCCAGATCAACGGGGCCGGCCCGGTCACGCTGATCCTCGATACGGGGGCTGACCGGACGATGGTGGCCCCGGCGGCGCTTGCCCGCCTCGGTATCGTCACGCCAAACACGTATGCGGCCGAGGTCCGGGGCGTGACCGGCGTGACCCGGGCGGACGTGCTGTGGATCGAGTCGCTCGACGTGGGCGGCGCCCGCGCGGGCCCCCTCGCGATCGTGGCCCACGATGCCGGCCTTTCACAGGCCGACGGTCTGCTCGGCCGGGATTTCCTCTCGCTCTTCTCGGTGATGATCGACGCACGCGCGAGCATCGTCACGCTGGAGCCGAACTGACGCATGCGAGGCAGCCTACCGGTGAGGCGTGCCTTCGCTGGCCACCGACAGCATGCGCGCTCGCACGGGGCTTGTCGGCCGGCCCGACCCCAGACACCTTTCGCAGGTCGCTGCCGTTCCCATCGATAGCCACAGCGGAGGCAATCGGAGCATGCCGAAGACGATCCAGCAGAGCGTGACACTGCCGGCGCCGGCGGCCGATCTCTACCGCATGTATCTCGATCCGAAGCGCCACGCGGCGATCACGGGCGCGCCGGTGCGGATCGGGGCGCGGCTGGGCTCTCCCTTCCGCGCCTTCAACGGCGCGCTCTCGGGGAAGATGCTCTTCACGCGGCCCGGGCGGATGATCGTCCAGACCTGGCGCTCGACGGGCTTTGGTCCGGAGGACATCGACTCGACGCTCGTCCTCACCTTCTGGCCCCGCGGCAAGTCGGGTTGCATCCGACTCGTCCACGTCAACGTGGCGGACCGCGACGCGCGCGGGGTGACCGAAGGCTGGAAGAAGTACTACTGGAAGCCCTGGCGCGCGTATCTCACGAAGAAGCGGCGGGCGCGCTGAGGCGGGCAAGAGTTGCGAGGCGTCGTCGGGGGGGCGGCGTCGATGAACCGTGCGGTGCAATTCCAATCTGGAGGCCAGACGTGACAGCACATCCGACGGAGAGCCCCGGAGAGACGCAGGCCAGGAGACTCGAGCGAGTCTCGGACGAAGTGGCGAAGCTGCTGCGAGAGCCCAAGGTGACCTCGCGCCTCCGTACGTCGCCAGGCGAGAGCGAGTGGTCAGCGATGCAGACCTTGGGACACATGACGGAGATGATCCCGTACTGGTTGCACCATTGTCGCGTTCTGATCGCGGCGGCGACGGGAGAGGTTCCCACGTTTGGACGCACGCCAGGATCGCCCGAACGACTTGCCGGGGTGGCGCGCGGCGCTGCCGCCCAACCCGACGAGATGCTGGCTCAGCTGCAGGACGAAGTTCGGCGAGCAGCCGACACGATCCGGAGCCTATCGAAGGCCGAACGCAGCAAACGCGGCATCAACCCAGGGCGGGGTGAGATGAGCGTGGCCGACGTCATCGAGTCGTTCATCGTCGGCCATGCCGAGGAGCACCTGGCACAGGTGGAAGGCGCCCTGCGGACCTGAACTGGTCGCGCCTTCCGTGCGGCCGAGACGCGTGCCCGCGCCGTCGATGCGGCGAGAAATAAGAGATGCCCCCCATCGTCCGCCGGATCCGACCTGACGAGGGCCTCCGCTTGCGAGCGCTCCGCCTGCGGGCGCTGGCGGATTCGCCCTCCGCCTTCGGGTCCACGCTCGGGCGAGAAGAGGCCTTTGCCGACGAGGTCTGGCATGAGCGTGCGACGCGAGGCGGCTTGGGCCAGGACCGGGTGACGTACGTCGCCGAGGATGGCGACCGCTGGATCGGCATGGGCGACCGGTCTCGTGGCCGATGGACCTCGGCTCGACCTCGTCGGGATGTTCGTCGAGCCGGCGGCGCGTGGAAAGAGGGTCGGTGTCGCGCTGGTCCAGGCCGTGGCTGCGTGGGCTCGAGGACACGGCACGCCGCATCTATACCTCTGGGTGACCTCGACGAACCAGGCGGCGCTCGCGCTGTATCATCGCTGTGACTTCAAGGTGACCGGCAGGCACCAGCCCCTCGATCACACGCCCACCCTGTTGGAACTCGAGATGGTGCGAGATCTGTGACGAGCAGGGTAGGGGCAGCCGCTGAGCGCGGGGGCAGTCACGCGCGAGGCGTGGAAGGGAAGCCTTGATGGACGTCTTCGAAACGATCCGCACGATGCTGGCGGTCCGGCGGTACCAGGACAAGCCCGTTCCCGAGGCGACGCTACGACGCGTTGTCGAGGCGGGGCGGCTGACCGGCAGCGCCAAGAACCTCCAGCCGTGGCACTTCATCGTGGTCGAGGATCGGAAGACCCTCCAGAAGCTCGGCGGGCTCGCGCGGACCGGAGCGCACGTCGCCCAGGCGGGGGCCGCGGTCGTCGTCCTGGTCGACAAGACGCCCTTCGCCATCTCGGATGCGAGCCGGGCAATCCAGTCCATGCTGCTCGCCGCGTGGGCGGATGGGGTGGGGTCGAACTGGGTTGGCTTCGGAGGGCTGGACGAGGTCAAGGCGCTCCTCGGCATCCCGGCCAAGCTCGATGTCCTGGCGATCCTGCCGCTCGGCTATCCCGTCGGACCCATGGGACGCGGCAGGAAGGACAGGAAGCCGCTCGGGACGATCGCCCACCGGGAGCGATACGGCCAGGCTTTCGAGTGACTCCAGCGCGCGGCGACGGAACTGACGCGAGCGATGGCTTGCGCCCGGGCAGCCCGGGTGCGGCCCCGAGGAAGCGGTCGGGGCTAGAAGCGCCCGGCGGCGGGCTTGGCGGTACGGGGCGGCAGGTTCGTGAAGGTGAGCGTGCCGTCTTCCGCGACGGCACGGTAGATGCGCTGGGGCGCCGTCACCAGGGCGATGGTCCGCGGCGCCAGGGACATGCCGCCGTCGTACATCGCGCGCACGCGCCGGACGTACTCGCGAGTCTCGGCGAACGGAGGGACGCCTCCGTAGCTCCGGACCGCGGCCTCGCCGGCGTTGTACGCCGCCAGGGCCAGGGTCACGTCGCCCCCGAAGCGCTGGAGCAGGTCCCGCATGTGGCGGACTCCGCCGTCCACGTTCTGGGTCGGGTCGAAAGAGTCCCGTACCCCCAGAACGGCGGCGCGTTCCGGCATGAGCTGCATCAGGCCGCGCGCGCCCTTCGGTGACACCGCCGTTGGATTGCCGGCCGACTCCGTCTGCACGATCGCCTCGACGAGCCGCGTGTCGACGCCGTAGCGCTCGGCGGCGGCGCGGATGATGTGGGCGAAGGCGCGGAGTCCGCGCGACAGGCTCCCCCCCTCGCCGGCCGGCTTGGCGCCGGCCGGCTCCGGGTCCTTCCGGACGAAGTTGTACCGCGGGTCCCCCGGCACGTTCGTGTAGTGAACGACCCCCTGGTCATCCTCGAACTGATACATGGAACCAGCCCCCGCGGGGGTGGCCACGACGACGAGGGACAGGAGACCGACGTAGAGTGGCACCAGGCGAGCCATAGGCGCTGGACCGGGGGCCAGTCTACGGAGCCGCCTCCGGCGTGTCAATCCGGCGCCCATCTGACCGTCAGGACGTACCTTTCCCGACCAGCTCCAACTCCAGTTCCCCGTCGAGGGGGCTCCAGCGCGACGCATCGGGCAGAGCAATATGCAACACCTCGGCCACATCCCTGACCAGGTGGACCTCGAGCTGCGCCCGGACTTCGGCCGGGACGTCCTCAAGGAGTTGGCGCTCGTTCTGCCGCGGCAGGATCAGGGTCGTGAGCCCGGACCGATGGGCGGCCAGGACCTTCTCCTTGATACCGCCGACCGGGAGGACCCGGCCGGACAGCGTGATCTCCCCGGTCATCGCGAGCCCCGGCCGGATTGACTGGCCCCGGAGCAGGGAGACCAGCGCCGTGGCCAGTGTCACGCCCGCCGACGGGCCGTCCTTCGGGATGGCGCCGGCCGGAACGTGAAGATGGAGGTCCGAGCGCATCCAGAAGTCCGGGGCGATGCCGAGCTCGGCCGCGTGAGCCCGCACCCACGAGACGGCGGCCTGGGCGGACTCCTTCATCACGTCGCCCAGTTGGCCCGTCAGCGTGAGTGACTTGCCCCCCGCCATTGTCGAGGCCTCGACGAAGAGGACGTCTCCGCCGGCCGGCGTCCACGCAAGCCCCACGGCCACGCCGGGGGTGCGGGTGCGCTCGGCGATCTCCTCCTCGAGGAGGAAGCGGGGCGACCCGAGGAGCGCCATCACGCGCTCGGGGTCCACGGTCACTGGCTGGACGTCGCCCTCGGCGCGCCGCCGCGCGACCTTTCGGCAGAGCGCGGCGATCTCCCGCTCGAGGCTCCGCACGCCCGCCTCGCGCGTATAGCTCCGGACGAGGAGCCGGAGCGCCGGCTCCGTGAACGTGATCTCCCGGTCGAACCCGAGCCCGTGCTCGGTGGCCTGCTTCGGCGCGAGGTGGCGCCGGGCGATCTCCACTTTCTCGTCCTCAGTGTAGCCGGGCAGCTCGATGATCTCCATCCGATCGCGGAGCGGCGCCGGAACCGGATCGAGCATGTTCGCGGTGGTGATGAACAGGACCCGCGAGAGATCGAAGGGCACGTCGAGGTAGTGGTCCCGGAACGTCGAGTTCTGCTCCGGGTCGAGCACTTCGAGGAGCGCCGAGGCCGGGTCCCCGCGGAAGTCGAAGCCGAGCTTGTCGATCTCGTCCAGCATGAACACCGGGTTCTTGGACTCGGCCCGCCGTAGCCCCTGGACGATCTGCCCGGGCAGGGCGCCGATGTACGTCCGCCGGTGACCGCGGATCTCGGCCTCGTCCCGCATCCCGCCGAGGGCGATCCGGTGGAACTTCCGCCCGAGCGCGCGCGCGATCGACCGGCCGAGCGACGTCTTGCCGACGCCAGGGGGACCCACGAAGCAGAGGATCGGCGACTTGCCCTCGGGCCGGATCTTCCGGACCGCGAGGTGCTCGAGGAGCCGCTCCTTGATCTTGCCGAGCCCCCAGTGGTCCTCGTCGAGCACCGCGCGGGCACGGGCCAGGTCGATGTCGTCCGGTGTCTCTTTGCGCCACGGCAGCGCCGTGAGCCACTCGAGATACGTCCGAGCGACCGAGTACTCGGCCGCCGCCGGCGGCATCTTCGTGAGCCGGTCGAGCTCCCGCATGGCCTCCCGGTGCGCCTCCTCGGACATACCAGCCCCCTCGATCTTCTCGCGAAGCTCGGTCAGCTCCTGACCCCGCTCGTCGCCCTCGCCGAGCTCCTTCTGGATCGCCTTCAGCTGCTCACGCAGGTAGTACTCCCGCTGGGTCTTGGTCATCTCGCTCTGGATCTGCGAGTGGATCTTCGACCCGAGCTCGAGGACCTCGGTCTCCTTCGTCAGCGACTCCACCAGGGTCTTGAGCCGCGCCTTGACGTCGGGCGTCTCGAGGAGCGTCTGGCGCTCGACCGTGGTCAGGGAGGGCAGGGTGGCGGCGATGAGGTCGATCATACGGCCCGCATCGCCGGCTCCGGAGATGAGCGGCAGGAGATCGTCGGACAGCGCCGGGGACAGCTCGACGATGCGCTCGAAGAGCGTGTGGGCCTGACGTCCGAGCGCCTGGGCTTCCACGTCGTCGGCCGCCGGCATGATGTCCGGTACGCGCTCGATCCGGGCCCGGAGGTGCGGCATCGTCTGCGTGAACTCCACCACCCGGAACCGCTCGAGCCCCTGGACGACCAGGCGGATCGTGCCGTCGGACTGCTTGAGCATGCGGTGAATCATCGCGATCGTGCCCGTCCGGTGGAGGTCCTGGGGGGCGGGTGCCTCCTGCGCGGCGTCGTGCTGGGTCAGAACGCCGATCAGACGGTGGCCGAGAACGGCCTCGTCGACCGCGCGCACGGACGACGGCCGCGCGACCGCCAGCGGGATGACCGCCTGGGGGAAGAGCACGGATTCCCGGAGCGGCAGGATGGCCAGCTCATCCGGCTTGTCGCCGTCAGGACGCGCGGCGTTCGCTGGGCCCGGGCCGGCCGCGCTCGTCTCGATTCGGATGTCGGTGTCGCTCACGGCGCTTCCTCGATCTGCACCAGGATTGTTCGGGTCATGGGACAGCCTTCGGTCTGTGGTGCCCTGTTCGGTCATACGGTCTCCTCGGGGATCACTCGACTCCGGGCTCCCCCCGCCTCCGCGCGCGACTGGTCGCGCTCCCATATCTCCTGGCACCGCGTGCAGCGAATCGCGAAGGGATGGGCCCGCAGCCGGGCCGGGGCAATCTCCTCCTCGCACGCCTCGCAGCGCCCGTAGCTTCCTTCATCCATCTTCTTGAGGGCCAGATCCACCTGCGCGAGCATGCCGGCCCGCCGGTCGGCCACAGCAAAGCCCATCTCGTCGTCGGGCGACAGAGCGGGGCGGTCGCCGAACGGCATTCCCTCGACCTTCTCGCGGCGCGCCGTCGCCTCGATGCGACCCTCGCGCTCTTCTCTGAGCTTCGCCACGAGGTCGGCGCGCTTCTGCAGGAGCAGCGCCTTCAGCTCCGCCTGCACGTTGGCGGGTCGCTTGGTCGATCGTGAACGTGCCATTCTCGCTCCCGTCTAGCAGACATCGAGTTTGCGAAGTTGCCGGTCCGCGACCCGGACCAGGCCGCCGCGCGCCGCGGCCGCTCCGTCAGGGACGGGGCTGCCGGGTTCGTGGCGCAGGGGGGAGGCCGCTGCCTCCAGCTCTTGCTGCATCGCCTGCATCTGGCGCCGCATCTTTAAGATGATCTCGATGCCCGCAAGATTCACGCCGAGCTCTCGCCCGAGCCGCAGGATCAGCCGGATCTCCTCGACGTCCTCCACGGAGTACACACGGGTCCGCCCCGTCGTCCGGCTGGGCCGGATGAGGCCCTTCTTCTCGTAGAGCCGGAGCGTCTGCGGATGGAGCGCCAGCATCTCGGCGACCACGCTGATGCGGTACAGGGGCCGCCCGCGATCGCTCACCGCGCGCCCTCCGCGCGGGCGCCCCAGAGGCCCGGGGGCCCCCAGAGCTCCGCCCGCGGATCCTCGGGGAGGAGTCGTTGCAGCGCCTGCAGCACCTCCTCCAGTGCGGGATCGGGATTCCGCGGGATCACGACACGCGTCTCCACGAGGAGATCGCCCCGCCCCTCGCGGTCCAGCCGGGGGCAGCCCTTTCCGCGAATCCGCAACGTCTGGCCCGTCTGGGTCCCGGCCGGGATCCGCACCACGACCGGCCCGTCGGGCGTGGGGATCTGGATCCGCGTCCCGAGGGCCGCTTCGGGCACCGTGAGAGGCACCTCGCAATGGAGGTGATCGCCCTTCCGGCTGAAGAGCGGGTGCGGCCTCACGCGCGTGATGACGATCAGGTCGCCCCGGCGCCCCGGAGCCGGGGCAGCGTGGCCTTCCCCGACGGCGTGCACCTGGGCCCCCGTGTCGACGCCCGGCGGGATGGCCACCTCGATCCGGCACGGCTGGGTCCGCGTGCCCCGGCCGCCACAGCCGGGGCAGGGCGGCGGCAGGCGCCAGCCCGTGCCGCCGCAAGCCCCGCACCGGGTGGCCACCGGCCGGTCCCGGTGGAGAGTGACGCGGACGGGGTGCCCCTGGCATGCGGAGCAGTGCTCCGCCGCCTGGCCGCCGCTGCCCCCGGACCCGCCACAAGCCTCACACGGCTCCAGCCGCGTGACCTCGATCTCGACCCGCACGCCTCGGAGCGCCTCGTCGAGCTCGAGCTCCATCGCATAGTGGATGTCCTCGCCGCGCGAGGGGGGGCCGACGCCCGGTCCGTCTCGGGACGGCTCGAAGGCTTGGTGCCCGAGCCGGTCGTAGAGGGGGCGCGCCGTCGGATCGCCGACCACGCGATACGCCTCCCGGATCTCCTCGAACAGCGCCTCGGCCCGCCCATCCCACAGATTCACGTCCGGCGAATAGCGTCGGGCGAGCCGCCGGTAAGCCCGGCGGATCTCCAAGACCGGGGCCTCCCGCGAGACCCCGAGCACCTCATAGTAGTCGCGCTTCTTCACCGCTGATCCCTCGTGCGCGCGCTCCCCGGCTGTCGCTAGTTCTTCGGCCCGAGGTCCTCGAACTCCGCGTCCACGACCTCGCCCTCGGCCGTCTTGGTCCGCCCGTTACCGTCGCGGGCGCCGGGGTCGGCGCTCGCGCCGGCCCCCTTGGTCTGGGCGTCCCGGTAGAGCGACTCCGCCATCTTGTGTGACGCCTTGGTCAGGGCCTCGCTGGCCTGCTTGACGCGCGCCACGTCGTTGGCCTTGAGCGCCTCCCGGACCTCCTTGATGGCCTCCTCGATTGCCGTCTTGTCGGCCGCCGCCACCTTGTCCCCGTGCTCGGCGAGCTGCCGCTCGATGCTGTACGCGAGGGAGTCCGCCTGGTTCGTGACCTCGATCTCCTCGCGGCGCTGCTTGTCCTCTTCGGCGTGAGCTTCGGCCTCATTGACCATCTTGTCGATGTCGCTCTTCGTCAGGCCGGAGGACGCCGTGATCGTGATGGCCTGCTCCTTGCCCGTGGCGCGGTCCTTGGCCGACACGTTGAGGATGCCGTTGGCGTCGATGTCGAAGGTGACCTCGACCTGCGGCACGCCGCGCGGCGCCGGCGGGATCCCCACCAGGTGGAACTTGCCGAGCGTGCGGTTGTCCCGCGCCATGGGACGCTCGCCCTGCTGCACGTGCACCTCGACCGACGTCTGGCTGTCGGCCGCGGTAGTGAACACCTCCGACTTCTTCGTCGGGATGGTGGTGTTCCGCTCGATCAGGCGCGTCATCACGCCGCCCAGGGTCTCGATGCCGAGGGAGAGCGGCGTCACGTCCAGGAGGACGACGTCCTTGACCTCGCCGGCCAGGACCGCGGCCTGGACGGCTGCGCCCACCGCGACGACCTCGTCCGGGTTCACGCCCTTGTGGGGCTCCCGGCCGAACAGGTCTCGCACCAGCTCCTGGACCTTGGGCATCCGGGTTTGGCCGCCGACCAGGATCACCTCGTCGATCTGCTTAGTGGTGATCCCGGCGTCCTTCATCGCCTGCCGGCAAGGTTCGGCCGTCCGGTCGATGAGATCCATGACGAGGGACTCGAGCTTGGCTCGCGTCAGGGTCACGACGAGGTGCTTCGGCCCGCTCGCGTCCGCCGTGATGAACGGCAGGTTGATCTCGGTCTGCAGCGTGCTCGACAGCTCGACCTTGGCCTTCTCGGCCGCCTCCTTGAGGCGCTGGAGAGCCATCCGGTCCTTGCGGAGATCGATGCCATGCTCCTTCCGGAACTCTTCGGCGATCCACTCCATGACCTTCTGGTCGAAGTCGTCGCCGCCCAGATGCGTGTCGCCGTTCGTGGCCTTGACCTCGAAGACGCCCTCGCCGATCTCGAGAATCGAGATGTCGAAGGTGCCGCCGCCGAGGTCGTACACCGCGATCGTCTCGTCCTTCTTCTTGTCGAGCCCGTACGCGAGCGCGGCCGCGGTCGGCTCGTTCACGATCCGGAGAACGTCCAGGCCGGCGACGGTGCCCGCGTCCTTGGTCGCCTGCCGCTGGCTGTCGTTGAAGTAGGCGGGGACCGTGATGACCGCCTTCGTGACCTTCTCGCCCAGGTAGGCCTCGGCGGCCTCCTTGAGCTTCCGCAGGATCATGGCTGAGATCTCGGGTGGGGCGTGCTGCTTGCCGCGGATCTCGACGCGCGCGTCGCCGTTCGGGGCCTTCACGACCTTGTAAGGCACGAGCTTGATCTCGTGGAGCACCTCGTCGTACCGACGCCCCATGAAGCGCTTGATCGAGAAGACGGTGTTCTCGGGGTTCGTGATGGCCTGGCGCTTGGCGACCTGGCCGACCAAGATCTCCCCTTCCTTGGCGAAGCCGACCACGGACGGAGTGAGGCGGTGACCCTCGGTGTTGGGGATGACTAGCGGATCGCCCCCCTCGACGACGGCCACGACCGAGTTGGTGGTTCCGAGATCGATGCCGATGACCTTGGCCATTGCTTGTGTCTCCTTAACCTAAATGTCGGGCGCGCCCCGTCGGGCCCCCGCGGGTTCCTTCTAGCCGACCTCGATCTTGATCTCGCGCGGCTTCACCTCGTCCAGCTTCGGGAGCCGGATCTCGAGGACGCCGTCGCGGTAGCTGGCCCGGATCTTGTCCGCCTGGACGGGGATCGGCAGCTGGACGTGACGCTCGAACGTGCCGGACCAGCGCTCGATCCGGTGGTAGTTCTCCTCGTGGGCCTCCGCCGCGATGCCGCGCTGCCCGCGGAGGCTGAGGACGTCGCCGGTCATGGAGAGGTGGATGTCCTTCTCCCGCGCCCCAGGGAGCTCGACCGCCACAACGAGGTCGTCGCGGGTCTCGTAGACGTCGATCGGCGGAGCCCAAGTGCGCTCGGGCGAGCCAGTCCGAGGCCGGACGCCGAAGTAAGCGTCGAAGGCCCGGTTGATCTCAGTCTCGATGTCCGTCAGCTGACGGAAGGGGTCGAACCGCTGAATCCGCCATCGATCCATGGGAACCATCCTCCAGGTGATGATTGAGTCGCTAGTTCATATACAAGCTGATATGACTGTTGTCAAGCTTGCCCATGGCCGACGGAGCCCGTATGGTGACGGCCATGGACCGACTGGGCCCCCGGTGGGGGCTGCTGATCCTACTCCTGGGAGCCCTGCTTGTCGGAGTAGGCGGAGGGTTCGCTCTGGTCCGGACCCTCGCCTGGCCGCCCGAGGCCGGCCGCCCTGCCTCCGACCCCCGGGCGGGCCTTCGCGTCCAGAGCGTCCTGGCTCAGCTCCTGCTCCGAGAGGCGGGCCTGAGCTCCCGCCAGGATCCCCTTGTTCTGACGGCCGCCGAGGTCAACGCGTTCCTGCTTGAACATGTGCAGATGCGGGATGCTCCGGTCTGGCCGGTCCGGGTCCAGATCGAGCCGGATGAGGTCGAGCTGGGCGGCGCCACGACCCTCGCGCAGCTGATTACATCAGCGGTGGGATCGGGGCTGGGGGGTCTCGTGCCCGGTTCGGTCGGCGAGCACCCCATCTGGATCGCCGCGCGGGGCCGGATCATGGTGTCACCCGGGGGCCGCACGGAGTTCCAGGCCCACGCGGCGACGATCGGGCGTCAGGGGGTGCCGTTGGCGCTGTTGTGGCGAGTGGTGGGAGGCCGTCCGCCGGCGCTGGTGTGGCGGATGCCGCGGGTCGTCGACCGGGTCGACATCGAGCCAGGGCGACTCGTCATCCACACCCGGCGCTCCGGGGCGGGCCGAGTTTCCCCGGGCTAGACCTCACCGGGCTCAGCGGTTCCCGCGCCGCCCCTGACTGAGCTGCACGTAGCCCATCCGGAGGGTGGCCAGCATCTCCTCCAGGACGGCGCTCTCGTCCGGCGTCCGGTTGTTCCGGGTCTTCTCCTGCAGCATCGCCAGGAGGTCGATCGCGAAGCGTGCCTGGTCGAGATCCACGTGCGGTCGTCCGGTCGTCGGGTCGGGTGCTTGACCGAGGTTGGCCATGGCATCGCTGTAGAGCATGACCAGGAGCGCCGTCAGATCGGCCTTGGGGGCGCCGGCTGGCCCGCCGGCGCCCGGGCCGGGTCCGACGATGGCCGACTGGGCTGGCGGCGTCGGTGACCGCGGGGGTTCCATAACGGGCGATGGTGCGGGTCGGGACGGAAGAGCCTCGTCCTCCTCGCCTCGCCGACGACGGTCCACCACACTGAAGCCAGGTTCGGGCTCACGCTCGGACACGGATGCTCCTCCTCGGGTGCCGGGCTCGGGTGCGGGGCTCGGGGCCGAGCCCGCGGAAGTACCGTGACGCTAGCACACCGGGCCAGCGGGGACAAGCCGCCCGGGGCAGAAAGACGCCCGTGTTATACTGGCCGCGCCCTGCGGGGATCGCGTGTTGACGAGCCCGCGGAAGGCCCCCGATGTCGAGCCCGGACGCCGGCCAGCGTTTCGTCGAGTTGTTGACGATGATGACCCGCCTGCGTGGCGACGGCGGCTGCCCCTGGGACCGAGAGCAAACCCGTGATTCCCTCCGCCCATTCCTCGTCGAGGAGACGTACGAAGTCCTCGACGCCCTCGACACTCGCGACCCGCGGCACATTCGCGAGGAGCTAGGCGATCTGCTGTTCCAGGTCGTCTTTCATGCGGAGATCGCTCGCGAGCGGGGGGAGTTCTCGATGGCCGATCTCCTCGAAACCCTCGTCGCCAAGATGACACGTCGGCATCCCCACGTCTTCGGGGATCGTCCAGTCGGCTCCGCTCGGGAAGCGCTGGTTCAGTGGGAAGCCATCAAGGATTCGGAGAGCCATGGATCGCCGAGGTCGGCGCTCGCGGGCGTGCCGCGCGCGCTGCCAGCGCTCCACCGCGCCCAGCGCGTCCAGCACAAGGCCGCGCGCGTCGGCTTCGACTGGGCCGACGCGGCGGGGGCGCTGGGGAAGGTCCGCGAGGAGCTCGGCGAGGTGACCGAGGCACTGCACCAGGGCAGCGGAGAGGCCCTCCGGGAGGAGCTGGGCGACCTTCTCTTCTCCGTCGTCAACGTGGCCCGGCTCGCGAGCGTGGATCCCGAAGGTGCGCTGCAGGTGGCCGTCGATCGGTTCAGCCGGCGCTTCGCGTCGATGGAAGAAACCGCCCGGGGCGAGGGCCGGGAGCTGGCCGGCCTGTCCCTCGACGAGCTGGAACAGCTCTGGTCCCGGGCGAAGTCCCTGGAAAGACCAGCCTGAGCAGGAGCAAGGGGAGACTGCGATGAGGGTTCGGGTGGGCCCAGCCGACATCTATCTCGAGCGCGGTGACATCACCGAGTACGAGGTCGATGCCATCGTCAACGCCGCCAACAGCGACCTCTCCATGGGCACGGGCGTTGCCTCAGCGATCAAGCGAAAGGGCGGGACGATCGTCGAGGAAGAGGCGGCTCGCCAGGGACCCGTCGAGGGCGGTGATGCGGTCGTGACCACGGCCGGCAACCTGCCCGCGAACTACGTGATCCACGCCGCGGTCATGGGAGTTGACCTCAGGTCCAGCGCCGACCTCGTGCGGCGGGCGACGCTCAACTCCCTCCGACGCGCCGAGGAGCTTCGACTCCACAGCATCGCGTTCCCCGCGTTCGGCACCGGGGTCGGGCGGCTAGACCCCAAGGACTCGGCGGATGCCATGGTGGGCGCGCTCCGGGCCCACTTCGCGGAGGTCGCGGAGTCGAGTGTCCGGCGGATCCACTTGGTTATATTCCAAGAGGACACTTATCAGGCGTTTGGATCATTGCTAGGAGTGGCGAAGGCACGGCGGGCGAGCTGACCGTACCGGCCGAGAAGTCCGGGCTGGTACGACCTTTGCTATCTATTCACCGCCGATGACAAATATTTGCTCGTTTTGGCCTCGAGGCTGCCAGAATCCACCCATCCAAACCTGAGATGGCACGCATCCTCGTGGCCGATGACGCCCCGGCTGTTCTGGATGTCCTGGATGACATCCTGACACTCGAGGGCCATCAAGTGATCCGGGCGACTTCCGGCCAGGAAGCCCTCCGGAAATTCGAGGAGTCTCCTCCCGAGCTGGCTGTGCTGGACATCATGATGCCTGACATGGACGGTTTGGTCGTGCTGGACGCGATCAGGCGCACGAGTGGCGACCTCCCCGTGATTCTGATCACGGGGCTCGTGGGGGATTCCCTCGCCAAGAAAGTCGCGCACCACAAGGCAGTCTCATTCTTCGAAAAGGGCTCGGGGCTCGATCGCTTCGTCGAGCTGGTCAACGAGACGCTGGGCCGGAAGGCGGAAGCGTGAGCGCGCTCGGTCGACAGGACACACCGTCGTGAACCCGCGGCTGCTCGATCTGCTGGTCAAGGAGAACCTGCTCACTACGGACCAGGCCCAGAAGGCCGTGACCGACCAGCGGCGGTCGGGGGAGCGGCTGGCGACGGTCCTGACGCGGCTCGCCTTCATCACCGAGGACGAGCTGCTCGACTTCCTCAGCCGGAAGTACGGCATCCCGGTTATCAACCTCGGCCGCGTGGAGGCCGACCCCGACATCCTGCGGCTCGTCCGCAAGGAGATCGTCCAGAAGTACCAGGTGTTCCCCGTCCGGAAGGTCGGGAACACGCTGACGCTCGCCCTGTCGGACCCGACCGTGGTGCTCGCGATCGACGACGTCCAGTTTGCCACCGGGCTGCACGTCATCCCCGTGCTGGCCGCCGAGAGCGCCATCCGGGGCGCGATCGACCACAATTACAGCTCGGGTGTCGACGACATCAAGAAGCTCATCGACCAGGAGTCCACCGGCATCGACACCAACCTCGAGCTGGTGGACAAGGGCGCGAAGGTCGACATCGCGGAGCTGGGGCGGGAAGCCGAAGAGGCCCCGACGATCCGCTTCGTCAACCTGATCATCGCCGATGCCATCCGGAAGCGGGCCTCGGACATCCACCTGGAGCCGTACGAGAAGGTCTTCCGCGTCCGGTACCGGATCGACGGCGTGCTCCACGACATGATGAACCCGCCCAAACAGATGGAGCCGGCCATCCTGTCGCGCGTCAAGATCATGTCGAACCTGGACATCGCGGAACGCCGCCTGCCCCAGGACGGCCGGCTCTCGGTGAAGTTCCAGAACCGCGAGATCGACTTGCGCGTCTCGTCGCTCCCCACGATCTTCGGCGAGAAGATTGTCATGCGGGTCCTGGACAAAGGGAGCGTCGTCCTCGACCTCGCCCGTCTCGGATTCGAGGAGGACGACCTCGCGCGGTTCAGGAAGACGATCACGACGCCCTACGGCATGATCCTGTGTACGGGGCCCACCGGTAGCGGCAAGAGCACGACGCTCTACGCGGCCATCGCGACTATCAACAACCCCGATATCAACATCATCACGGCGGAGGATCCCGTCGAGTTCAACATCCCCGGGGTCAATCAGGTGCTCGTGCGCGAGGACATCGGCTACAACTTCTCCGCTGCCCTGCGGGCGTTCCTGCGGCAGGACCCGGACGTGGTCCTGGTCGGCGAGATGCGCGACCTGGAGACGGCGCAGATCGCGATCCGCGCCGCCCTCACCGGACATCTGGTGTTCTCCACGCTGCACACCAATGACGCCCCCAGCACGGTCACGCGACTCCAGGACATGGGCATCCCGCCCTTCCTGATCTCCTCGTCGCTGCTCCTGGTCATCGCGCAGCGCCTGGTACGCCGGACCTGCCTCGAGTGCCGCGAGCCCGTCCAGGTGCCGGTGTCCGCCTTGATCGACATCGGGTTCCGTCCCGAGGAGGCCGAGGGCGTGCGCATCTATGCGGGGAAGGGGTGTGCCACCTGCGCCAACACCGGGTACAAGGGCCGGATCTCCATCCACGAGATCATGTGGATGATTCCGGAGCTCCAGGAAGCCATCGTCCGCCAGCGGCCCGCCAACGAGCTCAAGGACATCGCGGTGAAGGCCGGGATGCGGACCCTGCGTCAGACCGGGCTCCGGAAGGTGGCGAACGGGCTGACCACGATCGATGAGGTCCTCCGCGTGACGTTCGCCGACTGAGGGCCAGGGGGGAACCAGACGTGAACCAGAGTGTGTCGATGCGAGATCTCCTCGTCGCGATGGCGGAGAGGGGCGCGTCGGATCTGCATATCACCGCCGGGGCGCCGCCGACGCTGCGTGTCCACGGACACCTGGTGGGGCTGGACTACCCGCCGCTCGACGGGGAGCAGACGAAGGCCCTTGCCTACAGCCTCATCAACGCGGAGCAGCGGGAGCGGTTCGAGTCGAACTACGAGCTGGACTTCTCGTATGGCGTCGTCGGCCTCTCGCGGTATCGCGTCAACGTCTACCGGCAGCGGGGCGCCGTGGGCGTGGCGATCCGCTCCATTCCGCACCAGCCCAAGAGCTTCCAGGAGCTCGGGCTCCCGGTCGAGATCTGCACCCAGCTGATCCAGCGGCACAAGGGGCTCATCCTGATGACCGGGCCGACGGGGCACGGGAAGACGACGTCGATGGCGGCCATGCTCGACCGCATCAACCGCGAGCGCGACGTCCACATCGTCACTGTCGAGGACCCCCTCGAGTACCTGTACCAGCACCAGAAGGCGCTCGTGAACCAGCGCGAGGTGGGGAGCGACACGCACTCCTTCCCGGCCGCCCTGAAGTACGTCCTTCGCCAGGACCCGGACGTCGTGCTCATTGGGGAGATGCGGGACCTGGAGACGATCCAGGCGGCGCTGACGATCGCGGAGACGGGCCATCTGACCTTCGCGACGCTGCACACCAACTCCTGCGCCCAGTCGATCGACCGCATCATCGACGTCTTCCCGCCGCACCAGCAGTCCCAGGTGCGAGCCCAGCTGGCGCTCGTGCTCGAGGCCGTCTTCAACCAGCTCCTCGTCCCGCGGCGCGATGGACGCGGCCGGTCTCTTGCCATGGAGATCCTGATTGCGACCCCGGCGATCCGGAACATGATCCGTGAGGAGAAGGTTCACCAGATCTACTCGGCGATGCAGGCGGGCCAGAAGTTCGGGATGCAGACCATGAATCAGTCGCTCGCGAATCTCTATCTCCGCGGCCACATCTCGCGACCAGAAGCGCTGTCCCGGAGCTCGTACCCGGAGGAGCTGCTCCGCATGATGGACCAGCCGGTGGCGGCGGCCACCCGCTAGAGCCGACACGGGGGAAGCCATGCCGAACTTCACGTATCGAGGTGTCACGTCGGGCGGAGGGCAGGTGCGGGCGGAGATCACCGCGCCGGACGAGCGGTCGGCGGCCCGCCAGCTCCGATCCCAGGGGATCGTCGTCCAGAACATCGCGGTCAAGCGCGGCGCCGGCGGCAAGATCGAGCTCGGGGACCTGCCCGGTCTGAGCATCTTGCTCGGCGGAGTCCGCGGCAAGGACATCTCCGTCTTCAGCCGCCAGTTCGCCACGATGATCGCGGCGGGACTTCCCCTCGTCCAGTGCCTGCAGACGCTGGGCATGCAGATGGAGCGGAAGCGCTTACAGGACATCATCGCGAAGGTGGCGTACGACGTCGAGTCCGGCTCGACGCTCTCCGACGCGCTCGGCCGCTTCCCGCGGGTCTTCGACGAGCTGTACGTCAACCTAGTGCATGTCGGGGAGACGGGCGGTGTGCTCGACTCCATGCTGTCCCGGCTCTCGACGTACCTGGAGAAGGCCCAGGCGCTGAAGCACCGGGTGCAAATGGCCGTTGTGTATCCGATCCTGGTCATGACCATCGCGGTGCTGGTCGTGGCGTTCCTGATGGTCTTCATCATCCCGATCTTCGCCGCCTTCTTCGCGAACGCCGGCGTGCCGTTGCCGCTGCCCACCCGCATCGTGATCGCGGTGAGCAACGGGGTGACGCGATACTGGTACATCGTCCTCGCCGTCTGTGCGGGCGTGATGTTCGGCTTCCGCGCCTGGTACCGGACCGAGGCCGGGCGGCTGGCGGTCGACCGCTTTTTCCTGCGCGCGCCCATCTTCGGCCCGCTGGTGCGCAAGATCTCCATCGCGCGGTTCACGCGGACCCTGTCGGCACTCCTGGGCGGCGGCGTGCCGATCATCGACGCGCTCCGCATCACCGCCAAGACGGCGGGCAATCGCGTCGTGGAGAACTCCGTCATGGCGGCGCGCGAGCGGGTCATGGCGGGGCAGACCCTCGGCGAGCGTCTCAAGGACAGCGGGGTCTTTCCGCCCATGGTGGTCCAGATGGTCATCGTGGGCGAGCAGACGGGTGCGCTCGACAACATGCTGGCGAAGGTCGCCGACTACTACGAGGACGAGGTCGACGTGGCGGTCTCCGGCTTGACGGCGCTGCTCGAGCCGCTGCTGATCGTCTTCCTCGGCGTGGTGATCGGCGGTATCGTCATCGCGATCTACCTGCCGATCTTCAAGGTGGTGACGCTGGTCAAGTAGGCGCCCGTCAGGCGCAGTGGGGAGCGGGATGAGCACGCCACCCGAGGGGCAGGGGACGGTCCGGTGGCTGGTGTACGGCCGGACCGGCTTCGTCTCGCTGCTGGCGGCCGCGCTGATCGGGTCGCATCTCAGCGGTCTGCCCCTGTTCCCGCTCCCCCCGGTCCTGACACTGCTGGCGGCGACCTACCTCCTCTCCGCGATCTACCTCGCGCTGCTCGGGCGGGTCCGGAACCCCACCTGGCTGGCGGAGGTCCAGATCTACGGGGACGTCGTCCTCGAGACGATGCTGATCTACCTCACGGGCGGGCCGTATAGCGTCTTCCCGTTTCTCTACCTCGTGTCGATCCTGACCGCCAGCATCATGGTGGCGCCCCGCGAGAGCTTCCGCGTGGCCACCGTGGCCGTGCTCCTGCACGGGGTCATGCTCGGCGCCCAGTTCTACCGATGGCTGCCTCCCGCCGTGGACCTTCCCCTCGCGCGCAACGTCGGGATGGAAGGCAGCCTCACGATCCTTCTCATCAGCGCGAACTTCTGTGCCTGCTTCCTCATGGCCTATCTCGGGACGTACCTGGCGGGCCGCCTCCGCCAGGCGCGGGGCGAGGCGCATCGCAGCGAGGCGAGCCTGGCCGCCCTCCGGGCGCTCCACGAGGACATCGTCCAGAGCGTGGCGAGCGGGCTCCTGACCTTCGATCGCCGCGGCACCGTCACCTCGGTGAACCGGACGGCGGAAGTGCTGTGCGCGCGGCGCGAGGTGGAGCTGCGGGGAGTGCGCTGGGAGACCCTGTTCCCGGGCGCGCCGCCGTTTCCCACCGTCTGGGAGGGCCTGGAGGGCGGCGCCGCGCGGCGGGCCCGCTCGGAGACTGAGCTGGTCCGGGCCGACGGCTCCCGGCTCCCGGTCGGGATGAGCCTCTCCTTCCTGCGGCGCGGGCGTGGGGCGATCTGTTCGTTCCAGGACCTGACCGACATCAAGCGCATGGGGGAACAGATCCGCCAGGCGGACCGGCTCGCGGCCATCGGCCGCCTGGCGGCCGGGTTGGCTCACGAGATTCGCAACCCGATCGGGTCGATCCGCGGCTCGGTCGAGGTCCTGGGCGGGAGCCTCGATCTCCAGGGAGACGACCGGCGTCTGATGGACATCGTCCTCCGCGAGTCGGACCGGCTGGACGCCATCATTCGCGACTTCCTCCAGTTCTCCCGGCCCCCGCGCCTCGTGCGGGTGCCGACGGACCTCCCGGCCATGCTCGACGAGATCCTGCTCATGCTGTCGAACCACAGTGGCGTGCAGGGGGCGGAGACCCCGCGCGTACAGATCCGACGGGACGTGGCGGAGTCGACGGCGAAGGCGGACGTCGATCCGGCACAGATGCGCCAGGCGCTCTGGAACTTGTGTCTCAACGCGGTGGAAGCAATGCCGCAGGGCGGGGAGCTACGTGTGGGCGTGCGGACGATCACCTCAGAGGCAGGCCGGACCCTCATGGAGATCACGGTCGAGGACACCGGCGTGGGGATCACGGCGGCGGAGCTGACCCAGGTCTTCGAGCCCTTCTTCACCACCAAGCCCCAGGGCACCGGGCTCGGGCTCGCCATCGCGCACCGGATCGTCGAGGATCACGGTGGCGAGATCCGAGTGCAGAGCGAGCCCTGGCGGGGGACCCGGTTCACCATCTCGCTCCCTGTGGGCGAGGGCTAGACCCATGATCGAGCGCATCCTCGTCGTCGACGACGACCAGAGCCTGAGGGAATTCCTGACGATCACGCTCGGCCGGGACGGCTTCGAGGTCGTGGCCGCGGCATCCGGTGCCGAAGCGCTCCGTGCCATGACGGAGGCACCCGCCGACCTCGCTCTGGTCGATCTCAAGATGCCCGGCATGGACGGGCTCGAAACGCTGCGGCGCCTGAAGGAGCTCAGCGAGACCGTGGCGGTGGTGATCGTCACCGCCTTCGCCACGACCGAGACCGCGATCCAGGCGCTCAAGGAAGGTGCCTACGACTACCTGATCAAGCCGTTCAAGGTCGACGAGCTGAAGCTGGTGGTGCGGAAGGCGCTCGAGGAGCGACGACTCCGTTGGGAGAACCAGCGGCTGCGGCGCGAGGTCGAGCTTCGCTACACGCTGGGCAACATGGTGGGTAAGAGCGCCAAGGTGCAGGAGCTCTTCTCGACCATCAGCCGGCTGGCCGAGTCCCGGGCGACGGTCCTCCTCACCGGGGAGAGCGGCACTGGCAAGACGCTTCTCGCGAAGACCATCCACTTCAACTCGAGCCGGAAGAACGGGCCGTTCGTCGGGGTGAACTGCGCCGCCATCCCGAGTGAGCTGATGGAGTCGGAGCTTTTCGGACACGTGCGGGGCGCCTTCACGGGGGCCATTGCCAACAAGCAGGGCCTGTTCGAGGCGGCCGACGGCGGGACGCTCCTCCTCGACGAGATCAGCGAGATGTCCACGCACCTCCAGGCCAAGCTGCTGCGCGTGCTGGAGGATCGCGAGATCCGGCCCGTGGGGGGAACGAAGCCCGTGCGGGTGGAGGTCAGGATCGTGGCGGCCACGAACCGGGACCTGGCGCAGGCGATGGCGCGCGGATCCTTCCGGGAGGATCTGTTCTACCGGCTCAACGTCATCTCGGTGGCCCTTCCATCGCTGCGGGAGCGCCGGGAGGACATCCCCCTTCTCGTCAATCACTTTCTTCAGAAGTTCACCGAGCTGGCGGGCGCGCCCGCCAAGGTGCTCTCGCCCGAGGCCCTGACGTGCCTCGAGGCCTATCCGTGGCCCGGGAATATCCGGGAGCTTGAGAACGTGATCGAACGGGCGGTCACTCTCGAGCCCGGCCCGATCATCCGTCCGGAGAGCCTGCCTGAGTCCTTGCGGCGCCCCCGTCAGCCGGATGCCTTCCACGTGGAGTTTCCACCGGAGGGGCTCGACCTCGACAAGCTGATGGAGCAGATCGAGCGGGACCTCATCCGGCGGGCCCTCGATCGCGTCGACGGCGTCCAGAGCCGGGCGGCGCACCTCCTCGGGACCGGCTTCCGATCGTTCCGGTACCGCCTCCAGAAGTACGGGATGATAGAACGCGGCACCGCGCCTGATGGGGGCCCTGACGAGCCCGTCCAGTGACAATTTGCGAACAGTCAGTGGCCAATCTTGACAGACGACGAATTCGGCAGTGTCTGCATCAAGTTAGGTCTCAAAACCGGGCGAATACCCGTGCCGCGAGACAGGATAGGTGGCTCCGGGAAGGCCTCAAAAGGCCTCTAAACTAGCCTGAGGGGTCGGCACCGGAATTGCTCTACTAAGCGCCGTGCGTGTAGGCAGACCTAAGCGGAACAGACCCGGTGCAGCTCACCCCCAACCTCGGAGGTAGACAGATGTTCAGGCAGCTTCGGAGCCAGAAGGGCTTGACCCTCGTCGAGCTCATGGTGGTCGTGGCGATCATCGCCATCATCGCCGCCGTCGCCATCACCGTGTTTCAGGACATCCAGAAGAAGGCCAAGCTGGCCGCCGACCAGGGCCAAGTGGCCGCGCTGCGGTCCGCCGTCGCCATCTACTACGGCAAGAACAACGGTATCTTCCCGGGTGGCTTGCCGACCGCTTATGTGACGCCCCCTCCCGTTTGGGCGTGCACCACAAACGTGCCCCCCACGTACGACACCGGGAACGGCAAGATCACGTTCTCGGCGACCATCAACGACTGCCCGTAAGCACATTGCAGCAGCGCGAGCGGAGGAGGGCGCCCATGGCTCGAATCGAGGTCTCGGTGGTCCTGCCGGTCCTCGATGAGGTTCAGAGCCTGGGCGTCCTCCACCGCGAGCTGACCGAGGTGCTCGAGCGCCTCGGTCGGTCCTACGAGATCCTCTTCGTCGACGACGGCAGCCGCGACGGTTCCTTCGAGCGGATCGAGAAGCTTCAACTCGACGACCCCCATGTCCGCGGCGTGCAGCTCAGGCGCAACTTTGGCAAAGCCGCTGCCCTGGCCGTGGGCTTCCGCGAGGCGCAGGGAGACGTCATCGTCACCCTCGACGCCGATCTCCAGGACGATCCCGCAGAGGTGCCGAAGCTCCTCGCCCGCCTCGAGGACGGCTTCGACCTCGTGTCGGGCTGGAAGCAGGAGCGCCAGGACCCGCGGTCCAAGACCTGGCCGTCCCGGCTGTTCAACTGGGTCACCGGCGTCCTGACCGGGATCCGGCTCCACGACTTCAACTCGGGCTTCAAGATCTACCGCCGGGAGGTGGTGCAGGAGATCCGCCTGTACGGAGAGCTTCACCGCTTCATCCCGGCGCTCGCGGCCTGGCGTGGCTTCCAAGTGACCGAGATTCCCGTGCATCATCGCGCGCGGCGATACGGCCGGACCAAGTTTGGTTCGGCCCGGCTCTGGCGAGGGTTCCTGGACCTCCTGACGGTCCTGTTCCTGACCCGGTACACGCGGCGGCCGCTTCACCTCTTCGGAGGGCTCGGCCTGATTGCATGGACCGTGGGGTTTGCGGTGAACGCGTACCTCACCGGGATCTGGCTGTCGGGCGTGCAGCCGATCGGGCACCGCCCTCTCCTTGCCTTCGGCGTGCTCAGCATGCTCGTCGGCGTGCAGTTCTTCGCCGTCGGTCTCCTCAGCGAGCTGGTGCTCAGCTACCAGACGCGGACCGACGACGTCTCGATCCGGCGTCGACTGGATTGATCGCCGAAACCCAGCGGAGCGATAACAAAGGGAAGTATCGGTCGAAGAATCCGATCGTCCGGCATCTGGTGGGGCGCTTCCTCCACCGGGTGTCGGAATTGGCCGCTGTAGAGCGCCCTCGCCGCATACTGGAAGTCGGCTGCGGCGAGGGCATCGTGTTGGCAACCCTGGCAGCGCGCCTCCCGGGGGCGCAGCTCGACGGGCTCGAGCTCGATGAGACGGCGCTGGAGGAAGCGCGCACGCGCTGTCCCGGCGCCACGCTCGTGAGAGGGGACGCATGCGCGCTGCCCTTCGGGGACCAGAGCTTCGACCTCGTGGTGTGTCTCGAGGTCTTGGAGCATCTGCCCGAGCCGGCTCGCGCACTCCGGGAGCTTCGCCGGGTCGCCCGGGCCGGATGCCTCCTCAGTGTGCCGCATGAGCCATTCTTTCGGCTCGGCAACCTCCTGCGAGGCAAGAACGTCACCCGGCTCGGCGACCCCACGGACCATCTCCAGCACTGGGGGGCGCGAGAGTTCGCCGCATTCTGCGGGCGCGAGCTTGCCGTCCGCATCCGCACCGGGGCCTTTCCCTGGCTCATCGTCTACGGGACGGTCTGAGAGAGCCCTCCGCCTCGGGCTTCTCCTCGTTCTGGTCCTCGGTCTGGCGCTCCGGGCGTGGAGCGCGGCGTACGGCCTGCCGGACCTCTACCATCCCGACGAGCCGCGGATCGTGGAGCGGGCAATTCGCTTCCACCAGGGTGACCTGAACCCGAGGTTCTTCAACTGGCCCAGCCTGTACATGTACGTGATGGCCGGCGTGTACGGGCTCGCGTTCGGCGCGTCCCCTGGTGGCGTGGCCGCGGCGTTCGGCCGGGATCCGGCGCTCTTCTACCTCGTCGGGCGCCTGGTCACGGCGCTGTTCGGCACCGCTACGCTCGCCATCCTCTATTTCACCGGCCGGATGGCCTATGGCCGCGCGGTCGGGATCCTGGCGGCGGGACTCCTCGCCGTCGATCTCCTTCACGTCCGCGATTCTCACTGGGTCACGACGGACGTGCCGCTCACCTTCCTGATCACGCTCGCGACCTTCCTCGCGCTTCGCTACTGGCGGGACGGGCGCCTCGCCGATGCCGGCGCTGCCGGGCTGGTGGCAGGCCTGGCCACGTCGATGAAGTACCCGGGCGGCCTTGCCTTCCTCGGGCTCCTGGCTGCCCATGCCGCGCGACGGCCGGCCTGTCCGGCTTGGCGCCGCGTCGTGGGGCGGGACACCGTCGCGGCCGCCGGCCTCGCGGCTGGAGGCTTCGTCCTGGGGACGCCGTTCGCGCTGCTGACGCCGGTCGCGTTCGCGCGAGGCGTGTTTGACGAGCTCCGCGAGGTCCACACGGTGCAGTTCGGGAACGAAGCGGACGCTCCCGGCTATCTGTTCCACCTCGCCTACTCGCTGCCGGAGGCCATGGGCTGGCCGCTGTACCTCCTGGCTCTGGCGGGCCTCGGGTGGGCGCTCGCCCGACGCGGCGCCCGCGAGGCGGTCCTCCTCGCGTTTGCCGTGCCGTATCTCCTCGTGATCGTTAGCTGGAGCTCCCGCTTCGAGCGCTACGCGATCCCGCTCCTGCCGTGCTTCACACTCCTGGCCGCGGTGGCGCTGATCCGGGGCGTGGCCTGGCTGTCGGCGCGGGCGCGGCTCGTTTCGGGGCCATGGCCCGCCATCGCGCTGGCGGGAGCCGCGATGGTGCTCCTCGCGCCGGCGCTCGCGCGGGTGGCCGCCTATCACCAGCTGCTCGCGCAGCCGGACACTCGCGAGCTCGGCTCCGGCTGGGTCGAGCGCCAGGTGCCGCCTGGGGCGCGGATCGCGCTGGAGCCCTATAGCCTGATGCTGCCCGTCGCCCGCCGGCAGCTCCGCGAGGCGCCCGGCAGCCTGGGGCATCTGCAGCAGGCTCGTCCGGAGACCCCGACGCCGGAGTCCACCGGGCGGGAGGACGGCTACTGGCTGGTGCGTCTCGACACGTATGATCTCGACCGGCTGCTGGGAGACGGCGTCCAGTACGTGGTCCTGTCGGGCTTCGTGTACCAGCGTCACCGCCAAGCCTGCGATCGTCATCCGGCCCCGTGCCGCTTCTACGGGGAGCTCGAGGCCCGGTCGCGGCTCGTCTTCAGCGCCTCACCCGGCGTCGAGGACACCGGGCTGACCGTCGGCGACATCTATTCGCCGCTTACGCGGATCCGCGAGCGCCGGCACCCGGGCCCGCCGATCCGGATCTACCAGCTCCCGGCCGGAGGCCCGACATGATCGGGTCTACGCGGGTGATTCCGGCCGCGTTCCTGGCGGCGGTGGGAGTGACCGCGCTGCGGCCGATCGACGACGCCGACTTCTGGTGGCTGCTCCGGGCCGGGCGCTACATGGTCGAGACCCGGAGCTTCCTCACCGCCGACCCGTTCTCGGCGACGGCGCAGGGCGCGGAGTGGCTCAACCATGCCTGGGGCTTCGAGCTCCTCGTCTACGGCCTCTACGCCCTCGCTGGCACGTCGGGAGTCATCCTCCTCCAGGGGCTCGCCGCGTCGGCGACCTTCGGGGTGCTCTACGGTCTCCTCCGGCGGGAGGGCGTGGGGCGGGGATGGTCCCTCGGCCTCCTGGGCCTTGGCGCCCTGGCGACCCACGGGTTCTGGTCGCCGCGCCCGCAGCTGGTCACCTACCTCATCTTGGCCCTCTTCGTGCGGGTCCTCGCTGACTACCAGGTCGGGTGGCGGAACCGCCTGTGGTGGCTCCCGATCCTGACGGCCGTGTGGGCGAACCTGCACGCGGGGTTCCTGGCCGGGCCCGCGCTCGTGGCCCTGTGCGCGGCCGGCGAGCTCGTCGGGTGGGCGCTGGGCGACGACACCGGGCGGGCCGGCGGCCTCGCCCGCGCGCGGGTGCTCGCGTTCTGGTCCGCGGCGAGCGTCGCGGCTTCGCTGGCGAACCCGTTCCACTACCACGCCGTCCTGTTTCCCTTCCAGGTGATGGGGGAACGGTTGTCGCAGGCGTGGATCATCGAGTGGGCTTCGCCGCCGTTCGGACACCCGCAGGTGCTCGTTCTCCAGCTGATGCTGGGCCTGATGCTGGTCCTCGCCCTGGGGACCGCGCGGCCGATACCGTGGCGCGATCTCGTCGTGCTGGTGCCGCTCGTGCACCTCGCGTTCCAGGCGACTCGCAACACGCCGCTCCTGGTGATTGTCGCGACGCCGATCCTGGGCCGGGCGGTCGCCTCGTGCGCCGGGGCCCACTGGGCGCGCCTGCCGGGTCTCGGCCGGCGCGCGGTCGCGGCGGGGGCGCTCGGCCTCGTCCTCTCCGCGTGCAGCCTGGTGGCGGGCTCGCGCCAGCCTGCCCAGGTGTGGAGCGCGTTCCACCCGGCCTTCGGTGTCGCCGACACCCTTCCGGCCGGTGCAGTGGACTTTCTTCGCCGAGAGGGTCGCCGGGGTACGCTCTGGAACGAGTATGTCTGGGGGGGCTACCTGATCTGGCACCTCTATCCGGAGCTCCGGGTGTCGATCGACGGCCGGATGGCCGTCTACGGCCCGGTACGTTTCCGGGAGCACCTGATCGTGTCCGAGCTGGAGCCTGGGTGGCAGGACGTCCTGGCGCGGCTCGACGTCAACGCGGCGGTTGTACGGAGCGGGTCTCCCTTGGTGTCGGCGCTCCGCGCCGCGGGCTGGGTGGTGCGCTACCAGGACCGGGTCGCGACCGTGCTCGGCCCTCCGGGGCGGACCGGATGAGCGCCGGGCGGGCTGCCCGCGGCACGCTCCTCGCCGTCACTCTCCTGGTCGTGGCGACGATCGCCCTGTCCTCGCTGACGGTCTTCGACTTCTGGTGGTATCTGGCTTCCGGTCAGCGCATCCTCGCGATGCGCTCGGTGCCGGCGACGGATCCCTTCTCCTACACGGCCGAGGGCCGGCCGTGGATCAACCACATGTGGGCCACGCAGGTGCTGTTCGCGCTCCTCTGGGAGCGCTGGGGGCGGCTCGCGCTGATCGGCCTGAAGACCGCGACCGTGGTGGCCACCTTCTGCGTGGTCCTGGGGACGATGCGCGCCCGCGGCGTCCACCCGCTCCTGGCGTCGGCGGTGACGGTTCTGGCGGCGTGGACCGGCGCCGAGTTCTGGCATGCGCGGCCTCAGACCTTCACGTACCTGTTCGTGGCGATCCTGATCTGGCTCCTGCGGCCCGGGTGGGAGCGCCGCCCCGTCACGCTGGTCCTCGTGCCCGCGCTGGTGGTCCCCTGGGTCAACTTCCACGCCGGCTTCGTGATGGCGTTCCTGGTGATCGGGATCGCAGGTCTGGGCACCGCGGTCCCGCTGCTCGTCGACCCCGAGCGGCGCCGCGCCGGATGGCGCGTGGTCGGGCGCACGGCGTTCTTGGGGATGGCGGCGGCCGCCTCCAGCCTACTGAATCCATTCGGCGTGCGGGCGATCCTGTTCCCGCTCGAGGTCGTCCGCAGCGTGCCCTTCATGACCTCGACGATCGAGTGGTTCCCCCCGAACTTCCACCACGCGGGCTTCCGGCCGCTCGAGCTCATGCTGCTCCTCCTGTTCCCGGCGTTCGCGTGGGGCCGGGGTCGGCTCAGCGCCGCCGACGTCGGGCTGGTCCTCGTGTTCGCGAACCTCGGGCTCACGTCGGTGCGGCATGTGCCCTTGTTCGCCATCGTGGCGGCGCCACCGCTTGCAGCCGCGCTCGGGGCGGTCATGGCCGAATGGCGTCGGGTCGACTGGGCCCGGATCCGTGACACCGTGCGGGGACGCCTGCCCTCGCTCGCGCCCGCGCTGACGGCGCCTAGCATGCCGGTGGTGGCCGGCGCCGTGCTCCTGCTGACCGCGGTGTCGGCGCACTGGGCCGGCATCGCCCGGGTGCCCACGAACCCGCTTCGACTCGACCTCGAGGAGAGCCGGTACCCGGAACGGACCATGACCTTCATCAGGGAGAACCGGCTGCCCCATCAGCTCTTCAGCGTCTATGCGTGGGGCGGATACGAGCTCTGGCGACTGTATCCCGAGTACCGGATGTTCATGGACGGCCGTACGCACGTGTACGGGCCCGACGTGCTCAAGGAGTTCTTGGACGTCGTCAACGTCAGCTCGCGCTGGCAGGTCGTGCTGGACAAGTGGCAGGTGCAGACCATCCTGGCGCTGCGCTCGTCGCCGCTCAGCGAGACGCTCCTGGCCCAGGGCGGCTGGCGGCTGGTCTTCACCGAGCGCGAGGCCGTCGTCTTCGTCCGCGAGACCGACGCGAATCGGCCGCTCCTGGCGCGCCTGGCCCGGCTGTCCCGCGAGGACGTCTCCGACGATTGGGTGGCAGCCACCGGCCATGGCGCCAGGCCCGCCGCCGCGGATGGGGGGGTCCTGGCCTGGGCGCCCCGCGAGGAGGGGATCCGATGACCGCGCGCGGCGCGGTCGACGCCGTCCAGGTGGGGGCCGCGAGTGCCGGCGGCGAGCGCGTGCTGGGGCTGTTCCTGCGCGCCCTGATGGCCGCCCGGAAGTCGCTCAGCCTGTATCCGGCCGGGAGCGAGATCGCCTCGACCTGGGTCCGGCGGCTCCACCGTTCGCTGGCTGACTTCTTCCAGCAGGGGCTCTCCTTTCCCCTTCGCGTGGAGCCTGACCGCTTCGTCTGGGCAGGGCCGGACATTCGCACGGTCGAGCCCGCGCTGGAGGCTTTCCGGTTCGACCTGGAGAGCCGCGGGATCCGCGAGCTCGAGATCGATGCCGCCGTCGAGGAGTGGGAGCTCCAGGCCTTCCTCGAGCTCCTGAACATGCCGGGCGGGGAGCTCCGGCAGCTCGGGGGAGCCAGCGGATTCCTGTCCACCCGCGGAGTCCTGCGGGTCCGCATCGGCGCTCCCGGCGACGGCGAGAAGAGCGAGGCCGACACGAGCGAGGTTACCCGGCGGGCCCTCCAGACCGGCCGGGACGCCGTGGACTTGTTCGTCGAGACGGTCGTGGGGCTCGTCGAGACCCGGTTCGCGGACCTCACCTATGACCGGACCGCGCTGATCGCCTGGCTCCAGGACACGGCCACCGTGGGCCCCGACCGCCTCTACGCGGCAACGCGGATGATCCACGGTCTGGTCGAGCAAGCGCCGGATCGAGAGGTGAGGACCCGGACGCTGGTCGAGGCGCTGCTGGGCCTCCCCGAAGAGCTCCTCCGGCCCTTCTTCGCCGACCACTTCATCCCGTTGGCCGGGCGCGATGTCCTCGCCCTCAACCTCCTCAGTCAGATGACCGAGGACGAGATCCGTCACGTGGCGGCGCGCCTCGTACCGCAGGAATCCCTCCTGGCGCTGAGCTCGGAGCTCCTCGAGTTTCCATGGGAGGAAGTGCAGCGCCGCCGCCTGGTCGAGGCGATCACGTCCGCGGTCCGGGCGGACGACTCGCCGAGCCTCCTGGGGGACGAGGGCGTCGTGCTCGAAGCCGACGATCCCCTCGTTGTGGAGCTCCGTGAGGAGATCCTGGCGTCGTGCCAGCCGGACGTCCTGCTCGAGCGCACCGCCCAGATCCTGCTCGCCCTGATATTGAACGTCGAGGGCGAGGAGCACGGGACCTCCGCCGCGGATGCCCTCGAGGAGATTCTGGGCGAAGCCCTCGCCCGGGGGCGGCTTGAGCTGGCCACGCAGGTGCTGTCGACCCTCGAGGAGTCCGTCCAGGCGAGCGGAGGGCAGAGCCCCGAGCGCGTCCAGCACCTCACCGTCCTCCAGCAGCGCCTGGGCGGGCGCACGCACGTCGCCCTTCTGGGTGGACTGCTGCGTCAACACGGCGGCAGCGAGCGGCAACTGGCCCTGGTCGCCCGGTACCTCGGTCTGGTCGCTCGCGAGGCGATCCAGGGGTTCACCTCGCTCCTGGCCGATGAGCGCGACCGCCAGGTTCGGGCGAGAATGTGCCAGGTTCTCGCCAAGGTGGGTCCGTCCATCGTGCCGACGCTCGTGGAGTGGCTCGAGGATTCGCGGTGGTTCCTGGTGCGCAATCTTGTCCACGTCCTGGGCAAGATCGGCGACGAGGCCGCATTCGGTCCGGTGGTGACACTCCTCGGCCATCCCCACGTCCGGGTGCGCATCGAGGCGGTGCGGGCGCTCGTCCTGATCGCCCCGACCCGCGCCGCGCTGCCGATCCTCCCGTTGTCGAGGGACGTCGACCCGGAGGTTCGGCTGGAAGCCGTCCGCGCCCTCGGAGCGCTCCGGCGGGACGAGGCCGTACCGGTCCTGCGGGACGTCGCGGCCGGGGCGGCGGGCGTTGCCGACGTCCCCCTGCGCCGAGAGGCCGTCGAGGCGCTGGCGGCGATCGGGACCGCCGGCTCCTGCGAGGCGCTGGCGGGTCTGGCTCGACGCCGCGTCTGGCCCTGGAAGCGGACCGAGCGCCGGCTCCGTGAGATCGCCGTGGTCGCGCTGGCGGCGCGGACGGAAGATCAGGATGCTCCCGATGAGTGACGCTCTGCGACCCGATCCCCAGCTCATCTTCACCTATGTTCACGGCATGTTGCGCGCCGCCGGACTCTACCTGCCGACTCACCCCCAGACGCATCGGGCCAAGCAGACACTCTTCGAGGCGCTGACCGCCTATCTGGCCGGGCAGGGACGGCTGACCTATCGCTTCATGGGCGATCTCCTCGTGGCCAACGACCGCATCCTGCCGCGCGAGAGTCTCCTGTACCGGCGTTTCCTGGAGACCTGCCAGCACGAGCGCGGTCTCGGCGCCATCGCGTTCACGGCGGGTCTCGAGGATCGAGAGATCGACGCCCTCCTCGAGGCGCTGACCGAGGGGGTGGGCGCGTCGATCGGCGAGTGGACCTCCCGCCGTCGGCTCACCCATCTCCACCTAGCTCCGCCGAGCCAACCTGACCGGCAAAGTAGCGAGGGCATCGCACGGCGGGCCTATTACGGGTCGATCGAGGTGCTGCGCGACGTCGAATCGACGATCCGAGACCGCCGGGCTCTCAGCCTCGAGCACGTCGGAACGCTCCGCGTGTACACCTCCACCATATTGGAACAGATGCTGCAAGCTCCTGGACTCGTGCTAAGACTGGCCAGCATCAAGTCGTACGATGAGTACACGCTGTATCATTCCGTCAACGTCGCGGTGATCTCCATGGGGATTGGTCTCGCGCTTGGTCTTCCACACGAGCTCCTGCGGGAGTTCGGGATGGCCGGGATGCTCCACGACCTGGGGAAGATCGCGATCCCGCTCGAGGTGCTACGGAAGCCCGGCCTGCTCGATGCGGAGGAGTGGCGGATCATGTGCCGCCATCCCGTGCTCGGGGCCGACCTCCTCGCGCGGCTCCCCGGGTCGAACCGGCTCCCGTTGATCGTGGCCTTCGAGCATCACATGCGCTACGACGGCAAGGGCTACCCGTTCGTCCGGGAGGGCTGGCGCCAGCACCCGGTGAGCCGCCTCGCGTGCCTCGCCGACGTCTTCGACGCGATGACGTCGCGCCGCGCCTACAAGAAGGCGATCCCGCTGGATCAGGTGCGGACGTTCGTGCGCGATGAAGCGGGCCGCACCTTCGATCCGCGGCTGGTGAAGGTACTGGACCTGACGCTGCGAATGATGCGGGATCGAGTCCCCGAGCAGGTATCTGCGTGAGGGCGTGGGTCGACGCCGTCAGCCTCGCGGGCTCGACCCTCCGGGTGACCGCGCCGGGCCCCCTGCCGGCTGACCGGGGCACGCTGGCCGTGGCGACTGCCATCCGCGTGTTCGAGCGGTTCCAGGCGCTCGACGGCCTGGTTCTGGCCGGAGCGGATGGCGAGGTGACGGTGACGCGCGGCGACGTCGAGCGGCTGCTCGCTCCGGAGGGCTTCGCGGCGCTCCGCGAGCGGAGCCGGTGGCCCCAGGTGCTGGCGCGCGCTGTCCAGCGGTACGCCGCAGCCCACGCCGAGGGTGGGGCATGATCACCGCGCTCCCGCCCGTCGTGGCCTGGCCCGCCGGGGTGATCCTGGCCGCGCTCCTCGGCAGCTTCCTCAATGTCTGCATCTCCCGGCTACCGCGCGGGGAGAGCATCGTCCTGCCCGCATCGCACTGCCCGAACTGCCAGAATCCCATCCGACCGCTGGACAACATCCCCCTCGTGTCCTACCTCGTCCTGGGCGGGCGTTGCCGAGCGTGCGGCGTGGCGATCTCCTGGCGGTACCCCCTGGTCGAGGCGCTCGCCGTCGTGCTCGGGGTCCTGATCCTGTGGCAGCTCGGGCCGACCTGGAATGCGGTGCGCGCATTCCTCCTCTGCCTGGCGATGGTGGCGGCCGCGTTCACCGACCTCGAGACGCGGCGGATCCCGGACCGGATCACACTGCCGGGTGTGGTCGTCGCCTGCATCCTCGCCCCCGAGGGGCTCGGCCGGGGAAGTGCCGGGGCGGCGATTGGCGCGGCGATCTTCGCCGCGATCTCGATGGCGCGCGCCCGAGGCGCGGCGTCCCGCGGAGCGCCGCCCCCGCCCACCGAGGGGGAGGACGAGGTGGATCCCGCGGAGCGTCGGCGGCTCGACGTCTACTGGGCGGCGGCGTGGGGCGCGCTGATTGGACGGCAGCTCGCGGTGGTGAACCTCGCGGCGTTGACGGCGCCGGGCTGGCCGCTCACCTTTCGCGTCCTGGGCCAGGTCGACCTCCCGGTTACCGGCTGCATCGTCACGGGTGGCCTCTTCTTTCTCGTGGCCTGGCTCAGCCACGCCGTGCTCGGGCGCACGGGCCTGGGCGGCGGGGACATCAAGCTGGCGGGGCTCATCGGGGCCGCCCTCGGCGCAGGCGGCGGGCTGGTCGCGGCGTTCGTAGGGATCATACTCGGGGGCGTGTTGGCCGCGGCCCTGCTCGTCTCGGGTCGCCGGCAGTTTGGCGAATACCTGCCCTTCGGGCCCTTCCTGGCCGTCGGAGGGATCGTGGCGGCCGTTTGGGGCCGCCCCATCATGGAGTGGTACCTTGGCTGAGCCGACCAGGACCGCCCGACGCGGCTCCTTCCGACCGGGGCGAGGTGTCCGGAAGAAGTTCCGGCTCGCCATTCTCATGGCGGGACTCCTTCCGCTGCTGTTCCTGGTCTACCTGGGATTGCCGGTCCTGCTTCCCAGCACGGTGACCGCTCCCCTCTACCCGAAGGGCGCGCCCGTCTTCTTCTTGCTCCTCGCGTTCCTGGCGTTCCTCGAGGTGGCAGGCTTCTACATGATCTACAGCGACGTCCTCGGTTACATGCAGCGGAGCCTGGAGGACGAGCTGGATCGGCTGAGGGTGGGCGGGGCGAAGGTCGACGGGATCGTGGAGGAGCTCCGGCTGGCCAACTTCCGCCTCCGGGAGATGTCGCACACGGACGAGCTCACGGAGGTCGGCAACCGGCGGAGCTTCGACTTGCGGCTTCGGGAAGAGATCAGCCGGTCCAGCCGGTTCGGACACGCGTTCAGCCTGCTGATGATCGACATCGACGGGTTCAAGAAGTTCAACGACGAGTTCGGCCACCCGAAGGGAGACGCGGTGCTGCGCGCCCTCGGCGCGCTCATGCGCTCGGCGTCGCGCGAGGGCGACGTGCCCTGCCGGGTTGGCGGCGAGGAGTTCGCGTTCATCCTGCCCGAGACGGGCAAGCCCGAGGGGCTGGTGTTCGCCGAGCGATTCCGCCGGCGCGTGGAGTCGAGCGTGATGGCGCCCGACAGCCTGAATCCGATCACGGTGAGCATCGGGCTGGCGGCGTTTCCCCAGGACGGCCGGAACCCGGACGAGATCGTGTGGGCGGCCGACGAGGCACTATACGAGTCGAAGCGAGCAGGCCGGAACCGGGTGACGACCTACCCACGCAAGAGCGACGAGGTCCCGGCCGGCTGACGCGGGCGCTTTTGGAACGGGCAGAGGCGAAAACACGCCATGTCTGTGTGGAATTGAGGATGTCTCGCTTGAGTGCGTTCCGTAGGATTGCGTGGCCTCGGCAGGGAGCTCAGCTCGGGCTGACCGCGGAGGAACTGATGGTCGTTCTGGTTATCGTTGCGATCCTGGCTTCGCGGCATACCCGTGGCTCTCCAACGTGCGCGAGGTCCTGATAGTGAAGGGCGCTGCCGAGAATGTTGCGGGCGCGATCCGAATGGCTCGACAGCTCGCCATCACCCAGGGCTCGAACCACTGCATCGAGTTCGGGTCGGGCCAGTATCGGATTCGACAGGCGGACACGACCCCATCGTGCACCGGGGCCGTCGTCTCCAGCTACGACTGGCAGAACCTGTCCGAGAGCGGAACGGTCGTGTCGACAGCGCCGACCCTTGCCTTCGATCCGATCGGGAATCGAATCCTTCCGGGCGGCGGGGCCGGCACGATCTTCAGCGTTAACACATTACCCTCGTCCTGCCTCAGTACCATCACCGTGACGCTCTATGGAGGCGTTCGGGTGGCGGGCTGCTGAAAAGGGAAACTCCGATGCGAAGAAGGGATCAGCGCGGCGTCACCATGGTGGAGCTGATGGTGGCGATGGTCCTCATGGCCGTGGCCCTTCTCGCCCTTGCTGCGTCGATCCCCTATGCCTTGTATGGCGTGGTGGCGAGTGGATTCCAGACCACGGCGACCCAGCTGGCTCAGGAGGCGATCGAGCGCGCCACGGCGACGGACTATGAAACCATCCCGAACCTGAGCTTCGACGGGTCATCGGGGACCCTGCCCGCCGACTGCAGCGGCAGCTTGCGCCCGGTGACGGCGTTCGCCGGGTTCAGTCGCTGCGTGGCTGTCCAGTCGGGCACCCCGACGAGCACCACGATGACGATCACTGTGGTCGTTGACTTCAGCGGGTCGGTACCGAACCCGATCTACAAGACGACGGTCGTGACCATCCGAGCGAATTGAGGGTGCCGAATATGTCTCGCAGGACGATGTCCTTACTGCGCGACGGGCGTGGACGCAGCGTGATCGAGCTGGTTGTCACCCTCGCGCTCTTCGCCCTGGTGATGGTCGGTGTCGTTGGCACCTGGGGTAAGGCGCAGGAAGCCTACTTCATCGGGTCGGAGTCGGCCGAGGTGCAGCAGAATGTGCGCGCCGCCATGGACTTCATGGTCCGCGAGATCCGATCGGCAGGCCGGGACGCCACCGTCTGTGCGTTCGACTATGCGACGTCCTCGACCGTCGACTGTGATGGGGGCAAGGTGGCGAACTGCACCGCCAGGCTCGCCGGGACGGGCACCCCGACCTGGGAGACCGGTAACGGCGTCGGCGGTCCCGGGTGCACCGGGTTATATGCGATCCCCTTCGCGCAGGCGACGGCGACCACCCTGCGCATACGCTCGGACCGCAACCACAATGGGCGGATCGCCGGGTTGGGTAATGCCATTACTTCACCGGCATCGGCGGCTGACCGCGGCGAGGAGGACGTGCTCTACGCGCTTTCGACGGTGAACTGCCCGCCGGGAGTGCCCCAGTGCATCACGCGGGACGATGGGACGGGACCTGTGGCGATGGTGGCGGTGGACATCAATGGCCTGACGTTTACCTACTACCCCCGGGCGAACTTCGGCCCCTGTGCCGGCCAGGCCAACCCATGCAACATCGCCTTCGGGCTGCCGCTGTCGAGCCAGTCCCAAGCGGACAACATCGGGCGGATCCGCATCTCGGTCCAGGCGCAGCAGCAAATCGGCGGCCAAATGGTGAGCAGCACCCTTGTCACCGAAGTTACACTCCGAAACCGTTCGTAGCAGAGAAGCAGCGGGGAAGATGAGATCAACCCTACACAGCCAGCGGGGATCGGCCCTCATCATTGCGGTCATCGCAATGCTCATCCTCGGTATCCTGAGCTTCTCGTTCGCCCTCCTGGCAAGGATTGAGATGACGACCGGGATCAACTACAAATTTCAGGCCCAGGCCGAGGCCCTGGCCGAGGCCGGGCTCGAACGGGGGCGGGACGAGGTTCGCACCGCGGCCGACGAGGCATGCGGGTTCACGAAATGGACCGACCCCGGCAACTCGTCCCCGTACGGCTGTGGCGCCGGGTTCGCCAAGCTGCTCTTCAACAGTGTCGGTTTGGGGGCCGGCAACTACTCGGCGGTCATCGATAATGACTGCAGCCCCCTCGTGCCCGCGGCGATCCAGGACCCGAGCTGTAGCGGGGGCTTGGCCGGCCGCGACACGAACGAGACGGCGATCCTCACGGCCTGGGCTACGGCAGCGAACGGGCAGGGACGGGCCCGGGTGCGCGCGGTTCTCGGGATCGACAATCCCTGGAAGCACGTCTGCTCGAACTCGAGCCAGGACAATCCGCCCGGCTACTGCAACGAGCCGGCCAACCGGAACGGAAGTCCCTCGATCGTGCCGGCGGACCCGAACGAGTACCCGGGCGGCCCCGCTGCATACGATGAGTTGCCCCGGCCCCAATTGGGCTGTTCTGCGGTCGACGTGACCCTGCACTATGAAACGGTCGGCAACTGCCCCCCTGGTACGAACGATGACTACCCCTATACGCTGGGTCGGCGGTACGTCGTCCAGGGCGATACCATCAAGGGCAACTGCGGCACCTTCGGCGGAGTCACCTTCAGAGGGTATTTCGACTGCGCTCTCACGACGCCCTGCGAGGCGCCGGCCTGTAGTCCCACCCGCAGGGCCTGCGTCCCCGCTTTGGACCCACGGTTATCTGACACCACCCGTTACTACGACGCTTCAAGCCCCGGTGGGTGCGGCGCCAATACTGGGATGGTCTTCATCGGCAACGTGAACTGGAACAACCATGGCAATGTCGGGGGCTCCGGGAATGGCCGGAACATGTACGTGATGAATGGCACGTTGTCCATCCAGGGGGACGTGTTCCACGGGGTCATCGTGGTCGAAGGCGATGGGGGCGGCGGCGACGACCTCCAGCACAGGAACCAGGCGATCATCTGGACCGAGCAAACCAACACGACTCATGGCCGGCCGGTATACGGCTATCCCCTGGCCTATCTGGTTTATGATTCGGAGCTGCCGGCTCCGACGGCCAATCCTCTGGCGCCCCAGAATACGTTCTCCGACATCGGCAGTGCCTCCGGAACCGAAGTCCACGGGCTCGTCTACTCGGGCGGGCATGCGCAGTTCAAGCCCGTCATCATGGATGGGGGCGTCATCGCTTTCGAGATCCAGACCCAGTCCACGGCCTCCAGCTACGGCTACAACTCCACGTATGGCAACGCGGCCCCCCCGCCTGGCTTCCCGGTGGGATCGGGCAATACGGTGGTCCTCGTCCGGAAGTCGTTCCTCGTTTGCGTGGACTACGCCGCCGACACGGGAGGCGGCAGCTCCTGTCGGTAGGTGTTCTCAGGCCCCTGGCGCGGCAAATGCTAACGTTTCACAATATCTCGAAGTCCACGCAGCCCTGCGTATAATAGCGCCATGCCACCGCCCCCGAGCAGCACGTACAAGGTAGGTCTGGTCGGGACGGGGATCCACCTCGTTCAGGCGATCGAGGCGCTCCGGGCCGTCCAGGGAGTCACGATCGCCATCGTTGCCGACGCGAGTGACCGCTCTGACGGGGGCAAGCTCGCGAAGAGCCTCCACCTGCCGGTCGTCAAGAACGCCATGGAGGTATTCAAGACCGAGGCCAACCTCGTCATCGAGGTCAGCGGCGACGAGCGCCAGTACGAGCGGCTCCTGTCGATCAAGCCACCGGGCGTCGAGGTGATGAGCGTTCGCGGCGCCCGTCTTTTCATGGATCTCCTCAAGAAGGCCGAGGTCGCGCCGGGTGGGGGGGAGCTCGGAGGCCCAGCGGCCGGATCCCCGGTCTCCCGCGACGGCATCCACCTGCTCGAGCCCCTGACCGTGGCACTCGAGGACGCCCTCCGCCACACGGGGGCCCCGGGTGACTCGGCCAAGGCGATGCTCCCGGGAGTTGCCCGCGCGACGGGGATGGAATGGGCGGCGCTCGCCATGCCGGGCACGGGGGGTGCCCTCTCGTGGATCGTCGCCGCCCCGGAGAGCATGGCGCTGTCCCGACTGCCGGCCGACAAGATCCGGCAGGTTCTCGGGCGAGGCGAACCCCTCTGGTTGATGCGGCCGAGCAAGGGTGTAGGGACCGCCGGGATTCTTCCGCTGCACGCGGGCGCTGATCTAATGGGCCTCCTGCTGGTGGGTCGATCGGGTGACAGCGCCGCGACGCCGGCGGAGCTCCTCGCCTCCCAGCTCGCGGCGGGCGTGGTGTCCTCCTCACTGCGGGCCGCCCAGCCGGCCGCCGCGGCCGCTCCAATCGAGGTCGTGAAGGAAGTCGTGCGAGAGGTGCCGGTCGAGGTAGTCCGTGAGGTGGAGGTCATCCGGGAGATCCCGGTCGACCGCGAGGTCATCCGGGAAGTACCGGTGGAGGTCGTGAAGGAGATCGTGCGGGAGGTGCCGGTCAACCAGGAGGTCGTGCGCGAGGTGGTGCGGGAGGTCCCGGTCGAGGTGATCCGCGAAGTGGAGGTCGTCCGGGAGGTCCCGGTCCAGGTTCCCGTGGAGTTCCTGAAGGAGATTGTGCGAGAAGTGCCGGTGGACCGGGAGGTCGTGCGGGAGGTGCCGGTCGAAGTCGTGAAGGAGGTCGTGCGGGAAGTGCCGGTCGATCGCGAGGTCGTCCGGGAGGTTCCGGTGGAAGTCGTGAAGGAGGTCATCCGGGAGGTGCCCGTCGACCGCGAGGTAGTGCGGGAAGTCCCGGTCGAGGTGATCCGCGAGGTGGAGGTCATCCGGGAGGTCCCGGTTCAGGTTCCCGTGGAGTTCCTGAAGGAGGTCGTGCGAGAAGTCCCGATCGAGCGCGAGGTTATCCGCGAAGTTCCCGTGGAAGTCGTGCGGGAGGTGCCGGTCGACCGCGAGGTCGTCCGGGAAGTCCCGGTCGAGGTGGTCAAGGAGATCGTCCGGGACGTTCCGGTGGAGATCATCCGGGAGGTGCCCGTCGACCGGGAGGTCGTACGGGAGGTCGTCCGCGACACCACTCGGATCGACGAGGAGGAGTTTCGGCGGCTGCGCCGACGGCTCGAGGAGCTGGAAACGACCCAGGATCAGCTGGCCGCACGGGCCGGCCGGATCCCCGTCGACGAGAAGATGCAAGCCCTCCTAAACATGGCCGGCGGGGTAGGGCACGTCTTCAACAACGTGCTGGCGGGCATTCTCGGGCGCACCCAGCTCCTGGTGAAGCGGGCCTCACGGGAGAAATCTCGGGAGATCGCCTCGGGGCTGCACGAGATCGAGTCCGCCACTCGCACCGGGATCGACGCCCTCTCGCGGATCCAGGAGTTCAGCCGCTCCCGGCCGGCCGAGCCGTTCGGCCCCGTCGACCTGAACGACATCGTCCAGCGTGCGGTCGAACAGACGCGGGCGAGGTGGCGGGACGAGCCCACGGCGCGCGGCGCGCCCATCGAGCTGATCACCCACTTCGGGCCGCACGCGCAGCTCATCGGGGCCGAGTCGGAGCTGCTCGAAGCCACCGTGCAGTTGCTCCACAACGCTGTGGACGCCATGCCGCGGGGCGGTACGATCACGATTCGCACCGGGCTCGACGCCGGCCGTGCCACCATGTCGGTGTCGGACACGGGCGTGGGTATGTCCGAGGCGGTCCGCCGGCGCGCGTTCGAGCCGTTCTTCTCGACCAAGGGTGAGACCGGCCTGGGCCTCGGGCTCTCGATGGTCTACGGGGTCATGGCCCGCCATGGAGGCGATTCCACGCTCGACAGCGAGGAAGGGCGCGGCACGACGGTCACGCTGCGCCTGCCGACTGCTGGCGAGGGCGCGCCCCCTCCGCTCGCTGGCGCCGAGACGGATCGCCCGCAGGTGCTGCTGGTGGACGATGACGAGACCGTCCGGACGGCCGTCGGCGACATGCTGCGCGGCGCCGCCTACTCCGTCACGCTGGCGGGCTCGGGCCTCGAGGGTATCGCCAAGGTGCGTGAACGCGAGGGCGCGTACGATCTCGTCATCACCGATCTCGGCATGCCGGACGTTCCCGGATGGGAGGTCGTCGAGGCGGTGAAACAGGTGGACGCGACCACGCCGGTCGTGATCCTGTCCGGGTTCGATCGGGCGCGCGCGACACGCCGCGCGCGAGAGCTAGGCGTCGACATGGTGATCTCCAAGCCGTTCGACATTCAGGAGTTCCTCACCACTGTCCACGGGCTTCTGGCCGGCCGCAAACGCGGCTAGCCATCTCCCATAAGTTCTTGTAATCGTTGATGTTTTAAAATGTTGACTAGCAATTCCACGCGAGTCATACTCACCAACAAGTAATTACTACAAAGACCTGTAAACAGAACGATGGAAGAGCGAAAAAAAATAGTTTTGGGGTTTCGCGGATGCTGCGCGAGACTCGCGGGCAGTGAGGAATAACCTATGACGTTCTGGAAGAAGAAGAAGCGACCTGAAGTAGTCGGCCTGGACATCGGCACGAGCGCGATCAAGGTGGTCGAGCTCAAGCCGAAGGGGTCGGCCTACGAGCTGAGTGGATTCGGCATCGCCCACGTGCCCGCCGGCGCGATTCAGGGGGGCGAGGTGAAGCAGCCGGACGCGGTGCAGCAGGCGATCCGACAGGCCCTCGTGCAGGGCGGGGTCCACGCCACCGAGGCCGTGATCGGTGTGTCGGGAGGCTCCGTTATCGCCAAGCGCGTCAACCTCCCCAAGATGTCGGAGAGCGAGCTCGGCGAATCCATCCGCTGGGAGGCCGAGCAGCACATCCCCTTCGACATCGACGACGTCAACATCGATTTCCAGATCCTGCGGCAGGACGGACCTCAGCTGGAAGTCATGCTGGTGGCGGTGAAGAAGGGAAAGGTCCAGAGCTACGCGGACGTCGTGGAGGCGTGCGGGCTCAACGTCGTGGTGGTGGACGTCGACGTCTTCGCGCTCGAGACGCAGTACCAGCACAACGAGCCTGCTCAGGGCAACGAGGTCGTCGCGCTCGTGAACATCGGGCACGAGACCACGAACACGAACATCCTGCAGGGCGGGGTAAATGTGTACGCCCGCGACATCTTCGTCGGGGGCCGGCAGTACGCCTCGACGATCGCCCAGCGCTTCGACCTGGCCCCGGCCGAGGCCGAGGCCATCGTCCGGGGCGAGCAGGGGTCGGTGAGCTGGGTCGAGGTGGAGCCGGTCCTGGACCTGGTCTCCCAGGAGATCGGCCAGGAGATCCAGCGAACGCTCGACTACTTCGGCACCACGGCCGAGCACGAGCGTATCCAGCGGATCTTCCTCTCGGGCGGCTGCGCCTTGATCCCGGGTCTCCAGGAGTTCCTGGCCGGACAGTGGGGGATCGAAGTGATTCGGGCGAACCCCTTCAAGCGGGTTGACGTGGGCACCGGGACCGATGCGGGCATGGTCGACAAGCTGGCGCCGCTCGCGAGCGTCGCGACCGGGCTGGCAATGCGCTATCCGGACGACCGGAAGTAAGGACGGGATACCGTGGCGATCAAAATCAACCTGCTCCCACGGGAAGCGCGCACAGCCCGAACCGGGCGCGCGGCGGCTCCAACCCTCCGCGCAGGCGTCAGTGCCGGGCTCCGCACCCGGGCCGGGCTCCTCACCCGGGTCCTGGGCGGCGTCTTCGTGCTGATGCTGCTGGCGATGAGCTTGGTCGGGTATCGCGCCTGGTCCGCGAAGCGTGACTACCAGACTCAGATCACGAGGCTGAAGGCCCAGAACGAACAGCTGAAAGGTCAGCTCAACGAGCTCGACCAGGCCCAGAAGGCGAAGGTTGAGATCCAGCGGCGGATCGAGGTGATCGGCAAGGTCGCCAAGAGCCAGGGCGTGCCGCTGGCGATGCTCAACGGTGTGCTCCGGGCGGTGCCGCAGGGCGTCTGGCTCTACGGAATCGACATGAAGCCCCAGGAAGTCAAGGTGCGCGTCGAGGAGCAGAGCGCCGCCACGATGAGCGAGACGTTGGGACAGCTCCAGGCCAAGCGCTCGGAAGTCGAGGGTCAGGGAGCGCGCCCGCCGCAACGGGGCCAGGCGGTCACGCGAGAAGTCTCGCAGCTCGCGGGATATTCCGTGGTCATCAAGGGCGGGGCGTTCAACAACTTCCAGGTCGCCGACTTCATGGACAACCTGCGCAAGGTTGGCATCTTCGCGGACGTGGACTTCGTGGTGACCGAGGCTGAACGGGTCGATCAGACGCGCGTCGTGTCCTTCGAGGTCACGGCGACGGTCAAGCTCTGATCGGAGAGGGTTAGAGGACGATGGACCGCGCGGAACGACAGCAGATCATCCTGATCTGCCTCCTCATCCTCGGTGTCGGCTACTTCGCGTGGTCCGGCATCGCCGGCTTCGCTGGCGTGAAGGGCCTGCGCGATGAGACCGCGAAGCTCGCGGTGGAGCGGGACGGCCTGCAGAGGGAAGTCAGCAACGCCCAGAAGATGGTCGAAGACCTCGGGAAAATCAAGCGTGAGCGGGAAGCTCTCGAGGTCCAGCTGCGGGAGCTGTCTCGGCGGCTGCCGACCGAGCACGAATCGGCGGCGGTGCTCCGGAGTGTGGAGACGCTGGCCGGCAAGTCCGGGCTGACCGTCGGGCAAGTGCGGCGCCGGCCAAACCGCCAGCAGGAGCTCTACGTGGAGATCCCGATGGAAGTCGGGGTGGGCGGGGGCTACCACGAGTTACTGAAGTTCGCGGATCAGCTCGCGCAGCTGCCGCGCCTCGTCACGCTCAACGAGGTGAAGGTCCAGGCCCGGCAGCGCGCGGGGGCTCCGGCCGCCGCCCCCGCCGGCCGCGGCACCGATCTGGCGCCGGGGAGCATGCGCGCCGATCTCGTCGCGGTGGTCTTCCAGGCGGTTCCCATTCCTGCTGCGGCGGCGACGCCCGGGCCAGCGGCGGCCCAGCAGCCAGCCAAGCGCTAGCGGGTCACGATGGAGGGGATGATGCACCTTCCAGGCTTGTCCCGGTCGGGGTTGGGTGGGCTCCGGCTAGTGACAGTCGTCGCCGTGAGCCTCCTGATGGCCACGGCGTGGGCTCAGTCCCAGCCGAAGTTCCCGACGCCGCTGCCCGTGCCGAAGGCGCCCGCGTCGGGTGCCGCGCCGTCGGCGGCCCCGGCGCCGGCACCTGCAGCCCCGACGGCCGGCGCCCCGGCGCCCACCGGCCCCCGGGACCCGTTCGAGCCCCTAGTGCGGAAGCTCGATCCGGGGGAGGAGCGAAAGGTTCAGGAGGTCGCGAACCTCAAGCTCGTGGGCATCGTCTGGGATGTGAAGGATTCCGAGGCAATCCGGGCGCTCGTGGAAACGCCCGATGGTCTCGGCTACTACCTGCGCCTCAACGAGGAGAAGTTCGGCGGGAAGGTCGTGGCGTTGGAGCGGGATCGCGTCCGGTTCGTGATCCGGGAGGAAGTCCCGGGGGTCGGCACGCGAGAGCGGACCGTCGAACTCCGGCTGCCGAAGCCGGACGGACAGTAGGAAAGCCTGTGGCTATCGCGGCCCGATCGCGACGGTCGAGGATGGGGGGGAGCGGCGTGGCTAGACGAGGAGTCCTGGTCCTCCTGGGCTTGGCCTGGACGTTTGCCCTCGCGGGGGCGGCGAGGGGAGGCGAGGTGGTGGGCAGCCCCGTGCTGCTGGCCCAGCTTCGCGCGCCGATCGTCGCCCAGGCGGCCGGCGGGCTGCAGCGGCCCCGCCTCATCTCGCTGGACTTCAAGGACGCGGACATCAACAACATCCTCCGCATCCTTGCCGAGTTCAGCGGGCTGAACATCGTGACGAGCGAGGACGTCAAGGGCAAGGTGACGGTCAAGCTCCAGAACGTTCCCTGGCAGCAGGCCCTGGACTCGGTCGTGCGGGCGGCCAAGCTTGCCTACGTGCAGGAAGGCAATATCATCCGGGTCGACAAGCTCGAGAACCTCACGAAGGAGGCCGAAGCGGCTTTCAAGGCCGAGCAGCGTGAGGTGGAGATCTCGCAGCGGCGCAAGGAGGGAGACCTCCGGCTCGCCGAGCAGGAGCGGGCGGCTGCGCTGGCCCGCCAGGAGTTCGAGGTCAAGCGGCTACAGCTGGAAGGCTTGCTGGCCCCGCTGGTCGAGGAAGTTGTCAAGCTCAAGTACGGGCACGTCGGCATCAAGCGCGTCCAGTCCATCGACTTCTTCACCGACACTATCACGACGTTCGAGGAGAAAGGTGTCGAGGACGCGATCTCGGGGGGGCTCAAGAAGGAGGAAGGCAAGCCCGCCGGGATGCTTTCCCCGAGGGGCCAGCTGACCGTCGACCAGCGAACCAACTCCCTGATCGTTCGTGACATTCCCGATAACATGGTCAAGATCAAGGCCTTCCTCGAAAAGGTCGATCGACCCGCGGCGTCGGTCCTGATCGAGGCGCGACTCGTAGAGATGTCGCGGACCGACGCGCGGTCCCTCGGCGTGATCTGGGGTGGCGCGTGGACTCCACGCACCTCGTCCAATGGGCCCATCGTCGACCTGCGGGGCGCCCCGCCGGGTGGACCGATCTCCGGCGAGACGGCGGGGGCCGCGACGCCGACGACTGCCGCCAACTTCCCCGCTCAGCTCGGCAGGTTGTTGGCCGGTGCCACTCCCTTTGGTCTGGGAATGGGCTGGCTCGCGTCGAACTTCGCGCTCGACATCCAGCTCCAGGCGCTGGAGGGGCAGCGCCGGGCCCGGATCCTTTCGTCGCCGAGCTTGCTGACGGTCGACAACCAGCCGGCGACCGTGGCCAGTGGCCAGAAGTTCCCGATCATCAGCCTGACGTCTGTGCAGGGTGCCCAGCAGGCGTCCATCACCTTCCAGGACGTGACGACGCGCCTGCAGGTCACCCCCCGCGTCGTGGCCGAGGATCGCCTCGTGCTGACGATCGCCGTAAAGGACGAGATCGAACAGGAAAGAATCACCACGGCTTTCTTGATCGCACCAGTCGTAGCCACCCGGCAGACGATCACTCAGGCCGATATCGCCGACGGCGGCACGGTGGTGATTTCCGGTCTTCGTCAGGAAGCCTTTCAGAACGACGAGAAGGGAATTCCCTGGCTCTCGAAGATCCCCGTGCTCGGGTGGTTGTTCAAGAACGACCTGACGGAGTCGGTGCGACGCGAGCTGGTTGTGTTCCTCACGGCGAAGATCGTGGCGAATCCTGGCCAGGCCGGCCTCGCGCCGCCGGCTGCGCTACCGGCTGCGCCCGGCATGCCCGCGCCTCCGGGACCGAGCGGGCAGGCTCCGACGACCATCCCGAAGACGGTCTCGGCAGCGGCTCTGGTGCCGGCGCCGATCTCTTCCGGTCCCGTCGTCCGGCCCCCGGCGCCGGCCGATCGGGCGGGAGAACGATGATGGATATGCGGGCGGTGCAGAGACTCGCAGTCGGGGCGGCGGTCGGTCTCGCCTTGCTTGCCGCCGCGGCGTCGCCCGCGCTTGCCCAAGAGTACACGATCCACCTTCACGGCCACACCGTACCCCTGAAGGCGAGCTTCTACGCCGAGGATCCGCCCTGGATCTTCTTCCGGGACGACGACAGCCAGTACGTGTTTGCCGTGGGCTGCGACCGGATCCAGCGGGTCGAGCGTGGCGGGGCGGCGATCCCACCCGCTCCGTGCCCAGTGGAGCGGCTGCCCACGACGATGCCGCGCGTGTACCTCGGAATCATGGACCTCGAGGCCAAGCGCCTCGACGACTCGATTGCCCGGCTCCGGGAGCAGACGCGCGCCTACGCGCAGGCGGTCATCGGCACCTTCGCGGCGACCGGTGAGTTCGCGGCCGACCCGAGCACGCGGGCCGAAGCGGAGCTGGCCCGGCGGCGGAACCTCGACGCCGTGGCCTTCTTGCAGAACCAGATCCAGGACACCTTGTTCGAGATCCGCCTGACGGAATCACGCGTCGGGACGCTCCTCGAGGCGTCCAAGACGTACCCAAAGTCCGAGCGGCAGCGGTTCTACTTCTTCACCAAGTAGAGACTAGCGAGGCGGTGCGGGAGGTCATGGTGCACCTTGGGGCCCGGAGCTACACGGTCCAGATCGGGCCGGGTCTTCTCGACGCGGCCGGGCCGGCGTGCGCCAAGCTTCGCCTCGGCCGCCGGGCGGCGGTCGTCACGCAGCCCGCCGTCGCGCCGCACGCCGCGCGCGTGACGGAGAGCCTCCGGAGCGCCGGCTTCGAGCCCGTGGTCCTCGTGGTGATGGAGGGCGAGGAGAGCAAGAGCCTCCGGGAGGCCGAGCGGCTCTGGGACGGGTTCGTCGCTCACGGCCTCGACCGTTCCTCACCGGTCGTCGCGGTCGGGGGCGGCGTCGTGGGCGACCTGGCAGGCTTCGCCGGGGCGGCGTTCATGCGCGGCCTGCCGGTGATCCAGGTGCCGACGACCCTTCTCGCGCAGGTCGACGCGTCCATCGGCGGGAAAGTGGCCGTCAACCATCCGCGAGGCAAGAACCTCATTGGCGCCTTCCACCAGCCCCGGCTGGTCCTGATCGACCCCGAGGCGCTGCGGACGCTGCCGGAGCGGGAGTACCGCTCGGGCCTCGCCGAGGTCGTGAAGACCGGTGTCGCGCTCGACGCAGACCTGTTCCACTCGCTCGAGACGGGCTTGGACGCGCTTCGGCGACGGGATGCGGCCCTTCTCGAGGCGGTGGTGGCGACCTGCTGTGCCGCGAAGGCCCGGATCGTCGAGCGGGACGAGCGCGAGGAGACCGGTCTCCGCATGGTGCTGAACTACGGACACACGGTCGGCCACGCGCTCGAGGCTCTGTCGGGCTACCGTCGCTGGCTCCACGGCGAGGCCGTGGCCATCGGGATGGCGGCCGCCGGGCGGCTGGCCGTGCGAATGGGCTGGGCGGACGCGAGCGCGGCCGCGCGCCAGGAAGCGCTCCTGGAACGGGTCGGCCTCCCGACCCGGTTCGGCGGCATCGCCCCGGGCGAGATCGCCGATGCGCTGCGCCACGACAAGAAGGCCCGGGACGGCCGCGTGCCCTTCATCCTGATGAGGAGCGTGGGGCGGGCCGAGGTCTGCCACGACGTCCCGGCGGAAATGGTCCTCCAGGTCTTGCAGGAGATCCAGCAATGACTCGCGCCCCGATGCGGGCAACGGAGAGGGAGCCGATGCGAAGGATGTCGTGGGGACCGATGCTGTGCGTTGTCATCCTCGGAGCGGCTCTGGCAAGCTGCGACAGCCCCAACCGGGGCGGGGGCACACAGCCCAGCGCAGCCTCGGGATTCCTTATCGACCTCGTCGCCAGCCCAAACGTTGTACGCGGGCAGACGGCCGGCAGCGGCGAGGAGGCCGGAGGGTGCGCGCTGGTCCAGGCCAAGGTGTACGACACCAAGGGGCAGCTCGTCGACGGCACCCCAGTCGCGTTCACGACCACGCTCTGCTGCTTCGCCGGCCCGGAGGAGGTCAACATCGTTTCGCAGGTCGTAACCACGTTCCGTGGCACGGCCACCGTGACCTTCTGCGCCAAGAGGGAGCGAGGGACGGCCACCATCACCGCCGCTGTCGAGGATGCCTTCGACACCGTGCTCATCACGGTCTTCTAGGGGGCCAGGACCATGGATGCGAAACTGTCACCTCCCAGCGCGAGACGGCGCCCGTGGGCCTTCCGTCCCTGGACCCTCGTGGTCTTGGCCCTCCTTCTGGTGGCCGGCACGCTGATCCAGGCGTGCACGGATAACGACGCCACCACCGGGCCGACGTTTTCGTGCAACGAGAACCCAATCGGGCGAGGCGCCGGATCAGGAAGCGTCCGATCCCTCGCTGCCTGCCCTCAGAGCGGGGGGCCGGTCCCGCTCGTTGGAGACGGCATCGGTGGCCCGGAAGGCACGCTCTTTGTGCTGGTCACCGTTAACCCCGCCAGCATTGAGGTTGGTCGGCGGGCGAGCGTCCTCACGATTGTCACGAACGCCACCGGCATTGGCATTCCGAATAGACCGGTACAGCTGACCGCCTCGGGCGGGAACCTCGACGCGACGTCGGGGGTGACCGACTCCTCCGGCCTATTCTCGACGACGATCTTTGTTCCGTGCGATTCCGTGGGGGGTCAGGTAACTGCCATCGTCGCGGGCAAGGTGTCGACCGGGACCTTCACAACAACGGGCGGATGCTGAATGCCGAGCTGATCCGGGTGGGCCTGGCCCGAATCTCGACGCTGAACTGGCAATTCTGACCATCACCCCCGCCGCGACGTACACCGTCGGGGCTCCGGCCGCGGCTCAGGTGTAGATCGTCGACGGAGGTTAGGAGGCCGGATCCTCGCCCGCGCTGATGTGCCATCACCCCCTCCCCGCGGAGGGGGTGATGCTTTTTCGAGAGAGCTCCCGGTGGGCGTGGCTCCAGCCTGGCTACCGGCGGGTCATGACCTCCTGGAAGAGGTCGACGTAGCGGATGTTCCGAGCCTCAGCCCGAGGCTGGGCGAGGCCCACCCGGATCAACTCGGCGTTCAGCATGCGCCCGTTCGGCAGGTACACGTACGCGAGCCAGTCCCCGTTCGCGCCGGATCGCTCGCGGTCGAACTCGAGGTGGACCAGGAGCCCGCGGTCGAGCCCGGTCCAGGGGTCCTCGAGGACCCGCTCACCCGGGAGGGGCTCGACGCCGATCAGCCGGACGCGATGCAGGCGCTGGCTCACGCGGACCTCGATCCGGTCAGGCTCGAGCCGCCGAACGAACCGGGCCGCCAGGCGTCCCCGCGACGACTCGGCCTCCTGGGGGAGGAGCTGGGCGATCTCGCCGAGCGCGAACCCCACGACCCCGCCAAGCCGGCGGAAGCGGATCTCGCCCGCTTCCAGCCAGAACCCGTCCACCTGCACCACGACGCCGTTGGCGAGTTGGAGGAGATGCGGGCGATTGCTGAGAGTGGGCGGCGGCGCGCCGGTCGGCCGGGCGTCCGCTCCGAGTCCCTGGGGTCCGAGCCTCACGCTCTCGCCGTCGGAGGCCCAGAGGGTGATCCAGGCCTCGGGCACGCCGGGGGCGGCGGGGACGCGCAGCACCCCGACCAGGTCCGACCGGTGGAAGCTGAGCGAGCCCTCGGGAGTGCCGACGCGGACCTCCGAGCCGGTCGTGCCGACGGTGCTGGCCCGGACCGTCGCTCCGCTCCGCGTAGCGACGTAGAGCGGGGTTCCGGCGCCCTCGCCCGTGGCCGGGGCGGCCGGCGGCAGCATCGCCTCCGTCTCCTCCGACTCGTCGGGCACGATCCGGAGCACCTCGTAACGCGGGATCCCCACCCAGCCCCCGTACTTCTCGAACCGGATCTGACCGTCCTGCTCGACGTACTTCTGGACGACGATCGGATCGCCACCGTCGATCAGGTGGATGAGGTAGGCGCGGGGCGTCGCCGACCACCCGCGCGGGGAAGCCGTGGTCGGCTGGCCGAGGGCGGGTCCGCCGAGCATCGCGGCGAGCAGAACGCCCGTCCCGATCGCGCAGAGCGGTCTGGCGGCTCCAGCCATGGCCTCACTATACCGGGGGGCGTCGCGAGGTCCAACGACGGCGAGGGGTCCGGAAGCGACGGCGCGACGCGCGTTTGCGCCTCACCGACATTGACAAGCTCGGAGCGGGGCCCGTATAGTGAGGGCCGGCTCGGGCCAGGTCGAGACATCGCTTGCCGACCACCGACGAGATCCGACAGTTCGAGGCGCGGCTGGCCCGGGAGCCCACCTCCCAGGCCTACGCGGCGCTCGCCGAGGCGTACCGCCGGGCCGGTCGAGCTGATGAAGCGGTGACGCTCTGCCGTGAGGGGCTCGCGCGCCACCCCGGGTACGCCACGACCCGGCTCGTGCTCGCCAAGTCGCTCCTCGAGAGCGGGGATGTCCGGACGGCCCGGGCGGAGATCCAGCACTTCCTGGGGGGCGAGCCAGACCACGAGCCGGCGCTCAGGATCGCGGTGGAATGCGCCCTCAGGGGAGGCGATCCCGCGGAGGCCCTGGGATACGTCCGGCGTCTGGCCGCGCTGGATCCTCACGACCGAGGGGTGCAGGGACTGTCCCGGGCCCTCGACGTGGGAGTCACCGGGCGGGTGGCACCCGACGGGGGTGGGCTTTGGCCTCTCTTCGTCGACGACATGTACGCGACGGTCGCGTTCGGCGACCTCTGCCTCGCGCAGGGGCTCACGGACGAGGCCACGGCGGTGTTCAGCCGGATCGTCGTCCGGCAGCCCGATCATGAGACGGCCCGCGCGCGCCTCGGCGACCTTGGACGGCCGAAAGGCGCGGCGCGGCGGCCACGAGGATAGGCAATGCAGGTGTCGACCGCGGAGTTCCGGAAGGGTCTGAAGATCGAGCTGGACGGGCAGCCGTACAACATCGTCGAGTTCCAGCACGTCAAGCCCGGCAAGGGTGGAGCGTTCGTGCGCACCAAGCTGAAGCACCTCCGGCTTGGGAGAGTGGTGGATCGCACCTTCCGGGCGGGGGAGAAGGTCGGCCTGGTCGACTACGAGCAGCGCTCGATGCAGTACCTCTACAAGGACGACCAGTTCCACTTCATGAACCTCCAGACCTTCGAGCAGATCGCGCTCGACGCCGATGTGGTTGCCGAGGCCGCGAACTGGCTAAAGGAGACGATGGAGGTCGACGTCCTCATCATCAACGGCGTGCCCGCCGGCGTCGAGGTGCCGAACTTCGTCGAGCTCCAGGTCGTGAAGACGGACCCGGGTCTCCGGGGTGACACGGCGTCGGGCGGCTCCAAGCCCGCCACCCTCGAGACGGGCGCGGTGGTCCAGGTCCCGCTCTTCATCAACGAGGGGGAAGTCCTTCGGATCGACACCCGCACCGGGGCCTACATCGAGCGGGCCTGAGGGAGCCGTGAACCAGCGAGAGATCCGGCGGCTTGCCGACCTCCTCCGTGACTACGGCCTCACCGAGGTCGAGGTGGAGCGCGAGGGCGTTCGCGTGCGGCTGCGCCGGGAACCCGCGGCGCTCGCCGCGCCTTCGGCCGGATCCGCCGTCGCCGCGCCTGCCGCGTCCGTCGCGCCCGCCGCGGTGTCTCCGGCGGTCTCCGCCGAGCCGGCCGCGAGCGAGGCCCATCTCCTCACGATCGAGGCGCCCATGGTCGGCACCTTCTACCGGGCGCCGTCCCCGGACGCGCAGCCGTTCGTCCGGGATGGGGACCGCGTGAAGAAGGGGCAGGTCGTCTGCATCATCGAGGCGATGAAGCTCATGAACGAGATCGAGTCCAAGGTCGCCGGGCGCGTGGTCAAGGTGCTCGTCGAGAACACGCAACCGGTCGAGTACGGTCAGCCGCTGTTCCTCCTGGAGCCCTAGCGCAGGCCGGCCCGGCGCAGCGGCCGATGTTCTGCCGATCCTGCTGGGCCAATCTCCCTGACGGCACCGAACGGTGCCCGAAGTGCCAGCACGACCCTCGAGTGGCCGCATCGCTGCCCGAGTCCGCGCCCCCTGCGGAGCTTGCTCCCCCCGTGCCGCCCGCCGCGGCTCCGCCCGCCCGCCCGGCGCCCCCGCTGCCTCGCGGCGCGAACCTGGCCCGGTTGAACGCGGCGCTGGCCGCGGTGCTCGTGCTCGGCGTGACCGGCCCGGTCCTGGTGCGCTGGTGGGAGACGCGGCGGGCCGCCGACCCGTCGCTCGGCGGGGACTCGGCGGCCGTCGCGCCAGCGGATGCTCTGCCGGAGCCGAGCCTGCCGACCGCCGTCGAGCCCGTGGCGGCGTCGGCTGGCGATGACGCCCACGCCCGCGCGGCGCGGGAGGCGTACGCTCTCTACCAGCGAGGTGAGATCGCGGCGGCGTGCGAGGGGTACCGCGACCTGGCGGCCCGGAGCGGGCGCGACGACGTCCGGCGCGCGCTGGGCACCTGCTACGCGCGACTCGGCCGGGACTCCTACCAGGCCGGCCGGCCTGCCGAGGCGGTCGAGCACTACCGGCGAGCGGTGGATGCCTCACCCGACCGTGCTCACTGGGCAGGCCTGGCGATCGCTCACGGGGGCGCGGGCGAACTCGCGCGAGGTCAGGCAGTGCTCGAGCAGGGCCTGCGCGCCCTCCCGGACGACTCGGAGCTCCTCTACCTGCTGGCCGACTTCCAGGAGCGCCAGGGCCGGACACGCGAGGCCGTGGAGACCCTGAGGCGGCTCCTTGCCCGGGAGTCCGGCCATGCCCGTGGCCGGACGCTCCTCGCCCGCCTGGAGCGGGAGCAAGGGGTGGAAAGCGGCTACTGGAGCCAGGAGAGCCCGCACTTCCTCGCGCGCTACGAGGGAGGGGGTGGCATCGACGTGGGCCGGTCGGTGGTCGACAATCTCGAGCGGGCCTACGAGTCCCTCGGCCGTGACTATGGTGTCTTCCCGAAGGAGCGGGTCCAGGTGGGCATCTACGTGACGAAGACGTTCGCGGAGCTGGGGGGCATCCCGCCAGAGTTCGCCGAGCACGTCCTCGGGTTCTACGACTTCCAGAAGCTGCGACTCCGGCTTTCGGCCTCCCAGGCGGGGTCGATCGGGCTCGAGCGCCTCGTGCGTCACGAGTACACGCACCTCCTGATCCACCAGGCCACGAACGGCCATGCGACCCGGTGGCTTCACGAAGGCCTCGCCCAGGTCGCCGAGCCCCGCTCCGCGCCGCGGTTCGTCGAGACGGACGTCGCCCTGGACCGCCAGCAGTACACGCTCGCCGGGCTGGAGCGTCTGTTCCGGTCGAACGCGGTCGTGGCGGCGTACCAGCTGTCCCACGTGGTCTGCGAGTTCCTGGTGGATCGGCGCGGCATGGCCGGCATCCGCGCGCTCCTCGGCCGCCTGGGCCAGGGGGACCCCCTGGACCAGGCCCTCAAGGAGGGCGTCGGGGTCAGCGTCGAGGATGTCGAGGCCCGCCTCCTGGCCGCCGGCGGCCGGAGCTGACGCACTGATGTTCACCAAGATCCTGATCGCCAACCGCGGGGAGATCGCGCTCCGGATCCTGCGCACGTGCCGGGAGATGGGGATCCGGTCGGTCGTGGCGCACTCGACGGCCGATGCCGGATCGCTCCCCGTCCGCCTCGCCGACGAGAGTATCTGCATCGGGCCCGAGGACAGCTCCCAGAGCTACCTGAACATCCCGCGGCTGATCGCGGCCGCCGAGGTCACCGACGCTGAGGCGATCCACCCCGGCTACGGCTTCCTCGCCGAGAACGCGACGTTCGCCGACATCTGCCGGGCGTGCAACATCCGCTTCATCGGGCCGAGCCCGGAGGTGATCCGGCTCCTCGGGGACAAGGTCCGCGCGCGTGAGCTCGCGCGCAAGGCGGACGTGCCCCTTTTGCCCGGCAGCGACGGGGCCGTGCGCGACGAGACGGACGCGGGCGTCGTTGCCGAAACCCTCGGGTATCCGGTGCTCCTCAAGGCGTCGCTGGGAGGCGGCGGGCGCGGAATCCGGATCGTGTGGGATGCCGACAGCCTGGCGGCCGCCGTGCGGACCTGCCAGAGCGAGGCGGCCGCGGCGTTCGGGTCCTCGGAGATCTATCTCGAGAGGTACGTGGAAGGCGCCCGCCACGTCGAGGTGCAGGTCCTGGCCGACGGCCGCGGCCACACGATCCACCTGGGCGAGCGTGATTGCTCCATCCAGCGTCGCCACCAGAAGCTCCTGGAGGAGTCGCCGTGCCCGGTTCTGACTCCTGCGGTGCGCGGAGAGCTCACGGGCGCGGCGCTCCGGCTCTGCCGCGCGGCCGGCTTCGAGAGCGCGGGTACGGTGGAGTTCCTCGTCGACCGGAGCGGACGCTTCTATTTCCTCGAGGTCAACACGCGCATCCAGGTCGAACATCCCGTGACCGAGATGGTGACCGGCGTCGATCTCGTCCGCGCGCAGATTCTGATCGCGGCCGGGGAGCCGCTCGGCCTCCGGCAGGAGGACGTGCGCTTCCAGGGACACGCGATCGAGTGCCGCGTCACGGCGGAGGATCCGGTCACGTTCACGCCGAGCCCGGGCCGCATCACGGCCTACATCGCGCCCGGTGGCCCCGGCGTGCGCGTGGACAGTCACTGCTTCACGGGATACATCGTTCCCCCGCACTACGACTCGCTGGTGGCGAAAGTGATCGCCCACGGCGCGGATCGCGCGGAGGCGCTGGCCCGCATGCGGCGGGCGGTGGCGGAGTTCGTCGTGGAGGGGATCAAGACGAGCCTTCCCCTCCATGCGCGTGTCCTCGCCGACCCCCGGTTCACGGCCGGAGACTACTCGACGACCTTCCTCGAATCAGGACTCTGATCGGCCGAGCGGGCGGCCCATGCCGCTTTGGACCCGGATCGCGGTGTTCATGGCCGTCCTGGCCTGCTCGACGCCGGGACGGTACCGGCCCAGGGCACGGCCACCAGATCGCCACGCAGAGCCCGCTCTCCTCCGACCAGACTTCCCGCGGGGCAGGCATCAAGCTCGGCGCCCAGCTCGCGATCGAGCAGCTCGGGAGTCCCCTGGAACGGATGGGCTACGGGGTACTTCAGGTCGCCAGCGAGGGTCCGGAGCGGTGAGACCAGGACAAGGTCGTCAAGCAGATGGCCGCCGCGCCGCCGCGGAACAAGGGAGCCCGTCGGCTCCCCGGATGGCCGGCCGTGTTCGGAGCGGCCTGGGGTGTCCGGAGGCGCCGCGTCCCCGAGTCCGTCGAAGGGCGGGCGCACCGCGCCGGGCTGGGGGTAGTGCGTCAGTTTGAGGGGTAGGCCGACAGGGTGCTGGCCTACTGCCATGACGTGGAGGTGGTGGCGGAAGCGCCTATACATTGCGCCCCCAGAAGAGCGGGCACGTTCCCTGGCATTTGCAGTCAGGATGGGGTTCGCGATCGGTGCCATGATCGGGTTCGTGCTTCTTGCCTGGCTATTCTCGTGCCCCTAGCGTGGCACACTGAGGCTATGACCAAGAGGCCGAAACGTCCCCGCGACATCGCCCAGGCATCGTGAACCAGCCGATTACTGGGAACCCCGACCAGGCCCACGTCTCCACCAGCTACGTCGAACGCCAGAACCTGACCATGCGGGTGAGCATGCGGCGGTTCACCCGCTTGACCACTGCCTTCTCGAAGAAGGTCGAGAACCACACGGCAGCCGTGGCCTTCTATTTCATGTAGTACAACTTTGCCCGCATTCACCAGACCTTGCGGGTGACCCCGGCCATGGAGGCAGGGGTGGCCGATCACGTCTGGTCAGCAGCCGAAATCGTCGCCCTGGCAAGGTGACGCACCAACCGGGCTGGGTGTCACCTTGACACCCCCGGAGACCCATAGTAGCGTACCGTCCCACTTGATTCCCCGGGCAGTGCTGCCCAGGGACAGACAGATCCAGATTCAAGCAGGTAGGGAAGCCGAGGTCCGAGACGAGCCGGGCCGCATCGACCCGACTCACAACGGTCTAGCCTTGACGTGTTACGTAGGAGGAGGTCGGTTATGCAAGGATGGAAGTGGATGGGGATGGCCGGTATGGCGGCGCTCGTCATGGCGCTTGCCGCACCCGCCGATGCACAGCAGTGCCCGAAGGGCAAGCTTCGGATCTACACTTCATGGCCCATGCAGGGGTCCCAGCTCGCCGAGGGGACCGGCATGAAGAATGGCGTCGAGATGGCCGTGGGTGAGGTCGGCGGTGTCGTGGGCGGCTATTGCCTGGAGGTCGTTGGCCTCGACGATGCTTCTCCGCAAACCGGCTCGTGGGACGGTGCGGTCGAGGCCGAGAACGCCAACAAGGCGGTGGGGGACCAGCAGGCCATCGCGTACATCGGGACGTACAACTCGGGCGCGGCCAAGATCTCGATGACGATCACCAACCGGGCCCACATGGCGCAGGTCTCTCCGGCCAACACGTATCCCGGGCTGACCCGGAAGAGTGGGGCGGCCCCCGGGGAGCCCGAGATCTACCGGCCGATGGGGTTTGTGAACTACTTCCGCGTCGTGCCGCCCGACGACATTCAGGGCGCCGTCGGCGCCAAGTGGGCGAAGCAGCTCGGTGCCAAGAAGGTGTTCATCCTCGACGACCAGCAGCTCTACGGGAAGGGCATCGCGGACGTCTTCGAGGCGACAGCGAAGAAGCTCGGTCTCCAGGTGGTCGGCCACGAGGGCATCGACGTGAAGCAGTCGGACCAGAAGCCCGTGCTGACCAAGATCCGGGCGGCCCAGGCCGACACGGTGTACATGGGCGGCGTCGTCGACTCGGGCGCTCAGATCGTCATCCGCCAGATGAAGGACCTCGGCCTCGTGGCGGCTCGCGGCGTCCGGTTCATCGGACCCGACGGTCTCTACGAGGAGGAGCTGCTCAAGGGCGCCACGTGTGACGCCGCGCTGGCCACCGAGCTGCGAGTGACCTTCGCGAGCCTGCCTTTCGAGAAGATGACGGGGGCCGGGGGAAAGACGTACGAGAACTACAAGAAGAAGTACGGGAAGGAGCCGACGGCGTACGCGCTCTACTCGACCGAGGCGGCGCGCATCACCGTCGAGGCCATCAAGCGCGCCATCCCGGAGATCGACAAGGCCACAGATGTCACCGCCAAGCGGGAGGCGGTCCGGAAGGCGATGGCCGGCATCAAGGACTTCGACGGGCTCAACGGCAAGTGGAGCTTCGACGAGAACGGAGACACGAACCTCGAGACCATGTCTGGCTTCCAGGTCGTGAAGGCCGACAACCCGATGGGCTGCACCTTCAAGTTCGTCTCGATTCTCGAGTAGACCTCTTCGGGGAGGATCGCCTGGCAGTCCCGGGCGATCCTCCCCGACGGTCGCCCTGACGCCGCGATGGACTGGTACCTCGTTCTCATCCAGCAGAGCATCAACGGGCTCACGCGCGGCTCGCTCTTTGCCCTGGTGGCGCTCGGCTACACGATGGTGTACGGCGTCATCGAGCTGATCAACTTCGCCCACGGCGACGTGTTCATGCTGGGCCTGTTCATCTCTCTCCTGTACTTCACGCTCATTGGCATCACCCGTCCGCTCCACGGCTTGGAGTTCGCCACGGTCCTTCCGGTCATCCTTCTCGCCACCATGGCCACGACTGGGTTCATCAACGCGGGCATCGACCGGCTGGCGTACCGGCCGCTGCGTCGCGCGCCCCGGCTGGCTCCCCTCATCACCGCGATCGGCGTCTCCTTCATGCTCGAGAACGTCGCGCTGATCTGGAAGGGGCCAACACCGGTCCCGTATCCCGACATCTTCCCGTCCGTGGACGTGTTGCGGGACTGGTTCGGAATCGACACGCTCCTCTACGTTACCTTGAAGGATCTCGTGGTCGTCGCGCTTACCGTTCCCCTCATGCTGGCGCTCCAGTACTTCGTCAAGCGGACGACGTGGGGCAAGGCGATGCGCGCGACCGCCCAGGACCGCGAGACCGCCCTCGCCATGGGCATCAACGTGGAGAAGACCATATTCATGACGTTTTTCATCGGCGGCGCGCTTGCCGGGGCAGCTGGACTCATCCAGGGCCTCTATCACAACATCGGCCAGTGGCAGATGGGCTATCAGGCGGGCCTCCTCGCCTTCACGGCGGCGGTGTTGGGCGGGATCGGAAACCTCCCCGGCGCGACGCTGGGCGGGTTCGTGATCGGCTTCCTCTCGGCCTGGAGCGACCAGTACGTCTCCGCCAGGTGGACGAACGCCATCGTCTTCGCGATCCTCATCCTGATCCTGGTGTTGCGCCCCCACGGACTCCTGGGTGAACAGACGCCCGAAAAGGCCTGACCCGGGCTCCCGCGAGCGATGAGCGCCCAGAGCGCAGTGACCGCGGGCGGGGCCGCCCGGCGGGCCCTCCCGGCGAGCCTGCTGGTTGCCGTCCTCCTGGTCTATCCGTTCCTCGATCGCGCGCTCCAGGCCCAGACGGTCTACGCTGTCACCGACGCGATGATCTACGTCCTCCTCGCGCTTGGCCTCAACATCGTTGTCGGCTACGCGGGGCTCCTTGACCTCGGCTACGCGGCGTTCTTCGCGATCGGCGCGTACGCCATGGGGCTGCTCAACTCGCCCCTCTTCGGGTCACCGCTCCACGGCCACCGGTGGAGCTTCTGGGTGATCATCTGGGTCTCGGCTCTCGTGGCCGCGCTGTTCGGAGTGCTGATCGGAGCTCCCACCCTTCGTGTCCGGGGCGACTATCTGGCCATCATCACGCTGGCCTTCGGCGAGATCATCCCGGTGGCCATCCGGAGCATGGGCGACATCACGATCCAGGTCGGCTCCTGGCGGCCGGTCGAGCGCCTGAACCTGACGGGCGGAGAGAACGGGGTCAACCCCGTCGGGCGGCCCTATTTCCCGGGCGTGGACTTCGACCGCGATGCCATTCCGTGGTACTTCCTGATCCTGATCATCGGCGCGATATCCCTCTGGGCGATGAACCGGATGCGGGACTCGCGACTCGGCCGTGCGTGGATGGCAATCCGGGAGGACGAGACCGCGGCCGGCTGCATGGGCGTGAACCCCGTCAAGACCAAGCTCCTGGCCTTCGGGCTCGGTGCCTCCTTCTCGGGGTTCGCGGGGTCGTTCTACGCCGCCAAGCTCCAGGCGATCACCCCGGGCGCCTTCCAGTTCAGCGTGTCGATCATGCTGCTCTGCATGGTCGTGCTCGGTGGCATGGGGAGCCTCAAGGGCGTGATCCTGGGGGGCATGCTGATCACCCTTTTCGACCGGATCCTCCTGGCCCAGATGACCGTGGGCGTCCGGGCGATCGGACGCGCGGTGGGTAGCGCAACGCTCTCCACGCTGGACCTTACGATCTGGCGCTGGTTCTTCTTCGGCCTCGGACTGGTCGTCGTCATGGTGTTCAAGCCGGAGGGCTTGGTCGGGCGCCGCATCCGGCCGCCCGCCGCGGACGTGGACGACGAGGAAGAGGCGCTGGTGCTCGCCGCCGCCCCGCCGCCGCCGCAGGCGGAGAGCATCCCGGCGTGGCTCCGGGAGCGGGTGGCCGCCCGCGCAGAGAGCGCGGAGCAGCACCCGATCCTCGAGGTACGAGGCGTCACCAAGGCTTTTGGCGGCCTGGTGGCAGTGAACCAGGTGGACCTGGTGATCCCGCGGGGTGCTATCGTCGGGCTGATCGGGCCGAACGGCGCGGGGAAGACCACGTTCTTCAACCTCGTCACCGGGCTCATGGCGCCCGACCAGGCTGAGATCCGGCTCGATGGACAGAGCGTCGTGGGCCTCCGTCCCCACGCCCTGGTGGGGCGGGGGATCGCGCGGACCTTCCAGTCCATCCGGCTCTTCCAGAACATGACGGTCCTCGAGAACATCCTGGTCGGCGAGCACTGTCGCCTCTCGGCGTCGGTCGCTGGCGCGGTCTTCCGGCCGCCCGCGGTGCGGGCCGAAGAGTCGCAGGCTCGGGCCCGGGCTCGGGAGCTCCTCGAGTTCGTCGGCCTCGGTGGCAAGGACGACGAGGTAGCGAAGAACCTCCCCTACGGCGACCAGCGCCGGCTGGAGATTGCCCGGGCGCTGGCGACCCAGCCCCGGCTTCTCCTTCTCGACGAGCCGACTGCTGGGATGAACCCTCGCGAGACCGAGACCCTGACGGAGTTCATCGGCCTCCTGCGCCAGGAGCTCGGCCTCTCGGTGCTGCTCATCGAGCACCACATGGAGGTCGTGATGGGGATCTCGGACCGGATCACGGTGCTGGACTACGGAACTCGCATCGCGGAGGGATCGCCGGCCCAGATCCAGCGGGACCCGAAAGTGATCGAGGCCTATCTCGGGAAGGGGTACGAGGCGGAGCCCGCGGCGGTATGAGCCAGACCGACGGGACGCTCCTCGAGCTCGCCGACCTCCACACCTACTACGGCAACATCCGCGCGCTCAAGGGGATCTCCATGCGCGTGGGCCGCGGCGAGATCGTCACACTGATCGGATCGAACGGGGCCGGGAAGACGACGACGCTCAAGACCGTGATCGGGACGCTGCGCCCCCTCAAGGGCACCATCACCTTCGACGGGCAAAGGATCGAAGGCATGCCCACCGACCGACGGGTCCGGCTCGGCATCGCGCAATCGCCCGAGGGACGCCGGATCTTTCCGCGGATGACCGTCCTGGAGAACCTAGAGCTGGGCGCCTTCACGCGGAGCGACCGGGAGAACATCTCCCAGGATCTCGAACGCGTGCTGGGAATCTTCCCGCGCCTCGGGGAGCGCCTCCCCCAGAAGGGAGGGACGCTTTCGGGCGGCGAGCAGCAGATGCTGGCGATCGGTCGGGCTCTCATGGCGCGCCCGACTGTGCTGCTCCTCGATGAGCCCTCGATGGGGCTCTCCCCGATCCTCGTCGAGACGATCTTCCAGATCGTCCAGGACATCAACCGCCAGGGCACGACGATCCTCCTCGTCGAGCAGAACGCCCGCATGGCCCTCCGCGTGGCCCACCGCGGGTACGTCATCCAGACGGGACGGATCGTCCTGTCCGGCAGCGGACCGGAGCTCCTCAAGTCGGAGGTCGTGCGGAAGACTTACCTCGGCGAAAAGTAGTGCGCAATGGGCAGCGGCCCCGTCCACTTCGAGGAGTTCGAGGTCGGCGCGCGCTATCGCACGCTCGGGCGGACCGTCTCCGACTTCGAGATTCTCCAGTTCGTCACGCTGACCGGCTTCACGGAGCCGCTCTTCATGGACATGGAGTACGTCCGCCGGGAGAGCGTGTTCGGCACGCGGGTGGCGCCGGGCGTGCTCACGTTCGGGCTAGCCGAGGGACTGACGCTCCAGACCGGGATCCTCCACGGAACCGGTCTCGCGCTCCTGTCCTACGATGTCCGGGTGCTCGCTCCGGTGCTGGCCGGCGACACCATCTCGGTGGAGATCGAGGTGCTCGACCGGCGCGAGACGCGGAAGCCCGACCGCGGCATCGTGACCTTCCGCCACCGGATCACCAACCAGCGAGGGGAGCCGGTCATGGAGGCCACGATCGTCCGGATGATCAAGCGGCGGTCCCCGTGACGCCGGCGGGCGCCCGTCTGGCGCGCACCGCCGACGTGGTGATTATCGGGGGTGGGGTCACCGGTTGCTCGATCGCGTTCCACCTCGCCGAGCAGGGGGTGCGCGACATCCTCGTCCTCGAGCGACGGTTCCTGGCGTCCGGTGGCACGGGCCGCTCCGTGGGGGTCATGCGGCAGCTCTATCCCACCGATGCGAGCTCGCGCATGGTGCTGCACTCGCTCCGCGTGTTCCAAGACTTCCGGGAGATCACCGGGGGCGGCGACGCGGGGTACGTCCAGTGTGGCGCGCTCCTCGCGGTGGGCCTCGGCCAGCGCGACGCGCTCGCGCGAACCGTGGAGGCCCAGCGCGGGCTGGGCATCGACACGCGGCTGATCGGCCCCGACGACATCCGCGAGCTCGATCCGCGGATCGACCCCTTCGCCGTGGGGGCAGCGGTCTGGGAGTCCGAGTCGGGCTACGGCGATCCGACCGGCGTGACCGCCGGTTTCGCGCGAGGCGCCGCGCGAGCCGGTGTCGTCATCGAGCAGGGGGCCGAGGTCGTCGCCCTCGAGGTCGCGAGTGCTGCGATCGAGGCGGTCCGCCTGGCGAGCGGCCAGCGCGTCGCCGCGCGAGTCGTCGTGAACGCCGCCGGCCTGTGGTCGCCGGTGGTCGCGTCGCTCGCCGGAGTGACCCTGCCCATCATCGTGGGCCGTCATCCCGTCTTCGTCGTCCAGCGCGCGCCGGAGTTCGGGCGCCCCCATCCGGTCTATCTCGACCTGGCGAGCGGGACGTTCCTCCGTCCCGAGACCGGGAGGCTCACGCTCACCGGATTCCTCGACGCGGACGAGCCGAACCATCCGCTGGATCCTGAGGCGCTCGGAAGCGACGTAGGCTTCGACGAGGTCGCCCGGATCATGGAGCGCGCCAGCCGTTGCATGCCGGCGCTCGGGGAGGCCCGCTATCAGCGGGGGTACGCGGGCGCCTTCGACATCACCCCGGACTGGATGCCGGTCCTTGACCAGACCCCGGTCCGCGGCCTGTACGTCGCGGCCGGCATGTCGGGCCACGGCTTCAAGCTCTCGCCGGCCGTGGGCCGGATGATGGCGGACCTGATCACCCGGGGACGCTCGGACCTGGCCGACCTGCGGGCCTTCCGGCTCGATCGCTTCGCCGCCGCGCCGCACGACGCCGGCGGCGCCTTCTCGCACTCCTATCTCCACTGATTGGCCACGCGCCCCTGGGGCGGGCAGCTGGCCGACGCGAGGTTTCCGGCGCTCGGGCCGTCGGGGGTAGAGTGGGGCGCGCATGCAGACGGCCGTGGTACCCCCCCTCGCCGCCGCGCGCCCCAGGATCGGGGCGGCTCTGCTGGTCCCGATGGCTCTTGCCGCGGCGGCCGCGGTGGCCTTCCTCCCGATCCTCGGGAACGGTTTTGTCGACTGGGACGACACGCGGAATTTCCTCGGCAACCCCCACTATCGCGGACTCGGGTGGACCCAGCTCCGGTGGATGGCGACCGAGAGCCACCACGGGCACTTCGTCCCGCTGGCGTGGCTCACCCTCGCGCTCGACTACGTCGTCTGGGGGATGAAGCCCGCAGGCTACCACCTGACCAGCCTCGTAATACATGCGGCGGCGACGGCCGTCTTCTACTTCGTCGCGCGGGCGCTGATCGTCCGAGCCACGCCCGTGGCGGCGGGCGCGGCGACGACGGGCGCGGCGGCGGCGGCATTGCTCTTCGGGCTCCACCCATTGCGGGTCGAGTCCGTCGCCTGGGCGACCGAGCGCCGGGACGTCCTCTTGGGCCTGTTTTTTCTCCTGACCGTGCTCGCCTACGTGCGATCAACCGCCGCCACGGGAGCACGCCGGCGCTGGCTTCTCGGCGCGTCGGTCGCCGCGCACCTGGCGGCGCTCTTGTCCAAGTCGATCACCATCACGGCGCCGCTCGTGCTGGTCCTGCTGGATATCTATCCGCTCAGACGCCTTCCCGGCGCCTCTAACCGGTGGGCCTCCAGGTCGGCGGCGCGGGTCCTGGGCGAGAAGCTGCCCCACGCGGCGCTGAGTGCGGCGCAGGCGCTCCTGACCTACCAGTTCTTCCGGGCCGACTTCGGCGCCGTCGGACGGCTTCTCCACTGGCACGAGGGCTTGGCCCGCATCCTGCTGAGCCTCTGGTTCTATCCGCTGAAGACGCTGGTCCCGGTCGGCCTCTCGCCCCTCTACGAGGCGCCGGTGAGCCCCAGCCTGATCGACCCCTCGGTGCTGTGGGCCGCGACAGGGATCACCCTCGTCACGGCCCTCGGGTGGCTGCTCCGGCACCGCTGTTCTGGCGTCGCCACGGCCTGGGCCTCCTACATCATCATGCTCGCGCCCGTGTCGGGTGCCGCGTCGCTCGGGCATCACCTCACGGCCGACCGGTACAGCTACCTCCCGTGTCTCGGCTTCGCGGTCCTGGCGGGGGGGCATCACGCTCGCCCTGAACACGCCCACGCGCCGGCCGGCCCGGCGCTGGATCGTCCCGCTGGTGCTGGGAGTAACGACGGTCGCGGTCGTCGGGCTGGGCGTACTCACGTGGCGGCAGGCGCGGGTCTGGCGTGACACGGCGAGCCTCTGGGGGCAAGCGGTGCGGGCGACCCCCGGCTGCGTGATCTGCCAGGTGAATCTTGGGCACCAGTTTCTGGAGGCAAGCGCGCCGGACGCCGCTCTCGGGCACTTCCGCCGGGCGCTCGTGCTCCAGCCGAACCGCGCTGAGACCTATCGGAGCCTCGGCCTGGCCCTCGAAGCGCTAGGTCGCCGCGACGAGGCCGTCGACGCCTACCGGGGGGGCTCGCGCTCGCGCCCCATGGCCTGGCCGTTTGGCTCTCGCTCGCCACCGCGTTGCTCGCCGCTGGCCACCTCGAGCAGACGGTCGGCGTGGTCGACGGGGCGTGGCGCTTCCACGAGCCCACGGCGCTCCTGCATTACTTCGAGGACGTGGTGCGCCACAAGCCGGACGCACCAGTGCCGCGGTTTGGGCTCGTTCGAGCCTGGCGCGCCCTCGGAGAACGGGAGCGGGCTCGGTCCGAACTCGAAGTCCTCCGCCGGCTCCACCCAGGTCTCGCGGGCCTGGTCGTCGCGGCGGGTGAGCTGTCGTGAGGGGGATCCCCGGCTCCCTCCCGGCGTGGCGTGGCTGGGCGCCCGGTCTTGCCGTGGCCGCCGTGACGGCGCTCGTCTTTTCGCGGTCGGTCGGGCTCGGGTTCGTCGCGTGGGACGACGAGATCCTTCTCGCCTCGAACCCGGCGTTCCGAGGCCTCGGCTGGGAGCAGCTGCGATGGATGGCCGAGAACGCATTACTCGGGCACTGGGTGCCGCTCACGTGGCTGTCCTTCGCCCTCGACTACGCTGTCTGGGGGCTCCGCCCCGCCGGCTACCATCTGACGAACGTGCTGCTCCACGCGGTGAACGCCGGGCTCGCCTACGCCCTGGCGGACCAGCTCCTCCAGAGGGCGACGCCATGGCCGGCCCGCGTCTGCCGGCTCGGCGGAGTGGCGGCCTCGCTCCTCTGGGCTCTCCACCCCATGCGCGTCGAAGCGGTCTCGTGGCTGACCGGACGGCGCGACGTTCTCTCCGGGTTCTTCCTGCTCCTGACGGTCCTGGCGTACGTTCGGGCCACGGAGACGGAGGAGCGCCGTCGCGTGTGGCTTCTTGCCTCCCTCTTCACCTACGTTCTGGCCCTCGGCTCGAAGGCGGTCGTGATGGTCCTGCCCGCGGCTCTTGCCGCGCTGGAGTGGTACCCACTCGGCGGCCTCGGTGGGAGGCGACGCGACGGGCACGATCGGTGGCGCGCGGGCGCCTGGTCGCGCCTCGCGCCGTTCGGGGTTCTTGCGGCTCTCGCGGCGGTCGTGTCATACGTGACCCAGGGCCGGGGCTCGGGCGTTCGCGTCCTCGGCATCGCCGAGTGGCTCGGGACGCTCACCGGCACGCTGGGGATCCAGCTCTCGAAGACCCTGCTCCCGGTCGGACTCTCGCCACTCTACGAGATGCCGCCGCTGATCGACCTGCGCGCGCCGCGGTACTGGGTGGCCGCCCTCGCCGCGGCGACGATCACCGTTGCCGTCGTGAGGCTCTGGCGGCGCGGGCCAGCGGGGCTCGTGGCCTGGGTGTGGTTCCTGGGGTTCCTGGCGCCGGTCACGGCGATGGCCCACGCGGGCCCACAGCTGACCGCCGACCGTTATGGCTACCTCCCCGCGCTGAGTCTTTCGGTGCTCGCGGGAGCGTTCGTGGCGACCGCCGCCCGGCCTGGCTGGATGCTGACCGGTGCGGGCGCCGCCGTGGCCCCGACCACGCTCGTGGTGCTCGTCGGCCTGGCCGGGCTCAGCTGGCAGCAGCAGGGTGCCTGGCAGGACAAGGGCACCCTGTGGGCGCACGCCGTACGCGTGACGCCCGAGTGCGTGCGCTGCCACGTGAACCTCGGTAACTGGCTTGGGGACCAGGGGCGGCTGACCGAGGCGATCGCCCACTACGACCGCGCGCTCGAGCTCGACCCGCGACGGGTCGAGCTCCACGCCAACGCCGGGCTCGCTCTCGCGCGCCTAGGCCGTTTCGGCGAGGCGGTGTCCCGATACGAGAGCGTGCTGGCCCGCTATCCCGACCGAGTGGGCGTTCGAGTGAGCCTGGCGGTGGCCCTCGTCGCCGTCGATCGCGTGCTGGAGGCTGTCGGGCGTCTCGAGGAGGCGGCTCGATTCAGTTCACCGGCCGCACTGGTCGACTACTTCCAGCAGCTCACGGACGCCCAGCCCGGCGCACCGATCCCACGGCTCGGCCTCCTCCAGGCCTACGCTCGCGTCGGGGATGGCGTTCGGGCGCGTGAGGCCCATGAGACGCTTGCGAGGCTCCACCCCGCGCTGGCCGTCGCGAGTCACGCTGAGGCGACGGGCTCCCGCGCCACCCGGCCGTGAGACCGCGCTGTCCGTTGTGGGCCTGCCTCGTCGCCCTGCTGCTGATCGGCGGTACGGCCGGCGCCGTCGAGGCCGACCGGCCCGAGATCCTGAACGTCGCGATCCCGGGCCGCCTGGTCGCCGGCCAGGCGGGGGCGGCGCGCATCACGTACCGTGCGCGTCGGGCCAACGTCGTCGCGGTGATCCAGGTCATCGAGGACCTGGACGGCGCTCGGCGGGTAACCTCCCAGCGGGAGGTCGGCGTCGTCGCCGCCGCGTTCGGCCGCGAGGAGGGCGATCTCGTGCTGGCGCTCGGGTTCGCGACACCGGGCCGGAAACGGGTGGTGTTCACCCTCCTGACCGACGAGCGCGAGGAAAGCGATCCGGCTCGCATCGAAGTCGACGTCGCCCCGTAATCTCGGACGGAGGCCGCCGCGGTTGAAAATCGGGAGGGGCGAGGGGATAATAGCGACCGCTTTGCGCACCTCCCGAGGACGAGAGGACCAACCCCGATGACCCAGTCCGAGACCGCGCTGAAACGCACTCCGCTCCACGCGGCCCACGTTCGTCTGGGCGCCCGGATGATCCCGTTCGGCGGCTGGGACATGCCCGTTCAGTACTCGGGCATCGTGGAGGAGCATCGCGCGGTGCGGAGCGCCGTGGGCTGCTTCGACGTGAGTCACATGGGGGAGTTCGAGTTCCGTGGACCGGATGCGCTCCGGGTGCTCCAGCGGCTCACGACGAACGACGTCTCGACGCTCGAGGTGGGTCAGGTCCAGTACTCGCTCCTCTGTTACGAGGACGGCGGGATCGTGGACGACCTGACGCTGTACCGGCTCACCGACGACCACTACATGATGACGGTGAATGCCTCCAACATCGACAAGGACTGGGCGTGGGTGAGTCGCCACCTTAGCGATTGGGACGGTCGGGTGGACGCGCGGAACGTGAGCGAGGAGACGGGGTTGATCGCCGTCCAGGGGCCGCACGCCGAGCGGCTCCTGGGACGTCTGTCGGACGTGGACGTTCCGAGGATCGGCTACTACCACTTCCGTCGTGGCCGGGTGGCGGGTGTGCCGGGAATCGTCTCCCGCACGGGCTACACGGGGGAGGACGGGTTCGAGCTGTATCTACCGGCCGCCAGCACCGAGGCGGTGTGGGAGCGGCTCCTGGCCGAGGGCAAGGGGGACGGCGCGGCGCCCATCGGGCTCGGCGCCCGGGACACGCTCCGGCTCGAGATGAAGTACGCACTCTACGGCAACGACATCGACGAGACCACGAATCCCCTCGAGGCCGGCCTCGGCTGGGTGGTCAAGCCTGCCAAGGGGGAGTTCATCGGCCGGGCCGTCATCGAGAGCGTCCGCGCGGCGGGGCTCCGACGCCGCCTCGCCGGTTTCGAAATGGTCGAGCGGGCGGTGGCCCGCCACGGCTACCCCATCCTCCACGAGGGCGCGGCCGTCGGCTTGGTGACCTCGGGCTCCTACGGGCCCTCGGTCGACAAGTACATCGGCATCGGCTACGTACCGGCGGCACTGGCCGCCGTGGGCTCCGCGATCGCGGTCGAGGTCCGAGGCCGCGGCCAGGCGGCTCGTGTCGTCAAGACCCCATTCCATCCGCCGCGCGTCAAGCGCTAGGAGAGACTGATGGCGACGTATCCGGCCGAGCTGCGCTACACGCGCGAGCACGAGTGGGCGAAGATCGAGGGCAAGCGTGCCCGCGTGGGTATCACCCACTACGCGCAGGACCAGCTGGGCGATGTCGTCTTCGTCGAGCTGCCGAAGGTCGGCGCCAAGGTCACGCAGCTCCAGACCTTCGGGGTTGTCGAGTCCGTGAAGGCGGTGTCGGACCTGTTCGCGCCGCTCTCGGGAGTCGTGGTCGAGGTGAATCAGGAGCTTACGCAGCAGCCGGAGCGGGTCAACCGTGACCCCTACGGTGCCGGCTGGCTCGTCGTCGTCGAGCTGTCGAATCCCGCCGAGGCGGAGAAGCTGATGAGCGCGCCGCAATACGAGGAGTTCCTCAAGACGGCGGGAGGGCACTGAGTCGTGCGACACGGCGAGACGATGCGCTACCTTTCGACGACCGACGCGCAGCGGGCGGAGATGCTGCGAACCATCGGTGTCGGCGACGTCGAGGCGCTGATCGAGCGGATCCCCTCGAAGGCGCGGCTCGGCCGGGATCTGGCCATCCCCGCCGCGCTCGCCGAGGGTGACCTGATCGCCCACCTCCGAGTCCTCGCCGAGCGGAACGCCGACGCTGATCACTACGTGACGTTTCTCGGGGGTGGCGCCTACGACCACTACATCCCGAGCGTGATCAACCACATGCTCCTCCGCGGCGAGTTCTTCACCGCGTACACGCCCTATCAGCCCGAGGCGAGCCAGGGGACGCTGCGTTCGATCTACGAGTACCAGACGATGATCTGCGAGCTGACCGGCCTGGACGTCACGAACGCCTCGCTCTACGACGGCGGGTCCGCGCTGGCGGAAGCCGCCCTCATGGCGCACGGCGTAACGGAGCGGGAGCAGATCGTGGTCTCCGGGGCACTGTCGCCTCTGGCCCGGCGGGTCGTGGAGACGTACTGCGCGGGGCCGCGTCTCCCGGTGAAGACCGTGGCGTGGGCGGACGGTGTGACGGACCTCGATGCCCTCCGCAAGGCGGTGACGGGCAAGACCGCGTGCGTCATGGTCCAGTACCCGAACTTCTTCGGGTGCCTGGAGGACCTCGACCAGGCGGCGGCGATCGCCCACGAGCGCGGCGCCCTGTTCGTCGTGAGCGTGGATCCGGTCGCTCTCGCGCTCCTCCGGCCGCCGGGCGAGGCCGGCGCCGACATCGTGGTCGGCGAGGGTCAGGGGCTGGGGAACCACCTCAACTTCGGGGGTCCCTACCTCGGCCTGTTCTCCTGCCGGAAGGAGCTCATACGCCGGATGCCCGGCCGCCTGGTCGGGGCCACCGTGGACCGTGACGGCAAGCGCGGGTTCGTCCTGACGCTCCAGACGCGGGAGCAGCACATCCGCCGCGAGAAGGCCACCTCGAACATCTGCACGAACGTGGCGCTCATCGCCTTGGCCGCGACGATCCACATGGCGCTCCTCGGCAAGGAGGGGCTCCGGCGGGCGGCCACCCTGTCCACGGCGAAGGCGCACTACGCCGCGGAGGCGCTTGGGCGGGTGCCCGGGGTGGGCGCGCGGTTCCCTGCGCCCTTCTTCAAGGAGTTCGCACTCCGGCTGCCGAAGAACCCGGGGACGGTGCTACGCGCCCTCCGGCGGCGCCGCATCCTGGGCGGCGTCGCGCTCGCCCAGTTCGACCGGAAGCTCAAGGATTCCATCCTCGTCGCGGTGACGGAGCGACGGACCCGGGCCGAGATCGACGCCTATGCCGAGGCCCTCGCGTCGGCGGTCGCGTGAAGGGGACGACGATGAACGAGTACGACGGGCTGGTCTTCGAGCAGTCGGTGCCGGGCCGCGTCGGCTATTCACTGCCGGAGGCGGACGTCCCGGAGGCCGATCCCGCGCGCCTCCTGCCGGCGACGCACCTCCGGCGCCGGCTCGCGGCCCTGCCCGAGGTCAGCGAGTTCGACGCCGTGCGCCACTACACGCGCCTGAGCCGCATGAACTATGGGGTGGACACGCATTTCTACCCTCTCGGCTCCTGCACCATGAAGTACAACCCCAAGATCAACGAGGACATGGCCCGCCTGCCGGGCTTCGCGCGGCTCCATCCCCTCACGCCCGAGGACGCCTCACAGGGGGCGCTCCAGCTCATGGGCGAGCTCGGCGAGATCCTGGCCGAGATCGTCGGGATGGACGCCGTCTCGCTCCAGCCGGCGGCCGGAGCGCAGGGTGAGCTGACGGGGGTCCTGATGATCCGGGCATTTCACCTGGATCGGGAGGGGAGCCCGCGGAAGAAGGTCCTCGTCCCGGACTCGGCTCACGGCACGAATCCCGCGTCCACCGCGATCGCCGGCTACCAGACGGTGCAGATCAAGTCCGACGCCAACGGCGAGGTGGACCTCCTCGACCTCGAGCGGAACCTCGACGAGGATGTCGCCGCGCTGATGATCACCGTGCCCAACACGCTCGGGCTTTTCGAGTCTCGCATCCTCGAGGCGACGGCACTGTGTCACGCCAAGGGTGCCCAGGTCTACATGGACGGGGCGAACCTGAACGCGCTGCTCGGCCTCACGCGGTCGGGCGACCTCGGGTTCGACGTGGTCCACATGAACCTCCACAAGACGTTCACCACGCCGCACGGTGGCGGGGGGCCCGGAGCCGGGCCGGTCGCGTTCAAGGCCCACCTGGCGCCCTTCATGCCCACTCCCGTGGTGACCCGCGACGCCGATGCGTGGCGACTGGACTGGAAGCGGCCGAAATCCATCGGCAAGATGCAGTCGTTCTGGGGCAACTTCGGGATGCACGTCCGGGCGTACACGTACATCCGCACGATGGGGCCGGATGGGCTCCGGGCGGTCTCGGAGAACGCGATCCTCAACGCCAACTACATCCGGGCTCGTCTCCTGCCGCACTACGACCTACCCTACGAGGGCGCCTCGATGCACGAGGTCGTCTTCTCCGCCCGTCGCCAAAAGGCGCAAGGTATCTCGGCCACGGACATCGCCAAGCGGCTGCTCGATCTCGGCTTCTACGCTCCCTCGATCTATTTCCCGCTCATCGTCGAGGAGGCGATGATGATCGAGCCCACCGAGACGGAGTCCAAGGAGACGCTCGACCAGTTCTGCGACGCGATGATCCGGATCGCCGGAGAGGCCGCGTCGAGCCCGAGCACGCTCCTGGAGGCGCCGGTGACGACGCCGGTACGGCGGCTCGACCAGACTCAGGCGGCGCGGCAGCCAAACCTTCGGTGGACGCCGCGGGAGCCGGCTCCCTGAGTAGGGCGGCCGCGCGTCGCGTCGACGCGCCAAGACCTCCGACCGCCGGCACCTGAGCGCGATGCCCAGAGGCCTAGGCTGGCGCCTCCTGGTCACGGAGCCCCTCGACGGGGCGACGAACATGGCGCTGGACGAGGCCCTCCTCCGCGGCAGGATCCGGGCGTCGGGCGCGCCCACGGTGCGGTTCTACGGCTGGCGCCCCGCCACCGTGTCCCTGGGCTACGCGCAGCCGCTCGACGAGACGGTGGACCGGGCGCGGTGCCGCGCGATGGGCATCGGCCTCGTGCGGCGCCCCACCGGTGGCAGTGCGATTCTCCACGAGCCGCCGGAACGCGAGGTCACGTACAGCGTCGTCGCCCGGGAAGGCGACTTTCCGGGCGCGGACGACGTGCTCGCGACCTACCGCATTCTCGGTCAGGGGTTCGCCGCCGGGCTCGGGCGACTGGGCGTGGCGGCCGACCTGGTGCCGCTCGTCCGGGGCCGACGGGACGGATCGCCGGCGTTCTGCTTCCGTCGTGCGGGGGCATACGAGATCGCCGTCAGAGGCCGGAAGCTCGTCGGCAGTGCCCAGCGCCGGCAGCGCGGCTCGTTCCTCCAGCACGGGTCCGTCCTCCTCGGCGCGGACCCGGCCCGGATCCGCGCGGCCTTCCCGCGCGAGGTGGATCCCACGTCAGGGATGACCACGCTCGCCGACGAGCTGGGGCGCTCCCCAGGCTTCGATGCGGTCGTGGAGGCCCTCGCCGCGGGACTCGCGGAGGCGCTTGGTGTCCCGCTCGTGCCGGCGGGGCTGTCGCCGGACGAGAGCGCGCTCGTGGAATCGCTCGTCGCGGGCAAGTACGGCACGGAAGCCTGGACGGTAGACGGGCGGCTGCCGGAAGGTGTCGGGGCTGCCGGGACGCCGGCGGGCGCGATCTCCTGAGAGGCGCGGCCCCGATCGCGTGCGGGAGTATCCGGCTGCGCCGCTGGTGGGGGTTGGCGCCGTCGTCGTCGACGGTGGCCGCGTGCTCCTCGTCCAGCGCGGTCAGCCGCCGGCGCTCGGGCGCTGGAGCCTTCCGGGCGGCCTCGTCGATGTGGGCGAGCCGCTCGAGGCGGCGGTTCGTCGCGAGGTGGCCGAGGAGTGCGGCCTCGCCGTGGACGTTCACGACCTGGTGGGGGTGGTCGACCGGATCATCCGGGATGCCGGCGGCCGGGTCCGTTACCACTACGTGTTGCTGGACTATCTTGCCACCCCGACGGCCGGGTGCGCCGAGGCGGGTTCGGATGCGCTCGCGGTCCAGTGGTGCGAGCCGGACGCGCTCGGCGCGCTGGACGTGACGGAGGGGGTCGAATCCATGGTGCGCCGAGCCTTCGCCCTCGAGGCGGAGCGTCGGCGGGAGGAGCAAGGATGAAGCTCGACGTCCGCGCGAAGTCCCCGGTCGAAACTCCCGGGGATGCCCTGGTCCTGGAGTGCTATTCCGGGGCAGACCGGTTCGGGCCCGAGATGCGCCGCGTCGATCTCGCCTTGGGAGGCCTCCTCACGCTGGCCCTTCGCGACCAGCGGTTCGAAGGCCGCGCGGCCGAGGTCGCGGACCTCCACACCGGAGGACGGCTTCCCGTCAAGCGAGTCCTGGTCGTCGGGCTCGGACCGCGCGCAGAGTGCACGGCCGAGGTGCTGCGGCGCGCGGCCGCCACCGGGGCGCGCCGGGCCCGCGATCTCGGGGCCGCGAGCCTCGTGATCCCGGTGCTCGGCACGCGGGCGCCGGCGCTGGGGTTGGCTCTCCGGGCCCAAGCGACCGGTGAGGGGGTGCTGCTGGGTCTCTACAGCTTCAACCGCTACAAGGAGAAGCGGAACGGCGACCGGGCGGTCGCGGGTGTGTCCCTCCTCGTGCCGGCGGTACGGGACCGGGCGCCGGCGCGGGAGGGGTTTCGCCGTGCCGAGCTGTCCGCCGAGGCGACCTGCTTCGCCCGCGACCTGATCAACGAGCCGGCGAACAGCGTGACGGCCTCGGCGCTCGCGGAAATCGCGCGGGCCATCGCGCGCGAGGCCGGGCTGCGCCTCCGGGTGCTCGACCGCGCGGCGTGCGAGAAGTTGGGAATGGGCGCGTTCCTGGGCGTGAACCGCGGGAGCGTGGAGCCGCCCCAGTTCATCCACCTCGCGTACGTGCCGCGGCGGCCGGCTCGCCGTCGGCTCGCCCTGATCGGCAAGGGCATCACCTTCGACTCGGGGGGGCTCGATCTCAAGACGGCCGAGGGCATGGAGCGCATGAAGGGCGACATGTCGGGGGCGGCGGCGGTCCTCGGCGTGCTCAAGGTGCTGCCGCGGCTCAGGCCCGCCATCGAGGTGCACGGTCTCGTCGCGGCGACCGACAACATGCCGTCCGGCTCCGCCACCAAGCCGGGCGATGTGCTGCGCGCGATGAACGGCAAGACGATCGAGGTCAACAACACCGACGCCGAGGGGCGCCTGACGCTGGCGGACGCGATCGCCTACGCCCGGAAGGAGATCAAGCCGCACGAGATCGTCGACATCGCCACGCTGACCGGAGCGTGTTCCATCGCGCTGGGCAGCCTCTGCGCCGGTGCCATGTCGAACAACGCCGCGCTCCAGTCGCGGGTGCTGGCGGCGGGCGCGCGGGTCGGGGAGCGCCTGTGGCCCCTCCCGCTCATCGACGAGTATCACGAAGGCTTGCGAAGCGAGGTGGCGGACCTCCGGAACACCGGGCCCCGCCCGGGCGGCGCGATCACGGCCGGGCTCTTCATCCGCGAGTTCGCCGGTGACACGCCGTGGGTGCACCTCGACATCGCCGGCGTCGCCTTCACCGACAAGGACCTCCCGTACGCGTCGAAGGGCGGCGTCGGGTTCGGCGCGCGCACCCTCATCGAGTACGTGCTCGGCGCTGCCGGGCGGGGGTGAGACGACGGTTCGGTGAGCGGCATCGACCTCCACACGCACACGACGGCCTCGGATGGCACGTACGCGCCTGCCGAGCTGGTCCGCGAGGCCGTCCGGCGCGGCGTGAGAGTCCTCGCGGTGACGGACCATGACTCGGTCGATGCCGTGGTGCCGGCCCTCCTGGCTGCCCAGGACCATCCGCCGCTCGAGATCGTGCCGGGTATCGAGATCAACACGGACGACCCAGGGGGCGAGATCCACATACTCGGCTACTTCGTCGACCATGAAGCCCTCTGGCTGCTCGACCTCCTGCGGGAGTTCAGAGCCGAGCGGGCGGCGCGGGTGCACCGCATCGTGGACCGGCTGACGGCGCTGGGTCACCCGATCGACGCCGAGGAGGTGTTTGCACTGGTCCGGGAGGGCTCGGCCGGCCGGCCGCACGTCGCGCAGGTCATGGTCCGACGCGGCTACGTCGGCACCGTCCGCGAGGCCTTCGACCGCTTCCTGGCGGCGGGGAAGGCGGCGTACGTCCCCCACCGGAAGGTCGCTCCCCGTGAGGCGTGCGAGATCATCCGCCGGGCGGGCGGGCTGGCGGTTGTGGCGCACCCGGGATTCCACGAGGACCCCGAGCATATGATCCGGGAGCTTGCCGGCACGGGCCTCCTCGACGGCGTCGAGTGCTACTACGCCGAGCACTCCCCGGAGCAGACGGCGCAGTTCCTGGGTCTCTGCCGGGAGCTGAGCCTCGCGCCCACGGGCGGATCCGACTTCCACGGACCTCGCGTCCGGGCCGCGACGCTAGGCCTGCCTCCCGTTCCCTGGGAGGCCTGGAAGGCGCTTCGCCGCCGCGCCGGACGCTGACGCCGTCCTGGCCGCGGGGCGCGCTCCGAGCTGCCGGGTCCCCGCCGCCGCCCTGCGCCCCGGAGCTGGGAGGCGGCGGCGAGGCGTCCGGCAGGTAAGCGCGCCAGTGTGGCGGCTGCGTCGACCCGCGCGGACCCGGCGCAGTGCGATCGCCGTCATCGTCGCGACCCTCGCGGTGGCGATGATGTGGCTGCGGCCCCGTGGAGCTATCCGTCGCATCGCCGACCCGGAGGTGGTTGCCGTCGTCGGCCCCCAGACGAGTGGCGAAGGACGCGCGGTCGCGGCGCTCCTGAGCCGGGCCGACCTGGCCACGATCACCCCGAGCGCGACGACCTTCGACATCACCGACCCCGAAATGAGGGACCAGCGCCCCGGCGGCCGGGCCGTCTACTTCCGGACCGTGGGGACGGACCTGGCGCAGGGCCGAGCCATGGCGCGCTTCGCGCACGACCGCCTCGGAGTGCGGCGAATCGTCCTGATCGACGACGGAACCGATTTCGCTGTGCGGATGGTCCTGACGCTCGCGCGCCAGGCCGGCGACCTCGGCATGACGGTGCTCGCCCGGAAGCAGATCCCCTGGACCGAAGGCGACTACCGGCCCCAGCTCCGCGCTCGATCCGGAGGCCTCGGCTGGAGCCAGAACAAGTGGTACGTCGAGCAGTACCTCCGCCGTCACCCTGACGCCCTCTTCGAGCCAGATGGACCGTAGGCGGGCACGATCTTCGTCTCGGTCAACAAGTACGTCGGGCTGTGATGCGCGGAGAGGTACCGCTGGCTTCGGGAGAACTTCGAGCCCGTCGGGCACATCGCCACGGGCACCTGGTCTTCCGGGTACCCTCGAGGCGCTCCTGCGGGTGACCGACCCTCTGCCGGCCGACTCGGGGGACAAGGAGAACTGACCGGGCGCTCGCGGAGTGCGCACCCGACCTTCCGGCCCCGGTCAAGCATCCCGCCTCCCTGCCGCGGCAGGTCTGCCGCGGCAGGTCTTGACAGGATCCCGGTCAGCCCCTATCGTGCGAGGCGTCATGCAGGTGCGGGACGCGGGCCAGACGGGCTTTTTTGGCCACTACTTTAGCTACCGTCTGCCCGGCGGCCCCATGCCGTAGCGCGAACCGAACAACACAGGGGCCACGGGCGGACGGACCCGCCACTCGTGGCCCCTTTTGCTTTTTCGGGCACGCGCCGGGTTCGGACCGCCGGGAGGGAATCGAGATGATCATCGTGCTGAAACCGGGGATCGGGGACGCGGAGATCGAGGACGTTTGTCGGCGCATCGAAGCGCTTGGGCTCCGGGCGCACGTGAGCCGCGGCGAGCAGCGCACCGTGATCGGGGCGATCGGCGACGACCGCTTCAAGACACGACTCCAGGCGCTCGAGGCGCTGGAGTGCGTGGAGAGCATGGTGCCGATCCTCCAGCCGTTCAAGCTCGCGAGCCGGGAGGTACGTGCGACCGACACCGTCGTTCGCATCGACGGCGTCGCGATCGGCGGCGGGCGGATCGGAGTGATGGCCGGGCCCTGCTCGGTCGAGTCGTGGGAGCAGCTGCGGACGGTGGCCGAGGACGTCAAGGGGGCCGGCGCCCACCTCCTGCGCGGAGGGGCGTTCAAGCCGCGGACATCGCCCTACGCCTTCCAGGGGCTCGAGGAGGAGGGGCTCCGGCTCCTCGCCGCGGCGCGCAAGCAGACCGGGCTCCCCGTCATCACCGAGGTCCTCGAGCCAGACAAGGTGGGGGTCGTGGCGGAGTACGCCGATGTGCTCCAGATCGGGGCGCGCAACTGCCAGAATTTCTCCCTTCTCAAGGAAGTGGGGCAGTGCGGGAAGCCCGTGCTCCTCAAGCGAGGCATGGCGACGACGATCAAGGAGTTCCTCCTGTCGGCCGAGTACGTCCTGGCGGGGGGCAACCCGAACGTGATCCTGTGTGAGCGGGGAATCCGGACCTTCGAGACGACCACGCGCTACACACTCGATCTCAACGCGGTTCCGGTGATCAAGAAGCTCTCGCACCTTCCGGTCGTCGTCGACCCGAGCCACGGGACGGGGCACTGGGAGTACGTGGCGCCCATGGCCAAGGCCGGGATCGCGTGCGGGGCCGACGGGCTCCTGATCGAGGTGCACCACCGGCCGGAGGAGGCGCTCTCGGACGGGCCCCAGTCTCTCAAGCCCGACAAGTTCGCGAAGCTGATGCGCGAGCTGCGCGCCCTCGCCGAGGTGCTTGGCCGGACGCTCTGAAATAACCTGCCGATCTCTCGGCCCGCCATCGAGCCGGGCCCGCCGGGCCTCGTTCCTGGACGGGCGGACCGCGAGACGCTCTTGCGCCGCGATCGCGAGGAATGCAGGCCCCCGGCTGCACTCCTCGCGGCGGATGAACACGACGAACGAATGACCGACCCTCCGAGGGGTAGATGCGCCCGGAAGGGCCCATTCTCGCCCTCCGCCGCCGACGAAAGAGGTCAGGGGATGCACGGGGATCGTCAGTGACGGAGCCCGTCAGCAGCCTATCCGGGCGCGGACGCGAGCGCGGAGCTGGCCTCCCATCCGACGGACGTTCGGTCGGTTCGTCGGCGGTGGCATAATGATCTTGAATCTTATGAGCGTACGGCGTTCGGTCATCCGTTCGTGGCGGCGTCTTCGCCGGCCAACCCTCGGCCGCCTGCTCTGGGCGTCTGTTGCCCTACACGTGGTCGTGACATTGGGAATCCTTGCCTGGCTCGGGCGGGACTCTTCCCAAGCCCCCCCGCCGACCCGGGCACCCCTGATCGTGGAGCTGCCCCCCGCGGAGCCGGGGCCGCCGCTCGTCCGGCCCGAGACGCCGCCGGCCCGCAGCGCCACCCGACCCACGCCACCAGCCGCGCGCCCTGCTCCTGCGCCGCGTCCGCCCGCGCCCCCGCCGCCGAGCATGGCCAAGCTGCCCGAGCCCCCGCCACCCACGCCGGCGCCGCCCGTGCCGCCGCCGAGCGTGGCCAGGCTGCCCGAGCCTCCGCCACCCACGCCGGCGCCGCCCGCGCCCGTAACTCCACCTCCAGCCGCCCCGGCTCCTCCCTCCCCGCCGGTGGTGGCCCGGGCGCCCGAGCCGTCCGAGCCTATGTCGCCGACCCCGGCGACCCCACCATCTCCGTCCCCCGCGCCTCCTGCGGCCTCCGTCGAGCCGTCGTCACCGGCGGTCGGGACTCGCCCTGCACCTCCCGGAGCCAAGAGCGGGGTGCCCGCCCCTCCCGGGCCCTCGGAGCCGTCCGAGTCCCCGCTTCTCGGCCGTCAATTCTCGCTCCTCGGGCCTCGCCTTGACCTGCCGCCGTCCGTCGAGACGCCGCCGCCCTCCGGGAGTGGAGGGACGCGCCCGGAGGGATCGGGGTCCGGGAGCTTTGGATACGAGCGGGATGGCCAGGCCGGCGTGCCGCTGACCACGTCCGACCCGCGGTATGCCGAGTATTTCGCGGAGCTCAAGCGGCGGATTGAGGCCAACTGGACCTATCCCCAGGAAGCCTCGCGTCGGGGCCAGTCCGGGCAGGGACTCGTCGGCTTCGTGCTCCGAAAGAATGGACAGGTTCGCGAGGTGGACATCGTCCAGTCGTCCGGCGTCGAGATCCTCGACCGGTATCTGGTCAACGCCATCCGGCTGGCGAGTCCCATGCCGCCCATCCCTGATCGAATCAGCAACGGCACTCTGCCCGTCGTCTTCGCCTTCACCTACACCCTCTACCAAGGCGTCCGCGTCTTCGGGTTCCAGTGAACCGGCTGCTCCGTTGCGTCCTGCCGCTCCTGGTCGCCGGCCTGCTTGCGGCCTGCGTCGCGCGGGAGCCTGACCGCCCCCCGGTTCGCCTCACGTTCCTCCAGTTCAACGACCACTACATCCTGGAGCCCGCCGATCGCGAGCGCCAGAAGGGCGGCATGGCGCGGATCGCGACGCTGGTCGCGCGGACGCGGGCGGAGTCGCCGCACACCATGCTCGCGCTGGCGGGGGACACGATCTCCCCGTCCATCATGTCGGCAGTGCTCCGGGGCGAGCAGATGATCGCTGCGTGGAATCAGCTCGGACTCGATGTCGCCACGTTCGGGAACCACGAGTTCGATTTCGGAGCGCCGAACCTGCTAGCGCGGATGCGCGAGTCGCGCTTCGCGTGGGTATCGGCGAACGTGCTGGATCGCGCGACCGGCCGACCGTTCGGAGGCGCCCGCCCGACGCACGTGGTCGAGCAGGACGGGGTGCAGGTGGGATTCTTCGGCCTCACCGTTGCCGATACCCCGCAGACGTCGAGCCCGGGTCCGGGAGTCGAGTTCCGCGATCCGATCGCCGCCGCCCGAGTGGCCGTGGCCGAGCTTCGGACCGGCCGCCGCCCGATCGTGGTGGCGGTCACGCACCAGGACATGCCGGCCGACGAGCAGATGGCGCGCGCGGTGCCGGGCATCCACCTCGTCATCGGCGGCCACGAGCACGACCCACTGGAGAACGTCGTCGGGGATACGCTGATCACCAAGGCGGGGGCGGACGGCGTCTTCGTCGTGCGCGTCGACCTCCAGGCGACCCGCGACGGCAAGGTCCTGGCTCGCCAGCACCGCTTCATCCCCATCACGCCCGAGCTGCCGGAGGATCCGGCGATGGCCGCGCTGGTCGCCCGCTACCAGGCTCGCCTCAGCGACGCGCTCGACGTGCGGATCGGCGAGACCCGGGTGCCGCTGGACGCGCGCAACGCCGCGCTTCGGACGGGCGAGACGAACATCGGCAACCTCGTCACCGACGTCATGCGGGCGAGGCTCCGGGCCGATGTGGCGATCATGAACGGAGGCGGGATCCGAGGGAACCAGCTCCTCCCGGCTGGTTCCATGACCAAGCGGGACGTCAATGCGCTCCTGCCCTTTCTGAACGTCCTGGTCATGCTGGAGGTGCCAGGCAAGGTCCTCCTGGACGTGCTCGAGCGCTCGGTTGGCGTCTTTCCGAGGGAGTTCGGCGGGTTTCTCCAGGTCTCGGGGCTCAGCCTCGTCTTCGACCCCGCCCGTCCGGCCGGCCAGCGTGTCGTGCGGGTGCTCGTGGGCGGCCAGCCACTGGACCCTGAGCGGCGCTACACGGTGGCGACCAACAGCTATACGGCCGAGGGCGGCGACGGGTACGCGATGTTGGCCACGGCGAAGCCCCTCGTGTTCCCCCAGGACGGCCCTGGACTGGCGGAAACCCTCCTCGAGGCCATCGAGCGCGCCGGGGTGATTGCCCCGAGCACCGAGGGGCGGATCACTCGGTCGAGCCCTTGAGAGGGTATGGCGCTTGACAGCCCAAAGGTGCTGTTGGTACGCTGTTTTGCGCTCCAGGCCAGGGACGTAGCTCAGTGGGAGAGCGCCTGTCTGACGCACAGGAGGTCGGCGGTTCGAAACCGCCCGTCCCTACCACGTACGACATCGCGCGAGGGGTGTCCTGACGCACGGTGTGAGTGACCCGAGTGAGGCGGCTCGCAGAGCATCACGAAGGGTGACCTTCGTGATGTTTTTGTCTTTGAGGACCAGGGCGGTCCGGGGAGAGATTCGGCGGACGGGATGGTGGACGAGACACACGCGCATCTGACAGGGGCGGGCGAGTACGACTGTGCCCTCGAGCCCCTCCCCACGCTCAGGCACTCTACGGCTCACCTGCTGGCCCAGGCGGTGACGCAGGTGTTCCCGGGGGTCAAGCTTGCCATCGGGCCTCCCATCGAGAACGGCTTCTACTACGACTTCCACCGGGACGTGCCCTTCACCGAGGAGGATCTCGCCCGCCTCGAGGAGCGCATGCGCGATCTCGCGAAGGCGGACTACCCGATCGTGCGCGAGGAGCGGTCGCGGGCGGACGCGATACGCTACTACCGCGAGCGCGATGAGCCGTTCAAGGTCGAGATCCTCGAGGCGCTGCCGGCCGACGTGACGCGGGTGTCCTTCTACCGGCAGGGGGAATTCGTCGACCTCTGCCGCGGTCCCCACGTGACTGGGACCGGCCACATCCAGGCGTTCAAGCTCCTGTCCTCCTCGGGGGCCTACTGGCGGGGCGACGAGCACCGGCCCATGCTCCAGCGCATCTACGGGACGGCCTGGTTCACGCAGGAAGAACTCGACCGGCATCTGTGGCGACTCGAAGAGAGCAAGCGCCGCGACCACCGGAAGCTCGGCCGCGAGCTCGAGCTCTTCGCGTTCCACGACGTCTCGCCGGGGGCGCCCTTCTGGCTCCCCAAGGGCATGATTGTCTTCCGCGAGCTCGAGCGTTTCGAGCGCGAGCTGCAGGATGCGCAGGGCTACCAGGAAATCTCGACGCCGATCCTGGTGAACAAGCGACTCTGGGAGCAATCGGGGCATTGGGAGCACTATTCCGAGAACATGTTCAAGGTCGAGGCCGAGGAGCAGATCTTCAGCCTCAAGCCGATGAACTGTCCCGAGTCGACGTTCGTCTATCGGCAGGCGCTCCGCTCGTACCGGGATCTGCCCCTCCGCTTTTCAGAGATGGGCCGGCTCCATCGGAACGAGCGCTCGGGCACGCTCACCGGACTCTTCCGGGTGCGCCAATTCACGCAGGATGACGCGCACATCTACTGCCGGCCCGATCAGCTGCAGGAGGAGATCCGTGCGGTTCTCGGGCTGGTCGCGACGTTCTACCGGACATTCGGGCTCGAGCCCACGTTCCGCTTCGCCACGCGACCCGAGAAGTATCTCGGAACGCCGGAGCAGTGGGACGCGGCGGAGCGGGCCCTCGAGCAGGCGCTCCGGGTCAATGACCTGCCCTTCACGCTCAAGCCCGGCGACGGCGCGTTCTACGCTCCGAAGATCGACATCCACATCGAGGACCTTCTCGGGCGTGACTGGCAGATGGCGACCATCCAGGCGGACCTGACGATGTTGCCCGACCGGTTCGAGCTCGAGTACGTCGACTCGGACGGGCGGCCAAAGCGTCCGGTGGTGATTCATCGGGCAATCCTCGGCTCGTTCGAGCGCTTCGTAGGGATCCTGACCGAGCACTTCGCGGGCGCCTTTCCCACGTGGCTGGCGCCGGTCCAGGTGCGGGTCCTCCCGGTGTCGGCCAAGCACGCCGAGTACGCGGGGACGGTCCACCGGCGCCTGCTCGAGGCCGGCGCGCGGGCCGAGCTCGACGACCGCTCGGAGAAGCTTGGGTACAGGGTGCGCGAGGCGCAGGTCCAGAAGGTGCCGTACGTGCTGGTCGTGGGTGAGCGCGAGGCCCGCGAGGGCACCGCAAGCGTTCGCAAAAGAGGCGGCGAGGACGTCGGGGCGATGCCCGTCGACCGGTTCCTCGCCGAGGTCACGGCCGAGATCCGGACCCGGGCCGCGACTTCACGCATCGGGCCGGAACGGGGGTAAGGCGCATCTCCACACTGCAGCGGGACCTCAGGATCAACGAAGGAATTCGGGCTCGGGAAGTCAGGGTCGTTAGCGCGGAGGGCGAGCAGCTCGGAATCCTGCCTATCGGCGAGGCGATTCGGATCGCGCAGGAGCGGGAGCTCGACCTGGTCGAGGTCGCGCCGGAGGCGGCGCCGCCGGTCTGCCGGATCATGGACTTCGGGAAGTTCAAGTATCAGCAGAGCCGGCGCGCGAAGGATGCCCGCAAGAAGCAGACGGTCATCCAGGTCAAGGAAGTCAAGATGGGGCCGAAGACGGACGAGCACGATTTCCAGTTCAAGGCACGGCACGTCCGCCGGTTCATCGAGGACGGGAACAAGGCCAAGGTCACGATCCGATTCCGTGGCCGCGAGATGGTCCACACGGAGCTCGGCCGCCGGTTGCTGGACCGCATGACCCAGGATCTGCTGGACATCGCCACGATCGAGAGCCACGCGCGGCTGGAGGGGCGGAACATGGTCATGATCCTGACCCCGAAGCAGCGCTAAGCTCGGCCGCAGGGAGAGACGAGGACGCCATGCCGAAGATCAAGACGAAGCGGAGCGCTGCCAAGCGGATCCGGGCCACCGGCACCGGGAAGCTGGCGCGCGCCAAGGGCTGGAAGAAGCACCTCCTCGAGTGGAAGCCTTCCAAGCGGAGGCGCCAGCTTCGCAAGGACACGTTGATCGCGCCGGCAGACGAGAAGCGTATCCGGCGTCTCGTTCCGTACCTGTAGATCGCGGGCCGCCGCGCGAGATCGGACCCATCGCCGATCCCCGCCAGCCTGCGTGATACACTTTGCCGGCCGGGAGGCTCGTCCGCGAGCCGTGCCCGGTCCCTGGCGGTCTTCGCACCGCCCAGCCGCCCCGCGGAGGGGGGGCTGATGCTCACCGGTTGCCTCGGCGGGTTACAACCGCCGGAGTCCTGCGATCCAGCCGCCTGCCTGAACCGGCGTGCCTGGGTCGGGTGACAGATGGGTTGCCTCCCCCCGGGCTCAAGTGAGGCGAGAAGGAGCAACAAGCCATGCCGCGTGCCAAGGGCGGACCGAAGACCCGCCAGCGACGGAAGAAGGTCCTCAAGCAGGCCAAGGGCTACTGGGGCGGTCGACGCCGGCTGTATCGGAGCGCCGCCGAGACGGTGCTCCGGGCCCTGGCCTTTGCCCACCGAGACCGCCGAGCGAAGAAGCGGGACTTCCGGTCGCTCTGGATCCTGCGCATCAACGCCGCCTGCCGGGCGCTGGGCCTGCCGTACTCGAGCTTCGTGAGCGGGCTCAAGAAGGCCGGGGTCAACCTGGACCGGAAAGTCCTGGCGGATCTGGCCATCAGCGATCCCGCGGCCTTCGCTCGCCTCGTGGAAACCGCGCGCGCCCAATCTGGGCGCTAGCTCTTCGCCGGGAGGGCTCCTGGGCGGAGGGAAAAAATCCCCTCGGCCGAAGGGGCCATGGGGACTCTTGACCCTATCCCGGGTTCCCGGATCTGTCAGTGGTCTTCCAGTTCTTGTCAGTTTGAGGTGGTTTCGGGACTATTCGAAGCGCTGGCCGGTTGTGTGCTGCATCCGAAACCTCGGCTACCGTTGGTGTCCACCGGCTAACATGAGTTCCGCGCCGTGTGAATCTCTCTCGGCACGAGGATTGCTTGAAAGCCTCCTGATGGTCGACCTGACCAGGGAGGGTGCTGATGAGCGAGCGCGATTCTGGGGAGAAAGGGGCTAGGGACCCCCGGTCCAGGGGCCTCCGGGCGATGCTCCGGCGGCGGCGCCGGTCCCGGAAGTGTGATCAGCGTGGCCTCACGCTCGTCGAGCTGATGATCGTCGTGACGATCATCGCGATCATCGCCGCCGTCGCCATCGCGATCTATCAGGACATCGTGAAGAAGTCCAAGCTTGCCGCGGATCAGGGGATCGTTTCGAGCCTCCGGTCAGCTGTGGCCATGTATTACGGTCGCAGCAATGGCCTGTTTCCCACGAACATGGCCTCGGTGGAAGCGCTCGTTCAGCCGGCGCCCATATACAACTGTTCCGTCCCGCCGGTCTACGACCCCGCCAACGGCAAGATCACCTTCACGGCGTCGTTGGCCGACTGCCCCTAAGAGCTCGGGGATTTCTCGCACGAGCCGGGTCTTGGCCCGCGTGGGGGCCTGCCACGAAAGCCCCATCGGTCCCTTCCTAGGGAGTTTTGCTCTCCATAGCGGTCTTCTCCGATGGGCATCCGACCCCCGATGTACATCCTCTATTGGACGGTTGTCCAATAGGAGCCCGGACGGGACAGCAGCATCCACAAGCTTTTACCTGGAATTCCCGGCCTCCCCAGTGGCATCCGGTTTGCTCACGTAACCCTCACCGGTTTCGCGCCGGTTGTCCCATCCACGACGCTCGCTCAAAGCAGCGACCCGATGACGCATCGCGGCGCCCCTTCCGGCGCCTGGCGGTGCCTGGACGGGAGGATCCGATGAGGTACCGCGCGTGGGCCGTGCTGGGGTTGCTTCTCCTCGGTCTCTCGGGATCAGTCGGCGAGGCTGCGCCGCCTGACCGCGTCCCGCCCGATATCCGGCAACGGGTTCAGACCGCGGGGAGCGTCCGGATCCTCGTGCGGTTCCACCTGCCCGGCGGGGCCTATGTTACCGAGGGGTTCCTGCCCCCGGCCGGCGTCTCCCGGCAGCGGCAGGAGTTGCTCGCGGTGCAGTCCAAGCTCGTGTCTCGGCTGCAAGGTCGCCAACACTCGGTCCTCCGCCAATACCAGACCGTGCCGCTGCTCGCGCTGGAGGTGGGCCCGGACGCCCTCACCGAGCTCGAAGCCTCGTTCGAGGTCGACGCCATCTTCGAGGATCGCCTCCGGGTGCCGCATCTCAGCGACAGTGTCCCCCTGATCGAGGGCGACCTCGCATGGGCCAACGGCTTCGACGGAACCGGCACCGTGGTCGCCATCCTCGACACCGGAGTGCAGCGTTCGCACCCGTTCCTCACGGGCAAGGTCGTGGAGGAAGCGTGCTACTCGAGCACCATCCCGGGGCAGAGCAAGACCGTCTGCCCGAACGGCAAAGAGGAGCAGACCGGAACCAACTCCGCGCGGCCCTGCTCCCTGCCGGAGTGCTTCCACGGCACGCATGTCGCCGGTGTCGTTGCGGGGAACGGCGCCGGAGCGGGCGTGTCTTTCTCGGGGGTCGCGAAGGGCGCGCAGCTCATGGCCATCCAAGTGTTCTCGAAGATCACGAGCGCGTCCCTCTGCGGTGGCACCGCGCCGTGCCTCGGGGCCTGGGAGTCGGACATCATCGCCGGCCTGGAGCGCGTGTATGAACGGCGCACGGCGCGCAACTTCGTCGCGGCCAACCTGAGCCTCGGCGGGGATCTGTTCACGGAGCCCTGCCCCACCGACGTCCACAAGCCGATCATCGATAACTTGCGAGCGGTGGGGATCGCGACCATTGTGGCGTCCGGGAACGATGGGTCCACGAACGCCATCGCGGCCCCGGCCTGCGTGCCCTCGGCGGTGAGCGTGGGCTCGACCGGGATGACCGACGAGGTCTCGTGGTTCTCGAACGTCGCGTCGTTCCTGACCCTGTTCGCCCCCGGTGAATCGATCACATCGTCCTATTCGGGTGGCGGGTTCATCACGGCGGATGGGACCTCCGCCGCGACACCTCACGTCTCCGGTGCGTGGGCCGTCCTCAAGCAGGCGGCGCCGACCGCGACCGTGGACGAGATCCTGGACGCCCTGGTCTCCACGGGCCTCCCGGTGACGGAAGTCATCAGCGGCCTGAGCAAGCCGCGCATTCGCGTGTTCCAGGCGCTCGCCGCCCTCACCACGACCCCCTTGATCGGGACCATCACGCCGCCGCGCGGAGGCCAGGGCGAGACGCTGGATGTCACGATCGCCGGCGCGAACTTCCAGAGTGGCGCCACGGTGAGCTTCGAGGCGGGGGTGGACGTGACGGCGGTGGCGGTGTCCTCGGACACGGAGATCGTGGCGACGCTGAGCATTCCGATGAGCGCCACCCTCGGGCCGCGCACTGTCACGGTCACCAACCCTGACTCCAGCTCGGCCACGCGGGTCGGCGCCTTCACGGTCACCTTGCCGCCTCCCCACATGACGCTCGTGTGGAACGGGAAGATCCGGGACCGGGTGGGGCCGAGCGAGGGGGCGCCGGCTCCGGACGGGGCGCTGGACGGGACGCTGACGGCGACGATGACGGGCGGGGCGCGGACGGTGCGCCAGCTGGTGCTAGTGGCGAGCGGCGGGGGCACGGGGCAGTGGAACACGGTGCCGAACGACGGTTACTGGATCCTGGGGGCCGCGGCGGGGTGGGACACGGCGACCCTGAACGCCACGAACGGCTCGGTGAACTTCGCGGTGGCGGACGGCGGGAGCTTCGCGGTGTTCGCGACGGACTGGTACAACGGGAAGTTCGTGGCGGGGACGACGCTGAGGCTGACGGCGACGTTCACGGACGACACGGTGGCGACGGCGAGCGCGGTCGTGCCGGTGGTGCCGACGGTGACGGGGATGACCCCGTCGGGCGGGGAGCAGGGCGCGACGGTGTCGGTGACGGTCACCGGGACGAACTTCCAGAGCGGGGCGACGCTGAGCGTGGGGGCGGGGGTGGCGGTGACGAGCATGTCGGTGCCGTCGGCCACGCAGCTGCTGGCGACGCTGGCGATCGCCGTCGACGCGGCGGTGGGGCCACGGGACGTGACGGTGACGAACCCGGGCGGGGGGAGCGCGACCTGGGTCGGGGGGTTCGGGGTGACGGCACCGGGGGTGCCGCCGCCGCCGCCCCCACCGCCGCCGGGCATGACGCTCGTGTGGAACGGGAAGATCCGGGACCGGGTGGGGCCGAGCGAGGGGGCGCCGGCTCCGGACGGGGCGCTGGACGGGACGCTGACGGCGACGATGACGGGCGGGGCGCGGACGGTGCGCCAGCTGGTGCTAGTGGCGAGCGGCGGGGGCACGGGGCAGTGGAACACGGTGCCGAACGACGGTTACTGGATCCTGGGGGCCGCGGCGGGGTGGGACACGGCGACCCTGAACGCCACGAACGGCTCGGTGAACTTCGCGGTGGCGGACGGCGGGAGCTTCGCGGTGTTCGCGACGGACTGGTACAACGGGAAGTTCGTGGCGGGGACGACGCTGAGGCTGACGGCGACGTTCACGGACGACACGGTAGCGACGGCGAGCGCGGTCGTGCCGGTGGTGCCGACGGTGACGGGGATGACCCCGTCGGGCGGGGAGCAGGGCGCGACGGTGTCGGTGACGGTCACCGGGACGAACTTCCAGAGCGGGGCGACGCTGAGCGTGGGGGCGGGGGTGGCGGTGACGAGCATGTCGGTGCCGTCGGCCACGCAGCTGCTGGCGACGCTGGCGATCGCCGTCGACGCGGCGGTGGGGCCACGGGACGTGACGGTGACGAACCCGGGCGGGGGGAGCGCGACCTGGGTCGGGGGGTTCGGGGTGACGGCACCGGGGGTGCCGCCGCCGCCGCCCCCACCGCCGCCGGGCATGACGCTCGTGTGGAACGGGAAGATCCGGGACCGGGTGGGGCCGAGCGAGGGGGCGCCGGCTCCGGACGGGGCGCTGGACGGGACGCTGACGGCGACGATGACGGGCGGGGCGCGGACGGTGCGCCAGCTGGTGCTAGTGGCGAGCGGCGGGGGCACGGGGCAGTGGAACACGGTGCCGAACGACGGTTACTGGATCCTGGGGGCCGCGGCGGGGTGGGACACGGCGACCCTGAACGCCACGAACGGCTCGGTGAACTTCGCGGTGGCGGACGGCGGGAGCTTCGCGGTGTTCGCGACGGACTGGTACAACGGGAAGTTCGTGGCGGGGACGACGCTGAGGCTGACGGCGACGTTCACGGACGACACGGTAGCGACGGCGAGCGCGGTCGTGCCGGTGGTGCCGACGGTGACGGGGATGACCCCGTCGGGCGGGGAGCAGGGCGCGACGGTGTCGGTGACGGTCACCGGGACGAACTTTCAGAGCGGGGCGACGCTGAGCGTGGGGGCGGGGGTGGCGGTGACGAGCATGTCGGTGCCGTCGGCCACGCAGCTGCTGGCGACGCTGGCGATCGCCGTCGACGCGGCGGTGGGGCCACGGGACGTGACGGTGACGAACCCGGGCGGGGGGAGCGCGACCTGGGTCGGGGGGTTCGGGGTGACGGCACCGGGGGTGCCGCCGCCGCCGCCCCCACCGCCGCCGGGCATGACGCTCGTGTGGAACGGGAAGATCCGGGACCGGGTGGGGCCGAGCGAGGGGGCGCCGGCTCCGGACGGGGCGCTGGACGGGACGCTGACGGCGACGATGACGGGCGGGGCGCGGACGGTGCGCCAGCTGGTGCTAGTGGCGAGCGGCGGGGGCACGGGGCAGTGGAACACGGTGCCGAACGACGGTTACTGGATCCTGGGGGCCGCGGCGGGGTGGGACACGGCGACCCTGAACGCCACGAACGGCTCGGTGAACTTCGCGGTGGCGGACGGCGGGAGCTTCGCGGTGTTCGCGACGGACTGGTACAACGGGAAGTTCGTGGCGGGGACGACGCTGAGGCTAACGGCGACGTTCACGGACGACACGGTAGCGACGGCGAGTGTGGTCGTGCAGTGAGCGAGGCGCCTCGGCGGCGGCCTTTGGCCGAGTGTTGAACCGTCGCCAGGTGCTTGTTGGCGGGGCCGTCCTTGTTCTCCTGTCCGGGGAGAGAAGCGTGGCCTGGGCCGAAACGCCGGTGATCGATCCCGAGGTCCGAGCCGCTGTCGCGCGCGGTCCCGCGCGTGTACTCGTCGAGCTCCGGCTGCCTGACCCCTCGGCTGCCAGCCCGGGCGTCGGGTCGGCGCGGGGGCCGGCGATCGCGACGGCTCGCGAAGCAGTCCTCAAGCGCCTGTCGGGAACGCTCCACCGGCTCGTGCGTCAGTACACGAGCACCCCCCTGCTCGCCCTCGAGATCGGCCCGGACGCTCTCCGGGCCCTCGAGGCGATGGGTGACTTGGTGGTCCGCGTGCGCGCGGAGCAGGTCCGTGCGCCGGCCGCACCCCGCTAGCGCCGCCCGAGTGTGGCGCCTCTTCCCTTTGGCCTTCCGGCAGGGCGACTGCTCTGTGGGGCGGGTCGCAGGCGGGAGGCCTCCGGCGTTCACATGCGCGGCGAGCCCATAGATCGCGGGTAAGAGACGAGCCACGAGCTCCGTCACGATGTTCTGCCCCTCGACATAGCCGAGCTCCCGCATTCCTTGGTGCCGTGGACGGCACGAGCCTCCAGGCATCCTCCCCGTCGCCGCGGCTGGAGAGCCATGTCCGAGCGCGCTGCCGCCCCCCCGGGCCGCATCCTACGCCAGGGTCCATGGGGTTCCCACGGCCGGTTGCGGACTGGTTGCAGCTCTGCCACGCTCCGGCGCGTTCGATCACTCCTGCGTGCTGCAGCTGGCCGGCACTTCTGTCTCACGTTTCGTTCCGGTAGAATGACCGGACGAGTTCTGGCATGGTCGACCAGCGTGTCCGCGCGATCGTCGAGAGCGCCCGCGAGGAGATCGAGCGGGCCGCGACCCGTCGTGACCTCGACGAAGTCCGGGTCAAGTACCTCGGCAAGCGCGGCGCCCTGACCCGGCTCCTCCGCGCCGTGCCCGGCCTGCCCCCGGCCGAGCGGCCCATTGTGGGCCGCGAGGCCAACGAGGCGAAGGCGGGCATCGAGTCGGAGCTCGATGCCCGGCAGGCCGTCCTGGAGGGTGTCGAGCGGCGAGCCCGGCTGGCGGCCGATCGGCCCGACCTGACGCTCCCCGGCCGCCGCGTCGTCCCGGGCGGGCTCCATCCGCTCACCCAGGTGCACGACGAGATCGTGGACGTGTTCACGGGCATGGGCTTCGCCGTCGCCGAGGGGCCCGAGGTCGAGCTCGACCACTACAACTTCGAGGCCCTCAACATCCCGAAGGACCACCCCGCGCGCGACATGCAGGACACCTTCTACGTCGCGGGGGACACCCTTTTGCCGACGCACACTTCGCTCAGCCCGGGGTTTGCGACCGGGCCACACGCAATCGCGGCGGGGGAGATCCTCCTGCGGACGCACACCTCCCCGGTCCAGATCCGGACCATGGAGCGGCAGAAGCCGCCGGTGCGGATCATCTGCCCGGGGCGCGTGTACCGCCGGGACGCCGACATCACGCACTCGCCGGTGTTCCACCAGGTCGAGGGTCTTGCGGTCGATCGCGGCATCTCGATGGGCGACCTGAAGGGAACGCTCGAGCTGTTTGCGCGTGAGCTGTTCGGTCCGGACAGCCGGATCCGCTTCCGGCCGTCCTTCTTCCCGTTCACCGAGCCGTCGGCAGAGGTGGATGTCCTCTGCTTCCTCTGCAAGGGCGGCGGCTGCCGGGTCTGCAAGGCGTCGGGCTGGCTCGAGATCCTGGGCTCGGGCATGGTCCACCCGCGCATCCTCCGGGCGATGGGCTACGACACCGAGGAAGTGACCGGCTGGGCGTTCGGCATGGGCGTCGAGCGCGTCGCCATGCTCCGCTACGGCATCGACGACATCCGCCTGTTCTTCGAGAATGATCTCCGATTCCTGTCGCAGTTCTAGCGAGCGGCGCCGGTGAGGATCCCGTACCGCTGGCTCCGGGAGTTCGTCGACACGGGGGCCGAGCCGCGCGCCGTCGCCGAGCGGCTGACGATGGCCGGGATCGAGACTGGCCTGGTCGCCGAGGGCGCCTCGGAGCTCGGCGGCCTGGTCGTGGCCGAGGTGCTCGACGTGGCCCCGCACGCCGCAGGCGGAACGCTCCGGGTCTGCGAAGTGTCGACCGGGGCGGAGCGCTACCGCGTGGTGTGCGGCGCGCCGAACGTCCGGGCGGGAGTGCGAGCGGCCTTCGCCCCCCCGGGAGCGGCGCTCCCCGGTGGCCGGCGGGTTGCGGTCGCCACCATCCGGGGCATCGCGTCCGAGGGGATGCTCTGCTCGGAGGCGGAGCTGGGCGTCGGGCCTGACGCGAGTGGCATCCTGCTCCTGGGCGCCGACGCGCCCGTGGGTGCCGACCTGGTTGGCCACCTGGGTCTCGACGATGCGATCCTCGAGGTCGAGGTGACGCCGAATCGGCCCGACTGCCTGGCCATCGTCGGGGTCGCCCGCGAAGTGGCCGCGCTGACCGGCGGCCGCCTCCGGCCCGCGGACTGCGCGGCCCGCGAGGACCCGGCCGTGACGACGGCTGGCTGGCGGATCACCATCGAGGATCCGGATCTCTGCCCCCGCTACGCGGCGCGGCTCGTCACCGGCGTCACGGTCGCCCCGTCCCCGGCCTGGCTCGCCCAGCGCCTTCGCGCGGCCGGGCTCCGCCCGATCAACAACGTCGTCGACGTGACGAACTACGTGCTCTGGGAGCTGGGACACCCGCTTCACGCGTTCGATGGCGACCTCCTGACGGACCGCCACGTCGTGGTCCGCCGGGCCCGCCCCGGCGAGACCGTCGTGACCCTGGACGGGCAGAGTCGGGCGCTCGGCGATCAGATGCTCGTGATCGCCGACGCGGCGCGTGCCGTGGCGGTGGCCGGGGTCATGGGTGGCGCCAACACCGAGGTGCGAGACACGACCCGCACGGTGCTGCTCGAGAGCGCGTACTTCGCGCCCGGCTCGATCCGCCGCACCGCGAAGGCGCTCGGCCTTTCCACCGAGGCCTCCTATCGCTTCGAGCGGGGCGCGGACATCGAGGGGCTCAGGGACGCGCTGGATCGCGCCGCGCAGCTGATCGCCGAGCTGGGCGGGGGTCAGGTCGCGACCGGCGTGCTCGACGCCTACCCCGCGCCTCGCCGGCCGCTGGCGGTGCCGCTTCGCCTGGAGCGCATCCAGCGGGTCGTCGGCGCGTGCCCGCCCGGGGCGGCCGTCGCCGACATTCTGCGGGGCCTGGGGTTCCCGGCGACGGAGCGCGAGGGCGGCTTCGAGGTCGTGGTCCCCGCCTTCCGGCGCGACGTCGCCATCGAGGACGACCTCGTGGAGGAGATCGCGCGCGTCTGGGGCTACGAGAATATCCCCTCGACGCTCCCGTCCGGGGCCCTGGCCCTCACGCGCCGGCCACGCCACATGGTCGCGCGGGACACCGTGCGCCGCGTTCTCACCGGCGCGGGCTGCCACGAGACCGTCTCGCTGTCGCTGACCGATCCCGCGCACCTTCGCCATCTCGATCTCTCGCCGGACGACCCCCGCGTCGTCCGGCTCCAGAACCCGCTGGCGACGGACCGGTCCGTGATGCGCCCGACCCTCCTCTTCGGCCTTCTGGAGGCGCTCGCGACAAACGTACGCCGCCAGACGCCCGACGTGCGGCTCTTCGAGATCGGGCGCGTGTTCGAGGGGCGCGGGGCAGGGGTCCTGCCCCGAGAGGACACCCGCGTCGGCGTCGTGCTGACGGGGCTCCGCGCCCCGCGCGCCTGGCACACGTCCCGCGCGCGGGTCGACGTCTTCGACGCGAAGGGCGCCGCGGAGGGCGTCGTCGAAGCGCTGGGGCGGGGCGAGGTCAGCGCCGAGCCCGCGACGGCGCCGTACCTCGAGGACGGGCGCGCTGCCACGGTCGTGGTTCAGGGCGTGCCCGTCGGAGTCATGGGCGAGCTCCACCCGGACGTCCAGAAGGCGTTCGACCTGTCGATGCCGGTCTTCGTCGTGGAGCTGTCGCTCGACGCAATCGAGGCTCTGCCCGGCCGCGTGATCCAGTACCGGCCTCTCGCCCGGCACCCGGGAGTCCAGCGGGACCTGGCGGTGGTCGTCCCCGTCGGTGTGCGGGCGGCCGAGGTTGGGCGTGCGATCGAGGCGATCCGGCCACCGTGGCTCAAGCGGGTGGCCCTCTTCGACGTCTACGAGGGTGTGCAGGTCGGGTCCGGCCGGAAGAGCCTCGCCTATGCCCTCCTCTACCAGGCCGACGATCGGACGCTCACCGACGCGGAGGTCAACCGGGCGCATGGCGAGGTGGTGGAGCAGCTCCGGGTCGAGCTTGGCGCCGAGGTGCGGGGTGCGGACGGGTCCGGGGGGGAGATGCCGAATGACCGAAGACGCCCAGGCGCGACTGGCCCTCCTCGAGCAGCACGTTCAACGGGCGATCGAGCTGATCAGCACCCTTCGTGCGGAGAACGCTCGGCTCGCCACGGAGCGTCGAGGCCTGGACGCCCGGGTGGCCGATCTCACGGTCGAGGCGGAGGGGCTCCGCACCCGGCTCGAGGTCATTGGTCGGCTCGAGGCGGAGCAGCGGCGCCTCCTCGAGGAGCGCCGGCAGCTGCTCGGCCAAGTGGAGGGGATCCTGAAGGACCTCGCCCGGATCGAGGGACTCTGACGGGTCCTGACGTGATCGCCCCGCGGTGGCCAGGTGATCACCGGATAATCAAAGGAGGTGGCCCATGACCGAGGGGCGCGCGGATGTCGAGATCCTGGGTCAGCGGCTGTCCGTCCGCGGGCGGGGAACACCCGAGTACATCCACGAGCTGGCCGAGTATCTGAACGGACGGATCCAGACCGTGCGGGACCAGGCCCGGGTGTTTGACCCGTTGCGGCTCTCGCTCCTGGCCGGTCTTCACGTCGTGGACGAGCTGTACCGGTGTCGCGAGACGGAGGGCGGGCGCGGGACGGACGCCCAGTTGCTGGTGCGGGTGGACCGGTTGACGGAGCAGCTGGGAGCCGTCCTGGACGGCCGCGCCGGGGCTTGACGGGGGCCTGCGCCCGCGGGCCTAATAATGGTTGGGCACGCGCTTCCCTGCGCTGTGCGTGATGTGAGGCGACGGTTGCGAGCCTAGTATCGTGAACGGGAGTCCTCCCGCGCGAGCGGTGAGCGGCCCCTCGCGAGAGGGGAAGCCTAAGGCCGCGCATTGGGCTCCCACCTGGTAGAGCCAGGTTCGAACCAGCCAAGCACACGGCAGAGGCGGGGAACTTTCCGGATGGGCGGGACCCGAGCGTCCCGCCCGTCGTGTTTTGACCCCGATGGTCGCGACGGATTCCGGCGCCCCCCGACGCTTGGCGCGCCGATCGGTGGCGGCGTCGTAACGATCGATCGTGTTGCCCATCGTCACAGGTCCGCGCCCGCCCCGGGACGTCCCGCCTGATGCGCTATGTTGACCAGGGCCAGCCGGGAAGCGACTCGCCTTGACACCGAGTGGCAAACAGCCTAATGTTGAGCGGATTTAGACCGGATTCCTCATGATTGAGAGAGGGCATTCCGCGTCGGCTCGGACCCCGGCCACCGGCCGGTGGGCTGAGAGGAGGTGACGATCCTGGGACCCATCACGCTCCTCGTCCTGATCGTCGCCGCCGTGGTCCTGCTGCCTCTCGCAATACTCGTTGGCATGCTGCTCCAGCGGCAAATCACCACACGTCGGCTGGGAGATGTTGCGCAACACGGCCGGCGTGTTCTGGAGGAGGCCGAGCGGAATGCGGAGACCCGCCTGAAGGACGCCGCCATCGAGGCCAAGGAGGTCGTCTACCGCGCTCGGACCGAGCTCGAGCAGGAGATCCGTGAGCGTCAGAAGGAGGTCCAGGGCCTCGAGCGGCGGTTGAGCCAGAAGGAGGAGCAGGTCTCGCGGCGGCTCGACCAGTTCGACCGCCGTGACCGTGACTACCACGCGCGCGAGGAAGGTCTGCGCGGACGGGAGCAGGCGCTCAAGGAAGTCGAGGCGCGACAGCAGGCGCTGGTCGACGAGCAGCGCCGGCAGCTCGAGCGGATCGCGGGTCTGACGGCCGAGGAAGCCAAGCAGCGGCTCCTGGCCCAGATGGAGGAGGAGGCCCGGCGCGAGGCCATCCTGATCGCGATGCGACTGGAGGAGGAGGCGCGCGAGGGCGCCGAGCGCAAGGCGCGCGAGGTGCTTGCGACGACCATCCAACGACTCGCCCCGGACTACACGGTGGAGACCGCCGTCGCCATCGTAGACCTGCCGTCGGACGACATGAAGGGCCGCATCATCGGCCGCGAGGGGCGCAACATCCGGGCACTCGAGCTGGCCACCGGTGTAGACCTCATCGTGGACGACACGCCGGAGGCGGTGATCATCTCCGGCTACGATCCGCTCCGGCGGGAGATCGCCAAGATCACGCTCCAGCGCCTCATCGCCGACGGCCGGATCCATCCGGCTCGGATCGAGGAGGTCGTCGAGAAGGTCAAGAAGGAAATGGAGCAGCACCTGAAGGAGGAAGGCGAGCGGGCGTGCTTCGAGGTCGGGGTACACGGGCTGCACGCGGAGCTGGTCCGGATGGTGGGGCGGCTCCGGTACCGCACCTCCTACGGCCAGAACTGCCTCCAGCACTCCAAGGAGGTCGCGTGGCTGGCCGGCATGATGGCGGCCGAGGTCGGGGCCGACGTCAAGCTGGCCAAGCGCTGCGGCCTCCTCCACGACATCGGCAAGGCTTTGACCCACGAGCAGGAGGGCAGCCACGTCGACCTTTCCGTGGAGCTCCTGTCCAAGTACAACGAGCCGCGGGCGGTGCTGAACACGATTCTCTCGGGCCACGACCAGGAGGAGCCGGAGACGGTCGAGGCGGTGCTGGTCGAGGCCGCCGACGGCGTCTCGGCGGCGCGGCCGGGCGCCCGCCGCGACGTGCTCGAGAGCTATATCAAGCGGGTCAAGGCCATGGAGGACATCGCCTGCTCGTTCAAAGGCGTGGACGCGGCCTATGCCATCCAGGCGGGCCGCGAGCTCCGGATCATCACCAAGTCGGATCAGATCTCGGACCTCGACACCTACCAGCTCGCCAAGGACATCGCCAAGCGGATCGAGGCCGAGATGCAGTACCCCGGTCACATCAAGGTGACCGTGATCCGGGAGCACCGCGCGACCGAGTTCGCGCGCTGAGCCCGGTCCGCCCGGCTGTTCGGGTACACTGAGGAAGATGCCCGTGAAGACGCTGACCATCCTGTGCATCGGGGACGTGTTCGGGGAGCCCGGACGCCGGGCGCTCGTGACGTTCCTCCCTCAGGTCAAGAACGAGCTCCAGGTCGACCTGGTGGTGGCCAACGTGGAGAACGCCGCCGCCGGGTTCGGCGTGACGCCGGCGCTGGCGAAGGGGTTCCTCGAGGCCGGCGTGGATGTGATGACGAGCGGGAACCACATCTGGGATCGGAAGGAGATCTTCGGCTACATCGTCAAGGAGAACCTCCTCCTTCGCCCCGCCAACTACCCGGCGGGGACCCCGGGCGTGGGGTCGGTCGTGGTGAAGGCGGGGGCGCACCAGGTGGGCGTGCTGAACCTCCAGGGCCGTACCTTCATGGCCTCGATCGACTGTCCGTTCGCGAAGGCCGACGAGGAGCTCCTGCGGCTCCGGACCGAGACCTCGGTGATCGTGGTCGACATGCACGCCGAGGCGACCTCGGAGAAACAGGCCATGGGCTGGTATCTCGACGGGCGCGTCTCGGCCGTGGTTGGCACTCACTCGCACGTCCAGACGGCCGACGAGCGCATCCTGACACAGGGGACGGCGTATCTCACCGACCTCGGCCTGACCGGTCCCATCGACTCCGTGATCGGCGTCGAGCCCGAGCTGGCTATCCAGCGGTTCCGGACGGGGATGCCGAGCCGGTTCGAGCCGGCCCGGGGCCGGGCCCGGTTCCAGGGGGCCGTGATCCGGATCGATCCGGAATCGGGGCGCGCGCTCTCGATCGAGCGCGTCCAGCGGGATCTCCCCACCTGATCCGGGCCTCCGCCGTGGCGCAGATCCTCGACGGCAAGGTCGTGGCCGCGAAGGTCCAGGCGGTCGTGGCCGAGGGTGTCGGCGCGCTTCGCGCGCGGGGCGTGCGCCCCGCTCTCGCGGTCGTGCTGGTGGGCGAGGACCCGGCCTCGAAGGTCTACGTCGGCGGCAAGCGACGGGCCTGCCAGGTGCTCGGCATCGAGGCGCGCGACCATCTCTTTCCAGCGGGGCTGACCCAGGCCGACCTCCTGGCCCTGATCCGAGAGCTGAACGCCGACCGGACGATTCACGGGATCCTCGTCCAGCTGCCCTTGCCCTCCGGGATCGACGAGGATCGGGTGATCGCCGCCGTCGACCCCGCGAAGGACGTGGACGGCTTCCACCCTGAGAACCTCGGCCGGCTGCTCGCGGGCATGCCCGGAGTCCTCCCGTGCACGCCGGCGGGGGTGATCGAGATCCTCGACCACTATGGCGTCGACCTGAAGGGTGCGGAGGCCGTGGTGGTGGGCCGCTCGCGCATCGTGGGGAAGCCGCTGGCGCAGCTCCTCCTCGGCCGCCACGCGACCGTCACGATGTGTCACACGCGGACGCGTGACCTCGCCGCTCACACGCAGCGCGCCGAGATCCTCGCGGTTGCGGCCGGCCGCCCGGCGGTGGTGACCGGGGACATGGTCCGGCCCGACGCCGTCGTGGTGGACGTCGGCGTGACCCGACTCGCGAACGGGAAGCTCGTCGGGGACGTGGACTTCGCCACCGTGAGCCCGCGGGTGCGCGCGATCACACCCGTGCCCGGCGGCGTGGGACCGATGACGATCGCGATGCTGATGCGAAACACGCTCGACGCCGCTCGTCGCCAGGCGGGGCTTGGCTGAGCCGATGGCCGTCCTGCCCCTTCCGATGCCGGACGCCGGCCGCCGGGTCTTCACGGTCTCGGAGCTGACTCGCGCGGTGAAGGACACCCTCGAGGGGCGCTTCGGTGGGCTCTGGGTCGAGGGAGAGATCTCGAACCTCCGGGTGCACAGCTCGGGGCACGTCTACTTCACGCTGAAGGACGAGGAAGCCCAGATGCGGGCCGTCCTCTTCCGAGGCCGCATGCGGCGGGTCCGCTTCGAGCCCGCCGACGGGCTCCACGTTCTCGCCTTCGGTCGACTCGACGTCTACGCGGTGCGGGGCGAGTACCAGCTCGTGTGCGAGGTGCTGGAGCCGAAGGGCCTGGGCGCACTCCAACTCGCCTTCGAGCAGCTAAAGGCCCGACTCGCCGCCGAGGGGCTCTTCGACCCTGCACGGAAGCGCGCGCTGCCGACGCTTCCGCGGCGCGTCGGACTCGTCACTTCGCCGACGGGTGCCGCGGTCCGGGACTTCCTGCGGGTCGTCACCCGGCGCTTCGCGGGCCTCCAGGTCCTCGTGTGCCCCGTCCGCGTCCAGGGCGACACCGCGGCCGGTGAGATCGCCGAGGCGCTCGGGACGCTCAACCGGCTGGGCGACCTCGACGTGATCGTGCTGGCCCGCGGCGGCGGGTCGCTCGAGGACCTCTGGGCGTTCAACGAGGAGGTCGTCGCGCGGGCGATCGCGGCGTCGAAGATCCCGGTGATCTCCGCGGTCGGGCACGAGACCGACGTGACGATCGCCGACTTCGTGGCCGACCTGAGAGCGCCGACGCCGTCCGCCGCGGCTGAGCTGGTCGTGCGGGAGAAGACCGAGCTCGTGCGCCAGGTGGCAGCGCTCCGCGCGCGGCTCGGGCAGGCGATCGGCAAGCGTACCGGGCGCCTCGCCGACCGGCTCGCCGACTTTCGCCGGCGGCGAGTCCTGACGGACCCCGGCCGCCCGCTGCGGGACTGGGCGCGGCGCGTGGACGACCTCGGCACCCGCCTCGGCCGCGCGATGGCTCGTCACGATGCGCGCGCGCGCGAGCGGCTCGCGCGAGCCGCGCGAGCCCTCCGGCCCGCCCTCCTCGGAGCGCCCGTGCGTCACCGGCGAGAGCTCGCCGGCCAGCTGGGGGGCCGGCTCGAGCGCGCGCTCCGCGGCGAGACCGCTCGCCGCCGGCGCGCGGTGGAGGCGCTGGCCGCGCGACTCGACGGCCTGAGCCCGCTGGCCTGTCTCGCCCGGGGCTACGCGATCGCCGTCTCGCCCTCTGGCGAGGTGCTGACGCGCGCGGACCGCGTGCGGATCGGCGAGCGCGTCACCGTCCGGCTTCACCAGGGAAGCCTGGGCTGCCGGGTCGAGGAGGTGGACCGCCCTGGCGCGCCGGCGGGACGCGGACGTGGAGAGAGCGATGCCGGCCACGCCTGAGCCAGCCCCGACGCGCGAGGACGGCCCGAAGTTCGAGGCGGCGATGGCGCGCCTCGAGGAGATCGTCCACGCGCTCGAGGCCGGGAATCTGTCGCTCGACGACTCCCTGCGGGTCTTCGAGGAAGGGACCGGGCTCCTGCGCCTGTGCACCCGGCGCCTCGAGGAGGCGGAGCGGCGGATCGAGATTCTGATGCAGGATGAGGGAGGGGTGCGAGCCGAGCCGTTCCGCTGGGAGGAGGGGCAGGGATGAGCCGACGGGCCGCCGCGGGCCGTCACAGGCCGAAGGCCGTCGAAACAAGGCCGTCCGATCAACACCGTTCGATCAACCCCGAGCGGAGCGAGGACGTCCTGTGACGGCGTTCGACCTCGAGGGCTACTTCGCGGAGCGCCGGCGCGCCGTGGACGAGGCGCTCGAGCGGTATCTGCCTCCGGCGACCGCCCCCCCGCCGGTCATCCACGAGGCGATGCGATACAGTGTCTTCGCGGGCGGCAAGCGTCTCCGCCCCATCCTGGTGATCGCGGGCGCCGAGGCGGTGGGCGGCCAGATGGACGACGTCATGCCCACCGCCTGCTGCTTCGAGCTGATCCACACCTATTCCCTGGTCCACGACGACCTGCCCGCCATGGATGACGACGACTACCGCCGCGGGCGACTCACGAACCACAAGGTCTTCGGCGAGGCGATCGCCGTTCTCGCCGGGGACGCGCTCCTCACCCACGCGCTCGGGCTTGTCGCCGTCAACTTCGGTCTGGGCAAGGCGGCGCCCGAGGTGTTCCCGCGGGTCCTCGCCGAGATCACCGGAGCTGCCGGCACCGACGGGATGGTCGGGGGCCAGGTCGTGGACGTGCAGTCCGAGGGGAAGGCGGTTCCGGCCGAGACCCTGGAGTACATCCACACGCGGAAGACCGCGGCCCTCATCCGGGGAGCCCTCCGGTCGGGCGCGCTCCTGGCCGGCACCTCGGAGCCCGCGCTGGCGGCGCTCACGGCGTACGGCGACCGGATCGGCCTCACGTTCCAGATCGTGGACGACATCCTCGACGTCGAGGGCTCGCTCGAGACGCTCGGCAAGACGGCAGGGAAAGACGAACGGCAGCAGAAGGTCACCTACCCGGGGCTTCACGGTCTCCCGGCGTCCAAGGCGCGGGCGGCCGTGCTCACCCGGGAGGCCCATGCCGCCCTCGCGCCCCTCGGGCCGGCGGCGGAGCCGCTTCGCGCCCTGGCCGACTTCATCCTGAACCGGCGGGCCTGAAGGACCGTGAGCCAGCTACCTGATCGCCAGCCGCGGGGCGACGACTGACATGGCCGAGATCGTCGACGTCCACGCCCGCGAAATCCTCGACTCTCGCGGGAATCCCACTCTCGAGGTGGAGGTGCACCTGGACAGCGGCGCCGAGGGTCGCGCGGCGGTGCCGTCGGGCGCCTCGACCGGCAGCGCCGAGGCCCTCGAGTTGCGCGACGACGACCGGCGGCGCTTCGGTGGGAAGGGCGTGCTACAGGCCGTGCGCAACGTAGAGCGCGTGATCGCCCCCGAGGTCAAGGGCATGGACGCGGCCGAGCAGGCCCTGATCGACCGCACGCTCTGCCAGCTCGACGGCACGCCCCAGAAGGAGACACTGGGCGCCAACGCGATCCTCGGCGTGTCCCTCGCCTGTGCCCGCGCCGCCGCGGACGACCTCGGGGTCCCGCTTTTCCGCTACCTGGGCGGCCCGAACGCACGGATGCTCCCGCTCCCCCTGATGAACGTGATCAACGGGGGCGCCCACGCCGACAACCGGCTCGACGTCCAGGAGTTCATGCTCGTGCCGGCCGGACTGCCGTCGTTCTCGGAGGCGCTGCGAGCGGGATCGGAGATCTTCCACGCGCTCAAGCGCCTCTTGCGGGAGCAGAAGCACGTGACCGGCGTCGGGGACGAGGGCGGGTTCGCGCCCGATCTGCCAGGGGCCGAGGCCGCGCTCGGCGTGCTCGTCCGCGCCATCGAGGCGGCCGGCTACCGCCCGGGCGAGGACGTGTGGCTGGCCCTCGACGTCGCGGCGACCGAGCTCTGGCGCGACGGCCACTATCAGGCGCCCGGCGAGGGCGCGACGTGGGCGACGGACGAGCTCATCGGCTTCTACGAGCGGCTCGCCGACCGGTTCCCACTGGTGTCGATCGAGGACGGCCTCCGCGAGGACGACTGGGATGGCTGGATCGCGCTGACCGAGCGCCTCGGCGGCCGGCTGCAACTCGTCGGCGACGACCTCTTCGTGACGAGCGCGGAGCGCCTCGGGGAGGGCGTCCGGCGCGGGGCCGCCAACGCGATCCTGATCAAGGTGAACCAGATCGGCACGCTGACGGAGACGCTCGACGCCGTCGAGCTGGCGAAGGCGGCGGGCTACGGGGTCGTCGTCTCCCACCGCTCGGGGGAGACCGAGGATACCTTCATCGCGGACCTCGCCGTCGCCGTCAACGCGGGCCAGATCAAGACCGGGTCCCTCTCCCGGAGCGATCGCGTGGCCAAGTACAATCAGCTGCTCCGGATCGAGGAGTGGCTCGGGGACGCCGCCCGCTGGCCGGGGACGACGATCCTCCCGGGGCGCCCCTGATGGTGACGCGGCTCACGCGTCCCGGGTGGATCGTGGTCGGGGCGCTCCTCATCCTCGCGGTGATGGCGGTTTTCGGCGACAATGGCGTGCTTGCCCTGAGGCGGCTTCGTGGCGAGGTCGACACGCTCGTCCGCGAGTTGCGGACGCTCGAAGCCGAGAACGAGCGCCTGTCCCGGGCGATCTCCGAGCTCCAGGAGGACCCGGCCGTCATCGAGCGGATTGCCCGAGAGGAGCTCGGACTGGTCCGGCCCGGCGAGCGGGTGCTGCGCTTCCCGCGCAGCGCCCGGCCCGGCGAGTCGGCCCCGGCGCTCCCGTCGTCTCCGCCGCGGTCCCCGTAACCGCGGCAGGCCGACGACGCTTCGAGGGGACTGATGCGCTGGACGTGGTTCGAGCCGTACACGGGCTGGCTCTTCCTCGCCACCCTGCTGTTCAATCTCCGCGCCGCCTGGAAGCTCGCGATCGACTGGGCCGGGATGCTAACGACCGTCCGGTTCGTCCAGGCCGGCTATGCGCGCCGCGGGGAGCTTCCGCCGGAGGAGTCCCTCAGGGCGCGTGCCGGCGCCCCCGTGTTCCTGACGCTCGTCGCCGCCTACCAGGAGCCGGGGATCGCGGCGACGATGCGAGGGCTCCTCGCCCTCCGCTACCCGGGCGAACGCGCGCGGTATGTCGTCGTCACGAAAGCGGGGGAAGACGCCGTGCCCCACCCGGCGATGCCGGAGAGCACCGGGACGCTCTGCCAGCAGTTCCTCGGGGACCTGCCGCCCTACGACGCCAAGCGGCTCGTGCATCTCGTCCTGCCCGGGCCCGGGCGCAAGGCCGAGCAGCTCAACTGGGCGCTCCGATCCGAGGCGCTCGCCCAGGTCCTCGAGGCCGACGCCGCCGATCCGTCGCGGGTGTTCGTCGGCGTGTTCGACGCCGACTCGGTTCCCGATCCCGACACGCTCCGCTGGATCGCCGGGGAGGAGCTCGCGGGCCGCGGGGCGCTCGCCTACCAGGGCGTCACGCTGTCCCTCGCGAACTGGGGGGCGCTCGGGATCCGCGGCCGGATCTGCGCCATCCAGCAGTCATCCATCTTCACGCGCGTGTCGCTGGCGCGCCTCGTCAACGAGGTCCGGCGCATCCGCCTCATCGATCGCGCGACGGCCCGGATTCCGGGGCGGGCGGGCCGGTGGGCCCGGACGGCGCTCGAGTTCTGCTTCCGCCGATCCCAGATCTGCCTCGGACACCATCAGTTCGTCCGGCTCGACGTGCTCCAGGGCCTCGGCGGATTCCCGACCGGCGGGGCGACGGAGGACTCGACGCTCGGGTACACGCTCGGCGCGCGGAGAATCCTGATTCGCCCCATGCCGATGATCGAGCTGACGGACTTGCCGGAGACGAAGGAAAAGATCGTCCGCCAGAACGCTCGCTGGTACCAGGGCGTGCTCGATGACATCGCCTACCTCTGGGTGACATGGCGTGCCGCGCCGACGGCGTTCAACCTCGCTCAGTTGATCCGCCACGTGGTCAACAAGGTCGTGGAGTGGCCCATCGCCGCGTTCGTCTACCCGGCCATGGGATACCTCGGCTGGCACTTCGCCTATGCGTACCGGCAGGACCAGCCGCTGCTCTTCTTCGTCGCGGTGGCGGCGCCCACGCTGTCCCTCGGGCTGACCATCTGGGTCGGCGGGGTGGTGACGCAGCGCGAGGTGCAGGCCATGGAGCCGTACTTGCCCCGGCCCACCCCGCTCGGTTGGACGAGCTGGGGCGAGTGGCTGCTCGCGACGTTCCGCTGCCAGACCTACTGGCTCCTCGCCACGCGTGCGGCGTGGCGAGTCCTGTGGCAGACCGCGCGCGACGGCCGCTACGAGCCGAGCAAGACGGACCGGGTGACGCGGGTGGCGGGCGGGCAGGGCTGGCTCGATCGCGTGGTCGGGGACCGGCTGGGTCGCTGAATGCGGACCCGAGCCTTCGCGCGTCGCGGGCGCGACACCGTGGACTCCCGGCCCGACTGAGCGCCCGGTTCTACCCCGGCCTGGCGCGGCCGGGACCCGCTGATACCCGCGCGTCCTACCCCGGGCCGCGTGGGCGGAGTATCATGCTGGCGGACGAGACGCGCGGGCCATGACCATGACGTCGATGGGCGAGCTGGTGGGCGACAGCCCGGCGATCGTGGCGCTGCGGGAGGAGGTGCGCCGCCTTCTCGCGTCCCTGGGCACCGGCCGGCTTCCGCCGGTCCTCATCGAAGGTGAGACGGGGACCGGCAAGGGGCTCCTGGCCCGGCTCCTCCACCGGGGTGGGCCCCGTGCGGCCGGGCCGTTCATCGCGATCAACTGCGCCGCGATTCCCGAGACGCTGCTCGAATCGGAGATGTTCGGCTACGAGCGGGGGGCGTTCACGGACGCCCGTCAGCCGAAGTCGGGGCTCCTCGAGGCGGCGCAGCGCGGTACCTTCTTCCTCGACGAGGTTGGGCTCCTGCCCGAGGGTGTCCAGGGGAAGCTCCTCAAGGCCATCGAGGACCGCGAGGTCCGTCGCCTCGGCGCGACGCGGAGCATTGCCCTCGACGTCTGGATCATCGCGGCCACTAGCGAGGACCTCGCGGCGGCGCGTCAGGCGGGCAGGTTTCAGGAGGCGCTCTACCACAGGCTGTCGGTCCTGACCTTCCGGTTGCCCGCCCTTCGGACTCGCGGGGACGACGTCGTCCTCCTGGCCGAGCGGTTCCTCGCCCGCGCGTGCGCGGAGTACGGCCTCGGCATCAAGCGGCTCGGCACCGACGCGCGCCGGCTGCTGCTCGAGTATCCCTGGCCCGGCAACGTGCGCGAGCTCGAGAACGTCATGGAGCGGGTCGCGTTGCTCGGGGAGGAGGCGATCGTGGGGGCTGAGCGGCTCGGGCTCGCGCTGCCCACCGGCCGCCGGCCCCGCGCCGCGGAACCGCCGAGCGCGGCGGGGCCGGCGACGGCGGATGGGGACGACGTCGAGCCGCTCCTCCTGGCCCTCGAGCAAACGAGCTGGAACGTCTCCCTGGCCGCTCGTCGTCTCGGAATCTCCCGGAACGCGATCCGCTATCGCATCGAGAAGCACGGGCTACGCCCCGGGCCGCCTCGGCCGGGTCCGGCTCGGCCGCTCGCTGATCAGCCGGCGCCCGAGGCGGCGCCGCTGACCCCGGTGGCGCCGGCGAGCCTACCGTCCGCGGCCCCCGCGCGAGGCGTGACCTCGACGCCGGCCCCCGCACCGGCGGAGCTGCGCGGGATCCCGACCGTGCGCTGGGAGCAGCGGCGGGTGACGCTGCTCCGCGCGGCCCTCGCGATGGGTCAGACCCCGACCCCAGTGCCCGACCGTTACGCCGGGCTCGACCTCGTGGTGGGGAAGATCACCACGTTCGGCGGGCGCCTCGAGGAGCTCGCCGCCACGGGGATCGTCGCGGCGTTCGGGCTCGACCCCGTGGAGGACGCGCCGCGCCGGGCCGCGCACGCAGCGATGGCGATCCTGAGGGCGACGCAGCGCGCCCGCGCGGAGGGCGAGGCGGTCGACATCCGGCTCGCCATCCACGTCGGCGAGGTGGTGGTCGGTCAGGCGAGCGGGACGGCCGAGATGGCGCTCGAGAGCAAGCAGGAGAGCTGGGCGCTGCTCGGTGCCCTTCTGGCCCAGGCCGAGCCCAACAGCATCGTCGTCAGCGAGGCCGCGGTGCCGTTCCTCGAGCCGCGCTTCGATCTGCTTCCCGGCGAGGCGGGGCCGGCCCTGCCGGGGCGGACGTATCGTCTCGTCGGGCTCGAGCCGTCGGCCCTCGAGCCGCGACGACGGCTGGCCCGCTTCGTCGGTCGGGGTCGCGAACTGGAGCTGGTCCAGAGCCAGTTCGCCGCGGCTGAACGCGGACACGGCCAGGTGGTGGGCATCGTCGGCGAGGCCGGCATCGGCAAGACGCGGCTCGTGACGGAGTTCCGGCAGCTGCTGGGGCCGGAGGGGATCTGCCTCGAGGCGCACTGCCTGTCGTACGGGACGGCGATCCCGTATCTGCCGCTCCTCGACATCGTCCGGTCGGCCTGCGGACTTCTCGACGGCGATTCTCCCGAGACCCTGGCCGGGAAGGTGCGGGAGCGGCTCCGGGCGCTCGGGCTCGAGCCGGGCGACGGGGCGGCGTATCTGCTTCAGCTCCTGGGCGTGAAGACCGACGCCGACCGTCTCGATGCCCTGAGCCCCGAGGCCGTGCAGGCGCGCACCTTCGAGACGCTCCGGCAGCTGACGCTGCGGGCGAGCCGGCGGCAGCCCCTGGCGCTCGTCGTCGAGAACCTCCACTGGATCGACCGGGCATCGGAGGAGTACCTCGCGTCGCTGGTCGAGATCGTGCCCGGCGCCGGCGTGCTCCTGCTCTTCACCTACCGGCCCGGCTACCGGCCGCCGTGGATCGACAAGTCGTACGCGACGCAGATCGCTCTCCAGCCGCTCGCGCCCCGGGACAGCCTCGCCCTCGTCCGCTCGGTGGTGCCGGCCGAGACCGTTCCGGACACGCTCGCCGAGGCAATCCTCGCTCGCGCCGAAGGGAACCCGTTCTTCCTGGAGGAGCTCGTCCTCGTGGTGGCCGAGCGAACCGGCGATTCCGCGACCCCGGCGGTGCCCGCGACGGTCCAGGACGTTCTCCTGGCACGGATCAGCCGTCTGTCGGAGGAAGCGAAGTGGGCGCTCCAGACGGCTGCAGTGCTGGGCCGCGAGGTACCGTTTGATCTCCTGCGGGCAATCTGGACCGGTCCCGGCCCCCTCGAGCCCCAGCTTCGCGAGCTCACGCGGCTCGAGTTCCTCCACGGGCACGGCGGCCTCGAGGAGCCCGTCTACTCCTTCAAGCACGCTCTCACCCGCGAGGTGGCGTACGAGAGCTTGATGCCAAGCCGCCGGCGGGAGCTTCATGCGGCGGCGGGGGAGGCGCTCGAGCGCCTGTACGCGGGGCGTCTCGAGGAGATCGCGGACCGGCTCGCGCACCACTATGCGCGGGCGGAGCGGGCCTCGAAGGCCGTGCCCTATCTCGTGCGCGTCGCGGAGCGGGCGGCGAGGACGTACGCGCACGTGGAAGCCGCTGCCGTGCTGCGCGAGGCGCTCCACCAGGCGGAGCGGCTTGCCGAGGAGGAGCGCGAGGGGCAGCTAACCGCGCTCTCACTGCGCCTCGCCCACTCGCTCTACTTCCTCGGCCAGTTCCCGGAGGCGCTCGCTCTGCTACTCCGGTGCCGCGAGCAGGCCGCGAGACTCATCGACCCGGCCCAGGCCGCGGCCTGGCACTTCTGGCTCGGCTACATGCGGAGCCATCTGGGCGACCACGTTGGGGCCGACGAGGAGGCCCGCCACGCGATTGCCGAGGCCGAGCGCGCGCACGATACGGTCATCCTCGGCCAGGCGCATTACCTCCTGTCCCGCGGCGGGTTCTGGGCGGGGCGGTTCGCGGAGGGTGCCGAGCACGGGCGGCGCGCGGTCGCGCTCCTCCAGCAGACCGAGGCACGCTGGTGGCTCGGTGCTGCCCACTGGGGCGTGGCGTTCAACCACGGCTTCATGGGCGAGTTCGAGCGCGGGCTCGCGGCCGCGCGCGAGGCCCAGCACGTCGGCGAGACCATCGCGGACCCGCGGCTCCAGGCCTACGCCGCCTGGACGATCGGCTGGCTCGAGGCGGGTCGCGGTCACGGGGAGATCGGCGTCGAGGCGTGCCGGCGCAGTCTCGAGCACTCGCCGGATCCGGTGAACACCACCGATGCCCTGAGCTTCCTCGGCGGGGCGTACCTCGAGCTGGGCGACTCCCGCCAGGCGATCCCGCTCCTCGAGGACGCGGTGGAGCGCTGGACCCGCTTCCAGCACCGGCCGATGCTGGGCTGGTTCACGGCGGTGCTGGGTGAGGCGTGCCTCGTGGCGGGAAATGCCGCCCGGGCGCGCGAGCTGGCCGCGCGCGGCCGCGAGATCGCCGAGTCGGTCGGATTCAAGTACGCGGTGGGCTGGGCCTGCCGCGTGCTGGGCCGGATGGCGCGCCTCCATGGGGACGCGGATGAGGCCGAGATCCAGCTCCGAGCCGGCCTCGCGGCCTTCCTCGAGATCGGCGCGCGCTTCGAGGCGGCCCGGACCGAGCTCGATCTGGCGGTTGGTGCGCTCGCCCGCCGCGACGGCGCCGGCGGAGCTCGCCTGGCGCGAGAGGCGCTCGCGCGCCTCGCCGGGCTCGGGGCTCCGATCTACGAGGAGCGGGCGCGCCAGCTGGCCGAGGCGCCGGAGTCGGGCCCCGGTGACTGAGCTGGCCTCGGCCTCACCAGTGAGCGGTGAGCCGGGCCCGCTCCACCGAACCGGCACCACCACCACCACCGGGCGGCCAGCCTATCGGCCAGCCTATCGGTGCGGTCTAACTTCACGCCGTATCAGGCGCGCCACATGGCGCATCGATTGCTCCTCTGCGAAGGCAGGAGGGCGAACCATGCGTGTGCCTGGAATCCGGTATGCACGAGGGACAGCCTGCCAGGTCGTGACCGGTGTGAGTGTCGTGGCGGTGACCCTGCTGGGCCTGGCCGTTCCGTCCTGGTCGAGCGACCTGGCACCGCGGCGCGCGGCGTCGGCGCTCGCCGCGGTGGAGGAGGCCCTGGCGCGTGACGACGTGGGGGCCGCGGTACGCGCCTGGCAGACCGCAGTCGGCGCGGCCCGCGGTGAACGGCGCTGGGAGGCGCTCGTCGCCGTCGGCGATGCGTCGCTTCGCATCGGAGCCATTCCGGGCATCCACGAGTTTCCCGAGGCGGGGGCCCGGAGCATGTACGCGGAGGCGCTCTTCCGGGCGCGCCAGCAGCGCTCGCTTCGGGGGATCGTGCAGGCGGCCCAGCGGTTCGCGTGGTTCGGCGACATGGAAGTGGTCGAGCGGAGTCTCCGCATGACCGACTCGCTGGGCACGGTCCCCGCCGACTCCGAGACACTCCCCGCGCTCGAGATCCTCCGAGTCCGTTCAGTCCTGCGGCTGTCCCAGGCGAGGGAGGGACCCGGCGCCCGGCCGTAGGCGGCCCAAGTCTTTCGCCGGCGCCGTCGCCTGGAGCGTCGGCTCGGCCGGTCGGGCGCTCGACGTGCCTCGGAGTCCTCGCGGTGGTTTGCGGAGGGCACCGGCCTGAGGTCGGCCCGGTGGGGGAGCCTGCGTCGGCTTGACAGCGATGGGAGGCTGCAGTAACGTTCATCTCGGCATCGCGGGGTGGAGCAGTCCGGTAGCTCGTTGGGCTCATAACCCAAAGGTCGCTGGTTCAAATCCAGCCCCCGCAACCAAGTCCAGATCAAGCACGACACGGGGGTTAGCGGACACCACCGCTGGCCCCGTTCGTGTTTTTGTGTACGTCCTGTGTACAAACGGGACGTTCGCCGTCACCGCGCCCCATCCGCCGTTCGACTGACCAGTGACACTACGTTCGACTCCATAGGGAGCTGGCTCACGTAGGCGCCGGTCTGCTCCATGGCCTCCCGCAGATCGGCCTCGTTCACGATGTTGTAGCGGTCGAACATCGATCGCGTCTTGCCCTGAGACGCCCATCGCCACGGTCTCTCGGACGCCGGCGCGGACCATGTTCCGGACGGCCGTGCGACGCAAGTCGTGAAAGAGCCGCCCCGAAACGCCGGCGGCCTCGCAGGCGCTCCGCCACGCCTTCCGGAAGTCCACGATGGGCTTCCCGTGGCGGTGGAAGACGAACGGGGAGAGCGCCGAGGTTCCGTCGGCCGTCTGGTACTTGCGGGCGATCCAGCGCCGCTCGATGAGGGCGGCGAGTTCCGCATCGAGGGCCAGGGGGCGCCCGTGACCGTTCTTCGCCGCCTCCGGACGCAGCCGGATCACGTTGGCCGCGCGGTCCACGTCCGGCCACTGGAGCGAGTCTGGGAGCGCTCGCAGGGCCGCCTCCAACTCGCGGTCGTCGCGAACGGGCCCCGGGCTCCCGGATCTTCGAGGTCCAGTCGTTCGCTGCCCGACGCCGGCCGCTCGTGGACGAGCCTGGACGGCCCCGTCAACGTGTCCTCGCTGCGATCCGCGGGGGCCGACGGGGCAGGAGGTGGTGTCGGGGTCTGAGACGACGAAGAACGGCATCATCACGAAGAACCGCTGGCTGGCCTACGCTTCTTTGTGACTGGAAATAATCCCTCTCCGAGGCCCCCCACCACGAGTCCATGCGCGCGCTTAGCCGAATCTTGCCGGTCTGGCTCGACAGAAAGTCGGATTTCTTTACAGACGGACGTTGAAGTCGATTTAGCTTCAGGGATGTGCGTTCCAAATATTTGAGAAACCTTGTGAATTATGAAAATGAGGTGCGATTCAAAGAGACGCCTCATATGTCGGATATTCAGGCAATTTGCCTGACTAGTTCGGTCTCGACCCTATTAACTCAATGATAACACTAAAGTTTGTCGAGTGGTACGTATATTGCTTTCCGTACATTGTTTTCCATAGTGGCGCGGCAGCGAACTCATGAGAGGAGATGCCCATGAACAGATTTGTCCTGGCGATCGCAGTAGCGGCAGTGCTTGTCGCGGGCAGCATGGGGTCGGCAATGGCGACCGAGATCTTCTTCGGGGATCTCGCTCCAGATAGCACGGCCGGCTGCGGTTTCACCGGTGGCGACAAGGGCATTGTGTGCAGCAATCCGTTAACCTTTACGAACTCTGGCGCCGTCTTCACCGCGACAGGCTTTAACGCTCCGTTTAATCCGGCAGGCGGAGGCGCTCTGACGCTGAAGCCGACTGCCTCATCGCCTCTCCTTGCCACCTTCCCAGGCCTCCCGTCCAATAGCCTGGGCGAGAGTGGGATTGGTGAGAACGCCGATACCGGCATCCCCTGCTCGGACCCTGACTGCGAGATCGGCCAGACCTTCGGTGTCTCGATTTCAGTGACCGGTGGCCTGATGGATGACGCCATCATCGGCTCGGTACAGCCCGGCGAAATCTTCAACCTTTTCGCCGGTCCTGGCTTTACGCTCATCGGCACGTTCGACGGCGCCACCTGCACGCAGGCACCGGGTGTGGATGACAGCTGTCTGGTTACATTCGCTCCCACGTCCGTCATTTGGGTGCAATCCAACCAAGTGAATACGCTGGTCACGGCGGTGTCGGGAACCTTCGGCGTACCCGAGCCTTCGACGATGGCATTGCTCGGCACGGCCCTGGTTGGTCTCGGCTTGCTCAGCCGCCGGAAGGCATAGCGACCAACCAACTGGGCTTTTCCGAACAGCTTCCAGCGCGCCGCTGCCCCGTCGGTGCTCGCAGACCTGGCGGGGTCAGCGGCCAGTGTATCTCCGGCGGCCTAAGCAGTCCGCCCTATTCTTCCGCAGCCAGTCAAGCGAGCTCAGGCGACGCGTAGGGAGCACCGCTGGCCCCCCCGTCTTGGTGGCCCACGTCTGGAACGCCCGCTTTGCCGCTCGGCTCCCTCGCCGTCTCCGCGTGGGGATTCCCCCGATGCATGTCAGAGGACGGGCAGTGGGGCGACGATCGGCCTTCCGGTTTCCCCAGGCGGCGTGGCGGCCGACGCACCGTTGATCGCCAGCTTCCGGGCGGCACGCGGCCCGATCGTTCTCGACGGGAGCGTCGACCCGGCGCTGCCCGCCGAGCTCGCCGGGGTGTTCGGCGAGGGCTCGGTGACACTGCCGCTCGTCTGGCGGAGGACGCTGACCGGGTTCCTCCTCCTCGGTCCCGAGCGCACGGGCCTCGGGTACGGGCCGGAGGACCTCCTCTTCATGGCGACGATCGGCGAGCAGGCGGCCGGCTCGATCGCCACCGCCCACATGTCGGAGGCGCTCGCGCGCACGCGGGAGTTCGACGCCTTCCACCGCCTGACCTCGTACGTGATCCACGACCTCAAGAACTCGGTCTCCGCGCTGTCCCTGCTGGCCCGCAACGCCCTCACCTACTTCGACGACCCGGAGTTCCAGCAGGACAGTATCCGGACGCTCTCCCGCACCGTCGAGCGGATGACGAGGCTGCTGGGGAAACTGGGGTCGCCCGAGAAGGCCGCCGAGCTGACCCTCGAGCCGGTCGACCTCGCCGCGCTGGTAGACGAGGCCGTCCGGCCCTTGCGCGCCGACGCGCGTCTCACGGTGCTGACCGACGTCCGACCGATCCCTCCGGTGCCCGCGGACGCCGAGGCCCTCCTCCAGGCGCTCCAGAACCTCGTCAAGAACGCGGCTGAGGCCATCACCGGAGCGGGCACGGTGACTGTCGCGGTCGAGGGAACGGAGGGGGCGGCGGTCCTCTCGGTGACCGACACGGGGCCGGGCCTGTCGGAGGAGTTCGTGCGGACGTCCCTCTTCACGCCTTTCCGCTCGACCAAGGACGGCGGCTGGGGGATCGGGCTCTTCCAGGCCCGGGACATCATCGAGCGCCACGGGGGCATGATCGCCGTGACGAGCACGCCCGGCCGGGGCACGACTTTCCGGGTGCGGCTGCCGGTCGCCGGGGAGGCGATCGCCGGGGTGAGCGGGGCCTGGCGGGAGGGCCCGGAGTGAGCCAGCCGCGGCTCCTGATCGTCGAGGACGACGAGGCCATCCAGACCCAGCTCAAGTACGCGCTGCGGGACGAGTTCAGCCTCATCTTCGCCGGGGACCGCCCCCAGGCCCTCGCGCGGCTTCGCGAGGCCCAGCCGCCGGTAGTGACCCTCGACCTGGGCCTCCCGCCCGCCGCCCACACGGCCGAGGAAGGGCTGAAGACCCTGGAGGAGATCCTCCGCGCGGCGCCGTCCACCCGGGTCGTGGTCCTCACGGGGAACGCCGACCGGGCCAACGCCCTCCGGGCGGTGCAGGCCGGCGCCTTCGACTACCAGGCGAAGCCGGTCGACATCGACGCGCTGAGGGTCGTCCTCCGCCGCGCCCTGTTCCTCCACGGGGTCGAGACCGAGGCGGCCCACCAGGCGAGCGAGGCCGAGGCGGCGGCCCGCTTCGAGGACATCGTGGGCCACTCGCCGAGGATGCGCGAGATCTTCGACATCGTGACGCGCGTCGCCCGGACCGATGCCACGGTGCTCGTCGAGGGCGAGAGCGGGACCGGCAAGGAGCTCCTCGCCCGCGCCGTCCACGCGAAGAGCCGCCGGCGCGACCGCGCCGTTCGTCCCGATCAACTGCGGCGCGATCCCCGAGACGCTGCTAGAGGCGGAGTTGTTCGGACACGAGAAGGGCGCGTACACCGACGCCCACGCCCAGCGGAAGGGGAAGCTCGAGGTGGCGGATGGCGGCACGCTCTTCCTGGACGAGATCGGCGAGATGAGCCTGCCGCTCCAGGTCAAGCTGCTCCGGTTCCTCCAGGAGCGGGAGATCGAGCGGATCGGCGGCCGGGAGCGGATCAAGGTCGACGTCCGGGTCGTCGCGGCGACCAACAAGGATCTCAAGGCCGAGATCGCGGGCGGGCGCTTCCGGGAGGACCTCTACTTCCGGCTCTCGGTGGTGACGATCACGCTCCCCCCGCTCCGCGAGCGCGGGGAGGACATCATCCTCCTGGCCAACACGCTGCTCCGTCGCAACTGCCAGGAACAGCGACGCAAGCTCCAGTTCAGCCCGGACACCTTGGTGGCCCTCGGAGGGTACGCGTGGCCGGGGAACATCCGGGAGCTGGAGAACGTGGTCCAGCGGGCCGTCATCATGGCGCGGGGCAAGTTCATCGAGCCGGCCGACCTCGGGTTCGAGGCGCCTGCGGGATCCGGGGAGGCGCCCCGGCCTCTCAAGGAGGCCCGCAACCAGCTCGAGCGGGAGCTCCTTCTGCAAGCCCTCACCCGGACCAGGGGCAACATCAGCCAGGCGGCCAAGGAGCTCGGGGTGAGCCGGCCCACCCTCCACGACCTCCTCGACAAGCACGCCATCGACGGTCGCCTCCTCCGACCGAGCGCCAACCTGGACGAGAGCTAGCCGTGCCCCGGGGCTGCGTTGTGGGGTTTCCATCGCGACACGGCGGCACCGTGTCAACGCGATAGCACTTGCGACTGAGATGAGCGGTGTTCGCAAACAAACTATGCACTGGATTCGTGGACAGGGTCCCAAGGCAACGATTCCAGGGGTCTGGAGGGCCCTGGATCCGGCCCGCGCGCCGTCGCGACACGAGGCGATCAGCGGCGGCTGCTGCCTTCGGCCGGTCTGGTCGACGTCGACATGATTGAACTGACGGCTGAGTTCGCCGCGACCGCCCGGGCCTGGCTCGCGGGGTACGAGGCCAACGAGCAGGAGCTGTCCGAGCTCGACGCGCCCGGTGCCTTCGCGAAGCGCCAGCGCGACCGGCGGGCCCAGCTGCGCGCGATTGACGACGGACTGCTACGCCGCGGGCTCTTCTCGGCGTCGCGCCCCACGTAGCCTGGGGCCGGCCGCCGGGGAGGCAGGAGGCGGCGAGATGCGCATACTTACTAGCGCGACCTCGCCGGTGCCGCTTGCGCTGGCAGCATTCCGCTTCCGGGTACCGCCTGAATGGTCTGCGCAAGAGAGGCGTCCACGCGGTGCACCCCTTCCCGGCCTAGGATGTAGACGGCTCCACTGAAGGGCGAGGGGGACGACGGCCTGCATGGTCGCGCGCCGTACGGTGCCGTCGGGTGTCCGGGCAACTACCCATGGCGCATTGCTCGACGTCTCCTTCGGTGGAATCGGAGCCGTAACGCGCGCGCCGATCGGCGTCATGCGCGCGGTGCCGGAGACTCGGCGGTTGTTGGAGCGCTGCATGGAAGAAGTGCTCACGGTAGCACGCAAGCGCCACGTGGCGTTGGCAGATACAGTCGTGGCCGATACCATGGCCTTCGTGGACTCGCTGCCCCCAGGCGCGACGACGTCACTGCAACGCGATATTGCCGAATCCAAACCATCCGAACTGGAAGCCTGGAACGGGGCCGTGGTGCGTCTGGCTCGTGAGCAAGGTGTGGCAACTGCGATCCACGAGTTCGTCTACGGCAGTCTCCTGCCGCTCGAGCTCCGCGCCCGCGGCAGAGTTGCGTTTCCGGAATGATATTGAGCGCGGTCGACGAGCCAACAGCGGCCGCCGAAGTCAGCGTTGGAGCAGACCGCTGGCTCGCATTCGCTCGCCGCGGCCATGACTACTGCTCACAAATTTCCGAAGCCGACTGTCTCATTCGACTTGACAACTTCCGCCGACCTATCAGCGCCGCCAGCCTGAGCAGACCGTGCTGTACCTGTAGGGCCGGGCACTGGTGACTGTGTACGGCCTGTGGCTGAACCGAGCCGACGTGGGGTTGGGTGGGGTGGGTCGTCGACCTCGGAATCGCCGTTCTTTTCGGTGGTTGTCGGTTGGTCTAGGCCCACGTTCCGCACTTCTCGGGGACAATACCTCGGAATTCCGATGACCTACATGGGCCAACGGAACGCGCGGGTGGGGACGCCGAGGAGGCCGAGCACCTGACGCTGGAGATCGGTCAGCTCGGCCTCGAACCCCTGCACGGGGTGGCCGTCGTCGAGCAGCACATGGCGCTCGACGAGGCTGAAGAGCCGCAGGACCTGTTCCGGGGTCGGCGGCTTGCAGCGCCGTTGTTCTGGGTACAGCGGTAACTCGGCGATCCGCTGCTGCTGCATCGCCAGCCGGAGCTCCCGTTCAATCAAGGCCTGCACCAGCAGCCCGAGGAAGTACAGCGTGAACAGCGCCTCGATCCGGCCCTCGTTCTTGAGGAAGACTGGGGCGATCTCGTGGACGGTCTTGATCTGCTCGAACCGTTTCTCGATCGTCGGCTGGCCCTTGTGCGCCTCCAGGACCTGGGCGGGGGCCAGGGTGCGGTCATTGGTCAAGAGCGGGTACATCCCATCGCTCTTGCGGTCGTAGGCGATCGCGGTCTCGTCGAGCGTCCACGCCACATCCCAGCGCCGGCGGGTGAGCTTGCGGTAGGCCGTCTGCGGCCCCGGTCGTCCGCGCCGCCATTGGCGGAAGCGATGGTCCTCCCGGACCGTGCGGCGGACCTCGAGGGAGCGCCCGACTGTGTGCTGCGCGAGGATCTGCGCAAGCCGTCGGTCCACCTCCCGGGTCGTCCGCAGCCGCGTCTTCGGACTGGCGAGCCGGACCCGCAGCTCGCCGAGCGCCTCAAACGCGGCGGCGAGCCGCTCCCGCCGGCTCTGCTCCTGGCGTAGCGCGAGCAGCGGGCTCCACACCCAGATCACCGGCCACGCTTCCCGCGAGGGGAGCGGCGCCCGGCAGACGTACCACCGGTCACGGGGGCCGCCCTTCCGGCGGGGATTCGGCCGGTCCCAGACCAACTCCCAGGGGGGCTCGTGGGTCTGGACCCACTTCCGGAACTCCCGGTCTTCCAGCCGCGACCGGGGCAGGACGGTGACGAACCGGCCGCGGTGCCGGTCAAGGTAGTCCATGTTCTCTCGCGTGCAGAGCTTGGAGTCGGCGACGTAGAGGAAGTCCGCGCGGCCCGCCACCGCGCGCAGCGTCTCCCAGGTCTCGATGTGGGTCTGCGAGTCGTTGGTCCGGCCGTCGGTGCACCGGAACTGGACGGGCACCCCGCCGTCCGCACTCGTGGTGAGCGAGAACAGGAGCTGCTTGAGGTCCGGCCGGTGATCCTTGGAGTGGCCGTAGGTGATCCAGGGCGCCCGCTGCCCCCGCAGGCGCCGGCCCGTGGCCGCGTGGTACTGGCCGCAGAAGCGGACCGTCGTCGAGTCGTTGTGGAGTTGACTGAAGCGGACCCCGAACCGCTGGCCGACGGCGACGACGACCTCGGTCAACAGCGCGGCGCGGTCAGCATCGAACAGCCGATCGAGCGCCCGCCCGATCCGATCATCCCCCAGGGCCTGCACCTCCGCGGGCGCCAGCCCGTACATCGCCGGGGCGAACGTCCGCACGGTCTCCTGTTGCCGGTAGATCGGCTCCCGCTCCACGATGACGGAGCGCAGCAGGACGCCCAGGGCTCGCGCGTGGGGCACGTCGCAGCGGTGATCCACCGTCGGCACGGCCCGGTCCAGGACCGCCTCGAGCCCCATGCGCTGCAGGACGTGGTTGATGATCGGCACGGGCCCCAGCCGTTCGGTGCGCAGCGTGAAGGGGCCCGGGCCCCCACGGGGCGAAAAGGCTTGCCGTGGCCTCATGCTGTCGCTAGTATTAGCGACAACAGAGGAGGTCGTGTCAAGCTTTATGTCACCTCAACCCCCCGACGTCCTGCTCCGACGGGCCCAGGCGCGGATCGTCCGAGTCCGCGAGGCCATCCGGGGTGTCGACTACCTGTGCTCCGGCACGCTCCTGCGGCGCACGAAGCTCTGCGGAAGACCCGGGTGCCGGTGTGCCCAGGATCCCGCCGCTCGCCATGGCCCGTACTACGAGTGGGGGCACATGAAGGGCGGTAAGCTCGTCCACCGGATGATCTCGGCACAGCAGGCCGCCCGCCTCCGAGCGGCGATCAAGAACTACCGAACAGTGCGGCGGCTGCTCCGCGCGTGGGAGGCGGAAACGGAGCGCGTCATCGAGGCAGAAGACCAGCGACGCTGACAGCCGCCGGCCCGACTACGCGGGCACCAAATGCCCCTCGAGATGTGCGGAAGGAAGGTCTAGGCTGGCGCCGGGGCTGACATTCCCCTCATAACCCAGTGGTCGCTGGTTCAAATCCAGCCCCCGCAACCAATTGTGGGCGAACCAGCCTCCTGATCCGTCGGGGTCAGGAGGCTGGCCTGTTTTAGCCCGAAGTTCCGCCTGTCGCTATAGGGGATGGCGTTGATTTTCTTGGCGAAGGCATGTCTCAGTGCCTGGGCGTTCTGGCTACAGGGTGAGGGAGACCCCGAGCCGATCGAGAGCGCGCTGCTGGAGCGGGGTCGGTGTCGTGATGGTGTCGAACTCGATCGCCGCGTCTGACTTCACGCGCATGCGATTCTTCACGATCGTCCGCAGATGGCGCAGGAGCGACTGGAAGCTGTGGACGGGGTCCCCCTCGTCGGTCCGCTTCGTCACCGCTTTGGCCTTCGCCCGGGGCGACCGCTGGGCCGGCGCCACCACCGAGCGGCGCTCGGCCTCGGCGGCCGCCGGGGCGTCGTCGTCGAAGAGCATGGGGGCCAACGCGCGCCGCATGTGCCATTCCACGTAGTAGGCCAGCATGCACAGAAAGACGTGCGCGCGGACGCGGTCGGCCTTGCGATGATGGATGGGGCGCACCTTCAAGTCGACGGTCTTGAGGCTCCGGAAGGCGCGCTCGATGGCGGCAAGCCGCTTGTAGCTGCGCACGGCCTCGGCCGTCGGGAGTCGGTCGACCTCGACACTCGTCCGGAGGACGTAGATCCCATCGAGGGCGGCCTCGCGCGCGATGGCCGCCTCGTCGCGCGCGGCCCGGAAGGTCGTGTCGGTGATCTCGAGCGTGAAGTGCTTGCCGACCTTCCGCCGCCCGAGCACCTTGCCGACCCGGAGCGCGATGCGGGCTTGGCCGCGGAGCGGCCGCGTCGCGCGCGCGGTGGCGGCCGCGATCTTGGCCAGCTCGGGTTCGGTCGCCTCCAGGAGCTCCCCACGCTTGCGAGCCCGCTCCTCGGCCAAGAGGGGGTTCTTACAGACGATGAGCCGCTCGCCGGGGTAGTCAGGATGGGTGATCTCGGCCAGGTCCTGCTGATCAAAGAGCGACAGCGGCAGGACCCCGCCCGCGGCCAGGGCCTGAATCGCCGGGGCGCGCAGCGCGGTAATCCAGTCGAGCCCCTCAATGGGCCGCAGATCCTCCCGCAGGCGGGCGTCCGTGAGCATCCCGCGGTCGCCGACCAGCACCACGCGCGCGATCCCGAACCGCTCGCGGATCTTCTTGATCTGCGCCGGGAGGGTCTTGGGATCCCCGGTGTTGCCTTCGAACACTTCGACCGCGACCGGGCAGCCGTCCCCGTTGGTCAGGAGCCCGAAGACGATCTGAAGCTTGTCCCGCCGCCCGTCGCGCGAGTGGCCGAACTTCGCTAAGGGGCACTGGCGGCCTTCGAAATACGTCGAGGTCACATCGTAGAGGATGAGACCGCCGTCGGTCAGATGCCGCCGCGCCAGGCCCTGCTCGACGCGCCCTTGCCGCGCCAGGAGCCAATCCATCGCCGCGTAGAGCGCGTCCTCGTCGGCGTCGGCGACGCCGAGGCTCTCGCCGAGGGAGGACTCCTCGGTCTCCGCCCCGAGCGCCCGCGCCGTGGCGAGCTTGGAACACGGATCCAGGAGGCGCGCCGCCATCAGGGCCTCGACGAGATCCCGCTCCCGGCGGCGCGTGGCCGCGAGGAGCGCGGGGAGCCCCAACTTCCGCGCCGTGCCCACGACCGCGGCGACGTGGCCATGGGGCCGGGAGCGGATGACCTCGAACGCGTCGTCGGGCGAAACCAGCGCGTCGCCGCGCACGGCGCGGCGAATCAGCTCAATGGTCGCGGCCGGGAGGCGGGAGAGATTTCCGAGGGTTTCGTGCTTGACCTGGCCGTCCTGGCGATAGGTGCGCCGCAGGAGGTACGAGCGATAGCGCCGGCCGCCGTGCGTGCGCGTGATCTCGGCGACGTGACAGGCCCCGGAGGCGCGCGCCATACCGGGACCCTACGCGGCGAGCCGGCGGGAAGTCAAGCGCAATCTTGGCTACATCGCTTGCCACTCAGAATGGCAGTCCAAGGGGGCAGATGTCTCACATCTCGCCTATACTCTTGGCTACACTTATCAAACCGGAACCGACAGTTTTCGACACGGTAATGCGGACTTACCTCGCGTGCTGGCAGGGGAACTTCGGGTTAGCCGTCCGCGCAGCTCGACCCGCCGGCCCGAGCCCTCTGACGGCAGCGGCACCAGCTCGAGATCCCCCTCGAAGTGCTTGCGGATCTCGGTCCGCGCGCGGACCGGGTCTTCGGCAACGAGCGTTGCGAGATGGTCGACGCGCGCTTGGATCCAGGTGCGGGAGGCCGGCCGCAGGGTCGGCCTCTCCGAAGCCTGAAGGGCGGCCAGCTCGACGCGAAGGCCCTGGAGGGCGCCCTCGATCGTGGCGAGTTCTTCCCGCACGGTCACGGACTCCCCGGCCCGGAGGAAGCGCACCAGGTTTCCGGCCTCTCGCTCCAGCTCCAGGATCTCGCGCTTGAGTGTCTCGAGTCGAGTGTCCCGCGCCTGCATGGCGGCCTCGACGAAACCGGTGACCGCGACGGTGAGCGCGTCGAGCATGGAGGGCGACGTCGCGGAGCGAAAGCGCTCGAGCAGGAGGTTCTCGAGCGGCTCCTGACGGTACCAGGCACCGTGGGCGCACACGGCCGGGCCCTTGTGGGCGGCGAAACTGCACCGATAGTAACCGTAGGGGTAGACGTGCCCGCCCTTCCGGCGCGTGGTGCGCTGGGCGATCATCCGGGCGCCACAACATCCGCACCGCACCAGGCCGGAGAGCAGATAGGGCGAATACGCTACGCGATCCCCACCGCGAGGACGGCGGTGGAGCCCCACGCCAGTCCCACGGAGGAGCTCCTGCCGGGCCTGGACCGCTGTCCAGAGATCCGGCTCGACGATACGGAGATCGGGCCGATCCTGACGGATCCACTCGCCCTCCGGCCGCGCGATGGGGCGGCGCCGGCCCGTGTCGGGATCCTTCAGGAACCGCGTCTTGTTCCAGACCCAGGTGCCCACGTACTTCTCGTTGCCGAGGATCACCGAGATCGTCGACACGGCCCAGCCGCGCCGGGCGGGACCGCGCTTCGTGTCCTTGGCAGGGAAGGGGATCCCCTCGGCGTTCAGTGCGTGGGCGATGGCCTTGAGGCTCCGGCCGGCGGCGGACTCCTGGAAGATCCGCCGCACGATCGCGGCCTCGGTGGAATCGACGTCGTAGCGGGCCGACACCCTCTTGCGCGGCGCGAGCCCATCGGCCGGCACGGGTACGGTGCGGTAGCCGAAGATCCGGCCGCCGGTGCTGAGGCCTCGCGCGATCCGCCCGGACAGCCCGCGGTGGGTCTTGTCCCGGAGGTCATCGAGGTACAGCTCGTTCATCAGCCCCTTCACCGCGAGCTGGACCTTGGCCCCCTGGCGGCCGGTGGCGATGCCATCGCTCACGCCCACGAGTTCGAGGCCGCGGACGCGAAGACGGTGGTGGAGGCGAAGGAGTTCGGCCATGTCGCGGGTCAAGCGCGAGAGGTCCTCGACCAAGATCACATCGAAGGGTCGCGCCGGCGCGAGGGCCGCCGCCAGAAGCTCCTGATACCCCGGGCGATGCTCGACGCCGAACCCCGACAGCGCCGCGTTCTGGAACGTCGCGACGATCGTCCAGCCCTGATGCTCGGCATAGGTGCGGCACAGCCGGAGCTGGTCCTCGATTGAGGCCGGCGACTGGAGGTCGCTCGAATAGCGAGCGTAGAGGGCGCAGCGCTTCACGGGGTCGTGTCCTGGCCGTTCATCTCCCGCAGGTACTCCGCAGCCAGCCGCTCGGCCAGGAAGAGCAGCCAGTCCGCCACGGGTGGCGCGTATGGTAGGAGCGCGACCCGGGCGCTGTCAACGCGGGAGGAGGGACGGAGTGGTCCGGCATGACTGGATGCTCCTGCCATGGGCCTCCGAGGCACCGGCTCGCTCGGCGTCCCCGTCGAGGCTCGCGCAGGTTTCCGCAACCCTGCGCGACGGCCGCCTCCCAGCTTGGCCGGCCTGACGAGAGCTGTTCGGCCGTCTCTCACTCGACGGATCTGTTCCGCGCCTCGGTCCACGGTGTTCCCGGCGCCATCGCGATTGTCGGCCGGAGTCATCGAGTCGCGCCTCACCGCCACCAGCCTGGGCAAGCTCTGGGCCAAGATAACGAGAGCCAGCTTCAACGGTCCTGAAGTCCACGACGGTGGACCTTTGCGGTAGCTGGCGCGGTTCGCGAACCCGCCTTGCACGAGAGCTGGTTGCGCCTGCCTTGCCGATTCGATGTCGATTCCGGCGCCGTCGGCTGCGGGTCGGGGCGACGGTGAGGCTGCGAGGGCCGCCACAACGGCGATGCGGCCGCGCACGAGCCCGCAACGCTGAGCAACTGACATCGGACAGGACGTGCCCGAGGTCCAGCCCAGCCCGCCCGTGACCACGAAACCGCGACGGACGGTCGCCTGCACGCAGCACCGATCCTCTGCGTTCCTCCAGAATCGACCACGAATCGACAACGGATCGGCCATGCGCCTGAGGACAGGCCCGGCTCACGCGCGCAGGGTCACAGGCCGGTCGACTCGAAGCGCGTGATTTCTCGACGCAATCGCGTCCCGGTCTCCGTCGATGCTCCGACTCGCACGTGTCTTGCCCTAGCTCCGCCGCGTCATGAGCCAGCGAGACGACCAACACGGGCCGAGCGAGACCACCGTCGACGGTGGAGTGAACGCCACCGTCTCGAGCCGATCGCGGACGTCGGAGCGCTCCGCCCTCTTCGACGGCGCGCTCGCCGGCGGTGCCGATCCATATCCTGTCTACGCGCGCCTCCGCGCCGACGACCCCGTCCACCGCACGCCGGGTCCTCACGCGCTACGCCGACGTGTCCGCGGTCCTCCGCGACCCGCGGTTCGGCCGCGAAGGATTCGAGCGGCACTTCCCGACCGACGGCGGGGACGACGGGCAGCGCCGACGGTGCCCCGCGGCCGTCGAATCGGAGGCCGACCGTGGCGCGCGGCAATCGATGCTCTTCTGCGACCCGCCGCGGCATACGCGGCTCCGCGACCTCATCGCCTATCCCTTCGCGCCGCCGCCCGTGGACATCCTCCGGCCGGGCATCCGGTCGCTCGTCAATCGACTGCTGGATCGCGTCGACGGGGCGGACCAGATCGACGTGGTCACGACCCTCGCGGAGCCGCTGGCGCGCGCCGTCATCGGCGACCTCCTCGGAATCCCCGAGGCGGACCGAGCGGCGGTCGCCATCTGGTCGGCCGCTCTGGCGCGGAGTCTGGACGCCCTCCCGATCCCCGAGGATCGGTCGCTCCTCGTCGCGGGCCAGGCGGCCCGGCGCGCCCTCGGCGACTACATGCGCGGTCTGGTCGGCGGCCCGACGCGCCGCACCGTCGGGGGACCTCATGGGCCTGCTGATCACCCTGGCCGACGACGACGGTCTTCTCAGCGATCGGGAGCTGGTCGCAATGGCCGTCCTGGTCGCGGTCGCGGGCACTGAGACCACCACGAGCCTCATCGGCACGACCGTCTGGGCGCTGCTGAGCCACCCCGAGGCGCTCGCCGGCGTCCGCGAGGCCCCGTGGCGCCTGCCGGCGGCGATCGAGGAGACCTTGCGGTGGGAGAGCCCGGTGCAGCGCACCTGGCGGATCGCGAAGGCCGATGTCGAGCTGGCCGGCCAGCGAGTCCCGGCCGGCGCGCTCGTCGTTCTTCTGCTCGGCGGGGCGAACCGGGACCCGGCGCGCTTCCCCGGCCCGACCAATTCAACCTCGATCGGCGGGCTGCGGGCCACCTCGCCTTCAGCGCCGGCGTCCACGCCTGCCTGGGCGCTGCGCTCGCGCGCCTGGAGGCGCAAACGGCCATCGAGGCGCTCGTGCGTCGCTGGCCGAGTCACTGGTCTTCGGCCAGGTGTCGAGCCCGCCGACGATCGCCGAATGCTTGGGCAGGTCGATCAGCGCGCCGGGCCCGTAGGTGGTGATGACCTGGCCACGGCGGATCTGCCCGTGTGCCTTGCGGCTCACTGGCCTACCCTCCCTCCGAAGGAGAGAAAGAGAGCTTTGGCGGGGGATACCGAGATAGGGGTCGGTCCGAGATCATCGAGCCTGGAGGGGCTGAGCGATCGTATTTCTTGGTACCGGGGCCGCCGACGACAGATCCTGACCGCGGTGACAGCCCCGGGGTTCGGGGAGAGCCACGTCGGCTTGCCATTCGACGGCCAGCATGAGACCCGCTCCCCCGAATCAAACCCAGAGAGGCCCCGACCGGCCACAGGATGCAGCGCCAGGAGCTTGCGAGATCCAGAGCGCCAATCAGTGAGCGACCGGCAGGACCTCTCGACACGCAGTGTCTCGCGGTCCGAGGGAGGGACGCAATGACCTTCTTCGTCGGTCTTGACTGGGCGTCCACCGCGCATGCGGTTTGCGTGCTCGACGACACCGGGACGGTCCGCTGGCGCGGCTCGGTACCACACTCGGCCGAAGGCCTGGCCGAACTGGTCCGCCGGCTGCGTCAGTGCGGCCCGCCGGCCACCGTGCACGTCGCGATCGAATGTCCCTCGGGGGTCGTCATCGATACCCTGATGGACGCCGGCATCCAGGTCGTGCCGATTCACCCGAACGTGGTCAAGGCCAGTCGCGCCCGCTATTCCGCCGCCCACGCCAAGAGCGATGAGGGCGACAGCTATCTCCTGGCCGACTTGCTCCGCACCGACGGCCATCGCTTCCGGCCGCTGCGGCCGCTGGCCGATGAGACCCGCGCCTTGCGGGCGCTGGTGCGGGGCCGCGATGACCTCGTCGGCCAGCGGGTCAATTCCCCGATCGCACTGGCCTTCCTGGCCCGCTACCCGACGCCCCAAAGCGCCGAGCGCGTAGGCGAGCGCCGCCTGGTCCAGTTCCTCCGCCGCCACGCCTACTGCGGACGCCGCCCCGCCGCCGAACTGCTCGGCCGCTTGCGCAGGGCCCCGGTCGGCCGGGCGGGGGAGGCGGAGTGTGACGCCAGTGGCGACCTTGTCCGCAGCGTGGTGGCCGTCCTGGTCCCCCCTCGTCGCCCAGATCCAGCAACTCTCGGCGGCGATCGCCGCCGCCCTGGCCCCGCTGATCCAGAGCCTGCCGCGCAGTGGGCAGGTCAATGCGGCCCAGCCTCCTCGCCGAACTCGGCGATGACCGCGCCCGTTTCCCCACCGCGGAACAGCTGTCCGCTGAGGCCGGGGCCGCCCCCGTCACCCGCGCGTCCGGGAGGCACCGGACCGTCGTCTTCCGCTGGGCGTGCAACAAGCGCCTCCGCCAAGCCGTCACGACACTCGCCGATAACTCGCGGCATGCCTCGCCGTGGGCGGCCGCCGTTTACGCCCGCGCCCGCGCGCGCGGCTGCGATCATCCCCACGCCATCCGGATCCTGGCCCCTTGCCTGGCTGCGCGTCATCTGGCGGTGCTGGCAAGATCGCCAGCCCTACGACGTCACGCGCCATCGGGCCGCGACTCTCTCCACCGCCTGACGTAGGGAGGGTTGACACAGGATGTCCGCACGGCGCAGGCCAAGGGGCTCAGTGGCGCGCGCATCGTCGCAGTGCACGCCCTCAGGAATGCCGGCAACGCGATTCTGACGGTGCTCGGCTGGGAGCTGATCCGCATGCTGGCCGGCTACTCGGTCGTGGTCGAGACCGTGTTTGCCTGGCCCGGCATCGGTTTCCTCGCCGTGCAGTCGATCGAGCGGCAAGATTTGGTGTTGCTGCAGGCTGTCGTGTTCACGGTGGCCGCCATGGTGGTGACGATCAATCTGGTGATCGACCTCGCGTATCGCGCCATCGATCCGCGCATTACGACCGGTTGAGCGGTGCGGGAGGCGGCACATCCGGGCCTCGATGGCGCGTCGGGCGGGCCGCCTGCGCGATGGCGGCCGTTCGGCGGCGGTTGTGGCGCGACAAGGCGGGGCTGTTCGGGCTGCTGGTCTTGCTGGCGCTGACCGGAGTGGGCTTGTTGGGTCCGCTGCTGAGCCCGCACGACCCCGGCGCGATGAACCTCGCCGAGCGGCTGCGGCCGCTCACCTGGCTGCCGGGCGGCGGGCCGGCCCATCCCCTGGGCACCGATCAACTCGGCCGCGACGTGCTGTCGCGCATCTTGCACGGTGGGCGCGTATCGCTCACGGTCGGCGTGACCGTGGTGTTCGCGACCGGCTTGATCGGCTGCGCGCTCGGGCTGGCCGCCGGCTATTTTCGTGGCCGCGTCGATGCGCTGGTGAGCGGACTCGCCGACATTCAGGTGGCGTTTCCCGGATTGCTGCTGGCTCTGGTGGTCCTGGCCGTGATCGGCCCGAGCCCCGGCGGCGTCATCGTCGTGCTCATCATCAACGGTTGGATGGCGTTCGCCCGGCTGGCGCGCGCGATGACGCTGTCGCTGCGCGAGCGCGCCTTCGTCGAGGGCGCGATCATCCTCGGTTGCCGGCCAGCCCGCGTGGTCTTCCGCCACATCCTGCCCAATCTAGCCTCGCCAATGTTCACGCTCGCCGTGCTCGAGTTCGCGCGCGTCATATTGGCCGAGGCGGCGCTGTCTTACCTGGGCGTGGGCGTGCAGCCGCCAACCGCCTCGTGGGGCCTCGATGTGGCGGAAGGCAAGAGCTACATCTTTCGCGGCTGGTGGCTGGTCACCTTTCCCGGCTTGGCGCTCGCCGTCACCGTGCTTGGCGTCAACTTGTTCGCGGGCTGGTTGCAGCTGGTCACGAATCCCCATGAACGCGAGAAGCTGCTAGCCCAATCACAGACGGCCGGCGGCGCCAGCTCGGGCGCCTGACCAGGGGCCGATGGGCTCGTGGAGATCGAGGCGCCGCGGGTCGAATTCGCGACGGGAGCCGGAGCCCCTGACGGCCGGGTCGAGCTCGTAGGCCTTGTAGACGACTCGGAGCACGCGGGCCGCTCTCCAGCGAGCGCGCGGCGCGAGTAGGCCGATACGCACCAACGGCCGGCGGGGCGGGGGGGCGAAGGCGGCGAGCCACTCCAGCAACTCCAGGGGCTCCAGGAAGAGCGCAGTGGAGCCATCGTGCCAGGGACGCCAGTGGTACAGCAGGCGCCCGCCCGTGCTCTCCGTCAGCCGATCGAGTGCCAGCGGCGGGCGCACGAGGTAGCGCACCAGGCGCTCCAGCTGATCCCGCCGGCGCGCCGGCACCGTGACATCCGCATGCAGGCTGAACCCCTCAAGCCGGGCCGCGCGCCGCCCCGTCGTCGTCGGGTCGGCCGCCGACCGGAGGCGACGCACCAGCTGCTCGGCGCGCGGGCCCCGTGCGCCTCGGCCTTGCAGCGAGGCGGCGACGGTCTGCGCGAACAGCGGCCCCGAACCGAGGGTTAGTGGCCGTTACAGGACCTCCACGCGAGTCCGAGCGAAGTTGCGCGACGCGAGGAGCAGGCGGCCGCTAAACGCGTACATGAGGAGCTCCACGACGTGGCGCGCGCGGTGCTGGTCCACCGACGCGGGGTCGTGCGCCACCTGCAGGTCGAGGCGCGCCGGCGGCTCGACGGCGCGCGGCATCTCGAACATGACCGTTGCGCCGCACTCGGGACACTGGGCCGCCGCGTGGCCCGTCGCCTCGTACACGTCGAACCCGTCGCCGTGGAGCGCGAGCCGGTAGGCCGGCCGGGGCGTCTGGTCGCCGGGCACGCCGCGCCGCTCGCTCATGCGGAGGTCGGCGCCACGCGGTTCCTGGCGCTGCCGGCGCTCCCCCTGCCGCCGGTCCGTCAGCACGTCCACCCACGGAGCGAGCCGGTAGCGCCACGCGAGCTCATCCAGAAGACCCGGCCGGTCCGGGCGCGTCACCACCACCCAGCGGGGCGACGCTAGGTCAGGGCTCTTCGTTGAACCCAGCATCGCCACGGCCGACCATGAGCGCCTTTGTCCCCATCATTCGCCCACCGCTCCGGGATCGAAAAAGAGCGACTGGCCACCTGCTGCTAGGCGCCACCGGGGATGCCCGGTGGCGCCGCCTTCGGCCCCTTACTTCGTGAAGCTGAACAGGGCGACGTGCTCCGAGCCGTCGGCCAGCTTCACGACGAGCCGCCGGCAAGTTCCGCCCCAGCTCTTGTCAGTCTTCCAGACGTAGTGGTACTGGTCGGAACCCGGATCGTACGTCAGTCCGCTGGCACCGGGCGTGTCGACCACCTCGATGTCATCGACGGCGCCATTACATCCAGTCGAGTAGGAAATCGGGTAGCCGGCCATGAAGATGCCCATCCCTTGGTACCCGCTCAGACTGAACTTGATGGGGATGGCTTGTCCGGCCTTCACCCGATTCTCGGTCGGAAAGTTGTCGATCGGATGGAAGAACCCGGTGAAGTTGTAGCCGGTCACCGTGAACGTCCGGTCCTCGTTGGGCGCCGGATTGTAGTTCGCGTTGCCGAGCTGGGACGCTCGGATCGTACAATAGCCGGCCAGGAGCACATCAACTGTGGTGCCGCTGACCGTGCAAACGGGCGTTGTCAAGCTGGTGAAGCCGACCGTTAGTCCAGAGGAAGCGGTCGCGCTGATCACGAAGTTCGGGTCAAGGAAATACTTGTCCGCCAGCGCCCCAAACGTGATCGTCTGATCCGCCTTCTGCGCCGTCGTGTCGCTCGTCTTCTCAGGCGCCGCGTTGTAGTTCCCGTTCCCCGCCTGGTTGTAGTGCACCGTGCAGGTGCCCATCCCGCTCGTCATCTTGATGACGGCCGAGTTGCTCCCACCCGAGTCCACCGAGCACACCCCGGTCGCCGTGATCACCACCGCGTTCCCGGACCCGCCCCCCGTCGCCGCCACGTTGAACGTGGTGTTGTACACCGCCGTCCCCGGCGCCGCCGTCGTCACCGTGATCGTCTGGTCTGCCTTCTGCGCCGTCGTGTCGCTCGTCTTCTCGGGCGCCGCGTTGTAGTTCCCGTTCCCCGCCTGGTTGTAGTGCACCGTGCAGGTGCCCATCCCGCTCGTCATCTTGATGACGGCCGAGTTGCTCCCACCCGAGTCCACCGAGCACACCCCGGTCGCCGTGATCACCACCGCGTTCCCGGACCCGCCCCCCGTCGCCGCCACGTTGAACGTGGTGTTGTACACCGCCGTCCCCGGCGCCGCCGCCGTCACCGTGATCGTCTGGTCTGCCTTCTGCGCCGTCGTGTCGCTCGTCTTCTCGGGCGCCGCGTTGTAGTTCGCGTCCCCCGCCTGGTTGTAGTGCACCGTGCAGGTGCCCGTCCCGCTCGTCATCTTGATGACGGCCGAATTGCTCCCACCCGAGTCCACCGAGCACACCCCCGTGGTCGTGATGGCCACGGAGAGGCTCGAGGAGGCCGTCGCCGCCACGTTGAACGTGGTGTTGTACACCGCCGTCCCCGGCGCCGCCGTCGTCACCGTGATCGTCTGATCCGCCTTCTGCGCCGTCGTGTCGCTCGTCTTCTCAGGCGCCGCGTTGTAGTTCCCGTTCCCCGCCTGGTTGTAGTGCACCGTGCAGGTGCCCGTCCCGCTCGTCATCTTGATGACGGCCGAGTTGCTCCCACCCGAGTCCACCGAGCACACCCCGGTCGCCGTGATCACCACCGCGTTCCCGGACCCGCCCCCCGTCGCCGCCACGTTGAACGTGGTGTTGTACACCGCCGTCCCCGGCGCCGCCGTCGTCACCGTGATCGTCTGGTCTGCCTTCTGCGCCGTCGTGTCGCTCGTCTTCTCGGGCGCCGCGTTGTAGTTCGCGTCCCCCGCCTGGTTGTAGTGCACCGTGCAGGTCCCGGCCCCGCTCGTCATCTTGATGACGGCCGAGTTGCTCCCACCCGAGTCCACCGAGCACACCCCGGTCGCCGTGATCACCACCGCGTTCCCGGACCCGCCCCCCGTCGCCGCCACGTTGAACGTGGTGTTGTACACCGCCGTCCCCGGCGCCGCCGTCGTCACCGTGATCGTCTGGTCTGCCTTCTGCGCCGTCGTGTCGCTCGTCTTCTCGGGCGCCGCGTTGTAGTTCGCGTCCCCCGCCTGGTTGTAGTGCACCGTGCAGGTCCCGGCCCCGCTCGTCATCTTGATGACGGCCGAGTTGCTCCCACCCGAGTCCACCGAGCACACCCCCGTGGTCGTGATGGCCACGGAGAGGCTCGAGGAGGCCGTCGCCGCCACGTTGAACGTGGTGTTGTACACCGCCGTCCCCGGCGCCGCCGTCGTCACCGTGATCGTCTGATCCGCCTTCTGCACATTGAACGAAGCGCTGTTCCCTGGCGTGAAACTGCCACTACTCGCAGTCAGCACCACGCCGTTTTCGGCCTTTGAATACGTGACGCCCGAAATCGTTACAGAGTTGGTCCCGGCAAGGATCGTCCCTGTCACCGTCCCACCGAGTGTTCCAGTTCCCGTATTAACGGACAGCGTTACGTTCGTATTCACTGAGACATTGGTCGGGCTCGATGCGCTGTTCTGCGACTGAACCACAACCGAAAACGGCGTGCCGAAGGTCGGATTTGCGCCGCCGTTCACGGAAGTGATGGCGAGCTTGAGGGCGTTGAACGTGACTGTAACAGTTACAGCGTTGTTAACATTGGTCCCCACACAGGGGTTCGTTGTAACGATACCTGCTCCACACACACCGCCCGAACCACCGAAGCTCCAATTGACAAACGACGAGCTGCCATTCGGTGTCGCTGTCAATGTATAGTTCGGGTTACCGGAGGCCGTCGTAATTGAGATGGACGAGCAAGTCGCCGTGATCTTTGCGGTCGCAGTCCCAGAGCCGGTTCCAGAACATCCTCCTAGATTGACGATGTCTGCAGGGGCCTTCGTCGCCTTAATTTCGACCTCACCGGCACCCGTACCGCCAAATGTGACAGCCAGTGTCCTGGTGTTCGCCGCCCGGTACGGCCCGACGAATGGTCCGCCGTCGCCGATCGGGTCGGCGCCCGCGGGCTGGATCTCGTCCGTGCCAGTGTCCTCGAGCGCGCGGGCCATGTTGACGCGGCCGTTGCCGGTCTGGTCCTGCGTGCCGGCCGGGTCGGCGGTGCGCGCCATGCGGCCCACGATCATCCCGTTGGTCAGCGTGGGGTCGACGGCCTTCAGGAACGCGGCCACGCCGGCGACGATCGCCGCCGAGGAGGACGTCCCGCTGACCGCCACGTAGTCGCCGTTGAGATCCGTCGTCGCGATGCTCTCGCCGGGCGCCGCAAGAAAGGCCGCCTTCCCGTAGTTGCTGTAACCGAGCAGTGCGTCGGCCTGGTCGGTCCCCGAGACGCCGATGACGCCGCGGTCGCCAGCCGGGAAGGTGGGCGTGCCGGCAGCGTCGTTGCCGACGGCGGCCACCAGCACGGCGCCGCGCGACCACGCGTAGTCGATCGCGTCCTGGAGGTTCGGGCTGAAGCCGGGGTTGCTGAAGGCCATCAGGATGACGTCGGCCCCGTGGTCGGCGGCCCAGATGACGCCTGCGATGACATCGCTGTCGCGCCCCTCACCGTTCGCGTCGAGGACGGTCACGGGCATCAGCTGCACACCGGCGAACGCGATGCCCGCGATGCCGATGGCGTTGTCGGTGTTAGCGGCAACAATGCCGGCCACCCACGTGCCGTGCCCGTTGGAGTCGCTCAGCCCGTTGCTGCCGTCGAGGATGGACGTTCCAGGCACCACGCGGCCAGCGAGATCAGGGTGGGCGGCGTTGATGCCGCTGTCGAGGATCGCGACCTTGGCCGTCCCGGTCGGGGCCACCGTGCCGAAAACGAGGTCCCAGCCGATCTGCGGAAGCGCCCACTGGGAGACGGCATGCTCATCGTTCGAGAGCATCTCGCTCCGGCGGACGCGGTTCTCCTCCACGTGCTGGACCTGGGGATCCGCCTCGTAGCGCGCGGTCGTGTCCGCGAGCTCGACGGTTGGCACCTGGACGACATGGAGGCGGAGCGCCGCGATCGCGCTGGTCTCGGTCCCGCCGTTGCGGGCGATGACCGCCGCCTGCTCCTCCGCGGTGAGCCCGGACACGAGCTTCACCAGGAGCGACGACGTCTCCGGTGGTGGTGTCTGAGCCGAGGCGCCCGATGGCAGGAGTCCCAGGCTCAGGACGGCGAGGGTGATCAGCACGAACGCGGCGCGCTTCAGCATGACGGGACCTCCAGGTGAAGTTGATTCACGACTCATGGCAATGACGATTTGATCGACTGCGAAGTGATGGATGCGGCGACCCCGAACCTGTCGCCGTGCGCGTCCACGCGGAGCACCTCGCCGACGCAGCTCAAGTGAAGCGGCCCGGGCTCGGAATACTCGAGGACGAGCGTGAAGCGGATGGGCGCTCCGGCCGAATACCGCTCTTCGGTCTCGAAGTAGATACCCAATGCACTGATGTCACGCGTGAGCCCCTTCCCTTGCTCCGTCTCGACCGCGAGGCTGACCGGGTATCGCGGCATCCGCCGCCGCTCGATCCGGGCCTCTGACATGACGTGCACTCTAGGGAATGGCGGGCGCCGGGAGAATCCCCGGAAAGGTAGGATTTTCTATATCCCGGAGATAGAGGCCCCTCGGGTTCGGCAGATCAGCCGGAAGCGGAGGGGACCGGAGGGGAGGGGCGCCGGGCGGAGCCCGGGAGGCTAGAGGAGCCCCTTCTCCCGGGCGTAGTGGGTCAGGGCGACGCGGCCGTCGATCCCGAGCTTCTCGTAGATGTTGTGGAGGTGGACCTTTGCGGTCCCCTCGCTGATGTGGAGCCGGTCGGCGATGGCCTGGGTGCGGAGGCCCTGAGCCGCGAGCCGGACGATCTCGATCTCGCGGGGCGTCAGGACCGAGGACACGTCGCGGAACCCCGCTTCCCGGCGGAGCATCTTGTCGAGGGCCATGGTCAGGGAGCGCCGCTCGATCCACTGCTCGCCGGCGGCCACCTTTCGGACGCACTCCACGAGCATCTGGGGCGCCATCTCCTTCAGGACGACCCCCTTGACCCCGAGGCGCACCGCCTCGAGCACGTCGTCCTCCCCAAGCGCCGCCGTCAGGAGCACGATCCGCGTCGGGAGGCTCTCCCCCTGGAGCTCCCGGATCACCTGGAGCCCGTCCGGGGCCGGCATGCGGATGTCGAGCAGGAGAACGTCCGGCCGGTGCTGGCGGACGGCGCGGAGCGTCTCGGCGCCGTCCTGGCAGCGGGCGACGACCGCGAAGTCCTTCTGCGCGCGGAACAGCTGCTCGAGCCCGTCGAGCACGATCGGGTGGTCGTCGGCGAGGACGAGCCTAACCGGCACGGCGAGCTCCCAGGCGCTCGAGAGGCAGGACGATCTCCAGGCGGACGCCCTGCTCGCTTGAGTCGACCGTGAGGGACCCGCCGAGCCCGTCGACGCGGGACCAGAGGGTGACCGGCCCCGCTCCGGGAGCCGCGAGTGCGGCGTGATCGCGGCGGCCGTGGAACGAAAGGCCGCGGCCGTCGTCCACGACCAGGAGGCGCACGCGGCCTTCCCGCGCCTCGGCGCGCACGTCGACCGTCTTCGCCCTGCCGTGGCGGGCCGCATTGACCAGGGCCTCCTGAACCATGAACTGGACGGCCCGGGCGAGCTCCCGCGGAAGCCGGGCCAGCCCGGGGTCCGCCTCGAGGGTGACCCGGAGTCCCCACTGCCGCTCGACCCGGCGGCACAGCTCCTCGAGCCGCCCGGCCAGCGTAGTCTCCGGGGGTGCGGCGCCCGCAGGGGCCGGCTTGAGGTCCCGGAGAAGCGTGCGGAGGTCGCGCTGCTCGGCGGAGAGGAGGCGCTGGACGTCGCGGAGGCGCCCGGCGGCATCCGCCTGGTCGGTGGCGATGAGGCCCCGGGCCACCTCGATCTGGAGCCCCGCCGCGGTCAGCGCCTGGAGGAGACCGTCGTGGAGGTCGCGGGCCAGCCCGATCCTTGCGTCCGTCTCCGACGCCTCCCCGAGCCGCTCCATCAAGCGGAACTGCTCCATACGCGCCGTCACCTGGCGCGCCACCACCTCCCCAAGGATGAGGTCGTCGGAGGTCGGCGAGCGCTTGTCCAGGACGAAGAGCCAGCCCCGGACGACCTCGCCGCGCAGGGGCAGCGCCACCACGGAACGGATGCCGAATCGGGCGCACAGGTCGGCGTGGAGCGGGGTGCCCGTCCAGGAGCCCGACTGACCCCGCGCGACCTGGAAGACGCGGGGAGCCGGCGCCGTGGCGTCGCCGCAGAGGAAGTCCGCGCCCTGGAGCGGCGGGGCCACCAGTGGCTCGAAGATGCCCGGCGCCTCCCGGGTCCACTGGAGGCCGTCGGGCGACCACGCCGCGACGTGCCGCCATGGCTCCTCGGGGTCATCCCACACGAGGAGAGTTCGGGGTGCCTCCATCGTGCTGGCGGCCTGGGTCAGGGCCTCCCCGATCAGCGCAGCGCCCTCGTGGGGGACGACGGCCGGCCATGCAGCCAGTCGGGCAATCTCCCCGCGGAGCCGGCGCTCGTAGGCGCCCAGATACCCGATGAGCACGGCGACCACCGCCAGGTAAACGCTCCGGACGATGAAGTGGTTCAGCTCGAAGCGCGGATCTCGCTCGATCTCGCCCGCATGGAACCCCATCGCCAGGAAGAGGACCACCGCCGCTAGGGCCGTCCACAGGGTGCCCGGCCCGCCCCAGCGGAGCGTGGCCGCCACGATGGCGAAAACGAAGAGCGCGAAGAAGGGGCTCGTCGGCCCCTCGGTGAGGTACATGACCAGGGTGAAGACCGCGAGGTCGAAGGCGTGGGTGGCCAGCCGCAGGCGAATCGCCGCCGGGTCGGCGAGCCACGTCGCCGCGGCCATGATCGCGGCGTAGACGACGTAGACCGTCAGGACGAGGGAGGCCGCCCGAGCGTCCTTGATGGGCGCGGTCGGGTCGAGCCAGAGCGCCAGGAGGGCGGACGCGGCCAGCACGACGCGCCCAGCGGCGATGAGCCGCTCCGCCCGGCCCTGGGGGGAATACTGGATCACGCGTCACCTCCGCCGTGCTGCAGGACGGCCTTCGCCCACCGACGCACGCGGTCGATGGCGGACCGATTATCGCCGAGACCGAGCCCTGTCTCGAAGAAGCGCGTTGGGAACGACCCCGCGCAGTGTCCTCGAGCGAGACGGTCCGGGCTCCAGACTCCTTCGACCGCCGGACGTAGCCGACGGCGATCATGGGCGCCGGCCCTGCGCACGAGCCTGTGCCCGCAGGCGAGCCTCGGCTACGACCTCCAGGCCACGGCCCAGCTCAAGACATTCGACTGAGCGGGTACGTGCGAGCCGTCCGCTCTGCTCCCTATCCCTACGCGCGGCGTCCGGCCGGCCGCCGGACCGCGTCAGTGGGCATAGGTCACGCGGATGACCTCGTCGACCGTGATGATTCCTGCCGCCACCTTGCGCAGCCCTGCGTCGCGCAGGGTTCGCATCCCCTGCGCGATCGCGATGTCCCTGATGTCGCGCGCCGACCGGCGCTGGACGACCGCCTCCTGGACCTCGGGAGTGATCTCGAGGAACTCGGCCACGACGGTGCGGCCCCGGTACCCAGTCCCGGCGCAGTTCGAGCACCCCCGGCCGGCCTGGAGCTTGAGCTTGGCCGCTTCCTCGGGCTTGAATCCGATGTCCAGCAGGGCCCCCATGGACACGGTCGTCGTGTCCCGGCACTCGAGGCAGATCTTCCGGCACAGGCGCTGGGCGACCACGAGGAGCAGGCACGAGGAGACGAGGAACGGCGCGACGTCCATGTCGAGCAGCCGAGTCACCGTGCTCGGCGCGTCGTTGGTGTGGAGCGTCGAGAACACGAGATGCCCGGTCAGGGCGGCGCGAATGGCGATCTGCGCCGTCTCGGTGTCCCGCATCTCGCCCACCAGGATCACGTCCGGATCCTGCCGGAGAAACGAGCGCAGCGCGGTCGTGAACGACAGGCCGATGTCCTCCCGCACGTGCACCTGCTTGATCCGCGGCAGCTTGTACTCGACGGGATCCTCGGCCGTCAGGATGTTGATCTCCGGCGAGTTGATGGTGGACACGGCCGCGTACAGGGTGGTGGACTTGCCGCTTCCCGTCGGCCCGGTGACGAGGATCATGCCGTGGGGTGCGCGGATGAGGCGCCGGAGGCGGTCGAGGTCGTCGTCCTCGAACCCGAGCCGGACCAGGTCCAGGACGACTCGCGACTTGTCGAGGATCCGCAGGACGATGCTCTCGCCGAAGATCGTGGGCAGGGACGAGACGCGCAGGTCGATCTCGCCGTGCGCGAGCCGCACCGTGATCCGGCCGTCCTGCGGCAGGCGCCGCTCTGCGATGTCCATCCTGGACATGACCTTGACTCGCGAGAGGATGGCCGGCTCCATCTGCTTCGGGGGCTGGATGGCGTCGTGCAGCACGCCGTCGATGCGGTACCGGACGTTGAAGGTATCCTCGCCCGGCTCTAGGTGGATGTCCGAGGCGTGTTTGCCGATCGCGTCGGCGAGGATCAGGTTCACGAGCCGGATGACCGGCGCCTGCTTGGCTCCCTCCTCGAGCTCCGTGATGTCGACCTTCCGGGCCCACTCAATCACCTGGATGGAGTCGGCGTCCGGCCGCTGGTCGACCTTGAACAGGGCGTCGATCTTGGCCTGGTAGTCGATGTGGTAGTGTTTGCTGAGGCTCGCGCGGATCGCGGCGGTCGGGGCCAGCACGGGGACTACCCGCAGACCGGTGGCGAACTGGATGTCGTCAATGGCGGACAGGCTGGTCGGATCAGACAGAGCGAGCGTCAGGGTGTCGTCGACCCGGCGGACGGGGAACACGTGGTACCGCTGCGCGATCTCGCGCCGGACGAGCGTCAGGGTCTCCTCCGGGATGTCAAGCGCCTCGAGGTTGACGATCGGGATGCCGTACCGGTGGCTGAGCCAGGAGAACAGTTGATTCTCGTTGAGGAACCCGAGCCGGGTGAGCACGGGCCCCACACCCTCCCCGGTTTTCCGCTGTTCCACGGCCGCCTGCTGGGCCTGCTCCGTCGTGAGCGTGCCCTCCGCGACCAGAATCTCCAAGAGCCGTGGTACCCCGGTCGCCAGGCGCCGCCATTCGCGTGCCTCTCGCACGTCCGATCCCGCTACCAGCGTCTCGTTGGCTATGCCGTCGCCCCGCGATGCCGTGTCCACGGGCGCTCTGGCGGCTCCGGCCCGCCGCTCACGTAGCATCCTCCGGACCAATACAACCGCCAGGCCCAGCGTGGCCAGGAAGGCCGTGATGAGGACGAAGGTTAGGAGATATGGGTCCATCTGTCGGGTGTCACCTATCGGACGCCGAGCGCCAAAGCCATCTCGCCGACCCTCCGCGCGAACTTCCGTGCACGCGTCTCAGAGGCTGTGGCTGTGGCCATGCACATATCGTACCCGTCTCGAACCCGCCGCAACCCGATGCCTACCCTGTCAAGTTTCCCCTTATTCGGGCGAATTCGGGTCTCATTATTCGGGCGAATTCGGGTCGCCATTTCCGACGGCCTAGAGATGTGCATCCTCTTTAGGGAATTAGCTGCAAGCAGCCATGGAGTGGTTAAAGACCAGTTCACTGGCGCGACTACTGCACTGACGCCGAGTTCGGGGGCCTCGCTTATTGCGGGCACCCTCGAGGAGAGTCAGACCATGGAATTGCTCAGCGACCGGCGGTGGATTGGCGGAACGCGTACTGCCACCGGTACCGCCGGCGATGCAGGGGTGACTCTCGTCGAGCTGATGATGGTGCTCGCCCTCCTCGCCCTCCTCGGCTTCGCATCGATGCTCGCCCTTGGCAACGTCCGGGAGATCACACGCACGAAGGGAGCCGCCGAGCAGGTGGCGAGCGCGATCCAGCAGACCCGCTCCTACGCTGTGATGCACACGGCCTCGTACGAAGTCACCTTCCCCGGCAACAACCAGATCACGATCGCGTGCGTGGCCAACTGCAGCGTAAGCCCACCGGGCGACGGACCGACCCCCGTTGTGCACGAGCTGACCGTCACTCCCCCGGGAACGCCGATCCGGTTCACCTCCACCGGCGCCTCGAACGGCGGCTCGATCGTCGTCAATCCCGGAACCGATCAGAAGACCGTCTCGGTCACGCTGGCCGGTCGGGTCGACATCACCCCGCCATAGGAAGCACCGCGGTGCAGGGCCTTCGGAACCGGTCAGGGCTGACCCTCGTCGAGGTGCTCCTCGCCGTCATGCTGATCGGGGTCGCCCTCATCGCGCTGGCCGCCGCCTTCCCGCCCGCCTTCTACGCCGTCCACGGCGGACGCCATCTCACCACGGCCGCCGCGCTCGACCAGGAGGTCATCGAGGGCGCCAAGCGGCTCGCGTTCACCGCCGTGACCGCCACGAACCTGGCCACCCTTTATCCCTCGCCGCCGACCGGGTATGCGGGCTACACGCGGGTGATCCAGGTCGACGACATCGTCGAGGGTGGAGCCGTGGTCATGAAGCGGGTGACCGTGCGGACGACGTACACGCTGTATGGCGGCCAGTCGAACGTGTCGATGGTGACGCTCATTGCGCGCTGAGCGGCCCACGGACCGGGGCCTCTCCCCGCGCGGCACGGGACGCGGGCAGGCCGGCACCACGCTGCCCGAGCTCCTGATCACGCTGGTTGTGTTCAGCATCGTCATGCTCGTGGTCATCGTCCTGTGGCAGCAGAGCCAGCAGGCCTACTTCCACGGCGCGACGGCCGCCGAGCTCCAGCAGAACGCCCGGGTTGCGCTCGAGCAGATGACCCGCGAGGTGCGGCAGGCCGGCTACGATCCCTGTCGATACATGAGCACGACCTGCGGCACCACGAGCGCCTTCGATCCGGTCGTCGCGGGCGTGTTTCCCATCCAGGCGTTCAACGCGACGAGCCTCTGGGTGCGCGCGGACCGGAACCGGAACGGTGACGTGACGCCGGGGGTGGGGAACCCTGACGAAAACATATGCTTTCGCCTGGCCGGCGGCCAGATTCTGCGGAAGACCACGGGTGTGGACTGCACCTCCGGCGGCGTCGAGCTCGCCCGGAACATCAACGCGCTGACCCTCACCTATTTCAAGGCGAACGGAACTGCCGCCACCGTCTGGTCCGACATCCGGATGGTCCGGATCAGCATCTCCGCGCAGGAGATGTTCATGGGCGCGCCCGTGACCGTGACGCTGCGCTCGGATGTACGCCTCCGCGACCGATAGCCAAACCGGAACAGGGGAGACTGCGATGCCACGCAACGCCTGGAAGCGTCACGGGGTGAGGGACGAGCAGGGAACGATCCTCGTGGTGACCGTCGTCGCCATGCTGATCCTCGGCATCCTGGCGATCTCGTTCGCCGCCCTCGGGAACCTCGAGGTGCGCATCGGCATGAACGACGTCTGGGACAAGCAGGCGGGTCTCGTCGCCGAGGGCGGCATCTCAGCCGTACGGAACCAGATCCAGACTCCCCCGGACTACACCGCCTTCTTGGACGGGCGCGTCTACAGCTGCACGACGTCGTCCTGCTCCTGTAGCACGGGGTGCGCGATCGCCGGCCTCGCCACGATGCCGACGGGCGAGTTCTCGGTGCGGATCGACAACGACCCCGACGATCCGTCCGGCTCGACCACCGTGGACGGCAACAAGCGGGTCATCCTCACGGCGCTCGGGATCACGCGCGGCGCCACGGGCAACGTCATGGGTCGGAGCCGGATCCGGGCCTGGCTCACCAACGACGATCCGTGGGACCACGTCTGCGCGAGCGGCGAACCCAACCCACTCTGTACCGAACCGCCCAACAACCCGAACGCCAACATCAACCCGCCCGACCCCAACGACCCGAACGGACCCCGTGCGTATCCTGAGATCCCCCGGCCGAGCGACATCCGGTGCACCCCGTCCGTGGGCGGCGCCCTGGGGTTGGGGGCGGGTAGTCCGTATCCGGTGCCCGCCGGACTGAGCAATGCCCAGGTGCCGGCGGCTCCCCGGGGCCCGTGCGTGATGTACCCGTACTACGAGATCGCGCTCACGACCCCCTGCACCGCGTGTAACCCGCAGACGTCTGCGTACCATCCGATCGCGTGCCCCACCGGGGACGCGTGCCTCGGCATGGTGCGTTTCGACGCGGACCTGGACATCCGGAACGGGACCTCGAACACCAACCGGCTCGGGGTCACCGGCAACACGCTTTCGGGCACGCTCTACGTCACAGGCAAGGTGCGGGCGCAATCCCAGATCGGCACGATCCTCGGCACCCTCATCCTGCACGGTGGGGGCGATCCCGGCACCGGCGGGTCCCAGACCGATTTCGCCCTGGCCGGACCCCACACGGTCACGACCCAGGGGCCGGCGTGCCTCCCGAACTGCGCCTACCCGTTCGCGGTTCTGGCGTACAACCCGAACGAGCCGGCCCCGCCCGGCCAGACGATCGTCCTCGACATCAGCAATTCGGGCGTGGTCATCACCGGGACGGTGTACACGGGCGGTACGGTGGACTTCGGACCGAACACCATCACCGGGTCGATCCTCGCGCAGGTCGTCCACGCCAACAACGCGGCGACGCAGTTCCAGTACTCGTCGGCCTACGAGAACTACCTGCCGCCGCCGGGGTTCACCACGCCCTCGGTGACCCTGCCCTCGGTGGTCGCCCGGGGGACGTGGATCCAGTGCCTTACGGCGGACAACCTCACCGATCCCTGTGACTGACCGGTCCCCCTGTCCGGCGGCATCGCGACCAGCGCGATCACCTCGTCGCTCTCGGGGGCAACCACGCCGTCACTGCGGGCTACAGCGGTGACACGAACTTTCATGGTAGCAGTAGCGACAAGCAACATGAGCATCCCCCAGGTGGTCCAGTACATATTTGCCGGGTTCTACCCGCCGGTGGACAACGAGCCGACCCTCAACAAAGCCAATCCTGGCCAGGCCATCCCGCTCAAGTTGCGGCTCACCGACGCGAGCGGTGTCGGGTTCTCGAACCCGGCGAGCTTCGTCAACCTCAGCGCGGCGCCAGTGACTTGTGGCAATTGGGTGGTCAACCCTGACTCAGCCATCGAGGAGTATGCGGCAGGGAATTCCGGCTTGCAGTACCAAGGGAACGGCAAGTGGCAAATTCAACTGGAAGACGCCCAAGGAGTATGCCCAATGCTGGCTAATGCTGATGATGCTGAACCTCTCGGATGGATCCCAGCATTTCGCGGACTTCCAGTTCAGGTAGGAGGGCGTCGGGTATGAGCGGTGAGATGAGCCCTGACGCCGCACCACCGCGGTGGGTGGTCGTGACGCGACCAGACCGGCCGGGTCTTCTGGATGAGCTCGCGTGGCGCTACCGGCACGCCCCGTGGGTGGAGGTGTTCGCCGACCGGCGCCGTGGGGAGCGGCGGCGGCGCCAGGAGCCGGGCGCGTCCGAACTCCGAATGGGCGAGCGACGCGGCGTGCCCGCTGACCGGACCTACACGCCTGCCTTCCGGCTCGTGCGCCAGGGCGACGGGTTCGACGTGTACGAGGCGAATGGCTACACGTCCGCACGATGTCCGGAATGCGGCGCGATGGCGGTGTTCGAGATGCCGCGCTCGGGCGAGCCGCCGGGGCGCCTCAATTTACACGTCGTGCACGACCCCGTGCCCTTGGAGCTGCAGCACCGCGCGCGCCATATCGTGGAGCTGACCCTGTACACGTTCGGCGGCCGTCCGCTCCTGGCCTCCCGCATCTTCGCGCGGACGCGGGTCGACGTCACGTGATCGCCGCCCCCGGGGGCCCAAGGATTGGAAGGGAGTGGACCAAGTCGGTGCCCAGGATGCCGGTGACCTCTGGCCGCCGAGCCAGCTGATGGCGGACCTTGGTCAGCAGCTTCTGAGCGGTATGGGTCCACGGACCGGTTGAGCCCGTCTTACGAGGTCACGCTCAGTCCGGCCCCTACCGGAAGCGATCGATTTTCCTCTTGACACACCGTTCCAACCTTCATTTCCGGACCGCGGGGCAACTGCGGCTGCTACCGTGATCTCCATGGGAAACGCCGACGGGCCACCAGGGGCAGGCGGGAGGTCGCCCTGGCTGCACGAGACGCTCTACGCGCGCCGCATCGTCCTCGTGACCGGCCGACTCGACGACGGCGTGGCGGCCCCGCGCCGCGGCCGCGCTCGTGAGCCTCGACGCGGCGGAAACGAGACGATCGAGGTCCATGTGGATAGCCCCGATGGCACGCTGGAGGCCGCCTCGGAACGGGCAGTCCTTTGCAGTGCCAGCCGGGGTTCGGATGGAAGACCCCCGCCTCGCTCGCGTGGAAAACCTCGGCGATCCGCAGTTCGCCGAGGTCCTTCGTATTGTTGAATCGGTCGAGCCCACTCTGATGGATCTGATAGATGTCAGGGACGAGGAGAAGCTTCATGGGGGAACGATGCGTCCCCCGCCTGCGCGCCAGGACCACGAAGACGAACAGGACCTTGAACATCACGGTGGGGACGACGAAGAAGTCGACGGAGACGAGGGTCTGAAGGTGGTTCTCGAGAAAGGTTCGCCAGGTCTGCGATGGCGGCTTCCGATGGCGGACGACGTACTTGGACACTGTTGCCTGGGAAATCTCGATGCCCAGCTTCTGGAGCTCCCCGTGAATCCGCGGCGCGCCCCAGATGGGGTTCGCCGTGGACATCTGTCGGATGAGCGCTCGAACCTCCAGGGCGACGGCTGGGCGGCCTGGTCCGTTCCGGCGGCTCTTCCAGGTCCAGACGAGCTTGAAGCCGGTCCGCTGCCACCGGATCACCGTCGCGGGTTGGACGACGGAGATGGCATCCATCCAGCCGCTCCACATACGGGACAGCAGGACCCACAACAGCCGGTCGGCCGTCCGCAGGCGTGGGCGCCGCGCGGTGCGCTGGAGGACGGCCAGTTGGTGCCGTAACGCGAGGTTCTCGAACACCAAGGAGCGCTGGGTCCTGACACCACGGAGGAGACCGATGAGGATGAGGGTGATCACGCCGGCCATCATCGATCAGGCCGGCTGACAGTTCAACGTTGACGAGGCGGATGGAGTAAATAGAAGGCACAGGCGGCCCGATCTCTCGGCCGCCGTGGATGGGGAGCGTCACGGCCCGGCCATCGAGGTGGTTCCACCGCTGGTGGCTGCCGGTCTGTCGACGCCTGACGAAGCCGAGCTGACTGGCCACCCGCTGGAACTCCCGCGCGGTGGCGCTAGGCATTCACGATTTCGGTCGTGTCCTCTGGCAACAGGGCGCCCCGCTCCTGATACTCCTCGGCGATCATGTCGAAGACACGTCCTCACAACCGAGTTCCGCGAGGCCTTTGCCGCCCAGTGCCGAGCGCTCGGGTTCGACGGCACGGCCGTGTTCGTCCCGCACCCGGTCCAGAACCGGACGGCCGCCGAATTACACCGTATGGCGGAGGAGTCGGCGGCCGAGGTCGGCCACCAGATCACTTCTCTCACGTAGGGGACTATTCGGTTCGCCGTTCAGATCGGCTACTGGTCACGCCCGTCCAACTATCTGAGCCCGTCCGTCCGCTTAGATCGGCCGCTGCGCGGCCCGATCCCGGCGAGGACCTCGTAGGCCCCCTGTGTCGTCGCCGATCGCCAGACGTACTCGTCCCGCCCGGCGGGTTCTGCCTGCCGGGGAGGCGAACTCTATCGGAGGCGCTCGAACTCCTCCAGGGAGAGGCCGAGTTGACGGAGGATCTTGTGGAAGAGGGGCGGCCCGATCTCTCGGCCACCATGGAGGGGAATCGTCACGGCCCGGCCATCGGGGTGATTCCATCGCTCGTGGCTTCCGGTCTGTCGACGCCTTGCGAAGCCGAGCTGACTGGCCACCCGCTGGAACTCCCGCGCGGTGGCGCTAGGCATTCACGATTTCGGTCGTGTCCTCTGGCAGCGGGGCGCCACGCCCCTGATACTCCTCGGCGATCATGTCGAAGACGTGCGCCAGCTCCGCCAAGGCCTCTTCCCGCGTGGCCATCAGGGCGTAACAGCCGGAGATGGCGGGCACCTCGGCTACCCACGAGCCATCATCTTGGCGATAGAGCACGATCTTGTAAGCGTCGAGCCCTGGGTAGCTCATGTCGAGAGAGTACCACGTCACAGACCCCTGGATCCTCGAGCGGTTCCGTCGGGTTGACGAATTGCCGCCTCAAGAGGCTGCGCCGGGAGACCACTGAAGTGAGTGTTCGGGCTGTGCGGACCGCTTCGACCACGCCCTGGAGCCGCTCGTGAGTCAAGGGGGCGACGTCGGCGAACTGTCCGTGTTTTGTCCGTGAACGCCTGCCGACCGGCCCCAACCAGCCCCAAGCGGGTGCCCGCGTAGCGTCCATCTTATATGGAGTTGGTTGGTGGGACTTGGCACCCGTCGCGCCCGGCGTTGCCCTCCGGCCTCCTGGCCCTCCAGGAGGCCGTTCAGTTTTGCCCGCCCGCGAATCTCCGCGCGTCGCTCATGCCCTGCCGAGAGTAGCGCCGTGAGGGTGAGTTCCCCGTCGAGGTGCTTGGCGGGTTCCACCTTCGCCCGCACCGGTTCCTGACGCAGGCAGATCGTCGAGGCGCTCGAGCCGAGCGAGAATCCACGCCGGATGCACCCGTGACGGGGCTCAGCGGTCGAACGCCGCGAAGCTTGCTGAGCTCCCAACGCGCGTCGTCTGACGCTCGGCGGCGGTCTCGAGGTGGGTGTTAACCATCCGCGTCAGCGTCTCGATCATTGGCGGGTCATGGCGGGCAGGTCCTCATCACCTCCCGCGTCGCCGCCGCCGTCGAGGAGGTCGGCGCGCTCGCCCTGCGGGGCCTCACGAGGCCCGTCGTCACGCTCAACGTCTCGGGCTGAAACGCCAGCCCTAATCCGTCTCGACGTCCACGGCGGCCGCGGGGCGGCCTGCGCCCGGCACCGCCAGGGGTCGATACGCGCCCGGTCCGCCAGCCCGAGCCTCGTCCGCGGTCGCCGCGTCCCGCGAATTGCCCGCACCGCGAGGCCGCGGCCACTTCCCGGCCCCCGGATTCGCGGGCAGCCGGTGCGTGAATGGCAGAAGCTCGGCTATCATCTGGACACTCCTTCGGACGATCCCGTACGAGTGCCCCGACAGAGAGTCGCGACGAGGCAGAGAATCGTGCCGCCCACCGCCCCTCACGTGCAGGGTCTCGACGGGTTGCCGGGTGCGCTCCTCGCCGTACGCTGATTGTGACGTTCTATCAGATCCGGCCTGCGATGGTGCTCGTCGAGCGCGGAGGCCGGACGCGTCCGGCCTTCCGCGTCATGGCAGTCGGCGGAGCCAAGTACCGAGGTCCGGATCTCATGCTCCGGGAGGCTCGGGGGAAGCGTCGGTGATCTGGCCGGGCGTCGCGCTCACGTGCAGGCGACGCTGACGGACGGCACCCGCGCAGTCACTAGGAACGAGGCCCGGTACCGGGCCAGACTCGGGGAGCGGCGCAGCGCCGGAGGGAAACCAGGAAGCCATGTGCGGGATTGCCGGGGTCGCGTGGGCGGATGGGCGCCGCCCCGGCGAAGCTACGCTGGTCGAGCCCATGGCCGCCGTCCTCCAACACCGGGGCCCCGACGGGAGCGGAGTCCACCTGGGCCCGGGCATCGGCCTGGCCGTCCGACGCCTGGCCATCATCGACCTCGCCACCGGAGAGCAGCCGATCGCGAGCGAGGACGGCACGGTAGTGGTGGTCTGCAACGGTGAGATCTACAACCACGTGGAGCTCCGCGCCGAGCTCGCAGCCAGGGGGCACCGCTTCCGCTCGGCCTCGGACGTCGAGGTCATCGTCCACCTGTACGAGGACTTTGGGCTCGAGTGCGTCCGGCGCCTCCGCGGGATGTTCGCCTTTGCGCTCTGGGACGCGGCGCGGCGGCGCCTCTGGCTGGTCCGCGACCGATTCGGGATCAAGCCCCTCCACTATGCCCTGACCGGGGAGGGGCTCTACTTCGGGTCTGAGCTCAAGGCCATCCTCGCCGCCGGCATCGAGCCGGGGGCGCTCGACGTTCGCGCCCTGGACGAGCTGTTCCGCCTGGGCTTCGTGCCCGACCCCCGGACGCTGTTCCGCGCCGTCCGCCGCCTCGGGGCTGGCCACTGGCTGCTCTACGAGGAGGGGCGGATCAAGGAGCAGACCTACTGGCGGTACCGCGATGCCGTCACGCCGGATCATGGCGGAAGCGAAGGCGCGTGGGCCGAGCGGTTGCGAGACAAGCTCGAGGAGACGGTGCGCCTCCACCTGCGTTCCGACGTGCCGGTAGGCGCCTGGCTGAGCGGCGGAATCGACTCGAGCGCCGTCGTGAGCCTGGCCCGGGGCATCGCCGGCCCGCTTCCCACGTTCACACTCACCTTCGATGAAGCGGCGTACAACGAGACACGGGGCGAGCGCACGCTGGATCGGGTGCCGGGTCACGAGCTTCCCAACGAGCGGATCGCGTGCGACCGCCGGCTCCTCGAGCGCTACCCCGAGGCGCTCTGGCAGACCGAGACCCCGGCGGGAGGCGTGCTGGGGCTGCTCCGCTTGGTCCTGTCGGAAGCGGCGGCCCGGCGCGTGAAGGTCGTGCTCACGGGCGAGGGGGCGGACGAGGTGTTCGGCGGCTACCTGTGGTTCCTGATCGATCGGCTCACAAGCCCCCTCGCCGCGCTTCCGGCGCTTCTCCGGCGAGCGGTCCTGCTCGCGCCGCTCGGCGCAGCCCGGCGATCGTACGCCCGTCGTCTCCTGCTGGGGCCGCGGGCCATGGGCGTCGAGCGCTACGCTCGCCTGATCGGTCCCCTGGGCGGGGAGCGGCGACACACGGTCTTCTCGGCCGAGATGCGGGGTCAGCTGCGCGACAGCGCCGACGCCGATGGCGGCCCGGCCCCCGGGCAGCTGGCCGGGTACGGGCGCTTCGTCCATCTCCAAGAGCTCGATCTGGATCTCCGCCTTCCGGCCTACATCAATCTCACGCTGGACGCTGCGAGCATGGCGTACGGCCTCGAGGCGCGAGTCCCCTTCCTCGACCACGAGCTGGTCGAGCTGTGCGCGCGGATCCCGCCCTCGCTGAAGCTGCGCGGCCTGCGAGAGAAGCACATCCTGCGGCGCGCCCTCGCCGGTGCGCTGCCCGACGACATCCGCTGGCGACGAAAGCGCCCGCTGATGGCACCCCTCGATGCCTGGCTCCGCGGTTCGCTTCCGTCCTTCGCGGAGGAGCTTCTGTCGCCGACACGGTTGCGGGCGACCGGTTACTTCGAGCCTGCCGCCGTCGAGCGTCTGGTTGCCGAGGTGCGGGCGGGCAGGGGTTTCGACGCCCGTATCCTGCTGATGGTGCTGGGCGTGGAGCTCTGGGACGCGCTTTTCCGCCGCCGCGTCGCCTCCCCGCAGCCGGTGACGGCCCGACCGTCCGCGCCCGGAGGCGCCGGCCCGGCGGGGCGCTGAGTGCCGGCGGGGCGGGCGCGCCCTGGAGGTCAGCGCTCCGTGGTGCTCAGGTGCAGGATCTTGCCGGCGCCGGTGACGACCGGCGGCCGACGCTCCACGCGCAGGAGGCGGGCCTGGCGCCACGCGAGTCCCATGACGCGCTCGGCGCCGGCGCCGTCGCTCACGGCCGCGAGGAAGGCTTCGGCCACGGCTTCGCCGGGCACGTCGCCGACGCGCGGGTGGACGAGCAGCCGCAGCACCGATCGGCCGTCGGGGCCCTCCTCCTCGACCAGCTGGTAGTCGGCGGGCCCGCCGCCGAAGCGGTCGGGCAGGAGCTCCTCGAGCACCCGCACCAGGTCGGAGTCGAGAAAGGTCATGCCGGCCGCGGTCAGCTTCTCCACGCTGCGGATCCCACGGAGGTGCGTGACCCAGTCCAGTCGCTCCATCGGGCAGCCGCAATCGCGGCGCCCGAGGATCGCACGGTCGCCGAGCGAGACGTTGAAGAGTACGAGCGGGGCCGTCATCCGGAGGGAGGAGACGAGCAGATCGGCGTCGGGGCGCTGGACGAGCAGGTGGAGGTCGTGGAGCAGATGGATCTCGTCGGGCGCCTCGGGCCGGAGGCAGCCATGGCCGATCGGCCCGCACTCGATGCTGGAGTACCGCGGCCGGGCATCCACGCCGGCCCGCTGGATGGCTGCGAGGCGTGCCCGGGTGGTCGGCTCCCCTCCCATGGTCATCCGGGCGCCTTCGATGTCGACGCGCGCATCGAGAGCGGCCTGGCAGATTCGAACGGCCGAGGTCGGAAATGTCTGAAGGAACGGGATCTGCCCGGAGCGCAGCACGTCGGCCATCCACCGGACGATGGGGAGCGGGTCCTCCAGGCTCACGAACTCGGGGGCGGGGAGCGGTCGACCGGCGAGACGGGCGCCCCACCGGAGGCCAGTCACGCTCCATCCGTAGCGGGCATCGAGCCCGGGCGTCCGCGGATCGATCTGAGAAAACCAGCGCACCACCGGGTCGCCGAAGGCGCTCAGGCGGAGGACCACGACGGTCGCGGACGCCCCAGGCACGCCCCAGTACGCCTTCAGCCAATCTTCGCCGCCACGCGCGTCGAGCGCCAGACGAGTGTCGATGCCGCAGTCGCGCAGGTAGTCAAGGGCTACGAGGACGGGCGTCGGAGTGCCACGGCTCCCGCTGCTCCGTCCGGGCACGTCGCGGGCGCAGAAGGGATTCGTGAAGGTCCGAGGATCCAGCATGACGCGGGTGCTGCCACGGACGACCGGGCGCCGGCCCTTGAACTCGTCCACGGTGAGGTAGACATCCCGGTCGGCCAGCGCGGCGAGCGCGCCTTCCGGACCATCCGCCCGGACGAGTCGCTCGAGATCTCCGTATTCGCACCCGGCCATGCGGAGCAGAGCGCGGTAGGGGCTTACGGCGTGGCCGTAGATCAACCGCCGGACGAGCGCGAGGAAGTCGGCCTCCCGGCGCTCGAGGCGATCGTGCAGCGTCGCCCGCGCCTCCTCGGCGGTGATGGGGCTCCGGAGAAACGCCGGGAGTCGACGCAGGAGACGAACGCCTGCCCGGATGTCCGCGACGTCCAGCATCAGCGGGCATCCTGACCGCGCGCTCGTGGCGCGGCGCCACGTGCTCCGAGCATGGGAAACTATCGCCAACCCGTAGGCATCCAGTCAATGAGGCCGTGGTTAACTCCCAGCGGTCGCTCGACCGGCCTCGACACACTCTGCCGGGGACGCGCTAGTGACCCCAAGAGGAGGGACCCAGACGCCGTATGGCCATCTCCCCGGTCCGATCCCCGTGTGACATGGGAACTCAGGCGCCGCATTCAACCCGGGCGGCGCGGGTCACCGCTCGACGTAGCCGGGTAGAATCCGGTGAGCGGGACCTAACCCCAGCGTGCCGGGCGTCCCATCGCGGAGAAGGATCTCCTCGCAGAGGGCGACGTCGCCATCGTGGGTCCACGGGCCGCGGCACGATTCCGCGTACCGGATCGCCTCGGCCTTCTTCCCCAGGGCGGCCAGCGCCTTCACAGCCCAGCGCCTGTAGGGCCAGATGGTGTCGGCTTGAAGGATGTCGACGATCTCCGCGTAACGCTCCGCACGGTAGAGCGCGCTGAGGCATGCGGACGTTCCGTGGAAGTGACCGCGCAGGTCTTTGTCCGGGCTGAGCGCCATGCGCGTGATACCAACCAGGCGGTCCGCCCACGTCGAGGCGACCTCGTTTGAGGCGCAGAGCTCGCCCCAATAGTCGGCGAGCCTCTCGACATACGGGATCTCGTCTGCCTCGTGCGCCGTCCACAGGCGCTCGAGCCAGGTCTCGCGCCTCTCGGGATCGGCGGGCGCGCCTGCGATGATCGGAACGAGCGCGGTGATCGCGTTGTTGACCGCGGTTCCGATCGCGCCCGAGGAGCTGTCGACGTGCTCGAGCGCCGGCGAGAGGCGCTCGAGCAGGGTCACGGCGCCGTCGGCGGCGAGCGCCGGGTCGCCGCGCGCGACCCTCTTGATCTCGCTCACCGCCTGCTTCACGCGCTGGGTAGCGGGCTGCGACTTCCAACCAAAGGCGTGACGTCGGAAGCGCGCCTTGAACTCCCACTTGTGGCCGTCAGCCTTCATCGTCGCGGGATGCATGATTTCTGCGAAAACCGCTCTTTTTGCCTGAAGCCTGAATCCGCGCTGGGAAGCGATCTCGCTCTGTTCAACGGGGACCGACCTTCCGACGGAGGCACATCGATCGGAATCTTCGCATGGTGGTCGCGTCGAGGAGGCGCGCGGGCAATCGCACCTTCAAGACACGGGTGCCCCAATTGGCGAGGGAGAGGAATGCGTCAAAGCACTTCTCCATCCAGGCGTTCTCATCGCCCTTGAAGTTACCCCAGGAGTAGTCGTTGTTCCGGACGATTACAGCCGGGGCGTGGGGGGTGTCAACCCCGGCCCGGCCCAGGCGGCCTCGAGGGCTTCGGTGCCACGCCCCAGCTTCGCGAGGAGGGCGCGCTTCAGCTCGGCGAGATCATGTCCCGCCATTGAGCTGTTGGGTGTCTTCGTCGCGAGCTCGATCCCGCGCTCTACCCACGACAGCGCGTGGTCGGCTCTGCGCCGAGTGACAAGCATGGTCGCGAGAGCGTGACAATCCGCCGCTGTGAGGCCCGTCTCTTCGGCGAGCTCCCGGTAGGCCTCGACGTTCTTCTGCGCCACGTAGAGCGTGCGGAGGATCTCGCCCCAGCGCCGGCGCGCGTAGTCGGGATTGTGCCTGAACGACTCGCCCGGAGCCGGCGTTGCGGTCGCGGCCGCGTCGAGGCGCTCCCGGATCACCTTCACGAACGCCGCAAGCCCGGCCGTGTCGAGCACCTTGGCCGCGTCCTTCTCGAGGTGCGCGCAAAAGCCGTAGGGGTCGTCTTTCATCCACCCGAGTAGGCGAGTCGCCGTCTCAACCGGATCGGCGCCGGCCGCTTGCCGAGCCTTGATCCAGTCGCAGTAGAGCTCGGCGACGAACTGGCCGAAGCTTCCGCTCGAGTCGTCGATCTCCTCGGCCTTCTCGTGGCAGCCTGCGAGGAACGTCTCGTAGAGAGCCACGGCTTGAGCGGGAGCAGCCGGGATGAGCTTCGCGAGCTCGTGCTCGACGGTCCCGAGTTCGCCGACGAAGGACAAGTTGGCGTCGTAGGAGACGAAACGTCCTGGCGCGAGCGCCGTCTCGATCAGGCGCTCCATCTGGCTGGTTATGGCGCGAGGGGGCCTCTTCATCGAAGGCCTCGCTTCGTCCTCAGGCGCGTCTTCGCCGTGGGCTGCTCCTCGTCTTGGACGGGAATTGCCTTGAAGCCCGAGTCGTCGCCTTGGTGAAAGTAGATGTGTCCGATCAGAGAGCCATCCTTCTGGAGATTCACCCAGCCTTGGCCCCCCGCGGGATCGCACTCGTCGTTGCCGTCCCAGGTGAAGTCGACGTGGGGCCGACCGTTCTGCTGCCCGTGCCGGCAGTCCATCCACCCATCGACGGCTATGAAGCGGAACTGGCCTTCCTCGCCCTTGAACTCGATGAAGGCGGGCCCGAGGAGATCAATCGCCTCCTGGTCCCAGAGGTCCATCTCCGTGATGCGCCACCTGCCGGAAATGTTGGTCTTTGCCGCGGAGGTGGCCTTGGCTCGACTCGGTAGCCGCGTCGTCATGCGACCTCTGACTCGCTTGCCGTCGTCCATTCGTCGGCGATCTGCGTCGGCACCACCACCAGGCGTGCTCCCTGTCCTCTTCCGTCACGCGGCGGCCTCGTACTCGCGAACCGCGAGCTCGACTCCGGCCGCCCGGAGTTCCTCGGTAATCGACTCGACGCGCTCGGCTGTGTCCTCGGTGAGGTAACCCTCCCCACAGTTGACGCAGCGTTCGGCGGGGACGGAGCGAATCACCGCCACGGCGCCATTCCCGCCCAGCTCCAGCATGACGGTCATCGTTCCTGGCCGAGTCTCCCCGCTGCGGCAGATGACGCACTTCATCTGACTGGCCTCCTGCGTTGGAACCCCGGTTCCCACTGCTCCGGGTCCGGCTCGTACACCGTGACGACGATCGTGTGACCCTCCACAGGCTCATCGGCGACCACGAGATGAATCGGCCGATTGCTGACCCACCCAAGGATGAGCCGGCTCGGGTAGGGCACGTCCTCGGGGTAGTCCTCCACCAGTACGGGTGCGCGCAGGGCCTCCCGAACCTCCCGAACCAAGATTCGGCGCAGGCGCATGCGCCTGAGGGCATGAGTCGTGAAGATCAGGGCCATGGCCTGAGCTGAGCCAGTGTACTACGTCATCGCCGGTCGGGACTCCGCCTTCGAGATGGCCCAGCGCCGACCGGGGATCGGTGAGGGGCCTGCGGTCGAAGCCGGTGAGCTGGCGCGCGGCGACGCAGCGTACTCCATCCACCGAAGAGCGGGCAGACATCCAGCAGGCCCTAAAGTATGCGGCCTGGTTGACGCGCGCGGAAGTCCGCACGAGTTAGGCGAGACGCGTGCGATTCCTCGCCGACATGGGCGTGGACGTGCGAGTCGTCGAGTGGCTACGCCGCCTCGGGCACGAGGCGGTGCATCTTCGTGAGCAGGGACTGCACCGAGCTCCCAAGGAGTAGGTCTTCATGAAAGCCTTGGCCGAGGATCGGATCGTCCTCACGCTCGATCTCGACTTCGGCGACCTCGCGGTGCTCACGCGTGAACCCGCTGCCAGGGTGATCCTCTTCCGCCTTGAGAACACCCGGACGATACATGTGATCGAGCGGCTCGAGACCGTGCTGGCCGGATCCTCGGACGCACTGGCGCGCGGCGCGGTCGTGATCGTGGAGGAGGGGCGGCAGCGGATCCGTTATCTCCCCATCGGTGAGACCGGAACGTAGCGACAGGGGGAGGATGCACCGCGGGCGTCGCCGGTTCCGCACCCCCTTCGGGCGCTGGAGTCAGGGAATCTTGCCTGAATTGTCCGTGTTCTGTCCGTGAATGCCTGCCAACCAGCCCAACCCGGCCCAACCGGGCGCGCTACAATCTCCAATTTCCTTTGGGGCCAGTTGGGAGGGTTTGGTGCCCGTCGCACCCGCCGTTGCTCTCATAACCCAAAGGTCGCTGGTTCAAATCCAGCCCCCGTAACCAGGAAGCTCAACGGGTTACGGCACGCGCCGTAGCCCGTTGGGTTTTTCGAGCAACGGTCGCCTCGAAATCGCGGCAGAAAACCTGGTCGTCCGCAGACACGCCAGCCAGCCCTGCGCTGACAGTTCGCTTCGGGCATGGCCCGACGCGAGATGGCCCCGTGCTCCGTCCCCGACCTGCCACCGGGTGAGAGGGCCGGGCTAGCGTTCGGCCAGCAGCATCGGGGAGCCTGGGTGACGCCGTGCTGGCTCGATGGCGTCCACCATACCCGCGAAGCCAGGCGGCGTCCGGAGTCGCGCGCCTCGATCACGGCGCGGTGGCGGCTTGGGTGCAACCAGTCTCCGGTCGAGGCCTCACGGCCCGTACTGCTGCGATGGTCGCCAAGTCCAACCCCGTGTCCTCCCGGGTCTCCCGGAAGGCCGTCACGTCTGATCGATCCCGTGTGTTCCGCCGCTCGCTCACCGAGACAGGCAGCGGCAGCGCCGGTGCGGCATTTCCACTTGGTCTGCGTGGCGCGATTTGTGCTTGCCGGCCGGGGCACCACGAAGTAGCGTCGAGGGCGGCACTGACACCCGATGGCAGGCAAGCGAGGGAATGCCACGAAGGCCCCGGCCAAGCCCCGCCCGGGGCAGCTGCTCGGCCGACTACAGGCTGGGGAGGCGGCCCAAGTCCTGCGGGCCCTTCTCGCACGGCATCCCCGGATGGCGGCGGAGGCCGAGCGACTCGCGAAGTCGGTGGTAACGGACGTTGCCGCGTACGAGCATGTGGCCGTGGAGATCCCGCCGGGCAGACCTCAGATCAGATACTTCGAGCCGGGCGACCAGTGGACGCCGCGCGGCGATGTCCTCCGATGCGAGATCGACGACGGCGGTCCCGGTGGCGAGCCGATCATCCACGTTGACGACCGCGAGCTGTCCTGGCGCGAGTTCGGCCGCCTTTTGACGACGCATGCCGGCTGGGGTATGCGGATCGTGTTCGTTCCGGACGACGAACTGGATGAGGAGCCGCGCATCGAGATTCGCGAGGCAGAGGAGTAGACTCCCTGATGGCCAGCGACGAAGCACGGAGGCATCATGACAGCGGCTGTCACGGCGTCGCTTGACGACTTGATCGAGGAGATCGCGACCTGGCCCGTCGGGATGCCAGTCCGCGCGATGGAGCAGGTGCTCGCCCACGGGGCGTCCGCGGTCCCGGCTCTGCTCGAAGGGCTTGACTGCCGGCCGGACGACCCGGAGCGCGACCGGCTCTGGCTCATCGTCCTCCTCGGCGAGCTCCGGCAGTCCTCCGCCATCGAGCCGCTGATCGATTGCCTGCGGCCGACCGACGACGAGAGCCTTGCGCTCGCGGCCGTCGAGGCCCTGGCCAAGATCGGCCCGCCGGCCGTGCCGGCCCTCCTCGAGGTCGCCCGCGCACCCGACCCGCGATACCGGCTGTGCGCCTACGCGGGCCTGGGCTGGATCCCGGAGGATCGGGCCTACGGCAGCCTCGTCGAGGCCCTCGGCCGCGATCCCGAGTTGATCGACGTCGTCGCCATGGCGCTGGGCGACCAGGGACGGTCCGAGGCGCTCCCGGTCCTGTACGAGGCGTACCGGACGTGCGCGCCCTGGCACCGGGTCGAGGTCGAGGATGTCCTGAGGGACTTGCACGCGGGCCGCCGGCGGACGCCCCTTTGGACCGGGGACTGGCGGCTCCGCTACCGGCGCCAGCCTGCCCTGGGGACCTTTTCGCCGAGCTGGGTGTGGATGGCCCTCCTGGTGCAGCGCGAGGGGGAGCGCCGAGCGAAGCGGGCCGTGATCCCGCTCCGGCCGCTCGAGGAGATCGTCGAGGACTCGCCGGAGCCCGACGAGCCACCCGAGGTGTGCGAAGAGTGCGGCGCAGGAATCGAATGGCCCACCGGCATACCGGCCTGTCCCGAGACCGCCCTCGATATCGCGATGTACCAGCTCCGGTTCCTGGCTGAGGCCCGGGACGACGGGACCGACGATCTCTTCGAGTTGCTGGACGCGCTGGACGCCCGGGAGTTGGAGCACCTGGACCGCGGCGAGCCGGTGACGCCGGGCGCCCGGGAGCACTGGCGCGACGAGCGCGACGAGCTCCGGCTCTGCCGCCAGACCTGCGAATGGCTCATTCAGCACGGGGCCGAGGCCGTGAGCTCGGCCCGCGCCATGCTCCTCGCCGAAGCGTCGCGGCTCGCCGAGCGCCACGGGGACCCGAACGGCTACCTCACGCCGGCGCCGCAGCCCACGCGACGTGGCCCGCGGGTCGGACGGAACGATCCGTGCCCCTGCGGCTCGGGCCGGAAGTTCAAGCGCTGCTGCCTCGGTCGGGACCGCGAGCCGCCCCAGCGGGGCCGCTCGCGAGAGGAGGGCTCCTGAAATGAGCGGGCACGATCTCTTGAGACGCATCTCGATCGATCCGAGGGTTTGCTTTGGCAAGCCGTGCATTCGGGGGACCCGCATCTGGGTCTCGCTCATCCTAACGAGTCTCGTGTAATGCAGTGATGCGCATACTACCAGCCGAGACCTGCACGGCGCACAAACGCGTGGGCCAGCTGCGGCCGGCGCCGCACCCGCCCGAGCCCGGTCCGCAGGGCGGTGGCCAGCGTGGCCAGGGCCGGTCCGCAGTGATTCGCCAGTTCGCGCCCCTTGACGTTGCCGAAGACCGATTCGACGGGGTTCAAGTCGGGCGCGTAGCCCGGCAAGCGTTCCGCGGTAAGCCAGTGGTGTTGGTGGGCGAGGTACGTGCGCATCGCGGCGCTCTTGTGCCCGGGCAGGCCGTCCCAGAGCAGGATGACGCGCTGGCGGCGAAAGTGACGGCGGAGGTGCCGGAGAAAGCCGATCAGGCTGTCGGTCCGATAGGTCCCCACGCGGGTTTGGAAGAACAGCCGCGGCCGCCGGCCATCCCAGCGGAAGGCCAGCGCCACGGCCACCGACAGCCGCTGCCAGTTGAAGGGATGCGTCAGGACGGGCGTCTCGCCGCGGGGCGCCCAGGTCCGGCGGACGACGGGGACCTGGGAAATGCCGCTTTCGTCCTCGAAGACGAGCCAGGCGCGCTGGCGCCGGGCGTTTTTTTTACCGCCGGCCAGCGTTGCGTGACCCACCGCCGAATGGCCGCGTCGTCGCGCTCCCGCGCCCGGCGGGCGGGGCGTTGGAGCGACCAGCCCAGCCGACGGAGCAGGTACCACACATGCCCCGGGTGATACCGCACCCCGGTGAGCCGCGCGATCACCTCGGTGATCCGCGGCAAGGTCCACAGCTCGGTGGGGCACCCGTGAGCCCTGGGGCCTTCGCGCAAGGCCGTGTCCACGCGGGCCAACTGCTGATGGTCCAGGCGCGGCCGACGCCCCAGCCGCCCCGCCGCCTTCAACCCCGCCCGGCCGTCCTCCGCCCAGGTGTGGTACCAGCGATGCGCCGTCTGGCGACTGACCCCGAACCGCTCGACGATCGTCGCCTGCGACGCCCCCCGGCCAAACAAGCGCGCCGCCTCGAACCGGCGCGCTTCCAGCGCGGCGATCTCCTGTTTCCTGGCCATGCCTCAGCATGGCATCGTAGCTCATGATCCCCATCACTTTATTGCACGAGGCTCGTTAGACAACCTGGCCGAGGGTGTCAGCGCGCAGGAGCTCCTCGACGCGTACCCGCAGCTGACGGCGGACGACATCCGGGCCGCCATCGCGTATGGTGCCGAGATGGCCCGCGAGCGCTTCGTCGACATTCCCACAGAACGGCCGGCATGAGGCTGAAGCTGGACGAGAACCTCGGCTGGAGGATCGCTGAGGGCCTTCGCGACGCGGGGCACGACGTAGCCACGGTCCGGGATGAGGAACTCGGCGGGGCGGACGACGACGCTCTCTTCGCCCGCTGCCGGCAGGAAGGCCCCTGCCTCGTGACGCTGGATCTCGATTTCAGCAACGTCCTGCGGTTTCCGCCCGAGCAGACCGAGGGCCTGGCCGTCCTGCGTCCCGCCAGAAGGCCCACGCTGGCCGCGCTCGGGCGCCTGGCCGGACAGCTGGTCGAGGCGCTCTCCCGCGAGTCCGTCGCGGGCCGCCTGTGGATCATCGAGCCCGGGCGAATCCGGATCCACGAGTCACCGGAGAGGGAGTGAGGATGCGGACGTCCCCTCGGGGACGAGTTCGGCCTCGGGACAGTGCAGGCATCATCCTCGTCGTGCGGAGGGCCCTTCGCTGACGATGGAGCCGTGCGGAGTGCCGCTGGACTGGGACGAGCTGGAGCTGGGGCTCGAGATGCGCTCGGATGAGTGGGCTTCCTACCTCGACGTGCGGACGGGCGAGATCTGCGTCTCTCGCATCGATCCATTCGGCGGTGAGCGCGAGGACCACGAGCTGACGGACGAGGAGGTCGAGGCCGGCCTCGCCAACGGCACCCTCATCGCCGTCGAGCCGCTCGAGTCCTCGGTCGAGTACGCCTGGATGGCCGCCTTCGCCGACGCCGTGCCCGACGCCCGCGTGCGGCGGGCCCTCCAGCAGGTGCTCGGCGGCGGCCGGCCCTTCCGACGCTTCAAGGACGCGCTGGCCGCCCATCCCCGCGAGCGCGAGGAGTGGTTCGCCTTCCGCGGGGAGCGCCTGTGGGACACCGTCCGGAAGTGGCTCGCCGACCACAACATCGAGCCGACGACCAAGCCGCCGGCGCGGTCCGGCCAAGCCGCCCCGAGGGGCACGCCATGAGCACGGTCGCGACCATCCGGTCCTATCAGGAGCTCCGAAAGGCTGGCCGGGTGTCTCACGGGAAGGTCCTCAAGGTGATTCCGAGGCCCATCATCGTGTCGACCGCCACGGAGCTGGGCCTGTGGAGGAAGGGGATTCTGCTCGCCGGCGAGGACGGCGCGGACGTGCTGGCGGATCGCATGATCTACGACAAGCGATGGGTGGGGAAGAGTGCCCTCGAGCACTTCGAGAAAGAGGTGGCGGAGTCGGCCTGGACCGAGAACGAGCGCCGGTTCGCCCGCGCGATGAGGACAGCCTACATGTCGCTGTTTGAGATTGTCGATACCTGCCCCGGAAGCCATGTTGTACTCGTCGAGTGTCTCGCCGGACCGCGCTCGGGCGACTTGGGTCCCAGGATCGAGCTGGTCGACCTCGGTCTCTCCGAGACGGCACTTCCGGGCGCGCTCCTCGCCGTTCGCCTACTGGACGCTGGGGGGTTCTTCATGAGCACCGGCGTCGGCTTCCCGTTCCCGGCGGACAGGGAGGCGGCGATTCTGAAGTATCTGGGCGATAGAGAACCCGGCTTCCGCAAGAGGCGCCTCGACATGCCGGAGGACTATAGCCTCTTCTTCCACCGCCTGCACCGCCGGTTCGGCATCGGCGTGACGTACGGCCCCGAGGCGTGACCGCCGAGTCGGCCGCAGCCGCCGCGAGAGGAGCCCTGTGTGTGGCACGGCTCGTAGGTGTCCAGCAGCCCGGCCCTCCTCAGAGGCGCGACCGCTAGTAGCCTGGCCGCCGATGCAGATGGGCGACCGCGACGACGAGAATGCGTGACGGCTCGATGCGGTAGAGCAGACTGTAGGGGAAGCCTCGGACGAGGATTCGCCTGAGTCGATGGCCGAACGGGCGACCGCTGTCCGGGAACTCGAGGATCCGTTGGTAGGCTCGCCGGACCGCGAGGATGAAGTCCAGGCCCAGATTCGCGATGTGGCTCTCGCAGTGCTGCGAGGTCCGAAATGAGCTCGACTTCCGCTTCGGGATGGAACTCGACGCTTCTCACCGAAGCGTCGAACGGGCCTTCTCGAGCACCTGCTTCGCGGGGATGCCGGCGACCTTGCCGGACTCGGCACCCTGCCGAACGCCTCGCTCCATTCCACGCACGTGGCGTAAAAGTGCGGATGCGAGATCGCGATGGTCCGAAGCCCGCCACGCTCGCGGACGGCCGCGACGGTGGCTGCGTCGCGAAGAGCCGGATCGTGGACCTGACGCAGGGGGAGGCGTTCGGATTCTTGGGCTTTCTCTTTCGCCGGCTCCGCTCGCCGCGGGGTCGGTGGTGGGTACAGAAGACGCCGGCCATCAAGCAGCGGACGGCGTTGCTGCGCAAGCTCAAGGACGTGTTCCGGCGCTGGCGCTCTCAGCCGGTCGGGCAGGTGATCGCGGTGATCAACCCGATCCTGCGGGACTGGGTGAACTACTTCCGGGTTGGGAACGCGGCACGGTGTTTTGGGTTCGTGAAGGAGTGGGTCGAGAAGAAGGTGCGGCGCCATTTGATGCGGGCGAGGGGCCGTCGGGGCTTCGGCTGGAAGCGGTGGAGTACGGCGAGGATCTATACGGGGCTCGGGGTCTTCCACGACTACCGGGTGCGGTATCAAGTCCGGGCCTGAAAGCGCGCCCAGCGTGATAGGTCGCATAACCCTTGGCATGAAGCCGGCGGGAGAGCGGCGTACGGGAAACCCGTGCGCGCCGTTCGATCGGGCGGGGGCTGGAGACGGGCGCATCGCGTACCGCGCCAGCCCTCGACCCTACAACTAGCATGGAGAAGCCGGTGTCGCCCGGCACGCCCCCGGCGCTCCGCGCGCCGCAGGGCAGCGAGGCCGTGGTGGACCTGCCCCCCTCTTGAGGGCACGGTTCGGCGAGGTCTCTCCCGCACTGTCCGTCCCACGCTCCGCGCGCTACACCCTCACCTGTCGCGTCGAGAACACCGGCCACGCGCGGTGGCCGAGATCCTCGCCGGACGGATTCGGGCTGGTTCGCCTCGGCGCGCACCTCCACGCCGGTGACGGCGCCCCGGACATCCTCGACTACGGCCGGGCGGATCTCCCTCGGGATGTGGAGCCCGGCGCCGCCGAGGTCTTGAGTATCGAGCTCGAGGCCCCCGGCAGGCCGGGCCGCTATCGCGTGACGCTCGACATGGTCCGCGAGGGGGTGACCTGGTTCTCGAGGCGTGTGCCGTGCAGCGTCGAGGTCGGGCTGACGGTCATCTGACGGCGCGCGGGAGCCGACCCGGGCCGCTTCGATCCCGGGTACTATGGGGTGATCTCGGCGCGGGCGGAACGGGCTCCGGGCGCGGCGGAGCGTGCGCCACGGTCGGAATCGACCCCCAGCGGCCGAGATGGGGCATCGGGGAAGGGAGACGGGGATGGATGACGGCACGCCGGAGTCGAGGGAGGCACGCAGATCGATGACGCGTCCCGGGTCAGGCGCGCGAGGAGCCATCAGCCGGCGGGCCGCGCTCGGCGCCCTGGCCGCCCTGGCCTGGCAGACGCGCGCGCTCGCCCAGACTCCGCCCGGGGGCTCCGGCCCGACACTCTCGGCCGCGGACGCGCTGGCGGCGAAGGCTCCGCCGACCGCGCCGGACTGGCCTCGAGTGGCCAAGGCGGGCGAGACGACGCTGAGCATCTACTTGCCGCAGCTCGACTCCTGGGACGGCAATCGCCTGGACGCGCACGCCGCGGTCAGCGTCCAGACCGCGGGCGCGAAGGAGCCGGTCTTCGGCGTGGCCTTCGTGGCCGCGGACACGCAGGTGGACAAGGGCGCGCGCCGGGTGACGCTCGAGAACCTCCGGATCGAGAAGGTCCGCTTTCCCTCGGCGACCAGCCAGGAGGTGGCGTACAAGAAGCTCCTCGAGCAGAACATCCCGGCCAAGGTGCGCACGATCGAGCTGGACCGGCTCGAGACCGCGCTGGCCATGCGGGAAGAGCAGACCAAGGGGGCGTCGAAGCCCCTCAAGAACGACCCGCCCAAGATCGTGTTCTCGACGACCCCGGCCATCCTGGTGCTGATCGATGGCGCGCCGATCTATCGAGGGGTCTCCGGAGCCTCCTACGAGCGGGTGGTCAACACGCGTCCCCTGCTCCTGAAGGATGCGACCGGCCACTACCTCCGGCTCTTCGACGGCTGGATGACCGCGAAGGCCGTCACGGGACCCTGGAGCGTCGCCCCGACGACGCCCGGCGGGACGCTCGACAAGGTCATGGCGGCGGTGTCGAAGTCGGGCACTGTCGATCTCCTGGCCTTCGTCGACCCGAAGGACACGAAGAGCCGGCCGACCCTGGCCAAGGGCCCCGTCCCCACCATCCTGGCGGTGACGGAGCCCACCGAGCTGATCGTGACCCAGGGGGAGCCGACCTACGTCCCCATCGACGGCACCCAGCTCCTCTACGCGTCGAACACGACCGGCCACGTCTTCAAGCACCTCGGCGATCAGAACACGTACGTGCTGCTCACCGGGCGCTGGTTCCGCGCCGCGGACCCGACGGGCCCGTGGACCTTCGTGCCCGGCAAGGACCTGCCACCGGACTTCGCGAAGATCCCCGACGACAACCCGAAGGAGAATGTGAAGGCGTCGGTGCCGGGCACCCCCCAGGCCCAGGAGGCCGTGATCGCGAACAGCCTCCCCGAGACGGCGGCCATCAAGCGGAGTGACGCGAAGCTCCCGGCGCTTCAGTACGACGGGCCACCCCAGCTCAAGCCGATCGAGGGGACCCCGCTCGCCTACGTGGTGAACAGCCCCTTGCCGGTCATCCAGGTGAGCCCGACCAGCTACTACGCGCTCCAGAACGGAGTCTGGTTCGTCGGGCCGTCCCTCCAGGGGCCCTGGCAAGTGGCGACCACCGTGCCCGCCGTCATCTACTCGATCCCGCAGAGCTCACCGCTCCACTATGTGACCTACGTCTACGTCTACCGCGCCACGCCCCAGGCGGTGTACGTCGGGTACACGCCGGGCTACTACAGCGTCTACGTGTCCGAAGACGTCGTCGTCTACGGCACCGGCTACGACTACGTGTCGTGGGACGGCACGGTCTGGTACGGCACGCCGGTCACGTACGGCTTCGCGACCGCCCCGACCTACACGCCGTGGACGGGCTGGGTGATGGGCTTCGGCTTCGGGCTCGCGTTCGGCGCGGCGACCGCCGGCTGGGCTTGGGGCTCCTATCCCTGGTGGGGCCCGTACCGCTACGGGTACGGAGCGGCTGTGGGGCCGTACGGGGCCGCGGCGTGGGGCCCCGGCGGCTGGGCGGCGACCACCGGCAACGTCTATCACCGATGGGGCGACACGGCCGCCGTCACGCGCCACTCGGCCGGCTACAACGCCTGGACGGGGAACGCGTGGGCCGGCGGCGCAGGGATGTCGTACAACTCCCGGACCGGGACGGTGGCGGCGGGCCAGCGTGGCGTGGTCAGCAACGCCTACACGGGGAACTACGCCTACGGCGCTCGCGGCGCCGCGGTGAACCCGCAGACGGGCCAGGCCGTCTCCGCGGGACGGGTGACGACAGGCAACGTCTACTCGGGGCAGTCGGGCTCGGCGGGCTACGTCCGCGGTCAGTCGGGCGGCGCCGTCCGGACCGGCAGCGGTGATGTGTACGCCACCCGCGACGGCACCGTCTACCGGAACACCGGGAGCAGCTGGCAGCAGAACAGCGGCGGCGGCTGGTCGGGGGTGAGCGACCCGGGCCGGTCGGTGAGCAGCGAGGCGCAGATCCGCTCCACCGGCCAGACGCGCGTCAACAACTACAACGCCTCGGGTGGCGCGCGCATGGGTGGCGGGGGCTCCCGCGGCGGCGGCGGGCGCCGGCGGTGAGCGAGACGTACTGATCACCTGGCGTCCGCCTCACGTGGCGGCGCGGCGGGGTCTCGGGCGCACGTTTCAGGCCGCGCGGGTGTTCCCGCGCCTCACCGCCCGCGAGCATCTCCTGGCGGCCCTCCAGGAGTTCCAGCCCGATGGCTTCGCAGCCCGTCTCTTGCGGCTCCCGTCGGCCGCCCGTGCCGAGGCCGACGCCGACCGCCGGGCGCGCGCGCTGCTGCAGTGGGTAGGCCTCGCCGAGGCGACGGACTGTCCGGCCACGTCTCTGTCCTACGGGCAGCGCAAGCTGCTCGCCTTCGCCATGGCGCTGGCGCCGGCGCCGAGGCTCCTGATGCTCGACGAGCCGATGGCGGGCGTGAGCCCCATCCTCATCGAGCACAACCTGACCGTGGTCATGACGCTCTGCCAGCGGCTGGTCGTGCTGGACCACGGCCAGAAGATCGCCGAGGGGCCGCCGCAGGTCGTGCGTGAGACGCCGGCCGTCATCGAGGCGTACTTCGGGGCGTGAGGACGGCGTGAGCCCAAGCGGACCGCAAGCCCGGCCGGACGCTCCCGTCCTCGAGGTCGAGGGGTTGTGCGGGGGCTACGACGGCGTCGACATCCTGCGGGGCGTGACGTTCGCCCTCATGCCGCACACCGTCACCGCGGTGATCGGGCCCAACGGCGCCGGCAAGAGCACGCTGCTCCGTGCGATCTACGGCCGGCTCCGCCTTTCGGCGGGTGCGGTCCGGCTCCGCGGCGACGCCATCACCGGTCTCCCGCCTGGGGAGCTCCGCTGCCGGGGCCTCGCTTACGTGGCCCAGGGCCGCTGCAGCTTCCCCCTGATGACCGTTCGTGAGAACCTCGAGATGGGCGCGTTCGCCCGGCGGGACGCGCGCGTCCCGGCCGACGTGGAGGCCTGCCTCGCGCGGTTCCCTCTCCTTCGTGAGCACGCGCGCCGCCGGGCCGGCGACCTCTCCGGCGGGCAGCAGCAGCTCCTCGAGCTGACGATGGGGCTCCTCGGCGAGCCGGTGGTGCTGTTGGTCGACGAGCCGTCGATGGGCCTCGCGCCAGTGGCGATCGCCGAAGTGGGGACTACCCTCACCGAGATCCGCTGGGCTGGCACGACCATCCTGCTGGTCGAGCAGAACGCCAGGAAGGCGCTGGAGTTGGCCGACCGTGGCCTGGTGCTCGACCTGGCTGAGGTCCGCCGCGACGCGCCTGCAACGGCGCTCCTCGTGGACCCGGAGGTCCGACGCATGTACCTCGGCGGCTGACGCGGTCGTCTCGATGGAGTCCGTTTAGGCGGGGGACCGCGTGCGCACGGTGCCGGCAGGAGCGGACGATCAGAACCGCTCCGGTCACCCAGGACCGACCGATGAGCTGCGGCCCAGGGGACCGCTTCGTCACCCTTCAGGAGATCGTGCGCGCGGCGCGCTCGTGTCAGGCTCGCGGAACTACCTCGTGGGCGGTGCGGAGACCGAGACGACCTTTCGGCACTGGCCAGCTCGCCCTCGCCGCCCCGGAGACTCGGGAGGGCGACAGCGCCAGGGTTGAGGGTCGCCCGCGCTGCGTTCTAGCGCTCATGAGGCCGTGCGCGTCTCCGACGAAAGATTGTAGAGCTTCGACACGTTCTCGCCGGTGATCTTCCGGCGGATGCGCTCCGGGAGCCCGCCCAGGTTCTTTTCGAGGTGTCGGCGCGAGTCGGGCCAGAGACAGTCGGGATGTGGGTAATCGGCCCCCCAGATGATGTTGTCCTCACCCACGATGGAGATCGCAGGCTCGAGGTATTGATCCTGCTGGTAGGTGGTGAACCCCTGGCGCCGGAAATAGTCGCTGGGCTTCAGGGAGAACCCGAGCGCTCGGCCGCGATCCGCGTACTCGGTGTCCAGGCGATCGAACACGTAGGGGATCCAGGTCACGCCGGACTCTCCGAGGACGAACTTGAAGTCCGGATAGCGCTCGCAGGCCCCCGAGGCTATCACAGAGACGAGCACCTCCATCCCGTCGAGCTGAAACAGGCTTGCCCGCACGAGGCGCCAGGGCACCGCGTACTCCTTCTCCATCTGCGGGGTATCGGGGGCCCGCAGGCCCTTGAACCCCGTGGAGTGGAAGGAGATCGGGAACCGACACTCCTGGGCGGCCTCCCAGAGGGGATCCCAGCCGCGGTGATAGAGAGGCACGCTCAGGCGCTTGAACGCGAGATCGCCGCCCCGGAGCCCCAGCTTGGCGCAGCGCCGCACCTCGGCCGCGGCCACGAGCGGATCGGTGTTCGGAATGATGGCGAGAGGGAAGATCCGGTCGGGGTCGCTGCGCTTGGCGAAGTCCGCGGCCCAGTCGTTGTAGACCTGGTTGGTCCAGGCGCGCAGGCCCGCGTTTTCGATGAGTTCGTTGACCATGAGGCAGCCATAGATGATCTCCGCATCGACGCCGTCGCGATCGAGGTCAGCGAGCCTCAGAGCGGGCGTGGTCGGCCGAGGCTGGGCGCCCGGGCGTGAGTCCCACGTGAAACCGCTGTCCTTCATCTCATCGATGTGCCCGAAGATCCCTCGCTCGTACTTCAGGAACCGCGGCCCGACCCCGTTCCACATCCCCTGGTCGTGCCCCTCCACGAACCAGTGACAGCCGTCCTCCAGCTCTTCCACGCGGGGGACGAGGAGCCGCCACTTGGCTGGCGCCTGGGAGGACCAGAGATCGGGCGGACAGTAGGTCAGGTCGATGTGGTTGTCGCCAGAAATCAGCCCGTATCGCATCGCACCCTCCGTTCTCTGAGATCCTGTGGCATCAAGAAGTCCATGGGCTCGCGCCGCGCTCTTCGGCTCGCATCAGGCACGACCCGAGGCGGTCATCGCCGAGATGGAGCGGGGCGCTTCGGGAATCGCCCCGGACCGTGCGGCCCTCGTGGGTGATGGCGGCCTGGTCGGGGGCCGCGGCGGCGAGCCGGGCAACGGCCACGCCAAACGGCGTCCCTGTCTCACTCACGGTTTCGTTCTCCGCCGCATGGCAATGAGGGTCATGTGCACCATGGCTCAACTGAACTCGCTCTGCTCCGCCTGGGCGAGCCAGAGCCCCATGCCCATCTCGCGGTACGTCGTGGCGGCGGTGGTGTGCCTCTACTGCGCGGACCCGGCGGCCCCCGGCGCCCAGCGCGGCGAACTCGGTCAGGGCTTGTTCGAGCAGTCGGACCGCCTCCGTGGTCTGACCGGACAGGAGGGCCACCTCGCCGAGCAGCGCACGAATGCTCGGCAAGAGAGTCGGCTGATCCCCGGCTTGGGTCTTGGCGAGGGCGCGTTCCGCCAGGGGCCGCGCGTCTGCGGCCTTGCCCCACACGCAGAAGAGCGTCGCAACGCCGCGACAGGCCACCACCAGGCTGACCGGGTGATCCATCGACTCGGCGAGCCGTAGCGCCTCGTGGCCATGCGCCAGACCCTCGTCGAACTCGCCGAGCGCCCACGCGAGGAAGGCGCGGGCGAAGATCGCCGGGAGGCCGGCGAGGCCGCACCGGTCTTGCCGCCGGCCGCTGACGTGCCTGGGTATGTACGACTCAGGAGACGGAGACCGAGTGGCCGCCGCGACGGGCGTCCCGCATTGGCTACAGAACCGAGCGCCTCCGAGCAACTCGGCCACGCAGGCAGGGCAGACGATCGCCAACCGGGCGCCGCACCCGAGGCAGAACTTCGCCTGAGGCGAATTGTCTGTCTGGCACCGGAGACACTGCATGCCGGGGCCTCCAGCCGACCGGGCCGGCGACTGGGTCGGACAGTGGGCCAAGCCTAGTCGGGGGGCCAGGGAAGGTCAAGCGACGCTTACCTGGCTCAAGAAGCTCCGCCGTGGGATCGAGGCAGCCGGGAGTGGCCGAGCAGCGCCCACCCTTCTCGAGAACGTGCCGCTGCTGCAGGTCCCGGCGACCGCCTTTCGGGCGGTTGACCTTGGCCTGCGGGGGCCGTAAGCTGGCACTCGTACCTCGCGAGTGCTAACCGCCCGACGGTGACTGTCGGGTCGGCGGCCCGTGTCCTCCACCCCCCTCACCTGAAGGAAGGAGACTCTCGCACGATGGCTACGACAACCAAGCTAAAGATCAAGCTGCGGCCGCTCCACGATCGGGTCCTCATCAAGCGGCTCGAGGAGCAAGACGAGAAGCACGGCAGCATCATCATTCCGGACAGCGCCAAGGAGAAGCCCCAGGAGGGCAAGGTCATCGCCGCGGGCACGGGCCGGGTGACTGAGGATGGGAAGACGCTGCCCCTCGTCGTCAAGACGGGGGACCGCATTCTCTTCGGCAAGTATTCCGGCAGCGAGGTGAAGATCGACGGCGAGGAACTGCTCATCATGAAGGAAGAGGACATCCTGGGGATCCTCGACTAACGATTCTGACGCGACGCTGGCGAGTGAGACCGACAATCAACTGAGGACGGACGGAGGAACGGCGGATGGCGAAGCAACTGATGTTCGATCAGGCAGCGCGGGCGGCGCTCTTGCGGGGCGTGAACATCCTGGCGGAGGCCGTGAAGGCCACGCTGGGCCCCAAGGGCCGGAACGTGGTGATCGACAAGAAGTACGGTAGCCCGACCATTACCAAGGATGGTGTCACGGTGGCCAAGGAGGTCCAGCTGAAGGAGCCCACGGAGAACATGGGCGCCCAGATGATCAAGGAGGTCGCCTCCAAGACCTCGGACGCGGCCGGGGACGGCACAACGACCGCGACCGTGCTCGCTCAGGCGATCTTCCGCGAGGGCCTGAAGAACGTGACGGCCGGGGCGAACCCGATGGGGCTCAAGCGCGGCATCGAGCAGGCCGTTGAGGCGGTCGTCGCCGACTTGAAGGCCATGTCCAAGGCGACCAAGGACAAGAAGGAGATCGCCCAGGTCGCGACCGTCGCCGCCAACAACGACAAGACCATCGGCAGCCTGATCGCCGAGGCCATGGAGAAGGTCGGCAAGGACGGGGTCATCACGGTCGAAGAGGCCAAGGCGATGGAGACGACCCTGGACGTTGTCGAGGGGATGCAGTTCGACCGCGGGTACCTCTCACCCTACATGGTCACCGACCCCGAGCGGATGGAGACCATCCTCGAGGACGCCCTCATCCTGATCTACGAGAAGAAGATCAGTGGAATGAAGGACATGCTGCCGTTGTTGGAACAGGTGGCACGGTCGGGTAAGCCGTTCCTCATGATCGCGGAGGACGTCGAGGGTGAAGCCCTCGCCACCCTGGTTGTGAACAAGCTTCGGGGCACGCTGTCCTGCTGTGCGGTCAAGGCTCCGGGCTTCGGGGATCGTCGGAAGGCCATGCTGCAGGACATCGCGACGCTGACGGGTGGCAAGGCCATCACCGAGGACCTTGGGATCAAGCTCGAGAACATCAAGCTCGAGGACCTCGGGAAGGCCAAGAAGGTCGTCGTCGACAAGGACAACACCACGATCATCGACGGCGCCGGGTCGCACAAGGAGATCGAGGGGCGGATCAAGCAGATCCGGGCGCAGATCGAGGAGACGACCTCGGACTACGACCGAGAGAAGCTCCAGGAACGGCTGGCCAAGCTCGCCGGCGGTGTCGCCGTCATCAAGGTGGGTGCGGCGACCGAGACCGAGATGAAGGAAAAGAAGGCGCGCGTGGAAGATGCGCTCAACGCGACGCGGGCGGCCGTGGAGGAAGGGATCGTTCCAGGCGGTGGCGTGGCGCTGCTGCGGGCGACGAAGGCCCTCGACCACCTCAAGCTCACGGGCGACGAGGCGACGGGCGCGGCCATCGTGCGGCGGGCGCTGGAAGAGCCGATCCGGCGGATCGTTGAGAACGCTGGCCTCGAGGGATCGGTCGTGGTCGAGAAGGTCAAGGCGGCCTCGAAGGCCACCCAGGGCTTCAACGCCGAGTCCAACGAGTACGTGGACATGCTGGAGGCGGGGATCATCGATCCGACGAAGGTGGAGCGAATCGCGCTGCAGAACGCAGCGTCGATCGCGTCATTGTTGCTGACGACGGAGGCGCTCATCACGGACCTCCCTGAGAAGGAGCCGGCCATGCCGGCCATGCCGCCTGGCGGTGGCATGGGCGGCATGGGCGGCATGGGCGGCGGCGACTTCTAACCCGCCGGCCGGGGTATCCGGCCATTTCGACGGCCTCCGGAGGCCTCCCGCCTCCGGGGGTCGTCTCGTTTTCTATGCCGATCACGGTGTGTCGAGCGGCATCGAAGGCCGGCGGAGATCCGCCCCGACGTTGACCCGGGGTCCGTGATGCCAATCAGTGAATCTGGGGGAACGCGATCACGGCTCAAGCGCTGGTTCGAGACAACCAATTGTGGGCACACCAGCCTCCTGGGCAACCAGGAGGCTGGCGTGTTTCGGGCGCCCGCGCAGCTTGACCCGCCGCCTCGTCCCTCTGACAGGAGCGGTACCCAGCTCGAGATCCTCATCGAAATGCCTCCGAATCTCCGCCCGCTGTTCCGGTAGAGCATTGCACCACGCCAAGACCAGGCTGCCAAAATGCTACGAGCTGAAGTCTGGAAGCGTCGCGAAGTCGACATGCAGGGCGTCGGCCGGAGCGAAGCCTCGTCGAACGATTGGGGCTCCCGCGGGGCCCGGGGCCGCGGCCCGCGGCCCCGAGCTCGTCCAGTGGCCGAGCAGCGGTTCGCAGCCGGATCCGCTACGGCCAGACTGGCGGGTGCGTGCCGAGCGGGACGACCGGGCGCTCCCAGCGGGGTGGAGTCTCGGACATCTCGAGCGCTGGCCGCAGGTGCTTCAGGCGGCCGAGCGGTGTCTGGGTTTCAGTGCAAAGATCGTCGACGTTCTCGAGGCCCCGGGCCGCCGCGGGGTCGCAAATCGGGCCGAGGCGATGGAGCCACATGCCGGTCTGGCACAGCGAGGCACGGACGAGGTAGCTACCGCCGGCGTGGGCGCGACGCCAGAGCGCCACCATGGCGCCGAGCGCGGCCAAATAGCCGGTCGTGTAATCGCAGACCGCCGCCGGGATGCGCACCGGCCGTTCCGGCGAGCTGTGGGTCGCGGTCAGACCGGTGACCGTCTGGGCCAGTTGCTCCCAGCCGGGGCGCGCCTCCCAGGGACCAACGTGGCCGTAGCAGTTGATCGCGACGTAGATCAACCCCGGCCGCAGCTTCACCAGTTCAGTCGGGCCAAAGCCCCGCCGCGCCAGTGAGCCGGACCGGTAGCCCTGGGAGAAGACGTCCGTTTCGCGGAGCAGCCCACGCAGTTGCTCGACGGCGTCGGGCTTTTCGAGATCCAGGTGGGCCGCGAGCTTGCCGTGTCCGGTGTCCAGGACGAACCCGAGCGGACTGGGCAGGTTGGGCGAGGCGATGTGCAGCACGTCGGCGCCGTGCTCGGCCAGGGTCCGGGCACAGGTGGGCCCGGCCAGGATGCGGGTCAGATCGAGCACCCGCACGCCCCGCAGTGGCCGGTCGGCGGCCGGCAGCGGCTCCGGGTCGGAGTCGCCGAGCTTGACGATCTCGACCCGCGGCACCTCGGCGAGAGCCTGGCCCTGGGGGTGCGCGGCCCATTCCTCGGCCGTGCGAAGCAGCGCGCCGCACTGGCGCGCCTCGGCCAGAGCGTTCTCGAGCGCCCGGCCGTCCCAGCGAGCCACCGCGGCGGCGACCGCCTCGCGTTCGTTGGCGCATCCGAGCATCTTCAGCGTGCCCTCCGCCAGATTCGGGAGTCCTCCGTGGAGGTGGACCCAGCGCCCGTCGCGGCAGCGGTAATAGTCCACCAGCGGGTTGCCCGTCGCGGGCGAGGGCGGGGCAGGCCCGCCGTTCAGCCGCAGGATGGGGTGGCTGCGGAGGGAGGCCGCGGCGTGCCGCACACTGACCCGCGACCGCTGCGGCCGCCCCCCGCGAAGCTGCCAGAGCGCGTCCGCGGCCACACCGCAGGCGGCCAGCGTCAGCGCCGCGGCCTCGCCAACCGGAAAGGCGGTGGCCACGACCGGGTCCTGTCCCTCGATCGTGACCGCCCCATCCGCGGGCGCCGGCAGACCGACCTCGTCCAGTAGCTCGAGCAGCCGCGCGTCGGTCATCTCCCTCTCCCATCCGGTCGTCAGGAGCGACCGGGACTCGGACCATGCTAGCACTCCGAGGGGTCTGGCTTCGGGTAGGCCGACGTCCTCGACGCGATCGTTGGACTCGTGGGACACTGCGGGCAAGCCAGTCGCGCCCAAGGGAGAGGCCGATGACGTTCGCCGCCGAGCCCGACGTTCCCATCCCCTACATGCAGCGCACGCGCGACTACTACCAGGCGCTCGGCTTCGCGCCTTATCGCTGGGCGCACTTCACCGAAGTGCCGTTCACGCCGCTGGCCAAGCCGCTGGCCCAGTCACGGGTCGCGCTCATCACCACGGCGGCGCCGTACCAGCCCGGCGCCGGCGACCAGGGCCCGGGCGCGAAGTACAACGCCGCCGCGAAATTCTACACGGTCTACTCCGACTCCACCGAGACGATCCCCGACCTGCGCATCTCGCACGTCGGCTACGACCGTATCCACACGACGGCCGGCGACCCGCGAACCTGGCTGCCGCTGGGGCGACTTCACGAGTTCGTGAAGGCGGGCCGCATCGGCGCGCTGACGCCGCGATTTCATGGGGCGCCCACCAACCGGAGCCAGCGGGTGACGACGGAGACGGACGCGCCCGAGCTACTTCGGCGGTGCCGCGAAGACGGCGCCGACGTGGCGTTGCTCGTCCCGACCTGACCGGTGTGCCACCAGACCGTGAGTCTGGCGGCGCGGCACCTCGAGACGAACGGGATCCCGACGGTCATCATGGGATGCGCCAAGGACGTCGTGGAGCACTGTGGCGTGCCGCGCTTCCTCTTCAGCGACTTCCCCCTCGGAAACTCGGCCGGCCGCCCCGACGACGCCGAGTCGCAGACCTTGACGCTGGAGCTGGCGCTCCGAGTGCTGGAGACGGCGCCCGCTGCCCGGACCACGGTGCAATCGCCGCTCCGGTGGCGGGCCGACGCGTCCTGGAAGGTCGACTACCACAACCTGGCCACGGTCACGCCCGGGGACCTCGCCGAGCATCGCAAGGAGTTCGACGTCGTGAAGGCCATCATCAAGAGCAAACAGACGCCAGCGTGAGCAAGCCATTCGCCGGCGTCCGCATCCTCGACTTCACCCGCTATCTCGCCGGCCCGTACGGCACCTACCAGCTGGCCCTCCTCGGCGCCGACGTGATCAAGATCGAGTCGCGCGACGGCGACGAGACCCGCAGCCAGCCCGTCTCCAAGGTGTGGGCGGACCGCAGGATGCCGCCGAGCTTTCTGGCCGTCAACGGCAACAAGCGCAGCATGACGCTCGACCTGCGGCGGCCGGAGGCGGTCGTGGTCGTCAAGCGGCTCGTCTCCAACGCCGACGTCGTGTGGGAGAACTTCCGCCCCGGCGTGATGGACAAACTCGGCCTCGGCTACGACACCCTCGCGGCACTCAACCCGCGGCTCATCTATTGCGCGGTCTCCGGATTCGGCCACACGGGACCGGAGCGGACCACGGCCGCCTTCGACGGCAAGCTGCAGGCGATGTCCGGGATCATGTCGATCACCGGCGAGCCGGACGGCGGCCCGATGCGCGCGGGTTTCGCCATCTGCGACACGATCGGCGGCATGACCGCGGCGCTGGCAGTGGCGAGCGCGCTCTACCAGCGCACGCACACCGGCCGCGGCCAGTTCGTCGACGTGGCCATGCTCGACGCCGCGCTCGCCTTCATCCCGGGGCCGGTGTCGGAGTACACCGTGGCCGGCATCGAGCAGACGCAGATCGGTAACGGCTCGGTGAGCCGCAAGCCCACGGCCAATCGCTTCCGGGCCAGGGGCGGCTACATCGTGCTCGCCGTGCTCACCGAGAAGCAGTTCGTGAGCCTCATGACGACGATCGGGCGCCCCGACGCGCTCCTGGACCCTCGCTTCAAGGACTGGGCGGCGCGGATGGAGCACGTGGCGCCGCTGCGCGAGGTGATCGAGGGCGCGCTGGCCAGGGACGACCCCAAGACCTGGGAGACGCGGCTGACCGCCGCCGATGTGCCGTGCGCGTGCATCTGGAAGATCGACGAGATCGTCGAGCATCCGCAGCTTGAGCACCGCGACGTGCTGCAGACGATCGACTCGCGCTACGGCCCTATGCGCCTCGTCGGCGCCGGCTTCCGCCTCGCCCACGGTACCCCGGGCCTCGACCGCCAGCCACCCACGCTCGGTGAGCACACCGACGAGATCCTGACCGAAGCCGGCTACACCGCCACGGAGATCGAGCAGCTGCGACGCGACTCCGTCGTATAGGAACGGGGGCCCTTCGAACGGATTCCAAGCCTCCGTGAGCGGGTCGGGACCGCCATCTTCGTGATTTCCGCTTTCTTCAAGCGAAGACTCCCGACGAGGAGGGGAGAACCAACCTGCGCTGACTCCCAGTCGTGTGAGCCCATCTCGCGTGACTTCGTCGACGCGACGGTATCGAAGTCGCTCTCGTTCCGCCTCGAACGCGCTGCCGCCCGCAATATGTTCCTTGACTCGGCCCGCGTGAGATGGTCAGCACTACACGTGTCCACGCGGCCAGCATCAGAGAGCGACGATGAGGCGCAGCTCCATACGGGCCGGTGCCGTGAATGCGAAAGGGGTCCTTCCACCAACACGCGGTGGCAACGGCGTGACTGGATCCCCGCGCGTGAGAGCGTCGGCGGGGTGGGGCGCTCGGCCGCCGCCGCCACGTGCCGAAGCTCGGGCGCGCAAGCCGTGGTGGTGTGCCTAGAGTGTCCCGGACCGCATTAGTGTTGACACTGTTGAGCGAAACGCAGGAGGGTCACCAGCCCTATCCTCTCCAGAGTGGGCATCCCGGCAAGGAAACCACCTGGGGAGGAGCGAGTGATGACCCTCGACGAGAGCATACAAGGGCTGCGGCTGCGCGTCATGCGGCGGGCCGAGCAGATCGGCAATGTGAGCCAGGTCTGCACGGAGTTCGGGATCTCCTGGACGCTGTTCTGCCGGTGGCGGCGGCCCGGGATCCGACCCCGCCCAGTTAGGCCGCCCTCCGGTAACCGGGGGGCTGAGTCGATGCGCAGACTGTCGGGCTGCCTTGACAGGCCCGGACCCGTGGCTATACTGGCCGCGCCATCGGGCGCCAGATGCCGTGCTATTCTGCTCGAGCGATCCGTCCAGCCGGTCTTCGTCTTCTTCTCTTCCTCTGGGGCCCTGGCCGACCTGCGCGCGCTGGCGCGGAGGATGTAGTGGACCTGGTGCACCCGGCCGGGGCCCGGCCCTGGGCATTTCGGTCAAGCTTTCCGCCGCGCCCGGCGCGGCGGAGCGCGCGTTGCTGGCCGAGCGGGGCGACGGCGAGGGCGAGCGGCACCAGCTCCGGGGCGCGAGCGCCGGCGCCTCCCGGACAAACCCTGACTGGAGGAGGACAACGACAATGCGACAGACTCGGATCCGACCTCTTGCGTGCCTCAGCGCCACGGTGGCGGTCCTCATGCTCGGCGTGGCGCTCGCCGGGAGCGCCCTGGCCCAGGCCAAGTATCCGACCCGGCCGATCGAGGTGGTGGTGCCCTACGCGCCCGGTGGCGGCACCGACAACCTCATGCGGATGATCGTCGGGATCATCGACGAGAACAAGTGGTCGCCGGAGCCGCTTAACATCGTCAACAAGGCCGGGGGAAGCGGCGCGGTCGGCTACAGCTACACGATCAGCAAGAAGGGCAATCCCTACGTGGTCTGTGGGGCCACTCCCACCATCGTCAGCGGCAAGCTCGAGGGCCGATTGCCGGGCGACCACCGGGACGCCCTTCCAATCATCATGATCGTGGCCATCGACGAGCTGATGCTGTCGGTTCGGGCCGAGTCCCCGTACCAGACCGTCGAGCAGTTCGTGAAGGCGGCCAAGGACAAGCCGGGCCAGCTGACGATGGGCGGCACCGCCACCAATTCCGAGGACCACATCTTTACCTATCTCTTCGAGAAGGCGGCCGGCATCAAGGTCAAGTACGTGCCCTTCAACTCCGGGGGCGAGGTGACGGCGGCCCTGATGGGCGGCCACATCGACGCTGCGGTCGAGAACCCCAACGAAATCGTGGCCCAGATCGAGGCCAAGAAGGCCCGAAACCTGGCGGTGGCCGCCAAACAGCGGATGAAGGACGCCGCCGACGTGCCGACCTTCCGGGAGAAGGGCTACGACTTCCTGTGGGAGCAGATGCGCGGGGTGTGTGGCCCGGCCGACATGGGGGCCGAGGCCATCAAGTGGTGGCAGGACACCCTCCGGAAAGTCACCGAGACCCCCAAGTGGCAGACCCAGTACATCAAGCGGAACCTCCTGACCCCAGTCCAGTGGGTGGGCGAAGAGGCCAACGAGTACCTGGACAGCCTCCGGGGCAAGTACACGGACGCCCTCACCGCCCTCGGGGCCATCAAGAAGTAGGCGCGACCGGGGTCGGGGCCCGTCCGGGACCCGACCCCTCCCGAGCCCCTCGATGCGCTTCGCTGACCGCGTGGCCGCGGTGGCCCTGATCCTTCTCGCGGCCTGGTTCGTCGCCCTCGGGCGGCGCTTCCCCTACTGGCATCCCGACACCGGCCCCGGCTCCGGGTTCCTCCCGGTGTGGCTGGGCCTGGCCCTGGGGGTGCTGGCTGCCCTCCTGTTCCTGAACGCCGGGGGCGCGACTCCCGGCGGCGCCTGGGCCCCCGGCCGGGTCGCCCTCCGGCGGCTCGCCCTCATCCTGGCGGCCAGTGTGGTCTTCGTGGCGGCCATGGACACCGTGGGGATGATCGTGGGGACCGCCCTGTTCCTGGTCTTCGTGCTCCGGGTCGTTGAGCGCTATCGCTGGACGACCGTGGTGGGAGTGGCGGTGGCGGCGGCGGCCGCGAACTACCTGGTGTTCACCTACTGGCTGCGCGTCCCGTTCCCCACCGGCTTTCTGGGGGTCTGACCGGTGATGACCGCACCGGTCGTGCGTCCGCGTCCGGTCGGCCCCCAGGGCGGCGGGGGGGCAGCCACCCGCGAAGTGAGCCGGGGGGCAGGCGCCGAGCCTCCCCGCGGGGACTGACCGTGGACGAGATTCTCGGCAACCTGACCCTCGGCTTCTCGATCGCCCTCAGCCCCTTCAACCTCCTGATGGCTGCCGCGGGCGTCACCGTCGGCCAGCTCATCGGAGCCCTCCCCGGGATCGGTCCGGTCTCGGGGGTGGCGCTCCTCCTGCCGCTGACCTTCGGCATGCCCCCCACCTCCGGCATCATCATGCTGGCCGGGATCTACTACGGCTCCCAGTACGGCGGCACCATCACGTCCGTCCTCATCAACACTCCGGGTGAGTCGGCCTCGGTCGTCACCTGCCTGGACGGTTACCAGATGGCCCTCAAGGGTCGGGCCGGGCCGGCCCTGGGCATCGCCGCCTTCGGATCGTTCATCGCCGGGACGTTCGGGGTGGTCATGCTCATGCTGATGTCCCCCACCCTGGCCCGGTGGGCGCTGTCGTTCGGCCCCCCCGAGACCTTCGCCCTGATGCTGCTGGGCCTGACCACGGTGACCGGGCTCACCGGGGAGAACGCCATCAAGGGTTACATCAGCATGGTGCTGGGGTTGATGCTCGCCATGGTGGGCTTCGACATCATCTCCGGCGACCCGCGCTATGCCTTCGGCGTCAACGAGCTCCTGGACGGCTTCGACTTCCTGCCGGTGGCCATCGGTCTGTTCGGGATGGGCGAGGTGCTGGTGGGGGTCGAGCAGGCCCTGGACCTCAAGGTCCTCCAGGGACGGTACGGGATCCGGGACGTCCTGCCGACCGCCGCGGACTGGGCTCGCAGCCGGTGGGCGATCGCGCGCGGCACGGTGCTCGGCTTCTTCGTGGGCATCCTGCCCGGGGCCGGCTCCACCATCGCCTCGTTCTTCTCCTACGCGGTCGAGCGGAAGTACTCGAAGCACCCCGAGGAGTTCGGGCACGGGGCCATCGAGGGGGTGGCCGGGCCCGAATCGGCCAACAACGCCGCCTCGGCCGGGGCCATGGTGCCCCTCCTGACCCTGGGCATCCCCGGCTCCGGCACCACCGCGATCCTGCTGGGCGGCCTCATGATGTGGGGCCTCCGCCCGGGGCCCCTCCTGTTCGAGAAGAACCCCGACTTCGTGTGGGGCCTCATCGCCTCCATGTACATCGGGAACGTGATCCTGGTCATCCTGAACATCGCCTTCATCCCCGTCTTCGTGCGGGCGCTGCGCATCCCCTACAGCATCCTGATGTCGCTGATCATCGTCTTCTGCATCACCGGCGCCTTCGCCGCCAACAACCGGGTGTGGGACGTCGGCGTGATGCTGGCCTTCGGGGTCCTGGGCTACCTCATGCGCAAGCTCGACTATTCGGCGGCCGCCCTGACCCTGGCCTTGGTGCTCGGCCCCCTGGCCGAGCGGGCGCTCCGGCAGTCCCTCATCATCTCCGATGCCGGGGTGCTCATCTTCGTCCAGCGTCCCATCGCTGCGGTGCTGACCTCCCTGGCCATCCTGGCCGTCCTGGTCCCCACTGCCCGCGGCCTCTGGGCGCTGGCCCGGGGCCAGCGGAGCGTCCCGGCTTGACGGCCGGCCGCGGGCGCCCCGCGTCCCGCGGCCGCATGACCCGGGCCGGCTGTCCGCCTTCACAGCGGCGCCCGCCTCCCTACAGTTGGAGACCACGGCGTCGGGAGGGAGCGGATGAGGCGGCCGGCCGGATCGAGCGCGGCGGGCGGCGAACGATGCGCGACCTGCCCCGGAGACGCTCCGGTGTCCGGATCCTCCGTCGTCGCACGTACCTGACCCCGAGCGTGCCGCGGTATGGCCACCGAAGTACTCGAAGGCCCACTCGTGGGCGTCGAGGAACTGTGGCAAGGTGCAGATCGGTAACGGCTCGGTGAGTCGCAAGCCCACGGCCAATCGCTTCCGGGCCAGGGACGGCTACATCGTGCTCGCGGTGCTGACCGAGAAGCAGTTCGTGAGCCTCATGACGACGATCGGGCGCCCCGACGCGCTCCTGGACCCTCGCTTCAAGGACTGAGCACGTGGCGCTGCTGCGCGAGGTAATCGAGGGCGCGCTGGCCAGCGACGACCCCAAGACCTGGGAGACGTGGCTGACCGCCGCCGATGTGCCGTGCGCGTGCATCTGGAAGATCGACGAGATCGTCGAGCATCCGCAGCTTGAGCACCGCGACGTGCTGCAGACGAGCGACTCGCGCTACGGCCCTATGCGCCTCGTCGGTGCCGGTTTCCGCCTCGCCCACGGTACCCGGGCCTCGACCGCCAGCCACCCACGCTCGGCGAGCACACCGACGAGATCCTGACCGAAGCCGGCTACACCGCCACGGAGATCGAGCAGCTGCGACGCGACTCCGTCGTATAGGATCAGGGGACCCTTCGAACGGGTTCCGACCCCTTCCACCAACACGCGGTGGCAACGGCGTGACTGGATCCCCGCGCGTGAGAACGTCGGCGGGGCGTGGCGCTCGGCCACCGCCGCCACGTGCCGAAGCTCGGGCGCGCAACCCGTGGTGGCGTGCTAGAGGGCGGTGATCAGGTACACGCCGAGGACGATGAGCAGTGTTCCCGTGACGAGGCGAGCGTTGATGCGCTCGATGTCCCGGAGAAACACCCACGAGAGCGCGAGGACGAAGAGAGGCATGGTGCCGCTGAGCGGAGCCACCACGCTCACGGTACCCACCCGGAGCGCGAGGACGCCGAGGAGCACCCCGAAGTTCTCGAGGACGCCGGCGGCGATCAGGTAGCCGAGACTCGGTGGCTCGCACCGGAGGCGGCGCAGGTGGCCGGAGGCGGCGAGGAAGACGGTGAAGGCGACGAGGGCGGTGGTGACGTTGACAGCGAAGCCGAGGAGCGGTCCGGCGCCGCCCAAGCCTAGCTTCCGGAGGATCGCGACCGCGCCGAAGCACGCCGCCGAGAGAAAGGGAAAGACGAGCTGGGAGGGGCGGAAGCCGAGGATCCGGCCGCCTGCGGAGAGCAGCACCGTACCCGCCACGATGACCGCGGTGCCGGCGAGGATCGGCGCGGTCACCGATTCCCCGAGGAGGAGAATCGCGAGCCCCGCGGCGATGAAGGGGTGGAGGTTGGTCAGCGCCGCGGCGACTGACGCACCCATCCGGTCGATGCTCACGAAGCGCAGCAGCCGGCCTGCTGTCGTCCCGACGAGGCCCGCGAGGACGAAGTAGAGGATGCCGTGGAGCTCGGTTGGGCCTGATGGCGCCGCCACGAGCACGGCGAGCCAGAGGCCCGCAGTGCCTACGACGAGATTGATCCAATAGCTCGTGAACGCATCGGCCCCCCGGAAGCCCAGACGGATGAGGATGGTCGCGCCCGCAGTGACGACAGCACTCCCGAGGGCGAGGACGTGGACGAGCTGGGGCAGGGAGCGTCCCCCTATCGGCGCCTGCGGGTGACGGGACGAGACGGGCCGGGCGACACGACTGGTCCCATGTATCCCGTATGGCCATCGAGTGCAAGACGTCCAGGAGATGACGGGTCCGGAGGAGCGAGCGATGGCTCTCGCAGTCGTGCTTGTCCGCGAACGGGCGACCGCCACCGCCGTCTGGACGTCCTCAGGCGCCACGATTGTGGAAGCACACAGGGGGCCAGACCTTGTGATGGTCACACCTAGATTGGCAACGTATAGCACAGTCAAGGAAATTCAGGTTTCTCCGCGGCATGCTATCTGCAGACCTTGGAAGGCACTTTGGCGCGGGATCGCCGAGTCTGGTGATCGGAGCAGGATGCTCGAGTTACCTTCCGCCGGAGGCGAAGTCCCTCGCGGCCTCAGCGAGGGCGATCCCCGCCCGCCACCATCATGGGCGTTGACGGCCAGGCCGTGCTGACCGTAGAGTGCGGTTCACTCGAGACGGACGGGATCCTCCGAGAGGCGCTTCACCATCGAGACAGGCGACCGCGCGATGAGCAATCCCGTGTCAGGCCTTCGCCACCCAACCCTTCGGGGCCGCCGACGATTCGGCACACGGATCAACCCGGCATGTCGCAGGAAGTCACGCTCCGCTTGGATGGAAGGGAGGTTCAGGATCAATGATCACACGACGCACGTTCCTGAAATACAGCGCTGGCGGCACGATGCTCACGCTGTTCGGCTTCGACAAGGTTACCGGCCTCGCGAAGGCGCTCGCTTCGATCCCGGGGGGCTCACTCGACCCGTCCACGATCCTGAAGTACCAGACCCCGCTGCTCATCCCGCCGGTCATGCCCAAGGCCGGAACGATCGTCCTGCAGGGCGGCCCGAACGCCGACTACTACGAGATCTCGATGCGGCAATTCAAGCAGCAGATCCTGCCGGCCGGCTTTCCACAGACGACCGTCTGGGGCTACGGCGCGGTGACGTCCGCCAGCAAGAAGGGCCTGCTGCTCCACCACGCGCCATCGCTCACGATCGAGGCGCACTGGAAGCGCCCCGTCCGCATCAAGTGGATCAACGAGCTGGTGGATGCTGCGACCGGCGACTACCTGCCCCACCTGCTCCCAGTTGACCCGACGCTCCACTGGGCCAACCCGCCCGGCGGCACGGCGGCGCGCGACACGCGGCCCGATTTCACCGGCAAGACCTACGTGCCGCTGGCCGAGTTCAACGATCCCACCACGCAATACACGCAGTACACGGGCCCGTGCCCATCGTCACTCACGTCCACGGCGCCGTCGGCGTGGACGACGAGAGCGACGGCTACGCCGAGGCGTGGTACCTGCCCACGGCGGACAACATCCCCGAGGGCTACGCGACCGAGGGCACCTGGTATGGCTTCTTCGCCGACAAGGCCGAGGCGCAGTTCGAGGTCACGTGGGGGCCGGGGTTCGCCGTCTTCCAGTACCCGAACGCGAATCGCGCCTCGACCATCTGGTACCACGACCACGCGCTGGGCATGACGCGGCTCAACGTCTACGCCGGCCCGGCCGGCTTCTACATCATCCGCGGCGGTCCGGCAGGCGACGATGCCGTGCTCGACAGCCGCTTCGGCACGCCGGCCATGCTTCCGGGTCCAGCGCCCAAGCCGGGGGATAAGTTCCCACCGAACAAGACCTACTACGAGATCCCGATCGCCATCCAGGACCGCTCGTTCAACAGCGACGGCTCGCTCTTCTACCCGGACACTCGCGCCTTCTTTCAGGATGTCCCCGCAGGAGGGCCCTTCATCCCGCTCTCCGACATCTCGCCGATCTGGAACCCCGAGTTCTTCGGCAACTGCATCATGGTGAACGGCAATACCTGGCCGTTCCAGACCGTCGAGCAGCGACGCTACCGCTTCCGCTTCCTGAACGGCTGTCAATCGCGCTTCCTGATCCTCGTCTTCGACAACCTCCCCGGCGTCGAGGTGTGGCAGATCGGCAACGAGGGCGGCTTCCTGGCGGCGCCGGTGAACCTCACCGCGGTGAACGCCAACAAGCTCCTGATGGGCCTGGCCGAGCGCGCAGACGTCATCGTCGACTTCACCAACGTCCCGGTCGGCAACTACGTCCTCGGGAACGTGGGCCCGGACGAGCCGTTCCCGGACGTAGATGAGGATTTCCCGGCCGCCGACCCGCTTACGACCGGCCAGGTGATGGAGTTCCGCGTCGTCCCGGCGGTGGCACCTGATCCGACCACCCCGCCGCAGTTCCTGGTCCTGCCAGCCATTACTCCACTGCCACCCGAGTCGGTGACTCGACCGCTGGCTCTGCTCGAAGAAGTCTCGGCGTTCTCCGATGACGCCCCTGCGGAGACGCGGCTCGGCACGATAGAAGGCGATCCCAACGCGGGTCCGGGTACCTGGACTGCGAGACGGTGGAAAGACCCGGTCACCGAGAACCCGGCCGTCGGCGCGACCGAGGTCTGGGAGTTCTACAATGCAACGGCGGACGCCCACCCGATCCACGTCCACGAGGTCGTCTTCGAGGTGGTCAACCGGCAGGCGATCTCTGTCGACGAGAGCGATCAGACAGTCCAGGTCGAACCCGGATCGGATCCGACGCCGCCGGAACCGTGGGAGACGGGCTTCAAGGACACCGTTATCGCCTATCCCGAGCAGGTCACGCGCGTGCAAAGTACCTTCCAGGTAATTGATTCGTTCGCGGGCCGCGTGGACGATGCCGACAGGAGCTGGTGGACTCTTCAGGCGCCGGACACGGAGGCCCCTCATGCGGACATACCATATCGGTGATCCCCGGGCCGAGGCGTACCTCCTGAAAGTCGAAGAGATGCTGGCAGAGGCTCGCGCCTTCAGCGCCCGACGGGCGCTCCTCCGCGATGCGCGTCCGCCGCGCCGCAAGGCGCGGGTCTGGCTGGGCTCCGTCCTGCTCGCGGTCGGCCACCGCCTTCTCCAGTCAGTCCCCAGGCCCGCGGCCTCCGGCGTAGGCGCTCCAGCCGAAGGATCTCGGCCTTCAGGTCCTTGATCCCCCATGGCGAATCGTGTGACACGTGAGACGTGGTGTGACACGCAACGCTCATCGCGCGCAGTCGAACGAACCCCACCGCGCTCGATCCAGGATCTCGCGGTGACCTGCGGCAGAGGCGGCGGGGGCCGGGACCGGCGCGCAACACGCTCCGCGTGCCGCTCTCAGGGCTATCGGCGGGACGGGATCTGCCGCAGCACGGCGGACGACGTCGCGCGGCTGTACTCCGCGGCGACGTGCACGTCGATCAGGCAGAGGGCACCGCTGCGCACGTGCTCGATGCCTTCCTTGAGCGCTGCCGCCAGGTCCGCCGCGGTCTTGATGGGCCCGATGCCGACGGCACCCTGACCTCGAGCCAGCGCTGCCAGGTCGATCGGCGGGTCGCCTATCCGCACCCCGATGCCGCGGTTCTCGACCGGGCGCTCGCGCAGGCGGGCGACGCGCTCCTGGTGCAGCTCGTCGTTCAGGAACGACTGGTTGTTGGCCACGACGACCAGCAGCGGCACGCGATGGTGCACGCCGGTCCAGAGCGCGGTCACGCCCATCAGGTAGTCGCCGTCGCCCAGGATCGCGACCGGCAGGCGGCCCGTGCCCCGCAGCGCCAGGCCGGCGCCCACCGCCATGCCAGGGCCGGAGCCGAGGCCGCCGCCACCATCGAAGCCGATGTAGTCGAGCGGGTGCGCGAACCGGCAGTACTCGCCCGGCCACCCGAGCGGAAGCCGGATGTAGCTGGGACTGTGGGCCGCCAGGACGTCGGTGCAACCCTGCGCCAGCCCCGCCATCGTGATGACGTCGGGTACCCCGTCGGCTACCGGGGATTCCTCACGGAGCGTACCCGGCCCGGGCGCGGGAGGCGCCGCGGCGGATGTGCACGCGGGGAGGGCCTGCAGCAGCCTCGCCACCACGCGGTCCGGCGGCGCGAGGAGCGACACGTCGGCGGGCGGCAGACCCTGGTGATCCATGCTCCAGCCGTTGTGGCAGTACTGGTCCACGGAGCACTGGATGACTTGCCCGGCGGGCAGGGAGCCCGCGCCCGCCAGGCGCAGGGAACCCGCGAGATCGATCCAGTCGAGGCTCAGGATGACGTCGGCCTCGCGAATGGCCGGCCAGGCCTCCGCGCTCAGGAACAGGCCCGGCGGGCAGCCGTGGAGGGGATGGGTGGTGGGAAAGCAGGCCCCGGTCTTGAGGTCGGTGAACACCCGAGCGCCGAGCCGCTCGGCCAGGGCTACGCGACGGTCCCAGTCGTCGAGATGGGTCGAGACACGGCCCATCAGGATGACCGGGCGGCGGGCGGCCGCGAGGAGGGACGCGGCGCGCGCGAGCGTCTCGGCCGGGGGATCCGCAGGCTCGGCCGCGCGGAACCGCTCGAGCGGCGGCATCTCCACCGGATCGTCGATCGGCTGCTCCTGCAGGGTGGCGTCGAGGCACACGTAGACCGGCCCCGCCGGCGGGGTGGTCGCGATGATGCGCGCGCGCAGGATCGCCTCCAGGGCGGCGGGGACCGAGCCCGGCAGGTCGTCCCACTTGACGTAGCCGCGGACCATCGAGCCCAGGTCGCGCGCGGTGTGGATCCAGTCCACCCAGGGGCGTCGCCGCACCGAGTCGATCGGTCCCACCGCACCCAGGACCAGGATCGGCACGCGGTCGCACCAGGCGTTGAAGATCGCCATCGTCGCATGCGTCAGGCCGACGTTGCTGTGCAGGGCGACTGCCATCGGCCGCCCGGCCACCCGGGCGTAGCCGTGCGCGATGGCGACCGCGCTCTCCTCGTGTACCGCCAGCAGGAGCTCGGGCCGCGTGTTCCCGAGATAGTTGACGAGGCTGTCGTGCAGCCCGCGGAAGCTGGCGCCCGGCGTCAGCGCGATGAACTCGATGTCCATCAGACGCAGCAAGCGCACGATCGCGTCGCTCCCCCAGGCTGGCGCGGCGGCCGGCGGCGTTTCGGGGCGTTCGGTGGGCCTCATGGCTCCTCTCCTTCCGGTGTCACCGCCGGTCGGCGTCTGGGGAGGTCGGGTCGGCCGGCGGCCCGGGACCTCGTACGCCAGCTTCCCGTGGCTGACCGTTCGGGACAACATCGCCTTCGGGCTCCGCCAGCGCGGCGCCGGCCAGGCCGAGATCAGCCGGCGCGTGGACGACGCGCTGGCACTCATGGGGCTGACCGAATTCGCGGCCGCCTATCCGGCACAGCTGTCCGGCGGCATGCGCCAGCGCGTGTGCATCGCCCGCACCCTGGTCCTCGAGCCGCGGCTCATCCTGCTCGACGAGCCGTTCGGGGCCCTGGACCAGCAGACGCGTCTGCTGATGGGCGACGAGCTCTTGAACCTCTGGCGACAGTCCGGCGCCACCGTGCTGCTCATCACCCACGCTCTGGACGAAGCCGCGATGCTCGCCGACCGCGTCGGTGTCATGTCGGCCCGCCCCGGGCGGTTCCTGGACATCGTGGAGACCGGCTGGCCGCGCGGCCGGGACAGCACGATCGTCGCCGACGCCGAGTTCGGCCGGATCACCGGCCGGCTGTGGTCACTCCTGCGCGGCGAGTCGCTGAAGGCGCTGCGCTCCCAGTCCGGGGCTCGCTGACCGTGCGGCCGGCCACCCGCCTCCGGATCGTCGTCCTGGTCGCGTCCATCGCCCTCGTCGAGGGGCTGTGCCGCACCGGCGTGATCGGCACCTTCACGATGATTCCGCCGACCGAGATGGCGCTCAGCCTATGGCGGCTCCTCCGCTCCGGCCGGGTGCAGGCCGACATCTACCGCACCCTGACCGCCGTTGCCATTGCCATCGGCTCGTCGATCGTCGTCGGCATCGTCGTCGGCGCGGCAGTGCACGCGCTGCCCCGGCTCCGGCGCACCGTCGACCCCCTCCTGGCCGCGTACTACTCGGTGCCGGTGTTCGTTTTCTACCCGATGTTCATCGTGATGTTCGGCCTGAACGACATTCCCAAGGTCATGATCGGCTTTCTCTACGCGGTGGCCGTGATGATCATTAACACGCTCAACGGCCTCGATCGGGTGTCGCCGGTGCTCCTGAAGACGGTCCGGGTGCTCCGGATGGGCCGGACCGCGACCGCCTTCAGTGTGGTGCTGCCCTGCGCCGCCCCCTACCTGTTCACCGGCGTCAAGCTGGCCATCGCCTATTCGTTTATCGGCGTCGTCGGCTCCGAGTTCATCCTGTCCAGCGGCGGACTGGGCTATCAGATCGGCTTCGCCTATCACGACTTCAATAACCCGACGATGTACGCCCTGATCCTGTTCATCCTGTCCTTCGTCCTGGTCGTGAACATGACGCTGCACGCCTGGGAGAAGGCGCTGATGGCGCGGCGCGGTCTCCGGTGAGTACCGCCGCGCCGTCCCGGCTGCTGGGGAGCCGAGCGGTCGACCTCGCGATCCTCGCCGGCGTGGTGCTGGCGGTGTGGCAGCTCGCGCATCGGGGGGGGGGCGAGGTGGCGATGACCACGCCTCTCGGCACGCTGCGCCACACCGCTCTCACGCTGGCGTCCGCCGAGTTCTGGCCGCATGCCGGAGCCACGCTGACCGCGTTCGTGATCGCGCTCCTGCTGGCCGCGGGCACCGGTGTCCTGGCCGGCGCGCTCCTCGGGTACCACCGACTGTCGGGCGAGGTCGCGGAGCCGGTCCTCGTGGCGATCTATTCCATCCCCAAGGTCACGCTGTACCCGATCATCCTGCTGTTCTTCGGCATCGGGATCAGCGCCGAGGTCGCCTTCGAGGCGCTTCACCGCGTCATCCCCATCACGCTCTTCACGACGAACGCGGTGCGTAACATCAACCCCGTGCTCGTCAAGACGGGGCGGATCCTGCGCCTCCCCCCGTGGACGCTGCTCCGGTCCGTGCTCCTGCCCGCCACGCTGCCGGAGGTGTTCACCGGGCTCCGGGTCGGCTTCGCTCTGACGCTGATCGGCACCCTGCTGAGCGAGATGTTCGGCTCGCGGCGCGGTCTCGGCTTCATGCTGATGAACGCGATCGGTCTACACAACATGGAGGTGATCATGTCGCTCACCTTCATGCTGGTCGCCTTCGCGGGCTCGGTGAACGCGCTCCTGCTCGCCGTCGACCACCGCTTGCATCGCCGAGTGTAGCCCTGTCATCGGATTGTGCGGGAACGGTGCGGACGGGGGTCCGAGGTCCAGGGCCTCGGTCGACATGCGCGGCTACGACGAGGTCGTCGCATGGCCAGGGGCGGGCGTCCCGGGGATGGAGGGGCCGACGACGTCAAGTATCGCTGCGAAATGTAGCACCGCGCTGTGAAATGCAGCGGCCGGCCCAACTGAGCTCCGCGAGCGGAACCCGGCGTCTAATCCGCTGCGGGGGATTGGGGCCAGTCGCGTCTTCTTGCCCCCTCGCCTGAAGACGCCCAAGTCCGAGGTGCGGCGGGGGCCGTCCGGTGCCGTCCTTGACACTGCCCGCGCTGGCGCGCACGTCGAAGTCGAGTGGGTCAGGGCTGCAATCCCGACTGGAGGGAACGGGGGAAACGGTCGAAAAGGGGCCGCTGATCGTGCTCGGGCAGATCTACCAGTGCCACGGTGATCCGGCCCAGACGATGGTGCATTCCGGAGGGCGCTCGCGGAAGAGACCGGGGAGCCCCAGCTCCTGTTTCCCTGCTACGATGGCCTTGCCACCGTTCATGTGGACCTAGGCGACGAGGGCCGGGCCGAGGCGTTCATGCAGAGAGTCCAGGCAGGGAGTGAGGGGGAAGCTCGAGCCCGCCGCGCTCGTGGTGCTGCCATTCCTGGATTGAAAGCAAGCACGAGGAGACACTGGTCATGACAGTCGAGCCCCTCCGTCCCGGTGAGCCTGCCCCAGATTTCGCCCTGCCCGCGGTCAATCGGGAAGGTCAGGTCTCGCTCGCCGAGTATCGTGGCCGCAGCCCGATCCTGGTCGGTCTGTTCCGAGGGCTCCACTGACCCTTCTGCCGACGCCAGCTCGTGCAGCTGGGCACCACGCAGGAGAAGCTCAAGGCCGTGGGCGTGGAGACGCTGGCGGTGGTCAACACCGCGCTCGAGCGCGCGCGGCTCTACTTCAGGTATCGCCCGACCCGCGTGCTGCTCGCCGCGGACCCCGATGCGGCGACGCACCGGGCGTTTGGGGTACCCGCAGGCGTGCTCGTCGAGGACGAGGCGGCAGCCGCGTGGCCGCTCCGCGCCACGATTGGCCAGCTGCAGACGGTACTGATCAATCCCACCGGAGAGCTGCCCGCGCCGCTGAACCCCTTCGCGGCAAAGGAGGCGCTGAACCAGCGGGACGGCTTCGAGCCGACCGAGGTCGACCAGCAGATCGCGACCGCGCACGGCACCCAGCTGACCGGGCACTTTCTCATCGACCGGGAGGGGATCATCCGGTGGGGGCAGATCGAGGCCGGCGAGCGGATCGGCGACCTCGGCAAGTTCCCGAGCGACGAGGAGATCCTGCGCGCGGCCCGCGGTCTCTAGGCCGGCTCCGGCCTGGCCCGATTCATTGCGGCCACCGACCGCCGGGCCGGGACCCCACCGCGTGGTTCGAGGCGGCGATGCCGCCGCTTACCCTTGCCTCCCCAAGTGAAGGTCGAAGAAGCGCGCGACTTCATCGTGGTACTCGCGGGTCTCGGGTGCGGTGATGTCGGCGAGGTACTGCGCGTGAGATTGACCTTCCCACACCTGCAGCACCGCCTCGACCCCGGCCGCGCGCAGCTTGCGATGCATCCGCACCGTGTTCGACAAGTACAGGTCGCGTGTGCCGCTGGTCAGGATGGTCGGCGGAAATCCGCGCACATCTCCGTAGATGGGAGATAGCAGCGGGTCTCTCAGGTTGCGTCCGTTGGCGTAGAGCAGGGCGGTGGCTCGGATGAAGCCGTCCTGGGTGCCCAGGACGTTGTCGACCATGGCGTTCGTGAACAAGGTTTCGCCGGTCTTGGTCAAGTCCACCGTAGGCGTGCCCGGCGCTATGGCACCGGGCATCGGCAGGCCGACTGTGATCCGGGCACTCGGTGACGATTTTCGTCACTTCCGGGAGGGTCTCCGGGCCGCTCAGCGGACAAATCGCAGGCCATTCGGCCATCTGAGCGACGTCCTGCAAGCTGGCACGCCTTGCAAGACCTGCCCTGGTCACCATGGAAGAACAACGTCGCCTCCGGGTGCTCGTGATCGACGACGATCCCAGTGTGCGTGAGATCGTGTGCTATCTGGTCGCCTCGTTCGGGTACGACTGTGAGACGGCGGCCGATGGCGCGAGGGGACTGGCTCGCTTCGACGAGGGGGGTTGGGACCTCGTGATCACGGACCTCGCCATGCCGAGGATGAGCGGGTGGGAGCTCGCGGAGGCCATCCGGCAACGATCCCCGACCATGCCGATCGTCCTCATCACGGGACTGATTGACTCCGAGGTGATGCGGCGCGCCGACGAGCGGGGCCTGCCCGTCGTCCCGAAGCCATTTCGCGAGGAGATGCTGAAGACGGTCGTGGCCAAGGCGCTCCGGGCACGTCCTTCTTTCGAGACCAGTTCCTCCCACCAGGGCTGAGCCGTTCCGGTCGCCGTTCCGAGTCACCAGCCGACCGCTGACGCTTGAGAGTCTCGGGAAGCCTCCTTCGACCGTAGCTCCTCGTCCGTTCGCACTTGAGCTGGCGCCACAACCCTGCGAGGAAAGCGACAGGGTGACAGCACGTCCTTCCGCGGAGCCGCGGCCAGGCTGGGAAGGTGTACCCTCTCGTGAGGGTCCACTTGACGGCGATACTCCGGGCGCCCGGCGCGGATAGGAAAGCTCGGGAACGGGTTCACGGCACGTTCGCTGGCGAGAGAGAGCTCAGTCAAGTCATGGTGGGGACGAGAGCCCCCGCACAGTTGGTGAGTGATCTATGCCAAGCCTGAAGCTCCTGGATGCGATCGGCAACACTCCCTTGGTCGAGCTCCACCACGTCGTACCGGCCGGGTCCGCGCGCGTGGTCGCCAAGCTGGAGTCGGCGAATCCCACCGGGAGCATGAAAGATCGTTTGGCCCGGGCGCTGATTGAACGCGCCGCCGCGGACGGACGGCTCTCACTGGGAGGCACGGTCGTCGAATACACGGCCGGCACCGGGCATGCGTGCCCCGAGCGTCGACACGAGCCTCTACTTCTCGCCGCGCCCGCCCCAGTTGCCCTATGCGTTGAGCATGCAGCAGGCGGAAGGGAGGGCGACGCGCCGAGACGGCAGCGTCCCTGAGGATGCGACGGTGGTCTGCGGCTTCCTGGGGCTCGACGCTCGGCCGTTCAATCCGCTTCTGGCGGCGCTCCCTCGCGTGCTTCGGATTCCGGGCAGCACGCTGGGACCCGACTCCTGGGTCACGACCTTCATGCGGTCGGTCGTGGCCGAGTCGAACTCGAGGCGGCCCGGCGGCGAAGCGGTGCTCGAACGGATGAGCGAGATGCTCTTCGTGGAAGTGCTGCGTCGGCACATCGACTCGCTCCCGCCGGAACAGAAGGGCTGGCTCGCGGGAATGCGGGACCCGGCCATTGGTCGCGCGCTCTCCCTCATTCACGAGAAGCCCGCCGAGGCGTGGACGCTGGAGCGATTGAGCGAGGAGGCGGGGCTCTCGCGCTCGTCGCTTCACGAGCGCTTTGTGCACTTCATCGGCCAGCCGCCGATGCACTATCTGGCCCGGTGGAGAATGCAGGTCGCGTCGGGACTGTTGCGCGACACGAGCGCGAAGCTGGTGGCGGTGGCGCTGGACGTCGGCTACGAGAGTGAAGCCGCCTTCTCGCGGGCTTTCAGACGGGTCGCCGGTATGTCGCCCGGGGCGTGGCGCAAGGTGAAGCGGGCTAGTTCGCGATGATCCAGGTTGCGTGACCCCGGGGGGCAGGACCCGTGAGGGTTGCCGCTGTCTGATCCTGCGGGGATTGATCTGACCTGATGGGCTCGCGGACGGACGTGTGTCTGGGGGCCGACACGCTCCCGATGACATGCGGTCCTTCTCCGCGCGAGGTCTGGATCGAGGATGTGCCACGGTACATGCCGCCTACATGACAGGCAGGGCGGCCGGGACTTGGCCGGGGAGGGCTCCGCGGCGAGGATTGCGGATGCCGCGAGCCGGCCGAGCGCAGGCCAAGGCTCACGCCGAGCGTGATAGCATGCCTCGGCATGGTCGGGACCGATCCCACGCGCGCAACGGTGACCGAGCTGTCGGCCGCGCTCGAGAGCCGACAGCTCTCTCCCGTCGGCCTCATGGATGCCGTCCTCGACCGGATCGCGCGGCGCGACCCTGAGCTCCACGCCTTCGTCACCGTCTACCGCGACGACGCGCGGCTCGCCGCCGAGGCGGCCGAGCGGGCCATACGCTCAGGCCACCGGATCGGCCCGCTTCACGGCATTCCGGTCGCCCTGAAGGACCTGGTCGAGCTCGAAGGCCGGGTCACCACCGGCGGATCGAAGGCGTGGCTGTCCCGCATCTCGTCGGAGACCGCGACTCTGGCGCGACGGCTCGTCGAGGCCGGCATGATCGTGCTCGGCAAGACGCACACGGTCGAGTTCGCCATGGGCGGCTTTGGGACCAATGTCGAGCTCGGCACGCCGCGTAACCCCTGGGACCTCCGGATTCATCGCACGCCGGGCGGCTCGTCGAGTGGCTCGGGCGTCGCCGTCGCCGCCGCTCTCGCCCCGGCGGCGATCGGCACCGATACCGGCGGCTCGGTGCGTCTTCCCTCGGCATGGTGCGGCATCGTCGGGCTGAAGGTCACGGTAGGGCGCATCTCGACCCACGGCGTCCTGCCGTTGTCCACGACGCTGGACACGCCAGGGCCGATGGCGCGATCCGTCGAGGACGCAGCGATCATGTTCCGTGTGCTGCAGGGCCCGGACCCTCTCGATCTCCGGACGCGGCTCGAGCCCCCCATCGATCCGATCCCGGGGCTTCGCCGCGGCGTGGCCGGTCTCCGCCTCGGAATCCTGTCGCAGTCCGAGCGCGCCGGGGTTGATGCCGAGGTCCTCGAAGCCTACGATCGCGCGGTCGATGCTCTCGCGCGCCTCGGCGCCCGGGTCGAGCAAGCGAGGCTTCCCCGGACGTTCCAGGACTACCTCGCGGGGACCGGCCGGATCATCGCGGCCGAGGCCTACCACGTCCTGGGCCCGCTTGCCGAGGATCCGGCGCTCCCGCTGGGCTCGCACGTCCGGGCCCGGCTCCTCCAGGGGCGCGGCGTGACCGCCCGTGACTACCTGGAGACGCTCCATCAGCAAGCGGAGGATCAGCGAGGCTACGCGGCGGCGACGTCCGATCTCGACGCGCTGTTGACCCCGACGACCCGCACGCCGGCGATCCCGTTGACCGAGGTCGACGAGGGGACCACGCCGGCGTACTTCACGCGCATGGCCAACTACCTGGGCCTGTGCGCGCTCGCGGTGCCGAATGGCTTGACCCGGGCCGGCCTGCCCACATCGCTCCAGATCATCGGCCCCCCGTTTGCCGAGGCCATCGTCCTGCGTATCGGCTGGGCCTACGAGCAGGCCACGGAGTGGCACATGCGCCGCCCGCCCGAGGCCTGACGGGCATCAGTTCGTGTCTCACGGGCTTTGTCGCCCTCGTCTTTGCGCGAACGCCCCGGAATCCGCGGTTTGGCCCCTGGTATCCCGAGGTAGGATGAGCCATGCTGAAGGCTCACGCCCCACCGAAGCCCCATCTCCTGCACGGCCTCGCCAACTGCCCCGCATGAGCCCGTCGCCGATCGATCACGTAGAGACCCGGGCGCTCGGGCGCACCGCGGTGCGGGTGACTCGCCTCGGGTTCGGGGGCGCGCCGCTCGGCAATCTCTTCCGTCCGATCTCGGAGGCCCAGGCCGTCGACACGGTGCGTGCTGCCTGGGCCGCCGGCGTGCGCTACTTCGATACCGCTCCCCTGTACGGCCACGGGCTCAGCGAGCGACGCATCGGCGCGGCGCTCCACGGCCAGCCCCGCGATGCGTTCGTGCTCTCGACCAAGGTCGGGCGGCGCCTCGTGCCTCGGCCCGCCGATCCCGCCGCGGAGAGCGCCTACGTCCACACGCCGGCGCTGACGCCGGTGTTCGACTACACGGCCGAATCGGCGCGGGACTCCCTCGCCGCGAGCCTCGAGCGACTAGGGGTCGGCCGCGTGGACGTCGTGCTGATCCACGACATCGGCCAGGTCACGCATGGCACCGAAGATGCCGCCCGGTATCGCCAGGCCATGGACGGAGCGTATCGCGTGCTGCACGACCTCCGCGCCGCCGGTGTCATCCGGGCGATCGGCGTCGGCGCCAACGAGTGGCAGATCCTCGAGCGCTGCGTGCGGGACGGCGACTTCGATTGCTTCCTGCTCGCCGGGCGGTACTCCCTCCTCGAGCAGACCGCGCTCGACAGTTTTCTGCCACTGTGCACCCGGCGTGGCATCAGCGTGATCGTGGGCGGGCCCTTCAACTCCGGGATCCTGGCCAGCGGCGCGGCCACGGGGGCGACCTACAACTACCAGCCCGCCCCGCCTGCGATCCTCGAGCGCGTTCGGGCGCTGGAGCGCGTCGTGACCGCCCACGGCGTGTCCCTCGCGACCGCGGCGCTCCAGTTCCCGTTCCACCACCCCGCCGTGACCACGGTCATCCCCGGCGCCCGGGCCGCCGCCGAGGTCGAGCAGAATCTCGGGCTCCTTCGCTCCGTGATCCCGCCGGCGGTCTGGCGCGATCTGAAGACCGAGGGTCTCGTCCGGCCCGACGCGCCTACTCCTGGATGACGGTGCGCGGGGCGCGGCGCGTCGACGCCCACCAGCACTTCTGGCGCCTTGCGCGGGCCGACTACGGCTGGCTCACCCCGGCCCTGGCACCCATCTACCGAGACTTCGCGCCAGCCGATCTCACCCCGCTGCTCGCCCGTACCGGGATCGACGCCACCGTGCTCGTCCAGGCGGCGCCGACGCTGGCCGAGACGCGCTTTTTGCTCGAGCTCGCCGCGGCGACGCCCATCGTGGCGGCCGTCGTCGGCTGGGCGCCGCTCGACGCGCCTGATGCGCCCGAGGTGGTCGCCGATCTCGCCCGGGACCCGTATCTCAAGGGCCTCCGCCCGATGCTCCACGACATCCCGGACGTCGACTGGATGCTCGGCCCTGCGCTCGCGCCGGGCCTCCGCGCGATCGCGGCGTTGGACCTCGCCTTTGACGCCCTGGTCCGACCGCCGCACCTGCCGAACCTCCGCCGGCTGTTGGAGCAGCACCCCGATCTCCGCGTGGTGATCGACCACGGGGCCAAGCCGGAGATCGGGCGGGGCGCGCGTGAGCCTTGGGCTACTCACATGGCCGGACTCGCACGGGACACGCGTGCGTGGGTCAAGCTCTCGGGACTGGTGACCGAGGATGGGCCGGGGTGGTCGGTCGACCGCTTGCGGCCCTACGTCGATCATCTGCTCGATTGCTTCGGCCCGGAGCGCCTGATCTTCGGGAGCGACTGGCCCGTCGTCACCCTGCGGGCCACCTATGCCGAGTGGGTCGCTGCGGCCGAGGCGCTCCTCGCCGGCCTCGAGCGGGACGCGCGAGACCGTGTGTTAGGACTCAACGCGACGACGTGCTACCGCCTCTGAGCGGCAGGGTCACCTCAGCCCGAGCCGACCGCCATCCGCCGTGCGGAGGAAGTTGCCGTGTCATCCATCGACACGCCGCCGTGCTCGGTCGTCCTGTCTGGTTCCGCAGGCCCCTTAGTCTGACCGCGACCCGATCATCGTCCGGGGGCTACCTCTCGATGTAGAGGCTCGGAAATTTCTTCCGCAGGCTGTCGATCTTCGGCCAGTCGTGGAACACGATGTACGGGTCATCGGGATGCCGATTCAGGTAGTCTTGGTGATACGCCTCGGCCGGGTAGAATCCGGCGAGCGGGACGACCTGCGTCACGATCGCCCGCGGAAACGCCCTCGCCGCGGTGAGCTGGTCGATGTGCGCCTGCGCGCTCGACTTCTGCGTCGCGGTCGCGTAGAAGATCGCCGACCGGTACTGGAGCCCCACGTCGGGACCCTGCCGGTTGAGCTGCGTCGGGTCGTGGGCAACGGTGAAGAACACTTGCAGGAGCTCCGCATACGAGATCCGCGCCGGATCGAAGGTGACCTCCACCGACTCGGCGTGCCCCGTGGTGCCGCGGCTCACGGCCTCGTACTGGGCCGAGCCGGCCGAGCCCCCTGCGTATCCGGACACAGTCCGCGTGACGCCCTTGACTCGCTGGAAGACCGCCTGGACGCCCCAAAAGCACCCGCCCGCGAACACGGCCGTCTCCTCGGGCGGTCCTCCCGCGGCCAGATTCGGCCTCCCCACCGTCGCGCCCGCCTCCAGGCTTGCGAGCGTCACCACGATGGCAAGCCAGCCGCGACAACGATGGAACCCTTGGATCATCACGACCTCCGTCGACCGGCCGCCTCCTTGGTGGCGTCGGTCCTCGTGAGTTGGGCTGTGGTTCACAGTGCGCCGCGCGGAACCGGCCACGTGTCACAACCGAGTGAAATCGTTGGATTCGCCGCTTCGAGCCGTGGGTTCCCCGGGCCGCTCGCGCGCCCTCTCGGGGAGGGGAAGGCCGTCGGGCTGTCCATCAGCCCGGCCTCCGTCTAACCTCAGCGAACGGGGCAATCGTCTGCTATAGTACGTGTGCGGGTCGATGGGGTCATGTGATCTCCACCGGCTCCGCAGGGTGCTCTGCCGGACTTCCCCTCTCTGAGAGACTGGCCTCGCCTCCGTCGGTTCATCCGCATCTTCGGGGCGCGTATCCCAAGCGGATGAGTTGAATGACCCCCGATGCGGTCGGGGGAAGAAGGAGGCGCCCCATGGCGTCCAAGCTATATGTCGGCGGAATGTCCTACTCGACCACCTCCGAGAGCCTGCGGCAGCTGTTCGCCCAGTACGGGACGGTCGAGTCGGCCACGGTGATCACGGACCGGATCTCGGGCGACTCGCGCGGGTTCGGGTTCGTGGAGATGGCCACCGAGGCCGAGGCGCAGGCGGCCATCCAGAAGCTGAACGACCAGTCGTTCGAGGGTCGGAAGCTGATGGTCAACGTCGCGAAGTCGCCGGGCTCGGGCGGCGGCGGCCCGCGCAAGACGTCCCGCTGGTAGTCGCGACCGGCTACGTCGTCAGAGCGGCGCAGGAGCCGAGGCTCCTGCGCCGTTTCTCTTTCTGGCGGCGGGTCTCCGCGCCGCTTGCTGACGGGCCCCGGTGTCTGGCTCCATGGCGGGGCGCCGATGCTGATCACGTCACGACGCGGGCGGACTCCAGCGCCTGCCGGATGCGAGCCCCGAGCATGGTGAGCCGTTCGACTGGCTCGTTGCTGAAGACGAATCGGACGTGGCGAGCCGCGACATCGCCGCCCCAGCCAGGCATGGGCGTGGCCGCGACCTTCTGCTCGAGCAACCGGCGAGACACCTCCGCGGGGTCGAGACCGAGCGTCGCCACATCGAGGAGCAAGGACCATGCGCCCGCCGGCCGGCAGGCCGGCAGGCCCGCGAGCTGGCGGAGCGTCTCGTCGCGGCGCCGCTGCCACTCGGCGTTGGCGGCCGCCAGATCCTCGGGCGGCTCGGCGAGTGCCACGCGGGTTCCGACCTGAGCGAATCCGCTGCTGACGAGCCCATTGTAGATCTGGACGCGAGAGACGTCGTTCACCAGTGCGCCCGGTGCCACGACCCAGCCCACGCGCCAGGCGATCATCCGCTGCTCGAACGAGGGCGCACCCACGGTCACGGTCCGATCGCGCATGCCCGGCAGTGCCGCCGGGTGACGGACAGGTCGGCCGTCGAAGAGGACGCCCTCGAAGCCTCCCCAGTAGAGGAGCCAGAGATCCCGTTCACGGCAGAGCGCCGCGATGGCCGCCCATTCCTCGTCGCTCGCGACCCAGCCCGTCGGGAAGGAGGCGTTGTTGACGAATACCACGCGCGTGCGGCGGCCCGCAGCGGCCCGCAGGGCGTCCAAATCGAGGCGCCACTCGCCGCCGCTGACGCGAAGTGGCACCAGGCGCGGCGCGGCTCCGACCAGCCGGACACGGTTGAGCATGCCGGCATAGGTGGGGTCGGTAAGGATGACCTCGTCGCCCGGATCGGTGAGGCAGAAGAGCGCGTCGAGGATCGCCTCACCCTCGCCGCAGGTGATGACGATCTCGCGCCGGCCGTCGTAGCGAGGCCCGCCGCGCCCCTCGATGTAGGCGGCCACGGCGTCCTTGAGATCGTCGCGTCCGGTGAAGGGGAGCCAGCTGTTCGCGTCGTCTTCGCCGAGGGCGAGGCGAGTCGCCGTGATGGCGCTCGCCGGCGGCGCGATGTCGGTGTCGAGATTCTCCATCCGCAGGACGTCCGGATCGTCTCCGGCCGCCGCCGCCACCCGATCGATGTTGAATCCCGGGATGTCACAAAGTCGCGAGACGCTCATGCGAGCACTCTCCTGTCGCCCTGAGCCCGGGCCGCGCGGCGGATCCTGCAGGGGGCGACGGCCGCCGTTGCGCCCGTCGGCTGTGTCCGGCGCCGGGTCGTCGCGGGCGCCGACCGGTGCGGGGCTCGGTCACGGCGCTGCGAAGCGGCGAAGGACGTTGTCGAGAACGCGGGAGATGTTGTTCCGGTAGCCGTTGTGCGAGAGGCTCCCGCAGAAGGTGATCGAGCCGACCGAGAAGACGGCCCCGCCGCGCGGCGTCTCGAAGTAGACCATGTCAGCCCGGATCAGCTTGTCGGGCGGGTCGCCGGGCCAGGTCGCCACGTGGGTTAGCCAGTCCTCGGGGACGAGGACGAACTTCGTGAGGTCGTGCTTCTCCGAGGAGGCCAGGACCACCGCGTGGGGCGGCGTCCCGAGCCGCGCGTCGGCCCGGTCGAGCTCGAAGCCCGCCGCGCCGCCGCCGGAGAGCCCGAAGTCACCGAGGATCTCGTCCGGCACACCGTCGAAGATCCAGGAGACCCGAGGGTCCCGTGATGCGGGGAGGCGGCGGTAGTACGAGCCCTCGAACGGTCCCTGGGAGGTGAACCCCACCCCGGCCAGCTTCTGGGGCGGCCGCCCGTTCCGCCGCCAGAGCCCCCCGTACTGGCCGTCCAGGCTCATGAAGTACTCTCCGGGCTCGGCGGCCCAGGCGCGGATGCCGCCCTCAGCGCGCCGCACCTCCAGCGCGCCCGGCACGGCCGAGTGGGCCGCGACGCGCCAGTAGAAGCCGTTCCCACCGAGGTACATCAGCCGGCCGCCCTGCTCGAGATAGGCCGTCAGCGCGTCCATGGTCTGAAGACTCTGGTACTCGGGATGGGTCGGCGTCAGGACGACCTTGTACGAGGCGAGCAGCTCGAGGCCCTCGGCGTGGAGATCCTCGTCGGTGACCACGTCATAGCGGTGGCCCATCTGCTCCAGCCAGTCGAGGAGGTAGAGATCGGCGGGGAGGTGACGGACCCCCGACCCGCGCGGGTCCACGTAGGCGAGGAAGCTCGAGCGAAGGTTCAGGATCGGCCGGAGGCGCGAGGAGTAAGCGATCCCGCTCCCGTCATGATGGTAGTTGTAGGTGGACAGCGCGTAGTCCTGGTGCTCGTCGCTCGTCCACGGACGCGCCCCCCAGGCCGCCACGCGCGCTCGGTACTCGTCGTTGGTGACGTCGCGCGCGATGTTCGCGTACACGATGTACGTGAACGTCGGCATCAGCACGCAGACGTCCGCGGTCCGCCGCCCGCGCGGCGGGCGGACGAAGAACGGGATCATGTCCTCGACGTCGCCCGCCCTGAGCCGCACCGCGTACACGCCGCTCCGGAGCCCGTCCGGCACGGTATAGGTGAAGTCGGTGGCCCACCCGCAGTCGTAGAGATCGTCGTCGTGGAAATGGATGGCGCCGTACTGGCCGGGCGCGTGGCGCCAGCACATCTCCTCGCCCGTCCAGGTCGAGCCCATCATGGCGCGAGCCGGGAGATTGACGACCTCTCCGTGGTGCCCGCTCGGCCCCACGTCCACCACGCGGGTGCTGGAGGTCTCGCGGCTGAAGTCCCAGGCCGCCACCAGGTGGCGGCGGAACGTCCCGTCCGGCGCGGAGGGAATGGCGGCTTCTGGGAGCGCGACGTCGTACACCGCGGGGCGCTCGACCTTGCCGTTGTAGTGGCCGCCCACGGGCGCGCCCCCCAGCGCGGCGACGAGCAGCGGGGTGCGGCTGTCGAGCGCCGGCGAGAAGGGCACGGTGACGGTCGCGTGGCCTGCGTCGTCCGCGCGCACGCGCGGCACCAGCGGCGCCTGGCCCACGGTGAGCGTCCGTGCGGCCGCGTCATAGGTCGCCCACACGCGATACCACGCCCTCGCCAGCAGAAGCTTACCGACATGGACCGTTGCGACATCACTGCGCCCGTTCCCGACCAGCGCGCCGGCACCTCGGTCGTCCACGAAGAGGGCGAACCCGGTACCGGCCTTCGGATCATGGCGCGCCACGATGCCCTGGCGCGCGCGATCGGGCGTGGTCGGCCAGATCGTCGCAACCATCGTGAAGCTGGCGAGCCGCCCGAACGCCGGGGCGTCCGGCACGCGGACGTAGGAGCCGAGTGGCACCGGCTGGACGCGCGAAGGATAGCTCGCGGCGAACGGCGCGGAAAGGGGCTCCTCCTTGAGGCCGGGGCCCGCGGGGTTCGGGTCGCCGGAAATGAGACGGACCAGACGCGCCTGATATGGCGTCGCAGCGGTGCTCGACACCTTGAAGGCGATTGTCTGGCCCGGCGCAACGGAAAAGCGGTCCGCGTAGCCGGTCAGGGGAAGCATGATCCTCCTCGGCGTCCGGGCCCGGCGGCGGGCCGGTCCGGGGATGAGGGCGCCACGGGCGCCCGGAGATCGTCGTCGCGGTGGCTGGAGTCTAGCGCGCGGCGGGTTGGGCCAGCAAGAACCGAGGCGTGTCGTGCTCGCGGACCGCCGTCGCCTTGGCTCAGCCTTCCGGGATGTCGTAGAGCGTGAAGCGACCTCCGGGGACCCGAGCGAACAATGGGCCATAGCTCCACCAGGACCGCCGCTCCGTAGACACGCCGCGAGGACCGTTCGCGCCGGGGACGGTAGTGGACGGCCGTGATGCCAGCGCCACGCGGCGCGGGCGGTCCAGCCCGTCGCGATCACGCCCGCCGCCTGCAGGCCGACCTGAACGTGGATCAGGGTTGCTCCGATGAGCGCTGGAACCGCAGCCCGCTTCCGTCCAGCCACCACGCCAGGGCGAGGAGACCCGGGGCCTTGGCCAGGGGAGCGGGTTCAACTCGGCGCGGACCAGCCAGTGATCGGCGAGGGCCGGGCCCGGGACCAGAACGCAGAGGGCTGCTGCGAGGTATCCGGCGGCCCGGTTCGCGTGTAACGCGCGACCGAGACGGTAGCCTGCCACCGCCAGGAGAGCGACCCTGGATAATCCAGAGCAGCAGTGCCGCGGTGGGTATGCCGAGCATGCGAGAGAGCGCCCCGAAAACGCCCAGATATGCGGCCCGGACTCCCTCGCCGCCGGCGTTCAGGAACCAGTCGCGGGCGAGAAACCCCGGATCGAGGACACGCTGCAGCTCGACGAGGTGAACGAGCTGGTTCCCCCGGTCGAACAGATAGCAGGTGTCCGAGGTCCAAGTCCACGCGAGGATGGCTAGGAGAATGGCGGCGCCGATGGTGCGCTCGATCACGCGATCTGCCGGCCCCGTTGGCGCGGCGCTCATGGCGCCCCGACCGTGTATCACAGCCATTCAATCGGCCCCGCGTTTCAGGGTTCGTCGCGGACGACCCCGGGGAGCTCACTCTCGGGGCATTGGGCGGTCGTCAGGGGCGTCGCACGCTCCTGCCAGGAACGGTCGTCGCGGCGCCGATTTCCGTGTCGACCAGCCCTTTGATTGCCTTGGCGCGTGTCGTGTAACATATGATGTAAAATGGATAATCTGTCATTGACGTGATTCGGTGTGTCCGGACGATCCCGTGGCAATTCCTTTGCATCCTCATCCAGGCACCATGGATGGAGGAGTGCGCCCAGGGTTTCGACACATGGCGGCGCTCGTGCCGATGCTCCTGGGAGCCTGTCTGTTCACGGCTCCGTCGCCCCCAACCTGGTCCGCCCCAGCTGAACGGGTCGACTTTCGGCGAGACGTTCAGCCCATCCTCCAGGCGTCCTGCACCAAGTGCCACGGTTCGACTCGCCAGCGGGGCCAGCTCCGGTTGGACTCGCGGACATTCGCTTTCCACGGCGGCGTCACGGGGCCGGTGATCATCCCTGGCGACAACGCGCGGAGTCGTCTCGCCCAGCTCATCGCCCATCCCGACGCGGCGGAACGGATGCCCCAACCTTCCACCGTGCCCGCCCTGTCCGCGGAGAAGGTGCAGCTCATCCGACGCTGGATCGACCAGGGTGCAGTCTGGCCCGAGATCGCGGGCGAGGCCAGGTACGAGCCGCACTGGGCCTACCGCGAGCCGGTCCGCCCGAGCCCGCCGCCCGTGAGGAATGCCGGCTGGGTGCGCAATCCGATCGACGCGTTCGTGCTCGCGCGGCTCGAGCAGGAGGGGCTCGCGCCATCGCCGGAGGCAGCGCGGGTGACCCTGATCCGACGCGTAACCCTTGACCTCACGGGACTGCCGCCGACCCCGGGTGAGGTGGATGCCTTCCTCGCGGATACTCGCCCTAACGCCTACGAGAAGGTTGTGGACCAGCTCCTCGCGTCGCCCCACTACGGCGAGCGCTGGGCACGCTCCTGGCTCGATCTCGTGCGCTACGCGGACACCGACGGCGGGAGCTGGGACCGGCCGCGATCGATGTGGCCGTACCGCGACTGGGTCATTCGCGCGTTCAACCAGGACATGCCCTTCACGCGGTTCACGATCCAGCAGATCGCCGGCGACCTCCTGCCGGGCGCCACGTCCGATCAGTTCGTGGCCGCGGGCATGCACGCCAACGCCACCCTGAACCAGGAGGCCGGCGTCGATGCCGACGAGGTTCGCTGGGAAGCGCTGACCGACCGCGTGGACACCACCGCGACGGTGTGGCTGGGATCGACGCTCGCGTGCGCGCGTTGCCACAACCACAAGTACGACCCGTTCACACAGAAGGACTACTACCGGTTCCTGGCCTTCTTCAACCACGCGGACGTGTTCGAGTACGCGCTCCCTCACCTGCCCGATCCGGCGCGCGCGGGCAAGCCTGCTCTCACCTCCGTGGTCATCGAGCACCCGACGGGGATGCCGGCCGCCCACGTGCGAGTCCGCGGGATCTTCACTCAGAAGGGCGAGCAGGTCTCGGCCGGCACGCCGCGCGTTCTTCACCCGATGCGCCGCGGATGGCCCGTGAATCGACTTGGGCTCGCCTACTGGCTTGCCGACGACGCCAACCCCCTGACCGCCCGCGTCGTGGTCAACCGGTTCTGGGGGGAGATGTTCGGCCGGGCCCTGGCGGAAACGGCGGAGGATCTCGGCACCCAGGGTCGGCGCCCGTCCCATCCGGAGCTCCTCGACTGGCTGGCGACGGAGTTCGTGCGCGGGGGCTGGAGCATGAAGGGGATCCAGCGCACGATGGTGACCTCGGCCACGTACCGCCAGTCCTCCCGCGCGACGCCAGTGCTGCTGGAGCGGGATCCGGAAAACGTTCTCCTCGCGCGCGGCCCGCGATTCCGCCTTCCAGCTGAGACGATCCGGGACGTCGCGCTCGCGGCCAGCGGGCTGCTCAACCCCAAAGTTGGCGGGCCGAGCGTCTTTCCGCCGCTGCCGGACGAGCACGTCTTTACGCCCAACAACAAGAGCCAAGCGGCCTGGACAGCAAGCGTGGGCGAGGATGCGCGTCGGCGCGGGCTCTACACGTTCTGGCGACGGACGGCGCCTTATCCGGCTTTTGCGACGTTCGACGCGCCGAGTCGCGAGGTGACGACGGTTCGGCGCCCTCGCACGAACACGCCGCTCCAGGCGCTGAGCGGCCTGAACGACCCCGCGTTCGTCGACGCGGCCCGGGGGCTCGCGCGCCGAATCGCGCGAGAGCCGTCAGGTGATCCCGCGGCTCGCGCGATCCACGCCTTCCGCTTGTGCGTGGCGCGGCCCCCGGAGCCGGAGGAGCTTCAGCTGCTGCTGGCCGAGTTCCATCGGGAGCGCGACCACTTTGGGACCGAGCCGCGAGCGGCACGGCAAGTCGTCGGAGACGAAAGTCCGCGTGTCGCCGAGACCGAGCTCCGTGATCTGGCGGCCTGGACAGTCGTGGCGGGGGCCCTACTGAACCTCGACGAGACGCTGACCAAGGAGTGAGCATGCAGTCACCGAAGGACGGTCTTTCTCGCATCACTCGGCGCCATTTCTTTCAACAGAGTGGTTTTGGGATCGGAGGGCTTGCCCTGCTGGCCCTCCTCGAGCCGGAGCTCTTCGGGCCCAGAGCCGCCATGGCCGCCGACCCGCTGGCCGTGCGGCCCCCGCACTTCGCTCCGAAGGCCAAGAACATCATCTTTCTGTTCATGGCCGGGGGCCCGTCGCAAGTCGATCTCTTCGACCCGAAGCCGAAGCTCAACACCCACGACGGCGAGAAGATCCCGGAGGAGATCATCAAGGGCGAGCGGTTCGCCTTCATCAAGGGCGTCCCCACGCTCCTGGGCTCCCCGTACGCGTTCCGGCGGCACGGGCACGCCGGCGCGCAGATCTCGAACCTCCTTCCCAACCTGACGCGAGTCACCGACGACATCCTGATCCTGCGATCGGTGCATACCGACCACTTCAACCACGCGCCCGCCCAGATCTTCATGAACTCCGGTCACCCACTGGTCGGGCGGCCCAGCATGGGCTCGTGGTTGACGTACGGAATCGGCAGCGAGAACACCGATCTTCCCGGGTTCGTGGTGCTCCTGTCCGGTCGGCCGGATCCAGGAGCCGGGAACACGTGCTGGGGCAGCGGGTTCCTGCCGACCGCCTATCAGGGCGTGGAGTTTCGCTCGCAGGGAGAACCCGTCCTGAGCGTTTCCAACCCGCCGGGCATCGCCCCGGCCGTCCGGCGGCGCGCCCTCGACATAGTGCGGAGCCTCAACGAGCGGCACTTCCTGGACGTCGGCGACCCCGAGATCGAGGCGCGGATCGCCGCCTACGAGAAGGCCTACCGCATGCAGACGAGCGTTCCCGAGCTCACCGACATCGCGAGGGAGCCGCGCTCAGTGCACGCGATGTACGGGACGCGTCCCGGCGAGGCGTCCTTCGCCAACAACTGCCTTCTCGCACGGCGTCTCGTCGAGCGGGGAGTCCGCTTCGTCCAGCTCTATCACCGGGGGTGGGACCACCATGGCGGCCGCGACCACGACATCACGACGGGGCTCCCCCGACTCTGCCAGGAGACGGATCAGGCGGCGGCCGCTCTGATCCGGGATCTGAAGCAGCGCGGGCTGCTCGACCAGACGCTGGTGATCTGGGGAGGCGAGTTCGGCCGCACTCCCATGAACGAGGGACGGGAGGGCCCCCCATTCCTCGGCCGTGACCATCACCCGCGGGCATTCACCATGTGGATGGCGGGCGGCGGGATCGCCGCCGGCACCACGGTGGGCGCGACGGACGATCTCGGATACAGCATCACCGAGGATCCGGTCCACGTGCACGATCTCCACGCGACGATTCTCGACCTGATGGGGCTCGACCACACGAAGCTCACCTACCGATACCAGGGGCGGGCGTTCCGGCTGACGGACACGAGCGGAAAGATCGTCCGGAAGCTGCAGGCGTAAGAGGACTGCCGCGTCCTCAATTCGCCCGCCGACGCGAGCCTCGCCAGCAGGATCGGGGCCCTGATCAGACCGGGCGTTCGCGGATCTCGCCGATCTTCCGGTCGCGGTCGCGGGTGAACCGGTCGCGATCGCGCGCCAGCTCCTCGTTGAGCTTCTGGACCTCCTCGTGGCTCTTCGCCTGGCGCAGGGCGCCGCGGTGCAGGATCTCCCGCTCCGCCACCTTGGCCTCGTAGACGCGCCGCGCTTCCGCGATCGCCGCCTTCTGCTCGCTGGTGAGCGGACGCTCAACGACGCCCCCCTCCTTGTCCTTCAGGCGGAGGCGCTCCATCGCGAGCTCGTACGCGCTCTTGGGTCCACTGTCCGTCACGGTCGCCACCTCACTTTCCCGAGCGTTCCGCGTAGTGTAGCGCGACGGCGGGGCCCGTGGGGAGCGCGACTGCAGGTGACGCGGGAGACGATCTACGCTAGCATCCTCGCGACCATGACCGGGATCGCGCCGGCTGTCCGGGCCGACCTCGCTCCGAGCGGGACGCTTCGCGCCGGCGTCAACTACGGGAATTTCATCCTCGCCACGAAGGACCCGGCGACCGGGGAGTCCCGCGGAGTGGCGATCGACCTGACGCAGGAGCTCGGCCGGCGGCTGGGCGTGCCGGTCGCGATCGTCGCCTACGACAGCGTCGCCGTCATGGTGGACGCCGCGAAGACCGGCGCCTGGGACATCGCGTTCCTCGGGATCGATCCGGCCCGCGAGGGCGAGATCGGCTTCACCGCCGCCTACCTCGAGATCGAGGCCACCTATCTGGTGCCGGCCGGGTCGCCACTCGGGGCCGTGGAGGACGTCGACCGGGAGGGCGTGCGCGTGGCCGCGCCGGCGAGGGCCAACTACGAGCTCTACCTGGGCCGGCATCTCAAGCGCGCGGAGCTCGTGCGGGCCCCGAACGCCGAGGCGGCCTTCGGCTTGCTCGCGGCCGGTCAGGTGGACGTGCTCGCCGGTCTCCGGCAGGCGCTGATCGCGCTCCCCGAGCGGCTCCCCGGGGCGCGTGTGCTCGACGGGCGGTTCATGGCGGTGCAGCAGGCCGTCGGCATGCCGCGGGGCCGCGACGCCGGCCTCGCGTACCTCCGCGGGGTCGTCGAGGACGCGAAGGCCTCCGGGTTGGTTGCGCGCGCGATCGAGAGGACGGGCGCGCGGGGCGTCTCGGTGGCTCCCCGAGCGGCCGGAACAGGATGATCCCCGATTTCCTCTACGGCACCGCCTGGAAGGAAGACCGGACGGCGGCGCTGACCGAGCTCGCGCTCCGGACCGGCTTCCGGGGCGTCGACACCGCGAACCAGCGGCGGCACTACTTCGAGGTTGGCGTCGGGGAGGGGCTCGCCGCGGCCTACCGCGCGGGGGTGGTGTCGCGGGCGGATCTCTTTCTCCAGACGAAATTCACGTACCAGCCGGGCCAGGACCACCGCCTGCCCTACGATCCGGTGGCCGATCTCTCGACGCAGGTCGCCCAGTCGCTCGCGAGCTCGCTCGAGCACCTCGGGACCGACTACGTCGACAGCTACGTGCTGCACGGCCCCGCCTCCGGCCACGGCTGGACGCCCGACGACGCCGAGGTGTGGGCTCAGATGGCGCGGGAGCGGGACGCTGGGCGCACGCGGCTCCTCGGCGTCAGCAACGTCTCCCTGCGGCATCTCCAGGAGATGGCGGGCTCCGGCGCCGAAGCTCCCGCGTTCGTCCAGAATCGCTGCTTCGCCCGAACGGGCTGGGACCGCGAAGTGCGAGCGTTCTGCGCCAAGGCGAAAAGCGTGTATCAGGGCTTCTCGCTCCTGACCGCGAATCCCGAGGTGCTGCGCCACCCTGTGGTTGCCGGCATCGCCGCACGTGGCAAGGCCACGCCGGCCCAGGTGGTGTTCCGGTTCGCCCAAGCGGTCGGGATGCTCCCGCTGACGGGCACCACCGACGCCGCGCACATGACGCAGGCTCTGGAGAGCCGCGCCCTGACGCTCAGCCCCGACGAGGTGCTAGCCGTCGAGAGCCTCGCGGTGTCCCGCGGAGTCCGAGGAGGGCGTTGACGCTCGCCGATTGATGGGGGTACTGTGCTGGCTGGATAGCACAGTATCACGTGGGTGGTGATCGCGAGTGCTCACAATCGACCGGGCGAGCGGGCTGCCGATCTACCTCCAGATCCGGCACCAGATCGTCTACGAGATCGCCCTCGGGCGTCTTCAGCCCGGCGCGCCTCTGCCCTCGATCCGCCAGCTGGCCGCGAGCCTGCGCGTGACGACGGTGACCGTCCGTCACGCGTACGATGCGCTGGCCGCCGAGAACCTCGTGGTGAGTCACCCCGGCCGGGGCGTCATGGTCGCGGACCTCAGCGCGGACGCCCGGATCCAGGTGTCGCTCAGGCGCGAGGCGCTGGCCGACCTGTTCGCGCCGGCGTTGAACCGGGCCCGCGCGCTCGGCTACTCGCCGGAGGAGATCCGGGCGGGGTTCCACCGGGCGCTGGCCGGGAAGGGGCGGCCGCGGGTCGCGTTCGTCGGCTCGGAGCAGGAGTTCGTGGACCGCTACACGCCGCTGCTCGCCGAGACCGTGCGCGACCTCGGCGTCGAGGTGGTCGGGGTGCTACTGCGCGACCTCGAGCGCCGCGGTGTCGAGGCGCTGGGGGAGCCGCCCGAGCACGTCGCCACCCTGGTGCGGAGCTACGCGGCGGTTCGGAACCTTTTGCGGGACACCGCCCTGCCGGTCTTCGGCCTGGCCCTCGAGCTGTCGTCCGAGACGCGTGCCGAGCTGCTCGCCCTGCCCGGCACGACCCGCGCCGTGCTGGTCGCGGAGCACGTCAACCTCATCGGGATGGCTCACTTGATCGAGCAGTACTGGATGCCGGCAGGTTCGATCCGCCACGTCCCGCTGGAGAACCGCGCCCTCGCGGCGGCGCTGCGCGACGCCGAGGTCATCATCCATTCCTTGCACGCGCGGCGGGCGGTGGCGCGTGCGGCGGCGCCGGGGCGGCGGCTCCTGGAGCTGCGTCACGACCTGAGCCCGATCTCGGCCGCCCGCTTCCGCGACGAGCTGGTCGCCTCGCGGCTGGCCGTTGCCGATCAGCCCGTGCGGGTGGCCAACCCAGCATGAACCAGATCCGACTCACACCGAGGGGAGAATGACCGTGGAGAACAAGCGAGAGGCGCGCCAGGCCCGCCTGACCGAGTCCTCGACCGCCTCGTGGCTGTCCGCCAGCATGAAGGCGTCCTTGATGCTCGACTACGCGGACGGAGGCCTTCCGAGCCCCGTGACGGCCGCGCGCTACCTGAGCGACCTCTCGGAGGAGCTCGGGGACGTCGTGAGCCTGTCGGGCGGGACGATCGGGGACCGGCTGCCGCCCGACTTCGTCCGGGATGCGGCTCGCGCGGCGGTCGACAAGTACCCACACTACCCGGGGGTCAAGGGCCACCGGGATCTCCGGCAGGCGATCTCGCGGAAGCTCGAACGCGAGAACGGCATGCTCGCAGACGCCGACGACGAGATCCTCGTCACCATCGGCGCCCAGCAGGTCATCGACAGCACCTTCCGGATCCTGGTCGGCGCCGGTGACGAGGTGCTGCTGTTCGATCCCGAGTACGCGAGCACGGAGCCGGCGATCCGGATGGCCGGCGGCCGGGTTGTCCCGGTGCCCCTGGCGCTCGAGAAGAGCGAGTGGCGCTTCGACTTCGAGGCCCTGGCGCGCCGGGCCACTCGCAAGAGCAAGCTCCTCGTCATGAGCAACGGCGGCAACCCCTCGGGCATCGTGTATTCCCGCGAGGACCTCGCGCAGATCGCCGACCTGGCCCGGCGGCTCGACCTCTGGGTCTTCTCGGACGAGGAGTACGAGAAGACTCTGCTGGACGGGACGACGCACTACAGCATCGCGGCGCTGCCCGGCATGAAGGAACGGACCGTGACGGCCTTCTCCTTCTCGAAGGCGTATGGCATGACGGCGTACCGGATCGGCTACGCCGTCGGCCCCGCCAAGGTCATCGATCACATGCACAGCATCCTGCGCTTCTCCCTACAGGCCTGCCCGGCGGTGGGGCAGCGCGCGGCCCATGCCGTGCTGACCGGCGACATGGAGCCCTGGCTGCGCGACAACATTGCCAACCTGGAGCAAAAGCGGGACTACCTCGTCGACCGGCTCAACCGGATCCCGGGGGTGCACTGCAACACGCCGAAGGGCTGCTACTTCACCTTTCCGGACGTGCGGGGGCTGGGGTTGCCCACGTTCCAGTTGGCGGAGCATCTGCTGCGGCGCGGCCGCGTCGCCGTCGCTCCGGGATTCGAGTTCGGCCCGAAGGGCGAGGGCCACATCCGCATCAGCTTCTGCTTCAGCCTGGAGCAGATCGCCGAAGGCATGAATCGGCTGGAGCGGGCACTCGGCGAGCTGCCGGCCCCGCGGCCCGCCTGAGGAGGGTTGAATGCGACAGCCCGGAACGTTCGGCAGTCTCCGGGCCGCGCCGGGGACCAAGGTCACCGGCTGGCTCGACGTGGCGGAGCGGCCAGGAGGGGCGATCCGCTGCCCCGTCGGACTGGTCAACGGCGCCGAGGATGGGCCGCACCTGTCGATCACGGCGGGAGTCCACGGGACGGAGTACGTCGCCCAGGAAGCAGCGATCCGGTTCTTCCGAGAGCTGGATCCTAAGGCCGTTCGCGGCGCCGTCGGCTTCATCTTCATCGTCAACGTGCCCGGCTGGGAGGCGGCCGAGACATTCGCCAACCCGATGGACGGGCAGAACCTGAACCGCATCTTTCCCGGTAACACGAACGGCACCGTCAGCTTCGTGATCGCCCACCGCGTCGTCGAGCTGCTCTCGAACTGGGGCAAGTGGCACATCGACATGCACGGAGGGGACGCCTCCGAGTGGCTCAACCCGTTCGCGATCTTCCACCGGACCGGCAAGCCTGAGGTCGATTCGGTCTCCGAGCAGATGGCTCGCCTGTGGGACACCGAGGTGGTCTGGTCGATGACCCACCAGTCCGGCTACCCGGGGACACTGGTCGGGACGCTGGCCGACCGCGGGATCCCGTCGATCGTGGCGGAGTCCGGATACCTGTCCACATACAACGAGCCGGAGATCGCGGTACACCTGAAGGGGGCCCGCAACGTGATGCGGGCGTTCGGCCTGGTCGACGGGAAGCCCGAGCACGCTCGGTCCCGCGACCCGATGATGATGACCGAGAACTGGGTGGCCTACGCCACCCGGGGGGGTGTGTTCCACCCGCAGGTCAAGCCGGGCGACCGGGTACGCGCCGGCCAGGTGATCGCCGTGATCAAGGACGTCTTCGGCGAGGCCGTCGAGGAGATCGTGTCGCCGAAGACCGGGCTGGTGCGCATCCAGCATCCGCGCCGCGTCGTGAACAGCGGCAACCCGGTCTTCCGTGGCTGGGTGGTGTCCGGCTAGGGCTGACCCGGAAGGAGGCAGGCCGATGGATCTCGACGGACGTTTGCGACGACGTCATGCTCGCTTGCCGGAACCGACCCTCCGGCGCCACGATACCGCGCTGCTCGCGATCGATCTGCAGTACGGCGACGCGCACCGGGACCACGGGCTCCTCCAGCAGATGCGTGACCGCGGTGACGGCGCGGCGGTCGAGTACTACGCCAGGCGCCTGGAGGAGTCGGTCATCCCCAACGTCCGCCGGCTCCAGGAGGCCTGCCGACAAGCGGGGATCGAGGTGATCCACACGAAGATCGAGTCGCTGACCCGCGATGGTCGGGACCGGAGCCTCGAGCACAAACACCTCGGGATTCACCACCCGCCGGGGTCGAAGGACGCGCAGATCCTCGACGAAGTGGCGCCTCAGGGCGACGAGATCGTGATCACCAAGACCTGCGGCGGGGCGTTCAATGGCACGAACATCGAGTACGTGCTGCGGAATCTCGGCATTCAGCACCTGATCATCGTGGGCGTCGTGACGAGCGGCTGCGTCGAGGTAGCCGTGCGCGATGCGGCGGATCGCGGATTCCAGGTCCTGCTCATCGAGGATGCGACGGCGACGTGGTCCGACGACATGCAGCGGGCGGCGATGCGCGCGATGGACGAGATCTACGCCAAGGTCCAGTCGACGAGCGGAATGCTCGCACGCCTGGAAGCCCTGGGCGTCACGGTAGCCAGGTGAGGCCGGCAGGACGCCGCTCCGGATATCGAGCGCCGATCACGACATGACCGCAGCGCGGAGAACCGGAACGAAAGGGAGGGCAGAGGCCATGGGCGGACGCGGGAGAGTCGACAGGTCATCGAGCTCCAATCCGAGCCGGCGCGCGTTCATTGGACTCGGCATCGGCGCGGGGCTGGCGGGCGCCGGCCTGCTCACCGCCCGGCCCTCCTCGGGGCAGCCCGTCCGGGGCGGGACGCTGGTCCACGCCTTCCGGGATCCGCTCAACACCCTCGATCCACCGGTACCGAACTCGGACTCCCAGTCGCGGCTGCTGAACTCGATCCTGGACCCCCTCGTGTGGCAGCCCGAGGCGGGCAAGTTCTTCCCGGGACTGGCCACGGCGTGGCAGGTGTCGCCGGACGCGACTCGCTACACGTTCACGCTGCGCGAGAAGGTGAAATTCCACGACGGGACGCCGTTCAACGGGACCGCGGCCAAGGCCACGTTCGACCGGGTGGTCGATCCCCAACTCAAGGCGCTCCTGATCGGACTCCTGGGCCCGTACGACGGCACCGACGTCCTAGGCGACCATCAGATCCGGGTGAGGTTCAAGGAGCCGTTCCCCCTCTTCCTCCACAACCTGAGCGCGACCGGTCTCCGGCCTGTGTCTCCGACCGCTGTCAAGAAGTGGGGGGCCGACTTCGGCCAGAACCTGGTGGGCACCGGCCCGTTCGCGCTCACGAAGTTCTCGCCGTCGGAGATCGTCTTCGAGCGTTTCGCGGACTACAACTGGGCGCCGGCGTTCCTGGACCACAAGGGGCCTGCCTACCTCGACCGGCTGATCCTCCGTCTCATTCCCGAGGCGTCGACTCGCGTCATCGCCCTGGAGCGAGGCGAGTCGCAGCTGATCGACTTCGTCCCTGATGCCGAGGTGAAGCGGCTCCGGGCCAACCCGAAGTTCGCGGTGGACGTGATCGCGGTGCCGGGCCTGCCGCAGCTGCTTCAGCTCAACGTGACCAAGCCGCCCCTTGACGACAAGCGAGTCCGCCAGGCCATCCAGTACGCCGTGGACCAGAAGAAGCTGGTCGACGTTCTCTTCTTCGGCGTCCGTCGACCCGGGTACGGTGTTCTCGCCTCGCAGACCTGGGGCTACTGGAAGGGAGTCGAGGAGACCTACCGGTTCAGTCCGGACAAGGCCAAGGCTCTGCTCGACACCGCGGGCTGGAAGCCGGGCGTCGGCGGCATCCGCGAAAAGGACGGGCAGCGCCTGTCGCTCCTCTACATCACCACGAACCGGGCGGAGTACACGCAGACCGGCGAGGTGGTGCAGGACATGCTCCTACAGGTGGGCATCGAGATGAAGATCGATGCGATGAGCAACGCGGCGTCGCTGACGAAGTACCAGATGAACGAGCACCACATCGGGCGCCTGGGCGAGATCAACGCCGATCCGAGCGTCATGGCCTTCCCCGTCCATTCCCGGAATATCCGGGGCGGCACCCAGGGCAACCGTTCGAAGTACACCAACCCGGAGGTCGACGCGCAGCTCGACGCGGCGGAGAAGGAGGTCGACCCGCGGAAGCGGCTCCAGATGTACGAGACCCTCCAGAAGACCGTGGCCGAGGAGGCGTTCATCCTCGGGACGTTCGAGCAGACGCTGATCAACGCCCGCGCCCGGAGCCTGGAGGATGCGTCCTACGACAACCTGGGCCGCTTCTTCTTGCACAAGGCGTGGCTGAAAGCCTGAACGACCCGGTCGGGGGGCGCCACCGGGCCCCGGATCCTGGCGGCGGCCGATCGCCCCGGAGGGCTCGCGGCGCCCTCAGGCCAGCCGAGCGATGATCGGCTACGTCGCCCGCCGGCTCCTGGCGGCCGTGCCCGTGCTGCTGGGCGTCTCGCTGGCGGTGTTCTCCATGCTCCACTTCCTTCCGGGCGACCCGGTTCTCCTGATGATGTCGGAGTCCGGGGGATCGGGCGCGAAGATGGCAGGGGTGTCCCAGGAGACGTACGAGCGGATCCGCCATGAGCTGGGATTCGACCGGCCCCTGCCGGCCCAGTTCGGCCTGTTCCTGTGGCGCGCGGTGCAGGGGGACCTGGGACGCTCCTTCCGGGGTAACCAGCGGGTGGCCACCCTGATCGGCGAGGCCTTTCCCTACACGGTGCGGCTGACGCTCGTCGGGCTCGGGCTGGCCATACCGATCGGAGTCGCCCTAGGGACCCTGGCCGCCGTGCGGCCCGGGTCGATGCTGGACAACGGCACCATGGTCGCTGCGCTGTTCGCCGTCTCAATGCCCAGCTTCTGGTTCGGCATCATGTTGCTGCTGGTGTTCGCGCTGCACCTCGACCTGCTGCCCGCCGTTGGCCACGGGAGTCTCCGCGCGATCGTCCTGCCGGCGCTGACGCTTGGCCTCAGCAGCGCGGCGATCGTCGCCGCGCTGGTCCGCTCCAGCCTCCGTGAGGTGCTGGCCATGGAGTTCGTGGCCACGGCGCGGGCCAAGGGGCTGTCGGGCGCCGCGGTCGTGCTCAAGCACGCGCTGCGCAATGCGCTGATTCCTGTCGCGACCGTCGTCGGCCTCCAGTTTGGCGCGCTCCTGGGCGGCGCGGTCGTGGTGGAGACGGTATTCGCCCGGCCCGGCCTTGGGCTCATGCTGGTGAACGGGATCAAGGACAAGGACTTCCCGGTCGTGCAGGCCGGCATGCTGGTGGCGGCGGCGGCCTACGTCCTCGCGAACCTGCTGGTCGACCTGTCGTACGGTTGGCTCGACCCGCGGATCCGCCTCGACCGGAAGTCGGTCTAGCGGATGGGAAGGCGGGAGGGCGTACGCGCGTCGGTCGCCCGTGTGATGCGCCCGGGCGAGAGTCCCCTCGGGCAGGTCGTGCGGCACCTGGCGAAGAACCGCGGAGCCACGGCGGGCGGGACCCTGCTCGTCGCGCTCGTGGGCATGGCGACCTTCGCGCCGCTGGTCGCGCGCTACGACCCGATCCGGACGAACTATGCCGACGCCCTGGTCGGGCCCAGTCTCCGCCATCCCCTGGGAACAGACCACTACGGCCGCGACCTCTTTAGCCGGCTCGTCTTCGGCGGACGGCTGTCGCTCACCGCTGGGCTGCTCGCGGTGAGCATCGGCGTCGTCGCGGGCGTCCTGGTCGGCGTGCCGTCCGGTTACTACGGAGGGATGGTCGACGATCTCACTATGCGGGTCATGGACGTCATGCTCGCCTTTCCCGGCATCCTGTTCGCGATGGCCATCGTGGCCATTCTCGGGAGCGGGCTGATCAACGTGATGATCGCCGTGGGCGTCAGCTCGATTCCCGGGTTCGTGCGGCTCGTCCGCGGCTCGGTGCTCTCGGCCTCCGAGCACGTCTACGTCGAGGCGGCCCGGAGCATCGGATGCCGCAACCGGCGCATCATGGCGCTTCACATCCTGCCCAACGTCTTCGCTCCGCTCTTCACCTACGCGACCCTGCGCGTCTCGGTGGCCATCGTGTCGGTCGCGTCGCTGAACTTCCTGGGGCTCGGCGCGCGGCCGCCCACCCCCGAGTGGGGCGTCATGCTGGCGGATGGCCGCGACTACATGCGCCAGTACTGGTGGCTGGCGACGTTCCCTGGCCTCGCTATCATGATCACCACGCTGTCCATCAACTTGTTCAGCAACGGGCTGCGGGACGTGCTGGACCCGCGGCTTCACCGGCGATAGCGGAGAGGCGAATGGCACGCGTCGCCCGCTGCGCCCTGGTCCAGGTCGGTAGCGATCTCCCCATGGATCGGCCGGTCGAAGAGATCAAGACCGCGCTCAACGACAAGTGCGCCCGCCTGATCACGGACGCCGCCTCGGGCGGCGTGCAGGTTCTCGCGCTGCCCGAGCTCTTCAACACGCCCTACTTCGCGGCGGCCACGGATCCGCGCTGGCACGCCGCCGCGGAGCCCGTCCCCGACGGCCCCACGACAGCGCTGATGCGGGAGTTGGCCCGCCGGCACGGGATGGTCATCGTGGCGCCGCTCTACGAGCAGGCCGGCACCGCCCGGTACAACTCGGCGGCCGTCATCGACGCCGACGGGCGGTTCCTCGGTGTCTACCGGAAGCACCACGTGCCCAGCCCCCACGCCGGGAACTACGAGCCCTTCTACTTCCACCGGCCCGACATCGGATTCCCGGTCTTCGACACGGCGCACGGTCGCATCGGGGTGTACATCTGCTACGACCGGCATTTCCCGGAGATCGCCCGCATCTACGGGGTCAAGGGAGCGGAGATCGTCTTCAACCCCTCGGCAACGGGCGGACGCCGGTCCGAGCTGGTGTGGGAGCTCGAGCAGCAGGCTCACGCGCTGGCCAACGGCTACTTCGTCGGCGCCCTGAACCGGGTGGGGCGCGGCCAGCCGTACGACAGCGCGGAGTTTTTCGGCAAGAGCTACTTCTGCAATCCGCTGGGCGAGCTCGTCGCCCAGGCGGGGCGGGGAGTCGAGGAGGTCCTGATCGCCGACCTCGATCTCGACGAGATCCAGTCGAGCCGCGAGAGCTGGCACACGAACCGGCTGTACCTCGACCGGAGGCCGGCCACGTACCACGAGATGCTCGTGGAGGGCATCCCGACCCCCGAGACACGGAAAGGAGAGTCCACCGTGGCTCACCGGCAACGAAGCATCCACTACGTTCCAATCATGACGGACGAGATGAAGGCGGCGGCCGTCCGGGCGCTGGAGGACGGACGCCTGATCCGCTCCTACCTGGAGAAGGACAGTGACGGCGGCCGGTTCGAGGACGAGTTCTGCGCCTATATGGGCGTCAAGCACGGTGTGGCGGTCAGCTCGGGCTTCGCGGCGCTCCACGTCGCGATGATGGCGGCCGGTATCGGTCCCGGCGACGAGGTCATCACCGAGTCGCGGACCTTCATCTCGGTCGGGGACGTCATCGTGCTGGTGGGCGCGACCCCGGTCTTCGTCGACATCGACCGCGACACGCTCAACCTCGATCCCGCCCGGATCGAGGCGGCCATCACGTCCCGGACGCGGGCCATCATGCCCGTCCACAACAACGGATTGACGTGCGAGATGGGTCTGATCGAGGCGATCGCCCGTCGCCACAGCCTCAAGGTGATCGTGGATTCCTGCCAGAGCATCGGCACGTCCTATCGGGGCGACCGGCACGCGACCGTCGGCGACATCGGGGCGTTCAGCTTCGTCCGCAACAAGTCGATGACCTGCGGTGGCGAGGGCGGCATGGTGATCACGGACAACGACGAGCTCGCCTACCGCGCGAAGCTGCTCTCGAACCACGGCCGCGGCCGAGACTACCAGGAGTCGCACGACGCCGAGCTGATCGGGTACAACTACCGGCTGAGCGAGGTGCTCTCGGCGATCGGTCGCGTCCAGCTCCGTCACGTGGACGCCTGGAACAACGAGCGCCGGACCAACACCGCCCTCTACCAGGAGCTGCTGGCCGGGCGCGATCTTCCGGTGACGATCACCGGGGAGCCCGCGTGGGGCCTGCACACCCGCATGCGTTGCGTTGCGCTGGTGCCGAGACGTGACGAGCTCGTCGACCACCTGCGAAAGCGGGACATCGGTGTCAGCCCCGAGTACAAGCTCCCCATCCACCTGAACGCGCCCTACGTCCGGCGGTTCGGGTTCCGGCCGGGGCAGTGTCCGGTCAGCGAGCAGGTTGCCCAGGAGACCTTGGTCCTGCCCAACTGGCCCGGTCTGACGCGGGGAGACGTCGAGTACGTGGTCGACGCGATCGAAGAGTTCTTCCGCGGCCGATGACAAGGACGGTCGGAGCTGGAGAACGGAGGCTGGGCTTGACGCGTCAGTGCCGTCGGCGTGAGCATGACACGCCGGCCGCGTGGCGCTCAGCCTCTCTTCGCGGGCCTGCGCACCTCAGAGCGCTCTGCCACCACCGAGCAAGGAGGACCCCATGAGCCTGTGGCGATTCTGTGGCCGGCGAGGCTGGACCACCGCACTGCTGACCGTCCTGGCCCTCTGGCCGGCGATCGGATCGGCGGCGGGACCCGACAACGTCCTCTTCGTGGGCTGGGGGCAGAAGGTCGACAACCTCGACCCCCAGACGTCCCGCGGCAATCGGAACTGGTGGGTGCTGGCCGAGCTCTACGACACCCTGACCGTCCTGCCGGACCAGAGCCTGCAGGCGGCGCCGCAGCTGGCCGAGTCCTGGACGATCTCGCCCGACGGCAAGGAGTACGTCTTCAAGATCCGCAAGGGCGTCAAGTTCAGCACCGGGAACGAGCTCAACGCTCACGCCGTCAAGCTCGCGCTGGACCGGCTGCAGACGATCGGTCTCGGCCCGCTGTACATGACCCGGGACGTCTACAACCGGACCGAGGTCATCGACGACTACACCGTCAAGACAGTGCTGAACTTTCCCTACCCGGTCTGGCTGGCGATCCTCTCTCAGCCGGCCGTGACGGGCATCGCGGATCCCAAGGTCATCAAGGAGAAGTGCGGAGAGCCTACCAAGGGGCAGAAGTGCGACTGGCTCTCCAACAACAGCGCCGGGGCGGGCGCGTACGTCATCGAGGAGTTCAAGCCGAACGACCGGGTCGTCCTGGTCAAGAACCCGAACTACTGGAAGGGGTGGAGCGGCAAGCACCTCGAGCGGATCATCCTGGAGACGGTCCCGGAAGAGTCGACCCGTCTCCTGCGCCTGGAGAAGGGCGATCTTGACGTGGCGGCGGTGGGCACGGCCCAGCTCGCCGACCTGGAGCAGCGCATCAAGGACCAGAAGCTGCCCATCGTCGTGACCAAGGTTGACAAGAAGGGGCAGCCGTTGCTCAGTCTCTCTACGCAGTGGATCAACCTGAACAACAAGATGCTGCCCACGAGCGACATCAACGTGCGGCGGGCCCTCGTCCACTCCTTCAACTACGATCTCTACATCCAGAAGGTCATGAAGGGCTACGCGTTCCGGATGACCGGCCTGATCCCGAAGGGTGTGTCCGGGAACGTGGCCGACTACCCGTTGTGGCCCTACGACCTGAAGAAGGCGAAGGAGTTCGTCGACAGGGCGTCTCCGGAGGCCCGGCAGGAGCTGGCGAAGGGCCTGAAGCTCCCCTACCGGCCGGACGGCGTGCTCCAGAAGGAAGGCGTTCTCATGTGGCAGGCCGACCTGGCCACGATCGGCATCAAGCTGATTCCCGAGGAGGTGGACGCCGCCACGCTCTCGAGCCTGCAGACCTCGGCGCCCGGTCAGCCGATCATCGAGGCGCGCTGGTACGCTGACTTCCCCGATCCGGACAATTTCAAGAACGCGGCCTGGACCAAGTACTGGCCGGGCCCGCCCACGATGGGCTACGGCGCGGCCTTTGCCGGCGACGCCAAGACGGACGAGCTGATCGACCGGGGCCGGTCGGAGATCGATCCGGCGAAGCGCCGGGCCATCTACCGTGAGCTCGAGCTGTACTTCCGCGAGACGGCGGCCACGATCATGCTGGCCCAGCCGAGCGGCGCCCTCAACGAATGGAACGCACAGGCTGCCTCGGTGAAGGGCTTCGAGTACAATCCCATGATCCATCCCCTGTTCTACAACATGTACAAGGAGAAGTAGGAGCGAGCGGCCGGGCGACCTCGCCCGCGGGAACCGGGCACTCTGTCAACGGACGCGGTGGAGCGCATCACCGCGCCGGCTGAACGGGTGCCCGGTGCCCGCCGGGTGCCCACGCCTGCGGGGCATGGCCTCGGCGGACCCCGACCACGCCATCGGGTGACCACGCGTGTCGCGGTCACGCCTTCCCGACCGAGAGAGGAGCCGAACCTGCGATGAGAGTCGAACGCGAGAAGCTCGGCGACTGGTTCATCTACGGGCGCGAGGTTGCCTGGAAGTACTCTTTGACGAGCGTGGGCCGGCCCGCCGCGCGCTTCGCGGATCTCGGGCTGACCATCGACGAGGGCATGAGCCTCGACTGGGGCGGGCACTACTTCGGGCCGCCGGTGCTGAAGCAGCGTCTCGTCCAGACGCAGGGGTACGACCTGACCCCGGAGCAGCTGTTCCTCGCCAACGGCACCTACGAGGCGAACTACGTCTCGGTCATGGCCTTAGTCGACAAGGGCGACGAGGTGGTCCTCGAGGCCCCGGCCTGGACCCAGGTCGGCGTCCTGTGCCGGGCCATCGGGGCCAACGTCAAGATCCTGCGCCTGCGCGAGGAGAACGCCTGGAAGCCCGACCCCGATGAGCTGCGCCAGCTCGTCACCGACCGCACCAAGCTCGTGTTCATCAACCACCCGAACAACCCGACAGGCTCGGTGCTCTCGACCGACGACATGAACGCCATCGTGGCCGTGGCGCGCCGGCACGGGACCTATCTCCTGTCGGACGAGATCTACCGGGGGCTCGAGTGGGATGGGCCGATCTCGCCGTCCGCGGTGAACGCCTACGAGCGCGGCATCGTCACGAGCAGCCTGACCAAGACGCTCGGTATGTGTGGCCTCCGCCTCGGCTGGGTGGGCAGCCGTGACAAGGAATTCCTAGACCGGGCCTTCGCCCTCCACCGGTACGGGGTGATGGTGAACGACGTGTTCGGGGAGCAGCTTGGCGCCGCGGCGCTCGAGCCGGCGACCTGGGACCGCCTGCTGGCGGAGGGGAAGCAGATCGGCCGGCGGAACCGCCAGCTCGTGGTCGACTGGATGGCCCGGAACTCGCTCTTCACCTGGGTCGTGCCCGGCGGGGCCTTCACCTCGTTCCCCCGCTTCGAGTTGCCGGTGACGTCGTGGGACCTGTGCCGGACGCTCATTGGCGAGCCCTACGGCACGTACCTCGTGCCGGGCGTGTGCTACGGCGACGAGTTCGACAACCACGTCCGTCTGGGTTTCGGCGCGGAGACGCCCAAGGTGCAGGCGGGGCTGGCCCAGCTGGAGGTCTTCGCCCGCGAGGCGAGCCGGCGGGAGCCCGCGCTCAGCCGGTAGAGGCTCGCGGTGATCCGCTTCAGCCTGCGCCGGCTGATCCTGCTGGTCCCGGTGCTGGTGGGCATCACCCTCGTCACCTTCACGCTGGCGCGCGTGGTGCCGAAGAACGTCGCCTACGTCTGGGCGGGGGCCCAGGGGTTCCGGGCCACGCCGGAGGCGGCGGCCCAACTGACGCGCCAGTACCACTTGGACGCGCCCCTGCCGGTGCAGTACTTCCACTACATGGCCGGCCTCCTGCGCGGCGACCTCGGAACCTCGCCCGTGACGACGCGGCCGGTGATCAACGAGATCAAGCAGTTCCTGCCCCACACCATCGAGCTGGCCGTGAGCGCCATGCTCCTGTCCGTGCTGCTGGGTTTGCCGATCGGCGTGATCTCCGCGGTGCGCCGCAACACGCTGGTCGACCACCTGAGTCGTCTCACCGCACTTCTGGGTGTCTCCATGCCGGTGTTCTGGCTGGGGCTCTTGCTCCAGCTGGTCTTCTACTCGTGGCTGGGCCTGGTGCCGGACCCCGGCGGGCGCCTGAGCAACCGGATCCGCTACACGAGCCCGGTGCAGAGCGTCACGGGCTTCCTCATGGTGGACACGGTCATCACCGGCAACTGGATTGCGTTCCAGGACGCGCTGGTCCACCTGATCCTGCCCGCCGTCACGCTGGCCCTGCCCCAGGTGGCCATGATCAGCCGCATGACGCGCTCCTCGATGCTCGAGGTGCTGGGGCAGGACTATATCCGCACATCACGGGCCAAGGGCTTGAGCGAGCGGGTGGTGAACTACCGCCACGCGCTGCGCAATGCCCTCATTCCCGTGACCACCGTGGTGGGGCTGTCCCTGGCCTGGCTCCTGACCGGGTCGGTCGTGACGGAGGTCGTGTTCTACTGGCCGGGGCTGGGCCGCTACGGGGTCGAGGCGATCCTCGCCTTCGACTTTCCCGGGGTGATGGCGTTCACCATCATCGCCGCGTGCGTGTTCGTCTTCGCCAACCTCGCGACCGACGTCCTCTACACGCGCCTGGACCCGCGCCTCCGAGAGCGGGGATAGGCCGCGTGACGGCGGTCACGGAGCCCGTGATCGCTCGCGGCGCGTCGGAGCCGCGTCACGCGCGCGCGGGCGGCCAGCTCCGGCAGGCGTGGCGTCGCCTGGGGCGCAATCCGCTCTCTCGGGCGGGCGTGCTGATGATCGCCGGCCTCGTTCTCGCGTCCCTCCTCGCCCCGGTCCTGGCGACACACGACCCCCGCGGCGTGAACCTGCAGGATCAGCTGCGGCCGCCGAGCGGCGCGCATCTGTTCGGCACCGACAGCGCGGGGATGGACATCTTCAGCCGCGTCCTGTACGGGGGGCGGCTGGCCCTGAGCAGCGGACTGATCATCCTCGCGCTCTCCACCGTCACCGGCTCGCTCCTGGGCTCGCTGGCCGGGTACTTCGGCGGCCGCACCGACGAGACGATCATGCGGATCACCGACGTGTTCCTCGCGTTCCCCGGCCTGATCCTCGCCATGGCCGTGGTCGCGGGCGTCCAGCGGCGAAGCCTGGTCGTGCTGGTGGTGGCCATTGCGCTCCGATGGTGGGCTCCCTACGCGCGCATCATGCGGGCCCAGACGATGGCCGTGAGCGCTCTCGAGTTCGCCCAGGCGGCGCTCGCCAGCGGCGCCAGCCCGCGGCGCGTCCTGTTCCGCCACATTTTGCCCAACACGATCTCGCCCATCGTCGTGCAGGCCACCCTGGATCTGGGCTACGTGATCCTGACCGCGGCCTCCCTCAGCTTCATCGGGTTCGGGGTGCCGCCCGGGGAGCCGGAGTGGGGTCGCATGATCGCCGACGGGCGCCAGCACATGCGCACCGCGTGGTGGGTCATCACTTTTCCGGGTCTGGCCATCCTTCTGACGGTGCTCGGCTTCAACCTCCTGGGCGACGGCATCCGGGACGTGCTCGACCCGCGCACGCAGGGAGCCTCCTAACCCGATACACCCGTCTCCTGGCACGTCGGTCCGTGGCACTCCGGCTGACGGAGGACCAAGATGGCTGACAAGCGTCCCCGGGTCATCGGCCCCGATGAGCTCCTCAAGCTTCGCAAGCCGCTTCCCGAGAAGCCGGCCCCTCTCGTCTACTTCACGAACAAGGAGTTCGCGCGGCTGACCAAGGGTGCCATCGAGTTCCCGCGTCGACCGCGGAGAGCTCCTCTCGCCGCGTTCGAGCCCTGTACTCGGGAGTTGCCGGGCGGGCCTGCAGTGCCGTCTGGGCCTCTGGAGGGAGGCTGGCGGCGGCCGAGTCGCGCTCGACTGCCGCTGCTCGAGGGTGCTCGTCTCCGCGTAGCGGCTGCCGATGGAGCCTCATCAGCGCACGGCCCGCGTGGAGCCGGTCTCGTTCGCGGCGCAGCCGCAGGCCCGCGCCCAAACACGCAGGGCGCGCGCTAGGCTCTCGTTCCTGAGCGGGTGAGCCGCGCCTGCGCGATCCCGCCGGGCACCACCACGAGATAGCTCAGGAGCCAGCCCACGGCCCCCGCGATCACGATCGCGCCCGTCCAGAGGTGCACGGACCAGGCCACGCGCGCCCACATCATGATCGCGAGGAAGTAGAGCAGGTACTGCACGGCGGGAATCGCGAATGCCACCGTGCGAAAGGCGAGGACCCGGTCCGGCGCCGGCCGAAGCCACACGACCAGGGCGTCGCCGATCAGGCCCGCCAGGACCGCAGCGCCGATGAGCGGATACGGACCCGTGTCGAGATACTTGTCGTGGATGATTGTCATGAGCGCGACGTTGACCGACAGGAGGACCGTGAGGCTGCCCAGGGGGAGCGGCTGCATTCGCAGGACGAACAGCACCAGCCCCATCAGCACCGCGGGCTGGACCAGGAAGCCCGCGAGACCCGCCGACAGATACACCTGGCTACCGGTCCGTGGGGTCTCCGTGACCCACGTCGTCGCGTACGGGCTCGCGTACCCGGTGAAGAAAGTGATCAGCGAGAGAAAGAGGGTCAGGGACACGACCATGGGCATCCGGGAGAGCCAGCTCTCTCGGACCGGGGCCGGGTGGTGGAGCCCCGCCCTGAGCGGCCCCGTCACCATGAGCCCGCCGCCGAACGCCAGGGCGAGGTGGCTCGGGCTGATGAGCCCCTCGATGCCTTCCTCGATCCCGAAGGTCACGTGCCATAGCATGTCGGCCCCGCCGGCGAAGAAGAACACGAATGCGCCGACGAGGGAGAGTCCGTAGCCCGCCGGCAAGGCCCTGGCGCGCGGCAGGCCCCGGCGACGGTTCCGGCGCACGGTCACCGCGAGCACCACCGCGCCGGCGATGTAGCCGGAATAGAGGACCCCGTGCCACGGCGTGAAGAACGTCTCGAGCGCCGGTACGTGGATGTGCGCCCATCCGTCGAGGTAGAGGCCGCCGATGAGCCAGCCTCCGAGGAGAGCGATCAGCCAGTCGAATCCGGCTCCGCCGATGGCCGTGGCGTCAGGGCCGGCCGCCGCCGGGGTCCTGGTCCTCGGTCCGGGCTCGGCTACGACGGTGCGGGCTGCCATCGAGATACCTCCGGTTCGGGAGCCCGCCGTGCGCTCTGGCGGATCTCCGGGACGGTCGTAGTGTAGCGCGCCCGCCGGCATTCGCTGCACGGCGGGTGCGTGCGGCGGCAGCTTTCTCGCAGGAACTCGCGTGACGCTGACGTCGACCGGGGTATTCTCCGCGAGAGGACCGGAGGTTTCTCGGGCGGGCGCCTGCGCGGTGACCATCACGAGGAGTCGCTCGGTCACCGCGGTCGCGAGCTCGGCGTGGCCCCGTGGCAGAGCGTCCCAGAACGTGTGCTCCACGAAGTAAAGGCCGGTGCGAACCTCGTCGGTGACCTCCGGGCGTGCCGTGCGCGTCCGGTCGGTGAGTCAGAGCGCTGTGATCTCGGCCCGGAGCGCCGTTTCGGCGGCGGCCTGCTCCAGCGGCAAGATGTCGTCCCGGTGGAGGTCTGACAGGGTCGCGGCGACGCGCTGGTCCGCCGGGATCGCACGCGCCGCGGATCATTCGAGCCGGAAGTCCCGAGTCACCAGGAGCTGTCCGCGGTCCCGCCCGATGACCCGCGTCAGCCGCGCGGGACCGAACGCCTCGACGGCGGTTCCCGGCGCTGCTCCCTTCACCCCGATCATGAGATGCGAGACGAACAGGGCTCGGGTTCTTCACAAGCGGCCACGTGTGCAGGAGGACCAGGAGCACAAAGACGCCATAGACGGCCGCCAGGCGGCCGGGGCTCTCCGCCTCGCGCCCCCTCGGCGGAATCACGACAGGATCGTCGGCGCGATCACCGATCTCCAGCCCTCACCGGCCCGGTGCGTAGGTCGCCACTTCTCGGCGAGGGCGCGGATGCCCTTCGGGCGGGGCTCACCGGATCAGCGCGAAGGGCCGCGAGCCTGTGGCGGCAGAGGGACGTGCTCCGGATTGCCGCACTGGTCACACATGAGTCGCGTTGCGATCATGGCCGACACCTCCCCGTGAGCTCGTCCTCGCGAGGCCATTTTCCTCCGGGCGTCAGGCAGCCGCAAGGCCGCCGGCTGGCGCAGAGGCGAGGAGACGGCAGCGATCGACGGCGGAGTTGACGCGCCACGGGGAAGGTGTTGTGGTTTCCTGGCGACCCACAGCAACGGGCGGCAGCCCTCGATGTCCGCGCCGCCCCAGGGTGGCCGTGTGGAGCGGAGTCCCACCTGAACCGGGGAGGCATCGATGACAGACCGGATCATCCTACGCACTGGCGAGGCACTCGTGACCGGAGGGCCGCCGGGCACGGCGGCAGAGCCCGAAGTCGTGATCGGCGCCCTGGACGGCCCGGTGGGCACCGCGATGGCCACGCTGATGGGGGGCCAGGTCAAGGGTCACACGCGCGTCTTCGCGCTCCTCAACACCGACGTCCAGGTTCGCCCCGCCACCCTGATGGTCAGCAAGGTCACGGTCGGAGGGGAGAAGGCGACGAAGTACACGAACATCCTGATGGGCACGGTGCAGGCGGCGATCGCGCACGGCGTGCTCGACGCCGTCCGGGCCGGCGACCTGCCGAAGAGCCAGGTCAACGAGCTTGGCATCATCTGCGCCGTCTGGCTGGCGCCCACCATCGTCGACGTCGTTGATCTCGACCACCGGCTGCTGTTCGACATTCATCGGCGAGGCATGGCCAAGGCGATCGGCAAGGCGATGCGTCACGAGCCGTCGATCGACTGGCTGCTCGAGAACCAGGACAAGGTCGTCCACCGATACTTCCAGATGGGGCTGGAGGGAAAGATCTAGCTCCAAGGGCGACGCGCTGTCGCGGCCCCGGGAAGGTCCGGCGGTGTCCGCCGTGCGGTCCGATACGGAGGAGCCCTCGCCGCTTGCCGGCCTGATGGCCGGCGAGCGGCGAGGCGCCGGCTAGCGTTGCCGGAGCCGCGCCTCGATTCGGTCGCCCTCCTGCAGGCCCTGGCGAGGCCTGGAACTCGTGCGTCGTTTGGCTCCAGTCGAACTTGACGACCTGACCTGCAGGAATTGGAGCGCAGGCCCCGGGGTCTGAGGGTGCCCGTCAGCGCGAGAGCGGTGAGGCCTTACGAGGCGCGAGCGCCTCTCGCCGCAAGGGTCACGGCAGCTTCTTCAGGAGGCCCTCGTAGACTCGGTCGTTCCGGGGGCCGCCGGTGGATCCGCCCCGGTCCCCGAAGTACGAGGCCGCCCGGCTCACGATCCGAACCTGCAACCCGCCGGTCGTCAACGCGTAATCGGCCTCCTCGGTCACGTACTGCTGCTCGAGATAGCCGCCGCTTGTCCGCTCGAAGCCGGTGTGAAGGACGTACGCGACCCCGCCCGGCCGCTTCACGACGGATGCCACCGCCATCGTCATCACGCCCCCACCCGGCGGCACGAACTGGATCTGTCCGGGAGCGGAGAGCTCGACGGTCCGGACCAGTCCCTGGTTGTTCTCGTAGGTGAACAGGAAGTAGCCGTTCTCGCTGAAGGTCGCCGTGAACTCGACCGCCTGTCCTTCCACGGTGACGGTGCCGCGCCACGTACCGGTGAGGTCGTCCGGACGCGCAGGCCGGGCCGAGAGCAGGAGGACGGACGCGAGTGCGACCACGAAGACTCTGAGCCTGGGCGCCCTGTTCATGATCCCGCCCGTCGCGAAAAGGCTACCGCGCCCGCTCCCGGTCGAGCAGCACGCGGCGCAGGACCTTGCCCGAAGCCGACTTGGGGATCTGATCGATGAACTCCACGTACCGGATGCGCTTGTGGGGCGCTACCCGCTCGGCCACCCAGTCCATGAGCGCATCGCCGCTCGTCCCGCGAGCGGCCTCGTCGGGCTTCAGCACCACGTACGCTAGGGGTACCTCGCCCGCCTCCTCGTCGGCCTTCCGGATGACCGCGGCGTCGAGGACAGCAGGGTGCGTCAGCAGGAGCGCTTCCAGCTCGGCCGGCGCCACCTGCAGCCCCTTGTACTTAATGAGCTCCTTGGTGCGGTCGACGACGTAGAACCACTCCTCGTCATCCACGTAACCGATGTCGCCGGTGTGGTACCACCCGTCACGATCGATGGCGTCCGCCGTCTCCTGGGGTCGGTTGAGGTAGCCCCGCATGATCTGAGGGCCTCGGATCAGGAGCTCGCCCTGCTCGCGCGGGCCGAGCGCCGCGCCGGTGACGAGATCGATGATCTTCACCTCGGTGTTCGGAACGACCTGGCCGATCGATCCGGGCTTGGACGGCGCATCGATCGTCGGGCTCAGGTGGGTGACGGGGCTCGCCTCCGTCATGCCGTACCCCTGGACGACCGGGCATCCGAGCTTCCGGGCGAGCGCGCGGGCGATTTCCTCCCCGAGCGGCGCGGCTCCGGAAAATACGAGCCGGACGCTCGAGAGATCGAACTGGGCGACGGCCGGATGCTTCACGAGGCCCAGGACGATGGGCGGCACGAGCGGCAGGACGGTCACCCGATGCTTCTGGATCAGGCCCAGGAACTCCATGAGGTCGAAGCGCGGCATCGTCACCAGCGTGCTGCCGTTGGCCAGCGACAGCTTCATGATGACGACCATGCCGTAGATGTGGAAGAACGGCAGCACGGCCATGACCACGTCCCGCTCGCCGAAGCACTCGAAGCCCCGCATGCCCTCGCATTGCCGGAGATTCGCGACCAGGTGGCGGTGGGTGAGCATCACCCCCTTGGGCAGCCCCATCGTGCCGCTCGAGTACGGCAGGACGACGAGATCTCGCCCCGGATCGATGGTGACGGCGGGAGGGCTGGGCGGCGCCTCCAACAGCTCGGCAAAGGGGCGGGCGCCCTCGGCCGCCCCGATGACGAAGATCTCCTCGATCCCCGTTCGCGCCAACGCCTCCTTCGCCCTGTCGAGGATGGCGGGGACGGTGACCAGGAAGCGGGCTCCCGAGTCTTTGAGCTGCACGGCCAGCTCGTCGGCGGTGTACGTCGGGTTGACAGTGGTGTTGACTCCGCCGAGAGATGCCACGGCGTGGAAGACCACCACGTACTCGGGGCAGTTCGGGCTGTAGATCGCGACCACGTCGCCCTTGCGGAGGCCGCGGCGCGCCAGGCCGGTCGCCGCGCGTCGGATGCCGTCCTCGAGCTGGCCGTACGTCAGGACGCGGCCGCTCGGCCCGTCGATGATGGCTGGCTTGTCGGCGAGCCTCCGGGCGTGCCGCAGCACGTACTCCGTGATGGAGACGTGGGGCACCGTGACGTCGGCGCTGCGGCTCCTGACGATCATGAGTCTGCTCGTGGGGTGAGCCGGCGTGGGCCGCTCATCGATGGGAGACTATCGCCGGTGCTCCAAGGCCGTCAAGCCGCCTGCCGGCGGCCGAGACGGGTCCCCTTGTTGACAAGTGGGCGTCGCCTGAATACGCTCGCCCGCGGCAGTCGCCGCCCCTGCGCCGATTGGACGGCGTCCGCCGGGAGGCTCGGCGGGAAGGGCGGATCCGCGAGGGCGAGCCTCCGGGGCCGCGCCGGGGCGTCTTAGACGTGCTCGACGACGATCGCCCAGAAGGGGGCGCTGCCGACGTTGCGGATCTCGTGGACCATGACCTGCGGCGCCCAGTGCACGCCCCCCGCCGGGAAGCGGTCCTCGCGGGCCTCGCCACTGGGGAACCGCTGCGCCGCGTGGGCCGCCGTGAGCGGGGAGGATGAGCCGAGGCGCGTGGCTGTGCATCCAGCGGACCTGCGCGGGCCCCAGGATCTCCTCGTAGACGCAGACCGAGTCGTTCCGGAAGAGCACCTTGTCCCCGAAGGTCCGCGTCACCCCCGGGGCGTCCGGCAGTGACCGCACCTCCACGAGCATCGCCTCGCCAAACGGCTGCGACCCGGCCTGGGGCAGGAGCTCGCCGGCTCCGAGCCAGTCGACCCGGCCCCGCGCCACCGGAAGGTATCGATCCTCGTCGCGCTGCCGATGGAGCAGCGAGCCTCCGCCATCCCGCACTCCGATGAGCAAGGCGTTCGCGTGCGGGATCGGCGGCCCGCCGTGCCCCGTTCCCGAGGCTTCATCGATCCCGATGACGAGCACCGCGTCGTTGTCCAGCAGGGTCCGAATCGGCATGGCTCCTCCGCGCTCCGGAGGCCCGGCGCGATCGCCTTCTCCCGGGCGCCCAGGTTTCCCGTCTGCCCTCAGATTCCCCACCGCCGCCGAGACACCTCCACCGGCTCGAGCGGGGCGCCGGGCTGCCAGAAGGCCGAATGGCCCGCCGGCGCGGCCCCGGCCCACCGATCGTCCATCGGCTCGCTGGCGCGCTGGCAGCGGGTGTCACAGCTGAGCCGGTAGCGGTCGGTGGTGTTGACCAGCGATGCATGGAGCATGAACAGGCCGAAGATCACGACGTCTCCGGCGCGGAAGGTCGCCGTCGCCCAGCGTCCCCCGAGGCGGTCGACCAGCTCGGCCGGGTCCCGGCTGAAGATCCCCTCGATCAGATCGCGGTCGACATCGCACCGCCCGTACGTCTCGCGAACCCGGCGCCAGCGATGCGAGCCGAGGCAGAGGGCGAGCGGCCCCATCTCCGGCGTCACGTCACCGAGCGGGGTCCAGCACGTGTAGACGTCGAGCGTGCCCCGGCCCATGTACGGCGCGTCACAGTGAATGCCCGTGCCGGCACCGGGCCCTGCCGCCCGCAGCCACTGGAACTGATAGCTCGCCACCGGCGCGTCCAGGAGCCGCGCGAAGACGCCCATGATCCGGTCACCGTAGACGACGGTGGCGAGCGCCGGGGTCTTGAGCCGCTCGCGCGCCCGCACGGAGGTCGTGGGCGTCTCGCGGGACGCGCGATTGGCGACGCCGTCCATCAGGGGGTATGCGGGGTCGAGGAGCCCCTCCTCGGCCATGCGCCGGAGGATGTCCCCGCGGGCGGCCAGCACCTCGGCCGGGTCGTGCACGCCCCGGAGCAGCAGATACCCGTCCTCCGCCAGGCGGTGGCGAAGCGCCGCCGGGTCGGCGAGGAGATCGTTGCTGGCGCGGAGCTCGAGCGTCAGGTACCGGCTCCCGGCCGCGAGCTGCCGCTCACCGATGCGGTATTCCATTCGTGCCGACCCCGGCGGCCGAGTCTAGCAACGGCCTCTCGAGCGCGTCAACGCGAGGCGTCTCGAGGGTCGTGTCTCAGTCCTGGACTGGCCGTCCGGACTCGAAGGACTTCTTCAGAGCCGCCCGGAACGGACGACCTCGCAGTGATAGCAGCCGCTGTTCTGTAGTCGATGTTGAACCAGTGATGCTCCGCCCCCACCAGCTCGCAGTCCTCGGCCTTGCTCGCCATGCCGAGGTTGATGAGCGTCCAGGGGAGACGACGTCGGAACCAGGTCCGCCAGCGGTATGAATGGCCGGGGTCCCAAACCATGCGAAATCCTATCCCGTCCCGTCGACCTGAGACACTACCGACGTCGGAATCGGGGCCAGGGAGGACCGCCGACATTTCCGTGCAGTCCTGGCCATCCCGCGGTATAGTGATGGCTGTCTGGTTCTGACCGTCGGTTCATCTTCGAGCCCGAGTCCTTTTCAGACCGCGCAACCCCGCCTCCTCTTCCGCACGGTGGGACGCGACCTCAACATCGCGGAAGACTGGCTGGGCCCAGGCTTGCCCTGAAGGGACTCACATACCCATGTCGTTCAACACGTTTGACCTCCACCCTGACCTCCTACGGGGCGTCGCCTCCCTCGGGTTCGACATGCCCACCCCGATCCAGCGGGACGCCATCCCGCCGGTTCATGCGGGCCGGGACGTGCTCGCGTGCGCCATGACCGGGAGCGGCAAGACGGCCGCGTTCCTCCTGCCGATCCTCCACCGGCTTCTCGGGCGCCCGCGCGGGACCACGCGCGTCCTCGTCCTCGCCCCCACGCGCGAGCTGGCGGCGCAGATCGACGAGCACCGGCAGGAGCTCGGGCGTCACACGCGCCTCACCGGAGCGGCCATCTTCGGCGGCGTCGGCTACGGGCCGCAGGAGCAGGCGTTCCGCCGCGGGGTCGACGTGCTCGTCGCTACGCCCGGCCGCCTGCTGGACCACTTCGGGCAACCCTACGCCCGTCTCGCCGGCCTGGAAGTGCTGGTCCTGGACGAGGCGGACCGCATGCTCGACATGGGCTTCCTGCCCGACATTCGCCGCGTCCTCCAGCACCTCCCGGCACGCCGCCAGACCCTCTTCTTCTCGGCGACGATGCCGCCGCCGATCGTGGCGCTCGCCCGGGAGATCCTGCGCGACCCCGTCACGATCGCGGTGGAGCGCCCGGCGGCGCCGGCCACCGGCATCACCCACACGGCGTACCCGGTCGTGTCCGAGCTGAAGTCGCGGCTGCTCCTGAGCCTGCTCGCGCAGCCGGGCACCCGCAGCGTCCTCGCGTTCACGCGCACCAAGCACCGGGCGAACCGGCTGACGGAGTTCCTCGGCCGCCACGGGATCCGGGTGGAACGGATCCACGGCAACCGCAGCCAGGCCCAACGAACGCAGGCCCTGGCCGGCTTCAAGAGCGGGTTCTACCAGGTGCTGGTGGCCACGGACATCGCCGCGCGCGGCATCGACATCGACGCCCTGAGCCACGTGGTGAACTTCGACGTCCCGCCGTTGCCCGAGGACTACATCCATCGCGTGGGCCGGACCGCCCGGGCGGAGGCACGCGGCGACGCGCTCACGCTCGTTGCGCCGAACGAGGAGGCGGACCTCCGCACCATCGAGCGGGCCATCGGGAGCCGGATCACCCGGGCGACGCTGCCGGATTTCGACTACGGCCAGCGGCTGTCCGAGCGCCTGGAGATTCCTCTCACCGAGCGCCTCGCCGCGATGCGGGCTCAGCGGGCCGGTCAGCGGCGCGGAGCAGGGGGCGGACGCCGTCACACGGCGGCCGGGGCCGTCCGGTCGGCGCGGCAGGCCTAGCGCTTCGGGCTCCCGCTTCACCGCATCACGGAGGGGCGCGGGGCCCGTCAAGTCACTGGGGGGCCGTCGCGCCCCCGCGCGGTAGACTGGGCCGGGATGGCTGACCCCGCGTCCCGGCTCTACGAGCTTCGCCTTCCGACCCTCACCGACGCTCGGGTGCGCGACGCGGTGGTGCAGGTGCTGGGCCGACGGCTTCCGGCACAGTTCGGCCCGAGCCAGGGCGAGGCCCTCGCGCGTACCGGCGTCGTGTTCCGCGTACCCCTGGGCGACGCCGAGGCGGCGGCGTTCCTGCGAGACCTCTACGCGACGGGCGTGGCGCCGGCCGGCGTGGTCCTGCGCCCGCTCGGGATCGGGGTGCCGCACGATCGGGCGGTCGAGGAGCCCGCCTTCGCGATCTTCGCGCGCCACGGCGGGAGGTTCGTCCCGACCTGGAACTGGCGGGCGTTCGTCTTCGGGCCGCTCTGGTATTTCAAGAGGGGCCTCTACGCCAAGGGTCTCGTGTTGCTCGGGCTCAGCGTGTGCCCTTTCTTCAGCCTCGCGCTCACCGTGCTCCTGTCGGCCGCGATCCTGGTCTATTGCGGCGTGGCGGGGAACTGGGACGACTACCTCTGGAGAGTCAAGGGCACTCAGTGGTGGTGACGGTCGGGGTCAGCCCGATCGCACCGAGTGGCACGTTCCGTCCGGATCCTTGAGCTACCCTGACGCTCGAACGTCCCGCGCCGGGCTCGGCGCCGGGGATGGATCTGGCGTGCCCGGCTCCGCGGCGGCGGGGGACTTGGGGCCGCGCATGACCGCGAGGCACACGTACCCGATGAGAATCCAGACGGCTTCTCGGAACCGGCGGGCGACGCCGAAGGCTAGACCGGTGCTCGAGCCTAGCCCGAGCAGGGCGAAGATGCCGACGAGCCCGCCCTCGAGGATGCCGATCGATCCTGGGATCAGGAACCCGACGGCGCGCACGCCTGTCGCTCCCGCCTCGATGACGAGCGCTGTCATTAGAGAGACCGGCGAATCGAGGAGGACGAGCATGAGCCACGTCTCGAGCGCGCCCGTCGCCCATCCCACGAGGCTCAGGCTGAAGACCCCAGTGGCCCGCCCCCGCCGCTCCCGGTAGAAGCACCGCAGGTCGGCGTCGAGCCGGTCAGCGCTCGCCACCACGCGATCGCCCAGCCCGAGCCACGCGAGAGCTCGGCCGCCCATCCGGAACATGCCCCGGACCTGCACCCACATGAAGCCCGCGGTCGACGCGGCCATGTACAGGGCGAGCAGGGCGAGCAAGGACAGCATCGAGGTGGACATGCCCTCGAACGCCCACGCGAGCGCGAGCGCGCCCCCGATGAAGCCCGCCAGGGAGGCGACGAGAGCCGTCTTGGCGACCACGACGGCCAGGAGCCCCTCCTCGACGGGTACGCCCGCCCCCGCCCACGCGAGGAGGTACGCTTTCAGCGCGTCCCCTCCCATGGTCCCGGTCGGCGTCGTCTCGTTCACCGCCTCGCCCGCGAGCCGGACCGGGAAGAGAAGCCCGAAGGGTGGGCGCCGCCGGGGGAACGCGATCCGCCATGCCTCGGTCTTGAAGAGGTTCGTCACGACCTGGGGCAGGAGGATCAGCGGGAGCCGCCAGGAGAGCTTGCGCAGCTCGGCGACGAGCGTGGCGACCCCGATCTCCCAGATGAGCCAGACGACGATGAGCCCCCCCGCCAGGACGGCGAGCAGGCGAAGTGCCTTCAGGAGCACCGGGAGACCGCGGGGGACGATGCCAGAGGGTGGGCGGGGGAGATCCGGGAGCAGCTCACCGCCCGCGCATTTTACTCCAGGAGTGGAATCGATGGAGGGAGCATCGCCGGTCCAGGCGACGTGATCTCGTTGCCCAGCGGCCATGACGCGTGGGTGGTGGGCAACGAGCCCGTCGTCGTCGTGGACTGGCTCGGCGCGAGCAACTACGCCCAACTGGCCTGAGCGGGTCGCTCCGCCCGCGGGGGCGCCGACGCGATGGTCGGCGCTCTCGCGGGCGGCGCCCTGACCCGAGCCCGGCGGGCCGCCCGCCCTCTCTCTTCCGGCTAGGCCAGTTCGTTAGACGGCCTCGGCGGCGATCCGGGCCCGAAGCTTTCCGTCGGGCAGGCGCCCGTAGGCGGCCCTCATGTTGTCGCGCAGGTGGGCCGCGCTCGACGTGGCGGGGATCGCGCAGGTGATCGCGGGGTGCGAGACGACGAACTTCAGCAGGACCTGCGCCCAGCTGTCGCAGTCGATCTCGGCCGCCCATGCGGGCAGCGGCTTTTGGCGGAGGCGGCGGAACAGGTCGCCGCCCGCGAAGGGCCGGTTCGCGATCACCGCCGCGCCCCGCTCCTGGGCGAGCGGCAAGAGGCGGCGCTCGGCGTCGCGCTCCCCGACGGAATAGTTGATCTGCACGAAGTCGACCGGCTTCGAGGCGATGAGCCGGGCCACGGCCTCGTGGCTGCCGGCCGTGTAGTGCGTCACGCCGACGTAGCGCACGCGGCCGTCGCGCTTCCATCCCGCCAGGGTGGCGAGGTGCGCGTCGACGTCCACCAGGTTGTGCACCTGCATCAGATCGATGCGGTCGGACCGGAGCTTCCGCATCGATTCCTCCATCTGCCGGATCCCGGCTGCTTTCCCCGAGGTCCACACCTTGGTGGCGAGGAAGAGCTTCGGCTGAAGCCCGAGCTTGGCGGCGAGGTCGCCGACGACCTCCTCGGAGCGGCCGTACATGGGCGACGAGTCTACGAGGCAGCCGCCGAGGTCGACGAAGGCGCCGAGGACGTCCTCGAGGGGTGCCCGAGCGGCGGGACTGGGGGCGACGTCGAAGGTTTGCCAGGTCCCGAGTCCGACGACGGGAATGGTCTCGCCGGTCGAGGGAATCCGGCGCGTCAGGATGGCCGATCCTGGTCCCGGTCCTGCTGCCCCCGCCGCGCCCGCCGTTCCCATGGCCACTCCCATCCCGGCTGCGCCGATCAGGCGCAGCGCGTCACGTCGCCTCACACCGGCCATGCGCGTGGCCCATGCATTCGGTCACGCTGCGGCAGTGCGGTCTACGTCGGCACGGTCAGGGGGCGGCCCGGACGGATCACGGCGGGCGGCGTGAACTCGTGGACCCGCTCCCCGATCTCGAGGCGCTGGAGCGTCAGCTCGCCGGCCTCGACCTGCACGACCGCCTCTCGCGCGGAGATGCGGACGGTGCCCCACGCCGTCCCCGCGGTGAACAGGCTGCGAAAGTCCGGCACTGCCACGCGTGGCGCAAAGCGGAGCCGCCGGGCCGGCGCGCTGTACTCGTAGCCCGAGAAGGCGAGGAGAAGCGCCCACGACGCGAGCGCGCGGGCGTAGTGGTGACCGCACTCGAACTCGTCCCAGGGGTTGCGCCGGACGCCGTCGTGGCGGTCGCGCACGGCGCGGACGACGGCCACGCCGGCGTCGACCTCGCCCTCGTACATGAGGAGCCCGGCGACCGAGCTGCCTCTCTGTGCGCGCGGACGTCGGACCTGACGGAGCGTGACGCCGGGGTCAAGACGGGCGATCAGTCGCCCCCGCCGGCGACGTGCGCGCTCCAGTAGTGATGTGTCTTCGCCACCACCGTGATGACGCTCTTCACCTCGTCCATCAGCGCGAAGGCAGGGTCGGCCGGCACGAGGAGCCGCTCCTCGTCGCAGCGGGCCTCGACATTCTCCAGGATGATCGTGGCGCACAGCCAGGCCGCCATCCGCGGCGATTCGCACGAGACCGCGAGCCAGCCGGGCGCCGCCGGTTCCGAATAGAGCCCGGTCGTCTCCCAGATCCCCCGGCGGATCTCCGCGACCGCGCCGGATCCCTCGGGCGCCGCGGGCTTGCTCGCCCCGGCCCCGAGCACGCTCTCCGGCCCCCGGTGGGGCGGGCCCCCGAAGAGGGCCAGCTCGCAGAAGGTGCTCCACATGGCTCGCCAGTCGGGACGGCCGTCCGGTCGCCAGACGAAGGGCGCCGAGGACATGGGCGCGGCAGGAGTGGCCGGGTCGGGCTCGATGACTTCGCGCCGCCCGGCGGGGAGCTCGTGCAACACCGAGGCGATGGGATCCGGCGCCCCGTCGAGTCGCCACAGCTCGACGGGGCCGCCGAGGAACCCCGCGAGCATGCGGCACTGCCCGCGCCAGTCGTCCAGGATCGTGTACGGCATCTCGACCGGGGACACGAGCAGCACGCGTGTGGGCACGGCACCGTCCTGGTTGGAGTACGATGAATCCATCACCGTGAGGCGCGGAGAGTGAACATCATGGCCTTGTACGATTTCCGCTGCACCGTCTGCGGGCTCGAGTTCGAGGTGTCACGGCCCATGGCCCAGGCCGGGGAACCCGCCCGCTGCCCCGTCGATGGCGCGGACAGCCGACGTTTCTTCACGATGCCCATGACGTTCTCCAAGTCGAGCTCGAGGCCCCGCCCGCCGGGGCGAGCCTGGCGCCACCACGGTCACCGCCACGGGCCCGGCGCCAGCCCTCACGTCCACTGAAAAAGGACGCCAGTCAATCCTCCGTCCCCGCAGCGAACCGCGAGGAGGGTGAGTGCGCGGCGCCGGCGTTGCGGCCAGTCTGGCGCCAGTGTACACGGGGCGGCGCCCCCGATGGCGGCGGGGGCGCTCTCCGCCGGGGGCCGCCGGTCAGGCCCCTCCGCCCGCGGGCGGCCGCCGCCGCATCGTGTCGAGAAAGGCGTCAAGCTCGGTGTCGGTGGCGAAGACGTCCGTGGACGGGAGCGCCTTCACGATGTCGAAGACCTGCCGCACCGCAGGCTGAAGGCGCGCGACCGCCACCCCGCCTCCACGCGCCTCGAGCGTCTTCCGCGCCCTGATGAGGACGCGGATGCCGGCGCTGCCGATGTACTCGAGACCGGCGAGGTCGAAAAGGGCCGCGGTCACGGTGGGTGACGCGAGGAGCGGCTCCAATCGCTCGTCGAGCGTCGGCGCGGTCTCAGTGTCGAGCCGCCCGCGAAGCGCGACGCGGCGGCCTCCGTAGCCTTCCTCGGTGATCTGGATGTCGAGCCCCATGGGAACCTCCCGCGGTCGGTGACGTCAGGCGTCCGGGCGGCGGCCGGCTTGCCGGCTCGCGGCCGCTTCAGTATCCGTCACGGCCATGCGGGGCGGCCACCTTGCCCCGGAGCAGGCGGAACAGCAGAACGAAGTAGGCAACGGCCAGGGGAGCCCCAACGACCCACCAGCCGAGGGCGGTCACCAGGCTGGTCGCCGGCACACTCGCATTGTAGGCGGTGAGGGAGCCGCCGTCGCTGCCGATCGAGCGCAGCATCACCGGGAAGACGCAGGCCGCGGTCGCCGCCAGCATGCCCGCCAGGAAGGCACAGGATCCGAGGAACGCCGAGAGGGGCCGATCCGCGCGCAGGCCGCGGCGAACGCCGAGCAGCCCGCCGATGGCCAGCAGGAGCGACAGCCACGCCAGCGGCCGGCCCGGCAGCGCCGCCAGCATCGGCGCGTTGACGAGCCACGTCGCGACCGTCAGGAGTGGCCAGAGCACGGCCACCCCCGCGTAGAGATGCCCCGCCGCCCGCCGGCTCCGCTCGTGCACGGGCCCGTCCGACTTCCACAGGAGAAACGTGGCGCCGTGGCCGGCGAGGGCGGTCAGCGCGAACACGCCGGCGAGGACCGTGTACCAGTCGAGGATGCCGACCGGCGTTCTCGTGTCGGTGGCCAACCCCGTGGCGGAGGGGCTCTTCGGCGAGGGGGAGGCGGTGGCCATCGCGTTCCCCGCGCACCCAGTCGCCCTCGTTCCAACATCGTAGCAGCCGGCCCCAACCCCGGCCGCCGTCCCTCCTGGGAGCTGGAGTCTACGCGAACCCCGGTCTCTCCAGGGCGGCCGGGACGAGCAGCTCCCGAGCCCTCACACCCAGTCGAGGGCCTTCAGCAAGCCACGCTGCTCTTCCAGTCGCTTCGTCCGATCCCTGGCGAACCGCGTGACCCCCGCGAAGATCGACTCGGGATCCAGATGCGCCTCGGCGATGACGTCCGCCTCGAGCCCGCCCGTCAGCCACTGATTGTCCCAGTCGGACGTCAGGGAGTACTCGTCGGTCAGCGAGCCGACGTTCCGCAAGGGCCACATCCGGCGCGTGCCCGAGCTGACGAACATGAGATCCTGCCGCGCCTCCGGCGGAAGGATGGCTCTCTGATAGGCGGCGGTCTGCCGATCGAACAGGTCCTCGCTGATCGCGGAGATGACCTTCACGTTGATCCCCGCCTGCTCCAGCCGCGGCAGGACGCTCACCAGGTTGAACGTGGCGCTCGACCCCTGCGCGACCACGTAGCCGTGCCTCGGCTGGCCCGGCGCGAAGTCCCGGATGACGTAGAGCCCCTTCGCCGCGGCGCGGATGTCAGTGTCCGCGAACTTGGTGCGATCCGCCACCTTGAAGTCCGGCCGCGCCACCTCGATGATGATGACGCCCACCTTCTTCTCGCGTGCCGCGATCTCGGCCGCCGCAAAGTATCCCGGCGCGACGTCGTTGTAGTCCCAGAAGCTCAGGTGGATCGCGTGACCGCGCGGGAAGAGCTTCCACACCTGCGGGGAGAAGATCCCGAAGTGCGTCCGGGCGTCGGCCGCCGTCTCCGGGCCGGAGTGCCCGGCCAGGATGTGTAGAACCCCCATCCGGAACTTGCTGTCCTGGTTCTGCTGGCTCCAGACGCGCGCGGGCAGGTACATCAACGGCGTGAACGCCCCGTAGGTGCCGCTGAACGCCCAGACGCCCGCAAACTTGTCGGGGTCGACCGACGCACTCTGGCTGACCAGGCCGATCGCCGTCGACACGTTGCCGGCCTCCTGGATCGCCGCCTTGAGGCGTGTGCCGAGCGGATTCGTGTCGGGATCGTAGTGCCCCCAGAGGCTACCGTGCTCCAGGTTCACCGACTCCGACAGGTCCGCGGCCAGTGTGAGCGCGCGGTTCTCGGTGACGTAGTTCAGCCACTTGACGATCTCCGAGATGCCGCGGCGCGCGCCTGCGACCTCGCCGTACTTCCGGAAGAGCGCGACCTTGACCTGCTTCTCCGCCCCCGAGAGCGGGTTCTTCACGGAGAGGGTCTGCGGCTCCTCGGGAAGGTTCGCGACACGAAGCCGGTCGTCCTGGAAGGGGTCGTGCCGGACGTCGATGCGGACCTTCAGGTCGTCCGTGAGCGAGTCGCCGATCTCCACCAGGCGATCGGCCAGCCACTCGCCGAGCTCGTGGCGATCGAGGACGGACATCGCGACGTCGATGTTCGTCTTGAACTGGATCAGGCGCTCGCGCGGGTCGGTCACCGCGCCGTCGCGGATCCCGACGAACTTCACCCCGTAGCGCTGCTCGAAGGTCTGCGCGAGCGAAACGAAGTACTCCGAGTTCATCTTGAAGGCGTAGGGGTGGCTCGGATACCCCACGATCTGGTCCGCGCCCGGGAGCTTTCCGTTCACCGCGCCGGGCCAGTACCCCTTGATCGTCTTGCCGAACACGATCATCGGCCGGCGATCGCGAGGGTCCCACTCCTCCATGTTCCTCAGCACCCGGACGATCTGGTCGTAATCGTGGCCGTCCGGGATGGACAGGACGTTCCAGCCGTAGGACGTCCACTGATCGATCAGGCGGTAACCGTCAAACTTCCGGCTCACCACGCCGCCGATCAGCGCGTCGTCGATGCCGGCATTGTTGTCGGAGAAGAAGATCCGGAGGCGCTTGCCCACCTGGAGCGCGATGGCCTGCGTCTTCAGCTCCTGGGCGTGGCCCGCGCACATCGCGAACTCGCCCTCGAAGGCGACGACCTTGGGCGACCCCGCCGGCGCGCCGATGAAGTCCCAGAACGCGGCCTTGCCCGCCGCGGTGGCGATCCCGATCCCCGATGGGCCGCCGTTGACGTCGTTCGTGACGTCCGTCGATTCGATGTGCCCCGACAGCGCTCGAATGCCGCGGCCGCGAGCCTGCGCGAACAGCGGATGATCGGTGAGTCCCTGCTCGGCGAGCAGGGTCTTCAGGGCGCCGGCGCCACGCCGGAACCCCAGCGCGTCCACCGACAGCATGGCCGCGTCGGGCGCCACGTGATAGCGCCGATCGCCCGTGGCCTCGTGCCGGCGGTACATCGCCTCGCCCATGATCATCCACAGCGCGTAGCAGGTGGGGGCACAGTGGCCGGCGGCCAGCATGAACTTGTCGGCGTACGGGTGCTTTTGCCGCCGGTAGTCGAAGCGCAGCCCGCCCGAGGCCGGCCCCGCCAGGTGCGTTGCCACGTTGAATGGCGTGTAGGCGAGCGGGCCCCCGAAGTGCCCGGTCTGCGCGTAGTTACCGAGCAGCACCAGCGTCATGCACGTCATGTAGCCGACGTCTTCGAGTCGCTGCCGCTCCGATGGCACCTTCGATCCGCCGACCGACACTGGCGACGCTTGGCTCATTGGAATCTCCCACCCTTCCCGTGTGGATGACGGTTCGGCCGCGACACGCTCCGGGCGGCTGGCACCCGCGAACTCCCCGTGTGCCCGAGGCATTGTCCGAGGCTGCCCGAGAATTCTACCCGAAGTTGGGCGGTTCGGGGATGAGGGGCGGATCGCCCAGAGGGCCCGGTGGCGGGCCGGCCAGCCGGGTCCCCGTCCTGGGCGGAATCCGAGAGCGGAGCCCGCCTCCCCCCGCAGGCTCAGCCGGCTTTCAGGGACGCCGTGCGGCCGAGCGGGGCCGGTGCCGGCCCCGCTCGTGAGGCTAGTGCCCCGCCATGCTTGGGGTGCCCTCGCCGTGGAAGACCTCCGGGTTGTCTGCGCCCTCGACGATCAGGAATCCGGCCAGGCCGCGCTCGAGTCGTGACAGCGCGTGGTCCACCAGGATGTAGCGGCCCGGCACCTGGAGCTTGAACTCGACGATCGTGGCCCCGCCCGCGGGGACGGTCGTCGTCTGCACGTTGGTCGCTCCGGGCGAGCCGATGGCTGCCTGGTCGTACACGTGGTCGAAGATCTCGCCGATGACGTGGAACGAGGACGTGGCGTTCGGTCCGCCCACGCCGAAGTAGATCCGGACCGTCTCGCCGACCGTGGCCTTCATCGGATGCTCGGCCGTGAGAGCGCCCACCGCGCCGTTGAAGACGAAGTACTCGGCGCGTTCGGCGAGGAGCTTCTCGACGCTGAATTCGTCGTGACCTCGCTGCCCGAAGGCCCGGTCGGTGTAGAGCTCGCCCTGCATGACGTAGAACTCGCGATCGACCTTCGGCAGACCGCCCACCGGCTCCACCAGGATGAGCCCGTACATTCCGCTGGTGATGTGGTTGGCCACCATCGGCGTCGCGCAGTGATAGACGTATAGCCCCGGGTTGAGCGCCTTGAAGCTGAATGCCTTCGTCTCGCCGGGCGGGGTCTGGGTCATCACGGCGCCGCCCCCGGGCCCGGTCACCGCGTGAAGGTCGATGGAGTGGATCATCCGGCTGGTCTCGCGGTTCTTGAAGGTGAGCTTCACCGTGTCGCCCACGCGCACGCGAAGGAACGGCCCCGGGACCTTGCCGTTGAAGGTCCAGTAGTTGTAGGTCGTCTCGTTTGCCAGCCTTCCGATCAGCTCCACTGCCTCCAGCTCGATCGCCACCGTCTGGGGCGCCCCTGCCGGGAGCGGGCCCGGGAGGTCTGCCGGGTTCCGGGCGATGCTGACCGAGGGGGGCAAGGCCGCCACCGCGGGCTTGCCCCCGCCCACCACGAGCTTTCCCTCCATCCCCGCCTGCCGATGCCCCGGCAGCGAGCAGAAGTACGCGAACTCGCCTGCCTGATCAGCACGGAACACGGTGACGCTGCTTGCGCCCTTGCGGTTGACGCGGTCGGTGGCGGCCTTGAATTCCGGGAACACGACGTCGTGCTCCACCCCGTCGCCGTTGATGATGCCGACCTGGACGACGTCACCCTCAGCCACGCGAAGGGTCGGGTTGACGATTCCCTCGATGTCGCCGCCGACGCCGACGAAGGCCATCTTGCCCTCGGCCAGCTCGGTGCGCAGGCGGAAGCGCACGTTCGGCGTGTAGTCCGCCGCCGGACTCTGCTTGGAGACCTGCGGCGCGGCTGGCGCGGCCGGGGCTGGCTGGGCTGGTGCCGCCGGCCGGCTCTGGGCCATGTGGGCCTTCCCACCACCATGGGACATCTGGGCGCCAGCCTCAGGTGCCAGGGCAGGAACGAAGAGCCAGACGACGCACAGGAGGGAGGTCAGGAGGGAGATCATGACTATCCTTTCCGCCGGGCTATAGGATCGCTCCGGCCTGTGCCGATCAACCGCGGGTGTGATCACTGCACTGGTGGTGCCAGCCAGGCCCCGCGCCTCGAATGCTGATCTGTGCGGAGATGCAGCCGCCGTGGCTGCAGGGGGCTGGGTCACATGCGCCCCATCGGGGCATTGGAGGGTCACCGTCCCGCCGGGCCCCGGGTCACTCCCTGACGCCGGCGGGGCGCCGCGACCGTGCTGATCGCTGGGATACACTGGCGCCACCACCATGGCGCCATCCTGGATGGAGTCCGAGATCCGGAGTCAGCCCGCCATGCTCACCCGGCTCGCCGAGGATGCGGCGCCGCTGGTGGCCGAGCTCGGCCGGGCGATCGGGCGGCGGCGACCCCGGTTCGCCGTGCTGGCCGCGCGCGGCTCGTCCGACCACGCTGCGATCTACGGGAAGTACCTCCTCGAGATTCAGGCTGGCCTCGTCGCTTCCCTGGCCGCGCCGTCCGTCTACTCGGTCTACGAGCGGAGCCCGGACGTCCGGGACGCGCTCGCCATCGGTATCTCCCAGTCTGGGCAATCGCCCGACATCGTCTCGGCCATCGACGGGGCCCGGCGCGCTGGAGCCCTCGCGCTCGCGGTGACCAACGACGAGACCTCCCCACTTGCCAGGGCCGCCGACCTCGTGCTGCCCCTGGGCGTGGGACTCGAGCGCAGCATCGCGGCCACCAAGACGTTCACGGCCGAGCTCCTCGCGCTCTGGCTCCTCGTCGGCGCCGTCGCGGGCGCGGACCCGGCGCCCGCGCGTGGTGTGGGCGAGCAGGTCGCGCATGCCCTCGATGCGGCCGAGCGCGCGCTCGCCGGGCTCTCGCTCGGAGATGCGGCGGGCCCGGTCGTGGTGGTGGGCCGCGGATACAGCTTCCCGATCGCCCTCGAGATCGCCCTCAAGCTCCGAGAGGTCGGCGTCCGGAACGCTCAGGGGTTCTCCGCGGCCGACCTGCTGCACGGCCACATCGCGGCGGTCCGCCCGGGCACGGCCGCCGTCCTGGCCGGCGCGGCTGGCCCGACTCTCCCGAGCCTGGTCGATTGCGCGGCGGCCCTCCGCGCGCGCGGGGCGCGGACCTTCGTGATGAGCGACGCCCCCGAGCTGCGCCAGTCGGCGGACGTCAGGGTCCCGCTCCAGGCGGCGACCGAGAGTCTGGCGGCGATCCCCATGACCGTCGTCGGTCAGTGGCTCACCCTTCAGGACGCGGTGACCCGGGGGCTCGACCCGGATCGGCCTCCCGGTCTCTCGAAGATTGTCCGCACGGTCTGACTGTGGCAGGCCGCCAGCGGCCGCACGACGCGCGGAGCGGGTCTTGCCCGGACGCTGGAAGCCGTGCTTTTCTTCATGCAACAGCATCGTAGGGTAGCCGGGCGAGACGAACCCGGGGACGGACCTTGAAAGGGCGGCTTCGAGCCGCGGAGGAGCCGAGAATGAAGGGGACGATCCGAAAGGCGTGCGGGATCGCGCTGGGCGGCGCGCTGGCGTGGCTCGGTCTCCTGGCGGCGCCGGCCGCCGGCCAGGGGAAACCCGAGGGCGAGGTCGTTGTCTACTCGGCGGCGGACGCCGACATGGTGAACGCCATGGTCGCGGCGTTCCAGCAGAAGTACCCAGCGGTCAAGGTCTCGACGGTGGTTGCCGGCACCGGGGAGGTCATCAAGCGGGTCGAGGCGGAGGCGAGCCGCCCGCTCGGCGACGTGCTGTGGAGCGTGGGTCCCGAGAGCCTCGGCGCCAAGAAGAGCCTTCTCGCGCCCTACGAGAGCCGGGAGGCCGCAGCGTTCTTCCCGGGCCAGGCGCCGTCAGACCGCGTCTGGACGCCATTCACCGTCATGCCCTACATCATCATGTACAACAAGAAGCTCGTGCCGGACGGTGAGGCACCCAAGGCCTGGAAGGACGTGCTGGACGCTCGGTGGAAGGGGAAGGTCGCCTACGCGGACGCGAGCAAGTCCGGCTCGTCCTACACGCTGCTCGTGACCTGGCTGACGGTCTTTGGGAAGAACGACACGGGCTGGAAGTTCGTGGAAGACGTCCTCCGCCAGTCCAAGGTGCTGCCCAAGTCGAGCATGACGTATCAGATGGTGGCGAACGCCGAGATCCCCATCGGCCTCACCTTCGAGCAGGCGGCGTTCGACTATCTCAAGGGCGGGGCTCCCATCGGGATCGTGTATCCATCGGAAGGCACGGCCATCATCCCCGACGGCAGCGCGCTCATCGCCAACGCGCCTCACCCGAACGCGGCACGCCTCTTCCTCGACTTCACGGTCTCGAAGGAGGGGCAGGCGCTCGTCGTCGAGAAGTTCGGCCGCCGGTCCGTGCGTCGTGACGTCGCGACCCCCGCGGGCCTGCCGACGCTCGACAAGATCAAGCCGATCACCTACGACCTCCAGTGGGCCGCCGACAACCGCGCCGAGATCCTCAAGCGGTTCCAGGACACGCTGATCAAGACCCAGTGAGCGTCCGCTAGCCCGAGCTCCACTCTCCGCGCGGACTAGCCATCGCCGGGCGCCGATGACACGGGTCCGCATCGACGGGATCGTCAAGCGCTTCGGCGAGGCGTCGGCGCTGAGCGGCGTCAGCCTCGATCTGCCGCCCGGGGAACTCTTCACCCTGCTCGGCCCGAGCGGGTGCGGGAAGACCACGCTGCTCCGCATCGTGGCCGGATTGCTCGCCCAGGATGCGGGCTCCGTGGCGTTCGACGGGGTGCCGGTCGACCGCGTGCCGCCGTACCGGCGGAACATCGGCGTCGTGTTCCAGAGCTACGCGATCTTCCCGCACCTCACGGTCCGGCAGAACATCGCCTATGGACTCCGCGCGCGGCGGATGGACTCCGCGGGCGCGGCGGCGAAGGTGGTCGAGGCGGCCCGGATGGTCCAGATGGAGCCGCTCCTCGACCGCATGCCGGCCGCGCTCTCCGGAGGTCAGCAGCAGCGGGTCGTGCTGGCCCGGGCCCTCGTCATCGAGCCGCGCCTTCTCCTCATGGACGAGCCCCTGTCCAACCTGGACGCGAGGCTCCGCGTCGAGATACGGACCGTGATCCGCCGGCTCCAGCGGGCCCTCGGCATCACCACCCTCTACGTCACACACGATCAGGAAGAGGCGCTCGCCATCTCGGACACCATCGCGGTCATGGACGGCGGAGAGGTCCTCCAGACCGGCCCGCCGTGGGCGCTCTACCGCGCCCCGCGGAACCGCTTCGTGGCGGAGTTCCTCGGGGGGATGAACGTCCTCGCGGGCCGGCTGACAAGTCCCGCAGGAGCGGGGGGCGTCACGGTGGTCGAGACCGACTTCGGTGCGCCCTGGGGGGTGGCGGCGGACGGCCCGGCCCCGGGTGCCGGGCCGGTGTGGCTCGGGATCCGGCCGGAGTCACTCAGGATCGAGCCGCCCCCGGGTGCCGCGGACCGCTGGAACCAGGTGACGGGGACGGTGACGGAGGTCGGCTATCTCGGCGCCGTGGCGCGGTATCAGGTCGATGTCGCGTCCGGCGTCTCGCTGACGGTCGAGGTGCACGATCCGGATTTCCAGACCCTTCGACAGGTGGGTGACAGCGTGCGTCTCTGGTGCGACCCGGCCAAGGTCCGGATCCTGGCGCCGCATCCGTGAGCGGGACGGCCGTCCGTCCGGACGCACGACCGCGTCACCACGGCGATATCTGGTGGATCGTGAGCGCCCTCGGGTTCGCCGTCGTCCTCGCATTCCTCATCTGGCCCCTGGGACGGGTGCTGGCCGGTAGCGTCCTGGGCGAGAGCGGATGGCTCGCGCTCGGCGAGACCTACGGGCGCGTGGCTTCGCACCGATACTACTGGTCGAGTGTCCTCAACAGCCTTGGCCTGAGCGCAGCGGCCACGATCGGCGCGGTTCTCGTCGGTACGCCCTTGGCCGTCGCGCTGGCCCGGTACCCGATCCCGGGGACGGTCCTCGTCCGGACGGCGGCGAACCTTGCGCTCCTCTCGCCGCCGTTCATCGGCGCCTACTCCTGGGTCGTCCTCCTCGGGCGCAACGGCCTCGTGACCCGCTGGCTCGAACCCCTCGGGTGGCATGTCCCGACCATCTATGGCTACCGGGGCATCCTGCTGGCGTTCGTCGTCCAGTACTTCCCGCTAGTCTTCCTGCTCGTCTCGGGCGCGCTCACCGCCGTGGATCAGTCGATGGAAGACGCGGCGCTCAGCCTCGGGTCCCGCCCGCGACAGGCTTTCTTTCGCGTCATCCTCCCCGTGATCCTCCCGTCGCTCACGGCGGGCGCCCTCCTCGTGTTCATGGCGACGATGGCCGATTTCGGCACCCCCATGGTCCTCGGCGAGGGCTTGCGCACGCTCCCAACCCTCATGTACGGCGAGTTCATCAACGAGCTCGGCGGGAACCCCACGATGGCCAGCACGCTCGGGAGCCTCCTCATCCTGATCAACACGGCCGCCCTCATGGGGCAGCGCTACTGGGCCTTCCGGAAGGCCTATCACATCGTGTGCCTCCGGCCGCTCGAGCCGCGGCGCCCGCCGCGCGCCCGGCTCGCCGTGGCGTCGGCAGCCGTATACGGCGTGATCGCGCTCGCTCTCGTCCCCGCCGTGACCATCCTGGTGTCCTCGTTCATGCCGACGCGGGGTCCGGTGATGTACCCGGGCCTGAGCCTCCAGAGCTACGCCACCGTGCTCCACCTCGTTCCGCGCGCGATCGCCAACACGTTCATGCTCACCGGCCTGGCCGTCGTCCTCGACGTTGCACTCGGGGTGCTCCTCGCGTACTGCCTCGCCCGGCGCCCGTCCCGGCCACACGCGGTGCTCGATGCTCTCATCATGCTGGCCTACGCGATTCCGGGCACGGTCGTCGGGGTCGGGCTGATCCTCGTCTACAATCGTCCGCCCATCGTCTTGACCGGGACCTGGGTCATCCTCCTCGTTTCCTACTTCATTCGCCACCTGCCCTATCCGGTGCGTGCCTGTACCGCGATGCTCCAGCAGATCGACGTCCGGGTCGAGGACGCATCGATCAGCCTCGGCGTCCCACCCTTCCGCACCTTCTTGCGGGTGACCGTGCCGCTCATGTTCCCCGCCATCGTGTCGGGCGCGACGCTCGCGTGGATCACGACGATCGGCGAGCTGTCGTCGTCGATCCTGCTCTACTCGGGTCCGTGGGCGACGACGTCGGTCGCGATCTTCACCCAGGTCTTCAGCAACCACTTCGGCACGGCGTCCGCGCTCGCGTCGATCCTGATCGTGGCCGCCGCCGCGCCCCTGTTTCTCATGTACCGGCTCCTGGGCCGGCAGACCGCGGTGGCGCCGTGACGACCGCTCCGCGCTTTCCCGTGTCGGTCAAGGGCATCCTGCTGGTGCCGGGGGATCCTCGCGTGGCCGGCAGCCGGCGCGTCGCGCTCCTCGAGAACGAGCGAGGCGAGTGGGAGCTGCCAGGAGGGAAGCTCGAGCGAGGGGAGACCCCCGAGACGTGTCTCGTCCGGGAGATCCGCGAGGAGCTGGGTGTCATCGCGACGCCTGGCCCCCTCCTCGACGTGTGGCTGTACCAGCTCCCGGCGGGCGCGCCGGCGAGCGAGGTCCTGGTCGTGACCTACGGGTGTCGCGCCGAGCCCTTCGACGAGATCCGCTGGACCGCCGAGCATCGTGGCGGTCTCCTGGCGTCGCTCGACGAGCTCGAGCGGCTGCCGATGCCGGAGGGCTACCGGCGATCGATCCGGGCCTGGGCGGCGACGTCCGGCGGGGAAGCCTTCCTGAGCTGACGTGCATCGCGCGTCCGCCATGTCGAGCATCAGCGGGCGGCTTGTCGAAAGGGAGAGGGACCTCTATCTTCAGGAGACGCGGCTCCCGCTCGAACCGCCCATCTAGACCCGAGGAGGCCGGACTCGCCATGCTCGATCGCTTGCTGGAGACCCGTCGCACGCACCGGAAGGCGCCGCTGCCGTCACCGTCCATCGGGCTCGACGTGGCCTACCGCATCCAGGACGAGCTGCGGGAAACGCTCGTCGCCCGGGGGGAGCGGGTCATCGGCTGGAAAGCTGGGCTGACCGGCCGGATTGCCCAGGAGACCACGGGGATCCACCACCCCGTTTCCGGCTTCCTCCTCGGCGACGGCGTCTACGCGACGGGCGAGGCGGTGCCCATGTCGCGCTTCGCGGATCTGGCGGTGGAGGTCGAGACCGCCTTCGTGATGAAGCGGGACCTGACGGGGCCGGGCGTGACGCCGGCAGCGGCGCTGCTGGCGGTGGAGGGAGCGCTCCCCGCCCTCGAGCTGGTGGAGTTCCGCTGGGAGGGCAACCCCACGGGTGGCGACCTCATCGCGGACGGCGTCGCCGGGAACGCGATCGTGCTGGGCCAGCCCCTGACGTCCGTGGTCGGCCTCGACCTCGCGCTCGAGGGAGTCGTCTTCGAGATGGGCGGGCGGGTCATGGCGACCAACACCGCTGCGGAGGTCCTGGGCAATCCCCTGAACTCGCTCGCCTGGCTCGCGAACCATCTCGGGGAGCGCGGACTGGGACTCCGCGCCGGCGACCTCGTGATGAGCGGGTCGATCTCCGCTCTCCTGCGACCGAAGGCGGGGGACGTGGTGACGGCGCGCTTCACGCGCCTGGGATCCGTGAGCGCGCGGTTCATTTGATGATGGTATGGGTGAGGATGACATGAGCAAATTGCTGACGGTGGCGCAGATCGAGCAGTACCACCGGGACGGGATCGTCTTCCCGGTGCCGGTCCTGTCTCCGGGCGAGACCGCGCACTTCCGCGCGGCCTTTGAGGAGGTGGCCGCCCGGCTCGGCGGGAGACCCGTTGCCCAGGCGCTGGGCCACACCCAGTCGTACTTCCGCTGGGCGTACGATCTCGCAACCCACCCCAGGATCCTCGATGCCGTCGAGGACGTTCTGGGGCCCAACCTCCTCGTGTGGACGGTCTCCATCTTCCCGAAGTACCCGCGCGATCCGGGGTACATCTCGTGGCATCAGGACGGCACCTACTGGGGGCTGGACTCGACCCGGGTGGTGACGGCGTGGGTCGCCCTCACCGACAGCACCCGTGACAACGGCTGCATGCGGGTGGTGCCGGGCTCGCACCGGCAGCCGATCCTGCCACACCGAGACACCTACGCCGCCGACAACCGCCTGAGCCGGGGCCAGGAGATCGAGGTGGAGGTGGCCGAGCAGGACGCGGTGGACGTGGTTCTGCGGGCCGGCGAGATGTCCCTCCACCACGTCAACATCATCCACGGCTCGAACTCAAACCCGTCGGACGGCTCGCGGATCGGCTTCGCCCCCCGCTTCATGACTCCCGAGACCCGTCAGATCGACGGCGAGCCGCTCACCGCGGTGCTGGCGCGCGGGCGCGACAGCCACGGGCACTTCCAGCTGCTTCCGGGGCCGCCGGCGCTCGGCTTTGACGAGGCGCTGGCCGCCCAGCAGGCGGCGGCCGGTCAGTTCCTCACCGGGATTCGGAAGACGCGCGGGCACTACGCGGCGGGCACCGGCGGAGACTGACCGCGGCGCGGGGCCTGTATACCCGAGTAGTGGAGCCGTCCGTGCCCACGCCTCTGGCGGGGCCGGGTTGGGCACGGGCGGATGGGGCAGCCCGTCAAGGCGGGTCGGGCTGCACAGTAGACTGTGCAGGAGTGCACTGTGGACTGTGCAGTCTTCGTAGGCTGCTGAATTTTCAGGCGCCAAGTCGTCGATGGCCCACCTGGGATCGCCGGCCTGCACAGTGGATTGTGCAGAAGCTCCCCGCGCCTTGCCCCCTGCGCGACCTCCAACTGTCGATGACCACTGGCCTCGTCATTCAGGGCATGACCGGCACGGGCCGTGCACGAGAAAGCGTCCTTGGACTCCCCAACCCCAGCGGAGGTGAGGTTGCGCCCATGAGCCGGGATGGCTACAGCGATCCGCGTCGAGCTGGCAAGGGCCAGCGCCGGATGCGGAGGCGGAACGGTGGTGTGCACCCTGACGGCTGACGCCCGCGCTCCGGGCGCGCGCGGCACCTGATCGGAGAGGACGATGGCGACCACGCGCCGGCGCGCCGGACCCCCGCAGCAGCTCGACCGGGACCTTATGGAGCAGCTCCTCTTCGGGACGGGGCGGGCCCGGCGTTTCACGCAGGACTCGCCGGTGCTTCCCGACGTCTGGCTAGAGTACGCCAAGCAGCCGGCGGACGACGCTGGTCGCCGGCCGGGCGCAGCGGGGCGGCGGAATCGGCGACCGCCGGTCGAGCCTTTTCCGCCGGTCAAGCTGCTCCTGACGCCGTACCGCGAAATGGCGGCCGGCGAGGTGCGCCGGACGGTTCGTGAGCGCCTGCCCGTCGAGCGCCGGGCCGCGGCGTGGCGCTCCTTCGGCCACCCGCCGGAGCCGCTCCCCCGCGTCGTCTACAATCTGTCCACGGTCGCGGCCACGCTGCACTTCGAGGACCTGATCCGTGTCGTGCTGCCGATGACCGAGTGGTGGCATCGCCTCACGCGGGACTGGACGGTCGACGACATCCAGGACAGGACCTCGCAGCGTTGGCTCGCGCAGGCGATCAAGGACCCGGAGCACCCGCCCGTCAGGTCGAGAGCGGAGAAGGTGAAGCAAAGGCTCCGGGTGCGCTCGGATCTTCTGTGGATGATCCGGGTGGTGGGTGCGCTGACGATCGTGCGAAGAGGGGGCCGGCTGCCGCGGGCCTTCACGGCGACGGAGGAGGGCGTCGCGGCGGCAACGGAGGCCGACTGGTTCCAGCTGGTCGTGGCCGTCGCCGAGCTGGTCCGGGACGTCACGCCAGAGCCGCGCGCCATGGTCTACTCGGTCAGCCTGAACCGCGAGGCGGCGCCGACGGTGTCGCGGTCCACGCTGGCCATCAAGGCCGACGCTGCCCGGCGCCTCTTTGCCATCTCCTGCCGCGACCTGACGTGGGCGGTCATCGACAGCGGCATCGACGCGCGTCACCCGGCCTTTCGCATCCGCGATCCCAAGAGCGACAAGGTGGTGAGCGAGAAGCCGTTCGTCGACGAGAAGGGCGATTCCGCCAACTGCACACGCGTCGTCGAGACGTATGACTTCACGCAGATCGACCTCCTGCTCGACCCCGACTCCTCGGAGCTGCCCGTGGAGCTGAAGAAACGGCTGGAGGACGGCTCCCCGGCAGCCAAGAGGCTGAAGCAGCAACTGGAGGAGCTCTATGGCGCCCTGCGGCGCGGCCGCGCGATCGACTGGGGCCTCGTCGCGCCCTTCATCCGCGTCCCGCACGTGGACGGAAAGTACAGACGCCCCGAGAACGATCACGGTACGCACGTGGCGGGGATCCTGGCCGGCGACTGGCGGAGGGCGGAGTCCGGCGGGCTGCTCGAGGACGACCTCATCGGCGTCTGCCCGGATCTCCGCCTGTACGACCTCCGCGTGCTCAACGAGGCCGGCCGGGGCGACGAGTTCGCCGTCATGGCCGCACTCCAGTTCGTTCGCTACCTGAACTCGGCGAACGAATACGTCGTCGTCCACGGGGCGAACCTGAGCCTCTCCATCCCCCATGAGATCTCGAACTACGCCTGCGGCCGCACGCCGGTGTGCGACGAGTGCGAGCGGGTGGTCTCCGCCGGGGTGGTGGTGGTAGCGGCGGCCGGCAACCAGGGTCGCCAGAGGTACACGACCGAGGCGGGCCGCGTCGCCGAGGCGTACCTCAGCATCAGCATCACCGATCCGGGTAACGCCGACCTGGTCATCACGGTAGGCGCCACGCACCGCTACCGGCCGCACACCTACGGCGTCAGCTACTTCTCGAGCCGGGGACCGACCGGTGACGGCCGGATCAAGCCAGATCTGGTCGCTCCCGGAGAGAAGATCACGGCGCCGGTTCCGGAGGGCGCCTTTGGTCTCAAGGACGGCACCAGCATGGCCGCGCCCCACGTGAGCGGCGCGGCGGCGCTCCTGATGGCCCGGCACAATGAGCTGGTCGGGCGTCCGGCGCGCCTCAAGCAGATCCTCTGCTCGACGGCGACCGACCTTGGCCGCGAGCGCTACTTCCAGGGCGCGGGGATGCTCGACGTGCTGCGCGCCCTGCAGTCGGTCTGACCGGAGGCGCCCGCGGCGCGCCGGCCGCGACGGCCGGAGGCCGCGGGTCTGCCCGAGCGGAGGCGCCGATGCTCGTGCTCGAAGCACTGCGCGCCAGGTTTGGCGATGCGCTCATTCTCCACTCCGGCAGCAAAGCGAAGCCCCAGCTCACCGTCATCGACGGCGGGCCGCCGGGGGTCTACGGCGACGCCCTGCGGCCGAGACTGGAGGCCATTCGCGCCGAGCGAGAGCTCGACGCCAGGATACCGCTGGCCATCGAGCTGATGATGGTCAGCCACATCGACGACGACCACGTGTCCGGTCTCCTCGAGCTGGCGGAGAAGCTCAACGACCGGCGCGAGAGCGGCCAGCCCTTGCCCTGGAAGATCCGCCGGTTCTGGCACAACTCGTTCGACGACATCCTGGACAACGACGATCTCCAGGTCGGCGGCAGCGCGTCGATGATGAACACGGCATCGCTCGGGGACTTCCTGGCGCCCGAGGGGTCGCTGATCCTGGCCAGCGTCAAGCAGGGGCGCGAGCTCCGGAAGCTCCTCGACGCGCTGACCCTCGGCGGCAATCCGCCCTTCAAGGGCCTCGTCCTGACCGATGGCGCGGCGAAGGCCGTGACCGTGGGCGACCTCAGGATCACGGTGGTCGCGCCCCGCAAGGCCGAGCTCGCGGAGCTGCAGAAGAAGTGGAACAAGGAGATCAAGCCGCTCCTGAAGAAGGCGCGGAGCCGGGAGCGGCTGGTTGAGGTTGCCGCCTACGTCGACAAGTCGGTGCACAACCTGTCCAGCATCGTCGTCCTCGTGGAGTCGCAGGGGAAGCGCATCCTCCTGACGGGCGATGGCCGCGGCGACCACACGCTCGAGGGCTTGAAGGCGGCGAAGCTCTTGAAGAGCGGCAAGCTTCGCGTCGACGTGCTGAAGGTCCCGCACCACGGTAGCGAGCGGAACGTGGCCGCGGACTACTTCGAAACGATCATCGCGAAGCACTACGTCGTCTCCGCCGACGGGAAGTTCGACAATCCCGACGTCGGCACGCTGAAGATGATCTCCGCCGCCCGCCCCGACGACGACTTCACGATCCACCTGACCTACCCGCTGGACGAGTTCAACGTGGCGAAGATCGGGCAGCAGGTCGGGAAGTTCTTTGCCGCGGAACGGAAGGCCGGCCGCGCCTACAAGGTGGTGACGCGCCCGTCCGGGGAGCTGGCGGTCCGGGTCGCCCTCGCCTAGCCCCTGCGTGCGGCGGGGCGCGCGGGTTTCGCGCGCTGGCGGCTCGACCGTTCGGCCGAGGCCGCGGCGGTGGGGATCACCGTGAAGCCGAGCACTCGCATGAGCGCCTCGGTGGGGTTGGCGGGCGGGCGCCGGCGGTCGCTCTGCCGGCGGTTCTGTTCCACCGTGCGAGCCGCGCGGCGTCGCTCCTCGACCCGCCGGTCCAGGATGACGCGCCCGCGGCCCGAGGATTCCTGGCGGGGCTCGAGATACTGGGCGAGATCCGCCATGGCGCGGCTGACGATCACGAGGTCGCGAGCCGCCGGGCCCAGTCGGGCTCGGACAGCCGACTTCTTGACGGGGGCCCGGCGTTTCCCGACGGTGCGAGGTTCCACGGCTGCACCGGGTCCCGCGGTGCCCCGACGGAGCGTGCGTTTCATCTTAGCTTCGAGGATGCCAAAGGAGGCTCCGAGCACCAAGCCTTATCGGCCGGATCGCCTCCGGACGGCGGGGCGCCTCGCGCCCGCGACGCCAGCAGGCGAGCAGCGAGCGTGGGTCGCCGGGGCCGCAGCACCATGATGCGGCGGGCGGTCTATCCGGGCGAGCGTCGGCCGAGAGACGCTGGTTTTCCGCGTTGCACAGTCCACAGGGCACCCCGCACCGTGCACAGTGCAGGGAAGCTAAGAGCCCGCCGAATAACGTCTCCCGGGCTCGACCCGCCGAGGAATCGGCCTGACCTGCACCCTAGACCGGGCAAGGGCTGCTCCGGCAGGCCCTGCCTAACCCCGCGTTCCGGCGGCCCTGGGTTCGGCCCGGTGCCGTGGCATTCGTGTTGCTCTGTCGATCGCGGCCCGCGTCGTTCGCGAGTGGCGGCAGGGAGATGCTGGGGCGCTGCCGTTTCCGGACGCGTCGTTCGACCGGGTCCTGTGCCAGATGGCGCTCATGTTCTTTCCTGACCGGCTCGGGGCGCTCCGGGAGATGAGGCGGGTCACACCGCACCCCGCGCCACCGTGGCCCTTCTTGTTCCCGGACGTCTGGCCGCGCGCAGCCGGCGTACGGGCCGTTCGTCGAGATGGCGACGCATCACGCCGGGCCCGACGCGGCCTCGCTCCTGAGCACGTACTTCGCCTGCGGCGAGCTCGCCGGGCTCACGGCTCTCGTCGAGGCGGCCGGGCTACACGTCACGGAGACGCGGACCCGCCTCGGCCGCGCTCGGTTCGGCTCGGTCGACGCGTTCGTGGCCGCCGAGGTGGAGAGCACCCCGCTGATCGGTCGTATCAGCGGGGACGTCTACGGGCGGATCCGGGAGGGTGCCCGCGAGGTGCTGCGGCCATTCACGACTCCGACGGGCCGCGTCGAGATTCCCCTCGAAGGACACCTCGTCGCCGCCCGGCCCTGACCGGCCCGGCGATCCCGATCCCGGCTGGACGACAGGCCGGCCAGCATCGGCAGGACGAGCTCGACCGGGTCACCAGGGCTCGGTCGGACGGACGGAGTCGGAGGGAGCCGGGCGAGGCCCCGACCGTCCCGCTCAGGGGTCCGTGGTGTCCGGCGCCCGCGATTCCTCGGCGAAGCGGAGGAGAGCGATGGCGAGCGCAACGATCACGGGACCCAGGAACATGCCGATCGCCCCGAAGGCCGCGAGCCCGCCCACGAGCCCGACGAAGACGGCAAGGGTCGGGAGCCCGGCACGACCCGAGACGACGAGCGGCCTGATGACGTTGTCGACGGAGGTGACCAGGCCGAGCGACCAGACGGCCAGGAAGAGCGCGGCCCAGGCCCGTCCCTGAGCGAGCAGCACGAGGACCCCCGGGACCCACACCAGGGCGGTGCCGACCAGCGGGACGGCTGACGCCAGGGCCGTGAGTACCCCGAAGACGACCGGGGAGGGCAGGCCGACGACCGCGAAGCCGATTCCCAGGAGCGCGCCCTGCGTCACCGCCGTCAAGAGCATGCCCAGGACGAGCGCCCGGGTGACGGAGGACAGGTGGTCGAGGAGCGTGGCCTTCCGGTCTTCCGCCATCGGCACCAAGCGCATCGCCCGGCGCATCAGCTCCTCCCCGTCGCGGAGGAGGAAGAAGAGCAGGAAGAGCATGAGGGCGAGCCCGGCCACCGCGCCGAGCGCGCTGGCCAGTGCGGCTCCGCTCACCCCCATCAGGGTCAGGAGGAGGCTGCGGCCGTTCTGGACCAGCCAGATCTGGACCTGATCCGCGGTGAGGGGCACGTAGTTCCCGAGCCATCCGAACGCCCGCTCGGCGACCGGGATTCGCAAGAGATCGCTCATCTGCGCGACATGATGGCGCTCGGCGATCTCCTGGATGCGAGCGACGAGGTCACCCGCCTGGGTGGCGAAGGCCACCGCGATCAGGGCTCCCGGCCCCAGGATGAGGACGAGCCCGGCGAGCGTCAGCAGGAGCGCGGCCAGTCCTCGCCGCCCCCGCAGCGCACGGGTGAGCCTCTCGTTCAGGGGGTAGAGAAGGAAGGCGAGGAGAAACGCCCAGACGAACGACCCCGCGAAGGGCAGGGCCATGAGCACCAAGGCGTAGCCGAGAAGGGTCGCGGCGACAAGGGTGAAGACCTTGGGATAGAAGCCCCCGTCGGAGCGATTCACGATGTCTCCCTTCCGGGAGGGCGTCCCGGCGAAGGTCAGGAGGCGATCACGACGATACTACAGGCATAGTATGAATCGGGAGCGGGATGCGGGAGCGCGGGTCGTGGGGGGTGCCCCAGCGGGAGTCCCCCCGAGCGGCCGAGTGGCCGCGCCGCACCGGACACGGGGAGGGACGCACGATGAGCAAGGGCAAGGCGAAGCCGACTCCCGAGGGGTACCACACCGCGACCCCATACTTGATCGTGGACGGTGCGGCGAAAGCCCTGGACTTCTACAGGCGGGTCTTCGGTGCCACCGAGCGCATGCGGATGCCGGGCTCCGGCGGCAAGGTGGGCCACGCCGAGATCAACATCGGCGACTCGGTGATCATGCTCGTCGACGAGCATCCGGAGATGGGAGCGCGCGGGCCCCGGGCATACGGCGGCGTGGCCGTGAGCCTCCACCTGTACGTCCCGGACGTGGACGCGACGGTGAAGAAGGCGGTGGCGGCGGGAGCCACGCTTCTCCGACCCGTGGAGGACAAGTTCTACGGCGACCGGATGGGCACCATCGAGGATCCCCTCGGACACCCCTGGCACGTCTCCCCTCACCAGGAGGACGTGCCGCCTGAAGAGACGGCGCGCCGGGCCGCCACCCTGACCAAGCCCGGTTAGTCGCGGCCGAGCCCGATGAGGGGGCGAGATCAGGGGTGAGGACGCCGTGCCCTGTTCACCCGAGGTGGCCGGGCCGCCAGCGAGCCCGTTGATGGTGATCCGGGATCGGCGGGGGGCGGTGCGCGCCTGGATGGGACGCCTCGGCCTGGTCGTCGCATCGTGTGCGGTCACCCTGACCCTCCTGGAGGCTGCGCTGCACTTGCTGCCGGCGTGGAGTCGTGCCACGACGCGCGACGAGCGCTTCGCCTTCAGTCCCTACCGTCCCGACGGTCGGCTGGGCTTCACCCTGCGTCCCGGAGTCCGGGTCCGGCACGTCGACCGGGACTTCTCGGTGTCGGTTGCCGTGAATGCCCTCGGCATGCGTGGCCCGGAGCGCGGCACATCCAAGCCCGCCGGCACCGCGAGGATCCTGCTTCTCGGCGACTCGTTCGCCTTCGGGTGGGGGGTCGAGCAGGACGAGGCCTTCGGCGCCCGGTTGGAGCGGATCCTGACCGAGCGGGTCGGGCCGGTCGAGGTGCTGCCGGCAGCCGTGCCGGGCTGGAGCACCGACCAGCACTCCATCTATCTGCGCACGCAGGGGCTGGCCCTCCATCCTGACTTGATCCTGCTCGCCACGAGCGAGAACGATCTCACCGAGCTGAGTCTGAATCGCCTCACGCTCGCCGACGATCGGCTCCCGGTCCGCGTTGAGCCGATGTGGCGGATGATCGACGCTACCGGGCGCATGCGCTACATGGGAACGGGGCGCGCGGCCCTCCCGCGCGAGCCCTGGCCGGGGGAGACGTGGCTCCAGGACCACTCGCTCCTCTACCATTGGCTGCGCTTCCGACTGGCGAAGGTCTCGGCTGCGGTGGCCGTCCGGCGGGCCCGCCCCGCGGCGCCGGAGTGGCTCGCCAGCGACCCCGATCTGGCGATTGACCGCGTGTCTCCGGACGATCTGCAGCGCGCGCTGGCCGTGAGTCCCGGGTTTCGTCTCCGCTATCATCTCTTCCTCGTGGAAGCCATGGAGCGGGACGCGCGCGCCCGTGGCATCCCTCTGCGGACCTTCCTGGTAGCCCACGGCGGCGAGACTCAGCCGGCCGATCCCGTGCTGGCGAGCCTCCACGTCGCATGCGCCGCCCGCGGGGAGGCGTGCTTCGACAGCGCCCGGGTGATCTCCGCCGCGGAGACGGCCCGGTTCACGTTTGCGCACGACTCGCACTGGAACCGCGAGGGCCATGGGCGCATCGGCGAGGCTTTGGCGGCCTGGCTCGAGCGGGAGCCGGCGCTTCGACCAGTCAGAACCTCACGCCCACCCGGACCTGGATGAACGGCCCATCGCCGACGTCGATCCGATTCTGCTCACGATCACTGTAGCCCTCGCCCTCGAAGTAGAACCGGTCGAAGCTGTAGCCGACGTCGGCGTCGATGAACAGCTGCCGGGCGAGGCCAATGATGGCCCCGGCCCGGATTCGCTTCTCGTAGTAGAAGAGGCGGTCGTCCGGGTTGGAACGGCCCGCGAGCAGATAGCGCTCGTTGGTCCAGTCGAAGCCGACCCAGAGGCGAACTGGGCGGAAGACCTGGTAAGTGAGGCGGACATCCACCGTTCGGACGGCGATGTATGATGCGGTGAGCGTCAGCCTCTCGATCGGTCGGTACTCCAGTGACAGAACACCGGTGGTGACGACCGCCGAGAACTGGTCCGACGGCCGGTACGAGTATCCGAAGCCGGGAATCGGGATGCCTGGCAGGAACTCCCGGTTGCTCCCGTAGTTCAGGAAGAAGATCCACGCGTCACGATCCCGTGCGGGAACGCGCAGGACGGCCGTCGCGTTGATGTCCATCTCGTCCAGGCTCGCGAAGGGTTTGTCGCTCGGCGACCCGACCGTGACGTCGAGCGCTCCGATCCAGCCGGACTCGAAGCGGTGACGGTAGCCGGTCCCGATGCGAATGTTCCACAGCTCGTCCGGGAACGGCTCGCCGGTATCCGGGAACACCGCGCCCGTGGCGAACTCTTGGTTCCGAATGCGGAGCGATGCATACCACTCGTCGGTGGCGTTCTGTCGGAGCGGCACCGAGAGGGAGAAGTCCTGCTGGAACAGGCCGAGCTCCGCGGGCTGGCCGGCCACTGGCTGGTCCGGAAACCACGTGATCCGGTAGTCCGAGCGGATTAGGAGCCTTCCCAGCTCCGGAGCGAAGAGATTCAGGAACTCCTCCTGGGCCTGAGCCGGTGAAGCCCAGAGACCCACGAGGCAAGCCACCACGAGCAGGCGCGCCAGCCCCGACAGCCAGGCGGGGGAAGCAGGGATCCGAAGGAAACCGCGCGCGCCCGGGAACGGGCGGCCTAGCTGGCGTCGCTGACCGGCGTCGCGGGAGTCATCGCCACGGCGGCGGCCGTGGAGACCAGCGAATCGGCGGAGGGGCCTGCCATGGCCGGGACGAGCAGGGGATCGGTCCCACTGGCCAGGGGGATCATTCTCAGGACGTGTCCGAATCGAGGCGCGGACCTGATGACCCAAAGGGCAGTGCAGAGATACGCGAACCCTGCCGTGAATCCGCCGAGGATGTCCGAGAGGAAGTGGGCATCGAGATACATCCGGCTGTAGGCCACGGTGCCGACAACCGTCGCGCACACTCCCACCGCGAGGCGCCCCCGTCCCTGCCGGGCGCGTTCCACGCTGACGACATACGCGAGATATCCGCAGAGCACGACGAGGCTCAGGACGTGGGCGCTCGGGAAGCCCCACGGGCCCAGGTTCGGGCGGGGCCGATCGACGGCCCACTTCGCGAGGAACTGGATGACCCCCACGCCCGCCATGACCAGAGGGAGCGCCAGCGCCCAGCGCCGCTGCCGAGGCCAGAACATCACCATGCCCACGACTACGGCCGCGACCTGGCCGGGCTGGCCCCCGAGGAAGGAGGCTCCTTGCATGAAGCCGACGAATCCGGGGTGGTGCGTCTGGTGGACCAGCGAGCGGGCGACGCGATCCGCCCCGTCGAACTGCTGGTGGGTGACGATGAGGGTCAGCACCAGGAAGCCGAGCAGGCAGAGCAGCCCACCCTGGAGCAATGCTCGACTCGAATCCACCCCGGCTGACCGCTGTGGCATGGGAGCTACGCCCCCACATTAGCATGACCGCCGCCGAGTGCAACTGGTCCCCCATTGCCCTGGGCACGCTTCTTGCTGGCGACCATCCAGAATGCGCGTCCTGCGGATCCTCCCACTTGCCGGCGGCTTGCTCACCCTCGTTCTCCTGGTTCGCCACTTCGGTCTGGCATCCCTCACCGATGCCCTGACGCGGATTACGTGGTGGCAGTTCGTCCTCATCTGCCTTGTCCACGGCGTGACCATGATCCTGGACACGCTCGGATGGCGGTACACGCTCGTTGCCGACCGTCCGCCCTTCTTCAAGCTCCTTGCAGCACGGTGCGCGGGTCAGGCGGTCAACGTGATCACCGCGCTCGGCGGCGTCGGCGGGGAGGCGATCAAGGCCTGGCTGCTCCGCCGGGACATTCCTTACGAGGCCAGCGTGCCCTCGCTGATTCTCGCGAAGACGGCAGAGGTGGTGGGGCAGGCCATGCTTCTCGTCACGGGGATCCTGGTCGCCTGGGCGACGGGCGTCGTCGGATGGTCGCTCCTCGGCCCGATGTGCTATCTGCTCGTCGTGGAGGTGATCGGCGTGGGTGGGTTCATCCTGGCCCAGGTCGCGGGCGGCGTCGGCCGGGCCGGTCGCCTCCTCGTATGGGTGGGCGCGGGACGCGGAGCGCACCGTGTCGATGGCGCGGTCCGAAAGTTCTATCGCTCGCACTGGCGATCGCTCCTGGTCTCGGTGGGGCTCCACTTCGCGAGCTGGCTCGTCGGGACGATGGAAGTGCTGCTCATCCTCCGGAGCTTGCACGTCGGGGCATCGGTTGCGACGGCCACCGTCATCGAGGCACTCGGGACCGGGGTCCGCTTCGCGACCTTCTTCGTCCCGGCCAGCCTTGGCACGCTCGAGGGCGCCAATGCGGCCGCGTTCGCCGCCCTCGGATGGGCGGCGAGCGATGGACTCGCCTTCAGCCTCGTTCGTCGAGGTCGTCAAGCCGCGTGGATCGGCATCGGGCTCGCGGTCCTGGCAGCGATGGGGGCCGCGCGGGCGACGGAGAAGGGGTCGGTGGGACCCGAACCGGCCCGCGCCGACTGACGTACCGCCGCCCCTCACGCGACCAGGTCGGGAGCGAGGGGGACCTCGGCCTCGCGCGGGCCAAGACCTCGCTCCAGGGTGGCTGCCGTCTCCGGCGACACGACGACGGGCAGCCGATGAGGCAGGATCTCGAGCTGCTCGCGCCTCGAGCCGAGACCGGACACCGACACCCGCTGACCCCGGCAGAGCAGCGTCCCGTCCGATGCTCCGGGAAGGCGCAGGTGGCGCCGGAGAAGTCTTGCGAACACCTGTCGGTGGGTCGTCCCCTTCATGACGAAGACATCGAAGAGGCCGTCGACCGGCGAGGCGTCGGGAGTGAGCGGGAGCCAGGCGCCGTAGGTCTTCACGTTGGCCACGATGACGAGGGCGGCGTCCACCGCGACCACGCGGCCGTCCACCACGACGCGTAGATGCGACGGTCGCGCCTCGCGAAGATGGCGGAGCGCAGCCCGGTAGTATGCGAGCCAGCGCTGCCACCGGGCCCGAGGCGTCGTAGCGGCCCCCTCGACCGCCTCCTGGACCTCCGCGATCAGTCCATAGCTCTGCTGACACAGGAACAGCTCGCCGTTGCGCATGCCGACGTCCGAATGGATGACCCGCCCCCGCGCCAGCAGGTCGAGCGCGCCTTCCACGCTGGCCGGGTGGTTGAACGCGCGCGCGAAGAGATTGCCGAAGCCGGACGAAACCGGCAGGAAGGGCACCGAGCGACGCATTGCCGCGAGCGCGGTAGTGCTCTGAGTCCCGTCCCCGCCGACACAGACCAGGGCCGAGAAGGCGCTGCCGTCGGTCTGTGCCCACCCGTGCAGACTGTCGAGGTCGGGAAAGACCTCGAGGCTGGTTATCCGTCGTCGCGCTGCGAGCGCGTCGCGTAGCCGGACTGCCGTGCTCATCGCGGTGCCGTTGCCGGAGCCGGGCGTGACGACGATTTGTATCGGCTGAGAAGTCGCGGTGTGCGCGCCGCGTCTGCTCGACGTTCTGCGGATCAGCGTTTTCATTTTCATGTGATGGAACGGAGCAAGGGAAGTGCCAGACGCGCATTGTTGCCGTCTCCAGCAGAGACGCCTCTTTCGCTGGGTGAGGCCGGAATAATCCCCGTCAGCTCGGGGCAGGCCGACGGGATGTCCGCGGAGCGACAGGCTGACGCTGAGCCCTTGGAGCGACTCGAGACGCGATCAGCCCGACGAGGAAACGGGTCGAATCCGAAGACTGGCTACGAGCGGCAGGTGGTCAGAAGCGACGCGCGAAAGACGGGTCCGATGAACACGCAGTGACTCGCCCCGAACGGCGTGGTCCCAATAGATGCGATCCAGCGCCCACAACGGCATGAAGGCCGGGTGGGTGAGCCGGCGCCGCAGGCTGGTGAACTCGCGCCTCAGTGCCCGGCCTACGCGACCCGGGAACCACTCGTTCAGATCACCGATCACGACTCGCGGGCCCGTGCGGTCGTTCCACAGGATGTGGCGCTCGACCAGCCACTTCACCTGCGCGGCGCGCTCGTGCCCCCTGAGGCCGAGGTGGACGTTGAAGATGTGGAGGGTCTGCTCCCGGAATCCCAGGTCGACTCGAATTCCGCCTCGAGCCTCGCGCGTCCGCACGGAGAGGTCGAACGTGGCCACGCCCTGGAGCGGCAGACGCGTGAGGATGGCGTTGCCGTACGCGCCGTCCGCGCGATGAACGGTGACCCCGGTAACGAACTGCATGCCCAGGTCGCGGGCCAGATGCTCGGCTTGCGCCTCGTAGATCTCCTGGACGCCGACGACGTCGGCGTCCAGTTCCCGCACGACCTCAGCAATGCGCCGGAGGCTGACTCGCCCGTCGAGGCCTCGAGCCCGGTGGATGTTGTACGTTGCCACCCGCACCACGTCGCGAGTGCGGCCGCGTGAGGTGATGTCGGCGGCTGTCGGCCCTGTCATCAGAGTCTCCGGTTCAAGAATAGGGGGAAGGAGATGGCTCGGCAACGACTGGCCCGCTGGGCGTCAGGGTGTCGTCACCGCGACACGGCGTCGCGGTCGCGCGAGGCGTCGAAGCCAGGCCGAGCGGCAGGTAATTCCAGCTGCCCATGTGTGCAGCGAATTCGAGGGCATGGCATGCGCCTTGCGGATACCGCCGGCATGACTCGTATGAGGTCACATCTAACAGCGCAGGGCCAGTCCTTCCTCCGCATCCTGGAGCGTCCTACGGCGCCGCCGGAAGCCCGGGTAGCTGCGGCGGTCTCGCCTCAGGCCGTCGCGCGCCGGAAGAGACCGGCATCCCCACGCACGGGACTCCTTCGCCTGGCGCCCCGTCTCTCAGTCGTGACGGGCAACCGTCGGGAACCGGACTGGCGGGTGATCGCGGGCGGTATCGGCGCCGCGGTCGCCGACAGCGACGTCGAGGACGCCCCGTGGAGCGCGTGATGCGGAACCAGAGCACCATCGTGAGGATCGGAGGACGGCCATGCGGACCTGGCACGCTCCTGGTGACCGTTCTTGCCGTGACCCTGCTCGGAGCCTGTGCGGCCCAGCCCATCGTTACAACCCCGCGAACCTACCAGGGCGCGGGTGCCGGGGCGGCCGTCGGCGCCGGGGCCGGGGTGCTGATCGACAAGGACAATCGCTGGCGCGGTGCCGCGCTGGGCGCCGCCCTCGGAGGGAGCCTCACCGAGATGTCCTCGCGCGCCGCGCGGGAGTCCGTGAGCACGAACCAGCCGGTTGCCTACCAGTCGACGGATTGGTGGCAGCGAGTCGAGGCGGTTCCGCAGACGCAGAATGCCCGCGGCTGCCGGCAGGTTCACGAGCGCGTGTATCAGGACAACCAGCTCGTCCGCGAGCAAATCCGAGAGGTGTGCTAGGGCGGAGCCCGCGTGAGACACGGGTCATGGATCGTCGCCGCCCGGCGCCGCGTGTGGACCGCGCAGGTCGGGCTCCTAGTCGTGGCCCTGGGGGTCTGGGGCTGCGCCACGGTGAAGACGCCGGTGCCTCGTCCGGCGTTCGACGCGCGGCGGGTGGACGATCGATCCCCGGGCCCGGGTCGCTCTGAGATGGGCCTCGCCTCCTGGTACGGCGAGCCGCATCACGGTCAGTCCACTGCCTCGGGGGAGATCTTCGACATGACGCAGCTCACGGCGGCGCACCGCACGCTGCCGCTCGGCACGTGTCTACGGGTCGTGAATCTCGAGAATGGGCGAATCGTCCGAGTACGGGTGAACGACCGAGGGCCGTACGTGGCCGGCCGGGTCCTCGACCTGAGCCGGGAGGCTGCCCGCGCCCTCGACATGGTGGAGCGTGGTGTGGTGCCCGTCAAGCTGGAGATCATCCGTGAATGACATTGCTCAGCGCCGGGACGCGCGGGTGACGCCAGGTCGACCCGCAGTCGCGGCGCGTGCAGGGGGGATGGGGACATGAAACCTAGAATGTGGGCGTACGCACTGGCGTTCACCGCGAGCCTGACCGTTCTCGTCGACACCGTCGAAGCGGGCGTCCCGACGGATCAGCTTCGGGGCGCGACCGATCGGGTGCTGAAGGTGCTCCAGGACCCGGAGCTCAAGCAGCCGGCCAAGCGGGAGGCGCGGCGCCAGCAGATCCGCGCCATCGCCGACGAGATCTTCGACTGGCAGGAGACGGGCAAGCGGGCCCTCGCCCGCCACTGGCAGGGCCGGAACCCGAACGAGCGCGAGGAGTTCGCCGCGCTCTTCTCGGACCTCATCGAGCGCTCCTACATCTCGAAGATCGAGCAGTATTCCGGCGAGCGCGTCGTCTATGCCGGCGAAACGGTGGAGGGCGAGCAGGCAACGGTCAAGACCAAGCTGGTCACGAAGTCGAACACGGAGATTCCCATCGAGTATCGGATGCAGAAGGAAGGCGACCGCTGGCGCGCCTACGACGTCGTGATCGAGGGCGTCAGCCTCGTGTCGAACTACCGGACGCAGTTTAACCGGATCATCCAGCAGTCTGGATATGGCGAGCTGGTGAACAAGCTCAAGACCAAGAAGGAGGAGCTTCAGTTCGAGACCGGCCAGACCAAGGGATGACGGCCACGACGAAGCCGCCCGCAGCGATCGCTCGGTGTCGCGCGGCCCGAAGGAGGCAGGCATGCGTACGAACCAATAATTGATGCGAATGACCCGGCTCACCACCGTGGCGCTCGGTGCGGGACTCGGTGTGGGAATGGCCGTCGCGGTCGCCTGGGGCGGTGAGCAGTGGGGCACGGTCAAGAGCGTCGATCAGAGCCAAGACCGGATCGTGCTGAACGACGGAACCCAGTTCTGGCTGATGCCAGGGCTGTCTCTCGATCTCCTCGCTCAGGGCAAGCGTGTCAAGGTCGTCTACGACGAGCGCGAGGGCAAGAAGTGGATCCGCAGCGTCGAGGCGACGAACTGACATGCGGTCTCCCCGCCGTCCGGTCTCCCGGGACCGCCGACGTCCGGCCGGCTGGCGACCGGCTTCGAGGTTCGATCGGCCGGTCGGCCGGAGCCTCCGGTGAAGGGTCTCCTGCACGCCGGCTCGTCGTGACCAGTGCCGTGGTGTCGGGAAGGCGACAAGTTGTCGTGAGGCGGGGCAGGAGCCGTTCTCGGGGGACCCCCGGCATCGCGCTTGCTACTCCTCCGGGTAGGATGCGCACGCCTATTCAGCTCGTCCGGCAGTACACACCCATTCTGAAGGCCCCGACGGGAGAGACCTTTGTCGCCCGGGCTTACATGGACCGGCAGCCCGGCGGTCTCTGGGAGGCCTGGCTGGTGTTCTTCTCGCTCACCACTGGAGCCGCCCTCGCCACCGATCGCGAGACGACCCAGGGAAAGCGCGAGCACGTGCTCTACTGGGCGACCGGGCTGAGTCCGACCTATCTACAGGGCGCCCTCGAGCGGGCGTTCGAGCTCCAGCCCGAGGCGCAGCTCGCCCGGCGAGCTGCGCGCGCGGAACGCCAGGAAGCGTACGCTCTCCTCGAGGCCGAGATCTACGCCGCAGCGGCGACCAGCGCTCTGCGTAAGGCTGCCGCCGCCCGCGACCGTATCTCGAGAGGTCAGGTGAGCCCCGGGTAGGCGTTCGAGTGTGACCGCAGCGAGCGCGAGACGGCGAGACGGTAAGATCGCGCGGGTCTTTCGAGCTCGGATCATGCAGGAAGAGGTGTTTCGGTGTGAGACGATATCGTCCATGATCGGCGGCGCGCCGTCCGCCACCGGCAACTGCGCGACCTGGGAAAGCGTGCTCGAGGCGCCCGCCGAGGGGCAGCACGTCGCGCAGCTCTACACCGAGCCGGATTTCCTCGTGCGCGCGGTGTGTCGGTTCGTCGTGGCGGGGCTTCGCCAAGGCGAGGCCGTGCTCCTGCTGATTAGGGCCACCCACCGGCCGGCGATCGTGAGGCACCTCGAGGCCGACGGGTTCGTGATCGACGATCTCTCGCATCGCGGTCAGTTGACGATCCTCGACGCCACCCGGACCTTGACCGAGCTGCTTGTCCATGGGCGGCCGGAGCGCGCGCGCGTCCAGGCGGTGGTCGGCGGGGCGGTCGAGGCCCGCATGGCCGCGGGGTACACGCGGTTTCGCGCGTTCGGGGAGATGGTGGACATCCTCCGTCGGGCGAGCCTCACGATGGCGCTCCAGCTCGAGGGGTTGTGGACCGAGCTGGTGACCGCGCGCCGGATCGCGCTCCTCTGTGGCTATTCCATCGACACACCTTCAATCCGGAAGCCTACCGGGGGCTTCTCCAGCGTGTCAGCGCCGCGCACCCGCACGTCGTTCCCGTCGAGGACTATGCGCGGCTCGACCACGCCGTGGAGTCGGCCTACCTGGAAGTCTTCGGTGTTGGGCGGGACGCAGGGTTTCTCCGCCGAACGTTCATCGCCAACTATCCGAGACCGGTGACGATGCCCGACGCCCAGGCGGCGATCCTGGCCGCGCAGGAGTTCGTTCCGGAGGCCGCGGTCGCGCTCCTCGATCGGATCCGCCACCACTACCACGGCCCCCCGACGGCGGCCTCCGGGAGGCCGTCGGCGGACGGGCCGCCGGGGCTCGTCAGGTCAAGCGACCTAGCGGGCCGAGGTCGAGATTCAGATCGTCGGGGGTGAGCCCGAACCGGCGTGTCAGCGCGCGGATGGCCTGCTCGAGCCTGAGCAACGCCAGCCCCACGGCCTCGGTCTCCTCGGGTGTCAACGTGCCCTCGTCGACCCGCCGGAGGGCCTGGCGCTCGAGGAGCTGGCGTAGGAAGTCGACAAGCGTCAAGACCAGCTGCGCCATCGAGCGCTGCACGTCGTCGGGGTTGGCGTTCCAGCGCGCAGGCGCGGTGGCGCGGCGCCGCTGGCGCAGCTCCGACCGGAGCGCCCGAAGCTCCTTCGCGCGCACGGTCTTCACAGTCATCCGGCGCCGCTTCACGGCCACGCGTCGCCCCCGAATGCGTACGGTGGCCACGGGCCGCTGACAGTGAGACGGAGCGGCGCGAGCTGGCTGGCGGCGCGGGTCACGCGCGTCCGGTATTGCGCTCTCCGGTCGCGCGACACCAGATGGTAGACGCTGGCGAGGAGCGGCGGGGTGGCATGGCGCTGGACCCGCTCGTCGGCGACGAGGTCATCGAGTAGCGCGCGAATCGGATCTAGCTCGGGCACCGTCGCCGCGTGATGAAGGCGCTTGCGCTCGGCGAGGTAACGCGTGCCAGGACCGGGCCGGCCCCCCGCGGTCTTTCCGACTACGGGGGGGTAAGGCTGGGACGCTTCGCGGGGACCGAAGACGCGGAGGGTCATCTGCTCGTGCCCACGCACTTGGGCCAGCCTCCCCGCAAGCTCGAGGGCGCGCGGAGCCAGCAGGCGCGCGGCCGCATCCTCGTCGGACGCCACGGAACCGAAGCGCATCGGCAATATGGCGTCGACCGCGGCGGCGATGCGGCGGACGATGGCGTCGTGGCGCCGCAGAGTCGCGGGCGATGCCGCGGGTGGGGTGTCCATCCGGCCCATGACCACGTGGAAGCCTCGGCCCGGCAGGACCTCCAAACGCTCTCGGCGGAGCCCGCGGCCCGGGTCGCTCCGCAGCGAGTCGCCGACCAGGGCGTAGAGGTAGAGGACGGTCACTTCCGGCCCTGCCGCGGCGTGACCCGATCGGCGGCGCACAGGAGCACCGATAGTCGCAGATAGACGAGGTTGACGTCGGCCAGGGCGAGCACGACGTCTCCCGACACCACCACACCCTTGGTGAGGACGTGGTCCACGATGTCGAGGAGCGACGCGTCGGAATCCGGCGCCCGCGCGCGGGACCGCCGTGTCCGCCGCCGCCCGGTCAGAGACGCCCGGCGACGAAGCTGTACGGAGGCCATGGGCCCGTTAGCCGGACGTGGAGCCCCTTGTCCGCCGCCTGTGCCGCCTGCGCCCGGACCGCCTGTCGGAACAGCGCGGCTCGCCCGGTTGGCACCAGGTAAGCTGCGTCGAGGAGCAAGGCCGGCCTGTCGTCCACCGCTATCGGGGGGCGCTGGCGGGCGGCGTCGGCGTGTCGGGCGAGCGCCCGGTGAAGCGAGGTCGCCGCCGCTCGCGCCCCGCCGGTGAGGCCGCGCGCCGTTTCGCGCTGGCGGCGACGAAGTTCAAGGAACCGAGTTCCGGGGCTCAGCCCGGCCGTCTCTCGCCGCGCCACCGCGCGCGCGCGTCGCGCCGAAGCCCCGCCTCCTGTCTCGAGCCGCGCCTGGACCCCCCACTCCGTCCGGCCGGCCACGCTGGTCAAGCGCCGCGCGATGGCGACGCGGCGCCGGCGCACCTGGGCGAGCGCACGCCCGTCGCTCGAGAAGAGGGTCAGGAGCCGGAGAGGGAGGACAGCATGCCGCCGCGCACAGTGGGTGACGACTGCCGAATGGGCGACCGCGCATCTCGACACCGCGTCGAGGTCGCGGACGACCCGCGCCAGCGCGGCCTCCCCGTATCGGGAAACCGGCGCGTCGGCGACGATCAGCCAGAGCGCCTGCCCGGCGGCCAGCGCCCGGAGCTTCCCCGTGCCCGGGAGCCCCCCAGCGCCTCGGAGATCCGGTGGCCGGGCGCTCCGCACGACGCAGTAGACGTACGTGGCCGCCTGTGCCGCCGCGGCGGGGCGGCCCGGCTTCGTCGAGGCCTTTCGCGCGCCTGTCACGACGCCGCCCGGGTCCAGGTCCGCGCCCAGCCGCGGAGGGCCTTCACACCCCTGGGTGGGGGGGCCACGGCCGGCGCCAGCAGCACGGGCAAAGCCAGCCCGGGTCGAGCAACCGCGCGCAGCCCGCGCACCTCCGCAGACTCCGTGCGCGTGGCTGCCGCCCTGGTGACGCCGGCCGGGGTGAGCGCGTTCACGATCAGGGCGGACACAGTGAGACCCAGCGCGTCGAGCCGACGCAGGAGACGGATCGTCTCGAGGCGGGGCAAGGCGGCCGCTCGGGTGACCACGACCACGCGCGCCTGACGAGGGTCGGCGAGGAGGACCTGGAGCTGCCGGAGGCCGCGCGAGAGCTCGACCAGGTCCGAGGCCAGGGCGCCAAGACCGAGGATCTGCCGGTACTTGAGAAGCGTGGTCAGGAGCGCGCGCACCCACTCGAGGGCCAGCCCGGGCAGTGCCAGGAGCCGGAGCGTGTGGCCTGTGGGCGCGGTGTCGACGACGACGAGGTCGTGGCGCGGCAGGGCGGCGCCTGGCGGGAACAGGGTCTCCGTCACGGTCAGCAGCGCGCACAGCTCGTCCAGGCCGCCCGGAGCGAGGTCGAGCAGGTCGCGGGCGACGGCCCGGTCGAAGGCGACGTCGAACCGCGAGCCCCCCCGGATCGTGTCGAACAGCTCGTCCACCGCCGCCCGGTAGCGCTCGCGCCGCGCGGCGAACGCGCGGCTGGCGTCAAGCTCGCGAACGCCGAGGGCGGCCGGGCCGGCGGGCACGCGGCGCTCCTCGTCGCCGACTTGTGTCGAGAGGACGTCGCCGAGGGAGTGGGCGGGATCCGTGGACAGGAGCAGGATGCGGCGGGTCGGTGCCGCGTCGCCGAGCGTCAGCGCCATCGCGGCGGCGCACGTCGTCTTGCCGACCCCGCCCTTGCCGGTGATCAGAAGGAGTCGGATGCCGGCCGGCGCGACCAGCCGCGGCCAGGTGACGGTGATCTCGCGGGACCGGGCCGCCCCGTGGCCTCGAGCCGCGCGCCGCGCCGGCACTCTGGTCAGGAGCTCGCGACCGCGGGAGCGTCTCGCAAGACTCCTGACCAAAGATCGGAGCGCCACCGGCCCGCGGGGCTCCTCGATCTGCTCGGGGACGAGGCGCACCGGGTGATCGGGGAACGCCGCGTGAACCGCTGCGATGGCCTCGCGCTCGGCGACGACTCGCCGACGCTCGAACGCGCTGGGGCCCTCCCGAGTCGCAGTCACTCGGTTGACGAGGATCTCGTCAATCGGGATGCCGCTGGCCTCCAGGTCACGGACGGCGTCCCGCGCCTCCTCGACGGCCAGTGTCTCGGGCAGGACGATCCACCGGAACCGGCAGCGGTCGCGATCGCGGAGGAGACTGGCTAGCCGGCCGGCCTCGGCGTCGATCTCGGCCACGAGGCGATCCGCCGCGTCGTTCCGGTCTCGGCCCGAGAGCCGCGTGAGCAGGAAGTGGTGCTTGGCCAGCATCTCGCCGAGCACGGCCGCGATCCTTTGCAGCGCCTCCGGAACGGCCAGGAGCCTGAGCGTGTGCCCGGTGGGCGCGGTGTCGACGACAACGGTGTCGTACCGGCCGGCCGTCGCCACCCGCGTCAGTTCGAGGAGCCCGCCCAGCTCGTCCACCCCAGGGAAGCTCAGGCCAAGGAAACGGTCGACGTCCGCGTCGTCGAGATAGGTACCTCGCTCGGCGATGAGGTGCAGCGACTCCCGGCGGGCCCGGAGCCAGCGGGCGAGGGCCCGGTCGGCATCGAGCTCCAGGGCGTCGAGCGCCGCCCCGCCGACCGGGATGCGCGTCACGCGCGCCCCCACCCGCTGGCCGAGCGCGTCACCCAGCGAGTGCGCCGGGTCGGTGGATACCACGAGAGTTCGCTGGCGAGCGCCGGCCGCCGTGAGCGCGAGCGCTGCCGCCATGGTGGTCTTGCCCACGCCGCCCTTGCCACCGATGAACTCGTAGGATGGTGCCCGCCGCCGGGAGGCCGGCCGTCTCACCGGCGGGAGACGTCCCGGTCGCGATCCTCGTCGAAGGTGTCGTCGCCCACGACGCTCGCCTCCACCCCCGTGACCCGGAAGGTACCGGGCGGCTCCGCGCGGCCCTGCTGGCGCTCTCGGATTTCCCGGATCCGGGCAAGCAGCTCGCGCTCGATCTTGACGAACTGGCGCTCGGAGATCTCGCCGAGCTCGAGGCGCATCTGCGCTGCCAGGAGCTCCTCGCGCCACGCGGTGTCGTCGGCCATCTCGGCCTCCACTGCGGCGGCGATCTTCCCCAGGACGAACTTGAGACTCCCGACGAGGAGCGTGTCGAGAATGATCACTCGGACTCTCTCGCGCGCTCCAGCTTCAGACGGATGTTGACGAAGTTATACGGGGGCCAGGGTCCGGTGTAGCGGAAGTTGAGCTTGTCGTAGAGGGCTCCGACCTCCTTGACCTTCGCGTCGAAGGCCGTTTCCTTGTCGCGGGACACGAGGAAGGCCGCGTTCATGATCATCTTCTCGCCGATGGGCTTGTTGGCGCGGGCGGCCACCGAGACGTCCCGCAGCTGGTTGAAGATATCGGCCACGTACTGCTCGCTTCGCGTCTGGAGGGCCGCCTCGATCTGCCGGCCGTACTGCATGCGTGCGAAGTAGGTCGACCCCGGGACAGCGGCGATCTCGTTCTTGAGCCGGCGGATGTCCTCGTCGTCGTTCTCGATCTCGCGGATCATGACGTCGCGATCCCACAGCACCTTGAGGCCGAACTCCACCTTCTCCTGCATCTTGTCCAGTACGTCCCGGAAGGCCTCGTACGCGCCCCGCAGAAGCTCCACGATGTCGTCGCGTGTCTTGAAGACGGTCCCGAAGGACATCGGGATCACCGTGAAGGTCTTCATCACCGTCTCGTTGACCCGCTCGTGGGCGAGGACGTTCTCTCGCGTCGCGTCCAGCACCTCTTCCGGGGTGTCGGAGATGACGGCGGCGATCTCGCGGAAGCTGACCGTCTGGACCTCGGTCGGCTCGCTGCCGAGGCCGATCGCCCCGAAGCGACGCGGCTCGGCACTCCGGATGATGCAGTAGACGTACTTGGCTCGGGCCCCCCCGGGCCGCGCCGCCGGGAGGGAGTCGGCCGGGCCGGACGACTGCCGGGCAGGCGGCAGTGCGCCGCGAGTGCCGAGGCCCGGTGACGCGGCGATTGGCGGCGATCCACGTTTCCGGGGGAGGGGGAATTTGCCCGGCGCGACGCGCTTCACCGCTCCAGAGCGCCCCGAGGGTGTTGGGCCCGATGTCGCGGCGCGACGGGCCCTCGGCTTCGAGGGCTTCTTCTTCACCGAATCACCTCCCGCTCTTCGGCCGAGCCTTCGGCGCATCGAGGATACGTCGAATGGCATCCATGAGTTGGTCGGGCAGGCAGGGCTTCGTGATGACGAGATCGCAGCCGGCCTCGCGGGCGGCCTGCGCGTGCTCGGGCAGGGCATGTCCGGTCAGGACGACGATCGGAATCTTCTTGGTTCGGGGGTCGCGTCTCAGGCGCCGCGTGGCCTCCCAGCCGTCCATCACCGGCAGCGACAGGTCCATGACGATGACGTCGGGCAGGAGGGTCGTCGCTTTCTCCAGGGCTTCGGCCCCGTTCTCGGCCTCCGCGATCCGGTAGCCCGAGAACTTCAGGAACAGCACGTAGATGGTGCGGTTGTCCTGGACGTCGTCCACGATCAGGACGAGCGGTCCAGCGTCGCTGCCGACCGGCTCACCCGCGTGCCCGGCGATCTGCGCCCTCTTGCTCGTCATTGGCGTCGCGGCCCCTGCGGAATGATCAGGGTGAACGTCGAGCCTTGGCGAAGCTTGCTCTCGAGCGTGATCCGCCCTCCGATGACGGTCGCGAGCCGGCGGCAGATCGCGAGCCCAAGGCCGGTACCTCCGCCTTCCCGCGTTGGAACGGGTTCGGCCTGGGAGAAGGCCTCGAAGATCCGCGTCTGATTCGCCTCCGCGATGCCGATGCCGGTGTCGGTGACGGCGATCGCGATCTCCCGGCTCGAGCGTCGCCGCGTGCAGGACACCGTCACCGAGCCTCGAGGGGTGAACTTGAGCGCGTTCGTGAGGAGATTCAACAGGATCTGCTTCACCTTCTGCCGGTCGCTCCGGATGACGGGCAGCCCGGCCGGGACGCTAGCGGTCACCGCGAGATTCGATATCGCGATGAGCGGCTCGACTTCGCTCATGATCTCACGGATCAGCTCGCTCAGTTTGATGGAAGAAAGGTGGACTGGCATCTTGCCCGCTTCGATGCGCGAAATGTCCAGGATCTCGTTGATGAGCGTCAGGAGGTGCCGGGCGTTCGCGTCGACGCGGGCCAGGGACTCCCGCTGCGTCGGATCGATCGGGCCGGAGACGCCTCGGAGCAGCAGGCTCGTGTAGCCGAGAATGGCATTGAGCGGTGTGCGGACGTCGTGGGACACGTTGGCGAGGAACTGCGACTTGGCGACCGATGCCTGCTCCAGCTCGATTGCCTGGCGACGCAGGCGCTCATTTTGGTGAACGAGCGCCGATGTCGCTTCCTGAACGCGCCGCTCGAGCTGAGCGGAGGCCGCCTTGAGCTGCTCGTAGAGCTGCTCGCGCTCGATGGCCTCCGTCCGGTCGTGGAGGATCGTGACAATGGCCGAGACTTCCGCGGGCTCCCCGTACACGTTGCCGGATACCGCTTCAACGGGAATTGGCTGACCGGTCTTGGGATCGACGAGATTGACGCCACCCTGGTACTTGGATCCTCCGGTCTTGCCGAAGAGGAGGTTTGACACGAAGGAGGTGAAGTTGGCGTCGTTGGCCTGGACGCGCTGTCTCTCGGCCAGGCTCGCCTGCTCGGGGGCGACGAACAGGCGTTCGGCGGGCGTGTTCATCATGACGAGATTTCCCGAGGGGTCGGTGACCAGGATAGGGTCCGCGACGGAATCGATGACGAGGTCGAGGCGATCCCGCTCAGCCCGGACTTCCGCCTCCGCGGCGCGAAGCTTCTGGTAGTTGTCCTGGATCTCCTCCGTCGCGCGCCGAAGGTCGGACACATTCCGCAGGATGGACACGATGCCCATGCCCATGCGCGCATCACCGGCCGTCGTGCTGATGAGCTCGAAGAGGAGGTCGGATCCCTCGGTGGGGTCCACCAGCGCGAGCTCACGAGGCGCCGACGTCAGCTGCTCCACGGCGCTCCGTCCGAGCGCCGAGGAGAAGAGCATGTTGTTGATGGCGACCGCCCGGCGGCGACCCTCGCTCTCGTCTTCCCGCGTCGCGAAGAGGCGCTCGGCCCGACCGTTCGCGATGACCAGTCGGCCCTCGGTATCCGTGAGCATGATCGGATCCGTCACCCGGTCGAGGATGCTCTGGAGGAGGTCGCGATCCCGGCGAAGGCGCCGCTCCGTCTCGAAGCTAGTGGATCGCAGCCGCGCGCGCACGAGCCGGTAGCCGAGGTACTCGGATACCCACTCGAGCTCGGTTTGGCTCGCCGTTACCGGCCGCACCAGGAGCAGCCCGCCCGGAGCCTTATCATGAGTCTCGACGCTGTGGAGCGGCAAGGCCAGGAAGGGCGCCTGCCGCGAGAACAGGGAGCCCGCCATCTCTCCGGCCAGTACGGCGGGTTGCGACGCGAGGAGCGCCTGGATCAGGGGGTGATCTTGCGCCTCGAGGTCGACTCCGAAGCCGTTGACGGCACCCCGCATGGCGCCGTAGCCGGTCAGGTGGATGAGGCGTGTCCGCTCGGCGTCGAGGACGAGGCAGTGCCCTTCGCGCACGCCCGCGTGTTGGCCGAGCCACTCGAGACATCGCCCAGCCATCTCGGCGGGGTCCTCGCACGCGAGCAGGAATTCGAGAAGGGCGAGCCGTTCTTCGGAGCTCGGCTCGGCCCGTCGCGCCGCTCGCACCGACGCAGCGCCGCGGGTCACGACTTAGGCCGGCTGAGGTGTCCGCCGCCGCGCGCGGACACGCCGCGTGGGGCGGCGCCGTGTGGCGGCGGAGGGGGTGGCGGCGAGCTGCGCCCGGAGCGCGGCGTTCTCGGCGAGGACGGCCTCCTGGGACGCGACTGCGGCCGGCCGTGACACCGGCGCTACCTGCGCAATCGACTCCGAGTACTTGAGGTAGGTATCGATCGAGGCGACAACGACCCGCGCCTCGACGGTGATCAGGTCGATTCCGACGAGGGACACGCGCACCCAGGCGTCGATAACGATGCCCTTGTCCAGAACCCGGTCGAGGACGTCGATGAGGCTGGTTCCGCCCGTAGTGCGCTCAATTGGCATCGGTTCATCCTCCCGTGGGGGCCGTGGGGGCCGTGGGGGCCGTTCGCCTACGCGGAGCTCGGCGCTTGGCGGGCGCCCGCCGCGCGGTGAGCGCAGCGATCCGGCGTTCGAGGTGCCTCACCTGGCGACGCAGGGTCTCCGTCTCCACTGACGGGGTGCGGCCCCCCGGAGCCAGGTTCCTGTCGTATTTCCACCAGTCCAGCCCGATCTCCTGAGCCTTGTCGATCGAGCACACGATCAGCCGGATGCGAATGGTGAGGAGCTCGACCTCGGCCAGCGAGATCCGGATGTCCCCCGCGATCAGAAGGCCCTTGTCGAGGACCCTGTCGAGAAGGTCGACGAGGCCGGTGCCCCGCTGCCCTCCCATCGCCAGATCGTTCCGCACGTCCGGCTCCGCCCCCCTTCACAACTCCGACCAGATTCACGGCGAGGACGACGCAGTGCGACTCACGCCGCACCGGGCTCGGCTTCCGGCTTGGCAGCGCCTGCGATCGTAAGAGCCGACGCGGCCCGTGGGCGGGATACCGCCCCGTCAGCGACCCGATGCGGTGCAAGAATAGACGACCCACCACCCCACCGCAAGGTAGGCTGAAGCAAGCAAGGTCGCCCACGCAGGCGTCGGCACCGGTCGGTAAGGCCCGGGGAGCGAAGCGCAGCGTGAGGCAGGCGTGAGAAAGGCCATACGCAACTCGACGCCGGGCACCGGGATATCGGATTCGGGCGCGCTGAGAGACGTGCTCACCGGCGACGGCGACCTCCAAGCTAGATGGGGTGCTAGGTTCGGCCGGCTCCTAGGTGCAAGGCACATGCCTCGGGAGTGAGGCGAAGCTAGCTCCTAGGCCCACGTCCTCGCCGGTCAACGCCGAGGAACGACGTCCTCTCTCAACCCGAGAGAAGATGACAGCTCAATCGGGAGGTGACGCGATGTTGAGGGGCAATACTGCCCGAATTCCCCACTTGTGTGTGACTCGATTCCGCAGGAGCGGGATCGGCAGTGGCGAATGAGACCGACCAGCGGGAGCCGTCAGCTCGCTTCAAGGAGTCCGCTTGCGAGACGGGTTAGGCGATCCAGGGCCGACAATATGTCGCATGGGCGACAGGCAGACGCAAGGGTGGTCGGCAAGGAAAAGCCCGGGGCGACCCTGAGGTGGGGAGGGTCCGCCTCTCATCGGGGACCCGCCGCGGTTGCGGTAGCCTCGCGGGTTCTACCGCGATTTGATGTCTAGCCGGAGCGGGCCTCCGGGGGTGGGTGCTTCTTGATGAAGCTGCCGGTGAACGCCACGGAGTTGGGAAAGACCAGGATGCGGCCTGTCGGGTGCAGCGGCTCGCCAGACAGTTCTTGGAGTCGCGTGCGGACCACGCCGATCTCGATCACCTCCCCGTGCACGTAGCCGAACGGCCCTTGAAGGCTCACGCGGTCGCCGACGCGGATGCTGTTGGGCGCCACCATCGCACCGCCGGGTCCTTGGCGAGCGTACGAAGGCGGACGAGCACCGGGCGCATGATCCCGCGCGTGGCCTGAACCTCGGCGTCCGTGCTCTGTATGATCTCGGTCGTCCGGCCCCTCAGATCCTTGAGGCTGCCGCGGCTTCGTTGCAGCGCCAGCAGATGATAGACGAGCGTCCACACGCCCGATGGCGAGCCCGCACGGGGAGATGTCACGACCGTCGACGCGGCACGCGTCGAGGGGACGACCGCTCGCCGAGCATCCGGCTCTGGCAGCATGTCGACGGGCGGGACTCGGCGTCCCGCGGCTCTCACGCGACGCGTCTCCGGGTGCGCTGGTGCTGGCGCGGCGCCCTGAGTCGCCGCAGCCTCGGGAAGATCTCGCGTTCGTAGAACCGGATGAAGCCTTCCTGGTTGGGTCCGATCTGGTGCACACAGACATGGTCGTAGCCCGCGCGGCTCGCCCGTCGGATCGCGGCGAGGTGACGGGAAGGGTCGGGTCCGCAGACCACGGCCTTCGCCACCTGGGGCTCCGTTATCGGCTTGAACGCCGCTTCGAAGTACTCGGGCTGGGCTATCTCGGTGAACAGCTGTCCCTCGAGGGCGGCCAGAGCCCAGACCTCGTGGGCGGTTCGTCGCGCGACTTGCTCGCTCCTGGCCCAGCAGACCGTGACTTCGACGAAGCTTGGCTTGCCGCGGCCCCCAGCCCGGCGGAACGTGCGGAGCAGCGCGGGATCGGGATCAGTGGTCACGAAGCCGTCTCCGATCTGATCGCCCAGACGCGCCGACTTGCGACCGCTCGCCGCCACCATGATTGGCGGGGTCTTGGGCGGCAGCGTGTATGTCCCGAGCCCGGACCGGCTGCGGCGAGTCGTCCTTGCCGCCAGGCCCGCTACCGGGCCGCGCGGGCCCGGCGCTCAAGGGCGAAGTCGGCTCTCAGGCCGCTTCAGACTACATCAGCGTTCGGCTCGTGACCGATGCGCGCGGCCGCGCTCGTAGCCCGCGCGGAACGCCGGCTCCTCGGCGGCGAGACCATGCCGGTCACGCAGGATCGAGCGCGTGGCATCCCAGAGCGGAGCCTCTCTTGGCAGACGGAACGCCGCGTCGAATCCCATGCGGTAGAGCGCTTCGTCCTTCCGAAAATCGCCACCCGCCCGCGTGTATTCGGCTTCCTCGGCATCGCGAAGACCGATCCACCATTCCTCGCGGGCGGCGTCTACGCTCTCGGCGCCCAGACGCGCCATGAACTCACGGGCGCGGCGGGCTTGCGCTTCGTCCCCCACCATCGCCACCACGATGGTCCGTCCCATCCGCAACGCGTGACGGTAGACGTAGAGCTCGTCCACCGGCAGCCCCTTCGACAGCGTGTCGTCGAGCTGCGTTCCGACCGCGCCCCCCGCCGCGGCGCCGAGCAAGCCCAGTGCGATCGCGCCGACGGCCATAATCGGGCCCACGCCTGGCAGCGCGAGGGACGCGACGGCGAGACCTCCCGCCGTCCCGGCGGCGCCGCCCACGACGCTGCCGATCGTCCCCCCGATACCGGGAGCCTCGGCCTCGGTGGTGGGGACGGCCCGCAGCGCGCTCTCCGGCGCCTGCGGAGACAGGATGCTGACGCGACTGTTCGGGATGTCGATCTGCCGCAAGGCCTCGACTAGCTTGAGCGCGTCGGGATACTGGCGGACGACGCCGACGACGGCCTGCATGGGAGTTCCTCCTCTTCAGTGGTTTCCCCCCGCGAATTAGCAAGGGCAGTGCCACGTGCCGGGCACAGCCGTTGCACCGCGAGTACTCGGGAGAGCGACATGAGACGAGGACGGGTGGGACCTCGCGGACGGAGAGGCGATCGGCCTGGGCCACCCAGACGGCCGCGGCCGACGCGGGCTGGCCACGCGCCGGCCACAGAGACGCTGTCTCCGCCTCGGGACGTGCGGGTCATCCGGGGCATCTTCGCGATGTTGGCGCTTCTCCTGGGCGCGTACTGCCTGATTGCCGCCGCGACGATCCTCTATGCTCAGACCGACCCTGGACATCCGAACCCCGCGGAGCTTGCGGCCCGGGAGCGCTACCAGTGGCCTGGCTGGATCCCGGTCGCCTTCCTCGCGCTGGTGGTGCTCTACGCGGTGGGTTTCGCCGCCCGGCGTCGGGGTCGTGCCCGGCGCCGGCTGATCGTTCCGTCCACGCAGGATCCCCCGCCGATCGGCCCGCCTGAGCGCGGTCGGCACCGCGACTCGGCGTCGCGCTGACGACAGCCTGTCCGCCGCCGGGAGACGCCTAGGCCCGGTCGGCGGACGCGAGCGTCGAGCGCTTGCGCAACAGCACAAGCGCGATGACGAACACCAGGACCATGATCGTGAGCAAGCCCGCGCCAGCGTGGCGTGGAGTTTGGGTGAACCGAAGGGATCAGCTTCGCGAACTCGGCCGTCACGACGAGGATCCGGCGCGTCGCGGCGATCAGCCCGACGTGAAGCCCCGACCGAGGCGGCTGGGGTTACCCCCGGGCCACGACTCGTGCCGTTCAGACGCTCGCCGGCAGAGAACCTGGAGCGATGGTCAGCGCGCGGTGGCGCTCTCCTCGTGCTTCATGGCCGCCAGCTTGCGCCCCGCTTCCTCAAGCCGGTCCTCGTCCCAGACCTTCTCGATCGTCGGCCAGATCTCCTGCTCCTCCTTGCGGATGTGCTGCTCGAGGGCGCCTCGCAGCTTCTTCACCGTCGCCAGCCATTTGTGGTCCGCCACGTCGAGGCCGTCGATCTCCCTGATCAAGCCCTCCGCTTCCTGCACCTCGTGGTGGTGGGCGCTCTCCCAGTCCGCGAACGTTCGGTCCACCTGGACCTCACGCGCGACCGGCCCGTAGAGGTGCGTCTCCTCCATCTTTTCGTGCAGCTCGAGCTCGGGACGGAGCTTGGCCCATAGCGCGCCGCGCTGAGGGGCCGGCGCCGCCTCGATTTCCTGGAACGCGGCCTTGGCCTTCGCGTGCTCCTCCTTCAGCAACTTGATCGCCTGCATCGCTTCCTCCTTCTAGTCACGCGGCGCACAGGGCCCCCGCGTGAATCGGGTCATCGTCAAGGCATTTGCCGGAGAGCCTGGATGCGGTCATTGGTGCCGGGATGCGTGGCGAACCAGCCGCCGCCGCCGCCGCCCGAAATGCTTGCCAGCCAGGACAGCGTGTTCTGGAGGGCCTCTTTCGACGAACCCACCCGCCGGAGGAGCGTCACGCCGTGCTTGTCCGCCGCGAGCTCCTCGTTGCGGCCGTATGCGCGGGTGATGAGTGTCCCCGCGATGGGTGTGATGATCGCCGAGTTGGGAATCACCTGCTCCAGGATGGCTGCGCCGAGCTCGACGCCGGCCTGGAGACGCTGCGCCTTCGCGACGTGGCCGAGATCGTTGTGCGCAAACTCATGGGCCATGATTGCGCGCAGCTGCTCGTCGTTCGCGCGATCCAGCAGACCACGTGTCACGTAGAACTCGCCGTTGCCGGCGTTGGCGGCGTTCACGCTCGGGTCGGCGAGGATGCCGATCGTGACCTGCGCCGGCGGCCGGTCAGCGGCCTTCGCGAGCGGCTCGACTACCCGACGGAGCCGCGCCGCATCTTGCACGCTGACGCGCTCCATCGCGGGGCCAGATCGGGAGCCCTGTCCCGTCTGCGAGCCCGTGCCATCGGGCAGGGGACCCAGCCCCGCGCAGCCGGCGACCAGGAGTCCCGACAACGCGACGGCGATGCGTGTCATTCGAATGGATCGCATATGCCGCATCGGTGTTCCTCCTAGCGCTTCGGGAAGTTGGGGATACCGGCGCTCCAGGCGGGCCGCGGCCCCTGGTCGGTTTGCATGATCGTCATGCCCTTGCGGACGGTCGAGGTGGCACAGCGCTGTCGACGAACCGTCCGACGACTGACTGGGACGATGGCCACCGACGTCGGCGCCTTGGCTGAACGAGCCAGACGCTTGTTGGGAGCCTGCCGTCTGTTGGAAGATGCCATGCCCAGGAGCGGAGCAAGGCACGTGCCACGCCCGGCCGCGAGCTATTCGCCGTAGAAGCTCACGGCGGTGCCGCCGGGCGGATCGGGCTGGCGGTCATCGAGTCGCTGACTCGACACCCTGTCACCGGAGCGGTGCGGGGCGATCAGGTGTTCGAGCGGTCACCTTCCAGCACGCACACGGCGTCGGGCTCGAGGGTTTGGGGCGCGAGGGTCTCCACGCAGAACAGATGCAGGGCATCCCGGTCGTGCGACCGGTAGCCCACCGCGAGATCGCCGCCGACAGTGAGGATGAAGTCGCCGCCGCGCATCGAGAAGAGCGCGCCGCCATCCTGCATCACAAGCGAGCGGTGGACCTCGGCGATGATGCTCTTCGTGTGCCGCGGGACCGGGTAGCCGCGGTTGGCCGCCGCAAGGTACGCGTAGTAGCGATCCGGCGACAGAACCGCCTCGTACGGGCCGGGGACGGTCAGCCGGTCAAGCGTCTCCACTCCATGGACGAGATCGGCGATCACGCGAGCCGGATCCGACCAGTCCCCGAGCCGAACGCGCGGCGACCCGGGATCCTCGAGGAAGCCTGTGCCCACGGGCTGGCCGGAGTAGGCGAGGCGGTCTTCCGCGAGCCCCACCTCGCGCGCGGCGTCCTCGGCGGTGGCCGTGTCGAGCGCCGGCCCGCCACGCTCGAAGGCCTCGACCGCCGACCAGGGGAGACTGAAATCCGCCCGGATCTGCGCCAGGAGCGCCACCTCCGGCACGCAGACCACCGCCTTTCCCTCACGGGTCGCGCAGGCCTTCATGGTACCGGACCAGGAACGCGCCGTCCTCGTACTGGAGCCGCAGCTCCTGGTTCTCGAGGATGCGGCCGTAGTGGTCCTCGAGGATGGGGAGGAGGACCCGATTTCGCAGCTCAGGCTTGAGCGGTTCCCAGTCGATGTCGAAGAACCGCGCGAACCGGGAGGCCGGCCCGTTCTCGAGCACGTCTTGCCACCAGGCGTTCCGGCGCTCCGATGATGCCCATGTGGTTCGGAACGACGTCGATCAGCTGGCCCATCCCGTGCGCGCGGAGAGCCTCCGCGAGCGCCCCGTAGCCGGCCTCTCCGCCGAGGTCCTCGTTCAGCTGTCCGTGGTCGGCCACGTCGTAGCCGTGGGAGCCCGGAGCACAGGGCTGGAGGATGGGGGAAAGATAGCAGTCGGTGATCCCCAGCTCGGCCAGGTAGGGCACGAGGTCGCGAGCGCCGCCGAACGTCAGGTTCGCCCCAAGCTGAAGGCGATAGGTGGCACTCGGGATCGTCGAGCCGCGGGGCGCAGGCCCTCCAATGCTGTCAGGATGCCGCGGCGCCTCGGCCCGCCCGGCGGCCGTCATGGCGCCCTCTGCGGGCCGCGGAGCCGCAGCAAGGCAAGGCTCCGCGCCTCCAGCGGGTACTGATCCCCGGCCCTGAACGCCCGCGCCCCCGGCGCCCAGTCGCGCGTGTCGAGGACCAGCTCCCAGCGCACGCGAGTCCGATGGGCGGGCAGCACGAAGTCGAGCGCTTCGTGGTGCGCGTTGAGCAGGAGCAGGAACGTGTCGTCCCGGATGGGCTCTCCTGCCTGGTCCACTTCCTCGATCGCGTCTCCGGCGAACCGGAGGCCGAGACAGCGGGTGAACCCGTTCGTCCACTGCTCGTCTGTCATCTCCTTCCCGTCAGGCCGGAACCAGGAGAGGTCCTTGACCTCCGACCCTTCGATGCGGCGGCCCTGGAAGAAGCGCCGCCGGTGGAAGACGGGATGCGCGAGGCGCAGGCGGATCAGGCGCCGCGTGAACTCGAGCTGCTCCTTGGCGGAGCGGGAGAGCGTCCAGTTGACCCACGAGAGCTCGTTGTCCTGACAGTAGGCGTTGTTGTTGCCCTGCTGGGTCCGCCCGAGCTCATCGCCGGCGAGCAGCATCGGCACGCCCTGGGACAGGAACAGAGTGACCAGGAAGTTGCGGAGCATCCGCTCCCGGAGCGCGGTGACGGCGGCATCGTCGGTCGGACCCTCCACGCCGCAGTTCCAGGACAGGTTGTCGGAGGTACCGTCCCGGTTCTCCTCGCCGTTCGCCTCGTTGTGCTTGTCGTTGAAGCTCACGAGGTCGAGGAGCGTGAAACCGTCGTGAGCGGTCACGAAGTTCACGCTGGCTGACGGGCGGCGGCCTCCCGACTCGTAGAGGTCGCTGGATCCCGTGAGGCGATAGGCGAGGTCCGCCACCTGGCCACCGTCCCCCTTCCAGTACCGGCGGATCGTGTCCCGGTACCGGCCGTTCCACTCGGCCCAGCCGGCCGGGAAGTTGCCCACTTGGTAGCCGCCTTCCCCGAGGTCCCAGGGCTCGGCGATGAGCTTGACCTGGCTGATCAGGGGATCCTGGTGGATCACGTCGAAAAAGGACGAGAGGCGATCGACCTCGTGGAGCTCCCGCGCCAGAGCGGAGGCCAGGTCGAAGCGGAAGCCGTCGACGTGCATCTCCGACACCCAGTACCGGAGACTGTCCATGAGGAGCTGGACACACCGGGGATGCGTCATGTCGAGCGTGTTGCCGCATCCGGTGTAGTCCATGTAGTAGCGCCGGTCCTCGGCGACCAGCCGGTAATAGGCCGCGTTGTCGATTCCGCGGAAGCAGAGCGTGGGCCCGAGGTGATTGCCCTCGGCCGTGTGGTTGTAGACGACGTCGAGGATGACCTCGATCCCGGCCTGATGGAGCGCTTTGACCATCTGCTTGAACTCGCGCACCTGCTCGCCGCGGACGCCCTCGCTCGCGTAGCGCGAATCGGGTGCGAAGAAGCCGATCGTGTTGTAGCCCCAGTAGTTGGTGAGGCCGCGCTCGGCGAGGTGCCGGTCGTGCACGAAGTGGTGGACGGGCATCAACTCGACGGCAGTCACGCCGAGGCGCCTGAGGTACTCGATGGAGGCAGGGGCGGCCAGGCCGGCGTACGTCCCGCGTAGCTGCTTCGGGACGGCGGGATTTCGGATGGTGAAGCCCTTGACGTGCGCCTCGTAGATCACGGTCAGGTGCCACGGAGTGTGCAGCGGCCGGTCGTCACCCCACGTGAACGCGGAGTCCACCACGACGCTCTTGGGAACGAAGGGCGCGCTGTCGCGATCGTCCCGCGTCAGGTCCGCGTCGGGATCTCCGACCCGGTATCCGAAGATGGCGTCGCTCCACTCGCTCGCCCCGGCGATCGCCTTCGCATAGGGATCGAGGACCAGCTTGCGCGCGTTGAAGCGGTGCCCGGCCAGGGGCTCGTAGGGGCCGTCGACGCGGTATCCGTAGAGGAGCCCCGGCCTGCCTTCCGGGAGGTAGACGTGCCAGACCTGGTCGGTGCGCTCGACCATCGGGATCCGGTGGGTCTCCCCGCCGGGCTCCGCTGGGTCGAAGAGACACAGCTCGACTCCGGTTGCGTGGTCGCCGAACAGGGCGAAGTTGACGCCGGCCCCGTCCCAGGTGGCGCCGAGGGGGTAGGGGCGGCCCGGCCGTGTCCGGAGCGAGTCCGCCCTCATTTCCCCGAGCCGGTGCCGACCGGCTCGGTCAGGCGGTCCAGCCACGGGGGCCTGATGCCCAGGCGCTCGAGGCTCTCGACCACCCGGCGCGGCGATCCCCAGTCACACCAGGTCACGCCGGTCAGTGTCGTGACGGCGAGCATCGGGGTCAGGTTCTGCAAGACGTCGCGCGAGAAGTTGCCCACGGGGATTGCCGCGCTCACCCGCCGAATGGCTTCGGTTCGAGCTCCGCGTCCGACGGCATGCACCATGCGCTCGAGGCCGGAGTGGATCCGGGGGACGCACCGCCGGCCGGCCTCGACGAGGGTCCTCGCCTTGGCCACGAACACAAAGGTGTTCCACGATGCCCCGGCTGCCAGGCACGCGTGCGCTGCGTCCGGGGACGGTTTCTCGACGAATCGATGGACCGCCCGGACCTGGATCCCGCCGGCGCGGCCGAGCGTCGGCCCCGGCTCGATCCACCCGTACTCCGTTTCCGCGGCCGTGGCCGGGACCCCCAGAAGGACGATGCGCCCGAAGTTCTCGTCCACGAAGGCGGCTGCCTGGGCGACCTGGGTCATGAAAGCCTCTTCCTCCAGGACGAGGTGGTCCGACGGAAACACGGCCACGGTGGCGCCGGGAGCCCGTCTCAGAATCCAGTGAGCCGGCAGGAGCACGCCCGCGGCCGTTCCGCGGTCGGCCGACTGAAGCAGGATGGTCGCGCCATGGCCGGGCATCGACCCCGCCAAGTGGGCTGCGTGGCTCTCGACACTGACGACAACGGTCCGCTGGGCGGGGATGCGGAGCGCCGCACGGTCCAGGGTCCGCTGGAGCAGGGAGCGGGATCCCGTCAGCGTCACATATTGCTTGGGCCGTTCGTCCCCGCAGATGACACGCGTGAGAGGCCGGAGACGAATCCCCTCGCCACCGGCGAGGACGATCCCCCAGAGCTCCGCGGGAGGTGAGGCGAGCGGTGGGGACCCCGACGCGGCGTAGGTCTCGGGTCTGGCATAGGACGCGACCGCGGTGGGAGGAGTCATGCTGGACGCGGATGCAACGCTGATTCCACGGGATTTCGCCATCCCGCTGGAGAGACCTGTCGTGAATTTCGTGCAGCAACGCCAATCGCGAATCGGATCGACGCCGGCTAGAGTCCGCAGCTTGAATCCGACGACATCATGTCGCGTGGGCGACATCCTGACGGCGCCGGGCGACGCGACAGTCGTCGGATTTCGAGCTGGCGAGACTATCCCGCGCGGGTTACCGAGTTCAAGCGGATGGCCCCTTGGCGCACTCTGGACACACCTCCCTCTCGCTGTCGTACGCGATACCGTGCGCCTTACACCGAACCATTTGGACCTCGGAGCCCTTCGCCGGCTGGCTAGGCGTCGGGGTTGTCACGGGGCAGGGTGGACAGGGTGTCCCCGCACCGGCGGAGGGCATCACACGACCCGGCGGCATGGACCGTGCACCCCTGCCGTCAGTTGTGACGCCACTGCCCATCGACCCACACCGAGCCAGTCGCCTGTGTCTCCCAGTGGCCCGGCACCCAGACGAAGCCCTGTGGGGGGATGGTCCAATGTCCCGGCACCCAGACGTACGTCCGGCTGGCCGGCTGCCACGTGTAGGACCCGGGGACCCAGACGTAGCTCGGGCCGGGCTGCGCCGGCACCGCTTCCACGGGAGCCGCGGGCGGCGGTGGCGGGGCCTGCATCGTCCTGGGCGGCATGTAGCAGCCGCCCAGGAGCAGGAGCGACATCAGGAGCCCTTCCAGGATGGACCGACTCTTCATATTCTGCTCCGTCCGTACTCGCGCGTTCGGTCGATCGAACGAGCGAGGCTGGCTGCGTCGTCAACGTTCGCCGCCCTCTTCCCCGCTACAGGCGATGCTGCGGTTCATGCGCTTCGTTCTCCCTGGCACTCGATCGATCCGCACCTTCTGAGTGGGCGAGCGGAGCAAGGCACGTGCCAGTGGAGTCGCCGCCCCGCATGTGTCCGCGTGCGGCAACTACCCGCGAAATCGATGAGAATGCCTCGAGGCTCAACGCCACCCTGTCGCCCGCACGCCGGGCTGTCGCGCGTCGGACGCGTGCTAAACTGAGGCCCCCGTGGGGCTGAGACTTCGCCTGTTCCTACTCCTCCTCGTGCCGATGGTGCTGGTCGTCGCCCTCTTCGCATACGTTCTAGTCCAGGATGAGCGCGCCCAGCGGCGGGCGGAGTTCGACCTGCGCGTGAGCGTCACGAGCGCGGCGATCCGACTCGCGGTGGAGAACGCGCTTCGCAGCGGCACGCCGGTCGACGTGGAGCGTCTGGCCCGTGATCTGGTCGTAAAGCAAACCGAGATCGTCCGGATCCGATTGCTCGACCGGAGCCTTTCGCCACGCGTCGACGCGAACCTTCTCACCGGCGACCCCGGCGTGCCCCTCGATCGACATCGCCAGGTCCGGGACACGGGCCAGCCTGCGGTCGTGGAGCACCAGAGTGGCGGCATCCGGCTCCACACGATGCTGCTCCCGGTCCGGTCCTCCGGGAACGACGAAGGGGTGCTCGAGATCGCCTTCATCGCGGGCCGCCTGGAGGCCGAACTTCTGGGCGAGAGCTACAAGATCGCGCTGCGGGGCGGTGTCCTCGTCCTCTTGCTGGGCCTCGTTGTCTGGGTGGCCCTGCAGCGCCTCGTGTTCCGGCCGGTCGCCGACCTGATGCAGGGCATCGAGCGTGTCGCGGCCGGCGAGTCCCGCGCGCCCGTCCCGGTCCGGAGCCGCGACGAGCTGGGGAAGGTGGCGGCGGCCTTCAACCGGATGACAGAACGGCTGGAGGACGCTCGCGGGCGGGCGGAGACCGAGACGGACCGGTCGCTCGAGCTCATGCGCCGGCTACGACAGACCGAGTCGCTCGCGATCGCCGGCAAGCTCTGCTCGAGCATGGCCCACGAGGTGGGGACGCCGCTCAACATCATCGCCGGGCGCGCCGAGCTGACACTCCGCGCGCTGCCAACGGACTCGCCGCTCCGCGAAGACCTCAACGTCATCATCACCCAGATCGACCGGATCTCCCGGATGATCCGTGCGGCCCTGGATCCCTTCCGCCAGCGAGAGCCCGAGCGAGCGGCTGTCGCGCCCGCGTCGGTCACGGACGCGCTGCGGCCGCTTCTCCAGCACTTCGCCAAGGGTCGCGGCGTGACCCTCGCGGTCTCGATCCCGCCGGCCCTTCCGCAGGTGTGCGTCGACCCCGGGCACCTCCAGCAGGTCCTGATCAACCTCCTGACGAACGCCATCGAAGCGACTCCGGCGGGGGGGCGGGTCGAGGTCAAGGGTGCCCGCCGGGCCGACGAAGGTCGGCCCGGCGTTGTCATCACGGTGCGGGACACGGGCGCAGGGATCCCGGAGAACGTCCTACCCCGGATCTTCGATCCCTTCTTCAGCACCAAGCCCGCTCGCGAAGGGGCCGGTCTCGGCCTCGCCATCTGTCGGGACCTCGTGAGGTCAAATGGAAGCGAGATCCACGTGGCGAGCACGCCCGGCGAGGGCACCACCTTCACCGTCTGGCTTCCAGAGGCCGGGCCTGAAGACAGGAAGGAGCAGTCATGAAGCCCCGAATCCTCGTGGTGGACAACGATCCCGATATGGTGGCGCTTCTCCGGCGTCATCTGGAGGTGGAAGGCTGGGCGGTGACGGCCGTGACGGGAGGGGAGGACGCCCAGACCGCGCTCGGGCGCGAGGAGTACGCGGTCGTCCTGACTGACCTCGTCATGGAGCCGGTGGACGGCCTGGCCGTGCTTCGAGAGGCCCAGCGCGTCCAGCCACGGGCGCGCGTGATCCTCATGACCGCGTTCGGGAGCCTCGAGAGCGCGATCGATGCCATGCGTCAGGGCGCGTACGACTACCTGACCAAGCCCTTCAAGCTTCCGGAGCTGTCGCTGGTCGTCAAGCGGGCCGTGGAGGACCAGCAGATCCGGGAGGAAAACCGTCGGCTCCGGGCCGAGGTCGAGCGCCGCTACAGCTTCGACAATATCCTCGGCCGGTCGAAGGCGATGGAGGCCGTGTTCGAGCAGATCCGGGTGGTGGCGGACACCGATGCTCCGGTCCTGCTCCTGGGCGACAGCGGCTCGGGCAAGGAGCTCGTGTCGCGGGCGATCCACTGGCACAGCGGCCGGCGCGAGGGTCGGTTCGTCGCCGTCAACTGTGCGGCCATTCCTGAGACCCTGCTGGAATCCGAGCTGTTTGGCCACGAGAGGGGAGCCTTCACCGGCGCTGACCGGAAGCGGCGGGGCCTCTTCGTTGAGGCCCAGGGTGGCACCCTCCTTCTCGATGAGATCGCCGAGATGCCCCAGTCACTGCAGGTCAAACTGCTCCGTGCCCTCCAGGACCGCGTCGTCCGGCCTGTGGGCGGCAACGAGGAGATCAAGGTGGATCTGCGTCTCATCAGCGCGACCAACCGGGATCTGCCGGCCTTCGTGCGGCAGGGGAAGTTCCGGGAGGACCTCTACTACCGTCTGGCCGTCATCCCCATCCGGATCCCCAGCCTCAAGGAACGGCCGGAGGACATCCCGCTTCTCGCCGAGCACTTCCTGAAGCGGGCGGCGGCCGGGATGGGCAAGGAGATCGAAGGCTTTGACGAGGAGGCACTCAAGTGGCTCCTCGAGCACAACTGGCCGGGGAACGTCCGCGAGTTGGAGAACGTCGTCGAGCGGGCGGCGACCCTCGCCAAGGGCCGGCACATCACGCGGGACGACCTCCGGATCGAGTTCACCCCCGGCTCGACCGGCGAGCTGGGGGTGCGCCCATCCCTGGCCGAGGTGGAGAGCCAGTACATCCGCCGCGTCCTCGACGAGGTCCGAGGCGACAAGCGGGCCGCGGCCCGTATCCTCGGGATCAGCGTACGGACACTTCAGCGGATGCAGGCCAACATGATGCGCGTGGGCCCAGGGTTCACGGACCAGCAGTCGTCATGATCTGGCACGCGCTTTGCTACATTCAGTGGCATGGGAGTCTCCTGGTTCGGCAGAAGGGAGGTAGTCGTGCGTGAGGCCGACGACCGTCCGGGGCCGACCGCGCGGGTGCTCGTCGTCGATGACGACGACGAGATGCGGGCTCTCCTGCGCAGAACGCTCGAAGCCGACGGATTCCAGGTGACGGAGCGGGATCGTGGCACGCGCGTGGTGGAGACGCTCCGCGGGGCGCCGTTCGATCTGATCATCCTGGACAAGGAGATGCCTGGGCTCACTGGTCTCGACCTCCTGCCGGTGCTGCATCGCGAGTTTCCGCAGGTGCCCGTGGTGCTCGTGACCGCGTTCGGCGGCGGTCAGGTCGCGGCGAGCGCGCTGCGGCTCGGCGCGGCCAGCTATCTCGAGAAACCCTTCAAACTCGGGCAGCTCCGCGATGCCATCGATGGCCTCGTCTCGCGGTCAGGAGACGAGCCCCGAGCGAGCTGACAGGCACGCCCCGTGCCGCGAAATCTCGCTGTGAACGCGGCGAGCTTCCCCCCGGAGGGTGCGGCCTTGGCCGGGTCCGATGCCGCCCTCGACCAGGAAACGCGGCGTGTGTATCTCGAGGCGCTGGCAGCGCTCCGCCAGGGCGGCGTGGAGTTCCTGATCGGTGGAGCTCACGCTCTCGCCCCGTACACCGGCATTGTCCGGGACACGAAGGACCTGGACGTCTTCCTCCGGAAGGAGGACTGCGAGTCGGCGCTCGCCGTGCTTGGTGAGGCCGGCTTCGCGACCGAGCTCACGTTCCCGCACTGGCTGGGCAAGGCGTATGCCGGGGATCGCTTCATCGATCTCATCTTCGGCGCGGGCAACGGCGTTGCCATGGTCGACGACCTCTGGTTCACGCATGCCGCCCCCGGCCGTGTGCTCGGTGTCCCGGTCCGGCTCTGCCCGCCCGAGGAGATGATCTGGTCCAAGGCTTTCATCATGGAGCGCGAACGTTACGACGGTGCCGACGTCGCCCACCTGATGCTGGCCTGCGGGGGGGAGCTGGACTGGCGCCGGCTACTGTGGCGCTTCGGCGGGCGGTGGCGCGTGCTCTTGAGCCACCTCGTCCTCTTTGGCTTCATCTATCCGGGCGAGCGAGCCGTCATCCCCGACGCGGTGATGGCCCATCTCCTGCACCGGCTCGACCGGGAGCGAGTCGGGGCACAGGACGCCCGCGTGTGCGATGGGACCTTGCTCTCCCGGCAGCAGTACCTGTTCGACGTCACCGGACGCGGGTACTCGGACGGCCGCCTCACACCCCGCGGCGAGATGACGGCGGCCGAGGTCGCACACTGGACGGCGGCGATCCCGACGAGTCCCGCGTCTCCACTGCCGGATCTGCCCCCCGGTCTCTCCGTCATCCGTCGGAATGGACGTCCGGCTCCCCGTGCGCGTCGCCGCCGTCGGTGATCTGCACTGTACGAAGACGTCGCAGGGGGCGTTCCAGCCCCTCTTCGCCGCCGCGAGTGCGAACGCCGACGTCCTGCTACTGTGCGGGGATCTCACGGACTACGGGCTTCCGGAGGAGGCGCGCGTGCTAGCGCGCGAGCTGGGCACGGCGCTCCGCATCCCGGCGGTCGGAGTCCTCGGCAACCACGACTACGAGTCGGGACAGCACGAGGAGGTCGTGCAGATCCTCCGGGACGCCGGCGTCGTCATCCTCGACGGAGACGGGTGCGAGGTCGCGGGCCTCGGCATCGGGGGCGTGAAGGGGCTCGGTGGCGGCTTCGGGGAACGGGCGCTTCAGCCGTGGGGCGAGGACATCATGAAGCGCTTCGTCCGGGAGACGGTGGACGAAGCGCTCAAGCTCGAGTCCGCCCTCGCCCGCCTCCGCACGCCCCAGCGGGTGGCGCTCCTGCACTACTCGCCGATACAGGCCACGGTGGAGGGAGAGCCGCCCGAGCTGTACCCGTTCCTGGGGTCGAGCCGGCTCGAGGAGCCGCTGAACCGGTATCCGGTGAGCCTCGTCTTCCATGGCCACGCGCATCGCGGCCAGGCGGAAGGCCGGACGCGCGGCGGGGTCCCGGTGTACAACGTGTGCCTGCCAGCTTCTCCGCGATCTCGATCCGGAGCAGCCGCCCGTCCGGATCGTCGAGCTGCCCGCCGCGTCCGCGCCGGATGATCAGCCCGCGGTGCGGGCTCAGCCCTTCGCGTCAGCTCGAGTGACCCGAACCGGGCCGGCACGTCCGGGCCGCCGGCGAACTCCCCCGTGAGTCGACGGCCGGACTCGAGCGTCAGCACCAGCGCGCCGCCTCCGACCAGGTCGAAGAAGAGGCCCCGGCGCGTGAGCCGTCCTTCACGGCGCACCGTGTCCGAGAGGCCTCCGTCGACGAAGGTCACCTGGGCGACGACGGTGGGGAGACCCGGCTCCCGGGCGAAGATCATCTCGACGGCGCCGCCGCGCGTCCCGTCGTCCGCGGTCCACCGTCCGGTCCACACCCCGACCAGGTCATCCGACCGCGCGGGGGCAGCGGGGGCGGCCGGGGACGTTCGAGCCGCGGGCCCCGCCACGGCGAACGCCGCGAGGGAGAGACGCGGGGATGATTCGCAGTCGCATGGTCTGCCTCCAGAGTCCGCGGGGTGGCGCGGCTCGCCGTCACTGGCCCTTGCGGTGGCCCTTCCGCGCGTGCTGCTTCAGGACTGTCCGCGCCGCCACCTCGGCGGCTCGCCGGCCGTAGCGGCCCTCCTTCTGCGCCTGTTCCTTGATGTGCTCGTACTGCCGCTGCTCCTTCGCACCCACCCCTTGGAGATGCCGTCGTCCGGGCATGGATTCGTCCTCCGTTCTCGCTCAGGCGCGAAGCTGTGACACCCCGACCTTGCGCGCGCAGTGGGCGCAGCAGTACAGGCGGCCCTCCGAGTCTTCCACTCCGTGGCCGATGATCCGGCACCCGCAGTGATCGCAGGTGGGCGCCAGCAGATGAATGGCACACTCGAAGCAGTCGAAGGTGTGCCGGCGCCCCCAGGCGTCTATCGACAGGGTCTTGTCATAGTCGTTTCCGCAGACGTCACATCGAGCCATCTCGGACCTCCTCGACGTCGATGAGAGCCAGCTTCGACCGGGGGTCGAAGCGCCGCCGCAGGTGCCCGGGCGGCTGGATCAGGATGACCTCCAGGGTTGGCCGGACGCGCGCCTCCAGGAGGTGTCCACCGTGCGCTGTCCCGTCGCGCTTGCCCACGACGACGTGCGCGTGAACCTTGGGGACGGCGCCCTCGAGCGCCACGTCCCCCACCAGGGACAGCACCTCGACCTGCTCGCGGATGGCGACCCGTACGTAGTCCTTCTGGGACCAGTCGAAATAGCCCAGCGCCACGTGCTCGAAGGCGCCGATCGCCGTGAAGTGCCCCGACGTGAGCCGCTCGCGCTTCGCGAAATCGAGGAGGCCCTGCATGGGCTCCTCGCCGGCCTCGAACACGAGGGCGATCGTGCGGGTGCCGTCAGCGTGCAGGACCTTCGCCTTCATGAGGTCTTCATGGTCTGACGGGTCGCGCCGTCAGGCGGCACCCGTGAGGCCAGTCTCGCGCTCGAGCATCTCCCGCACCACCCACAGCCGGCCGCACGTGCCGCACAGCACCCCGGGGCCCAAGCGGCGCGTGACGAGCCCGTCGCAGTGACGGCACCGGCCACTCACGTCCGTGGCCCGGTCGAACGTCACGTGCGCGTCCGACCAGCGACGCGCCCGTTCCAGAAGGGCTTCAGGGCCGTAGGGGTCGCGACCTCGGCGGGAGCGCGGGTGCCGGGGCATCGGGTGTCTCCTTTCGCTAGGGGACCGACACGTTTCATCGTCGACACCCTGGAGTGAGCAAGCTCTGTGCCGGACAGCGATCCCGGCCTCAATTCGCGAGGATCAGCGGATCTCTGGTCGAGGGGACAGGCCTCACGCTCGATGCGTGCGGGGGAGGCGCCGACACGGTGTCGTCCCTCCGACAGCCTGACGCGGGAAAGGATCCGCGATCAGGCGCGGCGGATGCGGTCGATCTCTCGATCGAATCCCGGGAGAATGGCCTGGAAGAACGCGTTCTGGATCAGCCGGACGATGGTTTCCGCGGTGCTGGTCTGCGGGTTTTCGATGCGGCCGCTGACCGAGGTCTTCGTGGCGACCTCGTCCCGGGGCGCGTTCTCGAGGAGCTTCGCCACGCCGCCGACCAGGCCCTCGTAGAGTTTCCGGAAGAGACTCTTGTCACGGTCCTGGCGCTCGTCATAGACGTCCATGTCGCGGAACAGAGGCTTCACGTACCCCACAATCTGCCGATCTTTGATACGCAGCTGCGAATAGAAGGAGAACCAGCCGCCCTTCACGTCGAACTTCCCGTAGGTGCGCAGAAGCTCGTTCATCGTGCGCATCTCCGTGTCGTCGATGCGGACGTCGATGTCGAAGTCCGGCCCTGAGGTCTCCGGACGGAACGTGGCGCGCACGACGCTGGCCCCGCTACCCATGAACTTCCCGGTCAGCACCGCCACCGCGGTGCCCTCCGTGAAGTGGTTGCTCAGGTTCTCGAGCGCCAGGTCACCCTCTGTGATGAAAACGCGGTAGCTCGAGGTGGTGGCCTTGTTGACGTAGCCCACACTGGCGCGGGATGCGTGGGCGCGATCGACGCGGAGCAGCAGCCCTGACACGTTCGTCGCGCGCTCGGCGGCCTTGCCGACCTTCTCCCTGATGACCCGTTCGGTTGGCGCCGTCCGCGGCGTATGGACGAAGTCGGCGTGCAGGCCATCCAGCTGTACCTCGTGCAAGTGCAGCATCTTGAACCAGGGAGCGTACTCGACCTCGCCGGCCGCCGACATCGTGCCTTCGTTCAGAATGAGGTTGTAGCGGGCTGCGATCGGCTTGAAGTAGTCGAGGGCCACGCGCTCGAGGGCCAGGGTGGCGCGCAGCCCCGGATGCGGCTCAGCGAGAAAGTCGGCGCGGCCATCGAGCACGAGCCTCCCGGAGTCGAAGACGATGGCCTCCAGCCAGAGGCTGGAGGGGTACGTATGGTCCTGCAGGCGGATGTTCCGGATGTTCTCGGCTCGGAACGTGACCTGCCGGAGGTGCAACGGGCGACCGCTATCCTCCACGTAGGTCAGGTCTCCTTCGGCCACCCGGAGCACGTTGATCTTGAAGGGGTAGATCGCCTCGAGCGCTTCCTGCCATCCCCGGGTCTGGACGGGCACCGGGTCTTCCGCCTCGGTCTTGAGCTGCCGGCGGTTGACGTTGATGATCGGCCGGTCGATCAGGAAGTCGGCGACGAGGTGGCCACGCGCGAGCTGTCTCCACTGGATGCTCGCGCTGAGCCTCGGGATCCGCGCCACGGGAGGATCCGGATTGAGATCCTGGATCACGACCAGATCGAGAAGATCGACCGAGCCTCCCATGACGTGGAAATCGAGTCCGCGCAGGGTGACGGCGTATCCGCGCAACCGCTCGTTCAGCCGGTGCTCCGTCTGGCGGCGGAGCGGCTCGTCGAGGAGGCGATCGAGTGCCGCAAGCGTGAGGGCGATCACCGCGACGGGGATGACGAGCCACTTCCAGCGCCGCCGTCCGAACCCGGCGGCGCTCCACGCGCCGGCGGACGGTGCTTCACCATCGTCCACCCATTCGGGCCTCCCGGCGCTCGACGGCGATCGAGCCTCAGGCGGCTTCGAGGGGAATCTCGCGCGGGAGTTTGCGGACCAGGATCGCGTCTTGACGGGCTCGACGCTCCACCTGCCCTTGGCAGTCACGGCAACGCAAGGCGAAGGGAAGCGCGCGAAGACGAGGCAGACCGATGAACGCGTCGCACTCCTGACAGAAGCCGTACCGGCCGTCAGATAGCCGCGCGAGCGCGTCCTGGATCTGGACGACCTGTTGAGTCCGCTGATCCATGAGAGTCACCTGGATCTCCGTGTGGAGGGTCTCCGCGGCATGGACGGAGATGTCCGTCAGGCTCGTGCTCTCGGCGGTCCGGGCCTCCGTGACGACGGCCCGCAAGGACCCCTGAAGGCGTGTCAGCTCGTCCCGCAGGAACCGCTCCAGCTCAGCGATGATGCGCCGATCGAGCTTCACTGGGCTCATGTCTGATCTCCTTCTCCCATGCCTGGGGCGGACGTGCGCATTCGGCGGGGCCGGTCGGGACGCAGGTCGCGCGGCCCTGCCTTCGAAGAAGGCTTCGACGCCGGCGACGAGGGCGGGCACGAGCGCTCGCTCCGCCGCGTCGGCGACGTCGTCGATCATCCGGTTCACCAGCCCTTCGATGCGCGAGCCGAGCTTCTGCCACGAGGCGGTGATCGCCGCGAGGTGGTCGACTTGCGGCTCCAGCCGCGCCGGGATCCGGGCAACGGTATCCATGCCCGCGGCGGCAGATGTCCACTGACGTCCGTTGGCTGCTGGTGGCCGTTGCGTTGGATCCCGCGCGCGATTCGGCGGCCGACGGCGACCCCGAGCAGGGCGGCCGCCGCCAGGATCGTGGCGGGGTATCGCTCGACGTAGGTCTGCCACTGCATGGCCTCACCCGCTTTCCAGCGCAGCTCGCCTGCCGTCCGGGAGATGGAGGCGCGAGTCGCCTCGATGTCACGGCGCAGACGGTCGATGTCTACACTCCGTTGCGAATCCATTCCGCGTCCCTTCGCAGCTCGCGGACCGTCTCTCGGGCGAGCCGCTGGCGTTCCAGGCTCCTGATCGCCAGGAGGCCGAGTCCCACGCCGGTCACGACGAGACCTCCGCCGACGATGGCCAGACCTCCTGGCGTCGAGCCGACGAGATGTCCGACCCACAGTCCCAGGGCGAGCAGCAGGAAGGCGACTCCGACGCCCGCTCCGACGACCCCCGCGACCAGCACGCCGACGTTCTTCGCGGCGCGCGTCGCCTCCTGCGTGAGCTCGGCCCTGAGGAGCTCGAGCCGCTGATCGATGAGCCGGCGGAGGTCGGCGACGAGTCGGGTCGCCAGCTCCAAGAGGCTTACCGATTCGCCCACGCGTCGGGTCGTCACGGGCGCCCTCGTCGCCCTCTGGAGCGTCAGCGACGGCCCGCGGCGCTCAGCCAGCCGAGCACGAGCCCGGCGCCTGCCGCGATGAGCAGCGCGGTCATCGGTTGCTCGCCGCGTATACCCCACGACGTCGTGCCGCACCTTCTCCACGCCGCCGTCGCGGTACTCGCTCATCTTGTCGCGAGCCTGCTGAACGGCGTCCCCGACGTACTCCCGGGCGCCTTCGACGTACTCCTTCGTCTGCTCCACGGCCCCCTGGACGTAATCCTTCGCCTCGGTGGCGTAGTCCTTGGATCGCCCTTGGCGCCGTGCATGCGCTGGCGAGCGGTGTCGGCGAGGTCGCGCATCCGGACCTCGCCACTCGCCCACCGGCGCCTCTCTGCGACGTTTCCTCAGCGAACGCGATCTTCCATGGTGTCCTCCTGGTCCGAGATTGCTTCGTTGCCACGGACTTACGCGAGCCGTGTGCCACGTCGCGACGATCGGCGCCCCGCGATCACGCCATGCCGCAGCGTACGAGCCGGCCGCGGTGTCATGTGTCGTGACGCTGACAGCGTGACGTCGGAAGTGCATCGCGATCGGAGGATTCGATCCGGGCGACGGCGACGGGCGAACCACGATCGAGGACCGAGGCACATGCCTTGCACTCAGGAACCCACAGCGGCGACCCGGGGAGGAGCCGCAGAGCTTCGGCATCACCGCAAGGAGGAAGACAGATGAACAAGAAGGGGGCCGATCGCCGACCGGACGAGAAGCCGGCGGAGCAGGGACAGGGCAAGCACGATCCCAGCACGCCGGAGTCTGGGCGGCGGATGACCGAGGTTTCCGAGGCCAGCAAGAATTCGGGAAGGCCGAGGGTCATCCCATCGACAAGCAGGTCTCCAGGCCCGGAAGGGCGGGGCGGGGGGAAGGACATCCTCGAGGGCGATCGGAGCGACCGGGAGTCGGGGCGCCCCATCCAGCTCGAGGATGACGACGAGAGCGAGATCGTCTACCCGGCCAGCCCGGGCGGGCTGATGCGCGGCGTGGTCTGCGGCCGTCCTCAGGGGGTCGCGAGATCGGAAGCCTTGCGAGGCCGAGAAGACCAGCGCTGATCCTCGTTCGGTATGGGTGCTGAAACGCGACGGCCCTGGCGGATCTTCCTCCAGGGCCGTTTCGTTTCAGGGGGCCGCGTCAGATACGTCCGTCAGGAACAGGATCAGCAGGATGATGAGGACCAAGCCCAGCCCGCCGCTGGGGAAGTAACCCCAGCCCTGCTGTGGGGCCACGTCGGCAGGCCCTGACGATCAGGATTAGCAGGATCAGCAGAAGGGTCATCATCGGTCTCACCTCCCTGTGCCACGGTTCGCCCGACGGGCCGTCTGGCCGCGAGGACGGGACGGCCTGCTCTCCGGAGGGACCTACTGGACCTTCAGGTTGTTGACGACCTCGTGGACCCCCGAGACCTCGCGCGCGAGCTCGGTTGCCCGCGCCTTGAGGGCCGGGTTGTCGACGTTGCCGGTGAGGTAGACGGTGCCCTTGTTCGTGTCGACGTCGACCTTCGTCAGGGTCGCGGGCTTCTCGCCGGCGAGCTTGCTCTTCACCGACGCGGTGATCTTGGCGTCGTCGACGCTCGCCGGCCGACTTGCCCGTCATCGCCGTGCAGCCGGCGGTGACGGCCACCAGCATGGCCAGCACGAGCACGGAACGGAACAGGTGTCGCATGTGTGTCACCTTCCTCTTTCTCTTTGGTCTCCTTCGGTTGTTGAAGCGCGGCGCGCGCCCTACTGTCGGCTTGAGCCGGCCGGCGCGAAGGCGTCGCCGCGTCGATCTCACGGAACCGTCGCGCCACCTCGTCCTCCGCATCACGCTTGGCCCAGCCGTACTTCTCCTGGAGCCTGCCGACGAGCTTGTCCTTCTTGCCGTCGATCACGTCGAAGTCATCGTCGGTAAGCCTGCCCCACCATTCCTTCATCTGACCGCGCATCTGCTTCCACTTCCCTTCCATGATGTCCGCGTTCACTTGTGCCTCCTGTCTTGACATGGCCGCGCCGCGCGTGCGGACCGCGCGACGCGGTTTGCTGAGTCCCTGGGAATGCTGTAGCAACTTAGTTGCCCGTTCCCGCGAACCTGGAACCGGTCGGACACGAAACTCTCGATATGCCCAGCACATGGGCGAGTCTCAACGGCGGCCATGTCTCGATGACGCACGCGTCGATCCCACTCGAAATAGTCATGTCGTCGCGCCGGTGACACCATGACGACGTGGTGAACGGCCCTGGCGTGGCTGCCTCCGCACCGTTGTCGTGATGGGCACTGGCCTGGAAAGTCCCGCGCGCCGGTCAGCGCAGAGCGAGCCGCCGCCGCGGTCGGCTCGGGCACCCGCCGGAGCAACGCCAGCTCCTGGAGCTGGGCGCACGCATCCGCGAGGCTCACGGTCACTCGGTCGGCTCCCGCCGCCACCATGGCGTCACGGGCAGCCTCGTCGCCTCCGTCGGCGCCCCACCACCCCACCACGATCGGAAGGTCGGGGAAGCGCGCGCGCAGGCGCTTGCAGAGGTACCGGAGATGCAAAGGGTGGCCCGCACCCGCCAAGGCGCCGATGAGGACCGTCGCCGGCGCGCGAGCCTCCACGACCGCAATGGCCTCGCTGACCAGGAGATCGGGCGAGGCGACGTCCACGGTGAAGCGACTGGGATCGAGGCGTTGCCTCAGCATCTGTAGGGCGATCTCATCTGCCTCCTCGTGCGCGGGAAGACCGAGGACGGAGGTGGCCGGGCGGAGCGCCGGTTCGGCCGGCGGCTCCGAGAGGTCGAGCTCCTCGATGAGCTCACGGGTCGTCCGCTCGACGAAGCGCGCGTCCACATCCGTGATGCGGCCCCGCCCGTGGTCGCGTTGCGCGTGGTTGAGGGCGGGCACGAGGACCTCGTCGTAGACGTCCTGACCCGGGTGCGACGCGACGTAGTCTTGGACCAGCGTCGCCGCCTCGCTCTCGTCTCGGGCCACCAGGCGTTGGTAGTAGCTCCGGGCCGGCCCCATGACGGGCTCGTCCGACATGAGGACGGACACGATCTCCAGATCTGGCACGTACTTCGCGAGGACCACGAGGCAGACGGTCAGCGGCGTCGCCAGCGCGAGCCCGACCGGCCCCAGACCCACGTCCAGAAGGCCACCGCCACCAGGAGCCCCACCTGGGACACGCCGGCACTCTGGCTGTAGAGATACGTCTCCAGGACAAGATTGGAGAAGAGCTCGAGCGCGACGAAAAGCCCCGCGATCAGGACCGGCTGGAGCCAGCCGTCGAACACCGCGAGACCGACGAGCGAGACGATGAGGGCGGCCGCCCAGGGGCCGACGTACGGGATGAAGCGGAGGACCGCGGCTAGGGAATGACGCGGATCAGGCGATCTCGCAGTTGGAGCCGCTCCAGGAGCATGAAGATCACCAGCACGAGCACCAGGCCGACATTGCCGAGCGCGCCCAGCACGACGGGAAGCTGCCAGAAGGCCGAGGCCTGGGGCTTCACCACCACGGGCACGGGCTTCTCGGCCGGCTTGACCGGCTTGTCTTCCTTTTGGAGTTCTTCGACGACCTCCTTCGTGGCCGATTGCACCTTCTCGATCACGCCGCCCCGGCTCGCCCCGCGGACCTCGGCGATCTTCTGCTTGAGGTTGTCCCGATAGCTCGGGATCTCTTCGCCAAGGCTGGCGGCCTGGAGCGCGAGCGCCCAGGTGAAGGCGCCCAGGACCGAGAACGTCAGGATCACGACGAGGACGACCGCCGCGGCGCGGGGTAACCGTCGCTCGAACACGCGGACGATCGGGTTCAGGACGAAGGTGAGGAGGCCCGCGACCGCCAGGGGGACCAGAAACCCGCGCCCGAGGTAGAGGGCGCCGACGGTCATCAGCACGCCGGCCAGCAAGATGACCGACCGGACCCACGGAGGGCGGGAGCCTGCCCGCGGCTGGCTCCGATGCCGTGGCCCCGTGTTGGGACCGCCTGTGGCTCGGTACTGGCAGCGCGGCGACCTGAAGGGGACACGGATTCGCTCATCTGACTGTCCGGTGCGAAAGCCATGCCGTCACCACCCGAACGCGCAGCACGCGGTTGAGCACTTGTCGCGCGTCGGAGTGTCGCGGCGGCGACACCATGGCGTGACGCGTCGCGTCGGTCGTCACGGCCGCCGCACATCGTATACGGCCGACATTCGAAGAGGCCGCTCCGCGCTCGCGGCCGGCACAGAGATTGCCTGTGTGAATCGGCACCCGTCGCGAGAGGAGGTGTTCGGGATGCGCGCGGTGGGTCTCTACAGCCGGGGTCCCCGTGTTCTTGATCGTCGTCCTCTGGCTGTTCGGGGTCGTGGAGGTTGGGATCATGATGGTATCCATGCACTAGTCCGACGGGCGGGGGGCCGCCTCCGCATGTCGCCGCCGGGCGACGGGCCTGAGTGACCGATGATGGGCACACCGCCGCCGCGGATGACTCTCGACGATCTGTTTCTTCGCGCCCAGGCGACGATCGACCGGATCATCCGGCGTCTCCGGCTGGGCGCCCCGCCCGTGGCCGGGTCGGCGGCGCCTCCTGATCGTCCAGATCGACGGACTCTCGCGCGCCGTCCTCGAGCAGGCACTGGCCCGGGGGCACATGCCGGTCCTCCGGCGTCTCGTCGGCCGCGACGGGCACCGGCTGCTCCCCGATGACCGTGGGGATTCCGACGTCCACGCCGGCCTTCCACATGGCGGCGATGTACGGCGTCCAGCCGGACATTCCCGGGTTCCACTACCACGACAAGCGGCGGCGGACCGACATTCACTTCCCGCGCGGCGGCCATGCGGCGTTCGTCGAGGCCAGTCAGGCCGCGAACCGCCCGGGCATCCTGCAGGGGGCAGCGTCTACGGGTGCGCGTTCACCGGCGGGGCGGAGCACGACTTCTTCAGCTTCGCCCGGCTCACACGCCCGCGGGTGCCGGGTCTCGTCCGGATCCTCTCGGCGTTCGTGCTGGTCGCGTGGGTCGCGGCCAAGTGCGCGGTGCTCACCGGCGGGGAGCTCATTCGGGTGCTCGGCCGTCTCGCGCGGCGCCCGAGTCAGCGCGGATCGGCGTGGAGATGGTTCACGAAGAAGGTCGGCGTGTCGGTGTGGACACGCCAGTGGTTCACGTTTGCGGTCGCCCGCGACGTCTATGACGGCGTGCCGGCGTTCTACGTCGACTACCTCCGACCACGACTGAGGCGGCCCACGCCTTCGGGCCGCGAAACCGCCGGGCCTTCGCCGGGCTCCGAGCGGTCGACCGATCACTTCGGCAGATCCGGCGCGCGCTCCGCCGCGTGCCCGAGCACATCGGTACGACCTTTATATCCTCGCGGACCACGGGCCAGGCGTCCTGCACGCCATATTCGGCGATGACCGGCGGCCGGCGGTTCGAGCGTGCGTTCTTCGACGAGGTTCTCGGGGAGGTGTCCGGCGTCAGCGCCGCGGGCGGTTCGCGTCCGAGGGCCGTCGGCGGCGGTGACCGCGGCGATCGCAGGCCGTGCGCGGAGTCTCGGCGATGGGCTTCGCGTGGTTCCAGCTCCGCGACGCTCGGGCACGGAGCACGAGGTCGCGATCCAGATCCTGGCGACCGACAAGGATCCGGGAGAGGTGGAGGTCGACCCGGGCGCGCCGCCGGCACCTCCGGACGCGTCGACGGACGACGGGAACGCGACCAAGGAGCCTGGCTCCGGCGCGCCGATCGCCGAGGCGTCACGCCTCCACATCTGAGGCGAGCGCGCCGCACAGCACGCGCGTCCCGCCCGCGCCGGGCCGGCGGGCACGGCGGGTTCACCGCCGTCAGACCTCGACGGTCTGGCCCTCCGCGCGGCGAAGCACCAGAGCGCGACGCCGCGCGACGCGATGAGCTCCGTCGCGAGGACTTCCATCCCCGTCACCACGTCGTCGGAGTGCATCGGATCGTGGTGGAAGAGCGCCAGCGCCTTGACGCCGCCCGGAGCGCGACCTCGACCGTGGCGCTGAGGGACGAGTGCCCCCAGCCGATCTGGCCGGGGTACTCGTCGTCGGTGTACTGCGCCTCGCCGATGTAGAGGTCGGCGCCCGTCACGAAGCTCGACGAACGCGTCGTCGAGGACTCGCCCGAACTGCTTTCCCGCTTCGGCTCGCGGCTGCCCGCTTCGAGCGTCGTGCGGTACGGCTCGTGGTCCGTCGCGTACACGACCGGACTGCCGGCCCGCTCCACCCGGTACGCCGAGGGCCATCGCCCGGGTGGTTCAGGTAGGTGGCGGAGATCGTCGCGTCGCCGATCCGGAAGGGCTCGCCGCGGTACTCGTGCACGTGGAGCGACGCGATCAGATCGCCGAGCGCGACGGGGAAATAGTCGGAGTGCATCTGGCCGCTCAGGACCCCCTTCAGCGACCGTCCCTGGCCGGCGATCCGTAGATGTGGATCGTCGTGCCGGGTAGTAGGCGGCACGAAGAACGGGAACCCCTGGATGTGGTCCCAGTGCGTGTGGCTGATGAACAGGTGGATGGTGAGGGCCCGCCCTCGGAACTCCTCCGCGAGCGCGAGGCCCAGCTCGCGGATGCCGGTGCCGGCATCGAAGATGAGGATGTCCGGGCCGGATCGCAGCTCGACGCACGCGGTGTTGCCGCCGTACAGCGTCGTGGAGGGGCCCGGCGCCGGAATCGAGCCGCGCGTGCCCCAGAACGTCACGCGAGCCGCGGCGTGGCGCCGGTCGGCCCGCAGGCGCTCCACGCGCGACACAGCTCATCGGGCTGGAAGGGCTTCACCACGTAGTCGTTGGCGCCCAGCGTCCGCGCGCGGTCGAGGTCCGGCTTGTACGACTTCGCCGAGATCATGAGCACGAGGGTCGCGAGCTCGGATCCGCCCGCAGGCTCCGGATCACCTCGAAGCCGTGCATGTCGTCCATGATGAGGTCGCAGATGATGACCGCGGGGCGGTGGGCTGCGCGAGCGCGATCCCCTCGGCGCCCTCCGGGCGGTGTGGACCGCGAAGCCGCTGTTCCTCGAAGAAGAAGGCGAGGAGGTCGAGGAGTCTCGCGTCGTTGTCGATGACGAGGAGGGACTCGCCGGTTGCCGGCGCGGGACGGAGGGCGTCCCCAGCTGGATTCAGCATGGAGTCAGGGGGCCGGATCAGGCCCGCCGGGCGCGCGATGACCGGGGGCGGCCGTCCGGGTCCACCGGCTCGGGACGCGGTCCGGAACCGGCCGCCAGCGCCCGCTCCGATCCTCCGGTGTGACGTAGGCCGTCAGCGCCACCGCGGGCACACGGCCGACCCGATCGCGGGGCAGGCCCGAACGCGCTGGATGAGCGCATAGCCGTCCTCTCGCGGCATCCCGATGTCGGACACTAGCACGTCGGGCGTCCACTGCGCGAGATGGTTGAGGGCCTGGGCGCTCCCGGCGGTGGTCCGCTCTCGGCGCCGCGGAGGGCGCGTCCCGACGGCGGCGAATCCACGTCCACGCGCGACGTCTGACGCCCCGGCCGCGGCGTCACGGGCCGGCGCGCGCCGTCCGCTCTCGGGCCGGCCGGCCCCGAGACGGCCCGGGCCGAGGAGGAGGTCCCCGATGCCCTTCGCTCAGCGCCGAGTCGTGACCGGACTGGGCCGGTCCAGGAAGCCGACGGCCGCCAGGACGCCGCCGAGTACCGCGTGGAGCCAGATGTCGTGGCCCCCGAGAGGGACGAGACCGAACCCCGTCGGCGTCAGGACCCCCACCACGGCCAGCGTGAGGTACGCGATCCCGCCGATCCGGCAGTACGCGGTTGCCCGGTTCGGAGTGCCGCCGGCGACCAGCCCCCACCCGCCGAAGGCGAGGTGCACGAGGTTATGCAGCACGTTGACGGGGAAGAGGCCGAGGAGGAGCTCGCTGGACATCGAGAACGGGGTCGTGACGAGACCGAGGACCCCGACCAGCAGGAACACGACGCCGAACGCGCGCGCCGTCGTCTGAGTCATGGTTGTCCTTCCTGCCGGGGAGGGGTCGATTCCGGCGGCCCCGGCTCCGCAGTCAGGATCACGGCGCGGAGCACCTCGGCCACGCTCCAGGCCTGGGCGATGCAGCCGCGGGGCGTGAACGGCGGCTCGGCGTCGAAGATCTCGCTGATGGTGCCGACGCACGCCTCGTCGAGATGGGACCAGAAGCGATCGAGGAGCTGGCGGGCGTGCGCGCGGTCCTCGGGGTGAGCCCGGAGCCACGCGTCGACGAAGGGGCCGATCAGCCAGGCCCAGACCGTGCCCTGGTGGTAGGCGGCATCGCGCGCCCGCAGGTCGCCGTAGTACGTCGCCTTGTAGTCGGGATGGCCCGGGGCGAGCGAGCGCAGGCCGACCGGCGTGAGCAGGCGCTCGCGGACCACCTCCAGCACCGACGCCCAGCGCGTCTCGGTCGAGCACCGGATGAGCGAGCGAGATGGCGAGCAGCTGGTTGGGCCGGCAGGCGGGATCGTCACCGCTCTCGCCGTCGACCACGTCGTACAGGTAGCCGCCGTCGGCGTACCAGAAGCGCGCGTTGAACGACCGTGCGGACCTGGTCCGCGCGTGGTCGACAGCGGCCGCCGCCGCGTCGTCGCCCTGCTCCTCGCGCATCCACCCCTCGAGCAGCCGCAGCGCGTTGTACCAGAGCGCGTTGATCTCGACCGCCTTGCCGCGCCGCGGCGTCACGACCCAGTCGTCGACCTTGGCGTCCATCCAGGTGAGCTGGTACCCCTCCGCGCCCTGGCGGAGCAGGCCGTCCGCCGGATCGACGCCGATGCCGAAGCGCGTGCCGCGCACGTGGTGGTCGACGATGTCGACGCAGCGTCGGGCAGGAGGAGCCGGAGCGTCTCGCGGTCGCCGGTCGCCCGGAGGTAGCGGTCGAGGGCGTGGAAGAACCAGAGGTGGCGTCGGCCGTGTGGTAGAGGCCCTCGCGCTGTGCCCTCGGGGAACATGTTCGGAATCAGGCCGTCGCGGACGTAGTGGGCGAAGGTGCGCAGGATGTAGCCGGCCTCCACGTGGCGCCCGGTCAGCAGGGTCAGCCCTTCGAGGCTGATCATGGTGTCGCGGCCCCAGTCGGTGAACCAGTGATAGCCGGCGATGATCGTGCGCACCTCGTCGCCCGTGGCCCGGACGCGCGCGGTGTCGGCCACGCGACCGGCCGGCGTGACGACGAACTGGTCGGCCGCCAGCACGAGCTCGGCCGCCGGGCCCGGTGCGGGCCCGGGGATGGGCGGCCGCGAGGAGTCGCCGCCGGCGCTCCTGCTCGGCCCGCAACGCGGTCTCCGGATCGAGCGCGTCGATGGCCTCCCAGGGCTCGGTCGAGGCGACGATCGTGCCCGTGCCCTCCGGCTCGAGCGTCATGCGGAAGTAGCCCGGGCTCCAGAGGTCGCCGGTCGCCTCGTATCCGCGACTCCGCTCCGAGGGATACAGGACATGCTGGATCGTGTGACCCGAGACGCGGAAGGCGGCCGGCGGGCCGTGTGTCCGCAGGCGCAGCCGCGGGAACTCCGGGCTCCCGAACAGCTCGTAGCGGTCCCCCAGGACCGTGAGGCCATAGGGACCGGCGAGGGGATCGCTCACCGGGCGTTCGTGCGGGCGGAAGTGGACGGCCGGCCGCACCTGGAGACTGACCGGCCCCGGGGCCGAGACGAGTCGATAGCTGACGTGGACGGTGTTCTGGCGGTACGGAACGAGTAGGCGCTTCTCCAGGACGAGCTGGCCCAGCTCGTACCGCCACACGGGCAGGCCCAGCTCGAGGCGGAACTCGGCAAGATCCAGCACCTCCGCGGGCTTTCCGGCCCCGGTGGCCTCCCAGCCAGCGGTCGTGGCGGCGACGCCGCCGTCCGGCAGGCCGAGCCGCTCGTGCAGGTGGCTCAGCATGTTCATCCGGCCGAGCGGCGCCGGCAGGGCGGCGATCAGGAGCCCGTGGTAGCGCCGCGTCATCAGGGTGGACACCGTGCCCGACGCGTAGCCGCCGAGCCCGTTCGTGACCAGCCATTCGCGAGTCGCCGACCGGCCCCGCTCGGGATCGTCGCGACCGGGCCACGGGATCCGGCGGATCAGATCGCTCATCGCGAGGGCCGAAGACGAGGGCGGTGTGGCCCGGCAGGACCCAGCCGTCGGCGGGATCGACCTCGGGCGTGCCGGCGCCGCCGTAGCGGATGGCCTCGCTGGACCAGAGGAGGCTCCAGCGCATGCCCTCGGGCGGCGCGAGCAGGGGCTCGGCGACCGCCGGGAGGGCGAGATCGCGCCCCAGGTTGAGGCAGAGCAGCCGATCGTCGGGATCGAGGCCCACGCCGAAGAACCGGAGGACGAGCGCCTCGGGTCCGAGGACGGCGCCGTCCACGCCGCCGCTGCCCTGCGTGCGGAACACCGGGTCCTCCCGCCGCAATCGGAGGAGGTCGACGTGGAGAGCATAGGCTGCGCCGTTGCGCTCGCGCTCGCCGAGGTCGAGCTTCGAGCGCTCGAAGGTGAGGCGATCGGCCGGATCGGGTAGCGCTGCCTGCGCCTCGGCCCCGGCCAGGCTCGGAAACTGGGCCAGGAACTCCGCGCGGCCCACCCGCGCCAGCTTCGCCAGCTCGGGCGGGAGGTCGGCGAAGTAGAGGAAGGGGCTCGAGGCGGCGAACTCCTGACCCTGGAACAGCATCGGGGTCGCCGGGCCCAGCAAGAGCAGCGCGGTCATGGCCCGGTATCGGCCGGGGCTGGTCAGCCGATGGCAGCGGAGCCCTGCCGCGAGTTGGCGACCTGGTCGTGGTTCTGGAGGAAGTTGACGAAGGACGTCGGCCCGCACGTCCCAGCGCGGGCGTGCCGCGCGGCTTCCCCTGCCATGCGTATCACTGCCCCTGGTAGAGATAGCCGCACTTGACGGCCGAGATCAGCTCCTGGGGCGTCCCGGCGTAGTCGCTGAAGTACGCCTCGTCGCGCCCGGTCAGGGCCACCGTGGCGGAGTGGTGGAAGTCGTCGTTCCACAGGGCGTCGAGCCCGTAGCCGCCGGCCGCCACCGCGCGGACGAGCCTCACGTCCTGCGGCTCGTTCTCGGCGACGAGGAACACCGATCGGCGGCCGGCGCTCTCCCGCGCCCGGCGCGCGATCGCCGTCAACATGTGCTCCGGGGAATCGTCGTGGATGTCCTGCGTGGCATCCAGCCGCAGCCCGTCGAGGTGAAACTCGTCGATCCAGTAGCCGGCGTTCGAGACGAAGAACTCGCGGACCGGCCCGGAGTCCTCGCCGTCGAAGTTGATCGCCTCGCCCCAGTCCGTCGGTGACGCGTGGCTGAGATAGTCGGCGAGCGAACTGGCCGAGGTAGTTGCCGTCCGGGCCGAAGTGGTTGTAGACGACGTCGAGGATCACGCCGAGGCCGACCGCGTGGGCCCGATCGACGAAGCGCGCGGAAGTCGTCGGGCCGGCCGTAGAGCCGCGTCGGGGCGAACAGGTCGACGCCGTCGTAGCCCCAGCCGAATCGCCCGCGAAATCGGCGACCGGCATCACCTCGATCACCGTGATCCCAGCTCGCGCCAGCTCCGGCAGCTCGCGGCGGCCGCGTCCCAGGTGCCCTCGGGCGTGAACGTGCCGATGTGCATCTCGTAGAGGACCTGGCCCTCGCGGCGTGACGCCCGGCCACCGGTCATCGGTCCAGGAAAAGGCGGCCGGATCGACGACCTCGGACGGGCCGTGGGGTCCGTCGGGCTGGAACCGCGACGCCGGATCGGGGCAGGCCGGCCCGCCGTCGAGGCGGTACGCGTACCTCATCCCGACTTCGACGGCGGGAACGAGGCCGGAGTGGTACCCGTGGGGCTCCGCGTCGAGGCAAACCCGCCGGTCGTCCAGCTCGACCTCGACCTGCGCGGCCCCTCGGTGCCCACACGCGAAAGTGCACGCCCCCCGTGGGGGCGAGCTCTGCTCCAATCGGCAGGCGTCGCCAGGTCGGAGGCGAGCTGCTTCGCGTTCGCACGGATGGTCCTGGAGGGCAACTTCCGTACCAGACCACCGGACCGTGGTCAGACGACCGGCACACGAAACACTCTTCCGCATTCGCGTCGTCGGCGCTCCAGCGTCGAGCCGGTGCCGAACCGAGGGGCGCCATGGTGTCGTCGCCGCGACAGCGTGACGCACGGGCGGCGAACGCGGGCGCATCGGGATCGCCGAGAGTCTGGTCATCCGTCGCGTCCTCGGTGATGGCGGGCGCGGCAACCCGACGTGGTCAGCCCGCGAAATTCACGGACGACTGGCATCTCGATTGCTCCTTCTGACTCGCAGAGCTTGCGCACTACACCGTGAAGCACCGAGGAGGATGGAGCATGAAGAGTCGAATCTGTGCCTTTCATCAGCGCCGTGGCCCTCGCGGGCGCGTTCGGGGCGACGCACGCCAACGCCCAGTCGCCGCCCAAGCCCGTCGCCGCCACGGGACAGCCCGCGAAGAACGCCGAGCAGATCAATGACACGAAGCGCTTTGCCGAGCACACGGGGCTGTACCGCGCCAGCTCGGTCGTCGGGAGCGGCGTCAAGGACCTGGCCGGCAAGGACGCCGGGAAGATCGAGGATCTGCTCCTCGACCACCGTGGCCACGTCGGGTACGCCGTCGTGTCGTTCGGCGGCTTCATGGGCATCGGCGACAAGCTGTTCGCGGTGCCGTGGGACGCGGTCATCGTCGATCGCGAGAAGCGAACCGTCTACGTCGACGTGAAGAAGGAGACCCTCGAGCGGTCGCCGAGCTTCACGGCAGACAAGTACCCCGATCCCAATGACCGGGAGTGGGGTCGCGACGTCCGCAAGGCCTGGAGCGACGCGTCCATCACCGCTGCGGTGAAGACGAAGCTCGCGGGGACGTCGCCCGCCACGCTGCTGAAGGTCAATGTCGACACGACCAACGGCATCGTGCAGCTCAACGGCACCGTCGACAACGACAAGACGCGACAGCGCGCGACGGAGCTCGCCCGGCAGGTCGACGGCGTGCGCCGCGTGGTGAACAACCTCAAGGTGCAGGGCTAACGCCCGGCGCCGCGAGGCCTCTCCCGCGGTCTCGGCAGGGCCCGGGCCACGCCGCGAGGCGTCCCGGGCCCTGTCCGCTCCTTTCCATCGGTCGTCACTCGCCGTCGAAGGAGGTCCTCGATGGCAGCGCACACCACTCCCAAGACTCCGAAGGCCTACCGGAAGCGCGAGTTCGACCTCAAGGGGCTCGCCGGCATCTCGGACGCCCAGATCGAGGAGCACCTGACTCTCTACGCCGGCTACGTCAAGCAGGTCAACGCGCTGAACGAGGAGCTGGCCGAGATGCTCGCTCGCGGCAAGGCGTCGGGCAAGAGCCCGGAGTTCGCCGAGCTGACGCGACGCCTGGGCTTCGAGTACAACGGAATGATCCTTCACGAGTACTACTTCGGTAACCTCCGGGCCGCCGCCAATCCGAAGCCCCCGGCGGGATCGGGGCTGACGGAGGCCCTCGTCGGGTCCTTCGGATCGGCCGATCAGTGGCGGACCGACTTCCAGGCAATCGGCGAGATGCGCGGGGTCGGGTGGGTGATCCTGTTCCAGGATCCCGTGACCGATCGCCTCACGAATCACTGGATCACGCTCCACCAGGACGGCGTGCCCGCGGGGTTCAAGCCGCTCCTGGTCATGGACGTCTGGGAGCACGCCTTCATGCGGGACTACAAGGCGACCGAGCGCGACCAGTACATCGAGGCGTTCTTCCGGAACATCGACTGGTCCATCGTCGAGACCCGGCTCCAGGAAGAGCGCGCCGTCCGGCCCGCAGCCTGAGCATCCGTCACGGTATTCCCTCGACTCGTCACGGTGTCGCCGCGGCGACACCGTGACGGAGGTGCGGCTCTCCGGACCGTTGGAATCCGGCCCGTTTCCGGCCGCCGGACGCCCGATCTCGGGCGAACTGGCTCGGCACGCGACTTGCCCTGACAAGTACACAGAGGGGCCGCGCCAGTGCTCGTGGCCGACCGACGAAAAACAGGAGGGGGGCGACAGCAATGCCGTTGATCCTGTGGCTTCTGGGAGTGCCGCTCAGTCTGATCGTCATCCTGTGGCTCATGGGCGTGATGTAGGCGTGCCGCGACCGCTGTTCTCGGGGAGGGAATCGATGCGGCGAATGTGAGATGGGAAGCCTGATCGGGATCGCATTGCTCATGGGCACCGTGCTCACGGGGTGCGATCAGGGCCCGGCACAGAAGGCGGGCTCGAAGATCGACCGGGCCCTGGACCGGCTGAGCGGCAAGGGGCCCGTCGAGAAGGCCGGAGAACGGATCGACAAGGCGGTGGAAGAGCTCAAGAAGTAGCGGAGCCTGATCGGACGCCCGCCCGTGGGGCGGCGCCCGGGGCGACTACCGACCGGTAGAAGGGAGGGAATGGCGATGATGTCGTTGGCGCTGACGTTCCTGATCGTGGGACTCGTGGCCGGGCTCCTTGGGCTCTACGGAGTCGCGGCCGTGGCCTCACAGATCGCGTGGGTGCTGTTCCTGGTGGGGGTGGTGCTGCTCGTGCTCCACATGGCCAGGACGCGGCGATTGCCGCCCGCAGTCTGACGACGGCGGAGGGCGTGCCATGAAGGAGAGCCTCGTCGCGGCGATTGGCATCTGGCTCGTGTTCGTGCTCGTGTTCGCTTCGCTCGTCGGGGCTCAGACCGGACAGGCTCCGGTGCCGGCCTCGAAGGTCGCGCCGATCGCGAAGACCGAGGTCAGCGGGAAGATCAAGAGCGTGGATCCGGCCGGCACAACGGTTCTCCTCGAGGACGGCACCCGATTGATGATCCCGGGTTCCGTCAACGTCAACCCTGCCGCGCTGAAGGCCGGCGCGACGGTGAAGGCGAGCATCGAGGAGAAGGGCGGTCAGAAGATGGTGACCGCGATCCAGGTCAACTGAGGAGGTGAAACTCGTGGCGCATCAATATCGCTGTGAGAAGTGCGGACACCTGTCGGACAGACCGGGCAACTGCTGCGGTCAGCCGATGAAGGAGATTTCCTAGCCACACTGCGGGGAGCGGGCGGTCGGGCCCGCTCGCCGCTTCCCGTTCCCTTTCTCTCACTCTCCTCACTCGTGTGTCCGAGGCACCTCCGCTGGGCGGCGGCGCTCAATCCGGAACGCTCGATCGGAACGCGCAGACCGATCCCCTGGTGTCGACTTGGCCTGGCGGAGAGCGCGCCCGCTGACTCCGCCGGAGTCGATGGGTGTGCTCGAGCAGCACGGTCGCCGCCGGGGCCTCGGAACCCGCATGGTACGCTCGAGCACATGTGGCGGTCTTCACTCAGCGTGGCCGCGGGCTCGCCCGCAGGAAGTCGCCGCCGCGGGCTTCGAGCGACTCGCCTGGTCTTCGTGCTCGCGCTGCTCGCGCTCACCCTGGTTCCGACGACGCCCCTGGATGTGGAGTCGGCCGGGGTGGAGCGGAAGCCCGCCCATCATCTCCGGCGAGGCTTCCGGAACCTCGACGATGGGTACCACTACGACATGGGCGTCCGGATGCGCCATTTCGTCCGGGGCGCCTTCACGTCGCACCCGCCGAGGGGCGCCGCGACGCCCGTCATCGGAAACGACGGCGCCGCCCTGCGCGCCAACGGAACGCATCCGACCGTCACCTGGGTCGGCCATTCCACGTTTCTCGTGCAGCTCGATGGGGTGAACATCCTGACGGATCCCCACTGGGGGGACCGGGCGAGCCCGGTCGGATTCGCCGGACCGCGGCGGCTCGTGCCGCCGGGTCTCAGATTCGAGGACCTGCCGCCGATCCACGCGGTCGTCATCTCCCACGACCACTACGACCACCTCGACGCGGGCACCGTCGAGCGGCTGGCGCGCGAGCATCGGCCACGCTTCTTCGTGCCGCTCGGTCTGAGGGCGTGGCTCGGGGAGCGAGGGATCTCGGACGTGGTCGAGCTGGACTGGTGGGACACTGTCCGGTTCCGGGGGTTGACCCTCGTGTGCACGCCGGCGCAGCATTCCTCGGGGCGCACCCTGACCGACCAGTACCTACGCCTCTGGTCGTCGTGGGTCGTCGTCGGGCCGACGCGGCGATTCTTCTTCGCCGGAGACACCGGATACGACTCGCGACTCAGGACGATCGGCAATCGCTTCGGACCCTTCGATCTCGCAGCGATCCCGATCGGGGGCTATACCACCTTCAGACGAGGGACACCCGAACCACGTGAACCCGGAGGAGGCGATACAGCTCTATGAGGACGTTCAGGGCCGCCTGCTGGTGCCCATGCACTGGGGGACGTTCGGGATGAACCGCGAGCCGTTCCGGGAGCCGCCCGAGCGGCTCTTGCGGGAGGCGCTCCGGCGGGGTCTCGAGGAGCAGATCGCGATCCTGAGCCCTGGCCAGACCGTTTCCTGGTAGCAGTCCCGGCCGTCAGAAGCTGGACTCGAAGGGTATCGCCAGCAGCTCGAAGAAGCGCCCCTCGGATTCCCCGATGCCGCCAGGCCTCGAGGTCCATCCGCTCCGCGTACTGCAGATCGTCCTGGAAGGCTTTCTCGAGCCGAGCCGCAAAGTCCGTGTCGTAGGCCACGACGTTCAGCTCGTCGTTCAGCTTGAAAGAGCGGTGGTCGAGGTTCGTGCTGCCGACGGTGGCCCAGATGCCGTCGATGACCATCGTCTTGGCGTGGAGGAGCGCTGGCTTGTACTCGTAGATCTCGATGCCCGCCTCCAGCAAGCGACCGAACTGCCGCCGTCCTGCGTGGCGCACGAGCGGGTGATCACTCACCGCGGGTACGAGGAAACTGATCTGGATGCCTCGCCGGGCGGCGTTCACCAGCGTCTCGATCATCTGTTCGTCGAGAAGGACGTATGGGTTGGTGATCTTGATCGACCGACGGGCGGAGGACAGGGCCAGGAGGAACGTGGTGTACATCGCGTAGCCTCCGCCCGCGGGGCCGCTACGAATGACCTGCGCGTGGATCTTGCCTTTCGCCTCGACCGGGCCGGGAAAGTAATCCGCTCCGCCGAGGACGACCCCCGTGGCCTCGACCCAGTTCTCGGCGAACGCGCCCTGGAGGTACTCGACGACGGGCCCTTCGATGCGGACGTCGGTGTCACGCCAGTGATCGGCCACCCGACCGTTCCCCATCCACTTGTGGCTGACGCCGGAGCCACCCGTGAAGCCTACGCGGCCGTCGACGACGAGGATGCGACGGTGGTTCCGGTTGTTCGCGCGGTTGAGACCGAAGGGGCCGATCGGCCGGAACGAGACCACCTGGCAGCCGTCCTTGGACATGAGCTTCGTGTATTCCCGCGGCATGGCAAGGGTCCCCACGCTGTCGAGCAGGACGTGCACCCGCACTCCGGCCCGGCATCGCTCGGCCAGCGTCTCGGCGACTTGGCGCGCGATCTGTCCGTCCTCGTAGCTGTACTGGGCATACGTGATCGTCGTCTGGGCTCCTCGGATCGCCTCGAGGATGGCGGGGTAGATCTGCTCGCCGTTCAGGAGGATCGTCAGGCGGTTGCCTCCGACGATTGGCGCCTGCGCGTGAGCCTCGAGGGTGGGAAAGAATGCCGGCTCGCCGAGATTCATGGGGGGCAGCGTCCGGTGGACCGGGACGTTGGAGCAGGCGCCGCCCGACATGGCGACGGCCAGCAGCAGGATCGTCGGCAAGGCTCGCCCGGCCCGGCGACGCGGGGTTCCCACGAGCGGTCGGAGGTGCGTGGCATCACCGATCACTTGGACTGTCTCGGAACTCTGGCGCCCTTCTCCCGCGCCTCGGACAGGCCGATGGCGATGGCCTGCTTTCGGCTCGTCACCCGCTGGCCGCTTCCGCTTCTCAGCGTGCCCTTCTTCCGGCGTCGCATCGCGGACTTGACGGCCTTGCCCGCGCCCTTGCCGTAACGAGCCATGGTGTCCTCCCGGCCGAAGCCATCGCGTCGTGAGTCTTCAATCGCGAAGACTCGTTTCCGAACGGCTGCGCCCCGTAAAGGGCCCGCGAAGCGAGCCCTGCGACGTCCGCACCGGACGAGCAGTGCGGCCACCCTGGCCGAGGGACCGTATTCTCGGCTTTCCGCGATCACGACGAGAGGTCCGGTCACGACACGCTGACGCGGCCGGCGAAACGGCGGCGGGCGAGTACGCTGATGACGGCGCTGGCGGCCCCCAGAATGCCGACAATCGTGAGGGTCCCGACGAGTTCACTCCCTGACGTCAGGGTCCCAACAGTCCGGCCGAGCCACACGAACCCCGTGACCCACAGGAGAGCGCCCAGGAGGTCGAACGCTACGAAGCGCACATACGACATGCCGCGCGATATTGCGAGCGGCGCCACCAGCACTCGAAGCGTCACGGCCACTCTGGCGAACAGCAACGCCACGCCGCCGAAGCGCCGCAGGAAGCGGTCCGCCGCGTCCATCCGCGAGGTCGTGAGACGGAAGACACGACAGTAGAGCTCGAACAGCCGTCGACCCTTCAGCCGTCCGACCAAGTACCAGGCGTGGTCGCCGGCCACGGTGCCGAGCGTCGCGAGCCCGATCAGGACCCACGCGCTGGCGCCCGTGCCCGAAACGGGGTTGGAGATGGATCCCACCGCTATCAGCATGAGCCGACCGGGAAAGGGGATCCCGACCGCATCGACGATGGCGCCCAGGAACACGACGGCATAGAGATGCTCCCGAAACCAACCATCGATGAGAGTGAGAACATTGCTATTTTCCCAGGAGGACGGGGCGTGGCTCTCAAGTGTCGAAGGCCGCGCCCCGTCCCCCGATCGCCTGCGCCTGTCGACCGGCAACCGGCTGGCTGGGTCCAGCCAGCCGCTACGGCTGGCGGAGCCGGGCCTCGATGGGATCGCCCTCCTTCAGATCCTGGAGGGTCTCCTTCGAGGCCTGGAACTCATGCATCGTGCCGTCGGCGGCTCGGATCGTCACCCGTCCCTGGGTCCGGTCGATCTTGACGATGTGACCCTCCACCGTCCGGGGGGTCGCGCCCTGGTGCGCCGGAGGGTTCGCAGACTGCCCGAGGGCCATCCCACTCCACAGCAGGATCGGGGCGGCGATGGTCATGCTGAACCGTGTCCAGATCTTCATCACGCCCCCTCACTTCTTCATGATGTCGTAGATTGCCCCCGCGGCCGCGCCGACGCCCGTGCCGATGAGCGCGCCCTTGCCGGCGCCATAACCGGTCCCGGCTCCTATCGCCGCGCCGGAACCCGCGCCCACTGCGGCGCCACCCACCGTGCCGCACGCCGCGAGGAGTGTCGAGGCGAGCACGAGGCCCGCGAGTGGGGTCGTCCATCCGATGTCAGTCTTCGTCATTGAAACCTCCCTTGCCAGTGCTTGAGACGAATGACGGGCAAGTTCCATGCCGCCGGGGCGTCGCTCGCGGAGAGGCGGAAAGACCGACCGAACGTTCCACTCTTCGGCGCGGAGCGCAAGATTCTCGCGTCAGGTTGTCGTCGGCGCGACATTGCGACGAAAGGCTGAAGAGCCGGAGCGATAACAGTCCCGGGACGCAGACGGGAGCTTCAGGCCAGGGCCAAGGAAGTCAGGGTTGCCCGCCCTACGCGACCTCCCTTGTCGGGCTTGATCTCCAGCCGCAGATGCGTCACTCCCTCCGCCAAGATGGACCAGAGCTCCCGCTCAAAGCTCGTGCCGGGCGGGCTAAAGGTGAACTCCTGCCGCACGAGCTCACGATATGTCTGCCCTCCATTCGAGGAGACGGACACGGACAACTCTTGCGTTCGGCTCACATCAAGCTCCTCGACCTCCACGGCGATCTGTCGGATCGTCTGTGGGCTGTCGAAGAGCAGGATCAGCGTCTGCTTGCCGGGACCGTCGGCGATCCAGCGACTGCCTCCGGGTCCTCGATTGTGATCGAAGGCATTGTCGATGGGATGATCAGCCTGTTCGGCTGTCACCTGCACCGTGGCGACGTCAGCAACCGAGATTTCGCCTTCCAAGGATGCTGATGCGCTGGAATGCCTTGGAATGATCTGCTTTCTCAGCATTGTGGGGCCTCCAATCGGAGAGAACATCGGCGCCCGACGACCAGAGCCAGGACGCACGAGGCCCCCGAGTCGAGCGCGGAGCTTCGGGCTCTGAGGCTTCGATCGTCCCACCCGTCCACTGCTACTCCATCTCGTCCTGCCTGCAAGCTACCGTGACGGGGCGCTGGCGCGGGGCGTGAATGTCAAGCGAGCACCATCAGGACCGACGGCGACCCCGTGCTCGGTCCTGAACGAGACGACGAGGAAGCTGGTCCTCGCACTGCTCCGAGACATCGACGGCCAACAAGGCGGGCGCTCCCCGGCGTCGTCAGGTTCGACCGGCGGCTCCATCGGGTTCACTTGTCGCACGGGACCATGTCACCGAGATTGGCTCCGATGCGCGAGGTTCGCCACGACGGCGGCCAGCTCGCCGGGGTCAACCGGCTTGGTCACGAATGCATCGAATCCCGTGCCGAGCGCCTGGATGCGGGTCTGGGTCCCAGCGTGCGCCGTCAGCGCGATCAGAGGGATCCGGCCGCCACGATCGGTCGGTCGGGCTCGAATCTGTTCGGCCAATGCGAACCCGTCCACGTTGGGCATGGCCAGATCGCTGACCACCACATCGAATGGCTGGCAGTCGAGTGATTCAAGGGCGCCCTGCACCGTAGTCGCCGCAGTCACCGTGGCACCGTAGCCCTCGAGAAAGTGGGTCAACAGGAGGCGCGAGTCCCTCTCGTCATCCACGACGAGGACGCGGATGCTGTCGCACCGTGGTCCGTGGAGCATCGGCCGTGAAAACAGGGCCGCTCGTGACCGGTCGTCAACGTCCGCGGGACGCAGGGGCAACGCTACCGTAAAGGTCGCCCCGAGGCCCTTCCCCGGGCTCTCGGCCGTGACGCTTCCCCCCTGGAGTTCGACGAGATATCGCACGATGGCGAGCCCGAGGCCCAGGCCGCCGTGGGTCCGCGTGAGAGACGGGTCCGCCTGGCGAAAGCGCTCGAAGATGTAAGGCAAGGCGTCGGGGCTGATGCCCTGTCCGCTGTCGCTCACTCGGATCGACGCGGTGGCCTGAGTCCGATCAACGGCGACCGTGACTTCCCCCTGAGGCGGAGTGAACTTGACCGCGTTCGAAAGCAGATTCCAGCAGACCTGCTGAAGCCGGGCGGGGTCTCCCACGACGACGGTCGCGCCCGGTTGGATGTGGCTTCCAAGGCGAATGGCCTTCGCCTCCGCCGCCGGGCGGACGGTTTCGAGCGCGGCGACGATCACCGGCCCAAGGTCGACGGGCTGGATCTCCAGGCGCAGCTTTCCGGCAGTGATCCGGGATAGATCGAGCAGGTCTTCGATGAGCTGGACCTGATGGCGCGCATTGCGCTCGATGCTTTCGAACGCCCGCGCGAGCGTGTCCGAATCGCCCTTCAGCCGTATGACCTGGGCCCAACCGAGAATGGCACTCAGAGGGGTCCGCAGCTCGTGGGAGACGGTCGCCAGGAATTCATCCTTGGCGCGGTTGGCCGCCTCCGCCTCGCTTCGGGCGTGTTGCTCACGGGCGAGCAGGTCCGCGCGTTCGCGTTCGAGGCGCTTGGTCAGGCTGATGTCGCGCGCGATTTTCGATACCCCGATGATGCCGCCCGCCCGATTCCTCACTGGGGAGACTGTCAACGAGATGTTGACGAGGGTGCCATCCTTTCGGATCCGCATGGTGTCAAAGTGATCCACGACATCGCCCCGGCGGATTCGCGAGAGCACCTCATCCTCCTCGCCCCGACGGTCGGCCGGAATGATCAGCGTGATGTGGTGTCCGATCGCTTCGCTCGCGGTGAATCCGAAGATGCGTTCGGCCGCGGGGTTCCACGACGTGATCACGCCGTCCAGCGTCTTGCTGACGATGGCGTCGTCCGAGGAACGGACAATGGCGGCCAAATACGAGGAGTCCGCAGTCATCGCCTCGTACGCCGTGATATCCCTGGAGATCCCGATGACCCCGATGACGTGCCCGGCGGCGTTTCGGTGCGGTGACTTCGTCGAGAGGTATGTCGTCTTCTCGCCACTCCGTTCCACACTCAACTGGAACCGACGCGGCTCTCCCGTTTCCATCACCACGGTGTCGTGTGCCTGGATCTGGGCGGCTGTTTCGGTCGGAAAGAGATCACGATCGTCGTGACCGAGGATCTGTTCCCGAGAAAGCCCGATGGCCCGACAGCAGGCGAGATTCACCAGCACGTACTGGCCGGCCCGGTTCTTCAGATAGATCGCATCGTCGGCGCCGTCAAAGGCGGCCTGAATCAGGTCTTGCATCGACTCACGCACGTTCTCCCGAGCATAGGAGAGCGTTCGGGCTGCGTCAACCAGCGGCCGGTCCGGCCTCGCCTCGTGATCGACGGGTCGCCGATTCGCGCCCACCCATCGGCTCCATTTCCCGCTTCAGTCTACCCCGGCCATCTCAACGCACCACACCGGGCCGTTCAGGAACATGGCGCCCTCGAATCGGACGAACGCGGGAATCTCGCCGAGGGCATGCTTGGTCAGGTCGGTTAGTGATCAGGCAACATGCGTGCCAATTCTTAGGAGAGGCGACGGGGAACTGTGGTCGGGTGGGCGGCTGACCGCACACCAAGCAAGAACGATCGCGCTCGTGATTCCCGGTAGCCTTCGGGAAGCCGGTGGCTGGCGTCTGCCACGAGTGGGTGGCTCTCGGAACACCCGGGTCACACCGGTTCGTTGGCCTGGTGCCACGTTGCCGGGACGAGACGCCTGGCCGGCGATAGTCGGGTGCACCTGAGCAGGGCCGCGACGTAGAGGACAAAGCGTTGTCGGACACGGGTCAAGTCGCCTCAACGTCGAGGTCTAGGCGGTCGATGTCGTCGATGGTGGCGCAACTGACAGGGGGGATGAATGCACTCGAAGACGGCTGGCCCTGGCTGTTCTGCACGGAGTTCGCGAAATCGAAGTTCGAGAACGGGGCGACCTCGAACTCGGCGGTAGATGTGGCAATCACGTTGCCAGAGTTCTTGGCTTCGTAGGTGATTCGGACCGTCGCGCGGCGGTTTCCGGTATTGGTGGCGTGGCCCTTGACCGCGCAGCGGTTGCCCGCCACACTCTCCTCTCCCTCACCGGTGATAGTCACGCTGGAGAGCCCCTTTGAGCTCGTATCACTCTCGCAGCTGGCGAGAAGAAGCACGGTCAAGCTCGCCATCGCCGCGCCGCCCAGCCAGTGGCGCATCGGGGTCTCCTCCTGAGGTTCGTATCGTGCCGTTGGACGCCCTCGGAAGCTCCGTGAGGCGCCCCGCCCAAGGCGACATCGGGTCGTTGAATCGTCATCCTGTCGCGAACGGCCCTGGCGACCGTCCGCCGAGCCGCGCCACTGGAGACCGCGTTCTTCCGCGGTCATGCCGGAAATGGCTACAGCAAGCCGTGGGCCACCCCCCGAGACCTCAAGATTCTCGACTCAAGATTCTCAAGATGTCTGACCGAATGCCTCTGGGCATCCTCCATGCGCCCGCTGGGTCGAATAGTCTGCTCGGCCTTACTGCGGCTAGCTCCGTCACGGTGTCGTCCAAGCGCCAGCCTGTCCATGCGAGGCCACGGCCAACGTCCTCCATTGCTCGATTTGGCCGCCGGCACGACGCTTGCTCTCGTTGACGTACGTGACTCGCGCGGCCAAACCGGAGTCGAGGAGCACGACGGCCGAGTACCACGACGAGTACTCGGAGACTCTCGGGGCGGAGTTCCGCAAGCTGCAGGACGCCCTCCTCAGCGACACCGTGAGCATTCTCGCCACGCGCGAGCCCATTCGACTCGCCGAGACGGCGCGTATCGAGGAAGCCCTAGAGGCAATGCTGGCGCAGGATCACGTGGCGGTGGTCGTGGTCGATGGGGAAGGTCGGCTGTGTGGCATCGCCACCGACCGGGACTTGCTGAAACGCGCCCGTGCTAGCGATCGCGATTCAGGTCAGATAGATCTGGCAACGGTGATGACGCGTGATCCGGAGACGCTGCGGCCGGACGATCGGCTCTGCTACGCAGTGAACCGAATGATGGCGATGAGCTGCCGTACTGTGCCTGTCGTCGATGAGGAGCGCCATCCCGTCGGGATCGTGACCGTCGACGACATCGCCAAGTGGCTGGCCGCGCTCTTCCCGGAAGCCATCCTGAACCTGCGACCGGGAGACCGGCTGAAGCGGCCGGCGGATCGTGACGGTGGTTAGCACGCTCCGCCGGCCGGAACGAAGCATGGTCCTGAGTGTGCCGATGATAGCGTCGGCGCTGGTTCTCGAGCCGGGCGTGAGGGAGTTGCCCGCGAGCACAAGCTCCAGCGGGGCCTGCCACTCACGGGCGTCTCCCGTTGGAGCGACCAACCCCTGGCCGATGGCGACGCGCCATCGTGCAGCACGCTGGCGGATCCTCTCTTTCTCTCGCTGAGATCGCCCGGGCGGGCCGCGAGGCCGCACTGATGAGGACCGCGAAGCCCTTCTGGTCCGGATCACGATCCTTCTCGGGCTGGACGAGACGGCGCCAGACCTCCTCGTAGGCCTGGCCCGATCGGTGAATGGTGGCGATCCCGTAGAAGCGAGCGATGCCGCCCCTGGGAAGGAGCCCGCCTCCCGGAATGGCGGCTTTCTCAGGAACACCGTGACCTTGCTGCCGTCCTTGAGATTCGTAGTCGTGGAGCCCTTGCCGCGCTCCCAGAGGGCCAGGTGTTCGTCGTCGAGGACCATCGTGCTGCCCCGGGGGTCACCTGGGCGAATCCGTTGGGGAGGACGGTGGCGACCAGGCATGTGAACGGGAAAGACCGACTTGATGTGCTCGTGAAGCGCCTTGGGGATCGTGGCCACGCTATCCTCCCTGTCGAGCAGGAATCGTTCGCATGGCCGCGCTCGTCGGAGGCCTGGGCTTCCTCAAGGCTCGCTGTCTGATCCCGGCGTTCTTCCTGGTCCCGCTGTACGGGTTGTGGCGCCTCGAGCGTCACGGCGTGCCCGAGATGCGCGCCGCCGGAATCGCCGGATGGTTCATGATCGAGTCTCCTCTCGCCTCGGAGGCCACTATGATCCTCGCCGAATGGGGCCCTCTGTCAAGCTCGGGCCGGCGCTCCGGGAGCCTCGCGGCGCCCCTTGAACGACCGGCCGGGCTCGGGCAGAATCGCGCCGGTGTTGAAGGAGCCGGACGCCGAGGTCGGGGGTCCCGTCGGACCTGAGGGTACCCGATCGCGGGCCGAGGGAGCTCGATCACCAGTGGGTCCGCCGCCGCCGTTTCGCGCCGAGCACATCGGGAGTCTCCTCCGGCCGCCCGCGCTGCTGGCGGCGCGCCAGACGGCGGAGGAGGGGCGCCTCTCGGCGGATGCGCTCCGGGCCGACGAGGACCGGCACATCCGGGACGCCGTCCGTCTCCAGGAGGACGTGGGACTCGAGGTCGTGACTGACGGAGAGTACCGGCGCGGCATCTACTTCGGCCATTTCGGGGCGGCGGTGAGCGGCTTCACGGAGATGGACGCCGAGATGAGCTTCCGCGGCGCCGGCGGCGAGCCGCTGCGCTATCGCGCGGCCGTCGTGACCGGCCGGCTCGTCCGCCATGGCGGCATCGCGGCGATCTACCAGGCCGAGCTCGCCGACCTGGCGGCACTCGGCGCCACCTACGTCCAGCTCGACGACGTGCCGCGCGGACTCCTGTGCGACCCGCATCATCGTGCGGCGTTCGCGGCGAAGGGCAAGTGGCTCGGGGAGGGGCGTACGACTACGTGGCCGCCCACGCCTTCGCCCGGCTGGACGTCGACGCGTACTTCTTCGAGTACGATTCGCCGCGGGCCGGGGGGTTCGAGCCGCTTCGCCACGTCGCGCCCGATCGCTCGGTCGTCCTCGGCCTCGTGTCGACCAAGACGCCCGTGCTCGAGGCTTCCGACGATCTGCGCCGGCGAATCGATGCCGCGGCGCGGCTCATGCCCATCGAGCGGCTGGCGCTCAGTCCCCAGTGTGGCTTCGCGAGCACCGCGCCCGGCAACCCGCTGTCCTCGGCCGAGCAGCGGCGGAAGCTCGAGCTGGTGGTCGACGTCGCCCGTCTTGTCTGGGGCTGATGCGCCCATGCCGCAAGAGAGAGGCCAGCGATGCTCTACATGATCGTCGAGCACTTCAAGAACGGGGACCCCGTTCCTGTGTATCAACGGTTTCGGGACAAGGGCCGGATGGCGCCGGAGGCGCTCCGGTACGTCTCGAGCTGGGTGACGCCCGACATGACGACGTGCTACCAGCTGATGGAGTGCGAGAATCGCGATGTCCTCGATCAGTGGATGACGCGCTGGCAGGATCTCGCCGACTTCGAGGTGGTGCCCGTCATCACCTCGGCCGAGGCGGTCGAGCGCGTCGCGCCGCGGCTGTAGGCTCGAGCGCCCGGGCCGATCGCCGGGCGCCGAACGTCAGCGCATCAGGCTCGGCAGCCAGAGGCTCAGCCAGGGGACCGCGATCAGGATGGCGAGCCGCAACACGTCGGCCCACATGAACGGCAGGACGCCGCTGAACACCGTCCCCGTCGAGACCTCGGGGAGCAGGGTCTTGAGGACGAACATGTTCATCCCGACCGGCGGGCTGATCAAGCCGATCTCGACCACGCACACGATGATGATCCCGAACCAGATCGGATCGAAGCCCAGATGCACGATCACCGGGAAGAAGACCGGCATCGTGAGGAGCACCATCGACAGCTCCTCCATCGCCGTGCCGAGGACCACGTAGATGGCCGCGATCGCGAGCACCACTACGAGCGGGTTCACCTCGAAGCGCGTGACGAACGCCTTCATGTCGGCCGGCATGCTCGTGATGTTGATGAACTCCGCGAACATCAGCGCGCCGATGAGGATCATGAACAGCATGGCGGTGGTGCGCGCGCTCTCGAGGAGCGCGACGTAGAGGGTCTGCCAGCTGAGGGCGCGCCGCCACAGCGCGAACAGCAGGGCGCCGAACGCGCCCATGCCCGCGCCCTCGGTGGCGGTGAAGAGCCCGCCGTAGATGCCGCCCATCACGAACAGGAACAGCACGGCGACGGCCCAGACGTCCTGGAGGGCCACAAGGCGCTCCGCCCAGCTCGAGCGCTCACCCGGTGGCCCCGAGGCCGGGTCGCGCCAGGTCATGTACTGGACGGCGCCGCAGAGCAGGATGACGCCCACGATGCCCGGCAGGATCCCGGCCGCGAAGAGCTTCGCAATGTTGGTCTCGGTGAAGACCCCGTAGATCACCATGATCGTGGACGGCGGGATCATGATGCCCAGCGTGCCGCCGCCGGCCACGACCCCCGCGGCCAGGCGGTCGGAGTAGCCGAAGCGCTTCATCGACGGGTACGCCACCTTGGCGAACGTGGCCGTCGTCGCGATGGACGAGCCGCAGATCCCGCCGAATCCCGCCGAGGCCCAGATGGTGGCCATGGCCAGACCTCCGCGCAGGTGGCCGATGAACGCGTAGGCGGCGCGGAACAGCTCCTGGGACATCCCCGCGCGCGTCACGAGGTTACCCATCAGGATGAAGAGGGGCACCACCGACAGGGTGTAGTTGCGGCCCGTCTCGTAGAGCTTCGTCTGGGTCATCGCGAACGCGACGGTCCAGTTCCAGTCACGCATGTAGGCGTAGCCGCAGATGCCGACGGCAGCCATGGCGAACGAGATGGGTACCCGCAGGAAGGCGATCGCCATCATCAGGGTGAGGCCGATCAGCCCTTCGATCATCGGCGCTCCACCGCCCTGTAGAGATGAAGGGCACCGGCGAACGCGATCATGACGGCCATGAAGTAGACGAAGGGCCCGTAGACGATGCGGAGCACGTCGGTGGCGTCCCGGTAGGCCCAGATCCGGTCGGCCTTGAGCCAGACCAGCCAGGCGAGCAGGAACATGAACGCGGCGCACACCAATTGCACCGCCCGCCGAAGCGCGCGCTGCGCGCCCGGCCAAAGCAGACGGTCGATGAAGTCCATGACGGCGTGCTCGTCGGCGTACGAGACGAGGGGCAGCCCGGCGAAGATCAGCACCACCAGCATGAGCTCGGTGATCTCGAACGCGCCGCGCAGCGGGCGGTTGAAAACGTACCGGGCCACGACATCGACCACCGTGAGGAGCATCATGGCCAGGAGGATCGCGGAAGCGGCGCCGCCGAGGACGGCGTCGGCGTGCCGCTTCCGCGCGTTGTCGGGCCGGCTCACTGGCCGGCAGCGACCTTCTTGAGCTCGGCGTGGAACTCGGCGAGGATCTTGGCTGCGTCCACGCCCTTGGCGTTCGCCTCCTTGGTCCAGTCGGCGATGATCGGGGCGGAACGCTTCTGTACCTCTGCGACGAAGGCGGCGTCGGCATTGACGATCTTCATGCCGGCCTTCTTCATCGCCTCCATGCCCTTCCGATCCGCCTCATCCCAGGAACCCCCGGCGAGGCGCGCGATGTGTTCACCGGAGAGCTTCTCGATCGCGGCCTGGTCTTCCTTCGGCAGCTTCGCCCACTTGTCCTCGTTCATGAAGAAGCCGAATGCGGAGCTGTACATCCCACCCGGAAACAGCGTGGCTTGCTCGAGCACCGTTTCGAGCTTGAACGAGACGATCGACTCGATCGGGAAGAAGACACCGTCGGCGACGCCCGACTTCAAGAGCTCGAAGGACTCAGGCGCGGGCTTCACGAACGCCGAGGTGCCCAGCGCCTTCGCAACCCCCTCGGCGACGCCGCCGCCGGTGCGAATCTTGAGCCCCTGCACGTCGGCGATGCTCCGGACCGGCTTCTTGGTGAACATCTGGCCCGGACCATGCGTGAAGACGCCCAGGAGCTTGACGCCCTTGTACTCGCCGACCTGCTGCAAGTATTTCCAGTGGATGCGCGAGTAGGCCACGGAATTCACGAGGGCGGTGTCGCCCGAGCCGGGCAGCTCCGGCATGAGCGGGAGGATGTGGCGTGCCGGTGTGTAGCTGGCCGTGACGTACGAAACGTCCACGAGGCCGTCTTTGACCGCGTCGAAGGTGCCGGGCGGCGCCGAGGGATGCTTCGGCAGCATGGTGAATTTCACACGGCCGTTGGTGGCCTTCTCGACCTCGGTCGCCCACCCCTGCAAGACGACGCTGGTCAGGTGGTGCTGTGGCGACACCCACGAGGACATCGTCAGCGTCGTCTGGGCGGGCGAGGGCTGGACCGTGGCAAGGACGGCGGCCAGACCGGCGAGCACGAGGGTCGCCAGCTTCAGCAGCTTCCGCATGCGGGCCTCCTTGTCGTGGACATGACGGTCGATTCTCGCCCGGTAGTGTAGCAGGGGAGCCGCGTCACCCGATCACGGGCCACTTCGACTCGACGACGAGGCCCGCGCGGGCGATCTGCTGCCGTGCCAGGGTCTCGGCCCGCTCGTAGAGGGCCCGCTCGTCGAGCATGGTCAGGTGCCCCTCGTCGAGCACGACCCGCCCGTCGATCAGCACCGTCCGGACGCTGGCGCCCGTGGCCGCGTAGACGAGGTTGTTGACCGGGTTGAGGAGCGGGCGCCACTCGGGCACGTCGCGGTCGTAGAGAACGAGATCGGCGCGCTTCCCGGGTTCGATCGAGCCGATGGCGGTCTCCAGCAGGAGGGCCTCGGCCCCCCGGATCGTCGCCATCTCGAGCGCCCGCTCGGGCGGCATCACGGAGACGTCGAGCCGCGCGTCCTTGTAGAGGGTCGCGGCGAGGTACATGAGCCGCAGCATGTCGAAGTGGTTCGAGCCGTTGCCGCTGTCGCCGCCGAGCGAGACGCACACCCCCGCGTCGAGCATCTCGACGAACCGCCCGTGGGCCGCCAGGCCCTTGGTGTGCTTCAGCCCCGCCGTCGGACAGTGGGAGACCTTCACGCCCCGCCGCGCCAGGAGGGCGATGTCCTCGTCGTCGACGTACACCATGTGGGCGAGCTTCGTCGCGGGGGTCAGGACGCCCAGCGCCTCGAGCTCGGCCAGCGGGACGCGATCGGCCGTGCGCCGCGAAGGATGCGAGGCGAACTGCATCATGCCCCAGCCCACGCCGTAGCGCTCGGCCAGGGCCCGCGCCCCCTGCATGAGAGCCGGCGAGCACGTGCCGAAGCCCAGGAGGAGCGGCCACGCCGCGATCCGACCGCTCGCCCGGCCGTGCACGGTCTCGAGCATCGCCTCGTTGAGCCGGAGGGCGTCGCCGGTCGTCTGCCGCATCGGCCCCGGCCCCGTGGCGAGGTCCCAGGACCACCGGCCGAGCACGGCCCGCATGCCGACGGCCTCGACCACGTTCGCGACCGCCGCCACGTCGAAGAGCGTGCCCGCCTCGCAGAACGTTGTCGTTCCGGTCCGGATCATCTCGATGCAGGCGAGGAGAGCGGACACCTGCTCTTCCTCCGGCGTGATCACGGAGTAGAGCGGGATCAGCCAATCCGGGAGATAGCGATCGACGGGGATGTCGTCGAGGAGGAGGCCCCGGTTTAGGTGCTCCGAGAGGTGAACGTGGGTGTCCACGAAGCCGGGGAGCACGACCCGGCGCCGGGCATCGATGATGCGGGCGGGCGGCCGAGGTGGGCGCACGATCCGGGCTGGCCCGACCTGGACGATGTTCCGGCCGTCCACGAGGATCGAGCCGTCGGTCAGGATCCGACGGTCCCGATCCAGGGTGATGACCGTGGCGTGCTCGATCAGGATCATGACACCCGCCGGGCGCGACCGAGCTGGCGCGGGACGTGCCGGCGAGGACGGCCGGGCGCGGGGTCGCGCATGATCGGGCCGGGTATAGCGAATCGTCGCCGTGAGGTCAAGGGTGGAGCATAGCCATCCGGTGGCCGGCATCGTGCCTCGCGCTGCCTCCAGCCGTGACTACGCCCCGGGATCCACGGTCAACGCGGTCAACCGCTACATGCACACGGGGCCGGAGGACCGCCTACTGCACGTTGCCGCTCTTTCACGTCGCGGCCCAGAACGTCCTCATGATTGGGGGCTTCGCCGCCGCCGCCGCGCTCGTGCTCCATCGCCGCTTCGACGTCGAGCGCTGCGCCGAGGGGATCGAGGATCATCGGGCCACGGTGGTAACGGGCGTCCCGACCATCTACATCGGCCTTCCTCAATGCCGGCGTGCGATCCGATGACGAGGGCCGCACCCCTGTTCCGCGCCGAGCATGTCGGGAGCTTTCTCCGGCCCGACCGCCTGCTGGCCGCCGCGCGCGAGGCTCGGGCCGGCGCGCTCACCGCCGAGCGGTTTCGGGCCGTCCAGGACGAGTGCATCCGGGACGTGGTCGCGTTCCAGGAGGGCCTCGGGCTCCGGACCGTGACCGACGGCGAGTTCCGTCGGCGCAGCTGGTCGGCGGGATTCATCGACGCGGTCGACGGGTTCGGACTCCGGGAGGCTGCGCTCGGCTTCCGGGATGACACGGGCGAGCGGGGCGTCCTGCCGTCGCCTTACGCGCGGGCCCCGCTCCGGCGCGCCCGCGGCATCGCGACCGACGAGTTCGGGTTCCTGAAGGGCGCGGTGACGACGGGGCTGCCCAAGGTGACGATCCCGGCGCCCGACGTGATGCACTTCTTCCTCGGCCCCCGGAGCGTCGACCCCGAGGTGTACCCCGACCTCGAGCGGTATTATGCGGATCTCGTCGCCATCTACCGGGCGGAGCTGCGGGATCTGGTGGGGCTGGGCTGCACCGCCCTCCAGCTCGACGACACGGCGCTGCCTTGCAACTGCGATGACCGGGTGCGCGCCGACGTTCGGGCTCGCGGAGAGGATCCGGACGCGCTCACCCTGCGCTACGTGGGCCTCATCAACGACGCGCTGGCGGCGTGTCCGCCCGGCGTCGTGCGGTCCGTACACATGTGCCGCGGCAATCTCAAGGGCGCCTGGATGGCCCAGGGAGGCTACGAGCCGATCGCCGAGGCGGTGTTCGGCAGCCTGGCCGTCGACGCCTTCCTCCTCGAGTTCGACAGCCCGCGCGCGGGTGATTTCCGGGCGCTCCGCTTCGTCCCCGCGCCGAGGCGCGTCGTCCTCGGGCTGGTCAGCACGAAGACGCCCGCGCTCAAATCGGCTGACGCGCTCAAGCGCCGGATCGACGAGGCCGCGCGCTATGTGCCCCTCGAGCGGCTCGGGCTCTCACCGCAGTGCGGATTCAGCTCGGCTCCCGGGTCGGGCCAGCCCATCACCCCCGACGACCAGCGCCGGAAGCTGGAGCTCGTGCTCGCCGTGGCCCGGGACGTGTGGGGGACGGACTGAGCCCTCGAGGTCGCAGGCCCGCGTAGCTCTCTAGATCGGAGCGGGCTGACGCCGACGCGGCCGGACCACCCGCACGGTCTCCCGGTCGACGCTCGGGCGAGGCGGGCTCTCCGGCTTCGCGGCTGCGGCCGACTGCTGGTACACGGCCGCGCTCGGCCGCGGACGTCGGCGGTCAGTGCGGCGACGCTCCTCGGCCGTCGGCCCGGCGGCGGTGCGGCGGCGTTGGCCGACGCGCCGCTCGTAGACAACCTCCACCCCGGTGCCCGCCAGCGCCTGCCGCAGGACCCGGTAGAGATCCCGCTGATGGTGCTGGACGATGAGGATCCATTGGCTGGCGGCCGGCGTCGTCGCCTCTCCGTGACGCGACGCGTCGACCTTGCCGTCGTCCATTGGACGGAACCAGCTTGCGAGCGGGACCGTGCCGTCCCGATCACACCAGGGGCAGGTCAGGTCGTCGGTCAGACAGTCACAATCCAAGCACAGCCGCGCCCGTTTGAGGGGCAGAGCCATGGATCGAACGAGCCCTCCGGTCATTGGGCTGCCAGTGTCCCTATCCAGAATGCAAGGGCGGGGCCACGGAGGGGATGTCCGCAACCCGTCGGAATCATGGCCGTGCCGCCAGGTAGAAGGACGGGGAGCGCTCGCAGGTTGGCTCGGTCGTTGCCAGAATCCGTCAGTGGAGTGGCGTGAACCGGATCGACCGGACGAAGATCTCGCTTTCTCCGTCCGCGCGGGCCGAGGGGGGGCCTTCCGGCGGGCCGCTTGCTCCAGCCGATGATGACGATGCGCCCGGGTCGGGGGGATACCGACAGTCGAACCCGCGCGTGGTCATCATCGGGACGTGTTGACGCAGGGTGGCTCCGCCTTCCTTTTCACTGGCGTGCTCGGTCTTGAGCTCCCTCATCCCGATCACGCATTCGGGCTCCCGGCGTTGGACCTGGTCGAGAGCGTGCTGTTTGAACCCGACGAGGCTCTCCGCTCGGGTGGTCGTGCCTTCACGTCGGGGATCCAAACCGTGCCTGGACCGAGAGCCTCGGAGGAGTATCGGGCCAGATCCACCCGCGAGATCCGTGTCCAGCCGTCGAGTGGGCTTGACGCCCCTCGGGTGAGCGTGGTCTGTTCCCTGGAGGAGCCGATCCCGAGGGTCGAGGCGCGGTGCGGGAACATTCGGGCGCCGACGGCCGTTGCCTCAGCAGAGGCCCTGGCCTCCACGTCGCAAAAGCGCGAAAACCATCAAACCCTAAACCGGGAGGGGACACTATGGCGATCGGATGGCGCTGGGTATTCGGCGGGGTACTGGCCACAATGCTGGCCGCGTGGGCGGGCCAGGCGCCCGCGCAGTCGGGCGCGGTCAAGATGGAGTGGCTGTCGTGGTCCATCTTCCGGTTCACGTCACCGGGCGGCAAGATCATCGTGACGAACCCGTTCGTCACGAACCCGGACAGCCCGGTGAAGGTGCCGGACTTCCCGAAGGTCGACGTCATCCTCGTCGCCGACGGACACCCCGACGAGGTCGGCTCCACCCACGAGATCGCGATCCAGACCGGGGCGAAGATCGTCACGCCCCACGAGATGTGGTTCAACTACTTCCAGCCGCGCAACGTTCCCGAGGCGCAGATGTTCCGGAGCCAGCCCGGTGACTGGCTCAAGCTCGACGGCCTGACGATCCGCAATGTCAACTCCGTGCACGGGGCGGGGGGGCCGGACAAGCTGTCCGGCGGACCGGCCATGGGGTTCATGATCCAGTTCGAGAATGGCCTGACGGTCTACTTCGCGGGTAGCACGGCCCTGACCATGGACATGCAGCTCTGGGGCATGCTCTACAAGCCCGACGTGGCGATCCTTCCCCTGAACGCAAACCGGGATCCACAGGACATGGTCCACATGGTCCGGCTCCTCCGCACGGAGAACCCGAACCTGAAGACGATCATCCCCCACCACCATCGGCTCCAGCCGCCTCCCGGCGCGCCGACGCCGGCGGTGCTGGAGGCCACGCTCAAAGCGGCCGGGCTCCCGGTGACCGTGCTCAACCCCGATCTCAGGAAGGTGTACGAGCTGACGAAGTAGAGGAGGACGGGGTCAGGCCTTGACTTTGACTTCGCGGCTATGCTTCGCGCGAACCTGCCGACGACAAAGTCAAGGCCTGAGCCCATTCACTGCCAGGAGGGGAGATCATGTCGAACGGATGGCGTTGGGCGATCGGCGGAGCACTAGCCGTGATGCTGGCTGCGTGGGCAGGTCAGGCGCCGGCGCAGTCGGGCGCGGTCAAGATGGAGTGGCTGTCGTGGTCCATCTTCCGGTTCACGTCGCCGGGCGGCAAGGTCATCGTGACGAATCCGTTCGTCACGAACCCGGACAGCCCGGTCAAGGTGCCAGACTTCCCGAAGGTCGACGTCATCCTGGTCGCCGACGGGCATGGCGACGAGGTCGGCTCCACCCACGAGATCGCGATCCAGACCGGGGCGAGGATCGTCACGCCTGGCGAGATGTGGACCACCTACTTCCAGCCGCGCAACGTCCCCGAGGCGCAGGTGTACCGGAGCAACCCCGGCGACTGGCTCAAGCTCGATGGCCTGACCGTTCGTAACGTAGGCGCGGTGCACGGGTCGGGGACGCCCGACAAGCTGTACGGCGGGCCGGCCATGGGGTTCATGATCCACTTCGAGAACGGCCTGACCGTCTACTTCGCTGGCAGCACGGCCTTGACCATGGACATGCAACTCTGGGGGATGCTCTACAAGCCCGACGTGGCGATCCTCCCCCTGAAGGCCAACAGCGATCCGCAGGACGTCGTCCACATGGTCCGGCTCCTCCGCACCGAGAACCCGAACCTGAAGACCGTGATCCCCCACCACCACCGGCTCCAGGTGCCGCCGGGGGGGACGACGCCGGCGATGATGGAGGCCGCGCTCAAAGCGGCCGGGCTCCCCGTGACCGTGCTCAACCCCGATCTCAGGAAGGTGTATGAGCTGACCAAGTAGCGACACGGGGTCAGGCCTTGACTTTGACTTCGGGCGGCTACCCGCCGCGCAAACCGGCCAACGACAACGTCAAGGCCTGACCCCGCTCAGTCGCAGCGCTTCAGGAAGATGTCCCACAGCTTGGCCGGGCGCCCGCTCTCGTTGCGGACGTCGTGGGGAGTGAGGCCCGGCATCCAGTAGACGCCGCCGGGGGCGAGCTGCTGCCGCCCCGTCGGGCTCTCCACGGTCAGGTCGCCCTCGACGACGATCCCGATCTCCGACTCGATCCCCTGATGCCGGCCGGTGGCGCCGCCGGGCGTGAAAGTCAGGAGCGTCACGCGGATCGACGCGTTCTCCAGTATCACCTGGCTCGTGGGCAGCTGCGCCGACGCGACCAGCGGGAACAGCGCGCCCGCGAGGATTGCGAGCGCCACGAAGGCCGTCTTCATCTTGTCTCTCTCCTTTGTTGGTGCGGTCGTCGCGCTCCGGGCTGGGCCGCGCGGATGCCCTGCGGCCGTGGAGCGCGTGGTCGCCTGAGGGCAACCTACCTCGATTCGACGATGGGTTGGGCGATGATCCAGAGGCTCACCACCGTGTACCCCACCATGAGCACGAGCATCGGCAGCTGGCTGCGGAGCGCCGCCCGCCGGTCCCGGAACTCGCGGAGGGCGACGACGTGGGCGACGTACACCGCGATGACGTGACCGATGACGATCGCGACGACCGCCGTGTACCAGACGGCACGGGCGCCCACGATCCCGATGTCGGGCCGGTACCGCGCGGTGCCGAAGAGGTCCCAGCCCCATCCGAAGGGATCGGAAGCGAGCCGGATCAGGAGCTGGCCCTGGATCAGGAGATACGTGAAGTAGTGGGCCAGGTGGTACGCGATCGCGATCGGCACCAGCGAGAGCACGAAGAGGCGGGCCACCGTGCCCGTGGAGAGCTGATCCTCGCCCATCCACGCCATCCAGCGCGCGAACCCCAGGTACACGAGCACGAAGAGGAGCGGGAAGGCCAGGAGGCCGAGCGTGCCGATGACGGTGAGCCGCGCCTCGCCGAGCGGCGCCAGCACCGCGTAGAGGGCGCCCTCCAGGTTCGCCCACGCCGGCGTTGCGGTGAATCCGTCGAACGTCACCGTCGAGAGCAGGACCAGCACGAACACGACCATCGACGGCGACACGTCCGCGGTGTTGAGCAGTCCGGCCGCGAAGGGGCGCACGTTCCACTCGCGGCGGGCGGGGGCGGCTCGCTCGAAGCACGACCCGCAATCGAGGCACTCGTCGTCTCGCCCGGCGCAGGAGAGCTCGCATCGCCGGCAGGCCTCGCGGTCCAGGACGCGGATCTCGGTCGGGGCGAAGCGGGCGAGGACCCCGAAGGCCGTCGCGAAAGGGTCCCCGTAACGCAGCCATGTCGCGCGGCCAAAGAGCGCCATGCCGATCCAGGTGAGCACTGAGTATGCGATGATCAGCTTTCCGAGCTGGGCGGGGATACTCCGGCCCGTATACACCAGCTCGACCCAGGCGAAGGCTAGGAAGAGCCCGACCGCCGGCCAGACGCCCGATCCCGCCGGATAGCGGCGTGTCACCCGTCGCGATCCGAGAAGCGCTTCGCCCCAGCCGAAAAGCGCGGCCCAGGGGTTGACCACCGCCCACAGGTTCCCGACGAGCGCCGAGAGATAGGCGAACCCCACCCACCATGCCACCCAGATGAACGTCGGGGCGATGTTGCGAGTCGGGCTCTGGTCGCCGACCAAGCTCGCGGCCAGGATCAGGGCGAGCACGCCGACCGAGACCAGGCGGGCGGCGAGCCGGACCCGGCTGCAGGCCAGGACGCGTCCGAGGGGAAAGCGCAGCAGGTTCAGCCGCCAGTAGCCGCGCACGCCGGGGCTTGCCTTGACGAAGAGCCCGATGACCACGAACGAGAGGGCGACGGCGGCGGCCGCCGCCGCGGCCCAGAGCCAGAGCGGGACGGGCAGGTCGTAGCGCTGGCCGAATCCGTGCGCCAGGGCCTCCCCGGGCTGAAGCGTGAGGAGGGCCGACCCTCCCCAGGCCAGGCGGCGTCGACGCGCGGTCACCGAAGTCCGGTGGGGGAGGAGGTCAGCGGGGATGAACTTCGAGATGGCCGACCGTGCGCTCGGTGCCGGGCCCGTGAATCTCGAGCGGGAAGCGCCCGGTCGCGCGGGCGGTGAAGCGCAGCTCGGTCGGCGTCTGGGGCACGAGCCGGGCCTCGAGGTCGTAGCCGTGGAGGTGCAGCGTGAACGGCTTGTCAGTCGTCCACTTGAGCGTGACCTCGTCGCCCTGCCGGACCCGGACGAGCCGCTGGCTCTCCGGAAGCCGGCCGTCCTTGAGCGCGAGATCGAAGAGACGCGGCTCGGCCACGGCCCCGCCGATCGCGATGAGGGCGACCACCGCGGTGGGGAGCATCGACCAGGCGCGCCGTCTCGTCACGATGGCTCCCTCGCCCCGGCTCAGTTGCCCCGTACCTGCTCGATCCTGGCCGCGGCTTGGTTCAGGGCGGTCGCGATGCCGGGCAGGTCCTTCACCGGCAGGTAGAGCGTCGTGGGCACCTCCCAGACCGCTCGCTGCAACAGAACCGGCAGGTCGCCCGTCTGGATGTAGCCGACGGCGTCCCCGCGGATCTGCAGCACGCCGACCCGGAGCGTGCCGCCGTGGAAATCGGTATCGACGGTCTCCGCGCGAGGCTCTCCCGGGGGGGCTGTCGCGATCCGGGCCATGTCCCCCACCGCCTGAGCGAGGGCCCGCACGTCGGCGCCGTCCAGGAGTCCCGAGCCGAGCCGGAACAGGTCCCCCCCGGGGCCTGTCGACACCGACAGTGTCACCTTCAGCGCCAGGGACTTCCAGTCGGGCCGACCCGGCTGGTGGGCGCGCAGCACTTCGATCGCGATCTCTCCGGGTCGCGCCACGCTGGTGGTCGCCGAGCGCGGGAACCCCGGCAAGGGGAGCGGAGCGATCGGCAGGGTGGCGATCGGATACGATTCCCTGACGCAGGGCGAGCAGGCCGACAGGACGAAGCGCTCGAACACGGTCGGTGGCCCCGTCCCGGTGCCGTCGCCGTTGGACCGAGCGGTCGACGGTGCCGACGCGAGCGCGACCAGCAAGACGAACGTGAGCGATCGCGGCATCGGCCCCCCGGCTCTCGACGTCGCGCGGGCCAGGGCCCGCGCCAGGACGATCTTACCGCGTCTCGGGCTGGCTAGGTTTCTGGGCTGGCCGCAGGGTGCCGAATGGCGGGCGACGGTCGAAGACGCGCGTCTAACGGGGCGGGCGCGAACCGGCTCCGCCCAACAGACGCGCACGGACGCGCTAGGCTACAGGGAGCGCAGGAACTTCAGAAGATCCTGCTTGTCAGACTCCCTCAGCTGGTTGTCACCCAGGCCGGGGCCGGCCAATCGCCCATCTACGCGAACCTCCAGAAGCAGTCCGGCGAGCTGCCGAGCTGGAACTTCGCCAAGTACCTGGTGGGCAAGGACGGCAAGGTTGTGAAATTCTACAAGAGCGGCGTCAAGCCGGACGACGCCGGTCTGCGGAAGGACATCGAGCCCGCCCTGCGATAGCACCGTTAGCCGCGGCGGACCGAGCACCCGACTTTTCGCGGCGCATCCGCGAGGGGCTGGCGGGTATGGACGGAGGCCGCGCTCCCGGATCCTGACCGATCTTCGACGCCGCCTATCGTCCGGGAGCGCCGAGCTGGCCACGCGTGGCCATCGCGTCGAACCAGTGCCCGTAGGGGTGCAGGAGGCCGGTCTGGAGGAGGTACCACCCCCGGGAATGCCCCCTGGCCCAGAACTCCTCCACCCAGCGGCCTGCGTCCACCAGGAGCGCCTCGTCCGCCACCACGCCACGGATCCGCTCCGCCGAGACGATCTCGTCCCAGGCAGCCGGCGCCAGCGAGCCGGCCACGGATCGCGTCCGGTCCGCGACGTCGCGCGCGTAGCCTCGAAGCGCCGTGGTGTCGATCCGGTCGCTCACCGACTCCACCTCCGTGCCGGTCATGCCGGAGCCGACATCGCGCCGCTCCACCCCGAGCCGGTGACGCCAGTTCCCCTCCGTCAGGATCTGTGGCCGATCGGTGACGAAGCGGCTCACCGCCGCGTCCTCGACTCGCGTGGCGTGCCAGACGAGCCAGGCGACCGAGTTCAGCCCGTGCGGCCGCGCCCGGACCTGGGCGTCGGTCAGTCCGGCGAAGAGCTCGTCGACGAACCCCCCGTGGATGGCGTTGTAGCGCGACAGAAATAACCCGAGCGCGTCCATCGTGTCTCTCTCCCCGATCCGGCGGCCGAGGTGGAGCCGGTCGCCGGTGGTCTCCGGGCGATCTCGCCTCGTGCGGCCGGCCCTTCCGCCGACCTCGCGCGAAGCCGACCATACGCCAGCATAGGGTGCCACAACCCCACGACCCCACGGCCAAGGGAAGCGCCATGGGGGCCAGGCACCGATCCGTCGGGCAGCCGGGGCCACGTCGGCCCCCAAGGGCAAGGGTCGACCGCGCGGTTGCCGACCGAAAAGCGACCGGCTATGCTCCTCGCACGGTGGTGTGTGTGTCGGCTCGCAGCTGAGCGGGCGCCGTTTCTTCGATGGAGGGGTTCATGAGCCAAGAGCATCTCGAGAGCGAGGTGGCCCGCCTGCGGGCCGAGAACGAAGCTCTGAAGGCCCGGGCGCAGCGAGGCGGGCAGCTGCGCGTCAGCGACAAGGGCGGGGTCTCCGTGTACGGGCTGGGGCGCTTTCCCGTGACGCTCTACAAGGAGCAGTGGCGCCGGTTGCTCGACATGGCCGACGAGATCCGCGCGTTCATCCGCGAGCACGAGAGCGAGCTGAAGAGCAAAGACTGACGCGCGCGGCGCGTGCCGGCGTCCCCGTCGGCGCCGCGTCCGGCAAGCGCCGCCGGCCGCACCTCAGACCGGGTACCTGGACGAGCCCGGGGGCGCGGTCAGAAGCGGATGCTCAGCCCCAGGATGGGACCGTGCATCGTCGTGTCCCACCTGAACCGGTTAATGCCGGATCCGGTCGTGTAGTCCTGGTAGAGCGCCTTGTACCCCGCCAGGATGGCCCACTCGAGCCCCGCCCCCTGCCACTTGTATCCGAACAGGCCCATGACGGACCAGGCGAGGTCGGAGCCCACGCCGAAGCCGCCGACATCTCCCGCGAAGAGCAGGAACACGTGCTTCGAGAAGTGCACGCCCAGTCGCCCACCGACGATCGGGTCGATCCAGTCGACCTGCTGATTGCGCGACGGTTCGCCGCGGGTGTCCAGATCGACGTCGAGGTACGAGTAGCGCCCGCCCGCGTAGACGTCGAGCGTGATCCCCGGGACCCGGTCGACCGTGGTGTCGACGAGCCGGTACTGCGCGCCGAACTCGACGAACCACGTCCGCTCCGTGATGTCGAGCCCGGTGCTGCCGGCGTCCTCCACCTTCATTTTCACGTAGAAGAAGTCGCCGTAGACCCCCAACCGGCCCCGTGTCACCTCGACGTGCCCCTGAAGGCCGACCAGGGTGTCCGTGTTGTCCAGGAGGTCGAGGAAGCTGGCGTCGGGGCTCGCGGTGACCCCTTTGACGGTCACGTCACCGTAGAGGCCCGCGGCCCACAGATAGGGTGTGAAGGTCAGGTGCCAGGCGCTCGGGTCGTCGTCCTCGGCCCGGGCGACCGAGGCGGTCGCGACAACCAGCAGTCCGACTCCGAGCACCGCGGCGAGTCGCAATCTCATCACGTCGGCGTCTCCTCTGTCACGGTCGCTGCCTCGATCGCCCGGAGGGGCGGATGGGACCCGGCGAGCTCTCGGCTCGGAGCCTGCCTCCCTCGAAAACGATAGTAGTGTACTTGTACCATGCCGGAGGGGTTGCCCAGCAGCGGATCCCCGCCGCCGGCGCGCCGCGCCTTCGACCGGCCGCCGATCTCGCTCGCGCTGGTCGGAGCCCGTGACCGTGTACGCGCTCCGGGGCGTGACCGGCGAGGAAGCGATGGACGGGGCCGACGAGGATGAGGGGCTGGCGCAGGTCGACCTGCCCGCCGTCGCGCACGTCGTCGGAGAAGGGAAGCGTGTCGACGGGACCTCTCACCCCAATCCGCGTCACCCGCATCGGTCGCACGGTCGTGGAGTTCGTCGCGAACGCGGCCTTGCCGACGACCCACTCGGACCTGAAGCTGGTCGTCGACTTCGGGGACGGCGGGGCGACCGACGCGAGCTACGTCCGCGTCGCCGCCCGCGAGCCCTCCGACCGCCTCGGGCCGGCCGGCGCCCGGATTCGCGCCGTGTTCACGTCTCTGGCCGAGGCAGACCTCCTGCGCATCGACCGTCTGGTCGACGCCCAGCCGACGCCGACCGGCGCGGGCAGCCTGTCCCCCTAGGCCGGCCGTCACCGGGACGCGCCCGGCGGGATGCAGTAGGATGGCCGGGTCGGATCGTGGACGGGCCCGGACCGGGTGCGTCGGCGGCCGGCGCGCCGTGCCCTCCGGTTCCGAGAGGACCCCTATGAACGCTGGTCACCCGTGGAGCCGGCTCGCGGCCTTGGTCTGCGTCCTCGCCCTTCTGCCGGCGGTCGTGGCGGCGGCGGCCCAGCCGGCCGGATCGGAGAAGCCGGTCTCGGTGAAGCTGCCCGAGCCGCTGACCCGGGAGGCGATCCGTGAGCTGGTGGCCCGGCTCAGCGACGCGGAGGTCCGCGGGCTGCTGCTCGCCCAGCTCGACAAGGCCGCCGCGCCCGAGGCCGGCGAGGCCGCCCCGCCCATGGCTGCGGGCCTCGCGGGGAACGTCGATCGCGCCCGGACCGAGATCGGGGCTGTGCTCCGGGCCGCGCCCGATCTGCCCGCCGCGCTGGGTGCGGCGGTCGGCCGGTTCTCCGAGGGACGCTCTCCGTACCACTTGCTGCTCGTCGCCGCTCTCTTCGTCGTCCTGCTGGCGCTCGGCTGGATCGCCGAGCGCCTGGTGGGGCGCCTGCTCGCCGGCGTCCGTGGCCGGTTTGACCGCAGCCCGGGCGACGGCCTCGGCGTCGATGCCGGGAGCCTCGTGATCCGCGTGGTCCTGGACCTCCTGCTCCTGGCGGTCTTCGCCGCCACGATATTCGCGGGGTTCCTGGCCCTCTACCAGGGCCACGAGGCCACCCGCGAGCTGATCGTGAGCGCGCTCGTGGCCATCATCCAGGTGCGGCTCGCCATGCTGGTGGCGCGCTTCCTGCTTGCGCCGCACAGCCCCGCGCTGCGGCTCCTGCCGTTCGATGACGCAGCGGCGGGAGTCCTCTATCGGGGCGTGGTCACCCTCGCCTGGCTCTACGGCTGTCTCGATGTCCTCACCTTCTTCCTCCAGCGCTTCGGTGTGCCGCGTGAGCCGTTCCTCTTCGTGGGCCTGGTCGGCAAGCTCGTATTCGCCTTCATCTACCTTCGCCTGGTGTGGCGCGTCCGTGCCCCGATCGCCGCCAAGATCCGAGGCGACGGGCAGAGCACGCTCCGCCGGCTGCTCGCCGATCTCTGGCCGGCCCTGATGACGGCCTACGTCCTGTGCCTCGTGGTGGTCTTGACGGTCGAACAGCTGGCCGGCCGTCTCCGCACCGGCCGGGCGGGGATCTTGAGCCTCCTGGTGGTGCTCGCCATGCCGCTCGTCGACATGGCGCTCTGCCGGCTGCTGGCCCGGCGGGCGAGGAGAATCCAGCCGGACGGAGTGGCGAGGTCCGGCGCGAGCTTTCTGCCGGTGCTGCAACGGGGCTACCACATCGTGGTCACCGCCGCGGGCGCCCTGGTGATCGTCCACCTCTGGAATCTCGATCTGGTGGACCTGGCGACCCGCGGCGTCGGGGCGCGCGTGGCCGGCGCGCTGATCGACATTGGCCTGACCCTCATGCTCGCGTACCTGGTGTGGCAGCTCGCGAAGACGGCCATCGACCAGCGGCTGGAGCGGGAAGCCCGGCCCCGGGGCGTGAGCGACCCGGGCGAAGCCGGGGGGACGGGCGGGTCGCGGCTCCGGACTCTCCTACCGCTGGCGCGCGGGACGGTCTTTGCGGTGGTCTGCGTCATGAGCGTCTTGTCCGTGCTTGCCGCCCTCGGCGTCAACATCGGTCCGCTGCTGGCGGGCGCCGGGGTCGTCGGGCTCGCGGTCGGCTTCGGCGCGCAGACGCTGGTCCGGGACATCTTCTCGGGCGCCTTCTATCTCGTGGACGACGCGTTCCGCGTGGGTGAGTACATCAACGTCGGCGACGCCAAGGGCACGGTGGAGAAGATCGGCATCCGCTCCATGCAGCTCCGCCACCACCGGGGCGCGGTCAATATCGTCCCGTACGGCGGGATCAAGAAGATGACCAACGAGAGCCGCGACTGGGTTATCGAGAAGCTCGAGTTCCGGCTGACCTACGACACGGACATCACAAAGGTCAAGAAGATCGTCAAGCGCATCGGCCAGGAGCTCATGGCGGACCCGGAGCTGGGCCCGCACATCCTCGAGCCCCTCAAGTCGCAGGGGGTCATGGCCATGGAGGACAGCGCCCTGCTCGTCAAGGCGAAGTTCACCGCCAAGCCGGGCGAGCAATTCGTGATCCGCCGGGAGGCCTACCAGCGAATCAAGCAGGCGTTCGACGAGGCAGGCATCCACTTCGCCCACCGGCAGGTGACGGTATTCGTCCCGCCGGGCGCGACCGATGCCACGGCGGCGGCTGCTGCCGCGACCGGCGCCGCCGCCGCCGCGGTTCTCGCGGCCGAGCAGCCGGCGGAGGGTGCTTCCTGAGCCTCCTCCGCGGTGCCAACGGCCTGATGGCGGCCCTGTTCCTGTTCGCCGCGGCCGGTCCAGTACAACGACCCCGACCCGCTCCGGTCGATGGCGATCTATGGGCTTGCCGCGTTGGCGTGTGTGCTGTCGCTGCTGCGACGCCTGCGCCCGTCCCGGGGCTCGTTGGACTGGGTGCCGGGGGCCTGGGCTGGCGGTCTCGCGCCGGGTGTCATCGGGCGGGTGTCGGCGGGCGAGCTCTTCCAGTCGTACGGCATGATGAGCGAAACCGTCGAGGAGGCGCGGGAGATGGGGTCTCCTGATCGTGGCGGTCTGGATGAGCCTGCTCGCCCTCCGCTCGGGCCCCTCCCGACAGGCCCGCCGGTCGCCGCCGTCCCGACGCTGGCCGGAGCCCGCGCTTGGCGCGGCCCGGGACTCACGGTGGCGGGGATCCCGACGGCACGACTGGCGGTCGGGGAAGCCAGCGGCGGGTCGTCGACCGGGCGAGAGGCGGCGGGAGAGGGACGCGTCGACTTCGCGATCGGAACCGGCGAGTAGACGGTCACGGCCCGCCTCGGCAGGTGGTCGCGGATCCCCCGCCGGCGCGGAGAGGTCGCCGGTCTCGTTCGTGGTCCGCGGGCCGCCGAGCTCACGGCGAGCCGGTGGAACGCACCGCGGCGGGAATTCCTTCGCGGCTCGGTCGGCCCGGGGCTCATAATCGAGCCTAGATGGCCGGTGTTCTGAGCGGGCTCGGGCGCGAGAGGTTCGGGTTCGTGCCTGTGCGATTCACGGAAACGACCGTGCGGATCGCGCTCCTGTCGATCGTGGCGCTAGCTGTTGCGGCCTGGAGTCCGGGCCCCCTCGATGCGGCGGCCGCTATCCCGGCACCCGGGGCCGCTGCCACCGGCGACCTGTCCGCGATCCAGAAGAGCGGCACGATCCGCCTCCTCGTCACCGGGTCCGAGCACCTCCAGCGGGCCGGCGACCCGAAGCGCGAGGAGCTGGCGCTGGCGGTGGCCTTCGCGCGGAAGCTCGACCTCCACGCCGTCCCCGTCGTGATCTCGGACCGGAGCCAGCTGATCCCCGCGCTCCGGGCCGGGCAGGGAGACGTCATCGTCGGGTCGCTCGCCATCACGCCCGAGCGCGCCGTGGAGATCGCCTTCACGCGACCGGTCCGCTTCGTGGCGCAGCAGGTCGTGGTCCCGAAGGGCGACCGGAGCCTCAAGCGGCCGGCGGACCTGGCGGGGAAGACCGTGACGGTCCGGGCCTCGAGCTCCTACGCCACCACGCTCACGCGGCTCCAGGCGCGGGTGAAGGGTCTCGAGATCAAGCCGGCCCGCGAGACCGAGGACACGTTCGACCTCATCCAGAAGGTGGCCCGGGGCGAGGAAGCCATCACGGTGGCGGACTCGGACATCCTGGCCGCGGCGCTCACGTTCGAGCCCGGCGTGAAGGCGGCATTCACGCTGAGCGAGCGGGACTCGATCGCCTGGGGCGTTCGCAAGGAGAACCCCGCCCTCAAGGCGGCGCTCGACGCCTTCCTGGTCGAGCGGGCGCTGACCGGCTACAAGGACCGCCCGACGCGGGCGGACCTCGATGCCATCCGCAAGCGCGGCGTGCTCCGGGTCCTTACCCGCAACTCGAGCACGACGTACTTCCTCCATCGCGGGGAGGAGCTCGGCTTCGAGTACGAGCTGGTCCGCGAGTTCGCGCGGACGCTGGGGGTGCGGCTCGAGCTGGTGATCCCTCCGTCGCGCGAGGCGCTCGGCACCTACCTCCGGGAGGGCAAGGGTGACCTGGTCGCGGCGGGGCTCGCGGTGACACCCGAGCGCCGTCAGGAGTTCGCCTTCACCGCGCCCTACAACCGGGTGAGCGAGATCCTCGTCGTGCCGGCGAAGGACCGCGCCACCCGTGGCCTTGGAGATCTTCGCGGCCGGAAGATCAGCGTGCGGCGCTCGTCGAGCTACTACCAGGCGCTCGCGCCGCTCCAGGCCCAGCACGGGTTCGAGCTGGACCTCGTGTCGGAGGACGACGAAACCGAGGACATCCTGGAGGTGGTGGGTGACGGCAAGCTCGCCGCCACGGTGGCCGACTCGAACATCGTCGACGTCCAGCTCACCTACAGCGACAGTATCCGCGGCGCGGGCCCGATCGGCGAGCCCCGGGAGATCGCCTGGATGCTCCGGAAGGACCAACCGCAGCTCAAGGCGGCCGCGGACCGGTTCATCCGGCGGATCTATCGAGGCACGTTCTACAACATCACGATGACCAAGTACTTCAAGAACCAGCGCCAGATGCGGACCGCGGCGAGCGAGGAGCGGTCGGACAAGGCAGACAAGCTTTCGCCCTACGACCCCCTGGTCAAGAAGTACGCGACGATGTACGAGTTCGACTGGCGGCTCGTCACGTCCCAGATGTTCCAGGAGTCGCGGTTCGACCCGAGCGTCCGGAGCTGGGCCGGGGCGCTGGGGCTGATGCAGGTCATGCCGAGGACGGCGGGGGAGCTCGGCGCCGGCGACGTCAGGAAGCCCGAGCAGGGGATCCAGGCCGGCGTGAAGCTGCTCGCGCGATACGGAGCCATGTATCGGGAGCCGGAGATCGGGGAGCAGGACCGCCTGCGCTTCACCCTCGCCGCGTACAACTGCGGCCCTGGGCACGTGGCCGACGGGCGCCGCCTCGCGGCCGACCTCAAGCTCGACCCGAACCGCTGGTTCGGCCACGTGGAGCAGGCGATGCCGCTCCTTGCCAAGCCGCGGTTCGCGCGGACGGCGCGGTACGGGTACTGCCGGTGCGGCGAGCCGGTCAAGTACGTCAGCGAGATCCAGCGCCGCTACGAGTCCTATTCCAACCTGATCGCCCTCAACTGATGACCGTGCAGGGGCCGTCCGCCCGTCCAGTTCGGGAGGTCTGACCGGTGTTCCCGTACCGGGACGAGAACGAGACGATTCGCACACCGTACGCCACGTTCGTGCTGATCGCACTCAACGTGGGGGTGTGGCTTCTCATCCAGGGCGCAGGCTCGTCCATGGCCCTGGCACGGTCCATCTGCAACCTCGGCCTCATCCCAGGCGAGCTGACACTGAGCGTGCCTCCCGGGACGCGGTTCCCGATGGGCGACGGGCTCGTGTGCCTCACCGATCCGGGGCGGCAGACGGCGCACATCCTGACGTCGATGTTCCTGCACGGCTCGTGGATGCACATCCTCGGGAACATGTGGTTCCTGTGGATCTTCGGGAACAACGTCGAGGACGCCATGGGCCGGCTCCGGTTCGTCGTCTTCTATCTCCTGACCGGCGTGGCTGCCGCGCTCGCCCAGGTCGTCCTCAATCCAGCCTCGGCGGTGCCGATGGTGGGTGCCTCCGGTGCCATCAGTGGCGTGATGGGCGCCTACATCGTGCTGTACCCCCACGTGCGCGTGTTCATGATCGTGCCGCTCGGATTCATCCTCACCTCGATCGCCTGGCCGGCCTGGATGATGCTCGGCTACTGGTTCGTCCTCCAGTTCGTGAGCGGGCTGATCGTGCCGCAGGAGGGCGGGGGAGTCGCCTTCTGGGCGCACTTCGGCGGGTTCGTGGCCGGCGCGGTCCTCATCAAGCTCTTCACGCGGCCGGAGTACCTCGCCGCGCACCAGTCGGGACACTGGCGCCCGCGCCGCGTCGGATTCGGGCCCCCGCGCGATTCCTGAGTCGCATTCCGGCGACCGCGGCGCCCTCGCCGCGCAGTCGGTCGGCTGTCGGTCGATTGACGGTCCTCGGACCCGGCGCTAGACTGCTCTTGTCGCGAGCCCACGCGCGATCGATGATGAACAACAGCCCTCGGCATGTGATCTCTGGCCTCGTGGCACTCGCCGTGCTCATCGCCCTCACCTCCTGCAGCGCCACGCGTCTCACCGACGTCTGGCGGGACCCGGGATACGCAGGCGGGCCCTTCCACCAGGTGGCAGTGTTCGTGCTCGGCGCCGACGAGGCCGTCCGGAAGCTCGTCGAGGACGAGATGGTGCGGCGCCTTCCCATGAGCACCCGCGGCATCGGGAGCTACGGGATCGTGCCCGAAGCCGAGCGGGGCGACATCGACAAGGCCCGAGAACGGCTTCGCACCGGCGGATTCGACGGCGCCATGATCGCGCGGGTGATCGGCGTCGAGGGCCCGGTACCCTGGGCGGCCGGCAGCCTCCAGCAAGTGCCGGTCTCGTACCGCACGCTCGGAAACTACTACGTCAACACGTACCAGGAGACTGAGCGCTCGAGCAGCCTCCGCGCTTCCACGGTCGTGCGCGTCCAGCTGAACGTGTACGCGGTCGCCTCCGAGGCGCTCGTCTGGTCGGCGGCCAGCCGGACGTCCAATCCCGAGGAAACGCGGGACGTGGCCGGGGACGTGGCGAAGCTCGCGGTCGAGGAGCTCCAGAAGGTCGGCATCCTGGCGGCGGAGTGAGAGGTAGCAAGCCGGCCACGCCGTCGGACATCCTGATCCGGGGTACGGTGGCGCGACGGCTACGCGGCGGCCAGACGCCGAGCTCGCGCGGTCCAGATGCGGCCGTCGAGCCAGTAGTGGCTGAGGAGCCCGGCCGCGAGGAAGGGCGAGAGCCAGTCGAGCCCTGACAGCGTGCACGCCGCCCAGCTGGCGAGGCCCACCGCAGGCCACACCGCGAAGGAGCCGAGCAGGTTCAGCTCTCCGCCGAGCCCCGGGCGCCGGGCCCTGCCGGCCTGCCGGGCCATCGCGTAGGTGAAGTAGAGGTACTGCACCTCGTGGTGGAGCACCAGCACCAGGATGAAGGCGGTGCTCCAGGCGCCGACAACGTAGGCGCTCCCGAAGGCGACGGCGTTCGCCAGCACGAGCCATCGCTCGGCGGGATGCACGAGCGGCTGGCCGGCGGTGCGATCGGCCAGCCCGGCCGGGCGCATCCAGCTGGACGCCCACGCGAGGTAAGCGAGGACGCTCCCGAGTGCCAGGCCCCCGAGCGCGCCGAGCACCGGCGCGGTCAGCGCCAGACCATGGAACGGCTCACCCTCGAGCGTCGACGCAGTGCTCGTGAAGTAGGCGACGGACGCCGCCATCGGCAGGTAGATGGCCGCCTGGAAGAGCCAGCGGTGGCAGGTGGACCGCGGCCCTCCCGCGCGTCTCTGGTAGTAGCCCGCAACCCCGAGGTTCTGGCGGCCCCGATGCCAGGCGCCCAGATATAGGATGGCGGTGGTGAGGAGTAGCGGCCGGTCGCTCATCGCCAGGGCATAGGTCGCGGCGAGGATGGCGAGCGGAACCACGAGCACGTCGAACGGCATGCGGCGCCAGAGGCGGCGCCGCCACACTGCGTCGTACGTCGCCCCGAGGTGGAGTTCGGACAGGAGCACGTCGGCCGCGCTGAGGTGGCGGTCGCCGAGGAGGAGCAGCGCGAGCGCCATCGCCACGAGCAGCGCGGCGCCGCCGGCGCAGGCAACCCAGAAGTCGGCGGTCTCGGAGATGAGCCACATGTTCTCGGTCGACGCGATCCACCCGGGCGCGGACGTCGCGACCGGCGCAGGGCCGATGGGGCGAAGGGGGGCGGCCGGGCTCGTCGTGTCGGGAGCGACCGAGCTCATCTTGCAGGCATGGTACCGCCGGAGCCACGGGCTGTGCAGGGGACCGTGCGCAGAGAGCAGAGGTCAGGCAACTGGACCTGAGCGGCTTGACACCGCCCGCGCCGGCCGCGCACCATCGGGGTCGCGTGGGATCGGGCCGGCCTTTGTCCGCCAGCCCCCTTGGGGGAACGGGAGAAACGGCCGAGGCAGAACATCCTCCTGGCCTCCGGGTCACCGACCACGTCCGCGTACACTCGCGTGGCCGGACCGTCCACCCCTGCCCGTCGCACGCGCTTTGGGAGAACGAAGAGGTCAAAGCTCGATATCCCGGACTCTAGGAGGGACGCCCCGATGGACCGACGGACCTTCGTGATGAGAATGACCGGGCTCGGCGGCGTCGGCGTCGGAACTCTCTTCACACGCCGGGCCGCCACCGCGGCCGACCCGTTTCGACTCGGTTACCAGGTGAATATCTGGGGCAGCCTGTCGGTGGTCGCCCTCAAGTCGGGAGTCTTCGAGAAGCTGGGCCTGGCGGTCGAGGGGATCCAGGCGCCGGTCGGCAGGCAGACCCGCGATGCGATGGTCGCGGGACGGATCGACTTCGGGACCTTCGCCGTCCAGACCTTCATCCTCGGCGCGGAGAAGGGTGAGCTGGTCGCGGTGGCGCTCGCCGGCAACGCGGGTAAAACCGTCCACGTGCTCGTCCGACCGGACTCGCCGTACCAGAGCGTTGCCGAGCTCCGAGGGAAGAAGATCGCGACCGGCGTCGGCAGCAGCACGGACGCGGTGTTCCAGTCCCGGGTTGCCCCGAAGTTCGGGCTCGCAGCCGGGAGCTACGAGCCGGTCAACACCCTCGAGCCGGACAAGGTGGCGGCGCTGGTCGCCAAGCAAGTGGAGGCGAGCGTCAGCACCGAGCCTTTCATCTCCGTCGCCGAGGAGCAGGGGCTGGCCCGGTCGCTCGTGAGCTTCGAGACGTACGACCCGATTCCCGTGGTCCTCGCCGCCGGCGCCGGCGTCGCTGACAAGCGCCGCGATGCCACGGTGCAGTTCCTCCGCGGCTGGACCACCACGGCGCGGTTGTTCCGGGACGACCCCCAGCGGGCCGCAAACGTCATGACCGAGGTCCTGAACGAGCGGGGCTACCAGGTGACGCCGGCGGTGGTGCGGAAGGCCCTGGGGCGCTTCGACGTCAAGGTGGACATGGGCCCGGAGCTCCGCGCCTACACCGTGGCGGAGGCCGAGAGCCTCCTCAAGGCGGGGCGGATCAAGACCATGCCGGACTGGGACCGGGCGCTCCGACGCGACCTGCTCGAGCAGGCGATGAAGGGGTGAGGGGCAAGCGAACGGCGATGATTTGAGGTAGTGCGGCTCAAGGTGGACGTTATCGTCAAGGGGGGTGCGATCGTGACCCGTCACGCCAAGGGCGCCACCAGGGCGATCCCCGTCGTAATGGCGCAGGATACCTGTTGGGGACGGGTCCGTTGCCAGTCTGGCGCGACCTGGCGGGAACACTGCTATCAACCTCAGGGATGCGAAGGCGATCGGGTTGACGATCCCACAGTCGCTCCTGCTCAAGGCAGACGAGATCATCAAGTGAGCCCGGGCGTTGGAGCAGTCGCCCGGCCGGCGCATCACGCAGGGCCGGAGGCCCGCGAGCGAACCGAGGCGGGGCGGCTCCGTGATGCCGGCGAGTTCCTCTTACCCTTCGCGGTGGCGGCGGTGGCGTGGGAGCTCTTCGCCGCCTTCGGCCCGCTGCCGGCCAAGCTCTTCCCGAGCCTCGGGACCGTGGCCCAGGCCTTCTGGCGCCTGCTGGCCTCCGGTATCCTCCTCGCCCACGCCCAAGGCACCCTCGTCCGCCTGCTCTTCGGGTTCCTGCTCGCAGCCACCCTGGGGGTCACGGTTGGGATCGCGATGGGCCGCTACCGCTGGGCCGAGGACCTGCTGCTCCCGCTCGTCAGCATCGGCAGCCCGATCCCCGGCCTCGCCTACGCGCCGCTCTTCATCCTCTGGTTCGGCCTCGGCAACCTGCCCGCCGTGCTCCTCGTCGCCGTGGCCGCTGCCTTTCCGGCCGCGCTCAACACCTGGACGGGCGTGAGAGCCGTGAAGGAGATCTGGCTCCGGGCGGCCAAGGGGATGGGGGCGCCGGAGCGCCAGCTCTTCCGCAAGGTGGTCCTGCCCGGCGCCCTCCCGTACATCCTGACCGGGCTTCGGCTGGCCCTGGCTCGCGCCTGGCGGGTGCTGGTCGCGGTGGAGATGCTGACCTCGGTGCCCCGCGGGCTCGGCTGGCTCATCTTCGGCGCGCGCGAGTTTCTCAACACCGACGTCATGCTGGCGGGGATCGCGGTGATCGGGCTCATCGGCCTCTTGCTGGAACGCGTCGTCTTCGAGCGGCTCGAGCGGTTCACGGTGGTCCGCTGGGGGATGATGGCGTGATCGCGTCCGTCCGGTCCGGCGCCTGGCGGCCGCTCGTGCCGGGGGCAGCGGGCGTGATCCTCTTCGGACTCGCCTGGGAGGCATTCGCCCGAAGCCACCTCTTCGCCCCAGTGCTCACTCCCACCGTGGGGACCATCGTCGTCGCCCTCGGACGGATGGTCCTCGACGGGTCGCTCTTCGGCCACGTCGCGATCACCCTCTACCGCGTCCTGTCGGGGCTGGTGCTGGCGTCGGTCGTCGGCGTCCCGCTCGGCATGCTCATGGGGCGATGGCGCCCGGCCGAGCGGTTCTTCCTCCCGCTCATGAGCGTGCTGATGCCGATCCCGTCGCTCGCCTGGGTGCCGCTGTTCATCCTCTGGTTTGGTCTCGGCAACACGGCGACGATCATGCTGGTCTTCTACGCGGCGACGTTCCCACTGATCTACAACACCTGGACCGGCGTGCGGTCGATTAACCGGCTCTGGCTTCGGGCAGCCACCGCCATGGGAGCCGACGAGCGCGCGCTCTTTCGGAAGGTGGTCCTGCCGGGATCGCTCCCGTTCGTGATCACGGGGCTCCGGCAGGCCTTCGCCCGCTCCTGGATCGCGGTCGTGGGCGGCGAGATGATCGCCGCCAGCGCTTGGGGTCTCGGGTGGGTGATCTTCGATGCCAAGGAGTTCCTCAACACGGACGTGATGATGGGCGTCCTCGCCGTCATCGGCGGCGTCGGGCTTCTTTTCGAGCGTGTCGTCTTCCAGACGCTCGAGGCCCGCTCGGTGGCGCGCTGGGGGATGCTCCGGACGGTGAAGGCATGAGGCAACCCCAGATCGAACCCTCGCCACTGGCGCATCCCGACGTTCCTCATGGACCGTTGCCTCGAACCTCGTTGAGTCAGATCGAGGTTCGCGGCGTCACCCAGGAGTACGAGACAGGCGACCGCCGGATCATCGCGCTTCGCGACGTGAGCTTCACGGTGGGGGCCTCCGAGTTCGTCTGCGTGCTCGGCCAGTCGGGCTGCGGCAAGACGACCCTTCTGAATCTCCTGGCCGGGTTCCTCGTCCCGACGGGGGGGGAGATCCTGGTCGACGGCAAGGCCGTGAGCGGGAAGGGGGGCGACCGCGGCATCGTCTTCCAGGACTTCGCCCAACTCTTCCCCTGGCGGACCGCGCAGCGCAACGTCGAGTTCGGTCTGGAGATGCGGAGCGTCCCCGGCCCTGAGCGGCGCGAGATCGCGCTGCGGCATCTGCGACTAGTGAAGCTCGAGCCGTTCGCGGGCGCCTACCCCCACCAGCTGTCGGGCGGGATGCAACAGCGTGTGGCCATCGCGCGGGCGCTCGCCTACGATCCTTCGGTGCTGCTGATGGATGAGCCCTTCGCCGCCCTGGACGCGATGACCCGCGAGGAGATGCAGCGGCTACTGGTCGAGGTGTGGCAGAAGACAGGGAAGACCGTTGTCTACGTCACCCACAACGTGGCCGAGGCGGTCTATCTCGCCGACCGGATCGTCATCCTCACGCCGCACCCGGGGACGGTCAAGACCGAGCTAAAGGTCACGCTGCCCCGGATGCGCGACCCGCTGGTGGTGGAGTTCCTCGAGTATCAGCGGGAGGTGATCGGTCACCTGACGGGGCAACCCGAGGGACGCTGACCCGAGGGCTCGCGCCCGCCGAAGAGGGCGTCTTCGCGCGACGCCACGGGCACACCGGATCTCGTTCGGCCGAGGCGGGGCTGACACCACCCTCGCCTGAGGAACCGGGTCTCAGGCACTTGCTCCACTCAGGCCGATCAGAGTACACTCCGCCGACCGAGCTCCCAGTCGGGTGACGGAGGGTCCGATGTCAGTTGCCCACAAGGTTGGCGCTCGGATCGCCGACCTCCGCGTGGGGGTAGGATTCCTGTCGAGACTGCCGGGTTTTCTCCGGCGTCCCGTCGGCCCCGAGGAAGCGCGCACGACGCTCCGGCGACGCCTCGAGCGGCGCGGGCCCGATTTCCTGGCGCTGGTGAAGCGTGCGGTCTACGAGCATCCCGACAGCCCGTACCGGCAGCTTCTGCAACTGGCTGGCTGCGAGTACGGCGACCTGGAGCGCCTGGTGGCGGAGGACGGTCTGGAGGGAGCCCTCCGAACGCTCCTCCGTCACGGAGTCTATCTGACCGTGAGCGAGCTCAAGGGCCGTCGCACAGTCACGCGAGGCAGCGCGACCGTCATGTTCGAGCCGGCGGGGCTCCGGAATCCCCGGGCCGCCCTGCACGTTCCAGTCGCGAGCAGTGGCAGTCGCGGTGTGAGCGCGGTTGTCTCCCTCGATCTCGTCTTTCTCCGCGACACGGCCGTGGATCAGGGCCTGGTTCTCGCAGCGCGTCATGGCTCGCAGTGGCGCCACGCGATCTGGAGCGTTCCGGGCGGTGCCGGCTTCAAACAGATCCTGAAGTTCAGCGGTTGCGCGGCACCCCCGGAGCGGTGGTTCTCCCAGCTGGATCCTGCGACACCGGGACTGGACCCGCGCTACAGGTGGACGACGGAGCTGATCTGCCGGGGAAGCGCCCTGGCCGGCGTCCCGCTCCCGCGTCCCCGCTACGTTCCGGTTGATGACCCGCTACCGATCGCGCGCTGGATGGCGGAGGTGCTCCGGGCCGGGGATACACCGCATGTCCACACCTTCGTCAGCTCGGCGGTGCGCCTCTGCCAAGCCGCGCACGCCGCCGGCCTGAGCCTGGACGGAGTGGAGTTCTCCGTGTGCGGCGAGCCGATCACCGCCACGCGCCTGGCCGAGATTCGCCGGGCGGGTGCAGAGGCCGTGTCACAGTACGGCACCGCCGAGACGAGCACGATCGGTTTCGGATGCTTGTCGCGCGCAGCGCCCGACGAGGTCCATCTCCTCGACGACATGCACGCGATGATCCAGGCCGGAGATGCCGCACCGGGCCGCGAGCTGCCGCCCAGCGGCGTTCTCGTGACCTCCCTCCGCCCCACGGCGCCGCTGATGCTCCTCAACGTCTCGCTCGGGGATCAGGCGGTCGTCAGCCGACGGACCTGCGGATGTCCGCTCGACGAGCTGGGGTGGACGACCCATCTCCACGGCGTTCGAAGCTACGAGAAGCTGACGGCGGGCGGGATGACCTTCCTCGACACCGACCTCATCCGAGTCCTGGAGGAGGTGCTCCCCGCGCGGTTTGGGGGCGGCTCGACGGACTACCAGCTCCTTGAGACCGAGGCCGGGGATGGCCGTCCGCGGCTACGGCTGCTCGCGAATCCGTCCCTTGGGGCCCTGGACGAAAAGGCCTTGGCCGAGGCCTTCCTGACGGCGATCGCCCCGGGCACCGGAACCGAGCGCGTCATGGGACTCGTGTGGCGGGAGGCAGGTTTGGTCGAAGTGGAGCGCCAGCGGCCGCGTAGCACGTCCACCGGAAAGATCCTCCACCTCTCCACGACGGCTCGGGGGCGAGCAGCGACGGCTGCGACGAGATCGGGCTGATCCAGGACGGCATCTTGTCGAGTCCACGCCCCCGCCGAGTTCTGCGCGCCGTGGCCTGGAGCATCGGCGACATTGGATGGCTCTACAGACTCAGTACGAAAGTCGGCCTACGCCGTTGCCTTGAAAGGCTGGAGCTGAACCACATCTCCCACGGCCCGCAAGGCATCGAGGAGGTCGGCCATCGGCGGTATGTCGGTGGCCGCTGGGAGCGAGCCGGCCGCTGGCAGCTCGAGTTCATGCGGTCTCAGGGTCTGAAGCCTCACCATCACCTCGTCGACATCGGATGTGGAGCTCTTCGGGGCGGCGTTCATTTCATTCGCTACTTGGATCCTGGTCACTATCTCGGTGTGGACAAGGAACGACTGCTGATCGAAGCCGGGGCGGAGCAGGAGCTAGGCCGAGCCTTGCGAGAGCTCAAGAAGCCCCAGTTGGTAGTTTCGTCCGCATTCGACTTCGAACACTTTGCGATGAGGCCGGACTACGCTCTGGCGCAGTCGGTGTTCACACACCTGCCACCTGGGCTGATCGCGCAATGCTTGCGCGGACTTCGTGTGGTCATTCCGCCCCATGGAGTCTTCTTCGCCACGTACCATGAGTCAGAGCGGGAGATCACGAACCCCGAGCACGCGCATGACCATCGAGCCTTTCGCTACACCAGGCGCCAGATGCTGGACTTCGGGCGCGCTTGCGGGTGGCGCATGGAGTATCGCGGGGTTGGAGAGCATCCTCGCGGTCAGAGCGTTGTGAAGTACATGCCCTGCTGATTGGCCCGAAGAGGAGCTTCTCGCAAACCGTCGTCGAGAACAGTCGCTTGCCTCCCGCTGCCACCGCCATGTCGAGAGCGCTCGCCGGTCCTCGGGATGACCCTCGACCTGAACGCCGCGCACGATCTGCACGGCCTCCTCGAGCTGCCGCTGGCGCTGACGGATCGGCTCGAAAGGGATGCCGAGCTGCCGATACTCAGGCTCGTCGTCGCCCATCCCCAGCCCGAGGATCAGCCGCCCACAGCTGAGGCGATCCACGTCGGCCGCCTGGCGCGCGAGCAGCACCGGGTGGCGGTAGTGGATGGACGCCACGAGGACACCGAGCCGGATTCGAGTCGTCGACACCGCGAGCGCGCTGAAGATCGTCCAGCAGTCCGCATTCCGGGTCTGGTGGTCACCCCGGACGTAGGCGTCAAACCCCCAGGCTTCGAGGCGCGGACGTAGGCCAGCACATCGGGCCAGTTGCCCCTGATGAAATTGTAGACCGCGAAGCGAACGCGACGCTGCCCTTCGGCAACCCAGGGATGCCCTGCTCGAGCGCGAGGCTCCGAGACCATTGCGCTCGTCTTTGACCTCATCGAATCCGAGACAGGCGGATGACGCCGGGCGTGTGTACCAACGCCAGCATGCCGTGCTTGCGACTCCAGGCCTCGTCCGGCTCTGGCGTGTCCGCGAAGCGAAAGCCCAGCACCCGATGGACTCCTTGTCGCCGGGTCCTCCGTTCGTTAACGTCCGCACCAGAACGTGATCGGGAACGGGCCATCCCGAGAATGGTGAACGAGTCGCAAATTCAGGCCGATGGCTCGTCTCGGCCGCGATCCTGACACACGTCACTCGGGCAAGCAAGTGCCGTGGGCCGGGGCGAGTCCTTCCGGTCGATCGGGCCAGTCGATCGGGCCGGCCGATCGGAGCGTCGGCCGCGGCGGGCAGAGCGGACTTTGACCTCGCGCGCCGCGAGGCTCCGTAGGTCGCAAGAAACTCCCGAGCTTCGGCTCCCCGCGAGATCGATCTTCTCGCGGTGTCGGGGCGCGTCGGCCGTGCGGACGGATCAATGCCGGCGGATCGTGACGCGGGCCCCCCCGGCTCGTGGAGGTGGCCCGCGTCGAGCCGACCCGGGACGGCTACGCCTTGGGCGCGAGGCCGAGCCGGAGCTCCAGGATCGTCCGGACCTCCTTGGCGGTGTCCCGCCAGAGGCTCTTCTCTGGAGTCGTGGCGTAGGCGGCCTGGACTTGTGCCCGGAACTCCGCCAACGCAGCCTCCTGCTTGTCCTGCGGGGCGATGTCGGTCGTCTTGGAGCGGATGGCGAACGACCGCTGTGTGGCGGCGTGGGGACGCTCGATCCAGCGCCCGATCTCGTTCCAGTCCTGGTCGAAGAAGACGAGGACCGGGATCGAGCGGTAGCCGTTGTTGAGGAACAGATCCGTCAGATCGAGGTTCTGGTCGCGGAAGAAGACCCGCAGTTCGCAGTGCGGCATCGCCTCGACGATGCGCGCCAGCATCGGCGAGTTGCGGTGCACGTCCCCGCACCAGTTCTCGGCGAGCATCAGCGCGTGGCGCGCCTGCCGGATGCCCGAGAAGAAGCGCCGCTCGTCCTCGGTCAAGGACGCGTGGTGATAATTCTCCTCGGTGCGGGCGCGCGTGTCGCCCATCTGTGCGAGGTAGTCCTTCCAGGTCATGCCGGTGGCGAACCGATGGGCGTCGAGCGGGATCTTGAGCTGCGCCATGTTGGGAGTCTCCTTTGCGATCAGGTCGGATGTGCAGGCTCTGCGACTTCAACCAGCGTATTGCATGTTAGCAGATGGCGTCGATCGCCGGGGAACAGGCTCAGGCGGCGCTGCGGACGGCCTCGAGGACCTGGGCTGGGTGCTTGGCAGCGTCGGCGACTCTCTTCCAGTGCTTGCGGACGCTCCCGTCGGGGCCGACCCAGACGGTCGAGCGGATCACGCCCGTGGTCTTCTTCCCATAGAGGATCTTCTCTCCGTAGGCTCCCCACGCGGTCATGACCTTCCGCTCTGGGTCCGAGAGAAGCGTGAACGGCAGTGTGTACTTGCCCGAGAACTTCGTGTGCGACTCGGAGCCATCGGCGGAGATGCCGAGGACGACGACTCCCGCTTCCTGAAGGTCGTTCCAAAGGTCGCGGAATCCGCACGCTTCCTTGGTGCAGCCGGGCGTGTCGTCCTTGGGGTAGAAGTAGACGATCACGTCCTTGCCCTTGAAGTCGGCGAGCGAGACACGCCGGCCCGCGGCGTCCAGGAGCGTGAAGTCGGGAGCCTTCCGACCTTCGGCGATCTTCGCCAAGGGATCCTCTTCTCTTCTGCCGCGGGACGGGCGCGCCTGCGCCCGGTCCCCGTGCGATCAGGCGCGACGGACCATGAGCTTGACCGCCGGCGCCAGGGTGTTGTGCACGATGCAGCCGCGCTCTGCGATCGTGACCAGCTTGTCGAGGACGTCCGTTGCGAGCGCCGTGCCCCCAACCTCGAGCTCGATCGCGTCGAAGCGGGGCGGAGCGGCGGCGAGCGTCCCCCGGACCGTCACCTGCAAGCCCTCCACCGGGATGCTGCGCGCCCCCGCCGCGGCGACGAGGTTGCTCATGAAGCATCCGCCCAGGGCCACCAGCAGCAGCTCGCCCCCCATCGGCCCTTGATCGAGGCCGCCCTTGGGTGTCGGCCGGTCGATCAGAACCCGGTGGTCTCGGGCGACGCCCTCCGACGTCGACGTGCCGCGCACCTGGGTGATCGTCGCGACGAGGTCGGACACGGCTCTCCTCCCGGTGGTCAGAGTGGCCGCGCCTGCCGCGGTCTCCCGGCAAGCGCCCTCATGTTGTTCGACGATTCCGACCGCCTCCGGGATTCCCGGTGAGCGGGGCCGGGTCGGGCCCGAGTGCCTATGGTACCCTGGCCCGTGTTGGTCGGCGCCCGCCGGCCGGCCCGCTCATCACTCGCAAGGAGGAGCTCGTGTCGATCAGGGTCGGAGATCGTCTGCCGGAAGGTACCCTCACGGAGTTCTACGAGCAGGAAGCTCCGGGCTGCAGCGTCGGCCCCAACAATTTCCACGTGTCCGAGCTGGTCAAGGGGCGGAAGATCATCATCTTCGGGCTGCCGGGGGCCTTCACCCCGACCTGCTCGGCCAAGCACGTGCCGGGCTACGTCACGACCCACGATCGGCTCCTGGCCAAGGGCGTCGACGAGATCTGGTGCGTGTCCGTCAACGACGCCTTCGTGATGGGCGCCTGGGGCCGGGATCAGAAGGCCGGGGGCAAGGTCCGCATGATGGCCGACGGCAGCGCCACCTACACGAAGGCCCTGGGCCTCGAGATGGACCTGACAGCCCGCGGCATGGGAATCCGCTCGCAGCGCTACTCGATGCTGGTCGACAACGGCGTCGTGAAGGCGCTCCACGTCGAGCAGCCGGGGAAGTTCGAGGTCAGCGACGCCGAGACCATGCTCCGCGGCCTCGCCTGACCGGTCCTCCCCGCACGGCCGCCCCGGCGGTCGTGGCCGCCGCCCCGGCTCCATCGGCCGGAACGCGGCGCGTGTGGCCGCCGGCCGGGGCGCCTATGAGCGGCGCTGACGGCGGCCCCGCATCCGCTCCCGAGCCGGAGTGGGCCAGCTGGCCGGACGACCGCCTCCTCGACCTCCGGCTCTGCGACCTCGGTCTGACTATCCGGGCGGGAGAGCTCTCGGACCGGATCGAGCAGCTCTACGACGAGCTCGAGAAGCTGGGGCTTCGCTTCCGGCCGCACTTCTGGCTCTCCGACGAGTGGTACTGCCCCGACGGCGTCCCCGGGGTGGCGATTCCCTTCTACCTGGCCCACCCGCGGCTCGCCCGGCTGGAGCTGACCCACATGCTCGAGGTCGAGGGCGGGACGCCGGAATGGTGCATGCGGCTCCTGCGGCACGAGACGGGGCACGCCATCGAGAACGCCTACCGGTTGCGCCGGCGCCGCCGCCGCCAGAAACTCTTCGGCAAATCGTCCGAGCGCTATCGGGACTACTACGTTCCGCGCCCCTACAGCCGTCGCTTCGTGGTGCACCTGGAGCAGTGGTACGCGCAGAGCCACCCTGACGAGGACTTCGCCGAGACGTTCGCCGTGTGGCTGGCGCCGGAGTCGAACTGGCGCGAGCGCTACGCGGGGTGGCCCGTCCTGAAGAAGCTCGAGTACGTCGACGCGACGATGCAGGAGATCGCCGACCGGCGCCCGGCGGTGGTTTCGCGGGCCCGGGTCGATCCACTCTCGCGCCTGCGAAAGACCCTACGCCAGCACTACGAGGAGAAGCGCCGGCACTACGGCCTCGACGCGGACGTCTCCTACGACCGCGACCTCCGGCGGCTGTTCTCGGCGGCGCCGGAGTTCCGGGAGCGCCCCTCGGCAGCCCGATTTCTCGGGCGGATCCGTCCCGAGGTGCGCCGCCGTGTGGCGCAGGGCACCGGCGTCTACCAGTACACGATCGACCAGGTGCTCGGGGACATGATCGACCGCTGCCGGGAGCTCGGGCTGCGGGTCGCGGTGCCCGAGGAGCAGGCGAAGCTCGACTTCACGATCGCGCTCACGGTGCAGACGATGAACTACCTCCACAGCGGGCGCCACCGCATCGTCCGATGAAGCCGCTCCGCGTGCTCGCGCTGGTGCACGAGGACCTCGTGCCGCCGGACGACCCGGGCGACGCCGATGTGCTCGCGGTGCCCTGGAAGACGGAGTACGACGTCGTCAGCACGCTGCGGGAGATGGGGCACGAGGTGCGCCCGCTCGGGGTCCGGAGTGACCTCCGCGTGGTCCGCGAGGCGATCGAGGAGTGGCAGCCCCACATCGCCTTCAACCTCCTCGAGGAGTTCGACGGCGTCGCGACCTACGACCAGAACGTGGTGGCGTATCTCGAGCTCCTGCGGGTCCCCTACACGGGCTGTAACCCCCGGGGCCTCATGCTGAGCCGAGACAAGGCGCTCTCGAAGAAGGTCTTGGCCTACCACCGGATCCCGTGCCCGGACTTCGCGGTGTTCCCCCTCGGCCGGGCCGCGCGGCGCCCGCGGCGTCTGTCCTTCCCGCTGATCGTGAAGTCGCTCACCGAGGACGCGTCCCTCGGCATCTCTCAGGCGTCCGTCGTGGAGAACGACGACAAGCTCCGCGAGCGGGTGGCGTTCGTCCACGAGAGCCTGGGAACCAGCGCCATCGTGGAGCGGTACATCGAGGGCCGCGAGCTGTACGTGGGGGTCGTCGGGAACCGCCGGCTCCGCGTGTTCCCGGTCTGGGAGCTTCGAATGGAGGGCCTTCCCGACGAGGCCCGGCCGATCGCGACCCAGCGCCTCAAGTGGAGCCGGCCCTACCAGAAGAAGTACGGCATCCGGTGGGGCGAGGCCCGCGGCCTGCCCGACCCGGTCACCCGGCGGGTCCAGGATCTGGCCAAGCGGATCTACCGCACCCTCGGGCTCAGCGGATACGCGCGCATCGACTTCCGCCTCGACGCCAGCCAGGGGACGTACGCGCTCGAGGCGAACCCCAATCCCGAGATCGCGTACGGCGAGGAGCTGGCCGAGTCGGCGGAGAAGGCCGGCCTGTCCTACGAGGGGCTCCTCCAGCAGATCCTGAGCCTCGGGCTCCACTGGCGCCACGACGTCTACGCGTAGCGACGGGGTCGCCGTCCGGCGTGAGCGACCTGGAGACATCACGGCGATTGCGGCGAGTCCCGGCCTCGGTTTTGAGCTGGGGCTCCTGAAGAGGTCGGGGATGTGCTGCGTGTTCGTGATCACCGCCTACGGATTGGGGCCGAAGGCATTGCGTGCCCTGCGACGTCGGCGTCGGAGGAGATCATGACGAGGACGGCATTCCCGGCGGGCTGGGACGAGACCCGCGTGCGCCGTGTGCTGGAGCACTACGAGAGCCAGTCCGATGAAGAGGCCGTAGCTGAAGATGAGGCCGCATTCGAGTTGACGACCCACACGGCCATGGAGGTTCCAGTGGAGCTCGTGCCGGAAGTACGGGAGCTGTTGGCCAAACACCGGGCGGGTTGATCCAGATCGGCACGAGCTGGCGGTCGTGCACGGGAACACTGTCGTGGAGAGCGCCAATGGGGCGCCCGTGGAACGAGGAGGCCGCCGCACGCCCTCATGGGTGTGGCTTTCGTGGGCGTGGCTGAGGCATCGCCGCCCGCGTGATGGGTCACTCGCGGGCGGCGCCTCTCGCATCCGGGGCCTTCAGCCCCACGACGTTGAACGCCGGCACTGGCTTCGAGAACCCCTTGAGCGAGAGCTCCCCGACCGACTCCGCCTCCGCGAGGCCCTCCACGGCCCCCAGGAGGCGCTGCGAGACCAGGATCTGGCCGGGCTTCGCCTCGCCGCAGAGGCGCGCGGCCAGATTGGTGACCGTCCCGACGGCGCCGTAGTCTAGGCGCCCTTCGAAGCCGATGGCGCCGATCGTGGCGAAGCCCTGCGCGATGCCGATCCCGATGTCGAGCTCGTGCCCACGTTTGCGCCACCGAGCGCCGAGCTCCCCGACCCGGTCCCGCATCGCGAGGACCATCCGGACCGCCCGTTCGGGAGCATCCGGGACCGGCACGGGGTCGTTGAAGAACACCATCATGCCGTCCCCGGCGAAGCGCTCCAGCGTGCCCTCATGGGCGAGGATCAGCGCGCCCATCGCGGCCTGGTATTCGCGGAGGACTCCCATGACCTCCTCCGGCTCGGCGGTCTCGGCGAACGCCGTGAAGCCGCGCAAGTCCAGGAAGACGACGGTCACCTCCCGCCGGTGCGTCTTCAGGGGGTCCTCGGCGCCCCCGTCCACGATCAGCTCGGCGAGCTGCGGGGAGAAGAAGCGCCTGAGGCGTGAGAGCCGGTCGAGCTGGGCCACCTGGGCCTGGACACGCTGCTCGAGCGTCCGGTTCCACTCGGCACGCTGCGCGGACAGCGCCTCCACCGAGTCGTGGAGCTCCTTGATCCGCAGCATCGACTTGACCCGGGCGACCAGCGCGATCTGGTCCACGGGCTTGGTCAGGTACTCGTCTCCGCCGGCCTCGAGCCCCGCCACGACATCCTTCGGGTCAGCCTTCGCAGTGACCATGATGATCGGCGTGAACGGGAAGGAGGGGTCCGCCCGGAGCTGCCGGCAGACCTCGAGCCCGTCCACCTTGGGCATCATGACGTCTAGGAGGATCAGGTCCGGCAGGGACTCTCGGGCCGCGGCCAGCGCCGCCTCACCGTCCGTCGCGGTCACGACGTCGTAGCCCTGGGCCGCCAGCCGGAGCTGGAGGATGTGGACGTTCGCGGGTGTGTCGTCCACGACGAGGATCCGCGGCGGCGTTCGCACGAGGCGGGCCTCCCGCGCTTTATCCGAGGTACTCGCGGATCTTGGCCAGCAGCAGCCGGGGGACGAAAGGCTTGGTCACGTAGGCGTCGCAGCCGGCCTCGAAGGCCTTCACATCGTCGCCGCTCAGCGCGTACGAGGTCACGACGATGAGCGGGACGGCGCGAAGCGCCGGGTTCGCCTTGATCCGTCGGGTCGCCTCGTAGCCGTCGAGGCCGGGGAGCTGGATGTCCATGAGGATGAGATCGGGGCGCTCCGTCTCCGCCAGCCTCACCCCGTCCTCGCCGGTCTCCGCCTCGATCAGCTCGAAGCCGGCCTTTGTGAGGAGCAGCCGCAGGATGCGCCGGTTCTCCTCGTGGTCCTCCACCACCAGGATCCGCTTGCTCACGGCGCCGCCACCTGCCGCTCGACCCGTACCGGCAGCGCGAATCGGAACGTCGAGCCCCGGCCGAGGGTGGACTCCACCCAGATCCGGCCGCCGTGGAGCTCGACGATCCGCTTCGCGATCGCCAGGCCGAGGCCGGTCCCGCCCTTCTTCCGGGTGCTGGAGCTGTCGGCCTGCTGGAACTCCTCGAAGATCTTCGCCTGATCCGCTTCGGAGATCCCGGGGCCGGTGTCGGCCACCGAGACCACGAAGGCGCCGTGCGAAACGGTGACCTCCACCCGCACCTCTCCGGCCTCGGTGAACTTGAGGGCATTGCCCACCAGGTTCAGGAGCACCTGGGCGATCCGCCGTGAGTCGCCCTTGCCGGGCGGCAGGTCGGGCGGCACGGTCACGTGCAGCGCGAGGTGCTTCTCGGCGGCGAGCGATTCCACGTTCGTTGCGACGGCGTGCGTGACCTCTTCCATGGCGTAATCAGCAAGGGACAGCGTGAGCTGCCCTGCCTCAATCTTCGAGAGGTCGAGGACGTCGTTGATGAGGCCAAGCAAATGCTGACCGCTGTTCCGGGCGCGCTCGAGACTGTCCCGGATTGGCTCGGGCACCTCCCCGAAGGTCTCGTCGAGGATCAGCTCCGTATAGCCGAGGACGGCGTTGAGCGGGGTCCGGAGCTCGTGGCTCATGTTGGCGAGGAACTGGGACTTGTGCTGGCTCGCGACGGCGAGCTGCCGGCCCTGCTCCTCGACCTCGCGGAACAGCCGCGCGTTCTGGATGGCCAGCGCCGACTGGGTCGCGAACGTCTTCAGGAGCTCCACCACCTCAGGCGGGAACTCGCCAGGAGTTCGCCGATTCACCGCGAGCGTGCCGATGACCTGATCCTCTCGCATGAGCGGCACCGCCAGCAGCGCCCGGTAGCCCATCCGGAGCAAGATGTCGCGCAAGTGCCCCTCGTAGCTGCCCTCCGGAAGGATGTCGGGCAGCTGCACAGGCTCCCGACGCTCCGCCGCGCGTCCCGAGAGGCCCTCGCCCATCCGGACAGGCATGGCTCGGAGAGCCTCGACGAGCTCCGGCTCGATGTTGTGCGCGGCGCGAAGCTGGAACTCCCGGCTGACTTCTTCGTACTCGTAGATGGAGGCGCCGTCCGTGCCTGCGAGCTGGGCCGCCCGCGACACGATCGTGTTCAGCACGGTCTCAAGGTCGAGGGTGGAGCTGACCGCCTGACCGACCTCGCCGAGCGCCCGCAGCTCCGCGACCGAGCGCGTGAGCTGAGCCGTCCGGGCCCGGAGCTCCTGGAACAGTCGCACGTTCTCGATGGCGATCACCGCCTGGGCCGCGAAGGTCTCGAGGAGCTTGACCTGTTTGTCCGTGAACGGCCGGCACTCCATCCGGGCGACGGCGATCACGCCGATCGGCTGATCGTCCAGGAGCATCGGTACCGAGAGCGCGGTCCGGAAACCGGCTTCCACGATTGGAGTGGCGATGTATTCGGGGTCCTTAGTGAGGTCGGTGATGTGAGTCACCATCCGGGTGAGGATCGCGCGCGCCGCCGCAGTGCCGCGACCGGGTCGGATCGGGAATACCCGCCGCACCGCATCCAGCGCGTCCGGCGTCCAGTTGTGGTGCGCCACCAGGTAGATCAGGCCATCCGTGTAGCGGAACACGCCAGTGTTGGTCGCCTCGCACAGGGCTGTAGCGCTCTGTGCGATGGCATCGAAGACCGGCTGGACGTCGGTCGGCGAGCTGGAGATCACCCCAAGGATCGCTCCCGTGGCCGTCTGCTGCTCGAGGGCCTCGGTCAGCTCGCGGTTTCGCTCCTCGAGCTCCGTGAACAGCCGCACGTTCTCGATGGCGATCACCGCCTGGTCGGCGAAAGTCTTCGCGAGCTCGATCTGCTTGTCCGTGAAGGGCTGCACCTCATTCCGCCGCATGTAGATGACGCCGATGGGCACGCCTTCGCGCAGGAGCGGCGTGGCCAGCATCGTCCGGGCGGGGATACCATCCTGCTGCGCGCGAGTCTGCCGAAAGCGTTCCAGCGTCTCGGGGAACTCCGTCTCGGGCAGCGCCAGGATGTCCTCGACATGGATCGACTGGCGATCACGCACCGCGCGCCCCATCACGCCCCGAGGGCTCGCGGCGATGGTCACGCCGACCGGCAGGATCGCAGGCAGGGACCCATGTGCAGCCACGAGCCGAAGTGATTCGCCTTCCAGGCGCCAGATCGCGGCATTGGCCGCGCCGCAGAATCGTGCGGCACTCTCGGCCACGACGTTCATGACCGGCTGGAGATCGGTCGGCGAGCTGGAAATGACCCGCAGGATCTCGGCGGTGGCGGTCTGCTGCTCGAGGGCCTCGGTCAGCTCGCGATTCCGCCCCTCGAGCTCCTTGAACAGTCGGACATTCTCGATCGCGATCACAGCCTGGGCGGAGAAGGTCTTCGCTAGCGCGATCTGCTTGTCAGTGAAAGGCTGCACCTCACTTCGTCGCATGACGATGACCCCAATGGGTACATCCTCACGCAGAAGCGGCGTGGCCAGCATCGTCCCAGTGCGGACATGAACGCGCCGACTGCGTTCCAACGTCTCGGGGAACTCGGTCTCGGGAAGGGCCTCCAGGTCCAGGACATGAATCGTTTGCCGGTCACACACCGCCCGCCCGGACACGCCGCCCCGGCTCGCGGCGACGGTTGAGCCCACCGGTTGATTGGTAGGTGCGGGTCCATGTGCCGCGACGATCCGGAGGAGCTCGCCCTCCAGGCGAAGGATTGCGGCATTCGCCGCGCCGCAGAATCGCGCGGCGCTTTCGGCCACGACGTTCATGACCGGCTGGAGATCGGTCGGCGAGCCGGAGATCACCCGCAGGATCTCCGCCGTCGCCGTTTGCTGTTCGAGGGCGTCGATCAGCTCGCGGTTCCGGGCCTCGAGCTCCTGGAACAGGCGCACGTTCTCGATCGCGATCACCGCTTGGTCGGCGAAGCTCTTGAGGAGCGCGATCTGCGTGTCCGAGAAGGGCCGAACCTCCGTCCGACGCATTGCGATCACGCCGATGGGGACACCCTCTCGTAGGAGGGGGGTCGCGAGGAAGGTCCGGATACCGGTCAGGCGCTGGCGCTCCCGCAACTCTGTGAAATCGGTCTCCACGGCCTCGGCAAAATCCTTGATATGGATCGTCTGTCCGTCTACTACGGAACGACCGTACACTGTGGCGCGCGTGATGGGGATCCGGTCCCCAATCCGCCGCGTGGTATGCGCGGGCCCGTGGTGCGCGACGAGCTGGAGGGCGTCGCCATCCATGCGAAGAATCGTGGCATCCGCCGCACCACAGAGTCGCGCGGCGCTCTCGAGCACAGCCTCCATGACCGGCTGGAGATCGGTCGGGGAGCTGGAGATGACCCGCAGGATCTCGGCGGTGGCCGTCTGCTGCTCGAGCGCCTCGGTCAGCTCACGGTTCCGGGCCTCGAGCTCCGTGAACAGCCGCACGTTCTCGATCGCGATCACCGCCTGGTCGGCGAAGGTCTTCAGCAGCTCGATCTGCTTCTCGGTGAATGGCTGCACCTCATTTCGCCGCAGGTAGATGACGCCAATGGGCACGCCTTCGCGTAAGAGCGGCGTGGCCAGCATCGTCCGAGCAGAGATACGAGCTTGCCGGAAGCGTTCCATCGTCTCGGGGAATTCCGTCTCGGGCATCGCCAGAATGTCCTCGATGTGGATCGTTTGCCGATCACGCACCACGCGCCCACCGAAACTCCGAGGGCCTACGGAGATGATCCCGCCAATCGGCACGGACGAAGGCGTAGGCCCATGGGTCGCGACGAGCCGCAGCGACTCGCCTTCCAGGCGAAAGATCGCGGCATTAACCGCGCCGCAGAATCGTGCGGCACTCTCGGCCACGACCTCCATCACGGGCTGGAGGTCGGTTGGCGAGCTGGAGATGACCCGGAGGATCTCGGCGGTGGCCGTCTGCTGCTCGAGGGCCTCGGTGAGATCGCGGTTGCGGGCTTCCAGCTCCTGGAACAGCCGCACATTTTCGATGGCGATCACTGCCTGATCGGCGAAGGTCTTGGCCAGCGCGATCTGCTTGTCCGTGAAGGGCCGCACCTCGTCCCGCCGCATGTAGATGACGCCAATGGGTACGCCTTCGCGGAGAAGCGGTGTGGCGAGCATAGTTCGAGCGAGAGCGTAGGAACCACTCTGCCGCCCGCGTTCTGCCGTCTCGGGAAATGCCGTTTCGGGCAGCGCCCGGAAGTCCTCGACGTGGATCGACTTGCGCTCACGCACTGCGCGCCCACTCACGCTGCCCGAACTCGCGGCGATGGTTGTGCCGATCGGCAGGTCGACAGGTCGTGGCCCGTGTGCCGCAACGAGGCGGAGGAACTCGCCCTCCAAGCGGAGGATCGCGGCATCCGTCGCGCCACAGAAGCGCGCGGCGCTCTCGGCCACGACGTCCATCACCGGCTGCAGATCGGTCGGCGAGCTAGAGATCACCCGCAGGATCTCAGCCGTGGCGGTCTGCTGCTCGAGGGCCTCGGTGAGATCGCGGTTGCGGGCTTCCAGCTCCTGGAACAGCCGCACGTTCTCGATCGCGATCACCGCCTGGGCGGCGAACGTCTGAAGCAGCTCGATCTGCTTCGAGGAGAAGGGCCCGGGGGCCGCGCGACCGACGGCAATGGCACCGATAGGACTTCCTTCCCGGAGCATCGGCACCGCCAACACGCTTCGAAAACCGATCGCCCGCGCAAGTGCGGTGTCGTACTCTGGCTCACTCTCGACATCGGGGATGTGGCAGACGGCTCGATCGAGGATTGCACGACCCGCGCCGAGTCGCCGGGAGGGCGGCACGTCGTAACGCTGCCGGCTGGCCTCGAGGGCTTCGGGCGTGAAGTTGTGTACGGCCACCTGGTGGAGCAGCTCTCCATCGAAACGAGTGACGTTACAGTGCGTCCCCCCGCACAACCGCATCGCGCTGCGGGCGATGGCGTCGAACACCGGCTGCGCGTCTGTCTGAGAGCGGCTGATGACCCGCAGGATCTCGGCGGTCGCCGTCTGCTGCTCCAGGGCCTCGGTCAGCTCGCGGTTGCGAGCCTCAAGCTCCTGGAACAGCCGCACGTTCTCGATCGCGATGACCGCTTGGTGAGCGAAAGTCTCTAGGAGCGCGACTTGCCTTGCCGTGAAGGGCCGGACCTCGTTCCGCCAGATCGTGATGGCGCCAACCGGGACGCCCTCGCGCAGGAGCGGCGTGGCCAGGGCCGTCCGAGCCCCCATGGGCCCGAGTTGGCGTGAGAGAGCTAGCGTCGCCGGGAACTCCGTTTCGGGCAGCGCGCGCAGATCATCGACGTGGATGGTCCGTCGCTCTGCTACCGCCCGGCCGCTCACCGAGTCGCGCGTGAGAGGCCGGGTCTCCCCTATGCGTAGGGCTCCCGGCAGCGGGCCGTGCCTGGCCACCACCCGCAAGTCGTCTCCATCCACGCGGAAGATGATCGAATCCCTGGCGCCGCAGACCCGGGCGGCGTTTTCAGCGACGACGTCCATCACCGGCTGGAGATCGGTCGGCGAGCTGGAGATGACCCGCAGGATCTCCGCGGTGGCGGTCTGTTGCTCGAGCGCCTCGGTCAGCTCGCGGTTCCGGGCCTCGAGTTCCTGGAAGAGTCGCACGTTCTCGATCGCGATCACCGCCTGGTGGGCGAAGGTCTGGAGCAGCGTCACCTGCTTGTCGGTGAACACTCCGGGGTCGCGACGCGCCACGAAGATCGTTCCGACGACCTGAACGTCGCGGAGCATAGGGACCATGAGAAGATTCCGTGCCCCGAGTATCCGTGCGCGCCGCCGTTGTGGCTCGGGTAGAGATGGCTCCGTCTCGGTGTCCGAGATGTTGAAGACACGCCCTTCGCGCACCACACGCGTCACCAATGTGTTTTCGTCCAGCGGGATGGGATACAGGCGCCTGAAGGCGTCAGCCTCTTCTTCCGGGGCGTGGACCGCGGCGAGGGTCAGCATGTCGTCCGAGACCAGGAGCGTCCCTCCGGACAGAGCGTTGGTCAGGCGGGCCGCGCTCTCGGCGAGCGCCTCGAACACCGGCTGGACGGCCGTCGGCGAGCTGGAGATGACGTTCAGGATGTCGGCAGTGGCCGTCTGCTGCTCCAGCGCCTCGGTGACGCTCGCATGTGCCTCCGCGAGGGCGCGGTTCTTCTGCTGCAGCTCCGTGAACAGCCGCACGTTCTCGAGGGCGATGACCGCCTGGTCGGCGAAGGTGGAGAGGAGCTGGATCTGCCCCTCGCTGAACGCCTGGACCTCGCGGCGCCAGGTCACGATGACGCCGACCGGGGTCCCGTCCTTCAGCATTGGCACGAAGAGCGCAGTGCGGCCCCCCAGGAGCTCCACCGCCTGGACCCGGGTGGGATCGCGCTCCCCGTAGGCGCGGTCGGCCATCATGTCCATGATCTGGACAGGCTGCCGCTCTGTCACCGCACGGATCGTGCCGGTGTGGGGGCCATGCCGCCGCGGCCGTTGCCACGTTTCGACCAAGGCGCTCGGCATGCCCCGGTGGGCGACCAGCCGGAACGCCTCGCCGTCGAAGAGGAGGAGATTCCCGACGGGCGAGGCGCAGAGCGAAAGCGCGCTGTCCAGGATGGCCTCGAAGACCGGATCGACCGTCGTCGGCGAGCTCGCGATGACCCGGAGGATGGCGCCCGTCGCCCGCTCGCGCTCCAGCGCCTCGGTGACCTCCTGGAACAGCCGCGCGTGCCCGATGGCGATGGCGGCCTGATCGGCGAAGCTCTCGAGGGCGGCGATCTGCCCCGCGGTGAACGGGCGCGCCTCCGAGCGGCGGATGGCGATCACGCCGAGCACCCGTTCGTCGCTTACGAGGGGTACTGCGAGCAATGCGCGGAAGCCGCTTCGGCGGGCCAACTGGAGGGCGGTCGGGAACTCGGCCGCCGCGGCTTCGATGTCGGGGAGGTGGATAGTGCGCCGCTCCAGCACCGCTCGCCCTGCAGCCGAGTCGCGCGTGACCGGAATAGTGTCACCGGGCTTCATCGTGACTCGAATCGGCCCATGATGCGCCACCCGGTGGAGACCGTCGCCGTCGAGTCGATTGATGACGCTATCGGTCGCGCCGCAGACCCGCGTCGCCTGCTCGGCGACGGCGTCGAGCACCGCCTGCAGGTTGCCGGGCGCGCTCGCGAGCGCGCGCAGGATCCGGATGGTAGCGGCGAGCTGCTCGCGGACTCCCGCGGGACCCGGGGTCGCCGACGTCCGGGGATTACGGGCCGGGCGAGATGGAGCTTTCCGGCGCGACGGCATGCACGGTCCTCCGGCAGGCGACTGGTGCCGGGATTCTAGCACCTCACGACGCCCGCCAGGTGCCCAGAAGGAGGGCCGGGAGGTTCGTGCGGACCGCATACTCCTGCGGGCTGGGCGCTTCCAGATGAACCCACGCGCGGCGTCGCCTGGGCTCGCGGCACGGGATCGGCTGGAGCCGCCGCGGGCAAGCCGGGGTCGAGGCGCATCTGGGGCCGGATGTGCCGGCCCGCATGTGCTCCCTCCAGTCGCTCGCTGCCGGGGTCAGAGGGACAACCATCGGGCCCGCCCGAATGATAGGATCGACGCATGGCTAGATCGGCGCGCGAGCTGTTCGAGGAGGCCATGAGGCTTGGTCCTGAGGAACGGGCGACACTCATGCGTCTTCTCATCGACACTCTCGATGTCGAGACGGACGAAGGGGCCGAGGAAGCGTGGCGAGCCGAGATTGAGCGTCGGATCGCGGAGCTAGACTCCGGAGCGATCGAGACCGTCCCCTGGGAAGAGCTTCGAGCGCGGCTGTACCGGCGCTGAATGGTTCGGCCGGCCGTCAGGTTCCACCCCTGCTGCGGCGCGGGAGGCGGAATCCACGTATGACTGGCATGCCGCACGAAACCACGCAGCGGCAAGCGGCTTTCGCGAAGAGCTACGACACGCCATTGATGCAGTTGCTTCGAATCCACGGACATGGCCTCGCCACGGCAGCCGTGCTCGACGGTATGTGTTCCCGCGTTATCCCTTCAGCTTGGTGTACATCCTTCGCCGCGATGACATCGAGGTCGTCGCCATCGCTCACGGTCGACGCCGGCCTGGCTACTGGCGGTCACGACTCTGATCGGCCCCCGTACCCTCCGACTGCAGCGGCGGGGTCACCCGACAGCCGGGTGGCGGCGGTGCCAGTCGCTGCGGGTCTGATACGCCCGCGCCGCGGCGAGGATCGTGTTCTCGCTCCAGGCCCGTCCCACGAACTGGAGGCTCGTCGGTAGCTCGCGCTCGCCGAAGCCGTCGGGCACGGCCACCGCGGGGAGCCCCGCCGCGTTGCCGACCGCGCCCGTGGGGTCGAGGATCGTCCCGCCGAAGGCGCTCCGGAACGGCTCGTCGAGGCGGCTCGCCACCGTGAAACGGCCCGGGGCGACCAGGGCGTCGAGCCCGGCGAGGATGCGGTCGACCTCGCGCGCCACCACGACGCGGAGTCGGAGGGCCTTGATGTAGTCCTTGGCCAGGATCGCGTCCCGCGCGTAGAGCGCGTACCGGTCCTCTGGCGCCGTCAGCTCGGCGAGGGCGCCGCTCTCGACCAGCCCTTCGAGGGCGCTGGCCGCCTCGGCGAAGAGGATGGTCCGCGTGATGGCCTCGTAGGGGAGCGCCGGCAGCGCGACGTCCTCCACGGTGCCGAGCGTCCGCAGCACGCCGAGGGCCTCCTCGAAGCGCGCCCGGACATCGGGATCCGCCACGTCCGCCGCCGCGCGGAGGACGCCGAACCGGAACCGCCGGCCGGGCGCATCCTCCGCCTCGTAGCGAAACGGGCGGTCCTCGGCGCTGGGATCGAGGGGGTCCGCGCCCGCGATCGCCTCCAGCACGAGGCCGCAGTCGTCAGCGGTGAGTCCGAGCGGGCCGACCTTGTCGAGGCTCCAGCTGAGCGCCATGGCGCCGTGGCGGCTGACCCGGCCCAGCGTGGGCCGGAGCCCGGTCACGCCGCAGTTCGCGGCCGGCGAGACGATCGACCCCCAGGTCTCGGAGCCGAGCGCGAAGGGCACGAGCCCCGCCGCGACCGCGGAGGCCGAGCCGCTCGAGGAGCCGCCGCTCCACGCGTCCTCACCCCAGGGAGACCGGCCCGGTCCGGTGAACGACGCCCGGGGCTGCCGGTAGCCGGCGCCGCCCGCCAGCTCGACCATGGCGAGCTTCGCCGCGAGAATGGCGCCGGCGGCCTCGAGTCGCCGGATCACCGTGGCGTCGGTGTCGAAGGTCTGGCCGCGAAGCGGCGCGGCGCCCCAGGTGGTCGGGATGCCGCCCGCCGTTGCGAAGAGGTCCTTCGCGCCGTAGGGGATGCCGTGGAGCGGGCCGCGCCAGTGGCCGGCGGCGATCTCGGTCTCCGCGTGCCCGGCTTCGCGGAGCGCGCGCTCGCGCGTCACGGTGACGACCGCGTTGTAGCGGGGTCCCAGGCGTTCGAGCCGCTCCAGGAACTCCTCCGTCAGGGCGACCGGCGAGATATGGCGCGCGCGCACGAGGGCCGCGAGCTCGCGGAGCGGCAGGAAGACCGGACTCGGCGTCACGGTCGGGGCGGGGCGTCGGACAGGCGCGGCAGAAGCGGGCCGTCGGCGTTGTCGAGGCGGACCGCGCGGAGGGCGCGTGCCCCCTCGACGATCGAGGCGAGTCCGGTCCGGATCGCCTCGAGCTCCGCGGGCGTGAGGCGGCTGGCGTAGCGCTCCCGCACGAGCGAGAAGAGGAGGTCTTCCTCGCTCCTTGCCATCTCTGGCTCGGTCATGACTATTCCTCCCTTGTTCCGGCTGCCGGTCCCGATCCCGTCCTCGCGCGGTGGCGCGTCGCCGGTCATCATAGGCAGCGGTGCCCAGCGCGACAAGCGCCGGCGCCGTCCCCGGACCCGGTCCGGCAAGCCGCGCGGGGCTTGCGCGGACGACTCGCGAACCCTACCCTCACCCGGTGCGGCGCGGGACGGTCCCGAGTCGCGAGGGGAGGGACCGTTCACCGTGCCGTTCTACGAGCGCTTCCTGCGCCGGCTGCCCGTGCGTCGTCTCGCCCCGCGCGAGGACGGGCACCCGCTCGACGCCGCGGCGACCGGGCACATCTGCCGCGCGGAGCGGGCTCTCGTGGCGGTGGCCGCGGGCCTCGCGGTGCTTGGCTTTCTCGCCTACTACCTACCGGTCTACCGGGCTCCCCACCTCTTTCCCTCGGCCACCGTGGCGCTGCCTCTCGTCGGCGGCACGGTGCGACTTCCCTGGGGTGAGCTCGCCTGGGCCGTCGTCCTCACCACCATCGAGCTCTTCCTGCTCGCGCTCCTGAGCATCGTCGGGGTCCACGAGATCGCCGTCGCCACCGGCTTCCTGACGCCCGAGACCAAGCAGGATCGCGTGCCGGCGCTCCTGTCGATCGGGCTCGAACGGAAGACCACGGAGGTCACCCGGTACGGCATCGACCCCTTCGAGGGGCTCCACCCGTGGATGCTGTTCCTGTTCAACCTGGTGCTCCGGCTCAAGGGGTTCCTCGCGAACCAGGTCGTCCGCTACCTCGTCCGCCTCCTCCTCGGGCGCTACGCCGTGCGCGCCCTGCTGGACTTTGCCGGCGTCCCGCTCTACATGGCCATCAACGCCTACGCGGCGTACGCGGTTCTCCGGGAGGCCAAGGTCGTCCTGATGGGGCCGGAGGCGATCCGCGCGCTGGTGCGGCGCGATCCGGGGCAGGCCCTATCCCCCGCGGAGCGCGTGCTCGTCTACGACACGCTCCAGTACATCGCGGTCAGCAAGCGCGACTTTCACCAGAATCACTATCTCCTGACCAAGGAGCTGCTGGAGCTCTGGCACGTGCCCGCGGAGGCACGGCATCCCCTGCCGGCGGACTACCTCGAGCGCCTGGCGACCGCGCTGCCTCACGCGAGGGCGTTCTGTCAGGTGCTGATCCTGTCCGGATTCGTCCTCGACGGCCAGCTGTCCCGGCGCGAGCTCCGGCGGCTCGACACGATGAAGCGCCTCGGCATTCTCCCCGACAGTCCGGCGGAGGTGAGGCGCCGGTTGCGCCGGTTCCTCAAGGGGGGCGGGCTGCCCCTCGACCGGCTGCCGGGCTGACGGCCTCAGTACAGGTAAAGGTGGAGGCCCAGCCCGATGTATTCCACCTTGTCCCGGTAAAACTGCCCGTTCGGGGAGTAGCCGTTGAAGTACTCGACCAGGAGCTGCACTTTCCGCTCGAAGACCGACAGCTTCTCGAACTGGACGCCGGCCCGGAGGGACACGTCGGCATGCCAGTCGTTCTGCTCGCGATACTGGACGTCGATCGCGGCGAGGGGTCGCAGAGTGCCGTTGAAGTAGGCGTGAGGGCTTCGTACCTCGACGCCCATCTGGGTCCACCAGGGTTTGAGGTCGTCGGGGTCGCCGCGGACGATGTATCCGCCGCCCCCGTACACGCGGAGCCACTCGGCCACCTCGTAGGACAGTCGCAGATCCACGGCTTCGTAGCTCAGATTCACGCGCTCGACCCGGTTCTCGATGAGGAACTCGTCACCGAGGTGCGAGCTCTGGTGGAAGTAGCGTGCGAGCGCCGAGAAGTCGCCTGCACGGTACGCGACCGGGAAGCCCACGAGGTAGTCGGAGTTGACGAGATCGCTCGATGGCGCGTCCATGTCGAAGAGGCTGAAGACGCCGGCCTGGATTCCGACTTCCCAGGCCCCGCCTTTCTCCCCCAGCGGGCCCCGCAGCACCGAGATCGTCTCGCCCAGACTCGCGAGGGCCGCGTTGCCGAGCCGCGCGTCCTCGTGGAAGCGCTGGTACGCGGCGGAGAAGTGGGGCCAGCGCGGATCCGCGATCAGGGGAGCGAACAGGAGGCCTTTCGGCAGGATCTCGAGGCCCCGGCGCGGCACCTCGGCCTCCACGGCGGGGCCGCTCGGCGTCGCCGCCGTTGTCGGGAGCGGTGACGCCGCCGGCGGGGCCGTCGCGGGTGGCTGTCGCAGTCCGACGACTACGACTTCCCGAACGCCCCCGATCGTCGAGAGCGTCGCAACGAGCTTCTCGCGGTCGCTGCCCGGCAGGCCCGCGACCTCCACCGTGACCACGCCGTCCTTCACGCTGATCTTGCTGCCTTTGACATCCATCTGTCGCTCGAGCACGGCCGTCACGTAGCCCGCCACGTAGGCGTCCTCGGCCGGCCCGGCCAGGACGGGGGCCGTTACGAGAGCCATCCACAGCCCGACCGTCATGCAGGCGGAGGCGCGAGCGAGCCCGAATCGAGGGTCTGCGGCTGCGACTTCCTGTCGACCTCGCGTCACGGTGTCGTCCTCCCGCTACGCCGCTTCCGAGCGATGCGGCATGAGTTGTCGCTCCATCCCATGTGGCGGAGTCGTACGGCCGGTTCAGGGCCGTGGGGCGCGCCGTCTGGACCAGTGGCACGGGGCTTGCCCTGAGTAGGGGTTGGAAGACGCCTCATGCGCCGGAGCGACCGTCGGCTCGTGAACACCCCGAACCAAGTGTGTGCGAGCGCCGTGCCGGCGCCAGGCAGTCTTCGAGGAGGTGGAGTGATGCGTCGAATCTTGCGGCAGGGCGTGCGTGCGAGTGCGGTCTTACTGGCGAGCGCCACGCTTGCGCTGGCCCCAGGTCTGGCGGCCCAGTCCCAGAACGGATCCGATCAGGTGAGCGATGGGACCAAGCAGACAGGGCAGGGAACCGCCGAGACCTCCAAGCGTGCCGGGAAATCAGGGCAGAGCGCGGGGGACGTGGGTGACCGGCTGCACGACAGTGCGAAGAACTTCGGCGAAGCCTTGCTGGGGGGGATCAAGTACGCGGGGCGCACGGTCATCAACTTCTTCAACGACGACAAGCCCAAGAAATAGGCGCCCGCAGTGGAGAAGTGCGAGAGGGGGTGACGCGCGCATGCGTCCACGGGACACTGTCGCGATGTTTGTGATGGTGCTCGTCCTGGGTGGGCTTATCGCCCGCGGGGCTAATGTCGATCCCCCGGCGGCGGGGGGGGCAGACGCTGGCGCGCTCTCGGCGACCGGTGGAAGTGGTCTCCAGACGGTCGCGCCTCCCCGCGGCCGGTTCCTCGAAGAGGAGCGCGATCCTGGTCAGGGGCCGAGGCTGCACGAGCCGGTGTTTCTCGAGCCGGCGGCGACCACGACCGAGCATGCCCGCTTCGGTCTGAGCACGTGGATCACGCCGGGCGCGCCGTTTGACCATCGCGAGGATCCGGGCGGAGTCGCAATCGGGCTCACGATCGCCTGGCCTGCGCCGGCTCGCCCGGCCCGCGATGTCCCCTCCTCGGGTCCGACCCCGTGGCGAGGGTCGGCCGCGCGCTGATCGTCGCGGGGGCGGCGCTGGGCATCCTGGCGGCTGACTCCGGCGCCATCCTTCCGGAGCGGTCCCCGGGCCCGGCGCCGCTCACGCTCCGCTTCGTGACGCTCAATCTCCTGCACGGCGGTATCTTCTCGGGGCTCACCGGCGACGACGGGGCGCTCGAGGAGCGCCTGCACCTGGCCGTGGAGGGGCTTCGCGCCATCGACGCCGACGTCGTGGGGCTCCAGGAGGCGTCGACGGGCCGGCACCGCGGGAACGTGCCCGCCCGCCTGGCCGCGGCCCTCGGATACCAATACGTCCACGCTCCTGCGGCGACCCGGCCGTTCGGCAGCGAGCACATGCGCCGGGCGGTGGCGTCGGTCCTCGGCTTCACCGAAGGTCCCGCGCTCCTGAGCCGCTTCCCGATCACGCGCTGGCGGGCGTACGAGCTGCCGCGCTGCGGGCGGCCGTTCGATGTGCGCGTGCTCCTCGCCGTGGAGCTCGAGACCCCCGCCGGCCGGCTGACGGCCTTCTCGGCCCACACCTCCGGGGACGCGTGCCATGCGCGCGCGGTCGCCAACCTTGTCCGGGCGAACGCTGGGCAGCTGCCCGCCGTGGTGATGGGGGACTTCAACGCGGCGCCCTCGTCCCTGGCCGTGAGACACCTCACGCGCGAGGCCGGCTTCGTGGACGCGTTCGAGCGCGTGAACCCCGCGGCGCCCGGCTTCACCGATGGGCAGGACGTTGAGGCCGCGCGAGCGACCGCCGATCAGCGGATCGACTACGTGTTCCTCGCGCCGGGCCAGCGCGTGTCCGGCGAGGTGGTGGCAAGCCGGGTGGTACTGCACAAGCCGAGCGGTCCGGCCCGGGTCCGATGGCCGTCGGACCACTACGGGGTGCTGGCGGAGATCGCCCTCGACGGGCCGGCGTCGCTACCCCTCGGGGGGAGCAGGATCGACCGCAGCGCCGGCCGCTCGCGGGGCGGCGGGGGTTGACCGCCGGCTGGCGTCGGCGGCCTGCGGTTCCGCCCTGAGGGCCCGCGCGAGCGGCGAGCGCAACCGGCGGGGCACGACGCGGCCGAGGTCCACGCGGTCGGCGGCCGCGAAGCGGGCCAGCGACCAGAGCGCGTCCGCCATGCCGGCCAGCGCCGCGTCCTGGTCGACCGGCCCCCAGGTTGCGGCGGGCGGCGCGGCGCCGGTCGCGAACCAGCGCTCGAAATGGATCCCGCGCACGGCCAGCCGGCGCTCGGGCCGGTGGGCCTTGACGTCTACGCGGCCGATAAGCTGGCCGTCGTGGAGGGTCGGCAGCGTGTAATAGCCGTGAACCCGCTGCGGCCCCGGCGTGTACACCTCGATGCGGTAGGCGAAGCCGAAGAGCCGCTCCACGCGCTCGCGATGCCAGAGCAAGGAGTCGAAGGGGGAGAGGAAGGTCGTGCCCCGCGACCCGGCCCGCCGGCGGGCGGCGCGCTCGAGCGCCGGGAGGTCGCGCGCCAGGGCGAGCCAGCGGGTGCGCGACCCCTTGACCTCGATCTCCACGACCTCGCCCTGCTCCAGGAGGCGCCGGAGCGCGGCGCGCCGGACGCCCGGCCCCATGCGCGGGAAGGTGAGGTAGCGGGTGAGATCGGTGTCGGTGGCCCCGCCCATCGCGTGGAGCGAGCGCTCCACGTGCCACGCCCGGAACGCTTCCGTGGTGGCGGGCTCGACTCCCGGCCAGGCGGACAGGACGCGCTCGGTCAGATCGTAGCGCTTCTGGAAGTGCGGGCGCGAGTGGACCGCGAGCGTACCGGTCATCCAGAGGTAGTGGAGCGCGTGCTGGGCCGGCTTCCAGCTCCACCAGCCGCCGCGCCCGGCTGGCCGGCGGTGCTCGAAGTCTGCGCTGCCCGCAGGGCCGTTGGCCCGGATCGCTTCCGTGACCAGGTCGAGCGTCCGGCGGTGCCGGCGGAGCCACGAGGACCACCCGGTGTGACGGAGCCGGTAGTCCAGCATGGCCCGGCGCCAGAGCGCGAGGTGCGAGGCGGGGACGAGGCACGCCGCATGCGCCCAGTACTCGAAGAGGAGGCGGCGCCGGTAGACGAGCCGGTCGAGCCGCGCGCGCTCGTAGGGGCCGAAGCGGCTCCAGAGCGTGAGATAGTGCGCGCGGTCGAGGACGTTGATCGAGTCGAGCTGGAGGCCGCCCGCGTCCTCGACGAATCCGACGAGCCGCCGGGGGGTCAGCCGGTGGGCGCGCGGGCGCGTCAGATGCTGCCGCTCGAGGAAGAGCGCGGCGACCGCATGGAGGGGGAACGTCGGGACCGGCACGCCAGCGAGGCGGGTCAGGGCGCGAGGCGCACGCGCAAGACCGACACGGAGTGCGCCGGGAACTCGTACTCGAGGCGGTCCCCCGCGGCCGGACGCCGGTGCTCGCGGACGCCGACCCGGTCCGGGTGCTCGAAGGAGTTCGTGGCGCCCACCTCGGGGCCGTTGACCTCGGAGACGTGGAGCTCTCCGGTCGCTGTGGCGCCGCCCAGGTCGATCGTCGCCGCGTGGCTCCGGTCGCGGTCGCGGTTGACGACCCCGATCGTCAGCTCGCGCCCGCCCTCGTCGCAGGTCGCGACGGCGTCGAGGAGGGAGAACGGCCCGAGGTCGGCGACGTGGTGGACGCGGCCGAACGTCCGCTCCTCCAGCCCGGCCGGTAGGTCGTGACGGGGCGCGTCGACGTGAACGTCGAGCGCGACGGTCCGCATGTGCTCGGCGTAGAGGCGCAGCGGATGGTAGATGGTCTGGAGGAACAGGCCTCGCGGGCTCGTGAAGATCGGCGCGATGGCGTTGACGAGCTGGGCGAGGTTGGCCATCCGGACGACCCGGCAGTGCCGGATGAAGCCGTGGAGGTAGGTGGCCACCGCCAGCGCGTCCGTGAGGTCGTAGCGCTCCTCGATGCCGCTCACCCGGTCCTTCTCGGTCCGCGTCCGGTACCAGACGTTCCACTCGTCGAACGCGATGTCGATCGGATGGGTGAGCCGCTGCGTGTAGCGGGCGCGCTCGATCAGGGCCGCGCAGATGCGGATGGCCCGCTCCGCGTGGTGCGACTGGAAGACAGTGGTGTAGTGATCCGCCTGGCCCGTGTAGAGATGGATGCTGTACCAGTCGATGATCGGAGCGAGCCCGTCGATGACGATCTGGTCCCAGTCGCTCCACCCGTTGTGGCCGCAGCCGATGAGCTGGATCTCGGGATCGGTGCGCTTCATGACCAGGGCGAAGGCCCGCGCCTTCTTGACGTAGTCCTCCGGGCTCAGGTGCCCGATCTGCCAGCTTCCGTACATCTCGTTGCCGAGTCCCCAGTAGCGCACGCGGTGGGGCTCGGGGTAGCCGTGACTCCGCCGGAGGTTCGCCCAGTGGGTGTTCCCTGTGCCGTTGCAGTACTCCACCCACGCCTGGGCCTCGTCCATCGTGCCCGAGCCCATGTTCACGCAGATGTACGGCTCCGTGTCGAGAACCCGGCAGTACTCGATGAACTCGTTCGTGCCGAAGCGGTTCGACTCCTCCGCGCACCATGCGAGCTCGCTGCGCCGGGGCCGGTCGTCGACCGGGCCGACGCCGTCGGTCCAGTGGTACCCGCTCACGAAGTTCCCCCCTGGCCAGCGGAGCACCGGCACGCGGAGCAGGCGGACCGCGTCCAGCACATCCCGCCGGAAGCCGCGCGCGTCGCTGAGCGGCGAGCCCTCCTCGAAGATGCCGCCGTAGATGCAGCGGCCGAGGTGTTCGATGAAGTTGCTGAAGATCCGCCGGTCCACGGTGCCGATCCGACGGGCGAGGTCGATCGTGATTCGCGCCATGCAGCTCCCTTCGAGGACGCGGATGAACGGCGCTGGCAGTCTAGGGGGCGGCCTTCGCGGTTGTCAACGCGAGCGGGAGCTCCGAGGCGGCGGAGACGTGCTCCGCGAGCGCTCGCTGCCGCGTCGTCGCCCGTCGCGACGTTGACGCGCCGAGCGGCACTGACTATAGTCCCACCAAGGTCTCTCGCGCTGCCGAACGGCTCGATCAGATCCCATTCGCCACGCCGGATCCCGGGAGAGGAGGACGTCATGGACGACGTCAGGAGCCAAGTAACCAAAGAACTCAGCCGTCGCCGATTCCTGGGGGGCGCGCTCGGCACTGCAGCCGCGCTGCCCGCGGTGGCGCGTCGAGCGTCGGCCCAGGCGAAGCCGACCATCACCTACTGGAACGGGCTCACGGGCGCCGACGGCAAGGTGATGGATGGACTGATCGAGCAGTTCACGAACGAAACCGGGATCAAGGTCGAGCAGCAGCGTATCCTCTGGCCGGACCTCTACGCGAAGCTCCAGGTCTCGGTGCCCGCCGGCGAGGGGCCGGACCTCTGTCTGATCCACACGGTCGAGGTGCCGCACTTTGCCAGCGACGGCATCCTCGACCCGATGGAGCCGGGTTCCCTGGGGGCGAAGGGCTTCAAGGAAGAGGACTACCTGGTAGCGCCCTGGAAGGGGGGCGTCTACGAGGGGAAGCGCTACACGGTGCCGCTCGACGTGCCTCAGCACCTCCTGTACCTGAACGTGAAGGTGATGAAGGACGCCGGGCTCGCCGGACCGGACGGCCGGCCGAAGGTGCCCGCCAGCGGCGCGGAGCTCGTGGCGATGGCCAAGCAGGTCACCAAGAGTGACACGTTCGGTTTCGTCATCGGCAGCGGAACCATGGTTCCCAGGTACACGTGGGGCTTCCATCACATGCTCTGGCAGAACGGCACGAACGTCTACGCGCCTGACCTCAAGCGTTCGGCGCTCAGCGAGCCGGCAGCGATCGAGGCGGCCGAGTTCTGGGGAGCATTCTCCGCCCAGCACAAGGTGGCGCCTCCTCCGACCGCGAACCCCCGGGACGTGTTCATTGCTGGCAAGCTCGGTCTGTGGCTGGCCGGGTCCTGGAACGTCGCCGGTCTGCGTGAGGCCAAGGTGGACTTCGCGGTGGCGCCCATGCCGCGTCTCCTGAAGGAGCCCGTCGTCTGGACGATCCCGCATCAGTACTCGTTCCCCAAGCCCAAGACTGCCGACCCGGCTAAGCGCGACGCGGCCTGGGCGCACATCCGCTGGATGACCGACCACGTGGCCGAGTGGACGCTCAAGGCCGGACAGGTCTCGGCCTTCCGGAAGGCTCATTCGGATCCGCGCATCACGAGCGATCCGGTCCTGCGCACTCTCCTGGCCCAGGCACCGAACTGGCAGGTGGGTCAGGCGACCCCGAAGTGGGTCGCGGCGGAGAACGTGACGCGCCCCGTCATCGAGACCGTCTACATCGGCCAGCGACCGGCGCGCGCCGCCATGGAGGACCTGACGAAGCAGATCAACGCGCTGCCCACCTAGCGGCGATATCGCCGCCCCCGTGGTGTGTGCGGCTCTCGGCCGAGACGCCCCAGGCTTCCCGACCGGACCTTCCGGGCGGGGCGCTCCTTGCCGGTGATTCCGGGCCGGTCCGCTCCGCGCGCCCGCCGGCCGGGATTCCTCCGGCACGGAGTCCTGACGCCGTACCTCTTCCTGCTGCCAGGCGTCCTGCTCTTCGCCGCCTTCCGCGTCTATCCGCTCCTGGACGGGCTCCGGCTGTCATTCACCAACGCTCGCCTGGGGCGGGCCCAGTACGCCTTCGTCGGCCTCGCCAACTACGAGAGGCTCCTGGACGACAGCCGATTCCAAGTGAGCCTCCTCAACACCGCCTTCTACACCGTGGCGAGCACGCTGCCGATCCTTGCGGTGCCCCTGGTCCTCGCCGTCTTCCTGGACCGTGGCATTCCGCTCCGCACCGTCCTTCGAAGCGCGTTTTTCTTTCCCTTCACGCTGTCCGTGGTCACTGTGGGCCTGACGTGGCTGTGGTTACTCGACCCGGTCGTGGGACCGTTCAACTACTACCTGAAGGCCGCCGGCGTGCCGGTGCGCGCATGGTTGGCCGATCCGTCGACCGCGATGTGGACGATCATCCTGACGACGGTCTGGTGGGTCACCGGCTACTACCTCGTCATCTACCTGGCGGGTCTCCAGGACATTCCACCGGAGCTCTACGAGGCGGCGGCGATCGACGGCGCGAGCGGTTGGCGGCGCTTCTGGTCGATCACCCTCCCGCTGCTTCGCCCCGTGCTCCTGTTCGTCCTGGTCACTCACATCATCGGGTCGTTCCAGATCTTCGGGCAGGTGTACATCCTCACCGATGGCGGACCCGGCGACGCCACTCGCACGGTCGTCCAGCACCTCTACGAGACCGCCTTCCGCAACTTCTTCCACTTCGGCTCGGCCACGGCGATGGCCTGGGTGCTGTTCGTTATCATCCTGGGCTTCTCGCTGCTGCAGTTCCGGCTGCTCCGCGGCCACACGGAATACTGATGACATCGACCCCGACCCGGGGGCCGCGCCGCGAGGCTCCTCTCTCCCGGCATACCGGGAGTCCCCCGGGTCGCGCCCGCGCGGCGCGGCGCAACGTTCTGGCGCTCGTGATGACCGTCATCGCGGTGCTGTGGCTCCTGCCGGTGCTCTGGGTGCTCGTGACTTCTCTGAAGCTGACCGAGAACATCATTCGGGTGCCGCCCGAGTGGATCCCCTGGCCGGTCACACTCGCGCACTACGGCGAGGTGCTCTTCTCGTCGTCGCGGACCGCGCGGATCGGGCGCGCGTTCCTCAACAGCACGATCGTGTCGCTCGGCACAGTGGCCGTGGTCTTGCTCACGAGCGCCATGACCGCCTACCCGCTGGCGCGCATGCAGTTCCGTGGCCGGAACGTGATCTTCGCCCTGCTCGTCGGCAGCCTGATGATCCCGAACGCCGTGGTCCTCGTGCCGCAGTACGTGCTCACCCAGCGCCTCGGCTGGCTCTCGACGTACCAGGGACTCATCGTCCCCGAGGCCGCGATGACGTTCGCCTTCGGCGTGTTCCTGCTGCGCCAGTTCTTCCTGACGATCCCCCGGGAGCTCGAGGACGCCGCCCGGATCGACGGGGCCGGGACCTGGCGCGTGTTCACGCGCATCGTGCTGCCGCTGTCCCAGCCGGTGCTGGCGGCGCTGGCGATCTTCGCCTTCCGGTCGGCCTGGAACGACTTCCTCTGGCCGCTGATCGCGGTGAACCGACCCGAGATGTTCCCGCTCCCGGTGGCGCTCGCCCTTCTCCGGGGGGCGTACACGTCCGAGTCCTACGGGCCGATCATGGCGGGGGCGACGCTGTCGGCGCTGCCGCTCCTCCTCGTTTTCCTCGTCGCCAACCGGCGTATCGTGGAGGGGGTGCGCGTGAGCGGGCTCAAAGGCTGAGGGAGGGATCATCACCATGACGAGGACGATTGCGATAGATCGGCGGAAGCCGCTGGCCGAGGAGCCCCGCACGGGGCACAACCGCTGGCACCCCGACATCGAGCCGATCGTGGAGGTGGGCGAGGGCGAGGACGTGACGCTCGAGACCCGTGATGCCTGCGACGGGCACCTCACGCCCCGCTCGACCGTCGCGGACCTCGCGAGCCTCCCCGCGGGCGCCATCCACCCGCTGACCGGCCCCGTGTCCGTGAAGGGCGCCCGCCCCGGCGACCTCCTGGAGATCGAGTTCCGCGACATCGTGCCCCAGCCGTGGGCGTTCAGCGCGATCATCCCGGGGCTCGGCTATCTCCGCGACGTCATGGCGACCCCGTTCCTCGTCCACTGGACCATCGCCGACGGCTGGGCGACCTCGCCCCAGCTGCCGGGCGTCCGCATTCCCGGCGCCTCCTTCATGGGCGTCTCCGGCGTGGCGCCCTCGCGAGCCCAGGCGGAGGCGTGGGCCCGGCGGGAGGCCGATGTTGCGGCGCGCGGGGGCATCGCGCTCCCGCCGGACGCGGGCGGCGCGGTCCCGGCCCGTGGCGGAGCGGCCATCTACGGGCTCCGGACGCTCCCGCCCCGCGAGAACGGGGGCAACTTCGACGTGAAGCAGCTGACGCGCGGGTCGCGGCTCTACCTGCCCGTCGCCGTGGACGGAGCCCTTTTCTCGACCGGCGACGGCCACTTCGCCCAGGGCGACGGCGAGGTCTGCGTGACGGCGGTCGAGATGGGAGCGACGTGCGTGGTGCGCTTCCGCGTCCACAGGGGTGAGGCCGCACGACGCGGCATCCGCTGGCCGCGGTTCGCGCACGGCGACTACTTCACGGATCCCCGCTGGGCCGCGCCCCGGCACTTCGTCGCGACGATGGGGATGCCGGTGGACGCGCAGGGGGTCAACCACGGCGAGGACCTGAACCTCGCGTGCCGCAATGCGCTCCTGGCCATGCTGGATCTCCTGGGAGAGCGGGGCTTCAGCCGCGAGCAGGCCTACGTGATCGCGAGCGTGGCGGTCGACCTGAGAATCAGCAACGTCGTGGACGTCCCCAACGTGGTCGTCTCCGCACTCCTGCCGGAGGACATCTTCCAACGCTGAGGCAATCAGGCTTGAGGCGGTAACCACCGGCCGCTACTGTCGTTCATGAACCTCATCGTTCCGCCGGATGCGGCGGACGAACACTGCCTCCCAGTGGTCGGCCAGCAAGCTGAGTCGCCCTGACCACGGACTGGCGGCGATGATCAGTCGTATCGATCCAGGAACGCGAGGAAGACCGGTTCCGGCGTCACGGACGCGGTTGCCCATACCCACCTCGTCGGCGGTCCGACTCGCGTCCGGATCAGGCGGGTACGATTCGGAAGCGGCGCCGTCCGCGAATCCGGTAGACGCTGAAATCCCGGCGATCAGTCGTAAAGACCAAGTCGGTTTCGATCTCTTCGGCAAGCACCACCAGCATCGCGTCGGCGTAGTCCATGGAAAGGCTGGCGTACTGCTCGATCAGCTCGCGAGCCCGGCGCAAGGAGGCTGGAGTAGTCGGGACCAGCAGGGCGCCCCCCGCCAGGAAGAAGTCGAGGCAGGAGCGACGCCCGCCAGGAATTCCACCGAGCAGGTGGGTTGCTTCGGTGAGAACCGCTTCGGAGCTGAGGACCGACCCCTCCCAGGACTCGAAGAAGCGCGCGCACGCCTGGTGATCACGCTGGGTCCGGTCAAGGAGGGAGACGAGCGCTCCGGTGTCCAGCAAAAGATCACCGGCCACGGGTGACCCGCCGGCGAGTCAACGACCTCAGCACGTATTCGCGGTGTCGAGCGGCCAGATCGGGAACGCCGGACACCAGCGCCCCGACCAGGCCTCGGACCCGATCGATCGGGCGCCCAGGTAGCTGGCTCGATCCCCCGAGGAACTCGCGCAGCGCCAGCCGGACGATGTCGGAGCTTCCACGCTGCATCCGGCGGGTGGCGGCCTTCAAGGCGCGGTCGAGATCGTCAGGTAGCCGCACCGTGAGCTGGCTTCGCATAGGGTCCTCCGACAGCAATGTAACACAGTGCAGTGCAAGAATCAGCTCGGACCCGAGGACCCATGCGCTCGAGATATCGAGTAAGGCGTGCAGGAGACCGGTGTCGGCGAGGTACCTTCGGCGTCTTCGGAGCATGAAATCCTGTCGATGATGGACAGATAGTGTCGGAGGGTACGCGGGCGACAACCCCCGCCACGGCTGACCGCCAGCCCGCAAGGGCACGATGATCGAGACGATGGCGGCTGTGATCCCTGGGCGACCTCTCGCGAGTTTCCCCCGGCCGGATCGGTGCCAACCGACGCCGCGGAGCGGCTACCAGAGCGTGTAGCCGCCGTCGATGACGAGGACCGCACCGGTCATGTAGCGGGACGCGTCGCTCGCGAGGTAGATGGCGAGCGGCGCGAGATCCTCCGGCTCGCCGTACTCCCCCATCGGCACCTGCGCCTTGAACGTCTCGATGATGGCCGGGTTGACGCTCTTCCAGCGGAGGTTCGGGGCGGTCATGAACCCGCCGGGCGCGATGGCGTTCACGGTGATCCGGTGAGGCGCCCAGTCGGCCGCGACCGCCCGCGTGAATGCGATCACCGCCGCCTTGCCCGTCTCGTAGCTCCGCCCGCCGATGCCGCGGTTCGCGATGAGGCCGGAGACCGACGCGATGTTGATGATTCGGCCTCCCCGGCCTCGGCCGATCATCGCCCCGCCGAGTATCTTGGTACAGACGAAGGTGCTCGTGAGGTTCAGATCGATGAGCGTCTGCCAGGTCTCGACGGGCATGTCCTGGGTGGGGATGTCGACGCGCCGGCCGCCGACGTTGTTGATCAGGATGTCGACAGGCCCGTGCTCGGCGAGCGCCGTCTGGCACGCGCGCTCGGCCTCCGCGGGTTGCCCGACGTCGGCCTGGATCGTGATGGCCTCCCGGCCCCGTGCCCGGATCTCGGTGGCCGTGTGGTCGAGAGCCGCCTGCTCCCGTCCCACCAGGATTAGGTTCGCCCCCGCCTCGGCGAGGCCCAGCGCCATCTCGCGCCCGAGCCCACGGCTGCCGCCGGTGACGAACGCGCGCTTGCCGTCCAGTCGGAATCGATCGAGGACTCCCATGCCAGGCACCTTCCTTCCGGCCCGCATCGCCGGCCTGTCGACGCCGGCGCAGCGGCGCTCGTGTCGCGCGACGCGCGCGCGGCCGAGCCCGCACGCGGGAGGCGGCCGCGGCAACCTTGCTTCGAGCTACTTCGGCGTCACGCCCATGTTCGTGACGCGGATCGTCTGGTCCGGGCGCGGGAGGAAGCCCTGCACCCACCCCTGGACGCCGTAGAGGTCGTCCAGGCTGTAGAGGTAGACGGCGAAGGGCTCCCGGTTCAGCGCGACCATCGCCTCCTGCACGAACTTCGTCCGGGCGGCATCGTCGGTTGCCTTGGCCGCCTGGTCCATCGCCGTGTCGAACGCCTTCGGCATCACGCTCGTGCGGAAGCGCCGGCCCTCGGCGAAGCTCAGCATGGAAAGGTAGCCGTCCTGCGAGAAGAGGAATCCGACTGTGAAGATGGCCGTCGTGGTGCGCGGAGTGGCGTCGAACTCGCGCGCCCACTGGGGGAAGTCCACCGCGCGCTCGTTGACCTTGAGCCCGACGGCCCGGAGGTAGCTCGCCATCGCCTCGCCGGCGGGCTTGTCGAGCGGATACCGGCCGGTCGTGTACGTGTAGTCGATCTCGAATCCGTTCGGGTGACCAGCGTCGGCCAGGAGCTTCTTGGCCTGGGCGGGGTCGAACGGGTAGGCCTTCAGCGTCGGGTTGTATCCGGAGTGCCACTTGGAGAGGTGCTGCCCATCCATCGGTGTGCACCGGCCCGCGTAGATCTGCTTGCAGATCGCCGCGCGGTCGATGGCGAGGTTCATCGCCAGCCGCACGCGGGCGTCCTCGAGCGGCTTGGCCTTCGGGTTGGCGGTGTCGAAGAAGGTCGCGAACTGCCGGAGGCTCGGGACGGACAGGAGCTTGAGCCCGCTCTTGCCCTCGACGCGGGCTGCCGCCGAGTGCGGGACGTTGGGCGCGATGTCGACCTCGCCCGCCTCCAGCGCCGCCACGCGGGCGGCGTCGTCCGGGATGATGCGGTAGGTGATCGTCTTGAACTTCGGCGTCCCGCCCCAGTACGCGGGGTTGGCCACGAGCGTGATGTGGCTGTCCTTCCGGTGCTCCTTGAACACCCAGGGCCCCGTGCAGACCGGCGACTGGTTGAACGCGTCCTTGCCGCGGGCCTGGAAGTCCTTGGGGGCGACCTGGAAGCTCCCGTAGGCGAGCACGGAGACCACGTAGCCGGCGGGCTTGGTGAGCGCCAGCACGACCGTCGAGTCGTCGACGACGGTCACTTCCTTCAGGAGGTCCTTCAGCCACTGGCTGTAGTTGAACGCGGCGAAGAGCTGCTCGAGGCTGAACTTGGCCGCCGCCGCGTTGAAGGGCTCGCCGTTGCTGAACTTGACTCCGGAACGGAGCTTGAACTGGAGCCGCGTGTCGTCGAGCCACCGGTAGTCGGTGGCCAGGAGCTTCTTGATGACCGCGTTGCCCGAGCTGTCGCTGTCCCAGTAGATCAGTGGCTCGCAGATCTGGGCGAAGACGCTGATGTACGGCGCGGTGGTGTTGAAGGGGTCGAAGTTCGGCGGGTCGACGAACTGGGCGATCGTCAGCGTGTCCCGCGCGGCGGGCTGGGCCTGGACGGCCGCCGGCAGACTGGCCAGCAGGAGCGCGACGAGGGCGGCGAGCAGGGTCCTCTTGAGGATCACGGGGCACTCCTTTCTCGGTCCGCGCGCGCTGGCCGCGGAGCCGGACGGCACGGGTGACGCGGAGACAGGGGGAATGCGGAGCAAGGGCGTCTCCTTTCCGGGCATGCCGGCTACGGTCCCTCGCGCCACGACATGGGGTCGAAGGCGTCGCGAAGCCCGTCGCCGACGAAGTTCAGGGCGAACACGAGGACGGCGATCATCAGCCCGGGGACCGCAGCCGTCCACCAGGCGTCGTAGATGAAGTTCCGGCCATCGCCGATCATCCCGCCCCAGGTGACCGCGGGCGGCGAGACGCCGAGCCCGAGGAAGCTCAGCGCGGACTCCGTCAGCACCAGGCGGGAGACCTCGTAGGTGGCGACGGCCAGGAGCGGGGAGAGCACGTTCGGCAGGATGTGCCGGCGCAGGATGCCGGTCGGTCGGCACGCCGAGGGCGCGTGCCGCCTCGACGTACGGCTCCTGCCGCGCGCTGAGGGTCTGGGCCCGGACGACCCGGGCCATCGTGGACCAGCTGGTGAAGGCGAGCACGGCGACGAGCGTGAGGAGCCCACCCCGAACGATCGCGACGATCGCGACGGCCAGCGCGATGACGGGGAACGCCAGCTGGACGTCGACGAGCCAGCTCACGACCTCGTCGACCCAGCTCCGGTAGAAGCCCGCCGCCATGCCGAGCGCGATTCCGATCAGGGTGGCGATCGCCACCGCGCCGCCGCTGATGAGGAGCGTGAGGCGCGCGGCATGGAGCGTCCGCGACACGAGGTCGCGGCCGAGGAAGTCGGTGCCGAGGAAATGCCGGTAGTCGCCCGCCCAGAACCCGGGCTGCTTGGCCTCGCCGAGGTTGATGAGGACGGGATCGTAGGGCAGCCAGGCGCTCGGCACGCATGCCATAGCGGCGATGGCCAGGGCGACCGGCAGCCCCAGCCGGCTCGCGGGATTCCGCCGGTAGGCCCGAACGCGGAGCCGCAGGAGCGACGGCGCGGCTACCGGCACGGCCCGGAGGGGTGGGTGACCCCACGTCGCGGCGGAGAGGCCGATGAGCGCCACGGGGTCACGAGGTCGAGATACGGGGATCGAGGACCCCGTAGAGCGAGTCGACGAGGAAGTTCACCAGTACGACCGCCGTGGCGACGACCAGCACGGCGCTCTGCACGAGCGGGAAGTCGCGGGCGAAGATCGCGCTCACGATGAGGCGGCCGACCCCCGGCCAGGAGAAGACCGTCTCGGTCACGATCGATCCCCCGAGGAGGCTCGCGGCCTGCACGCCGAGGATCGTCAGGATCGGCAGGGCGGCGTTCCGGAGCGCGTGGCGGCCCAGCACGGCCGACTCGCGGAGTCCCTTGCTTCGCGCCGTGCGGACGTAGGCGCGGCCGATCACGTCGAGCATCGTGGCGCGGGTGACCCGCACCGTGAGGGGGAGCAGGATGAAGCTCAGGACGATCGCGGGCAGGATCAGATGCGACCAGGTACCGCGCCCCCCGGTCGGCAGCCACCGGAGGCGCACGCTGAAGAAGAGGATCATGAGGATCGCGAGGAGGAAGTTCGGGACACCCTGGGCCACCACTACCAGGCCGCGGGCCAGCGTAGTCGACCGGGCGGTCGCGGCGGAGCGCGGCGGCGATGCCGAGCGGCACGCCGATCAGGACGGACAGCGCCAGGCTTCCCCCGGCCAGCTCGAGCGTGGCCGGCAGCCGCTCGAGGATGATGGGCAGGATCGGCTGCTCGAACCGGAGCGACCGGCCGAAGTCGCCGACGAGGATCCCTCCGACGAAGGCGAGGTACTGCGCGGGCAGCGGGCGGTCGAGGCCGTGGAGGCGCTGGAACTCCCGCACCGCCTCGGAGCTCGCGAGCTCGCCCAGGATCAGCCGCGCGGGGTCGCCGGTCAGGCGGAGGAGGCAGAAGGTGGCGAGCGTGATCCCGATCCAGACGAGGATCAGGCGCGCCACCCGCGCCAGGAGGTACTTGGTCACCTGTGCACCCGCTCGCTCACCGAGGCACCCGGAAGTTCATGGGACAGATCTGATCAGACGGCCTTCAGCCCATGGCGGCCTGTGGCTTCACCGCCAGACCTCGCCGAAGACCCGCAGGAAGTTCCCTCCCATGATCTTCCGGGCGTCCTCGTCCGAGTACCCGCGAGCCAGGAGGCCGAGCGTGATGTTCCCCATCTTCGCGAGCGAATCGATCTCCGGCGGGAAGATCCACGGAAGCGGCGGATAGACGACGGGCCGGTAAGGCTTGTTGGGCCAGTTCCCGAGTTCCCCGGTCTCCGTCATCATCTCGGTCGGGTTGATCTCCTCCGTGAGGTCGGTGCCGAAGCCGACGTGGTCCACGCCGACCAGGTCGACCACGTGGTCGATGTGCCGCAGGAAGTCCTCGAAGGTGCAGCGCGTGCGGCCGTCGTGATCGAGGAGGAACGGCAGGAAGCAGATGCCGATGACCCCCCCGGTCTTCGCGACGAGGCGGATCAGCTCGTCGGTCGCGCTCCGGGGATTCGGGCGGAGCCCGCCGCAGGCGGAGTGGGAGACGATCACGGGCCGGGAGGACAGGGCCGCCGCCTCGCGCGCCGTGGCGTCGCTGACGTGGGCGAGATCGACCACCAGCCCGACCCGGTTCATCTCCTTGACCACGTCGATGCCGAAGTGGCTGAGCCCCGTCGGGTTCCGCTCCTGGCACCCGTCCCCGACGTAGCAGCGCTCGTTGTACGTGATCTGCATGCAGCGGGCGCCGACGGCGTACAGGGCCTCGACGTAGTCGACGTCGTCCTCGATGACCACTGACGTCTGGAACCCCGCGATGATCCCGACCTTGCCCTCGCGCTTGGCCCGGCGGATGTCGTCGGCGGTGCGCACGAAGATCGTCCGCTCCGGGCAGTGCTGGACCCGGAGCTGGAACTTGCGGATCGCCTTCACCCCGTCCGCGAACTTCTGGTAGTGCGCGCCGCCGCGGTTGAGCGCGGTGATGCCGCCGTCGAAGAGGCGCTGGAGGTAGGGTTCGTTCCATCGGAGCTTGTTGTGCGGGTCCTCGATGTGGTCCGTGCACATGCCGTCGATCACGATCGCGGAGCGGTGGACCGCCGCCGCGCGCTCGCGGAGCTCGGGCGTGACGGGGACGGGCTTCCGGTGGGCTCTGGAGGTCATCGGATCTCCCTTCGGGGACGGTTCACGCCTGGTTTCCGCACGAGGCCCGCACGACTAGCCGGGTCTCGAGCGTCCTGCGGACGGGCGGGCGGCCCGGATCGGCGAGCCGCTCGAGGAGGAGCTCGACCGCGGTCCGCCCCACCTCGCCGGCCGACTGGCTCACGGTCGTGAGCGGTGGCGTCGTGTAGGAGGCGAGCTCGATGTCATCGTATCCGACCACCGCCAGATCGCCGGGCACGCGCCGCCCCAGCTCTCCGGCGGCCCGCAGGACGCCGATGGCCATCAGGTCGTTGGCGGCGAAGATGGCCGTCGGGGGGTCCGGCGAGGCGAGGAGGCTCCGCGCGGCCGCCCAGCCAGACTGCGGGTGATAGTCCCCGCGGAGCACGAGGCTCTCGTCGACGGGGAGGTCGGCCTCGGCCAAGGCGTCTCGGTAGCCCTGGAGCCGCTGGCCGCTCATGAGCAGGCTCGACGGGCCCCCGATGCACCCGATCCGGCGGTGCCCGAGGACGATGAGATGACGGGTCGCCAGGTAGGCGCCGCCGCGCTTGTCGCTCAGCACGACGTCGATCGGCGCGCCCGGGAGGTCGCGGTCGACGAGGACAACGGGCAGCGGCCGGCGCAGCAGGTCGCGGAGGATGTCCACGCGATTACCGGCGGGCACGTATAGGAGCCCGTCCACCTGGCGCCTGGTGAGGAGGTCGACGTACACACGCTCCCGGAGCTCCTCGCCCTCCGTGTTGCACAGGACCACGCTGTGGTCCCGCCCGAAAGCGGCGGTCTCGATCGCCCGTCCGAGCTCGGCGAAGTACGGGTTCGCGCTGTCCGGGAGGACGAGACCCAGCGTGTGCGTGCGTCCTCGCCGGAGCGAGCGGGCGACGGCATTCGGATGGTAGCCGAGCTCCGCCATCGCCTCCATCACGCGCGCCCTGATCTCGTGGGAGACGAAGCGCGTGGCGTTGACGACGTGCGAGACCGTGGTCGGCGATACCTGGGCGCGTCCGGCGACCTCACGGATGGTGGCCATGGGTTCCCCCTGGGAGCGCAGGAGTCCAACGAAATCGATTGCGCAATCGGTTGGGCGAAGACTAGCCCAGCTGCGTCCTACGGGTCAAGACCAGACCGCTGCCATTTCAGAGCGGCGAGACAGTCAGGGGAGAAGGCCGGGAGTCGTGACCCCCCGCTCAGCGAGGGGTAGGACCCTGGCCCAGCACACGCAGCCGGTTGAGCATGCCTATCCAGCGTGCGCCTGCTCCTATCGGCGGCTCCTCGACGGGCTCGTCGCGAAGCTCGACGCCCCTCCAGGGCGATTCCCAGCTCGTGCGCGTCCTGACTGCCGTCGATCAGGAGCTTCCGCGCCGGGGTGGTAGGATCGGGATGAGGACACGATCGGGATGAGGACACGATGAGCGACTCCAGTGCTTCTGCGCGAGCGACGGCCTGCGGTGTACTGCTGCTGGCGGTTCTCGCCGGCGGAGGGGCACTCCAGGGGTCCGGCCCGGCGCTGGCACAGGACCGCGTGCCGGTTCGCTACGGCGTCGTGGCGGAGGGGAGCGAGGTTCGCTACCGGGTCCGGGAGCAGCTCGTCGGCCTGAGCTTTCCCAATGACGCCGTCGGCACGACCAGCGCTGTCGAGGGCGGCGTCACGTTCGATGGCCAGGGGCGCCTGCTTCCCGGCGACTCCCGGTTCACGATCGACCTCAGGACGCTCCGGAGCGACGAGGCGCGCCGCGACAACTACGTCCGGCGCAACACGCTCGAGACGGACCGCTACCCGACGGTGACGTTCGTTCCCACCGAGGCGCGGCGCCTGCCGTTCCCGCACCCGCAGAGCGGATCGGTTCCGTTCGAGCTGGTCGGCGACCTCACGGTGAAGGACGCCACGCGACGGGTCACGTGGAACGCGACAGCCAGCTTCGACGGGTCTCGAGTCAGCGTCCGGGCGCGAACCGCGTTTCGCTTCGGCGATTTCGGTCTGAAGGTTCCCCGGGTCTCGGTGGTGCTCGGGGTGGAGGACGACATCAAGCTCGAGGCCGATCTCGTCCTGCGCCGGGGCGCGTGAGGTGGCCCGCCCGCGATCCGATTCCCGAACCGTGGCGCCGGCGCGGGCCGGACACGAGGAGGCACGATGGTGAGGCTGACACTCCAGGTCAACGGCGCGGCTCGGGACGTCGAGATCGACGATCCCGCGACGCCTCTCCTCTACGTCCTCCGAAACGACCTCGCGCTGACGGGGACGAAGTTCGGCTGCGGGCTCGCGCAGTGCGGCGCCTGCACCGTCCACCTGGACGGCCAGGCCATCCGCTCGTGCTCGATGCCCGTCAGCGCTGCCGTCGGCCGCCAGGTCACGACCATCGAGGGCCTGGGCTCCCCCGAGCGCCCGGACCCCGTCCAGGCCGCCTTCATCGCGGAGCAGGCACCCCAGTGCGGCTACTGCACGGCGGGCCTCGTCATGGCGGCGCGGGCGTTCCTCCAGCAGTGGCAGCAGCGGCAGCAGAACCGGCGGCCGACCGAGTCCGAGGTCAAGCAGGCGCTGGCCGGGAACCTCTGCCGCTGCGGGAGCCACGTCCGGGTGATCCGGGCGGTGATGCGGGCGGCGACGGCGATGGGAGGGGCGTGAGATGGCGCTCCCGATCAGTCGCCGCGCGTTCCTCGGCACCGGCGGTGCCCTCGTCGTCGGGCTCGGTCTCGGGGGCCGTGCGCCCCGGCGCGCCGCCGCGCAGGCTGCGAGCACCCTGCCGCCGACGGCCTGGACGACCGACCGGTACCTCGGCAAGACGGTGGCGCCCGACCAGGTCGACGCCTTCCTCGCGATCCACGCCGACGACACCGTCACCGTCTTCACGGGGAAGGTGGATCTCGGGACGGGCGGCCGGGCGGCCATGCGGCAGATGGTGGCGGAGGAGCTGGACGTCGCCATCGAGCGCATCACGGAGCTGATCGAGGGTGACACCGCCCTCTGCCCGGATCAGGGCGGCACCGGGGCCAGCACCGGGATCTCCCGCGGCGGTCAGGAGCTCCGGCGCGCCGCCGCCACCGCGCGCCAGGCGATCCTGGTGCTCGGCGCCCAGCGGCTCGGGCGGCCCGTCGCGGATCTCGAGACCGCCGACGGCGTGGTCCGCCCGAAGGGAGGCGGCCCCGGCGTCACGTACGGCGCGCTGATCGGGGACCGCCAGGTCGGCCTCAAGATCGACGCGAAGGCGCCGCTCAAGCCCTCGAGCGCCTTCCGCTACATTGGCCAGTCCGTGCGGCGACCGGACGTTCCCGCGAAGGCCACGGGCCGGCACCTCTACGTCCAGGATCTGGCGCTCCCCGGAATGCTCCACGGCCGTGCGATCCGGCCTCCAGCGCTCGGAGCGACACTCCAGTCGGTCGACGAGTCGTCGATCGCGGGCATTCCGGGCGCTCGGATCGTCCGGATCGGCGGCTTCCTCGGCGTCGTCGCCGAGCGCGAGTGGGACGCGGTGCGCGCGGCGCAGCTCCTCAAGGCCCAGTGGTCGGCGGGCACCGGCCTGCCTGACCACCTGACGCTGGCCGACGCGGTGCGCGCAACGCGGATCGTGCGGGACCAGGAGGTTGCGAAGCAGGGCGATCTGTCGGTGCTCGGCGCCCCCGGTCCCGGCGTGCGGACGCTCGGCGCGACGTACTGGTGGCCGGTCCAGACCCACGGCTCCCTCGGGCCGTCGTGCGGCGTGGCGGACGTTCGCCCCGACGGCGCCACGATCTGGACGCCGTCACAGGCCACCCACCGTTTCCGCGAGGCGTTTGCCAAGATCCTGAATCTCCCCAGGGAGAAGGTGCGGCTCATCTACCTCGACGGAGCGGGCTCCTACGGCCAGAACGGCGCCGAGGATGCGGCCTGCGACGCGGCGCTCCTCTCGCGCGCGGTGGGCCGGCCGGTGCGGGTCCAGTGGATGCGCGAGGACGAGCACGGCTGGGACCCGAAGGGGCCGCCCCAGCTCCTCGATCTCCGGGCCGCGGTGGGCGAGGGGGGTGACGTGGTGGCGTGGGAGACCCAGGCCTGGCTGCCGCTCTCGACGCAGGGCCTGCCGAACCTCCCGCTGCTGGCGCCCATCGAGGCCGGGCTCGCCCAGCCGCTCGGCCGCGCGACCGGCCAGGTCCAGCAGAACATCGATCCGCCCTATCGCGTGGGGGCGGTCCACGCCGTCGTGCACTGGCTCGAGGACTCGCCGTTCCGGACATCCCCGATCCGCGCGCCCGGCAAGGTCGCGAACATCTTCGCCGTCGAGTCGTTCGTCGACGAGGTGTGCGCGCTGGCGAAGATCGATCCCGTGGAGTACCGGCTGCGCCGCCTCGCCAATCCGCGGGGGCAGGAAGTGCTCCGTCGCGCGGCGGCGCTGATGGGGTGGCAGCCCCGGCCGTCGCCGCGCCCGTCCGACCCCGGTGCGGCGGTGCTCACCGGGCGCGGGATCGCCTACGTCCACTACAAGCACGCCGAGAACCACGTCGCCATGGGCATGGAGGTCGCCGTCGAGCGTGCGACCGGCGTGATCCGCGTGACGCGCGTGGTCTGCGCCCAGGACTGCGGGCTCATGATCAACCCGGACAACGTGGCGAGCCAGCTCGAGGGGAACATCCTCCAGACGCTCTCGCGCACGCTTCACGAGGAGATCGTCTTCGATCGGGACCGGGTCACGAGCGTCGACTGGGCGCGCTACCCGATCCTTCGCTTCGACGAGGTGCCCACCATCGAGCTCGACATGATCCAGCGCCTCGACGAGCCGCCGCTCGGTGTCGGCGAGGCCGCCTCGGCCCCGGTGCCGGCGGCGCTCGGCAACGCCGTCTTCGACGCGACCGGGGTGAGGCTGCGCGTGGTGCCCTTCCGGCCGGACCGCGTCAAGGCGGCGCTCGCGTCGCTGCGGACCTGACCACACGCGGCCGCCGGGTGACGCGCCGACTGAGGCGATGGGCCGTCGCGCTCCTCGCCATGGCGGCGATCGTGGGCGTCGCGCTGGTCCCGCTCCCGTTCGACGACACGACCCGGATCCGCAACTCGGTCTCCATCGACCGGGATCCCGAGGTCGTGTTCGCCTACGTCACGACGCCGGCCAACTGGCCCAGATGGCACCCCTCGTCCCTGCGCGTGAGCGGGGCGGTGGATCATCCGCTGGACCTGGGCGAGCAGGTGACGGAGGACTTCCTGGTGGCCGGTCGGCGGGGGCGCGCGGTATGGACCGTGGTCCTGCGCGAGGCGCCGGAGCGCTGGGTGATCGCCGGGGAGGTCGGCGGGCGGCAGGCGGGCGCCGTGACCTACACGCTCGCGAGCGCCGACGCGGGCACGCGCTTCGATCGCGAGCTCGTCTACGCCTCGCCCAACCTGCTCTTCGCGGCGCTGAACCGCCTCAGCATCCGCGCGAGGATCGAGAGCGAGTCCGCGGAAGCCGTGCGCCGGCTGAAGCAGGTGCTCGAGGCCACCGCCGGACGTGAGAGGGAGGCATGGAGCCGCGGGTCAGCCTGATCACGCTGGGTGTCGCCGACGTCGCGCGGAGCCGCCGGTTCTACGAGGCGCTCGGCTGGCGGGCGTCGGGCGCGAGCCAGGAGGACGTCGCGTTCTTCCAGGTCGGCGGGATCGCGCTCTCCCTCTGGGGGCGGGCCGAGCTGGCCGCCGATGCGAACGTCGCGGACGGGCCAGGGTTCAGCGGCGTGGCGCTCGCTCACAACGCGCGCACGCGCGAGGCGGTCGACGCGATCCTGGCGGAGGCGGGGACCGCGGGGGCCCGCATCCTGAAACCCGCGCAGCCGACGTCCTGGGGCGGCTACGCGCGGGCTACTTCGCCGATCCGGACGGCCACCTGTGGGAGGTGGCCTGGAACCCGCACTTCCCGCTGCGGCCGGACGGCAGCCTAGAGCTTCCCGGCTGAGCCTCTACTTCCGGTCGAGCCTCGCGCTCCGGGGCGTGGCGCACTTCCCGCCACCCTCCTCGGTCACCTGCAGCGAGACGGCGCCCCGCTTTCCTCGCCATCGGAGCACGCGCTCCTGGACCCGCGGATCGTCGGTCCGCGTCTCGAGGACGATCTCGGTTCCCGTGACCATGCCCGTGACGTCCCAGCTGGCCGTTCCCCACGGGTACGTGGTGGCCGCCAGACCACGAATGCGTCCGCCCTCCTCGATGGAGACGTCGAAGGTGAATGGCACGCACTCCGCGAGGTCGCCAGTGGTGCGCCCCGCGTAATAGTCTCCTCGCCAGAGACCGATGCACCCGGTCACGAGCCACGCCGCGGCCAGGGGACCGAGCCAGAGGGCATGCCGGGCGGTCCACCTCGTCGGCGCCCACGTCCGGGACCCGCTACCCGGCCTCAGCATGTCGCTCTCCTCACGGCGCTCGTCGCTCTCACGGGCACTAGCGGCGACCCCCGCCTCGTCCGCCGCCGCCACGCATGCCGCCTCCCCCAACCCCCGCGCCGCCGCCGTACCCCGCTCCGCCCGCGCTGCTCCGCCACGACTGGGACTGGCTCGCCCGGCTGGCGCCGGTGGTCCGGGCCTCGGCGTCGCGGTTCAAGCTCTGCACCGTGCTCGAATCGGCGCGCGAGGCGGCGGCGCCGCTCCACTGGCCGCCATCGTACTGCTGCCAGCCGCCGCCCTCGGTCCGCCGGTAGACCTGACCGTCCTTGCCGACGTAGACGTTGTTGTCCCCGCGCGCCACGACGGCGCTGCCGCCGCTCGACGTGCGGACGGCCGCGGCGTCCCCCGCGCTGCCGCTGACCCGCGCCGCGTTGACCCAGTCGTCGCCGCGCACCACCGACGTGCTCCTCCAGTTGCCGTAGACGTTGCTGCCTTGCACGGTGCGCGCGGTGGTCCCCGTCCGGGGATTGTAGGCCTCCGCCCAGGCGCCCGCCCGGTACTCGCCGTAGGCCGCGGCGCCGCGCGCGTAGGTCCCGGTCGTCGGATTGTAGGCGGCCGCCCGCCCGGCCCCGCCGTAGGGGCCATAGCCGACGACGCTCCGGCCGTAGGTGCCCGTGTGCTCGTTGTACCAGGTGCCCGCGCCGTACGTGTACCCGTACGGCCAGTAGACGTCGTCGTAGACGTAGGACCCGTAGTACCACCCCGTCCCGAACGCCATCACGCCCCAGGCATAGTAGTCTCCGTAGTAGCCCGGCAGATAGCCATAGGTCACGTACTGGGGATTCGTGTCGTACACGTAGACGTAGGTCGTGGGATAGACGGGCGCGCTCGGTGGGATCTGGTAGACCTCACTGGGCACCTTGTCGGCGAGCTCCCAGGGCCCCTCCGGGCTCTTGGCGACGAACCACACCGCCTGGAAGCACAGGTAGTAGACCTCGCCCACCTTCAGGACGTCGTACGGGCTGTTGCCTGCGTAGGCCAACTGGGTGCCGGCGATCGGCTTCCACTCGGGCGCGCCCTTGTAGGTCACCTTCGGCGCCTCGACCTTGCCGCGCTCGACGCGCGCGGTCTGGGGGATGTGTCCCCGGATCACCGCCTCTTGCGCCTGCGACGTGCCCGGCACGAGGGCGAGGACGTCAGCGGCCGGATGGTCGGGCGGGATCTTCTTGAAGTCGTCCGGGAGCTCGGTCGTCGCGAACTGCCAGGGGCCGTCGAGCTTCTCGGCGCGGAACCAGCGCCCGGCCACGAGATAGTAGTAGCGCTGGTCGGCCGCCGCGCGGAACAGGTCGCTCTGGGTGTTGGTGACCCAGGAGAGCTTGGTGCCCTTGATCGGGTCCAGCTTCGGCTCCCCGTCCAGCAGGATCAGCTCCGCCGGCGTCTCGCTCACGAAGACCCTCGGCGCCGCCGCCGGCGTCAGGGCCACGCCCGGCACCGCCTTCCGCACGTCGGCCCAGTTCGGGTCGCTCGCCGGGATCCGCTCGAAGCTCGTGGGAATGGTCGTCGCCGCGGTCCACGGCCCGGCCGGCGCGGGTGCGGTGAGCCAGCCCTGCTCGTGACGCAGGTAGTAGGTCGTCCCGGCGCGGAGCAGGTCCCAGTTCGTGTTGACCACGTACGAGAACTCGGTGCCGGGGATCGGCGCCAGCACCGGCGGCCCATCGATGTTCACCAGGACCGCGGGGCTGGTGCTCACGAAGATCTTCGGCGGGTCCGACTTCAGCGCGGCCGGAGTGAGGGCGGTCTCCGCCCGCTCGAGATAGGCCGTGATCCGCTCCGTTTCGACGATCACGTCCTCCTTGCTCATGCGCGCCCGCAGCGCGTCGAGGAGGCGCGCGGAGTCCGGCGCGCTGAGGCCGGGGAACCGCCCCTCGACGATCCGGATGTTGGAGATGCGGACGTGCCCGGCCTCGCTGCTGGTCGAGGTGTCGCCCTCGAGCAGCACCCCGCCGAGCGTGGGGCTGTCCGTCCCCATCCGGCGGAACGCTACCGCCATGCGCGCCCGGAGGAGCTTGTAGTCCTTCCAGCTCTCGACCTGCGGCTGGTAGAGCAGGACCGTCGAGCCGTCCCCGCCCATCAGCTCCTGCGGCCACTTCTGGTCGTCCTGGACCGACTTCCCCCCGAACACGGGCGCCGGCGCGCTGCTGCCACCACCGCATCCAGCGAGCACGGGCAGCAGGAGGAGGACGCTGAGCGCGCGACCTGAACGAGCGACCCACGGCGCGTCCTCCGCGATGCGATGGCGCGATCCGTCGGTCCGGCAGCCCATCACGAGAGCCGGCTCACATCGAAGACGTGATAGCCCCAGCCCGGCATGTCGAGGTAGAGCCCTGACGTCAGCAGTTCATCCCCGCTCCGGTCGTACACCGCGGAGCTCATCCGATCCTGCAGGCGCGCGGAATGCCCGCGAAGCTCGTCGAACGGCAGGCGGACACGGCACTGGCCCTGATTCCCCGCGTAGTTGACGGCCGTCAGCAGCCGCTGGCCCCCGCTGCCCTGCCAGCACCAGGCGATGAAGCCATCCCAGGTCCAGTTGCCCTCCCAGGCGGGCACGCACTCGAGGAGGCGCCACTCGCCGTCCCGAACGGTCGGCTGCCGGAGCACCGCCAGGAGCGCGTCGTAGAACGGGCGGACGGTTTCGTCGACGGGCTCCATGGGCGCCCGAACCAGGTGCGGCGAGATGCGCGCCCGGCGACCCTCGAGCTGTCCTTGATGGAGAAATCGCAAGCCCGGCGACAGGAATGTGACGACGGCCGCGGCCTGGTGCATGCCGGGCGGGAAGGTGGCGGCGGCCCGCGGCTCGTCGTGGTTCTCCAGGAAGCGAGCGAGCTTGCTCTGGTAGTCGAGCCCGGCGTACAGGTGCTCGCGGACCGGCCGGGCGTGTCCCTCGCGCAGCCGGTCGTAGAGGCGCTTGTCGTAGGCGTAGTCGAACCCCTGCTGCAGCATCGTCCACTCGAGGTCCCAGTAGACCTCGGCCATGAAGCGGAAGCCCGGCACGCGCTCCCGCACGCGCTGGGTCACCCGCGGCCAGAAGGGCGGCGCCCGGCGGCCCCAGGTCCGCTCGAAGACGTGGGGCAGGACGAGCATCGCCATGTCGCAGCGGACGCCGTCGCACTGCCCGCTGATCTTCAGGAGCTCGTCCAGCATGGCCTCCTGCGTGGCCACGTTGCTGTAGTCGAGCTGGAGGGTGTCCGGCCACCCGGAGAAGTACGGGTCCCGGCCGTGCGCCAGGAGCCGGAGACCCTGCCTCCGCTTGACCCAGATGTAGTTCTGCGGCGCCCGGGCCAGGTCCGCTTCGGTGCCGGGCACGTAGTATTCGGGATGACCCTCGACCCACGGGTGGTCCAGCGCGGTGTGATTCGGAACGAAGTCGAGCATGAGCCGGAGGCCGCGCTTCCGGAGGCGCTCGCGCAGCCGGGCCAGCGCCGCGTCGCCTCCCAGGCTCTCGTGCACCGTGTAGCCGGTGATCGCGAACCCGGAGCCGGCGATGTCGTCCTCGCGCAAGTCCGGCAGGGTCGCTTCGAACTCCCGCCGCCACTCGTGGTTCTCGCGCGAGGCCCGCTGTCCGGCCAGCCCCGTCCGCCACACGCTGAGGAGCCAGACCCAGTCGAACCCCATGCCGGCCACGCGGTCCAGGTCGGCGTCGGGAACGTCGTCCAGCGTGGCGGGCCGGCCCAGGATCCGGGACCGCTCCGTCAGCCAGACGCGGGTGTTGATCTGGTAGAGCGACGGGTAGATCGGGGCGGGCCGCATGAGCTGGGCCTCCATCACTGCGTCGGGATCGTTAGGACGGGGGCGCCGTCCTTCGCGCCGGTCTCGACGAGCGTGAAGATGAACATCAGGAAGCTGAACAGCCGCTTCGACGGCATGTCGCGGTCGTCGATCCAGAACCAGTAGCCGCGGTAGGGCACGGCCAGGAAGGCGTCGGCCGGCCGGTCCGGAGAGCTCCCGATGCGGATCAGGGGCCGGATGGGGCCTCTCGGTCCCACCTCCGGTTCCGCCGTCGGCGTCACGCGTCGGTCGGTGACGTGGGCCTCGGGGACGTCGATGAAGGACGAGAGGTCCACCAGGATCTCCAGGATGGACCGGCTGAGAATCGCGATCTGCGTGTCGTTGGCCGCCACCGCGCCGTAGACGACCTGAAACTCCCGGCCGGCGGGATCGAGGCCCAGCAGCTGCCGGACGGCCAGCATGTCCGCCTCGAGACTCGGGTCCACCTTCTGCCGTAAGGTCATCAGCACGGCCTCGTCCCGATCGATCCGGCGCACCCGGAGGCCGATCGCCCCCGAGAGCTGGATCCGGCGGAGCCGCTCCAGGAGGACGTAGAACTCCGGGTCCGCAGGTCGCGCCCGCGCGTCGCCCCCGAAGCGGTTGTCGATACCGTTCACGACGTGGACCGCGAGCCGCAGGACCAGGTCCACCGGATTCCCAGCCTGGATCATACTCAGCAGAGCGGCCGGGGGAATCGGCGTCATCATCGAGCGGGCGAAGCGCTCGCCCGAGAGCGGCGCGTACGTGATGGTTGGCCGGTCGGTGTACTGCCCCTGGGCGCCGAGGGTCACGCTGCTGTTCGGCACCCCCGGCACCACCCCGCTCGTGCTGAAGACGCTGCCCCCCGCCGTGAAGGTGCTCTGCACCGTGTAGCCGCTCACGATCTGCCCCACGTCCAGGAACACCGGGGTGTCGCCGTATCGGAGCTTCACCAGGTTGAGCAGCATCTGGCTCTTCCAGGACTCGGCCACCGCCCCGGTGTAGTCGAACCGGTCCCGCGTCACCGTGCCCGGGCCGATGCTAGCGCATCCCGACACGGCGAGCGCGGTGAGGAGCAGGACCGCCGGCTTCGGTCGGCTCAACTCAGGGCTTTCTTCCCCCAGCAGTCCCCATGCCGGCGGCGGGGCTCTGCGTCGGCACCTCGACGACGCCGGCGGTCTTGCCCAGCCTCAGGAACTCCTCGGAGGTGCTGGTCGCGAACAGATGCATGGCGCGGGCGACGATGCCGGTCCAGCCGGTCTGGTGGCTCGCGCCGAGGCCCGCCCCGTTGTCGCCGTGGAAGTACTCATAGAACAGGATGAGGTCCCGCCAGTGCGGATCCTCCTGGAACTTCTTGGCGCCTCCATGCACGGGGCGCCGACCCTGCTCGTCGCGCAGGAAGATGCTGGCCAGCCGGCGGGTGATCTGCTCGGCGACCTGGTAGAGGTTCATCCGTCGCCCGGAGCCCGTGGGGCACTCGATGGTGAACGTATCGCCATAGTAGGTGTGGTACTGGAGCAGCGCCCGGATGATCAAGCCGTTCACGGGCATCCAGATTGGCCCGCGCCAGTTGGAGTTGCCGCCGAACATGCCGCTGTCGGACTCCGCCGGCAGGTACGACACCCGGTACTCCTGATCCCCCACGTGGAAGACGTAGGGATGGTCCGCGTGATAGCGCGACAGGGCTCGGATGCCGTAGGGGCTCAGGAACTCCCGCTCGTCCAGCATCTTTTCGAGCACCCGGCGAAGCTTCGTCTCATCCAGGAGGGCACCGAGCCGCCGCCCCGCCTGACCCCGCTTGGCCGGATCGTGGATGAACGCCCTCAGCTCCGGGCGGGCCTCGAGGAATCCCCGCAACCGCTGGCCGAGCTGCGGGTACTTCTCCAGCAAGGCGCCGTCGAACACGGTGACAGCGCAGAGCGGGAGCAGCCCGACCATGGAGCGCACCTTCAGGCGCTGGGCCCCACCGTCCGGGGTGCGGAGGACGTCGTAGAAGAACCCGTCGGCCTCGTCCCACATCCCGACGTCCCCGCCGGCGTGCATCATCGACGTCCCGATCCACAGGAAGTGCTCGACGAACTTGAGGGCCAGATTCGCGTAGGCAGGCCGCTCCATCGCGAGCTCGGCGGCGATCTCGAGCATGTTCTGGCAGAAAAGCGCCATCCAGGCGGTGCCGTCCGCCTGCTCCAGGTACCCGCCGGTCGGAAGCGGGGCGCTCCGGTCGAAGACCCCGATGTTGTCGAGCCCCAGGAATCCGCCCTCGAACAGGTTGCTGCCCGTGCGGTCCTTGCGGTTCACCCACCAGGTGAAGTTGAGCAGGAGCTTCTGGAAGGCGCCCTCGAGCCAGTCGACGTCGCCCTGGCCCCGCCGGGCCCTGTCGATGGCGTACGTGAACATCGTGGCCCACGCGTGGACGGGCGGGTTGACGTCGCCGAAGTTCCACTCGTACGCGGGAATCTGCCCGCTGGGATGAAGGTACTGGTCCTGCAGCATCAGGTCCAGCTGTTGCTTGCCGAAGTCTTCGTCGACGAGCGTCAGGGCGAGACAGTGGAAGGCCAGGTCCCACGCCGCGTACCACGGGTACTCCCACTTGTCCGGCATGGAGATGACGTCGGCGTTGCGCATGTGGTGCCAGTGGTCGTTGCGCGGGGCCGCACGCCGTCCCGCCTTGAACGGCTCGGCGCCGTGCTCCTCCAGCCACCGGTCGACGTCGTAGTAGTAGAACTGCTTGGACCACAGCATCCCGGCCAGCGCCTGGCGCATCACGAGGCGCGCGTCGGCGTCCAGCGACTGCGGGATGACCCCCGCGTAGAACTCGTGCGCGTCCTTCCGGCGCTGGTCCATCACGCCGTCGAAGCCGCGGCCGAACGGCCGCTCCGGCCCAGCGCTCGTCGGAGCCGCTCCGCCCGGCGCCACGTCGCTGAGTCGCAGTCGAATCGTCTGCGACGCGCCGGGCGCCACGGTGAGCTGATAGTGCGCGGCGGCCTTCGTTCCCGTCTGCGCGGGGTTCACCGCCTCCCGGCGGCCGCCCACCAGGTACTCGTTGATGCCGTCCTTGACGTAGGGGGTGCGGTTGGGCGCCCCGAAGAGCCGCGCGTTGTTCGTCTCGTTCTCGGTGAAGAGGAGCGCGGCCGCGCCCTCGCAGGCGAGAAACCGCTCCCCGAGCTCGGGATGCGAGGCCGAGACCACGGGCGTCGGACCTACGGCGGCCTGCCGGAGCGTCGGCCGGGGCGCATCGCCGCCCCAGGACCAGGTGTTGCGGAACCAGAGGGTTGGCAAGACGTGGAGCGTCGCCGCCTCCGGACCGCGGTTCCAGACGGTGACCTGGACGAGGAGGTCCTCCGACGACGCCTTCGCGTACTCGACGAACACGTCGAAGTACCGGTCCTGATCGAACACGCCCGTGTCGATGAGCTCGTACTCGAAGTCGTGCTTCCCCCGGCGCCGGTTCGTCTCGACGAGGCCCCCGTACGGGTAGATCGCCTGGGGGTACTTGTAGAGGTACTTCATGTACGAGTGGGTCGGCGTCGAGTCGAGGTAGAAGTAGTACTCCTTGACGTCCTCGCCGTGGTTCCCCTCGCTGTTCGTCAGGCCGAACAGCCGCTCCTTGAGGATCGGATCCTTCCCGTTCCACAGGGCCAGCGCGAAGCACAGCAGCTGGCGGTCGTCGGAGACGCCGGCCAGCCCGTCCTCGCCCCACCGGTAGGCGCGCGACCGCGCCTGGTCGTGGCTGAAGTAGTCCCAGGCGTTGCCCGAGTCGCTGTAGTCCTCACGGACCGTGCCCCACTGGCGCTCCGAGAGATACGGGCCCCACTTCCGCCAGGGCACGCCCGTGCTCCCGCGCCTCCGTCAGCCGCTGCTCTTCCGCCCGACCCTGTCCCGTTGCCATCGAACGCCCCTTCATGCCGACGCGGCACAGCGGTCGCGCCGCCCAGTGTCTCGTCATCTCGGAATGTTTGCCGCGCCAACGTTCACGTTCGCGACCTTCCCGCCTGTCGATCGTGCGGCTCCGGTGGCCGGTATCTCGACACCGGCCACCGGGCCAGGCCCGTCAGGTCGCGACGGTCATTGCCTCACCGCCTACGGAATCCGTCCTCCCATCCGGGGCGAGCGGCACATCGGGAGGACCAAGGCTAACGGCCGCCCGCGAGCTTGGCGACCGCCCCGATGAGTGGGTCCGCCTCGGGGCTCGTCACCGTGCCTTTGATGAGGATGTCAGTCGGGCTCACCGGCTTGCCATAGAAGGCCTGATTCAGGGCCGTGCGAACTCCCACGACCGAGCCGTCAACGGAGAATCCGCCGTAGAGGCCCTTCGATATCGAGAAGCTGATCAGGTCCGCGCTGAGACCCGCCGTGGCCGCGGTCGCGCCCCCGCCGACGGGTCCCGCCGCGACACTGATGTCGGCCCCGAGCTTCACCTGGGGGCTGAGTAGCTTGGTGACCCCGCGCTCGGTCATCGCCAGGATGACGACCTCGGCCGCGTCCGCCCCCGCCTGGAAGCCGAAGCTCGCCCCGCCCAGGGTGTGGAAGGCGGGCCCGCGCCACTTCCCGGCCTTCTCGTCCTTCGCGACCAGGACGCCGGTACCCCCGGACGCCCCGACGATGAACGCGCCGCGAAGCATCTGGGGCATGATGAGCATCCCCTTGGCCTTCTTCGCGAGATCACGCAAGGTTCCCATGTTCGGGTCAGTCTGGAATTGCTCCACCGTGAGCTTCGCCTTCTCGACGATCTGTCGCGCATCCTGGGCGTCGTCCGCCCGCGCCGCCGTCGCTCCCAGGAGGAGCGCCATCGTCACCGCCACCGTTCCGGTCACTCGCAGCCGCATCGTTCCCCTCCTCTGCTGAACGCCGCTTCGCTCCGCCGGACGCGGCACGTCACTTCCCGCCGCGGACGACGTCGATCTGCGCGCGTCGCTGCTCCTTGAACACGCTCTGCTCGCGATCGAGCGCCTTGCGGATCCGCCGTACGAGGCCGCTCGAAGCTGGCCATGCTCCCCATCCGGCCGCTGCTGGCCGGCCGCTGCTGGCCGGCCGCTGCTGGCCCCCTTCGGTCATGCTACCCGATCTGGCGATCGCGTCCGGTCCTGCCACCGGGCCGGGCGGGCCCGACCCGATCCTCAGTCGGCCCGAGATCACGCGGGCCGCCCCGCCGCGCGAGCCACGCGGTTAGCCAGCGCGCGGGCGATGGCGTAGGGCGTCGTGATCAGGACCGGCCCCACGACGAGCGCCGCCCCCGGGTACGACTGCCCGAGGATCACCCACTGGAAAACGGAGTCGAGCAGGATACCCACGAGCAGGAGGTTGGCGACCGACGCGAGGCCGTCCCGCATGAGCTCGTGGCGGTGCTCGCGATCGGTCACCAGGCCCAGGAGGTATGGCGGTCGTGCCGCCCGCGCGTCAGCCCTGCCGCTCCGGATTCCCAGGATGGTCGCGACCAGCGGCTGCAGGATGAACCGGAAGCGACCGGGGCCCATCAAGCGCTTCGGCAGGTCCTCGACGAACGCGCGTGAAAACAGGTAGAAGCCGCCCCGGTCGAACGCCTCACGCAGGGAGCCCGGCACCGACAGCAGGAGCACCAGCAGCGTGAGGCCGGCAAGCCCGAGCGTGAGTCGTCCTGTCCGCATCGCTGCGCCTCGGCGAGCGGGCGGACTGGGCTCCGGCACCTGCATCACGAGCGCTCGCTCCGCCGATCCGGATCCGGCCGACTAGCGTCCCGCCGCCATCATGGCCACGAGGACCGGCCCCCAGGCGGTCAGCAGGATGTTGCCGATCGCGTACGGCACGGTGTAGCCGATGGCCGGCACCCTGCTCTGGGACTCCTCCTGGAGGGCGCGAAGCGCAGCCGTGATCGTCCCAGCGCCCGCGCAAGCGCCCAGGAGGATGACGGGGTTCATCCGCAGCACATATCTTCCGAAGAGAATCGTCACGATGTGCGGAGTCAGGGAGCAGATCAGGCCCACGATCACGAGGCTGATACCGGTCTTCTGGAGCCCGGCCACGAAGCCGGGGCCGGCCGTGATCCCGACCACGCCGATGAAGACGCAGAGGCCGACGGTGTCGAAGATCCAGATCGCCGCCTCCGGGATCCTTCCGAAGAACGGCCGCACCGACCGGAGCCAGCCGAACACGAGGCCCATGATGAGGGCACCGCCGCTGGCGGTGAGGGTCAGTGGCACACCGGCGACGACCACCGACAGGAGGCCGACGAAGCCCCCGAGCACGATGCCGGTGCCGACGAAGATCATGTCCGTGGCAGCAGTGGGGCGATCGGGGTACCCGAGCTCCTTGACCACCTTTTCGACCGCGGGCTTCGGGCCGATCAGGGTTGCGACGTCGCCCCGGTCGAGGCGCGTCTCGGGGGCAACCGGCATCTCTTCGCTGGCCCGCGCGAGCTTCTGCAGGAAGACGCCGCGGGCGAACTCGCCTCTCGCCAGCTCCCCCAGGCTCTTCCCGGCCAGGGCCTTGTTCGTGACCACCACGTCCAGCACTGCGATCGGGATGTCGAGCAGGTCCCGGTCCTGGACCTCCGGGCCGATGGCGCTCCCGCGCTCCACGTGGAGGTCGAGGCGCGTGGCCACTGCCACCACGTCGTCCCGGCGGATCACCGTGGTCGGCTCGGCATCGAGGAGGGCGCCCTGCCGGCGGACTCGCAGGATGAAGGCCCGGAAGTCCCTGGGCAGCGCCTCGAGCTGGCCGACCGTCTTGTCGACGATGGCGTCGTTGGTCACCCGGTAGGCCCGGACGTCGAATCGACGGGCCGCCGAGGCGACCCCGGGCTCCGCTTCCTTGCCACCCGGCCCATGCGCTTGCATTTTCGCGGCCTCTTCGCGGAGATTGATGCCCATGAGCTTGGGCCCGATCGTGGGGATGAACCACACGAGGACGGCCGTGCCGACCAAGTACGTGACCGCATAGGCGATGGGAATGTTGTTGACGAAGCGCGTCTTCTCCTCGGCCGAGATCGTCGCCAGCCGGTTGATGGCGTCGCCGGCGGTCCCGATCACCGTGGACTCGGAGAACGCCCCGGCCAGGAGCCCGGCCGCGGTCCCCATGTCGTAGCCGAGCACCTTCGCGGCGACGAAGGCGGCCACGAGGCACGTGACGCAGAGGACGACCGTGACCAGGACCTGCGAGACCGCGTCCTTCTTCAGGCCCCGGAAGAATTGCGGCCCGACCTTGTAGCCGGTCGTGAAGAGGAACAGGTCGAAGAAGACGGTCTTGACGATCCCGGGAACCTGGATGCTGAGCTGGCCGACGAGTACGCCCGCCAGCAGCGTGCCCACCACCGTCCCGAAGCTGAAGCTCCCGATCTTGGCCTTTCCGATGAGAAAGCCCAGCGCCAGCGTGAGGAAGATCGCCAGCTCGGGATTGTGCCGGAGGGCATCGACGAACCAGCTCATCTATTGACCCCCTTGTTCCGTCAGACTCTCTCCAACGACGCCATCGCCGTCACAAGCGAGCCAGCGCCCGGAGATGCGACGGGCGCTGGCTCGGACGGCCGTGCCGACTGCGCGCGGAGTACCCCCGTCCTGCCGACGGTCACCCTACTTCGGGGGGAAGGCGGCCAGAATGCCCTCGACCGCTTTGCTCAGGTCACCGGACGCCGCGTCCGTGCTGATGGAGCCGGACGCCGTCCCCCGCCAGATCAGCGTTCGGCCGTCGGGTCGGTACACGTTCAGGTCGAGTATCCTGAGTTCGTAGCCCTCGGACGCTGCCGACCGGGTAGTTCTCGAGCCTGACCAAGATGACGAAGTCAGGGGTGGCCGTCGCTCTGGTGAATCCCTTCTTCGCCAGGAGCGGGTCGGCGAGGAACTGGACATTCGCCTCGACGAGACTGCTCTGCGAGTAGGCCGCCGCCGGCCCGGGCGCCCACGCGTAGCTCTTGAGGGCGCCGAAGTTCGTCGACGGGTCGTAGGAATGGTTGATGGCGGTCGCGCAGCCTCCCCCGATCAGGATCATCAGAGGAGCGACGGCTGCCACGAGAACCCGGGCCGCTCGCCTCCGTCCTAGCATGCTCGCTCCTCCATCGCCATCTTTTCAGCCCACATCACCCGGCCGATCGAGCGAGGGGGTCACTTCTTCGCTGACTTGTCGAGGGCGATGGCCAGGGCGCGCGTGTAGGTGATCTCGACGAGATCGCCCACCTTCATCGCGTCCAGGTTCTTCGGGTCACGCGCCTTGACGGTCTCGGTGCTCCCGTCCGGGCCCTTGACGGTCACCGTGCCCGCCTTCTTGTCGATTTCGACGATGGTCACGGTCACGGTGATCTGCTCCCCGACGGCCCCGGCCGGCGTGGCGCCGGGTTTGGAGGAGGCCATGCCTTGCTGGGCGGTCACCCCCGGGGTCGCGGTGCCTGGCTTCTTCACCTCGAGTGCCAGCGCCTCGTAGTACTTGCCCACCACCGGGTCGCCCACCTTGATCGCCTCGAGCTTCTTGGGGTCCTGGACCTTTACGGTCAGAGTCCGCTTCGGTCCCTTGATGGTGACCGTCTGCTTCTCCTTGTCGATCGCCTCCACGGTACCCCGCAGCGTGACGACGGCGGCCTCTTGCACCTTTGGCTTGCCCGCCTCCGGCGCCTTCGGCTTGGCGGCGGGCGCCGTGGCCTGCGCCACGACAGGAGCCGTTGCGCGGCTCGCGCCAAACGCGACCCCGGGGACAAGCGCGCTCACCAGCAATCCGACAACGAGTGTCTTCACCGCTTTCCCCTTGCTGTACACCGCCATGGCGTCTCCGAGGTATCCGGCAACCCGGATCGTCGTGAGATCCGGCGCCTCCGATGCGGTCAGTTCAAAGGCCATCTTCCAGCTCCTCCTCCGAGTCAGATGACAGGCAACATGAACGGGTGGTAGCGGGGCGGACATGACATGCCCTCCTTATCGAACGTCCCGCCTACGAGCCGTGGGCACAGCCGGCGTGCCGCCCTTACCCGTGGCGGCCTGATAGGCCTGATTGTAGCCGCGCGCGATGGCGCGCACCGCCCGGCCGATGTCGTCGTAGACGTGATCATCCAGGTTCGCGAACGATATGCGCACCGACCAGTCCGGAGCGGCAAAGCCGCTGCCGTTGAGCAGGACGATGCCGTGGTCCTCGGCCAGCCGGAACACGATGTCGAGCGGATGCACGTTCGCCTTCATCCACTTGACCATGTCCTCGCTCAGGTACTTGCGGGCCCAGAACTCGAAGTCGATCAGGCCGTAGTAGTAGTCGAAGTACTCGTTCGGGCTGACTTCGATGCCCAGCCCCTCGATCGTCGCCTCGACCCGCTTCTTGACGATGCCGATGCAGGCCTTCTGATAGGCCTTCTTCTCGTCCATCAGCTCGCTCAGCGAGAACAGCGTCATCATGACCTGCTGGGGGAGCGACAGGCCCGCCGTGTGATTCAGCGCGACGTCGCGGCTGTCCGCCACGATGCGGTCGATGAAGGCGAGCTTGCGGGGCTCGAGCGTGAGCCCGCCGTAGCGCTTGTCGAGCAGCTTCTTGATGGGCTCGGGATGCTGGGCGATCATTTCGTCGAAGATATTGTCCTCATGGACCGCGACCGTGCCCAGGCGCCAGCCGGTGCAGCCGAAGTACTTGCTGTACGAGTAGACGCCGATGGTGTTCTTCGGGAACTCCCCCATCAGCGAACGGAAGCCCGGCACGAAGGTGCCGTAGACGTCGTCCGTCAGCAGGATGAGATCCGGCCGCTTCTTGAGGACGGCCCCGATCTTCTTGATCGTGTCGGGTGACAGCGCCACGGCGAACGGGTTGCCGGGGTTGACGATGAAGAACGCCTTGATCTTCGGGTCGAGGAGCTTCTTGATCTCTTCATCCGGGTACTGAAATCGGACCTCCTGCTTGGCGTGCACCTCGACGTACTTGAGGTCGTAGTCCTCGAGGTGCGCCATCTCGAGGTACGGAGTGAAGATCGGCACGCCGAGCGCAATCGTGTCGCCGGGGTTGATGATCCGGTTGCTTTTCAGCGACTTGAAGATGTAGCACATGGCGGCGGTGCCGCCCTCGACCGCGTACAGCTTGAACTTGCCTTTCGGCCGCGGGGTCCCGCACATCGCCCACTGCAGGTACTCGTGGACGACCTGTTCATTATGCACCAGCATGCGGTCCGGCACCGGATAGTGGTCGCCGATGATGGAATCCACCAGCTCGTGCACGAACTTGTCGGGGTCAAAACCGAACTTCTTTACCGCCCACGGCACCATCGCCTGCAGGAAGGGGGCGCCCGGCATGTCGTCGTGCTTCTTCAGCCAGGCCTCAAGCCGGCCGGCAACACCCGACGCCTTGGGCATGCCACCCACGCCCGGCGGCAGGTCGAGCACGCGCTTGCTCTCAGTGACCGCGAACTGCCCGAGCAGGAAGAACGCTTCGCGCGGCTCGGTGGCGACCCAGTTCGGGTTGCCGCGACCGGCGTTCAGGTACGAGATGGACGCCTCCTGCGCGGTCTTCGACGCGACCTTGGCGAGGAAGTCCTTGATCTCGAACGGACCCAGCTTCTCGTACTGTTTGAGCTTCATGTCGTCCATTGATTGTTCCTTGTAAGCTTGGCGTTGTTAGCGGCCGGCGCGATGAGCTTATCCCCCGGCTCGAAGGGGCTCAGCGTTCAGAAGCGCGCACTGCTGGCGGAGCGTCACGAGGTTCATGGCGTCACGACAGCAGCATGATGATGACCATGCCCCAGATCGTGAGGAGCGTGTTGCCGATGGCGTAGGTGACGGTGTACCCGAGCGCGGGCACCTGGCTGTGGGCCAAATCACAGACCATGCCGAGGGACGCCGTCGTGGTCCGCGCACCGGAGACGGCCCCGAGCAGGATGGCGTCGTGGAAGCGGAACAGGTACTTGCCGATGTACATGCTGAGGATCAGCGGTACCGTCGTCGCCACGATGCCCCACAGGAACAGGCTGACACCCTGTGTCTTGAGGCCGTTGACGAACCCCGGGCCGGCCGAGATGCCGACAATGGCGATGAAGATGTTGAGGCCGACCGAGTTCATGAACCAGACGGTGGACGACGGGATGCGCCCGAAGAACGGGCGCGTCGAGCGCAGCCAGCCGAACACGAGCCCCGAGATGAGAGCGCCGCCGGCGGTGGACAGCGTCAACGGCACGCCGCCGACCTTCCAGACCAGCGCGCCGACCAGCGCGCCGAGCGTGACCGCCCATCCGATGAACGCGACGTCGGCGACGTCGGTCGGCCGATCCGGCACGCCCAGCAGCTTGGCCGCGGCTCCGGTGTCCTGGGTGCGGCCGACAACCGTCAGGATGTCGCCGCGCTGGATCGTCGTGTTCGGCAGGATGGGGATCTCGGTGGCGGTCGCGCCCCGTGTGATCCTCCGCAGGAAGACGCCGCGGGCGCCTGGCGTTCGCGCCAGCTCGGCGAGCGTCTTGCCGTCGACCGCCTTGTTGGTCACGTAGACGTCGACGCCCTCGATCGGCACGTTCAGGAGCTCGGGATCCTCGACTTCCTCCGCATTTGCCCCCAGGACCTTCACGAGCACCTCGCGGGTGCCGGCGACCGCCACCACGTCGCCTTCCCGCAGCACGGTGTCCGCGGTCGCGTCCTCGATCGCCCCGCCGCGGCGGATGCGCAGGACGAAGACGCGCGCATCGGGCACCAGGGCCTCGGCCTCGACGGCCCGGAGGCCGACGGCCTTCCCGCCCTGTCTCACCCGGAAGGCTCGCAGCTCCCAGCGGTGCCAGGCCGAGCCGGCGCCGCCCATCTCCTTCGTGCCACCGTACTTCGCCTCGTAGTCCTTGGCGGCGGCGGCGAGATCGATGCGGAGCAGCGCCGGTCCGACCAGCGCGATCACGATCGCCGAGCCGACCGTGCCGAACATGTAGGTCACGGCGTAGGCGATCGGCATCCCGTCGAGCATCGCCTTGGTCTGCTCGGCGGCCAGACCCAACCGGTTGATCGCGTCGGTGGCGAGGCCCATCGAGGCCGAAATGGTCTGCGATCCCGCGTACAGCCCGGCCGCGTACCCGAGGTCGTAGCCGGCTAGCTTGGCGACCCCCACACCTGAAGCCAGGCACAGCACGCACACGACCACCGCGAAGAGCGCCTGCGGCAAGCCATCCTTGGCCACGCCGCGGACGAATTGCGGCCCGACGCCGTAGCCGACCGCGAACAGGAACATCAGGAAGGCAAACGCTTTCAGGGGCTGGTTGATCGTGATCCCGAGCTGTCCGATCACGACGGCGGCCAGCAGGGTCGCGGTGACCGACCCCAGCCCGAGGCCCTTGAAGGTGAACTTGCCGACGTAGTACCCGATCCCGAGCGAGAGGAAGATCGCGATCTCCGGGTACTGACGCAGCGTCGCGAATAACCAGTCGATCATGTCGACCTCCGTTGGCGTGCTCCGGTTTGAGTCACGGGCTTTCTCGCGTGGGCTCCTCGATCGGCACCAGCGGGGGCACCAGGCTCACCAGCATGGACATCGAGCCTGACGGCCATGCACGCCGTCTCCTACTTGCCCTTGGCCCGATGCTTCACCAACGCATCGGGCTTCAGGAGCTCGAGACCCTTCCCGGCGTTGTAACCGTGGATCTCCTTCACGTCGAGCTTCCGCATGAACGTGATGATCTCCTTCGTCACGACCTGGCCCGGCACCATGATCGGAAAGCCGGGCGGGTACGGGATCACGAACTTCGCCGAGACCAGCTCGGGCCCCTTGGCCAGGCGCTCGTCGATCTCCTTGCTGTTGAGCTTGACGTGCTCGATGTTGGTGGCATCGTACGCCATGTAGTAGGCCTCGCGCATGTGCCCCTCTTGCGTGCCGCTCTTCGGGTCGTCGCGGAAGGCGTCGTGGAAGCGCTGGAAGTCGGGCAGGTCCGGCACGTCCTCGACCAGCGACTTCACCCGTGCCTTGAAGACCGCGCGCTCCTCCTCGCCCCCCTCGGCGAGCCGCTTCTCGATCCCCCGCGCCATGTCCGCCAGCGCCTTGATGAGGTGCGCCAGGTCGCTCCGCGTGTTGTTGATGTTGATCTGGACGAGCACGCTGTTCCGCGAGGTCTTGTTGATCTGGATGTCGTGCTCGCTGGCCAGCAGCGCCTTGAACTGACTGCCGTCGTAGCCCGCGGCGCCGCAGAGGAGCGTGATCCGGGTCGGGTCGAGGTAGAACTCGTCGTTGTCCAGTGCCCCCATCGTGTCGGTCATCGTCCAGCCCGGCGCGCCCCAGTCGGTGAAGCCCGACTTCCGGTACTCGGCGGGGATCATCTCGGCCGGCGTGGCGATGCGGAAGTACTTGGAGATGAGCGGGTGCGCGTTGACCTGCCGCCGGATCTCGAGCGCCAGCTGGATGGCCCGCCCGACCAGCTCGTAGCCCTCCAGCTCCATCTGCCGCCGCGCCACGTCGAGCGAGGCGATGATCTGGAGGTTGGGCGAGGTCGAGGTGTGGGTGAAGAACGCCTCCTTGAAGGACGGCTCGACGGTGTGGAAATCCTGGTCCGCGACCACGATGATCGAGCCCTGACGGAGCGAGGACATCGACTTGTGGACCGAGTCGGTCTCGTAGACGCGGACGCGCACCTGGTCCGGGTCCGGGAGGAGCTCCATGTCGAGCAGCTTCGGGTCCTTCGGGTCCAGCTTGCCGGTGCTGGCCTTGAACGTCTCGTAGCGCTTCCGGTACGCGGGATCGCGCATCAGCTCGCGGATCGCCGCGGCCGCGCCCATCGCCGTGCGCCGCCGCAGGAACGGCGAGAAGCGCGCGAACCCGAACCACGCCTCGTCCCAGAGGAAGATGAGGTCCGGCTTGATGGCAAGACACTCCAGCATGGTGCGCTTCACGTTCGCGACGTGGCCGTCGAACGTGCAGTTCGTCAGGACCACCAGCTTCGCACGGTCGAGCTTGCCCTCGGCCTTCAGCTGGAGGAGCGCCTTCTTGATCGGCTTGATGGCGAGGCTCCCGTACATCGAGAACTGCGTCAGCGGGAAGGCGTCGATGTAGAGCGGCTGGGCGCCGGCCAGCACCAGCCCGTAGTGGTGCGACTTGTGGCAGTCGCGGTCGATCAGGACGATGTCGCCCGGCTTGAGGAGCGCCTGGTGGACGATCTTGTTGGACGTCGACGTGCCGTTCGTGACGAAGAAGCTGCGGTCGCCGCCGAGCGCGCGGGCCGCCTTGTCCTGCGCGACCTTGATGTTGCCGGTCGGCTCGAGGAGGCTGTCGAGGCCGCCGGTGGTCGCCGACGACTCGGCGAGGAACAGGTTGGCGCCGTAGAATTCGCCCATGTCGCGGATCCAGTTGGACTTGAAGATGGACTTGCCCGCGGGCCACCGGCAGCGCGTGGAAGGTGCCGATCGGCCGCTGGGCGTAACGCTTGAGGTTGTCGAAGTAGGGCGTCTCGTAGCGGTCCTTCACGCCGTCGAGGACCGCCAGGTGGATCTCCATCGGCTCCTCGACCCCGTAGAAGATCCGCCGGATCGGCGCCGCCTCGTCGGAGCCGGCCAGCCGGGCGACGTCACGGTCGGTCGTGAGGTAGACGTCGAGCTCCGGCCGCCACCGGCGCACCATCTGCGCCAGAAGGATCCCGAGATCGCCGCTCCGGGCCGTCTCGGCGACCTGCACCTGGCGGGTGAGTATCTCGCGCAGGACCGGCACCGTGTACTGGGAGGGGTAGGCGAAGCCGTCGCTGATCACCACCGCCTGGAGGTTCGGGTTGAACACGACGGCGAGGACGGCGTCCTCGAAGCTGCCGACGACGACGGGCTCGTAGACGAACTCGTCCTCGGTCCGGCGCAGCCGCCGCAAGGTCTCGCGGATGCCCGGCCACATCGCCCGCTCCGCCGGGGAGACGAGCAGGATCTCGAAGTAGGGCCGCCGACTCTGGCCGCGTCCCACCGACGGCGGGAGGATGTCGGGCACACGCGCATCCCCCTCCTCGTCAGCCTTCCAGGGCTCCTGGTCGTCCCGGTAGCTGCTGGAGAGGAGCGCGCCGCTGATCCGCTGCACCAGGCGCGCGAAGCCGGTCCAGTCGCCAGTCTGCAAGCGCTCCTGGACCTGCGCCATCAGACCAGGCCCGGGATAGCCACAGAGCGCCTCGAGCGGTGCGATCTCGGCCAGCAGCGCTTGCGGATCCATCCCGGGACCGCCCGCCGCCCGTGGACCGCTTGCCGCGAGGGCCTTGGCCACGCGATTCAGCGTGCGCCAGCGGTCGACCCGTGCCTCCGAGGCCGTGAAGAATTCGTTCAGGCCGAGGGTCCGATCATTCGACGTCGTCGCCATCTGCCATTCCTCCTGGGTGCGTGCTAAGGGGGCCGGCGCGTGGCCTGCGGCCCTGTGCCCGCCCTGAGTCGTCCCGATGTGGCTCGTCCGTCCGAGATGCCGCGCTGGGCCGTCGCTCCTACAGCAGCGGAATCTCCCAGTTGATGATGAACCGGACCTGCCAGCCGAGCTGGTCGGCGTCTTGCCGATCGAGGATGACGCCGCGTAGCCGGAACCAGAGATTGCGCGTCGTGGGGAGGAAGAGGTACCCGCTGGGCGGCCGGTAGTCGATCGTGAGGTCGTATTCGGTCTGGTCCGGCGCCGCCGCCCGCGTCTTCGGATCGATCGCGTCCCAGCCGTAGGCGATGTTGACGAACGCGGCGAGCCCCGGGGTGATCAGCTTCGAGAAGTCGTAGGCCGCGCCGACGAGCACGGCCTTCTCGTTGGCCCGGTCGAAGTCTTCCTGGATCAGCGAGAGGTAGCCCGGGAAGCTGCCCCACGGCGCCTGGATCGTGTTCCCGTCGCCGGTCACCGAGCCGCCGAGAGTGAGGGTCAGCTCGCGATAGGCGACGCCGGCCTTGGCGCTCACGTTGTAGGTGCTCCAATCCTTGGCCGACGCGTTCGTGAGCAGCTGGTCGCCCACCGCCCGCTGATCGGTGAACTGGCCGCCGAAGATGAGCTTGAGGTCCTCCCGGAGGGGGTGCGTGTAGTCGGCCTGGAGGAAGACCGTGTTGAAGGTGTTGAACCCGTACTGCTCGCTGACGTCGAGCTTCAAGCCGGGGAGCGGCGCGAGCTTCACGCCGACCATGGCGACGCCGTCCTCGCTGCCCGCCGCCCCCGCCTGCTCCGACATGAACAGGAACTCGTCGGAGTTCCGGGCCTTCATCTTCCAGAGGTACCCGGCGAGGTAGTCGACCGGCCCCAGCTTCCCGCCAAGGGTGAGGCCCTCGAAGGTGTTGGGCGTCATCCGGTTGTCCTCGCGGTTGACATAGCCCTGGGCGACTTCCTGCCGGTAGCCCTTGGCCATCGCATATTCCTTGTATCGCAGCGCGGCGAAGGCCTCGCCCAGGACCCCGTAGCCTTCCTGTCCCGTCTTCAGGAGCGTCGTGCCGTCCTTGTCTTCCGGCGCGTAGAGCGGCGCCGACCCGTAGACGGTGGCCCCGATCTGGAACGCGTCGAGGAGCCAGCCGGACCGGTAGCTGAACCAGCCCCCGAAGGCCCAGGCCTCGTTCTCCGTGCCGTCCGGGTTCTCGCGGTTCATGTAGTAACTGCGGAGGTAGAGCGTGAAGTCCGTGTCACGCAGGAAGGCCGGGAGGTCCTTCATGTCCTCCTTGAGCGTGGGGAAGAGCCGTTCCACGGCCGGCGGCCGAGGCTGATCCTCGTCGGCCTCGGCCCGGGTTCCGAGCGAGCCGACCAGCCACGCCAGGAGCGCCACGCCCACGATCAGGACGCTCCGCGTCCAATGCCGCCGAAACCGGTTCCCGTTGCTCAGCGGTCTCGATCGTTTCACCCGTCAGCCCCCTTTTCGTCCTCAGGCATGCATGGAGCCGGGCAAGGCGCATGCCAGGAGAGAAGTTGCGCAGACTCGCGGAGTCACGATACTCGCCCGTTCGGCCCGTCGCGGAAGGCTGGGGCGCCGGCGCCCCAGCTGGACTCCACTTCCCGAGGAGCGGGGTAGCGGCCCTCATGACGGTTTCGCTCTGGGCCGTCGAGTTCGCTGCGACGGACTCGACGGCCGAACGCCCTGCTTTCCCGGTAGGGCGGTCACGCCCGATTCGCCCGGGGCTGGATCGAGCAGGAGCCTCATGTAGCGTGACGCCCCCAGGAGGTGGACGCCCTCGCCCGCCAGCCGGCGCAACTGCAACACGCCGGCATCGCTGGCGCTCGTCAGATCGGACAGATCCAGGACGAGGGGCCGCCCGGCCCCGCTGCAGGCCTCCCCCAGGATCACGACCGCGTCGTCGCCGAGGCGTCCCACGACCCCGATGGTCGTGATGTCAGGAGTCTCGGACACGATCAGACGAAATCCCATCCGGTCAGACCCCCTCCGGGCGAAGACATGCGTCGGCGAGACCCAAGCTCATGAGCCGCCGTGATGGGCTCCCAATCAACCCGAGGCAAGAAGCATTCCAGTGAAGGCCTCGTGTGGAAATGATCAATGGACCAATGCCATACTCGATAATTGCCAACCAGGTAGCGGCGGAACGGCCACCGCGGGCGATGGCGGGCCGTCACATACGACGGGCCCTGGCACGAGGCGACGTGGATCACCAGGGAGAAGCACCTGATTCCTGATCCCCCCTCTGGAGCGGCAGCCCGGCCCGCGTTCGAGGGTTTCCTCGAGGGACTCTCGACGGCGCTGGCGCAATGCCCCCTCGATACCCTCGATATTCAGCTCGATGAGCTGGTCGGCCGGGTCGGCGGTTTCGTCGATGTCGATCAGGCCGCACTGGCCCGACCGCCGCTCGACGGTGGGCCGCTTCGGATCACCCACTGCTGGGTCCGGCCGGGGTGCGCGCTGCTGGACCCGTTCGACCCGACGACCCAGCTCCCGTGGATCGCGGGCCGCCTCGGCGGCGGGGTCCCGGTCTGCCTGGCGACGCCCGACGACCTCCCGGCGCCAGCGGCGACGGACCGGGAGTTCCTCGAGCGGCGTGGGATCCGGTCGCTCGCCGGTCTGCCGTTGCTCACCGGCGGGGCGTCGGTCGGCTGGCTCATGCTCGGCACGGTCCGTGACGGCAGGTCCTGGCCTCCCCCGGTAATCGACCAGCTGAGGCGGATTGCCGAGATCATCGGGAGCGCACTCGCACGGGCGCAGAGCGACCACTCGTTGCGACGCGCCATCGACTTCGACCAGAGCGTCGCCGGGCTCGCGGCGAGCCTGCTCCGCGTGCCGGTCGATACCATCGACGCGCAGATCATCCAGACCCTCGGAGCCGTCGGCGAGCTGCTCCGGGCCGACCGGGCAAGCGTCATCCAGCACGATCCGGCCCTGCGGACGGTGACGCGGACTCACCTCTGGGTACGGATGGGCACCATCGGCCCTCCGGTGACCGATCCACAAGATGCGTTCCCGTGGATGATTCGCCGGCTATTCCGGGAGCGGGAGCTCGTGGTCCTCGCGCGCCTTGACGAGCTGCCGCCTGAGGCCGCGCGCGACCGCGGGACCCTCGAGCGTTATGGCGTCGTGTCTGGCGCGCTGGCGCCGATGGTCGTCGAGGATCGTGTCGTCGGCGTAGTCTCGTTCGCGACGGTCAGGCGGGAACAGCGATGGGCCCCGGAACTCGTCGCTCGCCTCCGGCTGGTCGGCGAGATCATCGCCAGCGCCCTCGCCCGCCGGGATTCCGAGCTCGCCCTCCGGACAGCCCTGTCGGAGAAGGAGCGTCTTCGCGAGCGGCTCCAGGTCGAGAACGTCTACCTTCACGCGGAGCTCGTCGAGGCCCGGGACTTCGGCGAGATCGTGGGGCGGAGCCCGGCTCTGCGGGCGGTGCTGGAGAAGGTCCGCCAGGTCGCCGACACGGACGCGGCGGTCCTCCTCCTCGGCGAGACCGGCACCGGCAAGGAGCTGCTCGCTCGCGCCCTCCACGGGCACAGCCGGCGGAACGCCCGGTCGTTCATCGCGGTCAACTGTGCCGCGCTGCCGGCGGGGCTCATCGAGAGCGAGCTCTTCGGCCACGAGAAGGGCGCCTTCACCGGCGCGACCCACGCGAAGCCCGGCCGCTTCGAGCTCGCCGACCACGGGACGCTCTTCCTCGACGAGGTCGGGGAGCTCGAGCCGGCCCTCCAGACGAAGCTTCTCCGCATCCTCGAGGACGGTGAGATCCAGCGGCTCGGCGCGACGGTGACGCGAAAGGTCGACGTCCGGATCATCGCCGCCACGAACCGGGACCTGCGTCGGGACATGCGCGAAGGCCGGTTCCGGTCCGACCTCTACTACCGCCTGGGTGTCTTCCCCATCGAGGTGCCACCGCTGCGGGACCGCCGGGAGGACATCGTCCTGCTCGTCTGGCACTTCATCCAGTCGCGGCAGCGGGCTCTGAACCGAGCGATCACGAAGATCCCCAAACCCGCGATGGCTGCACTCCAGGCCTACGACTGGCCCGGGAACGTCCGCGAGCTGCAGAACGTCATCGAGCGGGCCATGATCCTCTCGCCGGGATCGATCCTCAGAATCGAGGATGCCTTCGGGCTGGGACCAGAGGCGCGGGTCGAGGTCGGCCGGAGATCCTCCGGAGAATCCCTGCAGGACGTCGAGCGGGCCCACGTCGTCCGGGTGCTCAATAGCTGCGGGTGGACGATTGAGGGCCGCGGCCAGGCGGCCGACCGCCTCGGTCTGAACCCGAGCACCCTGCGGAACCGCATGCGCAAGCTCGGCATCAGACGCCCGGCACAGTAGGGCGCCGGGACGCGCTAGCGTCCACGGTGAGCCGGCACGACCCGCCCGATCGCGTGCCTTCGCTCGCGACGCCCCCCTGAGGTGAGGTGTCTCTTGTCCGGCCTCCGTACCCCCCTATCCTCCCGAGGTGGTCACCTACGCTCTTCTCCGTGCTCGTGGGGGGGAGCCAGCGGAATCTACGCCGCCCTCCGGCGAGGCCGCCCGGAAAGCTACTGGGTCGGCGCGTTCCCATCGTGGGTGCGTCCGTGCCCAACTATTTCCTGGCTCTCATCCTGATGACGATTCTCGGCGGCGAGCTCCGCCCGGTGCCGATCGCCGCCTCTCCATCGACGTGCTGCTGGCGCCTGAGCGCGCCGCCCTGGCTGGGTCTCGAGAGCGCTCCGATCGACAGGATCCTGGACGAGGCCCGGGCCGAGCGTTGACCGACAAGCGGGACCAGCTCTACCGGCAGCTGTTCGACCTCATATCCCGGAGGCGACCTACATCTGCACGGTGCACGCCAACTACGTCTCGGGGTCGCGCGCGAACGTGCGGAACTGGGAGCAGCTCCCGGCCACCCTGGTCCGGTACGCCAACGTGTGGATCGAGCGCTAGATTTTGGACAAATTTGGGGGTTCCCTTGGGACTTCCGCGGCGCCGGGGGGCATGATGTCAACGGACGAAGCATGGCGCACGACGCTGCTCATCAGGGGGCGGAGAGCCCCGACCCGGGCCGGGCCCACACCCAGTCGGCGCTCCCGTATGCGAAGGCGTTCGTCGTGCAGTTCAGTGCGGAGACCGACCCCCGACTCGGGAACACCACCGGGCGGGTCGAGCATCTTCAGACGGGGCGCCGTTCGCGCTTCGCGTCGGCCGACGAGCTGCTCGCGTGGATCACGGCGATGCTCGCCGCCGCGGATAGCCCCGACGATGCCTGATGATGATCACGTCAGCGTGGCGGCTTGCGCGGCGCGGCGGCCCCGGCGGCCCGCCGGCTGGCGCGCCGCTCCAGCATGTGCGCCCCCTGGGCACGCGCCACCGCTCGAGCTCTCTCGAAGCACTCCTCCGATTCACGGATCTCGCGCGGCCGCGGACGCGTCTTGGAGCGGGCCCCTCGGAGGATCAACTCTCCTCTGAGCCGCCAGAGCTCGGCCTCGAAGAGGCGGGCGGCGGTGTCGCGACAGTGGGTCAATCCGGTGTCGGTGGCGGCCAGTCCCTCATCCACGCGGTCCAGCCGCAGACATGCCTCGGCGAGCAAAGAGAACCACAGCGAAGCGGCGAGGCTTATCTTGGCCCGCCGCAGCACGTCGAGGCCCTCGCGGATCTCCGCAAGGCCTCGCTCACCCTCGCCCTGCTCGACGAGTGCCCGGCCGCGACTGACGAGCGCGCTCCCGGACCAGAGCGGGAAGCCGTACTCGTCCGAGAGATCGGCCGCCCTGGTGGCCATTCTCGCAGCCTCCCCGCACTCGCCGTTGAGCACGTGTAGAAACGCGGCATACGCCGCGGCGTGGGCGACCGTGAAGGGGCGGCCGAGCCGCTCGGCCAGCACCATGGCCTCCCCTTGCACGACCCGCGCACGATCCGGTTCGGCGCGCACCCATCGGCGGAGGCTTTCGAAGGACCGCGCCGCCACGAGAGGATTGACCCCGTAGAGCCGATCCGCCTCGTCAGGACTCACCGACGACGATAGCGCCTTGGCCAGGAAGGGTTCCGCGACATCCAGGTCGCCGCCCCACAAGGCGACCCCCCCTCGGAGGAAGGAGGCCTCCACCACGGCGGACGGATTCAGCTGCTCTGAAAGCGGCGACAGTTCCTCGCCGACCCGTTCCGCCTCGCGCAAGTCACCGCCGTTGCTGTGCAGCAGGCAGAGAGCAGAGAGGACGTCGAAGAGCCCGGCAGGGTCCGCAAGCTGCTCGCAGAGGCGTCGCGCGCGTGTCAGGTTGTCGAGCAATCCCTCGGCCACGTACCCGGCGGTCTGGGTCAGCACGACGGTGTACAGCTGGCGCAGTCGCAGCTCGTCCCGGGCTCGGTCCGGCGTGTCCGGCAGCTCACCGAGAAGCCGGAGGGCCGGTTCCAGACACGCGGCGGTGTCGCGGTAGGCGAGCCGGCCGTACGCCCGCGTCGCGGCTTGCTCGAGGTAAGCGACGGCCCGGCGTCGATCGCGGCTGTGCTGGAAATGAATGGCCAGCTCGCCCGACACATCGGCGGTTCGGGCCGCGTACCCGGCCTCGATGCGTTCGCCGATCTGCTGGTGCAGGATGACCCGCCGGCTCGGCGAGAGGCGGGCGTAGAGCACGCGTTGATAAAGAGCGTGCCCGAAGGCGTAGCGGACCGCCAGAGTGCCGTCCGGCCACTCGACGCTCCGTCGGTGGTGAAGCCAGCGACGAGGGCGGCACAGCTCATCGCAGAGCGACTCGACCTCGTCCAGTGCGCGGCCGAGTCCCGCGGCCACCGCCGGCGCGTCGAACATCACCCCGCCGACACTCGCGACCTCGAGCACGTCTCGCTCGGCGCGCGACAGGAACCTGAGCTGCCCCTGGATGAGCTGCTGGATGTCCTCCGGTACCTCCTGCTCGATCGCCGCGCGGTCAACGGACAGCCGCCAGAGGCCCCCATTTTCGGCCAGCCAGCCGCGGTCCAGGAGATGCTCCACCAGCCTCACCATGAAGAGGGGATTCCCGTCCGTATGCGCGTGGACGACGGCGGCGACGTCGTCGTCTACCGTCGCGCCGCGGAAACGAGCCTGCAGGTATGCCGTCACGTGGCTCCGGCTCAGGTACTCGAGCGCGATTTCCCGGCACTGACGGTGCGTGCGCAGCGTCGCCACGACCTGGGCGAACGGGTGGTCGAGCACCGTCGCCTCCGCCGGCCGATAGGTGCCCAGGAGCATGACTCGCGCCCGATCGGGCCGCTGCGCGAGCACCGATACGAGATCCGCCGTGCCCTGGTCGCTCCAGTGCAGGTCCTCCAGGACCAGCACCAGCGGGCGATCGACGGAGACTGCCTCCACCAGGCTCGCGAACTCACGCAGCATGCGGTGGGGCGTCGTGTCCGTGTCCCCGCGCCCGGGCGGCCCCGCGTCGGTGGGCGAGTGAAGCGAGGGCATCCGCGCCAGCCAGCTCGGGGCGACGGCGCGCAGCGTGGAGAGCAGCCGGTCGTGGGCCGGTCCATGGCTCAGTCGCTCCAGGGTCTCCAGGGCCGGCATGTAGGGCTCCCGCTCGCCGTGCTGCTCCACGCACTGGCCATAGCCGATCAGGACGCCGTCGGCCGACGCCCGCACCGCGTCCAGAAAGGTCTCGACGATCGAGGTCTTGCCGATGCCGGGCTCGCCCTGCATGAACACCACCTGGCGCTCGCCGGCGGACGCGGTCTGGAAGATGGCCCGGAGCGTCGCGAGCTCGGTTTCGCGGCCCACCAGGGTCGCGGGGGATCTCGCTCCCGGGACGGGCTGGGGCACGACTGCCGACTCGAGTCCCCGCTCCCCGGCTGGGGTCCCGTGTATTCGGGCGATGAAGCGAACCCCCCGGCGGTGAACGGTCTCGATGACACGCGGGGCTCGCGGATCGTCCCCGAGAGCCCGCCGCAGCTCGCCGAGCGTCTGCGTGAGCGTGTCGTCCGACACCACGACGTCGCCCCAGACGGCCGCGTGCAGCTCTTCCTTCGTGACCAGCGCACCGGGCCGCTCGGCCAGATAGCGCAGCAGAGCCCAGGCCTTGGGTCGCAGTTCCACCGGACGGTCGCCGTGCCATAGGCGTCCCGCACGCGGGTCCAACCGGTAGGGCGGGAACTCGATCACGGCGCTTGCCGGAGGGTCGAGCCGTTTTGGAGAAATTTGCGGATTCCCTCGGGACTTCCCGAGGGCGACCCCGTCATGATCGCCGCCGTGAAGAAAGGGCGCGAGGCCCGACCCAAGCTAGGTCGTAGAAGGGTCTTCCGCACGTCTACGCACGCGGGCGGTGACGCCTGGCGTCTCCCAGAGAGAAACGCCGTCATTCCGCGAGGATACCACGTGCCAGACCTCCACCACGTATGCTCTTTGCGCCGACGACGCCGCGGCCAAGGACCAATCGTGGCCGCCATAGGACCAACGTCCCATAGACGCCCGCGCGAAGTGATGATAGAGCTCTTATCGTGACCTCAGACCAGTACAAACGTCATGCACTCGCTCATCGACGACTCCAAATGGCCCGTACCGGCGGTGCCGATGTGGTAGCTCGGGGGTGGGGCGAGGGCCGTCTTCTCCATTGAGGTGCCGCCGCTCCGGGATCGCCGTTCGCGCGTCCGATGGCGGAAGCAGGGTCTACACGCACGAACTGAGAGGAGAGAGACGCATGTTTAAGCGAAGGATCACTGCAAGCCTGTTGAGTGGTGTCGTGGCGGTTGGTCTGGTCCTGTCGGGTCAGGCCGCGGCGGCCTTCACGGCCCAGGAAGCGGCCAAGCTGGATGCCGAGGCGAAGGCCACGCTGGCGAAGTTCCAGGCAGACACTAAGGGTTCCGCGGAGGTGTTCGCCAACGCCAAGGGTGTCCTGGTGTGCCCGAAGATCACCAAGGGGGGCTTCATCATCGGCGTGGAGTCAGGCGACTGCGTGCTGAGCAAGGGTGCCCCAAAGCCGATCTACTACGGGACGTCCGCGCTCAAGGGGGGACTCCTCGTGGGCATCTCCTGGTACTCGATGATCCTGGTGCTGAACACGGACGCCGCGGTGGCCAAGTTCACCAGCGGCACGCGCGAATGGGAGATGGGCGTGGATGCGTCGGTGGCCGTGGCCACAGTGGGCGCTGGCGGCGCTCTCGATACGACCAATCTGAAGAAAGCCATCGTGTCCTTCATCTTCGGCGAGAAGGGGTTAATGGGGGATGTGTCCTTCTCGGGCTCGCGATTCAAGAAGCTCGATGTCGAGTGATATCCGAAGCAAGCCACCTCGGACCTTGCTAGGCTTGGTGCCTGGACAGGTGGCCCGTGAACCGACGCTGTCCGTGTACTCCACACTCCACAACCTGTAGAGGAGGACGCTGCGATGCTTCGCTCTCTCGGTCCGGTGCTGGGACTGGTCGCCATGGTGATCTTTGTTTCAGGGACCTTCGCGGAGGCTGCAGACGTCAACGTCAAGCTGGGCCCCCTGAACAGCTCGGGTGAGTCGGGCACGGCGACCCTCTCGGACGTAACGGGAAACAAGACCAAGGTCGTGATTGCCGTGACCGGACAGCCCGCCAACGTCCCCCAGCCGGTGCACATTCACAAGGGGTCGTGCGCTCAGATGGATCCCGCGCCGGCGTACGGACTTACGACCCTGACTGACGGCAAGTCGGAGACAGTGATCGATCAGCCACTCTCCACGCTGCAGAAGGAGCGGTTCGCCATCAACGGCCACAAGTCCGCTCAGGAAGCCAGCACGTACGTCTTCTGCGGCGACATCCCTGCCCAGTGAGGCGAGAGCGTGCAGGCTGGCGACCGGGGGTGACGATCGGAGGGACGACGCTCCCACTGACCCCGCGGTGACGGCCCGCAAGCTCGCGTAGACGCACGGCCCGGGACGGCTCACGGACTCGCCCGACTCGCGGTAGAGCGGCGGTCACGAGCGTGGCCTCCCGGGCCGTCGACCTGTCTGGACTCGACCGCGCGGGCCCAGTGGGCGAGGCGACGAGGATGAGGATATCCTGGGCCTGTTGGCCCTGTACTTCGGCCGGTCTTCCGGGCCGAATCCGCAGACCTCCAGCTGACGGCCCGTAGAGGCGACGGTGCTCGACCGCCTTTTCGCCCGGGCCGAGCAAGGGAGGTGAGCTGTTTTGGAGAAGTTTCCGGATTCCCTCGGGACTTCCCAGTGCGGCCCGGTCATGATCCCGGCGGGGAAGAAATGGCGCCAGGCTCGACCCAAGCGAGGACGGCAGAAGGCTTCCGCACGCGCGGGCGCTCCCTCAGGCCCCTGCCCAGCGGGAATCTCCCGGCGCCAGATCCCGATGTGTCGAAGGCTCCGCCCAACTACGCGCGCGTCATTGACGGAAAGCCAGTCTTCGAGACGGGGTCGATCACGTGGGGTCCCAAGGTGATCGACCAGATTCTCAAAGCATATATGTAGGACCGGACTCCGAGACGGTGGTGAGAGGGTTGCCGGGCCGGCCTACAGTCGGCCCGCCCGGTGACCATCCCGGTCCACCCCACGCGGGGTGGTGGCGGGAAGACAAGTTGGCCACACGCGATCCCGACGCAGGGATGGCGGCGGCCCGTGGCGAACGGAGCGACGGGAGAGGCTGCATGTTGACCTCTGCCACATCATGGGAGGTGCCACATGACACTCATGGAAATGCTCGCGCCCACCGTGCAGCGCATCACCACCGCCCTGCCGTCGCTCCTGATCGGGCTCGGCATCTTGGTGGCGGGGTATGTGATCGCCAAGATGGCGGCCGGGATTGTGAGTCGGGTCCTGAGCCGCACGCGGCTGGACACGCTGACGGCCGAGGGCATCGGCCTCACGAAGCCCGGCGGGCCGGACGCGGTGCGGGGGGTGGCGGCGCGGATCGCCTTCTGGCTCGTCATGCTCTTCGTGTGGATCGGCTTCTTCAATGAGGTAGGGCTCCCGCTGGTGGCCGAACCCCTGCGGGGGGTGGCGGACGCGATCGCCCGCGTCGCGCCCAGCGTGCTGCACGCCGGCTTGATTTTCGTGGCGGCCTGGATCCTCGAGTCTCGGGAGGCGGCCGGTCGCGCCGTCGCGCGGGCCCTCGGCGAGGGCGCGGGCTCGGGGTCGAGGCTGGGGAGCGCGTGACCATGAACCCACTCGAGAGGCTGCCCGTGGCGGACAATCGCGGGACGATCCAACGGAATGGCGTCGTCTCAGGCGCGCTCGCGCCGAGAGGGGTCGCCGACCGGGCCGCGGCCGCCATCTCGTTCGCCGCGGCAACGCCTAAATCCTGTTGGCCGGAGGACCGGGTCACCGCTCCTCACGCGGTGGGCGAGATCGTCGCGAGCACCCTCGCTCGCCGGGACGTCGAGCGCGCCCTCCGTTTGGCCTTGGAGGAAAACGGGCGTCTCCGCGAGCGCCTGGAAGCCGAAAACGTCTATCTCCACGCAGAGCTCGACGAGGCCCACGACATCCGTGAGATCGTCGGGCGGAGTCCAGCCCTCAGGGCGACTCTGGAGAAGGTCCGGCAGGTCGCCGACACGGACGCGCCCGTCTTCCTCCTCGGCGAGACCGGCACCGGCAAGGAACTGCTCGCCCGAGCGCTCCACGGGCACGGTCCGCGGCGCGACCGGTCGTTCATCACGGTAAACTGCGCCGCCCTGCCCGCGGCGCTCATTGAAAGCGAGCTCTTCGGCTACGAGAAGGGCGCCTTCACCGGCGCGACGCAGGCCAAACCGGGACGTTTCGAGCTCGCCGACTCCGGGACACTTCTCCTCGACGAGATCGGCGACCTCGACCCCGCCCTTCAGGTAAAGCTCCTCCGCGCTCTCGAAGGTGGCGAGATCCAGCGGCTCGGCTCGACGGTGACGCGGAAGGTCGATGTCCGGATCATCGCGGCGACCAACCGTGACCTGCGCCGTGAAATACGGGAAGACCGGTTCCGCCCGGATCTCTACTACCGTCTGAGCGTGTTCCCGATCGAGGTGCCGCCTCTTCGGGAGCGCCGCGAGGACATCCCCCTCCTCGTCTGGCATTTCATTCAATCGCGCCAGCGAGCGCTTGGCCGGACGATCACGAAGATTCCGAAGACCGCGATGGCGGCCCTCCTCGCCTACGACTGGCCCGGGAACGTCCGCGAGCTGCAGAACGTGGTCGAACGGGCCCTGATCCTTTCGCGCGGCTCGGTCCTCCGCGTCGACGAGGCGCTCGGACCGGGGGCGACGTCCCCGGACGGAGCCGGCCGGCCCGCCCCCGGAGAGTCACTGCGGGACTTGGAGCGGGCCCACATCGCGCTGATTCTCGAGCGCTGTCGGTGGACGATCGAGGGTCGCGGACAGGCGGCCGAGCGCCTGGGGCTGAACCCGAGCACGCTGCGGAATCGCATGCGGAAGCTGGACATCAAGCGCCCCCCAGTCTAAGAGCAGCTGGCGACCTTCGCCGACCCGATGTGCCGGCGCGCCGGCTAGCCGGCGCCGAGCCCCCTGCGCCGGCTTCGCAGCGCAACGAGCTGGCGTCCCTCTTGATCCTCAAGACGTGCTCTCATGGGTCCCGGAGCATCGCTCACGGTGAATGAACCTCGCGGACCCCGGCGGCGCCCTTCGAGGCGTCGTCTCATCCGGTGGACTCTCGTCGGGCTCGCGGCACTCGTCCTGCTCCTCGGAGTGGGCGTCGCGACGGCGTGGATTCTCTTCCGGCTTCGCGGGCCCGAGCTGATCCGCGCCGAGCTCGAGGGCGCGCTGGTCACGGCGCTCGGGCGCCCAGCCCGCGTCGACGCCGTGAGCTTCCGTCCCTGGCCGGTCGCCCTCCGAGTCTCCGGGGTCGCCGTCGCGAGTAGCGCCTCCTGGGAGCAGGGGACCCTCCTGAGACTCGACCACGGCGACGTCAGCGTCCGGATCGAGAGCCTCTGGCGTCGGCGGCTCGTGATCGGCGTGACCCTCACGGGGGTCGATGTGGCCGCCACCGCCGCGGGGGGCGGCGGACTGGCGATCCCGATCCTCCCCGACACCGTCGCCATCGGCCCGGTGACGGTGCGGCTCGCCGTGGTGCAGATCCGGCAGGGCCATATCCTCTACCGGGATCCGGATGCGCCGTGGACGGTCGAGGTCAGTGGGCTCGACGCCGATGGGCGGCCGCAGCCGGACGCGCTGGCCCTTTCCGCGGCAGCCGAGAGCCTCCGCTTCGAGTCCCCCGCGGTGCGCGAGCGCGTCGAGCGGATCCGCGTCGAGGGCACGATCCGCGCGGGGGAGGTGACCGCCCGGAGCGTGCGGTTCCGGTGGGAGGGTCACGAGGCCGAGCTGTCCGGCCAGCTTCGACCGGCCCCGGCGGGGCTCACGGTCGTCGGAACGGTTCGCGGGGAGGCCAGCCTGGTCCCGATCGCCAGCCACGCGGGGATGACTTGGCCGCTTATCGGCATCGCCCGGTTCGACGCGACGCTCGAGGGACCGATCGCCGCCCCGCGGGTCGAAGGGCGCATCACCGTGCCCGAGCTCGTCGCGGGATCGTTTCGTGCGCGAGGCGTTCACCTCGAGGGAAGCTTCGGGGACGGGACGTTGCATCTTCGGGACATTCGCGGAGACCTTCCCGGCGGGCCCGTCCGGGGCGCCTTCACCCTGAGCCCCGGCGGGGGAGCCGGCACGCGACGGGCCCACCTGGCGCTGGACGGGCTCCGGCTCCCGGGGGTCCTCGCGTCCCTCGGCCCCGCGAACGTGCAGGCCGACGGCCGCCTCGAAGGGGGCGGGATCGAGCTCGGGCCGGTGACCGCGCGGTGGGCCGCTGCGCGGCTCGACGTCGGGGGCCGCGTGGAGCCGGGGGGCCGCCTGGGGCTCCGCGCGGACCTCGACGCCGACCTCGGACCGCTCGCGCGTGCCCTGGGCGCGACGGGCGTTGCGGGACCGGCGCGCGTGACCGCGGAGGCGGCGGGGACGTGGGATCGGCCGGTCGTCGCCGGGCAGGCCGACGTGGGCCCGCTCACCCTGACCACGCGGACGCTCGATCGCGCGGAGCTGCGCTACCGGCTGGCGAGCAGCGAAGGCTTCTCGCGGTGGACAGGGACGCTCGAGACGCCGCGCGTCGTCCTCCCCGGGGTGCCGATCGAGGGCCTCCGCGCGGCCGTCGTGCTCGACGCCGAGCGGGTCGAGGTCCAGCCCTTGACCGCCCGCGTGCGTGGCATCCCGCTGACGCTTCGAGGGACCTGGGACTGGGGGGGCGCCGGACGGGCGGAGGGAGACCTCGGGCCGGTCGCGCTCGGCGGGTTGCCCGGACTTCCCGCCGGCGTCTCGCTAGAGGGGTCCGGTGAGGCGCGCTTCCGGGCCAGCACACAACGGGGGACGGCGTCCGCCACCGTGGCGCTCGGCCTCCGTGACGTCTGGCTCGGCGGCGTCCTCCTCGGGCCGGGCCGCCTGGACGTCGGTGTCACGGGCCGCGACCTGATGGCGGCGCTCGAGTTCCCCGCGATGAGGCTCTCGGCAACCGCCCAGGGGCGTCTCGAGGAAGGCCGGACCCTCACCGCGCGGGCCCGACTCGAGCGGGCCGACCTGGATCCTATCGTGGCCCAGGCGGCGCCCGCGGCACGCGGGCGAGTGCTCGGGAGCGTCTCGGCACGCGCGGAGGCCGAGGTTCCCCTCTGGCGGCCGGGAGAGATCCGGATGACGGCGTCGATCACCCCGGACGAGCTCGTTGTCGGGGGCGGACGCTGGACGACTCGCTCGCCGGCAGTCATCCGGTGGGACCGCGGGCGGCTCTCGCTGGATCAGTTCCGGGCGGAGGGCCCGCCGGGAACGATCACGGCGTCCGCCGTCATGGAAGCCGGCGGGAGCGACGCCCGCATCGCGCTGGGGCTGGAGCAGGCGCGACTGCCGCCACCGCTCGACCGGGTCCCCCCGGGCGACGTGCGGGGGGAGGCGCGGCTCACCACGACCGGGCTGGAGGCCGTGTCAATCCGCGGCCGCTGGCCGGTGGGAACGCTGTCCCTGAACGGCCGCGGGCCGTTCGAAGGGCCGATCGCGCTCCGCACTCGGCTCATGGCCGACGGGGCCGAGTTAGCGCGTGCCCTCGGCCAGGATCGCGTTGCCGGCCAGGTGATCGTCGCCGCCGACGTGAGCGGGTCGTGGCGGGAGCCTGTCGCCAGCGGGCGGCTCGAGGCGACCGCCCTCACGAGCGCGGAGGTCACGCTCACAGGGGTCACGGTCCCGTTCCGGCTCACGCCCTCCGCCATCCGGATTGTCGACGCCAGCGCCGTCCTCGGGAAGGATCCACTCGCGCTCGAGGGCGAAGCGTCGTGGGCGACGGGAGGGTGGCGCGGACGGGGAACGCTGACGGCCCCGGTCCTGACGGTGGGAGGCTGGCCGATCGAGGCGCTCCACGCCGTCTTCCGGATGGACGCCGAGCGGATCGAGGCGACCGCCGTGTCCACCCGCGTTCGCGGCGTGGCCGTGCGGGGGACGGGGTCGTGGCAGTGGAGCGGAGGCGGTCGCCTGGAGACCCGGCTCGGACCGGTCGGGTTGGCGGAGCTCCAGGATGTCCCCCCGGTCCTCGGCCTGGCCGGCTCGGCGTCGGGGCGCCTCGAAGCCGTGTTCCGGACTCTCCAGGACGTCACCGCCTCGCTGGCGCTCCGGTTCGACGGGGTCCGCGCCGTGGGTGAGACGCTCGGAGCGGGGACGTTGGCAGCCGAGCTCCGCGGGCGCGCGGTCCACGCCGAGCTCGGCTTTCCCGAGCGTCGGCTCAGCGCGGCCGCCGAGGGACGTGCCGAGGCGGGCGCCACGATGAGGGTCCGCGCCGCGGTCGACGACCTGCCCCTCGGGGAGCTGGGGCGACGGCTCGGCCTGGGGGAGCGAGTGACGGTCGACGGCTCGGTGTCGGCGCGGCTCCTGGCCGACGTCCCGCTGGACCGCCCGAGGGCGGGGCGAGGGACGCTCCGTCTCGACCCGCTCCGACTCGTGGTCGGGGGCGAGGCTCTCGCGAGCCGCGAGCCGATCGTCGCGAGCTTCGACGCGGGCGCGCTGCGTGTCGAGCGCCTGTTGCTCGAGGGGCGTGCGGGGACGATCACGGGACGCGGGGCGCTTCACGCGGGAGGCGCCCTCGATGCCGAGCTCCGGGGCCAGATCCCGCTGGGCGTGCTCGCGGCGCTCCGGCCCGAGGTGGAAGCGGCCAGCGGGATGCTGGACGCGAGCGTGACCGCGCGAGGCACGACCTCGGCGCCCGAGATCAGCGGCACCGGAGCCCTCGACGGCGCGAGCGTCACGGTCCGCGGCTACGCGGAGCCCGTGCGCGAGATCCAGGCACGGCTCACCGCGTCCCCCGCCGGCCTCCGTCTGGTCGAGGCCCGGGGCGTCCTCGGTGGAGGGACTCTGACCGCGAGCGGCGAGGCGGCGCTGGTGGACGGGGGGCTCGGGGCCTATCGCGTGACTCTCAATGCTCGGCGTGTCGCCGCGACGCCGCTCGACGGCCTCTCGACCCTCTGGGACGGTGATTTGGAGCTGGCGGGCCGCGCCGCGCGCGCGCTGCTCCAAGGTGAGCTGCGCCTGGTCCGGGGGATCTACACGCGGGAGCTCGCCCCCGCCGCCGGCGGACCGCGCGGGTCGACGGCCGGGCCGCCGTCGGGAGGGGTCGCGCTCCCGTTGCGCATCACCGTCAAGCTCGACGACAACCTCGTGGTGCGAAACCGCACCGCCTCCCTGCGGATCGGCGGCACCCTCTCCGTCGAGGGCTCCACGGCGGCACCGGCCGTGCTCGGGGTGATCGAGACCCGGGAGGGCCGGGTGACGTTTCGGGATCGTCGCTTCACGATCCTCACGGCAACGGCCCGGTTCGTCGATCCCCGGCGTGTTGACCCCTTCATCGATGCAGTCGCCACCGCGCGCATCCGCGAGTACGACGTGACCGCCCGGGTCAGCGGACGCACCGACGGGCTGGACGTGCGCCTCTCTTCGACCCCTCCGCTCGCGCAGGAGGATCTCCTGGCCCTCGTCGCCTTCGGCGCCACGCGCGCCGAGCTCGAGCGGTCGCCCGCCGGCGTCCTTGCCGAAGAGGCGGCCCGGACCATCGCCCGCGACTTCCTGGGACTCGAAGGCCTGCCCGGACTGGGTGGCGGCGACGGCGACGAGCAGCGGCTCCAGGTGAGAACCCGGACGACGCCCGAGCGGACGAGCCCGGCCAGCGCCCCCGGGACGGATAACAGCGGACCGCAACGGGTTCGGGTGGAATACGAGCTCCTCGGCCCGCTGAGTCTGGTCGGCGAGCGAGGGACGAGCGGCGGCTACGCCGCCGGAGTGATCCTGCGGCTTCGATTCCGATGAGGGCGCGCGGAGGTGCGACCGTCGCCCTCGCGGCGACGCTCTGGCTGGCGGCCACGGCCGCACCGGTTGCTGCCCGGGCTCAGGACGCTGCGCGCGCGGTCGTCACAGCGGTCGACCTCATCACTGCCGCTGGAGTCCCCGAGTCGCTGGTCCGGATCGCGATCGGCGAGATGGTCGGCCGCCCGCGCTCGCGGGAGGCCGTGCGAGAGAGCCTCGAGCGCCTGTGGGCGCTCGGGCTCTTCGCGGACATCCTCGTCGAGGAGATCGATGCCCCCGAGGGCCTCCGCCTGCGCTACCGCCTGACGCCGCGGCCCCTCGTGCGCCGGATCGCCTGGCAGGGCGACACGGGGCTCGACCTGGGCCAGCTCGTCGCGGCAGCATCCCTGGCGCTCGGCGAGGAGGCGTCTCCGGCACGGCTCGCGCGCGCCCATGAGGACCTCCTCGCGCTCTACCGTCGCGAGGGCTACCTCGACGCTCAGGTCGAGGTCGAGACCGTGCCCGTCCGCGGAGAGACGGGGCAGGACGTCACCGTCGTCCTTTCCGCCGGGCTACCGGTCCAGCTCGAGCAGGTCCGTTTCGAAGGGTCGCTCGGGCTGCCCGAGAAGACGGTGACCGAGGCGCTCGGCCTTCGCCCCGGCGACCGATACCGGGAGGCGGCGGTGCGCGAACGGGTGCGCGCGCTCGAGGAGCGGCTGCGGCGCGAGGGATTCTTCGAGGCTCGCGTCACGGCCCGCCCGCCCAGCCGGGTCGCCGGCAGGCCGCGGGTCGATCTGACCATCGACGTCGCTGCGGGCCGGCGATACGCGGTGACCTTCGCCGGAGGGCGCGCCCTGGCGGAGTCGGTGCTCCGGGACCGCCTGACCTTCCTCGACACCGACATGGTGGACGAGTTCGAGGTCGAGGCCAGCGCGCGGCAGCTCGAGGCCCTCTACCGTGAGCGGGGATACGCCTTCGCTCGCGTCACGGGCACCCTCGACGGCGCCGTCGACCCCCCGGCCATCGGCTTCGTGGTGACCGAGGGGCCGGAGGTGCGCATCGCGTCGGTGACGTTCGTCGGCAACGTCGCCCTCACGGCCGAGCAGTTGCAACCGGCAACCGCGACGCGCCCCTCGGGCGTCCTGGAGAAGGGACTGTTCCGCCAGGACGTCCTCGACCGGGACGTGGCGTCGCTCCAGGCCTTCGCCCGGGCCCAGGGGTTCGCCGACGCGGCCGTCGGCCCCGCCGAGGTCCGGTTCGAGGACGACCGGACACGCGCGCACATCGTGATCCCGGTTGCGGAGGGCCCCCGGGTGAGAGTCGCGCATGTCGACGTGGAAGGGCAGACTCTCTTCTCGGCCGCGGAGCTCCTCGCCGCGATTCCGATCGGGCCGGGGGATCCATGGAATCCCGCCCGGATCGAGGAGGGGCGGCGCGGGATCGAGCGGCTCTACGCCCGCCGGGGACATCACGGCGCGACGGCAGACGCCGACGTCACTCGCCGCGACCGCGAGGTCTCGGTGGTCTATCGCATTGCCGAAGGCCCCCAGACGCGAATCGCGCGGATCCTCCTGCGCGGGCTCGCGGTGACGAAGGAGGGAACGGTGCGCCGACAGCTCGGGTTCGAGCCCGGGGACGTCTTCGACCCGGAGCGGCTTGCCGCGGCCCGGCGACGCCTCGAACGCCCGCCGGCGTTCGCGACGGTCGACGTGGGCCCGCCGCGCCCTTCGCCCGCGCCGTTCGCCGATGTCGAGGTCCTTCTCGCCGAGCAGAAGCCCTGGCGGTTCGAGCTGGGCGTCGGCTACGACACCGCGGTTGGCCTCAATGGGTATCTCGAGCTGTCGCACGACAACCTCTTCGGGACCGCCCGGAGCGCCGGCATCCGCATCACAGAGGCCATCGGCGGCGAGGCGATCCAGCGCCTCGACCACGTCGACCTCATCTACCGAGAGCCCTGGATTCCCGGGACACCCTGGCAGGGTCAGATGCAGCTCTATGCCGAGCTCAGCGAGAACCTGGGCTATGACCTCCAGCGCGTCGGGCTCGTGGCCTGGATCGGCGACGACCTCCTGAATCCGCGCGGGACGCAGATCTTTCGATCCCAGCTCCGCTACCGCTTGGAGGGGGCGCAAGTCTCCAACGTGAGCCCGGATCTCCAGGCTCAGGGTATCGAGCCCAGTACCGATCGGATCGGGAGCCTGACGCCGGTTGTCGTGTGGGACTTCCGCGACGACCGCTTCAACCCCCGCCGGGGCAGTTTCCACCAGCTGTCCCTGGAAACGGCGCTCCTCGCCCTCGGCGGGAACGTCGAGTTCACGAAGGCGGAGCTCTCGACGAGCTGGTTCTTCTCGTGGCTTCCGCCCACCGTGTTCGCGATCTCGGGACGGCTGGGGCTGGCCACCCCGTTCGGAGGGACACAGAGCCTGCCGATCCAGGACCGTTTCTTCACGGGCGGCAGCACGAGCGTACGCGGGTTTCCCGAGAACCAGTTGGGCCCGCGGGATGCGGCCGGGAACCCGCTCGGCGGAGAGGCGCTGGCGGTCCTGAGCCTGGAGTGGCGCTTTCCGCTCTGGCGCTGGCTCGGTGGAGCGGTGTTCGTCGATGCCGGCACGGTGACCCCGGAAGTCGGCGACCTGAGCTTCTCGGCATTCAAGTCGGGGGCCGGGGCGGGTCTGCGCGTCGCGACGCCGGTCGGGCCCATCCGGTTCGACGCGGCCTACGCGCTCCAGCCCATCCAGGGCGAGGATCGCCTCCAGCTCTATCTCACGGTGGGGTTCCCCTTCTGATATGGCGACGGCGGATGGCTGCGGCGAACAGGTCCCCGCGACTCCTACGGGGGGCGCCAAGCGGACTCCGGAGGCTTCGCCGAAGCTCGTGAGAGCGGCGCTGCGCCTCCTCGCCGTCTTCGGCACGCTCGGTGTCGCCCTGATGAGCCACGCCGACGTCCGCTTCTTGGATGAGGCCGTGGCCGAGATCGACGGCGCCCTCGTGGCGGCGAGCGACGTCGCGATCGCGCGGGCGCTCGGGCTCTTCGAGCTCCATCCGGCGCCGCGCGCCCTCGAGGCGACGGATGTCGAGCGCTACGTGGATGGACGGCTTCTCGTCCGGGAGGCGACGCGGCTCGGCCTCGAGACGACGGCCGACGAGCGGACCCAGGCGTGGGCGGCCGCCGCCGACCGGGCGGGTGGCCAGGCTCTCCTCGAGGGGTGGCTCCGGCTGGCCGACGTCGATCCCGCCTGGGCGCGGCGGCTGGTCGATGAGGATCTCATGAGACGTCGCTTCGTCGAGCTCCGCTTCCGCGACCTCGCCTTCGTCTCCGAGGCCGAGGTGACGGCGGCGATGGGGCCGGGCGCGCACGGCGAGGCGGCGCGAGAGGCGGTCCGCGCGCGGCTCGAGGGCGACGCCGCCCGCCGGCGACTCGGCGAATGGCTCGTCGAGACGAGGGCACGCAGCGTCATCCGGCGCTTCGTCGACGAGGGCGCGCGAGTGCCGGACCCCCTGGCCGGGGCCGGGGAGCACCGGTGACCCGACGCCTCGAAGCCGCCACGACGTCGAGCCGCCACGCGTCCGACCCGCGCGACCCGTGGGCGAGCTGATGATCGGCACAAATCAACGCGCCTCCTGAAGCACTCTCGATTACAGTGACCCCGGAGGCCCCATGGCATCGCCCACGTCCCCGTTCGACGAAGCGCGGCGCTCGGGTCCGCCAGACTTCTCGCTGGTCCTGGGCGGCCCTCTCTACCAGCTTCTGCGTCGGGCGCACATGACCGGCGATGCGCTGGAGCTGATGCGCCGGCGTGTGGTCGTCATCTCACTGTTCGCCTGGGTGCCCCTGCTGGTGCTCTCGGCTCTCGATGGGCGGGCGTGGGGCGGGGGCGTGGCCGTGCCCTTCCTGCGGGACTGGGACACGCACGCGCGCTTTCTGGTGGCGCTGCCGCTGCTCGTCGTGGCGGAGCTGGTGGTTCACCAGCGGATGCGCCTCGTGGTGAAGCAATTTCTGGAGCGCAACTTGATTCCCCCGAGCGCCTTGGGCCGGTTCGAGGGCGCCATCGCCTCGGCGTTTCGCCTGCGCAACTCGGTGCTGGCCGAAGTGCTGCTGATCGCCTTCGTGTGCCTCGTCGGTGTCTCGGTCTTCTGGCGCCAGTACGTCGTGCTCACCACGGCCACGTGGTATGCGACCCCGACGGCCGCCGGCATGACGCTCTCGCGCACCGGGGTGTGGTATGCGTACGTGAGTCTGGCGCTCTTTCAGTTCCTGCTCATGCGCTGGTACTTCCGGATCCTCATCTGGGCGCGCTTTCTCTGGCACGTGTCACGCATCGAGCTGAGCCTGATTCCCACGCATCCGGACCGCGTGGGCGGTCTGGGATTCCTTGCCAACACCGTCTACGCCTTCGTCCCGCTGGCGTTGGCCCACGGCGCGTTGCTGGCTGGGCTGATTGCCAACCGCATCTTCTACCTCGGCGCTCGACTGCTGGACTTCAAGATCGAAGTGGCGGTCGTCCTGGCGTTCATGCTGTGCCTGGTATTCGGCCCACTCGTGGTGTTCGCGATGCAGCTCGCTCAGGCGAAGCGAACGGGAAGCCGCGAGTATGGCACGCTCGCGGAGCGGTATGTCCGCGAGTTCGATGCCAAGTGGCTGCGCGGCGGAGCCCCCGCCGACGAGCGCCTGGTGGGGAGCGGCGACATCCAGTCCCTCGCCGATCTGGGGAACAGCGTCGAGGTCGTGCGGACGATGCGCGTGGTGCCGGTGACGAAGGAGGCGGTCCTCTATCTCGCCGCCGCGACGCTCGCGCCGGTCGTGCCGCTCGCGCTCACGATGATGTCGCTGGAAGACTTGGTGAAGACGCTGCTTGGTACGCTGTTCTAGTCGTACCCCACTCACGACTCGTGGCCGTGGTTGGATGGGCTCTGGCGTCGGAGAGCACGTCCGGATCGCGTCGCGTGGCGGGCACTTACACGACGTCCCCGTCGTCTAGACCAGCGGGGTGTACCAGGCCCGCCGCGCCGGCGGCCTGAAAGCGTCGCTTGAGCCGCTGTACCTCGCGAATGCCCGGAACAACCCCGACCGCACCGTCATTCTCATGCGGCGACGGCACTACTGTAGCGCCCTTGACAGGCGGAAGCTGTTTCTTTATGGTCTTTCTCGCTCGCGCGGCGAACGACCAAATTCCACCGGTGAGCGACGCCGGTCGCGATTCCCTCTGGTGGCACTGACTTCGGCACCAGGAGAATCAGGGGAAGGGAGACCATGATGGCCGAGGAGCGCAAGCCCATCGCCGAGACGGTGACCCGGGAGATCGTCGGGGGTATAAGGGGGGTCGGAGACATCGCGAACGCGGTCGTCGACACCGTGAGCGGGAGCCTCGTCAGGCTGATCAAGGGGACGGGGGCGGTCGGCACGACGCTGACGTCGACCCTCGCGGACGTGGTGCGCGGCGCGATTCAGGGGACCTCGCAGGTCGGTGGCGACGTCGGCACGGCGGCCAAGGGCGCCGCCGTGGGCGTCTTGCGGGGCACGAAGGAGGTCGGGGTCCAGACGCTGGACACGGTGAGCACGACCGCCCGCGAGGTGGTCAAGAGCGTATCGGCCGTGGGCGGCGATGTCGGCGTGGCCATCCGGGGGGCGGTGGACGGTATCATCGAGAGCACCGCGCAGACGGGAGGCGACGTGGGCGCGGTGGCCAAGGCGACGGTCGTCGGTGTGCTACGCGGAACCAGGGAGGTCGGAGGTGAAACGATTTCCGCGGTCAGCTCCACCGCCAGTCAGATCGTGAAGAGCGTCGCGGCCGTGGGCGGCGATGTCGGCGTGGCCGTCCGGGGGGCGGTGGACGGTATCATCGAGACCACCGCGCAGACGGGAGGCGACGTGGGCGCGGTGGCCAAGGGGACAATCGTCGGTGTGCTGCGCGGAACCAAGGAGGTCGGAGGTGAAACGGTTGCCGCAGCCAGCTCCACCGCCAGTCAGATCGTGAAGAGCGTCGCGGCCGTGGGGGGGGACGTTGGCAGCGCGGCCAAAAACGCGGTCGAGGGTGCCATCCAGGGGGCCAAGGAGGTCGGGGTGAGCACTGAGGAAGCGGCGTCCGCGGCGGCCACGGGGGCCCTCAAGGCGGCTGGCGAGATCAGCCATGCCGCGGTCGACCAGGTCACTCGGGCGGCGACCGGGGTCATCTCCGGGGTCAAGGTCGTCGTGAAGGAGCCCTTCCAGAAGGGCGGGAGGTCGTAGCCCTCCCCGCGAAACATCCCGGCAGAGCATCCGGGCCGCTCGCGCGATCGGGAGACGTGGGCGGCCCGGATCTTTTCGCGGCGCCGGGATGCCCTCAGGCTGGGACACGTCTCGGGCCGGCGTCGTCCTGCTGGCGGTTACGCGAATCCAGGCGTGGGCCGGGCTCACCCCGATGAACCGTTGGGACGAGCCGTCCCGGGGGCGCCTCGCTCATGGACTCGGGCTTCCGGCCGCTGGTGGCAAGCACCGTCATCCTCGCGCACGCCACTCGCACGGTCGCCGAGTTCCGGCGGCGCTTCTGGGTTTCATTGGGTCGGTGCCGGTCAAGTGATTCGGGCCGTGGCTCCTGAGGGGAGCCACAGCCGCTTCAGGCGCGCGCGATGGTGAACCTCCGACTGGGATCTAGCTGGTGGACGTGCGGATCAAGCGCCTCAACTACGTGGAGAGCGTCCGGGAGAAGGTCTACGCCCGGATTTCGCTGGGAGTGACACGATTCGTCGGCGCCCGTGGCCCGGCGGCGGAGCTCTTCCGCGCCCACAGCGGGACTGAGCTCGAGGGTCCCCATCCCTTCGGCGGCGTTGCCAGTGATGCACCGAGCCGCGCGGGCGATCAGCGCGCCGTCGTCGCCGATCTTTCGCGTTCGCGGCGCGCATAGTAGCGATACGCTCCCACGACAAAAGAGTTCGTCACTACGGCAATCGCATTCCAGACGACCACGGGTCTCGACACGATGAGCAGGCCGTACCAGATCCACAGAATCTGGAAGGCGCCCATGATCGCGGCCATCTTCGGGTTCATGCCCGCGCTCGACCGCCGCCTCAGCATCGAGATCAGGTCCGGCAGTGCGGCAAAGGTCGTTCCAAATCCCGCGATCAAGCCGAGGATCTCTGACCGCGTGAACGTGGGGGCGAGCAGGCTCTGCGTGTCGGTGACCAGCAGTCCTTCGCAGCCAGACAGCATGATCGTGCACACGAGAGGAAGCAGTACTCGCCGGGTGGAGCTGATCATGGTGACCTCCTGCTTGAGGAACAATCTGGGATGTCGTCTTGCGCGGGCGGATGGGCGAGCCGGGCGGTGCCACGGTCGCCGTCCTGCGGTGTCCGGCGCTCTGCCATTGGTGATGGCGGCTGGGTCTCCCGCGCGACTGGTTGCGGGGACCTGCAACAGCATGGTAAGGGCAGCATGGTAGTTGTGGTGGCCCAGGAGCACAAGCCGGACCGGAACCGGTCCGGCACCGGTTGTCTACGAATGATGCGTATCCACCCCCACGGGCCTTACCGCCCGGGTCCGAAAATCGTAGCGGTACGCGATAAGTCTCGCGGTGAAGGCAACGAGAACGACGAGGGTCCCGGCGACGGCAGGGGGCACGCGCAAGAGACGGCTCAGGAGACAGAAGAGCACACTGCCCCCGAACGCAATCCCCGCGTACCACTGCCCCGGCTTCAGCAGGCTCGCCTCCTCCCGGGTGAGAATATCGCGGATTAGCCCGCCGCCGATCGCGTTGAGCGTGCCGATGAGGATAGCGGCGGAGATCCCCAGCCCGTCATTCATTGATGTCTGCGTGCCGATCACCGAATACATCGCAAGTCCGAGCGCATCGGCCACGACAAAAATCCAACGCATTCGCGAAACGAGCGGGAAAAGGTAGATGCTCAGGAGCACGGCGGCGAGAACCGCCCAGAGGTATGTCCCCTGCTCGAGGAAGACGGGGCGAACGTTCAAGAGGATATCGCGTATGAGCCCGCCGCCGCATCCGGTGACGAGAGCGATCGACATGGCGCCGATCCAATCGTAGCCGCGCCTCGCGGCGCTCAGCGCACCCGTAATGGCAAAAAGGACGATGGCGATGAACTCAAGGATCGGCGGTATGTGAAATTCAGCGGCGTATCTGAAGGCGGGATCCATGCTCCTATCCTACCCGAGGCGTCGTCCGTTGCTACAGGAGCGCTCCCATAAGGATCTCGATTACCTTCGTGCGCCGGCCCTAGTACGAGCTAAGCTCCCCGCATGCGAGGGCACCTGCGGCCGCACTGTTTCTCTTGATCGTCTCGCAAGCGCCATGGCGCTCGCGGAGAGCCCTGCTTCGGGAGAGGAAACTGAGGGAGGCCCGGGTCAGGGTCGAGTTCCACCGCTTCGCGGCGAACCACGCCTTCGCGAACGAGACGCGGGTCGGCGGGAACGTCCTGCCGTTCGGGGAGTGCAGTGCCACCGCGGTGGAGACCCGCGTGGCGGCGCACGTCGCGCCAGCGCGTCACACGGCGTGATGGCCGCGAAGGAGAGCACCGCGGTTCAAACAACGTTCAGGGGAACAAGATGCCCGAGCTGGGCCCGTTCGGGGCCTCCTGCCGCAGACCCAACGAGGTTGTCCATGTCACCACGTGGACCTGGTCAGCTACTCACCGCGCTCCGCTATCCGGGCGGTTCGGCCGTTCCGGCCCGGGCTCGTCGCCCCGCCCAGTGGGCTGGGGCCCCTGGCTAAACACTCGCCCTCCGGCGTCGTCCGCGCTATCTTCAGGCCGCGGGGGGACACGAAGCGGTGCCGAACGAGCCTACGCGGCATAACGTCGGGACGGACGTCCGAAAGGAAAACGCATGAAGCCTCAGCCGACCGCACGCGAGCGGCTGCGCTATTCGCCGAGAGTTCCGAGTGTGGGTGGCGCAATCCTGGCGCTCATGCTGAGCACGGGCCAAGCGTGGGCCCAGACGCTGCCCCCGGGCGCCCTCGAGCAGCTCGACCACCTGGTCGGGAGCCGGGTCGAGACCTTCGCGGTGCTCGACACGCAAAGCGGGGCCAGCGGCGGCACGTACGCGTCCAAGGTCAACGACACCAACCTCTCGATCACGCGGGTCACGGGACGCGGGGACGTGGCCGCCAAGCGGCCGCTCGGGAACACCGGAATCCTGTGGAGTCCCCTCCTGGAAGGAGGCATCGGATACGGGACGTTCGAGAACCACTTCGACGGCGGCGCGCTGGACGGGAACCAGAGCACCGTCACCAGCCTCTCCGCGTTTCTCGGTGGCGGCGTCCGCTTCACGGTCTGGGAGGATTGGAGCCTGACGCCGACCTTCGGCGTCATCTACGCACACACGGAGAATGACTTCGAGGCCCGCAACGAGGTCGGGCAGGCGGTGCTGCGACGCGCCGGGAGCCAGGCCAACGACCTGATCAACTGGAGCGCCGACACGTTCACCCTCGTGCCGGGGATCGAGGGGCGCTATCGCCACCTGTTCGGCCCGGTGCAGCTGACGGTGACGTCGCGGTTCAAGTACTTCCACACGCAGCCGATCGAGCGATCCACGACGGCGCTGAGCTTCGAGAGCACCTCCGAGTGGTGGCTGAACGAGGTGGACCTGGAGTGGCGGATGCCGCTCTACCTGTGGGGTCGGCAGCTCCGGACGGGCGCGTACGTCAGCCGCTCCGAGCTCTTCGGGGGGGTCGAGGAGACACTCAAGACCAACTACCTGTACCAGGCCGGGGGCCGCTTCGTGATGGACATCCAGGGACTCCTGTGGCACGTGGAGTACGTGGGCGTGGGGGCCGGGTACTTCTGGTCGGACAAGTTCTCGGGCTGGTCGGTCGGGGTCGAGATCAGCTTCGCGTTCTGAAGGCGGCGACGCCCGCCGATTCGTTCATGGCCGGCCATTTCGGGCCCCGGCGGCGGATTCGGCAGCTCGGCGTGGTGCGGACTGCACCCGGACTGAACGGAGGCAAGCGTGGCCAAGGTGTCTAGGCAGAGCGGAACTGCATGCGCTGTTCCGTAACAGCCATGGGCGGCCGAGAGGCACCGGGCGCGCTCGACGTTCACGCCGAGCCATGCACTCAGTCGTAGTGGCGTGGCTGTGACGAAGCGTCCGCAACGTGGCTGGCAACTGGTGGTCGAGTGCCCTGTCCCCGACCTCGTGCGGGTGCGTCTATCCGGGACATGGCGCCTCGAGGATCATCTGCCCGACGTCGCCGAGGTCCAGGGGGCACTTGCCGGCAACCCCTCCGTCAGGCGACTGACGCTCGAGGCGACCCAGGTGACGGCATGGGACACGGGCCTGGTCGCTTTCGTGCTCAAGACGATGCGGCTTTGCGAGAGCAAGGCGATTGCTTTGGATCGACAGGCTCTGCCGGCGGGCGTCGATCGCCTCATCGGTCTCGCCACGGCCGTGCCCGAGAAGAAGATGGAGCCGCCGCCGGCAGCCGGTTCGTGGCTGGCCCGTATCGGCCTCGCCAGCATCGCCGTCTGGGACTCGGTCCGAGGCTTCACGAGATTCGTGGGCGAAGCGACCCTGGCCGGGGGGCGGCTCCTGCGCGGCAGAGCGAACTTTCGTTGGGCGGACCTGTCCGAGGTGACCGAGGCCTGCGGCCCCCGGGCGCTGCCCATCGTGACGCTGATCAGCTTCCTGGTCGGCCTCATCCTCGCGTTCATGGGTGCCGTCCAGCTTCACAGCTTCGGAGCTTCGGTGTACGTGGCCGATCTCGTCGCGATCGCGGCCACCCGCGAGATGGGCTGCCTCATGACCGGCATCATCATGGCCGGCCGTACGGGAGCCGCCTTTGCGGCCCAGCTCGGCACCATGCGCGTCAACGACGAAATCGACGCGCTCGCGACCATGGGGATCTCGCCCATGGAGTTCCTCGTGCTCCCACGCATGTTGGCGCTGGTTCTCATGATGCCGCTGCTCACCGTGTACTCGGATCTCCTCGCCATTCTCGGCGGCGCGTTCGTCGGCGTGAGCATGCTGGGGCTCGGCATCGTCGAATACTTCGACCGAACCGCGCAGGCTCTGACCCTGACCAACTTCTTCATCGGCGTCTTCAAGGGATCGGTCTTCGGGATCCTTGTGGCGCTCTCTGGCTGTCTACGGGGTATGCAGAGCGGGCGCAGCGCGGCGGCTGTCGGACTGGCCGCCACGTCGGCGGTCGTGACCGCCATCGTCCTGATCGTGGTGGCCGAGGGAATCTTCGCAGTGGTGCTGAATGCCCTCAAGCTCTGAGTCGCAGCCCGTGGCGCCGGCCGTCGTCGTCACGGATCTCGACGTCGGCTACGGTAGCTTCGTCGTCCAGAAGAACCTGGGCTTCGAGGTGGGGCGCGGGAAGATCTTCGTCATCATGGGCGGCAGCGGCTGCGGGAAGAGCACGGTACTGCGGGTCATGATCGGTCTCCTGCCACCCCTGCGCGGCGACGTGGTCTTCGGGGGGCGGAATCTGTGGAGGTCGGACGATGACGACCGGGTGCGGGTCACCCGGCGCTTTGGCGTCGTCTACCAGGGCGGCGCGCTCTGGAGCTCCATGACTCTCGCCCAGAACGTGGGCCTGCCACTGGGCGAGTTCACTGATCTGACGGCGGCCCAGATCCGAGAGGTCGCCTCCCTCAAGCTGGCCCTGGTCGGTCTGGCCGGTTTCGAGGACTTCTATCCCTCGCAGATCAGCGGCGGCATGCAGAAGCGCGCGGGCCTGGCGCGGGCCATGGCCCTCGACCCTGACATCCTGTTTCTGGACGAGCCGTCCGCCGGACTCGATCCCATGAGCGCCCGACGGCTCGACGATCTGATTCTGGAGCTCCGCGACAGCCTCGGCTCCACGGTGGTGGTGGTGACCCACGAGCTGGCCAGCATCTTTGCGATCGGCGACGATTCCGTGTTCCTCGATCCGGAGACGCGGACCATGATCGCCCGTGGCAACCCAAAGACTTTACTGGCCGAGTCGACCATTCCCAAGGTGCAGGCCTTTCTCACGCGCGGACAGGCTCCGGCGCGGTGAAGGGGGAAAGACGACATTCGCGATGGCCAAACGTGCAAACCCAACCCTGATTGGCGCTTTCGTGCTGGGGGGCCTCACGCTCGTCGTGGCCACGGTCCTGCTCCTCGGGGGACGGGAGTGGTTCAAGCGTCCCTTGATCTGCCTCATGGCTTTCGACGGCAACGTGACGGGACTCGCGGTCGGATCGCCGGTGAGCATCCGCGGGGTCCAGGTGGGCACTGTGTCGAGCATCCAGGTTCGGGCAGGGACGCCGTTCGTGGTCGTCACGACCGAGTTCGACCCCGTGCGCGTCAGCGGCTTGCCAGGAGTGATCGCGCAGAAGGGCTTGGCGCGGACTCTCCAGGACGCCGTGGAAAGAGGCATGAGGGCCCGGCTCGAGACGTTGAGCCTCCTCACCGGGCAACTCTACATCGGGCTCGAGGAACATCCCGAGACACCCGCTCGGATGACGGGCATCGACAAGGCGCATTGCGAGATCCCCACCATTCCCTCCGCGCTGGCGCAGTTCCAGGATCAGGCGAAGAAGATCCTGACGATGGTGGAACAGTTGCCCCTCAAGGAGCTCGTGGAATCGGCCACGCGGACAATCGAGGGCGTCGACCAGGTGGTGCGCGCGCCAGAGCTGAGGCGCGCCGTCGAGTCGCTCGACGGCACGCTGCGCGAGGCCCGGACGGTCCTGCGCAACATCGACACCCGCATTGACGCCAGCGCCGCGGCGCTAGAGACCACGCTCGGGCAGGCGCAACGCACCATCGATGAGGTGGGCCGCGACGTGAGCAGGCTGGTCCGAAGCGTGGACAACCAGGTGCAGCCCCTGGCGGCGAGCCTGGCGACGACGTCCGACTCGGCCCGGGAGCTCCTGCGGGACGTTCAGCGGAGTCTGCGCAACGTCGACGAGCAGCTCGGCCCGGCGCTGGCCTCGCTCCGAGCCGCCAGCGACTCTGCCCGTGATGCACTGCGGAAAGCGGAGAGATCTCTCGATCAGGTGGATGGTGTGCTCGATGGACGTTCGCCGCTCGGCTATCAGCTGGTGGATGTGCTGGACGAACTGACCCGCGCCGTTCGCATCTTGCGGACGCTGGGAGAGGAGATTGACCGGCAGCCAAACGTGCTCCTCTTCGGTCGGGGAGCACCAAAGGAATGAGGAACCGTCTTGCCGCCCCATTCGTCGTCGTGCTCCTCGCTACCCTGGGGGCGGGCTGCTCGCTGCGCGATGCGCCGCCAAGGACCTACATTCTGTCGGCGGCGGGCGTGCCGGCGACGACGGGCGCTCATGAGGGCCCAGTGGTGGGCGTAGGCCCGGTGGCGCTTCCCGCGTACCTCGATCGACGCTCCATCGTGATGCACGAGGCAGACGGCGAGATCCGACATTCCACGAGCCATCACTGGGCCGAGCCGCTCAAGGACGGCGTGACGCGCGTGGTCGCCGAGAACCTCGCGGTCATGATCCCCACCGACGCGGCACTCGTGTACCCGTGGCGCTCTCCCAGGGTCTTGACATACCGCGTCACACTGGAGATCTTCCGCTTTGACGGCACTCTCGGAGGTCCCGTCGTGCTGAATGGGCGCTGGCGGCTGCTCGACAAGGACGGCAACGAGCTGGCCCTTCGAACGGTGACGCTCGACGAGCGGCCCGTCGATTCGACATATGCGGCCCTCGTGGCCTCGCACAGTCGTCTGCTCGCCGCGGTGAGCCGAGACATCGCGACCGCGATCCGTACACGCGATGCCGGATAGATCCCGCGAGCGCCGCGCTGGTGGTCGGAATGCAGCGCGCGCGGGCGGGACCGGCAAGGCGGGTGCGGCGGACAATGTTGCGAGTTAGTGTCGCTGGGCCGGCGTTACTCTGGATTCCAGGGCCGCCGACCCGGCGCGGCAATCGCCGGATATTCCTGGCCGCGCGCCGCATGGGCCTTCTCGACCCGGCGAGCGCACAAGTCCCGGGCGGCCGGCCCCGGCGGGGAGCGGGGAAGCTCAGAGAGCGTGCCGTGGGACGCCCAGGATTCTCAGCGACGCGTGGGGCCATCGGCGGAAGGCAGAGGTGGATGGCCGCACGCTCGGGGTTGGGGGCCGTCCCGGCGGTGCGGAACTACGCGGGCTGGCGGAGGGAGCGGTGGGTAGGCCGTCGGCCTGGTTGCGGACTTAAGGAGCCCCTTTGCCCTGTTCCTTCTTGATTTTCTCGAGGGTTTCCTCTCTCGCTGCCCTCGATTCCAGGATCAGGCGGTAGGCGATGTAGTACTTGTAGATGTTGGCGACGTAGGTCACCGTCTCCGGACCAATCTTGTCGGCGGCGACATACTCCACGTTGTGGAACCAGACGTTCGGATCCAGCCCGCGCTTGGCGGCGTCCCTGCGGAGCTGAGAAATGCGGCCCGCACCAGCATTGTAGGAAGCGAACGCGAACAGGGCCTTGTCCAGTCTGGTCATGGGCTCATTACCGTAGTACTGGTCGATCATCCAGCGCATGTACTTGATGCCGGCGTGGATGTTTGGCTCGACCTGGGTGATGTCGCCCACGCCGAGATCCTTCCCGGTGGCCGGCATGACCTGCATCACGCCGATGGCGCCCACCCGACTGCGGGCGGCCTGATCGAGCTGGGATTCCTGGTATCCCTGGGCCGCCATCAGCAACCAGTCCACATCGTACTTGTCCGCCGTACTTCTGGAAGTACTGGATCAGATCGAGGAATTTCTTGCGTTCGGATTCGGAGGCAGCGTTCTTCACATACTTCGCGCTCTTCAAGTAACGCGCCAGGATCATGTTTCCCGCCGTGGTCCCTTTGCCGTGGCGCGCGATGAAGTCGTCGACAGCGGCCTTGAGCTGCGGGCTGCCCTTGCGCATCGCCCAGGCAATGTCGCCGCCGGTGCGCACCGCGACCCCGTCGTGCACCGTGATCTTGGGGAAGACCTGCTTCCAGAAGTCGGCCTTGTGCTTGTCGACGACGATGAGCGGAATCAGGCCGGCGTTCACCATCTCGATCAGATCCTCGTCCTCCAGCGTCTCCGGCGCCTCCTTGATGATCACCGCAGGCTTCTTCTCTGTCGGCGAACCGCTGGTTGAGGGCGATCAGGCTCTCGTAATAGCTGGAGGAGGTGCGAACGAAGACCTCCTTGCCCGCGAGGTCGTCCACGCTGGACACCGCTGGTGAGGCGGGACCCGATACCACCACCTCGCTGACGTTGGGATACACCGGCGAAGAAAAGTCGACCAGTTGTCTGTCGCTCGTCGGTAATGGTGAGGTTGGCCGCCGCGATATCGCCCTTGCCGGCCGCCAGCGCCTGCAGAATCTCGCCGCGGCCGACCGGAATGAACACCACTCGCACCTTGAGATGCCTGTTGCTTCAGCTTCCGCGCCTTGGCCAGCTTCTTGTTCAGATCCTCCTCGAACAGGCGAGCAAAGTCGTAAGTTCGCGCCGCGCTGGACACCCTTATCCACGAAATAGAAGGTCTTGCTGTAGACCGTCAGCACTCGAATGACCCGCCGCTCGATCATGCCGTCGAGATCACCGGTCCACGGCTGAATCGCGTCTTCGGGGTGTATGGTGAGCCGCTCACGCTGCGGCGTCTGGGGGGCCGGCTGTGCGACGGCTGCAGCATGGAACGGGCCGGCGAGAGGGGTGCACGCGAGGACCGCAGCGGCGCCGATGGCCAGCCGAAGGCGGCTTGGCGGGCGGTGTGCTGGCAGGTGGCGATTCCTCAACATACTCAGCGCCCCATGAGTTGGTCTGGTGTGACCGCTTACGACTGCCCCCGTCCTTTTCGGCCGAATTCCCCGCCCCCTGGGGACATGTTGGTGTTCTACGACATGAGGCGGACCCCGTGCAAGCGGGCATTGGCGATGGCGGCGCCGACGGCGAGGGCCTGAGCGCCTCTAGGAGCGCGTTGGACGAGGCGACCCACCCAGGTGGGAATCGGCCGTCGCGAGGCCGAGGCCGCGCTCGCGATCTTCGGCCGGCTCGACGACGAGGCGGGCCAGGCCCGCGCTCTCGACGTGCTGAGGCGGTGACGGCGTTCGAGGAAGCGGAACGCAAGGATTATGGGGAGCCAACGCGCTGCGGGATGCAGTAGCCGCCGCGCGCTTCGTGGACTTCCTCTTTGGCCGCTATAAGGGCACGCAGTCCGGCTGACGAGGGGTTGTCGGTGATGCTCGTAAGTGGGAAACTGAGCGACACTCCTGCGAGACCGATGCCGACGTTCGGGAAGGCTGCCGCCCGCACTGCGGTGCCACAGGCGCCAAACAGGAGCCGGAATGTAGCGATCAATTCAGTCGCCGACGTCCTCGAGATCGACATCACCGGTACCCTCGTGTGAGCAATGGCGAACGCCCGCCGCACGACCCGGTGACGGCAGAGCACCGGGGGGCTCAGTTCGGAGCGTTGCGGTGCCGAGGCGCCGAGCAAGACCACGGATTCCCCCGCAATGAACACACGGCGCGCGGGGACGCGCAAGGAGAAGGACGATGAACGCGCCCTTGAAGCCAGACCCAGGCCTCGAAGGACAGCGGACAACGCCGCTGCTCGACGTGCTGATCCGCGCCGGTCTCATCTTCGCACTGGCGACGCTCTGTTACCGGATCTTCTCGCCATTCCTGACCCTGACGGTCTGGGCGGTGATCCTCGCCGTCACGATGTACCCGCTCCACCAGCGGCTCGCGTACCGGCTGGGCGGGAGGCAGGGATGGGCGTCCACGCTGATCGTTCTGGTTGGTGTGGCGCTCTTCGTGGTGCCGACGGGCCTGCTGGTGGGTTCGCTGGGCGACGCGGCGCAGGGATTCGTGCGAGGCGTCCAGGCCAACACCGTGCAGATTCCGGCTCCGCGCCCGGGTGTGGAAGGATGGCCGATCGTCGGCAAGGAGATCCATGCGTTCTGGTCGAAGGCACACTCCGACCTTCCGGCACTCGTGCAGAGCATGCAGCCGAAGATCGGTGAGCTCGCGATTTGGGTGCTGGGCGCGGTGGCCGGGATTGGCGGCGGCATGCTCCAGTTCCTGGCGGCGTTCGTGATTGCCGGCGTCATCATGGCATTTGGCGAGGCTGGCGCACGCAGCAGCGAGGCGATCTTCGCGCGGATCATCAGCCCGGAGCGCGCTCCCAGTTTCGTTGCGCTGTCCACGGCGACCATTCGTGCGGTCGCACAGGGTGTCATCGGCGTGGCCCTGATCCAGGCCCTCGCGGTCGGCGTGATACTGCTCGTGGCCGGAATCCCGCTGGCGGGCCTGCTCGCGATCATCGTCCTGGTGCTGGGCATTGCACAGCTGCCCGCCGTGCTCGTCCTCTTGCCGGTGATTCTCTACATCTGGACGAGCGGCGATTACGGCACTGGGTCGGCGATCGTCTATTCGGCGTTGCTGCTCGCCGCAGGCCTGTTGGACAACGTCCTGAAGCCGCTGATGCTGGGCCGTGGCGTCGATGCGCCGATGCCGGTCATCCTGCTCGGCGCATTGGGCGGCATGGCGGCCAGGGGCATGGTCGGACTGTTCTTGGGCGCCGTCCTGCTGGCGCTGGGCTACCAGATCTTCATGGGCTGGGTATACGCGGGCCAGGCAGAGTCTGATTCGCAGCCGGCCGGTTGAACCATGTTTGGCCTGTCGGGACATCCCAGAGCGTCCGGTGCCACCGCCAGGCTCTTGACAGGGCGCGCGACAGCCCCGCACCCTCTTGGGCGAAGAGGTGTCGTCTGTCGGCCCCCTGCGGGAATGCGGAGGACAGCTTTTTTGTCGACTCCCCCCTCTAACCGAGGCTGGCGGGGATGAGCGCAGGCAGCAGAGCCGCACGCACCTATACGGCAGAGGAAGCGCTTGCCCGCCTCGTCGCAGGCAACCAGCGCTTCGTTCGCGGGCAGGCGCGATTCCCGACCGTGCAGAAGGAGATCCTCGCCGACCTCGCGAAGGGTCAACGCCCCTACGCGACGATCATCGGCTGCAGCGACTCGCGCGTGCCGCCCGAGCTGGTCTTCGACGCAGGGTTTGGGGAGCTGTTCATCGTGCGCATCGCGGGCAACGTGATTTCACCCGAGGTCATGGGTACGCTGCAGTACGCCGCTCTGCACTTGCACACACCGCTGTTCGTCGTGCTGGGCCACGAGGGTTGCGGTGCGGTGCAGGCTGCACTCGGGGTGAAGCGGCAGGGCGCGCGGGAGCGCGCCCGCATCGCGCTGCTCCTGGAAGAGATTCTGCCTGGATTGCGGGATATCAATGCGGAACTGACGCCGCAGGACCAGCTCGGGGCCGCGGTAGAGGCCAATGTGCGCTGGTCGATGCATCAGCTGCTGGACACGCCCGAAGGTCAAGCCCGGATGGCGGAAGGGGTCCTGAAGCTCGTGGGGGCGATCTACGAACTGAAGACTGGCCGCGTGCGGTTCTTGCACTGAAACGTCGCCGGCCCGTCGTGCCGGGCCTGGACGCGCGACGGTGCTTACGCATTCTTTCGCCTCATCGAGACCGCGCTCGGCATCGGCGTGGCCTGGGCGATCGGTCTCGTGCCGCGACTCGTTCGGGTCGACGAGGACGGGGCTCCATCAAGAGATCCGTGAGTGAAGTCGGGGCGGCGCGGCGACCTGGTGGGTCACTCGCGCCCTCCGGTCAGCACTCATGCCGGGGTCTTCAGGGATGGGAAGAGCCGCCCGTAGATCACCCCGATCACGGTCACGAGGATGCCGGTGGACCATCCCAGCATCAGCACTCCCACCGCCGCCTCGATCGGGCCGAGGAGGCGCCATGGCTCGGGCAACACCACGTCGCCATAGCCGACGGTGGTGTAGCTCGTGAGCGAGAAGTAGACTGCCGATTCGAGGTCGGGCAGCCCGCCGACCAGGACGAAGAAGAGCGCCCACACGATCGCCTCGGTGAGATGCAGCAGCAGCAGGGCGCCCACGAGCTGCGTCATGAAGAGCTCCGCGACGAGTCGGCCTGGACGGTCCTTGCGCCCGCTCCAGTGCCTGGTCACGCGTCCGACCGACGTGACGGTGCCGACACCATGAATGATCACCGTGATCGCCGTGAGGCCGAGCGCGGACAGGATCAGTCTGATCATCGACGTCTCTCCGAGCCCGCGGCGTCGCGAGTGCACGAGACCGCGCCTCGTGCGCTGCGCGTGAGTGCCTGTCGCTGTTGAACCATCGACAAGCTCACCCTGCCGTCGGGATGAAATAGAACATGAGGGCGATGATGAGATACACGGCGATGAGCTGGACCCCCTTGTACCAGTTCGAGCGCCCGTCCCCGGCCACCAGCGCTCCGATCAGGACGGCCATGAAGAGCGACCCGATCTCCGGACGGCTGAAGGAGAGCTCGAGCGGCGACGGCGCCACGAAGTAGCTCGCGAGCACCAGCACCGGCGCGACGAAGAGGGCGATCTGGATGCAGCTGCCGAGCGCGATGCCCACCGTGAGGTCCATCCTGTTCTTGCGCGCCATCGCGATCGCGGAGCCGCTCTCAGCGGCGCCGCCGACGATCGCCAGGAGGACGATCCCGATGAAGACCTGCGACATTCCGAGTGCCGTCCCGGTGCCCTCCGCCGCGCCGACGAGGATCTCGCTCATCCACGCCGCGAGGAGCGACGCGGCGAGGAGGCTCCCGATCGCGCGCGCCCGGCTCCAGTGCGGACCGTCGTGGGCCTCGTGGCCGCCTGCATCTCCCGTGAACTCGTCGGGGTGGGTCTTGAGCATGAAGACGAGGTACAGACCGTAGGCCGCGAGCAGCACGACGGCGAGGCCGACGTTGAGGAGCGCTTCCTCCCGCACGGTCTCCGTGGGCGCGAAGAGGCGGCTGAACGCGCTCGGCACGGTCAGGCTGATCGCCGCCAAGAGCATCATGGAGCTGTAGACCCGCGCGGCTGGCGCCTGGTAGCTCTGGTTGTGGAAGCGCAACCCGCCGACCAGGAACGCGATGCCGAGCGCCAGCAGCAGGTTCGCGAGGATCGCGCCGACGATGGAGGCGCGCACCATGTCGAGAAGCCCCGCCCTCAGCGCCACCAGGGCGATGATCAGCTCGGGAGCGTTGCCGAAGGTCGCGTTGAGGAGCCCGCCGACCGCGTCGCCCGTGTAGGTCGAGAGCTGCTCGGTCGACCGAACGATGAGGCTCGCCACCGGCACGATCGCGGCTGCCGCGGCAAAGAACACCCAGGGCTCCGGCGCGCCGGCATGCTCGAGCGCGAGCGTGACCGGAATGAGGGCCAGCAGCCAGTTCACCGAGGGCTTCACGTTCTGGCCTCCCTTCGGACGTGGTGCTCATCGACGCGATGCGGGCACGGCTCTGCAGAGGAGCCACGCGCCGCGCCCGCCCAGGTGCAGATGCGGGCGTGGAGAATGGGCGGAGCGCGCCGGATCTGGAGAGAAACGCACGCCGTCCACGAGGCGAGTCCGATCGCCGGCCACGCCAGCGAGTCGGCGAGCGCTCAGTGACCTCCCGGACCGCCGCGCGGGACGCCGGGCTCAGCGCCGGCGGCCGCCTCCGCCGCCCCCGCGACCGCCGCCCCCGCCCCCCGCCCGCGCCCCGCCGCTGGATGATCGCGCGCCGCCGGCCTGGCTGATCCCGCCGCTGCCGCCGCTGCGCTGATAGGAGGCCTCGCGAGCCGCTCCTGCGCTCCTGGCCTGCTGCTGGCGATTCAGGTCGGCCGCCGTCTCCTTCCCTTGGCCGAAATCGGCCCGGTTCCAGCCCTGTCCGGTGTTCTGCTCCCAGCCGTCGGCGCCGCGCCGGTAGGTGTTCCCGTCGCGCCCCGCGTAGACGTCATTGGAGCGCGGCGCGGCGCTGCGCTGCTGGGCGGTCTGCTGGGCCCGTTGCTGGGCCTGCTGGCGCTGCTGCGGCGTCAGCGACTGCGCCCGGCTCTCGAGGTTGGACCGCACCTGGTTCTGGTTCCAGCGGTTGTAGGCGTCGCTCCGGTTGATGTTGACGGTCCGGTCGATGTCCACGTCGCCGTACCCGCAGCAGCCCCAGGCCCCACCCCAGGCGGCCGCCGTCATCGCCCCGAAGGCGAAGCCCGTCACGGCGCCCCACCCGAACCCGGCGCCGTACCCGTAGGTCGGGGGAGGCGGATACCAGTACGCGCCGACGTAGACCGGGGGGTAGACGTAGCCGGTCCCGTAGACGACGACGCTGGACGGGGCGACCACGGTCCCGTAGTAGCCGGGCGTGTAGCCGACGTACACCGTCTGGGGGGTGCTGCTGTACACGTGGACGTACGTCACGTAGTGCAAGGGGGAGCCGGGCGGGATCGTATAGATCACCGCCGGCACCGTCGTGGCCACGGTCCACGGCGCCATGGGCGCATTCGCCACGAACCACACCCCATCCTTGAGCGAGTAGTAGGTCTTCGCGTCGACCTGGATCACCGGGATGGGAGAGTTCACCGCGTGGTGGAGCGGCGTGCCCTCGATCGGCTCGAACTTCGGGGCCCCGTCGTACGTCGCCTTGTAGGTCGTCGCCGTCCGGCTCACCTCGGCGGTCTGGGGGATGCTGTTATCGATGAGGGCTTCCTTGGCCTGGGGCGTGCCCGGCACCGAAGCCAGAACGGCGCCCCGGGGGTGACTCTCCGGGATCTTGGCGAAGGCGGCGGGAAGCTTGTCGTGCGCGACGTACTCCCAGGGGCCCTCGGCCAGGGACGGGCTGCGGAACCACCGTCCCGACAGGAGCACGTAGTGGCGCTGATCCGCCGGGTCGAGCACGATGTTCGCGGACGAGTTCCGGACGTGGAGGAGGTCGCTTCCTTCGATGGGCTCGTAGTCGGGGCGGCCCTCGGTCTGGATCAGCTCGGCCGGCACCGTGCTGACGTGGACGGTCGGGAGCACGCCCCGCGCCGCGGCATCCTTCACTCCGGGGCCAGGATCGTCGAGGAGGTTCACTCGCTGGCTCTTGGCCACGGTCTGCATGGCGGCATCGAGCCCGGCGGGCGGCCGACCCGCCACGCTCCAGGGGCCGTCGAGGGTGTTGGCCTCGAACCACCGTCCGAGCGCCCGCAGGTAGTGCTTGCCGCTCTTCTGGTCCACGAGGATCAGCGCCCACGAGTTGACGACCCGCTGAAGGCTGGAGCCGTCGGCCTGGCGGAGGACGGGCTTGCCGTCCACGAGGACGAGGAGAGCTGGCGTCATGCTGAAGATGACGCGCGGCGGGTCGTTCTTGACCGCCTGAGGGGTGCCGGCGCTTCGCTGGGCCTCGGTGATGGCGAGCGCGGCCTGGACCCGGTCGAGCGAGATCCGCGACACCTCCCGAGGCAGACGCCGCTCGAGCACCTTCTGGTACTCGGCAGCCTGGTCGGGCTCCGACGGGAACACGACCTTGTCGACCCGGAAGTCGGCGAGCGCGACCAGCCGGTTGACCTTGTCCACCTCGGCGCGCGCGGAGAACCACACGACGCCGAAGTGCTGGAGCGGCGACGCCGTGCTCTCCACCGAGACGGCCGCGCGCGCGTGGAGGCGCGTGCCGTCCCACTTCTCGATCTGCGGCTGGTAGACGGTGAATGTCCGGCCTCCCTCCGTGGCTTCACGGGGCCAGGGGGCGTTCCCGGTCCCCTCCCGGGAGGCTGCCGGTCCGGCCGCAGTGGTCGGAGTGGCGGGCCGAGCCGCCGGGGAGGCGGGAGCGCTCGGAGGGGTGGCGGCTTTCGATGCCGGGGCGCCGGATGCCGGCATGGACGGCGCCTGTGCCCAGGCCGCGGGGACTGTCAGCTGACCCCCGAGGAAAAGGAGTGTCGCGACTGCCGTCCACCGCGTCGTCCACGTGATCATGAGTGTCATCGGTCCCTCCACCCACCAGTCGCTACAAGGGCACAACTATCTTGGCGTGAGGCTCTTGCTGAGCCAATCCAGGTAAATCTGCACGTACGCGTGCGATTCCTCCTCGATCCGCTTCCGAAGCAGTCGCGCCGTGAAGCCCTCCAGCAGGCTCGAGCGTCCGCGCATGCCCGCCAGCAGGTAGTATCCCTGGCCGTCGGGCGGCGTTCCCAGCCACAGCACGAGCAGCGAGGCGTCCACGTACCGGCTGGCGTAGAGCTGCTTGTTGGCGATGTAGATGTTCCCGCCCGGCTCCCGCTGGATCACGAGATGGTGCAGCGTGATCGACGGCTCGGATCCAATCCCCCCCTTGGCCCAGTAGAGAAACTGCTCGACGGGAAGGCCCGGAGCCTGCGGGAAGCGCTCGAGATACGTGGCCAGGGGATTGGCCAGCGCGTACAGGTTCGTGGCGCCTCGGATCAGCGTCCGGAACTCTTCGGCGACCGCGCGAGGCTGCCGCTCGTTGTGCGCGGCACCCAGCCCACCGTCCCCATTCCGCAAGTATGCCTCAGCGTAGCCCAGCATGAGCTGTCGGGTCAGCAGATTCGCCCGTCGTCCCGCGTCGGCCGCGGCCCAGTCCACATCGGCCCGAAACCGGGCGATGGCCCGGTCACCCAAGCGGAGGGCGCAGTCACCCGGTTGGCACCGTTGCAGGGCCGCGAGCTCTCCCGCGTCGAGGACAAGGTCTCCGAAGTCGTTGATCGTCGGGGATGCGCTCAGCTTGCGTGACACGCCCAGGTCGGCCGCCTTGCGGAACCCCTCCACGTCCCGGATCCAGCCGACGAGCCGTTCCTTGTCGTCGGGAATCCGGACCGCGCCGGCGACGGCGATCTCCCGCCCTTGGGCCGGTATGGTCTTGACCACGGTCTGGCCGGCGCGCAGCTGACCGATCTCGGCCGCCGAGAATCCGAGCCGCTCCATCAGCGCCCGCTCCATGTCGACCGGCTGAGACTGAGCGATCCGGGGACTCGACACGAAGACGGCACTTCCACACATGAGGATGAGGAGGACGATCCAGCGCGTACGGATCACGACCTCCCGGTAGCCCCGAGGTTGCCCTGACTCAGGCCACTCGGTCGCTCGGATGGTCGAGGTACCTGTCCGAGGACCGTGAGCGACGAGGGCCTCCGGGACCGTCTCTCAACCCTGGAGGGAGCCCGAGCCTACCAACGGATCGTGAATCCACCCGCCACGTGGACCGTCTCGATGTCGAACTCCGTGGTCCTTCCGCCGGGATTCGTGCTGAACACCGTGTAGCGGCCCTCGACGAACGTTCCGAAGGCCGGGGTGATCATGAACGTGATGCCTGCGCGCGCGTCGACGCCGACCTCGAACTGCCAATCCGAGCTCTGCTCGCCGAGCCCCGGAACGTCCACCTTCACGCTCGTGAGGAAGAACCCCGGCCCCACGCCGAGATAGGGCTGGAGTCGGCCCTTCGGGAACTCGGGGCTCTCGAAGAGGGGCAGGCGAAACATCACGAGCGGCGACAAGGGGACGACCTCCAAGCGCGTTTCGGCCGTCGTTCCTTGCCCAGCCGGCGCGAAGTAGGACACATCCGCGGCCACGCCCAGCCAGCGGAGGCCCTCGAGCCAGTAGCCGAGGCGCGCCCCGCCCATGCCTTCCGTATCGAACTTGACCTTGTCGTCAAAGGTCGTGCCGTTGCGGACGGTCACATCGGCGTCGGCAGTCATCGAGGCGCCGCCGTAGACATCCACGAACCACTCCGCGGACGCCGGACGGACCGCGATGACGCTGGAACCGAGGCCGATCATCATGACTGCCAGGCGCCAGAGCTGGACTCTTCGCATGTGCACATGCTCCTCCACGGCATCGAGGATGGTAATTGCCCAATGTCCAACTGAGTGCAACACGCGTGCCCTCTGCTCCATGTCGGAAACTGCCCGTGCCATCAGCATTGCAGGGGCGTCCGCGACCGGGCTCGCCACCATCGGGAACGGCGCCCGCCGTATTCGACGGCACACGGAAAGCTCACCCCCTCAGACCTCCGGCGCCCGGGGGACGGCGTCCGCCTCTCTCGTGAGTGCGAGCCCGACGAGGACGTAGCCGGCCACCGCCGCGACGAGCGACGCCGCCAGAATGCCGACGACCGCCTTCACCGCCAGCTCGGGCGCGTCCTCGGCGAACGCCAGGTTCGCGATGAACAGGCTCATCGTGAACCCGATCCCGCACAGGACCGAGACGCCGAAGAGCGAGCCCCAGCTCGCCCCTTCCGGCATGCGGGCGATCCGAAGGCCGATCGCCGCGCCGCTCAGCAGGAACACGCCGACCGTCTTGCCGACGAGGAGCCCCGCGGCGATTCCGAGCGACACTGGGTCGAGGAGCGAGCCGAGCGACAGGCCTCGGATCGACACGCCCGCATTCGCGAAGGCGAAGACGGGCAGGATCCCGAACGCCACCACGGGATGGAGATCGTGCTCGAGCTGGCGGAGGGGCGACGTTCCCTCCGCCTCGCCGGTCCGCATCGGGATGAACAGGGCGAGCGCCGCGCCCGCGAGCGTGGCGTGGATCCCGGACTTCAGCACCGCCACCCACAGCACGAGGCCGATGAAGAAGTACGCGGGAATCGCTCGGACACGGGTCGCATTGAGCACCGCCAGCAACAGGATCGCCGCCGCGGCGACACCGAGCGATAGCCAGGACAGGCGCTCGGTGTAGAAGAGCGCGATGATCACGATCGTCCCCAGGTCGTCCAGGATCGCCAGGGTCAGGACGAACACCTTGAGGCCCCGGGGCACCCGCGGGCCGAGCAGCGAGAGAACGCCGAGCGCGAACGCGATGTCGGTCGCCGCCGGGATCGCCCAGCCGTTGACACCCACGGGATCGCCCCGATTGAGCCACCAGTAGATCGCCGACGGCGCAGCCATGCCGCCCGCGGCCGCGAACGCGGGAAGGGCGAGCTGGGCCGGATTCGCGAGATCGCCTTCCATCACCTCTCGCTTGATCTCGAGCCCGACCAGGAAGAAGAAGACCGCCATCAATCCGTCGTTGATCCACACGACCAGGGGCTTCGCGATCCTGAGCGCGCCGATCCGGACCTCGACCGGCGTCTCCAGGAACGCCTGGTAGAGGCCCTCGGCGCGGGTGTTGGCGAGGACCAGCGCGACGACTGTCGCGAGCATCAGGATGATGCCGCCCGCCGCCTGAAGTCGCAGGAATTCGCGGATGGCGCCGGCGGTCAGATCGCTAGCCTCGCTGATGTAGTCGGCCGGCGTCCGCAGCTTTCTCACGATTGGCCCCGTCCGGCATGATGCCCCTTGGGCATGGTCACGGCCGGGGGACGGCGACCGGAGGGCCCACGAAGCCGCACTGACGTTCGCGCTGGGCCGCTCTTCAGGCTGGCGGGACGGTTCACGCTTCCTATTGCGCCCAGCCGCCTCCGAGGGCCCGGTAGAGCCCGACCAGCGTCAGGAGCTCGTCCCGCTGGACCAGCGCCAGGTCCAGCTCCGCGGAGAAGAGCTGGCGCTCGTTGTCCAGGACCTCGAGATAATTGGTCACGCCCCCGTCGTAGCGGAGGTTCGAGAGCTGCGTGGCGTTCCGCAGCACCTGGACGAGGGTCTCCTGCTCCCGTCGGGCCTCCTGCCGCTTGCGATGACCGACCAGGGAATCGGACACCTCGCGGAGAGCCTGCTGGACGGTCTGCTGATAGCGGGCGACGGCCTCCTGGACGCGGGCCTCCGCGGAGTCGACCCCGGCCTGGACGCGGCCCATGTTGAAGATCGGCACCGAGAGCGTGGGGCCGATCCCGAAGAAGCCCATGGGGCCGAAGGACACGCTGTTCTGGACGCCTCCCGCCACGCCGATCGAGCCGAGGAGGAAGATACGCGGGAAGAAGTCGGACTTGGCCACGCCGATCCGCGCGTTGGCCGCGACCAGTTGCTGCTCGGCGAGGCGGATGTCGGGCCGCCGCTCGAGCAGGGCGGCCGGCAGGCCGGCAGGAACGGAGGGCCGGCTGATCTGCCCTTCCAGCGCCCGGCCGCGCGAGATCGGTCCGGGGTTTCGGCCGATGAGCACGCTGATGAGATTCTCCGTCTGCTCGATCTGCCGTTCGAAGTCCGGGATCTCCCGCAAGGCCCCCGAGAGCAGCGTCTCGGCCTGGTACACGTCCATCATCGACACCACGCCGCCTTCCTCGCGGAGCTGGACGAGCCGCAGGGAGTCCTGGCGGAGCCCGACGGTCCGGCGGGCGATTTCCAGGCTGAGGTCCAGGGTCCGCAGCTGGAAGTACGCGATGGCCACGCTGGAGACGAGGTTGCTCAGGACCACGTGGCGGCCTTCCTCGGTTGCGAGCAGCTCGGCGCGGGCTGCCTCGGTGGCCCGACGCCACCGGCCCCAGAAATCGAGCTCGAAGGAGAGGTTGACGCTGCCCTGCGGGAGGAACGAGTTCTCGAGGGTGAAGAGCGGCGGCCGATCGCCCTCGGTGGCCTGGAAGGGTGCCTGGGCCGACCCGTCGATCGTGGGGAACTGGAACGAGCGGGTGGCGACCACCTGGGCCTGGGCGTCCAGGATGCGCGCCGCGGCGAGCCGGAGGTCGTAGTTCTCGGCCAGCGCGGTCCGGATCAGCGTCTGGAGGGCCTCGTCCTCGAAGAGCGTCCACCAGGCGACGTCGGCGAGCGACCCCGGCTCGCCGGGCGCCGCGGGATCGAGCCCGCGGTAGAAGGACGGCAGCGACACCTCCGGCCGGCGATAGTCGGGCCCGACCGTGCACGCGACGAGGACGATCGGGATCAGCGCCAGCAGGAGACCGCGTCTCACGGGTGCTCCCCCCGGAACGCCGCCTCTGCTGGCTCGGGCACGGGACCCTTGGCGGGGCCCTTCGCCCGCTTGTGGCGCCGCCCCAGCTGCTCCACGAAGGCGAAGTTGCCCGGAATGATGAACACGCCGAGGAACGTGGCGACCAGCATGCCCCAGAAGACCGCCGTGCCCATGACGTTCTGCGCCCCGGCCCCGGCCCCGCTGGCGAGGATGAGCGGGACCACGCCCAGGATGAAGGCGAAGGCCGTCATCAGGATGGGCCGGAAGCGGAGCCGGGCGGCCTCCAGCGCGGCCTCCTGCGGCGGCTTGCCCTCCTCGTGCCTCACCTTCGCCACCTCGACGATGAGGATCGCGTTCTTGGCCGCGAGGCCGATGAGCATGATCAGTCCGACCTGGACGTACACGTTGTTGTCGTAGCCCGCGAGCCAGACGCCGAAGAAGGCGCCGAGCGCGACCAGTGGCGAGCCGAGGAGCACGGCCCACGGCAGGCGCCAGCTCTCGTACATCGCGGCCAGCAGGAGGAACACGAAGACGATGGCCATGACGAACGTCGGGCCCGCGGGCGGCGCGACCTTCTCCTGGTAGGAGAGCTTCGAGTAGGCGAAGCCCATCTCCTTCGGCATCGTCTTCGAGAAGACGTCCTCGAGGACCGCCAGGGCCTGACCGGAGGTGTAGCCGCGTCCGGGGACTCCGCTGATCTCCACCGAGCGGAACAGGTTGAAGCGGGTGGTGATCTCCGTGCTCGGCACTTCCCGGATCGTCACGAGGGTCGAGAGCGGGATCATGGTGTTCGTGGTGTTGCTGCGCACGTAGATCTGCCCGATGTCGTCGGGCTTGCGGCGATAGTCGGCGTCCGCCTGGACGTAGACCCGGAACAGCCGCCCGAAGCGGTTGAAGTCGTTCACGTAGGCGCCGCCCAGCACGGCGGACATGGCCTGGAACACGTCGTTGATGGGGATCCCGAGGGTGCGCGCCTTCTCCCGGTCGAGCTCCACCTTCACCTGGGGGTAGTTCGGATCGAACGACGTGAAGAGGTTCGCGAGCTCGGGTCGCTGGCGCGCCTCGGCCAGGAAATTGCGTGTCTGGGCGCCGAGATCTTCCACCGTGAGCGTACCGCTGCGATCCTGGAGCAGGAAGTTGAAGCCGGCCGAAGCGCCGAAGCCTGCGATCGTGGGGATGTTGAAGGGGAAGATGACCGCCTCCGGGATCGCCGCGAACTGCGGGACGAGGTGTCCGATGATCCCCTTCACGTGCAAGGCCTCGCCGTGGCGCTCCTCCCAGTCCTTCAGCCGGATCAGGATGGTCCCGAAGTTCGGCTGGTAGGTATTCGTCACGAGCCCGAATCCGCCGATCGTCGTATAAGCGTCGACGCCCTCCGTCTTCGCCACGATCTGCTCCACCCGGGTCAGGATGGCGCCCGTCCGCTCGAGGGACGCGCCGGGCGGGAGCTGCACATTGACGCCCAAGAGACCCTGATCCTCATCGGGGATGAATCCCGCCGGCAGCGCGCGCCCGAAGAGTCCGGCGCCGACGGCCACGATGAGGACGATCAGGATCGTCAGCACCGCACGCCGGACCAGAAGCCGGGCCACGCCGATGTAACCGTTGGTCACCCGGTCGAACACCCAGTTGAAGCCCCGGAAGAACCAGCCGAGCGGCCCGCGCCCGGGTCCGTGCCCGGGCTTGAGGAGCAAGACGGAGAGGGCGGGCGAGAGCGAGAGCGCGCTGAATGCCGAGAGCAGCACCGAGATGGCGATCGTCAGCGCGAACTGCTGGTACATCCGGCCGGTGAGGCCGCCCAGGAAGGCGACGGGCACGAACACGGCCGAGAGGATGAGGGCGATCCCGACGACCGGGCCGGACACTTCCTTCATGGCCTGGATCGTCGCCGCCCGCGGGTCGAGCCCGTGTTCCATGTGATGGATCACGGCCTCCACCACGACGATGGCGTCGTCGACCACGATGCCGATCGCAAGCACGAGGCCGAACATCGAGAGCGTGTTGACCGAGAAGCCCAGCATCGGGAAGAAAATGAAGGTACCGATGATCGACACGGGCACCGTCAGGAGCGGGATGATCGTCGCCCGGACGTTCTGGAGGAAGATGAACACCACCAGCGTGACGAGGATGAGCGCCTCGACGAAGGTGTGGACGATCGACTCGATCGAGGCCTCGACGGCCGGCGTCGTGTCGTAGACGATCTTGTAGTCCATGTCGGGCGGGAAGAGCGTCTTGGCCCGCACCATGGTTTCGTAGATCTGCTTCGACGCCTCGAGCTGATTCGCCCCCGGGAGGAGGTAGACGGCCATCGACCCGGCCGGCTTGCCGTCCAGCCGGCCGAACGAGTTGTAGTCCTGGGAGCCGAGCTCCGCCCGGCCCACGTCCTTGATTCGGACCTGGGCGGCGGTCGCGGTGCCCCGGATGATGATGTTCTCGAACTCCTCCGTGGTGATCAGGCGGCCCGGCGCGGCCACGGTGTAGGTGAACTGCTGGTCCTTGGGGGAGGGCGCTCCGCCGACCCGCCCGGCTGGCGCCTGGAGGTTCTGCTCCTTGATCGCCGAGATCACGTCGGCCGGCGTCAGCCCGAGCTTGGCCAGCTTGTTGGGCTCGAGCCAGACGCGCATGCCGTAGTCGGTGCCGCCGAAGAGATCGACCTGGGCGATCCCGGGGATGCGGAGGATCTGGTCCCGCAGGTTGATGCCGCAGTAGTTGATGAGGAAGTTCGCGTCGTAGCTCCCCCTGGGCGAGTTGACCGAGATGACCATCAAGATGCTGGGGCTCTGCTTCTTGACGGTGACCCCCTGCTGGATCACCTCCTGGGGGAGCCGGGCCTGGGCCACCGTGACCCGGTTCTGCGTGAGGACGTTGGCGGTGTCCTGGTCGACGCCGACCTCGAAGCTGACGTCGAGGAGCATGCGGCCGTCGCTCGTGTTCGACGACTGCATGTAGATCATCTTGTCGACGCCGTTGACTTCTTGCTCGATCGGGGTCGCGACCGACTGCTCCACCGCGACCGCCGAGGCGCCCGGGTAGGTCGCCGTGACCCGGATCGACGGAGGGGCGAGGAAGGGATATTGCTCGAAGGCGAGCTTGAGGAGCGAGGCGGTCCCGAGCAGGACCGTGAGGATCGCGATGACGATCGCGACGATCGGGCGGCGGATGAAGAACTGCGCCATCGGGCCTAGCCGCCGCCTTGCGGCTTGGCCGTGGGCGCTTTCGGCGGCGTGGTCGGCGGCGCGCCGGCGCCCGCGGCCGGCGCTGGCGGCGGAGCCGACCCCGGCGTCGCCGCGCCCGCGGCGGGCGGCGTCCCGGCCGGCGAGGCCGCCTCGGGCTTCACCTGCATGTCCGGCCGCACCTTCTGGAGGCCCTCCACGATCACGCGCTCCCCGCCCTCCAGCCCGCGTGTCACGATGATGAGGTCTCCGATGCGCTCGTTCAAGGTCACGGTCCGGAGGGCGACCTTGTCTTTCTGGTCCACCACCAGAACGGTCTTCTGCCCCTGGGTCTCCTGGATGGCGCGCTGCGGGACGAGGATGGCGTTCTGACGCTCCTCGACCACGGCGCGCACTCGCCCGAACTGCCCCGGCCGCAGTAGCTTTTCCGGATTGGGGAACAGCGCCTCGAAGACGATCGTGCCCGTCTTGGGGTCGACGGTCCGGTCGAGCGTGGTCACCCGACCCTTGTGAGGGTGGACCGTGCCGTCGGCCAGGATGAGCTCGAGCGCCAGTGACGGGTCAGTGGACGCCCGCCCGGCCGCCCGCCGGGCGAACCGGAGGTAGTCCACCTCGCTCACGGTCGTGGAAACCTTGATCGGATCAACGGTGGACATCGTGGCGAGCAACGTCGGCTCACCCCGGCCGACGAGGTTGCCCTCGTCCACGTCGAGCCGCCCGATGATCCCGCTCACCGGGGCGCGGATGGTCGTGTAGGCGAGATCCAGCTGGGCCTGGGTCACGGCGGCACGGCCCGCCTCGACGGCGGCCTGGGCCTGCTGGATGCCGATCCGCTGGTTCAGCTCGGTGTCCTTGAGGGCGGCCTGTGCCGCGGCGACCCCGGCGACGGCCACCTGCTCCGCCGCGAGGGCGTTGTCCAGGTCCACCTGCGGCACCGCCTTGGCCTGGGCGAGTGGCTTGAGCCGTGCGACGTCGAGCTTGGCCTTCGCGAGCGCGGCCTGGCGCTGCTCGAGCTCCGCCTGCGAGCGGAGGACCTCGACCTGCTCCTGGGCCCTGGCCAGCTCGGCCTGCGCCTTGGCGAGCTGCGCGCGGGCGCTCTGAAGGGCCGCCTCGTACTGGGTCCGCTCGATCTCGAACAGGACTTGCCCTTCCTTGACGTCCGCGCCCTCCTTGAACCGGACGTGCTCGAGGACCCCCTGGATGCGCGCCCGCAGCTCCACGGTCTGGACCGCGTCGGTCTGCGCCACGAACTCCGCGACGATCGGAACAGTCTTCTTGACGACCTCCGCCACGACGACGGCCGGAGGCGGCGGGGCGGGAGCGGCCTCCTTGGCCTTGGTCCGGTCGCAGGTGGTCAGGGCCGGGAACAGCGCGACGAGCGCCAGCAGGCCGAGCGCGCGACGGGATGATCGGGGTGGCTTGCGACGAATCCGACGGGTCCAGCGAGGCTTGGCGCTCGGCCTCAGGCGGCGTTCCGTCATCAATGACATCTGTGACCTCGCGATTGCGGTGAGTTGGTCATCGGATACCGACGTCGCGCTCTAAGAAGCGTTAGGGCAAGGCATATCGCGTGCCAGCGACACGCGCTCAATCTCCCGCGGGCTTAGCCGGCGTGAGGGGGCAGCTCCCGCTTCTCATCAGTGGGGGCGCTTCCTCCGCAGACCGTGGTCTTCCATCCCGCATGGCCGTGCCGATCGACCCATGATGGAGCATTCCACGACAAGGGCGGGAAAGCCATCCCCCAGGAACGCCGGCGTCGCGCCAGGTTCCGCGTCGCCGGGCTCAAGCGCCCTCCACGCTCCCCACACGTGACCGGCCCGGCGGGCTTCGAAGGTCGGCGAGCGTCTGCCGGACCCCGGGACCCTCAAGAGCGCTGCGAGCTCCCCGGACCAGGAGGTTTCGCTTCAGAGGGGCCTATTGGCACCAACTCGGGTCGTCAGCCGGCTAGGCAGTCACCACGGGCGACGGCGCGCCGCCATATCCGACGGCGATTGAGACGGAACACTGGACGAAGGCCGCCCGGCCCCCGGACGGCTATGATGACAGGGCCCTGGCCTGTCGCGGACGGCCTGGAGCGGCAAGGGCCTCGGTGAGCATCGACGATTGGCCAGCCGGGCCAGCAAGACTCGGATGCGAGGGAGGGGACGCTTCGATGATGGACGGTCATCCGGAAGACGGCTGGCGCCGCGCGGTCGAGCGGCTCGAGGCCGCGATGAACACGCTCATGTCGGGCGACGCGAGCGCGATCAAGGCGCTCTACTCGCACCGGGACGACGTCACCGCCTTCTTCGGCTGGGGCGGTTACGAGAAGGGCTGGGCCGAGGTGAGCCGGCGATGGGACTGGGCGGCCGCGCAGTTCCAGGGCGGCGGGCCGGTCCGCTACGAGCACCTCACGGCGGTGACCGCCCCGGGCCTGGCGGTCACGACCCACGTCGAGAGCACTCAGGTCCGGCTCGCCGGCACCGACCGGCCGACCGAATGGTCGAACCGCGTCACGCACGTGTTCCGCCTCGAGGACGGGGAGTGGCGGCTGGTCCACCGCCATGCGAACCGTCTCGAGGCGCGCTACGAGCCCGGCACCCGGCTCCGCTGACGACGTACGACGAGGATCCCCTGTCCCCGTGCGGGGATCTCTGCCGGGACCTGGTGAGCTTCGCCCGGGACTTCGGCTAGCCTCGCTCGGCGACGACCAGGCGGTAGCCGAGGTCGAGGCTCTCGCGCTCCCGCAAGGCGGCGTGGCGTGCCGCCCAGCGCCCCGACCTGCGGTCCTCGGTCAGGCGCGCCACGCCGCGCCGGACGTGCTCGGGATCGAGCAGCGTGAACCCGGAGATGGCGCCGCGGACGGCGGGGTCGAGGTAGCCCTCCGGCCGGCGCCAGAAGGCGCCGAGGAATCCGTCCTCGCAGTCGTGGGGAATCGGCACCGGAATCGCGCGGAGCGCTCCCAGGCTCCGTTCGAGCGCGGCCATCGACGGGAATCGCGGGCGATCGAGATCTAGGATCCCGGGAAAGTACTCCGAGGTGAGCCAGAACTCGCCGAGGGAGCCCGGGTCCCACGTGACGATGACGACGCGCCGGCACGCGACCCGGCGGAGCTGCGCCAGGCTCGCTGACTGATCCGTCCAGTGGTGGATGGTGAGGACGGCGAGGCTGGCGTCGGCGGCCCTGTCGCGGAAGGGCAGATGCTCGGCGACCCCCCGGATGCATGGGGCGGCGCCCGAGGGGCGCTGCCCGATCATCGCCTGTGACGGCTCCACGGCGACGACGCGACGGTCGCGCGGCTCGTAGGAGCCGGTCCCTGCGCCGACGTTGATGACCGTCCGGGCATCGCCGAGCGCCGAGCCGATGGCGGCGGCGATCCGGGGGTCGGGCCGGCGGGCTCCAGCATAGCCGCTGCCGATGCGATCGTAGACGGGCGATGCGCCGGTCAGAGGGCGCCCGTCACGACGGGACTCGTCGTCGGCGATCGCGTTTCCCTCGGGTTCCATCGCGGCCCATCGTGCCCCATCGTGCCATGGGTCGGCCCGTCAGTGGGCGCGGGGCCCGCTCGCCTGTGGCAGAGTGCAGGCGACATGGCGAGGGTGCTCCCCGTGGTCGTTCTCCCCTGGCTGTTCTGGGGCTTCGCCGCCCCGGAATCTCTTGCGGCCGGGAGGGCGGGTCCGACCGACATCGTCCGCGTCGACGACTACATCGGCGCGCCGCGCGTCCTCTTCGGACGGACCGGCGCCGAGGTGGAGCGCGCCCTCGGCCCGCCGCTCCAGAGGGAGGCGGGCGCGGTGTCAACGTACCGGGATCCGGCCGTCTTCCGCCCCACGCAGCGGCTGTCCTACCCGGGGCTCGTGATCGATGTGCTGGACAGCGGACGCATCCGGCGCGTCCGGATCGGGGCGCCGGGCCAGGGCTTTCCCTTCGGGCTCGACGTCGGGAGCCTGCGCGAGGAAGTGGAGCGCGTCCTTGGCGAGCCGCAGGAGGCCGCGGACGGCCACCTCATGTACCTCTACTCCGACGGCTACCCGGACACGGTGCACTTCCACCTGCGGGACGGCCGCGTCCGCGGGATCGAGTGGAACTTCGGCTCCGCCGAGTGAGGCACCGGGGTCAGACTTTGACTTCTTAACAATTCGTCGGGCACCGGCGGTCGGCGCCCCCGCGACCGACCGACCGTCAGTTCGTCGATGCCGGGGCAGTTGTTTAGAAGTCAAAGTCTGGACCCCAGGAGGAGGGTGCGATGGCAGGAGAGCGGCCGCGGGTGCGCGTGGGCTTGGCGGGGGCGGGATTCGTGGCCCGGATCCACGCCGAGGCCTACCGGCACGTCCGGGGGATCGACGTCGAGCTCCGCTGGGTGACGGCCCGCCGGCCGGAGCGGGCGCGGGCCTTCGCCGAGGAGTTCGGCGTGCGGCGTGTGGCCGACGACGTCCGGCGAATCCTCGACGATCCGGAGGTGGACCTCCTGGACCTCTGCGTGCCCAACGCCGTTCACGCCTCCATCGGCCTCGAGGCCGCGCGGGCGGGGAAGCACGTCATCGTCGAGAAGCCCCTCACGGGGTTCTTCGGCGATCCGGCGACACCCCGCCCCGAGATGCTCCGCGCGGCCCTCGCCTCGGCCGACGCGCTGATCGATGCCTGCCGCATGGCGGGCGTGCGCCTCTGCTACGCCGAGAACTGGGTCTACGCGCCGCCGATCCAGAAGGCGCGCCGGCTCCTCGCGGCGGCGGGCGGGCCGATTCTTCGGCTCGTGGGCGAGGAGAGCCACTCGGGAACCCACGCGCCCGCGAACAAGCGGTGGGTGACGGCCGGCGGCGGCTCGCTTCTCGGCAAGGGCTGCCATCCGCTCGGCGGCATCCTCTATCTCAAGGCGGACGAGGGCCTGCGGCTCCGCGGCCGTCCGGTCCGGCCCGTCTCGGTCCTGGCCGAGGTCGCCCAGCTCACCGACATCGAGGCGTTCCGCGGCGCCGCGCCCCGCTACCTCAACACCGTCGAGGGCGCGGACGTCGAGGACTGGGGCGGCATGCTCGTCCGCTTCGACGACGGCACGGTCGCCCAGGTCTCCGCCGCCGACGTCGTGCTCGGCGGGATTCGGAACCAGCTCCAGGTCTACGCCGCGAAGGCCGTGATCTTCTGCAACATGAACCCCAACGACGCCGTCCAGGCCTACGCACCCGACCCGGCCGTCTTCGGCGCCGAGTACATCACCGAGAAGATCGAGACCAAGGCGGGGTGGACGTTCCCTCAGCCGGACGAGGACTGGATGACCGGGTACCCCGGGGAGCTCCAGGACTTCGTCGAGAGCGTGGCGCTCGGCCGCGAGCCGCTGTCCGGCGGTCCCCTCGCGCGGGACGTCCTCGCCGTCATCTACGGTGCCTACTTGTCAGCCGCGGAGGGCCGGCGGGTCGAGCTCGGCGCCTATCTCCGCTGAGCAGGGGCCTCCCTGGGAGCTGGGGCTCCGCGACGGACGAGTCGAGGCCCGGCGGTGAGGCGGACCCGGCACCGGTCGTGACCAGCGGTCTCGCCGGCCCCGCCCCGCCGCCGTCGCCGGGACCGGTTGACCCGGAGCGGGTGGACCGGATAGGGTCAATTGGATAAGCGACCCACCCCGCATGCGAAGGAGACGGCGAGCATGGCTGCTGTGACGGCGAAGATCCTGCACGTGGACCTCAGCACCCGGACGACACGCGTCGAGGAGATTCCCGAGCCGGTCCTGCGACGGCACCTCGGCGGCGGAGGCCTGGCCGCCTATCTTCTGCTCCGCGACATGCCGCCGGGCGTCGATCCGCTCGGGCCCGACAACGTGCTGGTCTTCACGACCAGCATCATCAACGGGCTGTCGCTCTCGGGCACGAATCGCTACACGGCGGCGGCGAAGTCACCGCTGACCGGCGGGTACGGGGAGTCGGAGGCCGGCGGATGGTGGGCGCCGGAGCTCCGTGCGGCCGGCTACGACGGGATCACCGTGCGAGGACGCGCCGACTCCCCGGTCTACCTCTGGATCAAGGACGGCCAGGTCGAGTTCCGTGACGCCCGGCCGTACTGGGGGAAGCTCTCCGGCGAGGTGCAGGAAGGGATCGAGCAAGAGCTCGGCGACAAGCGCATCCGCGTCCTCCAGACCGGCATCTCCGGCGAGCGCGGCGTCCGCTTCGCGGCAATCGTCAACCAGCTGAAACACTTCCACGGCCGGTGCGGGCTCGGCGCCGTCATGGGCGCGAAGAACCTGAAGGCCATCGCGGTCCGGGGCTCGAAGGTCAACGCGCCGGTCGACAAGGTCGGGGCCAAGTCCACGCTCACCTTCTTCAAGGAGCACTACGACCGCGCCCGTGACCGCTTCCACCAGACGGGAACGGCGGGCGGCCTCCTGAACCTCGAGGCGAGCGGGATCCTGCCGACCCGGAATTTCCGCGACGGCTCCTTCGAGCACGCCAAGGCGATCAGCGGCCAGAAGATGGCGGAGACCATCCTCGTCAACCGCGGGACCTGCTACGCCTGCATGGTGGCGTGCAAGCGGGAGGTCGAGGTGAAGGAGCTCGGGGTGTCGCCGCGGTTCGGCGGGCCCGAGTACGAGTCGCTCGCGGCCACCGGATCGCTCTGCGGGGTCGGCGACCTCAACGCGCTCGCCAAGATCAACCAGCTCCTGGCGCAGTACGTGCTCGACTCGATCTCGACCGGGGTCGCCATCGCCTTCGCGATGGAGTGCTACGAGCACGGCATCATCACCAAGGCCGACACGGGCGGGGTCGAGCTCGTCTGGGGCAGCGCCGAGGCGGTGGAGCAGATGGTTCACCTGATCGGCCGCCGGGAAGGGATCGGCGAGCTCCTGGGCGAAGGCGTCAAGCGGGCCGCGGAGCGGCTCGGCCGCGGCAGCGAGCGGTTCGCGATGCACGTCAAGGGGCAGGAGCTCCCGATGCACGACCCGCGCGGCAAGAAGAGCCTGGCGCTCGCGTACGCCCTCTCGCCCACCGGGGCGGATCACATGGAGGCGCCTCACGACCCGCTCTACGAGGGGTTCCATCCCGATGGCCATCCCCTCGGAGGGCTCGGCCTCATCGAGCCGGTGAAGATGCTGGACTTCGGGCCGCGCAAGGTGCGGGCGTACTACTACACGCAGCAGGTCTGGAGCTTCTACAACTCGGTCGGCATGTGCGACTTCGTGGGAACGCCGCTCAACGCGCTGGGGCTCGAGCAGTTCATCGGCTACGTGAACAGCGTCACCGGCTGGAACATGAGCCTCTACGAGCTGATGAAGGTGGGCGAGCGGTCGAACACGCTGGCGCGCCTCTTCAACTGCCGCGAGGGCTTCACGCCCGCCGACGACGTGCTGCCCGCGCGCATGCACGAGGGGATCGGCAACGGGGCGCTCAAGGGCGAGCGGGTCGATCCCGACCAGTTCCTGGCCGCCCGTCGCCTCTACTACGAGATGGCGGGGTGGGACGGGGAGACCGGCCAGCCGACGGCGGCGCGGCTGGCCGAGCTCGAGGTGGACACGTCGGTCTTCCAGACCGCCTGAGTCCGGCCCGGGCCGTGACGCGAGGGGTCGCGGCGCACGCCGCGGCCCCTTCGTCATCTCCGGCCACGAGGGGGCCCGAGTAGTGCCCGGGTCGCGATCGGGTCCGGCGCTCCTCGGGCTCGCGGTGCTGGCGACGGTGGGCATCCTGATCCGCGCCGGCGCGGCCTCCACGACCCTCATCTGGTTTGACGAGGCCACGATGGGCCTCATGGGCCGGGACGTCCTTTACGGCCAGTTCCCGTTCTTCTTCTACGGGCAGCCCTTCATGGGGGCGGTCGACGGCTATGTCCACGCCGTCTCGTTCGCCGTCCTCGGGGAGTCGGTGGCGACACTCCGCGTCTCCGCGGTGCTCGTGACGCTGGGGCACGTCCTGGTGGTGGCGCTCCTGGCGCACCGCGTCTTCCGCGCCGGCTGGTGGGCTGTGACACTGGCTCTCATACCCACGCCGTATCTGCTCAAGTGGGCCGACGACGCCCGGCTCGTGTACAGCCTCCTCCTCGTCCTCACGCCGCTCTGCATGGTCCTCGCACTCGGTGTGGCGCAGGAGCGCCGGTCGCCGGCCAGCCGGACGCGGGCGCTGCTCATCCTGGCGTTCGTCGCAGGCCTGTGCTGGTGGATCAATCTTCTCTTCGCCCCCGTGCTCGCGGCGTGTGCGCTGGCTCTGGGGATTCGACGGCCACGGGTTGGCCGGGAGGCTCTCCTGGCCCCGGTCGCGTTCCTCCTCGGTAGCGCACCAGTCTGGCTGTTTGCCGCAATCTATGCACGCTTACCCATCGTGTCGGTGCCGCTCGCCGCACCGAGGCAGATCGCGTATCACGTGCGCGACCTGCTGGCGAACGCGCTCCCGCTCGTGGCGGGGGTGCCCGACGCCCTGCTGGCCGCGCGGCCTGTCGGGATCGCGGCCGTGGTGATCGTGGGGCTCGGCTTGGTCCTGGCACTCGGTGATCCTCGCGGCGATCGTATCGGCCGGCTGCTGCTCGGGCTGGCGACCGCCATCTCCCTGGCCACGGTCCTCATCACGGAGCGGGGTCAGGCCCTAGCTACCGAGGACCCGCGCTACCTCCTGCCGATCCTGGCGATCCTGCCGGTGCTCCTGGGAGGTGCGCTGGCCCGGGTGGCTCGCGCCTCCCCGGCGTGGGCCGGCGCCGCGGCCGTGGGGCTGATCGTCGCCCACGCCGCGGGCGTCGCGACGACGTATCCGGCGCTCCGGTCGGCCGGCGCCTGGCGAGCGTCGCGCGCCGCGCTGGCTCGCCGCGACGCCGTCGCCGATATGCTGGCCGCGCGTGGCCTCGCGGCCGTCTACACGCACGACCCGGACGTGATCAGCTTCATGAGCGGCGGGCGGGTGACGGTCTCCCACTTCTACCTGGCCGACGACCCGATCCGGGCCGCACGGGTCGATGCGGCGTCACGCGTGGCGTACCTGGCGCCCGAGCGCATCCCGACAGGCTTCGTGGAGAGCCTGGCCGCGGCAGGGATCCGCTTCGAGCGGGAGGCCACGCCCCTCGGGCCGCTCTTCACGGGGTTCCGGCTCGAGCCCACAGCGTTCCGCGAGATTCCGCCGGCTGGATGGACTGCCACCGCGTCGCTCCGGCCCGAGTTAGCGGGTCACGCGATCGACCGGGACGCCGGGACGCGATGGCGGACCACGGGGCGGCCGGCTGACGCCTGGCTCCAGGTCGACCTCGGACGCGTCCATCCAGTTGCCATGGTGGCGTGGCTGCCGGGCAGCTATCAGGAGGTGCCTCTCGGGTTTCGGCTCGACACCTCCACCGACGGCGCCCGGTGGACCGTCGCCCGGGAGGTGCCGGCCTACTACGGGCCGCTCTACTGGGCGGCCGGGCATCCGATGGGACGCGTGCGCTGGGGACGGGTGGAGGCGCGCTTCCCGGTCAGGCCCGCGCGCTACGTGCGGCTGACGCATCTCGGCCGCGACGAGCGCTTCCCGTGGACGGTCCGCGAGCTGTTCGTCTACGAGGCCGGCGATCCGACGGGCGCGCTCGCGGCCGACGCGCGCGCGGCGGCCGGAGCGCTCCTCGCGATGGGCGCCCGGCGCGTCTACGCGGACCACGGGGACGGGCCGCACCTCGTCGAGGCGGCTGGCGAGGAGCTCCTCGCGCTGCCGGACAACGTCCGGGTGGACCGCTATGGCCTGGTGCCGCCGCTGGAGCGCCTTCCGTTCCTCGTCCCGGCGCCAGGCGCGGCGATCGCGTACCCGGCGGGGACGCCGTCGGGGCCATCGATCGAGGCCGCGCTCCGGGCCGCCGGCGTCGGCTTCGCTGCCGCCGACGTGGGCGGCTACCGGCTCCTCGGCCGGCTCGAGCCGCCGGCCCTGCCGGGTCGCATCGCGCGCGCCGCGCCCGCCAGGGTGACGGCGGAGCCCGCCGCGGGCGATCCGCGCGCCGCCACGGACGGGCGCGTGGAGACGCGCTGGTCGACCCGAGCGCCGCAGGCCCCCGGTCAGTGGCTCCAGGTCGAGCTCGACGCTCCGACCGAACTGTGCGGGCTCGAGCTGGACCTCGGGGGCGCCGCGTTCGAGTACCCCCGCGGCCTCGCGGTTCGGGTGGCGCGCGACGCGGACTGGGAGGACATCGGAGTGACCATCCGCTTGGTGGGCCCGCTCGTGTGGACGGGCACGCACGTCCTGCGGGCAGGGGTCGAGCGCGTGGTCGCGAGCTTTCCCCCGACCCGGGTGCGCGCGCTGCGGGTCGTCCAGACGGGACAGGACACGTTCTACCCGTGGTCGGTCGCGGAGCTGCGGCTGCTCGCGCCCTGACGACGTGGGACAATGGCGCGCGCGGGCCGAGCCTCACGCCCGGCATCGGTCGTGCGCCGGGCGAATGGGCTCGCGTGCTCGTGGAAGGAGGGCGTTGCCGTGGGTGACCTGACGACGCCGGTCGAGACGCTGCCGCGCGCCGACCTCGAGCGGCTTCAGCTCGAGCGTCTCCGCGCTCTGGTGGCGCGCGCTGCGCGGGTGCCGCTCCATCGGGACCGGCTCGCCGCTGCCGGGATGGGGCCGGACGGGATTCGCGCGCTCGACGACCTCCGGCGGCTGCCCTTCACGACGAAGGCCGACTTCCGCGACACGTACCCGTTCGGTCTCCTCGCCGTGCCGATGGACGAGGTCGTGCGCATCCACGCCTCCTCCGGGACCACGGGGAAGCCAACCGTGGTCTTCTATACGCGTGGGGATCTGGACGTCTGGACCGAGGTGATGGGCCGGACGCTCCGGGCGGGCGGCGTTCGTCGGGGCGACGTCGTGCAGAACGCCTACGGGTACGGCCTGTTCACGGGCGGCCTCGGCTTCCACTACGGCGCGGAATCTCTGGGCGCCGCGGTCATTCCGGTGTCCGGCGGCTTCACGGAGCGCCAGCTGCTCGCCTTCCAGGATCTCGGGACCACGGTGCTCTGCTGCACGCCCTCCTATGCGCTCCACCTGGCCGAGGCGATCGAGGAGGCCGGCCTGTCCGTGGAGACCCTGCGCCTCCGCGTGGGCTTCTTCGGCGCGGAGCCGTGGACCGAGGCCATGCGGACCGCCATCGAGCAGCGGCTCCGCCTGATGGCGCTCAACATCTACGGGCTGTCGGAGGTCACGGGCCCCGGGGTCGCCGTCGAGTGCCCCGAGCGCCGGGGCATGCACGTGGCGGAGGACCACTTCTTGCCCGAGGTGGTCGACCCCAAGACTCTCGAGCCGTTGCCTCCCGGCACGACGGGCGAGCTCGTGCTCACGACGCTCAGCAAGCAGGGGATGCCGCTCCTCCGGTACCGCACGCGCGACCTCACGTCCCTCGATCCCGCCCCGTGCCGCTGCGGGCGAACACTGGTCCGGCTCGAGCGCATCATGGCGCGGTCCGACGACATGCTGATCATCCGCGGCGTCAACGTGTATCCCTCGCAGGTGGAGCACGCCCTGCTCCAGGCGCCGGAGCTCGCTCCGCACTATCTCCTGGTGGTGCGGCGCGAGCACGCTCTCGACACCCTCGAGGTGCAGGTGGAAGGCCAGCCGGGAGCGGTGCCGCCCGGGGAGGGCGCGGTCGGGGCGCTCACCGCGCGCGTCCGTCGCCGGCTCCTCGAGTCCCTCGGGGTGTCGGTCGAGGTCAGCATCGTGGCGCCGAAGACGATCGAGCGGAGCGCCGGGAAGGCCAAGCGCGTCCTCGACCTCCGGGGGCAGGGAGGCTGATCCGGGCGATTAGCCGGCCGGGGTCGAGGTGTCGCGGAGCAGCCGGTGGAGCTCCTCGGGGGCGACGGCCCCCCCGGCGGCCATGGGCCCGCCGGGGGGCGTCCGGAGGAGGTAGAAGCCCTCGAAGGCGTGCTGTCCCGTGAACTTCTGACCGATGGCCGGGGCCGCCACGCGCGGCTCGGCGAGACGGAGGGGCGAGTCGAAGGTCGCGTCCTCCCAGTAGACGACCAGGTCCGGCAAGGGCGACGTCGCTGCCGCCGCGGCGTCGGGAGCCGTGCGGAACACGGCGCGGACGATCGGCCGGCCGTCGACGTGGCGCGCTCCCCGCAGCGTTCGCTCGAGCCGCGCGCAGAGCTCGTCGTAGCCGCCGGGTTCGACGATGCCCTGCGCCTCGCGCCCCCGGAGATTGACCCGGACCCATCCGTTCTGATCGGTTGGCAGCGAGAAGGCGGTCGTGCGCGACCAGTCGTACGCGGGCACCCACATCGCCGGCTGGGAGAGGCGGACGGTGAGCGCTCGCGGCACCCGGCGGTGGTAGAGGCGCTTGACGGCGCCGGGCAGGCTGCCCTTGACGATGGCCGCGGCCCGCCGGGCCGCCTCCGATCGCGAGTGGCGCCACCAGGGCCGCTCGACGGCGAAGCCGCTGGCCTTCAGGAGCGGTTCCAGAATCGTCGGGATGCCTTGCGCCGCGCGCATCCCGTGGAGGGAGAAGACCAGCACCGTCGCCCGAGGACCCGCCACGTCGCGGAGACGGCCGATCTCCCGATCGACGGCCTGCAGGAGCTCCAGCAGGCCCTGGCCGTGCCGCTCGTCCGGCGTGGCCAGGCCGTGATCCGGGTGCGTGGGGTCGATGGTGTGCCACACGAGATGCGCCGCGTGGTGCACCTCCGGGAACACCAGGACGAAGAGATCGGGCGTGGTCCCAACGAGCAGCCGCTCCGCCAGCCGCCCGCGCTGCTCCACGCCCTGTAGGCAGCTCGCGACGGCGCGCTCGAGTCCTGCATGATCGCGGGGCCCCGCGGCGTCGACGGCCCCGGCGGCAAAAGGATGCGTTCCGCCGGCGCTGCGGACGAGTGTCTCGAGGGCCAGGGGGAAGACCTCGAGCCGGCCCTTCAGGTAGTCGTGGGCCCCCCAGTCGAGCACCTCGCTGCAGCCGGGGATGCCGAGGGGAGGGGCGAACGGGACGTCGAGCACCGTGATGGCCCGGCCCCGCCTCGCCTCCACCCCCCAGAACGGCTCGAAGTGGTCCCACGACGGGCGCGCCAGGTCGAGGGTGTCGGGGCGCCACGCCCACTCGCCGAAGAACCCATGCAGGGCCGGCGGGGTGCCGGTCAGGAACGATGGCCACATTCCCCCGCTATTGACGGGATCCGGGGAGACCACCGGTCCCCAGATCCCCTCCTGGGCGAGACCACGCAGACTCGGCAGGTCGCCGCGATCAAGCAGCCGGCGCACGAGCGTCGGCTCCGCCGCGTCGATGCCGATGGCGAGGACGGGACCCCGGCCAGAATCGTTTACGGAAGAGTCTCCACCACGGCGAGATTACACCTCCGCAGGGGAGTTTCGGGGGTCTGGCTCACACGTGGCCCTGCCGGATGTGCCCGGCCAGGCGCAGCGCCAGCGCCACGATCGTCAGCGTGGGCCCGGCCGTCCCCCCGGTCGGGAAGACCGAGCTTCCCGCGACGAAGAGATTCGCAGCGCCGTGGACCCGGCAGTCGGCGTCCACCACACCCTGCCTCGGATCCTCGTGCATTCGCGTGGTGCCCATGTGGTGCGAGAAGAAGCCCGCCCGGCCTTCGCCGAGCATGGCCTGCATGGTTCCAGCGGCACGCGGGCCGTCGAGCCCGATCGCCCCGGCCGCGACGCTCAGGGCGCGGCCATGCCGTTGTCGATCCTCGTTCGTCAGCCGGAAGACGAGCTCGGCGCGCCGTTGACCGAAGCGATCGCGCTCTGGTGCGAGCCGGACGCGGTTGCCGAGGTCCGGTGTCTGCTCCGTCTGCACTCTCAAGACGTAGCCATCTCCACGCGCCCCGGGCTCAGGTCGACGGCCGATCTTTCGCCACGCCTGCCGGAAGACCTCCCCGGGACTGCGGAGCACGTTCCGGAGATCCCGCATGGGCGCGACCGGCCGCGCCCGACCGAGCAGCAGATTCTTGAGCCTGGCGGCCGAGACCACGCTCGGCGCGGCGGACTCCACGGACTGGAACCACAGAGTCTGGCCGGGCACGCGTTCGGCCCGCATGAATTCTTCCGACAGCGACAGCTGCCCCCAGACGATCGCGGTCCCGACCCGCTGGCGACCTTGGTAGAAGAGCACGTCCCGACCGCGCCCCCAGGCGCCGAGCGGCACGTCCACGTATACGTGCTCCATGAAGCAGCGCCCCACCAGATCGTGGCGGTTCCCCACCCCCGCCGGGTGTGGATCGGTGGAGCAGAGCAAGAGTCGCGGGTTCTCGATCCCACCGGCAGCCAGGATGAACGTCCGGGCGGCCACGCGGAACCGGCGCCCGTTCACGGCGACGACGTGCGCCGCTCGCACCGTGCCCCCGCGTGCGTCCGTTTCGAGGCGGGTCACCCGGGCGTTGGCGAGAACCTCCACGTTGTCCGCTTCGCGCATGCGCCCGCCATGGAGGTCTCCGAACCTCGGCACGGGGCAGGTGTGCAGGACTCGGTTGACGAGCGGGCCTGGCTTGACGTCAAACGGCTGATGAACGAGGTGAGGCCGGCACACCTCGACGTCGTAGAAGCGAAGGTCGCCGAGACCGCACAGCGCCTGAGCCCGTTCATAGAACGGTAGCAGCTCGTCCCGGCGGATTGGCCAGCCGCTGCCCGGGATCCAGTCGCGACACTCGAAGTCGACCTGGTCGAGCGGGCGGCAGTTCCCGAGCCAGTGGTTGGTGCCGCCGCCAAAGTACCAGGCGCGGCCGGGATCGAGGACGAGGCGTGGCGGCGTCCCGTCCACGACCTGGTAGATTCCATCATCGCGCGTCTTGCCGGTCGCGCCCCCTCTCTCCACCAGCAGGACCCGCGTGGGCGAATCGAGAAAGTCGAGCGCCACGGAGATTCCCGCGGCCCCAGCGCCGACGACGCAGAGGTCCGCCCTCAAGGTGTCCCGATCCCGGATCGTCCGTGCGTCCGTGAACATGGTCGCCGTCACCGTTCCGAGGGCTCATCCTTTCCGAGCGGAGGGAACCCGTCAAGGTGCCGAGCCCGCGCACGGCCAGGCGCGGGGTGACGCGCGCGCGACACGGTGCGCGCCGCCCACCATCCGCATCGGGCGCATCGGGCACGCCGCGCTTGACTCGCGCGCCGGCACCTCTTAACGTGTCAGGCTGATCGTGGGCATTGGCCTCAACCGGGGTGGCTCCGCACACGCGCGCGACGCCGGCATCTCAGCGTGCCATTCGCCCAGCCTCTGCGTCGTGGAGCGGGCGCCATGGCCCCGCGGCGCATGACGGTGACGGCGAAGCCCGGCGCGCGCCGGCCAGCGCGGTTCACGATTGTGCTCCCCGTCCGGAACGGCGGCCGCTACCTGCCGGAGTGCGTGGACAGCATCCTCGGTCAGTCCTGCGGCGATCTCGCGCTCGAGATCCTCGAGAACGGGAGCACGGACGGAACCGCCGAGTGGCTGGAGACCGTTCAGGACTCGAGGGTGCGGGTGTGGCCCGCCCCGCGCCCGTTGCCGATCGAGCAAAACTGGCAGCGCGCGGTGACCCTTCCGAAGGGCGAGTTCCTGCTGTTCGTGGGCCATGACGACCGCCTGGATCCCGGCTATCTCTCGATTGTCGACGAGCTCATACGGCGGGCACCCGACGCTGCGCTGTTCACGACCCACTTCCGGCTGATCGACGCGCGCGGAGCGGTCCTGCGGTCGTGCCGACCCATGCGGGCGCGCGAGACGATGCCGGAGTTTCTGGCGTCGCGGTTGACGTCACGAATCGACATGGCGGGCATGGGTGTCGTGATGCGATCCTCGGCGTACGATGCCCTCGGGGGCATTCCCATGTTCGAGGGCCTCGCCTTCGCCGACGATGCCCTGTGGCTCAGTCTGCTGAATGGCTCGTGGAGAGCCACGGCGCCCGACGAGGCGTACTCGTACCGGCTGCACCTGGCCAGCGCGTTTCACTCCCTCCCGTGGCGCTCGGCGATCGCGGCGACCGAGCAGTATGCCGGCTTCGTCAAGTCACTGGGCGTGATGCACGCCGATGTGGCCGAGATCTGGCGGACGCATGCTCCGGCCTTTCTCGAGCGTCGCTATCGCTTCGTCATGCTGTTCGCCATGCTCACCGCCGGGAACAGGCCGGGCGGATTCGATTCCCGCGAGCGCGAGGCGGCGCTGGCGTCGCTCGAGCGGCTGAGTCCGCAGGCGGCGTGCCGCCTGCGTCGACGCTGGTGGTTTCGCGTCGGCCCATGGGCCCAGGGGAGGCTCTTCCGGGCTCCGACGCTGGCGTGCTTGCGGTCGTATTGGTGGTACCGGAGGCGGTGGCGGTGATCCTCCCTCGGCCCCGTGCGACCCGTCGGGCTCCCGGATCCACGGTCTCACCGGCGCGATCCGAAGCCGGTGATCGGCGAATCGCGTGACCGGCCCGCCGGCCCGCGCGCGACGCCGCGCCCTCATCACCGGTGCCGCCGGCTTCGTGGGGAGCCATCTGGCGGCCAGCCTGGTGGAGGCGGGTGACGCGGTGCACGGCGTGCTCCGCCCGGGGACCGCCGGCTGCAGCCTGCCGGGTGTCGAGCCCCACTGCGTCGATCTCACCAACGCCGACGCCGTCCAGCGCCTCATTCACGACGTCCGACCGCAGTGGGTCTTCCACCTCGCAGGTCGTGTGACGGGAGACAGGCAGCTCGCCGCCGCCGGCTCGCTCGTCCTCGACAACCTGGCGCAGACCGTCCCCGTCGCCACCGCCCTGGCACGCGAGGGATGCGAGCGGCTCGTGGTCGCGGGCCCATGGAGGAGCCGGGGCGCGGCGAGCCCGCGACCGCCACGCCGGGATCGCCGTACGCCGCGGCCAAGTGGGCGGGCAGCGGCGTCGCGCGCCTGTACCACGCGCTCTACGGAGTTCCCGTCGTCATCGCGCGGCTCTCCATGGTCTATGGCCCCGGCCAGAGGGACACGACGAAGCTGGTCCCGTTCGTGATCACCTCGCTGCTCGGCGGCGAATCCCCGCCGCTGTCCAGTGGCCGCCGCGCCGGGCGTGGAGGGACAGACGCTCGAGCTGGGCTCGGGACGGCTCGTGACGATCCGGGAGATCGTGGACCGCATCTTCGCCATCATGGGCGCAGCCGGGCCCCCACGGTGGGGTGCCCTCGCCGACCGGCCCCTCGAGCGACCCGTCGTGGCCGATGTCGAGACGAGCCGGCGCCTCATCGAATGGAGCCCGGGGGTGGAGCTAGGGCACGGGCTGACCGGAACGGTTGACTGGTACCGGCGGACGTTCGGGGGAGCCTGATTCTCGTCTCGCGGGACTTCCCGAGACGCGTCTGGGGACCGACGTGGAGAACCTGATCAACACGCCCGAGCAGCTGCGACAGCGGATGGCCTGCAACGGGCCGGCGGACGCCGACTTCGACCAGTTCGTCCTGGGACTCCTCGCGCCGTCGGGGAGCGACGTGGTCCTGGACATCGGTCCCGGCGTCGGAAAGCAGATGGTGCCGCTCGCCGGAGTGGTCAGGCGCATCGTCGGCGTCGACTGCTCCCCGGAGATGACCGCGGCGGTTCGCGCCCAGCTGCCCGGCCCGAACATCGAGATGGTCGTCGGCGGCATGGATGACCTCGCGCGCCTCGACCTCGCTGGCCCCTTCACGCTGGTCTACGCGGTGTACTCGCTCTACTACTCGTCCGCCCCGGCCCGCGTGGTCGAGGCGGTCAGGCAGCTGCTCGACGGCCCCCAGGCTCGCTTCGTCGTCGTGGCCCCGGATATCGGGAACAACGCGAACTGGTTCGCCGATCTCGGCCACCTGTACCCGGTGCCAGCCGACGTGCTCGAGGTCACGCGGATCTGCCGGAGCGTGATCCTTCCGGCGTTCCTCGACGTCTTTCGGAGCGTCGCGTGCTCGCGCTTCTCGAGCACGGTCTCCTTCTCGACGGTCGAATCCCTGATGCGCTACTACGATGCCTGCGCGCCCTACTGCCGGCGCGACCGCCGGGCGCAGGCGCTGGCCCACTTCCGGGCGAGGATGGAGCGCGACGGTGCTTATTCCATCTTCAAGCGGAGCCTCGGCCTGGTGGGGAGACTCTGATGGCGCGCCCGCGCCTGCTGGCGCCCGGCGGCAATCCGGTGGCGCCCGGCGCGTTCGTCGCCTTCGAGAGGGCGGCCATCGAGCAGTCGATCCCGCAACGATTCGAGGAGCAAGTGCATCGCCACCCGCAGCGCCTCGCGGTCCAGACGCGTCATCACACCTGGTCCTACGAGGCGCTCAATCGCGCTGCGAATCGCGTGGGCCGAGCCATCCTGGCCGCGCGCGGGCCGGGGCCGGAGCCCGTCGCCATCCTGGTCGGCCAGGGTGCCCCGCTCGTGGCGGCGATCCTGGGTGTCCTGAAGGCCGGGAAGTTCTATGCGCCGCTCGACCCCGCCGACCCCGGAAAGCCCCTCGCCGACATGCTGCGGGACACCCGGGCCCCCCTGGTTCTGGCCGAGTCGGGCTCTCACGCCAGGGCCAGCGCCCTGGCATTGCCGGGCATCCGGGTGCTCGACGTGGACGCGCTGGGACCCGCGGCCGAGGACGATCTCGGGCTCGCCATCACCCCCGACGCCCGGGCCTACATCTACTACACCTCGGGCTCGACGGGACGGCCGAAGGGCGTGGTCGACGCGCACCGCAACGTCCTCCACAACGTGATGCGCTACACGAATACGCTCAGGATCGCCTCCGATGATCGCCTGACGCTCCTTCAGGGGCCGAGCTTCAGCGGCGCCGTGTCGAGTCTCTTCGGCGCCCTTCTCAACGGCGCCGCCGTGTTCCCGTTCGACGTCGGGCACGAGGGCGTGAGCGCGATCGCCCCCTGGCTCCGGGAGCGGGCTGTCACCATCTACCACTCGGTGCCCGCGCTGTTTCGTCGAGTTGCCACGAGTCGCGAGGCGCTTCCGGCCCTGCGGCTGATCCGCCTGGAAGGCGATCGGGCATCCGCACGGGACCTCGAGCTCTACCAGCGACGGTTCGCCTCCCACGCGCGCCTGGTGAACGGTCTCGGCGCCACCGAGTGCGGTCTGGTCCGTCAGTTCTTCGTCGATGCCGAGACAGTACCCCAGGGCGTGGTACCCGTCGGCCATGCCATCGAGGACATGGAGGTGCGGGTGGTCGGCAGCGGCGGGGAGCCGAGCAAGGCGGGTGAGATCGGCGAGATCGTCGTCGGGAGCCGATACCTGGCGCTGGGATACTGGCATCAGGACGACGCCACGGCCGCGGCCTTCGCCGTCGATCCACGCGACCCTGGCGCGCGAATCTATCGCACCGGTGACCTTGGCCGCCTGCGGCCCGATGGATGCCTCGAGCACCTCGGGCGGATCGACGCCGAGCTGAAGATCCGCGGGCATCGCGTGGTCGTCGCCGACGTCGAGGCCGCGCTGCTCGAGCTCGATGGGGTGGACGTGGCAGCCGTGACGCGCGTGGACCGAGCGGGCGAGCCAGGGCTCGTCGCCTACGTCGTCCGATCGGGGCGCCCGGCCCCCACCGTCTCCGCCATTCGCCGCCGGCTCGCCGAGCACTTGCCCGCCTACGCGATCCCCGAGGCCTACGTGCTGCTCGACGCCCTCCCGCTCACCGCGAACGGGAAGTTGGATCGGCGGGCCCTCCCGGTCCCGAACGGGCGCCGGCCCGACCTCGACGAGCCCGTCGTGGCGCCGCAGTCGTTGCTGGAGGTCCAGCTGGTCGACTTGTGGGAGGAGATCCTTCGCGTCGGTCCCATCGGCGTGCACGACCCCTTCTTCGATCTCGGAGGGGACTCGCTTCTCGGCGTCGAGATGCTGCACCGCGTCGAGGAACTTTTCGGCTGGGCCTTCCCCCCGTCGATCGAGCTCGCGAGCATGACGATCCGGCGCCTTGCCGACTGGATGCAATGGGACGCAAGCCCCAGACCGGCGCCCCTCGTGGCCATCCAGCCGACGGGTCATCGTGAGCCGCTCTTCTTCCTGCACGGGGACTACCTGAGCGGGGGGCTCTACTGCGTCAACCTCGCCCGCTGGCTCGGTCCGGACCAGCCGTTCGTGGCGCTCACCCCGTGCGGCCTCGATGGCGCGCCCACGCCGCCGTCCTACGAGGCCATGGCCGCGCGGCACCTCGAGGACCTTCGGCGCGTCCGCCCTTCCGGGCCATACCGGCTGGCCGGGCTGTGCAACGGCGGATTGGTGGCCCTCGAGATGGCTCGCCTCCTGGTGGCCGAGGGCCAGGAAGTCGATCACCTGCTGCTTGTGGCCGCGTTCCCCATCGGGGCGGGGTTTTCCTGGCTGCGGCGCGTTCTCCGGGGTGCCGGCGCCCTCGCCGGGGCCGCGACCGCCCATCAGACCGCGCTGTTCGTGTCCCTGCGCGCCGCCATTCTGCGGCTTCGGACGCCCGCTCCGTCCGGAAGGCTGCGAGCGCTGCTGGACGAGACGCGAAGGGTGAGGAACCGCATCGGGGGGATTCGCTGGTGGCCCGGCGCGCCGCGGGCTGCCGCCGTTCCGGCCGAGCACGAGCGGCTCCGCCAGCGCCTCCGCGCGGAATACCTGCGGATAGACGCCGAGTACGCGCCGCGCCCATACCCGGGACGCATCACGCTCCTGTGGCCCGCTGACGATCTGATCGAGGCCGAGACTGCCGCTTCGTGGTGGCGGAACGTGGCCGCTCGCGTCGACGTGGAGGTCGTTCCGGGCACGCACGTCACCTGTCTCACGCTCCAGGTGAAGGCGTCCGCCGAGACGATCACCCGGTGTCTTCGCGGAGCGGATGCCCTGGCGTAGCCTGCGGAACGGGCGAGCCGCGCCGCCCGCCGCCAACTCATCGACCGGATTCTGCCTCGCGCAGGAGCTCGCGCTCGGCGAGGGCCTGGGCGCCGCGGCAGACCACGTCGAACGGCAGCCCCGAGCGCTCGGCAATGTCCAGCAGGCTGTGATGCCCGTCGGACAGGTTGAGCACCCAAAGCAGCGCGAGCTGCTCCGGTGCCTGCGGCCCGCCGCCGACCGGGGGATACAGGCCGCGCCGACCCAGCTGGGGCTCGCCCTTCGGCTGCTGGTTGACGAACACTCGGTCGCGGTCGATCAGGTCCAGGACGGCGGCGCAGACCTCGAGCGAATCCTCCAGGGCGTCCGGGCGCACGAAGTCCAGGTCGTCGGCCGAGGTGTGGTACTGGGGAAACTGCCCGTGGGGCGTGCGCATCAGGCAGCCCACGGGCAGGTCGAAGCCGGGGGAGCAGAACTGCCGCTCGTCGTATCCCCAGGGCGCAAAGTCGAGCAGCCGATGCGCGCCCCGTGTGGCGAGCACGTGGGCGGCGGCCCGGTCGATGGTGGCGTGCCCGCGGCGACTCCGCTTGTAGGTCGGGGGCCCCGGGTCTCCGAGGCAGGTCAGCACCAGCCCGTGCGCGATCCGGTCCAGGCGGGACTCGTTCAGAGCGAGCCAGGTGATCGATCCGATGGTCCCGGGGATGAACAGGAGCCGGTAGGTGTGGCGCCGCGGTTTCGCGGCCAGGCGCTGCCCCAGGAACGCGGCGATCACCATGCCAGACAGGTTGTCGTTACAGAGGGACGGATGGCAGACGTGCGTCGAGAGCAGGATCTCGTCCTCGATCTCTCCCGGGAGCTCGCACTCCCCGTAGGTGAGGCTGCCCGAGCCGAGCGTGGCGTCGATGCAGACCTCGTACCGGTCGTCGGGGAGCGCCCGGAGCTGACGGTCGCTCAGACAGAAGCCCCAGCCGTCCGCATAGTACGAGGTGCGATAGGGGATCCAGTCCGGACGCTCGGGCAGGGAGAACAGATGGGGCCGTAGCTCGGCCAGGCTCAAGCGCGCACGCACCGGGCGGCTGTAGCCGACGACGTGCAATGTCGAGCGGCGGGCATCGACGATGCGCTCGCCCCGGGAGCTCTCGATCCAGGCGTCGCGCAGGTTCCACTCCGGGGGCACGGTCCAGTCCAGGACCCGCGTCCCGGAGGGGACCTCCCGCACCGACAGTGGAAGGAGCTCGCCCAGGCGGCGGAGCGTCTCCCGGACGCCGTCGCCGGTGATGCTCCGGCCGATGGGGTAGAGGTCAGCGATCCACCGGTGAAGCTCGGCGCCGAGCCCGGTCGTCATGGGTGGACAGTCACACGGGGGATGGGGATCACGAACCGCCCGCCCCAGGCGCGAATGTCGGCCATCTGCGCCATGATCTCCTCCCGGAGGTTCCACGGGAGGATGAGGAGATAGTCGGGGCGCGTCTCCAGAATGCGGCCGGGGGCGAAGATGGGGATGCGGCTGCCCGGGAGGTACTTGCCTTGCTTGTAGCGGTTGCGGTCCACCGTGTACTCGATGAAGTCGGTGCCGATCCCGCAGTAGTTGAGGAGGGTGTTGCCCTTGCCGGGCGCCCCGTAGCCGGCCACGCGCTTTCCCGCGCGCCTGGCGCCGATGAGGAACTCGAGCAGCGCCCGCTTCGACTCGTGGACCTGCGCACGGAACGCACCGTAGCGCTCCAGGCACTCGAGCCCGGCGGCGCGCTCGCCGTCGATGAGCGCGCCGACCCGCGGGCTGACGGCGTGCACTCCGTCTCCGGCCCGCTGCGCGTACACGCGGAGCGATCCCCCGTGGGTGGGCAGCTGGTCGACGTCGAAGAGCGTCAGGCCGTGGGCCGTCAGGACCCGCTCGACCGTTCCCAGGGAGAAATAGGAGAAGTGCTCGTGATAGATGGTGTCGAACTGGTTCTCGTCGAGGAGGCGGAGCAGGTGCGGGAACTCCAGCGCCAGGACGCCGCGGGGCGCCAGCACGTGCGCCAGGCCGGCGACGAAGTCGTTGAGATCCGGCACCTGAGCGAGAACATTGTTGCCGACCAGCAAGTCGGCCCGGCGGCCGGCAGCCACGAGCGCCTGCGCCGCGCGGTGCCCGAACATGTCGATCACCGTGGGGACGCCGCGCGCGGCGGCGGCCGCGGCGACGTTCCGGGCTGGCTCCACGCCCAGCACGGGGACGCCCCGGGCGATGAAGTACTGGAGCAGATACCCGTCGTTGCTGCCGACCTCGATCACCAGGCTCCCCGGCCCGAGACCGAATCGCGGCACCATCTGGTCGACATACCCGGCGGCGTGGGCGAGCCAGGAATCGGAGTAGGAGGAGAAGTAGGCGTACTCGGTGAAGATGGCCTCGGGACGCACGTACTCGCGCACCTGGACGAGCCAGCAGCGATCGCACACGTAAGCGTGGAGGGGATAGAAAGGCTCCATCGCGTCGAGGCGGTCCGCCGGGATGTAGGTCTCGCAGAGCGGCGACACCCCCAGGTCCACCACGCTGTGCGTCAGGGGAGCCTGGCAGAATCGGCAGGAGCCCCCGGCGCCCGTGTCCGCCGCCGCGTGGATCACGGCTCGCCGGTCGTTCGGGCGGCCCCGACCTGCCAGCGCAAGCCGGCGTCCAGGGCGCCGTCGGCCATGAGCTGGCGCACTCGGCGGACGCGCCTGAAGCGAGGATCCTCCAGGTCGGCCTCGGTGAGGCCCGCGTCCCGGAAGGCGCGGATGAGCTGCCGGACGCCCTCGCTGACCGTCCACCGGGGCACGAAGGCCGGGACCGCGCGCGCCATCTTCCCGAAGTCGACGCGATAGCTGCGGGGATCCGGCACGGCAGTGTCCGCGTACTCCACCCGGGAGCCCGGCACGCTGGCCCTGATCATCGCGGCGAGGTCCCGGACCCGATAGTTCTCTCCCGACGCGCCGACGTTGAAGGCCTGATTGTGGACGGCCTGCCGGGGCGCGGCCAGGACGGCGATGAAGGCGCGCGCAATGTCCTCCACGTGGACGAGCGGGCGCCAGGGCGTCCCGTCGCTCAGGACGCGCACGCAGCCGGTGACGACGGCCCCGGCCGCGAGGTCGTTGACGACCAGGTCCAGGCGGAGACGCGGGGAGACCCCATAGGCCGTCGCGTTTCGAAGGAAGGTGGGACTGAACCGCTCGTCGGCGAGCCGGGTCACGTCGCGCTCCACGTCCACCTTGGAGATCGCGTAGGGGGTGAGCGGCCGGGGCGGGCTCGCCTCGTCCACGGGCGCGTCGCCGGCGGCGCCGTAGTTGCTGCAGGATGACGAGAAGAGGAAGCGGGTCACGCCCGCGCCGCGCGCGAGCCGGGCGAGCCGCCCCGAGGCCGCTCGGTTGATCTCGTCGGTGACGGCGGGGTTGAGATCGCCCAGGGGATCGTTGGACAGGGCGGCGAGGTGGATGACGGCCTCGACGCCGGCGAGGTCGGCCGGGTGGAGATCGCGCACATCGGCAGCAAGCAAGGGGACCCGATCGGGGAGGGCCGCCCCGAAGTCGCACCCGCGGTAGAGATCCGAGTCCACGCCGACCACCTCGTGGCCGAGGTCCAGCAGCATCGGGACCAGCACCGCGCCGATGTAGCCCCGGTGGCCGGTGACCAGCAGACGGCCGGGTCGACGGGCCGGAACGCTCACCGGGTCAGCCTGCCATCGAGTAGAGCATGCGCATGTCCCAGGCCCCTGCGTCCAGGAGCGGCTGGGCGCCCAGCATCGGACGCCCGCCGTCCGTCGGGGTCCCGACCGCCCGCACCAGCACCGCCGGGCCCTGGCGAACCAGACGGTCTCGGACCGCGGGGGCGAAGCCCGTCGCTCTCAGGAGGGCTCTGGTCTCGTCGGGCAGGCTCATCGTCCATGTGCTCAGTTGGCCGAACCCGCCCCATTCGATGGCGGCGTCGAGGAGCGCGCGCCGGACGGTGTGGTTTCTCGCCTCCCAGTCGACGATGTTGACGCCCCGGTGAGGGAACAATCGGTGGACCTGCAGCACCAGGTAGCCATCCAGCCGGTCCTCCCCGGCCAGGAGAAACCGGTACTCGTGCAGCGGATTTTGGAACCTCCAGGCCAGATACCGAGCGTTGCGCACGTGGCGAATCCGGCCGTCGTAGGCCTGCTGCGCGACGAGGTCCGCCATGGCCTGGGGACGGGGCTCGCTCGCGCACCATACGGCACCGCCGGCCGATGTGGCGGGGGCGACGCGATCGAGGCGCTGGAACGGCCGCCACGAGGGGCGCGCGCAGGTGACGTCCCAGCCGCGTGTCAGGAGCCGGGACGAGAGGTGGCTTCCGAGGCGACGGGGCCAGGACGGCGGGGCCCCGCCGCGGCAGACCTCCTGCACCGAGCCCACGGACTTCCACCCGCTGGCGAGGGACCCCGCGAGGGTCGCCGGCCCTCCGCTGAGGTTGAACGCCACCTGATGGCCCCGAGCGGCGAGGTCCGCGAGCGTCGCGCTCATGATCCGGCCGAAGAGCCCGTGCTGGCGGTGGGCAGGCGCGATGACGAAGTCGTCCGCGCAGGGGACGACGAAGCGATCCTGGCCCGCCTCCCAGCATGAGCCGAATGCGCCCCGCATGCCGACGACCTTCCCTTGATATAGGGCAAGGTACATGAGCGGCGCCGGGAGATAGGGGTTCTGCTCGTACTTCCACGCGAGATAGGCGGTGTTCCGGACCACGTCGCCGCGCCAGAGATGGCGTTGCAGCGCGGCGACCTGGGGCCTGAGCTCCGGCGCGTAGGGCACGACCTCATACATAGTCGGGGACGCCCCCCGCCGCCGGCGGCTCGCCTGGACCGGACGCGTGCCGCTCGACGAAGTCGACGATGGCATTCATGGAGTCCCACTCGGTGACCAGGTCGAAAGCCCCCAGATCCATCTCCCTGCCGATCCGGTCTTCGACCCACAGGGCGACGCTGACCAGCGTCGTGGACTCCACCACGCCGGACGTGATCAACGGGGCGTTCTCGCCGAGCCTGCCGCTCAGCTCCGGAGTGCCCTTGGTGATGAGCGTCCGGAGCTCCCGCAGGAGCGCGGTCCGGTCCCGCCGGTCAGGCTTCAGCGGGACCTCCGCCCTGGTCGGCCACCAGGTCGCGCGGGTCCACGGCGCGGAGGGCCGCGCATCGCGCCGCCACCTCGGATCGGCGCGGCTTGCCGAGGGAGGTCCGCGGAATCTCGTCGACGACGAACCAGCGCCGGGGCAGCTGATACGCGGCCAGGCGCGTGCGCGCCCACGCATGGAGCCGGCGCAGCGTGGCGACGTCGGTGGAGCGCAGCACGAGAGCCACCGCCACCTCCTCTTCGCCCGATCCGTCGTCCTGGCCGAAGGCGCAGGTGTCGAGGGCCTGATCGAACCGCTCGAGGACCGTCTCGATGTCTCCCGGGTAGACCTTCATCCCGCCCCGATTGATCTCGTCCCGCTCGCGCCCGCGGAGGTGCAGGCGGCCCGTCGCGTCCAGGCACCCGATGTCGCCGGTCTTGAGCCAGCCTCCCCGGACAGCCTCGGCGGTCAGATCGTCCCGCCCGAGATAGCCGCGCATGAGGGCGCGCGTACGGACCCAGACGGGCCCCACGCTGCCGGGCAGCACCGCGGGGCCGGGCGGCGGCTGGCCCTCCGCGGCGGCTGCCGCAGCGGTCACCCTGAGGGTCGCGCCCCACGGGTGGCCGATCAGCCCGTCCTCGGGCTCCGTGTCGGCCGCGGACCCCGCCAGCCAGCTGGCCGTCTCGGTGAGGCCGTAGACGTTCGAGACGGTGGCGGTCCGCGTCCACTCGGCGATGTCGCGCCAAACCCTGGCCGACAGCGGCGCCGATCCGCAGCAGACGCGCCGCAGGGTCCCGGTGCGGGGCCCGCGGGCGGCGCGCAGGGCGAGCCGCCAGAGCGCCGGCACGGACGACAGGAAGGTGATCGCGTGCTCGTCCACCAGGGCGCCGAGCTGCAAGATCACATCGGACCGGAACGGCGGGAGCATTGCCAGATGCTGCCCCGACAGCCAGGGATAGAGGGCGTTGCAGATGAGCCCATGCCCGAAGTGCGTGGGCAGGAGGCACAGGGTACGCTCGAGATCGCCCAGGGCCAGGTGCGCCCGGAGGGCCGCCCACCGCGCCTCGAGCGACCGGTGCGTGTGGACCACGGCCTTGGGAGCGCCCGTGGTGCCGGACGTGAAGAGCACGAGCGCGTCACGATCCGGCTCGGACGCATCGAGGGAGTAGCCCGCCGCGTCCCGGCCGCTCGCGAGGTCGTCGGCACGCGGCGACTCCAGCACCGCGACGCCGGAGCCGGCCAGCGCCGATGCGACCTCGGCCGCCGGTGACGACGGCCAGAGCGTGAGCCGAGGACGGGTCGCGCGCGCCAGCGTCTCGATCTCGAAGGCCGTGAGTCGCGGGTCGACGGGCGCGGCACAAGCCCCGAGCGCCCAGAGGGCCAGGAGATCCGCGAAGAACTCCAGCGTGTTGCCGTGATGCAGGAAGACCAGATCGCCCCGCTCGACGCCCGCGCCCGCGTAGTGAGCGGCGCGGCGCTGCCACTGGCGACGGATGGTCGCCCGGTCCCACGCGCGGCCGGAGAGCGGCTCGCTGAGCTCGCCCGGGCCGGCGGCGTTCGTCACGGCGTCGAGCGCCCGAGGTCTCGGGGATCCCGTCGCGCGAAGTCGCGGGTGAGTGGCAAGCGCCGCCGTCGCCGGAATCGGTGGATGGCTTCTCCCTGGCCGTGGTGCGCGGGCATCCGCCCTGCGGTTTGGCCGCCGGCTTCAGTGTATGCTCGTGGGACGCCGCGGGGCCAGCGCCCGGCCACGTTCGCGCACCGTGAGGGGCGTCTGGGGCCGCGGCCGCGAATGGGGATGATCTTCGAGCCGACGTCTCTCGCCGGGGCGCTCATCGTGGAGCCCGAGTTGCGTCGGGACGAACGGGGCTTCTTCGCGCGCACGTGGTGCCAGGAGGAGTTCGCCGCGCGCGGTCTCAATGCCAGGCTGGTGCAGTGCAGTCTGTCCTTCACCGAGCGCCGCGGAACTGTGCGCGGCATGCACTATCAGGACGCTCCCCATCAGGAGACGAAGCTGGTCCGTTGCGTTCGAGGGGCCATCCACGACGTGATCATCGATCTCCGGCCGCACTCGCCCACCTTCCGGCACCATTGTGCAGTGGAGCTGCGGGGAGGATCCTATCGGATGCTGTACGTCCCCGAGGGCGTGGCACACGGCTTCCAGACGCTGGAGGACGATACGGAAGTCTCGTACCAGATGTCGGAGTTCCACCGGCCGGACGCCGCGCGGGGCGTCCGCTGGGACGACCCGGCCTTCGCCATTCCATGGCCCGAGCCCGTGCGCCTCGTCTCGGATCGAGACCGGGCGTACCCGAATTTCGGTGGTAGATGACGGGCGGCCGCCCCGCGCGGGCACGCGCTCCGGGGCGAGGGCGCGCCGGCGTCCGCCCGCGGTGGTGACGTGACCGTCGTCCTCTTCTGCGGCGGTCTCGGGATTCGCCTCCGGGCGCATGTCCCCGGCACCCCGAAGCCCCTGGTGCCGATCGGCGGCGAGCCGATCCTGTCGCACCTGATGCGATGGTACGCGCATCATGGCCATCGGGAATTCGTGCTCTGCCTCGGGCACGGCGGCCCCAGGATCATACGTCACTTCCTCCAGCGACGGGACTGTCTCGGGGCGGAGTCGCTTCCCGGCGGGAGCCAACGGATCCGCCTCCGCCTGGGCCACCTTGGCGAGTGGACCGTGACCCTGGTGCCGACTGGACGCGGCGCCAGCATCGGCGAGCGGCTGCGCGCCGTTCGATGGCACCTCGACGGCGCGACGTTCCTTGCCAACTACGCCGATGGCCTGTCGAACCTGGACCTGCCAGACTTCATCGCACGGTTCCTGGCGAGCGGCGCGCTCGGTGGACTCATCACCGTGCGCCCCCCTTCCACTCACCACCTCGTCTCGGTGGGCAGCCACGGGATGGTGGAGAGCGTCCGTCCCCCTGCGGAGTCGGGTCTCCGGGTCAACGGCGGCTTCTTCGCCTTCCGGCGCGAGGTCTTCGACTGGCTCGATGCCGGCGAGGACCTCGTCGATGACCTGTTCCCACGATTGGTGGCCCGCCGCCGGCTCTTCGGCTACCCGCACGAGGGCTTCTGGGCTTGCATGGACACGCCCAAGGACTGGCTCGCCCTGGAGGAGATGGAGGCCACGGAGAACACGCCGTGGAAGGTGTGGCTCTCGGTCCCTGGGGCTGGGCGGGCGCCCGCCGAAGGGGTGCCCCGGCTGGCCCCCAGCGATCGCGGCGCGTAGGGTCGGGCCGGCCGCTGCCATCGGGGTGGGGCGCGCGGGGGCGGCTCACGGAGCGGCCAGGACGACCTTGCGCGCGTAGAACGCCTCGGCGAAGCGGACCCGGGCCTGGATCCCGCGCAGGCTCAGGGCGCCGAGGAAGACATCGCGGGTGAACCACGGCTTGCTCGTCTGGGACTGGTAGGCGTCGAGCAGGTATCGCACCTTGGCTTCGGCGACATCGTCATCGAGTGGCACCAGGAAGTTGGGCGCGCCGTCGGGCTCGGGATCGTACTTGGGCGTCTCGTACTCGAGGATCATGTGGTCGCGGAACGTGCTCCAGGTGAGCTCGGCGACGAACCGGTGATCCTGATGCCAGTCGCCCCGGTAGGGCGTGAACACCACGTCGGGATCCACTCGCGCCTTGAGGGACTCGAAGTAGTCCTTGACGCGCTCCGCGTGGTAAGGGAGGTAGCCGTCACGGAACCGCTCGACCACCAGCTGTCGCATCTCCACTCCAGCGAGGAAGGAGTCGGCGGAACGCTGCGCCTCGCGGGCGCGCTCGTCGTCCGCGCTCAGCACGACCCACTCCACGACGAGATGGGGATTGGCGCGCGCCAGGGTGAGGATGGTCCCCCCGCAGCCGATCTCGATGTCGTCGCAGTGGGCGCCGAGGCATAGCACCCGGAGGGGCCGGTTACGCGGGCCGGCGAGCTGCAGGGTCCGCATCAGCCGCCTGCCGGGGCCATCGAGGCAAGACACCCGGTGCGATGCGGGGCGTCGGGCCCAGGGTATCCCGGGCTGTCGCACGCACGGATCGCGCATGTCACCGTGGTGCCGCCGACGGATGCCCGCTCCGCCTGGTCAGCTCGATTCGTGCCGGTCCGCATCGAGGTCCCTGGAGGATAGCCGAGGCCGAGGCGCGTCGCCAGGGCGGTTTACAGCGCTCGGCGGATGCGACGTCCCGGGGTGCCTGCACCTGGCGTCTCGCGAGTGCTCCCTGAGGCCCGTGACGACCTTCGTCCTACAGAGATCGCCCCGCCACGCGGGCCTCCCCGCCACTCGATGCTCACCTGGTCCAGTTGGCCCGGGCCCCTTGACAGGGCTGCCGGTACCCCGAGAGAATCGCGCCGTCACGGGGTCGAGCCGCCGAAGGGGCGTCGGTTGCCCCCGCCGGTCGGCGTCGACCCACCACATCCGACTCGACCGGAGGGATGCCATGAGCCGACTGGATCGCCGGACCTTCCTTAAGGGCGCGGGGATGCTCGGCGCCTCGACGGCGCTCGCTGGCGCCGGCGCCCGGCCCGCGCGCGCCGACAAGCCCATCAACTTCAGCGGGTGGGTCTTCAAGCCCGACACCGTCAAGGACTACGTCGACTTCTACAACCAGAAGCATGGCGGCCAGGTGAAGTACGAGGCCATCCCGTGGGCCCAGTACCACCCGACGATGGAGACCCGGTCCTTTGCCGGCGAGGTGGTGGACGTGATGTACTGCGCCCACAACTTCCGCGAGCGCTGGCACGAGAACGGGCTCCTGCGGAAGGTCGACGACCTCCCGGGCATGGACGAGCTCAAGAAGAAGATGACGCCGGCGAATCTCGAGAGCCTCAAGAACAAGGACGGCTCCCTCTCGTCGCTCCCCTATTTCACGAGTCTCTTCGTCCTGATCTACAACGAGCCGATGCTGCAGCAGGCGGGGATCAAGGCACCGGCGAAGAGCTGGGACGAGCTCATGGATCATTCCATGAAGCTCAAGCGCGACAAGGTCAGCGAGACCCCGTACCTGCCCAACTGGAACAACAGCCCCTCGGGCACGATGCTGCAGTTCATGGCCGACTGCTTCTCCGAGGGGGCGAACGTTTTCGACGCGAAGAACCAGGTCATCGTGGACCAGGAGCCCGGCGCCGCCCGCGCCATGGAGCGCTGGCAGAAGGCGTGGAAGGCCGAGCTGGTCAACCCCGAGGTCCTCACGAAGACCTCCTCGACCGACACGCACCGCCTGTTCTGGACCGGGCGCTACGCCTACACCACGACCCACTCCTACTACCTCAAGAGCAGCGCCGGCGAGCCCGAGAACTCGAAGCTCGCCCCCAAGAAGGCGAAGCTGGCGATGTATCCCGGTACGGGCCAGACGTACATGTGGACCGACAGCTACACGATCAACGCCAAGACCAAGAACGTGGAGGACGCCTGGAAGCTCCTTCGGTTCCTGGGCGGCAACCTGAACGGCGACTGGTACGTCCAACGGCAGTGGTGCCTGATCGCGGGCCTGGACAACCCGTACCCCGAGATGTACGACCATCCCGAGATCGTGAAGTCCTACGACAACTGGATCGATCTCAAGCTCCTGAAGACCCAGTACACGAAGGGCAAGGTCATCGCGGCCTACAAGGAGCCCTGGTACGGCGAGTACGACACGAAGGCCATCCCGATCGTGCAGAACATCATCCGCGGCACCCTGACGGTGCCGCAGGGTCTGAAGGACCTGGCGAAGCTCCAGAAGTCGCTCGCCTAGGACCCCCGCGGGGTAGGGGAGCTCGGGATGGGTGCCGAGCCCACGGGGGCGCCCGAAGCCCTCCGCATCGAGAGGGCCGACCGGAGGCGGACGCGCACCGCCCTCCGGCCGGTCGTCCTCTCGGAAGCGGCGTTCGCCTGGCTTCTCGTCGTCCCGGCCGTGCTCGGCATCCTCCTCGTCGTCGTCTTCCCGCTCGTCTACTCGCTCTGGATGAGCTTCACCGAGGTGAACCTGCTCCGCGCGACGGGACCCGCGATCGAGCTGTTCGGCGTGCGGCTCCCGCTGTTCCGGTACGTGGGCCTCGAGAACTACGCGCGGACGTTCGCCGACCCCGTGTACTGGAGCTCCCTCTGGCGCACCCTCTACTTCGTGGCGGCCTTCGTTCTCGAGGCCACGCTGGTCGGTCTCGGGATGGCCCTCGTGCTCCACGAGCGCTTCGCGGGCCGGCCGCTGATGCGGAGCCTCCTGCTCGTCCCGTGGTCTCTGTCGCGCGTCGTGGTGGGGCTCCTCTGGATCGGGCTCCTGGACTTCGAGTTCGGCGCCCTCAACGGCGTCCTCCACCGGGCGGGCCTGATCGACGGGTACATCGCGTTCTTCAAGGACGGCTTCCAGGCGCTGAACGTGCTGGTGTCGGTCTACATGTGGAACCAGGCGCCGTTCGCAACGCTCCTGTTCCTGGCGGGCATGCAGTCGATTCCCGAGGAGCTCTACATGGCGGCCGCCGTGGACGGCGCGGGCTACTGGCGGCGGCTCTGGTACGTCACGCTGCCGGCGCTGAGACCCATCCTGTTCCTGATCCTCGTGCTCAGCACGGTGAACGGCTTCCTCATGCTCGATCTGATCTACGTCCTCACGATGGGCGGCCCCGGCCAGGACACCACGACCATCTCCTGGCTCGGGTTCCAGACGGCCTTCAGCTTCTTCAAGTTCGGCCCGGGCACCGCGATCCTCTACACGCTGACGGCGCTGTGCCTGCTCCTGACGTTCGTGTACCACTGGGTCGTGCTCCGCCGGTTCGAGGCCGAGGCCTGATGGGCGGGTCGATCGTCGGCGAGCGCGGACTCGCGCGCCGCATCCTGGTCTACGGCCTGGTGGGCGCGGTGACGCTCTGGCTCATCGGCCCGTTCATCTGGCTGTTCGTCACCAGCGTGTCGTACCAGAAGAACCTGCTCGCCCGGCCGTTCTCTCCCATCCCGCCCGAGATCACCTTCGACAACTACCGGATGATCTTCGGGCTGGTGCGCTTCCACGCCGAGGGGCAGGCGGCGAAGATCCTGCCCTCCATGCTGAACACCCTGATCGTGGCCACCGTCGTGACGGCGCTGAACCTCGTGGTGGGCACGACCGCCGGGTATGCCTATGCCCGCTTCCGGTTCCCGTTCAAGGGCGTGTCGCTCTACGCCCTGCTCTTCACCCGCATGCTGCCCACGATCGTCCTCATCCCGGCGTTCTTCCTGATGTTCCGGACGCTGGGACTCCAGAACTCGCTGACCGGGCTCACGATCGCGTACTGCGCCTTCACCCTCCCCTTCACGATCTGGATCATGAAGGCGTACTTCGAGACGATCTCTGCCGAGCTCGACCGGAGCGCCCTGGTGGACGGCTGTAACCGTCTCCAGGCTTACTACCGCGTCATCCTGCCGGTCTCGGGGCCCGGGCTGGTGGCGGGCGGCGCCTTCACCTTCATGCTCTGCTGGAACGAGTTCCTCGTGGCCCAGGTGCTGAACACGAAGCCCGGCACCACGACGCTGCCCCCGGTGATCGCTGCCATGAACGCCCAGATCAACATCGACTACTCGGTGATCGCCGCTTCCGGTTTCCTCGGGGCGCTGCCGGCGGTGATCCTCGTCCTCGTCTTCCAGCGATACCTGGTCCAGGGCCTGACCGCCGGTTCCGTCAAGGGGTAGGCGAGGCGCGCGCGGCGCCGACCGCGCGCCGGGGGCCGTGGCGTTCACGTCGACCCGCGTTGCTGGGCGCCTCGATCCGGTGATAGATTCCCGCCGTGATCCGGTTCGCCGCGCGCCGCTTCGGCTTCATGCTGGTGATCCTTGTGATCAGCAGCGTGATCGTCTTCGTGGTCGGGCGGCTTGCGCCGGGCGATCCGGTGCAGCTCCTGATGGGCGACCTGCGCGACCCCGTGGTCGAGGCGCGGGTGCGGCACGACCTGGGCCTGGATCGCCCGCTCTGGGTGCAGTACCTCCGATTCGCCGGGCACGCGCTGCGAGGCGATCTCGGCCAGTCCTACGCGAACCCCGGCCGGTCGGTGAACCGGATGGTCGCCGAGGCGCTCCCCGCCACGGCGCGGCTCGCCGCCGTAACGGTGGCGCTCGCAATCCTCCTCGGCGTGCCGCTGGGCGTCCTCTCGGCGGTCGGGCGGGCGTCCGCGACGGACCTCCTGGCGCGCCTGGTCGCGCTCGGAGGCATGTCGCTGCCGAGCTTCGTGGCCGCGGTGCTCCTGATCCAATGGCTTGCCCTCGGCTGGCACGTCGTGCCGGTGTCAGGCTGGGGCGAGCCCCGCCACTATGTTCTCCCGGTCCTCGTGCTGCTGGTCCAGCCGCTCGCGTACATCACGCGGGTCACGCGGGCGGGCGTGCTCCGCGTCCTGCCGGAGGACTACGTGCGCACGGCGCACAGCAAGGGCCTGTCGCCGTGGCGGATCCTGTCGCGGCACGTGCTGCCGAACGCCGCGATCTCGATCATCACGATCGCCGGGCTGGCCTTCAGCTACGCGCTCACCGGCGCCTTCGTCGTGGAGACGATCTTCCGCATCCCCGGGCTCGGGCAAGCGGCGATCGGTGCGCTCTTTCTGCGGGACTACCCGATGGTCCAGGCGGTGGCGCTTCTCTACGCGGCGATCTTCATCGGAACCAGCTTCCTGGTCGATCTCGGCTACGCCTTCATCGATCCCCGAATCCGCTACCGATGACGGGCGGGGCAGAGCCGCTGGCCGACCCCACGCTCGTGCCGGGGATGCGGCCCGCCGAGCGGCGGCGCGGGCGGCTGCGGCGCGCCCTTCGCCGCGACCAGACGTCGGTGTGGGCGGGGCTGATCCTGGCGCTGGTCGTCGCCGGGAGCCTGCTCCTGCCGGTGACCCTCCCGTACCGCTACGACCAGCAGAGCCTGGACCACACGTTCGAAGGGCCGACGGCCCGACACTGGCTCGGCACCGACCAGTACGGCCGCGATCTCCTGACGCGTCTCGCGCATGGCGGCCGCATCTCGCTCGTCGTGGGGGTGGTCACGGTCCTGGCCGAGATCCTCCTGGGCGGGTTCCTGGGCGGGGTGGCGGGCTACGCCGGCGGGATGCTGGACGAGTGGCTGATGCGCCTGACGGACATGATGCTCGCCTTTCCCGCGCTCCTGCTGGCGCTGCTCCTCGCCGCCATGCTGGGGCCGGGGACGACGACGGTCGTCGCGGCCCTGACGCTTGCCGGCTGGCCCGCCATGGCCCGCACGGTGCGCGGCGAGATCCTGAGCCTGAAGGAGTGGGAGTTCGTCGTCGCGGCCCGGGCGCAGGGGGCGAGCGCCGGCCGCGTCCTCCTGCGGCACCTCCTGCTTAACACCGTGCACCTGATCGTTGTCCGCGCAACGCTCGACATCGGGCCGATCATTCTGAGCGAGGCGACGCTCAGCTTCCTCGGCCTCGGCGTGCAGCGGCCGACGCCGTCGTGGGGCGTCCTGATCGCGGATTCGTTCCAGCACCTCCAGAGCGCGCCCGCCCTGGCCATCGTCCCTTGCGTCGCCCTGTCGGTCACCATCCTGGCCCTCAACTTCGTCGGTGAGGGAGCGGCCGAGGCGATGGATCCCAGCATGCGCGGGGCACCTTGACGCCACCGGGCGGCTGACCGATTCTGACTCGGATGCCGGTCCCCGGTCGGCGATCGGGACCTAGCGGGCTGACATGACGGTTGCGCAACGTACTGACCGGAGGATCACGATGCCACGTCACGGACTTGGATTTCTCGCTGTGCTGGCGGCCGCGGCCGTTCTCTGCGTCGCGGTCGCGCCGGCCGGCGCTCAGGCTCCCACCGCGTTCCGCTCGGCCCTCTTGGGGGAGCCGCCGCACATCGATCCGCAGCGCATGGCGGACTTCGGCTCCTTCACGGTTACGAGCCAGATCTACTCGACGCTCACGATCCTCAACGACAAGCTGCAGATAGTCCCGTACGCGGCCGAGAAGTGGACGGTGTCCCCTGACGGGCTCACGTGGACCTTCAAGCTGCGCGACAACCTCGTGTTCCACAACGGCCGCAAGGCGGACGCCAACGACGTCAAGTACTCGGTGACGCGGCTCGCCTCGCCGGATTCGCGCTCGCCGAGCTCCTTCCTCCTTCTGTCGGACGTCGTCGGCTTCGAGGCGGTGAACAAGCATCAGGAGAAGGACCTGGCCGGCGTCCGCGTGATCGACCCCCTGACCGTCGAGATCCGGCTCCAGTCTCCGCCGAAGGGCGACCTGGCGACGCGCCTCTCGCACATCTCGACGGCCATCATCGCGCGCGAGGCGGTGGAGGCCGGCGGGCCGAACTGGGCCGAGGCCCAGCCGATCGGGACGGGTCCCTGGAAGCTCAAGGAGTGGGCCCACCGCTCGAAGGTCGTATACGACGCGTTCCCCCAGTTCTTCGAGGGGAAGCCGAAGGTCGACCGGCTGGAGATGCCGATCGTGCAAGAGCCGGCGACGCAGCTGGCGATGTACCAGAACGGCGAGCTGGACGTGGTGCTGGTTCCGCTGGGGGACTACCCGCGGCTCAAGGCCGACCCCAGGTGGGGCAAGGAGATGAAGGTGTGGGACCGCACGCAGGTGCAGTTCCTCGCCCTCAACCCGCGGGTCTACGCGCCGTTCAAGGACGTCCGCGTCCGTCAGGCGTTCGCCCAGGCGATCGACAAGCAGAAGGTGATCAACCAGGTGTTCCACGGGCTCTACATCCCGGCGGCCGGGATGCTCCCGCCCGGCATTCCCGGGTATGACGCTCAGCTGAAGGCGCTCCCGTACGATCCCGCCCGGGCCAAGCAGCTCCTGGCTGACGCGGGCTTCCCGGATGGCAAGGGGCTGCCGCCCCTGACCATGACGGTCAACCCGGTGACGGCTGACTACCGGATGATGACCGAGCCGATCGCCGCCATGCTGAAGGATACGCTCGGGGTCAGCATCGAAGTGCAGATGCAGGAGTTCGCGAGCTACACCGCGGCGATGAACCGCCGCGACGTGCTGCCGTCGTTCATGACCGGGTGGAGCGCGAGCACGCTCGACGCCGGGTACTTCCACGAGCTGTGGCTCTACAGCAAGTCGCCGCTGAATCGCGTGAACTACGAGAGCGCGGCGTTCGACCGGCTCATCGAGCAGACCAACGGGGCGCCCGACCGGGCCCGGCGCATCGCCTTCATCAAGCAGGCCGACGAGCTCATCACGAAGGACGTGCCGCTCATCCCGATCATGTACACGCGGTTCGTGTATCTGATCAGCCCGCGGGTGAGGGGCCTCGAGTCGGTGCCGCTGGGCCTCGGCTTCGGCCCGTTCCGGGCCGTCGAGATCGCGCGCTAGGGCGAAGAGGGGAGAGGAGACGGCGATGGCGATCTGGGACGATGTCATTCCCCGCGCCGAGCAGCAGATCTACGAGGATGGCGGGTGGGGCGGCCGGGTCGGCTTCGGGCAGCGCCCGGCCCTTCTGGTCGTGGACATGTACACGGCCTTCGTGGACCCTGCGTACCCGTTCGCGAGCCCCGGCGCCCGGGACTCGGCGCGGGTGATCGCGCGGCTCCTCGACGCCGCCCGGGCGGGCGGCGCGCCCGTCTTCTACACACGCGGCGAGCGGGCGACGTGGCCGATCGAGCGCGGGCGCTGGAAGACCCGGGGCGTCTTCCGGCCGATCATGGAGCGTCCCGAGGCCTACCAGATTGTGCCCGAGCTGGCGCCGCGGCCCGACGAGCCCGTGATCGTCAAGGCGTTCCCGAGCGGGTTCGTGGGTACCAATCTCCTCGCGTACCTCGTCTACCACGGCATCGACACGCTCATCGTGACGGGCGCCGTCACGAGCGGCTGCGTCCGCGACACCGTGCTGGACGCCTTCAACCACAACTACCGCGTGATCGTGCCCGTGGAGGCTGTCTGTGACCGGGGGGCGACGTCCCACAAGGTGACGCTCTTCGACATACACATGAAGTACGGCGACGTGGTGCCCCAGGCGGAGGTGCTCGACTACCTGAAGACAGTCCGCTCCGGCGAGGCGACCCCCGCCCTCGAGGAAGCCGCCACGCGCTGACCGGTGCGCTGGTGCCTGCCCGGTCGCTCCGCGCCGGCCCGACGGACGCCGCCGCCGTCGGCCGGTAGCCTCCGGACGCCCGGGCGCGGCGGGAGTCACGGGCCGCCGTCGCGCCCGATCACCTCCTGAAGCCGCGTGAAGTCCACGTTCCCGCCGCTCAGGACCGCCACGACCTTCCGGCCGCTGTGCCATTCGGCCCGGCCGGCGAGGAGGGCAGCGACTCCCGCGGCTCCCGCTCCCTCGACCAGGAGCTTTCCCCGCTCCAGCAGGCCACGCATCGCACCCTGTATCTCCTCGTCGGACACGGCGACGAGGTCGTCGACGTATCGCCGCACGGTCTCCACCACCAGATCGCTCGTCGTCGGTGACGCCAGACCGTCGGCGATGCTCGGCGTGCGCGTGAGCCGAAGCGGCCTGCCGGCCGCGACCGACTCGTGGAGCAGCCTCCCCGACGCGCACTCCACGCCGACCACCCGCACGGCCGGGCGGTGGAGCTTGATCGCGGTGACGATGCCCGAGATCAGCGTGCCCCCGCCGACCGGCACCACCACCGTCTCCACGTCCGGGAGGTCTTCGAGGATCTCGCTGCCGATCGATCCGTAACCGGCGATGAGGGCTTCGTCGGCCCAGGGATCGATGACGACCGCGCGGTGCCGGGCCCGCAGGTCCTCGACGCGATCGAACCAGGTCCGGGGGTCCGGATGCAGGACGACCTCGGCGCCGTAGTCCCGCACCGCCTGGATCTTGGCGGCGGAGGCCGTCTCGAGCATCACGACCCAGCAGTGCACGCCCGCCTGACGCGCGGCATAGGCCACGCCCTGGGCCAGGTTCCCCGCGGACATGACGATGACTCCCCGGCGCTTCTCCTCGGCGCCGAGCTGCGCGATCCGATTCAGCCCGCCGCGCGGCTTGTAGGAGCCCGTCTTCTGGAGGTTCTCGCACTTCACATGAAGCTCGACGCCGCATCGGGCTCCGAGGCTGGCCACCGACAGGATGGGCGTCCGATGCACGTGCCGGCCGATCATGGTCCTCGCCTGGTCCAGCTGATCGCGGGTGATCATGTCAGCTCTCCCGGACGCTCGTCGCTCACGGCCATGATCCTACGAGGGGGATGGACGCGCCAGAGCTGCCCGGCCAGCCGTGGCCGCCTGGCGCCGGCGCGCCGCCATCGGACCCCCGGGGCGCGGCTTGACAGGCTGTCGGGCCGCCCCGATCATGCGTCAAATGCCCGGGCCCGGATCCCCATCGCGCCACGCATGGCACCTCGATGGGGCCGGAGCCACCGAAAGGAGCCTTGCATGAGGAGAATCGCCTGGTTGCTCGCGGCGACGGTCCTGGTCGCCGCTCCCGCCCTGGCGGCGACGCCCAAGGACACGGTCGTCATGGCCAAGCAGATCGACGACATCATCTCGCTGGACCCCGCCGAGTCGTTCGAGTTCTCGGGCAGCGAGGCGGTCGGCAACATCTACGAGCGGCTCATCACCTACGACCTCCAGGACGTCAGCAAGCTCAAGGGCGAGCTGGCAGAGAGCTGGTCGGCCGGTGCAGACGGCAAGACCTACACGTTCAAGATGCGAAAGGGCATCAAGTTCGCCTCCGGCAACCCGGTGACGGCCCAGGATGCGGCTTACTCGCTCCAGCGGGCCGTGATCATGAACAAGACCCCGGGATTCATCCTGACCCAGTTCGGCTTCACGAAGGAAAACGCCAAGGAGAAGATCCGGGCGACCGACGACCAGACCCTCGTCATCGAGACGGGCGAGCAGGTGGCGCCCACCTTCTTCTACTACTGCCTGACGGCGGTCATCGGCGGGATCGTCGACATGAAGACGGTCCAGGCCCACGAGAAGGACGGCGACTTCGGGAACGAGTGGCTCAAGACCAACTCGGCCGGCTCGGGCCCGTTCAAGCTCGTGAGCTGGAAGGCGAACGATCGCTATGTCCTCGAGCGGAACGACGGCTACCACGGGGCCAAAGCCCTGCCAAAGCGGGTCGTCGTGCAACACGTCGCGGAGGCGGCCAGCCAGCGGCTCCTCCTCGAGAAGGGGGATATCGACTACGCCCGCAACCTGACCAAGGATCAGCTCGACGCCATCAAGGGCAATCCCAACATCGTGACCCAGCAGGCTCGGAAGGGCTCAATCTGGTACATCAGCGTGAACCAGAAGAACCCGAACCTCGCCAAGCCCGAAGTGCGGGAGGCGCTGAAGTGGCTGGTCGACTACGCCGGCATCGAGGAGAACATCCTGCGCGGGAGCTACGTCGTCCACCAGGCGTTCCTGCCCAAGGGCTTCCTTGGCGCCATCGACGACAAGCCCTACAAGTTCGACCTGGCCAAGGCCAAAGCGCTCCTGGCCAAGGCTGGCCTGCCTGATGGGTTCAGCGTGACGATGGATGTCCGCAACACCTCGCCGAACACCGACATCGCCCAGGCGGTCCAAGCGAGCTGGGCCAAGGCGGGGATCAAGCTCGAGCTGCTCCCGGGCGACGGTAAGCAGGTCATCACGAAATACCGCGCGCGCAACCACGACGTGATGCTTCTCCAGTGGGGGCCGGACTACCAGGATCCCCACAGTAATGCCGAAACGTTCGCGATGAACGTGGACAACACAGACGCCTCGAAGTCGAAGACGCTGGCCTGGCGGAACAGCTGGGACATCCCGGACATGACCAGGCAGACGGCAGCGGCGGTGAAGGAGCGGGACGCCAAGAAGCGCGAAGCCATGTACCAGCAGATCCAGAGGGAGCACCAGAAGACGTCACCGTTCATCATCATGTTCCAGGAGATCGAGGTCACGGCCCACGGCAAGGGCGTGGATGGCTTCGTCATCGGTCCGAGCTTCGAGAACAACCTCTATGCTGGAATCAAGAAGTAGCTGACGCCGCGGACGATCGCCGACAGGTGACCGGCGCGCCGGCCCGGACGCCTCTCCCGGGAGCGAGGGCGACCTCGCTCCCGGTTCGCGTCCTGTGGCAGGTCACGCGGATCGCCGGGACGGTCGCGCTCACCTTCCTCGGCCTCCTGCTCGTCACCTTCCTGATCGGACGCGTCGTCCCGATCGATCCGGTTCTCGCGGCGGTAGGGGACCGCGCGCCGGCCGAGGTCTACGAGCGAGTCAAGCGGGAGCTCGGCCTCGACCTCCCGCTCTGGCAGCAGTTCTGGCTGTACCTCAGGAAGGTGCTCGCTGGTGACTTCGGGCGGTCGGTCCTGACCTCGAACCCGGTCCTCGTCGACATCCGGCGGTTCTTCCCGGCCACCCTGGAGCTGGCGACGGTGGCGACGCTGATCGGCGTGACACTCGGCATCCCCATGGGAGTCCTCGCCGCCGTGCGACGCGGCCGGTGGGCGGACCAGGTGATCCGGGTTGTGAGTCTCCTCGGCTACTCGGTTCCAGTGTTCTGGCTCGGGCTCATGGGTCTGCTCCTCTTCTACGCGCGGCTCGAGTGGGCGGCCGGCCCGGGTCGGCTCGACGTGGCCTTCGACGACATCGTCCCGACCGTCAGTGGGGTGATTCTGCTCGATTCGGCCCTAGCGGGTGAGTGGGAGGTGTTCGGGAACGCGCTTCGCCACGTGATCCTGCCGGCGTCGATCCTGGGCTACTTTTCTTTGGCCTACCTCGCCCGGATGACGCGCAGCTTCATGCTGGCCGAGCTCGGGCAGGAGTACATCACCACGGCCCGGATCAAGGGGCTCTCCGAGCGGCGGATCGTGTGGCGTCACGCCCTCGGCAACGTGCTGGTGCCGCTCATCACGGTCGTGGCGCTCGCGTACGCGAACCTGCTTGAGGGCTCGGTGCTGACGGAGACCGTATTCGCCTGGCCGGGGCTCGGGCAGTACATCACGAGCTCGCTCTTGAGCGCCGACATGAACGCCGTCCTGGGAGGCACGATCGTCGTGGGGACGGTCTTTATCGGCCTGAACCTTTTCTCCGATCTTCTCTACCGGCTCGTGGATCCCCGCGCCCGATGACGCCGGCCAGCCGGCTCGAGGCTCTTCGGCAGCGTCGACGATGGCTTCTCGCGGAGACGCCGGCGTCCCGGACCCAGGCGCGGCTCGGCCAGGCGTACGTCGGCTGGCTCGGCTTCCGCGCGAATCCACTGGCGATGGCCGGTCTCGCGGTCCTGATCGCCCTGGTGCTGATCGCGCTCTTCACCCCGCTCCTGACCAGCCAGTCGCCGGTGACCCAGGACCTGGGGCAGCGCCTCCAGCCCCCGAGTGCCCGGTACTGGTTCGGGACGGACGAGCTCGGGCGGGACATCTACACGAGGGTGCTCTACGGGTCGCGCATCACGCTGGTGATCGTCGGGCTGGTCGTCGTGATGGTCGCCCCCACCGGTCTCCTCATCGGCACCGCCGCCGGCTACCTCGGGGGCTGGGTCGACACGGTCCTCATGCGGGTGACCGACGTCTTCCTCGCCTTCCCGCGGCTCATCCTCGCCTTGGCGTTCGTCTCGGCCCTCGGCCCGGGTATCGAGAACGCGATCATCGCCATCGCCTGCACGGCCTGGCCGCCGTATGCGCGCGTGGCGCGGGCGGAGACGCTGACGATCCGGCGGAGCGACTTCATCGCGGCCATTCGCCTCCAGGGCGCCGGCCCGCTTCGCATCGTGCTGGGCCACGTCGTGCCGCTCTGCACCTCGTCGCTGATCGTCCGCGTCGGCTTCGACATGGGCGGCATCATCCTGACCGCCGCTGGTCTCGGCTTCCTCGGGCTGGGCGCTCAGCCGCCCGCTCCCGAGTGGGGCGCGATGATCGCGTCGGGGCGGCGGTTCCTCCTCGACCAGTGGTGGGTGGCCACGGTCCCCGGGATCGCCATCCTGGTCGTGAGCCTCGGCTTCAACCTCCTCGGGGACGGCCTCCGGGATGTCCTCGATCCGAAGGTGGGATGAGAGCCGTGAGCCAATCCCTTCGCCGACCCGGATGACGCCAATCCTCAGCGTCGAGGACCTTCGGGTCCGCTTCCCGGGGCGGGTCGCCGCGGTCGAGGCCGTCCGGGGGGTGAGCTTCGAGGTCGGGCGCGAGAAGCTCGGGATCGTGGGGGAGTCGGGCTCCGGGAAATCGATGACCGGCCGTGCCATTCTCCGCCTGGTGCCGCATCCGGGGCGCGTGACGGCGCGGCGGCTCGTGTTCGAGGGGATCGACCTCCTGGCCGCCAGCGAGCCCGCGATGCGGCGAATCCGCGGCGAACGGATCGCGATGGTCCTGCAGGACCCGAAGTTCTCGCTGAACCCGGTGATGCCGGTCGGCACCCAGGTGGCCGAGGCGTGGCGCGTGCACTCGGGCGCGTCCTGGCGGGAGTCGCGCCGGCGGGCGCTCGAGATGCTGGAGGCCGTCCGGATCCGAAATCCGGAGCGCGTCTACCGCGCCTACCCCCACGAGGTCTCGGGGGGCATGGGGCAGCGGGTCATGATCGCGATGATGCTCGCGGCGGGCCCCGACCTTCTCATCGCCGACGAGCCCACCTCGGCCCTCGACGTCACCGTGCAGATGCAGGTCCTGGCGATCCTGGACGACCTGGTGACCGAGCGCGGCATGGGGCTCATCTTCATCAGCCACGACCTCAACCTGGTCGCCTCGTTCTGCGACCGGGTGCTCATCATGTACGCCGGGCGCATCGTCGAGACCTGCCGTGCCCAGGACCTCGGGGCCGCGCGCCACCCCTACACCCAGGGGCTGCTCCGCTCGCTGCCGCGGATCGACCGCCCGGTCTCGGAGCTGGCGGTCCTCGAGCGGGATCCGGCGTGGCAGGACGAGAGCCCCGCGTGAGCCTGTCGTGAGCCCGTTGGCGGCTCCCGCGATCCTCGAGGTCGAGGGGCTTCACGTGGTCTTCGGCCGCGGCGGGCCCGAGGCGGGCGCCGTCCACGCCGTTCGTGACGTCTCCTTCCGCGTCGCCGAGGGCGCGGCGTTCGGCCTGGTGGGCGAGTCGGGCTCGGGGAAGACCACGGTGCTGCGGACGATCGCGGGCCTGCTCACGCCGGCGGGCGGGCGGATCGCCGTCGGCGGTCGGACCCAGGGGCCGCATCGCGAGCGGGCGTTCGCGCGGCTCTGCCAGATGGTCTTCCAGGATCCGTACGGCTCGCTCCACCCGCGCCACACGGTGAATCGGGTGCTGATCGAGCCGCTCGCGATCCACGGGCTGGCCCGCCGCGGGGAGGCCGACCGACGGGTCGAGCGGGCGCTCGTCGAGGTCGGGCTCGGCCCGAGCTTCCGGTTCCGCTACCCGCACCAGCTTTCTGGAGGCCAGCGCCAGCGGGTGTCCATCGCGCGTGCGCTCATTCTGGAGCCCCGCATCCTACTCCTCGACGAGCCCACCTCGGCGCTCGACGTCTCGGTGCAGGCCGAGATCCTGAACCTTCTCGCGCGGCTCCGCCGGGAGCGCGGGCTCACGTACGTGCTCGTGAGCCACAACCTCGCGATCGTGGCGCACCTCTGCGAGCGGCTCCTGGTGATGAACGCCGGGAGGGCGGTGGAGGAGCTGACGGCGGACCAGCTGCGCGCCGCGGCGCCGGCCGAGCCGTACACCCAGCAGCTCCTCCAGGCGAGCCTCGGCTACGATCGCCAGGCGGCCTCCCAGCTCACGACGTTCGACTAGCGCCGCCGACATCGCCCCGGGTCAGGTGGCGATCACGAGGAGTCGTCCATGAGCGCAATTGGATCCGACGACGCGGCCGCTCTCCGGGGGATGATCGCCGGCTACGAGGCAGCTCAGGCGATCTACGTTGCCGCAAAGCTCGACCTCGCCGATCTCGTCGCTCAGGGGACGACGTCCAGCCGCGAGCTGGCGGAGGCCACCGGCAGTGACGAGACCGCTCTGCATCGCATCCTGCGGGCACTGGCGAGCCTCGGTGTGCTCGCGGACGTGGGCAACCGTCGCTTCGAGTTGACCGAGCGAGGACGCTACCTCCGGGCGGCCACTCCCGGGTCGGTGCGGGCCGCGGCACTGCTCGCCGGCGAGCGATCCTATCGCGCCTGGGGTGGACTGCTCCACAGCGTGCAAAGCGGCCAGACGGCCTTTGAGCACGTGTTCGGCATGGGCACCTTCGAGTACATGGCGCACAACCCGGCGGTCGCCGCAATCTACAACGACGCAATGTCCGCCTCGTCGGCGGCGCGGGCCGCGGGCGTTGTCAGGGCATACGACTTCTCGTCCTCCCGAGTGGTTGCGGACGTCGGCGGCGGTCACGGAACACTGCTGGCGGCGATCCTCCGGGGAAACCCGGGGGTGAAGGGTATCCTGTTCGAGCGGCCCACGCTCGCGCCCGGGATCGAGCGACTCCTCGGAGATGCCGGCGTCGCTGCCCGGTGCGAGATCGTGACGGGGGACTTCTTCCAGTCGGTGCCGGCGGGCGCGGATGTGTACGTCCTGTCGCACATCATCCACAACTGGGATGACGCGCGGAGCGAGGTCATCTTGCGAAACTGTCGGGCCGCCACGGCCCCGGCCGGCGGGCTCCTGCTGCTCGAACAGGTCATGCCGGAGCGCGTTGAAGCATCCGAGGCCGCGCAGCGTGGAGTGATGGCGGATCTCCACATGATGGTCATCACCGGTGGGCGGGAGCGGACCGAGCTGGAATACTCGGCGCTCCTGTCGTCGGCTGGCTTCCGGCTGCGCCGTGTCATCGGCACCTCGGTCGCTGAGAGCATCATCGAGGCGGTGCCCGGGTGAGCGGCCGCGCGGAGGTGGTGGCGCCGAATCGGACCAGGGCGCTCCAACGGCGTCGCGAAGCGCGCGCCGCGGGCAGCCCGGCGGAGAATCCGCTGCGACAAACCGGGCTCGTCGTGCTACGGGTGGTGCGCGAATGGGAACTCGCTCTCGACGACGCGGCCGTCCACCGAGAGGACGTGGAAGCGGACGCGGTAGACGCCCCGGCGGAGTGGCTTGAGTCCGATGGCCAGGCGCTTCGGCCTCTCGGGCTCGCCCCGGGCATCCTCGAGGTCCACCCGCTGACCGGCCGCGTCCCACACCGAGACACTCGAGAACTTCGGCTCGATGGCCTCGTTGAACCAGAGCCGGACGCGGTCCGGGGCGGTCATGAGCGTGGCGCGGCGGACGGGGCTCGACCCTACCAGCGACGCGTAGGGCCAGGCGGGCGTCCGCCTCCACCGGAGCTGGCGTGACCCCGATGCCCTGAACGCCACGCACGCTGCGCGATAGCCCGGGCTCGGGATAGACTCGGTGCCGGGGCTTAGCCGCCGTGTAGCACGAGAGCCCATCGGGACTGCGGCCAATCTGGAAGGTGTCCGCGGTCCCCCCAGGGGAGGGCGCATGATCGGGGCTGTCAAGATCATCAGCGGAACCGCCCATCCGGAACTGGCGCAGGACATCTGCAAGCACCTTGGCACCGCTCCGTGTCGTACGACGGTCCTGCGCTTCTCGAACGAGAACATGCTCGTCCAGATCGACGAGAACGTTCGCGAGGCAGACGTGTTCGTGATACAGCCCTCGTGCCCACCTGTCTCGGACGGGATCATCGAGCTGCTGATGACGATCGACGCCCTCAAGCACGCGTCGGCAGGCCGCATCACCGCCGTGCTGCCGTACTTCCCCTATGTACGCTCCGACAAGAAGGACCGGCCCCGCGTCTCGATCACGGCGCGCCTAATGGCGGACTTGCTGCAAACGGCCGGCGCCGACCGCATTCTCACCATGAACCTGCACTCGTCGCAGATTCAGGGCTTCTTCCGCATCCCGGCGGACCAGCTCCAGGCCGCCCCAATCCTATGCGACTATCTCAGCCAGAGCCGCGACCTCGTGAACTACGTGCTCGTCGCCGGCGATGTGGGCGAATCGAAGGAGGTCGGCCACTACGCGAACCGTCTGAACCTCCCGATCGCGATCGTGGACAAGCGGCGCTACGGAGACGATGAGAATCCGCGGGCCACGAATCTGATCGGCGACGTCCAGGGGAAGGTTGCCCTCATTATCGACGACGAGGTGGCGAGCGGCGGGACCCTCATGGAGGCGGCGCGCTTCGTGCTGGAGCAGGGCGCGGTCGCGGTGGAAGCCTGCGCCGTCCACGCCGTGCTGTCAGGAAAGGCCATCGAGCGCATCGAGGCCTCTCCACTTCGCCAGCTCCTGGTCACGGACACGATCCCGCTCCCACCGCGCAAGCGCATTGACAAGATCCACGTCCAGTCCGTGGCGCGCCTGTTCGCAGAGGCCATCCAGGCCATCCACGACGGCTCGAGCGTCTCGCGGCTGTTTCGCTAGCACGTCCCGGAGCCGAAGGCTCGAGCGGAATGGACTACCGTCGTGTCTTCTGGTACCGAAGATCGAAGCGATCGGCGAGCGCAAGCTGTTCGACTGGCCTGGCCGTGCTACGGGCGGAGCGTGAACGGGAACTCGCTCTCGACGACGTGGCCGTCGACCGAAAGGACGCGAAAACGGACGCGGTAGGCGCCCCGGCCGAGCGGCTTGAGACCGACGGTCAGGCGCTTCGGGTCCTCGGGCTCGACCCGGGCGTCCTCGAGGTCCACCCGCTGGCCGGCGGCGTCCCACACCGAGACGCTCGAGAACTTCGGCTCGATGGCCTCGTTGAACCAGAGCTGGACGCGGTCCGGGGCGGTCGTGAGCATGGCGCGGCGGGCGGGGCTCGACCGTACCAGGGAGGCGTGAGGCCAGGCGGGCGTCGCCAGGAGGACGAGCCCGAGCGCGGCGATCGCGAGCCGGCGGCGTCGGGCGAGGGCGACCGCGCCTAGGACGGCGAGGCCCGCGGCGCCGAGGGCGGCGCCGAGCCACCATCCGCGGCTCGCGGGCTCGACGTCGACCGGGAAGCTGAGGGCGCCGGAACCCGCAGGCCCGGCGACGGATACCGACACGCGCCAGGGGCCCGCTGCGCCGAGCGTGAGGCTCGCGCGGTAGCGCACCCCGAGCGGGTCGGCGTCGCGTCGGGCGTCCGTCTCCACCGGCAGGCCGGCACCGGCGAGGGGTTCGGCGCGGACACGAACCACGGCGTCCGTGACGGGCATGCCCGTCTCGCGCATTACGGCGACATCGACGCGCCAGAGTCCCGCCGTGGGCGGCGCGGGCTGGGTCCAGACGGACAGGGCGTAGGGACCCGCAGGGGCGCGGTTCAGCTGCACCACCCCGCCGTGCCCGGCCGACGCCCACCGCGGACTGGCGGCGCCGGCCAGCCATGCGAGAGCGACCAGCGACCAGACCATGGCCTGCCGCCGACTGGCCTGCCTGCGGTGTGCCTCCGAGCGCCACGGCTTTGCGGCCATGGGACTCAGGGTACTCCAGACTCGCCCCGGTCGCCGGGGGCATTCCTGCACGTTGCGTGACTTATTTATCATATATTACAATAGCGTACGAGGCATTGCCATCGGCGATAGAGGCAAGCGGTACACGGGATACTTCTCAGGCCCAAAGTCGTGTTTTCCCTTGACCGACTGGCCGGCTAGTGTATACTCCCGCCAGCTTCGTGGTTCAGTGGTCAGGCAGTCGAGTGAAGGCAACGCCGCGTGAACCCGGGTTCACGCGGCGTTTTCCTTTGTCCCCCGATGTGGGGGAAGCACCGCCGCATCGGCGGGAACCAAGCAAGGAGGAGTACCGAGCATGGCGCAGGGACTAGTGAAGTGGTTCAACGACGCGAAGGGCTATGGGTTCATCACCCAGGAGGACGGGCAAGACGTGTTCGTCCACTACTCGGCCATCCAGGCAAGCGGCTTCCGTAGCCTGGCCGAGGGTGACCGCGTCGAGTTCGAGGTCACCCGGGGTCCGAAAGGTCTCCAGGCCTCGAACGTCAAGAAGGTCTGAGCAAGGCTTCTTGAGTGGTCCGGCCCGGTTCCCCATCCGGGGGGCCGGGCCGGATTGCGTTTGTCCTGCCCGCCGAGCTCGCGGGAGCCACGGGCGCCTTCCCTGCTAGTACTCGATCCCGTCGACGAAGTACGTACCCACGTTCACGGCCGGATAGGCGATGCACAGGAGCGCCGGCGTCGTCCCAACGTTCCGCAGGGAATGGATCGTGTTGGCGGGGGCGAGGAACGTGGCCGGCGCGTCGACCTCGGCGACCTCGGTCCCGATCAGGACGCGGAGGCGCCCCTCCAGAAGGGTCATCGACTCCTCGACCCGGTGGGTGTGAGGCCGGCTCTGCCGACCCGGGTCGATCGTGACCATTCCCTGCGTGATCGCGCCCGATCCCAGGTTCTGGTCCATGGAGATGATGCGGAACAGGCCGGGGGCGGGCGCCACGCGCTCGAGGTCCCCGTGGCGATGCAGGATCATCGGAAGTCTCCTCAGGGACGGTTGGCGGTGACGCGATCGGTGCGGCGCGCCGGTGTCCCGAGCGTGGCGAACACCCGGTCCACGATGGCAAGCGTTTCCTCGACCTCGGCCGCCGTGTGGACGGCGGAGACGTAGAACCGGCCGTCGGGGAGGACGTGGAGCCCCTCCTCCAGGGCCCCGCGGAGGAATCGGTCCAGGAGCTCGGCATCATCGTCGAGCGTGTCGCGGTAGTCTCGGAGCTCGGTCCGCCCGGTGAAATGGACCGTGAACGCCGCGCCGAACCCGGTGACGAGGATCGAAAGGCCGTGCCGGTGGCCGAGCGCGCGGATCCCCTCCATCAGCGTCTGGCCCGCCCGGTTGGCCTGGACCAGGGCCGCACCGCCGTCGCGGGCGAGCTCCTCCAGCGTCGCGTCGGCGATCCCGAGCGACAGCGGGTTGCCGTTGAAGGTGCCGCCGAAGGCGACGCCGGCTCCGTGAAGCTGCTCCATGATCTCCCGGCGCCCGGCCACGACCGACAGCGGTGCGCCGCCCGCCACCGCCTTGCCGAACGTGGAGAGATCGGGCGTGACGCCGAAATGGGCCTGCGCGCCACCGAGCGCGATCCGGAAGCCCGTGATCACCTCGTCCATGATGAAGAGCGTTCCGTGCCGGCGGCAGAGGTCGCGAACGCCTTCGAGATAGCCCGGCGCCGGCATTAGACAGCCGCTGTTGCAGAGGACGGGCTCCATCATCACCGCCGCGATCTGGTCCGGATGCGTCCGGAACAGGCCTTCCAGGATGGCGAGGTCGTTCCACGGCGCGACGAGCACGTTCTCGACGACGTTCGGGACCTGACCGAAGGAGCCCGGGATGATGTTCGGTGTCTCGCGGGGGCCGAGCCCCTCGCGCGGGTGGTAGCTCACCAGCGCCCCATCGATCCAGCCATGGTAGTGGCCTTCAAACTTCAGGATGAGGGTCCGTCGCGTGAAGGCGCGGGACAGGCGGTGCACGAGCTGGACGACCTCGCTGCCGCTCGAGCTGAACGCGACCCGCTCCGCGGAGGGGACGGCGGCCTGGATCCGCTCGGCCACGGAGATCTCCAGCTCGTGCTGGGCGCCGTAGGTGAACGGGCGCTCCGCAGCGCGGTGTGCGGCGGCGACGAGCGCGGGGTGGGAATAGCCCAAAATCACGGGCCCCCAGGCCGCCGCGTAGTCGATGTACCAGTTGCCGTCGGCGTCCTGGAGGCGAGGGCCCACCCCGCGCGTGAAGTACAGGGGAACGGGGGCGGTCCCGCGAACGGGGCTCGAGACACCCCCGGCCAGGGATCGGCGGGCGCGCTCGAGGAGGGCTCGGGAGCGGTCGAACGTGCGCATGATGGCTCCTATGCTTGGGGTCAGACTTTGACTTCCCGACATTTTAGACCGTTCCCGCGAGCCGGGAAATGTAGCGAAGTCAAAGTCTGACCCCGCTCAGGGTCGCGGCCCCCAGCGGAACGCGGTGAGGAGGCTCGCGAAGCTGTCGGTCCAGGGGGCCAGATCCGGCGGCGCCGCCGGCGCCTTCCAGAGGGCGTCATCCCGGAGGGCGCCCAGGTCCTCCTCCCGGCGCGCCATCGCCACCCACTGCGACTCCACCTTCCCGGCCAGGCGCTCGGCGTCGTCGACGTGGGCGTCGTCCCGGGTACGCGCGACGAGCCCGGCCGCCCGGGCGATGGCGCCGAGCACCGGCTCCAGCACGAGGTGGCGGTTCGAGATGTTGAGGAAGATCATGCCGCCGGGCGCGAGCTTCGAGAGATAGAGCCGGACCGCGTCGAGCGTGATGAGATGCAGCGGCGGCGAATCCGAGCTGTAGGCGTCGAGGATGATGAGGTCGTACGCAGCGTCCGGCGCGCGAGCCAGCGTGAGGCGAGCGTCGCCCAGGATGACGAACATCTTCGGGGGGCAGTCGCGCAGGAAGGTGAAGAAGCGCGTGTTGCTGGCGATCCGGAACACGGTGGGATCGATCTCGTAGAACGTCCATCGCTGGTCCGGCGTGCCGTAGCATGCGAGCGACCCCGCGCCCAGACCCACGACGGCCACCGTGCGCCAGGGAGACGGCGCCTCGGTCGGCCCGAAGAAGTGGCCGAGGGGCCCCTTCGCGTGGTAGTAGGTCAGCGGCTCTCGCCGTCGCGCCGGGGCGAGCGACTGCATGCCGTGGAGCGTCGTCCCGTGCATCAGCATGTGGTAGTCGTTGTTAGGGCTGCGCGTGACGCGCGAGACGCCGAAGAAGCTCCGCTCCGCGAAGAGCAGGCGACCCTCTTCCCCGCGATAGACCGAGCCGGCGAGGAGCAGCGCCGCGAGCCCGAGCGCGAACCGGAGCGGTCGCCGCCAGAAGGTGAGGCAGCCAAGCGTCACCAGACCCACGGTGGGGCCGATGGCCTCGGGCCCCATCTCCGCACGCTCAAGACCCACGATCAGCGCCACGGTGACGACTCCCAGGCCGAGCGGGAGCGCGATGTCGAGCACCTGGCGGGTGCGACCGTGCCATGCGGCCGCTGACCGCGATGGCAGGAGCGGGAGCAGCGCCAGAACCAGCGGGTACTCCAGGACGTTCGTGAACATGAGCGGCGCAACGAGCGCGGTGAATCCGCCGCCGACGACGCCGCCGACCGCCAGCCATAGGTAGAAGGCCGTCAGGTGACGCGGGTCGGGCCGGTCGCGGGCGAGCTCGCCGTGGCAGACCATCGCGGCGACGAAGAACGTCACGAGATGAGTGGGAATGACCAGTGCGAGGGGCTCGTTTGCCCGGGCGACAAGCACCAGCACCAGGGGGAGCAGGGCGATGGGGAGAAGCTCGACCCAGACGCGGTGCGGGATGAGCCGTCGTCGGCCGAACACGAAGGCGAACGTCAGCAGGTAGATCGCCAGCGGCACGATCCAGAGCAGCGGGATCGCCGCGATGTCGGTGGAGAGGTACGTCGTCACGCTGAGCATCAGGCTGGACGGCACGGCCGCGAGGAGGACCCAGCGAGCGCGCCGGCCGGGGGTGATCGGCCGGTCTGCGTCGCCGAGCTCGGCGGCGGCGAGCGGGGCCATCGTCGCCGCGTTCCCGGGCTCCGCCCCACGGTTGGCCGCCCCCGCTCGCCAGAGCGCGAGCGCGCAGCCGGCGGCGAGCACGACAAGGGTCCCGTAGCCCCACGCCCAGAGGCGACTCTGGGAGTCCAGATGGACGAAGCGCTCGACGAGCACCGGGTACGCGAGGAGCGCCAGCATGCTGCCGACGTTGCTCGCGGCGTAGAGCACGTACGGGTCCCGCGCGGCCGGGTGGCCCGTTGCCGCGAACCAGGCCTGCAGGACCGGGCTGGTCGCGGATACCGCGAAGAAGGGTAGTCCGACGGCGGCAGCGAGGAGCGCGAGGAGCCAGGGGATGGGACTTGTGTCGCCGGGAGGGATCCAGCCCGCCGGCAGCGCGATCGGCAGCGCAAGGAGCGGCACGAGCAGGATGAGGAGGTGGAGACCGGCCTGCCGGCGAGCTCCGAGCCAGCGCGTCGTGACGTGCGCGTAGGCGTAGCCGGCCAGCAAGACCGCCTGGTAGAACACCATCGCCGTGTTCCAGACAGCCGGCGCGCCTCCGAGGAGCGGCAGCGCCATCCGCGCGAACATGGGCTGGACCAGGAACAGGAGGCTGGCAGCAGCGAAGATCGTCGCCCCGAAGAGGATCAGCACGCCCGTTCCCGGCGTCCGATCTCAGGCATGTCTGCCCGCGAGGTCACGGGCGAACGGGTGCATACTGGGGACGGATCACGCGGGCCCGCGCGATCCTCGCGAGGAGGGGGCAAGAGATGGGCTTCGTGATCCGGGCGCTCGTCAACGCCGTGGCCATCTGGCTTGCCACGGAGGTCGTTCCCGGCATCGAGGCGCGGGGCGCGGTCACGGTGATCGTGGCGGCGATGGTGCTCGGCCTGATCAATGCCATCGTGCGCCCGGTCCTTCTCGTGCTGACCCTGCCGTTGACCCTGGTGACGCTTGGCCTCTTCCTGTTCGTCCTCAACGCCGTGTGTCTCTGGCTCACCTCGGCGATCGTGCCGGGGTTCGAGGTGCGGGGGTTCTGGCCGGCCTTCTGGGGCGCGCTGATCGTGAGCGCGCTCAGCTGGGCGGTGAACGGCTTCGTGAGCGACCGCGGCCGCGTCGTCGTCATCACCCACCGCGAGCACGCGGCGCCGCGCCGGTAGCTCGCTCCGCTCGGCCCGGCGGGCCTCACCAGGGCCGGGTCTCGCCGTGGCGCAGGATCCAGATCCGCTCGGGGCCGAGGCTCAAGCGCCGTCCCTCCGCCTCCGTGCGGACCGGGGGCTCGCCGAGCGGCTCGCTCGCGAGGTTGAACGTCCCCCAATGGATGGCCACCAGGCGCCGCGCGCCGATGTCGTCGAAGACCTGGAGCGCTTCCTCGGGAGTGAGGTGCGAGAAGCGCATCATGGCCGGGGGCATATAGGCGCCGATGGGGATCGCGCCGAGATCGAAGGGGCCCAGGCGGCGGCCGATCTCCTGGAATATCGGCGCGTAGTAGCCAGTGTCCCCCGCGAAGTAGAATCGCCGGTCCTGTCCGAGCACCGCCCAGCTGGCCCAGAGCCGTCGGTTCTCGTCCCAGAGGGTGCGCGCGCTCCAGTGCTGGGTAGGCAGGCACACGACCGTGAGGCCCTTGATGGTCCGGGTCTCCCACCAGTCGAGCTCGTCCACGTCGTCGATCCCGAGTTCCGCGAACCAGGCCTTGAGGCCGAGCGGCACGAGGAAGCGGGGCCGGTGGGCGGCCCAGAGGCGCTCGACCGTCGAGACGTCCAGGTGGTCGTAGTGCTCATGCGAGATGAGGACGAGGTCGATTGGCGGCAGGTCCTCGAAGCGGACGCCGGGCGGCACGACCCGGCGTGGCCCGGCGAACGACACGGGGCTGGCTCGCTCCGACCACTGAGGATCGGTCAGGAAGCTCACCCCGTCCAGCTGGACCAGGAGTGTCGAGTGCCCCACCCACGTCACGGTTGGCGCACCGCCGCTCTCCCGGAGGGCCTGTCCGTCGTTCGGAGTGACCGGGAAGCTCTCACGGGCCGAGAAGGTGGACTTCAGGAGGCGGGGGATGACGAACGTCCACCGCGTCCAGAAGTCGGGTCGCGCGTACGCGGGGTTGAGATTGCGGAATCCGCCCTCGAGGTGATGCGGTGGACCGCCGGGCTTCGGCGAGCCCGGGCTCTGGCACCCTGTCGTGAGGACCGCGACGAGGCCCAGGAGGGCAGGGAGAGCGAGCGTCACGTCGCGAGTATACGCGAGTGATGCGACGGTCCGAGGCTTGACGCCGAAAGACCGGGGGAGTATCGGAGATCCTGGCGGAGGTCCGTCGATCGCGGCGCGGAGGGCCGGCATCCGCGACCCGGCGCCGCACCCACCTCGACGCAGGGGAGGCTGACCGGTGAGCTGGTTCGGACGCGTCGTCCCTGGCCTGGCGCTGGGCCTCGCGGTGATGGCCGCCGCGGGCGTCGTGCTGGCCGGGCCTGGCTATCGATTCGGATGGTGGGGCCTCGGCCCGGCCTTCTCGCTGTTGCGCTCGAGTGCGGCGCTGGGTCTCGGGGCTGGCGCGGTCGCCGTCGTGGCGATCGTGGTGGGCGGGGCTCAACGCTCCCGGCGGCGGCTCGGACTCGGGATCCTCGCCCTGGCCATCGCGCTGGCCGCGTTCGCGATCCCCTGGCGGATGCAGGCGCAGGCGCGTCGCGTCCCGCCGATCCACGACGTCACGACCGACCCCGAGGATCCGCCCGCGTTCGTGGCGGTCGTCGCCCGCCGCTCGGGCGCGTGGAACCCGGTGGACTACGCTGGTCCCGCGGTGGCTGCTCAGCAACGGGCTGCCTATCCGGACCTCGTGCCGCTCGACCTGGCCGCGCCGCCCGAGCGCGTCTTTCCGGCGGCCGAGGCGGCCGCGCGGGGTCTCGGCTGGGAGATCGTGGGGACGGTGCCGGCGGAGGGGCGGCTCGAGGCGACGGCCACGACGCCCTGGTTCGGCTTCAAGGACGACGTCGTCGTGAGGGTCCGGGCCCGAGGCACCGGCAGCCGAGTCGACGTCCGCTCGCTCTCACGGATCGGCATCGGCGACCTCGGTGCCAACGCCGCGCGCATCCGCGCGTTTCTCGACCGCATGCGGGCGAGCGGCCCTCCCGTGGCGTGATTTCTCGAGGCGGGGTAATCTGATGTCCACACCATGAGGGAGCAGCCGTACGCATCCGCCGGGGCCGTGTCCCGGCGCGCGTTCGTGGTCCAGGTCGGCGCCGCCGCGACGCTGCTCGGTACCGGGCTGCCGGCGCTCGCCCAGGCCCCGACCCCGGTGCCCGGCAAGGACAAGCTGATCGTCCGGAGCCCGCGGCCGATCAACCTGGAGACGCCGCTCCACGAGCTGACCACCGATGTCACGCCCACCGACCTCTTCTTCGTCCGGAACAACTATGACGGCCCGGTCATCAACCCGGCGGCGTACGTCCTCACCGTGGATGGCGAGGTTGAGAACCCGCTGACGCTGCGCCTCGACGACCTCAAGCGCATGGAGCCGGTGACCCAAACCATCACGCTCGAGTGCGCGGGGAACGGTCGGAGCTTCCACATGCCGCCGGCGCCGGGGATCCAGTGGGAGCGCGGCGCGATCGGGACGGCGGTGTGGCGCGGGGTCCGGCTCGCCGACGTGCTCCGACTCGCCCGACCGCGACCGACGGCCCAGCACGTCGTCCCCGACGGGAACGACGCCCCCCCGACGCCGCAGGCGCCGGACTTCATCCGGAGCCATCCCATCTCGAAGGCGATGGAGCCGCACACGATGGTCGCGCTGGAGATGAACGGCCAACCCGTGCCGCACCTTCACGGCGGGCCGGTCCGCTTGCTGGTGCCCGGCTGGGTCGGCTCGGCGTCGATCAAGTGGCTGACCCGGCTCACGCTCGCCGACAAGGAGTGGGGCGGCCCGTTCATGGCGCGAAGCTACCGGTCGCCGCGCGTCGACGACCCGACTCAGACGTACTCGCTCCAGTCGCTCGAGTGCAAGTCGGTCGTCGTGGCGCCGGCCGACGGGGCGCAGCTCGCGACCGGGCCCCAGACGGTCACCGGGTTCGCGTGGTCGGGTGAGGGGACGATCGTCGCCGTCGACGTCTCCACGGACGGTGGCCAGACCTGGCAGCTAGCGAGACTGACGGGAGCGGAGTCCCGCTACGCGTGGCGCCGCTGGGAGCTCGCATGGACGGCGCCGGCGGGGACGCACACGCTCATGGCGCGGGCGAGCGACTCGCTGGGGCGGTACCAGCCGGCGAGCCGGCCCCGTGACCCACAGGGCTATCGCTGGAACGTGATCCACGCGATCCGGGTGAATGTCGCGTAGCCGGAGTGCCGTTCTCCCGGCGGCGCTCGCGGTGGGGCTCGCCGTCGGGCTGGCGACCGGGCGGCCGGCCGCCCAGCCGGCCAACCCGCTTCCGCCAGGCGAGCACATGACGCTCGTCCTGGGGGCCTGCATCATGTGCCACAGTCCCGAGATGGTCGCCCAGCAGCGCCTCGATCGGCCCACCTGGCAGGCGATCGTCGACCGCATGATCACCTACGGCGCGCCCATCACACCCGAGACGAGGCCGCTCATCCTCGAGTACCTTGCGACACGGCTCGGCCCGTGAGCCGGAACGGGGATCACCGCCTCGTCGAGGCGTGTGCCCAGCCGGGCTGCCCCGTCTGCGGGTGTCTCCGCGACGTGGCGGTCCGGCACCTCGCAGCCGTCCTGGCGGAGCACGTGACGGACCCGCTCTCCCGGGCCCGTCTCGCCGAGGCGTGGGGCTTCTGCGCGGCCCACGCGACGGCCCTCCGCGAGATGCCCGAGGTCGCGCTGGGAACGGCGATCATCTACCAGGCCCTCATCGAGCGGGCGTGCCAGTGGCTGGACGAGGCGGCGCGCGCCGTGGCCGCGCCTGCCCGACAACGCGGGTGGCGGGCGCTGGTGGGTAGGTCGCGCGCGGCAGGCAGCGAGTCGCGACCCCGCCGCGCGCGCTGTCCGGTGTGCGTGGAACTGGTCGTGGCGGAGCGGTGTCACCTTGACGCGCTCCTCGCGGGTCTCGCGGACCCGACGCTCGGCCCTGCCTATGCGTCCTCCGACGGGCTGTGCCTCCCGCACCTCGAGCTGGCGCTCGGGCGCGCCGGGGCGGGCCCCGCGGCCGCGCAGCTCGTCGGCCTGGCCCGGGAGAAGCTCCGAGCGCTTGCCGCCGACCTCGGGCGGTTCGTCGACAAGCACGATCATCGTGTGCGACCGACCTTCACCGACCGCGAGGCCGCCGCGTGGCGCCAGGCGCTCGCGCTCGTGGCCGGCCGGATGGAGCTGTTCGGCCCCGAGATGGAGCGCAGCGGCGCCGGCGCCAGGTCTCCGCGCGCGAGGAGGTCGCGGTGACCCTGGAAGCGATCCCCGGCCTCCGGCGCGCACTGATCGGAATGGTCCACCTCCTCCCGCTGCCCGGCAGCCCTCGCTGGGGCGGGTCGCTCGACGCGGTGGTCGAGCGCGCCGTGGCCGACGCCCGCGCGCTCGAGGCGGGCGGCTTCCATGCCTGCCTCGTGGAGAACTTCGGGGACGCGCCCTTCAGCCCGGGTCGAGCCGATCCGGCGACCGTCGCGGCCACGGCGATCACCGCCGGCGAGGTGCGTCGCGCTGTGCGCCTGCCGGTCGGGATCAACGTGCTCAAGAACGACGCCCAGGCGGCGCTGGCGGTGGCGGCGGCGGTGGGCGCGACGTTCGTTCGGGTCAACGTGCACGTGGGCGCCGTCGTTGCCGACCAGGGCGTGCTCGAGGGCGACGCGTACGGGACCTTGCGCTACCGGCGGCTCCTCGGAACGGCGACCCGCCTCTTCGTCGACGTCGGCGGCAAGCACGCGGTCCCGCTCGCCCCGGTCGAGCTCAAGCAGGTCGCGCGCGACGCCGCCTATCGGGGGCTCGCGGACACCCTCGTCGTCTCGGGCGTCGCGACCGGCGAGCCGACGCCGCTCGGGGACGTCAAGCGCGTGCGCGCCGCGGTGCCCGACCGGCCGATCCTCGTCGGCTCCGGGGTCGAGCCCGAGACGGTGGCCGAGCTCCTGCGGGTCGCCGACGGCGCCATCGTCGGGACCTGGGTCAAGCGCGAGGGCCGGACGACCGCGCCCGTCGACCCCGACCGCGTCGCGGCCCTCGCCCGCGCCGCCCGGGTGGACTAGGGTCCGCTCGCGCCGGCGTGTTTTCGAGCAGCCGGCATCTCCGGGCGCGCCGCTCACCAGATCGGGCACGCCGGTGGCCCGGTGAACCGTTGATGAGCCGTCGCTCCTGGGTGCTGCCGCTCTCCGAGATCTCGGTAGGGGCACGGTTCCTGTGCCGGCTGCCTGCTTTCCTCCGCTACCGGATCGACGTTCCCTCGGCTCGCGCCATCCTTCGTCGTCGGCTGGAGCGGCGTGAGGACGATTTCCTGTCCCTCGTGCAGCGGGGTATCTACGAGCAGCCCCGCAGTCCCTACCGACAGCTGCTGAGGCTGGCGGGGTGCGAGCACGGCGATCTGGTGAGGCTCGTGCGGCACCGCGGGCTCGAGGGAACGTTGCACGCGCTGCTGCGGCAGGGGGTGTACCTGACCGTCGACGAGCTGAAGGGACGACGAGCGATCGTGAGGGGCCGGACCTCGATCGAGGCGGACACTGACGGCTTCCTGAATCCGCTGGTGCGAGCCGACCTGCTCCGCTACCGAAGCGGAAGCCGCGGCAGCCAGGCTTCCGTACCCGTTGGTCTGGCCTCCATCCGCGAGCGCGCCGTGACGCTCTGCCTCAGCTACGACGCTCGTGGCGGGATCGGCTGGCAACACGGCTATTGGGAGGTCCCGGGTGGCGCCTCCATGGTGCACGTGCTCGAATGCCATCCGTTCCAGGGTCCGCCGGCGCGCTGGTTCTCCCAGCTCGATCCCGCGGCGCCCGGCCTGCATCCGCGGTACCGCTGGAGCGCGCGTCTCCTGTGCTGGGCGGCCGCGGCAGCCGGGGTCGACCTTCCTCGGCCCCGGTACGTGCCACTCGACGATCCTCTTCCGATCATCGAGTGGATGCTGGACGTGCGCCGCCAGGGTGCGACGCCCCACCTCAAGACGTACGCGAGCTCAGCCGCCCGCCTGTGCCAGGTTGCCCACAAGCGCGGAGTCGATCTCGGCGGCGTCCGCTTCACGGTGACCGGCGAGCCCGTGACGGAGGCGCGGCTGGCGGCAATCCAGCGCACCGGGGCCGAGGCGACACCCCGGTGCGGCACCAGCGAGGCCGGGCTCATCGGGAGCGGCTGCCTGTCGCCCGAGGTGTGCGACGATCTCCACCTCTTCCACGACTTGAACGCCGTCATCCAGCCCGAATCGGGTGAGCCCGACGGGTTGACGCGTCGCGGCCTCCTGATCACGTCGCTCCGCCCGACGGCCCGGATGGTCCTGCTGAACGCGTCACTCGGCGACGAGGGCGTGCTTGACGCGCGGGAGTGCGGTTGCCCCATGGCGCGGCTGGGGTGGACCACCCATCTCCACTCGCTCCGGAGTTCCGAGAAGCTCACCGCCGCCGGGATGAGCTTCCTGGACCTCGATGTCGTCCGGGTCCTGGAGCGGGTGCTCCCGGAGCGCTTCGGCGGCGGTCCGACCGACTATCAGTTGGTGGAAGACGTGACCGGTGACGGCCGGTCGCGGCTGCGCCTTCTCGTTGACCCAGCGGTCGGCCGGCTGGACGCCAAGGATGTTGCGCTGACCTTTTTGTCCGCGATCGGCCACGGGACCGGCGTGGAGCGCGTGATGGGGTTGCTGTGGCAGGAGGCCCGGCTGCTGGAGGTCGTGCGCCGCGCGCCTCTACTCACCCCCGCTGGCAAGATCCTGCATCTCCATCAGGAGCGCCCGCAGCCGACACGATCGCGCCTATGACTCGAGGTCGCGGGGGACCTCAGGGCGGTCGGGCTATCCGGTCTACCCGCCGCTGCTCGAGCGCCTGGATCGCTCCCGCCCCGCCGAGTGCGACCGCCACGATGACCAGAAGGACCGCCAGCGCGCGCTCGGCGTCGAACCGGCTCCCGTAGATCCGAGCCAGGGCACCGAGTCCACTCACGGCGACGAGCATCTCGCCGGCGATCATGCCCTTCACGGCGCGGACCATGCCGATCCGCAGGCCCGTGAGGATCATCGGCGTCGAGCTCGGCACCAGGACCTTCCAGAAGAGCTGGCGCTCGCCGGCGCCGAACGCGCGCGCCATCTCAACCAGCGCGGCATCCGCCAGCCGGATCGCCACGGCGGTGGTCGCGGTCACTGGAAAGAACGCGTAGAGAAACACGACGGCCACCTGGGTCGGCCTGCCGACGCCCAGGAGGGCGGCGAGGATTGGCACGAAGACGAGATTGGGCGCCGCCAGCATGGCGCTCACGTAGCCATCCAGGAGGCGGTCGAGAAGGGGATGACGGGCCATCAGGGCGCCGAGTGCCATGCCCAATCCGGCGGCCAGGGCATAGCCGAGCAGCAAGCTGAGCAGGCTCGGCGCCAGGTTGCCGAGAATCTCTCCGTCGACGGTGAGCTGCCACAGAGCGGTCAGAACGGCTGACAGCGGCGGCAGGAAGGGGAACCGGGCGAAGCGCCCACCAACCTCCCACGTCAGGAACAGGGCCCCCAGCGCCATCAAGCGCGGCAAGTAGCTGCGGGTCCGCCGTGGGCCCCAGGCCCGCTCCGGCAGGAGCGAGCCGCCGACGACGGCCGAGGGCATCGTCACGCGCGCATCGCCCGGAGCTGCCCCCACAGGTACTCCTTCAGGTCGATGAATGTGGGATGCCGCTCCAGGTCGGGCGGCCTGGGTCGCGGCAGCGGGACGTCGATCACCTCTCGGATGCGTCCCGGCCGCGGCGTCAGCAGCACGACGCGATCCCCGAGGCGCACGGCCTCGTCCATGCTGTGCGTGACGAAGAGCACCGCCTGCGTTCGCTCGGCATGGAGGCGGAGCAGATCCTCTTGGAGCTCGCGTCGCGTCTGGTCGTCGACGGCGCTGAACGGCTCGTCCATGAGGAGCGTTCGCGGATCGATGGCGAGGGCGCGCGCGAGCCCCACGCGCTGCTGCATCCCACCCGAGAGCTGCCACGGCAGGTGGCGCTCGAAGCCGGAGAGACCGACGATGCGGATCAGCTCCATCGCAATGCGCTCGCGCTCCTCGCGGGCGACGCCTCGGAGGTCGAGGCCGAAGGCGACGTTGGTCACGACGTCGACCCACGGCAGCAGCGCGAAGTGCTGGAAGACCATCGCCCGGTCCTGGCCCGGGCCCGTCACGGGCCGGCCGTCGATGAGAACCTCCCCGGCGCTGCACGATAGCAGGCCCGCAACGATCCTGAGAAGCGTGGTCTTCCCGCAGCCACTCGGGCCGAGCACGCAGACGACCTCCCGATCGCCGATCACGAGGTCGACGCCCGCGAGGGCGGCGACCGGCGCCTGTCCGTCTCGGGCAGGGTAGATCTTCTGGCAGTCGCGGAGCTCGATCACGCGAACACGAGGTCGGCTCGCCGGAGCGCGAGCCGTCGCTCCACGCGCCGGATGGCCGCCGTCAGCAGGACCGCCTGGGCCACGACGACGAGCACGACGGCATAGACGGCCGGCGCGTCGAAGTCCCCCTGGAAACGCTGGATGAGGCGGCCGACGCCGACCGCCACCAGGAGCAGCTCCACTGCGACCATGCCGCTGATGGCCCGAGAGAGGCCCAGCCTGAGGCCGACGAGCACCGCGGGAAGCGCGCCGGGCAAGAGGACCCGCCGCCAGAGCTGCACGGGCCGGGCGCCGAAGGCGCGTGCCATCTCCACGAGCTCCGGGTCGACGCCCCGCGTGCCGGTGGCCGCGTGCACCGCGATGACCGCGACCGCGAACAGGAACACCACGAGCAGGCGCGTCTCGAGGCCGAGGCCGGTGGCCATGACGAGTAGCGGGATCACTGCCGGCATCGGCGTGAAGAGCAGGATGTCGAGGAAGACGTCCGCGAAGGCGCTGAGCCCGGGAGCCCGGCCGAGGAGCAGGCCGAGAGGAACGCCCACGACCGCCGCGAGGAGGTAGCCGAGCACGAGCGCCTGGTTGCTCGTCCAGAGCGCGAGCCAGAGCTCGCCGCTGTGCGCGAGGCGCGCGAGCGCGGCGAGCGTGGCCGACGCGGTCGGCAGCATGAGGCTTCCGAGGCCTCGCCCGAGGCCTTCCCAGGCGGCAGCGGTCAAGAGCAGCACCCCTGCGCGCATCGTCCATGCCTCAGGCGAGCCGTCGGGTCGGTCGAGCGACCGTGGGAGCTCGTCGGCGGTGTGGAGAACCGGGGGAGGCGTGGGGTCCACGGCCAGGTGCGCGTCTCGTGCGCGAGGTGTGACCCGGCCTAGTGGCGGCCGATCGCGTCCAGCGCCCGCTCGAGGTAACGGAGGTTCGCCACGTGCTCCGACGTGAGGGTCGTCGGGAGGCTTCCCGATCGGACGAAGAAGGCGAGGCTGTTACGCACGGCCGCGTCGGTCAGGCGCCCGTTGACATCCCAGGCGTTGGTCCGAAGGTGCGCGGCCATGACTTCGGGCAAGAGGGCTGGATCGATGCGGAGCCGGCTCCGGGCCTCCGCGATGAGGATGTCCGGATGGTCGACGATCCGCCGGTGGATCAGCAGCAGGGCCTTCAGGTAGTCATGCACGACCCGGGGATTCCGAGCTGCCCAATTCCGGTTCACCTGGACACCGGTCGTCACGAGGGAGGGCAGCTCCTCGGCGAAGCTGACGAGTACTCGGAAGCGTCCTGGAGCCTTGGCGACCAGCTGCAGTGACTCCGTCAGCTCCACCGGCGCGGCGTCGATCCGACCGGCCAGGAGTGCGGCCGCGCGATGCTCCGAACCCGCGATCGTCATGATACGCGGCGCGACGCCCGGGCAGTGGTCCCGCAGGTACGCGCTCGAGATGGCGGCGCTCACCGAGCCGTCGCCGGTGATGGCGAAGCGCCGCTCGTGGAGATCCGCGCAGCTCCGGATCTCGGTGGCCGCCACGATGGCCCATCCGTTGCCGACCTGTTCCATGATCGTCGTGACATTCGCGCCCTTGCCGATCGCCGCCCAGTAGGTACGAGTGGAGCCGTTGCCCACATCCACCTGGCCGCGCGCCAGCGCGTCGGCGGCGAGCTGTGCCTGGGCGAAGAATGTGGGCACCACGTCATACCCCTGCGTCGCGAGGAGGGCATGGGCCATCAGAGAGGGCAGATCCCCGAGGTCGAGGGTCGACGAGAACGCGACCCGGATCCGGCGGGAGGGGTCCTCGGCGGACAGGCTCCTCGAACTCGCCGTCGCCGCGCATGCCACCGCGCAGGCAACCGCCCACGCCCGGACGTGCCTCGAGGTCCATCCGCGTCGCGGGCGTCCCTCCCGGCCCCCGGCGACTGACGTCCACGCTCCGACTGTTCGGCAGAGACGCAGCATCGCCGACCGGGAGGCAGCAAACCACGCGTGGCCGGTCTCGGTCAAGGCAACGACGCCGGCGCCGGCCCAGCCAGGGCTACGTCAGACGGAGATCCACCCCGTCTGCGTGGCCTTGCGGACGGCGTCGAGGACTCGCTGGACGGCGAGGCCGTCGCGGAACGTCGCGGCCGGCGCGATGGGCGCGCCATCGAGCGTGGCCCGGACGAGATGGTCCACCAGCCGGACGAACGACAGGCCCCAGAGCGAGACGTACTGCATCCCTGGTGGTGTGGGGAGCGTTTCCGGCTCGGTGAGCTCCGCCAGCGGGTCGCCGAGGCGTCCGCCCCAGAGCCGGTCCGCCTCGTCGAGGACGAGGGACCCCGCGTCGCCCCAGACCTCGACACGCGGCCCGACCGTGTGGGTGGCGACGGCGCTGAGGAGCACCGAGCCGATCGCACCGGACCGGAACCGGAGGGAGAACGTCGAGAACTCGTCCGCGGTCACGCGGCGCCGGCCGGCTCCGTCGGGCAGGGGGCGCTCCGGGACGAACGGCACGGCGGTTCCCGTGACGGAGGCGATCTCCCCGAGCCAGTAGCGCAGGAGATCAACCTGGTGCGATCCGACCGCGCCGAGGAGGCCACCGCCCTGGGCGTCGTCGTACCACCAGCCCCAGGGCTTCGTCGGATCGCGCCGGCTCGCGTTCACGGCCGTGAGGAGGACGTGGCGCGGTACGCCGATGAATCCCTCCTCGATCAGCCGCCGCACCTTCCGGCGGTTCGGGTTGAAGCGCAGCTCGTGGTCGAGAGCGTGGATGCGCCGCGCCCGCTCTGCGCCCGAGACCATCTCCTCCGCCTCGTGGGCTGACATCGCCATCGGCTTCTCGCAGAGGACATGCCGGCCCGCGTTGAGGGCGGCCAGCGCCATCGCATGATGGAGGTGCGGCGGCGTCGTGATGCTGACGAGATCGAGGTCCGCCGCGACGAGCTGGGTCCAGTCGTCGAAGGCGTGCGGCACGCCGAGGGCGTCGGCTGCCTTCCTGGCCTTGCCCGGGGTGCCGCTCCCGACGGCGACGACCTCCGCGCGCGCATGCGCCCGGAAGGCGGGAATCTGAACGAGCGAGCCGAAGCCGGTGCCGATCACGCCGACGCGAAGCCGCGAAGCCATCCGAGGGTCCTCCGAGAGTGGCGGGAGTTGGTCAGGTCGTTCGGAGCGCGGCCAAGATCGCCCGGCCGAAGGCATCGACGCGCCAGCGCCGGAGTCCCGGGACGCTCCGCAGGCCGGCGAGATCGGTGGGCGGGTCGAGCGCCAGCGCGTCGATCAGGCGCTGGGGCAGCAGGACTCCCGGATCGAGGCCCGATCCCTCGGCCGCTTCGGTCCGCCACTTGCGGACTGCCTCGGCTCTCTGGCGACTGGCCGTGGTGACGATGGGGCGCGCCGGCCGCGGCACCCGCGGCGGCTCCGGCGGCGGCTCCGCGAGCCCCTGTGCCACGGCAGCCAGGAGGCTCTCCCCGTATCGATCGACGAGCCGCGGGCTCAGGCCCGGCATCCCCACGAGCGCGGCCGGTTCGGCGGGCTGACGCTCAGCAAGGGCGATCAGCGTTTCCGGGCTCAGGACCTTGAAGGGCGGCCGGTGCTCCGCCCGCGCCCACGCCTCGCGCTGGAGATAGAGGGCGCGAAGGATACCCAGGCCGCGCGGCGGGAGTCGCGAGGCGCCCCGGATCCGCCGGTATCCATCCTCGTCGGAGGGCCGCTCGGGAACCGGGAGGGCGGCCAGCGCTTCACATTCCTCCTCCAGCCAGCCCTCGCGGCCGATGGCACGCAGCTCGGCGAGGAGGCGGTCCTGGAGCACGATGAGGTGGCGGACGTCCTCGGCGGCGTAGTGCTCCTGCGTGGGCGTCAGCGGGCGGCGGGCCCAGTCCGTTTTCTGCTGGGACCGGACCGGCTGGACGTCTAGGTACTTCAGGAGCAGCCGCTCGAGGCCGAGCTCCCGCACGCCCAGGAAGCGGGCAGCCAGCATGGTGTCGGACAGGCGGGCGAAGGCGAGGCCGAACCGGCGCTTCAGGTACACCACGTCGTTGTCCCCGCTGTGGACCACCTTCACCGTGGCCGGGTCGGCGAAGAGCCGCCGCAGCGGCTCCAGGTCGACAAGGACGAGGGTGTCTAGGAAGAACACGCGGCCCTCGGGGTCCGCGAGCTGGATCAGGCAGAGCCGCTCGGGGTAGTGGTGGAGGCTGTCGGCCTCGGTGTCGACGGCCACCGCGGGGACGCCCTGGAGCTCCCGGGCGAGCGCAGCGGCTTCGTCAGCGGTCCGGATCCAAACGGGGGCGGGCCACACGCGCTCTAGGATACCAGGGGGGAGGCCCCGTCTGGACCGCCCCGAAGGCTGGCGCGGGAGAGGGCCTGGACCCGTCGGTCACCGGTGAAAAGAGAACGGGGACATTTCGATTTCCACGACGCCTACTTCTGGGCCACCCAGACCGGCGCTGGCTCCGCTCGTAGACCCAGCCGCCGCCCCGAAGGTCCTCACGCGAGGCGCATGGACGCGACCCGCGGGGCCGGGGGCGGTGGTCCGGGCTCAGTCCTCCTCGGTCCAGCGCTCCAGGAGCCGCGCGCCCAGCGAGCGGTGGCCCAGAAAGAAGTACGTGATCATGGCCACCGACGCGAGGAGGTTTCCGATCGCCACGTTCCACCAGGGGAGCTCGCCCGCGAGCAGGGCGTCGAGCGCCTGGAGGAACCCGAAGAAGAAGACCTGGAAGCAGAGAAAGATGGTGAAGAGGCCGAGCAGGATCCGCGGCTCGCGCTCGGCGGCGAGGAGGAACGCGGCGACGGCGATCCCGAAGAAGCCGAAGACGGCGAAGTGGAAGATGGTGTACCCGACGACGACGTCCAGGCGGGGGATCAGGAGCTCGGGATCGCGGAGCCCCTGGAGGACCGCGGCGCCGAGGAGCGCGGGCGTGTGGAGCGGCCGGAGACGGATGGAGTCGTAGAGCAGGAACCACACCGCGACGACCGAGCCTCCAAGGCATCCGGCCATCATTCCCTCGCGGACGACGTCGACCCAGCGGCCGATCAGGCTCCGCGCGAGACCCGGGTGGCACCGGTGGAAGTAGTAGAGCATCGCCACCGAGGCCACCAGGTTTCCTGCCAGGATCTCCCACCACGCGAGCACTCCCAGCACCGGCAGGGCCCAGAATGCGATCAGCGCGAGGAAGAAGACCTCGAAGGCCGCGAAGAAGATGAGGAGCGCCAGAACCATCGCGGGCTCGTGCTCGGCACTCGCCACCAGGAACGCCGCGATGAGCCCCACGGCGATGAACCCGAGCCCGTGGAGGATCGTGTAGCCGAGGATCGGGCCGGCGGACACGGTGACGAGGTTGGGGTCGCGAATGCCCTTCAGGATGGCCGAGCCCAGGATCGCCGGGCTCTGGAGCGGCGCGCCGCTCGCGATGTCGAAGACCAGGATGAGGAGGGCCACCGCCGCGGCGCCGATCAGCCCGGCCATGATCCCTTCGCGGACGATCCGGCCCTCAGCCGCCATGCGCCGTCGCCTCCGCCCCGACGAGGGGCGCCTCGCCGTCATCGCGGGTCTCGGGCCCCGCCCACCGGAAGAACACCACGGTGCCCACGACCAGGTAGCCGAACATCCCGCCCACCCACATCAGGATTCCCGCCAGCTCCTGATCCGTCCGGGGCGCGAGCGGCCAGGAATGGCCGGCCGCGGCGTAGTGAGAGTAGAGCACGTCGTCGGCCAGCGTGATGGGGGCGGCGATCGCCATCATGGGAATCGTCGCGAGGAAGAGATAGAGGAGCTGGGCGGGCGGGCTCGGCCGGGGCCATTCGAGCGTCGGTCCCGCGACCGGCCACCAGAGGAGGAGCCCGGTGGCCAGGAACGTGACGTGCTCCAGGGCGTGGAACCGATCGACGCGGAGGGCGGCGTCGAACGCGGCCGGGACGTGCCAGGCGACCTGGACCGCAGAGGCGAGCGCGAGCGCCGGGAGCGGCCGGGTGAGCCACCAGCCGAGCCGCCCGACGACAGGGGCCCGCGCGATCGGCGCCAGGAGCCAGGGCGGCAGGCCCAGGAGCCACAAGAGGGGCACGACCAGGATCAGCAGGAGATGCTGGACCATGTGCGCCGAGAGCGCCACGTGCTCGGCCCACTCGGCGAGGGGCCCGAGTACGGCGGCCGCCAGGATCGCCGTGCCGGCGACGAACGCCGTGACGCGCCCGCGAGCGGGCGGCGGCCCCCAGCCGAAGCGGCGCCGCAGCACGCCGATGGCGAGGAAGTAGGCGACCAGGAGCGCTTCCAGGCCGAGGGCGACCTCCGGGTGCCAGTGGAAGCCGGACATCCGCGTCACCCCGCGCCCGCCGGAGGCCCGCCCGTGGTGCCGATGTGGCCGAAGAGCCACAGGAGCGCGACGGCGAGGCTGACGGCGATGAGGAGGGGACCGATGAACACGTACGAGAACCAGGCGTGGTCGAACCTGAGGTGCATGTAGAACATGGCGACCAGCGCGAACTTGAGCGTCGAGAGGATCAGCAGGATCGGGACCAGGACCCGGGCGAGGGCCGGGACGTAGAAGATCGAGACCTCCATGACGGTGATCGCCAGCAGGAACGCCGCCACGACGAGGTAGGTGCGCGGACCCGCACCCGTGTGAACCGCGCCGTGACCTGCTCCGGTCTCCGCATGGTGACCCTGAGTGCTGGAGGGTTGTCCGCTCACGCCTCTCGCCTCCCTCGGCGTCGCCCCGATCCTACTGGATCAGGTAGACCAGGGTGAAGATCGCGATCCATACGACGTCGACGAAGTGCCAGTAGAGCCCGGCCATGTCCACGAGCGCCTCGTCCCGGGCGGCCAGGCGGCCGCGCGTCAGCAGGTACCGGAGCGCCAGCAGCCAGAGCACGCCCACGGTCACGTGGGCGCCGTGGAAACCCACCATCACGTAGAAGGTCGCCGCGAACAGGTTCGTCGTGAGCCCGAGCCCCTCGTGGACGAAGTGGTTGAACTCGTACACCTGTCCGGCCAGGAACATGCCGCCAAGGGCGGCCGTCGCCAGGAGCCAGCGACGCGCGGCTCGCACGTCACGCGCCTGGATGGCGGCCACGCCGAGGACCATCGTGAGGCTCGACATCAGGAGGACGAACGTGCTCACGGTGATCAGGGGAATGTTGAGGATCTCCTGTGGATAGGGCCCTTGGAGGCTCCGGCCCCGGTAGACCATGTACGTCGAGATCAGCGTTCCGAAGAACAGGCACTCCGAGCCGATGAACACCCAGATGGCGAGCTTTCGGTGGTCGAGGCCAGTCGCGCCGATGTGGGGGTCCTCGTGGCCCGCGTCCGCGTGCCCGCCGTCGGCCGCGCGCGCCGGGACCAGCTCAGTTGCGAAGGCCAGGACGGCAAGCACGGTCAGGAGAGCCCCGATCATCACGACGCCAAGGTGGAGCAGCGCGCCCGCGACCAGAACGATCATCGCGAGGGCTGTGAGGAGCGGCCAGTAGGATGGCTCCGGCATGTGGATCGGCCCGATCGGCGTGACGAGCGCGCGGAGATCCGCGAGCCCCGGTCCGCGGGCGTCGGGGTGCTTGGTGAGCCAGAGCGCGTCGCGGCGAAGGACGGTGGGGAGCGCGGCGAAGTTGTAGGCGGGCGGTGGTGAGGGCAGCGCCCATTCGAGCGTTCGCGCGTCCCACGGATCCGACCCCGCCGGGGCTCCCGTCCGGAGGCTCTTGGCCACGTTCAGGAGGAACACGAGAAGCGAGATCCCCTGCACGGCCGCGCCGACGGTGCAGACGAGGTTCCAGAAGTCCCAGCCGAGCCCGGGCGCGTACGTGTAGATCCGTCGCGGCATACCCATCAACCCGAGGAAGTGCATGGGGAAGAAGGTGAGGTTGAACCCGACCAGCATCAGCCAGAAGTGGAGCTGCCCCAGCCCTTCCTCGAGGAGGCGGCCCGTCACCTTCGGGAACCAGTAGTAGATCCCCGCGAACAGCCCGAGGACCATGCCGCCGAACAGCACGTAGTGGAAGTGCGCCACCACGAAGTAGGAGTCGGTCTGCTGGATGTCCACCGGCGGGGAGGCGTGCATGATGCCCGACAGGCCGCCGACGGTGAACATGGCGATGAATGCCACCGCGAAGCAGAACGCCGTCCGGAACCGCAGCGAGCCGCCCCACAGGGTCGACAGCCAGTTGAAGATCTTGATCCCGGTGGGGATGGCGATGAGCATCGTCGTGAGGGCGAAAGCCGAGTCTGCGATGGGGCCCATGCCGACGGCGAACATGTGGTGGGCCCAGACGCCGAAGCCTAGGAATCCGATGAGGGCGGTCGCGTAGACCATCGAGGGATAACCGAACAGCGGCTTCCGCGCAAAGGCCGGCAGCACCTCGGAGACGATCCCCATCGCCGGGAGAATCAGGATGTAGACTTCGGGGTGGCCGAAGATCCAGAACAGGTGCTGCCAGAGGAGCGGCGAGCCCCCGCCGGCGGGAATGTAGAAGGAGGTCCCGAAGAAGCGGTCGAACATCAGGAAGATGAGGGCGACCGTGATCGGCGGGAAAGCGAGGAGGATGAGGACGTTCGTGATGAGGGTCGTCCAGACGAAGAGTGGCAGCCGGAGGAACGTCATCCCGGGCGCCCGGAGGTTGAGGATCGTCACGAGGAAGTTCAGCGACGCGAGGATGCTCGATGTCCCGAGGAAGAGGAGGCCGAGCAGCCAGAAGTCGGAATGGGGTCCGATCGAGAACGGCTTCGATGTGAGCGGTGCGTACCCGAACCAGCCGGCGTCCGGGGGCGTCCCCACGAGCCAGCTCGCGTTGAGGAAGAGCCCGCCGAGGAGGAAGACCCAGTACGAGAGAGCGTTGAGCCGGGGGAAGGCCACGTCTCGCGCGCCGATCATCAACGGGATGAGGTAGTTGAAGAAGGCGGCCGACAGCGGCATCAGCGCCAGGAACACCATGCTGGTCCCGTGCATGGTGAAGAGCTCGTTGTACCGCTGGGCACCCAAGAGCTGGCCATTGGGCTGGGCGAGCTGGAGCCGGATGAGGAGAGCCTCGACCCCCGCGATCAGGAAGAAGGCGACCGCGGACGTGCCGTAGAGGATGCCGATCCGCTTGTGGTCCACCGTGGTGAGCCAAGAGGCGAGGCCGCGGGCCCGGGCATCCGGTCCGGCGTGGGCCGTGACGGCGGCGGATGCGACGCCGTCGGCCATGCCTACCGGAGGCTCTGGAGGTAGGCGACGAGCGCCGCGGCCTCCGCGTCGGACAGCTTCTGCTCCGGCATGAGCGTCCCGGGCTTCAGCGTCGGCGCGTGCCGGACCCAGCGCGCCAGGTTCTCCGGGGTGTTCGGGAGGATGCCTCCGGCGATCGTCCGGCGGGAGCCGAAATGGGTGAGGTCCGGTCCGATTGCCCCCGCCGACACTCCGCGCACCGTGTGGCACCCGACACAGGTGCCGGTCCGGTAGACCTGGAGACCCGTGGCCGCTGCAGATCCGTCCGGCGGGGTCAGGGCGGACTCCTTCTGCTTCGCTGCCCACGTGGCGAAGGTCTCCGGCGCGAGAACGACGGCGAGGTGGCGCATGTTGGCGTGGGACACGCCGCAGAACTCGGCGCACTGGCCGTAGTATTCCCCCGGTGCCTCGGCCGTGAGGACGATGCGGGTCACGCTGCCGGGAATCGCATCGCGCTTGCCGCCGAGCTGTGGCACCCAGAAGCTGTGGATGACGTCCGTGCTGGCGATCTCGAGGGTCACCGGGCGGCCGGCCGGGAGGTGGAGGTCGCTGGCGGTGACGACGCCGAGCTCCGGGTACTGGAACTCCCACCACCACTGGTGCCCGATGACCTTCACCAGGAGGGCGTCCTTCGGCGGCGCGGCTTGCGTCCGGAAGATCGCCGCCACGGTCGGGAAGGCGATGAAGGTCAGGATGACCGCCGGAATGAGGGTCCAGACGATCTCGAGCAGCGCGCTGCCGCGCACCTGCCGTGGGATCGCCTTGGGGTCGCGCTCCCGGAACCGGACGACTGCTACCAGGAGGAGGACCTGGACCACCAGGAAGATTGCCGTGTCCCACCGGAGGATCTGGACGAAGATCCGGTGCGAGGTCCAGCCGAAATCGGATCGCGGCGTCAGTGTCGTCGCCGGCGAGTCTAGCAGGCGGCAGCCGGCGAACGCGAGAACGACGGCCAGCGCCCAGAGTCCCGGGACCCGGGTCGGCCGCGCGCGCCGGCAGGTCGGTTCCGATTCCATGTGGATGCGATCGGAGGGCGCCCGATCGATGAGCGCCGGGAACCAGCCTAGCGCAAACGCGGCGAGGCTGCCAGGGTGCGCGGGCCGTCGGTGAGGAGGAACACGCAGAGTTCGAACGTCGGCGAACGGCATCCCGCACGATATCGATGGGCCCCTGCGCCCGTCTGGGCCGTGGCGCGGGCGGGAATCTTGCTAGACTCCGAGGCACATGCCGACCCGAGTCGAGTTGCACGGCTCCGAAGGCCCCGCGAGCGTGCCGGAAGAGACACGCCCCGTCGACGAGTCCGTGCGGTTCGACCTCGATGCCGGCCTGCGCCGGCTGGGCTACACGCGCTTCCGGTCCGGGCAGCGGGAAGCCATCGAGCAGCTCCTCGCCGTTGGGCGCCTCCTGCTCGTCGCCCCCACGGGTGGCGGCAAGAGCCTTGTCTACCAGCTTCCCGCCACCTTGCTGGGTGGGACCACGCTCGTCGTCTCACCGCTCATCTCGCTCATGCAGGATCAGGTGCGGGCCCTCGAGGCGCGCGGCATCGCGGCTACCTATCTGGCCTCGACTCTCGACGCCGTCGAGATGCGACGCCGCCTCGGCCAACTCGGGGCCGGCCGCCTCGCCCTTGCCTACGTCGCTCCCGAGCGGCTCGCCTATCCGGGATTTCGGGCGCTTCTGTATCGGCTCGCCTGCCCGCTGGTCGCCATCGACGAGGCTCACTGCATCAGCGAGTGGGGGCACGACTTCCGGCCGGAGTACCTGGAACTGGGAGCACTCCTGGCCGAGCTAAGGGCACCGCGCGTTCTGGCTTGCACGGCCACCGCGACCCCGGTGGTTCGCGACGAGATCCTGGCCCGACTCGGCCTTCCTGCCGACACGCCCCAAATCGTCCAAGGCTTCGCGCGCCCCAACCTGGCGCTGCGTGCAGCCGAGGTGGAGGGGCGGCGGGGTCGCGCCCGGCAGGTGGACGCGGTCCTCGCTGAGGCCCTCGCCCGGCCCGGGGCGGGACGCGGCGCCGCCATCGTCTACGCGGCGACGCGTCGGGAGACTGAGACGGAGTGCGCGCGCCTCCAGGCAGCCGGCTGGACGGCCGCCGCCTATCACGCGGGGCTTGACGGATCCCGGCGCGACGCCGTCCAGCAGGCCTTCGCCGAGGGGCGCGTCGAGGTCGTCGTCGCCACCAACGCTTTCGGCATGGGCATCGACCGGCCCGACGTTCGGGCCGTGGTCCACCTGGCCGCGCCCGGCTCGATCGAAGCCTACTACCAGGAGGTGGGGCGGGCCGGGCGAGACGGGAACCCGGCGATCGGATTGCTCCTCACGGGGCCCGGAGACATGGCGCTCCGACGGCGCCTACTTGAACGGGCGGGTGATGGGGAGGTCGTCGACGGAGCTGAGCTCGAGCACAAGTGGACCTTGTTCCTCGAGCTCCTGCGGTGGGTGGAGGGCGGGAGCTGTCGGCACGATGCCATTCTGCGCTACTTCGGCGACGAGGCGGAGACACTCGACGGCTGCGGGCGCTGCGACGAATGCCTGGCGCTCCGTCAGGCAGAGCGGACCAACCCTGCCGAGACGACCCTGATCGTCCGCAAGGCGTTGAGCGGCGTGGCCCGGGTGAGCGGGCGTTTCGGGATCCAGCTCGCGGTCAAGCTTCTCCGGGGCGAGGCCGATCCCCGGCTCGAGCGCGCCGGACTTATCGCTACGCCCACGTTCGGCAATCTACGGGACCATCCCGGGCCCTGGCTTCTGCGCCTCCTCCGGCGTTGCGTCACCGGAGGGTGGGCAACCTTCAGCGGCGGCGACCGGCCCGTGCTCGTGCTCACGGAGGACGGGCGCGCGGTGATGCGTGGCGAGCGACCGGCCCGCCTACGCCTGCCTCCAGTGTCGGTCGTTCCGGCAGCGGGGCTGGCGTCGGTCTCGACGCGGCCCAACTCCGTTGCTTCCTCCCCGAGGCCCGGCGATGCCACCCGCCGGCCGCGGCCCCAGGTCGCCGAAGACGACCCCGTGGCGCGAGCTCTCTTCGAGGCTCTGCGTGGGCACCGGCTGATCCTGGCGCGCGAGCAGGGTCTGCCACCCTATGTGATCGCCAGCGACCGTACCCTCCGCGAGCTGGCCGAGCTCCGGCCGCACACGCTCGACGATCTGCGGCTCGCCCACGGAATCGGTCCCCACAAGGTCGAGCGCTATGGGGCCGGGCTCCTGGCCGTGGTCGCCCGGACGCTGGCTGGAGTCCCCAGCACCGACTCCTGAGCACGGCGACCGCCGGGCGGTTCTGATCGGGCGTGTCCTGGCTGCCTGCCGCACCGTCAATGCATGGTGGTGCCCCGGGCACCACGGAGCGGCTCGCGCGGCCGTGTGGCGCGGGTCCCGTGTCAGTGCATGATGGCGCCCCCGGCCAGGTTGATCGCCTGCCCGGTGACGTAGCTGGCGGCGTCCGAGCCGAGGAACGCGGCCAGTTCCGCCACGTCTTCGGCCGTGGCTACGCGCTGAAGCGGGATCTGGGCGGCCCGCTCGGCGATGGCGCCCGCCCGGAGCGCCTCGTCGTAGGTTCCGTCGGGTCGCCGGCCGAGGAAGTCGAGCCGATCGGTGTCGGCAGAGCCCGGGCAGATCGCGTTCACGGTGATGCGGTGTGGCGCGAGCTCCATGGCCAGGGCTTGGGTGAACCCGATCACGCCGAACTTGGAGGCGCAGTAAGCGGCCAGACGCGCGTAGCCGACCTTGCCGCAGTTCGAGGACATGTTGATGATGCGGCCCGGTGTGTCGCGCGCCACCATCAGCCCGGCGACGGCCTTGCTGCAGAGGTACGTGCCAGTGAGGTTGGTTTCCAAGATCACGTGCCACGCCTCCTCCGGGAGCTCGACCACCGGGACGCGGTCGGCGCCGGGCGGGGCGGCGGCGTTGTTGACGAGGATGTCGATCCGGCCGAAGGTCCGGTCGGCCAGGTCGACGGCGCGCTGCACCTGGTCGGCCGAGCGCACGTCGACCTGAGCGATGACGGCCCGGCGACCGGCCTCGCGGACCTCGTCCGCGACCGTCTCGAGGCCGCGCCAGCCGGTGGCTTGCTTCGCGGCCACGACACGGATGCCGGCCGGCGCGATGTCCGTGAGCAAGAGGTCCGCGCCCTCGGCTGCCAGCCGCCGCGCGATCGCCCGCCCGAAGCCGCGTTCGCCGCCGCTCCCGGTCACCATGGCCACCTTGCCCTTGAGGCGCCCCATCCAGACCCTCCTTTTGCTGGTTTCAGGCCGGATTTTGGCGGCCATCATACCGTGGGCCGGCTGTGGTACGCTCCCCCCGCACGCCGGGCGGGCCTCATGACCGTGGGCGTGCGGGAGGTCCCCGAGTGAGTTCGACGCCTCTCGGAAGGGAATCGGTGCCGGGCCGCGTGGTCCGAGCGGTCGAGATCCCCGCGCGTCACGGCGCGGCGCTCGAGGTGCCGCGCGGGCTCGTCCTGCGGGTGATCGACGTGGAGGGCCAGCAGGTGGGCGACTTCGTCTGCTTCAACCGGGACGATCTCGGCGAGCGCTACTCTCCGCAGAACACCGTCCTCTTCAACCGCACGATCTATCCGAAGGTGGGTGCCGCGCTGGTGTCCGATCGCGGGCGGCCCATGATGCGTCTCATCGCCGACACGGTCGGCGTGCACGACCTGATCTGCGGATCCTGCAGCGAGGAGTACTACCGGAACCGGCTGGACTACACCGGGCCGCACCGGAGCTGCCGCTCGAACCTGGCAGAGGCACTGGCGCCCTGGGGGATCGAGCTCGAGGACGTGCCGTTCTCCTTCAACTTCTTCATGCAGTGGCCAGTCCAGCCCGACGGGGCGGTCCGCCCCATGGCGGCGCCCTCGCGGGCGGGTGACTACGTCGACCTCCTGGCCGAGATGGATGTCCTGGCGGCCAACTCCGCCTGCCCGTCGGACATCACGCCGACCAACGCCCACCGTCCGACGCCCATGCGGTTCGTGCTCTACGAGCCGGCTCCCGGCGCCGTCGAGGCCTCACGCTGAAGAGGATGTCGCCGCACCCGTCCGGACCGGATCGTGCCACGCGCCCGGTCATCCTGGTCGTCGACGACGACCCGGGCATCCGCGAAGCGTTCCGGCTCATCCTGGAGGAGGAGTACGACCTCGTGGAGGCCAAGGACGGGGCGCAAGCCCTCGAGCGCGTCCAAGGCTCTCCGGTGGACCTCGTCCTCCTGGACGTGCGGCTGCCAGGCATGGACGGCATCGAGGTCCTGGAGCGGATCAAGGCGATCGACGAGCACGTGGAGGTGGTCCTGGTGACCGCCGTCCAGACGGTCCGGGCGGCGGTGGCGGCCATGAAGCTCGGCGCGCTCGACTACGTGACCAAGCCGTTCGACGAGGACGAGATCCTGCCCTTGATTCACCGCGCACTCGAGCGGCGCGCCCTCGACCGCGAGGTGGTCTACCTCCGGTCGGAGCTGGCGCGGGAGCGCGACTTCGACCAGCTGGTGGGACAGCACCACCTGATGCAACAGCTCTACCAGCTGATCAGCGCGGTCGCGAGGAACCCGCTCACCGTGCTGATCGTGGGGGAGAGCGGGACGGGGAAGGAGCTCGTCGCGCGGGCGATTCACCGGCACGGGCCGCGGCGCGACGAGCCGTTCATGCCGGTGAACGTCGCTGCGATCTCCGAGACGCTCATCGAGTCGGAGCTCTTCGGCCACGAGAAGGGCGCCTTCACGGGCGCCGTTTCGCGGAAGCTCGGGAAGTTCGAGCTGGGGCACCGGGGCACCCTGTTCCTGGACGAGATCGCCACCCTCCGGGTCGACCTCCAGGCCAAGATCCTGCGGGTGCTCCAGGAGCGCGAGATCGAGCGGGTGGGGGGCACCCGGCGCATCCCGGTCGACGTGCGCGTGATCGCCGCCACCAACGCCGACCTGCGCAAGGCCATCCAGGGCGGGAGCCTTCGCGAGGACCTCTACTACCGCCTGAACGTCGTCCAGATCGCCGTGCCTCCCCTCCGGGACCGGCGGGAGGACATCCCCCTCCTCGTCGACCACTTCATCCGCCGGTCGAACCATCTCCTGCACAAGCGCGTCACCGGCGTCTCGCCGGCAGCGCTGGACGTCCTCATGGCGTACGGCTGGCCGGGCAACGTGCGTGAGCTCCAGAACGTCATCGAGCGCGCCGTCGCGCTGGCGGACGGCGCCGTGGTCGAGGTCAAGGACGTGCCACTCGACCTGATGCTGCCGGACGTACGCCATCTGGTCGATGACCCGACAAGCTTGCCTCTCCGAGAAGCCCGGGAGCGATTCGACCGGCAGGTCATCCTGCGGGTGCTCGAGCGGGTGCGATGGAACCAGTCGGAGGCGGCCCGGCTTCTCGGCCTGCACCGGAATTCGCTCAAGACCAAGCTCCTGGCCTGGGGGATCGACCCCGTGGCCCTGGCCTCCGCCGGAGGTCGACCGGACGGAGGCGGTGCACAGTAGACAGTGCAGGGTGCACAGTCTAGTGTGCACTGTGTCGTAAACACCTGATTCTCTGGATTGGGTCGGGGCGGTCCGCCCCCGATCCTTGAGCGAGGTGCACAAGAAACAGTGCACCTCGGCTCGGGCCCGATGTATCGAGCTTCGGGCGCGCGCGATCCTGATTTCGCCGTGCTGGCGGACACTTCCGCCCCGGAGGGGCCAGCCAATTGATCATGGCCCCAGCATTGCTCCTTCCTCGTCGAGTTGTTAGGACCCACAACACGTCCCGTTAAGCGGGACGTACAAAGGAGACTTTCCATGACCAAGCTCACGGCCCTTCTCGTGCTCATCGCCTCCTTTCTGTTCGTGGCCCCAGTGATCGAGTCGGGGACGCTGACCTCGGGGCCCATCTTCCAGGCGGTCGGCAACGCCTCCGATGGCGGCGGCGACTAGCCCCCACCCTGGAGAGAGCGATCTGGCGCAGCCAACGAACGTCACGGGTGCGTAGCTCGGCAGGTCGAGGAGGGTATCATGACGTAGACATGGACGATTATGGTCATCGTGGCGTCCTTGCCGTTCGTCGCTCTGTGGACCGAGCCGGTGACGTTGGTCTTGGAGTCCGTCTCCCAGGGGGTGGACTATGCCAAGGATGGCGCCGTCGGCTGGTAGCGGGTGCGCGGAATTGGATGCGTGTCGCCGGGAGGGGACAGTGCCCGCGCGGTCGCTGGTGGGTCGGCTGCATGATCCTGGGGGTGCTCTGGCTCTCTCCAGGCCTCAGGCCGGGGAAAGTCGAGGCCCAGGAGCGCGGGGTCGCCCAGCCGGGCGGAACATATCGGCGGCCTCTCGCAAACGACCCGGCCACGCTGGATCCCGCGCGCCAGCGTGACATCTACAGCCTTGCGGTTGGCCAGCAGCTGTTCGACGGTCTCGTCGAGTTCGACCAGACGCTCAACATCACGCCGGCGCTCGCCCAGTTCTGGATCGCCTCCCGCGATGGCCTGACCTGGACGTTCACGCTCCGGAAGGGCGTCAAGTTCCACCACGGGCGGGAGGTGACGGCGGATGACGTCGTCTACTCCTACACCCGACTACTGGATCCCCGCATCCGCTCCGGCGGGGCCGATCTGCTGATGAACATCCAGGGGGCGACGGAGTTCCGCGAGGGTCGGGCGAAGCAGGTGGCTGGCCTCGCCGCGCCCGACCGGTACACCGTCCGGGTGACCCTGACCGAAGCACCGGTGCCCTTCGTCTCCATGTTGGCCGTGGGCCAGGCGAAAATCGTGCCGCGGGAGCTCGTCGAGGAGCGGGGGGACGCCTTCGGGAGTCAGCCGGTGGGCACGGGCCCCTTCCGGTTCGTCCGCTGGGAGCGCGGGAAGGAGATCGTGCTGGCGGCAAACGCGGACTACTTCGACGGGCCCCCGAAGCTAGCCCGGCTCATCTTCCGCATCTTCCCGGGGGAGCGCCGTGAAGGGGCGTTCGCGGAGTTCCAGAGGGGGGCTCTCGAGGACAGCTGGATCCCCACCAAGGACTACCGCCAGATCATCGCGAGCCAGAGTTATCAGTACTTCCGCCGGCCGATCTTCAACCTCCGTCACTACGGTTTCAACACCCGCACAAAGCCGTTCGACGATCGGCGGGTGCGCCAAGCCATCCTCTACGCGGTCGATCGGGAGGCCGTGGTCTCGGAGATCTGGCTCGGCCGGCACGCTCTCGCGCGAGGGATCCTCCCGCCCGGGACTCTCGGGTTCAATCCGAAGCTCAAAGGCTATCCGTACGACCCCGCGCGCGCGCGCGAGGTTCTCGCCGAGGCGGGCTATCCCGGGGGGCGCGGGCTCCCTCCGCTCACGATCTGGTCGAGTGTTCGCTCCGAAGAGGTCTTGCGCGAGCACGAGCAGATTCGGAAGGATCTCGAGGCCGTCGGGATCACGGCCGAGTTCCAGTACAACCCCGACTGGCCAAGCTTCTCCCGGGCGATGCAGGAGCGGAAGCTGCCGATCTTCCTCCGCGCCTGGTTTGCCGACGTCCCGGACCCCGAGAACTTCCTCGCGAAGCTGTTCCACTCCGGCAGTCCGTTCAACTACATGGGCTACAGCAGCCCGGCAGTGGACGCGCTCCTCGACAAGGCGCGGGCCGAGCCTGACATGACACGCCGGGTCGAGGTCTATCACCGCGCGGAGGAGATGATCCTGGAGGACGCACCTGTGATTCCCATCTCGCACCAGACGTACGAGCGCCTCTTCCAGCCGTATGTCAAGGGCGTGGAGGTCAGCGGCCTCGGCGACTCGTACATTCCCTTCCGGAAGGTGTGGCTCGAGCGACCGCCCTGATCGGACGTCGGATGGCTCGCCCGCTGTTCGTGTCGCTTCGCACCAAGCTCCTCATCGGCACGATCCTGATCGTCGCCGCGCTCATGGCCGCCGTGACCGTCGTCGTCGAGCATCGACAGCGGACGACCATCATCGAGGAGGTCCACCGCCGCGGCACGGCGATGGCAGAGGGTCTGGCCGGCGTTTCGGCCGGCGCGCTTCTCCTCTACAACTTCACGGCCCTCGAACAGAATGTCGTGCGCTTCGACCGCGAGACCGACGTGGTCTACGCGATGGTCCTCGACCGGTACGGCGAGGTCGTGGCGCACAGCCGGGCTCCCGGGGCCGTGGGGTCTACGCTGTCGGATCCGGTGTCCCTCCGCGCTCTCGCCGTCGCGCCCGTGCTCCAGGAAACGACCGGGCCGGACGGGGAGGCGCTCTACGACATCGCGGTGCCGATCCTGGTCGAGGGGGACCGCTGGGGTACCGTACGCATTGCCCTCTCGCGCAGACGGATGGACGCGGAGATCTCCGACACCCGGCGGGAGCTGGCGGCGCTGGCCGTGGTCGCCCTCGTGCTGGGCGGTCTGGCGACGGCGATCGTCGCACGGCGCATCGCCCGTCCGGTGCGCCAGCTGGCCGACGGCGTCGCGGCGATCGCGCGCGGGGAGCTGGACCAGCGCATCGACCCCGGCCGCTCCGACGAGCTCGGCCGGCTGGCGCTCGCCTTCAACGAGATGGCCGCGCAGCTGCGGCAGCAGCGCACGGACCTCGAGGTCGCCGCCGCGGCGCTGCACCAGCGTTTCGCGGAGCTGTCCGACCTGAAGAGCTACACCGACCACATCCTCCGGTCCTTCGTGAACGGGCTCGTGACGCTCGACCTCGACGGCCGCGTGGTCACCGTGAACGTCGCCGCGGAGACCCTCACCGGGTGCGCGGCGAGCGTGCTCACGGGCCGTCCTGCGACAGAGGTGTTCCACCACGTCCCGGAGCTTCGGGACCTGCTCCTCGAGACGCTCCGGACCCGCGTGGGCGTCCCGCAGGTCGTGCTCATGCTGCCCCGCGGCGAGGGGCGGTCGATCCCGGTGGAGGTCGCGACGACGCCGCTCCGCGGGGCGGAGGGCCAGGCTCTCGGCGTGGTGGCCATCCTCCGTGACCTGACGCCCGTCCGCCAGCTCGAGGAGCAGCTCCGCCGCTCCGACCGCCTCGCCGCGCTGGGCACGCTGGCGGCCGGGCTGGCCCACGAGATCAAGAATCCGCTCACGTCAATCATGACGTTCAGCCGGCACGTCGCCCGGCGATTCGACGACGAGCGATTCCGCCAGCGGTTCCAGAGCGTCGTCCCCCGTGAGCTGGAGCGGATCAACGCCATCGTCGACGGGCTCCTGCGCCTGGCCCGGCCCGCGCGTCTCGTGCTCGCGCCCGTGCACCTGCCGCCGCTCGTCGAGCAGGCGCTCGAGCTCTACGCGCCCCAGATCGAAGCCCGGCGCATCCGCGTGCGGCGCGAATGGTCGATCAGCGTGCCACCGATCCCGGGCGACGCCGAGCACCTGTACCAGGCCTTCCTCAACCTCGTGGCGAACGCCATCGACGCCATGGAGGACGAGGGCGGCACGCTCACGGTGCGCCTGGGCTGGCCCCAGGCCGCCGAGGGCCTCGGCGCCGCGTTCCGCGACCGACTCGTGCTGGAGGTGATGGATACCGGCAGCGGGATCAAGCCGGAGGAGACGGCGGAGGTCTTCAACCCCTTCTTCACCACGAAGTCGGGAGGAACGGGGCTCGGGCTTGCCATCGCGCACAAGATCGTCGAGGACCACGGCGGCACGGTGACGTTCCGCAGCACCCCCGGCCAGGGGACGGTGTTCACGGTTGCGCTCCCGATCCGGGTTGGCCGGCGCGCCGACCATCCGGCCTCCGGGGAGTGGCGGATCGGAAGTCAGGCGCCGTGAGCGCGCCGGCGGAACTTAGGCGGATGGGGGCCCCCGAGACGCCGCCGCCGAGGGCCGGCCAGTTCGGGGCGCGAGCCCTCCTCGTCGAGGACGAGCGGCTCGTGGGCGAGCTGCTGGCGGAGTTCCTGGCGCTCGAAGGGTACGAGGTCGACCGGGCGATGAACGGGCGCGAGGCGCTCGAGCTCGTGCGCCGCCGGGCCTATTCGCTGATCGTGAGCGACGTGCGGATGCCGGACGTGGATGGCCCGGCGCTCTACTACGAGCTCCTGGCCGTGCGTCCCGAGGTGGTGCGGCGCATGCTGTTCGTCACGGGGGACATCATGGGCGCCGCGACGCGCCGCTTCCTCGATGAGACCTGTCTCCGTTACCTGGAGAAGCCGTTCACGATCGCCGAGTTCCAGGCGGTGGTCCGGGGCGTGATGGCCGAGCCGTCGAACGCCGGGCCGCGGGAGCCCGGCGCCGCCCCGCCCTGAGGCACCGCGGTTCGCTGCAGCCTACTTGAGCCGCTTGAAGCGGAGGCGGTGGGGCCGGTCAGCCTCGGTCCCCAGGCGCTTCTTCCGGTCTGCCTCGTAGTCGGTGTAGTTGCCCTCGGACCAGACCACACGTCCCTCGTCCTCGAAAGCGAGGATGTGGGTCGCGATGCGGTCGAGGAACCAGCGGTCGTGGCTGATCACCACGACGCAGCCGACGAACCCGAGGAGCGCGTCCTCGAGAGCCCGCAGGGTGTCGACGTCGAGATCGTTCGTCGGCTCGTCGAGGAGCAGGAGGTTGCCGCCTCGCTTGAGGAGCTTCGCCAGGTGGACGCGGTTTCGCTCCCCTCCCGAGAGGTCGGCGACGCGTTTCTGCTGGTCGGCGCCCTTCAGGTTGAACGAGGCGACGTAGCTCCGTGAGTTGAACTGGCGCTTCCCCAACGTCAGCATGTCGACGCCATCCGAGATCTCCTCCCAGACCGTCTTCTTTCCATCGAGCGCATCCCGGCTCTGATCGACGTAGGCGGGCACCACCGTCTCGCCGACGCGGATCACGCCCTTGTCCGGCTTCTCCTCGCCGAGGATCATTCGCACGAGTGTCGTCTTGCCGGCGCCGTTCGGCCCAACGACCCCGACGATCGCCCCGCGCGGGATTGCGAACGAGAGGTCGTCGATCAGGACACGATCGGCGTATCCCTTCGTAAGGTGCTCGGCGGTGACCACCACGTCCCCGAGTCTGGGACCAGGGGGGATGACGATCTCAATCTCGTCGGACCGGCGCTCGACCTCCTGTTGGGCGAGCGTCTCGTAGGCGGTGACGCGGGCCTTGCTCTTGGCCTGGCGGGCGCGGGGCGCCATGCGGATCCATTCCAGCTCGCGCTCGAGGGTGCGTTGGCGGGCGGCCTCGGATTTCTCCTCCCGAGCGAGCCGCTCCCGCTTCTGCTCGAGCCAGGAGGAGTAGTTCCCCTGCCAGGGGATGCCGTAGCCGCGATCGAGCTCCAGGATCCAGCCGGCCACGTTGTCGAGGAAGTAGCGGTCGTGCGTGACCGCCACCACCGTTCCCGGGTACTCCTGGAGATACCGCTCCAGCCAGGCCACGGACTCGGCGTCGAGGTGGTTGGTCGGCTCGTCGAGAAGCAGCATGTCCGGTCGCTCGAGCAGCAGCCGGCAGAGTGCGACGCGGCGGGCCTCTCCGCCAGAGAGCGTCACGACGTCCTGGTCGCCCGGCGGGACGCGGAGGGCGTCCATCGCCATCTCGACCGTCCGGTCCAGCTCCCAGCCGCCGACGGCCTCGATCGCGTCCTGGAGGCGTCCCTGCTCCGCCAGGAGCTTCTCCATCTCGGCGTCCGACATGGGCTCGGCGAACCGCGCGCTCACCTCCTCGAACCGTCGGAGGAGGTCCCGTGTCGTCGCCACGCCCTCCTCGATGTTGCCGAGGACGGTCTTCGCCGGATCGAGGCGGGGCTCCTGTGGAAGATAGCCGATCCGGATGCCGTCGGCCGGGCGCGCCTCGCCCAGGAAGTCCGGATCGACGCCGGCCATGATGCGGAGAAGCGTCGACTTGCCGGCGCCGTTCGCCCCGAGGACCCCGATCTTGGCGCCGGGGAAGAACGAGAGATTGATGCCGCGGAGGATCTCGCGCTTGGGCGGGACGACCTTTCGGAGATCCCGCATGGTGAAGATGTACTGGGGTGGCATGGCGCCACGTATGATACACGACCGAACGGCGCCGGGTGCGGCGGCCGACACAGGAGGGACAGCGGTGGCGGATCAACGGGTCCAGTTCGACTTCGAGATCGAGTTCTCCAACGGGGGCGGGCTCCGGGGGCAGGGGTTCCGGCTCGACATTGAGGGGGAGGATATCGCGGATGAGGCCCTGGCCGACTACCTCGTCCGGGACATTGCGGCACTGGTCGGGATCGACTCTCTGAATATCGACGACACCTCGGACCTTCGCCGCTCCGCGCACAGCACGCTCCTGGGCGCGGACATCCCCATCGTCGAGCACCTCCGCGGGCTTGAGCGCCTGCCGGATGCGGGCTTCCGCTTCTTCGCCGTCCCGGTGAAGGTGATCGGGCTCGGGACTTTCCCGGTCCGCGCCTTCGCGGCGATCTGAGCGCCGATCGGGCGCGCAGCCGCCGCCTGGCTCCCCGGAGGAGGCTCTGGAGGACGCCGCCCACGTCCCCGGAGCGAACCAGGTACGCGGCCGCCCGACGCAACGGCGCGCGCCCCCCGCCGACAGCGTGGTGAGCCAGGGCTTCCCGTGCGCTGACCTGGACCTGCTCGAGAGCGTCCAAGAAGGCGCCGGGCAGGACCACGCTAGCACTCCGGAGCTGCCGAACCACCTCCCGAAGGCGAAGCACGACGTGGACCCGGGGCCGCGTCGGCAACGAGCCGCTCCCAGTCGATCGAGCCGGTCGCGGAGCGGACGATCATCGCAGTGAAGGGCTGGCGCGGTCTCCGCGGGGGCGGCAGATTCCTGCGGCGGGCCCTGGGCAGATGAAGTTGCGCCCGGTCACCGCTGAACGGCCGGCACCCAGGCGGCGGTGCGGCCGGCGATCGTCTCCCGGCGAATGATGTCGCCTTTCACGGTGACGCCGGGCCGCGAGCCCCAGCGCCGATGGAAGAGCCAGGCTCGCGGGTAGCGGTCGCTGTCGGCCCGCGCGCCAACCGCCCGCCGGACGACCGAGCGCAGTCGCGCGCGCAGCCGGTCGAGTTCCCGGTCGGACAGCGATCGGGCCGGACGCCGGGGCGCGATACGCGCCTGATAGAGCACCTCGTCGGCGATCCAGTTCCCGACACCCGCCGCAAACGACTGGTTGAGCAGGAGCACCTTGACCGGCGCCGCGCGTCCCCGCGCGAGCTCGCGGAACTGCGCGGTGCCCGGCAGCCCGCGGAGGGCGTCGAAGCCCAGGCCGGCAATCGGGGGCTCGGTCGCGGGATCCTGGCGAAGCCGGATCCGGCCGAGCCGCCGGCCATCGGCGATCACGAGCTCGTGGCCACCCTCGAACGTCAGACGGAGCTTGGTGAACCGAGGTGGCCATCCGGGCTCCGGGCGGCGGCCGCTCGACACGAGGCGCACCCCGCGCCGGCGCGACGTGTGGAGGCCGCCGGCCATGCCGAAGTGGATGGAGAGCCACGGCCGTCGGTCGAGCTCGAACCAGAAGTGCTTGCCGTGACGCCGCACGGCGCGGACCTGCCGCCCGAGGAGCGCGCGGCGGATCCGCGCGGGCGAAACTCGCTCGAAGACGATCGTGTCGTCCGCCACGGTGACGCCGACGATCCGGCGCCCGACCGCCACGGCGATGGCTGCGCGGCGGGCGGTCTCGACCTCGGGCAGTTCCGGCATGGGTCAGGCGCTCCGGCGCGTCACGCGGGTCATCCCCGAGTCGTGAGGCAGAGCATCGCCAGGGCGGCGATGGTCACGCCGACGAGGCTGATCGCGGAGAGGTAGATGACGAGATAGGAGCCGGTCCAGTCGTGGAGCGCCCCCGCGAGGAGCGGTCCGATCGCGGACCCGAGGCTATTGCCGATGCCGAGCAGCCCGAAGACGACCCCGTAGTGAGCCGGCGGGGCGATGTGCCCCACGAGCACCGCACCGATCGTGGACCGCGAGCCCATCGGGAGGAAGAGGAACAGCACGTAGGCGTAGGCCAGGAACCTGGCGGGGGACACTTCCAGGCCGAGCAGACAGCCGAGCCCGAGGATCGTGAAGGCGAAGGACACGAACCCCGCCAGCGGGGCGCCCACGCGGTCGGCCATGAGCCCGAACAGCACGCGGCCGCCGGCTGCCAGCACGCCCCCAATCCCGAGCAGGGTGGAGGCCGCGTCGACCGAGAACCCGCGCTCGGTCAGGTACAGGGTGTGCTGGGTGGTGGCCAGGCCTCCGAAGATGGGCGGCATCGTGAAGACCGCGAGGAGCAGCCAAAACGACCCCGAGGCGACCACCGCGCGCACCGTGGAATCGTGCGGCGCCGGGTGGGCGGGCGCCTGGCCGCCCGCAGCGCGTAGCCTGGACGGCAGCACGGCCCACGCCAGGGGAATCAGGGCGGCCACCGCGACCACGTAGGCGGCCAGAGCCGCGCGCCAGCCGAATCGCGTGATGGCCCACTGGCACGGTGGCGCCAGCCCGTAGCCGGCCATCGCCCCCGCGGCCGCGATCCCCATGGCGGCCCCGCGCCGGCGGACGTAGGCGTCGGCGAGGAGCGCGGCCTGCGTCACCATCCCGGTCAGCCCCACGCCGATCCCGGCGCCCACCCCGACGGCGAGCGTGAACAGAGGGAGGGTGCGGGCCAACGTCCCGACGCCAAACCCGAGCATGGCCGCGAGGAGCCCGAGGCTGACGACGGCGCGCGGATTCCACCGGGCGACGCCCCAGCCCGCAATGGGGCCGAGCACTGCGCCGCCGACCCAAATGAGCGTGATGGTGGAGGCCGTGGCGGCCCGGGAGCCGCCGAACTCGGCGAGGAGCGGGGGAAAGAAGACGGGGAAGGTGTTGGTGATCCCGGCCACGAGCAGCATGCAGGCGAAGGCGAGCACGAGCCGTCCGCTGACGAGGCTCTCCCAGGGTGCGGTCACCTGGAGATTATGGCCGATTGTGGCCGGGCCGACCCGCGGCGGTTGACAGTGCTCGGAGCGGATCCTAGAGTCGCGCCGGGACGCGGATACCTGGCAGATCGTCGCCGACCGCCACTCGGCCTTGCATCGATCTCACGCCGGGTCTCCGCACGAGACGTCACGATGGACCAGGGGAGACGCGATGCCCGGACGGGTACCGAGCGAGCAGGAGGTCATCGGCTACGTGAAGACGCTCTCGAACTGGGGGCGCTGGGGTGCCGAGGACGAGCTGGGGACGATCAACCTGATCACTCCGGCCAAGCGGGCGGCGGCCGCGCGGCTGGTGCGGGACGGGGTCGCCGTGACCGGCGCCCGGCCGATCGTCACGGACATCACACCCGACACGACCTTCCAGTTCATGCGCTTCATGGTGGACAGCGGTGAGGGCCGCGACACGGCGCCGCCCGGGCGACTGCAGGCGCGCCGCGGCGCCGGCGAGTTCATCGGCATGGTCTTCCACGGATACACGGTGACCCACATCGACACGCCCGCCCACTTCTTCTGGGAGGGGAAGCTCTACAACGGCCGCTCCTGCAACCTGATCACCTCTCGCGAGGGGGCGACGGTCGAGGCGGTCGAGCTGCTCCACGACGGCGTGGTCAGCCGAGGCATCCTTCTGGATGTCGCGCGCACGCGGGGCGTGCCGTGGCTCGGTCCGGGAGAGGGGGTCATGCCCGAGGACCTCGAGGCCGCCGAGCGGGCGGCCGGTGTCGGCGTCGAGCCCGGTGACATCCTGATGGTCCGCACGGGCTACTATGCGCGCCGGCTCGCCGAAGGGCCGGCGCACCCGATGCAGGCGGGGTCGCCGGGGCCGCACGCGGCCCTGTTGCCGTGGCTGAAGGAGCGGGGTGTGGCCGTCTGGGGGAGCGACACCCACAACGACGTGACGCCCACGCCCTATCCCGCGATGGGCAGCCCCTTCCACATCGGCGCGCTCGTGGGCCTGGGCCTCTGGCTCATCGACAACATGAACCTCGAGGACATCGCCAAGGCGTGCGCCGCCCGCGCCCGCTGGGAGTTCCTCCTGACGCTGGCGCCGCTCCGGCTTCGGAACGTGACGGGGTCGCCGCTGAACCCGATCGCGCTCTTCTGAGCGTGGCGCGCCTCCACTGAGCGCGGGCCCGCGCGGCCGGCGGTCCAGTTACCCATCGTCATGGTCCGCGCTCTCGTCAATGGAAGCCCACCCAAGCGTCAGGCCAACCCGGTTCCAGGCTAGAGGCGCTCGATCTCGACGCGGTTGTCGTGAAAGACGGCGCCGCCGCCCATGTCGGCGTCTCGCTCGTCCACGGTGGCGTTGACGGTCGCGCGTCCTTCGACAGCCGCGGCCAGCGCCCCTTGGTGCTGGCGATCACGCCCGGCCGGACCCGTGGGGTCACCTCGACCTGCGCGACGAACGCGCCGCGGTCGTTGAAGACACGGGTCTCGCAGCCGGTCTCGAGCCGCCGGGGCGTCGCGTCCTCGGGGTGGCGGGTCCCGTCCCGCACGGGAATTCGCAGGTCGCGCTCGATCCGGACGTCGTCCATCGCGCTCTATCGCCCTCCTCGGCACACGGCGTGGGGGACAGCGCTCGGACGCGGAGTATCGGGCCTCGGCGCGCGTGAGACATCTCCGAGATGAACGTGAGATGAACGGAGAGCCCTGTAGAAGATTTCCCCGCCACGGAAGCCTTGACTCGTCTATCCTGGTTGCCCAGGAACTACCCGATAAGGTTCCCAGTACACTTTTCAGAGGGAGGCTACCATGAGAGCGTCTTTCATGGCGCTGCTTCTAGTGTTCGGAATCGCGGCCATCGCAAATGGCCAGGGGGTCCGAGAAATCGAGATTCACGCCGAGAAGGTGGGGGACGTCGTCCACTGGATGCCTGAAAAGATTGAAGTCGTTCCGGGAGAGACCGTACTGTTTGTCCTCAACCACACACTGGAAGGGGGCTTCGCCTTTCACGGGATTGAGATCGAGCCGCTCCAGATAGAAGTGAAGGTGGAGAGAAACAAGCCCTTGAAGATCGAACGGCAGATTCCGCTGACCTTAAAGCCTGGTGAATACCCTATCGGATGCCAGTACCATCCGAAACACGTACCGGCGACATTGGTCGTGAAAGAGCCGAAGGCCTCTTAAGGCTAGATTGGCCCGGGTAATCCACGAGCGGGCTCCCGGCTGAATGCCGGTGATCGAAAGCCCGTCGCTCGCCCCCTCGTGCCCCTGGTTTCGCCGCTTCCGGCGTGTCCTCGCTCCGGCGCGCGCTTACCCGGTGGCCGCGGGCCCCGTTCCAGGCTAGAGGCGCTCGATCTCGACCCGGTTGTCGTGAAAGACGGCGCCACCGCCCATGTCGGCGTCTCGCTCATCCACGGTGGCGTTGACGGTCGCACCGTCCTTCGACAGCCGCGGCCAGCGCCCCTTGGTGCTGGCGACCACGCCCGGCCGGACCCGCGGGGTCACCTCGACCTGCGCGACGAACGCGCCGCGATCGTTGAAGACGCGGGTCTCGCAGCCGGTCTCGAGCCGCCGGGGCGTCGCGTCCTCGGGGTGGACGCGGATGGTCGTCGGGCCGGAGCGCCGCGTCTGGGCGGGGACGTTCGCGAACACCGAGTTCACGAAGTAGTGGTCGGCGCCCGCGATCAGAGCCAGCGGGTACCGGGCGGCCAGCGGCGTGCCGCGCTGGGCCGCCTCGTAGGGCGGCGTGTAGCCCGCGAGCGGGTCGAGCCCCGCCCCGGTCATGCGAGCGGTGTAGAACTCGAGCTTTCCGGACGGCGACGGGAAGCCGTCGGCGAACGGTACGAACGGCTCCGGGACGGCGAGCCGCATCCAGCCTCGCTTCCTCAGGGCGTCGAACGTGATGCCGCAGAGCGACGGGTGATCCGAGTCGAGAAGCTGGCGTGCCAGCTCCTCGTCACTGTCGTACAGGCAGGGCACGTCCAGACCCAGGCGCCGCGCTAGACGCCGGAAGATCTCGGTGGTGGGCAGGCACTCCCCGGGCGGCGCCACCGCGGGCTCGTTCCACGAGATGTAGAGGTGCCCGTACGAGATCTGGACGTCCGCATGTTCGAGCTGCATCGTAGCGGGGAGCACGATATCCGCGTAGTCGACGGTGTCCGTCCGGAAGTGCTCGACGACCACCGTGAAGAGGTCGGGCCGCGCGAGCCCCCGCCGGATCTTCGTCTGGTGCGGCACGCTGGCGGCCGGGTTGCTCGCGTAGACGAACAAGGCCTTGACCGGCGGGTCCGTGACCTCGAGAAGGCCTTCGCCGAGCCGGGTCATGCTCAGCGCGCGCGCGGCGGTCTTCCGCAGATCGTCTCGATAGAGCTGCGCCCAGTTCACGCCGAAGAAGCCGCGTGTGTCGTAGCCAGCGCCGCCGCCGGGATATCGCCAGTCGCCGGTGACGCCCGGGATGCAGGTGATGGTCCGCACGGCCATCCCACCGCCGCCGTGTCGCTGGAGCCCCATCGTCACCCGGATGCCCGTGGGGCGCGTGCGGGCGATCCGCTTCCCCAGCTCCACGATCGCGTTGACGGGGAGGCCGCAGATCTCGGCGACGCGAGCCGGCGGGTAGTCCCGGATGCGCCGGCGGAACGCGTCCCAGCCGAGGGTGTGGCGGTCGATGAAGTCGCGATCCTGTGCGCCCTCGCTCAGCACGACGTGCAGGAGTCCGAGCGCCAGCGCGGCGTCGGTCCCGGGCACGGGCGCCAGGTGGCTGTCCGCGGCTTCGGCGGTGCGTGTCCGGGTCGGGTCGATCACCACCAGGTGGGCACCGTTCCGACGCGCCGTCGTGATGGGGCGCCAGAGGTGATGGTTGGTGCTCAGCGTGTTGCTGCCCCAGAGGATGATGAGCTTCGAGAAGCGGAGGGTCTCGGGATCCATGCCCACGCGGTTGTCGCCGAGCGTGTAGCCGGTTCCCACCCCGCCCGCGATCGTGCAGATCGTCATGAGGTGCCGGGAGGTGCCGACGACGTTCCAGAGCCGGCGCCCCGCGCCGTAGACGCCCTGGAGGAGCCCCATGCTGCCCGAGCCCACGTACGGCCATATGGCTTCAGCGCCGAACTCGCGGATGACGCTGCCCAGCCGCTCGGCGATCTCGTCGAGCGCCCCGTCCCAAGAGATCCGCTCGAAGTCGCCGGCCCCCTTCGGGCCGACGCGCCGCATCGGGTACAGGAGGCGCCCGGGGGACTGCGTGTACGCGACATAGTCGTCGAGCTTGTTGCACAGGACGCCGCGCGTGAAGGGGTGATCGGCATCGCCCTCGAGCCGCACGGCGCGGCCATCGCGCACGGTGACCACCCAGCTACAGGTGTCCGGGCAGTCCATCGGGCAGGCCCCGGGGATCCGCTGCTCGCCGCTCGCCGTCATCGCCTCGTGTCTCCCCGCGATCCGACGATATCATGCGCGAGTGACCCTGGTGGGGACTCCCACGAGCCGTGTCCTCGGCGCGACCGTCGTCTGGCTCGCTCTTGGCGCGGCGCCGCCACCGGCGTCCTGGCGGCTGTCCCGTCGCCGTTCCCCCAGCTCGCTCTCCTCGCGCTCGTGGCCGTGCTGCTGGTGCTCTTCCGCCGATCCGCACGCCTTCGCGCCCCGGAGAAGACGAGCGCGGGGCCGAACACGCCTCCCGGCGCGCTCGAGAGAATCTCGGCGAGGACGCCCCTCTGTTCCCTCACCCGGTGAGCACCATCTGCGTCTGGATGGTGAGGGAGAGCAGCCGGCCGCCCGCGTCCGTGACCCGCGTCTGCCAGACCATGGTTCGCCGGCCGCGATGGAGACACGTCGCTTCTGCGCGCACCGTGCCGCCGCGGCCCGCCGCGAGGAAGTTGGTCTTCGACTCCAGCGTGGCGGTCGTGGCGCCCGGCGGCAGGTTCAGCATCGTGGCGGCGGCTCCGGCCGTGTCGGCGAGCGCCATCAGGGTGCCGCCGTGGACCGCGCCGCCGACAGTCGTCAGGGCGTCCCGGACCGGGAGCTCCGCCACGACGCGATCGAGGCTCGCCTCGACGAACCGGACGCCGAGGAGATCGGCCAGGGTCCCGCGGAGACGCTCGGTGAGGTCTGCCGGATCAATGCTCATGCCGGTCCTCCACTCGACACGCCCGCATGGTGCGGCGTGCCGTCTCCCGACTCAATTACCTCCGAGGTAATGGCCGTCGGCGGGCGGCCGTTGTAGAGTCCCCGGCATGGCGGGTTCCGGGCGGGCGGTTCGGCCTGACGGGGAGAGCACCTTCGGCCGGGCGCTTCGCGAGTGGCGAACGCGCCGCGGGCTGAGCCAGCTCGCCCTCGCCGGCGACGCCGGCATCTCGTCTCGGCACTTGAGCTTCGTCGAGACGGGACGGGCGCAGGCGAGCCGAGAGATGGTGCTCCTCCTGGCGCGCGCCCTGGACGTTCCGCTGCGCGACCGCAACGACCTCCTGTCGGCTGCCGGCTACGCACCGGTGTACCGCGCAACGGCGCTCGAGGCCCCGGCGCTCGGGCAGGCGCGCCGCGCGCTCGATTTCGTCATGCGGCAGCAGGAGCCCTATCCGGCGATCGTGATCGACCGGCACTGGGACATCCTGCAGACGAACGGCGGCACCGCGCGTCTGGTCGAGCTGTTCCTCGAGCCGTCGGTACCGGGCGAGCTCGGGCTGAACGCCATGCGCCTCATGCTGCACCCGCGCGGGTTCCGTCCGCACATCGTCAACTGGGAGGCGATGGCCGCAGCGCTGATCCAGTGGCTTCACCGGGACGTCCTCAGTGGTCTCGGTGATGCCGGGACGCGGCGGCTCCTCGACGAGCTCTTGACGTATCCCGGCGTGCCGCGCCACTGGGGCCGACTCGACCTCGACGTCTCCACGGACCCGTTCCTGCCGATCGAGTTCCGCCGGGGCGACGTCGAGCTTCGCTACTTCTCGATGCTGACCAGCCTGGGAACGCCGCACGACATCACGCTCCAGGAGCTCAGGATCGAATCCTTTTTCCCGGCCGATCCGGCCACGGAGGACGCCGCCCGCCGTCTCGCGTCCCCCTGACGGACGACATCCCCGTCGCGGGGTCCTGCGGCCGTGTGCCAAGCTCGTCGGGCTCCGGGCCTCCGGGTCGGTCGGGTCTCGCAAGCTGCCGGGTTACGCACGGTTGTCGACGGGACGCCCGGGGGGACGGGCCGGCTCCCCGCGCGGGCCGAGGGACCGAGCTACCGGACGGGCGTCCAGGCGCCCCCGTGGCGCGCGGACTCGGTGGCGGCGAGCGCGATCCGGAGCGCCATGAGCCCGTCGTACCCGGTGGGGCTGACCGGTTTCCCGCCCCGCACCGCCTCCACGAACCCCTGGAGCTCCGCGGCGTAGGCCTGGGCGAACCGCTCCGGGAAGTACGGCACGTAGTCGTGGTGGGCGCCCGCCCGGTCGTAGCGGGTGATGGGCGTGTGCCGCTCGTAGCCCACCTTGAGGCCGCCGTGGTCCCCGAGCACCTCGGTGTGGATGTCGTAGCCGTACCCGGCCTGGCGCGAGTTGACGATGGAGCCGAGCGCCCCCGACGCGAACCGGAGCGTCAGGACCGTGGTGTCCCAGTCGTTCACCGCGCGGAATGCCTCCGCCTGCGGCCCGAGGGCCGTTCCCACCGCGGACACGCTTTCCACCTCGGAGCCGGTGAGGAAGCGGGCGACGTCGATGTCGTGGATGGTCATGTCCACGAACTGGCCGCCGCACGTCGGGATGTAGTGCGGGGGCGGGGGATAGGGATCGTGGCTCACCGACCGGAGGAGGTGGAGGCGCCCGATCTCACCGGCCGCGATGCGGCGGCGCGCATCGGCAAAGCCGGTGTCGAAACGCCGCTGGAAGCCGATCTGGAGCGGCACCCCGCACTCCTTCACCACGGTGAGGGCCCGCTCCGTCGAGGGAACGTCGAGCGCGATGGGCTTCTCGCAGAAGATGGCCTTTCTCGCGCGGGCCGCCGCCTCGATCTGCTCGGCGTGGGCGCCCGTCGGGGTGACGATCACCACGGCTTCTACCTCGCGGTCGAGGATGGCCTCGCGGGGGTCGGCGACCGTCCGCGCGCCGTAACGGGCGCCCAGCTCCCGGGCCGCCGGCGCCGGGTCGGCGACCATGGCGAGGTATACCTCCGGAAGGCTGGCCAGGGTGCGGGCGTGGGCGGCGCCGAGCCGACCCGCTCCCAGCAGCGCGACGCCGAGCCGGCTGGCGGCCATCAGCGTACCCTCCCGCGCGCGGCGACTGGCCACACCACCTCGATCCGGTCCCCGCGGACGCCCACGAGCTCGTCCATCATGTTGGACACCACGCAGCAATGATTCGGCACCACGTTGACCACCTCGCCGATGTGGGGCCGCTCGCGGCACTGGGAGAGGTCCACCACGCCGTGCTCCTCGGAGAGCCCCGTGATCGCGGCCTCCGGATACTCGAGGACGTGTCCGTAGCCCGGCATCCCGTACTGATCCGACGTCACGACCTTCGTGCCGCAGTCCAGGATCGCCCGCGTGTCGTTGGGCCGGCTGACGACCGTCGCGCGGATCCGCATCGCGCAGCTCGCCCAGGTTGCCGTGCCCGAGCGGACCGTCGCCGCGTCGTTGAAGACGCAGGTGCCGGCGCGGTGCTCGGTCAGCATCGGGAAGTGCTGGACGCTGAAGAGGGCGGGCGTGCCCCCTCCGGATACGACCGGCACCGGGATGCCCGCGCGCTTGAACAGCTCGAGCGCCCGGTCGAAGAAGACCCGGGTGTCGGGGTCGCGGTTGGGGAACGTCATCAGGCCCTGGAAGTCCATTCGCGGGAGCTTCATGACCGCCTGCGCGAGATCGTAGGCAGCCTGCGGCGTCTGCACGCCGTTCCGTGCGCCCCCCGTGTCGCACTCGATGACGAAGCGAACGTCCAGCCCGTGCCGCGCCCCCGCCTCCGAGAGACCCCGCGCTACGACCTCGTTGTCGAGCACCACCGTCAACCGCTCGACGCGGCGCGCGACCGCCATCAGGCGGTCGAGCTTCGGGCGGCCGAGAACGTTGTACGTGAGCATGACATCGGGCGCGACACCGTGATCGGCGAACACCTCGACCTCGCCGATCTTCTGGCAGACGATCCCGCTCGCGCCGCCGGCGAGCTGCATCCGCCCGATCGCGGGGATCTTGTGCGTCTTGATGTGCGCCCGGTTCCCGATGCCGTGGCGGTCGAGGTGGGCCTGCACACGGCGGATGTTGTCCTCCATCACGTCGAGGTGGATCGTGACCACCGGGGTATCGAGATCCTGGACCTTCATGCGCGCCCTCCTGGGTGCGAAGCGGCGGCGGAGCCGCATTCGGCCGAGGCCGCCGTCCCGTCGGGGCGGCTTGCCGGCGACCCAAGCATGCGATGCGGGCGGCCGTGCCATCAAGGGGCTCTCGCGGGCCGGGCGGGCCGGCGCGCTTGACACTCGAAAGGCCTCCGCCCAGCATTGGGGGACGCGAGGGCATCTGCCGAGTCTAAGGAGAGCCACATGGACAGAAGATGGGGATGGCTTCGACTGCTGATCGCCGTTGCCGTCACGGGGCTCGCCGGGGGACCGGCTGTGGCCGCCGACCGGGAGATCCGGAGCGACCTCGACGTCCGCGCGCTTTACGAGCGCCTGAGCCCCGGCATGTCCTCTCAGGAGGTCGCGTCCCTGGCCGGAGGTCAGCTCGGGATGACGCCCGAGCCCGTGACGACCTGGCTCCTCTGGAGCCCGACGCCAGACGGGAAGGGCATGGCAGTTCTCCGGGCCGCTTTCCAGGATGCGCGCATCATTCGGCTGGAGTACGAGGCGTTCGGCGCCGAGTACCGCCGTCTCGTCAAGGGTGCGGATCCGTGGATCGAAATTGCCGGCGACGAGCTCGCGCGGATCTGGCGACAGTCCTGGCGGGTCGGCCGGGCGGCCGAAAGCTGCCAGCACGCCCTCGACGTCTACCATCACGTGGTCCAGGGGGCCCAGGAGCGTCTGACGTTCGAGGAGCAGCGGGAATGGGCTCGGGCCCTCCAGCTGCGCCAAGAGGCGGAGCGCCACCTCCTGTCAACGGGTCCCTAGAGCCAGCGCCGTGAAGATCGCCGCGATCCGGCTGTACCTCGTGGAGTGCCGGCTGCCCGAGCCGCAGGGCAACGCGAACAGCTTCATCGACCGGCGCGCTGCCCTCCTCGTCGAGGTGAGGAGCGACGACGGCCTCGGCGGCTGGGGAGAGACCTGGCACTCGCCGTCCGCGGCTTGGACCATGATCGAGACGACGCTGGCGCCGGCCATCCTGGGTCAGGACCCGATGGAGTACCAGCGGCTCTGGGCCGCCATGCACGAGCGCTTGGGATACGAGCGCCAGGGCCCCGGCCTCATGGCACTGTCGGCCGTCGACATGGCGCTCTGGGACCTGCGCGGGCGCGCCCTGGGCCAGCCGATCTGCCGGCTGCTCGGCGGCCCGATCCGTACCCGTGTGCCGGCCTACGCGAGCGGGCCGTACCTGCGGCCGGGTCGCGACCCCTACCGCGCATACCGCCGCGAGGCCGAGCGCTACATCGCCCCCGGCTTCCGCGCCATGAAGATGAAGATAGGCGTCGATCCCGCTGCGGACGGCCGCGCCGCGAGCGCCGTCCGGAAGGTCGTGGGCCCCGACATCATCTTGCTCGCCGACGCGAACCAGGGCTACACGGTGCGGCCCGCGATCGAGGCGGGACGGCAGCTCGAGGCGGAGGGCTTCGCCTGGCTGGAGGAGCCGGTCGCGCCGGACGACGTCGAGGGGTACGCGCACGTGGCGGGAGCCCTCGGGCTCGCCGTCGTCGGAGGGGAGGCGCTCGGCGGCATCCGCGCGTTCCGGTCCTTCTTCGAGCGCAACGCCCTCGACGCCGCGCAGCCTGATCTCGCGATCGCCGGGGGCTTCACGGAAGTGGCGCGTGTCGCCGCCCTCGCCGCAGCCTGGGAAGTGCCGGTCGTCCCCCACGTCTGGGGCACGGCGCTGAACCTCTACGCCTCACTCCAGCTCTGCGCGGTGCTGCCCGGATATCGGAGCCACACGTCCATGCCATACCCGTGGTTCGAGTACGACCAGTCGCCCAACCCCTTGCGTGAGCTCTGGGGGGCTCCGGCCGTGGGGCCGGACGGAATGGTCGAGATCCCCCAGGGTCCGGGGCTGGGGATCGAGGTCGATCCGCAGGCGTTCGAGCCGTATCTCCTGCGTCGCGCCGAGGTCAGTCGCGACTGAGGGCCCGAAGGGCGGCGACGAAGCGCTCGTCGCCCTCGGGCGTCACCAGGAGCGGGCGGCCGATCCGCGGGAGTGCACGGCGGCCTCGGCGATCTCGCGGGCCGGGATGGTCCGGACCCGCAGCGGCCACAGAATCTGGAGGCCGCCACCGTCCACCTCGAACGCGGTCGGCCGCCAGAAGTGGCACACCGCCGCGTAGAGCCCGAGGATCAAGGCCGACACCGTTACCGACACGGCCCCCGCCGGCCCGCGCCCTGGGAGGCGCCCAGGGCGAGCGCCAGGGCGGGGCGACCACGATCCACGGAGGAGGCGGATGTCCGCCGACATCGGCGCGAGCCCGAACCGGGTGACCCGACGGGCGCGACTCCCCGGAGCGCAAGAGAACCTCCCGCTTCTCGGGCGTCCAGCAGACGAGACTCCCGGCCCGCTCGACGTCAAGGCCGCGAGAGGCGCTCGCAACGGCTTGTCATCGACCCGGGGACCGGTCTACCATCCTTCCTTACCGAGGCGGTCGTCGAGGATGGACGACGGGATGACCCGGAGTACGCGCCTCGTCCTCGGCGCGCGGGAGACACTCACCAGGAGGGTCACGTATGGCACGGGGCACATCAGGTTCGCGTCGAGGGATTGATCGGCGCACGTTCCTGGGGGGAAGCCTGGCGCTCGGAGGAGGTCTCGCGGGTCTCGACCTCTCTAGAGCGCAGCTGGTCTCCGCCCAGACACCCAAGCGCGGAGGGACGCTCACCGCCGCCGCCGAGATCGATCCGGTCGCCCTCGACCCCCACACCGGCTCGAATTTTTCTTCGGTCCAAGCCTACGACCACATCTACGAGAGCCTGACGACGTACGACGAGAAGACCAACATCATCCCGTGCCTGGCCCAGAGCTGGGAGATCTCGAACGGCGGGAAGACCTACACGTTCAAGCTCCGCCCGAACGTGAAGTTCCACAACGGCCAGACGATGACGGCGGACGACGTCAAGTACAGCATCGACCGGGTCCTCGACCCGAAGACCGCCTCGCCGTGGGTGAGCTGGCTGAACGCGATCAAGGAGATCAAGGTCGTCGATCCCCTGACCGTCCAGATGAACCTCGACGCGCCCTATCCGCTGCTCGGCTCGTTCGCCGGCATGCGGGCGTCGGGGATCATGCCCAAGGGGTTCGCGGAGCAGGAAAACCTCAAGATCAAGGGCATCGGCACCGGGCCGTTCAAGCTGGTCGAGTACGTGCCACAGGACCGGATCGTCTACGCCCGGAATCCCGACTACTGGGACAAGGCGCTCCCGTACCTCGACGGGATGGTGTTCAAGGTCCTGACCGAGGAGAATGCCCGAATCGCCGCGCTCCGCGCCGGCCAGATCCAGTATGCGTTCCTCAACGCTCAGGGCGCGGCCCAGCTCGAGGGCGCGCCGGGGATCGCGGTCCAGAAGAGCCCGTATGCGTGGGTGGTCCTTCACTACATCAACACGCGAAACAAGCCGCTGAACGACGCGCGCGTCCGGCGTGCCATGCGGATGGCGGTCGACACGAACGAGGTGATCCAGAAGGCGGCGTACGGCGCCGCGGTGCCCTCCGGGCCCGTCCCCACGGGGTACGGCGACTGGTACCTCGACCCGAAGACGCTGCCCTACCTCAAGCCGGACGTCGAGGGCGCTAAGAAGCTCCTGGCCGAAGCCGGATATCCGAACGGCTTCAAGATCGAGATCAAGTGCTCGCCCCAGTATCCCGAGTTCGTCGCCTCGACGCTCGTGATCCAGGAGTCGCTCAAGAAGCTCAACATCGACGTCACCGCCACCCAGATGGAGTGGGGCGCGTTCGTGGCCGAGAACGCCAAGTCGAACAACTCGTGTGGCAAGGAGGGCTCGGACATCTACGCCTCGGCCAACACGTTCCGCCCCGACCCGGACGGGTTCCTCTACTCCTATTTCCATTCGAAAGGCAACCTCAACAAGGGCGGGTGCGACACCCCCGACACGAAGCTCGACGCCTTGCTGGCGGAAGCGCGCCAGTCCACCAACCAGGCGGAGCGGCGCCGGCTCTACGAGGAAGCCCAGCGCATCGTGGTCCGGGACTGCCAGAACTGGTGGTGGTACGCGAAGTTCAACATTGAGGCGGTGTCGAGCAAGCTCCAGGGTTACTCCCAGTCGTTCACCGGCCGCCGGCTCTTCCTCAAGAAGGCCTGGCTGGCCTAGTGAATCGGAGGGGGGGCTTCACCCCCCTTCTCGGGTCACCCGGCGCACGTCGCGCTCGCGGGCGCGACGTGCGCCATCCTCGAGGGGGGCCGTCGGCCCGCGCGGTCCACAGGCCGTAGGACGCTCGAAGAGTCCCAGGAACGCTGATCGGCGATGCGATACCTCGCGCGGCGCGCGGTCTGGACCATCGTGGCCCTGCTCGGCGTGTCCGTGCTCATCTTCCTGCTCGTCCGACTCCTCCCCGGCAACATCGTCGACATCATCGCGGGAACCGAGGGTCAGCTCAGTCGCGCGCAGCGCGCGGCCGTGCTCCGGGAATTCGGCCTCGACCGTCCGCTCCTGGTGCAGTACCTCCTGTGGCTCGGCAACATGCTCCAGGGCAACTTCGGCTGGTCGTTCCGCACCAGCCAGCCCGTCGCCGCGCTGATCGTGTCGCGGCTGCCGATCACGATCGAGCTGGCCGTGCTCGCGATCCTGGGCGTCGCCTTAGTCGGGATCCCGCTCGGGGTGGCGGCGAGCGTGTCCCGGAGCCTCCGGGTGCGCACGCTGGTCCAGATCGTGGGCGTCCTCGGATTGTCCCTGCCGAACTTCTGGATCGCCATCCTGCTGATCATCGGCGCATCCTCGCTCTTCGGCTGGCTGCCGGCCCTCATCTACGTGACGCCGTGGGCGGATCCGTGGATGAACGTCCAGCAGATGTTCCTGCCCGTGCTGTCGCTGGCGCTCGGGCTCTCGGCGGTCGTCGTCCGCATGACCCGCTCGTCGATGCTGGAGGTCCTGGGACAGGACTTCATCCGGGTCGCTCGTGCCAAGGGACTGGCCACGCGGGCCGTCCTTCTGCGTCACGCGCTGCGGAACGCGCTGATCCCGATCGTCACGGTCCTCGGCCTCCAGACGGGGTTCCTCCTGGGCGGGGTGGTGATCACCGAGCAGATCTTCGGCCTGCCGGGGCTGGGATGGACCCTGCTGAACGGGGTGTACCAGCGCGATTACCCCGTGGTGCAGGGGACCGTGATGGTCTTCGCCGTCACCTTCGTTCTCGTCAACCTCCTCGTGGACCTCCTGTACACGTACCTGGATCCGCGCATCCGCTATGAGTGACGTCGGGGCCACGCCGGCTGTCGGTCCCTTGCCGCGTGGCCTCGACGCGGCGCAGCTCGCCCGCGCCCGATTCCTACGCACGCTCGCGGGTACGCCGGTCGCCCTCATCGGCGCGGTACTGGTCGGCATCGTGGTGCTGGTGGCGCTGACGGCCCCGCTCATCGCGCCGTACAGCCCGGTCTCCCAGATCGCGAAGCCGTTGCTGCCGCCCGGGGCGACGCACCTCCTGGGCACCGACGAGTTCGGGCGCGACGAGCTGAGCCGTCTGATCTGGGGGGCGCGGGTGTCCCTCTACGTCGGCGGGCTGGCCGTCCTCATCGCGCTAGGGCTGGGGGCGTCGGCGGGCGTCCTGGCCGGCTTCTTCGGAGGCTGGCTGGACGACGTGATCATGCGGATCATGGACGTCGTGCTGTCGCTGCCGGCTCTGGTGCTGGCGATCGCCATCACCAGCGTGCTCGGCCCGACGCTGACCAACGCGATGCTCGCCATCGGCCTTGTCTACGCGCCGACCTTCGCGCGGGTGGCGCGGGGACCGACCCTGACGGTCGTGCAGGTGCCCTTCATCGAGGCGGCCCGGTCGATCGGCGCCTCCAACGGGCGGATCATCGCGCGGCACGTCCTGCCGAACGTGGCGGCGCCCATCCTGGTCCAGATGACGGTGTCGTTCTCGACGGCCATCCTGACGGAAGCCGCCCTCTCCTTCCTCGGCCTCGGCACCCAGCCGCCGACGGCCTCGTGGGGGCTCATGCTGAGCGCCGCCCGCCAGTACATGCTGATCGATCCCTGGATCGCCGTGCTGCCCGGCTGTGCCATCGCGGTGACGGTGCTCGGCTTCAACCTCCTCGGCGACGGCCTGCGCGACTTCCTGGACCCCCGGATGCGGACGCTCTGAGCGGGCGGAGTCGACGCTCGCGCGGCTTCGGATTGGCCGCCGCCGACGTCAGTCAGGGGTCTTGGCGGACTCGGGGACTCGAACCCAGGGGACGAGGAGCCCGCACAGTCCGATCGTGGTCGCGCTGATGGCGATGAGCCAGCTGAGCCCGACCAGGTCGTAGAGCTGCCCGCCCAGCCACGCGGCCCCGGTCGTGCCGAGGTTGTTGACCGACATGAGCGCAGCGAAGAACGTCCCCTCCGCACGGCGGGGGACCGCCCGGGCCGCCAAGTCAAGGGTGGCGAGCAGCGCCACCGCCGAGACGAAGCCGACGACGAGCGTCAGCACGACCGCCGACCACCAGCCCACCAGGCCGTAGTAGGCGAGGGTCCCCGCCACGCCGATCGCGACCGCGATGTACAGCAGCGTCTGCGGCGCGAGCCGCGTCGCATAGCGCCCGAAGACCATGGCGCCGAGCATCGCGGCGCCGCTCCCGAGGCTCGTCAGGATGCCGAGCTGGATCTTGGTGATCCCCAGCGCGTCCACCATGTGGTACTCGAGCGGCACGCCGAACGATGGGGTGAAGTTCCAGAGGAAGATGAACGCCGCGGCCCGCCAGAGCGGCCCCGAGCGGATGCCCTCGCGGAGCGCAGCGAGCGTTTCCCGCACCGTGGCACGGTCGAAGCGCGTCCAGGGCTCGTGCACGGCCCAGGTGGAGGCGGCGAACGAGAGTACCGGGAACAGCGCGACCAGCAGGAACGTTCGGCTGTAGGAGACGTGGGCCGAGAGGTAGCCGCCGGCGATCCCCGCCAGGAGGCTGGCCCCGTAGATCGCCGTCCACTGGGTTGACTGGAAGCGGGCCGTGAGACCGCGCGCCTTGCCCTCCTCCACCATCACTGCGTCGCAGAGAACGTCCGTGAACGCGAGCCCCATGCCCGTCAGCCCGAGGGTCACGAGCGTGAGCCCCCACGGGTACACGGGCAGCAAGCCCAGCACGAGCCAGCCCAGCGCCGCCAGCGCGGTGGTCACGAGGAGGTAGGACCGACGCCGGTACCCCAGGAGCGGGACCAGGTCCGACGTGAGGCCGTAGAGCGGCTTCACGTTCCAGGCGAACCCGATGAGCGCGAGGAACGTGGCCGTCTCGGCGGCGCTGAGCCGCATCTCCTCCTTGAGCAGGAAGAAGAGCGGCTGCGTCGCGAGCCCCGCCTTCGGCTCGGCGAGGCCCTGGACGGCGTAGACGGTGGCGAAGAAGACCAGGAGCCGACGGAGCGGCACGGGCTGCCCCGCGCCGGGCCCCGTCGAGGATGCCCCCCCGCCGCCGGAGCCGGGCGGCGCCGCCCGGCTCGCGCCTGGACCGCTATGGCTGGACGACGAGGTCGATCTCGACCAGCGCGCCGAGGGCGAGGCCGGTGACGCCGACGCAGGTCCGGCCGGGGAGCCGCCCCGGCGCGAAGTAGCTCGCGTAGACTGCGTTCATCGCCGGGTAGTCGGCGAAGTTGACGAGGTAGACCCGCGCGAAAACGATGCGCGCCAGGCTCGTGCCCGCCCCGCTCAGGACCGCCTGGAGGTTCCGCATCACCTGGTGGGTCTGCTCGGTGACGCCGCCGCCAATGAGCTCGCCCGTCGCGGGGTCGGCGGGCAGCTGTCCGGTGACGAAGAGGAAGTCCCCGGCGCGCACCGCGTGGCTGTACGGCGCCGTGGGCGGAGGCGGTGGGGCGCCCGGGACCATGAGGAACTCCAGGTCCATGGCGTCACAGGATGGGCCGGCGCCCGCGGAGGTGTCAAGGCGCGCCGCGAGTGCGTCGTCGCTTGACTTCGACTGGGGCGTGGGCGAGAGTCGGGCGCGGCGCGCGGGGCCCGCTCGCGCGAGGCCGGTGACGTGAAAGGAGCGGCGATGCGGCTGGGGCTCGGTCTGGGATATGCGGGGGCGCGCGTGCACGTCGACGTCCAGGCCGTGCAGGATGCGGAGCGTCTCGGCTACCACTCGGTCTGGACGGCGGAGGCCTACGGCTCGGACGCCGTGGTCCCTCTCGCTTGGATCGGCGCGCTGACCTACCGCATCCGCCTCGGCACCGCGATCCTCCAGATGGCGGCGCGCACGCCAGCCATGACCGCGATGACGGCGATGACGCTCGATGGGCTGTCGGGCGGGCGAGTGCTCCTCGGCCTCGGCGTGTCCGGCCCCCAGGTGGTCGAGGGCTGGCACGGGCAGCCGTTCGGGAAGCCCCTGGGCCGGACGCGCGAGTACGTGTCCATCGTGCGAGCCATCCTCGCGCGCCAGCGGCCGCTCGAGCACATGGGGCAGTATTACCAGATCCCGTATCGCGGGTCCGACGCGACCGGCCTCGGGAAACCGCTCCGGAGCATCGTGCATGCGCGCGCCGACCTCCCGATCTACCTCGCCGCGATCGGGCCGAAGAACGTCGCGCTCGCCGCGGAGATCGCCGACGGCTGGCTGCCCGTGTTCTTCTCGCCGGGGCGCGCCGGCCTCTTTCACCAGGCGCTCGCCGAGGGCTTCGCCCGGGCGGGCGTGTCGGGCAAGCGCGAGCGCTTCGACGTCGCCCCCATGGTGCCGGTGGTGGTGGGTCGCGATGTGGACGCCTGCCGCGCCCAGGTGAAGCCCCGCCTGGCGCTGTACGTGGGGGGCATGGGGGCGCGGGGACGGAACTTCTACTTCGACCTCGCCTGCCGCTACGGCTACGAGGAGGCGGCCACTCGCGTCCAGGGGCTATACCTGGCTGGCCGCCGGCCAGAGGCGGAGGCCGCGGTGCCGGACGCGCTCGTCGACGAGGTCGCGCTCTGCGGCCCGCCGGAGCGAATCCGGGAGCGCCTCACGGCGTGGCGCGAGGCCGGGGTGACCACGCTCGTCTGTTCGACAACCCAACCTGAGGCGATCCGCCTGATGGCGGAGCTGGTTCTCTGACCGACCGGCCCGTCACGTCGGCGACGGGTTAGCTCCGCGGGCACCGAGCCGGGGCGAGACCCGGCTCGGGCGGAGCGCCCTCGGCTCGCTCAGAAGAGGCGGCGGGCCTCCTGGAAGTCCCGGTCCCCCTGCAGCTCCGCCGCCAGGGCCTCGAGTGATCCACGAGCTGACACCGTGTCGCCGCGGGCCGTGATCAGCTCGACCAGGACCTGCGCGCGCTCTCCCCACCCGCGGGCCTTCGCGGTGTAGCGCCAGGGATCCGGATGGGTGAGCTTGCTCCGCTGGATCTCGTCACGCAGGCGCTCGGCTTGCTCGCCGAGGGTGGGTCCGGCCGCGGGGGGCGCGGGCCGCGCCGTCGCGGCGGCCCGCTTCGGGGGCGCGGCCGCCGGGGCCTTGGCGGCGGTCTTCGTCGCGGCCTTCGCCGTCTTCGTGGGCCTGGCCGCGGGGCTCGAAGCCGCCTTGGCCGGTTTGCTCGCTGCCTTCTTCGTCACGGAGCGCTTCCCTGTCTTCTTCGCCACGGTCTTGTCGTCCTCCTCGCGTCACTTCGGTGGGGGATCGAGTCGGTCGCCGGATTTCCTCTCAGGGTCGGACAGCCCGACCAGAGGGCGCACCAGATGATACAGCGCAAACACCTCGAGAGCGAACGGCGGGAACCCGAGATATCCGGCCAGAGGCATCTCGAAGAGCCGCAGCGAGGGGAAGACGGGGACGCCCACGTACCGCCACTTGGCCAGGGCCCAGTAGTTCCAGAATTCCCAGAGAACGCCGCACACGATCCCGGCGACGAGCCACCGTCGGATGAACCGCCGGTCACCGGCACGCCAGGCGGCCAGGAAGGACGGCCGCCCCGCGTGCGCGTTCAGAGGGTCCAGGAGCAGTACGAAGCCGAGCCACACGAAGCCGAAGGTCCACGGCCGCACGGCAGCCGGGAGGAATAGCGGAACGGTGACGAAGGCGACGCCGACGGTCATTGCCAGGCGGAGTCCGACCGACAGGGGCACCGGCTCACGCGCCGTGGGCGGTGTGGGTAAAGACCCCGCCCCCAGCAGCGCGGCCGTCTCGAAGAGCGCGGGCCAGATCGTGGCGAAGGCCCAGGCGTACGCGACGGCGGCGACCCAGGGGGACTCGGGCACACCGAAATACGCCCAGTTCCGGAGGCGCGCGTTATAGCCTTCGAAGAGGAGCCAGAGCGGGATCGAGACGGTCGCCATGAGGGCGGCCTCCCGGGGCCTGTCGCGGAGTAGCGAGTGGCCGTCCCGCCGGAGGACCCAGGCATCCGCCAGCAGGATGTACGCCGTCCACATAATCGGTGTGTACCAGCGGGCCAGGGGGCCGATCTGCCACGGGAGCAGAGCCTGGTTCACGAGGAGGACGAACGCCCCGAGCCATCCGTGCCACGCCATCTCCTTCTCTATATACTCGGAACGTGTCGATCCTGACGCGTCTCCTCCGCCGCCTGAACCTGCGCTTCCCTACCCTCTTCGCGCTCTTCGCGCTGCTGACCCTGCTCGATCTCGTCCTGCCGGATCCGCTCCCGCTGGTCGACGAGCTCGGGCTCGCGCTCCTCACGCTCCTGCTCGGTCTCTGGCGCGATCGGCGACCCCCGCCGGCACTGGGACGCTAGCCCACGTGCGTCCGGCCCCGCGGAAGCGTGCCCAGGGCACCGGTGCCGGGTGCGTGAGGTTGACCCGCGGGGGCGCCCGGGTGGAAAATGGCGACCAGATTTCCCGGTTCGAAAGGGGGCGTGCGTGCCGCGGACGAGACTAGACGTCCCGTCGGTCGAGCATCTGTCGATCGTTGACGAGGAGGGTCGCGTCGACGAGTCGCTCGAGCCCCCAATTCCTCACGAGGACCTCCGCCGCCTTTACCGTACTTTTCTCCTCGGCCGGCGCTTCGACGAGCGGATGCTGCGCCTCCAGCGCCAGGGACGCATCGGCACCTTCGGGCCCATTCGCGGCCACGAGGCCGCCGTGCTGGGGAGCGTCTACGCGCTCCGCGCGACGGACTGGATGGTGCCCTACTATCGCGAGTGGCCCGCGTACATGTGGCGCGGCTGGCCGCTCGACAACCTCATCCTCTACTACGCGGGGTACGCCGAGGGGATGCGCGTTCCCGACGGTGTGCGGGATCTGCCGCTCTGCATCCCGATCGCGAGCCAGATTCCGCACGCGGTCGGCCTCGCCTGCGCGAGCCGGTACAAGGGCGAGGACAGCGTGACGATGGTCTACTTCGGCGACGGCGCCTCGTCCCACGGCGACTGCCAGGAGGCGATGAACTTCGCCGGCGTCTTCCAGGCTCCGCTGGTCTTCTTCTGCCTGAACAACCAGTGGGCCATCTCGCTGCCACGGGCGAAGCAGACCCACGCGCGGACGCTCGCGCAGAAGGCGATCGCGTACGGCTTTCCCGGGATCCAGGTGGACGGCAACGACCTGCTCGCCTGCTACGTGGCGACGCGCGAGGCCGTCGATCGCGCGCGGCGCGGCGAGGGGCCAACGCTGATCGAGGCCCTGACATACCGGCTGTCGCTCCACACCACGGCGGACGACCCGACGAAATATCGCGACGAAGCCGAGGTCAAGGAGTGGGAGGCCCGGGAGCCCTTCCCCCGGTTCCGGCGGTACCTCGAGGGGAAGGGCATCCTCGCCGCCGCCGGGGAAGCGGCGCTCGAGGCCGAGATCGACACGGAAATCCGGAACGCGGTCGAGCGCGCCGAGGCTCGGATGCAGGCGAACCTCGTCGACGGCTTCGAGCACGTCTACGCGGAGCCGACGCAGGAGCTGCGGGCCCAGCGCGAGGAGCTCTTGCGCGAGCTCGCCGTGGCCGGCGAGGCGGCACACGGGTAATGCACCGGACGGCACCCGAGGACCGACGAGGAGCCGGCGATGACTGAGCCCCGGAAGCTGACGATGGTCCAGGCCATCAACCTCGCCCTCATGCAGGAGATGGAGCGGGACGACGACGTCCTGGTGCTCGGCGAGGACATCGGCGTCGACGGGGGCGTGTTCCGCGTGACGGACGGCCTCCTCGCGAAGTTCGGGGAGCAGCGCGTCATCGACACGCCGCTGGCCGAGGGCGCCATCGTGGGCATGGCCATCGGCATGGCGATCTACGGGCTGAAGCCCGTGCCGGAGATCCAGTTCTCCGGCTTCTCCTTCCAGGCCTTCCACCAGATCGAGAATCACGCGGCGCGATACCGGGCCCGAACGCGGGGGCGCTATCACATCCAAATGGTCGTGCGGATGCCATACGGCGGTGGCGTGCGCGCCCTCGAGCACCACTCCGAGAGCGAAGAGGCGTACTACGCGCACACGCCGGGCCTGAAGATCGTGATCCCGTCCAGCCCCCGGTCCGCGCGCGCCCTCCTGGTCAGTGCGATCCGCGATCCGGACACGGTGATCTTCTTCGAGCCGAAGGCCCTCTACCACGCCGTCAAGGAGGAGGTCCCGGTGGCCGAGGAGGCCTGGCCCATCGGGAAGGCGCGCGTCGCCCGGGAGGGCAAGGACCTGACGCTGATCGCCTACGGGGCCATGCTCCACCGCTGCCTCGAGGTCGCCGAGCGGGTCCACGCTGAGGACGGGGCCGAGGTCGAGGTGGTCGACCTCCTGTCGATCTCGCCCATGGACACGGAGACGATCGCCGCGTCCGCCCGCAAGACGGGGCGCGTGGTCGTCGCCCATGAGGCCCAGCGCAGCTTTGGCGTCGGCGCCGAGGTCGTGGCGCGGGTCGTGGAGACCGCCTTCCTCCAGCTCGAAGCGCCCGTGCGGCGCGTCACCGCGTTCGACATCGTCTACCCGGGCTTCGCGCGCGAGCGCGGCTGGCTGCCGGGGCCGGACCGCGTGCTGCGCGCCGTCCGGGAAACGCTCGCCTTCTAGCCGGCGCCAGGGTCGCGCCGCGCCTCCGCGTCCGATGGCGAGAGACTTCAAGCTGCCCGACCTCGGAGAAGGTCTCACCGAGGCCGAGATCGTCCGCGTTCTCGTCGCCCAGGGCGACGAGATCAAGGAGGATCAGGCCGTCCTCCTCGTGGAGACCGAGAAGGCCCAGGTGGAGCTGCCCTCGCCCTTCGGCGGACGCGTGGCCGCCGTGCACGTCCAGGCCGGCCAGCGCGTGAAGGTCGGTGCGGTGCTACTGAGCTTCGCCGACGGGGGAGGCGCTGTCCGGACCGCGCCGCTGGCGGCCGCGCCGCCGGTACGTGCCGCCGCTCCCGCGCCAAGCGCCTCGGCGCCGCCCGCGCCGCCCGTGACCGGCCTTCCGCCCGCAGCCACGCCCTCCACCCGCCGGCTCGCGCGCGAGCTCGGCGTGGACCTCGGGCACGTCCGCGGAACGGGCCCCGGCGGCCGAGTCTCGGACGAGGACGTTCGAGCCGCTGCGGGCGCGCGCGGCGTGGCCCCGGCGCCGGCCGCGCCGAGCCCGCCGGCGCCGCCGTCCTCGAGCGCCGCGAGGCCCCCGGCCCCGGCCGGGCCGGCCGAGGCCGCCCGGCCTCTGGCTGGCCCCATCGCTCTGTCCCCGCTCCCGCGGTTCGAGCAGTGGGGGCCGGTCGAGCGGGAGCCGCTCCGCGGGATCCGGCGGCGCAGCGCCGAGCACCTGTCGCTCGCCTGGGCGGTGATCCCGCACGTCACCCAGCACGACGAGGCCGACGTCACCGAGCTCGAGACGATGCGGCGCCGCCACCAGAAGCGGGGAGGCGAGGGAAGCGCAGACCTGACCCTGACGGCTTTCCTGATCAAGGCGGTGGCGACCGCCCTCCGGACGCACCCGCGCTTCAACGCGAGCCTGGACCAGGCGACGGGTGAGCTTGTCCTCAAGCGTTACTACAACATCGGCGTCGCGGTGGACACGGGCCAGGGGCTCGTGGTCCCGGTGGTGCGGGGCGTCGACGGCAAGGGGATTCGAGACCTGGCGGCCGAGCTCGCGCGGCTCGTCACGCGAACGCGCGAGGGAAAGGCGACCCTCGAGGATCTCCGGAGCGGGACGTTCACCGTGACCAACACCGGAGCCCTCGGAGGCACCGGCGCCACGCCGATCATCAACTATCCCGAGGTCGCGATCCTCGGCGTCGGTCGCGCTCGTCCGACGCCGGTCGTCCGGGACGGCCAGATCGTGCCGCGGCTCGTCCTGCCGCTATCGCTTGCCTTCGACCACCGGGTCATCGACGGCATGGAGGCGGCGCGCTTCTCCACCGAACTCGTCGGCCTCCTCGAAGCTCCCGAGCGCCTCTTCCTCGAGGGGTAGGGAGGCCGGCGTCCGTGGTCATGGGCGAGCTACCCCGCGAGGCCGACGTCGTCGTCCTGGGGGGCGGCCCGGGCGGGTATGCGGCCGCCTTCCGCGCCGCCGATCTCGGGCTCGACACCGTCCTCGTCGAGGCGCGCGGCGCGCTCGGCGGTGAGTGCCTCCACGTCGGCTGCATTCCTTCCAAGGCGCTCCTCGGCATCGCCGCGCTGATCCACGACGCAGCCGAGGCGGCGGACGCGGGCGTCGCGTTCGGCCCGCCTCGCGTCGATGCCGCGAAGCTGCGCGCCTGGACCCAGCGGTCCATCGGTCGCCTCGCCCAGGGGCTGGCTGCCCTCGCCAAGGCGCGCGGCGTCGACGTGGTGGCGGGCCGCGGGCGCTTCGAGACCGACGGCTCGATCCGGGTGTCGCGCGACGACGCGCCGCCGGCGACGCTCAGGTTCAAGCACGTGATCATCGCCACGGGCTCGCGGCCCGCGGCGCTCCCCGGGCTCGAGCCCGGCCCTCGCGTGTGGGATTCGACCGCGGCGCTCGAGCTGTCCGCCGTGCCGGCGCGGCTCCTGGTGGTGGGCGGCGGCTACATCGGGCTCGAGCTCGGGAGCGTCTACGCGGCGCTCGGGACCGAGGTCACGGTGGTGGAGCTCCTCGACGGAATTCTGCCGGGGGTCGATCGGGACCTGGTGACACCGCTCGCCCGCCGGCTCGGAAAGCGGTTCAAGCAGATCCTGCTCGGGACCAAGCTCACGGGAATGCGCGACGAGGGGGGCGTTCTGACCGTGGAGCTGGCCAGCGAAGGGGCGCCGAAGCACCTCGAGGTCGACCAGCTCCTGGTGGCAGTGGGGCGACGTCCCCTCACGGACGATCTCGGGCTCGAGCACACCCGCGCGGCGCGGGACGCGCGCGGCTTCATCGTGGTGGACGCCCAGCGCCGCACGGCGGACACACGAGTGTTCGCCATCGGGGACGTGGCGGGCGAGCCGATGCTCGCCCACAAGGCGATGGCGGAGGGCCTGGTCGCGGCGGAGGCCGCCGCCGGGCGCCCGGCCGCGTTCGAGCCACTGGCGATCCCGGCGGTCGTGTTCACGGATCCGGAGGTCGCGTGGTGCGGCCTGATGGAGGCGGAGGCGCGCGCCCGTGGCATCGAGGCGCGAACGGCGAAGGTCCCGTGGAGCGCGTCGGGACGCGCCGTCGCCATGGGGCGGCTTGATGGGCTGACCAAGCTCGTGTTCGAGACCGCATCCGGCCGGCTGCTTGGAGTGGGCCTGGTCGGGCCCCATGCCGGCGACCTGCTCGCCGAGGGCACGCTCGCCGTCGAGATGGGTGCGGTGGCCGAGGACCTCGCCGGGACGATTCATATGCACCCCACGCTTTCCGAGACATTGGGCGAGGCGGCTGAGCTCTTCCTCGGACGCCCGATCCACCTTCCGCCGCCACGCTCCTGACGCGCGTCCTCGTCCCTCCGGGCTGAGCCCCGCGGCGCCGCGCGCCACCTCGCTACTGCCTCGCCGCCACGTTGCTGCCAGTAGCGGGTCGATGAGTCGCCCGGTCCTCCTCGCCGCGCTGGGCGTCCTGACGGTCTCGCTGGACACCGCCGTCAACATCGCTTTCCCGGCAATCTCCGCCGCGTTCCAGGTAGCGGCCACCTCGATCCAATGGATCGTCCTCACCTACATGGTCACCTTCGCCATCGCCCTCATTCCCGCCGGCTGGCTTGCCGACCGGATCGGACATGCACGCGTCTTCCAGGGAGGTCTCGCCCTCACTGGCGTGGCGCACGTCCTGTGCGGGCTCGCGCCGGCGTGGACGTGGCTGCTCGGGGCGCGCGTCGTGCAGGGGCTGGGGGCGGCGCTCGTGATGGCGAGCGCACCCGCCCTCGTCACCCTGTCGATGGAAGCGGACCGGCGCGGACGGGCCCTCGGCCGGCTGGGACTGGCGGCGAGTCTCGGTGCTGTCGTGGGACCCCTCGGAGGCGGGGTCCTCATCGAGGCGCTGGGCTGGCGTGTCGCGTACCTGGGGCGGCTCCCCCTCGTGGCGGTCGCGCTCGGGCTATGCTGGGCGCTCCCCGAGAGGACGGTGTCGCCGAGATCGACCCATCCCGACATTGGCCCCCCGCCGCCGGCCGTCCTGGGGGACGCCCCGCCCGTGGGGAGCGTCGCCAGGGGCCTCATCGACCCCCGGACCTTCGCGCTCGCGAACGCGGCGCATCTTCTTGCGTTCGTGGCGCTCTTCGCCGTCTGGCTCCTCGTACCCTACTACTTGATCGACCGGCGAGGCTTCTCGGCGGGGTTGGGGGGCGTCCTTTTCACGACCGGGCCGCTCGCGCAGGCGTGCGCAGCCCCGCTGGGGGGGCGGCTGGCCGATCGGGGCGCCGGCCGCTGGCTCGCACCGCTGGCCCTTGCCATCGAGGGCGTCGGGCTCTGGCTCACGGGACGTCTCGACGACGTTGCGACCCCGGCGCGCATTTCCTTGGCCCTCGGGCTCGGCGGCTTCGGCTCCGGGCTCTTCCTCGTCGCCAACATGCACTACGTCATGGCCGCGCTGTCACCGTCGCGCCAGGGCATGGCGGGGAGCTTGGTCGCGCTCATGCGGACGGCGGGGGTTGTCGTGGGGGCGAACGTGACGACCGCCGTCTACGCTGCGCGCCTGGCTGCCCACGCCCATCTCGGGGAGGGGGGAGCCGCCTCATCGGCCTTCACCGACGCCTTCGGCGTGGCGGCGGCGGTCGCGGGGGCCGCGGCGCTCCTGAGCCTGGTGCCACCACGCGCGCGCGATGCGGCCGGCGGCAGCACCTCCACGCCTTGACACCCCTCGCGCGACCGGTGTATACCCCGTCGCGACGGCGTCGCCGTTCGGACGCGAGGGCCCTTCCGTGACGCGTATCCCCGAGCCGAGCCGAGATCAGCTGGACCCCGAGGTGCGGGAGCTCTACGACCGCATCGCCCGGACGCGCGGCGCCACGCGCGGACCGTACGTCGTCCTGCTTCATCACCCAGCCCTGTGCGAGCGCGTCGCCGCGCTCGGCGAGCTGCTGCGCTTCGGGTCGGGGTTGCCGGGCGCGGACCGCGAGCTCGCGATCCTCACCGCCGGCCGCGAGGCCGAGGCGCCTTACGAGTGGGCAGCCCACGAGCCCATCGCGCTCCGGGAGGGCACCCGGACCGAGGCGATCGCGGTCGTGCGCGAGGACCGACCGACGCACGGGCTCCGGCCGCGCGAGGCCGTCATCGTCGACACCGTGCGCGCGATCTATCGAGCCCGCCACCTCACGGCCGATCAGTTCGCGCGCGCCGACACGGAGCTCGGACGCCAAGGTTTGATCGAGCTCGTGACGCTCGCGGGCTACTACGGGATGATCGCCGCGATCCTCAACGCCTACGAGGTGGATCTACCTCCCGGCACGACCCCCGCCTTTGGCCGCCGAGCGGGTGGCGAGGCCTCCCCGGAGAGACGCTAGACGATCGCAGGGTCCGCCCGAGCCCGCGGCGCTCACCGCTGATCGGCCAGAGCGCGGATCCAGTTGTGATGGGCCTCGTAGTGCTCCCACGTGTTGCCGGCAATCCACGCCGCCGCCGCACCGCCATCGCTCTCCGCGCCGGGTGGAACGACGTCCGCGACCGTGCCGGCGACGGCGCGATCACCGAGGGCGGCGAGCCTGGCGCGCGCCGCCCGGTGGCTCGCCCGGGCAGCGTTCAGGACCTCGGTCAGCGGGCGGTGCCGGTGGCGGGTGAAGATCGCGGCGTTCACGGTGTCCTCGTCCTGGGCGAGCGTGGCCTCGTCGAGACCGAGCGCCTCGTGAGTCGGCCGCCCCGCCAGACGAGCCAGGAACGCATCCTCCCAGGCGGCCACGTGCATGACGTGGTCCTTCACTGCCCATCCCGCTGGATCGCGGATGTCGGTGAGCTGGGCCTGGGTGAGACGGCCCAGGGGGCTCTCGAGGGCCTCCCACGCCCGATCCAGCCGGGACAGGAGCTCCGCCGTCGTCTTCGGGGTCGAGTCGCTCATCATCCACCTCCCGGGAAGGGGTCAGCGAGTGAACTGCCTCGATGGGCTCAGACCCCGGACCTGGCCGCGCGTGAAATCCATCCCGCCAGCGGGTCTGGCGCGGGCGGGAGTCCGGCCCGCGGTTCCCCGGCTCACCGTGGAGGGGTTATCCTGTCAGCGGGATGGCAACCTTCGCGCTCGTTCACGGCGCGGGGCACGGCGCCTGGTGCTGGGAACGCCTGATTCCGATCCTCGAGGGGCTCGGGCACCGGACGTTCGCCATGGACCCCCCGTGCGAGGATCGCACCGCGGGCCCCGAGCGCTACGCTGAGGTCGTCGATCGGGCGCTGCCCCCCGCGAGCGACCTGGTGCTGATCGGCCACTCCCTCGGCGGGTTGACCGTTCCCCTGGTCGCGGTGCGCCGTCCGGTGCCGCGGTTCATCTTCCTGTGCGCGCTGATTCCCGAGTTCAAGCGAAGCCTGGCGGACCCGGTTGCGGCCGACCCGAGCTGTACCATCCCGGTGTTGCGCTCGGACCCCGGCCGCGTGACGCGACGTCTTCTGCCAGGACTGCACTCCGGAGGACGTCAGCTGGCTATTTGCGCACCTGCGGCCCCAGGCGGCTGCTCCCCGGCGCGAGCCGTGCCCCCTGTCGGCCTCGCCCACGGGCGAGAAGGCGTACGTCCTCTGCCGGGAGGACCGGGCCATCTCACCCGCTTGGTCGCGCCGCGTCGCGCGCGAGCGCCTGGGTGTCGAGCCGATCGAGCTCGACGGGAGCCACTCGCCCTTCATCTCCCGGCCCTCGATCCTCGCCGGCGTGCTCGACCGCCTTGCGCGCTGACCTCACGCGAGCCGGTAAGTCCGCGATGCTAAGATGCTCGCGCTCGACATGCGGCTGGCGCGATCCGAGATTTCTGACGCGGGAGGCACGCGTATGACGTCCGACGAGCTCTGCTGGCTGTCCGCCACCGACCTGGCGGCTCTCATCCGCCGCCGCAAGGTCTCGCCCGTCGAGGTCATCGACGCGGTGTTGGAGCGAATCGGACGCCTGAACCCCCAGATCAACGCGTACGTCACGGTCACCGCCGACGAGGCCCGGCGGGCGGCGCGTGCAGCCGAGCGGGCGCTCGGCGGTCGCCGGGCCGCGCTGGGGCCGCTCCACGGGGTGCCGTTCTCGGTCAAGGATCTCGTCATCACCCGGGGGGTGCGGACGACGTTCGGCACCCCCCTCTTCGCCGACAACGTCCCGACCGAGGACGCTCCGATGGTCGCCCGTCTGAAGGCGGCCGGCGCCATCATGGTCGGCAAGACCAACACGCCGACCATGGGCTGGCTGGGCGCGACCCACAACCTGCTCTTCGGGGCGACCCGGAACCCGTGGCGCCTGGATCGCACCCCGGGCGGCTCGAGCGGCGGCGCGTCCGCGGCGGTCGCGGCCGGCCTCGCCCCGATCGCCATCGGGACGGACGGGGGCGGCTCGATCCGGATTCCGGCCTCGTTCGCGGGTATCTTCGGCCACAAGCCCTCCTACGGTCGGATCCCGACGTATCCCGCGAGCGCGGCGTGGAGCGTCTCCCACATCGGCCCGATGACGCGAACCGTGGCGGACGCCGCCCTGGCGATGCAGATCTGCGCGGGGCCCGACGAGCGCGACCAGTACTCGCTCCCCCGGAGCGGGGTGAACTACGTCCGGGCGATCCGCGGTGGGGTCAAGGGGCTCCGGGTCGCCTATGCCGAGGACTTGGGCAACGTGACGGCGCTGGATCCTGAGGTGCGACAGGCCGTGGCCCGGGCGGCCCGCACGTTCCGCGAGCTCGGCTGTCGGGTGGAGACGGTGGCCCCGCGCTGGCCGTCGCCCGCCGAATGCTGGTACGAGATCTTCTGCGGGGGGGTCGCGACGCGGCTCCTCCCGTATCGAGACCGGCGCGACGACATCGAGCCGGGCCTCCAGGCGATCATCGAGGCGACCGCCGCGAACCCGCCGAGCCGTTACGTCCAGGCCTGGTTCGATCGGCTCGCGTGGTGGCAGCACCCGCGTGCGCTCTTCGAGCGCTATGACCTCCTGCTGACGCCGACGGTCGCGTGCCCGCCCTTCCGGCTCGGTCTTGACCATCCGGGCGAGGTCGCGGGCAAGACGGTCGTGCCCTACGGGTGGCTTCCCTACACCTATCCCTTCAACCTGACGGGGCAGCCTGCGGCGTCGGTCCCGTGCGGCTTCACCGGGGAGGGGCTGCCGATCGGGCTCCAGATCGTGGGCCGCCGGTTCGACGACCCGACGGTGCTCCGAGCGGCGGCGGCGTTCGAGCAGGCCCGGCCCTGGGCCAACGCGCGTCCCGGCCTGTAGCAGTGGCGGGCTGGCTCTTCGCGGCGGCCGTCGACATCCGGCTGGCGGCTCTCGTGATCCTGGGCCTTCATCCGGAGAGCTACGAGTACGAGCGTCAGGCGCGCAGTCTGCTCGCCGGGGAGGGGTACCGGTACGTCCATCTGGGCACGCCTCACCTGGTGCTCGGGCCGCCTCTGTTCCGTTCCTCTGCGCGGGCCTCTATCGCGCCTTCGGTGACAGCCCGCTCTCGGTGATCCTGGCCCAGATCGGCGCCTCGTCGCTGATCCCGGTCGTGATCGCGCGCATCGCGCGCGAGGCCGACGTGGCCCGCCGGTGGGAGTGGGTGGCGGCGCTGCCCGCCATGGTGCACCCAGGCCTGGTCGTGTACGCGGTTCACAAGCTTCACCCGTTGCCGTTCGACGCCCTGCTGCTCAGCTTGACCGTGCTCTCCGTGATGCGCCTGGCTTCCGCGTCCAGTCTCGGCTCCCACGTCCGGGCGGGTCTCGTGCTGGGACTCGCGACCCTGTCGCGCGCCACCGTCGCCATGTTCGCCCTGCCCACCGCCGTGTGGCTGGTAGCGGTCGCGCCCGACCGCGGGCGCCGGCGCGCCGCGCTCGGCATCGCGCTGTTCCTCGGAACCGCCGTGCTCGTGGTCCTGCCGTGGACGGTGCGCAACTGCGTGGTGCTCAACCGATTCGTGTTCGTCACGACGGATACGGCCGAGCTCTTCTGGCGGGGCAACAACCCGGTCGCGACGGAATCCGCCGTCCTCCTGGACGGGCGCTCGATCTTCGCCCGAGCCCCCGAAGCGTTCCGTCGGGAGATCCTCACGCGGGACGAGCTGGGCCAGGTTGACCTGTTCCGGCAGACGGCCCGCGCGTTCGTGCGGGAGCATCCGAGGGAGTTCACCGCGCTCGTGGTCCGGAAATGGGCGTCGTTCTGGTGGTTTCCAGCCAGCGCGGGCCTTCGCTACCCCGGCTGATGGCTGGTCCTCTACCGGGTGTTCTACGTGGCGCTCCTGACGGGAGCGGTCCTGGGCGTCGTCGCGGCCTGGAGCCGCGCCGACCGGGGCGGCCGCCAGCGGCTCGTCCTCCTGCTGCTGATGCTCGGGTGCATCTTGGCCGCACAGAGTCTCTTCTACGTGGACGTTCGCCACCGCTGGGGCGTCGAGCCGCTTCTCGGGATCTTCCTGGCGTTCGCCGCGGGATGGTGGCGGGAGCCGCCGCGAGAGCGGGAAGGACGTGCCCTTGACGGGCCCGCCGCCATTGCCTGAGGATGTGCTGAAGCACTCCGGTCGCGTCGCTGGCCGTGGCCTCGTTGCTGCCGGATGGGCGGGTCGGGCATCTCACCTTGGTGAACCGTGGTCAGGTGAATGGCCACGCGGAGGTTGCACATGGGGGTCCTGCGCACGCTTCGCATGCTTGGTGTCGCCATCCTGCCGGTGCTGGCCCTCGGCATCGCCGCCGACGCCCAGACCCCCCGGAAGGGAGGCGTGCTCCGCGTCGCCAACCTCGGCGAGCCGCCAACCCTCGATGCCCACTGGACGACGGCGACCCTGACGGAGGTCCTGACCAACCACCTGTACGAGGGCCTGTACGCGCTCGACGAGGGGTACCGACCCATCCCCATGCTCGCCGAGGCCTTGCCGGCGGTGTCCCCGGACGGACTGACCTACGCGATCCGGCTCCGGCAGGGGATCAAGTTCCACAACGGCAAGGAGATGACCTCGGACGACGTCGTAGCCTCGCTCAAGCGGTGGATGCAGCAGGGCGTGTACGGAAAGGCGCTCGCCACCGTGCTGGCCGAGATTCGAGTCACCGGCCGCTATGCCATCGAGCTTCGGCTCAAGCAGAAGTATGCGGCGGTCGAGGTGAACCTCGCGGCGCCCAACAACTTCGGCGCAATCTACCCGAAGGAGATCGCGGAGAAGTTCCCGCCGGCTGAGAAGGTCACCGAGTTCGTCGGGACCGGGCCGTTCAAGCTCGCCGAGTGGAAGCCGGACCAGTACATCCGGATGGTCCGCTTCGACGACTACAAGTCACGGAGCGAGCCAACGAACGGGTACGGAGGGGCGAAGGCCGCCCACGTCGACGAGGTCCGCTGGATCCCCGTTCCCGACGTCGCCACTCGCGTGGCCCAGATGGAGACCGGCGAGCTCGAGTTCGCCGACGATCTCAACATCGACGCCTACGACCGCCTGCAGAAGAGCGCGAACGCCCGGCCGGTCGTGGCCAAGCCGTACTACTGGCTCGTCGCCGTCCTGAACAAGAAGGAAGGCCTGATGACGAACCAGAAACTCCGGCAGGCCTGGCAGGCCGCGCTGGACATCGAGCCCATCATGAAGGCCGTCGCCGGGGGCCGGGCGGAATTCTACCGGATGGATGCCAGTCTTGCGTTCGTGGAGAACAAGCCCTGGTACGTGAAGCAGCAGCCGAGCTGGGGCTGGAACGAGCACAACAAGGACAAGGCGAAGCGGCTCCTGCAGGAGGCAGGCTACAAGGGCGAGCCGGTCCGCTTCGTGACGACCCAGGAGTACAAGTGGATGTACGACTTTGCCCTCCTATCCAAGCAGCAGCTCGAAGACGTGGGCTTCAACATCGACCTCCAGGTGGTGGATTGGGCGACGCTGGTCAAGCGCCGCAACAATCCCAAGGAGTACGAGGCGTTCACGACCGGCACCGGCAACATCTTCGAGCCGACGGCCTTCACGGTGCTCTCGTGCACGTGGCCGGGCTGGACGTGCGACGCGGACATCCAGGGGCTGCTCCAGGAGATGGCGCGGGAGACGGACCAGCGGAAGCGGTTCGCCCTATGGGAGCAGATGCACCGGCTCTGGTACGAGAAGGTGCCGTCGGTCCGCTACGGCGACCTCCACGGTCTCCGGGCGGTGTCCAAGAAGGTCCAGGGCTTCAACGAGAAGACCGAGCGGCCGCGGTTCTACAACGTCTGGCTCGAACGGTAGGCATGCGCATTCCTCCTCTTGACGAGGCTGCGTTCGCCGCTCGACGATTGAAATTGTCTCCCAACCCCACACGAAAGAGGTGGCGCATGACACGAGGAAAGCTGTTCCGGACTGCCGTCTTTCTCGCGGCGGTCGTGGTCGTGGTCGCGGGCGGTCCCCCGGACGCCGCCGCCCAGAAGAAGGGCGGGACCATCCGCGTCGGGAACCTGGGTGAGCCACCAACGCTGGACGCGCACTGGACGACGGCCAGCATCACGGAGACCCTGACCAATCACCTCTACGAGGGGCTCCTCACGCTGGACGACGAGAACAAGCCCATGCCGATGCTCGCGGAGGCGATGCCCACCGTGTCGTCGGACGGCCTCACCTACACGTTCAAGCTCCGGCGCGGCATCAAGTTCCACAACGGCAAGGAGATGACGTCGGACGATGTGGTCGCGTCGCTCATGCGATGGAGCAAGCAATCGATCTACGGCAAGGACCTCTTCAACTACGTCACCGAGGGCGGCCTCAGGGCCGTGGACAAGTATACCGTCGAGCTGAAACTCAAAGAGAAGGTGGCGATCGTCCAGATCAACCTGGCGGTGGCCAACAACTTCGCCGCCATCTACCCGAAGGAGATCGCCGAGAAGTTCCCGCCCCAGGAGAAGGTGACTGAGTACGTTGGGACGGGGCCCTTCAAGCTCGCCGAGTGGAAGCCGGACCAGTACATCCGGATGGTCCGGTTCGACGACTACAAGCCCCGGAGCGAGAAGCCCAATGGCTACGGCGGCGCCAAGACCGCCTGGGTTGACGAGATTCGCTGGATTCCGGTTCCGGACGTCGCGACGCGTGTCGCCCAGATGGAGACCGGAGAGCTCGAGCTGGCGGACGACCTGAACGCCGATGCCTACGACCGGCTCAAGGCGAGCGCCAACGCCCGCCCGATCGTATCGAAGATGTACTACTGGCTCGTCGCGGTCCTCAACAAGAAAGAGGGCTTGATGACGAACCAGAAGCTCCGCCAGGCCTGGCAGGCAGCGCTCGACATCGAGCCCATCATGAAGACGGTCGCCGCGGGACGCGGCGAGTTCTACCGGATGGACTACAATCTGATCCACCAGGAGCTGGCCGCCTGGCACGTGAAGATGCAGGGGCTCCCGTGGAACGAGCACAACAAGGACAAGGCGAAGAAGCTCCTCCAGGAGGCCGGCTACAAAGGCGAGCCGATCCGATTCATGACGACGCAGGAGTACAAGTGGATGTACGACTTCGCCCTCGTCTCGAAGCAGCAGCTCGAGGACGCGGGGTTCAACATCGACCTTCAGGTGGTTGACTGGGCGACCTTGGTGAAGCGGCGCAACAACTCCAAGGAGTACGACGCCTTCACCACGGGCATCGGGCCCCAGTACGACCCGACCAACTCCAACGTGCTGAGCTGCAGCTGGCCCGGCTGGACGTGTGACGAGCAGATCCAGAGCATCAAGACCGCCATGATCCGCGAGACGGACTACAAGAAGCGGTTCGCGCTCTGGGAGCAGATGCATAAGGCGTTCTACGAGAAAGTCCCGGTCATCCGCTACGGCGACCTGTTCGGTCTGCGGGCGGCTTCGAAGAAGCTCAAGGATCTGAACGAAAAGACCGAGCGGGTACGGCTTTACAACGTCTGGTTGGACAAGTAGCTCGCGGCTGATCGCGTGACGCGGCGGGGGCTGGTCGTCCGGCGGCCCCCGCCGCGCTTGTCATGACGGCTTATCTCATCCGCCGCCTCCTCGCCGTGATCCCGGTGATGGTCGTCGTCGTCACCGTGGTCTTCCTGCTGATCCACCTGATTCCCGGCGACCCCGTCGGCGTCATGCTCGGCCCCGACGCGACGCCGGCCCAGATCGACGGAGTTCGGCAGGCGCTCGGGCTCGACCGCCCGCTCCTCGAGCAACTCCTCCTCTTCTACAAGCGCATCCTGCGGGGCGACCTGGGCCGCTCCTATTTCCTCGACCGGCCCGTGACGCAGGCGCTCTGGGAGCGCGCGGAGCCGACGCTCGTCCTGACGGCGACCTCGCTCTTCGTTGCGCTCCTGATCGGCGTGCCGTCGGGTATCGTGGCCGGCGCCAACCAGGGCTCCTGGTGGGACCGTCTGCTCATGCTTGGGGCCCTCCTGGGCGTCTGCATTCCCAGCTTCTGGCTGAGCCTGAACTTCATCTACCTCTTCGCGGTCCGGCTCGGGTGGCTGCCGGCGGCGGGGTACGCCTCGATCTTCACCGATCCATGGGCGGCGCTCCGCTACATGGTCCTGCCCGCGGTCTCCCTGGGCTTCAACCAGTCCGCCCTGATCGCGCGCATCGCGCGCTCGTGCATGGTCGAGGTGCTCCAGCAGGACTACATCCGGACCGCCCGGGCGAAGGGGCTTTCCCAGCGAGTGGTGGCCTACGTGCACGGGTTCCGCAACGCCCTCGTACCGGTCGTGACGGTCATCGGCGTTACGATCGCGATTCTCGTCGGCGGCGCCGTCGTGACGGAGATCGTCTTCAACATTCCCGGGATGGGCCGCCTCATCATCTCGGCGATCTTGCGGCGCGACTATCCCGTGGTGCAGGGAGTTGTGCTCGTGACGGCCGCGTCCTACGTCCTCATCAACCTGGCCGTCGACATGGTCTACGCGTTCATCGATCCCCGCATCCGGTACGACTAGCATGACGCCGACGACGGACGCCGCGGTCGAGAAGGCAGTGGCCGGAGCTCCTGCCACGATCGTGGGGGTGGCAGAGCCGACCGCGCTCCGGATCCGATTGTTCCGCCGGCTGCTCCGCAACCGGAGCGTGGTCGTGGGCGCGGCGATCTTTCTCGTCTTCCTCCTGGCCGCGCTGCTCGCGGGCCAGATCTCGACCCACGTCCCAACGCGCCTCAACCCGCCCCAGCGCCTGAAGCCCCCGAGCGCGATGAACTTCCTCGGGACCGACGAGTTCGGCCGGGACGTCTACAGCCTGGTCGTCCACGGAAGCCGGGTCTCGCTCCTCGTCGGCGGCGTCACCATGCTCATCACCTCGATCGGGGGGACGCTGATCGGACTCATCGCGGGCTACTATCGGCGCCTCGACCTGATCGTCATGCGCGTCATGGACGGGCTCATGGCCTTTCCGGCGATCATCCTGGCCATTGCCTTCATGGCCGCGCGGGGCCCCGGTGTCTGGAACGTCATCCTGGCCCTGTCGCTCGTGTACCTGCCGCGGACGGCCCTCCTGGTACGGAGCACCGTGCTGAGCCTCCGGGAGCTCGACTACGTCGCGGCGGCCCGGGCGCTCGGCCGGCGCGATCTGGCAGTCGCCGTCCGGCACATCCTGCCGAACTGTCTAGCGCCGCTTCTCGTCCAGGGGACGTTCATCTTCGCGTACGCCGTGCTGGCGGAGGCGATCTTGGGGTTCCTAGGCGTGGGCGTGCCGCCGTACGTCCCCTCGTGGGGCAACGTCATCGCGAGCGGGAAGAACGTGATCCGCGAGGCGTTTTGGGTCAGCCTCTTTCCCGGCATCACCTTGACAGTGGCCGGTCTCAGCCTGAACCTCCTGGGCGACGGCCTTCGTGACACCCTCGACCCCCGCCTCCGCGGGTCGGTCGGCACCGGTACAGGGAGACAAGGCGCATGAAGCTCTTCGATCTGACGGGCAAGGTTGCGATCGTCACGGGCGGCAACGGTGGTATCGGGCTCGGGATGGCCCGAGGGCTCGCCCAGGCGGGCGCCGCCGTCGCCGTCGCCGGACGCCAGGCGGGCAAGAGCGCCACGGCCGTCAAGGAGCTCGAGGCGCTCGGTGCCCGCGCGATGGTCGTCGAGGTCGACGTCCGGAAGGAGGCCTCTTGCCGGGCGATGGTACAGGCCGTCGTCGACCGCTTCGGCCGGCTCGACATCCTGGTGAACAACGCCGGGACCAACATTCGGAAGCGCCCGGAGGAGTACACGCTGGAGGAGTGGCACACCGTTCTCGACACCAACCTCACCAGCGCGTTCATGTGCTCCCACGCGGCCTACCCCCACATGGTCCGGGCCGGTGGCGGGAAGGTGATCAACATCGGCTCGATGATGTCGATCTTCGGCGCGCCATTCACGGCGCCCTACGCCGCCAGCAAGGGGGGCATCGTCCAGATGACCAAGGCGATGGCGACCGCCTGGGCACGGGAGAACATCCAGGTGAACTCGGTGCTCCCGGGCTGGATCGACACCGACCTCACGCGCAAGGCCAGAGAGCAGGTCCCAGGCCTCCACGACAAGGTGATCGCGCGGACGCCCGCCGGACGCTGGGGCTCGCCGGAGGACCACGCCGGGATCGCCGTGTTCCTCGCGAGCGCGGCGTCCGACTTCGTCACGGGCACCGCCATCCCCGTCGACGGCGGCTACTCCGTCCAGGGCGTGTGAGGCCGGCGTCTCTGGCGACGCCGGGCGCTCGGCTTCGCCGGGGCTTCGCCGGGAGCGCGCTCGGGCTCCTCTGCCTGGCCCTCGCGGCGACGGCCGCGGGGCAGGGAGGCGACCCGCAGGCGGAGATGACCCGGACCGTGCTCGGCCAGCTCGCTGCGTTCCGCCGGGGCGACTGGGCCACCGCGTACGCCTACGCGTCCTCGACCATCCAGGCCCGCTTCGGGCTCGAGGCCTTCCGCCAGATGGTCACGAGCGGCTACGCCCCGATCGCGCGCTCGGCCAGGGCCGCCGTGTCCAAGGTCGACGTGGTCGGTGCCGGCCACGGGCTGGTGGAGGTGCGGGTCGAGGGCGAGAACGGCGAGACGGTTGACGCGCTCTACGAGCTGGTCGACGAGCAAGGCAGCTGGCGGATCAACGGGGTGCTGACGCGGCCCGTGGAGGGCGCCACCGCGGCGTTGCCCGGCGGCGTCCCCCCGCGGCGCGTCGCGACCGGGTGAACCCCGGCGCCCCGGGAGCGACGAGAGGGCTCGCCCCGCTTTCCCTCCTCACGGCTCTCGCGTTCCTCGTCCAGGTCGACGTCCGCATGATGACGCCCCTCCTGCCGACGATCGCGCACTCGCTCGGGACGAGCGTGACCGCGATGGGTCTGGCGATGATGCTCTACATGCTGCCGTACGGTCTCTGCCAGTTCTTCTACGGCCCGCTGGGCGACCGGCTGGGGGCAATCCGGGTCGTCCGGGGTGCGGCGATCGGCTTCGGCGTGGGGACGCTCCTGACGGGCCAGGCCCACCACATCGCCGTGCTCGACGCGGGGCGGTTCGTCACGGGAGTCTTCGCGGCGGCGGTGGTCCCTCTCACGTTCGCTTACATCGGCGCGACCGTGCCCTACGCGGAGCGCCAGGGAACGCTCGGGCGGTTCGCCGCCGTGACCTCGCTCGCCCAGAGTCTCTCAGCGGCGATCGGGGGAACGGTGGCCCACTTCGTGTCCTGGCGGGTCCTGTACGTCGGCGTGGGATGCCTGTCGCTCGTTCCGGCGGTCCTTCTCTTCCGCACGGACACTCGCCACGCGCCCCCGGGCGTCACCGGCGGCGGGCTCCACTACGGCCTCGTCCTCCGCCGGCGCGCGGCGCGGATCCTCTACGGGATCGTGGGCTTCGAGGGGGTGTTCCTGTGGGGCGGCTTCACGTACCTCGGGGCGGTCGCGGTGGCGCGGTTCGGGCTCAACGAGCTCGAGGTGGGTCTGCTGCTCGCGTGTTACGGCGTCGCGACGCTCGTCGGTGGAGTCTCGCTGGTGCGAATCCGGACCCGTCTGCCCGAGCGCTACCTGGCCGCGCTCGGCGGCGGGCTGAAGGGCGGCGCCTATCTGCTGATGAGCGCCAGCGGGTCCCTCGTGCTCTTCGCGGTCGCGATCGTGATGCTCGGATTCGGCTACATCGCGCTCCACACGACGCTCCAGACCCGCGCGACCGAGCTGGCGCCGGAGGCGCGCGGCACGGCGGTGGCGCTGTTCGCGTTCTTCCTCTTCCTGGGCGGCGCGCTCGGGTCCGCGATCTTCGGCCCGCTCGTGGACCACGGGTGGCACCGGCTCTTCCTCATGATCTGCGGACTGAGCTTGCTAGTGCTGGGAGCGCTCGCCGTCCGCCTGCTCGGGGCCTCGCCCGTCGACGTGTGACCCGCCCCGGCGGCGGTATGCGGTCCTCCGCTGACGGGGCTCAGGGGCCCGGGCGCCGGGCGCTCGCCGCGCGCGTCACCAAGAAGTCGAAGTCGCAGCCCTCGGGCGCCTGGAGGACGCGCTCGCCGAACAGCCGCCGGTAGCCCCGGGCCGGCAGGGAGGTCGGCGCCCGCCACGCCGCGCGGCGACGCGCGAGCTCGGCGTCGGTCACGAGGAGATCGAGGCGGCGGGCCTCCGTGTCGAGCAGGATCTCGTCCCCGTCTCGCACGTGCGCCAGCGGGCCGCCCACCGCCGCTTCGGGCGCTACGTGGAGCACCACGGTCCCACCGGCGGTCCCGCTCATCCGTGCGTCCGAGACGCGCACCATGTCCCGAACTCCGGCCGCGAGTAGCTTCTTCGGGATCGGAAGCGAGCCCGCCTCGGGCATCCCGGGTCCGCCCACGGGGCCGGCGTTCTGGAGCACGAGGACGCTCGCCGGCGTGACGGGAAGGGCCGGGTCGTCGACCCGGGTCGCGAGGTCGGCGAGGTCGCGGAAGACGCAGGCGGGGCCGCGGTGCCAGAGGAGAGCCGGGGTGGCGGCCGACACCTTGAGCACCGCGCCGTCGGGCGCGAGGCTCCCGCGGAGGATGGCGAGCCCGCCCTCTGCCTTGAACGGTCGGTCGAGCGTCGTGACCACGTCCTGCCAGCCGCCGGGGACCGGCACGTTCTCCAGCGTGGCGCCGAGCGATCGCCCCGTCACCGTCGGCGCGTCCAGGTGGAGGAGCGGGGCAAGCGCCTTCATCACCGCCGGGATGCCGCCCGCCTCGGCAAGGTCTTCCATGTGGAATTTCCCCGACGGCCGGATGCTCGCCACCATGGGCGTGGTGCGGGCGAACCGGTCGAAGTCGTCGAGCCCGAGGGGGACGCCGGCCCGTCCGGCGATCGCCGGCAGGTGGACGACAGCGTTCGTCGAGCCGCCGATCGCCATGAGGACCCGCACGGCGTTCTCGAACGCCGCGCGGGTGAGGATCCGCGAGGGCCGGAGGTCCTCCCGCGCCATCTCGACGATCCGCCGGCCGACCGCTTCCGCCAGGCGCAGGCGGCGGGAGAGCGGAGCGGGAATGGCCGCCATGCCTGGAAGCGTCATTCCCAGGGCTTCTGTCATCGCCGCCATCGTGCTGGCGGTCCCCATGACCATGCACGTGCCAGTCGAGGGGAACAGCTCGCCCTGGATTGCCTCCATGCGAAGCGCGTCGATCTCTCCCGCACGGTGTTCGGTCCAGAGCCGGCGGCAATCCGTGCACGCCCCGAGCCGCATCCCCTCGTAGCGGCCGGTGAGCATGGGGCCCGCCGTCACGACGATCGCCGGCCGATCCGCGCTCGCCGCGCCCATCAGCTGGGCCGGCAAGGTCTTGTCGCAGCCGCCCAGCAGCACCACCCCGTCCATCGGCTGGCCGAGGATCATCTCCTCCGTGTCCATCGCCATGAGGTTTCGGAACAGCATGCTCGTCGGCGACAGGAAGATCTCCCCCAGCGAGATCGTCGGAAACTCGAGGGGTAGGCCGCCCGCCTGCCACACGCCCCGCTTCACGGCCTCGGCAACCTCCCGCAGGTGACGGTGGCACGGATTGAACTCGCTCCACGTCTGGGCAAGACCGATGACGGGGCGCGAGAGATCCTCCCCGGTGAGACCCATCCCGCGGGCGAAGGCGCCCCGGACGAACATGCTGAACTCGGGATCGCCGTAGTTCGTCAGGCCGCGGCGGACACCGGTCGGCGGGGCGGGCTCCTGGGCATCGGACATGGGCGACGCTCCTTTTACCCGGCCGGCGCCCCTCGCGCCTGTGGCGCTCGTGACGCGGCGGCCTCTGGTCATCCGGCCGGCGCGCCTCGCCCCTGGCTTGTGTCAACGGCCTTCGGCCTGTGGCGTGACGCGGCGACCTCTGGTCCGCCGGTCCGGCGGTGCGGCGATGATACCGCCGACCGGGGTAAGATAGCGGACGGTGGAGGCCCCCACGTTGCGTTCCCGGCTGACCGACGAGGAGCGCCGGCTCCTGCTGAGCATCCAGGACCGGCTGCTCTGGCTCACCACCAACACCATCCACCACGCGAACAGCCGGCGGGCGAACCCGTCGCCGGAGCGGGTGGGTGGCCACCAGTCGAGCTCGACGTCCTCGCTCACGCTCCTGACCGCCCTCTACTTCAAGCTCCTGCGCCCGGGCGACCGGATCGCGGTCAAGCCCACGGCGGCGCCCGTGTTCTACGCGATCCAGGTCCTGCGGGGACTACTGCCGCCCGAGGGCCTCCGCGCGTACCGGTCACTGGGCGGCCTCCAAGCGTACCCGAGCCGCGTGAAGAACCCGGACTGGTTCGACTTCTCGACGGGATCCATGGGCCTGGGCGCGGTGGCGCCCGCGTTCGCGGCGCTCATGGACCGGTACCTGCGCGACCGCTTCGGCGGGTCCGGCGACGCGGAGCCGGGCCAGGTGCCCGCGGCCGGGCGCTCGCGGAACATCGCGCTCGTGGGCGACGCCGAGCTGGACGAGGGGAGCGTCTGGGAGGCCTGGACCGAGGAGGCGATGGCCGACCTTGCCGGCCACGTGGTCGTGGTCGACCTGAACCGCCAGAGCCTCGACCGGGTCGTGGGCGACCATCGGAGCCGGCAACTCGAGCGCCTCTTCCGGGCGCTCGGCTGGCACGTCATTACGCTTCGCTTCGGCCGCCGTCTCGCGGCGCTCTTCGCCGAGCACGGCGGCGACTGGCTCCGCGGCCGGCTCGAGGCCATGGAGAACCTCGAGTACCACGCGCTTCTCCGGCTCCCGCCCGCCGCCGCGCGGAAGGCGCTCGGGGAGGGCGCTCCTGCGGACACAGTCGCGCGGCTCGAGGCGCTCGGCGACGCGGAGGTCGCCACGCTGCTCGCCGACCTGGGCGGTCACGACCTGGACGCGATCGTCGACGCGTTCGCGGAAGCAGACGAGGTGGCCGATCGGCCGGCGGCGATCCTGGCGTGGACCCTCAAGGGGTGGCGCTTGCCCTTCGCCGGGGACCCGCTGAACCACGGGGCGCAGCTCACCGGCGAGCAGCTGGCCGCGCTGCGCCGCGAGCTCGGCGTCGCCGAGGACGACGAGTGGGCGCCGTTCCCGCCCGGCAGCCCCGAGGGCCGCTACGTGCGGCGCATTATGGGCGAGGGCATCGGCCTCCCGCGGCGCTATCGTCCTCCGCCGCCCGCGCTCATCCCCGATCGGCTCGACCTTCCGACTCGGCCGACGACGTCGACGCAGGAGTCCTTCGGCGACGTCCTGGCCGCCCTCGGCCGGCAGCCAGGCCTCGACTCCGCCCTGGTCACCGTGTCCGCCGACGTGACGACCACGACGCATCTGTCCGGGTGGGTCAACCGGCGCGGCGTCTACGCAACGCGCGAGCGGGACGACGCCTTCGAACGCCACGGGCTCCGACCCCTCATTCGCTGGAAGGAATCGCCTGCCGGCCAGCACCTCGAGCTGGGGATCGGAGAGGCGTCGTTCTTCGTCCTCCTGTCCGTCCTGGGTCTGGCCCCCGAGCTCTCCGGCCGCCGGCTCCTACCGATCGGCACGCTCTACGACTGCTTCCTGCCGCGCGGTCTCGATCCCCTCTTGCACGCCACGTACTCGAAGGCGCGCTTCATCCTCGTCGCCAGCCCCTCCGGCATCAGCCTCGCCCCAGAGGGAGGCGCCCATCAGTCGCTGCTGACCCCGGCGTTGGGGATCGAGGTTCCGAATCTCCTCGCCTACGAGCCCACGTTCGCTCGGGAGGTGGAGTGGCTCCTCCTGGAAGCCCTCCGGGTGATCCAGGACCCCGAGCGCGGCGAGGCGGTGTACCTCCGGCTCTCGACCAAGACCGTCGACCAGGCGCTCCTCCAGCCGGCCCTCGACCGTCTGGGCGAAGAGGCGCTGCGCGCCCAGATTCTGAGGGGCGGATATCGCCTGGTCGACCGTTCGGCGGAGCCCGGATACGAGCCCGGCGCGAACGTCGTGACCCTGGTCGCGGCGGGCGTGATGGTGCCGGAGGCCGTCGAGGCCAGCCGGCAGCTGGCGGCCGACGGGATCCATGCCAACGTCGTGGCGCTGACGAGCCCGCGCGCCTGCTATGCCGAGTGGCGCCGCCAGGTGGACGCGCTGGTACAGGGGCGGGCGCCCGCCCGGATGTGGGTCCGGGAGCTGTTCCCGGCCGAGGACCTCGAGGGCGAGGTTCCGGTGGTGAGCGTCCTGGACGGCCACTCCCACGCGCTCGCGTGGCTGGGGACCGTGCTGGGCGTTCCCCACGTGCCGCTGGGCGTCGACGCCTTCGGTCAGTCCGGAGCCCGCGCCGATCTCTACCGTCACTACAGCATCGACCCCGACGCGATCGCACGAGCGGCCCGCGTCCTTTTGGTGTAGTGGAGCGTTCCGCCCGTTCGTAAGGCTTGACAGCCTGCGAGCCTCGGGCTCTAGTAGGGAGAACCCTGCGACCGTCGCACCCACGGACCAGAAGCTCTCGTGTCGGCGTCGGCGCGCGGTGGTGGGGCAGCCCGGCGCCCAGCCCCAAGGAGGCGCGACACATGGCACTGTTCGGACAGCAGTCCCGCAAGGACGAACCGGTTTCGAAGTCCGAGCCCCTTCCGAAACCCGAGCCCAGAGTCGAGCCGCCATCGGCGCCGGTCATCCCGCCGGCTCCTGTCGTGACGGCGACCACGCGACGCGTAGAGGAGGTGCCGATGTCGATGACCACGCCCAAGGGTTCCGAGTCGATCCTCTCCGCGGGCCTCACGATCGAGGGGAAGATCGAGGGCAACGGCAACATCCGCGTCGCCGGACGCTTCAAGGGAAATGTCAACGTCAAGGGCGAGCTGACGATCGAGCCCGGCGCGTCCATCGACGGCGAGGTCAAGGCTGACACCGTGCTGGTCGGCGGCGAGGTCCGCGGTCACCTCATCGCGAACTCGCGGGTCGAGTTCAAGGAGTCCGGCACGCTGATCGGCGACCTCAAGGCGGGGAGCCTCACGGTGGCGGCCGGATCGAAGATGCGCGGGAAGGTCGAGTTCGGCTGGAAGGAAGGGGAAGTCGAAGCCCTCCACCCTCCCGAGCCGAAGACGCCCTCGCACTAGGTCTCGCTGATGACAGGCGAGGCATGGAACTGTCCGCACTGCGGGGAGCGCATCCTCCGGAGCGCGCCCACGTGCCCCGCCTGCCTGCGGCACCTGCGGTTCGATGCCGTCGCGGTCGCGCGGCCGGCGCGCGCTGCGGTTTGCCCGCTGACGGTGGACGGCACGATCCGGCATCCCGGTAGCGAGGCGCCCTGGGAATACTCGGTGCTGATCGAGGTCCATGACGAGCGCGATGAGATGGTCGCGCGTCGAGTCGTGGGGGTGGGCGCCCTCCGGCCCGGCGAGGTCCGGAAGTTCACCCTGCGCGTCGAGGTGCTGGTCCCAGAATCCTCACGGCTGACCGCGGCGTCCTGAGCGCCACAGGCCGTGCCCGCCGGCCCGGTCCGGCGCGAGCCGGCACGGGAGGATCGATGATGATCCGTGTCCTGCGTCTCGCTGTGGTCGGTAGCGCCGCGCTGGTGCTCGCCGCCACCGTCGCCGCGCCTGTCCCGGCGCACGCGGCCAAGTCCGGCGGGGTCCTGACCCTGACCCTGCGGGAGGACCTGCCTCAGGGCTTTGCCGTCCACGAGACGTCCACCATCTCCACGGTCTGGCCGGCGATGCCCTGTCTCAACAACTTGGTGCTCTTCGATCCCCTGAAGGCCACCGAAGGCGCGGACACCGTCATCGGGGAGTTGGCCGAGAAGTGGTCCTGGCAGGACGGCTACCGGAACCTCGTGTTTTTCCTCCGGAAGGACGTGAAGTGGCACGACGGCAAGCCGTTCACCTCGAAGGACGTGAAGTACACCTTCGACATCGTGCGTGAGGCGCCAGACTCGCCGGTGAAGCTCCGCATCAATCCGCGGAACGACTGGTACTCGAATGTGGAGGCCGTAGAGACTGCGGATCCCCACACGGTCATCTTCCGGCTGAAGCGACCCCAGCCGTCGCTCCTCCTGATGCTCGCCTCCGGCTACTCGCCCGTATACGCGGCGCACGTGCCGGCCGCCAGCTATCGCACCGGCTGCATCGGGACCGGACCGTTCAAGGTCAAGGAGTGGCGGAAGGGCGAGTTCCTGGAGTACGTCAGGAATCCCGACTACTTCGTGAAGGGCCGGCCCCATCTCAACGGGCTCAAGTATGTGGTGATCAAGGAGCCGGGCACCCGGATCGCGGCGCTCCAGACGGGCCAGGTCGACGTGTCGTTCCCGAACGAGGTGTCCAAGACGAATGCCGAGCAGCTCAAGGCGGCCGTCCCCAAGCTGGTCGTTACCCCCTACAGCACGAACGTCAACGACAACATCATCATGAACATCAAGAAGCCTCCCTTCGACAACGTGAAGGTGCGGCGCGCCGTCAGCCATGGCATCGACCGGCGTGCGCTCATCCAGGCCGTGCATCAGGGCGGCGGGCTCGTCGGGGCGGCGATGGCGCCGAAGCCTTACGGCATCTGGGGGCTCCTCGAGAGTGACCTCAACGCGCAGCCCGGCTACGGCAAGCCCGCGGACGAGAAGGCCAAGGCCCGGAAGCTGCTCGGGGAGGCTGGGTACTCGCCGCAGAGCTCACTCAAGGTCGAGATGGTGACGCGCAACATCGCCATCTACGTCACCATGGCGTCGTTCGTGATCAGCGAGCTGAAGCAGATCGGGATCGAGACGACACTCAAGCAGATCGAGACGGCACAGTGGCACGCGACGGCGACGCGGGGAGACTATCAGCTCGGTGCGAATCTCACCGGCATCGGGCCAGACGATCCGGATGCTAACTTCTACGAGAACTTCGCCTGCGGCTCGCCACGGAACTACAGCTTCTACTGCAACGAGCAGGTGATGGCGCAGATCCACCAGCAATCGCAGGAACTGGACCCGAAGAAGCGCCTGGCCCAGGTGCAGGGGATCCAGAAGAAACTCGAGGAGGAGGCGGCGCGGCCGCTCCTGGACTGGCGGCTCGACTATTTCACGGTCTGGCCGCACGTCAAGGACCTGATCCCGCACCAGTCGATCTACAACTTCGGGCGCATGCAGGAGGTGTGGATCGACAAGTAGGCGCGAAGGGAGCCGGATATGGCGACCGGACGCAGGGGAGGCGAGAGCCTCCTCTGCGTTGCGTTCCGGGGCCACCGGTGAAGACGTACTTTCTCCGACGGATCGCTATCGCGCTCCTCACCCTCCTCGGCATGTCGGTCGTGATCTTTGGGCTCCTCCGGCTCGCGCCGGGGGATATCGTCGACATCCTCTTCGCCGCCGCCGGCTACGTCGACGACACGCAGAAGGAGGCGATCCTCAAGGAGCTGGGAATGGACCGGCCGTACTGGGTCCAGTACCTCGAGTGGCTTTGGCAGATCGTGACCGGGGATCTCGGGAAGTCATACCGTTACGAGTTGCCTGCGTGGCAGCTCATCAAGCCGCTCCTGCCGGTCACGCTCGAGCTGGCGGTCCTGGCGATCGTGATCTCGGTGCTCCTCGGGATACCGACTGGGGTGATCAGCGCGGTCCGCCAGGATTCCGGTCTCGACTACGTGCTCCGGGTACTGAGCCTCGCCGGACTCTCGATGCCGTCCTTCTGGCTCGCGATGGTGATCATCCTGGGATGCGTGGCCTGGCTGGGCTGGATCCCGCCCATGATGTACGTCGGCCCCACGGAGAACTTACGGCTGCACACGCTCCAGTTCCTGCTGCCCGCGCTGGCGGTGGGGTACCGGTCGTCGGCCCTGATCATGCGCATCACCCGGTCCGCACTCCTCGAGGTACTCCGGGAGGACTACATCCGCACCGCCCGGGCGAAGGGCCAGACGACCCGGGTGGTGGTCTGGCGGCATGCGTTGAGGAACGCGATGTTGCCGGTGGTCACGGTGATCGGGATCGAATTCGCCTTCATGATCGGCGGCCTCGTGGTCACCGAAACGGTGTTCAACCTGCCGGGCGTGGCGCGCTTCCTGGTCGAGGCGATCCAGTGGCGGGACTACCCGATGGTGCAGAACCTGGTGATGTTCATCGCCATCGTCGTCATCCTGTCGAACCTGGCGGTGGACCTTCTCTACGGCGTCCTGGATCCGCGTGTGCGCTATGGGGACTAGCCCGGTTGCGGTTGCGCGTGGGGAGCAGCCAATCGCTCGCCGGGCGCCCCAGGGGGTCGGCGAAACGGTCTGGCGGTTCGCGCGCAAGAAGCCTCTGGGCGCTGCCGGGGCCCTCATCATGGGGGTCATTGTCGCGACCGCGCTCCTTGCGAATCTGTTCGCCACGCACGACCCCATCGCGACGGAGGCGGCAAGGACGCTGGCGAGGCCGAGCCCGGATCACTGGTTGGGCACTGACAACCTTGGCCGGGACATCTACTCGCGCATCGTCCACGGGGCCCGGGTCTCGCTCATCGTGGGTGTGGCGTCGACCCTCCTCGGCTCCGCTCTGGGCGGGGTGATCGGGCTCCTTTCGGGCTACGCGGGCGGCAAGGTCGATCTGGCGACCCAGCGGTTCCTCGACATCCTCCAGGGGCTCCCACTCTTGGTCCTGGCGCTCGTGATGTCGGCCGCGCTCGGTCCCTCCCTCACCAACGTTGTGATCGCGATCTCAGTCCCGATCATCCCGCGGGCGGCACGGGTTATCCGCTCCAGCGTGCTCGCGATCCGCGAGATGCAGTACGTTGAGGCCGCGCGGGCATTGGGGCTCCGTCACCTCCGGATCGCGTTCCGTCACGTCCTGCCGAACACGATGGGCCCGTTCATCGTCCTCTGCACCGCGCAGCTCGGGAGCGCGATCCTGGTCGAGGCCGCACTCTCGTTCCTCGGCCTTGGCGTGCCCGAGCCATACCCCTCGTGGGGGCGGATGCTGTCGCTCTCGGCGGCGGAGTACGCGCAGAAGGCGCCGCACCTCGTGCTGTTCCCGGGCCTCGCGATCAGCCTCGCCGTCTTCGGGTCGAATCTCCTCGGGGACGCGCTCCGCGACACACTCGACCCGCGGCTCCGGGGCGCCTGAGCGACCTGCCGGACGGGCAGGGAGCCACGGGTGCTAGAATCGCGCGTGGTGCTCCTCGCGTGCCGGTGATGACCGAGTCCGACGCCCTGCCGCCCTCTGGCTACGACACGGCCGACGATCCACGACGTGTCGTGTTGGCCGATCTGGTGGCCCGTCTCGCCGCGGCCGCGACCGCGGGGGCCCGGGGCTACGAAGCGGCGGCAAGTCGCGCGGAGGGCGGCCTCCGGCACGCGCTCGAGGAGCTCGCCCGTGCCAAGCATGCCGAGGCTGCCGGGCTCGCCCCGCTGGCGCGGTCCCTGGGGGTATCGGCGCCGCTCCTGCCCCCTCCGCTGCCGTCCAGGGCGCCCGTTTCCTGGGGGGAGATCCTGGGGGAGGCGTTCCAGGCGGAGCGGGTCCTCGAGGGGGTTGGCCGGGAGCTGGCTGGTCTGACCTCGGAGCCGGCCGTCAGGGCCCTGGCGACCCGCCTGATCACCAGGGTGAGCCGGGACCGGGAGGAGGTGCGTAGGCTCTACCTGCGGTACACCTAGACCTGCAAGCCCCCAACCGGTCGTCCCTCTCAAAGCCACGTTTTTCTCTTTTTCGAACGGCATTTTTACCCTTGACAGCCCCCTTGCCCCCCGCTAGTATCCCGCTTCAAGTGGGATGAAGTGGGATGAAAGTCCGTAAACGATCGGTTCAAGGTCCATTTCTGGGACAGGGGTGGACGTACGGACCAGGTCGTAACGCCTGAGAGAGGGCGGAGGCACCGGGGTGTTTCGCGGCAGGTACGAGCACACGATCGACCCGAAGGGCCGCCTGAGCATTCCCTCGCGCTATCGCGAGGAGCTCGCGGCGCGCGGGATCACCACCCTGGTCCTCAGCGAAGGGGACCATTGCGTCTGGGCGTTTCCCCTCGACGCGTGGGAGCAGCTGGAAGAGCGGCTCCGGCTGCACCCGCAGCTCTCCCCCGAGCGCCGGAGCGTCGTCCGCGTCATGGTGGCCAGCGCGAAGGAGTGTCCCGTCGACCGCGCCGGCCGGACGCTGGTCCCGCCCGAGCTGCGCGAGTTCGCGGGGCTCAAGAAAGACGTCATGATCACCGGTGCGCTCGAGTGGTTCGAGATCTGGAGCCGCGAGCGCTGGGCCGATCATCGCCAGACGCTGCGCGTCGGCTTCGACGAGATGACTCGCAAACTGTCGGAGCACGGGGCATGAGCACGCCGGCCGCCACGGGTCGAGGACCGGCCGCCACAGGTCGAAGACCGTCGGATCAACGCCGTCCGATCATTTCCGGCGCAACCAGGGTAGCCCAGTGAGTGCGGTGGTGGATCGACCCGAAGTGGCGCGCGCGGCCCACGGGGTCCACGTGCCGGTGCTGGTCGACGAGGTCCTCCGCTGGCTCACGCCTATCCCGCCCGGCACCTGGATCGTGGACGGGACCGTGGGACTCGGCGGCCACGCCGCGGCACTCCTGTCGCACGCCACGGAGAGCCGGCTCCTCGGCCTCGATCGGGACTCGGAGGCCCTCGCGCACGCGGCGCGCCGCCTCGCCCCGTTCGAGGGTCGCTGCGTCCTCCGGCACGCCGACTTCCGGTACCTCGACGCCGAGGCTCGCGCGTGCGGCGCGGCCCCGGCGCACGCTGTCCTCCTGGATCTTGGGCTCTCGTCGTTCCAGCTCGAGCGGAGCGGCCGCGGCTTCTCCTTTCAGGGCGACGAGCCACTCGATATGCGCTTCGACACGCGCCAACCGCTCACCGCCGCCGAACTCGTCAGGCGGACGCCCGAGCCCGAGCTGGCCCGCATCATCCACGAGTACGGCGAGGAGCCGGCGTCGCGACGGATCGCCCGGCGGATCGCCCAGGTGCGGGCGCGGACTCCCATCGAGACGACGCGGCAGCTCGCCGACCTGGTGGCGTCCTCGATCCCGCCACACCGGCGGTCACATCGCATTCATCCCGCCACCCGAACGTTCCAGGCTCTCCGAATCGCCGTCAATGACGAGCTGGGAAGCCTGGAGACCGCCCTCCCGCAGGGCGCCGAGCTCCTGGCGCCTGGTGGCCGGTTCGGCGTGATCGCGTTCCACTCTCTCGAGGATCGCCTCGTCAAGAGCACTTTCCGCCGGCTTGCGCACGCCGGCTGGCGGGCGCTCACGCGGAAGCCCCTGCGCCCCAGCGACGACGAGGTCCACTCCAACCCCCGAGCCCGGAGCGCGCGGTTCCGGGTCCTGGAGCGAGGCGCTGCATCATGACGCGGTTGATCCAGGACCAGTCCTCCACGGTCGTTCGCGAGCGCGACCGGCGCCGCCTCCGGGCCATGGCCGGGGTGCTGTGCCTCGGCTGCGTGCTGGTCGGGGCCGTCCTCGGCTACGTGTGGCTGCAGGTGCAGCGGGTGCGCGTCTCCTACGGCATCGAGGCGCTCCGCGCCTCCCGCACCCGCCTCGAGGAGCAGAATCGGAAGCTCCAGCTGGAGCTGGCCTCTCTCCGCGCGTTCGCGCGGGTGGACTCAGCCGCGCGGCGCCTGGGCCTGACGCCGCCCGCACCTGACCAGATCCGGCTCGCGCGCGAGTACATCGCGCCCGACGGGAGCGGCCGCAGCACGTCGCTCCGGGCGGCAGCGGAAAGCGACCTCCAGAAGACCGGGCGACCTTGATCATTTCATGACGCGCGCCGGCCAGCCCGCCGCCGCGGTCGGTCCCCGGGGGACGACCGGCTTTCGACCGGCCACGGTGACACGGCGGTGACCGCCGGCGCGCGACCGGACGGGCGGGGTCCACGGCCGGGTCGGGCCTTCCCGGCGGCCGCCCCCGCCCTCGTCCGGAGACCATGACGGAGCCTGCGTCCCGATACCGAAGCCGTGCACTCGTCCTGACCGGTTGCCTCATCCTCCTGCTCGGGGGCATCGTCCTCCGGCTGGGCTACCTCCAGATCGTCCGTCACGACGAGCTTGCCCGCCTCGCCGAACGGCAGTACTCCAAGACCATCCCACTCCGGCCCGAGCGGGGTCCGATCCTCGACCGCAACGGATACGCGCTGGCCGTGAGTGCCCCGGTCGAATCCGTCTACGCCTTGCCCGGACGGATCGCCGACCGGACCGTCGTGGCTGCCGCGCTGGCCCCGCACCTTGGCGAGCGGCCGCGGGACATCGAGCAGCGCCTAGCCAGCGACCGCCCGTTCGTCTGGGTGAAGGTGAAGATTCCGCCGGCCGCGGCCGAGGCCATCCGGGCACGCCGGCTGCCGGGGATCGGTACCGTGCCCGAGGCGCTCCGGTTCTATCCGAACCGTGAGTTGGCGGCCCAGATTCTCGGATTCGTCGGGAGGGACGACCGGGGTCTCGAGGGCATGGAGCTGGCCCACGACAAGTCCCTGGCGGGCGAGGCGGGGCTGGCGCTCGTCGAGCGGGACGCCCTCGGGCGCGAGATGACCGGGCAGCCGACGATCCTCAAGACGCCGACGCCGGGGACCGGCCTTGTCCTGACCATCGACGCGACCGTGCAGTACCTCGCCGAGCGCGAGCTGGAGGCGGCGTGGCGCACCACCGGCGCCAAGGCCGGGATGGTCCTCGTCATGGACCCCCGGACGGGCGAGATCCTGGCGATGGCGATGCGCCCGACCTTCAACCCCAACGCGTACCAGACCGCCACGGCCGACCAGTGGCGGAACCGCGCCGTGACGGACCCCTTTGAGCCTGGATCGACGTTCAAGGCCATCCTCGCCGCCTCGGCTCTTGAGGACGGGGTCGTGAAGCCAGGAGACCGATTCTACGGGGAGCAGGGTGTCATCACGATCGCCAACCGGACGATTCACGACTGGAAGAAGTACGGCTGGCTGACATTCCAGCAGGTCCTCCAGTACTCCTCGAATGTGGGCGCCATCAAGGTGGGCCTCCAGCTCGGCCGGGAGCGATACTACCGGCACGTCACGGAGTTCGGCTTCGGGAGCCTCACGGGAGTCGGCCTTCCCGGCGAGAGCCGCGGGCAGCTCCGCCCGCCCGACCGGTGGTCGGGGCTGTCCTTGGCGAGCATCTCGATCGGTCAGGAGGTGTCGGTGACGGGGGTGCAGATGCTCGCCGCGTTCGGCGCCCTCGCCAATGGTGGCCGGCTGATGCAGCCTCACATCGTCCGCGCGGTGCTCGATCGGAGCGGCCGGGAAGTCCGGCGGACGGAGCCCCAAGCCGTGCGCCAGGTCATCTCGCCCGAGACGGCCGCGACCCTCAACGACATCCTGACGTCCGTGGTGGCCGAGGGAACCGGGCACAAGGCTGTCGTCCAGGGCTACGCCGTCGCCGGCAAGACGGGGACGGCCCAGAAGCCAGACCCGGTCACGCACGTCTACTCCCGTAAGCCCGGCGTGCTCTCGTTCATCGGGTTCGTTCCCTCGAACGCCCCGCGGCTGGTGATCCTGGCCTTGCTCGACGAACCCAAGACCGTGGTCTGGGGATCCGAGGCGGCGGCCCCGATCTTCGCGGCGGTGGCGGGGCCGGTCCTGCGGCACCTTGACGTGGCGCCGACCGAGGCCGTGCCCGCGGTCCAGATCGTGCGAGCAGCCGGTCGGGACGCCGAACGGGAGCCGCCGGCGGAACCAGCTGCTGGAATGTCGCCGGACGCGGAGGCGCTGATGCCGGATCTCACCGGGAAGAGCCTACGCCAGGCGCTCGCTCTCCTGGGTGCGCTCGACATTGACGTGGCGGTGGCGGGGCGGGGGCTCGTCGTGCGTCAGACGCCGGCACCCGGGACGCCGCTTGGCCCCGGGGCATCCTGCCGCCTGGAGCTGGCACCGCCAACGGCCATCCGGATGGAGTCGTGATGAGCACGGACGCCGCCCGGCGTGAGGTTCTCCTGGGGACGCTTCTCGAGGCGATGCCCGAGCGGCAGATCCTGGGTTCTTTGCCCGCGACCGTGTGCGGCCTCACGGACGACTCCCGCCAGGTCATTGCCGGGGGCTGTTTCGTCGCGGTCCGCGGGCTTCGCGCCGACGGGCACCGTTTCATCCCCCAGGCGATCGAGCGGGGTGCCCGGGCCGTCGTGGCGGAGCCTCCTGACCCATGGCCCGGCGAGGCTGTGGGACGGATCCTGGTCCCGGACACCCGCCGGGCGCTTCCATGGCTGGCGGATGCTTACTACGGGCATCCCTCCCGGGCCCTTGTCGTCGTGGGTATCACAGGGACGAACGGGAAAACCACGACGTCCTATCTCTGCGAGGCTCTTCTCCGGGCTCGGGATCTCGCCACGGGCGTTATCGGGACGATCCAGTACGTCGTGCGCGGGCAGGCCCGCGACGCCGGCCAGACCACGCCCGAGGCGATCGAGCTCCAGGGGCTACTCGCCGAGATGGTGGCGGCAGGGGTCGGCGGCGTCGCCATGGAGGTGTCCTCGCACGCCATCGCGCTTCACCGCGTGGACGGCGTCGGGTTCGACGTGGCCGTGTTCACGAACCTCACCCAGGACCATCTCGACTTCCACGGGACGATGCAGGAGTATGCCGCCGCCAAGCGCCGCCTCTTCTTCGAACTCCTGTCAGCGGGAGGGAAGCCCGGGGCGACCGCGGTGCTCAACGCCGATGATCCGGTGGGGGCGGAGTGGGCGGCCGCGCTTCCCGGCCGGGTCCTCACGTTCGGACTGGGGCCCGGCCACGCGATCCGCCCCCTCCAGCACGAGTCGGGCCTCGAGGGCATCCGGCTCCTCGCGACGAGCCCGGGAGGGCCTGTCCGGATTGTCTCGCCGCTTATTGGCGAGCACAATGTGATGAACCTTCTCGGTGCGGTGGGGGTCGGCGTCGCCCTGGGTCTCGACTCTCCGGCCATCGCCTCGGCGCTCGGATCCGTGACCCGGGTGCCGGGTCGATTCGAGCGGGTGGAGGCGGGTCAGGACTTCCTGGTGGTGGTCGACTACGCCCACACCCCCGACGCGCTCCAGCGAGTCCTGGAGACGGCCCGGCATCTTACGCCTCGGCGGCTCGGCGTCGTCTTCGGAGCGGGCGGCGACCGGGACCGCGGCAAGCGCCCAGTGATGGGACGGATCGCGGCGGCGCTCGCCGATCGCGTCTGGCTGACCTCGGACAACCCCCGCTCGGAGGATCCCAGCGCTATCATCGAGGAGATCGCGGCCGGCCTGGTCCCGCCCCCACCGGGCGGCCACGTCCGAGATCCGGACCGCCGGGAAGCGATCCGCCGGGCGCTCGACTGGGCCCGGCCCGGCGACACGGTGGTCATCGCGGGGAAGGGTCACGAGACGTACCAGATCATCGCCGGCCAGATCCTGCCGTTCGACGACCGGGTGGTGGCCCGGGAATTCCTGGCCGGCCGCGCGGGTGAGGCGGGTGGAGGGGCGCCGTGCCGCGCCTGACGCTCGCCGAGCTGGTCCGCGGCACCCAGGGCGCGCTCATCGGCGGGCGCTTGGAGACGCTCGTCACCGGCGTGTCGATCGACAGCCGCACCTGCCGCCCGGGCGATGCGTTCTTCGCGATTCGCGGGGCGACTCAGGACGGCCACGCCTTCATCGCCCACGCCCGCATGCGGGGCGCCGCCTGCGCGGTGACGACGCGCATCCCGCCCGGGCTCGGTGCGGAGGCGGACTTCCCGGTCGTCCTGGTCGACGACACGACGGCGGCGCTCCAACGGCTGGGCGCCGCCCATCGCCGCCGCTTCGCCATCCCAGTCGTCGGGATCACGGGCTCCAACGGGAAGACCACGACGAAGGAGCTGGTCGCGACGGTGCTGTCCGCCCGCCGGCGTGTGCTCAAGCCTGTGGGGAGCTACAACAACCAGTGGGGCGTGCCGCTGACGCTTCTCGCGCTTGAGCCTGAGCACGAGGCGGCGGTGCTCGAGATCGGCATGAACGCCTTCGGGGAGATTGCCGCGCTCGCCCAGCTCTGCCAACCGACCCTCGGGGTGGTGACGTCGATCGCGCCGGCCCACCTGGAGGGCGTAGGGACGATCGAGGGGGTCCAGAAGGCGAAGGGGGAGCTCGTCGAGGCGATTCCTCCTGACGGGGTCGTGGTGCTGAACGCGGACGACCCCCTGGTGCTCGCGCTCGCGGCCCGGGCCCGCGGCCCGGTGATGACGTATGGCCAGGCCGACCAGGCCGATGTCCGGCTCGGCGACGTCGCCCTGGTCGAGGGGGGACTCGGGTTCCGGCTGGTCGCCGGCCCCGCGACGGCCGATGTTCGGCTTCCGCTGGCCGGTCGGCACAACGCGTGGCACGCGGCGGCCGCGGCGGCGGTCGGGCTGGCGCTGGGCGTGCCGCTCGACGAGGCCGCGGCGGCCCTCGCCCTGGCGGTACCCGTCAAAGGGCGGCTCGTCTGGCGCGAGGCCGGCGGGATCCGGATCCTCGACGACACCTACAACGCGAACCCCGTCTCCGTTCGCGCCGCCCTCGACGCGTTTCGGGAGGCCCCGGGCGGGGGCCGTCGCTGGGTGATCCTCGGCGACATGCTGGAGCTCGGGGCGCACACCGAGGCGACCCACCGCGAGGTCGGGGCGTGGGTGGCCGGGCTGCCCGTGGCCGGGCTGGCGACCGTGGGCTCCGCGATGCGCCTGACGGCGGAGGTCGCGCGGGCGGGCGGCTGCCCCGACGTCGCCACCTTCGCCAGTCCCGAGGGTGCGGCGGCGCACGTGATCACCCGCGTCGCGCGCGGGGACCGCGTCCTGGTCAAGGGATCGCGGGGCATGCGGATGGAGCGGGCGGTCGACGCGCTCCTGGCGGGGCTCGGCGCTCGCGCGGAGGTGTCGCGGTGCTGACGGCCCTCGCGGCTTTCGCCAAGTATCACATCATGTTCAACGTCTTTCGGTACATCACGTTCCGGACCGCGATGGCCCTCGTGACGGCGCTCCTCCTGTCCCTCTGCCTCGGACCGTGGATGATCCGGAAGCTCCGGGAACGCCAGATCGGCGAGACCATCCGCACCGACGGGCCGGAGCGTCACCGGGCCAAGGCGGGGACGCCCACGATGGGTGGGCTCCTGATCCTGGGATCGCTCGTCGTCTCCGTGCTGCTCTGGGGCAACCTCCAGAACCGCTATGTATGGGTCCTGCTCCTCGTGACGGTCGCCCTGGGGGCGGTCGGCTTCTACGACGACTGGCTCAAGCTCAGGACGCGGCGCCCACTCAAGATCCGCGAGAAGTTCCTGGCCCAGCTCGCGGTTGGCCTCGCGGTCGGCCTGTACCTCTACCGGTTCCCTTCCGACGGCGTCACGACCCAGCTGTCGGTACCCTTCGTCAAGGAGTGGATCCCGGACCTTGGGCCCTGGTACATCCTCTTCGCCGCTCTGATCATCGTCGGCGCGTCCAACGCGGTGAACCTCACCGACGGGCTCGACGGGCTCGCCATGGGCCCCGTCATCGTCGCGGCGGTGGCCTTCGGGGCCATCGCCTACGTCACCGGCAACGCGCGACTGTCCGAGTACCTGTTCATCCTGAAGGTCCGGGGGGCGGGCGAGCTGACGGTGTTCTGCGGCGCCATGATGGGGGCCGGCGTCGGGTTCCTCTGGTTCAACAGCTACCCCGCCGAGGTGTTCATGGGCGACGTGGGGTCGCTGGCCCTGGGCGGGGCCATCGGCACGCTCGCCATCCTGTCGAAGGCGGAGCTGCTCCTGCCGTTCATCTGCGGCCTCTTCGTCGTGGAGGCCGTGTCGGTGATCCTCCAGGTGGCCTCGTTCCGACTGACGGGTCGACGCATCTTCCGGATGGCACCGCTCCACCACCATTTCGAGCTGGCCGGATGGCCCGAGGCCAAGGTCGTGATCCGCTTCTGGATCCTGGCGCTGCTGATGGCGCTCCTGGCGCTCACGACGCTCAAGCTCCGATGACCACCATGGCACTCGAGCACACGCGTCCGGCAATTCTCCTCGCTGCGCGCGGGCGGCCCTGGCGGGAGGCCCTTGCCGGCCGGTCCGTGACCGTGGTTGGCCTGGCGCGGAGCGGGATCGCGGCGTGCCGGCTCCTGCTGGAGCTCGGGGCCCGCGTGACCGGCACCGACGCGCGCGCGGCGGATGCCCTCCCCACCGAGGCGCGGGCCCTCGGGCCCGATGGGGTGCGGCTCGTCGTCGGCGGTCATCCAGAAGCGGCCTTTGAGGGGGCGGAGCTGGTGGTGGTGAGCCCCGGGGTGCCCGCCGATCATCCGGCGCTCGCCGGCTGCCGGGCGCGGGGTGTACCGGTCCTGGGGGAGGTCGAGCTCGCGTACCGGACGATGACCGCCGAGTTCGTCGCGATCACGGGCACCAACGGGAAGACCACGACGACGGCGCTGACCGGCGCGCTCCTCCAGGAATCCGGTCGACCCGTCCTCGTCGGTGGGAACATCGGCCGCCCGCTCGCGGCCGAGGCGCTCCGCTTCCCGGCAGCCGGGTGGGTCGTCGCAGAGGTCTCGAGCTTCCAGCTGGAGACGACGGACGCCTTCCGGCCGCGCGTGGCGGCGGTCCTGAACGTCACGCCGGACCATCTGGATCGGCACGGAAGCCTGGCCGCCTACGCCGAGGCGAAGGCCCGGATCTTCCGCGCTCAGGGTCCCGAGGACTGGGCCGTGCTGAACGCCGACGATCCCGGCGCCGCATCTCTCGCACCGTGCGTGCGGGCGCGCCTGCTCTGGCTCAGCCGCCGGCAACCGGTCACCCAGGGGGCGTGTGTCCGCGAGGGCTGGGTGACGCTCCGTCTCGGCAGTGGGGACCGGCCGGTCTGCCCCGTCGACGACATCTTCCTCCGCGGCGCCCACAACCTCGAGAACGTGCTCGCCGCGACGGCGTGCGCCGGCGCCCTTGGCGTGCAGCCCGATCGCCTCAGGGCGGCCATCCGCGCCTTCCGGGCCGTGCCGCACCGACTGGAATGGGTGCGCGACCGGGGTGGCGTCGCCTTCTACAACGATTCGAAGGGCACGAACGTCGACGCCACGCTGAAGGCCCTCGCGGCCTTCGCGGAGCCGATCGTGCTGATCGCCGGGGGGCGCGAGAAGGCGCAGCGCTTCGATGCACTGGCCGACGCCGCGCGGGGACGGGTCAAGGCCGCGATCGTGATCGGCGAGGGTCGCGCCACGCTGGGACCGGCGCTCCGCGCCGTGACCCACGTCGAGGACGCGGCCTCCATGGCCGAGGCCGTGCGGCGCGCCGCTGCGCTCGCGGTGGCGGGCGACGTGGTCCTCCTCTCGCCCGCGTGCGCCTCGTTCGACATGTTCCGTGACTACGAGCACCGGGGCGCGGTGTTCGTGGCGGAGGTCCGGGCCCTCCCGGAGCCCTGAGCCATGCCGCGCAAGATGAGCCCCGACTACTGGCTGTTCCTGGTGGTGCTGGCCCTCCTCGGGCTCGGCGTGGTGATGGTCTACTCGGCCAGCGCGATCCTCGCCACCGACCGCTTCCGGGACGCCCACTTCTTCCTCAAGAAGCAGCTCTTCTGGGCCGTGCTGGGGCTCGGCGTCATGTGGGGCGTGATGGCCGTCGACTATCGCCGGTGGCGCCCCCTGGTGAGCCCGCTCCTGGCGCTCGCCTTCGTGCTCCTCGTCCTCGTGCTGGTGCCGCCGTTCGGCCAGTCCATCAACGGGACGCGCCGGTGGCTCCGGTGGGGGCATTTCTCTGTGCAGCCGACCGAGCTCGCCAAGCTGGTCCTGGTCGTCTACCTGGCGGACTTCCTGGCCCGCCGGCAGGCCGTCATCGGGAGCTTGTGGCGCGGCGTCGTCCCGCCCCTGGTCGTGACGGGCGGTGTGGCCGGGCTGGTCCTCCTCCAGCCAGACCTCGGTTCCGCGGTGGCGATCGTGGGCGTGGTCCTCTGCATGATCTTCGTTGCCGGCGCCCGGCTCGCTCACCTGGGACTGATCGGCGCCCTGGCCCTTCCCGTCGTGGTCGTGGCCGTCTTCACGGCGAGCTACCGGCTCCGGCGGGTACTCACGTTCCTCGACCCCTGGGCCGACCCGCGGGGAGCGGGGTTCCAGATCATCCAGTCCTATCTCGCGCTCGGCGGCGGCGGGCTCCTTGGGCGCGGCCTCGGGGAGTCGAAGCAAAAGCTCTTCTACCTCCCCGAGCCCCACACCGACTTCATTTTCGCGATCCTCGGTGAGGAGCTCGGATTCGTCGGCGCGGTCGCGACGGTCGTCCTCTTCGGGCTCCTCCTTTGGCGCGGCATCCGGATCGGGCTCCGAGTCTCCGACCCGTTCGGCGCGCTCCTGGCGTTCGGGGTCTCCGCGCTCCTCGTGAATCAGGCGGTGGTCAACCTGGGCGTGGTCGTCGGGCTCTTTCCGACGAAGGGGCTGCCGCTTCCGTTCGTGTCGTCAGGCGGTTCCTCGCTCCTGGTCGCGATGGCCGCGGTCGGCCTGCTTCTGAACGTCTCGCAGCGGGCCGAGGTATGAGGCGATGACAGGGACCCGAGCCTTCAAGCGGTACCAGCAGATCCACTTCGTGGGTATCGGTGGCGTGGGCATGAGCGGGCTCGCCGAGGTGATCCTGACACTCGGCTACCGGGTGACGGGCTCGGATGCCCGCCGTAGCGAGGCGGTCGAGCGCCTCGAGCGGCTCGGCGCGAAGATCCACGTGGGCCATGCGGCGGGCCAGATCGAGGGCGCCCACGTGGTCGTCTACTCCTCGGCGGTGGCCCGCGACAACCCTGAGCTCCAGGCGGCCCGCCAGCGCGGGGTCCCGGTGATCCCGCGTGCGGAGATGCTCGCCGAGCTCATGCGGGTCAAGCACGGGATCGCCATTGCCGGAACGCACGGAAAGACGACGACGACCTCCATGGTCGGCGCCGTCCTGGCCGAGGCGGGATTCGACCCGACGCTCGTCGTGGGGGGACGCGTCACGGCGCTCGGCTCGAACGCGCGGCTCGGCCAGGGTGAGTTCCTGGTGGCGGAGGCCGACGAGTCCGATGGCTCGTTCCTCCGGCTCACCCCGACGATCGCCGTCGTCACGACGATCGATGCCGAGCACCTCGACTACTATCGTGACCTCGCGGCCATCCGGGAGGCGTTCCTGTCGTTCGTGAACAAGGTGCCGTTCTATGGCGTGGCGGTTCTATGCGCCGACCAGCCGGAGATCCAGGCGATTCTTCCGCGCGTGGAGAAGCGCGTTATCACCTACGGGTTGACCGCGCCCGCCGACCTCGTTGCCGCCTCGGTGCGGCTCAGCGAGCTGACCGCGCGCTTCGAGGTGCTCCACAAGGGAGACTCGCTCGGTGAGCTCCGCCTCCAGGTTCCGGGCGTCCACAACGTGGCCAACGCCCTGGCGGCGGCGGCCGTCGGGCTCGACCTCGAGGTCCCGTTCGCGGCCGTGCAGCGGGCGCTCGCCGCCTTCACAGGCGTCCAGCGGCGCTTCCAGGTCAAGGGCGAGGTGGGGGGGATCCTGCTGGTCGACGACTACGGGCACCACCCGGCGGAGATCCGGGCGACCCTGGCCGCGGCCCGCCAGGGCTTCGCGCGCCGGCGCGTCGTGGTGTTCCAGCCCCACCGCTACACCCGGACGTTCCACCTGTACGACGAGTTTCTGGCGGCCTTCGACGATGCCGATGTGCTGATCGTGACCGACATCTATCCGGCGGGCGAGCCGCCGATCCCCGGGGTCCACGCCCGGAGCTTGGCCGAGGGGATCGGGGCGCGCACCGGCCGCGATGTCCGATACGTGGGTGACCGGACCGAGGTGGTGGAGGCTCTCCTCCGCGCCCTCCGGCCCGGCGACTTGGTCCTGACCCTCGGGGCCGGCGACGTGGGTGCGATCGCGGACCAGTTGCGCGAGCGCCTGGCCACGCGCGACGCCTCGCCCGTCCCGGGCGGAGAAGGAGACCGGCATGCTAGGTGAGATCCACGGCGAGGTGCGCTTCAAGGAGCCACTCGCGTTCCACACGTCGCTCCGCTGTGGCGGGCCGGCGGACATCTTCATCATTCCGCAGGACGTCGACGACGTCCGGAAGGCGCTGATGTTCGCCGACAAGGAGAAGCTGCCCGTCGCCATCCTGGGGAGCGGACACAACACGCTGGTGCGGGACCGCGGCTATCGAGGCATCGTGCTGAAGATCGAGGGCTGCCTCGGCCGCATGGAGTTCCACGGCGAAGAGGTCACCATCGGCTGCGGCGCGGGTTTGTCGACGATGATCCGCGAAGCCGCTGCAATCGGGCTGGGTGGGATCGAGTGCCTGGTGGGCATCCCCGCGACGGTCGGGGGGGCGCTCGCCATGAACGCCGGCACCCACGACGGCGCCATCTGGGACTTCGTGTCAGCGGTGTACTTCCTTCACCCGGACGGGACGATTGGTGAGCTCAAGCCCGCGCCGGGGTTCACCTACCGCGCCTTCGCGTTACCGACCGGGGCGATCCTTCTGGGAGTCCGGATCCAACTCCATCGGAAGCCGCAGAAGGAGATCATGGCCGAGATCCGGGCGCGTCTCAAGCAGAAGAAGTCGACACAGCCCCTCGCCCTGGCCGCCGTCGGCTGCGTCTGGAAAAATCCCGACTACGACCACGCCGCACGGTTGCTCGAGAAGGCAGGCCTTCGAGGCAAGCGCGTGGGCGGCGCCGAGATCTCCGCGAAGCACGCCAACTTCATCCTCAATCGCGGCGGAGCCAGCGCGCAAGACGTCCTCGGCCTCCTGGAGCTCGCGTTCGATCGCGTGCACAGCCAGACGGGCATTCGGCTGACGTCGGAGCTCAGGATCCTGGGCGAGTGATCTTTATGGCGCGCCTCCGTGGAGCGGTCGGGATCCCGTGAGCCCACAGGGCGCCACAGGCCGCCACCGGCCGAAGGCCGTCGGAGCAGCTCCGTCGGAAGGGGGCCGTCCGATCAGTTCCTCCAACTCCCGCGCCCTGTCGGGGCCGCGGACCCGCACGCTGCCCGCGGACCTGGCGTCCCGGTCGCGCCTCATCGGCAACCAGCGTCACCGTGCCCGGCTCGGGGGCCGGGCCCTCCGCGTGCTGCTGCGGGTGCTCGTTCTCGGCCTGACCCTGACGGGGCTGGCTGTGGCGGGCTTCGTGGCCTGGGATTGGGTGCGGCGGACGCCACTTCTGGCCACGCGCGCCGTCGAGATCGCCGGCGCCCGCCGGCTCGACGAGGGGACGGTGCGCGCGGCGGCGGCCATCGAGCCCGGGACGAACCTCTTCGTCGTCGATGTCGCAGCCACCGAGGCCCGGGTCTCCGGACTTCCGGGGGTCCGCCGCGCTCACGTCGTGCGCCACCTGCCGGGCCGGGTGACCGTGCTCCTGGAGGAGCGCGAGCCCTACGCGCTCGTCAACGCCGGTGGACTCCACTGGATCGATGCGGAGGGCTACCTGGTCACCGCCGACGCTCGACCCGGGGCCACCGGCCTACCGATCCTGACGGGCATCGGCGCGCCCGCTTCCGGGGTGGCCACGCCGTCCGAGGGCCTCCGCGCGGGGCTGGCGCTGCTGCACGTGTTGCAGCGTACGTCCGGACGTCTCGCCGCACGTGTCTCCGAGGTCGATCTCGCCCGTGCCCACGGCCCGGTGCTCTACCTGGTCGACGGGATCGAGGTCCGGCTCGGGACCGACGCCTGGAGCGATCGGCTGGCGCGACTCGACGGGGTCCTCGGCGAGCTCGACGCCCGTGGGGAGCGCGTGGCCTCCATAGATCTCCGGTTCCGGGATCAGGTCGTGCTCACGCCTCACAGCCCGGCGCCTCCGGTCGGCCCGGCCCGGACGCCGGCCGCCGCGAGCCGGCGCCGGGCGGTCGGGGATCCCGCCACTCTCGCGATGCCGGCCGCGGCTGGCGTGGAGCGACGCTGACGGTGCGTAGGATACAGAGCATCATCACGGGACTCGACGTGGGGACGACCAAGATCTGTGCCGTCATTGGCGAGGTGACCCCGACCGGGGTCGACGTGATCGGCATCGGCCAGCACCCCTCGCGGGGGCTCCGAAAAGGCGTCGTCGCGAACGTTGAGTCGACAGTCGAGGCCATCAAGCGCGCGATCTCCGAGGCGGAGCAGACGGCCGGGGTAGAGGTGGACGCCGTCTACGTGTCGATCGGCGGAGGGCACATCCGGGGGATCAACAGTCAGGGTGTCGTGGCGATCCAGGGGCGCACCCGCGAGGTCACCGCCATCGACGTCGCGCGCGCGGTGGACGCCGCCCGGGCGGTGAGCCTGCCGCCCGACCGAGAGATCCTCCACGCGCTCACTCAGGGCTTCACCGTCGACGACCAGGACGGCATCCGGGAACCGATAGGGATGCTCGGGAGCCGGCTGGGCGTTTCGGTCCACCTCGTCGCCGGGGCCGCCACCGCGGTCCAGAACGTGGTGCGGAGCGTCAACCGGGCCGGCCTGAAGGTCGAGGACGTCGTGCTGCAGGCGCTCGCCTCGGGCGAGTCGGTGCTCACGCCCGACGAGCGGGAGCTGGGCGTCCTCCTGATCGACGTGGGCGGCGGAACGACGGACGTCGCGTTGTTCCGCGACGGCGCCGTGTGGCACACGGCGGTGATTCCGCTCGGCGGCGACCACATCACCAACGACATCGCCGTGGGGCTGAGGACGCCGCCGCCGTCGGCCGAGGAGCTCAAGAAGCTCTTCGGGTGCGCCCAGGCGAGCCTCGTCCTCGAGGACGAGACGGTGGAGGTGCCGTCGATTGGCGGCCGCAAGCCGAGGGTCTTGTCGCGGCAGACCCTGGCCCGCATCGTCCAGGCGCGCGTGGAGGAGGTCCTGACGCTCGTGGCCCGGGGCGTGAGCCAGGCGGGGCTTGACGACGCAGCGACCGCGGGCGCGGTGGTCACCGGAGGCGCGACGATCATGGAAGGCGTACCGGAGCTGGCGGAGACGATCCTCGACCTGCCGGTCCGCCGTGGGATTCCGAAGTGGGTCGGAGGACTCTACGAGCAGGTGGAGAGCCCCGGGTTCGCGACCGCGGTAGGTCTGGTCCTCACCGGCGCCCGCCGGGACCGCCCACCGACCGCGGCGGGCCGGCTACCCGGGCTGGGCGAAGGGTGGCCCGGGGTGGGCCGGACCGCGCGCCGTGTCCGCGAGTGGCTTCGGGAGATCTTCTGATGGGACGAGGACGCCGTAAGCGAAAGCAAGATCCGGCCGTCGGGGAACGCCGGCCGAAAGGGGGGGAGGGAACGATGCGGGAGGAGCTCATCTTCCGGCTCGAGGAAGAGGATCGGGAACTCGCGGCGAAGATCCGGGTCGTCGGGCTCGGAGGCGGCGGATCGAACGCCGTGAACCGGATGATCAGCTCGCACTTCACCGGCGTGACGTTCGCGGTGGCCAATACCGACGCCCAGGCCCTCCGCGCGTCCCCGGCCCAGATCAAGATCCAGCTCGGCACAAAGCTCACCGGCGGGCTCGGCGCCGGCTCCGACCCCGAGGTGGGTCGCCGCGCCGCGAGCGAGGACCGGGAGCTCCTCCAGCAAACCTTGACCGGTGCCGACATGGTCTTCATCACGGCCGGGATGGGCGGCGGCACCGGCACCGGCGCCGCGCCCGTGGTCGCCGCGATCGCCAAGGAGCTGGGCGCGCTCACGGTTGCCTGCGTCACGAAGCCGTTCCAGTTCGAGGGACCCCGGCGCATGCGCCAGGCGGACGCCGGCATCCAGGAGCTTCGGGGGATCGTCGACACGCTGCTCACGATTCCCAACCAGCGGCTCCTCACGGTCGTCGAGAAGGGCACGTCGCTGCAGGAGGCGTTCAAGGTCGCCGACTCCGTTCTGCAGCAGGCGGTGCAGGGCATCTCGGACCTCATCCTTGTCCCGGGCCTCATCAACCTCGACTTCGCCGACGTGCGCACGATCATGTCGGGAATGGGCATGGCGCTCATGGGCACCGGGATCGGGCGGGGTGAGCATCGCGCCGTCGACGCGGCCCAGAAGGCGATCGCGAGCCCGCTTCTCGAGGAGACGTCCATCCAGGGCGCGCGCGGGGTTCTGATCAACATCACAGGCGGCTCGGACCTCACGCTCCACGAGGTGAACGAGGCGGCCAGCACGGTGGCGGAAGCGGCCGAGGGCGACGCCAACATCATCGTCGGCGCCGTGGTGGACGAGGCCCTCGGAGACGAGATCCGCGTCACGGTCATCGCGACGGGATTCGACGACGCAGGTGGGGCCATGCACCCGCTTGCGTCGGCCGCGAGTGCGGGAGCGGCCGCGGGTGCGGCTCCGGGCGCGCGGACCGTCGACCTGAAAGCGTACCGCGGGGGCGATCGACCGTCGCCGTGGCGGCGACCTCGCGCGGATGGCGTCCGCGCGGACGGGCTCGAGGGAATGGCCGACGACCTCGACATTCCCGCGTTCCTCCGGCGGCAGGCCGACTGACGGTCGGCGAACCGATCCTCTCGTGCCGCCGCGGGCTGCCTGACAGGCGACGGCGCGGACGGTCGGGATCGACCCATGGTCAGCTGGTACGGGGAGCCGTCCACGCATGCGGTGCTGCCGGCGCTCGCGGAGGCGGGGGCGCGGCACGCCTTCACGACGCGCCACCAGGGAAGTTTCGACGCCGTCTCGGCGCCGGCCGGCCCGTTCGGGAGTGAGCGGCGGTGGCCCGCTCTCGCCGCCCTCGGCCTCGAGTCGGGCAGCATCAGGTACGCACGGCAGGTCCACGGTCACGTCTGTCTCGACGCGGATGCGACGGACGTGGGCGGCCTGGTCGGCACCGGGGACGCCCTGTTCACCCGCCGGCGGGCGCGGCCGCTGGCGATCTTCACGGCCGACTGCGTGCCGCTGATCGTCGTCGACCCGGAGCGGCCAGCCCTCGGGATGGCGCACGCGGGATGGCGCGGCACTGTGCAGGGGATCGCGGGGCGGCTCGTCGCGGCGCTCGTCGAGCGGGCTGGCGCGCGTGCGGACCGGATCCAGGCCGCGATCGGGCCGTCCATCGGCCCCTGCTGCTACGAGGTCGACGAGCCCGTGGTCGGCCCTTTACGTGCGGCGTTCCCATCGGCGTGGGACCGCTGGGTACGTCCGGCCGGTCCGGGCCGCCCGGATCGCCCAGATCGCTGGTGGCTGGACCTGTGGGCGGCCAATGCCGATCAGCTGGCGGCGGCCGGCGTGCCTCCTGGAGCGATCCTGAGCCCGCAGCTGTGCACCGGCTGCCGGCGGGACCTCTTCTTCTCGTACCGGAAGGAAGGCCTCGCGGGGCGCCTCGCGACGCTTGCCCTGCTCGACTAGGCAGCGCCGCGTGAGGCGGCGTGGCGCCCGGCGGGCGAACCCGCTACAATACCGGCGCGCATGACCGAGACCGACATTCGCGCGAACCTCGCCGCCGTGCAGGAGCGGATCGCCGACGCGGCCCGCCGGGCCGGACGTCGTGAGGACATCGTGCTCCTAGTGGCGGTGTCCAAGATGATCGACGTCGAGGGCGTCCGGGCCGCGATCGCGGCAGGAGCGCCCGCGCTTGGTGAGAACCGCGTGCAGGAGGCGCGCGAGAAGATCCGCGTGCTCGGCCGGTCGCGGCCGTGGCACCTGATCGGGCACCTCCAGACCAACAAGGTCAAGGACGCCCTCGAGTGCTTCGACCTGATTCAATCTGTCGATCGCCTGCCGCTGGCGGAGGCGATCTCGCGCCGGGCGGCCGAGGCCGGCCGCCGGGTCAATGTGCTGGTCCAGGTCAACGTCGGCGAGGAGCCGCAGAAGGGAGGCGTCCCCCCCGAGGAGCTCCGGCCCGCGCTGGAGGCCATGGCGGCGCTTCCCGGACTCCGGCTGCGGGGGCTCATGGCGATCCCGCCGCTGCCCCGTGACCCCGAGGATTCCCGGCCGCACTACCGGGCAATGCGGAAGCTGCTCGACGATGCGAGGGGCTGGGGGCTCGGTGTCGAGCTCGCCGAGCTGTCGATGGGAATGAGCGGCGACTTTGAGGCGGCCATCGAGGAGGGCGCAACGATCGTGCGGGTGGGGACCGCGATCTTCGGGCCCCGGGGAGGCTGAACCGTGAACGCCTGGCGCTCTGGCGTCGCGCTGGGTCGTGAGGACTGACCATGTCGGTCCGGGACAAGCGGGTCGGGTTCGTGGGTGGAGGCAACATGGGCGAGGCCCTCGTCCGGGGTCTCACCAAGACGGGGCTCATGCCGATGGGGCACCTCCTCATGGCGGACGTTCGGGCCGACCGGCTCGAGGAGCTGAAGCGGCTCTACGGCATCGTGGTCATCCCGGACAACGTGACGCTCGTGCGGCGGGCCGACGTCGTCATCCTGGCCGTGAAACCGCAGATCCTCGGCGAGGTGCTGGACGAGATCGCTCCCGCCACGCCCGGGAAGCTCTTGATCTCGGTGGCGGCCGGTGTGTCCACCAGCGAGATCCGACGCCACTTGCCCCCGGGCACCCGGATGATCCGGGTCATGCCGAACACGCCGGCCCTGGTTCTGGAAGGCGCCACCGCCATCGCGCGCGCCGCCGGGCTCGAGGAGGGCGACCTGGACACGGCCCGCCAGATCTTCGAGGCCGTCGGCCGCGTCGTGATCCTGGACGAGGAGATGATGGACGCCGTGACGGGCCTTTCCGGCTCCGGTCCCGCCTACATCGCGCTGGTCGTCGAGGCGCTTGCGGACGGGGGCGTCAGGGTCGGCCTGGATCGCAAGACGGCGATGACGCTGGCCATGCAGACGGTGCTCGGCTCGGCGCGACTCCTGATCGACACCGGCATGCACCCCGGCCAGCTCAAGGACATGGTCAGCTCCCCCGGCGGGACCACGATCACCGGCATCCACACGCTGGAGGCCGGAGGGCTCCGGCGGACCCTGATCGACGCGGTGGAGCGGGCGACCCAGCGCTCGCGCGAGCTGGGCCAGGGGCGGTAGGGGGACACCGTGTACGTGCTGGGTGATTTCCTGCTCGCGGTCGCGAAGCTTGTCGACTACGTCCTGTACGCGTACATGTGGATCATCGTCATCCGGGCCCTTCTGTCCTGGGTGAACCCGGATCCATGGAACCCGATCGTACGATTCCTGCACCAGGTCACCGAGCCCGTGCTTCGACCGATCCGGCGCCGCCTCCCGTACTCCTCGATCGACTTCTCACCACTCGTCGTCATCCTCGGCATCTACTTCCTCCAGTGGTTTCTCGTCCCAGTCCTCGTGAGGACGGCATACCGGCTCGGGTGAGACGGAGGCTCAGGAGGGACTCGATGCGCATGACCGCCACCGACATCCGCCAGCAGCAGTTCGCCGTGCGGTTCTTCCGGGGATTCGACCCCCAGGAGGTCGACGCGTTCCTGGAAGAGATGGCCGACGACGTCGAAGAGCTATCCCGGGAGAACGCGCTCCTCAAGGAGCAGCTGGTGCTCGTCGAGGAGAAGTCCCGGGGCGTCGAGGGGCGGGAAAAGACGCTCCAGGAGACGCTCGTCACGACGCAGAAGATCGCCGAGGAGTTCAAGGAGAACGCTCGGCGCGAGGCGGAGCTTGTCCTTCGCGAGGCGCACCTGCGGGCCGAGAAGTTCATGCAGGACGCCCGGGAGGAGCACGCGAAGCTCACGGCCGAGGTCACCGCGCTCCGGCGGCTCCGGCGACAGCTGGGCGAGGAGATCATGGGCACGCTCGCCGCGCACAAGCGTCTCGCCGAGCAGGCGCTGGCGGAGGGCAATGCCGCTTCCTGAGACCCGCCTGACCGTGGAGGTTCGGCCCCGCGCCAGCCGCGATGAGATCGTCGGATGGCTGGGCAGTCGGCTCCGCGTGCGGGTGACCGCTCCGCCGGCCGACGGGGCCGCCAACGAGGCCGTTCGCGCCCTTCTGGCCGAACGGCTCGGCTGTGCCCGGTCGCGGGTCGAGATCGTCCGTGGCCACACGGCCCGGACCAAGATCGTGCGGGTCGTGGGCCTCGCGCCCGCCGAGGCCGCCACCCGGCTCGCGCTGCCCGGCGGTGTTGCGGGCCCGACCCGCGCTGCTGCGCGCTCCGCCTAGTGGGCGCGCCGCCGCTCGCGTTCTTCCCCGTCAGCTGGCAGCGGGATCGGCTGGTGCTGCTGGACCAGCGACGCCTGCCCGGGGAAGAGGTGTACCTCGAGTGCCGGACGTGGCCAGAGGTGGCGGACGCGATCCGCACTCTGGCGGTCCGCGGCGCGCCGGCGATCGGTGTGGCGGCCGCGTTCGGGGTCGCCCTCGCGGGCCTCGGGAGCTCGGCCCGCGATGGCGACGCGCTTCTCGGGGATCTCGAGGCGGCCCTCGATGGGCTCGCCCAGACCCGTCCGACCGCGGTGAACCTCTTCTGGGCGCTGGACCGCATGCGGCGGTACGCGCAAAGCCGCCGGGCGCTGTCCCTCGCGGAGCTTCGTGCCGGCCTCGTCGACGAGGCGGAGCTCATCCTGGAGGAGGACGTGGCGGCGAACCGCCGGCTCGGGGCTCACGGGGCGGAGCTCGTCCCCGTGGGAGCGCGGATCCTCACCCACTGCAATGCCGGCGGCCTCGCGACGGCCGGCTACGGGACGGCGCTCGGCATCGTGCGCGGCGCCGTCGAGGCGGGGCGGCGGCCCTTCGTCTGGGTCGACGAGACGCGACCGGTCCTGCAAGGCGCGCGGCTCACCGCGTGGGAGCTGGTCCGCGAGGGCATCCCCCATGCGGTCATCGCGGACGTCGCCGCGGCCTCGACCATGGCCCGCGGCGAGGTTGACCTCGTTGTGGTGGGGGCCGACCGGATCGCCCGGAACGGGGACACCGCCAACAAGATCGGGACCTACGGCGTGGCGGTGCTGGCGCGGCATCACGGGATCCCGTTCTACGTTGCCGCGCCCTTCTCGACCATCGACGCCGGGATCCCTGACGGATCGGTCATTCCCATCGAGGAGCGGGACCCCCGCGAGGTCCAGGAGCTGGCCGGCCGGCGCATCACGCCGGCGGCCTCCCCGGCGCGGAACCCGGCCTTCGACGTCACTCCCGCCGCGCTCATCACGGCCATCGTGACCGAGCGCGGCATTTTCAGGGGGCCCTACCACTTCACCAGGTAGACCACGGGGCCGGCTCTGGGATTCCTGATCGACCGGCTGCTAGAGCTTGTCTCGGGCATCGGGCGCGGCGAGCGAACGGGAAGGCTCGCTGCGGTGGAGCGTTCGAGGTAGCGCTGACGATTCTCACGATCCTCGCTATAGTGGGTTTCATCTGGTGGCGGAATCGCTAGGCTGAAGGAGCCAGACCATGAAGAAGTACCACCTGCTCGCGCCGGGTCCGACCCCGATCCCCCCCGTGGTCCTCCAGGCGATTGCCCAGCCGATCCTCCACCACCGGACGCCCGAGTTCGAGGCGCTCTTCGGCCGGGTGCGGTCCGGTCTCGCCGAGCTGATCGGGACTCGGAGCGAGGTCATCATCCTGGCGGCCTCGGGTACCGGTGCGCTCGAGGCTGCCGTCGTCAACCTCTGCTCGCCCGGGGACGAGGTGCTCGTCGTACGGTGCGGCAAGTTCGGCGAGCGCTGGGCTGACATCGCCCGGGCCTTCGGCCTCACCGTCCGCACCATTGATGCGCCATACGGCGAGACGGTGCCGCCGGAGCGAGTGGCGGCGGCCCTGGCCGCGCATCCCAAGGCGCGGGCCCTCTTCGTGACCCAGAGCGAGACGTCGACCGGCGTTCTCGAGGACGTCGAGGCGTACGCCGCCCTCACCCTGGGGACCGACACCCTGTGCGTGGTGGACACGGTCTCGTCGCTCGGGGTCGTGCCGTGCCCGATGGATCTCTGGGGGATCGACGTCGTGGTCGCGGGCTCGCAGAAGGGGCTCATGTGCCCCCCGGGGCTCGCGTTCGTGGCGCTGAACGACCGTGCGTGGCGAGCGGCCGAGCACGCCCGGTGCCCACGCTTCTACTGGGACCTTCCCACCGAGCGGCGCTGGCAAGCGAAGCACCAGGGCCAGTTCACGCCTGCCGTGTCGCTCCTCGCGGGACTCGATGTCGCGCTCGGGCTCCTCCGCGCCGAGGGATTCGCGGAGGTCTACCGTCGCCACGACCGGCTCGCGCGTGCGGCGCGGGCGGGGGCCGAGGCGCTCGGGCTCGCGCTCTTCGCCCGGGCGACGCCGAGCCCGGCTGTCACGGCCATCATCCCGCCGGCGGGGATCGACGGCGAGGCGGTCGTGCGGGCGTACGGCTCGGACGACAACATCACCATCGCGGGCGGGCAGGGTGAGATGAAGGGGAAGCTCTTCCGGCTTGCCCACCTGGGCTGGGTCGACGAATCCGACCTGATCGTCGGCCTCGCGTCGCTCGAGCGCGTCCTCGTGCGGCTGGGGGTGCCGGTGGAGCTGGGCGCGGGGGTGGCCGCCGCGCAGCGGATCTTCGCCAAGGAGAGCTGACTCGGCGGTGAGCGCCCCGTTCGCCAAGCGAGTGCTCGTCACCGACTCCCTCCAGGAGATCGGAGTGGACACGCTTCGCGGCGAGAGCCTGCTGGTCGACGTGGTTCCGACCCTGCCGCCCGAGGAGCTCGCCCGGCGGATCGGCCCCTACCACGGCCTCGTGGTCCGGAGTGCGACCTGCGTCACGGCGGCGGTGATTGACGCCGCGCCCGCCCTCGAGGTGATCGGGCGCGCCGGGGTCGGCCTCGACAACGTCGACGTGGAAGCGGCCACGCGGCGCGGCATCGTCTGCATGAACACCCCCGGCGGCAACACGATCGCCGCGGCCGAGCACACGATGGCGCTCCTCCTCGCTGTCGCGCGGAAGCTGCCCCAGGCCCACGCCCACCTCCGGGGCGGCAAGTGGGAGCGCGATCGCTTCCTCGGGGCGGAGGTCTACGGCAAGACGCTCGGCATCGTCGGGCTCGGGCGCATCGGCACGGAGGTCGCGCGACGCGCGCAAGGTTTCCAGATGACGGTCGTCGCCTACGACCCGTACCTCGGCACCGAGGTCGCGGAAAGGCTCGGGGTCGAGCTGGTCGACCTGGACGCGCTCCTCCGGCGGTCGGACTTCATCTCGGTCCACATTCCCTTGACGAAGGAGACGCGAGGCCTGATCGGCGCCGCGGAGCTCGGGCGGACGAAGCCCGGCGTGCGCATCGTCAACTGCGCCAGGGGCGGCATCGTCGACGAGGCCTCGCTGGCGGCAGCGATTCAGACTGGCCACGTCGCGGGCGCCGGGCTCGACGTCTTCGAGCAGGAGCCCCCCTGGGGCTCGCCGCTCCTGGACCTGGAGCCGGTCGTCGTGACGCCGCACCTCGGCGCCTCCACGGAGGAGGCGCAGACGCAGGTTGCGGTGGCCATCGCGCAGCAGGTGGCCGACCTCCTGCTCCGTGGCGTGGTCCGTCACGCCGTCAACGCGCCCAGCGTGGACCCCGAGCTTCTGCGGGAGCTGGCGCCCTATCTCGGGCTCGCCGTGAAGCTCGGGTCGTTCCTCGGCCAGCTCGCCGAGGGTCGGATGGCCGAGGCGCGGCTCACCTACGCGGGCGAGATCGCCGGGCACGCGACCCAGCCGCTCACCGTTACCTTCCTGCGGGGGCTCCTCGGCGTGATCCTCGAGGAGAACGTGACCGACGTGAACGCGCCGTACCTCGCGCGGCAGCGGGGCCTGCGCGTTGTCGAGTCGAAAACGCCCGTGAGCGAGGACTACGCCAGCCTGCTGACCGCCGAGCTCGTGACCGATCGGGGTCAGTGGCAGGTCGCCGGGACGCTCTTCCACCGCCGCGAGCCACGGATCGTCCAGGTGGATAGGTTCGACCTCGAGGCGCACGCGGTGGGCTGGATGGTCGTGCTCTCGAACGACGACGTGCCGGGCGTCATCGGACGGCTCGGCACCCTCCTTGGCGCGCACGGGATCAACATCGCAGGCATGCAGCTCGGGCGGCAGCAGCCCGGCGGTCGCGCCGTGTCCGTCCTGAGCCTGGACACGCCGATCTCGGACCTCGTGCTCGCCGAGCTCCGGGCGCTGCCGTCGATCCGCTCGGCCCGCCTCGTGCGGCTGTAGCGCTTTCGCTCCACCCGGCCGGCCGAGCCACACCTGCCGAGCGGGCCCCGTACAATGGGGGAGCGTGAATCCCCCGAGAGGAGCAGCCGCGCGTAGATGGCTCGGTCACTGCTCCTGAGCTGCGAGGCGGTCGGCAAGACCTACGGGGCCCGGACGCTCTTCGACCAGCTGTCCTTCGGCCTCTTCGACGGAGACCAGGTGGGCCTCGTGGGGCCGAATGGCTCCGGCAAGTCCACCCTCCTCAGGATTCTCGCCGGGCTGGAGCCCCCCGACCACGGCACCCGCGCCGTTCGCGGCGGCATCCGCATCGGCTACGTCCCCCAGGATCCGCTCTTCCAGGCCGGCGTCACCGTCGAGGACGTGCTCGCCGCCGCCCTGGCAACGGTGGAGGAGGACGAGCGCCCCGGGCGCGTCGCGCAGACGCTCGGCCGCGCCGGCTTCGCGGACGGGCGCGCGGCGGTCGAGGCGCTGTCCGGCGGCTGGAGAAAGCGCCTGGCGATCGCGCGCGAGCTGGCGGGCATGCCCGACGTCCTGCTGATGGACGAGCCCACCAACCACCTCGACGTGGATGGCATCCTCTGGCTGGAAGGCGTTCTCGCCGATCGGGCGCGCGCCGTCCTCGTCGTGAGCCACGACCGCTACTTCCTCGAGCACGTGGCCACCCGCATGCTGGAGCTGAACCGGGCGTACCCGGACGGCCTGTTCCAGACCGATGGCGGGTACAGCGAGTTCCTCGCCCGACGCGACGAGTTCCTGCGGGGCCAGGCCGCCTACGAGGAGTCCCTGGCCAACACGGTGCGTCGCGAGATCGAGTGGCTGCGGCGCGGCGCGAAGGCGCGCTCCACCAAGGCGAAGGGGCGCATCCGGGAGGCCGGCCGCCTCATCGAGGAGCTGGGGGACGCCCGGGCGCGGACCGCCGGCGGCACCGCCGGCATCGAGCTCCTCGCTTCGGGGCGCCGGAGGCGCAAGCTTCTCGTCGCGCGGGGGCTGTGGAAGGCGCGTGGAGGCCGCCCGCTCATCCGGGACCTCGACCTGGCGGTCGTGCGCGGCACCCACGTCGGCCTCATCGGTCCGAACGGCAGCGGCAAGACGACGCTGCTCGACCTGCTCGCCGGCACTCTCGTTCCCGACGCCGGCGAGATCGAGCGGGCCGAGGGACTCCGGCTGGTCCGCTTCGACCAACACCGTGCGACCCTGGACCCCGACCAGCCGCTTCGGCGCGCGCTCTCGCCGGAGGGCGACGCCGTCGTCTTCCAGGGCCGAAGCATCCACGTGGCCTCGTGGGCCAAGCGCTTCCTGTTCCGGCCCGAGCAGCTCGAGCTGCCCGTCGGCCGCCTGTCGGGCGGCGAGCAGGCCCGCATCCTCATCGCGCGCCTGATGCGGGAGCCGGCCGACCTCTTGATCCTGGACGAGCCGACGAACGACCTGGACATCCCGACGCTCGAGGTTCTCGAGGACAGCCTCGCGGAGTTCGAGGGAGGCTTGGTGCTCGTCACCCACGACCGCTTCATGCTCGAGCACGTGTCCAACGTCGTCCTGGCCCTCGACGGCGAGGGCGGGGCCGAGACGTTCGCGGACTACGCGCAGTGGGAAGCGACCCGGGCCGCCCGGGCGCCGGCGCCGCGCGAGGCGACGCCAGCGGCGCCGGTGCGCGCGCGGCCGAGGACGAAGCGGCTCGGGTATCTCGATCAGCGCGAGTGGGACGGGATGGAGCGGGCGATCCTGGACGCCGAGAACGCCGCCGAAGCGTGCCGGCGCGCGGCGGAAGACCCCGGCATCGCATCGGACCCGGTGGCGCTCGAGACCCGCTACGCGGCGCTCCAGGCCGCGCGAGCCATGGTGGACCGGCTCTACGCCCGCTGGGCCGAGCTCGAGGCCAAGCAGCCTGACGGGTAGCTAGCGCGCGGGATCGCCAGCCCCTCTCAGCGCCGCAGGCCCTCGAGGACCGGGGCGAGCATCTCGATCCCCTTCGGACCCGGCGGGTGCACGAGGCTCAGCGTGAGGTGCTGGACCCCCACGGTCTGGAAGGTCCGGACGTGGGCCAGGAGCTCGTCGGTTGTCCCCACGCGCGCCATCTGGCGCATGCCGCCGAGCTCGAAGACCGAGACTCCCGGCGGCGCGGTGACGTCCGGCACGCCCGGCCGCGGCTCGCCCGCCCGCGTGAGCGCCACCCGGGTCCCCGCCGCGCGCGTGATGGTCGCCGGGTCGCGCTTCGCGTCGGCGCAGGCGCGTTCGAGCGCCTCGAACCGGCTCCGGACGTCGCTCGCGACGAGATGGTAGTCCGCGTCGTACACGTCGGCGTAGCGCGCGGCCAGCGCCATCATGCGGGGGCGCTGGGCGCCGATCAGGATCGGCGGGCCGCCGGCGCGCGGGCCGCGCGGGGCGAGGACGCAGTCCTGTGCCTGGTAGTACTGCCCCTGGAAGTCCACCCGGCCCTCCCGGAGGAGCGGCACGATGATCGCGAGGGCTTCCTCGAAGCGGCCGACGCGGTGATCGTACGGGATGCCGAACGCGTGGTACTCCGGCTCGTGCCAGCCGGCGCCGAGGCCGAGGACGACGCGTCCGTCCGACACCTCGTCGAGCGTGTCGGCCATCTTGGCGAGGATCGCCGGGTTCCGGAACCCCGTGCACGCCACCAGGGGCCCGAGGTGGATGCGGCTCGTCGCCTCGGCCAGGGCGGAGAGGATCGTCCACGATTCCCAGATCCCGCGGAGCTTGCCCTCCGGCATGTTGACCTGCATGAGGTTGTCCGGCGGCGATTTCCGGAACAGGAGGTGGTCGGGCAGGAACAGCGTGTCGACACCGACCGATTCCGCCGTGCGGGCCATCTCCCGGAGATCCGCCCAGCGAACGGGGCGCCCCTCGCCGAGAGCTCCGGCGCCGATCGGAAGCATGAGCCCAAGCCGCATCCTGTCCGTACCTGTCACGCGCTGCTCCTCTCGGTCAAAGGGCGACGAAGCATCCCGAGGATCCTTGCTAGCAGACCGACCGTTGGCGATCAGATTGTAGCCCGCGGGACCCAAACACGCATCGCGCCCGGGCTTCGATTCGCCCAGGCGAAGTACGGGATTGCCGAGAGCTCCACCCGTTGCCGTGTCGGCGGCGCCTCGGAGCGGAACGGGCGGTAGAGTCGATCGCCCCACGACGAGGTGTCGACGCGGAACCCCGGTGCCCGGACGACCACGACGCCTTCGAGGAGCCCGGGGTCCCAGCGGGACGCCGGCACTCCGGTCGGGTCGATCTCGAGCTCGGCGATCGGCGCGTCGCCCTGATCAGCTTGCTCGAGGCAATAGACGAGGGGGCCGCGCTCGATCGCGACGGATCCGCGGGTCGACTCGATCGCCGGGTGTGGCTCGATCAGCCTTACGTCCATCGGGAGGTCCAGCTCCACGGCGTCACCCGGGCGCCAGCTTCGCTCGAGACGGAGGTAACCCCGCGCGTCCGGTGCGGCCTCCATCGCTCCGCCGTTCACCTGCACGGTGGCGCGCGCGCACCATTCCGGGACCCGCAAGGCGAGCGGCCACGAGCTTCCGTCTCCCTCCTCGATCGTCAACCGGACCGACCCCTCCCACGGGTAGCAGGTCTCCATCCGCAGGGCCACGGGGCTCCCCGATGGCAGCGAGGTCGCGATCCGGGCCGGCGCGTACTGGTGCATCTGGAGCCCCGCGCGATCGCGCGTCGCGACGTAGTGCCCGAGCGACGCCAGGAGCCGCATGACGTTCGGTGGACAGCAGGCGACCAGGTGCCATTCCTTTCGCCGGCAGCCGCCGCGCCCGAGATGCTCCGCTCGCCCGTTGCTGGCCAGGGGGTTCACGTAGAAGTAGCGCTCGCCGTCGAGCGACACCCCGGCGAGCACGGCGTTGTGGAGCGTCCGGTCGATCAGGTCGGCGAAGCGCGCCTGGCCGGTGGCCAGTAGCATCCGCCAGCTCCAGAGGATGCTGGCGATGGCCGCGCACGTCTCGCAGTAGGCGAGATCGTTCGGCAGCTCGTACGGCTGACCGAACGCCTCTCCCAGATGGCGTGAGCCGACGCCCCCGGTCACGTACAGCTTGTGACTGGTGAGGTCCGCCCATTGACGGTCGAGGGCGGCCAGGAGCACCGCCTCCCTGGTCTCCAGGTACACGTCCGCGATCCCCGCGGTCAGGTACAGCGCGCGGACGGCATGACCCTCGACCTCGGCCGCCTCCCGCACGGGCACCCGGTCCTGATAGTAGGCCGCGCTGTTGTAACGTCCGGGGCCGAGCCAGGCGCGACCACGCTGGTCGAGGAAGAACCCTGCCAGATCGAGGTAGCGCCGCTCGCGGGTTTCCCGGTAGAGTTCGGTGAGCCCCATCTCGATCTCCGGGTGGCCGGGCGTCCCGGGCTCTCTGCCGGGCCCGAAGCGCGCGTCGAGATAGTCCGCGAAGCGCCGAGCGATCCGGAGCAGGCGGTCATCGCCGGTGGCCCGATGGTGCGCGACCGCGGCCTGGAACAGGTGACCCGCACAGTAGAGCTCGTGCCCCTGGGCGAAGTCGGTCCAGCGCCGGCCCGGCTCCGCCACCTGATAGTGGGAGTTCAGGTAGCCGTCCTCACCCTGGGCGGCGCCGACGATCTCGATCACGGCCGTCATGTGTGATAGGAGCCAGTCGCTCGGAATCCGGGCGTGCTCGTAGGCGGCAGCCTCGATCCACTTGTACACGTCCGAGTCCATGAAGACCGGGCCCTGGTAGCGACCGGTGGATCTGCCGGCGGCGATGCGGAGATTCTCGAAGTTCCCCGCGGCCTCGAGCATCCGGTAGCCGTGGGGCAGAGCGGCGTCACGGTTGGTCGCCTGCCGCCGGGCCCACAGACCGCCCTCGATCGTCACGGCGCCTCCGGCGAGCGTCTGCCACATGGCTGCCGGACTGTGAGTGGTGTCGGTCGGGCTGGCGCCGCGGGTCGGGATCCCTGTCATCTGGTCCTCCAGCTTGAGCGGGTTTGGCGGGTTCGGAAGAGGGCCGATCTCAGCCGGTGAAGCGCGCTTCGGGCAAGCCCCGCACGCCTGGATCGAGAGCCAGGAGGCCTCCGGCGCACGGCTGAGCGGCCAGCGCGTCCGACGAGAGCCCGATCGTTGCCGACGTCACGTACAGCACCGCGAGGTCCGGTCCACCGAAGGCCGGACAGGTGGGGCGCTGGACCGGCAAGCGCACGACGCGCTCCGTGCGGCCGGCGGGGTCGTGGCGGGTCAGCTGCCACCCGTCCCAGTGCGCGAGCCACACGAATCCCTCGGCGTCGACGGTGGCGCCGTCCGGCGCGCCCTCGTCACCCGAGAGCTGCAGGAACACGCGGCGGTTCGCGATCTCACCGCGATCGGGGTCCGAGTCCCAGGCCCAGACGGTTCGGCGGACGGTGTCGGCGTGGTACATGGTCCGCCCGTCGGGGCTCCAGCAGAGCGAGTTCGAGCAGATGAGTCCGTCGATCATTCGGCGGCACGAGCCGTCGGGGTCGAGGCGGTAGAGGGAGCCCCCGGGAGCGGACTCTGGATCGTGCATGCTGCCGGCCCAGAACCGGCCGCGCCGGTCGGGCTTCCCGTCGTTGAAGCGGTTCTCTGGCCGGTCCAGTTCGGGCCTGGCGACGGGCTGGATCGCACCCGTGTCGAGGTCGAGGAAGTGGAAGCCGGAGCGCAAGGCCACCACCAGACCGCCGGCCGCGCGCCGGACGAGGGAGCCCACGGTCTCGGGCGTCGGCCATCGCGTGTCGTGGCCGGTGGCGGGATCGAACCGGTGCACGCTACAGCCCTTGATGTCGACCCAGTAGAGGAGGCGGTCCTCCGGGTCCCAGAGTGGCCCCTCGCCGAGGAGGGCCCGCGCCGGCAGGACGCAGCGCACGCCGGTCACGGTCCGAGGACCGTGGGGAGGCGGGGCTTCCCGGCCGAGCGTCTCTCGTGCCGCATCACGTGGTCTCCGGGGTCAACGTGAGCGAGGCGCGCACGGACTCGCCGGGAGCGAGGGTCCGCATCCCCGTGTCCGCCCGGCCGGCGGCGGCGAGATTGAAGGCGTCGGTGATGTGGCTGACCGGCTCGGCGCAGAAGAACGACGCGCCGGGCGGCGTGTAGACCACCAGCGTCCCGAGCGGGCCTCGCGTGCTGAGCCGGAGCTGAACGCGGCGCTCGGGCCACGCGACGACGGCCTGGCCGTCCCAGCCGACGAACGCGTTGTCGAGCGGTACCCGATCCACGAGAAGCCCCCGCCCTGGATCGCGGTCCGGCGGGGGCGCCACGCAGACGACGGGCAACACCTCGGCGTCGGTCTGCCAGAGCCCGGTGACGTGCGCGGTGAGGGTCGTCGCCGCGGTCCTCGGGAAGTAGGGGTGCCAGCCCAGCCCCGCGGGCATGGCCGCGTTGCTTTCGTTCGCGAGCGTCAGCTCGAGCTCGAGGCTCGCCGGCGTCACCGCGATCCGCTGCACGACCCGATAGGCCCACGGCCACGCGCCCGGCACGTGGAGATACTCGAGGACAGCCCCCGCCGGGTGGGCGCTCACGACGGTCCATGAGGTCTGGAAGCCGTGCCCGTGGATCGGGTGGCGATCCTGCGGACGGTTGGGTGGCAGGCTGATCGTGCGCTGGCCGAAGGCGAAGCGTCCCGCGCGGATCCGGTTCGACCATGGGACCAGCGGGAAGCATGCCATCGCCCAGGGATCGCGCCTCGCGAGCGCCAGGTCGGGCGCGGGGCGGAGTAGCTCCACGTCCGGTCCTGTCTTCTCGGACCAGAAGCGCGCGATCGCACCTCCGACCAGGGGCGAGAGCACGACGCCGAGCGGGCCACTCCGCAGGGTGATCGGGTCCATGCCGGCCGAGGATACCGGGTCGCCCGCGGTTCCGGCAAGCCGACTCGCGTGTGCTAGCGTGGATGGCGGCTTGCCGTCGATCACGTCCGTCGCCCCCAAGGGAGGCCTTCATGACGTACGCCACCTATCCGAGCTTGCGCGACCGCGTCGTCCTCGTGACCGGCGGTGCGAGTGGCATCGGCGCCTCGATCGTGGAGCACTTCTCTGCCCAGGGCTCGCGGGTGGCCTTCCTCGACATCGACCGCGCCGCCGCCGAGCGTCTCCTGGAGGCGATCGGTGCGACGGGCCGGGAGCGGCCCCTGTTCCTGCCGTGCGACCTCAAGGACATTGCGGCCCTCCGCGGCGCCGTCGCCGAGGTGCGCCGACGCCTCGGCCCGATCCGGATCCTGATCAACAACGCGGCCGACGACGAGCGCCACGCGCTCGACAGCGTCACTCCCGAGTACTGGGACGATCGGCTCGCCGTCAATCTGCGCCACCAGTTCTTCGCCGCCCAGGCGGTCTACCCCGACATGGCGGCCGCTGGCGGGGGCGCGATCGTCAACCTGGGCTCGACCTCGTGGATGGCCGGGCAGGGCGGGATGCCCGGCTACACGACGGCGAAGTCGGCGGTCGTCGGGCTCACGCGCGGGCTCGCTCGCGACCTCGGCCCGCACAACATCCGGGTGACCTGCGTCGTGCCCGGCTGGATCATGACCGAGCGCCAGCTGCGGCTCTGGCTCACCCCGGAGGCCGAGGTCGAGCTGCTCCGCCGGCAGTGCCTGAAGCGGAAGCTCGTGCCCGAGGACATCGCCCGGGCGATCCTCTTCTTCGCCGCGGACGACAGCGCGGCCTGCACGGCGCAGAGCTACGTCGTCGACGCCGGCTGGACCTGATCGCCGGCGCGGTCCTAGGCGATCTCGATCCGGCGGGCCCGGGCCTTCACCACGACCGTGCGGCCCTCTACCGTCCAGCCGCGGTCGGCGCGCTCCAGCGCGGCCCGGTCCAGGCGGGGCAGGGCGTGGCCGTCGGCGGCCACCTCGGCCGGCGCCTCGGCGTCGTGGAGGCGCAGCACGAGCGAGCCGGGCGATGCCGTGCCCGCTGCGTCGACGCGGAACGTCACCCGTCGGCCATCACGCCGGGCGTGGAGGACGGCCGACCCGGTGTCGCCCCTGAGGGCGAAGGTCGCCTCCGTCGTGACGAAGGCCTCCACCGTCAGCGGACCGGCCGTCGCCTCGGCCACGTGATTCCGCACGGGGCCAAGCACGAGGAGACTGTTCTCGCGGAGGTAGAGCGGCAGCTCCCGGAGCGGCACCTCGCGGCGTAGCGTCAGCGGGCCCTGGTGGACCGTCCCGCTCCACCAGTCCATCCAGCGTCCTGGCGGCAGGTAGGTGGTGACGGCACCGCCCGGACTGGTGACCGGCGACACCAGCAGCTCACGCCCGAGGCAGTACTGGAGATCGAAGGCGTAGCCGGCGGGGTCGTCGGGGAACTCCATGGCCATCGGGCGCATGAGGGGCACGCCCGTCTTCGAGGCTTCCCAGCCGTGACTCACCAGGTACGGCACCAGCTGGCTCCGGAGGCGCGCGTAGTCGCGGAAGATGGCGAGCGCCTCGTCCCCGAACAGCCAGGGATCCCGGGGCGTGGCGCCGTGGTACCGGCTGAGTGCCGAGAGGAATCCGAGCTGCGCCCAGCGGACATATAGCTCGGGGGAGGGATCGCTCCAGAACCCGCCGATGTCGTGGCTCCAGTAGGCGAGCCCGCTCATCGCGCTGGCGAGTCCGCCGCGCAGCGTGTTGGCCATGTCGAGGAACGTGCACTCAGAGTCGCCGGCCCAGTGACCGGGGTAGCGCTGCACGCCGGGGGAGGCGCTGCGCGACCAGGCGACGGCGCGCGGTCCCCGGGCGGCCTGGGTCGCCTCGAAGGACTCGCGCTGGAAGAGGAGCGGGTAGGGGTTGTGCATCTCCGCGCCGGTGAGACCGTTCGCGAAGCGGGCATCCTCCGGGATGTCTTCGGCCGGCGGTTCCGCGACGGACGCGGCTCGTGGACGG
>CAWDVE010000018.1:0-144547 GCA_963805625.1 uncultured Candidatus Rokubacteria bacterium
CCCCCGCCCCGGGGGTAGGCGAGGATCGACTGCCGGAAGGACGTGACCACGATCGCGACGAGGACCGCAATCGCGAGCGCGATCGGCAAGGAGGCTCCGAGGGCCCCGGTCCCGGCCGCGACCAGGACCAGCAGGATGGCCTCGGTGGCGTACGCCACCGAGGACAAGGCGTCCGAGGCAACCACGGCCAGGCCGGTGACGCGGCTCAGCCGCTCGTGTTGGTCGAGGCTGGTCGGGATCGGCCGGCCGACGAGGACGCGCTTGAGGCGCTGGACGGACATTTGCGTCAGGTGCGCCGGGCTGGTCCCGGCACTCCCTCGATCACCACCGGTCGCCGGTCACGCGGCCGAATTCAGAATCGCTCGCGCCGGGCGGGCGAGGCGAGGTTGTCGAACCGCGTGTACTCGGCGTTGAACACGAGCTCGAGCCGCCCGGTGGGCCCGTTCCGGTGCTTCCCGATCACGAGGTCGGTCGTCCCCGCCTCGGCGTCGGGGGCATTCTCCTTGCGGGCGAGGAACATGATGAGGTCCGCGTCCTGCTCGAGGGCGCCGGACTCGCGAAGATCCGAGAGGCGGGGCAGCGCGTCGCCCCGGGATTCCACCGCGCGGGAGAGCTGGGAGAGAGCCACGACGGGGACGCTGAGCTCCTTGGCGAGGGCCTTGAGAGAGCGCGAGATCTCCGAGATCTCCTGCTGGCGGTTCTCGGCCCGCCACCGCCCCTGCATGAGCTGGAGGTAGTCGATCACCACCAGCTCGAGCCGATGCTCGGCCTGGATGCGCCGCGCCTTGGCGCGTGCCTCCAGGACCGAGAGGGTCGCCGTGTCGTCGATAAACAAGGGCGCCTCGGAGAGACGGCCGGCCGCGTCGATGATCCGCCGCCACTCGGGGGGTTGGAGGAAGCCCGATCGCACCTTCTGGGAGTCGACCCGGGCCTCGGCGCAGATCAGCCGCTGCACCAGCTGCTCCTTGGACATCTCGAGGCTGAAGATCAGCGCGGGCCGCCCCAGCTCCACGGCGGCGTGGGCGGCGAGGTTGAGCGCGAACGCGGTCTTGCCCGTGGACGGACGCCCCGCGATGATCACGAAGTCCGACCGCTGGAGCCCCGACGTGCGCCTGTCGAGCTCCGTGAACCCCGTGGCCAGGCCGGTGATGTCCTCCTTCCGGTGGTAGAGCGTCTCGATGTGCTGGATCGCCTGGGCCAGGATCTCGCGGACGGGGAACGCGCTCCGCTGGAACCGCCGCTGTGAGATGCGAAACAGCATCTGCTCGGCGCGGTCGAGGAGCGCCTGCACGTCGTCCGTCTCCTCGTAACCCTCCTCGACGATCTCGCGAGCGACGCGGATCATCTCCCGGAGGAGCGCTTTCTCGCGCACGATGCCGGTGTACGCCGTGAACTGGGTGGCGACCGTGCCCTCCTCCTGGAGGGTCGCCAGGAGGGTGTGACCTCCGATCTCCTCGAAGACACCCTCGCGGCGCAGCGTCTCCGTCAGCGTGATGGCGTCGGCCGGCTCGCCACGCTCGAACAGACGGATCATCGCCCCGAAGATCTTCCGGTGGGCTTCCTTGTAGAACTCCTCCGGGACGAGGAGCTCGATGGCCCGTGGGAGCAGGGCCGGCTCGAGCAGGATCGCGCCCAGCACCGCCCGCTCGGCCTCGAGGCTCTGCGGCGGGACCTTGCCGGGGAGCTCGATCGTGGTGGCCATGGCCGAACGACGGCGCGCGGCCCGGCTACTCGGCCGCGACCGAGACCGTCAGCGACGCCGTCACATCTCCGTGGAGCCGGACTGGCACCTTGTACTCGCCGAGCGCCTTGATGGGCTCCTCGAGCTGCACCCGACGCTTCTCGACGGGCACCTGGTGCCGCTCGAGAAACTCGACGACATCCTGCGCCGAAACCGAGCCGTAGAGACGCCCGTCCTCCGACGCGCGCGCGGTCACGGCGAGCGTCAGGGCCTCGATGCGGGCGGCGGTGGCCTTCGCCACCTCCAGCGCGTGATGCTCCTCCTTCGCGCGCTGCCGCTTGAGATGCTCCACGTTCTTCAGGTTGGCCGGCGTCGCCGGCACGGCAAGCCTGCGGGGAAGCAGGAAGTTCCGGGCGTAGCCGTTGGCGACGTCCCGCGTCTCACCCCGGTGCCCGAGCGCGGGCACGTCCGTCATCAGGATCACCTTCATCGCTGTGCTCTCCTAAGGGCGCGCCCCGACCGGTCCCGGCCTCATCCGGAGGCGGCGGTCGGCGCCTGACGAATCTTGCGAAAGTCGATCCAGAGGTCGGACAGCCCGACGCACGACACCGCCACCAGCAAGAGGGGCTGCATCGCGAGTAGCCCGAAGCTCACCACCTGGAGGAGGCGTGGCAGGCCGATCCGCTGGAAGAAGTGGCGGAACACGGCCAGCCCCTGGATCACGTAGAGCGGCATCAGCACGAGGAGCAAGTTCAGCCCGGCGGCTTCCAGGCGCTCGTGACGCGACGCGAGGAGCACCCCCGCCCCGATGGCACCCCAGACGAGGTGGTCGGGGACGGCTTCCTGCGCAAAGGGACGGAATCCGAGCCGGTGGCGGAGGCAGAGGCGGGCGATCGCGAAGTTGGCCACGGCGCCGGCGAAGACTCCAAGCCCCAGCATCCCGGGGGCGGCGATCCGGAGGGTGGCCACGACGAACCGCGCGGCCTCGACCGCCCACCCCGCATCCCGGCCGGCCGTTCCGAGCCGCGCGGGCCATTGCTCGAGCTCGGTCACCTGGGCAGCGACCTGCCGCTCGAGGTACGCGATGGGCCCCATGCCGACCGGGCTCAGGACCCACAGCAGGACGACGACGCCCGCCAGGTTCGCGAGAGCGGTCAGGAGCGTCGTCACGGCGACCGGCAGACGCCGGACGAGCCCGAACCCGAGCGCCGCGCCCGGGAGCGCGTACTTGAGCCCGACGATCAGCATCGCCGGACCGCCGCGGATCGCCCCGACGGCGGTCATCGCGACAACGCCCGCCAGCGCGGCGGCCAGAGGCCCGCCGAGGGCCAGGGCCACCGCCACCGGGACCAGACCGACGGCGATCGCGGCGAGCCCGCCCCACCACCCCCAGGAGGACACCATCTCGAGACCCGCGAGCCCGAGGCCCAGTCCCGCGCCCAGTAGGACTGCCCGTCGCGTATCCGGGCCCGCGCCCACCAGCGGGTCCTATTCGGCGACGTACGGGATGAGGGCGACCGTGCGGAGGCGCTTGAGGGCGCCGGTGAGCTGGCGCTGATGCCGCGCGCAGTTGCCCGAGATGCGACGCGGGATGATCTTGCCACGCTCCGTCATGAAGGAACGGAGGCGCTTGACGTCACGGTAGTCCACCGCGAGGACCTTGTCGACACAGAACTTGCAAACCTTGCGTCGGCCGAACCGACGCCGCTTCACGGGCTTGACCACTTCGCCTCCTCGCTGTTCGCTTCACCGTCTGCGTGCGGAGCGCCACGCTCCGCGGACACTCAGAAGGGCACGTCGTCGGCGCCGCCCGCGGCCTCCTCGACCGGCTCGGCGTCCGCCGGCCCGGTCGCTCCACTCGCTCGACCTCGTCCGAGGAACTGGAGGCGCTCGGCCACCACCTCCACGACGTTCCGCTTCTGCCCGTCCTTGGTCTCCCAGTCCCGGGTCTGAAGCCGTCCCTCGACCAGGACGGGGCTGCCCTTGTCGAGGTACTGGGCCGCACTCTCCGCTTGCTTGCCCCACACGACCACCGTGAGGAAGCACGTCTCCTCGCGCTTCTCTCCGCCCTGGGTCGTGTAGGACCGGTTAACGGCCAGCCGGACATCGGAAACGGCCGTCCCGCTCGGCGTGTACCGCAGCTCCGGCGCGCGGGTGAGGTTCCCGATCAGGAAGACCTTGTTCAGGCTCGCCATCAGCCGACCTCGCTCGTCGCCGGGGTCCCCGGCCCTGAGGGCGCCGCCACGGCCGCGCCGCTAGGTGCTAGCTTCCGCCGCCCCTCGACGACGCGCATCGTCAGAAAGCGCAGCACCGATTCGTTGAGCTTGAGCTGCCGCTCGTATTCACGCAACACCGTCGGGGTGGCCCGCATCTGGAGCAGGAGATAGTGCCCCTCCCGCTGCTTGCGGAGCTCGAAGACCAGCCGCCGTCGGCCCCAGTCGTCCGAGCTCACCACCTCACCACCCAGGGCGACCAGCGCCTCCTGCAGGCGCCCGCCGAGCTGAGCCACCTCCTCGTCCGTCAACCGGGGATCCACGATCAGCAACACGTCGTACGTCCGCAAAATCGCATCACCTCCTTCAAAAGCTCCGACAGCAACGGCCGGAGCGGGGTCAAGAGCGCTCTAGGATACCAGCGGCCTCGGCGAGGGTGCAAGGCCGACCACCGCCAGTGCCTGGCGGTGCCCGCGATGGAGCCGAACCGAACGGGACCCCGAACAAGCCGGCCTCCGGGGAGTCCTCCCCGGAGGCCGGCGGATCGGGCTTAGACTGGGTCGGGAGGACGCGGGCCCCTCCCGACCGTCGATCTCGGTCTTAGAAGTCGCCGCCGTGCGGCATGGGCGGCGCTGCCGCCTTCTTCTCGTCCTCGGGGATGTCCGTGATGAGCGCCTCGGTGGTCAGGAGGAGCGAGGCGATCGACGCCGCGTTCTGCAGCGCGATCCGCTCCACCTTGGTCGGGTCGAGGATCCCGGCCTGCATCATGTCGACGTACTCGTTCTTCTCGGCGTCGAAGCCCTGGGCGACACCGCTCGCCCCCTTCACCTTCTCCACTACCACCGAGCCCTCGAGGCCGGCGTTGGCGACGATCTGGCGGATCGGCTCCTCGAGCGCCCGCTTGACGATCTGGACACCCGTCCCCTCGTCGCCCGGAAGCTTGTAGGAGTCGAGGGCCTTCGCCGCGCGGAGCAGCGCCACGCCGCCGCCCGGCACGACTCCCTCCTCGACGGCGGCCCGGGTCGCGTTCAGCGCATCCTCGACCCGCGCCTTCTTCTCCTTCATCTCGGTCTCGGTCGCGGCGCCGACCTTGATCACCGCCACGCCGCCGGCCAGCTTCGCCAGCCGCTCCTGGAGCTTCTCCCGGTCGTAGTCCGAGGTCGTCTCCTCGATCTGCGCCCGGATCTGCTTGATCCGCCCCTCGATCTCCTTGGCGGAGCCGGCGCCCTCGATGATCGTGGTGTTGTCCTTGTCCACGACCACCTTCTTGGCGCGGCCGAGATCCTCGAGCTTGATGTTCTCGAGCTTGATGCCGAGATCCTCGGTGATGGCCTTCCCGCCGGTCAGGGTCGCGATGTCCTGCAGCATGGCCTTGCGGCGATCCCCGAAGCCCGGAGCCTTCACGGCCGAGCAGGAGAGCGTGCCGCGAAGCTTGTTCACGACGAGGGTGGCGAGCGCCTCGCCCTCGACTTCCTCGGCGATGATGAGGAACGGCTTCCCGGAGCGCGCCACCTGCTCGAGCAACGGGAGCATGTCCTTCATCACGCTGATCTTCTTCTCGTGGATCAGGATGATCGCGTCATCGAGGATGGTCTCCATCCGCTCCGGGTCGGTCACGAAGTAGGGCGAGAGATACCCGCGGTCGAACTGCATCCCCTCGACGACCTCGAGGGTGGTCTCCATCGCCTTGGCTTCCTCGACCGTGATGACGCCGTCCTTGCCGACCTTCTCCATGGCTTCCGCGATGAGGTTGCCGATGGTCTTGTCGTTGTTGGCGGCGATGCTCGCGACCTGGGCGATCTCTTTCTTGTCCTTGGTCGTCTTGGACATCTTCTTGAGCTCCTCGACGACCCTCTCGACCGCTTGCTCGATGCCGCGCTTGAGCCCCATCGGGTTGGCGCCGGCGGTCACGTTCTTCAGCCCTTCGCGGAAGATCGCCTGGGCCAGCACCGTCGCGGTCGTAGTGCCGTCCCCCGCGACGTCGGAGGTCTTGGACGCGACCTCCTTGATCATCTGGGCCCCCATGTCCTCGTAGGGGTCCTTGAGCTCGACCTCCTTCGCGACGGTGACCCCGTCCTTCGTGATGGTCGGGCTGCCGAACTTCTTGTCGATGACGACGTTGCGCCCCTTGGGGCCGAGCGTGGCCTTCACGGCCTCCGCCATGATGTTGACCCCGCGCAAGAGCGCCGCGCGCGCCTCGGTGTCGAACAATAGCTGCTTGGGCATGGATGATTCCTCCTTGAGTTCTCGGCTTCTCGTCGGTGGCTAGGGGCCGGAGCTAGTCGAGGATCCCGAGGACGTCCTCTTCCCGCAGGATGAGGTACTCCTCGCCGTCGATCTTGACCTCGCTGCCGGAGTACTTGCCGAACAGGATGCGGTCCCCCGCCTTGACGTCGAGCGGGAGTTTCTTGCCTTCGTCGGTCACCTTCCCGTTGCCCACGGCGATAACCTTGGCCTCCTGAGGCTTCTCCTTCGCGGTGTCCGGGATGATGATGCTGCCGTGCCGGTCCTCCGTCTCCTCGAGACGCTTGACGAGGATGCGGTCGTGGAGCGGGCGAAGCTTGACCTTGGTAGCGGTCGGCATGGTCTGTGCCTCCTTCTGAGCTGGTCTATGACCTGGGGGTTGTACGACCGGCAGTGCGCCGGCATGTCACCGAGTGCGCTTAGCACTCATCTCAATCGAGTGCTAATATAGCGGCGCTCGGACCGCCAGTCAACCCCAGGGGCCTCGAGATCGGGCAGGCGGTCAGATCCGACTCACGATTTAGCCAATAAACGCTCATTATTTCAATTATTTACCTGTTCTCTTGCCTGACACCCGCCGGTTGGCCCCTGGTACTGGGAGTCATCGATACGGGAGGTCCTCCCTCCCCTGACGTCACTTGCCGGACGCCGTTCTCGGTCCTGGCGGGGGGCCGCGCGGCCGTCCGGTGGTCACGAGGCCGGGGCTCATCCGCGCGCTTCTCGGGGGGCTGGATCGCCTGGGTGGGCCTCGACGTGTAGCGTGTAGGAGGAGTCGCGCGTGCGCCGCGGGGGTCGCGGAGCACATCGCATCGGCGCCCCCGGCCCGGAGACACGCCTCCGGAAGGCGACGTTGGCCTGAATTGATGCGCTGGCCGTTTCCGGAGGGCCGGCAGCCGGCCCACCTCGTGAACCCCCGCGGGCCTCGGGGCTGGCCGCCCCGGTCGCCCGACGGCCGGGGGCTACTTCGGCGTGTACACCCAGATCTTCGCGGCGGCCGCGAGCCCCAGGACCACGGTGCGCCCGTCGGTGACCGTCGTGATCGTGCCGGCCCAGGGCGCGATCTCCTGGACCGTAAGGCGCGTGTCAGGACGGACCCCGTTCCGCCAGAGGTGCTCGAGGAGCTTCCGGTCGGCCTCGGCCTCCTCGGTGATCCGCTCGACCGTGACCGTCGTGCCCTCCTGGGCCTGGTCGAGCGGGAACGGGTGCGTCCCCGGCCGGGGCGCCATCCCGGGGATGGGGTTGCCGTGTGGACACGTGCTGGGCATGCCAAGCATCGTCGCCAGACGGTCCTCGACCCGGGGGGACAGGGCGTGCTCGAGCCGGTGCGCCTCTTCGTGCGCGTCCATCCAGTCGAGCCCGAGGATGTCCGTGAGCCACCGCTCGAGGAGGCGGTGCCGCCGGGCCATCACCTCGGCCAGCGTGCGACCCCGCTTCGTGAGGACGATCTGCTTGCCCGGCCCGAGCCGGAGATAGCCGTCGCGGGCCATCCGCTGGAGGGCCTCCGTGACGGCCGGGGGCGAGACCTTGAGATGGCGCGCCAGCCGGGCGCCGATCACCGGCCCGCCGCTTCCCGCCAGATCGTAGATTCCTTCGAGGTAGTCCTCGATCGACGCCGTGGTGACGCTCCCGCGGGCCCGGGCGGCGAGAGACCCCGATTTTCGGCTTGACACACTCGACACGTTAGGCTTACCTAATCTCCACGGTCGCGGCTCGGCGAATTATAGCCACGAGGCGCGACGCGACGCAACCGCACGCCAGCGGGGGGGGGCGCTCGGAGGACCTGGTCCCCGGTACCCCAAGACCGTGACGCATGCAGGGAGGCTCACATGCATCGCCGATCCTGGGTTCGGATCGCCGGCCCGGTCCTGGCCACGGCCGTCACGCTGATGGTGGCCGCCGCCACACCGGCGGCCGCGACCGAGCTGCTCCTGTACTCCTCGCGCCACTATCCGAAGGAACCCGCCTTCGAGGCCTTCACGAAGAAGACCGGCATCACGCTCAAGATCTTCCACGCGAGCGACGCGGAGCTCTTCGAGCGGCTCAAGGCCGAGGGCGACCGTACCCCGGCCGACCTTCTCGTCACCGTGGACGCCGGCAACCTGTGGAACGCCGCGCGCGCAGGCTACCTGGCGCCCGTCGACTCGCCCGAGCTCGCCACGAACATCCCCGCCCACCTGCGCGATCCGCAGGGGCGCTGGGTCGCGCTGGCCGTGCGGGCCCGCACCATCATGTACAACACGACCCGCGTGAAGCCCGAAGAGCTCTCCACCTACGCGGCGCTCGGCGATCCCAAGTGGAAGGGGCGGCTCTGCCTTCGCAACTCGGCTCACATCTACAACCAGTCCTTGCTCGCCACCATGATCAAGCGGTATGGCGAGCCCCGAACGGAGGAGATCGTGCGCGGCTGGGTCGCAAACCAGCCGACGCTCATCAACGGCGACGCGAAGATCCTGGAGGCGATCGCCGCCGGGCAGTGCGACGTCGGCGTCACCAACACCTACTACCTGGGGCGCGCCCTGGCCAAGGACCCCGGCCTCCCGGTGCGCCCTTTCTGGCCCGACCAGGCCGGACCCGGCGTACACGTGAACATCTCCGGCGCCGGCGTGATCGCCCACAGCAAGCACCGCGCCGAGGCGATCAAGTTCCTCGAGTTCCTCTCGACTCCCGACGCGCAGGCGGCCTGGGCCGAGGCGAGCTTCGAGTATCCGGCCAATCCCCAGGTGCCTCCCCAGGCGCTGCTGGCCCAGTGGGGCAGCTTCAAGATGGATGACATCAACGTCGCCAGCGCGGGAGAGTTCCAGGCCGCCGCGACGAGGCTCGCGGACCGCGCCGGGTACCGCTAGCGGCTGGTCGTTCATGGCCCGAGTGTCCGGGGTCGCCGGGGCGATCGGCTCGGGGCCCCGGCGCTCGTGGCCCTGGTCCGCGGCGGCCCTCGCCGCCGCCGCCGTCGTTTCCCTCCCGATCCTCACCGTGCTCTGGTCGCTCGCCCATCCCGCCTGGGCGGTCTGGGCGCATCTCGGACGCACCCAGCTGCCGGAGCTGCTCCTCAATACGGTGGCCCTGGTCGCCGGGGTCGGCCTCGGGGTCCTCCTCCTCGGTACGACGCTCGCGTGGCTCGTCGTGACGTGCGAGTTCCCGGGCCGTCGGGTGTTCGAGTGGGCGCTGGTCCTGCCGCTCGCGCTCCCGGCCTATGTCATCGGCTTCGTCTTCCTGGGCCTCTTCGAGTACGCGGGCCCGCTCCAGACCGCCCTCCGCGGCTGGCTCGGCCCCGGCGCCCGCCTCCCGGACCTCCGCTCGGGCTGGGGTGTGGCGCTCATGATGACGCTCGTCTACTACCCCTACGTGTACACGCTCGCGCGAGCAGCGCTAGTCGAGCAGGCGCCAGAGTTCCTGGAGACCGCGCGCGGCCTCGGGCGCTCGCGGACGGCGATCCTGTTCCGCGTCACCCTGCCCCTGGCGCGTCCCGCGCTCGCCGCCGGGACGGTCCTGGCATGCATGGAGGCGCTGGCGGACTTCGGCACGGTCGCGACGTTCAGCTTCCGCACGCTGACCGAGGCGGTCTACCGCGTGTGGCACGGGATGTTCGATCGCGGCGCGGCGACCCAGCTCGCCGCGATCCTCCTCGGACTGGCCGCCAGCCTCCTGGCGCTCGAGCGCCTCTCGCGCGGGCGCGCCCGGTTCACGCACGCGCGTCGTCCGGTGCGCCCGCCCGCGCGGCTTCGACTCGCCGGGATCCAGGCGCTCGGCGTCACACTTCTCTGCGCGGGCACACTCGGCCTGGCCTTCGGGCTGCCGGTGGGTCAGCTCATCGTCTGGGCCATCGAGGCGGTCGGAAGTGACAGCGTGCCCGAGGCGTTCCTGCCAGCCCTCGCTCAGAGTCTGGCGCTCGGCGGCGGCGCCGCCATCCTGGTCACGGCGGTGGCCGTCCTCCTCGCGTACGCGCTCCGGCGCCAGCCGACGCCGCTCGTGGTGGCGGCCACGCGCCTGGCCGGGCTCGGGTACGCGCTACCGGGCGCGGTCATCGCCGTGGGCGTCCTCCTCCCGCTGTCCTGGCTCGACCGGACGCTGGCGGCGGGACTTGAGCTCCTGACCGGTGTCGCGCCGGGCCTTCTCCTGACCGGCTCCGTGGCGGGCCTGCTCTTCGCCTATCTCGTCCGGTTCCTGGCGGTAGGCAGCCAGAGCGTCGAGGCAAGCCTCACGCGGATTCCGCGAAGCCTCGACGAGGCGGCCCGCTCGCTCGGCGCTCGCGGCGCACGGACGCTCCGCGCGATCCACCTCCCGCTGGCGCGCCGCGGGCTCTTCGTCGCAGTCACCCTCGTCTTCGTCGACGTGATGAAGGAGCTGCCCGCCACGCTGCTCCTGCGACCGTTTGGCCTCGAGACGCTGGCGGTCGTCATCTGGCGGCGGACGGCGGAGTCGCTGTGGGTCGAGGCCGCCGCCCCGGCGCTCGCGCTCGTTCTGGCCGGGCTCGGGCCGGTCGTGCTCGCGATGCGGGCCAGCGGAACCGATCCCCGGGGCACGGACCCCCGCGCGGGACGCCCCCCGTCGTGAACCTCCTCCGCCTGGCGGGAGTGAGCAAGCGCTTTGCCGCCGACGCCCCGCCCGCCGTGGATGGCCTGTCGCTCAGCGTGGGAGCCGGCGAGGTCCTCGCGCTCCTCGGACCCTCCGGTTGCGGCAAGACGACGACGCTCCGGCTGGTGGCGGGCTTCGAGGCGCCGGACGCGGGCGTCATCGAGATCCGAGGCGAAGAGGTGGCGGGGCCCGGCCGGGCCGCGCCGCCGGAGTCACGGGGCGTAGGCGTCGTCTTCCAAGACTACGCCCTGTTCCCCCACATGTCCGTCGAAGCCAACGTGGCGTTCGGGCTCGTTCATCTCGCCCGCCCCGCGCGGGTCCGTCGCGTGCGCGAGGTGCTCGAGCTCGTCGGCCTGGCCGGGCTCGAAGCCCGGTATCCCCACGAGCTCTCGGGCGGTCAGCAGCAGCGCGTCGCGCTCGCCCGCGCGCTCGCCCCGGCGCCAGCGCTGATCCTGCTCGACGAGCCGTTCTCGAATCTCGACGCCGATCTCCGCGCGGCGATGCGCGAGGAGATCGGCAAGATCCTCCGGGCCAGCGGGACCACGGCCATATTCGTCACCCACGATCAGCAGGAGGCCTTCGCGCTGGCGGATCGCGTCGGGGTGCTGAACGCGGGGCGACTCGAGCAGGTCGCCCCGCCCTTCGAGCTCTATCACCGGCCCGGGACCAGGTTCGTCGCCGAGTTCGTGGGGGCCGCGGACTTCCTGCGGTCGATGGTCACCGAGGACGGGATCGTCTCCGAGCTGGGAACCCTGGCGCGCCCACCCGAGCTGGCGCCGGGTCAAGCGGTCGACATCATGATCCGCCCCGACGACATCGACTTCATCCCGCACCCGGAGGGCGACGTCGTCGTGGTGGGCCGGCAGTTCCACGGGGACGAGCACCTCTACCGGCTCCGGCTGACCTCGGGCGCGCACGTCCACGCCGTCCAGCCGTCGACCACGCTCTATCCCGTGGGGACGCGGGTCCGCGTCGTGGCGAATCTGCTCCACGTGGTGGCGTTCTCCCTCGTGGAAGAGAAGTAGCGCCGGCCCCGCCGGCCGGCGAGACCGAACGCCGCGGTCAGCTCTGCGAGGCCTTGACCCGGACGGTCGTGGCGCGGGCCAGCCGCCGGGTCAGGCGGTGCGCCCGACGCTCGAGCCCGTCAACGAGGTCGCCGCCCACCACCTCCCACGCCTCGGCAGTCGCGAGGGCCGCCCGCGTCAGATCGAGCGCGGCGCCGTAGTCCCGCGCATGGTGCTCGTGGAGTTTCGCGAGGTCGATCAGGAGCCGGAGCGGCGGGCGCTCGGCGCGCGCCACCGCGTCCGCCCAGAGGGTCCGGGCCTCACCGATCCGTCCCGCCCGCCGCCAGAGCCAACCGAGCCGCCAGGCAACCCCGGGCTCGAGCGCGTCGGGCAGGCCCGCGCGGAGCGCGGCCTCGTAGAAGCGCGCGCTCCGGTCGGGCTCCCGGCGCTCGAGCCAGCGCCCCGCTCCCATCCACTCCACAGGATCGTGACGCGGGTCCGGACCGTCGAGGAGCGCGGCCGCCCGCGCGTGGAGGCCGGCGAGGGCGACCAAGTCCCAGCGGTTGTGCCGGAAGATCCGCGGCAGCGGCCCCGGATCGCGCGTGCGGAGGTAACGGAAGTAGACCTGAGGCACGAGGGCACCCGGCAGGTCGTCGCCCCGCTCGAGCCCGAGCAACGCGCCCTCGAGGGTCGAGAGCCGGCAATCCGGCGCACGCCCCCGCCAGAGCGCTCGCGCGACGGGGTAGAGATCCTGGTGGGGGAGCTCCGCCCCCCACCAGCTCGCCCGCGCCAGCAGGTATCGGGTCTCGAGGAGCGGCAGGTCGAAAGTCCGCCCGTTGAAGGTCACCAGCTCGCGCGTCTCCGCGACCGCCTCCCGCACCGCATGGAGGAACGCCGCCTCGGCGCCGAGGTCTCCCAGGAAGTACTGGGTCACGGTGAGCGTGCGCGCCGTCGTCCACGTCGCAAGGCCGACGAGGAACACGTACGTGCCCGTGCCACCCGCGAGCCCCGTCGTCTCGGTGTCGAGGAAGACCGTCCCGGGGCTCGGCGGGACCGCGGCCATCGCCGCCGGCACCCGCACCGTCTCGACCGAGCGGAGCGCGGGCCCGTGGGGGGTGGGCACGGACTCGAACGTCAAGGGATCCGCCGGCGGCGGGCGCTCGGCCGCGTGGCGCGCCGCCAGCCGCTGGAGGCGCGCGCGGAGCCGCGCCAGTTCGAGCTCGCGATCGACGCCGGCGCCCGGAGCGGGGGGCTGACCCGAGGTCGTGGGCAGCGTCATGGGGCGGGGAGGTGCCCGGTCCTTCAGCCGATCAGGCGGTCGAGGAGCGTGCCCGCCATCGGCTTCGCCCGGCGGCCGACCTCGTTCACCGGCCCGACGCACGACGGGCACCCGGACCGGCAGGAGCAGGCCCGGATCGTCTCGCGGGCGCGGGCGAGCAGCAGGGCAACCAGCTCGAAGAGGCGCTCCGTGAGCCCGACGCCGCCCGGCTGGCTGTCATAGAGATAGATGGTGGGCTCGAACTGCTCCGCGGCAAGGAGGCGGGCCCGCGTGCGCTCGGTGGTGAGGACCCGCGGCCCCCGCGGTGCGTCGCGGCCTGGCTCTGGCGGGGCGGCGTCGCCGAGCCAGGAGCCGAGATCCCGCACGTCGCACATGAGGAAGAGCGGCGCCAGGTGATGGAGGAGGTATGCCAGGCCGCGGAGGCCGTCGACGAGGGCGTCGCGGTCCGGCGAGATCGCCGCGAGCACCTCGGGGCGAAGCGTGAGCCAGAGCCCGGAGGTCTGCATCTCCTGCTGGGGCAGCTCGACCTCGCCCGCGCCCACGTTCTCCATCGTGTCGAACTTGATCTTCTTGAAACCGACCACTTGCTCGGCGACCAGGAGCTCGCCTTGCTCGACCCGGCCCGCGCCGGCGCTCCCCGTGGCCTCGGTCTGGAACCGGTCGAGCGCCCAGACCCCCTTGGCCGTGACCGCGTCGGTGAAGTAGTCGACCTGGACGCGCTTGACGTAGGCGACCTTCTCCTCGTCCTCCCGGAAGTGAAGCTCCTGCACCTCGTACTGCTGCCCCTCGATGAGGTAGATCGCCTTGGGGTGCACCATCGCGAAGGCGCTCCGCCAGTCGACCTCGGCGATCACCTCGCGCTTCCGGGTGAGCCGGCGGACGGCCTCGACGGGCTCGAGCGTCTGATGGGTCGAGTCGATCACGACGAAGTTGTCGCTCGCCACGCTCCGGAGCGAGAGGTGATCCGCCGGGTACGTCTCGCTGGTCCAGTGGTAGCGGCCGCCCGTCCGGTGGAGCAGCCCCTCCTCCTCGAGGAGGTGGAGGTAGCGCCCGACGTCCTCCGCACCGAAGAGCTCGTCCTCCGCAAACGGCAGCTCGAACGCCGCGCACTTGAGATGGCTCGCGAGGACGTAGGGGTTGTCGGGGTTGATCAGCCCGTGCTCCGGGGGCGCGCCGAAGAAGTAGTCGGGATGGGTGACGATGAACTGGTCGAGGGGGGCCGAGGACGCCACGAGGATCGCGGCCGAGAGCCCGGTCCGCCGCCCGGCCCGGCCCGCCTGCTGCCAGGTCGAGGCCACCGTGCCCGGGTACCCGGCCAGCAGCGCCACGTCGAGCCGGCCGATGTCGATGCCGAGCTCGAGCGCGTTCGTCGACACGACCCCCAGCACATCCCCCGCGCGGAGCCCCCGCTCGACCTCGCGGCGCCGGTTCGGGAGGTACCCCCCGCGGTAGCCGCGGATCACGTCCGTGAACGCCGGCGCCCGCTCGACGGCGGCCTTGAGGTCGGTCAGGACGACCTCCTCCGCCAGCCGGCTTCCCGTGAAGACGATGGTCGGCACCCGGGCCCGGAGGATCGGCGTCGCCAGCCGGCTCGCCTCCTTGAGGTAGGGCCGGCGGATCCCGAGCTCGGCGTTGACGACCGGCGGGTTGTAGAAGACGACGACCTTCTCGCCGGCAGGCGCGCCGTTCTCCACGACCAGGCCCACGGACGACCCGATGAGGCGCTCCGCGAGCTCCTGGGGGTTGGCGATCGTCGCCGACGTGCAGATGAACTGCGGGGCCGCCCCGTAGTGCCGGCAGATCCGCAGGAGCCGGCGGAGCACGTTGGCCAGGTGGCTACCGAAGACGCCGCGGTACGTGTGGAGCTCGTCGATGATCACGTAGCGCAGGTTCTGGAAGAGCCCGATCCATTTCGTGTGGTGCGGCAGAATGCCCGAGTGGAGCATGTCCGGGTTCGTCAGCACCACGTTGGCGCGGGCCCGGACGGCGCGCCGCGCGTCCTGCGGCGTGTCCCCGTCGTAGGTGTGGATCCGCAGCTCCGGCAGCGCCCGCGCCAGCTCCTCGAGCTCCGCCAGCTGGTCTTGCGCGAGCGCCTTCGTGGGGAAGAGGTAGAGCGCCCGCGTCGCCGGCTCGGTCAGGAGCGCCTGCAGGACCGGGAGGTTGTAGCAGAGCGTCTTGCCCGACGCCGTCGGCGTCACCACGACCGCGTGGCCGCCCTTGCCGAGGAGGTCGAGCACCTGGGCCTGATGCGTGTACAGCCCCTCGATCCCGCGCGCCCTCAGCGCATCCGCGAGCCGGGGGTCGATCGTGTCGGGAATCGGGACCGTCTGCGCGGGGCGAGCCGGGAAACGGCGGAGCGCCGTCACGGCCCCCCCGGATTCGGAGACGAGGCGGTCGATCAGCTCGGCGAGGTCGACGCGCGGTTCCCCGGGCCCCGCCATCTCGGCGACATCTTAGGAGTCGCGCGCGAACGTTGTCAACGTTCGGGCATCGCGGTTCAATGGGGCGATCCTCATGCGCACCAAGCCCCGCCCCCTCACCCCCCGCAGTCCGACGCGCTTCCTGCCCCCGCTCCTCTGGATGGGTCTCATCGCGCTCGGCTCCTCGAGCTTGCTGTCGGGGGGCCGGACAGGCCGGGGGATGCTGATGCTGCTCGGCCACCTCGTACCGTGGGCAAGCCCGGCTATCTTCGATGCCGCCCACTTCGGGCTACGGAAGGTCGGGCACCTCGTCGAGTTTGGCGTCCTCGCGATCCTGTGGTATCGCGCCCTCGCCCCGTCGCCGCGCGCGCTGATGGCGGCCTTCGTCCTCACCACGGCCTACGGCGGAGTGGACGAGCTCCGACAGGGGCTCGACCCGAGTCGCTCGCCTGCCGTGAGCGACGTGGTCGTGGACGCGCTCGGCGCGCTGCTCGGGCTCGCGGCCTGGACGGAACCAGACCGACTCAGCATGGGGACGCTGCGCGTCGCCGCCTGGGTGGTGGGGCTTCTTGCCGGCCTCGCCGTCCTGGCCATCGCGCTCGACTGGACGCTCGGCCGTCCGGCGACGGACGTCGGCGTCGCGGCGCTCGGCTTCACCATGGTGGCGGTTGGCCTGGCCTGCGCCGCGAGAAGCGGCGTATCCGCGGGCCGGCAACCGCCCGGCCCACCCTGAGCGTCGACGATCGAAATGAGCTCCTCGCCAGGCAGCAAATCGGCCGCGGGCGCGGCGCCCTGCCGTGCGGCCCTCTCAGGCGGGGCGCTCGATGCGGACGACCACCTCGATGTGCGGTGTGTGCGGGAACATGTCGACGGGCTGGACCGCGGTGATCCGGTAGCCGGCGGCGCAGAGCGTGGCGAGGTCCCGGGCCAGGGTCGCCGGATTGCAGGACACGTAGACGACGCGCCGGGCGGCGAGCGTGGCGAGGCTCCGGAGCGCCTTCGGGTGAAACCCGGCGCGGGGCGGGTCGGCCACCACCACGTCGGCCCGCACCCCGCGCGCGAGCAGGTCGGGCAGCACGTGCCGCACCTCGCCCGGGAGGAACGTGCAGTTCGTGATGCGGTTCTCCCGCGCGTTGCGGGCGGCATCCTCGATCGCGGCCGGCACGAGCTCGATGCCGTACACGACCCGCGCCTGGCGCGCGAGGAGCAGGCTGATCGCCCCCGTTCCCGCGTAGAGGTCGAGCACGGTCTCCTGGCCGGTGAGCCCAGCGTACTCCCCCACGATCCCGAACAGGCGCTCCGCCTGGCGCGTGTTCGTTTGGAAGAAGGAGTTGGCCGAGATCGAAAAGATAAGATCGCGGAGCCGCTCCCGGATCGTCTCGTTGCCGGCGATCGGGTGCTCCTCGACGCCGACGGCAACGGCGGCCTTCTTCGGATTCACGTTCAGCACGACCGAGGTCACGTGGGGACACCGGTCACGGAGGCGGTCGGCGAGGGCCCGCGCGGTCGGCACGTCGGGGGAGGCCGTGACCAGGTTGACCATGGCGTCGCCGGTCTGCCGTCCCTCGCGGAGCATCAGGAAGCGGAGGAGGCCTTCCTCGGTCTCCTGCCGGTAGATGCTCCAGCCCCGCTCCCGCACGAAGGTGCGCACCTCGGCGAGGACGGCGTTCATCCCGTCGGACTGAAGCAGGCAGCGCTCGACGTCCAGGATGGCGTCGTAGCGCTCCGCCTCGTGGAGTCCCACCACGGGCCGACCGTCAACCTCGGCGAACGTGAACTCCATCTTGTTGCGGTAGCCGTAGATCTCGGGGGCGCCCAGGATCGGGGACACCGGAACCTCGCCTAGCCCGCCGAGCCGCGTCAGGCAGTCCACCACCTGGCGCTGCTTGAACTCCAGCTGGGCTTCGTAGCGCACGTGCTGGAGCCGGCAGCCGCCACACCGCCCGAAGTAGGGGCACGGGGGCTCGGTGCGTAGATCCGAGGCGCGGTCGAGTCGCTCGATCGCGCCCCGAGCGAATCGCGGCCGGACCTGCGTGAGCCGGACGTCGACACGGTCGCCCGGCACGCCACCGGGGACGAACACGACGTAGCCGCCGGCCGCCCGCGCGACCCCCTCGCCTCCGAACGCCAGGTCGGTCACGTCCACGGTCAGGAGATCACCGCGCCGCGCGGTGGCCATGTCGCCCTGCATGCTACGGCAGGGCCCCAGTGCCGTCAACGCTCGGCGCCGTGAGAGCGGCTCCCGTGTGCTACGCGTGTGCTACGATAGAGGGCCGAGTCCTCGATGGCATGAGCGCTCAAGGAGTCCCGGCAGTTTCACCGGGTCGCGCACGCTACGCGCTGGGAGTCCTGTTCGCGATCAACCTGTTCAACTACATCGATCGTCAGGTCATCTCGGGTGTGCTCCCGCTCGTCCAGCAGGACCTCAGGCTGTCGGATACCGCGCTCGGCTGGCTCGCGTCCGCGTTCATGATCCTCTATCTGACCGGCTCGATTCCGCTCGGGGTGCTGGGAGACCGGATGGCCCGCAATCGCCTCATCGCCGTCGGCGTCGGCATCTGGGGCGCAGCGACCGTCCTCTCGGGGCTCGCGCGCTCCTACGGGCAGCTGTTCACCGCCCGCGCCCTGGTGGGTATCGGCGAGGCCTCCTACGGCCCCACCGCCAGCGCGATGGTCTCGGACCTCTTCCCGCGGGAGCGGCGGGGACTCGTTAACGCGCTCTTCAACGCCGCCATCCCGCTGGGTGGCGCGATCGGCGTGATGGCGGGCGGACTCGTCGGGTCCCGCTACGGATGGCGGGCCGCGTTCCTTCTGGTCGGCCTGCCCAGTGTCGCGCTCACGATCCTCGCCTGGCGCCTCGGCGACCCGCTGCGCGGCGCGCAGGATCACCTGGCCGCCGACGCGCACGGCCGGGCCCCCAACGGCTTCTTCGAGGGTGTCGTGGGGCTGTTCCGCACGCCGACCTTCGTGATGGTCTGCGCGGTCGGCATGCTCGTGGCGTTCTCGATCGGCGCCTTCAACCACTGGCTCCCGCTCTATCTCCACCGGATCAAGCAGTTCACCGTGGCCGAGGCCAGCTTCTGGTTCGGCGTTCTCTCGGCAGCCGGCGGATTTCTCGGCGTCGTCAGCGGCGGCTTCGTCGGGGACCTGCTGGCGCGCCGGACCCCCGCCGGGCACCTCCTCACGATCGCCGGCGGCTTCCTACTCGCGGCCCCGGCCGGTATCGTGATGATCCTCGCCCAAGATCGGGCCGTTTTCCTGCCGGCCCTGTTCTTCGCCGTGACGTTCCTCGTGCTCTACATCGGCAGCGTCAACGCCGTGATCCACAACGTCGTCCACCCAGCTCTGCGCGCGACAGCGGTCGCCATCTTCGTGTTCATCATCAATCTGGGCGGGGCGGCGCTCTCGCCGGCCATCGTCGGGCTCATCTCCGACCGGCGCCAGTCGCTGCAGGCCGCCATGCTCATGCTGCCCGTCCTCGTGTTCTTCGCCGGTCTAATCGCGCTCGCGGCAGCCACGGTCATCGGATCCGACATTCGACGGCTGGGGAACGGCCTCGGGCTCACTCCGTCCGGGAGAGTGTCGCGTGGCTGAGCCGGTCCGGATCGGAACGTTGCTGGGCAGCCTGCCGGGCCTGAACGACCGGTTGGCCGAGGCCCGGCTCGTTGCAACCTGGCCGACCATCGCGGGCCCTGCCGGCGCACGTTCGCGCGCGGAGGGGGTCGATCAGGGGGTGCTCCGGGTCGCGGTGGACAGCTCCGGCTGGCTCCATCGGCTCACCCTGGAGGAGCCTCGGTTGGTCACCCGCTGCCGCGAGATCGCCGCGATCCGAGCGATTCACTTTCGACTGGCTCCGCCCCCGGACTCGGCGGCCCGCGCCGCCCGGAGCCCGTCCCCGGCGGTCGAAGGAGAGGTGTGCCCATGATGCTGACACGGCGCGGGCTCGCGAGCGTGCTCGTCACGCTCCTGTTCCTGGGCTGCGCGGCCGGGCCCAACTCCGGGGGCATCGCCCCGGAGGCGGGTACGGCCGCCGAGCGGAATCGCGCGGCGATGGAGCGGCCGGCGGACCCGATCGCCTACCTCCACCTGGTCCGGGCGCACTATCACGCGGAGGCGGCCGAATGGCCGCAGGCCGTGGCCGAGCTCCGGCGGGCCCTCGACCGCGACCCGCGATCGGCGACGCTCTGGCATCTGCTCGCGCGCTGGCTCGGCCGCCAGGGCGCTCACGCCGAGGCGGTCGCGGCGGCGAAGGAGGCCATCGCCCTCGACCCGAAGCGGCCGGGAAGCTACCTCACGCTCGCCGAGGCGTTCCACGCTCAGAAGAACGACCGCGACGCGGCCGCCGCCCTCGAGCAGGCGATCCAGCTGAACCCGAAGGCACCAGAGCCGTACGAGACCCTCGCGCGCTACGCCGCGGAGCGGAAGGACTACGCTCAGGCCTCGGCCGCGCTAGAGCGGCTCCTGCAGGTCCAGCCGCAGCACGCCCGTGCGCACTTCCTCCTCGGTCGCCTCGCGCTCGAGCGCGAGGCGTGGGACGACGCCGTGCCCCATCTCCGGCGGGCGGTCGAGCTCGACCCGGACCAGGACGGCGCCTGGGCGGCGCTGGCCTTCGTCTACGAGCAGCAGAAGAAGCCCGAGGAAGCCGTGCGCGTCTACCGGGACGCGATCGAGGCGAACTCCGACAACCTGGCGCTCCGCGACCGCCTGGGCGAGCTGCTGGTGCGACTCGGTAACCTGGCCGGCGCCGGCGAGGCCTTCCAGGGCCTCGTCGATCAGGCGCCCAACGATCCCCGGGTTTGGATGAAGCTCGGGGCCGTCCTCTACGAGCAGAAGGCATACGACCGCGCGATCGAGGCGTTCCAGCGCGCCCTCGCCCTCGAGCCGCAGAACCTGCGCGCCCGGTTCTACCTCGCCTCCTCCTACCTCGACGCCGGGCGCGAGGGCGAGGCGCTCGAGGCGCTCAACGAGGTGCTTCGCTCCGACCCGAAGAACGTGGACGCGCGGCTCCAACTCGGGTTCCTCCACAGCCGGGCGAAGCGTTACGACGACGCCGTCCGGGTGCTGACCGAAGCGGCTAACCTCGACCCGCGCCGTCCGGAGATCTTCCTCTACCTCGGCATGGCGCACTACCGTGCCGCCCGGTACGATCGCGCGGTGCGGGCGTACGAGGAGGGGCTCGCGATCGACGAGGCCCACAAGGACCTGCACTTCCAGCTGGGCGTCGCGTTCGAGAAGCAGGGGCGGTTCGACCAGGCGGTGGCCGAGTTCCGGCGCGTCATCCTGCTCGATCCCAAGCACGCCGAGGCATACAACTACGTCGGCTACATGTTCGCCGAGAAGGGCATCCGCCTCGACGAGGCAGAGCGCCTGATCCAGAAGGCCCTCGAGCTCGAGCCCGAGAACGGGTACTACATCGACAGCCTCGGCTGGGCCTACTACCAGCAGGGGCGCTATGGCGACGCCATCCGCGAGCTCCGACGCGCGGTGGAGCTCACGCGCGGCAAGGAGGACGCGGTCATCTACGATCACCTCGGCGAGGCTTATCTCAAGGCGGGCGACGAGCCGTCCGCGCTCGCGGCCTGGGAGAAGTCACTCGAGCTTGACCCCGCCAACGAGATCGTTCGCCAGAAGATCCAGAAGACCCGCCAGCGCCAAGAAGGCCGGAAGTAAGGTGCGGGGGCGGGTCCGCCGCGGCGCGCGGCAAGCCGCGGTCGCCCGCCTGCTGGCTCTCGCCCTCGCCGGTTGCGCGACCACGGGGCCGGCCCCGCCGGCGGCCGCGCCCATCGCGCCCGCTCAGGCTGTCGAGCTCGCCCAGCGGTGGGCCGCGGAGTGGAAGAGCTTCCCGGGCATGCGGGCCGCGATCGACCTCACGGTCAAGAACCGCCGGGGGAGCGAGCGCGCCGCGGCGCTGCTCCTCATGGCACCGACCGCGCTCCGCATCGAGGTGGCGACCCCGTTCGGGTTGCCCGCCCTGGTGGCGACGGCCGGGCCCGACGACATCACCATCTTCCGGGTGCTCGAGCGCCGGGCCCAGACCACCCACCCCTCCCCGGCCGCCGTCGAGCGCTGGCTCGGCGTCGCGCTGCCGCCGGTGACCCTGATCCGCCTCCTCGTCGGCAACGTCCCGCCCCCGGCCGACCCGCACGTGATCGCCGTCGAGCGCACGCCGAGCCCGCATCTCACCTGGACCGACAACGGCGTGCGGCACCGGGTCTGGGTGACGGCGGAGGGGCGGCCCGCGCGCCTCCTCCTGGAGGGGGCCAGCGGGGGCGGGGACCGCCTCGCAGCCAACTTCGAGTGGAACGCGGCCGGCGGCCTAGTCGCCGTCGCACTCGAGGCGCCTGACCGGGGCGCCGAGCTCACGGTCCGGTATCTCTCGGCGGAGTATGTCGAGAGTCCGCCCGAGGCGTTCCGTCTCGCCCTCCCGCCAGACATCCCGATCCAGCGGCTTGATTGACAGGAACTCTGCGTCGTGTTAGCGTTTTCCGCGTTCTCCGGCGGGCGAGTGGAGGTCCGGGCGCGGGCCAAGATCAACCTGGGGTTGGAGGTGCTCGGACGGCGGGCCGATGGCTACCACGAGCTCCGCTCGGTCATGTGGGCTATCGAGCTGGCCGACCGTGTGACCCTCGAGGCCAGCGGCACAGACATCACGCTCGAGTGTGCGGCACCTGATGTCCCGCGTACCCGGGACAACCTTGCCTGGCGGGCTGCTGAGCTCGTTCGCCAGGAGATGGGCACGGCGGCCGGGCTTCGGATTCGGATCGAGAAGCGAATTCCGGTGGCGGCAGGTCTGGGCGGAGGCTCCACGGACGCGGCGGCCGTTCTTGCCGGGTTCAGGAGCTTCCGGAGGAGCGGGCCCGGACCGCGCCGGTTGGAGGCCATGGCGGTGGCGCTCGGGATGGACGTGCCGTTCTTCCTGGGCCGGAGCCCGGCCTTCGCGTGGGGACGCGGTGAGGAGCTGCGGACGCTCCGGGCGAGCACCGGCCTGTCGCTCGTGCTCGCAAATCCGGGCTTTCCGCTGGCCACTCGCGACGTGTACGGGCGGCTCGAGCCCGCCGACTACGGCGACGGGCGCCGGGTGAACGCTCTCGTGATGGCCCTCCGCCGTGGGGCGCAGGCGATCGCAGCCACGGTGACGAATGGGCTCGAGCGCGCGGCCGTGCGCCTGTGGCCCGGGTTGGCCGAGGTCAAGGCGGCGCTGCTGGAGGCGGGGTGCCTGGCCGCGTTGATGTCGGGCAGCGGCCCGACCGTGCTGGGGATCGCGCCCTCGCATCGGGCGGCCCTCCGGGTCCGGGACGCGCTGGGCGCGCGGCCGTGGCGGCTCTGGGTCACGCGCACGGTCACCGGCCCGGTGCTGACGATCCGGCGCGCGGAGCCGGCCCGGGGGCGGCCCGGCCTCGGGCCGACGCAGGGCCGGGACGACCTGGGGCGTCGCCAAGTGGTAAGGCACGGGACTTTGGATCCCGTATTCGGAGGTTCGAATCCTCCCGCCCCAACCATCCGGACGAGGCGCGGGCCCGCCCACGCGGGCCTCGTGAAGGAGTGGCAGAAGCCATGCCGTACGAGCTGAAGCTGTTCACCGGGAACGCGCACCACGCGCTCGCGGAGGAGATCGCGGCCTGCCTCGGGATCCCCCTCGGCCAGGCGGAGGTCACCCGGTTCTCCGACGGCGAGGTCTTCGTCCAGCTCGACGAGAATGTCCGGGGGGCGGACGTCTTCATCGTCCAGCCCACGTGCCCCCCCGTGAACGATTCCCTGATGGAGCTTCTGGTGATGCTCGACGCCGTGAAGCGGGCCTCGGCCGCGCGCGTCACGGCGGTGCTGCCGTACTACGGGTACGCACGCCAGGACCGGAAGGTGCAGCCGCGCGTGCCGATCTCGGCCAAGCTCGTGGCCGACCTGATCACCGCCGCGGGCGCGCAGCGCGTCCTCGCCCTCGACCTCCACGCGGGGCAGATCCAGGGCTTCTTCAACATCCCGGTCGACCATCTCTTTGCCGCCCCGGTCGTGATCGACTACCTCGACAAGCGCGGGCTCTCCGACCTGGTCGTCGTCTCGCCCGACGCGGGCGGGGTCGAACGGGCGCGGGCCATCGCCAAGCGACTCCGCGCGGGACTCGCCATCATCGACAAGCGCCGCGACGGCCCCAACGTCGCCGTCTTCATGTACTTGATCGGCGACGTCAAGGGCAAGGACGCGGTCATCATCGACGACATGATCGACACCGCGGGCACGCTGGTCCAGGCCGCCGACGCGCTCAAGCGCGAGGGCGCCCGGCGCATCCTCGCCTGCGGCGTGCACCCCGTGCTCTCCGGGCCCGCGATGGCGCGCATCGAGGGCGCGCCGCTCGAGGAGCTCGTGGTCACGAACTCCATCCCGCTCACCAAGGACAAGCAGATCCCTAAGATCACGGTTCTCTCGGTCGCGCCCCTCCTGGCGGAGGCGATCCGGCGCATCCACGACGAGGAATCGGTATCCACCCTGTTCGTGTAGGCGCCGGACGCGCCAAGGAGACGGTTGACATGAACATCCGCGAGCTGTCAGTCGAGTCCCGCGAGGCTGTGGGGAAGGGCGCGGTCGGCCGTCTTCGCAGGAAGGGCCTCGTCCCGGCCATTCTTTATGGCGCCGGGAACGCCCCCTTGCCCCTCGCCGTGGTGCCCGCCGAGATGCAGCGCACCCTTCACGGCCATGGCGCCGGCGGCGTGCTGGTGAACCTCCGGCTGGCCGGCGACGCCGAGCCGCGGACGGCCGTCGTTCGCGAGCTCCAGTACGACCCGGTCCGCGACACCCTGATTCACATCGACTTCCAGGCGGTGCGGATGGACGAGGAGATCACGGTAGAGGTGCCGATCCACGTGATCGGCGAGGCCGCCGGCGTCAAGGAGCAGAGCGGCGTGCTCGCCCTCCTCATGCGCACCGTCGAGGTCTCGTGCCTCCCGGCGCTGATCCCGGAGCGGATCGACGTCGACGTCTCGTCTCTCCACATCCACGACGTGGCGACCGTCGCCAACCTCCAGCTTCCGGAGGGAGTCCGCGTGACGACGCCCAGCTCTCAGCCGGTCGCCACCGTCGCCCCGCCGATGGCCGAGGAGGTCGTGGCGGCCGTGGTCGCGCCGGCGGCGGAGCCCGAGGTCGTCACCGAGCGCAAGCCGAAGGACGAGGACGAGGCCAAGGGCAAGGAGGAGGGCAAGGCCAAGAAGTAGGGCCGGTCCGCGCCGCCGGCTGCCGGGTGCCTGCCGATGGCGGCGGACGTGGTCTCGTCGCCTCGCGTGATCGTGGGCCTCGGCAACCCGGGCTCGGAGTACCGCGAGACGCGGCACAACCTCGGCCATCGGGTCGTCGAGGAGCTGGCGGCACGTCTCGACGCCCGGTTCCGGCTCCGCGGCCCCGCTCATGTGGCCGAGGCCGCCTGGCAGGGGGTGCCGCTCTACCTCGCCAAGCTGGTCAGCTTCATGAACGTCAGCGGGCCGCCACTGGCACGGCTCCTCCGGCTCCTCGACGCCACCCCCAGCCAGCTGGTCGTCGTGTACGACGATCTGGACCTGCCGTTCGGGACCGTGCGGACACGTCAGCGGGGCCGGCATGGGGGGCATCACGGCATGGAGTCGATCCTGGCGACCGTGGGCACCCGGGAGGTCCCGCGCGTCAAGATCGGGGTGGGGCGACCCGCGACCCGGGACGAGGTGGTGGATTGGGTGCTCACGGGATTCTCGAACGAGGAGCGGGAGGCGCTGCCCGGGGTGATCGAGCGCGCGGCCGACGCGGCCCTAGGGCTGGCCGTCGGCGCCCCGCCATGAGAGTGTGCCGTCGGGGGGCCCGCGCGTGGACTCCGCAGGGGCCCCGTGCTATAAACTATCCGTTTACCCAAGCGACCAGTACGGAAGGGGGGACGCGCACGTGACGAAGGTCATCGTGGAGCCTGACGAGTCCTTCGAGAGCGCGCTCAAGCGCTTCAAGAAGCAGTGCGAGAAGGCGGGGCTCCTCTCCGAGCTGAAAAAGCGCCAGCATTACGAGAAGCCGAGCGTCCGGCGGAAGCGCAAGGCGCTGGCGGCTCGCAAGAAGGCCAAGCGACGGGAGCGCTACTCGGACTAGCCCCGGGGGTCGGACGGTCGAGGTGGAGTTGATCCGCGACGACCTCCTGGGCAGGCACCCCTTTCGTAACTTGCTCGCGCGCTTCGCGGCGACGCCATCGGGGCAGGACCGCGCTCGGGCGCTCGTGCCGCACCATACCCTGACCACCGTACGAAGCGCCCTCCAGGAGACGACCGAGGCGCGCCGGGCCCTGACGGCCGAAGGCCCGCCGCCGTGGGACGGGACGGGTGATGCCCGCCCGATCCTGGCCGAGGCGGCACCGGCGGGCGCGGTCCTCGACGGTCCCTCTCTGGTCCTGCTGGGGCGCGGTCTCGCATCGGCGGCCCGGCTCCGGGCGTACGGCCAGGGGATCGCAACCGTCGCACCCGGGCTCGCCACGGCCTGGGCCGCCTTGCCCGCCTTTCCCGACCTCGCCCGCACCCTTGACGAGGCCCTCGATCCCGACGGACGGCTGACGGACCGCGCCAGCCCGCGCCTCCGCGCACTCCGCCGCCAGATCACGACGCTCCGTGCCGAGCTCCAGGCCCGCGTCGAGCGACTCCTCGATCACCCCGCCATCCTGCCCGCGCTCCAGGAGCATTACGTCACGCTCCGGAACGGCCGCTACGTGATCCCGGTCCGGGACGACGCTCGCCGCGCGGTCCGCGGGATCATCCACGACCGGTCGCAGAGCGGCGCCACGGTGTTCGTGGAGCCCGAGGAGACGATCCCGCTCAACAACGAGCTCACGCGGCTCTGCCTCGAGGAGCGGGACGAGGAGCAGCGCGTGCTCGGGGAGTTGACCGACGCCGTGCGGCGCGTTCTGCCGGCCCTGGCGGAGCTCGTCGAGGGGCTCGGCGCCCTCGATCTCATCTTCGCCCGCGCCGCCCTCGCCGAGCGGCTCCACGCTTCCGAGCCCGAGGTGGACGTCGGCGGCGACCTCGATCTCCGTGCGGCCCGGCATCCGCTGCTGGTCGCCCAGCGGTGGGGAGCCCCGCCGGGTGCGGGCGATGTCGTCCCGATCGACCTCCGGGTGCCGGCGGACCGGCCCGGTCTGGTCCTGAGCGGCCCGAACGCGGGCGGCAAGACCGTTGCGCTCGAAACGGCCGGCCTTCTGGTCCTCATGGCCCAGGCCGGCTGCCACATCCCCGCCGCCCCCGGGAGCCGGGTGCCACTCTCGGACCAGGTGTTGGCGGTGATCGGCGACGAGCAGAGCCTCGCCCAAGACCTCTCGACGTTCTCGTCGTTCGTCCGCCAGGTGCGAGAGATCCTGGACGTCGCCCGGCCAGGGTCGCTCGTTCTCCTCGATGAACTCGGCGCGGGAACCGACCCGACCGAGGGCGCGGCGCTCGGGGCGGCGCTGCTCGAGGCGCTCCTCGACCGAGGGGCGCGCATCATCGTCACGACACACCTCGAGCCCCTCAAGGTCTTCGCCCAGGTGGAGCCGCGTCTCCAGAACGCGACCGTCGCGTTCGACACCGAGCGGCTCGAGCCGACGTTCCGCCTGGAGTACGGTCATCCGGGACCGAGCCACGCCCTCACGATCGGGAGGCGTCTCGGCCTCCCTGCCGAGGTCATCGCCCGCGCCCGGACGCACGTCGGCGAAGAGAGCCGCCGACTCGAAGCCCTCCTGGCCACGCTGGAGGCGCGGACCCGGGAGGCCGAGGCCCGTGGCGCGCTGGCCGCCCGCCGTGAGGCGGAAGCGGCGAACGCGCTGGCGGGCGCCCAGGTCGCGGCCGAGCGCGCCCGGACCGAGGCGCGGGAGCTCAGGTGCGCGGCGGAGCAGCAAGCGCAGGCGCTCCTGGCCGATGCGCGGCGCCAAGTGGGCCAGGAGCTCGACCGCCTGAAGACCGACGCGGCCGGCGGGCGCCGCGCGGCGCAAGAGGCCTACCGGCGACTGCGCGCCGCGGAGGCGACGCTCCAGCCGGTTCCGACGGCAAGCGACGAGCCCGCCCCCCCGGGCGAGGTCCAGCTCCGCGGTCTTGGGCTCCGCGGCCGCGTGGTGGCGGAGGCCGGCGGCCTGGTCACCGTGCAGGCCGGCAGCCTCACGGTGAGGGTGGCGCGGAGCGAGATCGAGCCCGCCACGGGCGGCAGGCCCAAGACGCCCGGGGCAGCCGTGTCGCTGCCGGTACGGGAGGACGTGCCTCGGGAGCTCCGCCTCCTCGGCCTCACGTCCGACGAGGCGCGTGCGGCGGTCGAGAAGTTCCTCGACGACGCGGTGCTGGCCGGACACCGGGAGATCCGGCTGGTCCACGGCAAGGGCACGGGCGCGCTCCGGCGCGCGGTGGAAGGGTGCCTCCGCGGGCATCCCTTGGTCGGCAGCTTCCGCCTCGCCGAGCCATCGGCCGGCGGCGCGGGCGCCACCGTCGTGGCGCTCGAGGGAGCCGAGGCCCCCGAGGGGCTCGCGCGACGGCGCGGCCCGCGCGCGCTCCCGGGTCGGAGGGCCAGCCGATGAGAGTGCCCCCCGAGGTTCTGGACGAGATCCGGGCGCGCGTGGATCTCGTGGACCTCGTGGGGGCGGTCGTGCCGCTCAAGCGCGCCGGAGAGCGCTGGAAGGGCCTCTGTCCCTTCCACCAGGAGAAGACGCCCTCCTTCACGGTTCACCCGAAGCTCAACCTCTTCCACTGCTTCGGCTGCCACGCGGGCGGCGACGCCTTCGAGTTCCTGCGCCGGCACGATCGCCTCGATTTTCCCGAGGCCGTTCGCCTCCTGGCCGACCGGGCCGGCGTCCCCTTGCCGGGTCGCGAGTCGACGCCCGAGGCCGGCGCCCGCGACGGGCTGCTCACGCTCATGGAGTGGGCCGCGCGTCGCTTCGAGTCGTGGCTCTGGGAGGGGACGGAGGCGGAGCGCGCCCGCGCCTATCTCGACGGACGCGGGATCGGGCGCGAGATCGCGCACGCCTTCCGCCTCGGCTACGCGCCCGAGGGCTGGGACCACCTCCTCGGCGCCGCGCGCAAGGACGGCCATCCGGTCGAGGCGCTCCTCGGAGGTGGGCTCGTACTCCCCCGGCAGAATGCCTCCGGCTACTACGACCGCTTCCGGGGGCGGCTCATCTTCCCGATCGCGGACACGCAGGGTCGCGTCATTGCGTTCGGGGGCCGGGCGCTGGCCGGGGAAGAGCCGAAGTACCTCAACTCGCCCGAGACGCCGCTCTACCAGAAGGGGCAGACGCTCTACGCCCTTCACCGCGCGCGCGAGCGGATGACCGAGAATCGCCGAGCGCTCCTGGTCGAAGGCTACGTCGACTGCCTGATGGCGCACCAGCACGGCTTCGGGGAGGCCGTGGCCGTTCTCGGGACCGCCCTGACGCCACCCCAGCTCGGGCTGCTTCGCCGCTATGCCGACGAGGCGATCCTCTTCTTCGACGCCGACCGCGCGGGGCAGGAAGCGGCGCGGCGCGCCGAGGATCTCCTCGAGCGGTCGGCGGATCCCCAGTGGTGGGCGCTCACCCGGCGCTCGGACACGCTCGCGCGGCGGGGTCTCCGGCTCCGGGTCGCGACGCTCCCGGCCGGCCACGACCCCGATACATTCCTGCGGGCCGAAGGCCCCGAGGCCCTCGAGGCGGCCTGCCGCGCCGCCCGGCCCCTCCTCCTCTTCGCGCTCGACCGCGTGTTCTCCGAGGAGGACACGGCGAGCCCGCGGGGCCGCGCCACCGGCAGCGCCCGGGTCGCCCTCATGCTCTCGAAGGTGCAGGACGGCGACGAGGCGATCGAGCTCGGGCGCGAGGCGGCCCGGCGGCTCGGCGTCGACCCGAGCGATCTCTGGCTCCAGGCCCAGCGTCTGGCCGAGGCGGTCCGCCCGACCGCACCGGCGGCCGCGACGGTCCCGCCGCCCCAGAATGTGACGTGGTTCGAGCGGGACCTCTGCCAACTGGTGCTCCAGGCCCCGGAGGCGCGCGAGGCGCTGCTGCCGCTGATCGACGCCGCCGGCATCGTGCACCCGGCAGCCCGGGCCATCCTGGCGGCGCTCCGTGACGAGCCGGCCCTGGCGCCGGAGGCGCTCCTCCAACGGTTACCGGACGACAGCGCGCGCACGCTCCTCGCCCGGTGGCTCGTCGAGGAGCGCGAGTGGCCCGACCTCGCCGCCGAGGTGGCCGCGCGACGACGCCGGCTCGAGCGTCGGCAGGCCCAGCGCCGGGTCCGCGAGATCTCGCAGACGGTCGCGCGGTCAGAGGCGACCGGCGTCACGACGGACTTCAACTCGCTTCATACGGCCATCGGCCAGGAGACGCCCCGAATCCGGGCCGATGCCGGAGGCAGCCTGTGAGCCCTGGTTCGCCCGAACCCCACGATGGAGGACGCACGTCCATGAGCGACGACCCGAAGCTGGAAGAGCTGGACAAGCTGATCTCGACGGGCAAGCAGAAGGGCTACGTCACGTACGAAGAGCTCAACGACGCCCTGCCCGGCGACCTCATCTCCTCGTACCAGCTCGACGACATCATGCTGATGTTCGGAGCCATGGACATCGACGTCGTCGACAGCGCCAAGGCGCCCCGCCCCCTGAACGAGATCGAGGACTCCCTCGACGAGCGCGAGGAGACCGTCCAGGCCGAGCCCGGCGACGCGATCGATCTCTCGCCGGGCCCCATCGGCCGCACCGAGGACCCGGTGCGGATGTACCTCCGCGAGATGGGCCGCGTCTCGCTCCTCACGCGAGAGGGCGAGATCTCGCTCGCCAAGCGGATCGAGGAGGGCAAGGAAGGGGTCACACGCGCCGTGATGTCGACGAACCTCGCCAAGCGCGAGTTCCAGGCGCTGAAGGACGGGCTCCGCAAGGCGCGCATCTCGGTCCGAGACATCGCCGACATTTCCGACGAGGACTACGCCGAGGAGAAAGAGAGCGAGCTCGTCCGCGGCGTGCTGGTCGGCCTCACCCAGGTGGAGCGGCTCCTCCGCGAGGTGCAGACCCTCCAGCGGGAGCAGCGAAAGCACCGCCCCCGCCAGCCCAAGCGCCAGAAGGCCGACCTCGCCGTGCGGCTCAAGCAGGAGAAGCTCTTCGCCGCGCTCCGCGAGATGTCGCTCAACCCCTCCGTGATCGACCGCCTGTCCAACCGGCTCAAGCAGATGGTCGCCAAGGTGAAACAGGCCGAGCACGAGATCCAGCTCTGGAGCGACCCCGACAAGGGGCGCGCGGTGGAGTTCGAGCAGTTTTTCCGGTCGCTCGACGACGCCGAGGACTCCGACCTCCTCAACACGCCCGCCGACCGGCGCCTCCCGCCCCGCGAGCGCTGGAAGCGCTACGCCGAGCGGAAGACCAAGCGCGTCGAGCAGGAGGCCGAGGCCCGGGTCGACGAGCTCAAGCGCATCGTCCACGTGATCCGTCAGGGCGAGGAGAAGGCCGCCCAGGCGAAGAAGGAGATGGTCGAGGCCAACCTCCGGCTGGTCATCTCCATCGCCAAGAAGTACACGAACCGCGGGCTCCAGTTCCTCGACCTGATCCAAGAGGGAAACATCGGCCTCATGAAGGCGGTCGACAAGTTCGAGTACCGACGCGGCTACAAGTTCTCGACCTACGCCACCTGGTGGATCCGCCAGGCGATCACCCGCGCCATCGCCGACCAGGCCCGCACGATCCGCATCCCGGTGCACATGATCGAGACGATCAACAAGCTCATCCGCACCTCCCGGCAGCTCGTCCAGGAGCTCGGGCGCGAGCCCACGCCGGAGGAGATCGCGACCAAGATGGACGTGCCGGTCGAGAAGGTGCGGAAAGTCCTCAAGATCGCCCAGGAGCCGATCAGCCTCGAGACCCCGATCGGCGAGGAGGAGGACAGCCACCTCGGTGACTTCATCGAGGACAAGCAGGTCGTCTCCCCCGTGGAGTCGATCATCGGGCTCTCCCTCCGCGAGCAGACCAACAAGGTGCTGGCCACCCTCACTCCGCGCGAGGAGAAGGTGCTCCGGCTTCGCTTCGGGCTGACCGACGGTTGCGAGCACACGTTGGAAGAGGTGGGCCAGGACTTCGCCGTGACGCGCGAGCGTATCCGGCAGATCGAGGCCAAGGCGCTCCGGAAGCTCCGGCACCCCTCGCGCTCGAAGAAGCTCCGGAGCTTCCTCGAGTCATGAGACCCGCCGGGCCGCCGCGCAGCGCCGCCACCCGCCAGGTTAGACGCCCCCCGGCACCGCTCGGTTCGGACGCTCCGGTTTGTGGCCTTGTCCGAAATCTGCTAGCATCACCTCCGCTTGGGCCCATAGCTCAATTGGCAGAGCCGCCGGCTCATAACCGGTCTGGTCCTGGTTCGAGTCCGGGTGGGCCCACCACCTAATGATGGATCCGCATCTCCAGCGTCTCCAGGAGCTTCAGGTCCTCGACAGCCGGGTCGCCGGGCTCGAGCGCAAGCTCGAGGCCATTCCCAACCGCATCCAGACCATCCGCGACGCCCTTCAGCAGGCGAAGGCAGGTGTCGACGCGATCCGGTCGAAGCTCGACGGCGCCCGCAAGGACATCCGGACGAAGGAGAAGGAGCTCGAGTACCAGGCGGCCCAGCGGAAGAAGCTCGAGGCGAAGCTCTACGAGGTGAAGACGAACAAGGAGTACTCCGCCGTTCTGGCCGAGATCGAAGGGGCGAAGGTCGAGAAGGACCGCCTGGAGGAGGAGGTCCTCGGGCTCATGGAGCTCCAGGAGCGTCTCAGCCGCGAGGTGGTCGAGGGCGAGGCGCGGCTCCGGCCCCAGGAGGCGGAGGCGCGGGTCCAGGAGGCGGCTGCCGCCGAGGAGCTGCGCGCGCTCGAGGTGGACGTTGAGGCCGCCCGGAGCGAGCGGGAGGGCGCCGCCCGCGATGTCCCGCGGGACGTCCTGGTCCAGTACGGGCGGCTCCTCAAGGTGCGGGCCGGGCTCGCCGTGGCGCTCGTGGGCAGCAACGGGATCTGCTCCGGCTGCCGGGTGACCCTCACGCCCCAGCGCTTCAACGAGGTGCGCCAGTCCAGTCAGATCTTCGTCTGCGAGAACTGCGGCCGCTTCCTGTACTACCAGCCGTAAGCCCGCAGCGCGGCGTCCCGCCGCCCTGCCCACGCCGCCGCCCGCCCCGTCGAGTATACTTTCAGCGATCGTCACGCTCGTGACCATGCTCTTTGACAGACGCGCGCCAGAGGGAGCCGGATGGTCGCCGGTCCGGTAACGGGCCGGAGGAAAGTCCGGGCACCGTCGGGCAGGGTGCTGGCTAACGGCCAGGGGGGGCGACCCCACGGACAGTGCCACAGAAAACAGACCGCCGCGCGCTCTCGGGCGCGCGGTAAGGGTGAAACGGTGCGGTAAGAGCGCACCAGCGGTCCGGGTGACCGGATCGGCTCGGTAAACCCCACCCGGTGCAAGGCCGAATAGGAGGGCAAGTTCCCGGCAACGGGAGCGAAGGGCGGTCCGCTCGGGGCCCTCGGGTCAGGCTGCTGGAGCGGCTGGGTAACCGGCCGTCGAGAGGAATGACCATCACGCCAGCCAAGGATACCGGCTGGCGTACAGGACCCGGCTTACAGGCTCCCTCTGGCGCTTTTCCTTTTATCGCGCATACTTACTCAGCGGCGCCTTACAGCGGCGCGGCGACGTACAGAACCCCCACACAGAAAGCGCGCGATGGCCGCTTTCTAGTGTTCCGTGATTGATCGCCCGGCTCACGCGCTTGGCTTGATGTTCTGGTTCAGTCGAAACAGGTTTGTCGGATCGTATCTAGTCTTCAAGGCGACGAGGCGGTTGTAGTTGGCGGCGCCATAGCTGTTGCGCACCAGCTCCTCCCCCTCCTCGCCGAGGCCCGCGAAGTTGAGATAAGCGCGGCCGCCGGAATGATGCTTCATGTTGCCCCAGAAGGCGCGCGACCAGGACAGGTTCCGCTCGTCGTCGGCCGGATTTTTCCAGATCGAATCGATGCTCAGCATGTAGCGCATGTTGCGCTCGCCGAAGGCGGTTGCGTTGCCGGCCACCCGGCCGACGGCGCCGCCCAGATACCACACCGAGCAGAGCGTCAGGTCGGAGGGGCGATCGGCGGCGCGTGGCGCGATCTCGTCGATCATCCGGTCGTCCAGGCCGTTCAGATAGAGCGATTTGAAGTAGGCGCGATGAACGCCCTTGGGGAACAGCCCATCGTAGAGCTTCTGAACGCTGCAGTAGGGCATCCGGCCGCTGATATCCAGTACCGGCGTGGCCAATTCGCGCAGGGGCCTGACGGCTTGTTCGCCCTCGTGCGCCGGGCCCGCCCACACCCCGGCCAGAGCCATGACCCGCGCGCCCCAGGTCTCCTCGGGATATTCCGGATCCGTGGGGATCGTGGAGAATTCGACCAGCGTTCCGCCGATCTCGTCGGGCGCGGTTGCCATGAAATCGCGCCAGCCCTTCATCACCTGGGCGGCGTCCTCACTCCGGTAGATCACGCCCAGGAACATCACTTCCGGCCCGATCGGATGCAGCTGGAACTCGAACGAGGTGACGACGCCGAAATTACCGCCGCCACCGCGCACGGCCCAGTAGAGATCGCTGTTCTCGGCCGCGCTGGCGGTGCGAAGCTGGCCGTCCGCGGTGACGATGTCGACTGACAGGACGTTGTCGAGGCTGAGGCCATGCTTGCCGCGCAGCCAGCCGAGGCCACCGGCGAGCGTCAGCCCGCCCACGCCCGTCGCCGAGACGACGCCGCCCGGCGTTGCCAGACCATAGAGCTGCGCCTCGCGGTCGAAATCGCCCCAGGTTGCGCCGCCTTGCACCCACGCCCGCCGCGCCTTGGGATCGACCCGGACCGCGTTCATCCGTGACAGATCGATCATGATGCCGCCGTCGCACGAACCGCTGCCCGCTGAGTTGTGGCCGCCGCACCGCACCGCAGCGAGAAGCCCGTTTTCGCGCGCGAAATTGACCGCGTGGACGGTGTCGGCGGTGCCGTTGCAGCGGGCGATGAGGGCCGGCTTCTTGTCGAACATGGCATTCCAGATGAGCCGCGCACTGTCATAGCCTTCGTCACCTGGTTGGAGCAGTTCGCCGCGCAGGTTGGCACGCAACGCTTTCGCCGCCGCTTCAAGACTAGTGGCTTGTCGGTTTGTCATGCTTGTCTCCCTTGCTAGCCGCGCGGCAACGCAGGCGGCGCGGCAAATCCGAAATCATTGACGGTACAAGACTATGGTTGAGCCCGAGCCTTCGTAAGAGGCAGAATGGACACTAACGGGGCAAATGTGACACCGCGCTGACCTGGGAGGATCGATGGCGAGATCCGAAGCGAAGTTGCCGCGAATCTGTCTGCTCGCCGCGGCGGAAACCTCTCCCGCGGTGCTCTATGGCCTCTATGACGTCCTGAGTACGGCAGGGGCGGTCTATTCCGAACTGACCAGCGGGAATCCGGCGGAGAAGGTGCTCGACGTTAGGATCGTGGCCGCCACCACCGATCCGTTCCGCTGCTTCGGCGGTGTGATGGTCGAACCGCATGACGCCATCGACCGGCTACATGAAACCGACGTCGCGATCGTGTGCGATATGTATACGCCAATCGACACGCCGCCGCGCGGGCGCTACGGGCGAGAGATCGAGTGGCTGAACCGAATCTACGCCAAGGGCGCCATTCTCGGTTCCGTCTGCTCGGGCTCCCTGGTGCTCGCCGAGGCGGGCCTTCTGGACGGACTGCAGGCAGCCGGACATTGGGCCTATCGCGAATTGTTTCGTGAGCACTATCCGAAGGTGAAGTTTCGGGTGGATTCGATCTTGAGCGTTGCCGGTGAGCAAGACCGGATCGTGACAGCGGGGGGCGTGACCGCCTGGCAGGAACTGGCGCTCTACCTGATTGCCCGGTTTTGCGGGCCTCAGCATGCGATCAGGACGGCCAAGATCCACATCCTGTCCGATCACTCGGACGGCCAGTTGCCCTTTGCCGTGATCACACCGCGTGTGGGGAACACCGACGCTGTCATCGCCGACTGCCAACACTGGATCGCTGAGAATTACGCGTGCCAGAATCCTGTTGCCAGCATGATTGCTCACTCGGGCCTCAAGCCCCGCACCTTCGCCCGGCGGTTTCTGGCGGCGACCGGCTTTCATCCGGTGGACTATGTGCACGCGGTTCGCATGGAGGAGGCGAAACAACGCCTGGAAACCGATACCGTCAGCGTGGAGGAAATTGGCCACATCGTGGGCTATGAGGATCCCACCTTCTTTCGCCGCCTGTTCAAGCGCAAGGTCGGCCTGACCCTTGCGGCATACCGGCGAAAATTCTCCAAGATCGCGGCGATCGGACATTCGGGGACGCAGTATTCAACTCCGGCGCCTCGGCGGCGGAATTTCGGATGACGGCCCATGGGACCAACCTGCCCGCCACCCGGGTCGTCCGAGGAACACCTTGACCTAGGCTGAACGAATTCCTACATTCTAGCTCGCCACCGATTGCCCACCCCGTCTGGAGCTCGCCGGCCGCGAAGAGATTCCGGCCTCGCCGCCAGTCGGCGTCAGGACTCCCTCGGTGATCAGACGCTCAGAGCCACCGGGCCAGTTGTCGGGCAGGCCAGAGGCCATCGCCGCCGAGCCCCGCGCTTATGGGGCAGGCTATGTCACCGATAAGCCAACTGACGTAAGTCCGCACCCGTACAGAATCCGGGGCAACTCGTCGATATCCCGGCTTACAGGCTCCCTCTGGCGCGTTTCTTTGTCACGCCGACATCCGAAGCATGAGCTCCTCGGCAGCGTCCGCCCCGGTCCTTGCCGGGCGGCCCGCGGGGCGCTAGACTCCGGCCACCCTAGTGACGCGCCAGCTTGGCGACGAGGGCGTCGCGGCCGCCCAGGCGGCGATCGAGCTGGATCGACAGCTTGCCGAGCTCGACCGCCTCGCTGTGCACTGATCGTCCGTGGCCAGATCTATCAGTGCCACTGCTAGACCGAACAGGCGAGGCAGGGGTGGAACCGGATTCGCCCACGGTGCTACGGTTTCTCGTCTAACCAGGAGCCACGGACATCACGATACCGGAGCCTCGAGTACTTCGACCCGGGGAGCCCGCCCCGGATTTCACGCTGCCCACCGTCGAGCGCGAGGGCACGGTCTCACTGGCTGACTACCGAGGGCGGAGCTCCCTGCTCCTCGCCTTCTTCCGGGGGATCTACTGTCCGTTCTGCCGGCGGCAGATCGCCAAGCTAGGACTCTCACGAGACAAGCTGCTGTCGGTGGGCGTCGAAACTCTCGCCGTCGTGGCGAGTAACCTCGAGCGCACCCGTCTGTACTTCCGGTACCGGCCGACGGGTGTGCCCTTGGCCGTCGATCCGGCGCTCATCACCCATCGCGCCTTCGGGGTCTCACAAGTCCCGGTGACCCCAGAGTTGAGGGAAGCGCTTCGGACCTTCCGGACCGACGTGATGGGCGAGCTGCCGCAGCCGCTGCCGATCAGGGACGCGGTGAAGGTGCTCGATGCGCGGGACGGTTTCGAGCCCACCGAGACCGACACCCGAGAGGACCAGGAGCATGGTTTCTTGGACGTGGGGCAGTTCCTGGTGGACCGCAGAGGCATCGTACGCTGGGCCAACCTGGAGCTCGCCAGCGACGGCCCTGCAGGGCTCGGTAAGTTCCCCAGCGAGGAAGAGCTCCTCGCGCTGGCGCGGACGCGCGGCTCCTAGCGCGCCGCCGATGCCGTCGACGTCCGGGACGACAGTGGCTGGAGCGCCGAGTGTCGGCCCTTATGAGGGGCCAGATCCCATCCATAAGCGGATCGATGCAGGTACGCGCCCTGCATGGAATTGGGGCACATTCGTCGATATCTCGGCTTACAGGCTCCCTCTGGCGCGTTTCTTTCATTGGGCATTTGCAACGCACTACTTCGTCGCCGGTAATCGACGTACAGAACCCCGGGATGTAAAGCCCGCTTATTCACGAGGCCGTCCCCACCCCTGCGCGCGGCGCGCGAGCCAGCGTTCGAGCCGTCCCCGAGGGAACCGGACACCCGCCCCGGACGTGACGCCGTGCTCAATTGGAAATCCGTGCCCCTTCCTCGGCTCACGTGAGTTTCCAGGGTAGCCAGAGCATGGCCTCGCTCAGCGCCGCGTCCGTGATTCGGTGTAGACCACCATCGATTTGATGTCCTTATGCCCGAGCGACTCCTTCACCCACTCGCGCGGCGAGAGGAACCGCCGTCCCGTGCTAATATCGCGCGGACGAAGCTCCGGCGCGATGCGGCCCGGCGCCGGCTCGACCCGATGACGACGCGGTTGATCGGTGCGCGCATCTCGCGAAACGAGGATCCGCGGCTCCTCCGGGGGCTGGGCTCGTTCGTCGACGACATCGAGCCGCGCGGGGTGCTTCACGCCGCGTGCCTCCGCTCCCCGCATGCGCACGCGCGGGTCCTCGCGATCGATACCGCCCGGGCCCGCGCGCTGCCGGGTGTGCACCTGGTCCTGACCGCTGCCGAGCTCGGCGAGCTCAACCAGCCGTCGCCGCTCCTGATTCCGCACCCGGGCCTGTCCCATCCGAGGACCCAGCGGCCGCTCGCGGTCGACCAGGTCCGCTACACGGGCGAGCTCGTCGCCTTCGTGGTGGCCGATGACCGCTACGTGGCCGAGGACGCCGCCGGCCTGATCGACGTCGCCTACGAGTCCCTGCCGGTGGTGACCGATCTGGAGGCGGCCGGCAATCCCGGAGGACCGCTCGTCCACGCGGACGTGCCAGCGAACCGCGCGGCGCGCCTCGTTCAGCAGGTGGGAGACCCGGACGCGGCGTTCAGGCGGGCGGCCCACGTTCTGCAGGAGCGGCTCTATATCGAGCGGAGCTGCGGCAGCCCGATCGAGGCGCGCGGCGTGGTCGCGGAGTACGACGCCCGGACCGGGCAGCTCCGGGTGTGGAGCTCGACGCAGGCGCCGCTGCCCATCAAGAACGGCCTCGCCCGGATCTTCGGCCTGCCCGAATTCAAGGTCGAGGTCGTCGTGCCGGACACCGGGGGCGGCTTCGGCACAAAGATCATGCTGTTCTACCCCGAGGAGATCCTGGTCCCGTACGCGGCGATGCGGCTCGGGCGAGCCGTGAAGTGGACCGAGGACCGCCTCGAGCACTTCGTCAGCGCCAGCCACGAGCGCGGGCAGCTCCACGACGTCGAGGTCGCCTGTGACGCGGCCGGCCGGATCCTCGGACTCCGGGACCGGTTCCGCCACGACGCCGGGGCCTACACGCCGTATGGCATCGTCATCCCGCTCATCACTTCGACCCAGCTCCCCGGCCAGTACCGGATCCGGCACTACCAGGTCGAGTTCGACGTGCTCTACACGAACAAGGTGATGACGACCCCCTACCGCGGCGCCGGGCGCCCCCACGGCGCCTTCGTCATGGAGCGGGTCATCGGCCTCATCGCTCGCGAGCTCGGGCTCGAGCCCGCCGAGGTGCGCCGCCGAAACCTCATCCAGCCGGACGAGTTCCCGTGGGACGTGGGGCTTACGTTCCAGGACGGCGGACCGACGCGCTACGACAGCGGGAACTACCCCGCGGGCCTCGAGATGGCGCTCGAGGCGATCGGCGCGCGAGACTTCCGGGCCCGGCAGGCGGCGGCCCGCGCCGAGGGGCGATACCTCGGCCTCGGCGTCGCCTGCTACGTCGAGGGGACCGGGATCGGGCCCTACGAGGGCGCCCACGTACGGGTCGAGCCGAGCGGGCGGATCTTCGTGGCGACTGGCCTCACGACGCAGGGCCAAGGCCACCAGACGACCTTCGCTCAGATCGCCGCCGAGGCGCTCGGGTGCTCGCCGGCCGACGTGACGGTGGTGACCGGCGACACGGGGCGATTCAACTGGGGCGCGGGAACGTTCGCGAGCCGCGCGCTGGTGACGAGCGGCAACGCGGTGGCGGCGGCGGCCCGCAAGGTCCGCGACAAGGCGCTCCACCTCGCGGGCGAGCTGCTCGAGGCCTCGCCGGGCGACATCGAGCTGGTCGACGGCGCTGCCCGGGTCAAGGGGGTGCCCGGACGCGAGCTCACGCTCGGAGCCCTGGCCACGGTGGCCAACCCGATCCGCTACGCCTACGGGAAGGAGGCGGCGGAGTCGGCGCTCCGGCTCGTCAAGCCTCGCCGCGGCGCCGTCCTCCGCGACGACGAGGAACCGGGGCTCGAGGCGCGCGGCTACTACGCGCCGCCGCAGGCGACCTTCGCGAGCGGCTGCCACGCGGCGATCGTCGAGGTGGACGTCGAGACCGGCGAGGTCACGTTCGAGAAGTATGTCGTCCAGCATGACTGCGGGACCATCGTGAACCCGACGATCGTCGAGGGACAGATCCACGGCGGCGTCGCCCAGGGCATCGGGGGTGCGCTCTACGAGAAGCTCGCGTACGACGAGCACGGGCAGCTTCTTGCCGGGAGCTTCATGGACTTCCTCATGCCCACAGCCGCGGAGATCCCCGACATCACCGTCGTTCACCTGGAGACGCCGTCCCCGTTGAACCCGCTGGGCGTCAAGGGGGTGGGCGAGGCCGGGGCCATCCCGGTCCCCGCGCTGGTGGCCGAGGCGGTGGACGACGCGCTCGCTCCCTTCGGCGTACGGGTGCGCGAGATGCCGCTCAACCCGACCCGGATCCGGGAGCTGGTCGAGCAAGCCACCGCCGGTGCCGGCGGACGCGCGTCGATCGGCCGGCGCGCTGGACCCTGATGCAGCCCGTGACGCGGCCACGCCCTGGCGGGAGCGCCCGGCTCCGATCCGGACTGAGGGCCGTCCGCGTGAGTCGGTGTGTCCGCGATCGGATCGACGCGTGGTGTCGAGCCGTGGTGCTCGGGGTCCAGCGTCGCGCCTGTCATCTCACCGTTGATGACGGACCGCTCCTGATTCTCTCGACACCGGACGTACCGCTTGCGCCGAATGCCCTCGCGGTCGACGTGGCGCCCCACGTCACGCTGGGGGACGCCGGCTTCCGAATTGGCCAGCTCGTCGCGCTGGGGGCGAGCGCGCCGCCCGACCGTGACGCCGATTGGCTCGTCACCTTCGGGGCGGCGTCGACCTGGGAGCCGCGCCCCCGCGTCCACCGGGTCGTCCTATGCGACCTGGTCGATCGGTTGCGGGCCGCGCGCGCCACCGTCATCGCCGACGGCGCAGAGGAGTCACTCCTCCCGCTCCTCTGGGTGTCGGAGTCCGACGTGGCTGGGCTCCGGCCGGGTGTCGTCGAGACGGCGGGTATCGCGGCGCGGCTCCTCTTGGACGCGGCGATCCGGCGTGATGCGGCCTCCCTGGCCCGGGCGGCCCGCGGTCTCGCGGGGCTCGGGCCCGGGTTGACCCCATCGGGAGACGATCTCCTCGCCGGTTTCGCCGCGGCCTGGATCCTGGTCGGTGAAGCCCGCGGTCTCGATCGCGTGGCTCGCGAGCGCGTGACGGAGGCCCTCTTCGCGGGAGCCGAGCGCCGCGCGTCGGCGCTCGGGCGAGTCTGGCTCGAGCACGCCCTCCGGGGCGAGCTCCTCGAGCCGATGACCCGGTTCGTCGCCGCCTTCCTCGCCGCGGAGCCTCGCGACCTCGGCGCGGCCGTGCGCGGCGCGCTCGCGGTTGGATCTTCGTCCGGGACCGACTGGATGGTGGGATTCGTTCTCGGAGCCGTAGCAACCCTCGATCGAGTGACGCGGAATCAGCCATGGTGACGCGGGGCAGGGTGCGGTCCGACACCTTCATCGACTCGGTGGCGCTCATGCAGGTCACGGAACGCGTCCGGGCGCTCCCCGGCGTCAGGGCGGCCGCCCTGGTGATGGCGACGGACCTGAACCGCCGGCTGCTCGACGAGACCGACCTCCTCCCCGCTGAGGCCAAGCGGGCCGGATCGGCCGACCTCGTCATCACGGTGCGCGCGGAGACCGCCACCGCGGCGGACGCCGCTCTCGGTCAGGCCGAGGGATTCCTCGCCGCGCACCGGGGCGACCAGGGCCCGCACCGGAGCGAGCCGCCGCGCTCGATCGTCAGCTCGGCTCGCCGGCTGCCGGGGGCCAACGTCGCCCTGGTCTCGGTTCCCGGAGCCTATGCGACGGCCGAGGCCCACCAGGCGCTCTCGGCCGGACTCCACGTGTTCTTGTTCAGCGATGGCGTGACGCTGGCCGACGAGATCGCGCTCAAGAAACGGGCCGAGACACGCGGGCTGCTCGTCATGGGACCGGAGTGCGGGACGAGTTTCCTGAACGGCGTGGGGCTCGGCTTCGCGAATCGCGTCCGGCAGGGACACGTCGGGCTGGTCGCGGCGTCCGGGACCGGACTCCAGGAGGTCGCGAGCCTGATCCACCGGCTGGGCGCGGGAGTCTCGCAGGGCATCGGTACCGGTGGGCGAGACCTCCACGAAGCCGTGGGCGGGCTCGCCACGCTCCAGGTCCTGTCCTGGCTGGCCCGGGATCCCGAGACACACGTGATCGGACTCGTCTCGAAGGCCCCGTCGGCTGCCGTGGCCGAGCGGGTGCTGAAGGCCGCCGGCGCGTCCGGCAAGCCCGTGGTGGCGTACCTGCCCGGCTGGCGCGGGGCGACTCCGGCCGGTGTGCTGAGCGTGGCGACGCTCGAGGCGGCCGCGCTCGGGTGCGTCCGGGCGCTCGGGCGCAAGAGGCCGGGCTTCGACCGGCAGCGCGGGCGACGTCCGGGGCGCCCCCGCCCGGGCCAGGTGCTCGGCCTCTTCACGGGCGGCACGCTGTGTGACGAGGCGCGGACGATCGTCGGTGCTGCCGCGCGGGAGTTCATCGACTTCGGCGCCTCGGACTACACAGGGGGTCGGCCGCATCCGATCATCGACCCGAGTCTCCGGAACGCGGCCCTGGCGCGCGCCGGGAGCGATCGAAAGGTGGGAGTGCTGCTGATAGACGTGATCCTCGGCGACGGCGCCCATCCGGACCCAGCCGGCGCGCTCGCCGCCGCCATCGGCGAGGCGCGGACCCGCGCCCATCGGGGGCGCCGGACGCTCGAGGTCGTCGCGCACGTGGTCGGGACCGACGAGGATCCCCAGGGGCTCGCGAAGCAGGAAGGGGCGCTCCGGCGCGCGGGTGCCCGAGTCTGCCCGACGAACCGCCTGGCCGCCGAGCTGGCGCGAGACCTCGTAGGAGGACGCCGTGGCCGCTGAGGGCGGGCTATTCGGCGCGGAGCTCAGGGTCGTCAGTGCCGGGGTCGATCTCTTCGCCGACGCGCTCGCCGCCCGCGGCGTCGAGGTCAGCCGCGTGGACTGGCGCCCGCCGGTCTCCGGCACGGCATCGACTCTCTGGCGAGACGAGGTCGACGCCGCCAACCGCGAGGCGCTCCGGCGACTCAGCGCCGCCCAGCCCGTCCTGATCGACGTCCGTCCGGCCCTCGAGGTCGTGCCCGGGATGACGCCGACGACGCTGCTCCACGCGGGGCCCCCGCTCCCGTGGGCGCGGATGAGCGGGCCGGTGCGGGGCGCCGTCATCGGGGCGCTTCTCTACGAGCGCCTCGCCGAGACGCCCGAGGAGGCCGAGCAGCTCGCTGCGTCGGGCGCCCTCGCGTTCGATCCCTGCCACCATCACGGCGCGGTCGGGCCGATGGCCGGGATCACGACGGCGCGCATGCCGGTCCTCGTGGTCGAGAACCGGACCAACGGCAATCGGAGCTACGCCACCCTGAACGAGGGGCTCGGCAAGGCGCTTCGCTACGGCGCCTTCGCGCCCGACGTCATCGAGCGGCTCCGGTGGTTCGAGGCGATCCTCGGACCGGCGCTCAGCGAGGTGCTCCGACGGATCGGGGGTGTCGACATCCGGAGCCTGATCGCCCAGGCCGTCCAGATGGGAGACGAGTGCCACAACCGGAACCGGGCCGCCTCCGCGCTCCTCATCAAGACGCTGGCGCCTCACGTGGCCGCCCTCGACCTCCCGCCGGCGGAGCGCGAGCGCATCCTCACCTTCGCGGCCGGGAATGACCACTTCTTCCTGAACGTGGGCATGGCAGCGTGCAAGGCGGCGCTCGACGCCGCCCACGGCGTCCCCCGGAGCAGCATGGTGACGGTGATGGCGCGCAACGGCACCGAGTTCGGCATCCGCGTGAGCGGGCTCGGCGACCGGTGGTTCACCGGCCCGTCCGGGACGCCAGTCGGGCTCTACTTCGCGGGGTTCAGCGGGGAGGACGCCAACCCCGACATGGGCGACAGCGCGATCACCGAGACGGCCGGCCTCGGCGCCTTCGCGATGGCCGGCGCGCCGGCCATCGTCCAGTTCGTGGGCGGAACCCCGGCCGACGCGCTGGGCTACACTCGGCGCATGTACGAGATCACGCTCGGCGAGAGCGAGGCCTACCGGCTGCCGGCGCTCGACTTCCGGGGGACGCCGACCGGGATCGACGTCAGGCTCGTGCTCCAGACCGGGATCCTGCCCCAGATCAACACGGGCATCGCACACCGCCGCCCGGGGATCGGTCAGATCGGGGCCGGTCTCGTCAATCCGCCCCTCGCGTGCTTCGAGGCGGCCGGCCGAGCGCTGGCAGCCGAGCTGGCCCGAACGAGCCAGGCGTGAGGGCAGGGGGCGTGAGCGCGCTCCGCGCCGCGGAGGGGGCCGCGCCGGCTCCCACACTGCCGGTCCGGCGGTGGCTCTCGTCATTCGCGGTGGCGGGGGCCCTCGTCCTTGCGTGGGAGGGGAGCAAGGCGCTGTTCGCGATTCCGCGGTACAAGCTTCCCCACGTCCACGAGATCCTCGGCGAGTTCGTCCGGGAGGGCGCGGACGGCACGCCCTGGCTCCTGATCATGGCCCACAACGCCGGGTACACGGCGCTCGAGAGCTTCGCCGGCTTCGCGCTCGGAGCCAGCACGGGCCTCGTCTTGGCCGTCCTCTTCGCGCGCTTCCGGCTGCTCGAGCGGGGCCTCTTGCCCTACGTGATGGTGTCCCAGACGGTGCCGATCCTCGCCGTCGCGCCGATGGTGGTCGTCTGGCTCGGCACCTCGTGGGTATCCAAGGCGGTGATCGCGGCGTACCTGACCTTCTTCCCGGTGACGGTCAACATGCTGCGGGGCCTCCGGGCGGTCGACCCGGACGCCCTCGCCCTCATGCGGGCGCTCGCCGCGACGCCGCGTCAGGTATTCCTGAAGCTCCGCTTCCCGGCCGCGCTTCCCTATCTCTTCACCGCGCTGCGGATCTCGGCGACCGCGAGCGTCGTCGGCGCGATCATCGGCGAGCTCCCGGTCGGGAGCCGGTTCGGGATGGGTGTGGTGATCATCAACGCGGCCCAGTACTACAACTGGCAGCCCGCGAACCTCTGGGCGGCCATCCTGGTGTCGGCGCTCCTCGGGATCGCGTTCTACCACGCGGTCGCCGCCGTCGAGCGGCGCTGCATCCGCTGGCAGCCGACGACGTAGGCCGTGCCACACAGGACCCTGGCAGCGATTGTCCCGTTTACCAGGACCCGAGAGGCGAACGTCACGCGCTCCCGGTCGGCCGTTCTCCTCGCCCTGACCCTGAGCCTCCTCGCTGCTCCGGTCGCCGCCCAGGTGCCGCAGTCCGGGCGAGTATCGCGGATCGGCCTTCTGTTCACGGGCTCGCCTCCACCCGAGTCCAATCGTGCGGTCGAGGCGTTACGACGCGGCCTCCGCGACCTCGGCTACGTGGAGGGTCGGACCATCCAGCTCGAGTACCGGTGGGCGCCGGAAGGTGGATCCGATCAACTCCCTGGTCTGGCGGCTGAGTTGGTCCGTCTCGGGGTGGATGTCATCGTCGCCCAGACGAACGTCCACACCAGGGCGGCCAGCCAGGCGACGTCGACGATTCCCATCGTGTTCGGCGCGGTCAGCGATCCGGTCGAGAGCGGTCTCGTGGCCGGCCTGGCCCGGCCGGGCGGGAACGTGACAGGGTCGAGCTTGCTAGCGCCGGAAGTCGTCAGGAAGCTGCTCGAGTTTCTCAAGGAAGCGGTTCCGGACGCCTCCCGGATCGCTGTTCTCGCAGATCCGGAGGGAAGCGTGCAGAGCCGGAAGGAGGCAGAGGCGGGGGCCCAGGTGCTGGGTCTGCGGCTTCATCGACTGGACGTGCGCGATCCGAGGGAGCTCGATCAGGCATTCCAGGCGGCCATGGCGGCCCGCGCCCAGGCCGTCATCACGATTCCGAGCTCCTTCTTTGCCCGACACCGCGGGCGCGTGGCGGAGCTCGCCCTGAAGAGCCGGCTCCCGGCGGTCTCCATCGAGACGGGATTCGCGGAGGCAGGCGGCCTCCTGTCCTATGGCCCGAACATTCCAGACAGCTTCCGGCGGGCTGCCCTCTACGTCGACAAGATCCTCAAGGGCGCGAAGCCGGCCGACTTGCCCGTCGAGCAACCCACCAAGTTCGACCTGGTCCTCAACCTGAAGACCGCCAAGGCGCTCGGCCTGACGATCCCTCCCTCGGTTCTGGTGCGGGCAGATCGGGTGATCGAATGACCGTGCGCCTGCGTCTCAGGCGCGGGTAGGACGCACGCGTGGGGATCATCGAGCTCGAGGGCGTGAGCAAGACGTATCCGAGCCCGGCTGGCGAGATGGAGGCGCTCCACGACGTCTCGTTCGCCGTCGAGCGCGGGGAGCTCGTCTCGCTGATCGGCCCGTCGGGATGCGGGAAGTCCACCCTCCTCCGGATCGTCGGCGACCTCGTCCCGCCATCGGGAGGCGCGGTCACCGTGAACGGGAAGCACCCGGGGGCGGCGCGCCTCGACCGGGACTACGGTATCGTGTTCCAGGCGCCCGTGCTCTACGACTGGCGTACGGTGGAGGCCAACGTCGGCCTGCCGCTCGAGGTGATCGGCTGGCCGCGGCCGGAGCGCGACCAGCGGGTGCGGGCGCTCCTGCGGCTGGTCGGGCTCGACGCCTTCCGCCGCCATTATCCCTGGCAGCTCTCGGGCGGGATGCAGCAACGGGTCGCCATCGCGCGGGCGCTTGCGACCAATCCGGCGATCCTGCTCATGGACGAGCCGTTCGGAGCGCTCGACGAGATGACGCGGGAGCGCCTGAACCTGGAGTTCCTGAACATCTGCCGCGAGACCGGCGCCACCGTGCTCTTCGTCACCCACAGCATCGCGGAGGCGGTCTTCCTCTCGACCCGCGTCGTCGTGCTAACCGCCCGACCCGGCCGCATCGAGCGGGTGGTGGACGTGGACCTTCCACAGCCCCGTAGCGAGAAGACGCGCGCTCTGCCGCGCTTCTTCGAGCTGGTCACTTTCGTGCGGGAGCACCTGGTCGAGGACCCCGCCCTGGCCGCCGCGGGGAGCCCCGCCAGCGAGGTTAGGTAGCCGATGCGACGCACGCGCGACTACGTGCCCGTCCTGGGGGTCTTCGCGCTCGGCCTCCTGTTGTGGGAGGGGTTCGTCTTCGCCTTCTCGATCGAGTTCTACCTCCTCCCGGCCCCGCACGTGATCGCGGCGACCCTCCGCCAGACCTACCCGGTCCTGCTGGAGGCGGCTCTCTACACGTTCGGCGAGGCGCTGGCCGGCTACGCCCTCGGCTGCGGTGGTGGCGTGCTGGTCGCCGCGCTGGCGAGCCGGTTCCCGGCGTTCGCCGGCGTCGTCCTTCCCTACGCGATCGCGTCGGCGTCGGTGCCGATCGTCGCGCTGGCGCCGCTGGCGATCGTCTGGTTCGGCATCGGCCCAGGCTCCAAGATCGCCATCGCGACCCTGATGACCTTCTTCCCGACCTTCGTCGGCACGCTCCGGGGCCTGCTCGGGGTCGACGCCCGGAGCCTCGAGCTGATGCGGAGCATCGCCGCCACCGAGTGGCAGGTGTTCTGGAAGCTCCGGCTCCCGCACAGCCTGCCTCACATGTTCACCGCGTTCCGGGCGTGCACCACGCTCGCGATGATCGGCGCGGTCGTGAGCGAGTTCTTCGGCGGCCCGATGAAGTCGCTCGGCGTGTACATCAAGAGCACGGCGAGTCTCTTCCAGACCCGCCAGTCGTGGTCGGCGATCCTCGTGGCCTGCGTGCTCGGGCTGACGTTCTATCTGGCGGTGGCGCTCGTGGAGCGCCTCACCGTGCCGTGGCGAGTCGGCGAGGACCGCGCCGGCGCGTGAACGCCGCCCGGCGGTCGAAACTCCATGCGATCTCGGAGGGACCGGCGATGACGAGACAGAGGAACGGGACGACCTGGATCGCGCTGACCATGCTGGTACTGGCGGCGCTCCTGTGGCCGGGGTCGGCCGTGGCCCAGGCCACGAAGGTGCGGCTTCAGCTCAAGTGGGTGACCCAGGCCCAGTTCGCGGGCTACTACGCGGCCAAGCACCAGGGCCTCTATCGCGCCGAGAACCTGGACGTCACCATCATCCCCGGCGGCCCGGACATCGTGCCCGAGCAGGTGGTGGCGGGCGGCGGGGCGGAGTTCGGGATCGACTGGTTGCCGAGTCTCCTGTCCGCGCGCGAGCAGGGCGTGCCGCTGGTCAACATCGGCCAGGTGTTCGCCTACAGCGGCATGCGGGAGCTCGCGTTCAAGACGTCCGGCATCAAGACGCCGGCGGACCTCAAGGGCCGGAAGGTCGCGGTGTGGTTCGGCGGCAACGAGTTCGCCCTCCTGGCGACGCTCGCCAAGTACAAGCTCGACCCGCAGAAGGACCTCACGCTGGTCCAACAGCCGTTCGACATGAACCTCCTCCTCCAGAAGCAGGTCGACGCAGCGGCGGCCATGACCTACAACGAGTACAAGCAGGTGCTGGACGGGGGCGTGAAGCCGGAGGACCTGGTCGTCATCGACTTCAACGTCGAGGGCACAGCCATGCTCGAGGACGGGATCTTCGTCCGCGCGGACTGGCTCCGCGCCGGCAAGAACAAGGAGACCGCCGCCCGGTTCCTCCGGGCCTCCCTCAAGGGCTGGGAGTTCTGCCGGAACCAGGCGGCCGCCTGCGTAGACCTCGTGCTGAAGGAGAGCCCGGTGCTCGGCAAGCCGCACCAGGCCTGGATGATGGCCGAGATCAACAAGCTCGTCTGGGGCCCGCCCGCACCCAAGACGCCGGCGGGGAAGATGGACCCCGAGGCCTTCAAGCGCACCGCCGACATCGCGCTGAAGTTCGGCGTGATCAAGAAGCCCGCCGAGGCGTCCGCCTACACCCACGAGATCTGGGAGCTGACCCGGACCCTCAAGTAGGCTGACGGGGAGACCGGTTCATGGACCTGGTGATCCGGGGCGCGCGCGTCGCGGGGTTCGATCGGCCGGTCGACATCGGCGTCCGCGACGGGCGCATCGCACGGCTCGCCCCGGGGCTGCACGACCGAGGGGCGGTCGAGATCGAGGCCGAGGGCCGGCTCGTGACGCCGGCCCTCGTCGAACCGCACCTCCACCTGGACGCCGTCCTCACCGAGGGCGAGCCGCGGTCCAACCGGAGCGGCTCACTGTTCGAGGGCATCGAGATCTGGGGCGAGCGCGTGAAGAGCCTCACGCCGGCAGACATCACGCGCCGGACCGACACGGCTCTCCGCTGGCTCCTGGCCCACGGCGTCACCCACCTCCGTGCCCACGTGGACGTGTGCGACCCGGCGCTCACGGCGGTGCGGGCGCTCCTCCAGGTCCGCGAGGCCTGGCGCGGCGTGATGGACATCCAGCTCGTCGCGTTCCCCCAGCAGGGGATCTACTCCTTCCCCGACGGCGAGAAGCTCATGATCGAGGCGCTCGAGCTCGGCGTGGACGTCGTGGGCGGCATCCCGCACTACGAGTGGACCCGGGAGTACGGGGAGCGGGACGTGAAGACCGCGCTGGCGCTGGCCGCACGCTACGGGCGGCCCGCCGACCTCCACTGCGACGAGACCGACGACGACCAGAGCCGCTTCCTGGAGGTGCTCGCCGCCGAGACGATCCGCCTCGGCCTCCAGGGACGGGTGACGGCGAGCCATACCACCGCGATGCACTCCTACAACAACGCCTACGCCTACAAGCTGATCCGTCTGGCGCGGGCCGCCGGCCTCCACTTCGTCACGAACCCGCTCGACAACTCCGTCCTCCAGGGGCGCTTCGACTCCTATCCGATCCGGCGCGGGTTCACGCGGGTGAAGGAGCTCCTCCGGGCTGGTGTGAACGTCGCCTTCGGCCACGACTCGATCATGGACCCCTGGTATCCGCTAGGGGTCGGCGACCCGGTCCAGTCCTGCTTCGTGATGGTCCACTACGGCCACATGTCAGGCCACGACGAGCTCGAGCAGATGCTCGACTTCGTGACGACCCGGGCGGCCGAGTGCCTCGGCCTCCCGGACTACGGCCTCGCCGAGGGCCGCCGCGCAGACCTGGTCGTCTTCGACGCGCCGACGCCGGTCGACGCGGTGCGGACCCTGGCGGTCCGGACGGCGGTGGTGTCTCGCGGCCGCGTCGTCGCGCGGACCTCGCCGCCGCGGACCACGGTCACGCTGGACGGGCGCGAGTCGCCGGTGACGTTCCTGAGGTGAGCGGGGTCGGGGGGATGGCCGAATGATCTCGAGGCACTGGAAGGGCATCGCCAGGCCGGGGCAGGCAGAGCGGTACGTCGACCACCTCCGGCGCGACGTCTTCCCGAAGCTCGTGGCGATTCCCGGCTTCGTCCGCACCACGATCCTGAGGCGAGAGGTCGCCGACGGCACCGAGTTCCAGATCGTCACGGTGTGGCGCTCGCTGAGCGCCGTCGAGACGTTTGCCGGGAAGGATCCGGACGCCGCCGTCGTTCCGCCCATCGTCCAGGCGATGATGGCGGCCTATGATCGTGACGTCGTGCGCCACGAGCTGGCCGACAGCTACGAGCCCGTGGCACAGCCCCAGTGACCGGATCGGGGGGCGGCGCTGGCCCGGCGCGACGGCGCGCGCCCCGGAGCAGCGAGCTCCGCGGCTGGCTGGTGTTCGGCGTGGTCGCCCTCGCCGGCTGGGAGGCGGCGTCGCGACTCTACGCCCAGCCCTACCTCCTCCCCGCCCCGTCGCAGATCGCGCGGGAGCTGGGCGAGAACTGGGAGCTCGTCCTCGCCTATGCCTGGATCACCACCCAGGAGGTCGTGGTCGGGTTCACCCTCGGGGCGGTCGTGGCGCTCCTGGCCGCCATGCTCTTCCTGTGGCTGCCCGCATTCCTGGAGGACTTCCTCTACCGCGTGATCGTGACCCTGAACAGCACCCCGTTCGTGGCCCTGGCCTCGCTGGCGGTGGTCTGGTTCGGGCTCGGGATCACCAGCAAGATCCTGATCGCGGGGATGTACACCTTCTTCGCGGTGCTCTACACGACCCACAAGGAGTTCATCTCGATCGAGCCGATCCGCGAGCAGCTCATGGACGTCTACGGCGCGACGTGGTGGCAGCGGATCTTCCTGCTGAAGGTGCCCTCGGCCCTCCCCATCGTGTTCGTGAGCCTGAAGGGCGGCGTGATGGCGGCGGTCAACGGCGCGATCGTCGGCGAGCTGTTCGGGGCCTTCGAGGGGCTCGGCTACATGATCCTGGACTCGCGGTACGTCGGGAACACGGTGCGGGTGTTTCTCGCGGCCGTCTTCTGCACGCTGATCGGCTGGCTCCTGCTGGGCGTGGTTGCGCTGGCCGAGCGGGCCCTGCTACCGTGGCACGTGAGCATGGCGCGCGATCGGGGCGCGTCTTAGAGCCATCAACGAAAAGGAGGACACGACGATGAGGCGATCGCTTCGGCTCCTGGCCCTCGTGCTGGTGCTCGCCTTCGCCGCGCTTCCCGCCGGAACCGGCCTCCCGGACGCCCAGGCCCAGGCGGCCAAGACGAAGGTGACGGTCTTCGAGGCCTGGTTCATCCACAACGAGTCGATGGGGACGCCGACGGCGGTCGAGAAAGGCTTGTTCGAGGGTCTCGACGTCAAGGTGGTGGGTGGCGGCCCGGGGCTGTCCTCCATCGACCGGGTGATGGCGGAAAGCAAGGGCGGCGGCGTCGCGTTCGGGGTGGACTACCCCTACAACGTTCTGGAGGCGCGCGAGAAGCAGAAGCTCCCGCTGGTCGTCGTCGCCCACGATTTCCAGAAGTCGGCGGTGCGGCTCATCTCGTGGAAGGAGATCAAGAGCGCGAAGGACATCGAGGGCACCGTCGCCACCTGGATCGGCTACGACAAGCAGGTGAAGGCCGCGATCGGGCCGGACTGGGCGAAGCGCATCAAGGTCGTCAACCAGCAGGGCGACCCCGCGACGATCGGCTCGTGGCTCAAGAAGGACTACCCCTTTGCGCACGCGATGATCTACAACGAGATCCTCGTCGCCAAGCGGATGGCGAAGGACAAGTACTGGACGTACTCGTTCTCGGACTTCGGGATCGACTGGCCGGAGAACGTGGTGTTCACGACCGAGGAGACCATCAAGAAGCATCCCAAGGTCATCCAGGCCTTCCTGGCCGGGCGGTACAAGGGCTACAAGCACGCCCTGGCCAACCGCGACGAGGCTGTGCAGATCCTCCTCAAGTACAACAGCAACCTGAAGGGACAGGAGAAGCACGAGCTGGAGGGGATGGAGGCCATCGCGTCGGTCATGGTGACGCCCGACACGAAGGCCAAGGGCCTCGGGTACATCAACCCGGCTGGCTGGGACCGGGTGGCCCGTGACCTCAGCAAGGCCGGGTTCTACCCCTCGGCGCCCGACGTCAAGGCGGCCTACACCGCGGAGTTCCCGAGCGGGGTGACTCCCTAGGCCCGAGCCGGGGGAGATGGCCCCGCCGCTCGTCCGGCTCGAGCGGGTCTCGAAGCGCTACGAAGTCGCCCGGCGGCCGGGGCCCGCCGGCGTCGAGGAGGAGACCGCACTGCAGGCGGTCACCGACTTCACGCTCGACGTGGGGGCGGGGGAGTTCGTCTCCATCATCGGTCCCTCCGGGTGCGGCAAGACCACGGTGCTGTTCCTCCTGGCCGGCCTGCGACCGCCCAGCGCCGGCCACGTGGAGGTCTGCGGCCAGCCCGCCGCCAATGCGATGCGGAGCGGGCTGGCAAGCGTCATCTTCCAGCAGCCCGTCCTCTTCGAGTGGCTGACGGTGGAGGACAACGTCCTCCTCCCGCTGCGGATGCGGGACCCGCGCTGGTGGGCGTGGCCGCTTCGCCGGCGGGGCTACGCGGCGCGCGCCCATGAGGCCCTGGCCACGGTCGAGCTCGACGCGTTCGCCCACTACCGGCCAGACGCCCTGTCCGGGGGCATGCAGCAGCGCGTGGCGATCGCGCGGGCGCTGACGCTGGCGCCCCGGGTCCTGCTGCTCGACGAGCCCTTCGGGGCGCTGGACGAGCTCACGCGCGATCGGATGAACCAAGAGCTGCTCCGGCTCTGGGAGGCACGTGGTCTCAGCATTGTCTTCGTGACGCACTCGATCGAGGAGGCGGTCTTCCTCTCCGACCGCGTCGTCGTGATGGGCCGGGCGCGCTCGGAAAAGACCGGCTCCAGCATCGTGCGGATCGTCGACGTGGACTTGCCCCGGCCGCGTCGCCTGGCGGTGAAGGAGGAGGTCGCCTTCTTCCAGAAGGTGCGCGAGGGGCGCGAGGCGCTCCGGGAGGCGTAGCCCTGTAAGGATTTGAACTCTCCACTCCTGCTGCGAACGTGTGCTGCTAGCGACCGGCTCCGGCCGCGCGCGGCTCACGGCGCGTCGCGTTGGAAGCCATTGTTCTGTGGCATGGGTACTTGAAAGCGCTGCTTAGACAGACCGACAACGATAATGCGAGCACGGTCGGCGCGAAACAGGCCGGCGCGCCAAGGCGTCCTAGGTGAGCTATGATGGGCAGTCTGTCCGGGGAGAAACGACCATGACACCCCTCAGATTGGCTGGTCTTGTGATCGCGACTCTGCTCGCGGTGCCTCATGCCGGTCGACGACGAACGCAAGAAGGTCTTGGACTTCGACAGCCCTTATCATCTCCTGCAAAGCACCTATTTGGTGGCGCCCGGCTCGCCCATCCACACGCTTGCGGATGCCAACCGCGCCGGCGTGCGCATCTTCGGTGCGCAGGATACGGCGACCTTCCGCGCCTCCAACCGCGCCTCGCCCAACGCCACCCATACCGCGGTTGCCGGGCCCGTCAACGCGATCGAAACGATGCTGGCGGGCAAGGCCGATGCGATCGCGCTCGGGCGCGCATCGCTCGGCGGCATCGCCGCCAAGATTCCGGGCTCGCGCATCCTCGAGGGCGGCTTTCTCAATTCCACGACCGCCATCGCCGTGCCGAAAGGAAAGCCCGCGGCGCTGGCTTACGTGAGCGCGTTTGTCGAGGAGGCAAAGGCGTCGGGCCTGGTGCGCCGCGGCTTGGACAGCGTCGGGCTGACGAACGAGCAGGTTGCGCCGGCGGGCATGAAACCATAGTTGTTGCGAAGACAGGCCACGCAACATCACCTCTCCGCGCGCGGATGGCTAAATTCACGGCCCCCGCTTCACGTACTCGCCGAGAACGCATTCAGTCCGCCATCGTGATTCGCCGTCGGCCGACTAAGATCGTCGTCCAGTGACGGAGCGCCCAGCCTCGAGTGGTGGGACCGGATCGATGCCTGAGGCTCCGGCCCGGCTCCGGGTTGGGATCGACACCGGCGGCACGTTCACCGACGTCGTCGCCGTGGAAGAGGCGACGGGCGAGATCTTCGCGACCAAGACGCCATCCAGGCCCGAGGATCCGTCGCTCGCCGTGCTGGAAGGGCTGCGGAAGGTCCTGCGGCTCGCCGGGGCGCCGGCCGGCGCGGTGGTGGCGGTCTCGCACGGGACGACGGTCGCGACGAACGCGCTCCTGGAGGAGCGGTTCGACGAGCTCGGGCTGGTGACGACCGAGGGGTTCCGGCACGTCCTCGAGATCGCGCGGCAGAGCGTCCCGCAGGGCTACGGCAACTCCTACTTCTGGGTGAAGCCGGCGCGGATCGTGCCGCTGCACTGCGTGCGCGAGGTCCCGGAGCGCGTGAGCCACCGGGGCGAGGTCCTGCGGGAGTTCGATGAGTCGGCGGCGGCCGAGGTGGCCGGGTGGTGCCGGCGCCGGGGCATCTCGGCGATCGGCGTGAGCTTTCTCCACGGCTACGCCAACCCGGCGCACGAGCAGCGGATGCGGGCAGCGCTCGCCCGCGTGCACCCGGAGGCGCACGTCTCGCTCTCCTCCGAGGTGTGGCCGGAGTACCGGGAGTACGAGCGCACCGTAACGACACTGGTCGACGCCTTCGCCAAGGGCCGTGTGTCCGGCTACGTGGAGCGGATCGGGGCCCGGCTCGCCACGGAGCTCGGGCCCGGCGTGCCCTTCCAGGTGATGAAGTCCAACGGCGGCGTGATCTCCGCCCGCGAGGTCGTCAGCCACCCGATCACCACCATCCTGAGCGGACCGGCCGCCGGCGCGCTCGGCGCCGCGTTTCTGGCCGCCGCCGCCGGCTTCGAGCGCATCCTCACCATGGATGCGGGCGGGACCAGCACCGACGTCTGCCTGGTCGAGGGTGGCGAACCGGGGCTCACCACCGATGGCACCGTCGGCCGGTTCCCTGTCAAGGTGCCGATGATCGATCTCGTCACGGTCGGGACGGGCGGCGGCTCGATCGCCTCGCGCGCGCCCGACGGCGGCCTCAAGGTCGGGCCGGCCAGCGCGGGCGCGGACCCCGGGCCCATGTGCTACGGCCGCGGCGGCACGCGGCCCACCGTCACCGACGCCCAGCTCGTCCTCGGACGCATCCCGCAGCATCTCCTCGGCGGCGAGGTGCCGCTGTCGCTCGAGCTCGCCCGGAAGGGCATCGAGGCCCTCGCCGCGGAGCTCAGCCTCACCCCCGAGCGCACGGCCGAGGGCATCCTCGAGATCGCGGTTTGGAACCAGGCCAACGCCGTCGAGCAGATGAGCGTCAAGCGCGGCCTCGATCCGCGGGATTACACGCTGGTGGCGTTCGGCGGCTCCGGTCCTCTCCAGGCGGGCCGCCTCGTCGAGCTGCTGGGCCTGCGCGCGGCTCTCATTCCTGCGTCGCCCGGCACGGTCTCCGCCTTCGGCCTTCTCACCGTCGACCTCAAGAACGACTACGTCCAGACCGCCGTGCAGCGCCACGACCGGCTCGATCTCGCCCTCGTCAACGGCCACCTGGCGCGGCTCGAGGCGAAGGCGGCCGCGGCACTCGCCCGCGAAGGCGTGCCGGAGTCGGCGCGCCGTCTGGTCCGCCTGGCCGACCTCCGGTACTTCGGCCAGGCGTGGGAAGTCACCGTGGCGCTGCCGTCCGGTGCGATCGACGCCGCGGGCGCCGCCGAGACCGTGGAGCGCTTCCACGCCGCCCACGAGAAGCGCTACGGCTACAGCTATCGGGGCGAGCGTCCGGATGCGAGCGGGACCCGACAAGGGGTCGAATGGGTGAACGTGAGGGTCGTGGGTGTCGGCGTGACCGGGCGTCCGACGCCGCGGGCGCTCGCCGTCGGCGACGGGCACGCCGAGCGCGCCCGGACGGGAACGCGGCGCGTCGGGTTCGCCGGGGGAGACGTCGAGTGCCCCGTGTACGATCGCGCGCGGCTCCAGCCGGGCGATCGCCTGGCCGGCCCCGCGATCGTGGAGGAGTTCGGCGCCACGACCGTCGTCTGCCCCGGCCAGCGCGTCGAGGTCGACCGCTTCGGCAACATGATCCTGACCAGCGCGGCCGTGGCCACCCCCGCGCATAGGGCCGATGCTGGGACCGACACGATGCCCGGAGAGGCGCCGGCCAGCCCCGGGATCCAGCCCGCCCCCCCAGATCCCATCATTCTCCAGATTGTGCAGGGGACGCTGACCTCGGTCGAGGCGGAGGTCGAGGCGGCCATCGAGCGGACCGCCCGGTCGCCGATGATCCGGGAGGCGCGGGACTTCCGGGCTGGCATCCATGACCGGCACTGCAGGAAACTCACCGGCCGCTCGTACTCGTCCCTCGTCCAGCCGGTGGTGCGGGACTTCCCGCCGGACACGATGCGGCCCGGCGACGTCTACTTCCACAACGACGTCTACGAGTCGGAGGGCGGGATCGGCCATCTCCCCGACCTCTGCGTGACGGTGCCGGTCTTCGATCCTCATCAGGGAGACCGAGTGGTCGCGTTCGTTCAGGCGTTCGGGCACCACGACGACATTGGCGGGGCCGTGCCCGGCTCGATGCCGTCCCACGCCACGAGCGCCCACCAGGAAGGTCTGATGGTCCCGCCGGTCAAGCTCTACGACGCGGGTCGCCCGAACCGCGACGTGCTCCGGATCCTCGTGCGGAACTCGCGGCTCCCCGACAGCCTCCGCGGCGACCTCGACAGCGAGGTCTCGGCCTGCCGGCTGGGCGCCGCGCGGCTCGGCGCGCTCTTTGGCCGGTACGGCGCGGCCCAGGTCGAGGCGTGCTTCGAGGCGATCCTCGCGCGGACGACTGAGACCTTCCGCCGGGAGCTCCTCGCCCGGATCCCCGATGGCACCCACACGTGGGAGGACTACGCCGAGCACGACGGCGTCGACCCGCCCCGGCTACACGCGCAGCGCATCACCATGACCAAGGCCGGCGGCCGCCTGATCCTCGACTTCACGGGCACGAGCCCCCAGGCCCGGGGGCCAATCAACCACGCCGGCAACTACGCCGACGGCGTGTTCCTCAAGAAGTGGCTCGCCCCGATCCTGCGCAACCTCGCCGACACGCCCGAGCGGATGGCCGAGCTGGACGTCAACGAGGGGGTCGTCCCGCTGATCGAGCTTCGGTTCCCGCCGCCCGGGACCCTGCTGACGCCGGTCTTCCCGGCTCCGACCAACGCGCGTACGTTCGTCATCCTGCGCCTGCTCGGGGTGCTCGCCGGCGTCCTTGCCAAGGCCACCGGGGGCCGCATGCCGGCCGACCAGGAGACGATCCGCTACACGGGCTTTCACGGCACGGATCCCGAGGGCGAGTTCTACCTGATGCGCGAGGTGCTCGGAGGCGGGTCGGGCGGCCGGCACTACGCGGAGGGCTCCGACGTCGTGCACATCGTGCCGGACAGCAAGAACCTGCCCGTCGAGTTCACGGAGACGCGCTTCCCGCTCCGGATCGAGCGGCTCGCCCTGGCGACGGACTCCGGCGGCGCGGGCCGGCGGCGTGGCGGGCTCGGCTACCTGAAGGAGTTCCGCACCCTCGCGGACAGCTACTTCCTCTCGGTGGCCGACCGCTCGATCCTCTCCTGTTGGGGACTTGAGGGCGGCCGGGCGGGGCAGCCGTTCCGGGTGACGGTCGACCCGGGCGGTAGGGGCGAGCGCGTCCTGCCCGGCCTGGTCGACGATGAGCCGATCCCGGCGGGGACGCTCGTGCGCGTCGAGACAACCGGCGGCGGCGGCTGGGGCGATCCCCTCGAGCGTGAGCCGTCGCGCGTGATCCTCGACGTGGTCCAGGGCAAGGTCTCGGCGCGGGCGGCCCGGGAGGAGTACGGGGTGGTCCTGGTCCCGGATCCCCACGGCGAGGTGAGCCACGACGCGGATGCCACCGCCGCGCTACGGGACCGGCTTCGAGAAACACGTGGGCGGCTGCCGTTCTTCGATCGGGGGCCGGGCTACCGGCGCCTCGCCGGCCGGGACCAGGCTGACGTCGACCTCCTCGATCCGGCGGGGGCTGGGCTGGAGCCCGAGCGGCCGTGAAGCCCCCCGTCTTCGAGTACACGGCGGTCAGCTCGATCGACGAGGCCGTTGCCGAGCTCGGGCAGCACGGCGATGCGGCGAAGCTCCTCGCCGGGGGCCAGAGCCTTGTCCCGCTCCTGAACATGCGACTGGCCACGCCCGAGCGCCTGATCGATCTCAACCGCGTGGCGGAGCTCGTGTACATCACGGTTCGCAGCGGCGGCCTTGCCGTAGGGGCGATGACGCGGCAGCGGGCCGTGGAGCGCAGCGCGCTCGCCGCCACGCACGTTCCCCTCCTGAGCGACGCGCTCCCTTGGGTGGGACACTTCCAGATCCGGAACCGCGGGACCCTGGGGGGCAGCCTGAGCCATGCCGACCCGGCCGCCGAGCTGCCGGCGGTGGCTCTCTGCCTAGACGCCCGCTTCACCGTCCGGGGGCCGGCGGGCGAGCGGACGCTCGTGGCGCAGGAGTTCTTCTTGACCCAGTTGACTACGGCTCTCGCGCCGACCGAGCTGCTCACCGAGGCCTGGTTCCCCGCGATCCCGCGGAACTCGGGTTCGGCCTGGCTCGAGCTGGCCCGGCGCCACGGGGATTACGCGCTCGTCGGCGTGGGGGCGGTCGTGACGATGTCGGGCGACGAAATCGGGGAGGCGCGGATCGCCCTGACCGGGGTGGGGGACCGGCCCATCCGGGCGCGCGAGGCCGAGGCGCAACTCATGGGTGAGTCGCCCACGCCGAGCATGCTGGCCGAGGCTGTCGAGGCTGTCCGGCGGGCGATCGACCCGGGGAGCGACATCCACGCGACCGCGGCGTACCGTCGGCACATCGCCGGCGTGCTCACCGGGCGGGCCATCCGGCTCGCCGTGGCGCGTGCGACGGGAGCCGAGCGTGCCTGACCGCCGGGCTCGGTCTCAGGGCCCCCGTCCCCCAAAGGGTGGAGCGGCGTGCGGGGGTCCGGAATGACGCCAGCCCCGCTCGAGATGTGCCTGCGGGTCAACGGGCGCGAGCACGCGGAAACAGTGCCGCCGCGCCTCTTGCTCTCGGACTTCCTCCGCCACCGCCTGGGCCTGACCGGCACCCACGTCGGGTGCGAGCACGGCGTCTGCGGGGCCTGCACTGTGCTCCTCGACGGCGAGGCGGTGCGGTCGTGCCTGCTCCTCGCCATCCAGGCCGCCGGCGCCGAGGTGACGACCGTCGAGGGGCTGGCGGAGGCGGACGGCCCGCTCCATCCGGTCCAGCAGGCCTTCCACGAGATGCACGCGCTCCAGTGCGGGTTCTGCACGCCGGGGTTTCTCCTGTCGGTCGTCGCCTTCCTGCGGGACGTACCTGCACCCTCGGACGACGAGATCCGGCGCGGGCTGGCGGGCAATCTCTGTCGCTGTACCGGCTACCAGAACATCGTGCGGGCCGTCCGGCGGGCGAGCGAGCTCCTGGCGGACCCGCCGCCGCCCGCCTGACGGGCGCGGGCGAACGAGACCCTCTGACCACGGAGAACCAGGCGATGGCAACCGAGGTAGCCAAGGTCGAGCTCAAGACGGTGCAGGACGCCTCCGGTCTCGAGGCAGCGATCCTCGCGGGGCGGTTCACCGCCGACCAGGTCGTGGCGGTGGTCGGCAAGACCGAGGGCAATGGCGGCGTCAACGACTTCACCCGCATCCTCGCCGACCAGGCCTTCCGGCGTGTGCTACAGCAATACGGGCGCCGCAGCGCCGAGGAGGTCGCGCGGGTGCCCATGGTGTGGTCGGGCGGGTGCGATGGCGTGCTCACCCCGCACGCCACCGTGTTCGCGCGGAACGAGCGGCGGGGACCGGCTGGCCAGCCGCGGCTCGTCATCGGCGCCGCGATGAGCGCCGAGCTCTTGCCCGAAGACATCGGCCGGCCGGCCATGGTCGAGAAGGTCGCCGAGGGGGTGCGAGCCGCGATGCGGGACGCCGACCTCCAGGACGCGGCCGACGTGCACTACGTCCAGACGAAGACGCCGCTCCTCACGATCGAGTCCGTGGCCGACGCTCACCGCCGGGGCCACGGCGTGGCCTGCAAGGTCCACGAATCCATGGATGTCTCGAACGGCACGACCGCGCTCGGCATCGCCGTCGCGCTCGGCGAGATCCCGATGCCGCGCGCCGAGCAGATTTGCCAGGACTTCGACCTCTATTCATCGGTCGCCTCGTGCTCATCCGGTGTGGAGCTGACGCGGGCCCAGATCGTGCTGATGGGCAACCGGGCGGGCGCCGGCGGCCGGTACCGGATCGGCCACAGCGTGATGAAGGACGCCCTGGATCTCGACGGGATCTACGAGGCGATCCGGGATGCGGGCCTGGACCTGCCGGCCCGGCCTCGCGCTGAGGACCTCGGCGGGCGTCTCGTCAACTGCTTCGTGAAGTGCGAGGCGGACCACCGCGGGGTGCTGCGCGGCCGCCGCCAGATCATGCTCGACGACTCGGACGTACACCACCACCGCCACGCCAAGGCGGCGGTCGGGGCCGTGGTGGCAGCCGCCATCGGCGATCCCGCCGTCTTCGTCTCGGTCGGGGCCATGCACCAGGGGCCCCACGGCGGCGGGCCGGTCGTCGCGATCGTCAACGTCGGGGAGTGAAGCGGCACCCCTGGAAGGTTGTCGATCGGATCGTGGACCCTGAGAAGGCTGGTCGCGTCTGGGGCTGGACCGCTGCGCCTAGGTGAACGGGCCATTCTCGACGCTGAGGCCGACAGATCCCAGGAGCGCGTCCCTCCGCGCGGGACCGGCCAGCGGGTGGTGAGGGCGGGTCGCCGCCGGAGGGTGACAGCCACGGTCGGCAACTCGTGGCGGCCGAATTTCTCGTATGCGATGCGCGATGTGTCAAAGGAGTCAGCGGGGCGCCGGGAAGCGCCTGCGCGACGGCTTCCCGCTGCCGTCGGACCGTGGTTGGGCCCTCGCCCGTGAGGTGATGGATCCACACCCGTGTGTCTCGTCGACCGCTCTCACCGTCGATCACTCGCAACACCCGTGTGGTCATGGTTATCCTCCTCGGTCGGTCAATCGTTGCCGCGTGGGCGCGCTACTCCGAGCAGATCGCTGAGCCGCCCAGCCACCGCCTTCACATCGTCGACCGCTTCGGCATCGGAACCGGCCAGGCCGCGTGCGACGAGGAGGCTCAATTCCACCTCATCCACGTCACCGAGCTGAGCGGGGAGCCTCGGCAGCACGGACACCCCGTCGAGAGATTCCGCAACAAGAAGGCCGGCCTGATGGCGAACGTGAAGCTCCGCCAGGCGGTGACGGTGGCGCTCTCCATGCAGCCGATCCTCCAGGTGACCGTTGGCAACCCCGATCTCTTCCAGCTGACGCCAAGCATCTACCCGAAGGGAACGTCCTGGTACTCCGAGGTCGGCGCCCCCTGGTACAACCAGGGCAACGCCGAGCGGGCCAAGCAGCTCGCCGCCGAGGCGGGGTACAAGGGCGAGCCGATCCGCTGGCTGACCAGCCAGCAGTACCCCTGGATGTACAAGTCGAGCGCGGTGGCGGCGGATCAGCTCAAGAAGGCTGGGTTCAACATCGACCTGCAGGTCTACGAGTGGGCCGGTGTGGTCGAGCGCCGGGCGAAGCCCGCGGAGTGGGAGATGTTCACCACCGGCCACGGGTTCGTCCCGGATCCGGCGCTGATCGACCTGTTCAGCCCGACATACCCCGGCTGGTGGGAATCGCCCGCGAAGAACCAACTCCTGCAGGACTTCAACCGGGCCCTCGACCCGCGAGCCCGCGCCCAGATCTGGCAGAAGATGCAGGAGCTTGTGTTCACCGAGGGCGGCTGGGTCAAGACCGGCGACTTCTCTCGCATCCGGCTCCGGTCGAAGACGCTGGAAGGGTTCGTGCCGGTGGAGATCGGGATGATCGTCTGGAACGTCTCCGTCGCGAAGTGACGGCCGACAGCTACCGGTGAGACCGCAGGGCGGGCTGCGGACGGCGGGGCCCGGGCCCCGCCTCCGCGGCCCCCATCCCCCGGCTCGACGCCGGGCGGCGGAGGGGTGGCGGTGACCTCGTACCTCGCCGGGCGGGTGTTGGCGCTGGTGCCCGTCCTGCTGGTGGTCGCCGTGGTCGTCTTCCTCATCGCGCGGTTCACGCCGGGCGACCCGATTCGCGTCCTCCTCGGCGAGGACGCCCGCCCGGAGCAGGTCCAAGCGCTCCGGCAGCACCTCGGCCTCGACGCGCCGCTCCCGGTGCAGTTCGCGCTCTGGCTCGGGCGCGCCCTCCAGGGCGACCTGGGGCGCTCGCTCTTCAACCGCCTCCCCGTCACCCGCACCATCGCCCAGCACGTCGGTCCGACCGCGATGCTGTCGCTCCTGGCCCTGTCGGTGGCGCTGGCGATCGGCATCCCGATCGGCATCGCGTCGGCGGTCTACCGCAACTCCTGGCTCGACCAGGCGAGCCTGACCCTCGTCATGCTGGGCGCCGCCGTCCCGAGCTTCTGGCTGGGGCTCACGCTGATCGTCGTCTTCGCCGTGAACCTCGGGTGGCTCCCCTCCTCCGGGTTCCGGCCGCCCGACGAGGGGCTCTGGCGAAGCGTGCGCTATCTGATCCTCCCCGGGATCGCGCTCGGCGTGCCCAACTCCGCGCTCATCATCCGGTTCGTGCGCGGGAGCCTGCTCGACGTCATCGCGACCGACTACGTGCGCACCGCCAGAGCCAAGGGGCTGGCCGAGCGCGCGGTCATCTTCCGCCACGCTCTGCGGAACGCCCTGGTGCCGATCCTCACCGTCATCGGCCTCACGTTCGCGGCGCTGATGGGCGGCGCGGTGGTCACGGAGACGGTGTTCAGCATCCCCGGCATGGGGCAGCTGGTGGTCTCGTCGGTGCTGCGGCGGGATTACCCCGTGATCCAGGGCGTAACCCTGATCGTGGCAGCGTCCTACGTCCTCATCAACCTCCTGGTGGACGTGCTCTACCTCGTGGTCGACCCGCGGGTGAAATACTGATGGCCGAGCGCGCCCTGGCCATCAGGTCCCCGGCGCTCGCCGGCGCCCGCCCCGGGATCGGGACGCTCGTCCTCCGGATGGTGCGGCAGCGCCGCGTCATCGGCCTGGGCGGCCTGATCCTGCTCGTGATGCTCGGCATGGCGGCCGCCGCCCCGGCCCTCGCGCCGTACGACCCCCTGGACATCCAGCCGATGGAGCGTCTGCGCCGGCCGGCGGCGGCGCATCCCTTCGGGAGACATCCTGAGCCGCGTGATCTACGGCGCCCGCCTGTCGCTTCTCGTCGGCGGGCTGGTGACGCTGCTGGCCATCGCGGTGGGGACTGTGATCGGCTCGTCGCGGGATGGAGCCCGCGCGCCGACCGCACCATCATGCGCGTGATGGACGGCGTGATGGCCTTCCCCGACATCCTCCTGGCCATCGCCCTCATGGCCGCGCTCGGGCCGAGCGTCCGGAACGTGGTGATCGCGCTCGCCTTCGTCTACACGCCGCGGGTCGCCCGCGTGGTCCGCGCGTCGGTCCTGGTGGTCGTCAACCAGGACTACGTGGACGCCGCGCGGGCGATCGGCGCACGGGGCCGGCGCATCCTGGCGCGTCACGTGTTCGCGAACTGCGTGTCCCCCATCATCGTCCAGGGGACGTTCGTCGCGGCCTACGCCATGCTGGGAGAGGCGGCGCTCTCCTTCCTCGGCGTGGGGGTGCCCCCGGAGACGCCGACCTGGGGCGGGATCATCGCGATGGGCCAAGTCTATCTGAGCCAGGCGTGGTGGATCAGCATCTTCCCGGGCGCGGCGGTGATCCTGAGCGTGCTCGCCCTCAACCTGGTCGGGGACGGGCTGCGCGACTTCCTGGACCCCCGCCTTCGCTACGCGGCATAGGACCGGGCGCGCAGACGTCGGCGCCGCGCGGCCGGAAGGAGCTTCCCCCGCCATCACGGGGGCCGGTGCCGATCCTCGGCGACGGCCGACGTCCCGAGAGCCATCTCCCCCACACCGAGAATGGTTTCGCGCGGTGTGCCAGGGCCGAGGGGAGGTTGAGCGTCGTTCCGGCACCCCGCACTGTCCCGGTACCCGGGTAGAACGGCGCCCGGTGCACCGGCCGAGGTCGGCCGCTCCGTCAGCCGCCGAAGGGCTTCGACGATTCGGAGGATGACCAGGAAGACCTGAGCGAGCCTAGCCCGCCGTTGGACTAGAGATCCCGAGCGGCGATGGTCACGCTGGTTCGGGCTGTCCCGGACGGGACACAAGCGAGGTTCGGGACACTGCTGCCGCCGACGGGGGCAGGAAGCGGCCGGCGAGGCATCGGGCCTTATGAGGAGTGCGATCTCGTCCATAAGCCGGTTGACGCAAGTCCGTGCCCTGTACAGAATCCAGGGCATGTCGTCGAGGCCGTGAATGAGCACCCCTGAACGCCCGATCTGTAGTCTGTGCAAGGCAGTGGCGGTGACCCTCAGGGGTGGTGGCGTCGTCCACTGGGAACGACAGGACACCCCCGACCTCCACTACATGACGACGGCGCCGGCGATCCGGCGCCGACAATGGGCCGGCGAGGATCGGGTCGCGCGGCTGCGCGAGCAGATCGACGCGATCACCAAGGCCGGTCGTGTCGCCTGGGTCGACGTCAAGGACAACGGGGACTTCGTGCTGTATCAGGCCCCGCACGGGACCGTCCCGGTCAACATCCCTCGAACCCCCAGGTAATCGCATCCGACCAACTCCGCGCTGGCCCGGACCAGGGATCGGCGGGCAGCCACCTGCTTCATCCGAGACCCACCAGCTCCAGTGGACGTTCGTGGAGGATCTGGTCGATCAGCTCTGGCGGGATCGGCGGGAGCCCCACGCCGTCGCCCCAGTCGTTGATGGCCTGGAAGGCCGCGGCGGCCTCCCGTGTCGTCATCACCGGAAAGTCCGAGCCGAACAGAAGGCGGTCGGTCACCTTGTACTCGATCGCCGCCCGGAGGCCGTTGTAGAGCTGCCACCGGCGGTGAAAGCGCGCCGAGAGGTCGGCGAACACGTTCTCGTTCTTGCGCATCAGCATCACCGTCTCCTGCATCATCGGCTGCCCGAGATGCGCGACGATCATGCGCAAGCGGGGAAACGCCCGGCCGACCCGGTCCAGGAGCAAGGGGTTGCCCCACTCGAGCGCCGCCTCCGGGTCGTAGGCGCCGCCCATGTGGAACATGACCGGGACCCGGAACGCGTCGGCCATCTCGTAGAGGCGCCAGGCCGCCGGGCTCCAGGGATCGAATCCGTGGTAGACGGGGGAGAGCTTCAGGCCGCGGAGACCGAGCGTCGTGACGCTCCGCTCGAACTCGCGCGCGGCGGCCCCGTCGTTCGGGTCGACTGCGGCGAAGCCGACCGCCCGCCCCGGGTACCGCGCGACGTACTCGGCGATGAAGTCGTTCGGGATGCTGCGGCCCCACTTGGTCGGCATCTTGATCACGACGAACTTCTCGGCCCCGCCGTCGGCCACGCTCCGGCGGTGGTGCTCCGGCCAGGCCTCACCGCCCATCACCCCGCGGGTCTGCAGCGCGGCCTGCGCCTCGGCGCCGATGTGCTCCGGCAGATAGCAGTGGGTGTGCCAGTCGATGAGCTGCCGCAGGGGGGGCATCTCCGTGCGAGCGGGCCGTGAGCGGACGCTCAGCGCCCGGCGGCGCGGTCCCGGGCTCCGGAGGGCGTGGCGGCGGGGGGAGCAGTCTCCATCGGCCGGCGGAAGGCGGGCATCACCTTCGTCGCGAAGAGCTCGAGGTTGCGCAGGATCAGCCGCTGGGGGATCCCCGGATGCGCGTGCTCCACGAGCAGGGACTGGAGACCGCACACCTCGGCCAGTTCGTGAACCCGCTCCGCCACGTGCTCCGGAGGCCCGACCAGAAGGTTTCGCGGCTCGAGGAACTCCCAATCGAGCTTCGTGCCGGGCTCGAGCTCCTCGCCCGGGTTCGTGAATACCTCGCGCCCGCGGAACGGATCGTTGTAGATGAAGGCGGACAGGATGGGTGCCTCGGCCTCACGGCGGGCGGCCTCCATCGTCGGCGCCACGTAGAGGTTCCGCAGCACGGCCTGGCCCGACGACGGGGACACCGGCCGGCCCTCGATCCGGGACCGGATCTCCGCGTAGAGCTCCATGCGCTGCCGCACCCGGCGCGGCGGCGGCTGCCAGTAGCAGGGCTGGAGCCCCAGCTCGGCGGCGAAGCTGACCGAGCGGTCGGTCGACACGGTCATCCACAGCGGCGGATGCGGCCGCTGGAAGGGTTTGGGCGTGACGCGCAGCTTCAGGACCCGGTCGCCGTCCTGCCACGCCGGGTCCGCCGGGTAGCGCGGATGCGCGAACCGAGTGTCGGGGGCGGGGAACGTGTAGTTCGGGCCCGCGTGGGCAAACCGCTCCTCGGTCCAGGCCTTCCGCACGATCTCGACGGTCTCGCGAAAGAGCTCGCGGTTCTCCTGATCCTTCCGCGGGTCGGCGTGTGGATGGAACTGCGGGCCCTCGTAAGGCCAAATGCCGCGGCCGAAGCCGACGTCGACCCGGCCCCGGGTGAGATTGTCCAGGATGGCCAGGTCCTCCGCCAGCCGGATCGGATGCCACCAGGGGGCGATGTTCGCCATTTGTCCGATCCGGATGCGGCGCGTCCGCGCCGCCAGGTCGGCCCCCACCAGGATCGGATTCGGAAGGTCGCCGAGACCGTAGGGGCCGAAGTGATGCTCCCCCATCCACACCGCGTCGTAGCCGAGCTCCTCCGCCAGGACGACCTGCTCTCGCAGGTTGTCGAGCAGGTCCGCCGGCGTCTCGGCGCCGCCGTCACAGTCGTAGAGCGTGGTGAAGAGGCCAACCCGCATCAGGGCCCTCCTGGCCTGGGGACACGCGAACCCGGCGTCTCCGCCGGGAACCGCTCCAGCTGCCCGTCCCGATCCACGACCACCGCCCCGAATGGTGTCTGCCCCCGGGTGATGGCGGCCTCGGCCAGCTCGAGGGCGCGCACCATGAAGACCGCGTCCTGTCGCTCTCGCGCCTGGCTCATCCCGGCGCTCACCGCCCCTGCCCGCTCGTCAGAGCGGCCACTCGCGCTCCGCGCGCCAGGTGACGCCGTCACGGTAGTCGTAGTACTTCGTCCGGCGCAGGACCGCCTCTCCCCTGCCGCGGACGCCCCCCGGCAGGATACCCTGGTGGAGCCGCACGTCGGTGTAGTGGCGGGGCGCGAGCTCCCGCGCCGCGTGGGCGTGACGCTCGCTGACGCGCCAGTGCTCGCGCGCCTCGTCCCCGTCGAGGAGGATCAGGTTGCCCCAGTCCCCGTCGCCGAGCTCGAGCGAGCTGTAGCTGAGGATGCCCGGATGGCCGGGAAACTCCTGGATCAGCTCCTCGTCCCGGACGGTGAGCGGCGTGCTGTCGACGTCCCGGCGCTTCACCGCGAAGAAGCCGACCCAGGCGAGGTCCCGGCCGTCTCCCAGTCGGCGCGCGTCGCAGATGATCGCCCGGTGCGCCCGGCCCATCCGTCTCGTGCCCCGCGAGCACGAGCGGGTACGGCCCCGCCGGCAGGGCGGCCGCGCTGATCTGATACCGGATGTTGTCCAGCATCAGCCCGACCGCCGCCAGGTCCCTGGTGGTCCGAGCGGGATCCGTGAACCCCCGGCCGACCGCGGTCTCCCGCGGCGCCAAACGCACGCAGTCGTCCACCGCGCCCTCCGTCGCGCCGATCATTCCTGGCCCCGGCGGGCCTTGTCAACGGGCCGACCGCCGGACCGTAGCCAACACCCTGGGTAGAATGAGGGGCGATGCTCCGCCTGGCATCCTTTCTCGCCGAGAACGCCCGGCCGCTCTACGAGCGGATCGCAGGCTATCTGGCCGACCGGCTGGGCGGTCCGGTAGAGCTCCTGGCCGGCGTACCCGGGGAGGAGCAGCACCGCCGGCTCGACGGGGGCGCCATCGACGCCGCGTTCATTTGCGGGCTTCCGTACGCCCGGAAGCACGATCGCCCGGACCGCCCGATCGAGCTCCTGTGCGCCCCCGTGATGGCCGCGCCGCGCTACGCCGGGGTGCCGGTCTACTTCACCGATGTGGTCGTCCGGCGGGACCATCCGGCGCGGACCTTCGCGGATCTCCGCGGCCACGTCTGGGCCTACAACGACGAGGGCTCCCACTCTGGGTACAACGTCGTGCGGCACCACTTGCTCGCCCTCGGGGAAACGCGGGGGTACTTCGGCCGGGTGGTCGCCTCGGGCGCGCACCAGCGCTCGATCCAGATGGTCCTGGACGGCACGATCGACGCGTCCGGCATCGACAGCACGGTGCTGGAGACCGAGGCGGCCCGCCGACCGGAGCTCGAGGCGGAGTCTCCGCACGATCGCCGTGATCGGACCGAGCCCCATTCCCCCGGTCGTCGTGGCCCGCGGGCTCGACCCGTCACGTAAGGCACGCCTCCGAGAGCTCTTCCTCGGGATGTCGGCGGACCCCGCGGGGCGCGCCGTCCTCGCGGAGGGCCGGATGGCTGGCTTCGTCCCGGTGCGGGACGCCGACTACGACCCGATCCGCGAGATGGCCCGGCGGGCCCAGGCGGCGGGCTTCCTCACGCTGCGCTGAGAGGCCGCGAATCAGTCCTTCGCGGGGCGGCGTCAGCTGAGGAGCTTCGCGTCGAAGGGGTAGGTGCAGAGGAGCTCGCAGCCCGACGCCGTCACCACCACCTGGTCTTCGAGCTTGACGCCGAACGGGGCTCCGACCTTGCCCGCGTAGCACTCGAGGTTCAGGACCATGTTCTCCTTGAGCTCGCGCTGGGGCAGGATGCGTCGCGGCCCGCGGTCGTCGTCCACGTACGGGATGCCGGGGCCCTCGTCCTCGAGCCCCGCCTGGTGGACCATGCCCGGGTAGCGCATCGCGCGGTAGGCCTCGGGCAGCTTCGGCGCCTGCGCGGCGAACTCCGCGAACGTCATCCCCGGCCGGACGAGCTCGACCATGCCGGTCACGCAGTCGTAGGCGACCCGGTACGCCTCCTTCTGCGCGGGCGAGGGATCGTCCCCGCAGAGGAAGGTGCGCGAGACGTCGATGACGTACCCCTCGTAGCCGTTGGCGTCGGTGTCGACGCCGACCAGGTCGCCGGGCTGGACGATCTTGTCGTGGGCCTCGGTGAGCCACGGGTTCGTGTTGGTGCCGGACGCGACGAGGCGGGTGAAGAGAAACTCACCGTGGCGCCGGAGGAGCGAGTCGCTCAGCACGGCGAGCAGCTCGTACTCCCGGATCCCCGGACGGATGGCCGCCTCGAACTCGGCCAGCATCGCGTCCCCGATCCCGCCGTTCACGGCCATGAGCTGGACCTCTTCCGGGGTCTTCACCTCTCGGGCGTCGACCGTCGCCGGGCTCGCGTCGGCGAGCTGAAACCCCTCGGCCTGGAGCGCCAGGAAGCCGATCGTGTCCAGGCGGTCGACGCCGATCCGCTCCCGGTCCAGGCCCATCTCCCGCAGCACCGAGCGGAGCGACTGGGCCCACTCCCGGGCCTTGGCGGCCGACTCCACTCCGCCGAACTGCCAGGTGAACGCCGTCCGGACGTCCTGGACCAGCTTCTGGGCGACGTGGACCGACCCCTTGTACTCGAACAGCACGGGGGGGCCCTCGGCCGGCACCACGCAGTACCGGGCGAAGGTGCCGGCCGTCCAGACGCCCATCACGTCGACCCCGGTCGCGTACCGGATGTTCGCCGTGCCGTAGAAGAGGCACACCGGCAGATCGTGGCGCTTCATCATCGCCTGCAGCCGGGCGAGGCGCCCGGCGCGCAGCGCGCCGAAGTCGATCTCGGAGAGGTTCGGCACGCGCAGCGCGCTGACGCGGGGGCGGGCGGCCAGGGCGCGGCCTCGCTCGGTGATCATGCGTACGGCTCCTTTCGGTGACGGGTTCGCCTCCCGGGGCAGCGCCGGCGGCGGCCACGCATGGCCCCGGCAGTATCGGCGAGGGAACCGGGGCCGATAAGGGGCACGTTGCGGCACGGCGCCGCGCCGCACTACAATGTGGGCGCCCCGCGGCGACAGAGACACCCCGGCGATGGCACGCTTCTGCCTGAAGCACTTGCTCGCCCTGACCACCACGCTCCTCGTGGTGTCATTCCTGGTCTTCGCCCTCAACGAGTTCTCCCCGGGGGACGTCGTGCGGAAGATCCTGGGCGCCTACGCGACCCAGGAGCAGGTGGCGCACCTGACGAATGAAATGGGCCTCGACCGGCCGGTCATCGTGCGGTACGTCGAGTACCTCAGCAAGCTCGCCTCCGGCGACCTGGGCTTCTCGACCAGGTTCAAGGTGCCGGTCCGGCAGATCATCTGGGACCGGCTCCGGAACACCCTCGTCCTGGCCGCCATCGCGTTCGCGCTGATCGTGCCGGTCTCGATGCTCCTCGGTGTCCTCGCCGGCATGCGGGAGGGCTCCTGGCTCGACCGCGTGATCCTCGTGTTCAGCACGGTGTCCGCCTCGGTGCCAGAGTTCGCGATGGGGGTCTTCCTGGCGAGCATCTTCGTCGTGGGGCTCGGATGGCTGCCGGGCACCGCGACGCTGGTGGCCGGAGGCGGCTGGTCGGTGGCGTCCCAGTTCGTCCTCCCCGTCGCGGTCATCGTCCTCTACGACGCGGGGTACGTGGTCAGCATGATCCGGGCCTCCATGGTGGAGGTGATGCAGCGGCCCTACATCCGGACCGCGGTGCTGAAGGGCATGGCCTTCCGGTGGGTCGTCCTGGGTCACGCGCTCCGGAACGCGATGATCAACCCCGTAACGGTGATCTGCCTGCAGCTCAGCTACTTGGTCTCCGGGGTGGTCGTGGTCGAGACCGTGTTCGCCTACCCGGGATTCGGCCGCATGATGCTGGAGGCCGCCCTGTTCAAGGACATCGCGCTCATCGAGGCCGGGGCACTGGTCGCGGTCGGCGTCGCGATCTTCACGCAGATCCTGGGCGACCTCGCCTACATGCTCCTCGACCCGAGGATCCGCGCGTGACGCCGCCGAGCGTGGACTCCGCGACCGTCCAGCCCGTCGCGCTCCCGCGCGCCCCGGCGGCCCTGGCGGGGCTCCGGACCCTCGGGCGCGGGCTCCTGCGTGTCACCGAGTCCCCGGCGGCGACCGTCGGCCTCGCGATCGTCCTCCTTTGGGTGCTGGCCGCGATCCTGGCGCCCCTCCTCTCCCCCTACGCGCCCAACGCGAACGACTTCGCGGCGCTGGCGAGTCCGACCCCTTCGCGCGCGCACTGGCTCGGAACCGACCACCTCGGCCGGGACATCGTCGCGCGGATCCTGTGGGGCGCTCGCACGGTGCTCACGGTCGCGCCGCTGGCCGTCCTCGGCGCGACCCTCCTCGGCGCGCTCCTCGGGCTTTCGGCCGGATACTACCGGGGCTGGGTGGACCTGATCATCAGTCGCGCGGGCGACATCATCCTCACCTTCCCGGTCATCATCCTCTACATGATCGTCCTGGCGGCCTTCGGCTCCTCGGCGGGCAACATCATCGCGGTTCTCACGCTCACCAAGGCGCCGATCATCGCCCGGATCGTGCGCGGGCTCACGCTCGAGCTCCGCGAGCGCGAGTACGTGGCCGCCGCGAAGATGCGGGGCGAGTCGGCGCTCTACATCATGGTCGTCGAGATCCTGCCGAACGCCCGCGGGCCGCTCCTCGTCGACATGTGCCTTCGCATGGGCTACACGATCGTCCTCATCGGGGTGCTCGGCTTCCTCGGCATCGGCCTGCCGCCGCCCGACCCCGACTGGGGCGGCATGGTCAAGGACACCTACGGCATGATGTCGGTCTGGCCGCACATGTCGCTCTTTCCCTGCGCGGCCATCTCCTCGCTCGTGATCGGCTTCAATCTCCTCGCGGTCGGCCTCCGGGAGATCGCGCTGCGTGACTGAGCCGGAGCGGGCCGCCGTGTCCCGCCGCCCCCGGCCGGCGACGGGCGGGGGGCCCGGAGCCGCGCCTGCCCCGCGACCGCCGCTCCTCGAGTTCCAGGACGTGCAGATCTCGTACTTCCCCCGGGCCGGCGAGGTCACGGTCATCCCGGGGCTGAGCTTCACGCTCGGTCAGGGAGAAGCCCTCGGGCTGGTGGGGGAATCCGGCTGCGGCAAGTCCACAGTCGCGCTGAGCATCATGCGCTTCCTCGGGCGGACCGGACGCGTCACGAGCGGCCGGATCCTCTTCGAGGGCCAGAACCTGGCCACGATGGACGAGGCTGCGATCCGCCGACTCCGCGGGCGGCGGATCGCGATGGTCTACCAGGATCCGATGGCCAGCCTGAATCCCGTGATGACCGTCGGCCGTCAGCTCATGGAAGTGCCCATGCTCCACGAGGGGATCGGCGCGACGGCCGCCCGCGAGCGCGCCCTCCGCATGCTGGAGGAGGTCAACCTGGCCGACCCCGCCGGCGTCTTCCGACGCTACCCGCACCAGCTCTCGGGGGGACAGCAGCAGCGGATCGTGATCGCGATGGCCCTCATCGCGGAGCCCGCGTTGCTCGTCATGGACGAGCCCACGACCGGGCTGGACGTCACCGTGGAGGCGGCCGTTCTCGACCTCGTCCGCGCGCTCCGTCAGCGGCACAACTCAGCGATCCTCTACATCAGCCACAACCTCGGCACGGTGGCCCGCGTCTGCGACCGTGTCGGCGTGATGTACGGCGGCGAGCTGGTCGAGGAGGGCGCCCTCCGCCACGTCTTCGCGAACCCGCGCCACCCCTACACGCGAGGCCTCCTCGACTGCCTGCCGACGCTCGGCCGCGACAAGCGCGGCGCCCCGCTCACGCCGATTCCCGGGCAGGTCGGCTCGCTGCGCGAGCGCCCGATCGGCTGCGGGTTCGCCAGCCGGTGCGTGCACGCCGACCCGGGCCGGTGCCTGACCGCGCCCATCGCCCTGTCCGACGTCCCCGGGGACGAGCGACACCGCGTCCGGTGCGTCCGGGCGGGCGAGCTCTCATCGTGGGCGCGCCGGGAGGCCATCGCGGGCACGCCCGACGGCGCGGCCGCCAGGCCGGCCACGCTGGTCGTCGACCGCCTCCGCAAGGTCTACCGGCCACGGAAGGGCTGGCTCGGGATGCGGCGAGGGTCCGTGCGGGCGCTCAACGAGGTCGATCTCCAGGCGACGAAGGCCCGGACTCTCGCCATCGTCGGCGAGTCGGGCTCGGGGAAATCGACCCTCGCCCGGGTGTTGAGCGGGCTCGAGACCGCCACCGGGGGCCAGGTCCACCTGGGCGACACGGAGGTGGGTGCCATCTCGATCGACCGGCGCTCGGGCGCGCTGCGCCGAAAACTCCAGATGGTCTTCCAGAACCCGGACAGCACGCTCAACCCGAGTCACACGGTGGGCTACTCGATCGGTCGCGCCCTCCGCCGGCTGCGCCATCTCTCGCGCGAGGCCACCCGGCAGGAGGTCGCCCATCTCCTCGAGGTCGTCAAGCTGCCGGCAGAGCTGGCCGGACGGAAGCCCCACCAGCTGTCAGGTGGCCAGAAGCAGCGCGTCGCCATCGCGCGGGCGCTCGCCGGCGACCCGGACGTCATGGTCGCCGACGAGCCCGTCTCCGCGCTCGACGTGTCCGTGCAGGCGGCGATCGTCAACCTGCTGAGCGAGCTCCAGGCCAGCCGCGAATCCACGCTCGTGTTCATCTCCCACGACCTCGCCGTGGTGCGCTATCTCGCCGACCACGTCGCGGTGATGTATCTCGGCAAGGTCGTCGAGTTCGGTCCCGTGGAAGCCGTGTTTTCCCCACCCCACCACCCCTACACCGAGGCGCTCCTGTCCGCCGTGCCGGTGCCGGATCCGGATGACCAGCGCCCGCGCATCCTACTGGAAGGCGCCCTCCCGAGCGCCACCGCGGTGCAGCGCGGCTGTCCCTTCAGCACGCGCTGCCCGCGCCGGGTGGGCCCGATCTGCGACGATTCGCCGCCTCCCGAGCAGAGTCTCCCCGACGGGCACCGGATCGCCTGCCACATCCCTCTCGAGGAGCTCACCCGGCTCCACCACGCGGGCCTGCCGGTCCCGCCCTGAGGGGCGAAAACCCCGGCGCGATCCGGGCCGCGCCGGCTCAGGGACGCCACAGCACGCGGCCAGCTCGCGCTCCTGTATGCCGCCCGTCCCGGATCGTCATCTCCCCGGCGACGAGGACGTGCTCGATGCCGGCCGGGAAGCGGTGCGGGTCGGCGTACGTGGCAAGATCCTGCACGCCACTTCCGCGCCGAATTCGAGAAAATCGCCGCCGAGATCCTCTACGTCGCGCCGCCCGATGTGTACTCCAGCGTGCCGTTCACGCGCATCGTGCGCCCCAAGTGGCCGCTCGATCCGGATGCCTTCGCCGACCTCGAGGCGGCGGGCCTGCTGCCGGCGAGCGACGAGAGCGCGCGCCCCGGGCCGCGGTGACTCACCTCGGTCCTCCCGGGGCACTCGGCGACGGCCGGTCGTCCGGTCACTTCCGCGCCGGTCAGGGTCGCTCTTCCCTGGCGCCCTGCCGCACTTGGCCGAGCTGGCCTAGGCGCGAAACGCTGGCGCGGGCGGTCGACTGAGACCGGACGAGGCGCCGGTAGACCGGCCGGCGCGGATCCGCGGCGCGCCAGCGGTCCCCAAGAATGGCTCAGGGGCCTCCCGTCGAGGCCCCTGAGGGTGTCCCGCCCGCCGCGCGGGCGGCGGCTACGCGCTGATCGCGAGCTGGTTAGCGAAGATGTAGCCGGTCGGGTGCATCCGGAAGCCCTGCACACGCTTGTCCTGGAACGTGAAGAGCGCGCGCCACACCGGCTGGATGATCGGACCGTCGTCCTGCAGGATCGCCTCGAGCTTCGCCATGAGCTCCCGGCGCTGCCCCACGTCGAGCGTGCCCTCAGCCTGCGCGAGCAGACTGTCGAAGTCCTTGTTGGAGTAGTTCGCCTCGTTCCACGGCACACCGGTTCGGTAGGCCAGCGCGAGGCTCATGACTCCGAGTGGCCGGTGGGCCCATGTCGTGAAGCCGAAGGGCACCTTCGTCCACACTTCCCAGTACTGGGTCGACGGCATGACGTTGATCTTGACCCGAATGCCGGCTTCCTTCCACTGCTCGACCATCGTCTGGACGGCCACAAGCTCCCAGGCAGGCTGGGGGCGGCACGCCAACTCGACATCGATCCCGTTCGGATGGCCGGCGTCGGCGAGCAGTTTCTTCGCCTTCGTAACGTCCCGCTGGAACGCCGGGAGCTTCGCGTACTCCGGGTGGACCGGGCTCACATGGTGGTGCTCACCCGGCTGCCCGAGGCCGCGATGCGAGACCTGGAGGACCGCGTTCGCATCGATCGCGTACCGCATCGCCTGGCGCACGCGCTTGTCGTCGAACGGCTTGACTGGGTGCATGCGCGCGGTCGCAGTGTACGCCGTGGTGACCTGGTAGAGCTGGAGGTGGGGCAGCTTCTGGAGCGTCTCGAGCTGGACGATGTCGGCGAGGTACAGCCCGTCCACCTGTTTCCCCGCCAGCGCGCTGACCGCGGCGGCCGGATCGTCCCCGAGGTCGATGAACTCGAGCGTGTCGAGGTAGGGTCCCCCGCCCCAGTATCCGGGCTTGGCCTTGAAGACCTGCTTCCGCCCGACTTCGTTCTCGACCATGGTGAAGGCGCCGGTGCCGTTCGAACCCACTTTGAACTCGCCATTCTCGGCGGGATCCAGGATCAGCAGCGGGTAGTGGAAGAGATGCTCGGGGATGGCGAGCTGCGGGGTCCGACCGTTCAGGCGCACGGTGAAGTCGTCGACCTTCTGGATGGCGTTGGCGTCCCAGAGGCGGGTGGACTTCTTCGCGTTGCCCTTGTCGTCCTTCTCGCCGGTCTCGTACTCCTCGAGGATGAACCCCTTCATGAGGCCGACCACGGACGACCCCGTCTTGGCGTCGAGGACGCGCTTGAGGTTCCAGACGGCGTCGTCGGCCGTGAACGCCCGGCCGCTGTGCCACTTGACGTTTCGCCGGAGGCGGAGCGTCCACGTCTTGAGGTCGGGGCTGGCCTCCCACTTCTCGACGAGACCCGGGCGCGTGATGTTGTCCACCCCCGTGACGGCCAGGTAGTCGCACACCTGCCGCGCCGCGTTCGCCGACTCGATCCAGCTGTAGGTGTGGGGGCTCTTGAGATCCTGGCACCGCATGCCGAGCCGGAGGGTCCCACCTTTCGGCAGCGTCTGGGCCTCGGCGGCCGGCAGGAGCCGCTCCCCCGTGACCTTGCCCGCGAACGCGTAGGCCGCCCCCGCGGACATGCCGAGGAGGGTCGCGGTCCTGAGAAACTCGCGGCGGTCAAGCGTGCGCTCCGCGAGCTGCCGCTTGAGCGTGGGGATGTACGGGTGCTCTCGGCTGTCTGCCATCGTCGGATCCTCCCTGGTGCGGTCTGGTGCGGAAGGTCAGGGCATGGGGACAGGAAAGTTGCGCGCCCGCCCATGCGGCGACCTGAGCGCTCCCATCTCAGCGCGTCGGGTCGAGCTTGTCAAGGCAGCCGTGGCATGATACACGGACGGGCCATAGGGAGGTCGACATGACACACGAGCGAGTCTCTCGCCGAGCGTTCCTGGCCGGGACCACCGCCGCCGGGCTCACCCTGGCCGCGACGCGCGGGCGGCCGGCCGAGGCGGCCGATCCGAAGGTCCTCAAGGTCCGGTCGTACTATCAGCTCGAGATCCTGGACCCAGCGTTCCAGATTTCCGCGTCCGACGGGGACATCATCGACACGATCCTCCTGGGGCTGGTGGGCACGAAGCCCGGTGAGACCTGGGGCTGGGAGCGGGACGCCGCGCTGTCGATCGAGCAGGTCGACCCGACCCACATCAAGTTCCAGCTCCGCCCCGGCCTCGGCTGGACCGGGGGGTTCGGCGAGGTCACCGCCGAGGACGTCAAGTTCTCCTACGAGCGGATCGCCAACCCCGCCATGAAGTCTCCCTACCGCGGGGACTGGGCGAAGCTCGACCAGGTGCAGGTCACGGGGACCCAAAGCGGGGTCATCACGCTCAAGGAGCCATTCATCCCGCTCTGGACGACAACCTTGCCGACGGCCTCCTCGGCGATCGTGTGCAAGAAAGCCGTCGAGCGCATGGACGGCCAGCGCTTCACGATGGACCCGGGTGCGGTCTGCGGGCCCTACCGAATCCGGAAGTGGGAGCCTCGCCAGTCGATCACGCTCGAGCGCAACCCCCAGTGGACCGGCCCCCCGCCCGCCTTCGACGAGATCCAGGCGATCGGCATCGTCGACGCCAACGCGGCGGAGATCGCCTACGAGGCCGGCCAGATCGACGTGACCCAGGTGCCTATGACCTCGGTGCCGCGCCTGCGGGGTAAGATACCCGCCAACTCGTCGCTCGTCGCCCGCCCGGGACTCACCTACTGGTGGCTCGGCATGCAGAGCGAGTCCGGAATCTTCTCGGACATCCGGGTGCGCAAGGCGGTCCAGCTGGCGGTCGATGTCCAGGCGGTCCTGGACGGCGCCTTCTTCGGCGTGGCAACGCGGTCCACCGGCATCATCGCGCCCGGCCTGGTCGGTCACCGGGAGAAGAACCTCGTGGCCGGACCGGATCTCGAGGGCGCGCGAAAGCTGCTGGCCGAGGCTGGCCACTCCCGGGGCTTCAAGACCGAGATCGGCGCCCGCAACACGCCAGAGTTCATCAACGCGGCGCAGGTGATCGCCGCTAGCCTGGCCAAGGTCGGGATCCAGGCGGAGGTGGTGCCGTTCGACACCGGGGTGCAGAAGGCAATGGCCTCCGACAAGGCCGGCGGTTGGAAGAAGATGCAGATGCACATTCAGCGCTTCTCGATGCGACCGGACCCGAGCTGGGCGACGGTCTGGTTCACCTCGGCGCAGATCGGCGAATGGAACTTCGAGCGCATCAGCAACCCGGAGTTCGACCAGCTCCACGAGAAGGCGCTCGCCGAGGTGGATCCCGCCAAGCGGAATGCCATGTACGTCCGGATGCAGGACCTCATGGAGCAGTCGGGGGCCTACGTATTCCTGACCCACGGGATCAATGCGCTTCTCTACCGGAACCACCTCAAGCCGTCCTTCACGCCCGACGGGAACCGGATGGTGCTCCGCAAGTTCCAGCTCGCCTGACGGGGCGATGCCGGCAGGCCCCCCGCCGCCCCGGGCTGGTCCGGCATTCCGCCGGCTCCTGCGGGATCCCCTCGGCGCCCTGGGTGTGGCGCTGGTCGCGCTCGTCGTCGCCGGTGCCGTGCTGGCCGGAGCGCTGAGCGGGGCGGACCCGACGGCGCTCGACCTGCCGGCCCGACAGCTAGGGCCGAGCTGGGCGCACCCCCTCGGGACCGACCATCTCGGGCGCGACCTCTTCGCGCGCGTGCTCCACGGCGGGCAGGTCGCCCTCGAGGTCTCGGGCGTCTCGGTGGGGTTGTCGCTCGCGGTCGGTCTTGTCCTCGGTATGCTCGCCGGCTACGGCCCACCCTGGCTCGACAACACGCTGGTGCTGGCCTTCGACGCGGTGCGCTCGTTCCCGACCATCATGTTCGCCCTGGCGCTCGTCACGCTGCTCGGGCCGAGCATCTTCACGATCGTGGTGATCGTCGTGATCACGTCCTTCCCGGTCTACGGCCGGGTCGTCCGAACCCAGACCCAGTCGCTCAAGACCCACGAGTTCGTCCTCGCCGAGCGGGCCCTGGGGGCGCGCCTCGGCCGGGTGCTTGGGCGGCACATCCTTCCGAACGTGGTGGGCCCCGTGCTCATCCTGGCCAGCATGGAGATCCCGGTCGTGGTCACGATCGAGGCTGGCCTCTCGTTCCTGGGGGTGGGGATCCGGCCGCCGACGCCGAGCTGGGGCTCGATCCTGAACGACGGCTACACGTTCATTCGCGACACGCCATGGCCCGTCCTCGCCGCGGGGCTGCCGCTCGTGGTAACGACGCTCGGATTCACGTTCCTGGGCGAGGCCTTGCGCGACCTCTTCGACCCCACCCTCCGCCACGAGCGCTGAACGGCGCTCGGTCCCGCGCCGGCGGGCGCCGATCACGCCTCGTACTTGAAGGACACCTGCACGTGGGCTCGACGGGCGACGATCTTCACGCTGTCGATCTGCACGTCGAGCTTCTAGACTGTGAGTGTTCGCGCGCGGGCTCAGAGTCGCTCGCGGAGGCGCGGGTCGAGGACCGCCACCGTGAGGTCCGCCGCGAGGGTCGAAAGGACAAATAGCGCGGTGGTGACCAGGACGGTCCCCATGACCACCGGGTAGTTCCGGCTGATCACGCCATCGTAGACCAGCCGCCCGAGACCCGGACGCGCGAAGACGATCTCCGCGAACACCGCGCCCGAGAGCAGCCGCCCGATCCCGACCCCCAGCAGCGCGACCGTCGGCAGGATCGCGAGGCGCAGTGCGTAGCGATACACGATGCGACGCTCCGGGAGTCCCAACGCACGCGCCGCCCGGATGTGGTTCTCCCCCAGGACTTCGATCATCGACGCTCGGACCAGCCGAGCGAGGAAGCCCACCCAGCCGAGCCCGATCGCCAGCGAAGGCAGCACGAGATGCCAGAGCTGGTCGGCAACGTCTCCGGAGCGGCCCGCGCCGATTGCCGGGAACCACTTGAGCCACACGGCGAAGACGAGCAGCGAGTAGATCGCCACGATGAATGACGGGAGGGCGATCGCGCTGACTGACAGGACGCCTGTGGCGCGGTCGACCCAGCTCCCGCGATGCGCGGCCGAGAAGCACCCGAGCGGAATCCCGACCAGCAGGGCCCAGCCGATCCCCAGGGTCGTAAGGGCCGCGGTGGACGGGAGCGCCCGCCACACCAGGCTCGCCACGCTCTGCCGCGACCAGATGTCCGTGCCGAGGTCCCCACGGAGGACGCTCCCCACAAACCGGGCGAACTGCACGGGCAGCGGCCGGTCAAGGCCCATGCGCACGCGGAACTCTTCCCGCATCTCCGGCGTCGCCCGGGGCCCGAGCGCCACGCTCGCCGGATCGCCTGGCACGAGGTGGACGGCGGAGAACAGGATCGCCATGGCGACGCCCACGATGACGATCGCCAGGGCCAGGCGGCGAGCCAGGTAGCGTGTCACGATGGCACCTCGCGCGACCACGACGATACGCCGGCTACCCGAGTCCCGACAAGCCGGTATAATGCGGCGGCGTGACCATCGTGGCCACGTCCCCGTGGGCGATCCAGCCGGTTGACTCGCGGGGCTCGGCCGCAACTGCCCGACCGCCGTTTGGTGGATCGCCACCCCAGGGACTGGCCATCCTACTCGGCACGCTCGACATCGCACTCCTCGGCGATCGCTTTCGCCGCGGCTGATGGTCGCGCCGCGAGAAACGGGGCCCAACTAGACCCGCTGAGAGAACAGAGGTCGAAATGCCTACACGGAGCGTGACAGACAGGCTGCGGGCCGGCGAGGTGCTGCTCATGGACGGGGGCACCGGCTCGGAGCTACAGCGTCGAGGCGTCGAGGTCCTCTTGGGCTCGCGCGGTGACAAGCTCGGGCCCTGGTCCGCGACCGCCAACCTGGACGCGCCGGACGTGGTCCAGCAGGTCCACCAGGACTACCTACGGGTCGGGGCCGACATCATCATCAGCAACAACTTCCGGACCACCCGCACCCGGCTGGCTCCCGTGGGGCTCGGTGAGCGCTGGAAGGACTACGCCGAGGCCGGGGGACGCCTCGCCGTGCGGGCGCGAAACGCCATCAATCCCGAGGCCTACGTGGCGGGCGGGATGGCGGCCCCCGGGCTGGGCATGCTGAACGACCGCGCCGAGACCGATGTCGCGATCATGGGCGAGCAGGAATATCGCCGGGAGTTCGCCGAGCACTCGAAGGTCCTCGCGGCGACCGGTGTGGACGTGATGTTGCCAGAGTTCGTCAACTACATCGCGGACTGCGTGGCGGCGGTGGATGCCTGTGTCGAGGCGGGCCGCCCCGTGTGGCTGGGCGTCCCCATGGTCACGACCGACGGCATCACGCGGAACGGCGAGACCATGGAGGATCTGGCGAGGGCGCTGCGGGGGCATCCCGTCGAGGCCATCCTGCTCATGTGCAGCCGTCCGGAGGGCGTCAGCGCCACCCTGCCTCGCCTGCGTCAGGCCTTCGACGGGGCGATCGGCGCCTACCCCAACGTCGGCTACAACCCGATGGCCCCCGTCGGCGGTCGCGTGCACCTCGGCCCGGACATCATTTCGGCTCAGGCCCACAGCCCGTCGCGGCTGGCGGAGCTCGCCCAGGAGTGGATCGAGATGGGCGCCCAGATCGTCGGGGGCTGCTGCGCCACCGGCCCCGAGCACATCATGGCCATGAAGGTCGTGGTCGACGGCGTCCGGCGTTCGAAGCGCGAGCCTGTCGGCTGACGATCCCGGCCATGCGAATCGTCGAGACGCTGCCCCACCGGGTTCGTGAGATCGAGAACGTCTGGATCCCTGCCGGACGCACGGGCCACCGCATGGCGGCGCGCCTGTGGCTCCCGGAGGGCGCGGAGGATCGCCCGGTGCCGGCGATCCTCACCTACCTGCCGTACCGCAAGCGGGATTCGACCCGCGCGGGCGACGATCCGATGCACCGCTACTTCTCCGGGCATGGGTACGCGTGCCTCCGCGTCGACATGCGCGGCTCCGGCGACTCCGACGGGCTGATGGACGACGAGTACGCGGCGCAGGAGCTCGGCGACGGCAAGAATCTGATCGCGTGGATCGCGGCCCAATCCTGGTGCACCGGCAAGGTCGGCATGATCGGCAGCTCCTGGGGTGGGTTCAACGCCCTCCAGATCGCGGCCCTCCGCCCCCCCGCACTCGCGGCGATCATCACCAACTGCTCGACCGACGACCGGTACACCGACGACATGCACTACATGGGCGGATGTCTGCTCAACGACACCCTCGACTGGGGCTCGTCCTTCTTCGCCCGCCTGCACCGGCCACCGGATCCGGAGATCTCGGGCCCCGACTGGCGCCGGAAGTGGCAGGAGCGGCTGGATCAGCTCGCCTTGCCGCTCGCCGTGTGGCTCCGGCACCAGCGGCGCGACCGGTACTGGAAGCACGGCTCGGTCAACGAGGACTACGCGGCGATCCAGTGCCCGGTCTTCGCCACCGGCGGGTGGATGGACGGCTACTCGAACGCCATCCCCCGGCTCCTCGCGCACCTCCGGGTGCCGCGGCTCGGGCTCATCGGCGCGTGGGGTCACAAGTACGGCCACCAGGCCGTCCCGGGACCGGCGATCGGCTACCTGCAGGAGTGCCTTCGCTGGTTCGACCATTGGCTCCGGGGCCGGGACACCGGGATCATGCGCGAGCCGATGCTGCGTGCGTTCATGCAGGAGGAGGTGCCGCCCACCGGCGACTATCCGGTCTGCCCCGGCCGCTGGGTCGCCGAGCCGGTGTGGCCGTCGCCCGCGATACGGCACCAACGGCTTCATCTGAACGCGGGCGGCGCGCTCCGCGCCCGGGCGGGCCGCGCCGTGACGCTCACCCACCGGTCGGAGCAGACGATCGGCGTCGGCGGCGGCGAGTGGTGTCCTCACGGCGTCGGCGGCTACGGGCCGCAGTGCCCGACCGACCAGCGGGAGGACGACGTGCGGAGCCTCGTGTTCGAGACGGAGCCGCTGCGCCGGCCGCTCGAGATCCTGGGTCAGCCAGCGGTTACGCTGGCGCTCACCGTGGACAAGCCGGTGGCGTTCGTCGCGGTCCGGCTCAACGACGTCTTTCCGGACGGCCACGTGTCACGGGTGACCTTCGGCGTCCTCAACCTCACCCACCGGGACTCCCACGAGTTCCCGGCGCCCGTGCCGGTGGGGAAACGGCTCCGCGTCCGGGTGCCGCTCAACGACATCGCCTACTCCTTCAAGACCGGGCACCGGGTGCGTGTGGCGATCTCGACGACCTACTGGCCGATGGTGTGGCCTGCGCCGGAGCCGGTGACGCTTCGCCTCGCGACTGGTGCGAGCGTGCTCGAGCTGCCGGTCCGCGCGCGGCGCCCCATCGACGCGAAGGTCCGGTTCGCGCCGCCGGAGCAGGGGCCGCCGATGACCAAAGTCGTGGTCGAGCCGCCCACCTCGGTCCGCGTCATCGAGCGGGACGTGGTCACAGGAACCGTCACCGTCCGGGCCGAGGAGAACGAAGGGCGGGCCGTCATCATCGACACCGGCGTCGAGATCGGCCGCTGGGTCCAGGAGCGCTTGACCGTCACCGAGGGCGATCCCCTGAGCGCCGAGACCGCGATGGGCAGCATCTTCACCTACGCGAAGGGCGACTGGCGGACCAAGGTGTCCGGCCGCTGCACGCTCCGCGCGACGCGGACCCACTGGCTGCTCTCGGCCGACCTCGACGCCTGGGAGGGCGACGAGAAGATCTTCAGCCGCCACCTGGAGGTGCCGATCCGGCGCGACCTGATGTGATGGCCCGGCCGCCGGGGAAGCCCGCTCCCGAGGTGGAGCGTCTCGCCTCGGCCGACGGAATCCGGGCGTCGGGCGGTCGACGGAACGAAAGGACGGGAACGCGCGACGCGCGGTGACGCGGGGCCGGCGATCCGCGTCCGATCGCGAGGCGGGCGTGAGGGCTCGGGGGGCAGAGCTCGGAAGGGCCGGGCCCTCCGGCCGGGTCAGGCCATGCCGGTCATGCCGCCGCCGTTGCCACCTCCGGTCCGTCGGGGACCCTCGAGCTCGCCCAGGCTCTCCAGCACCCACTGGTTGAACTGATGGCACCCGCTCTCCTGCGGGACGAAGTTGCCGTGCGCCAGCGGCCGGGCGTGGAGCCCCTCCTGCTGCCACTCGCAGTTCCGGGCGTCCTGGCGGTTCGTCAGGTCCCAGAGAGCGACGTAGTGGTCGAGGTCGAACTCCGGGCGCTTCATGCTCTCCGGCTCGAACAGCCAGTCGTAGATCATGCGGACGCTCTCGGGCCCCGTCGCCAGCATCTGATGCGAGTTGACGTAGTCCGGGTGCACGTTGAGGAAGAAGTTCGGCCGCAAGGTCTGCGACTGGTAGAGGTTGGTCCGCTCCTCGGCCGACAGCCCCTTGAACGGCGGGATGCGCGCCGTCCCATCCATCGTGAGCGTTGCCGCGCCGGGCTTGTAGCGGGGCCGCGCCGAGGCGAGCGGATTGCCGGCCTCGTCCGTGCGGAGACCCCAGGCGCCGGCGTCCCAGAAGAGGGTGGCGATCTCGCAGAGCTCGGGATGCACGGGGGGACAGTGGAAGCACTCCGAGAAATTCTCGAAGAGGAGCTTCCAGTTGGCCTTGACGTCCATGACGATCCGCTTCCCGATCCGGAGGTCCGAGAAGCCGTAGTTCTTGAACCGCTCCGGCACGTCGCCGAGGGCGTCGCCGAGGGGCGCGGCCTGGTCGCCGGCCAGGTTGACGAAGATGAAGCCGCCCCAGGTGCCGATGGCTACCTGGAAGAGGGGGTAGTCCGCCCGGTCGAAGCCTGCGGTCTCCATCTGGCGCGGGGTGCCGACGAGCCGCCCGTCCAGGCTGTAGGTCCAGGTGTGGTAGGGGCACACGAGGCTTCGGCCGGGAAGCCGGCCCTGCTCCTCGGTGCAGAGGATCGAGCCGCGATGGCGGCACGTGTTGTGGAAGGCGCGGAGCTGGCCGTCGAGATCTCGGAGGATGACGATGCTCTGGGTGCCGATCTTGATGACCTTGTAGTCCCGGGGCGCGGGCACTTCCTCTTCACGCCCGGCCATGACCCACATGCCGTACCAGAAGACCTCGAGCTCCCGCTCGTAGTGCTGGGGGTCGTAGTAGTAGCGCGCGGGGATGCTGGGCTCGAGCTGGTCGAGCGCCACCCGCCGCACGTGATACGTGGATGCCTGCGACCCCTGCATACGTCCTCCTTGTCGGTTCTCCCGGCGATCCCGCGGCAGCCCCGAGGCGCCGAGGCGGACCGGCCTGACAACCTCCTATTGTACGCGCCCGGCGCCCGCTTTCGCGCCTCTCCCACGCGGCCCCGCCGGGCACGCCGAACGGCGCGGAGGCCGGTGGCGGCTGGTGCCGGCCTGAGGGGTGGGGTATCGTCGGCGATCGGGGGCGAAGCGCCCCGAACATCCACTCGGCGGGGGGGCGACTGGCCATGTCAGAGCGTGCGCCGCAGGACTGGGAGGTATCCCCGCGCGCGACCGAGCTGCATCGCTCGGCGCTCGTGTGGGACGATCATGGCGGCTTCGCGTACAGCACGGCCTCGGCGCTGAAGGACCTCCAGCGCTGGCGCGCCTCGGGCATCGACTACCTGTCCATCAACGTCGGCTACGACGTGACACCGTGGACCCTGGCGGTCGAGGCCGTGTCGCAGGACCGGCACTGGATCCGGGCACACCCCGAGGACTTCGTGCAGGTGAAGGGCGTGGACGACGTCCACCGCGCCAAGCGCGAGGGCAAGCTGGCCGTGTCCTTCGATCTGGAGGGCATGGACGCCCTGAACGGGGACGTCGGCATGGTCGACGTCTACTACCGGCTGGGCGTGCGACAGATGCTGTTCGCCTACAACCGGAACAACAAGGCGGGCGGTGGCTGCCATGACGAGGACATCGGGCTCACGCCGTTCGGGCGCGACGTCATCCGCGAGATGAACCGCGTGGGCATGCTCGTGGACTGCTCCCACTCCGGGCACCGGACCACGATGGAGGCGATGGAGGCGTCGGCGGCGCCGGTCATCTTCTCGCACTCGAATGCGCGCCGCCTGTGCGACCACGAGCGCAACATCAAGGACGATCAGATCAAGGGATGCGCGGCCACCGGCGGCGTGATCGCGGTCACGGGGGTCGGGCGCTTCCTCGGTCCTCGCGGGCCGGTGGTCGACCACCTGGTCGAGCACATCGACTACATGGTGGAGCTCGTCGGCCCGGAGCACGTCGGCCTCGGCATGGACAGCGTGCTGCAGCAGAAGCCGCCGGGGGCGCCGTTCCGGGGCAGCCGGGCGTACTGGCCGGAATCCCAGTACCCGGACAGCGGCTCCGGCTATGTCGATCCCGAGGCCTGGCCGCGCATCACCCAGGCCCTCCTCGACCGCGGTTACGGGGAGGCCGCCGTCCGTGGGATCCTGGGGAAGAACTTCCTCCGCGTCGCCGAGCGCGCGTGGAAGTGATCCCCACGTCCTGACGCTACCCGGAGCAAGCCGAAGCGCGCCCCACCCACGCGAGCGCCGAGGCCGGCGCCATCGGGGAGGGCTGCCTCCGCCGCGACGCCCCAGACGACGTCCACGTCCTGCGCGATCGGCTGGCTGTCGTCCAGCCCGGGCCAAGCGCGGGGCGACTCCCGGGCGAGGCCCTCCTCATCTCGTCCCTTCGCCTGATCGGGCCGTTCGTGTTCCTGAACGTCTGGCTCGGCGACCAGGCGCAACTGAGCGATCGGCGATGCGGCTGCCCGCTGGAGACAATCGGATGGACAACGCACCTCCGCTCGATCCGCAGCGAGGAGAAGCTCACCGCGTGGGGCATGTCGCTGCTCGATAGCGACATCGTCCAGGTGCTCGAGGAGACGCTGCCGGCGCGCTTCGGCGGAGGGCCGACGCACTACCAGCTGGTCGAAGACGCAACGGAGGACGACCTTCCGCGACTGCGGCTCCTGATTCACCCTGAAGTGGGGCCGGTGGACCCCGCGCAGGTGACCGCCGCATTCCTCGAGGCCATCGCGCCCGGGAGCGGTGCAGAGCGGGTCGCCCGGCTCGTGTGGGATCAGGCGGAAGCGGTCCACGTGGAGCGACGCCCGCCGCTAGTGGGAGCGAGCGGGAAGATCCACCACATCCATCCCGCTGCGGCCGGCGGCGCACCCTCGGCCAACCGCTGCCGCGTCGCGGCGGACCTCGGGAGGCGACCGATCGGGTGATGAGATATCAACGCTTCGCCCCGCTCGGCCGAGACCTGTCCCGGCTTGTCCTCGGCACGGCCGTCTACGAACACGCCCCGCTCGACGTGGCTCTCGACCTCCTCGACGCCTTCCGCGACCTCGGCGGCAACGTGGTCGACACAGGACGCGAGTACGGCAACGCGGAGCCCATCCTCGGTCGCTGGCTGCGCGAGCGCGACCTGGTCGACGAGATCGTCGTCCTCACCAAGGGCGCCCACTACGACAAGGACACCGGCCGGAGTCGCGTCAACCCAAGGGAGATCACACAGGATCTCGAAGAGAGCCTCAAGGCGCTCGGGCGGACATCCATCGACATCTACTGCCTGCACCGGGACGATCCGAGCGCCCCCGTGGGGGCCATCCTCGAGAGCCTCAGCCAGCACCAGCGCTCGGGGCGCATCCGTGTCGTCGGCGCCTCCAACTGGACGGTCGCGCGCCTCGAGGAAGCCGCCCGTCATGCCGCTCGGCACGGGCTCGATGGGTTCGCCTGCTCGAGCCCGGGCCTGAGCCTCGCCGCCCCCAAGGAACAGCCATGGCCCGGCTGTGTCACGATCCACGAGCCCGCGATCCGCGCGTGGTACGCGCAGCGCCAGCTCCCGGTCTTCGCGTGGGCGTCGCTCGCCGGCGGCTTCTTTGCCGGTGTCCAGGGCGCCGACGTCGCGCGCGTGTACGAGAACGCCGATAATCGCGAGCGCCTCCTGCGGGCGCGAGCGCTCGGCTACCGTAAGGGGGCCACACCCGGCCAGATAGCGCTCGCCTGGGTCCTCCACCAGCCCTTTCCCATCTACGCCCTCATCGGGCCGAGGAGTGTCGCGGAGCTTCGTGAGAGCGTCGCCGCGCTCGACCTCGACCTGACGCCGGCAGAGTGGCGCTGGCTCGACCTGGAGCAGGACACCGAGGGAGGCTAGCCTGCGCGGAGTCGCGGCGGCCGAGCCGCCGAGGCGCGAGAAGTGCTGGTCCGCCCGTCCTTCCACCTTGGAAGTGGAGGTACGCGCCACCGAGGGAGCGCCCTTCCGCGCGTGCGCGATGCGCACCGCGCCAAGTCGCACACCCCGAGGGCGCGGCCTCCGCACTCCACGGCCGGTCTGCCGGAAGTCGATGCCTCGTCGCAGATCGGAAGCTCCCGCGCTGCGGGGTGCGGAGCCCGACGGGCCGGCCCCCGCCGCCGGCCGGCGCGGATCAGCCCTCGTACTTGAAGGAGACCTGCACCCGCGCGCGATAGGCGACGATCCTCCCGTTGTCGATCTTCACGTCGAGCTTCTGGACCTCCGCGATCCGGAGGTCCCGGAGTGACCGCGTCGCCGTCTCTACCGCGTTCTGGGTGGCCTCCTCCCACGAGCGCTTGCTGGTCCCGATGATGTCGATGACCCGGTACACGCCTTCGCCGGATGCCTTCTTCGCCATCGTTCGTCCTCCCGTCGCCACGAGGCCCTGTGTGAAGATCGCACGTCTCTCCGATCGGTAGCATAGCCCCGGAGCCGATCCGCAGTGAGGCGCGATCTCGGCGGAGTGGGTCCGAGGCGCGCCGCCGGTCACCGGACAAGCCGGTATAATCCGACGCCGTGACCATCGTGGCGACGTTCCCGCGGGCGATCCAGCGGCTCGACCCGGTCTGGATCCGGCTCAGGGACGGGACGCGCCTGGCGGCGCGCGTCTGGCTCCCCGTCGACGCCGAGGCGAGCCCCGTGCCCGCCATCCTCGAGTACCTCCCCTATCGTCGGCGTGACTTCACCGCGCAGCGGGACGCGCTGACTCACCCCTACGTCGCCGGGCACGGTTACGCCTGCGTCCGCGTGGACATGCGCGGCAGCGGCGACTCGGACGGTGTCCTCACCGACGAGTACCTCCCGCTCGAGCAGGACGACGCGGTGGAGGTCATCGCCTGGCTCGCCGCCCAGCCGTGGTGCACCGGGGCGGTGGGCATGATGGGCAACTCCTGGGGCGGGTTCAACGCGCTCCAGGTCGCCGCCCGCCGGCCCCCGGCGCTCCGGGCGATCATCACCTCCTGCTCCACGGACGACCGCTACGCCGACGACATCCACTACATGGGCGGGTGCCTCCTCACGGACAACCTGCGCTGGGCGTCGACCATGTTCGCCCACAACTCTCGCCCGCCGGACCCGGCGGTCGTCGGCGCGCGCTGGCGAACGATGTGGCTCGAGCGCCTCCGCGGGAGCGGCCTCTGGGTCGACACGTGGCTCCGCCACCAGCGGCGCGATGCCTTCTGGCGCCAAGGCTCGGTGTGCGAGGACTTCGCCGCGATCCAGTGCCCGGTCCTCGCGGTGGGCGGCTGGCTGGACGGCTATTCCAACGCGATCCCGCGCCTGATGCAGGGGCTCGGCGTGCGGCGCCACGGCCTCATTGGCCAGTGGGCGCACCGCTACCCCCACATGGCCCTGCCCGGGCCAGCGGTGGGCTTCCTCCAGCTCGCCCTCCGCTGGTGGGACACCTGGCTCAAGGGCGTGGCTCCCAGGGACCCCGACGGGCCCCTGCTCCGCGTCTTCATGCCGGAGAGCGTCCCCCCCGCGGCCATGTACTCGACCCGACCCGGTCGCTGGGTCGCGGAGGGCGCCTGGCCCTCGCCCCGCATCACCCCGCGGCGGTACGTCCTTCACCGGGCTCGCCTCGCGCCTGAGCCCGGACCCGAGGTGCCGCTGTCGCTCCGCTCGCCGGAGACGCTCGGGCTCCACGCTGGCCGCTGGTGTCCCTACGGTCTCACGCCCGATCTCCCGCTGGACCAGCGGCTCGAGGACGGCGGGGCGCTCACCTTCGACACCGATCCGCTCCCCGAACGGCTCGAGATCCTGGGCCCGCCGGTGGCCGACCTCGAGGTGGCGGTGAACCGGCCGGTGGCGCTGGTCGCCGCGCGCCTCTCCGATGTCGCCCCCGACGGCGCGGCCACGCGCGTCAGCTACGGCCTCCTCAACCTCACCCACCGGGAGAGCCACGAGCACCCGACGGCGCTCGAGCCGGGGCGCCGCTACCGGGTGCGCCTCCAGCTCAACGACGTCGCGCAGGCCTTCCCGGCGGGGCACCGCATCCGCCTCGCGCTCTCGACCGCCTACTGGCCGACCGTCTGGCCGGCGCCCGAGCCGGTCACGCTGACGCTCTACACCGGCGCCAGCGCCCTCACTCTCCCGGTGCGGCCCCCCGATCCGGCGGACGCTGCGCTCCCTCCGCTACCGCCCGTCGAGACCGCGCCCCCACTCCCGGTCACGGCATACGAGCCGTCGCGCTCCGAGCGTGTCGTCCACCACAACGTCACGACCGGCGAGGTGACGCTCGACTGGACCCAGGACAGCGGCCCCCACCGGTATGACGACATCGACCTCACGGTGCACACGCTGACCGCTGACCGTTTCACGATCCGACCCGAGGATCCCCTGTCCGCGTGCGTGGAGATCGCCTGGACGGTCCGGCTCGCCCGCGGGAGCTGGGGTGTGGAGACGCGGACCCGGACACGGCTCACGGCAACCCGGAACACCTTCGAGCTCTTCGCGAGCCTCGAGGCGTTCGAGGGAGACACGCCGGTCCACGAGCAGCACTGGGAGCGGTCGATCCCACGCGATCTGGTCTGATGGACGGACGGCCGCGTCGGCCGGGCCGCGGCTCGCGAAGCCCGCGCGCGTCCGGGCCTTGCGAGCCTCGCGCACCCGCCCTATGATCCCCGCGCGAGGCGCTTCGTGACAAACCCCGTGGTGGATTCCAAATCCGTGACCGGAAAGACCCCCGCGCCCGAGCGGCACGTGCCGCTCATCGTGGTCGGTGGCGGCCCGGCGGGCGTCGCGGCGGCGACGGCAGCGGCCCGGGCCGGGGTGCGCGTGCTACTCCTCGACGAGCATCCGCTCGATCCCGAGCTGATGGCGATGGACGTGCCGCTCTACTTCGGCCAGCGCATGAGTGCCGCCGTCCGGGACCGGGGCGTCATGCTCGAGCGCGTCGTCCGCGCGAACCCCGCGCTCGAGGAGGCCGTCGAGGCCGGAGTCGAGGTGGAGCTGGGCGTTTCGGTGTGGGGCGCGTTCCGGCCGGGGCCCACCATGCGCGAGATCGGCGGCGCCTGCGTCGGCGTGGCGGACCAGTCGCGCTCGTGGCTCGTCGGGTACGACCGGCTGGTCGTGGCGGCGGGGGCGCGGGACCTCGGGCTCGCGTTCCGGGGCTGGGAGAAGGCCGGCACCATGGGGGCCGCCGGCGCCCTTGCGCTCCTCACCCGGTACCAGGCGTTCGCCGCCCGCCGCATGGTCGTGCTGGGCTCGGGGCCGCTCGGCCTGGCCGTGGCGACCCTCGCGCGAGCGCGCGGTATCGAGGTGCCCGCGGTCGTAGAGGTGAGCCCGGCGCTCCGCGGGGATCCGAGCGTGCGGGACCGGCTCGAGCGAGAGGGCGTGGGCTTCTACCCGGGCCACGTCGTCGCCGAGGCACTGGGGAGCCGCGACGAGATCGAGGGGGTCCGTCTCGCCGCGCTCGACGGCGATCTCCGGTTGATCCCGGGACGCGAGACCGACATCGTGTGCGATACGGTGTGCCTCGCCATCGGGCTCGTGCCCCAGGTCGAGCTCCTCCAGATCCTGGGCTGCCGGCTCGTGTTCCGCTCCGAGCGCGGAGGGTTCGTCCCCGAGATCGACGTCGAGCAGCGCACGAGCCTGCCCGAGGTCTTCGCCGCCGGTGACGGCGCGGGCGTCGACGAAAGCGCCGTGACGTCGCCTGACCGGGCCGTGGCCGAGGGCCGCCGCGCGGGTCTCGCCGCGGCGGCCTCGCTCGGGGCCATCCCCCCCGAGCGGGCGCAGGCCCTCCTGCGCGAGACGCAGGGGCCCGCCGAGACGGCCGCGCCGCGCGTGCACGACTACTGGCGGCAGTGGCTCCGCGCCACGCTCGCGGCCGGCGGAGGGGACATCCTCGCGTGCCAGTGCGAGGAGGTCACACGGGGCGAGCTGGTCGGCGTCCAGCCCCCCCGCTATCTCGGCCCGCCGTCGGCGCCGATGCGCGCCCGGAGCGTCGGCACCCTGAGCCAGGACGGGCCGCTCCACCCCGATCAGGTCAAGCGCCTGACGCGCGCCGGCATGGGCCCGTGTCAGGGCCGCCGCTGCCGGGAGCAGGTGGCGCTCCTGCTCGCGGAGGCGGGCGACGTGCCGGTCGATACCATCCCGCTCGCGAGCTACCGGCCGCCCGTCCGGCCACTCCCGCTCTCCGTCCTGTGGCCCCACGACGAGCCGGTGTCGATGCGCGAGCACTGGGTGAGCTGGTTCGGGATCCCGACCCAGTTCGCGCCGCACTGGGCGGGCGATCCGGACATGACGGTCATGCTCGACGTGCCGGGCGGGATGCCGGTCGAATGATGAGGCGGCGCGGGCCCGGAGGAAGCGACTCGTGACGGAGCCGCGCGGGGCCAGCGTCGTGGTCGTCGGCGGCGGCGTCACCGGGCTCAGCGCCGCCTGGTGGCTCGCCCGCGCGGGCGTCGACGTCCTGGTGCTCGAGGCGGGCATCGTCGGGTGGGAGGCGTCAGGACGGAACGGCGGCGGCGCGACCCACGTCTACAGCCCCCTCGGCCTCGAGGAGCAGCGGCTCTGGCCCCAAATGGACACGCTGCTCGGGTATCCCACCGAGCACGCGCCGCACCGGATCAAGGTGGCGCTGACGGAAGATCAGCTCGCGCTCTACCGGACGAACGCCGGGATCGCCGCCCAGCAGGGGTTCCGGACCGAGCCGCTCGACGTCAAGGAGCTCCGAGAGCTCGTTCCGATCGTCGGGGACAACGCGATCGGCGGCTTTTACCTCCACTTCGGCGGCCACGCGAACCCGCAGCGCACCGTCCAGGCCTACGCGTGGGCGCTTCAGGACCTCGGTGGTCGGATCCGCCAGCACACGCCCGTCACGGGGTTCCGCACCGCCGGGGGGCGCGTCACCGCCGTCGAGACCGCCGCCGGCCCGGTCGGCGCCGAGACGGTCGTCCTCGCGGCTGGGCCGCAGACGGAGCGCCTCGCCGCCCGGCTCGGCGTCCGGGTCCCGCTCGCGCCGTCGCGTGTCGAGATGATCTGTACCGAGCCCCTGCCGCTCATGAAGGTCGGCGGGGTCGACGGCAACGGCCTCTACGGCCGCCAGACGCGGCGGGGCAACCTGGTCTACGGCGGCGGCCCGCACGAATGGCTGGACGGTGCCGGGCTCGCGGCGGCGCCGGGGTCCCGGCCCACGACCCCGCTCCTCCGGAGCCTGGGCCGGCGCCTCGCCGAGCTCTTCCGTGGAGCCGCCCACGTGCGGCTCATCCGGAGCTGGGCCGGAATCGTGGAGAACACTCCTGACGGGCTCCCGATCCTTGATCGGCTGGCCGACCCTGCCAACGTGGTGCTCGCCACGATGTCGAGCGTCGGCTTCGGGCTGTCCCCGGCCTCCGGGAAGGCGATCAGCGAGCTCGCGCTCCACGGCGAGTGCCGCTTCGCCAATCTCACCGCCCTCCGGCTGGCGCGTTTCGCCCATACGCCGCCCGACTGGCGCGCTCAGCTCGGCTGGCTCCCCTCGGGATCGGAAGTCGGGGTCAGACTTTGACTTCCCGACAATTCTGGCGCCCGCCAGGACCAGACCACGACCGGCTGGGCGGTGCCGGCAAGCCCGGAAGTCAAAGTCTGACCGGCCAGGTGCCACACCATCTCGGTCGGTTAGGTGCCAGCGCATCTCGGTCACGGTGATACTGGAGTAAAGCCTGTGAGCGAGGGGGAGCCATGGCGAAAAGGGGCGGCGACGAGAGGCGACGCGGCGAACGCTGGTGGCGAAGGTCCGGGCCGGGGCCTCTATGCGGGCGGTGGCGCGCGCCCATGGAGTGAGCCTGTCCACGGTGCAGTGGTGGCACCGCCGGGCCGGGGCGCAGGCCCTGGACGACGTGGACTGGAGCGATCAGCCACGGGTGGCCAAGCGCATCCACCGGATCCCCGAGGCGGTGGAGCAGCTGGTGATGACCTTGCGGCACGACCTGAGGACGACCAGCGATCTGGGCGAGTATGGCGCCCGGGCCATCCACCGCGCCTTCGCGGCGCGTCGGCCGGCGACGGCCGTGCCGTCCGTGCGCACCATCGGCCGGATTCTGTACCGCCGGGGGGTCCTGGATCGTGTTCGCCGGCTGCGTCGGCCCCCGCCCCGCCCCGGCTGGTACCTCCCGGGCACCCCGGGACGGGGGGAGCTCGACAGCTTCGACATTGTAGAGGGCTTGGCGCTCACCGGGGGGCTGCAGCTGGAGGTCCTGACCGTCGTGTCCTTGTATGGGGGATTGCCCGGGGCCTGGCCGCAGCCGCTCGTGACGGCGAGCACCGCGGTGGCGGCGCTCGTCGCGCACTGGCGCACATGGGGCCTGCCGGCATACGCCCAATTTGACAATGACAGCATCTTCACCGGGACGCACCGCTGGCCCGATGCGCTGGGTCGCGTCGTCCGCACGTGCCTGCGCCTGGGCGTCCGCCCGGTCTTCGCCCCACCCCAGGAAAGTGGCTTCCAAGCCGCCATCGAGAACTTCAACGGCCGCTGGCAGGCCAAGGTCTGGACCCGATTCCATCACGAATCGCTGGCCGCCCTGCAGGAGCGCTCCGACCGGTACATCCGCGCCTACCATCAGCGGGCGGCCGCGCGGATCGAGGCCGCCCCGCCGCGCCGCCCGTTCCCCGTCGCCTGGCAGGCCGATCTGCAAGCCCGCCTGCAGGGTGAGGTCTTGTTCCTGCGACGCACTTCGGACGCGGGGACGGTGCGCCTGCTCAATCGCACCCTGGAGGTCGCGCCCCATTGGCCCCACCGCCTGGTGCGATGCGAGCTGGATCTCACCGCCGGGATGCTCCGCTTCTACGCCCTGCGGCGTCGAGCGCCGGATCAGCAGCCTCTCTTGCGTGAGGCGCCCTATGTCTTTCCCCACAAGCCCTTCCACGAGTGACCGAGATGCGGTGGCACCTTCCCTCGAGTCGTCTCTTCTCCGACCGAGATGGTGTGGCACCTGGCCTCTGACCCCATGAAAGCCGCGGTTTGCCGGGAGCTGGGTCAGCCCCTGGTCGTCGAGGACGTCATTCTCGACTCGCCCAAGGCCGGCGAGGTCCGCGTGCGGATCGGAGCGGTCGCGATCTGTCACAGTGACGTGCATCTGATCCGCGGGGACTGGGCCGGCTGGAGCAGCACACCGCCGCCCGTGGTGGCCGGGCACGAAGCCGCGGGAGTCGTCAGCGAGGTCGGCCCGGGGGTCACGCGAGTGCACCCGGGCGACCGCGTCGTCGTCTCGCTCCTCCGAACGTGCGGCGGCTGCGTCCCCTGCCTCACCGGTGCGGCGTACCTCTGCGAGGGGCAGTTCGCGCTCATCACGGAGCATCGGCTCCACAGCCGCACCGGCCAGCCGATCAACGCGGGTATCCGCGTCGCCGGGTTCGCAGAGTCGGTGGTGGTGGACCAGTCGCAGCTGGTCGTCGTCCCGGCCGACCTCGGGCTCGACCGGGCGTGCCTCCTGGCCTGCGGCGTCATCACGGGCGTCGGGGCCGTCCTCAACACCGCGCAGCTCACGCCGGGCAGCAGCGCCGTGATCATCGGCGCGGGCGGCGTCGGCGTCAACGCGATCCAGGGCGCGGCGCTCGCGGGGGCGACGCCCATCGTCGCCGTCGACGTCGTCGCACGAAAGCTGCCGACCGCGCGGAGCTTCGGCGCCACGCACGCCGTGGACGGGCGGCAGGGCGACGTGCGCGGGCTGGTGCGAGAGCTGACCGCCGGCCGGGGCGCCGACTACGTGTTCGTGACCGTGGGCAGCCCGGCGGCCGTGACCCAGGCGCTCACCCTCGCCCGACGGGGGGGAACCGTGGTACTGGTGGGAATGCCGGCGGCCGGGGCCACCGCGCCGATCCCCATCGGGGACTTCGCCGGCAACGGGCTCAGGCTCCTCGGGAGCAATATGGGCTCGACCCGGCTCGGCGTGGACGTCCCTCGCCTCGTCGCGCGCTACCGGGAAGGCCGCCTGAACCTGGACGAGCTCATCACGGCCCGCTATCCGCTCGATCGGATCAACGAGGCGATCGTGGCGATGGAGGGCGGCGAGGCGCTCCGGAACGTCATCGTGTTCCCGGCTGCCGACGCGCCATGAACCCCGCCCCGGATGCCGGCGGCCGCCTGACGCGCACCCTGCCCGGGCGCTTCTACCACGATCCCGCGGCGAGCCCGGCAGTGGCGGGGGTCCGGGCACGGGCGCCTCAGGCGCCCGCGGGACGCCGGTAAGTCAGCCCGTACGCGAGGTTCTCCTGGCGGAGCCGCTTGTCGGTGCCGAAGAGGATGTGCTTCGACATGTCGGGCGAGTAGCGGCTCGCTGGGGGCCGCCGCCCGAGGGCCTCGGCGAGGCTCCGGACGTGGTGCGGCCCGGCGCCGCAGCAGACGCCGAGGTAGCGGACCCCGAGGTCGTAGGCCTCTTTGCCGAACTCGGCGATCTCGTAACGGTTGCAGACGAAGGGATCGAGCGCCGCCGGAAAGGGCCGGTTCTCGGGGATCACCTTGCAGTGGGGATCGTTCAGAGACTGGAAGGTCGGCTCGGCCGGGGTCGTGCGGTACGGCACCGGGAGGGCCGCTACGTGGCAGCGCACCGCGCTCCGGATCTCCCGGAGCAAGGGCATCATGGTGTCGGGACCACGCGAGCAGTTGAGGCCGACCACGTCCGCGCCGGCCGCATCGAGCCGCCGGGCGAGCTCCGCAACGCTCCCGCCCTCGCGCGTCATGCCCTCGCGGGGGATCGCCAGGGTGATCACGGCCGGCTTCCCCGACCGCTTGATCGCCTCGAGAGCCAGCAGCGCCTCGCCGCCCCAGCTGTAGGTCTCGCCGACGATGAAGTCGACCCCCGCGTCCACCGCCCAGCCGATCTGCTCGTCGAAGATCCGGCGCGCCTGCTGGTGCGACTTCGTGTCATCGGGCCCGTAGATGCTCGTGTTGCAGATGTTCCCCGCGAGCAGGGTGCCCGTCTCGCGCGCGACCTTCTTGGCGAGGCGAAGCGCCGTGCGGTTGATCCGCTCGAGTTCCTTCTCCCGGCCGATGATCTTGAGCTTGGCGCGGTGGGCGTAGTAGGTGAACGCCTCGACGACGTCCGAGCCCGCGTGGACGAAGTCCCGATGGAGACCTTCCACCAGGTCCGGGTGCTCGAGCACGACCACGGGGACGAAGGCGCCGGCCTGAAGATAGCCGCGCCGCTCGAACTCGAACAGGTAGCCCTCGGCGCAGATCACGGGACCCTTGGCGAGCCGCTCGAGCAGCCCCAGCCCCTGCCTGGGAGTCGCTTTCGTCGCCTTCTTCACCTTCTTGGCCGTCTTCGTCGCCATTTCGTTCTTCCTCTCTCGTCGAGCGAGTGCCGAGCTAGTGGGGTGGATCCGCCGCCGTCGCTCTTGGCAGCAAGGCATTGTCACGGAAGCGCGACCAGCGGAACGGCTCGAGGTCCCACCCGGGCGCGTGGCCGGCCAGGACCACCTGGGCCAGGATATCGCCGACCGCCGGTGCGTGCTTGAAGCCATGGCCGCTCCAGCCGAAGTCAACGAAGAGCCCCGGGTGCTCGGGAACCGCGCCCAGCACCGGCTCATGATCGGGTGTGTTGTCGTACACCCCGGAGTAGCCACCCATCGAGAGCCCGTGCTCCATGGCCGGGAATCGCTGCGCGATCAGCTCCGCGTTCCGCAGGACTTCGGCCGGGTCGGCGCCCTCGTTGTAGTGGTCGGGATCGACGACCTCGTCGTAGGCGAAGAGCCCATGGATGGTGAGGTTTCCCGTCTCGGGGCGCATGTACGCGGCCTGGGGCCGGTCGAGAACCGCGGGATGGGGCCCGAAGTCCGGTGGCCGCCGGAAGAAGCACATCTGGTGGCGTGTCGGCGCCACCGGCACCTCGATGCCGAGCGGGCCCAGGAGCCGCCCGGCCCAGAGGCCGGCGCACACGACCACCGCGGGCGCGTGGATCTCGCCGGCCGCGGTCCGGACGCCGGTCACCCGGTCGCCCGCCGTCAGGATCGCCTCGACCGGCACGTACTGGACGACCGTGGCCCCCAGCTCGCGCGCTCGCGTGGCGAAAGCGTTCGTGGTCATCGCCGCGTCCGCGTAGCCGGACTCCGCCTCGTAGGCGCCGAGCGCCACGTCGTCGACGGCCATCGCCGGGACGAGCGCCTGCACCTCGGCGGGCCCCTGCGTCACGACGTTCGCGCCGAGCTCACGAGCCCGGCGGACGTTCGCGCACAGATTCTCGGCCCGGTCCGGGCCCACGAGCCAGAGGATCCCCACCTGACGAAACCCCGGGTCGCCGCCACCGATCCGCTCCGCCCAGTGCTGAAAGACGGTCGCCGACGTGTTCGCCGTGCGGGTGAGGAAGTCCATCGCGTAGAACCGGCGGACCAGGGCCGAGGACCGTCCGGTCGGGCCCGAGGCGAGGAACTTCCGCTCGACGAGGACCACTCGGCGAGCGCCGCGGCGCGCCAAATGGTACGCGACGCTCGCGCCGTGGACGCCGCCACCGATGACGACGACGTCGGCCGCGCGCGGGACGTCGGAGGTCACGGAGTCGCTACCAGTTGCGGTCGCCGGTCGCGAAACGGGGAGCGTCGGCCGACTTGGGCTTCACACCTGCCATCTCCTCGAGGGTCCGGCTCTTCTGGATGCCTGGATGCCGGTCGAGGGCGGCGGACTTGGCGCTCGCAGGCGGGCGCCGCCCGAGCGCCTCGGCCATCGCGCGGACATGATGGGCGACCGAGCCGCAGCAGGAGCCGATGTAGTTGATCCCGAGCGCGTGCGCGCGGGTCGCGTAGGCGCCCATCTCGGCCCGGCTGAGCGTGAGGGAATCGAGGGCCAGCGGGAACTCGGGGAGCTGCGTGAAGTTCGGGAGGTCGTCCCGCGTCCGGAACCCGATCGGCTGGGCCGCCACGTAGCCGGACGTCGCCTGGCGCATCAGCTCGACGATCGGGAGCATCCGCTCCGGGTCGCGGCCGCAGTTCGCCCCGAGGATGTCCGCGCCCTCACCCGCCAGGATGCGCGTGGCTTCGACGAGGGGCACCCCCTCGGCGGTCTCGGTATCCCGCACCGTGAACGTGATCATCGCCGGGAAGCCAGCCGCCTTGATGGCATGGAGGCACTGGCGCGCCTCCTCGAGGAACGTGAACGTCTCGCCGATGAAGAAGTCGACGCCCTCCGCCGCCTGGACCGCGATCTGCTCGTCGAAGAGCCGGCGGACGACAGCGCGGGAGCCCGGGTCCTTCGGGTCGTACATCCACGTGAGGCACAGCGTGCCGGCGACCAGGGCCTGGTCCCCCGCGACCTCGTTGGCGATGCGGACGGCCGCCCGGTTGATCGCCTCGACTTGGTCGGCGTACCCGGCGGTCCCGAGCTTCTCCTTGCTCGCGTAGAAGGTGAGCGCCTGGAGCACGTCGGCGCCGGCCCGCAGGAACTCCCGGTGGAGCTGGCGCAACGCCTCGGGATGCTCGACGGCGACCTCGGGCGTGTACGGACCGGCCTGCACGTACCCGCGGTGCTCGAGCTCTAGGATGTAGCCGCCGTCGCCCAGGACGGGCCCCTCCCGCAGTCGCTCGAGGATGCCCTTCTTCATCGGGCCCACGGGGTACGCCGGGAGAAACGCCTCACGGTCGCGTCACACCCAGGGGGAGTGGCTGCCCGAGGCGCCGAACGTCCGGCCCGCGGCGTACCGGTCGAACGCGAACGGCTTGAGCTCGGGCACGTCGTCGCCCATCAGCAGCCGGGCCACCAGCTTGCCAGCGCCCGTCATCTTGAAGCCGTGGTTCGAGTCCGCGATCATGAAGACGTTCGGCGCCACCCAGTCGAACACGGGCACGTTGTCGGGCGTGAACGCGCCAATGCCGCCGTTGCGCCGCTCCCGGAACTGCGGGCGGCAGCCCTTGAACCGCGACATGGTCTGCCCCATCGCCGCACAGAAGTAGTCCGCGAACCACGAGTCCGCCTGGTACTCGTCGTTCGCGTGGCCGTAGGGATCGGTGACGGCCGTGGGCCCGAGCTTGACGGGCGTAGTACCGCCCTGGAGGCCGGGGCGGTCCATCCGCTCGTTGCCGTTCTTGAAGTACACGTACGTGAAGTCCTTGATCGGCCGCCCCGAGCTCGGGTCGACGACGGGCTCCGAGGTCTCGACGTGGAGCACCGGCGGGTTCAGGCCTGCCGCCGTCAGGTACGGCTCGTCGTAGTAGACCTCCCCCTCCAGAAGCCGCCAGTACGTCCACATGTCCTTGGTGTCGACGGTGCCGTCGGGATAGCGACAGGTGAGCCTCGCGGGCTTGCCGAGCATCGCCCAGTGCTTGGGAGTCCAGGCGCCGAGACCCCAGACGACGACGTCGCAGGTGATCCGGCCCTGGTCGGTCAGTACCGCGCGCACCCGGCCGCCCTCGACATCGTACCCCGTCACCTCCACACCGGGCAGGACCCGGACGCCATGCTCGGCGCACTTCCCGGCCAGGCCGACCACGGCTTGCCGGGTCCCGGCGTAGCCGCTCACCCGCTCGTGAAGGGCGAGCCCGACGCGCGAGGTATTGAAGTCGGGCCAGAGGCCGCGGACGAACCGGCGCGCGTCCTCGCCGGCGTAGAGGTCGGAGGGGTAGCCGGCCGCGTTCTGGCTCTTCCAGACCCGCTCGTAGGCAGGGAGGTTCTGCTCCTCGTCCACGCCGACGTAACCCACCTGCTGGAACCCGAACGCGACCGGATCGTACGTCCAGACGTCCACGCTGTGACGGAGGATCGCGTGGAGCGGCTCGGTCATGTAGAGGTTCCGCACGCAGCCGCAGGCGATGCCCGACGCGCCCGCGCCCACCCCGGTCTTGTCGAGCACGACGACGTCCTGCCCCGTGCCCCGGCGGCGGCGCCCGAGCTCGAGGGCGAGATGCCAGCCGGTGCTGAGCCCGTGGATGCCGGCACCGATGACAACCGCGTGGACACTCTTCGGGACTTGACTCATGCGGACCTCCGGAGTCGCGGATCGCCCGAGGGGGCCGGACTTCTGTACCACTCGCTTCCGGAGCTCGTCAAGCCAGGGTCCTCCCGCGACCTCGAGACGGGGCCGAGTCAGACCTTCGCGGCCTTTTCGCGGCCTTGATGCATTCGCACTGAGACACTGCAGCCCTTGCGGTCCGGAAAGAGCACGAGCCACGACTCGTGGGCGCCCGCCAGGAGGCTGAGGCCCTCCGGGGACGGCCTGTCGCACGGGTCGGCATCAACCGCTCTCGCGACCGCAGCCGACGCAGGTGAGAAGTACGCTCTGACCTCACAATGGAGGCGCCCTTCCGATTCATGCCGAACGAAGATGGCCATGTCCCTGGGGCCGCCGGCCCGCGCGTACTCCGACAGGAAGAGCTCTTCGCCCGATCAGCCGGTTGCCCCCGTTGGGCGCCCGCACCGCGGCTTCGAAGATCAACTGGAGATCCGGAAGCGGGATCGCGTCGGGCCGGAACCGCCGGATCGACCGCTGGGTGAAGATGGCTTCGCCCACCGACATGTCGAGCCGCCCATGGTCGATCGTCATCGCGCCTCCTCCGTGAGCGTGCACCACCGTGCGCCAGACGGTGTCCGGCCGCGCTGCCCGCGGGCCCCGTCCTTGACGGCCCCGCGCGGCCCATGATACGGGCTTGTACGCATCACGTGCGACGACTGATGGAGACCTTTGCCGAGGTGCTCGCGACCTTCGCGGCGGGGCTGGCTCCCGGCCGGGTGCCCCGGGCCGTCGCCGAGCAGGCCGCGCGCCTGCTCGTGGACACCGCCGGGGTGGCACTGGCCGCCGTGCCCGAGGACTTCGCGGGCAGCGTCCAGACGGTCGCGCGGGCCCTCGGCGGACCGCCCGAGTCGAGTCTCTGGGGCGGGCGCGAGCAGATCGGGATGGCCGCCGCGGTCCTGGCCAACGGCACGCTGGCGCACGGACTCGACTACGACGACACGCTGGAGGAGGCGATCGTCCACACCGGATCCTGCTGCGTAACGGCGGCGCTCGCCGCCGGCGAAGCCCGCCATGCCTCAGGCGCCGAGGTGCTGGCGGCAATCGTGGCCGGCGTCGAGGTCATGGCCGCGGTCGGGAGCGCCTGCCCGGGCGCGTTCCACCGGCGTGGCTTCCATCCCACCGCGCTGTGCGGGTCCTTCGGCGCGGCGGCGGCCACCGGGCGGCTCCTCGGGCTGACCGCGGCGGAGCTGACCACGGCCTTCGGGCTCTGCGGCAGCCAGGCGAGCGGGATCATCGAGTACCTGACGGACGGCACCTGGACCAAGCGCCTCCACGCCGGCTGGGCGGCTCACGCGGGAGTCGTCGCGGCGATGCTCGCGCACGCCGGCTTCACAGGCCCCCGGACGGTCTTCGAAGGCACTCACGGCTTCTACCGGGGATTCGGCGGCGAGCTCCCCGACGCCGGCCGCCTCGCGGGGCTCGCGGCCGGGCTCGGTCGCGAGTGGGCGATCCAGCGCCTCATGTTCAAGGCGTATCCGTGCGGGTCGATCAACCAGCCCTACATGGACTGCGCGGCCCGGATCCGCGCGCTCCCGGGGTTCGATCCGGCGGCGATCCGGGCAATCATCTGCCGGACGGCGGAAGGCCCGGTGCACCGGCTCTGGGAGCCGCTTGCGGAGAAACAGCGGCCCACGACGCCCTATGGCGCCAAGTTCAGTCTGCCGTACTGCATTGCGCTCGTGCTGGTGGAGGGGGCGGCGGGGGTCGACGGCTTCAGCGAAGCGAAGACCCGGGACCCGCGCATCCTGGCGGTTGCCGGGAAGGTCCGCTACGTGCTCGACCCGAGCCTGCCCTACCCTCAGCGCTTCACGGGGCATGTGCGGGTTGAGCTCGGCGACGGGCGCGTGCTCGAGGAAACTCAGGATGCGCCGCGGGGCGGCCCGGAGCATCCGCTCGGGCTCGAGGAGCTGCGGGCGAAGTTCCGCGCCAACGCGGCCCGAGCCCTGCCGGCCGCACAAGTGGACCTGTTGCTCGAGCGGCTGCTCGCGATTGACGGGGCAGGGGATGTCGCGCCGATCGTCGCGCGCCTCCGGCGCGCGGCGTGAGGTGATGAACGCACACGAGAGGAGGCCGACGATGACTCAGCGGAGATTTTGGGCAGTCCTGGCCGGACTGGGCCTCGCGTTCGGGCTCTGGGCCCGCGCCGAGGCGGCGGACCCGGCGGTGATGGAGGCCGCCAAGAAGGAGGGCACGGTCGTCTGGTACTCGTCGCTCGGGCTGTCGGTCGCCCAGAAGGTCTGCGACGCCTTCAACAAGAAGGCGCTCGGCATCACCTGCGAGCTGACCCGGGACGGGTCGCAGCGCATCTTCCAGAAGGTCATGCAAGAGGCCGGCGCCGGGCTTGCCATCGCGGACGTCGTGCACACCTCCGACATCTCGCACTTCCTCGAGTTCCAACAGAAGAACATGCTGATGCGCTACCTCCCGGCCGGCGCGGACAAGTTCCGGGCCGACTTCCGGGACAAGGACGGGCTCTACACGATCCTGCGCGGCACGCCCTACGTGATCGGCTACAACACGCAGAAGGTGAGCGCCGCCGACGCCCCCAAGACCTGGAAGGACCTCGCCGACGCCAAGTGGAAGGGCAAGCTGGTCCACGCGCACCCTGGGTACAGCGGCGTGGTGATGACGGGCATCATCGGCCTCCTCCCCGTGATGGGCGGGTGGGACTACTACGCAGCGGTGGCGAAGAACAACCCCCTCGTCGTCCAGTCGGCGGAGGACCCGCCGATGAAGCTGTCGGGTGGCGAAGCCTGGGTGGGGCCGACGGGCGAGTACAACCTCTACCGCGAGGTGAAGAAGGGCAACCCCATCCAGATCGTCTTCCCCGTGGAGGGCGTGCCCTTCGTGACCTCGGCCAACGCGATCCTGACCAAGGCGCCCCATCCGAACGCCGCGAAAGTGTTCACCGACTTCCTGTTCGACAAGGACGCCCAACAGATCCTCGCGGACGACGGCCTCTACGTGCCGAACGAGGCCGTGACCTACCCGAAGGACAAGCGGCCCCTCAAGGAGCTGAAGTTGATCAAGGTCGATCCCGAGGAGATGCAGAAGCGGGACGACGAGGTCAAGAAGAAGTTCCGCGAGCTGTTCGGGGTCTGACGAGGTGGCGGGCGCGGCGGCGGGGACGGCGATCACGACCGGGACGACGACGCGGGCACGCCTTGACGCCGCGCCGGCGGTCTGGCTCCTGAGCGCCGCGATCCTCGCCGTCCTCGTCGTCGCGCCCCTCGCTATCCTCCTGGTCACCGCCGTCCGGGTGCCGGAGGGGTCGGGCTTCAGCCTGGCGAACTTCGTCGAGGCGTTCGGCCAGGCGATGTACCGCGGGCCGGTCGGGAACTCGCTCGTCTACGCGACGTCGGTCGGCATCCTGAGCGTTCTCGTCGGGGCGCCGATGGCCTGGCTCGTCACCCGGACGGACATGCCCGGCAAGGGAATCGTCCGGACGCTCACCATCGCCGCCTTCGTCACCCCGTCCTTCCTCGGGGCCACCGCCTACGTGATCCTGGCGGGTCCGAACGCGGGGCTCTTCAACGTGCTCTACCGGGCCGTCACCGGCGCGGAGGGGGCGCTCGTCAACATCTTCTCCATGTCGGGTCTGATCTACGTGACCAGCCTCTACACCTTTCCGGTGGTCTTCATCCTGACGAGCGCCGCGCTGACCACCACGCCAGCCGACCTGGAGGAAGCGGCGCGGATCGCGGGCGCGGGCCGCCTCGCCGTGATGCGCACGATCACCCTGCCATTGGCGCTGCCGGCGATCGTCGGGGGCTTCATCCTCGCCTTCCTCGAAGCCCTGGTGCTCTTCGGCGCGCCGGCCATGCTGGCCATCCCGGCGCGCTTCCACGTCATGACCACCCAGATCTGGGCGTTCTTCCACTACCCGCCGCAGGTGGAGGTGGCCGCGGCCTACGCGATGCCGCTCCTCCTGGTCGCGGTCGTGCTGCTCTGGGCGCAACGCCGTCTGATGGGCCGGCGCGGCTACTCGACCGTGGGCGGGCGGGCCACGGGCGCGGCCCCTGTGACGCTCGGTCCCGGGCGGTGGGCTGCCCTCGGCACCTGCGGCGGGGTGCTGCTCCTCTCGATCGGGCTCCCGTACTTCGCCCTCCTCCGGGCCGCCCTCGCCAAGGCCTGGGGCCTCGGGTGGTCGTGGCAGAACCTCACCCTGCGAAACTTCCGCTACGTGATCTTCGAGTTCGACCCGACCCGGTCAGCCATCGTGAACACACTCGAACTGGCGGCCGTCACCGCCACCCTCGCGGCCCTCCTGATGGGCGCGATCGCGTACGTCGCCCAGCGGCGGCTCCTGTGGGGGGCGCGCTCGCTCGCGTTCCTGGCCATGGCGCCTCTCGCGATCCCGGGCATCGTCCTCTCCATCGGCCTCTTCAAGGCGTACTCGCGGCCGCCGGTCCTGCTCTACGGGACCATCTGGATCATCTTCGTCGCGTACCTGACCAAGTACCTGCCGATCGCCTACACGGCCTGTCATGCCGCCATCCAAACGGTGCACGTGGACCTCGAGGACGCGGCCCGGATCCTCGGCGCCAACCGTCTGGTCGCCTTCAAGGATGTGACGGTGCCCCTTTTCGGCGCGGGGCTCGTCTCGGCGTGGCTCCTCGTGTTCCTTCCGAGCCTCCGGGAGCTCTCCTCCTCGATCCTCCTCTTCACGACCCGTTCGCGCGTCGTGTCCGTCGTCATCTACAGCCTCTACGAGGAGGGTCTCTGGGAAGCCGTGTCGGCCCTCGGGATCCTGCTGCTCGGGCTCACCCTCGTCCTCGTGGCCGTCGCGCAGCGGTTCCTGGGTCGGCGCTTCCTCCAGATCTGACCCGTCGCGATGGCCGCGGTCCGCCTGCAGGCGCTCACCAAGCGGTACGGCGAGGACGTCGCGGCCGTCCGGGACCTCACGCTCGAGATCCGTCACGGGGAGCTCCTGTCGCTCCTCGGCCCCTCGGGCTGCGGGAAGACCACTACCCTCCGCCTCATCGCGGGATTCCTCGCTCCCGACACCGGCGAGATCTGGCTCGGGGACCGCCGTCTCTCGTCCGCGGGGGAGGCCGTGCCGCCCGAGCGCCGCGGGATGAGCATGCTCTTCCAGTCCTACGCGGTCTGGCCCCACAAGACGGTGGCGGAGAACGTGACCTACGGCCTGAAGTTCCGCGCCGTGCCCCGGGCGGAGTGGCCCCGGCGTCTCCGGGAGGCCCTGGTGCTGGTACGGCTCGAGGGGTTCGCCGACCGCTATCCGGGCGAGCTCTCCGGCGGTCAGCAGCAGCGCGTCGCCCTCGCGCGGGCCCTGATCGTGGAGCCCACGATCCTGCTCCTGGACGAGCCCCTCAGCAACCTGGACGCACACCTGCGGGAGGAGATGCGGTTCGAGATCCGGCGGGTGCACGAGGCCCTGCAGATCACGACCGTCTACGTGACCCACGACCAGGCCGAGGCGATGGTCACCTCGGACCGCATCGCCGTGATGAACGCCGGTCGGCTCGAGCAGGTGGGCACAGCGGTCGAGGTGTACGAGCGACCGGCCACGGCGTTCGTGGCGAGCTTCATCGGTCGCACGAATCTCTTGAAGGGGCGGCTCGCCGCCGACGGGCGGGTCGCCTGCGAAGGCGGCCTCGAGCTGGTCACGGCGGCCGGACCGGAGCACCCTCCGGGGGAGGCGGTCGCGGTCTCGATCCGGCCTCACACGGTCGGCCTCGCGCCGGCAGCGGGCGCGGGGGCCCCGACGGTGGACGACGCGCGGCTGAACGTCTTCACCGGCACGGTCACCCGGGCCAGCTACTTCGGCGACGCGATGGACTATCAGGTGGCGATCGCGGGGACTGACTGCACGCTCCGGGCGGCAGGGCCGCCGGAGTCCCGGCTCGTCTTCGGTCAGGCCGTGGTCATCCGGATTGCGGCGGATCGCTGCATTCTCGTCCGATGAGTCGGTGAGCGCGCCGACGGAGCGACGCCATGCCCGCTCGATCGTCCCAGCCTCGGCTGCACGGCAAGGTCGCCATCGTCACGGGCGCCGCGATGGGCCTCGGCGAGGCCATCGCTCGGCGGTTCGCGGAGGAGGGCGCGCGCGTCGCCTGCGTGGACGTCCGGCCGGGGCCCAACGACGCGGTCGTCGACGCGATCCGGTTGGAGGGCGGCGAGGCCCTCTCCGTCGAGGCGAGCGTCGCGGCGAGCGCCGACACCCAGCGGATCGTCGAGGTGACGCTCGAGCGCTTCGGCCGCATTGACATCCTCGTCAACAACGCCGGGATCCTCCCCTCCCGGGAAACCGTCCTCGAGACCACCGAGGCCGACTGGGACGAGACGATGCGGGTGAACGTCAAGGGCGTGTTCCTCATGAGCCGCGCCGTCCTGCCGGCGATGATCGGCCAGGGTGGCGGGGCGCTCGTGAACCTCTCGTCGATCACCGGAGTGGTGGGTCTCCCGGTCCGCCCCGCCTACTCGGCGTCGAAGGGAGCGGTCGCCATCCTCACGAAGCAGATGGCGGTCGATTTCGGCCGGCACGGCATCCGCGTCAACGCACTCAGCCCGTCCTTCGTCATCACGAACATCAACCGCGCGATGTTCGACCGGATGCGGGCCGAGGGGGCGCCGTGGGAGCGGCTGCTCGACCAGCACCTGCTCCGCCGCCTCGGCGAGCCCCGCGATGTCGCGGACGCGGCCCTGTTCCTCGCGTCGGATGAGGCGCGCTGGATCACCGGCGTCACCCTGCCGGTGGACGGGGGCTACACCGCCCACTGACGGCTGCCTCATCCCCTCGCTCGCGACCACTTGACGCGAGGGAGGGACGCGCTAGGGCTCCGAGAGCTCCTCGATCGCCGCCGCGAAACGCCGGCGGGCCTGCGGGTCGTCGATATGCCCCGCGAGATGCTCGTAGAAATCCTTCGTGTTGCTCGCCTGCTTGGCGGCGCGCTTGACGAGGAGCTTGGCGACGGGGCCGATATGGACGGCCAGCCGGTCCTCGGCCTCGGCCAGCACCTCGGGCGACAGCGGCCGCCCGGGCGTCGTCCCGGCCGGAGGGGCCGTCGCGGGGGGGCGCGCCGGGGACGGCGGCGGTGCCGAGAGTGGCCTCCCCACGTCACCGAGCCGGCGCCGGAAGGCCGCGCGCTGCGACTCGGGCAGGGCGCCGTCGAGCAGCTGGCAGAGCGCCGGCAGGTCCGGCGCCGACTTCGCCGCCTTCCGCACCAGCACCCGCGCGAGCGGTCCGATGCTCTCGGCGAGCGCGCCCTCGATGCGAGCGAGGACCGCGGCGTCGAAGCCCCCGGTTGCGGCAGGCACGAACTCGGAGCTCTCCACTCGGCCTCGCGGCGGCGCCGCCGCCGCCGCCTCGGCCTGGTCCGACGCCGGGGTGGCGCCGGTCCCACCTGTCGTCATCACGTACACTTCGTGCTCCCGGACGTGCTTGTCGCGGTGGATACCCAGGTAGTGGAACAGCCGCGTGTATTCCTGGGAGAGCCGCGACACGATCTCGTAGAAGGAGCGCGAGACTAGGATCTGGTTCGGCTCGGCGAAGCTCATGACCCGCTGGGCGACGTTGATCCCGTCGCCCAGGATGTTGCGCTGGCCGTTGACGTCCTTGACGATCCGGAGCGGCCCGAGGTTGATGCCGATGCGGAGGGCGAGCTCGGGGCCGACAGCCACGCTGCCCGCCCGCAGGTTGCTGGCGGCGAACAGGGCGTCCTCCGGGTCGCCGAGGAAGCAGAGGGCCGCCCCGTCGCCGGTGTCGAGCATCATCCGATCGCCAGCCGGGACGTGCTCGAGCACGCCTGCGATCAGCCCGTTGAGCCGAGTCTTCAGCTCGACCTGCTGCGGCACGAGGCGCTCCGAGTAACCGACGATGTCGACGAACACCACCGTGGCGATGAACGTTCGGTGACCGGGCTCGGCAGGCCCCTGCTCCATGAGCCTCAGCTCTCGATCATCTGCATCGCCTTCTGGAGGCTCCGCCGCATGCGGTTGAACGCCCGGCCGAGGAGCGCGATCTCGTCACGGCCCTGCTCCGGGAACTCGGGGATCTCGAAGTTCCCGGTGCTCACCTGGTCCGCCGCACGCGACAGCTGAGCCACGGGCCGCACGATCATCCAGTTCAGCATCACGTTGAGCGCGACGAAGACGAGCGCGAAGACGGCGACCAGCGAGCCCATGAACGTGTAGAAGGCCCGCTGCGCGTTCTTGAGCGGCAAAGCCATCGGCACCGACACGACCTGGGCGCCCACGATCTCGTTGAGCTTCCAGCCGAAACCGTTCGCGCCACCGTAGAGCTTGATCATGGTGGGAGGCGCAGCCTCGGGTGTGCTGTGGCACCCGAGACAGGCCGGGTTGCCGATCTGGATCGGGCGGGCGATGTAGAGCGCGCGGCCGGTGGGCGTGTCGCGCTCCCCGCCGAGCTCCTTCACCGCGGGATGGTTCCGGAACTCCTGGACGATGTCCGCCTCCCAGTCGGCGGCTCGATTGCGGGGGTTGGTCGGGTTGAGCGTCGCCTCCTTGTAGAAGTAGTCCGGGTACTTCTTGCGAAGCTCGGTCATGGTCTCGGCCGCCGCGAAGGCCGGCACCGTCTGGGGCAGGAACGCGCGCATCAGCTGGAGCTCAAGGTGCGGCCGCACCTGGGTGATCGTGTAGCCGCGAACCGCCAGCGCGGTCTCCATCATGAGGCTGGCGTTCCGGGCCACCTCCTCCCGCGCGTTCCGGATCAGGATCTCGCGCGAAATCACGCCGGCGACTCCGAGACCGACCAGGAACACGAGAAGCAGGACCAGGTTGAACTTGAGCCGCAACCCCATGTCACCCTCCCCGGCGCCCCGGCCGTCCTCAGCGGCAGCCGGCCAGCTCGCCGTAGGCCTTGTTGAATCCGCTCAGGCTGAAGGTCGCCGAATGCGTCCCCGTCGCGGGCCACTCTGGCCAGAACCGGAGCTGCACGTGAAGGCGGTTCCCCGCCTTGAAGAGATCGACCAGTCGCCCATGCTTCGTGGCAAAAAGTGCAGTCTTCGTGCCAACTAGCCGGTCCATCGGCACCAGAGGCTCCTGATCAACGACGAGACCGATGTCCGAGAGGCTCGCATCGAGGTTCGACCCTGAAGTCACCGCCACCGACCCGCTGTCGACGGTGACGTATGCCGTTGTGTCCTGGTAGCCGTCCGAGAGCGACTGCCGAGTTGACTCGAGCACGCAATGCGTCCCGGGCCCGTCCGTCCGCGGCACGGTCTTCACGGACCACTCGTCCGCGGCGGCCGGCCCACCCTGCAGCATCAAGGCAAGGACCACCCCGCAGGTGACACGACACCTGGCGACCTGAGGACTCCTGCGCACTGACATCCGACCCAACCCGTCGGGCTAGTGTAGGAGACCCCCGCCCCGGAGGGAACGGGTATTTCGCGGGCCCGGGCGCCGGCCCCGGCGCCCGTACAATGACCCCGTGCACGAGGTCCCACGCGGCGTGAGCTGTCTGGCGTGCGGGGGGCGGTTCCCGGCATTCGCCCGCTACGGGCAGAAGCCGCGGCCCGGCCTCTGTCCAGGCTGTGGGTCGAAGCCCCGCCACCGCGCCCTTCTGCTCTTCCTGCGGCGCTTTGTCCGGCCGCGGCTTCGCCATGGGAGCGAGGTGCTCGAGATCGGGCCCTCTCGCCCCGCCACTCGCTTCGTGCCGGGCCGGCGGACCATCGGCCCCGCTCGCTACACCGCCGTCGACCTGGACCGCCGGCCGCATCACGCGCGCCTCCGGCTGCCCCACCGCTTCCGACGCATGGACGCCACTCGGCTGCGCTTCGGTCGGGGAACGTTCGACGTGATCCTCTGCAACAACGTGCTCCCGTTCGCCCCGGACGACACCGCGATCCTCGCCGAGGTCCGCCGGTGTCTCAAGCCCGGGGGCGTGGCCATGGTGGACGTCGACGTGCAGGTCACGCGGACGACCGCCGCGGCCAGCCTGCGGCGGCGCGATCCCGACCGCTTCACGGCCGCGTACGTCGCGACCAACGGCTCTCACCGCTTCTACGGGCGCGACTACCCCGCGCGCCTCCGGCAAGCGCGGCTCGCGCCGCTCCGCTTCGATCCGCTCCGGGGCCTGGGTCCGTCATTCCGGCGCGCGCACGGCCTCAAGGCCGACGGGCGCGTGTACCTCGCATTTTCGAGCCCGGCCGCCGCCCAGGCGTTCGCCCGGGAGGCTCGCGCGCGGGTCAGCGGATCTTCTTGAGCTTTCCCACGACCGTTCGCAGCACCTCGCCATCCCGGACTCTCGAGTAGCGGAGGTCCATTCCCGCCGCCACGATGGTGCGCTCATACGTCTGCATCTCGTACCCCCCGGCCTCCGTCACGAACAGGGCGTACATCCAGAGCTTGGGTCCGTCGAACCGCGCCCAAATGTAGGGATCGCCGTTGAGGGGATCCAAGGGGACCGCGTTGCCGAAGACGTCGGTCCGCATGGCCGAGCTGTAGATGTCCGGGCGCTTCGACGGGACGAACGAGATGGTGCGTTCCTCCTTGCGCGGCGGGTCGGTCCCGCGCTTGATCACCGCGGTCCACTTGACCTTGAAGCCCTTGCCCTGCGGGGTGATCTCGACGCCGATGTCACGCTTGTCGAGCTCCTCGCCGCTTTCGGAGACGGCCTCCCCGACATACGACCCGTAGAACCGCTGGATCCCTCCGCTCTGGGCCTCCGCGGCGCCCGCGGCGAGCAGGATACTCCACCCGACAGCGAGCAGCATCCCGGAATACTGCCGTCGACGCATACGCTCCTCCAAACTCAGGGCCGAGCCGCACGCACAACCGCCGGCCGCGTCGGCACCGCGCACCGGTGCCCGTACACTACCATGCCCCCCCGCCAGCCTGGCGCGGTCACCTGGCGCATCACCTGGCGCGTCACCTTGCGTCGCTCCAGGCCCCCGCGTTACGCTGCCCTCGGGGAGACGCGCGGACCGGCCGTTGAATCGCCGCCCGTCCCGCCCGGAGGATCGCCATGCGGATCGGTCGCGGCTGGCTCGCGATCGGGCTCATGCTCACGCTCGGCGTCGCGGTGGGACCCGTCGCCATCGGCGGCCCCGGCGGGGAGGCGCCCGCCCTGGCCAAGCTCGTGGCCGCCGGTCAGCTCCCACCGCTCGCCCAGCGCCTCCCGGAGCGCCCGCGTGTCCTGGCCACGGACCCCGGGGCGGTCTACGGGGGCGATCTCCGGATGCTCATCGGCACCCTGAAGGACATGAAGCTGGCCTTCGTGTACGGCTACGCTCGGTTGGTGGGCTTCGACCGTGACTATCGGCTCGTGCCTGACATCGCCGAGCGGGTCGAGGTCGCGGAGGGAGGCCGAAGCTTCACCTTCTACCTCCGCAAGGGGCATCGCTGGTCGGACGGGGCGCCGTTCACCAGCGCGGACTTCGCCTACTGGTGGAACAACGTCGCCAACGACGACGAGCTCTCGCCGGGCGGGCCGCCGGCCACCCTCCGGGTCGACGGCGAGATGCCCCGGGTCACCTTCCCCGACCCGTGGACAGTCCGGTACCGCTGGACCCAGCCCAACAACCTCTTCCTTCCCGACCAGGCCGGGGCGTATCCGACCATCCTCTTCAGGCCGGCGCACTATCTGAAGCAGTTCCATCGCGCCTTCAACAATCCCGACGCGCTCCGGAAGCTGGCGCGCGCCGAGGGCCGCCGGAACTGGGCGGCGCTGCACAACAAGAAGGACTCGATGTACGTGATGGACAATCCCGATCTCCCCACGCTCCAGCCCTGGCACCCCACGGTGGGGCCGCCGGCCCAGGTCTTCGTCGCGGAACGGAACCCCTACTTCCACCGCGTGGACGAGCGCGGCCGGCAGCTCCCCTACATCGACCGCCTCGTCATGATCCTCGTGGAGCGGGCGGTGATCTCGGTGAAGACGTCCACGGGCGAGGCGGATCTCCAGGCGCGATACCTGTCGTTCGACCAGGTCCCGTTCCTCCGCAAGAACGAGCGCCTCGCCGGCTACCGTGTCCACCTGTGGAACACCGGCGTGCCCTCCACAGTGGCCATCTACCCGAACCTCACGACGAGCGAGCCGGTCATGCGGAAGCTCTTCCTCGACCGGCGATTCCGCCAGGCGCTTTCCCTCGGCATCAACCGGGAGGAGATCAACCAGATCCTCTACTATGGCCTCGGTCTGCCGGGCCAGAACACGGTCCTCAAAAGCCCGGCGGGCCACGAAGAGCCCCGGATGGCCTACGCTCGGTTCGACCTGGTGCAGGCGAACCGGCTCCTCGACGAGATGGGCCTCACGGCGCGCGACGGGCGCGGATTCCGCCTGCGGCCGGACGGCCAGCGCCTCGACCTCATCGTGGAGACGTCCGGGGACGAGGCCGAGCACACCGACGTGCTGGAGCTCGTGAAGGACACGTGGGCCGATCTAGGCATCGAGCTTCTGATCCGTCCGAGCCAGCTCGAGGTGTTTCGGCGCCGGGTCTTCTCGGGTGAGGCGATGATGAGCGCTTACTACGGGAACTTCGGATTCGGGCTCCCCACGCCGGACATGAGCCCGGACTGGCTCGCGCCGGTCAGCCAGCAGCAGCTCCAGTGGCCCAAGTGGGGCGCGTACTACGAGAGCAAGGGTCATGAGGGTGAGGCGCCGACGCTCCCGGCGGCCCGGCGCCTCGTCGAGCTCTACCAGCGGTGGCTCGTGTCGGGCAACGCCGACGAGCGGGCCCGCGTCTGGGCGGAGCTGCTCGACATCAACGCCGAGGAGGTATTCACAATCGGCATCGTCGGTGGAACGCTCCAGCCGATCGTGGTGAAGAACGGTCTCCGTGGCGTGCCGGTCAAGGGCGTCTACGCTTGGGAGCCCGGCTCACATTTCGGGATCTACACCCCCGACACCTTCTACTGGGAGAACGGCCACCGGTAAGCCGGGCGGCCACGGGGCTCGTGGCCGCCCGGCTCGGCGGGCGGGCGCGGGCTACTTGAGGCGGGTGAACGCGGCGGCCGGGACCGGGACGGGCTTGGCCTTGGCGTCGCCGCCCGGCGGCACCCAGCGGAGCACGAGGGTGGCCGTGCGCTTCTTCTCGTAGTACAGCACCTGGATCGGATACCAGCCCGGCTCGTCGATCTTCACGTCGATCCGATCCGAGGTGTCGTCCGCGTGGACCGAGGGATCCTCGTAGAGCAGCTTGCCGCCGATCTCCACCCGCACGCCGTCATTGGACGTGACGTCAAAGCCATACGTGCCGGGCTTCTCGAAGCGGATGAATCCGGTGATGAGGGCGCCGACCCCGTCGCGCTCCTTGGTCGTGAGGATGGCCCCCTCGCCCATTCGGTAATCGAGATGCTGAAGCGGTGCGCCGGGCTCGAACTTCTTGGTCTTGAACTCGTTGATGTGATTGAAGATGCCGAAGACGTAGCTCACCGCCAGGCCGGGCGCGAGCTTGTCGGGCGACGGTTGGGGCTCCGCCGCCTTGAGTCCGGTCAGCATCTGGGCGCTCGCCGTCGTAAGAGCGACGATCATCGCGCCCGCCACCATCGCCCCGGTGATGCCCCGAATGGGTCGTCCGGTCATCGTGTCACTCCTGTCTTGAGTGCGTTCGAGTCGAACACGCCGGCCCCTGACACCCTGGGCCTCGATCCTAGGACATCGCCTCCGGCGACACAAGCGCCCTGACTCCTGCGCCGGACACCTCTCACGAGTGGCTCTGGTGTTGCTGCAGGAGCGCGCTCGACCGCTCGAGGCGCTGCGCGAGCACGCTCATGACCTGCATGCTGATCTCCGGGCTCTGCCGGACCAGGTCCAGGAACACGTCGGCGGAGATCTTGAAGGTGACCACGCGATCCCGGGCACGGACGGTGGCCGTGCGCCGCCCCTTGGAGATCACGGCCGTCTCCCCGAACAGGCTGTTTTGGCCCATGGTCGTCAGGATGATCTCGTGCCCGTCGGCATCCTGGAGGAGGACCTCCGCCTCGCCCTCGGTCACGATGTAGACCGCGTCGGCTCGATCACCCTGTCGGACGATCACCTCGCCGGGAGCGAACTCCACCACCTCCGCGGTGTAGGCGATCAGCTTCAGCCGGGCCGTCGGCAGCCCGGTAAAGAGGGGAATCTTTCGGAGGGTCTCGACGTCGCGTTCGAGCGGCTGCATGTCAGTCCTCTCCCGTGACCCGCACACCGGCCTGGGTCGCGAGCCGGTGCAGCACGCCCTGCTCCCGGGCAATCAACTCCCGGTACGTGCCCGTCTCCACGACCGCCCCGGCGTCCAGGATCACCACGAGGTCGTAGAGGCGCGCGAGGTCCGGGCGCTCCACGGCTGCGATCACGGTCCGGTCCTTCATGAACTCGAGCACCCGCCGGTGCAGGTCCATGCGCTCCCCCGGCTCGAGCGCGGTCATCGCACCGTCGAGGATGAGGATGTCCGGCCGTTTGAGCAGCACGCGGGCCAGCGCCATCCGCTGGCGCTGGGGTAGCGACAGGCGGCCACCGAACAGCCCCACGTGGTGATCGAGCCCCACCTCCAGCACGAGCGCTCGCAGACCCTCCGTTTCCAGGATCTCCTCGACGATGGCGTTGACCTTCTTCACGGCCAGGCTGCTCGTGGCGACCACCTTGCCGAAGAGCAGGTTGTCGAGAAGGGTCCCGTCCGTGAAGTATCGTTCCCGGTCGTACGGCACGAACGACACCGCCAGATCCGGGGGCAGCGTCTCGGCAAACTGGTGCCGCGCCGCGAGCACCTTGGCAATGAACGGCTCGTCGATCCGGCCCAGCCGGTGCCGGGCGGGGATTAGCCGCAGCGCGAGGCGGACCAGCCGGTCCCGGTCCGCCACGGCCAGCCCAGTGGCGCCCCCCCGGCCGAGCCGCGCGACCACCTGCGCGTACTCGGGCAGCTCGCTGGCCGTGAGCAGGCTGAAGCGCGCGAAGAGCTCGTTGTCCGCCGCGATGTCCTTGAAGATCTCGACCATGTCCCGCGCCACATCGGCGCCGAGCTCCACCAGCGGCCCCTCCAGCTCCGCCGCGGCGAGCACCGCGCGGAAGTGCGGATGCTGGGAGAGCTGCTCGAGCGCCAGCGCGGCATGCGCGCTGTGGCCGAAGAGGATGTTCTCCCCGATCGACGCGTAGGAGGAGAAGTGGTCCCGGTCGAAGAACTCGACGGCCGTCTCCTGCTGCTCGCGGGCGAAGCGCTCGGCCACCAGGAGCCGCGTGGCCAAGATCCGCGCGGCCACATCCGGGTGCCGCGCCGGATCGACCCGGGAGCGCAGGCCGAACGCGAAGAGGTCGTCCTCGAGGCCCACCAAGCGCACGGCCTCCAGGGCGACCGCGATGAGCCCCGTCCGGTCCGACACCTCGAGCGGGGACAGGTCAAGCCAGTCCTCGTTGCCCAGGCCCAGCTCGGCCTTGGTCTCGGGCGCCTCGGCCCGTCGGTGCCGGAGCCCGTAGAACAGGTTGTCCAGGACCGAGCCTGTGAAGAGCCGGGCGTCGGAGGGGACGAAGCCGATCGCGCGCCCGGCCACCCCGGAAGGGAACTGGGCCAGGTCCGTCCCGTCCAGCAGGATCGTCCCCGTGAAGCCCGTCAGCTTCGCCAGGACGAGGGCCAGCGTGCTCTTGCCGCTACCAGATGTACCGGCCAGGGCCACGTGCTGGCGGGGCGACAGGCTGAGCTGCAGGTGGTCCAGCGCGTGCGTCCGCCCATCCAGCACGACACTGGCCTGGCGGAGATCGTAGGCCCCGGCCAAAGGCGGTGGGCGCTCGGGCGCGGCGTCGTCCCGGGCGAACTCCGTCCGGAGTCCCGGCGGATCGAAGTTCGCGATGACCTGTTCGTACTTGACCCGCGCGTTCTCCTTCAGCTGGAAGAAGTTGATCAGCTCCCGCCACGGCTCGTTGAGCTGGCTGTACGCCTGGAGAAAGGCGACCAGGATTCCGAGGTTGAACGTCTCGGGGTGATTGATGATGAGCCACCCGCCCACAAGCAGCAGGAGGAACTGGCCGAATTTCTCCAGGAAGTTGTTGATCCACTTGATCAGGTACTTGAGGTTGTAGATGTTCAGCCGGATCTTGAAGATCCGCTGGAGCATATGCCGGAACCGGCCCGATTCATAGGCCGCCGTGTCGTTGGCGTAGATCTCCTGCAGGCCGCCCACGGACTCCTGGATCCGGTCGGACAGTCCGCGCACCAAGCGCACGCGATCCCGGGACATCGCCGTCACCTTACGCTGGAGCCGCCGGATGAAGACGATCTGGATCGGAAAGAGCACCATGCTCACGAGCGCCATCCACGGGTTGGCGTACACCATGTACCCGAGCGTGCCGAGCAGCATGGCGCCGTGGAATGCGGGCGTGGAGAGCGCCAGGCCAAAGTATCCGCCGAGATCCTCCACCTCGCCCAGGATCATCGCCACGAGCTGTCCGGTCGAGGTGCTCTTCAGGTGGAGCAGCGGGAACCGCAGGATCCGATTGTAGAGCTCGCCCCGGAGATCCCGGAGCATGGTCTCGGAGATGTATCCCTCGAGGTTCTGCTTCACGTACTTGAGGGCCCCGTTCAGGATCACGGCTCCCAGGAAGCCGCCGCAGAGCCAGAGGAGGGCGTCGAAGTTCCGCTGCCCGATGGCCTGGTTGATGATGCGCTTCTGGAGGTCGAGCATGAACGGGTTCAGCCCGAGCCCGAGAACGAAGCTGATGGCGATCAGGATGAGCTGCGGCCGGAGGCTTCGCTTGATGATGTAGCGGTGGAGATTTCGTTCCACGGGCGTGGTCCGTGCCTAGGCGTACGGGTCGGCGGCGTCCCGGAGTCCGTCGCCCAGGAAGTTGAAGGCCAGGACCGTCAGCACGACCATGACCACGGGCGTGAGCAGCCACGGATAGAGCGCGACCGCGTTCATGTTCTGCGCCTCGGAGAGGAGCACTCCCCAGCTCGTGATGGGGGGGCGGAGCCCGAGCCCCAGGAAGGACAGGGCCGTCTCGCCGAGGATCATGTTCGGGATGGACAAGGTTGCCGAGACGATCAGGTGGCTCGTGAAGGCGGGCAGGAGGTGCCGCCGGATGATGTACGGGGGGGAGCCACCCATGAGGACCGCGGCGGTGGCGAAGTCCTCCTCGCGTACCGCGAGGAGCTTTCCGCGCACGCTGCGGGCGAGCCCGGTCCACTCGAGGACCCCCAGGATCAGGGTGATGCCGACGTAGACGAGGATCGGATCCCAGCGGGGTGGCAGGGCAGCGGACAGCGCCATCCACAGCGGCAATTCGGGAAACGCGCGGATCACCTCGATGAGGCGCTGGATCACGATGTCGATGGTCCCGCCGTAGTAGCCCGACAGCCCACCGAACACCAGCGCCAGCACGAAGCTCACCGAGATCCCCAGCAGTCCGACGGTGAGCGAGATACGCGCCCCGTGGATGATCCTCGAGAGCATGTCCCGCCCCAGGCGGTCCGTCCCGAGCAGGAACACCGTCCCGCCCTCCTCGACGCCAAACAGATGCCGATCCGCCCGCCACCACCCCCACATCCGGTACGGCTCCCCGGGCGCGAGAAAATGGAGGCGGTACAGACGCGAGCGGTCCTCGCGATACTCGCGCTTGAGGTTCTCCATGTTGACCGTGAGGAGCTGCCCGTAGACGAACGGCCCCAGGAACCGGCCCTCGTGGAAGAGGTGCACCCGCTGGGGCGGGAAGAACACGTGGTTCGGATGGCGGCTGCGCAGCTCGTACGGCGCCAGGAATTCGACGAACGGGATCGTCGCGTAGAGCGCCACCAGGAACCACAGCGAGAGCATCGCGAAGCGATGCCGCCGGAGGCGCCACCAGATGAGCTGCCACTGGGAGGCGAAATAGTAGCGCTCCTGCTCGGAGAGGCGCGGGCGCTCCGCGGCGACCGGCAGCGCCTCCGTGGCGGGAATGGTGCTCATCGGGATTGCCCGCTTCCCTGGCGAATCCGCGGATCCAGCGCCGCCAGGGCGAGATCGGAGAGGAAGACGCCGATCACCGTGAGCGTCGCCAGGAGCATCAGGAACGAGCCGGCGAGATACATGTCCTGCGCCCGGAGCGCGCGCAGGAGGATGGGTCCGGTCGTCGGGAGGGACAGCACGATGGAGACGATGATCGCCCCCGAGATGACCTGCGGCAGCAGGTTACCGATGTCGCCGATGAAGGGGTTCAGCGCGATGCGGAGCGGATACTTGAGCAGGATGCGCCGCGGGGCCAAGCCCTTGGCGCGGGCCGTGACGACGTAGGGCCGGCGGAGCTCGTCCAGCAGGTTCGCGCGCAGACGGCGGATCATGGCGGCCGTGCCCGACGTCCCGATGACGATCACCGGGATCCACAGGTGCTGAAGCAGATCCCACGCCCGGGCCCAGCTCCACGCGGCGTTCTGCATGTCCGGCGAGAACAGCCCCCCCACGCTCGTCCCGAAATACGTGAACGAGATGAACATCAGGATCAGCGCGAGCAGGAAGTTGGGCGTCGCCAGGCCGAGGAAGCCGACGAGCGTGAGCCCGTGGTCGGCCCAGCCGTACTGGTGGGTCGCCGAGTAGACGCCAATCGGAAACGCCATCAGCCACGTGAAGAGGATCGAGCCGAACGAGACGACGAAGGTGAGCAGCAGCCGCTCGCCGATGATGTCGGCAACCGGCCGGTCGTACTCGAACGAGTAGCCCAGGTCGCCCTGGACGAGGCCCGAGACCCACAGCCAGTACTGCTTCCAGAGCGGCTGATCGAGCCCGAACTGCTGACGAAGGAACTCGACCTTCTGGAGGTCCGCGCGCTCGCCAGACGCCTCGAGGTCGCTGATCAGCGTCGTCAGGAAGTCGCCGGGCGGGAGCTGGATGATCACGAAGGTGACCACCGAGATCAGGAACAAGGTTGGCAGCATGAGCAGCATGCGCTGGATGAGATAGCGCCCCATCGTCAGCGCCCTTCAGGGCCGCGTCGCGCGGGATTCACGGCTGCCTCACGCGCTCCGCACGGCCGGCCGGCGTGGCAGCGGCGTCAGCTGGAGCTCTTCGGCCCGGTGGCACCGCGCGAGGTGGTCCGGCGCAACCGCGCGGATCACGGGCGTCTCGACCCGGCATCGCTCGATGGCGTATGGGCAGCGGAGGGCGTAGGCGCACCCGGGGATGCCGCCCGCCACCGGTGTCGACGCGTCGCGCGCCGCCCCGAGCGTGGCGCCCCGGAGCCGGGGGTCGGGCCGGAGGACCGCCGCCAGGAGCGTCTCGGTGTAGGGGTGTCGGGGGCGCTCGAAAAGCTGTCGCTTCGAGGCCAGCTCGACGATCCGGCCCGCGTACATCACGGCGATACGGTCCGCGACGTAGTCGATGACCGCCAGGTTGTGGGAGATGAACAGGTATGTGAGCCCGAGCTCGGTCTGGAGGTCCTTCAGGAGGTTCAAAACCTGGGCCTGGACCGAGACGTCGAGCGCCGAGACCGGCTCGTCGCAGACGACGAGCTCCGGGTTGAGCGCGAGCGCGCGCGCGATCCCGATCCGCTGGCGCTGGCCGCCGGAGAAGGAGTGCGGGTAGCGCCGGAGGTACTGGACGTTCAGTCCGACCATCCCCATCAGCGCCTTCACGCGCTCCTGGATCTCCTCGCGGGACCCGCGCCGGTGGATCCAGAGGGGCTCCCCGATGATCTCGCCGACCGGCATGCGCGGGTTCAAGGACGAGAACGGATCCTGGAAGATCATCTGGATGTGGGGCCGGAGGGCGCGCAGGGCCCGCCCCTTCAGGAGGTCGACCCGCACGGCCTGCCCCCCCCCGACGTGAAACAGGATCTCGCCCCGCGTGGGCCTGAGCGCCCGCAGGACGAGGCGCGCTGTCGTCGTCTTTCCGCAGCCGCTCTCGCCGACGAGGCCGAGTGTCTCGCCCTTCGCGACGTCGAAGCTCACCCCCTCCACGGCGATGACGGTGCCGACCTGTCGCCGCGCGAGACCGGCCAGCCAGGGCTGGAAGAGGGGAAAGTGCTTCGTGAGATCTCGTACCTCGAGCAGGGGCTCGCTCACGCGTTAGGCTCCCGCCGGCGCGGTCAGGATCTCGGGCAGCGAGCCCCGCTTGTAGCAGGCAACCTGCCGGCGGCCGCCCAGGGCTCGCGGGGCGGGCATGGCATCGCCACAGAGGGCGGGCTCGCCCTCCGGACACCGCGAGAGGAACGGGCAACCCGGGATGGGCAAGAGCGGGTCGGGGACCGTGCCCGCGATCGTCTGGAGCCGCTCGCCCTCGGTCACGCCGAACTGGGGGGTGCTGCGGAGGAGCGCTTGCAGATAGGGATGCTGGGGGGCCTCGAACAAATCGCCCACCGGCCCCGTCTCCATGACGTGCCCGCAATACATCACCGTCACGAAGTCGGCCACGTGCGCGACCACACCGGGGTCGTGCGTGATGATGATCAGCCCCATGCCGTACTCGCGCTGGAGCCGCACCAAGAGGTCCAGGATCTGCGCCTGGACCGTCACGTCCAGCGCGGAGGTGGGCTCGTCGGCGATCACGAGGGCTGGACGGCAGACGAGGGCCATCGCGATCATCGCCCGCTGGCGGAGGCCCCCCGAGAGCTCGAAGGGGTACGCGTCGACCTTCCGCGTCGGCTCCGGGAATCCGACGGCCTCGAGCGCCTCGATGGTCGCCGCCCGGGCCTCGGCCCGGCCGAACCTCCGATGGAGCCGCACAACCTCCCCGATCTGATTGCCGATCGTGTGCACAGGCGAGAACGCCGTCATCGGCTCCTGGAAGATCATGGACATCGCCCCGCCACGGATGGCCCGCATCTTTCGCTCGTCGGCGGCCAGGGTGGTGAGGTCGATGGGGCCGCTGCCCTCCTGGGAGAAGAGGATTCGCCCCGCCTCGATCCGGGCACGGCTCGGGAGGATCCGCATGATCGACTGGGCCAGGACGCTCTTGCCGGATCCCGACTCCCCGACGACCGCCATGGTCTGGCCGCGATCGACTGTGAATGAAACGCCGTTTACCGCCCGGACGATCCCCTCATCGAGGTAGATGGACGTCCGCAGGCCCTGGACCTCCAGCAAGGGGGCGCCCATCGAGGTATCACTACCACTCCGGGCCGATCAGAGGCAAGGGCCCGGCCAGGGCAGCGGGGCGCCTCGGAGGGTCCTGGCCCCCTGCCTGAAGGCTCGACGGGGCCGCCGCGACATGCTTCCCTTTTCCATGGCTTTTTGATAAACGTGACCTGCCCGGGCGCCGGTCCGTCCGGTTCTAGACCGCCCGGAGGTCACCTACCCCGGCTCCTGACGCGGCTCGCAAGCCGCCCCGGGGGCCCCCGTGGGAGGGAGATGTGGGAGCCGTCCGATCCGGCATGGAACCTCCAGCCAACGGCCACGGGCCGCGCGGGCTGGGCGCCGATGACCAGGCACAGTACCGGGTCCTGATCTACAGCCACGACTCGTTCGGGTTGGGCCATCTCCGTCGCTGCCGGACGATCGCCCACTCGCTCGTCGCCCATCACAAGAAGCTCAACGTCCTCATCCTGAGCGGCTCCCCGATCCTGGGGCGCTTCAGCTTCCGCTCCCGCGTCGACTTCGTCCGCGTGCCCGGGATCATCAAGCGGCGAAACGGCGAGTACACGAGCCTGAATCTCGACTTCCACGTCGAGCAGACCCTCGCGCTCCGAGCCTCCATCATCGAGCACACGGCGCGGGTCTTCCGGCCTGATCTCTTCCTGGTCGACAAGGAGCCGCTCGGGCTGCTCGGCGAGGTGCGGAGCACTCTTGCTCTGTTGCGCCGCCGGGGAGGAACGCGGCTCGTCCTCGGGCTTCGGGACATCATGGACGACCCGATGTCGCTCGCCGAGGAGTGGCGGCGCAAGCGCGTGATCCCGGCCCTCAAGCGCTTCTACGACCAGATCTGGGTCTACGGGCTGCCACAAGTCTACGATCCGGTCGAGGCCTACGGGTTTCCCTCCGAGGTCGCCGCCAAGACGACCTTCACGGGCTATCTCCCCCGCGAGACGAACCCCGAGGTGAGCCTGCCCGCCGACGTCCAGGCCACGGTCCAGCAGGGCCCCTTCCTCCTGGTGACCCCTGGGGGCGGCGGGGACGGCGCCCTGCTCGTCGATGCAACGCTCAGCGCCTATGAGCGCTTCAACGGCCGGCTCCCGTGGCCGGCGCTCGTCGTGTACGGACCGTTCCTGCCGGCGCGCGAGCGCGCGGCGTTCGAGCGGCGCGCGGCACGGCTCCCGCGCGTCACCACGCTCGAGTTCCACGAGCACCTCGAGAACCTCGTCGAGAAGGCGGCGGCCGTGGTGTGTCTCGGCGGCTACAACACGTTCTGCGAGGTCCTGTCGCTCAAGAAGCGGAGCTTGATCGTGCCGCGCGTGACGCCGCGCGCCGAGCAACTCCTCCGGGCCCAGGCCGCCGCGCGACTGGGGCTTGCTCAGACGCTCGATCCCTCCCGGCTCACGCCCGAGACGCTCGCGGAGGCCATCATCCACCTGCCGGAGCAACTGCCGCCGGCCACCCATCGGGTCCCGGGCCTGCTCGACGGCCTTCGCTTCATCAACCAGGCCGTCGCGAAGTGGCGGGTCGAAGGGCCGCCCCGTCCGGGGATCCGCGGGCTCGAACGTTCCGGCGTCCTCCGGCGCGCCTCCGCCCGGCGAGCCGTCTGAGCGCTTCGCCGACGGCCGCGCCCGTGCGGCCCTCGATCGCCCCGCCCCTGGTCGTCGTGGTCCTCAAGGGCTACCCGCGCGTCTCGGAGACGTTCATCGCGCACGAGCTGGCCGCGCTGGAGCGGCGGGGTCTCCCGCTCCACATCGTCTCGCTCCGGCGTCCGTACGATCGCCTCACGCACCCCGTCCACGCGACGATCCGAGCGCCGATTACGTACCTGCCGGAGTACCTCTACGAGGCGCCGGGTCGCGTGCTCGCGGGCCACGTCCGGGCGCTCGCACGCGCGCCGCGCCGCTACCTGCGGGCGCTCCGCCTGTGGCTCCGCGACGTCTGGCGTGATCCGACGCCGAACCGCGGCCGGCGCTTCGGCCAGGCCGGCGTGCTCGCGGCCGAGCTGCCGGCCGGCGCCGCGCACCTCTACGCCCACTTCCTCCATACGCCGGCCTCCGTCGCGCGCTACGCGGCCGCCATGAGCGGGCTGGACTACAGCCTCGCGGGGCACGCAAAGGACGTCTGGACGACCCCGGACTGGGAGCTCCGGGCGAAGCTCATCGAGGCGCGCTTCGCCGTGACCTGCACGGCGGCCGGGCACGCTCGTCTGGACGCCCTCGCCCCCGGGCGGGTGGAGCTCGTCTACCACGGGCTCGACCGCCAGCTCTTCGCGCCGCCGTCGGCGTTCGGGTCGCGACGCGACGGCACCGACCCGGGCGATCCGCTGCGGCTCCTGGCGGTCGGGCGCTTCCAGCCCAAGAAAGGGTACGCGACCCTCTTCGAGGCCGTGGCGCAGGTGCGGGCCGAGATCCGCCTCACCGTGGTGGGGTACGGACCGCTTGAGGCTGCCCTCCGCGCCCGCGTCGAAGCGCTCGGCCTGGCGACGCGGGTCACCTGGGCGGGCCCACTCGATCAGCTGGCGGTCCGAGCGCGGTACCGGGCGAGCGATCTTCTCCTCCTCGCCTCCGAGGTCGCGCCCGACGGCGACCGTGACGGCTTGCCGAACGTCGTCGTCGAGGCGCTCTCCCAGGGACTGCCGGTCGTCGCCACACGCGCCGGGGCGATCCCCGAGCTGGTGCGCGACGAGCTCCACGGCCGGCTCGTCTCGCCGGGGGACGCCGGAGCGTTTGCGGCGGCCATCGAGAGCCTGGCGCGCGACCCCGATCGGCGGCACCACATGGGCGCGGCAGGCATCAAGCGCGTGGCCGAGGGCTGGGACCTCGACGCCGGGGCCGACCGGATCCACCGGCTCCTGCGGGCAACGCTGCCCAGCGCGACCGAGGCGCCCGCCGGGGCCGCGGTCGCCCCGGGTGTGCCGTCGTGACGCCGCTTGCCTTCTACACGCCCGTCAAGCACCCGTACCAGACGGAGCCCTCCGGCGATCGCGAGCTCGGGCGTCTCCTGATGACCGCGTTCCGGGGCCTCGGCTTCGCGCCCCGCCTGGCGAGCCGGCTCCTCACCTACCGACGCGCCTTCGACGCGGCGGACGCCGCGCGCGTCGAGCGCATCGCCGCCCTCACGGCAGCGCGCCTGGTCGCCCGGTATCGGCGGGGGGAACCCGCGCAGCGGCCACGGGTGTGGGTCACCTACCAGAGCTACTACCGCGCTCCGGATCTCGTCGGCCCATCGGTCGCGACGGCGCTCGACATCCCCTACGTCCTCGTCGACACCTACCTCTCGGCGAAGAGCCGCCGGACGCCGTTCCGTCCGTGGGTCAGCGCCGCGCGGCTCGCGGCCCGGCGCGCCGACCTCATCTTCCTGATGAGCCCGCGGGACCGGCCGCGCGTCGCGGCGCATCGGGGGCCGCGCTTCGCCGCCCAGCGGATCCTCGATCTTCCCCCGGCCGTCGACGCGGCGCGCTTCGACGCCACCGCGGAGCGACGGGCGGCCTGTCGCGCCGCCATGGCCGAGCGCTTCCCCGGGGCCGACGGCCCGGTCATCCTCGCCGTCGCCGCCATGCGCGAGGTGAAGAAGCTTGAGCCGTATCGGATCCTGGCCGACGCCCTCGCGCACCTCCACGCCGTGGCACCGACCCGGCCCTGGCGCCTGGCCGTGGTGGGGGACGGACCCGCGCGCCCGGCAGTCGCCGACGCCCTCGGCTCGCTTCCCTCCGGCCGCGTCGCCTTCCTGGGGTCGCTCGAGCCCGAGATCCTGCCCGCCGCGTATCTCGGCGCCGACCTCTTCGCGTTCCCCGGCCGCTTCCACGTCGTCTATCTCCAGGCCGCCGCGGCGGGGCTGCCGGTCGTCGCGTGCGCAGGACCCGGGCCCGACCCCATGATCGCCCCGGAGGGCGTGCTCCTCACCCTCTCCACGCCCGACGCCTTCGCCACCGGCGTGGCCCGGTTGCTGGACGACCCCGTCCTCCGGAGCACGATGGGAGCCGCGGCCCGGCGCTTCGTCGCGACCCAGCGAACCCTCGAGACGTTCCAGCACCGCCTGGCCGCGGGGCTCGCGCTGCTGGGCCTGCCATGCGCTCGATCTACGTCGCGCTGATCCGTCACGCGCCGACGGCGTGGAACGCCGAGGGGCGCGTGCTCGGCCAGGCCGACCCGCCACTGTCGCCCGAGGGCGCCCAGCGGGCGGCTCGGTGGCGGCTCCCCTCGGATCTCCGGGCGCTGGCAACCGGCGGGCGGCTCGGCTGGGCCGTGAGCCCGCTCGGCCGCGCCGTCGAGACCGCGCGAATCCTCGGCGCCGTCGCTCCCGTCGTCGAGCCGCGGCTCGCGGAGCAAGACTGGGGCGAGTGGACCGGCCGCGCGCGGGCCGCCGTGGCCGGTGACGCGACCGGCGCCGGATGGGAGGCGACGCCGCCCGGGGGCGAGTCGCCGGCACGGGTCCTCGCCCGCGTACGCGCGTGGCTCGATGAGCTCGCGCCAGGCGACGGGCCCGACACGTGGGCCGCGGTAACCCACATGGGCGTCATCCGGGTGCTCATCGCCGCGGCGCTCCGCTGGGATCTCGGCGCGCCGCCTCCGTTGCGCCTGCTCCCCGAGCGTCTGCACCGCGTGCGTCGTCGGGGTGACGGGCTCCTCCAGCTCGTCGGGCTCAACGAGCCGCTCGAGCCATGAGTCTCACAGGCCGCCACAGGGCGGGGGCCGTCCGATGACTCCGTCCGATCAACGCCCGCAGACCAGGGCAGCTGCGTGAGCCGCGGACCGATCCTCTTCTACTGCCAGCATCTTCTCGGGCTGGGCCACCTCGAGCGGGCGGCGCGGCTCGCGCGCGCGCTTGGGCGGGCCGGCGAGCCGGTGATCTTCGTCCAGGGCGGCCGACCCGTCCCGGACCTCGACCTGGGCGGCGCCGGGGTCGTGGCGCTCCCGCCGCTCGTGGCGGCGAACGAGGCCGCGAGTGGGCTCGCGCGCCCCGACGGTCGCCGGCCGACGCCCGCCGACCTCGCGGACCGCCGGGACCGTCTGCTCGCGTGTCTCCGGACCCACGATCCGAGCGTGGTGTTGCTCGAGCTCTTCCCCTTCGGCCGGCACGCCCTCACGTTCGAGCTGGGGCCGCTGCTCCTCGCCGTCGCCGACGACCGCGCGCGGCGGGGCGCGGCCGCGCCGCGCGTCGCGGTGAGCCTGCGAGACGTCCTCGTGAGCAAACCGAATCAGGCCTGGTTCGAGCTCGCGGCTGTCGCGGTCGCGCGTCAGTGGACCGATCGCGTGCTCGTCCACGGGAGCCCGGATGCGATTCCGCTCGACCGCACCCTCGCCCTCGCCGGCTGGCTCGGTGAGCGCCTCGTCTACACCGGCTACCTCGCGCCCGACAGAGCCCCGCCAGACGGCGTTCCGCACGGCGAAATCGTGATCTCGGCCGGCGGCGGGCAGGTCGGGGGCCCCCTCTTCCGCGCAGCTCTCGCGGCGTGGCCGCTCACGACCGCCGCGCGGACGCGGCCCTGGCGCCTGGTGACCGGGCCGTACCTGCCCGAGGCCGCGCGCACGGAGCTCGACCGGCAGGCCCGCGGGCTGCCGACCCGCGCGGGCCGCCCTGCCGTCGTCGTGGAAGCGCACCGGCCCGATCTCGGCGCGCACCTCGCGGGCGCCGCGCTCTCGGTCAGCCAGGCGGGGTACAACACCGTGCTGGAACTCGTCGCGCACCGCGTCCGGGCCGTGGTCGTCCCCTACGAGGGCAGCGGCGATGAGCAGCCGCTGCGCGCCGGGCTCCTGGCCGCGCGGGGTCTCCTCGACGTCGTGCCGGAGGCCGAGCTCACGCCCGCGCGGCTCGCGACGGCGATGGACGCCGCCCTCGAACGGCCCGGCTTCCCCGCCCCGGTCCGCCTGGACCTCCGGGGCGCGGCCCGGTCCGTCGAGATCCTGGCGGAGCTGGCCGCCGGTGTCCGGGCCGCGCGGGCTCAGGGCGCCGGGCGCCGCTCGTAGCGATGGAAGCGGTGGGCGTGCCCGACCTCGTCAGACGCCGGGAGCAGGACCAAGCCCCACGACGGCTCGAGCGGCACCGCCCGATCGCTCAGGATCCAGGCGCCGGGCAGGAGCCAGCTGCGTGTCTGGTCGAGCACCAAGTGGTGCAGCCGCGTGTCGGGCGAGTCGCCCCAGGCGAGGTCGAGATGCGCCAGGATCACGCGCCCGTGGAAGCGCGCCTGCACCGCCGGATCGGCCAGCACTGTGGGCAGGTCGCCGAGGACGACGCGCTCGGCGGGCGGGCCCCAGCCGGGATTGGTCGCGTGCTCCCGGTCGAAGCAGTAGATCTCGCGGTCCGGAAAGCGCGCAACGAGATGCGAGTACGATCGGCCGCGGCCCAGACCGAACTCGACGACCCAGCCCGGGCGACCGGCGAGCCGCCGCGCCGCGAGATCGATGCTGTCGCGCTGGGCGATCTTCTGCTCGATGTGGAAGTCGAGCTGGCTCATGACGAGAGCCCCGATCATACGCGCCGACGTCGACCGGTGTCACGCCGCCACGCGGCCGCGGTGGACGCGCCCCCGTCCCGATGTTGACGCCTCCCCCCGACGGCGCCGCCTGGGACCGCCTGGTGGCCGAGCTCGACCGCTGGCCGGCCCGGAGCGCGACCCTCTGGTGGCGTGACGACGACGCGGGCGCCGGCGGCCCCGCCTTCGACCGGCTGCTCGCGCTGGCCACGGCCCACGCGGCCCCGCTCGCGCTCGCCGTGGTGCCGGCTTGGCTCGACGAGATGGTCGCCGCCGCGATCCGCGAGGGGCCCGACGGCCTCCGTGTCGTGCAGCACGGCTACGCGCATCGGAATCACGAGCCCCCGGCCCCCGACGGGACACGCGGGCGCCCGGCCGAGCTCGGCGCCGCGCGCCCGCGCGACACGGCCCTCGCCGAGCTCGCCACCGGCTGGGCGCACCTCGCGACACTCGTGCCCACGCGTTTCCGGGCCGTGCTCGTCCCGCCCTGGAATCGCATCGCCCTCGGAGTGCGGGACGCCCTGTCCGTGGCCGGCTACCGGGTCCTGTCGACCTTCGGGCCGCGGGCGGCCGCCGTGCCGAGCCCGGGGCTCCGGGCGCTCAACACCCACGTCGACCCGATCGAGTGGCGGGCGGGCAAACGGTTCGGCGGGGTGGCGTGGACCCTCGACCAGATCACGACCCACCTCGCCGACCGGCGCCTCGGACGCGTCGATCCCGCCGAGCCAACCGGGCTCCTGACTCATCATCGTGACCTCCCCCCGGCGGCCTGGGCGCTCCTCGAGGCGCTGCTCGAGCGTCTCCTGACCCACCCGGCGGTGAGCTTCCCCTCGCTCGACCGCCTCCTGGACGGTGAGGGAGAGCACGCCGCGCGCGGTTGGTGGTCCATGACTTCGGACTGAACGGGCACACGGCTCTCTTCCACACCGTGAACTCGAACCAAGACCGGTCGAAGCCCGTCCTGGGGCTCCTCCTGGAGGCCGGCGCGCGCAGCGACCTCCGCCTCCCTGGCATCACGTGGGGCAAGGGGTTCCTCTGGGAGACGACGTGCTTCGACGTCACGCCGGTCTCCTACGCGTAGCTCGGCCTCCTGCCCCAGATGCACCGGCGGGAGCACGATGTGTATGCCAACGTGAGGCGCCTGCTCGAGGCGGCTGGGCGAGGCATTCCCCGCTGGAGAATGTTCCGAATCGCTATCTCGAACCGAAGCGTGACGCCTGACCACGGGATCGGCGAACGGGGCGGCCGCCAGCCTATGAGGCCGCAGCGTCTAGCTCACTCCCGTCGTGCCGGCGGCGGGCAAGGTGCTCGCGCTGGGTCGCGGCGATGGCGCCGTGCCGGTAGAGGCGGTCGTAGAATTCGACGTCGACATGATTCGCCTGGAAGCCGACCACCGTCCGGAACGTGGCGCTCCCAGACGTACGTCGCGTACGCGATCGTCGCGTCGACGGCCGCCGGACTCGGCGCCGTCACGGCCTCGGCGATGCGCGCCGGCGCGCGCCAAGGCGCCCCCCGCATGCCGTCGCGGAACACGCCTACCGGCCCGAACTTGACCTCGACCACGGCGCACGGCCGCCTCCATCGAGGCGTGGTACGGCGAGCGGTACGGCGCGAGGAGAGGCTTAGAGGTCGATCCGCTCGGACGCGGGTAGCGTGAGGAACTCAACGAAGGGCTCGCCGAGGGCGACCGCCTCGAAGAGCTCGCGGGCGGCGCCGTAGTGCCCGCGCGCGTACGCGTCGTCGCCGACCGCGGCGCGGATCCCGGCGAGCTCCGCGGCCACGATCCGCTCCACGAGCTCCCGTGTCACGACTCCCCCCTCGGCGAGCCGGACGCCGTGGCGGACCCACTGCCAGACCTGGGACCGTGAGATCTCGGCCGTCGCCGCGTCCTCCATCAGGTTGAAGATGGCCACGGCGCCGTTCCCGTCGAGCCACGCGTCGAGATACTGGAGGGCGACGCTCACGTTGTTCCGGAGGCCGACCTCAGTCACCGTCCCGCCTGGCACGCGGACGTCGAGCAGTGCTCGCGCGTCGACGGCCACCTCGGGGCGCTGCCGCTCGAGCTGATGCGGGCGATCCCCGAGGAGGCGCGCGAACGGGTCGCGGGCGACCACGACGAGGTCCGGGTGGGCCACCCACGTCCCGTCGAAGCCATCCTGGGACTCGCGAATCTTGTCTTCCCGCACCCGGGCCAGAGCCGCCTCGTTGACCCGCGGATCGCGCCGGCTGGGGATGAAGGCCGCCATTCCGCCGAGCGCGTGCGCGCCGCGGTGGTGACAGGTCTTCACGAGGAGCTCGGTGTACGCTCGCATGAACGGCACCGTCATCGTGACCTGCGCCCGGTCCGGCAGGACGAACTCGGGCCGGGTCCGGAGCTTCTTGATGAGGCTGAACATGTAGTCCCAGCGGCCGGCGTTGAGCCCCCCCGAGTGGTCGCGCAGCTCCCACAGGATCTCGTCCATCTCGAACGCGGCCGGGAGGGTCTCGACGAGGACGGTGGCACGGATCGCCCCGCGCGGGAGCCCGAGCCGGTCCTCGGCCAGGACGAACGCGTCGTTCCAGAGCCGTGCCTCGCGGTGGCCCTCCAGCTTCGGGAGGTAGAAGTAGGGCCCGCTCCCCCGCTCGAGGAGACGGCGGCCGTTGTGGAAGACGTAGAGCCCGAAGTCGAACAGGCTCCCCGACACGGCGTCGCCGTCCACTAGGCAGTGCCGCTCGGGGAGGTGCCAGCCGCGCGGCCGGACGAGCAGGGTCGCGACGACCTCGTTCAGTCGATAGATCCGGCCGTCGGGGCTCCGATGCTCGATCGTCCGCCCGACCGCGTCGAGGAGGTTGACCTGGCCCTGGACCATGTTGCGCCAGGTCGGCGTGTTCGCGTCCTCGAAGTCCGCCATGAAGACGTCCGCGCCGGAGTTGAGCGCGTTGATGACCATCTTCCGCTCGGCGGGACCCGTGAGCTCGACCCACCGGCGCTGAAGATCCTTGGGGGCCGGGGCGACCGTCCAGGCGCCCGCGCGGATCTCGCGGGTCTCGGACAGGAAGTCCAGCCGGCCGTCGGCGTCGAACGCTGCCTGACGCTCGGCCCGGTGCCGGAGGAGCGCGGCCCGCGTCACCCCGAGCTCCCGCTGGAGCTCGGCCACGAACGCGAGCGCGGCGGGCGTCAGGATCTCGGCGAACCGGCCCTCGATCGGGCCCCGAAGCTCGATACCGTCAGCCCTGACCATCACCGCGTCCTCTCGCCGATCTGGGATCGCCCCGGCTTACTTGTCTCGGACTCGGGCGACCGCCAGCGGCGCGTCATCGTACTACGCGGTGAAGTCGGCCACCACGGGATTGTGATCGCTCAGGCCCGCCCAGCGCGACCCGGCGACCACCCGACAGGAGACGAGGCGCGCCCGCCAGGCCGATGGCACGAAGATGCCATCGCAGTGATAGGGGGCGCGCCGGTCGGCGGACCAGCGGAGGGTCTGCGCGAGTGGGCGCCCCGGATTCGCAGCCTGCCAACAGCTGATGAGGTCGAATTCCTCGGACAGCCGGTCGAGGATCTCCCGCTCTCCCCGGCTCACCGGGATTCGCTCGTGCGGCTGGCGATGCCCGACGACCACGTTGAAGTCACCACCGAGGATCAGGTCCGCACCAGCGCGCCACGAGGCGATCCGATCCAGGATCTCGTGCAGGGTCCGGACATAGCCTCGCGTGCCCACCGGACAGTGGATGCTGAAGAGCCGCAGTGAATGGCCGGGAGACCAGCTCGGGCCGGACAGCTCGGCACCCACCACCCACCCCGCGAACTCGGGGATCGTCAGGGCGGTTGCCCGGCGTCCGCGAAGGAGAACCGCGCTGCCCCAGTGGCGCGGGGCGGCGGGCGCCCACAGGAGCGTGTCCGTCGTCCCGGCCCGGAACCGCTCCCCCGGCGAGTCCTGCGGCGTCCGGCATTCCTGCGCGAACACGATGTCAGGCGCCAGGCGCGTGCGAATGCGCGACCAGTGGCCGGTGCGCACCGAGCTCCCGCCGCTCAGGAAGTTGTAGGCCACCACTCGCAGTGAATCCGCCAAGGCGGCGGGTCCTTTCGCGCGCAGGATCCCGCGGCGGCGCTAGACGAGGCGCGCCCGGATCCGGGCGCTCACGAAGTCGACGACCATGACCATCACGACGGTGACGAGCAGGACCGTGGAAGCGGACGGGTAGTCGATCATCCTGAGGTACGTCTGCAGATACAGCCCGATCCCCCCCGCGCCGACGAAGCCGAGCACGGTCGCGGCCCGAACGTTCGACTCGAAGCGGTAGAGAACGTAAGAGAGAAAGAGCGGCAGCACCTGAGGAAGGACCCCGAACCGGAGCACCTGGAGCCGCGTCGCACCGGTCGCGCGGATCGCGTCGACCGGACCGGGCTCGATCCCTTCGATGGTCTCCGAGTAAAGCTTGGCCAGGGAGGTGGTGGTGTACGCGACCACGGCCAGCATGCCCGGGAAGGGCCCCAGCCCCACCGCGGCCACGAAGAGCAGCGCGTAGACCAGGGTGTCGATGCTGCGGAGGAAGTTGAGCGCCGTGCGCACCATATAGTACAGGGCAGGCGGTGCGACGTTGCGCGCCGACAGGAATCCGAGCGGAATCGCCAGCGCGGCCGCCAGCGCCGTCCCGAGCAGCGCGATCTCGATCGTGCCGACCGCGCCCGCCAGGGCCGAGGGCAGGACGGCCGGATTCGGCGGCACCATTCGGCGGACGAAGTCCCACATCCAGGGAAGCCCCCGCACGAGCCGCGCGGGGCTGGCGTCCGTGTGCCAGGCGATCGCCACGAGCAGGACTGCCACGCCAAGCCAGGCCGCCCGCTTCACGCGGCCTCCTCCCCGTAGATGGCCTGGGCCACCCCGGGCGAGACGGCCGCCGGCGGGCCGTCGAACACGACTGCCCCCGCCCGAAACCCGACGATCCGCGTGCCGTACTCGAGCGCCGTGTCGAGCTGGTGCTGGCTGACGACGAGCGTGAGGCGTCGCTCCCGGTTGATCCGCGCCAGGATGCCCATGATGGAGCCGGCGAGGGTCGGATCGAGACTCGCGGTGGGCTCGTCCCCCAGGATTACCCGCGGCTCCTGGGCCAGCGCGCGCGCGATGGCCACCCGCTGCTGCTCCCCGCCCGACAGAGTGTCCGCCCGACGATCAGCGAACTCCGCGAGGCCAACCTGCGCCAGACACTCCCGCGCGAGGGCCCGGTCACGCTGGGGGAAGCGCCCGACGAGGCTCGGCCACTCGGGAACGTAGCCGAGCCGGCCCGCCAGCACGTTGTCGAGCACGGACGCGCGGCGGACCAGATTGAACTGCTGGAAGATCATGCCGATCTGGCGGCGGATCTGGCGAAGGGCGCCGGGATCAGCGCCGGTCACCAGCTGACCGGCGACCCGGATGGTTCCGGCCACCGGCTCGACGAGGCGGTTGATCGCGCGGAGGAAGGTCGTCTTGCCCGCCCCGCTGCGGCCGATGATCATGACGAACTCGCCCGGCTCGACGCGGAGATCGACCCCGTAGAGCGCCACCGTGTCGGGCGGCAGCACGACGCGGAGGCCGCGCGTCTCGATCATGGGCGCCGCGGCGCCCGGCCGGGAATCCGGCCGCTCGGCCCCGTCGCGCGTCAGCGCTTCGGGCGCCAGCCGAGCAGGTCCATCGCCGCGCGGACCGGCTCGTACTCGCGGTCCTCCGCGGGTTCGAACCCGTCGATGTCGTAGAGCGCCTTGAGGAGGGGCTCGTACGCCGGCCCCTTCATCGAGAGGAGTGCCGCGCGCACCTTGGCGAAGAGCGCTGGGTCGAGCCCGTCCCGCGCGCAGATGCCGCCTTCCGGGATCGGGGCGCTCTCGGCGACCCAGATGAGCTTCTCGCGCTGGGCGGGGTCTTTCAGGTACTGCTCGCGGGCCTGATCGAACGAGGCGAAGGCATCGACGTGACCGTTGAGGAGTGCTATCAGACCCGCGTCGTGCGATCCGGCAAACACGAACTCCTTGAAGAACGTCTTGGGGTCCTTGTTCCGGACGAGGCCCTTCTCCATCAGCATGACCATCGGGTAGACGTAGCCAGAGGTGCTGGAAGGGTCCACGAACGCGATCGTCTTGCCCCGGAGATCCTCGAGCGTCTTGAGACCCGACTCCTTCCGCACGAAGATTCGCGCGGTGTACGACGTGTTCCCGTGCCACTGGTCCTTGGCAACGATCATGGCCTTCGCCTCGCGGTTGGCGAGAACGTAGCCGGCCGGATGGACGAAGGCCAGGTCCGCGGTCCGGTTCCGGAGCGCCTCGACGACGGCCGCGTAGTCAGAGGCCACGGTCACGCGGATCGGGACGTCGACGAGTTTGCCGAGTGCCGCCCCGAAAGCCTCCCCGGCCACGAGCAGGTCCGTGGGCTTCTGGGAGGGAGTAAGGACCAGGTGAAGCGAGGTCTGGGCGGTCGCCGGCCTTGCAAGCGAGGCGACCGCGAGGAGACCGACCACGAGGATGCTCGACGTGACGAGGCGACGGCGCAACATTGGACCCTCCCTGCGCTGGCATTACCCAGGTCAGGTTCAGGCGGTCGGCAGCGAGCGCGCTGCCCTCTCAGCTCGGGGTTCCGAGCTCCCGCGATCCCCTGGCCTCGGAGTCTAGCGGTGGCCCGGTGGACCGTCAACCGGCCAGCCGGATCCTGACAATCCTCGACGCGGCCCCTGACAATCCGGGCGTCCCGGTGTCATCCCCAGCGGGGATCGCCAGGGCCTTCCATCAGGCACCACCTGCATTTTCAAGAGATTGTGGGACACGCCCGTGTGGGCGCGGGGGTTGCAACTGTGGAAAGCCGGCCGGTGCCGGCATTCCCCGGCGCCTTGCACAGGAGGATTGCCATGACACGACGCGTCGATCCGAGGTGGCTTCTCGTCGCCGGGGGCCTCGCTCTGGCCTTGACGGGGTGCGCGACCCACGCCACGACGGGCGCAGGGACGGACGCTACCGGAGCCGAAGCCAACGCCGCGAACGCCAGTGGGCTGGCCGGCGGGGCGGGCACGGGCGGAGCGGGCGGCGCCGGGAGCGACAGCGCCGCGGTTCGCGCGCCGGGCGCCACGATGTTCCCGGCGCTGCCCTCACCCCAGGACTTCAACGAATCGGCCGCGCTGCGCGACGTCCACTTCGACTTCGATCGCGCCGCGCTCCGGGCCGAGGACACGCGGATCCTGGAGTCCAACGCGCGCTGGCTGCTCGCCCATCCCGGCACGCTGGTCCTGATCGAGGGCCACGCGGACGAGCGGGGAACGAACGAGTACAACCTGGCGCTCGGGGAGAACCGGGCGCGCGTCACGCGCGATCAGCTCGTCGCCCGCGGTGTCGCCGCGTCCCGCATCACGCTCGTGAGCTACGGCGAGGAGCGTCCTACGTGCCGCGAGACCAGCGAGGCGTGCTGGGGGCACAATCGGCGCGCGCATTTCCTCGTGAAGTCCGCCGTGACCGTCAGCGTCCTCCGGCGGTAGCGGCAGTTCCCCGTCCGGCGCTCGTGGCGCCTCAAGGCGCTGCGAGCGTCAGGACGACGAGGGCGGGATCCGAAGGGCCGGCACCTTGCGCCCCTCATCCGCGATGAACGCCCCCCTCCGATAGTCCCACCAAGTGTTCGACATTCGGGCGGTTGGGATCCGCTCGCGCCTCAAGGACTTGCGCCATCAGTGGAAGTCGTGCGATGGCACGGCGGCCGCGGCGGCGAGGGGTCGGACTGTCGTCGCCCGCACGGCGGTGACGCCGTCCTCGTGCTGGAGGACGCCGTCGACCAGGAGGAAGGGCTCCTGGACGAGCGTGGCGCGCGCTCGTTCGAAAAGCCCCGGCTCCACGATGGCATTGGCGATCCCCGTCTCGTCCTCGAGCGAGAGGAAGACGAAGCCTTTCGCCGTGCCCGGCCGCTGGCGCACGACCACGGCGCCGGCGACCCGGACGCGGCGGCCGCTGGCGAGCGCGGCCAGGCCGGCGGCAGGCGTCACGCCGAGCCGCGCCCAGTCGGCGCGACGGAGCGCCATGGGGTGCGGCCCGACCGTGACGCCGGTCCCGCGGTAGTCGGCGACCAGCCGCTCCGCCACCGTCATCTCGCGGAGCGGCGAGGGCTCGGGAGCCGGAGCATGGCCCGCGAAGAGTGGGCCCGGCGGCCGCGCGGCCCGCTCGGCCTGCCAGAGTGCGGCCCGGCGCCGGAGCCCGAGGCTCCCCAGCGCCCCCACCTCCGCGAGCGCCGTCACCTCGTCCCGCGAGAGCCCGGCCCGCGCGCAGAGGTCGTCCGTGGACGTGAAGGGCCGTGCCTGCCGCGCGGTAACGAGCCGGGCGGCCGCGGTCTCGCGAAGCCCTTTCACCTGCCCGAGCCCGAGCCGCACCGCGCCGGCCTCGACCGTCGCGCGCCAGGTCGAGACGCCGACGTCCACTGGACGCACGGCCTGGCCGCGGCGGAGCGCGTCCCGGACGACCGTCGCCGGGTGGTAGAAGCCCATCGGCTGGTTGTTGAGGAGCGCCGCGTAGAACTCCGCCGGGTGGTGAACCTTGAGGTAGGCGCTCGCGTAGGCGAGGAGCGCGAAGCTCGCCGCGTGGCTCTCAGGAAAACCGTACTCCGCGAACGCGGTGATCGCCCGCACGATCTCCTCGGCGGCGGGGCCGGCGATCCCGTTCCGGGCGATCCCGGCGCGAAGCTTCGCCTCGATCGCCTGCATCCGCGCCCGCGAGCGCCGGAAGCCGAAGGCCCGGCGAAGCTCCTCGGCCTCCCCGCCGGTGAGCCCCGCGGCGACCATCCCCATCCGGAGGAGCTGCTCCTGAAAGAGCGGCACGCCGAGCGTCCGGCGGAGGATGGGCTCGAGCGAGGGATGGGGATAGACCACCGGCTGGCGCCCCGCTCGCCGCGCGAGATACGGGTGGACCATCTGGCCGATGATCGGCCCGGGACGGATGATCGCGACCTGGACGACCAGGTCGTAGAAGCGCCGGGGCCGAAGACGCGGGAGCGTCGCCATCTGGGCCCGGCTCTCCACCTGGAAGAGCCCGACCGTGTCGGCCGCCTGGAGGAGCTGATACACCGCCGGGTCGTCGGGCGGGAGATGCGCGAGGTCGACCTCGCGGCCGGCCGCCCGGCAGAGCGCGATCGCCTCCTCGAGGGCGGCCATCATCCCGAGACCGAGAAGATCGACCTTGATGATCCCGAGGTCGGCGCAGTCGTCCTTGTCCCACTGGACGACGACCCGACCCGGCATCGTCGCCGGCTCGAGCGGCACCACCTCGTCGAGCCGGCCCGCGCAGAGCACCATGCCGCCCGAGTGCTGGCCGAGGTGGCGCGGGAGCCCGACGACAGCGTGCCAGAGCGCGGCGAAGCGCCGGATCCGCGGATCCGTGAGGTCGGCGCCGGCGCGCCGGAGGTGATGGGCCGGCGTCTCCTCGTCCGGATCCTGGTAGCCCCAGCCGGGGACGTCCTTGGCGAGCCGGTCGAGGAAGTCCGGCGGGAGGCCAAGCGCCTTCCCAACCTCGCGGACCGCGCGCCGCGGCTGGTAGGTGATGACGTTCGCGGTCATCGCGGCGCTCGTCCCGCCGTAGCGCCCGTAGACGTACTGGATGATTACCTCGCGGCGCTCCCCCGATGGAAGGTCGAGGTCGATGTCCGGCCACTCGCCCCGCTCTTCCGAGAGGAAGCGCTCGAAGAGAAGATCCATCCCGACCGGGTCGACGGCCGTGATCCCGAGGCTGTAACAGACCGCGCTGTTCGCCGCCGAGCCCCGGCCCTGGACGAGGATCCCGCGCGCACGGGCTTCCCGCACGATGTCCCAGACGATCAGGAAGTAGCCGGCAAGGTCGAGCTTCTCGATGAGCAGGAGCTCGCGGACGAGCTGCTGGCGCACGCGCGCCGACACGGGGTGGTATCGCCCGCGCGCACCGGCCCCGACGAGCTCCTGGAGGTAGGCGATCTGGGGCCGGCCGTCGGGGACCGGGTAGTCGGGAAAGCGATAGCCCAGATCCTGGAGCGTGAAGCCGCAGCGCGCGGCGATCTCCCCCGTGGCCGCGACGGCCTGCGGCAGATCGGCAAAGCGCCGGGCCATCTCCGCTGGCGTCCGGAGGCGCTGCTCGGCATTCGGCAACAGGCGCCGGCCGAGGACGTCCAGCGGAGCCCGGAGCCGGATGGCCGTCAGGACGTCGAGGATCGGGCGCTCGCCGGGTGTCGCGTGGCGCACGCCGCCGGTGGCGACGATGGGCAGCCGGGCCTCACGCGCGAGGGCCACGGCGCGGCGGGTCACGAGCTCGCTCTCGCGCGTGCCGTGCCGCTGGAGCTCCACGTAGACCCGGTCCCGGCCGAAACTCCGGACAAGCCGCTCGAGCGTCCCCCGGGCCGCCGCCCGGCGTCCCGCCAGGAGATCGGGGGTGAGCGGGCCGTCGGCGCCGCCGGTCAGGCACAGGAGCCCTGCGACCGCGCCGTCGAGGTCGCCGAGCGGCGCGCGTGCCTGGCCCTTCGGCGCGCGCACCTTCACCCGCGTGAGCAGGCGGCAGAGCGTCCGGTACCCGGCACGGGACTCGGCGAGAAGGCCCAGTCGCGAGCCGTCGGTGAGCGTCAGGGCGGCGCCGACGAGCGGGCGCACCCCCGCCGCCCGCGCCGCCTTGTGGAAGCGCGGGGCGCCGTAGACCCCGTCCACGTCGAGCAACCCGAGGGCGGGGACCTCGAGCCGCGCCGCCTCGTCCACGAGGCGCTCGGGGGTGGACGCCGCCTCGAGGAAGCTGAAGGCGCTCCGGGCCGAGAGTTCGACGTACGGGACCGGGGGCATGCGCGGGGCGGACCCCGAGCCGCTTATTTGGCGCGATGCCCCGCCGGGCCGCCCGGGCCCGCGGGCGGTTCCGGCCGGAAGCCGATCCGGCGCTTCTCTCCCGGCGCCGGCGGTGCCATGAGCTCCCGGATCGCGTCGAAGACCCCCCGGAACTGGGTGTCGTACTTCTGCTCGAGGGCGTCGACCTTCCGGCGGAGCTCGGTGACGGAGCCGGCCATCCGTCGGAGCCGGACGAAGGCCCGCACGATCTCGATGTTGACGTGAACGGCCCGGGCGCTCCGGAGGACGCTGGAGAGCATGGCGACCCCCTGCTCGGTGAAGGCATGTGGCAGGTAGCGCCGCCCGCCCCACCCCTGACTCGAATTCCCGAGCTGGGCTCGCAGCGCCTCGAACTCTTCCCGGGAGAGCTGGAACATGAAATCCGGCGGGAAGCGTTTCACGTTTCGCTTGACGGCCTGGACCAGCGCGCGGGTCTCGACTCCATACATTCTCGCCAGATCATCGTCGAGCAGGACGTTCTCCCCCCGTATGACGATGATCCGTCGCTCGATTCGGCCCGGAGGGACCAGAGCATGCGTCATGACGTCTCCATCTCATCCCCAGCGTGTTGAGATCACAGCCTGTGACCTCAAACGGGGATTCGTCTCAGTCGTAGAACGCGTCGACGGTCCACGCGTCCGTCGCGCAGTCGCGCGCGAGCCGGCACGCGACGCCGTCCGGAAGGGCGACGTCCCATTCCTCGCGCGCCCACGCCGTCTCGGCCCACCACTCCCCCGCGGTCTGCCAGGGGCCCGCGGCGGCGGCAACGGCGCCCCGGAACCCCTCGGCCTCGACGCGGGCCGGCCGGCCCGCGCGGCACTCCACCCGGGCGGGCCGCGGGGGCACGAGCCGGCGCCGGACGAGCGCCGCCCCGGTGACCCAGGGGAGCGGCCCAGACCCCGCGGGACGCGCGGACGAAATGCCGCGTCCGGTCCCGGGCGGCTCGGCCTCCCCGCTGGGGAACGGCGCCACGAGAATCGCGTCGGGCCGATAGGTGTCGGGCGCGACCGGCGCGCCCACCCGCTCCGCCCCGACGAGGGCGGCGAGCCGGCCGAGGACCTCGCCGAGCTCACGCGGGCTCGGCCGGGGCGGCGCGAAGAGATCGGCCTGGAGCGCGGCGAGCGGCACGGGCTCGGCCTCCACGGAGACGGCGACGACCGGCGCCGGGAGCCGGAGCGCCTCCAGCTCGGTCCGGAGGAGGCGGCCGAGCGTCCGTCCGTCGCGGAGCGGCGCGGCGACATCGAGGCGGTGCTCGTGCATGCCGCCATCCGCGAGACGAAGCGTCAGGTGAAGCGCGGCCGCGCCGGCCTCGCGGAGGGCGAGGCGCGCCGCGAGCTGCGTGAGGAGCCGGTCGAGGACGAAGGCGAGCGCGGGGAGCGACGGCACCTCCCAGTCGAGTGTGACCGTTTCGCGGCAAGGCTCGGGCACGAGGTGCGGAACGAACGGTCCGGCGTCCGCGCCGCGGGCAAGCGCCTGGAGCCGGACGGCGGCCGGACCGAGGCGCGCGAGGAGCGCCGCCGTGGGCAGCGCCGCGAGCCCGCCGAGCGTCCCGATCCCCCAGCGCTCGAGCGCGAGCCCCAGGTCTGGCGCGGGATCGAGGAGCCCGAGGGAGCGCGGGGCGAGGAACTCCTCTTCCGCGCCCGGCAGCACGATGAAGAGCCCCGCGCCGATCCGCGCCGCGAGTCGCGCCAGGGTCCGCGTCGCCCCGATGCCGACGCGGATCGGAAGCCCGACCGCCGCGCCCGCCGCGGCCAGCCGCTCGCCGATCCGCCGCTCGTCTCCGAAGAGCGTCGCGAGCCCGTCGAGATCGAGGCAGAGGGTGCCCGGATCGACCACCTCGATGCGCGGCGAGGTCGCCCACGCGGCATCGAGGAGCGCGCCGGCCGCGGCGCGCTCGGCCGCGGGATCCTCCACGCGCCCGACGAGATCGGGCACGCGCGTCGCGGCCTCGGTCGCGCTCATGCCCGCGCGCGCCCCGCCGGCCGCCGCCTCCGGCGTGACCGCCACGACCGTCCGGAGCGTCGTGCCCCGGAGCGCGGCGACGGGACGGCCTCGGAGCGCCGGGTCCTGCCGGACCAGCGCCGCGGCGGCAAATCCCGACACCCAGACGCAGGCGTAGCGCGGAGGCACCACCAACGGGGCATCGGCCATCAACGCACTCCGCGCGCCGCCGCGCGCGGCGCGGGCGTGACCGGCCGCGGCTCCCCGGGATCGAGCGTGGTCCACACCAGCCGGACACCGGCGCCCGGCGCGCGGGTCCGGGACCGGATCAGCCGGGCCTCGGTCTCGAGCCCCGCGAGCAACCCCGGGCCGCCCGGAGCCCAGTGGACGGCCCGCGGGACGAGCGCCACCGCGACCGCGGCGAGGCTTCCGGCCACACGCCGGGGGCCAACGATGAGCAGCCCGGTCGCCGCACGCTCGACCGCCCGCTGGAGACGCACGAAAACAGCGGGCGGAGTGCGGCCGAGCACCCATGGCGGCAGATCCCCGAGATCGACCACGACCAGCTCGAACCCGCCCCCCTGGACGAGGACATCCGCCGCGCGCCACGCCGTGGTGAGCCGGCCGCCGCAGCGGACCCAGAGGAGGCGGCCGAGCGGGACGCCGAGCATCGCGGCCGCGGCCGGGTCGAGACCATCCGTCCCGTCGACGAGCGCCGCCCAGCCGCCGCGCGCCGTGGCGCCCGCAAGCGCGCCGAGGAGTACCCGGGTGCGCCCGGAGGTCCGCGGACCGACCAGCTCCGCGAGCTCGCCCTGCGGGAAGCCCCCGTCGAGGAGCGCGTCGAGCGGCGCGAGACCGGTGGGGGTCCGGGGCCTGCCGGCGAGGCGGACACCTGGCCGGACGTGGTACGGGGCCAGGATGGGGTCGTCCGCCGCCACCGGCCCGGGGCGCCGGGACCCCGGCGTCTGCCGTCGAGCGAGATCCACGGCCAGTGACACGGGCTCCATGAAGATGGCGACGGAGCAGCGTCGCGAGAGATACTAAACATGAGTTGTGTGTCCTGAACAACTACAGCATGTGGGGTCTGGGCGGATAGACCGCCCCCAGGAATTGGATAGACCAGCAACCGCCGCGCTCAGCTCGATCGGATCCGTGCGGATCCGCGCGCAGGCGGCCTTGCTACAGCAGGACCACCGGATCCCCCACGCGGACCGACCCCGCCGCCACGACAGCGCAGTCGAGCGCCATCGTGCCGCCGAACTCCCGGACGATCCGGCGGAGCACGCCGGGGTCCTGCGCCTGCGTATCCGGATCGTAGGTTGTCATCACGCAGCGCGCCCGAAGCTGAGCGACGGCGATCACCACCTCGCCGATCCGGAGACGCCGTCCGGGCCACTCGCGCTCCTCCAGCCCGTCGACGCCGCCGACCACGATGTTCGGGCGCAGCCTGCGACCGTCGACCCCGAGCGCCGCGATCGCGCCGTCCGTCGCGACCAGCAGCGGGAGGACGTCGAACCGCTCCTCCCCGTCGAATCGGCCGAGCCGTGCCGCGGACCCGATCGCATGCGTGACGAGAGCGGCCGCCTCCGGCGACGACCACGAGCAGCCATCCACCTGTGCCTCACCATCGGGTCCGAGAGTGCCTCGATGCCCAAGCAGATCCGGGTGTTTTCGCGCGGTGACCACGCGCCCGCGCGCGTCGTACACCTGGACCAGCCGGTCGCCGGCGATTCCGTCGCGCCGGATCTCCGCGCGCTCGAGTTGCTCCCCGGCCAGGGACTTCACCGGGTACCGCCACAGCTCGGCGACGTGCATCTCGCGCCTCCGGACGCATGGATGATCGAGCGGGCCTCCACCCGTCCGCTCTGTTAGAGCACGGGACGGCCCGCGCGGATTCGGGGGCGCCTCGGTTCAAGGCGGTGGATCGAGCCCCCCGCGCGCGAACCGATGGCAGCGACAGAGTCGCCAGAGCGCGAGCGCGCCCCCCCGGGCAAGCCCGTGCCGGAGGAGGGCCAGCCGCGCATACTCGGAGCAGGTCGGCCAGAACCGGCACGCCCCCGGCAGGAGCGGCGAGAGCCATCGCTGGTACCCCACCAGGAGCGCGAGGGCCGCCCGCGTGGGCCGGCCCGGGCCCGCGGCCATCTCCAGGATCCCGTCGCCGCCCGCGACCGCTTCCGGCTCAGCCGCCAGGCCGATCCTCGAGCGGAAGCCCCATGGCCTGGAGCAAGCAGTCCACCGCGAGCCGGAGCACCGGCGCGATCCCGTGCCTACCCGGTGGTGAACGCGGGTAACGGCGCAGCGGCGAGCAGATGGCCGCGCAATGCGGCCACGGTCGGGCGCCCGCCGAGCCCGGGCCCCGCGGGCGGCGCGAGCGTGCCCGCCTCGGGACGGATCGGCACCTCGAGGAGCGGCGTGGCCAGCTCGCCCATCGGCCACTCGACCCAGGCCATGCCAGGGGTGGACGCCGCCAGGTGGAGCGCCGCGGCCAGGCCCGGACCGAAGTAGAACGAGTGGGGCACGACGGCCACGTTCCAGGCGGCCGCCAGGGTCGCGATCTTCTTCGCCTCGACCAGCCCGCCGACCTTCGTCGGACTGGGCTGCAGGATGTCCACGGCGTCGGCGCGCAGCATCTCGCGGAACCCGATCACGGTCGCCTCGTTCTCCCCCGCGGCGATGGGCGTGTCGAGCGCCGCCCGGACCCGGGCGAGACCCTGATAGTCCTCGGGTGGCCAGACCGGCTCCTCGAGCCACGCGAGATCGTAGCGGGCGAGCGCCCGGCCCATGCGAATCGCCTCCGCCGGGGTCCACGGACAGTTGACGTCGAGCATGAGCGCCACGTCCGGCCCCACCGCTTCCCGGGCGGCGGCGACGGAGGCGAGGTCGGTCTGGTGGAGCTTCACGCCGCGGAACCCCTGCCGGACGGCGGCGGCGGCGGCCCGGGCCACGTCGGCGGGCCGGTCGAACCGCGCGAGGCTCGCGTACGCCGGGATCCGGGGCTGGACCAGGCCGCCGAGCAACTCGTACACCGGCACGCCGCGCGTCTGCCCGGCGAGGTCCCAGAGCGCGAGCTCGACACCGCTGATCGCGAACATGCCGAGCCCACGGCGGCCGAACAGGAGCGTCGCCCGGTGCAGCCGGTCGACGAGCCGCTCGATGTCGGTCGGGGGCTCGCCCAGCAAGAGCGGCGCGAGCGCCTCGTGCACGACCGCGCAGACGGCCATCGGCGCGCCGAGCGCGAAGGCCTCGCCCCAGCCCACGAGCCCCTCATCCGTCGCGACGCGGACCAGCACCTGCTTCCCGAGCCGTGCCGTCCACGGGGAGGGCGGATCGGTCGGCTGCCAGGGGATCCCGAGCGGGAGGGCCTCGACGGCGGCGATCTTCACGGCCGAACTCCGGGAACAGGTCGCCGGAGCCGCCGTCCTTCGACCCGGGGCGCGGCCAGACCTAGCGCCCCGGGCGAAGGAGGTCCCGGATCTCCGTGAGGAGCCGCTCCGTGGGCGACGGCCCCGGTGGAGCGGGGGCGGGCTCCTCGCGCTTCATGCGGTTCGCCGCCTTGACCACGAGGAAGATGACGAACGCGATGACGAGGAAATCCACGATGGCCTGGATGAACTTCCCGATCCCCAGCACGACGGCGGGCTTGTCGCCGGCCGCGGGCTTGAGGACCCAGCCGAGCTGGGAGAAGTCCACGCCGCCGAGGAGGATCCCGACCGGCGGCATGATCACGTCCCCCACCAGCGAGGAGACGATCTTCCCGAAGGCCGCGCCGATGACGACACCGACGGCGAGATCGAGGACGTTGCCGCGCAGGACGAACGTCTTGAACTCCTGACACATCCCCGCCATGGACGCCTCCCTCGCGCGAGCGTCCGGAGTGGACCGCGCCGCAGCGGCCGCCCTTGGCCGCGGCTCTGTCGGGATGATGCACGCCCCTTGACGCCGTGACAAG
>CAWDVE010000019.1:0-712697 GCA_963805625.1 uncultured Candidatus Rokubacteria bacterium
AAAAGGGTGTAGCGAGATGCCCGAACGATGTCGAGATGCCGATGTCAGAGGCCAACCGAGCTGTCCTGCAGACAGTCGAAAAGGATCTCCTCCGACCGGAGGTGGTTAGTGCGGCGATTGAGGCCGCCATTGCCGAGTTGCGACCCGAGACGGAGCACCTTGACGCACGGCGCGAGGGGTTTGAGGATCGAGTTCGGCGGATCGACACGGAATGCCGGCGGCTGACTGACGCGATCCGGCTGGGTGGTGATCTTCCCAGGCTCGTGCAAGAGATGAAGAATGCCGAGGCCTGTCGGCTCGATCTCCACCGACAGTGGGAGGAGCTGGAAGGCTGGGCCAAGGTTGCCCAGTTAGCCCCAATCGGCGATTCCGAGAACGGTCATGGGCATGCAAGGCACTGTCATCATGCTGCCCCCGCGTCGCCCGGTGACTCATCCCAACGCCCTTTACGGGGCGGTTGGACTGGATCACCGACTGCGCTAATCACCGCGACCGGAGCGGGCCTCGGACGACTCCCTGGCCTGTAAGATTCGCCGTTCAAGGTTTAGACGTGCCTCGCCTCCAACGAGACCTGGCGGATTGCCTCACAGATTGGCAGGGTCTTCTAATGGGCCAACCCATACAGGCCCGGCAAATACTCAAGAAGCTGCTGGACGGGAGATTGGTCTTCACTCCTAGCGAGGACGGAACGGTTTACGTGTTCGAGGGGAGGGGGAAGCTGGAACCCGTGCTGGCCGGGGTGGTCGAAGGGGCAAGCTCAGCCAAAGCGAACGGTACCCCTTGGAGCCACGACGCGCCTCGCGCTTGTGCCGATGAATCATGGGTCTTGCGAGCGTGAGGCACGAAGCGCATCGGAAAGATGTTACGGCCTTGATGGCCAAGGCGACGCGGCATTCAGAGGCATTTCCGGTGGTCCGCGAGCCCCGAGGCCCCGTCGCAAATGCCCGGAATGGCAACCAAGTGGCAACCGACTGAGTGACGGCGTGACCAGGTAGCCTGGGAGCTCGCGTCAGGCTGCACATCGAGCGGCCGGGAGGGAGCGAGAGAACCAGAGCCGGTGGCGCCCTTCCACGGCCTGGCCTGGTGGCTGGGACGGCATCGAGGTCCCCGGCTCTCAATTGTGACCCTCACCGCGCTCCGCTTCGGCGGCGTCACTACCCGAGCTCCCTTCCCAGGATCCTCGTGACGAAGCCTCCGGGTGCCTCGGAGGCGACGAGCCCTTTCACACGCTCGCGGATCTCGGCGACGTTCCCGTTCTTCTCCGCAGCCTTCATCGTGCTCGAGTATGCCGTCCAGACGTCGGCGCCAGTGATCTCGTAGCCGTAGCCCTGAACGAGCCAGCGGAGGGCGAGCAAGCCGGCGCCGAGGGCAAAGGCCGGCTGCTTGTCGGCGAAATCGCGCGCGGCGCGAGTGAGCGTCTTGGGATCGCAGGGGGTCTGGCTCGCGAGCGCGAGCGCTTCGTCGTAGAGCCCCGCCTCCTTGGCCGCGGCAAACCACTTGCCCTCGTCGCCCGGTGTGGTCTTCACCAGATCGGTGAGGATCTGGCCCGCGGACTTGTGTGGGTACTGCTTCGCGACCGCACGGAAAGTCGCGAGGTAGGTGCCACCGCGGCTCACCCGCACCCCGTAGCGCGCGTACGCTTCTTCGATGAGGCCGGAAGAGAGAAGGATCTCCTCGCAGAGGGCGTCGACATCGCCATCCGGGGTCCAAGGGCCGCGGCACGACTCTGCATACCGGATCGCCTCGGCCCTCTTGCCAAGGGCGGCGAGCGCCTTCACCGCCCAGCGCTTGTAGGGCCAGATGGTGTCGACCTGGAGGATGTCGACAATCTCTGTGTAGCGCTCCGCGCGGTAGAGCGTGCTGAGGCACGCGGCGGTACCGTGGAAGTGACCGCGCAGGGTCTTGTCCGGGCTCAACGCCATGCCCGTGATGCCGACCAGGCGGTCCGCCCACGCCGAGGCGACGACCTTCGAAGCGCAGAGCTCGCCCCAGTGGTCGGCGAGCCTTTCGATGTAGGGCATCTCGTCTGCTTCGTGCGCTTCCCACAGGCGCTGGAGCCAGGTCTCGCGCCTCTCGGGATCGGCGGGCGCGCCGCCGATGATCGGAACAAGCTCGGCGATCGCTCTGTTGACCGCGGTTCCGATCGCGCCCGAGGAGCTGTCGACGTGCTCGAGCGCCGGCGAGAGGCGCTCGAGCAGGGTCACCGCGCCGTCGGCGGCAAGCACCGGGTCGCCGCGAGCGACCGTCTTGATCTCGCTCACGGCCTGCTTCACGCGCTGGATCGCGGGCTGCGACCTCCAACCGAAGGCGTGGCGCCGGAACCGCGCCGTGAACGCCCACTTGTGGCCGCCGGCCTTCATCGTCCTGGGCACTCTCTCGACAGAGCGCAATCGCGGCTCGCCTCAGATCCGATCGACCAATCGCGCCTGGTGGGAGTAACCCTGTTCGGTCAGGAAGAGCTTGCGGTGATGGGCAAACTCCCCCTCGCAGGTGTCGCGAGAGACCGGGGTGAAGACATGAGCCACGCGCCCATCCCACTGTGGCCGGAGGATCCGCCCAAGCCGCTGCGCCTCCTTCTGGCGAGAGCCGAACGCTCCCGAGACTTGGATCAGGCCCACCTAGCGCACCGTCTGGACCTCAGCGTGCGACAGGCGATGGCGCTGTCGCGCGTCGACCACGCGTGCATGGTCCGGTTCGGCCCCCCCTTTCTTCATGGCCATTCACCCTGATCTCGAGCGCGAGTCGTCGTCATCGTCGAGTTCGTCGTGATCGCCCGATTGGCTCTCCGCCATGGCCATGGCCTCGCGGACCGCGTCGGCGATGTCGTCGTCATCGGAGTCCGCGAGATCATCGAGGAGCTCGAGCGCTTCGTGCGGCCGGATGCCGGCGGCCGCCTCGATCGCCGCCAGGAGCAGAGGTTTCGGGGTCTTCCGCGAGGTGACGAGGGCGGCGATGGGCGGCCAGGCGGCGTCCACTCCCCAATTGCCGGCCGCAATGACGGCCTCGTAATGGATATCGGGGTTCGGGCTGGCGAGTGCCTCGAGAGTCTCCTCGTCGAATCCGCGGACGAAGCGCATGCAGAAGACCGCGGTGAGCCTCCAGGCCTCGTCGCGCCTCCCATAGGCGGCGCGGATCGCATCCCGGTGCCAGTCCTGGGGGGCGCGGACCGAGGCCTCCAGGATCCTTCGCCGAACGTCTTGGGGAACGTTGGCGTCCAGGTAGAGCTCGTGCAGGGACTCCTGGATCTGGCGGAAGGAACGCTCCGGAATCGGGAGGTCGTCGGCATCGTCGAAACTGCCGGTATCTACGTGCTCGAGTACGGGTCCCAGGGAGATCGCCGCTTGGCCCCGTACCGCCTCGGGCGTGTCGCCGCGGTGCAGGAGGGAGAGCAGCACGTCGACCAGCTCGGTGTTGACGACCGCGACGTCGCCGGCAAGCTCAGCGGCCAGACGGAGATCGGACGTCGAGGCTCGGTCATCCCGTAGGATGCCGAGCAGCATCGCCGCGGTCCCCTCGGGCCACTCCCACGGTGGCGTGTCCTTTAAGGTCGTCAGGTTCATCGTGATCCCTCGTCGTCTCGACAGCGGATCTCGGTCCTCTTCTCCGGCCTCCAGCCGCTCGGGACACGAAGCGTCCCGGCGCAAGTGCCTCCGTCTGCCTCTTCCTGGCACGGCGTCTCCTTCATCGGAGGTGCTGTTTGCGCTTCAGGCTCGATCTAGCGGTGGGCCGCGCGTCGTCCTCGAAGGGCATGGCCGTGAAGCCCGAATCGTCGCCCCGGTGGAAGTAGATGTGACCGGTCAGGGAGCCGTCCTGCCGGAGAAGCACCCAGCCTCGACCACTGGCGGGATCACCCTCGTCATTGCCGTCCCAAGTGACGTCGACGGACGGTTGGCCGTTCCGCCGTCCGTGTCGGCAGTCCATCCACCCGTCGACCGCGATGAATCGGAACTGGCCTCCGTTCCCTCTGAACTCGATGAAGGCCGGCCCAAGGAGGTCGATCGCTTCTCGGTCCCAAAGGGACATGTCCGTGATGCGCCACTTGCCGGAGAGGGTGATCTGTGTGGCGGAAGCGGCCTTGGCTCGAGTCGGTCGACGCGTCCTCATGAGACCTCTGATCGCCCGCCGTCGCAGTTCGTTCTCCCGTGGCGGCTGCACCACGCCGGTCGCGCGTGCTGGCCGGCTGTTGGGGGACCGCCGGGGCGCTCCTGCCGATCGCCCATCCCGGGTCGGAGTATATCTCTTTGGTCGCCTCGCGCAGATCGCGGCCAACGAGCGAACGACCACTCCTCTTTTCGCGGAGCGTCAGCCAGAGCAGCTCGTGCCCGAACGGAGGAGAATTGGGGTCGCCAATGCTCGGATCCTCTTGACCGCACAGTGAGGGCGTGCATACCATTGTGGTATGCGAGGTGCTAGCACGCACTGGACGCTGGTCTTCACGGTGGCCAGTCTGGAGCACCTGGCAGAACGCAATGTCGAGGCAACGGATGTTACAAGCGCGGTGTACGGCTGGAACGGCCCTGCACGGATACGCCGCGGAGGTCGCGGGGCCCAGGAGCGCTGGTTCGTGGTCGCGCCGCTGGAGAGCGGCGAGCTCCTGACGTGCGTGTTTCGGGCAGCGCGGCCGCGGGATCTGGACTCGGAGGGGGCATTCGTCGTCTCAAAGACAGGACGCCAACAACCTCCAGGCCAGTTCGATTCATCGATGCGCCTCTGCGTCAGCGCTCGGATGTCCGACGAGGACGAGGCAAGGAGCTATCGCCGGTGGCGAAGAGGCAAGGGAGGGAGCTGGTGGGGACGGTTGCGGCAAACAAGGGTAGGATTCCAGCTTTCCGAAGCGACCAAGAAGAGCGTGCCTTCTGGGCGCGTCACAGCCTGGAGGAGTTCGCAAAGGACTTGGTGGATCTCGACGTCGAGATCCGTCCTCCGCGCACGGAACAGATCGCGCTACGCCTATATAAAGAGGACCTCCAAGCCCTCCGCTCTCTTGCGGCGAAGCGCGGCGTAGGACATACAACGTTGGCGAGAACGGTCCTCGAGGGATGGCTTGCGCGTTCGCGGGGCAAGACCGAACGATCTGGTCGCACGAAGGCTCGCCGACCAGCCTGACCTCTGTTCAGTGTGGCCGCACCGACTCTCATGGCCGTCGGCGGCTGGATGAGCAAGAGGGATGATGCGTCGCCACGAGGCGGTTTGCCGTGGCTCGAGCCGTGCCCAGTTCGAGAGACCGTGGCAACCGCCGGTGGCAACCGCGCGGTAAGTCTGCGTCACTGCAGGCCATGTCACAACCCTCTCAAGGCCAAAGCGCGGGTTCGAATCCCGTTGGCTCGTGTGGGGAATACAAGATGCCCTCGATCCTCGTGCGGGGTCTCGACCCGAAGACCATCCGGCGTCTGAAGGAGCGGGCCCGTCTCAATGGGCGCTCACTCCAGCAGGAGATCAAGGAGATCCTTGAGCGCGCGACGGGCATGCTCACCATGAACGAGGCGCGACGGTTGTCAGAGAGGTGGAGGCACCGATTCGGCGGTCGATCGTTCTCCGACAGCGTGCGATTGATCCGCGAGGATCGCGATTCACGATGACTTCAGCTCGGTAGGCGCCGGCGGTGACGCATCCTGAGGCGGGTGGTCAAGGATCTCCCCGAGTTCACCCGACGATACACCGGACGGCGACCGCATCGACGCGGCGCCGGAATCTGACGATGAGCGCACCGGTCGGGAGGCTCCCCTCGTCACAGGCGCGAGCCTCGTCGATGCAGAGGATGAGGTTGGGGACCCGCGCCTCACGGTAGAGGGCGAGCTTGCGCCGGACGTAGTCCGGCGTCCAGTACCCGACGATTTCCAGCAGCCAGCGGCGCGCTGCATCGTGGCGGTGCTGCAGCGCAAAGTCCGGGAAGACCAGACGGTTTCCGGAGACCACTGGCTCGGGTTCCCGGAGGACATCCCAGTCGGGCGCGAGCTTCCGGAAGTCGCGAGCGAACCGTTCTTCGATCTGGCTGTCATACTGCCGGGGAGGGTCGGCCGGGAGGATGGGGTCACCCGTCCCGAGGTGGAGATCCACGAGTCTCTCCTCGAGGAGGCAGGCCGCCCGTAGTCGGAATCGTGGGCACCAGGCGAGATGTGGCACCAGTGCGCCCAGCGCGCGTCCGTACAGGATCGTCCGCCGGAAGAGCGCGAGGGGACCAGACACCTCGAGCACGGTGTCCCCGCACGACGTTCCGGAGACGGTGCAGATGAGCCCACGCAGCTTGGCGGTCCGAACGAGGGCCCTGGCATTGCCCTCGACTTCGAGGGTCACGCCGGTGGCGCGGAACAGGAGGGCTTGCGTCAGGGCGAGGTTGGCCCGGAGCGCGAGTTCGGTCGGTGACAGCGAAGCCCCAAGACCGGTCACGACATGCTCGCCGGGCAGATCGGCGAAGAGAGCCGCCTCGAGTTCCTCGGCGGTGACAGCCAGCGAACTCGCCACGCGCGCAAGTGCCCCGTCTCGCGCGCCAGCGGCGCGCGCGGCTTCAAGGAACACGAGTCGGCGGGCCTGGCGAGGTGGCACCGCGGCGTCCCGCGCCGTGCGCCCAAGCTGTGCGAGAACCCGAACCGCGAGTTGCTTCTTCCCGGCCGGCCCTTCGGGCGTGAGGGGCTCCTGCAGGCGGGCGTCGAGCTCTCGCTGTGGTCGTCCGACGAAGCGTTCACGCTCGTCGAGGAGAGTCCGCAGCCACGGATGATCCGCCTCGCTGAGGAAGCGGGGTACCACCGTGTTCCCGACGAACCTATAGCTGAATGGAGCGTCGAGCGACAAGTCCTTGGCGCCTTCGCCAGGCCTGGCTGACCTCAAGGGTCTGTCGCGTGACGAGCTCGTACACGAGGGCCCGCTTCCCGGGCCCGGGCCGAAGGAGCCGGCCAATCCGTTGCACGTGCTCGCGCTCGCCCAAAGCGCCCCCGACGATCACGGCGACATCCGCATCCGGCACGTCCAGACCCTCGTTGAGCACCCGTGACGAGACGAGTGCCCGGAGCTGCCCCTGACGGAAAGCGTTGAGAGCTTGGTCGCGCTCCTGGCGGCCGATGTCACAGGTCAGGGGCATGATGAGGTGCTCGCGCGCGATCGCGTACGCGCTGGCATTGTCCGCAGTGAAGATGAGCGTCCGTGTATTCCCATGACGATCGAGCAGCGCGCGTAGCGTGTCGCACTTCGCCCTGGTCAGGGCGAGGAGCCGTCGCGCCTCGCGCCAGGCGGCCAACGCATGCCGGCCCTCCGCCGACCGGCCGGCGGCGCGAACGAAGTCTGTCCAGGTCGCCTGCGGGAGCGTGTGGCGAAATGCCGCGTAGGCGGTCGTGAACCGCCGATGGAGCCTCGCGTAGTGGACTCGCTCCTCGGCGGTCAGGTCCACGTGGAGGGTGACCACATCGAAGCTCGCCAGGAACCGACCGGTGAGATCGCCGATCGCGAGCTCGTAGACGGTCGGCCCGACGACGTCCACCAGACGAGCCGCGTGGGCCGGGTTCCTGGGAGGGGTCGCGGTCAGCCCGAGTCGCGCGCCCGCGAGCGCCATCTCCAGCGCCTCATCGCGAAAGCCGCATCCGAAGTGATGGACTTCGTCGACGATCAGGAGGCCGAAGCGGGACCCGATGCGGTCCATGTGTCGATAGGCACTCTCGTACGTGGCCACCGTGACGGGCGTCACTTCGCGCCGGCCTTCCCCGTAGCAGCCGACCTCGTGCGGATAGACCGTGGCGATCTCTTGACGCCACTGCTCGAGGAGCACGCGCGTGGGGACTAGGCAGAGCGCGGGCAGGCGCGTCGCCGCCAGGGCCGCGAGGGCAATGCGGGTCTTGCCGCTCCCGGTCGGAAGCACGATGAGGCCCCGTCGCCCGGCGAGCTCCCACGCGGAGAGCGCCGCGGCCTGATAGTCACGCAGACCGGGATCGACCCATCCCTGCGTCTGTTCGTGGCTGCCCAGACTACCGGCGTCGAACGTGACGCCTTGGTCGAGTAGCCATCGGATGAGCGTGGAGTACTTGAAGGCCGGAGCCCGGTGCGCCCGGACCCTGGCATCCCACAGGAGCCCGGGGGCATCGGTGAGATCGAGCGTCGAAGGCACGTCGCTGACGAGGATCGTGCCCCGGTCGAACTGGAGACGCATGGCCGGAGCGACAGCAACGTTCGTGCCCAGTGAGAGTCGCGGGGTTCCCCTGTGTGACCTTGGACCGAGGTGAATCGAGTCGTGCACAAGCGTGTATCGATCTGCTCACTGCTCTGATGGCAGTGACGGGCATCATGACGACCGATCGCGCAGTGAACGAACTCGCGCGACTTCGTGAGACCTCGTCGTTCCTGCCCGCCACCGGCCCTGAAGGCACTCTTGCGCGCCTGGGGCGGATGCCGTAAGAAGGGGCAGCCGACTGAGCGGACTCGTGCGGAGGGCGCGGGCGGGGGATGCGGGGCTTCGTCGCCAACACGGTCACCCTCGGACGACGCGTCGGACCGCGCCCGGGGGCCCGTCTCGGCTCATAAGTGACTGTTACCCTCCGTGAGTCGGTAGCTCAAAAGTGACGGTTACCATCGGGACGGGGCGGAAGGGGTCGACGGGGAGCTGCGAGGGGGGTATCCCGCTATGGGCTCGCCCGAGATCGGGGCGCCTGAGGCCTCGTTGATGAACTCGGAGCCCGAGTCGCTGTCCCAGCCGAGCAGGGGCATGGGCAGGCGCTGCCGGACATGCTGGATGGCCCCGCCGACCCGCTCCTGATGCTTGCCCCAGACGGCGTGGAGCTCCGTCCAGGCCGTCACGATGTCGACCGCGCAGAGGGTGTGGAGATAGAAGCCCGCGGTGGTCGGGCCGCAGTGGGCGACGAGGTCGCCCTCGAGGAACCCGGGGCGGGCGTCATCCCACTCGGCGAAGGTGCGGATGGGGATCTGATGCTTGAGCCACGTGCCGGTGCGGGTCGTCCCCCGCCCGCGGGGCGGCCGGGTCGCGCGAATCGGGGCGAGCAGGCGTTTGAGCGTGGCGGCGCTCACCCGGCGGAGTGCCGCGGCGGTGTCGGGTGTCAAGGCCAGTGCCCCACAGGCGAGCAGGCGGTCCAGGAGCTCGGGGACGAAGGGCTGCAACCGGACGGCGCCGATCTCGCCACTGGCCTCCCAGAGTACTTGGGCGGCGATGACGACGTCGGCCCCGTACACCCGGGGCCGGCCGGTCCGGACCTCGCGGGGGGTCGTGCGTGGGGGTCGACGCAGGCGGCGGAGGGCGGCTTTACGGTGATACTGAGTGACGGCCACGACCTCATCGAGGATGCGGCGCTTCTCCCGGCGCGAGGCCGCCAGGTACCGCGGCCGCTGGGCGGCCACGTACTCGTGCATGCTCGTCCGCGTCACGGTCACCTCCCCACTTGGATTGGGTCTGGTAACCGTTACTTTTGAGCTGCGGCCCCTGCTCTGGTATCAGAAGTTTTGACCCGATGCGGGGCCGAGACGCGCACGCGGGCGATCGTGTACGATGCGGGCATGACCCAACGACCCATCTCGTCGCGCGTCGAGGCCTTCGCGCGGGCCACGGCGCCGTTCATGCGCTTCTTCTCGGAATCCCCCTACGCGCGGAAGGCGGGCAAGCCCGGCGTCAATGACTTTGCCGTCGGCAACCCACACGAGCTGGCGCTGCCGGGGATCGTTACCGCGCTCCAGAAGTGGGCCGTGCCGCAGAACGAGCGCTGGTTCGCGTACAAGATCAGCGAGCCCGAGCCGCAGGAGGTCGTCGCGGCATCGCTCAGGAAGTGGCGCGGAATCCCGTTCGAGCCAGCGGACATCGCGCTCACCATCGCTGGTTTCGCGGCGATCGCGGCCGGACTCAAGGCCGTGACCGAGCCGGGTGACGAAGCGATCTTCAGCCGCCCGCCGTGGTTCTTTTACGAGGTGCTCTGTGTCGAGGCCGGGATCACGCCCGTGAAGGTGAACACCGTGCCCGTGACTTTCGACCTCGATCTCGACGCGATCTCCGCCGCGATCACGCCCCGGACGCGGGTCGTCATCGTCAACACGCCGAACAATCCGACCGGGCGGATCTACCCGCCCGAGACACTGAGGGGCCTCGCGCGGTTGCTTGAAGACGCCTCGCGCAAGAACGGGCGTGCGATCTACATCCTGTCCGACGAGCCGTACAGCCGGATCGTGTTCGATGGCCACCCGTTCCACAGTCCAACCGCGTACTACCCGAACACGCTACTCGCCTACAGCTACGGCAAGGTGTTGCTGTCGCCCGGGCAACGGATCGGCTTCCTTGCGCTGCCGCCCACCATGCCCAACCGCGAGGAGATGCGCCGGAACATCATGCTCACGCAGCTCGCCAGCGCCGGATTGTGGCCGAACGCGCTGCTCCAGCATGCGCTCGCCGACCTCGACGTGCTGTCGATCGACATCGCGCACCTCCAGCGCAAGCGCGACCGCATGGTCGAGGCGCTGCGCGGCATGGGCTACGAGGTCCATGTGCCCGAGGGCACATTCTACCTGCTGCCCAAGTCACCGTGGGCCGACGACGAGGCGTTCTGCGAGGTGCTGGGCGAGCACGACATCCTCGTGTTGCCCGGCACGGTGAGCGAGATCCCAGGCTACTTCCGGATCTCGCTCACGGCGAACGACGAGATGATCGACCGTGGGCTGCCCGGCTTCGCGAAGGCGATGGAGCACGCGAAGGCGCACGAGCCCCGAGTTGTCGAGAGGTAGAGATCTTGAGGCTGTGATGACCGGCGTGATGACTCTGATTTCAAAGACCTGCACGGTCCACTCATTCGATTCTCAAGTAACTAGGCCCAGCCAGCGCGGTCATTCTGGAAGGGCGCAGGAGGTGGAAGAAGAAGAGGACGAGCACCTCTATCACACCACCGGCTGGACTCGCGAGCTGTGGATTGAGACCCTGGGCATGCCCGCCGTCCCGAGGAGGAGAAGGAAGTGAAGATGGCGATCGGGGCCGCCCGCGCGAAAATGGCCCGCAAGGATCTCCTGTAGGCCGGCCATGGCTCAGAAGCGCACGACCTCAGGAGCCGGGCCGGCGCCAAGCTCTACGCGAAGCGGTCGACGACGGGACAGTTCACCGACATCCAGACGTACAAACGAGCTCACGGCAGCGACGTCAAGCGGCGCGCCGCGACCGAGGGCGCCGGGCGGACGGCCAAGCCGCGCAGGGCCGCCGCTCCGACTGCCGCGCCTAAAAAGTGAGAGCGCTGGCCACGCTCCGTCCGTTGCTCGACTGCCACGTGAACGGCCATACGACCGGGCAGTTCCACCTGACGCCGGACGGCCGACCGCAGCAGCGCCGCTTCCCGCTCGACACGACGAGCCTCCGAGGGGTCTTCCACCAGCAGATCCACGGCTCGAAGCGGAGCCTCCGGTCGGTCGAGGACTTCACCGAGTTCGAGCAGCGAACCGCGTACTTCAACGGCGATCCGATCCGGGCGATGAAGAAGGGCATGAACATTCTCGATCGGATTCCCGTGAGCCACATGGCGCAGCTCCAGAACATGCTCGACTTCCCTCCGGCGCCCAAGCTCGACACCGAGGGGCGCCTGATCGCCGCGGCGGCCACCGAGAGCGAGCGTCGCGGGGAAGCCGTCTTCTTAGGGCAAGAGCCGGTGCGGCGCGTGCCACCCGGCGCCGTTCTACCTCGACCAGCAGATGCACGACCTGCGTGTCGAGCGGTTCGTGGACGAGCCGCCCCGCGGGCCGATCCAGACCTTTACCCTGCGCGGAATCAAAGACAGCCCGCCCTACCTCCACGACGGCCGGCTGCTCACGCTCGAGGACACGGTGGAGTTCTTCAACCTGGTCCTCGGCCTGACGCTCAGTGGCCAGGATAAGGCCGATCTCGTGGCCTTCATGCGCCAGCTCTAGGGCCGGCCCGATCCCCGCGACGGTCTTGGCCAGGCAGTGCCTGCGCGGCGTCGGCGCGTTCCGTCTTGTGGTGGCGGGTCTTCACGGGCGACTGCCCACCCCTCGACGGTGAGGTGAGCTGATGGTGTCGTTCGGCTTCGCGCGGCTTCCTCTCTCTTGGCGCGAGCTCCTCATGCGGACCGTCAAGGAGTTCGTGGCGGACAACGGCCCCGGGCTCGCGGCGCAGCTCGCCTATTACTTCTTCTTCTCGCTCTTTCCGGCGGTCCTGGTCGGGATCGCCTTCGCGAGCTTCTTCCCGCTCGAACACTTCGTCGACTGGATGGTCGGCGCGCTCGGCGGCCTCGTCCCCGGCGACATCATCACGATCCTCCAGGATCAGATCCGAACACACATCGCCGTTCGATGCGCTCGTGCTGGTCCTCGAAGGCACCCTTACCCTGACGATCGACGGGACCGCGGTTCGCGCGACGCCGGGCACCATCGTGCGCATGCCGGCCGACGTGGTACATGCGGTCGATGCGCCGGAGGCCGCCCGGATGTTCCTCATCATGCTGCGGGACCACACGGCAGGGGGGCGTAGGGGCAGGACGGCAGCGCTCGCCAGCCGGTGGGCTCAGAGGCGGAGCGAATGACCATTGAGCTAGCCCTGATCCGGGCGTAGCCGGGAGGTATGCATGCCGTTAGGTGCGAGCACCTCCTGCGTTCCACTTGAGGCTGGGACTGCTCATCACGGAGTCCGCAAGGGATGAACCCGCCTCTCTGGGCTTGGCTGTCACTGGGCGTCGTCGTCCTGCTGCTGATTGCCGTGATCTGGTCGATCCGCAGTCACCGCGACCCCATCCTGAAGATCCATAGCGCGTCGGCCATCGATGAGCTGATTCCCACGCTCGCCGGGCTGACGCTCAGCACGCCTCTGGCCGGCAATTCGGTCGAGGTGCTCGAGAACGGCGCGTACTTTGATGTCCTGCTCGAGCGCATCCGCTGCGCCGACAGGTCCGTGCATTTCGAGACCTTTCTGTGGAAGGAAGGCGTACTGGGTCGCCGTCTGGCGGACGCGCTCTCCGAGCGGGCTCGCGCGGGCAAGCAGGTGCGCGTGCTGCTGGACGCCAACGGCTCGCGCGGCGTGAGCCAGGCCACCCGGCGACAGCTGCGCGAGGCGGGATGCACACTCGTGTTCTTTCACGACGGGGCGTTTCGCAACATCGGCGTGCTCACTGACCGCGACCACCGCAAGCTCGTCGTCATCGACGGTCGCGAGGCCTTTGTCGGCGGCCATTGCATCGTGGACACGTGGCAGGGCGACGCGGAAGACCACCAACACAACGCCGACGTCAGCCTGTGGCTGCACGGCCCTATCGTGCACAGCGTGCAGGCGGCGTTCAGCGAAAACTGGGTGGGGGAGACCGGTGAGCTGTTTGGCGGCGACGACGTCTTCCCCGCACTGGAACCGGCGGGCGACGTGCTGGTCCACGCTGCCTACCTGAAGCCCGAGCGCTCGGCCCCTGCCGTGAAGATCCTGCACCACACCGCCATCTGCCTGGCGCGCCAGCGCATCTGGATCCAGAATCCCTATTTCATCCCCGAGCCAGCGGCGATCGATGCGTTCGGCGAAGCGGTGGCCCGCGGCGTGGATGTCCGCGTCCTGATGCCCTCGGCCAGTGGCTCCGACAACCCGATCGTGCAGCATGCCGGGCACCGGAACTTCGAGAAGCTGCTGCGCTGCGGGGTGCGGCTGTTCGAGTATCCGTACACGCTGCTGCACCAGAAGGTGATGACCATCGACGGCGTGTGGAGCGCGGTGGGCTCCAGCAACTTCGACGACCGGTCATTCGAAACTAACGACGAGATCACGCTCGGCCTTCTCGACGCCGCGCTCGCGCAGAAGCTCGACGCCATCTTTGAGAAGTACGTGCGGCGAGCCGAGGAAGTGCACCTGGAGCGGTGGCGCCAGCGCGGGCTGTGGCACAAACTGAAGGACAACACCGTCTACCTGATCAACGAGCTGCTCTGACTCACCGAGTATCCGGGACGAGTGCCTTCTACGTGCCCCATCCGCCCGGCTCGTCAATGGGTGTCTTTTGGAGCCAAGGCCCCGTGCGCGACCGGCCGGTCTACCGACGGCGAACCAAGATGATCATCCCGCACCTTCTCTAAACCCTGCCCACGACGCGTCGACCATCACTACCTCATGCCGAAGAATTCGGAGGCGTTGAGCCGTCCAGGCCCAATCCCCATCGGGCGGCAGCTGTGCGGGGCATGAACGGAAGAGCTGCAAAGACGCATACCAAGTTGCTGGCGGCGTCAGCAGGAATGTCTTTTGCATGGCCCCGCAACCAAATCTAAAAACGCCACGGTCTCGCTCGAGCCGCGGCGTCTTGATTCGCGCGTGTCACGCGGAGCAGGAAGTCGGGGATCCTGTCAGTCGCCCGGAGAGAAGCGGATCCCGATCGAGGGGCTGGAGGCCGAACGTCTGGGCGAGTTCCCGCGCGCGAGCGCGATGCTTCGGCGATACGCTGGGCGGCGCGAGCGTGAGAGGGCCCACCGCCGCGCTCGCTTGGGCTGGTGGCGGTCGAAGTAGTGGTTGGTGAATACGTGATAGGTGGTCTGAAGCGTGAGGAGATGGTAAGACATCTACTAGGCGTGCTGACGCAGATGAAAAGGAGATCAGGTATGGCCGAAGCCAAGCTCGCCCCGAATCTTCCGGATTGGATGGTGGAACACGCCAACCGCTATCTTTCGAGCGGCGGCACCGACGGGCACATGTACAAGATGACACAGCCTGGTCGGCCGGAGATGACCGTTCCGTCGTTGCTGCTGACGACGAAAGGGCGGAAGTCAGGAGAGAAGTTCGTATTTCCGCTGTTCTATGGGAAGGCAGGCGACAGCTATTTCGTGGTCGCCTCCAAAGGCGGCGCACCGCAACATCCCGGATGGTACCGCAACATCCTGGCTGACCCCGTGGTCGAGGTTCAGGTCGGGACCAAGAAGATTCACGCGCGGGCGCGGACCGCCACGGGCGTGGAACGGACGCGGCTATGGGACGAGGCGCTGAGATTCTGGCCACCCTATGCCGATTATCAGCGCAAGACCGAGCGTGAGATCCCCGTGGTTGTGTTGGATCCCGTTCGTTAGGAGCCGAGGCGGGACCGGGTCCTGAGCGCGGAAGAAGATCAGCGGGTCGCCGTCCGGCGGGCGGCGACCCATTGCGAAGAGCCAATACCGTGCGTGCGGTATCTCCGTGGCGCTCGGCTTGGCTGGGAAGCCGCCTAGCCGTTCCGGCCGGGTCCCCTATCGTATTTGGCCGCGCAGGCAAGATGGCCACGCGCGCAGAAGAACGTCGATCTACGCCTTGGCGCGCCTCCCGGCCAGGAGACCGACTCAGTCGACGACGCGCTTCCGGCCCTCCTGCCAGCGGACGAGACGGATCCCGTGCCCCACTTGCCCTCCCGTCCACGGGTCGAGCCGAAAGCCGCCGTAGAAGGTCGTGGTCTCGAGCGCGCGAGCGGCGCCAAGGAGTGCGGCTTCGTCGAGACTCCCGCCGCAGCGTCGACGGCACTCCATGAGGATCAAGCCGATGGCAAACGCCTGGGCAGCGGGATACTCGGGCGGTCGATGAAAGGCCTCTTCGAAGGCGGCAATGAACGAGGCCGAGTCGGGCCCCAGGAGGGACGTGTCACCGACCGCCGGCTCCCACTGGCTCGGTCCGATGATGCCCTCGGCGAGGGCGCCCAGCTCGTCGCCGAACGCGGCGAGGCCGGCGGCGACGAGAGCGAGTACAGTCCTCTCCGGAAGGGTGGCCCGCTCCCGCGCGACGGCGAGGTCCTCCTCGAACGTGCCGACGCTCATGACCAGATCCGGGTCCCACATGGCCGCCTTGCGGCAGAGTGCACTCGCGTCGAGGAGCGGCGACTCGAACGGCACGACCCGGACGTCGACGCAGCCGGCCGCCCGCGCGCCTTCGGCGGCGCCGCGGGCGACCTCGCTGGCGAAGGTCCCGGACGCGGCGTGCAGAACCGTCACCCGATTCACCACCGGAACGCGGCGTCGCCCCCATGCGGGGAGCGACCGCAGGTAGTCGCTGGCTGGACTCGCCACGCTCACCACTCGCCGAGCTCCCGCCCGGAGAATGGCGTCCGACGTGCCGCCATGGTTCCACAGCACCTTCCCCGCAGCGTCCGCGATGGGGGCGACCGCGCGTACCAACCCGCTGGAGTAGGGCCCCACGAGCACGTCGACCTGGTGCTCGGCTAGCAGGCGCCGCGCGTGGGCCCGTGCGACGCTCGCGCGACTCTCGTCGTCGAGGACAATCAAGCGCGGCACCGGTCGTTCTCCGGCATCCCTTGCGTACTCGATCCAGAGCTGGAGTCCGTCGCGAGCCTGGTCCCCCTGCCGCCGGAAGCGCCCGCTCAGGGACAGGGACGTGCCGACCAGCATCGCGTCACGCGCCGGGGGCCCGCGCGCCCCGCTCATTCCACGAGCTCGTCGCGCACCCGTGCGACTCGGTCTGCGTGCCGGCTCCGGACGGGCTTGTCGTCGGGATCAAGCACGAGGTCGTTCCTACTACCCGGCCTTCCACTCCCACGCTCGAACCTTGGCGTTGCCCTGGGCATCCGTCTCGTGCTCGACCATGCCCACGATCCCGTTCAGGCGCGCTAGTTTCTTGGAATTGGTCTGGTAGGTGCACGCGGCCGACCACTTCATGCCCGTGCCCTGCCCGGTCGGTGTTCCGACCCCCATCCCGTTCCAGATGACTCCCTCGCCATCCTCCGTCTCGAAGATGCCCTGACCCTCACCGTAGACCTGGCCGGGAATTCGCTCGTACGCCACGTACGTCCCGGTGTCGATCCCCTTCCGGCCGAGGTACGTCGCCTGTGTCTGGATTGTGATCTCCATCTTGACGTACCGCCCACCCTCGGCCGGCAGGACACGCGTCCCGATCACCTTGCCCGATCCCTCGCCGATCTTGTCGCCCATCATCGAGCTGCCCTCCAGTGTCTCTGGATAGTCGTTCGCCGCCCACGGTCCACGCCACGCCGCTGACCGTGGAGCGACCACCAGCGGACAGGATAACGCGATGCGCTTATCGCTGCTATCCGCGAAGAGCGCGACGACGCCCGCCACCGGACGCGCCTTGACAGCTGCCCTTCCGGACAGTAGAAGTACGGCCATGCCGATGCCCGGGCACGGTCTTGCGCGCGGGTGCGAACGGTCGCAGCCGGGAGCTGCGCACGCGCGACGATCGGAAGGGCGCCGGGTCGTTCAGCCGCATCGGCCCGGAACACCGGGTCCCGCCCGACCGTCCGCTGCGCCGGTCCGCGAGGTGGTGGAACACGACGAATCATCGAGCCGCCGGCGACCGGCTGGTGACCGGTCGGGGGTCGGAGCAGGCGGCCCCAGGACCGACCTCCCCGGGCCGGCTTCGAAGCGGCTCCGGGGTGGAATCGTCGATGACGGGCGTTGGATTCTCCGCATCCTGCGAGGGGGGCACACGTCGATGGGTAAGCTCCGCGTATCGCGATTCCCGGCACCGGTCGTCTGCGTGCTGGCGACGCTGGCGCTGACGGCGCTTGGCTTCACGCCTCTGCTCGCCGGGATCGCCCGTGCGGACATGAAGGCCCTGGAGGAGGCGGCCCGGAAGGAAGGGCCGATGACGTGGTACATCAGCTTCTACGGTCAGGAGCCGGCCGACAAGGTGGCGGCCGCATTCGCGCAGAAGTATCCTGGTCTCAAGGTCATTCCGATCCGCACGACGACGGGTGCGGCCTTCCAGCGCCTGCAGCTGGATTTCAAGAACAACGTGCCGGTCGCGAGCGTGGTCTCGCTCAGCGCCGTCGGCGGCTATTACGACATCCTCCTACGCGAGGGGCGGATCGGCGAGTACGTCCCGGAGAATGCGGACAAGCTCAGTCCCGCGCTGAAGCCGGCCATCGTTCCGAAGCTCCTGTATCCGATCGGCGCCAGCTTGATGGCGATGGCCTACAACACGACGAAGGTGAAGCCGGCCGACGCGCCGAAGACCTGGAAGGACCTGGCCGACCCGAAGTGGAAGGGCCAGCTGGCGCTGAGCCATCCCGCGTTCAGCGGCTTCGACGCGGCCTGGGTCGTGGTGATGGACAAGCAGGTCGGATGGTCCTACTTCCAGGCTCTCGCCAAGAACATCCCGCTCGTTCAACGTTCGACGTTCGATGCGATCCGCGCACTGAATTCCGGCGAGCGCCTGGTCGCCACCATGCCGGACGGCATGGCGCAGGACAGCGCCGCCAAGGGCAACCCGATCGCGGTGGTCTATCCGACCGACGGATCGGTGCTGATCCTGGGGCTCACCGGCATCCTCAAGAGTGCCCCGCAGCCGAACATGGCGAGGCTGTTCACGGAATTCCTGCTCGGAACGGAGCACGCCAAGGTCGTGGCCGAGGCGCGTTACCATCCGGCGCGGCCGGAGGTGTCCATGCAGATGCCCGGCGGCCTGACATTGAAGGACATCACGCTCGCGCCCCTCGTCGAATCCTCCGAAGCCGAGAAGGCGCTGCCGAAGCTCGTCGAACAATGGCGTGACACCTTCGGCCAGTAGCCGCATTCCCGCTGCCCTCGATACAGTCGCCGAACGGGGCGTGGCACGATGCGCTGAGACATGACCGCCACGCTTGAGACGGCGGCGAGGCCTTCCCGGCGTGGTCGGTTCGATCCGACCAGGCTGGTGTGGTTGGGCGTCGCTGCCGTCCTGATCCTGCTGGTGGTCCATCCGCTGTTTCGCCTGGTGCAGACGAGCTTCGAGGACCCGGCGACCGGCGGCCTCACGCTCGCCAACTACGTCGAGGCATTCAGCCGGGCGCGCTATCTCGTCGGCTTCCGCAATTCGATCCTGCTCGGCGTCTGCGTCGCGCTGCTGGGTGTCGTCTTCGCCGTACCGATGGCCTGGGCGGTGTCGCGCACCGACATGCCGGGCAAGCAGCTGGTCCGCGGTCTGGTGCTCGCGACCTTCATCACGCCGCCCTTTCTCGGCGCGACGAGCTGGATTCTGCTCGCCGGTCCGAATGCCGGATGGCTGAACCGCCTGTACATGTCCGTGACCGGTGCCGGGTCCGGATTGCTCGACATCTACACCTTCTCCGGCCTCGTCTTCGTGCTGGCGATCTACTCCTTTCCGTACGTGTTCGTGTTCGTCTCCGCGGCCCTCGATCTGGTGTCGAGCGAGGCCGAGGACGCCGCCAGCATCCTCGGCGCCAGCCCGATCATCACGACCATGCGGATCACGCTGCCGCTGGTGACGCCCGCCATCCTGGGCGCCTGCATCGTGACCTTTCTCGAGGCCATCGCGATCATCGGCTCGTCGGTCGTGATCGCGTTGCCGGCGCGAATCAACCTGATCACGCTGCAGCTCTGGCAGTTCTTCGGCTTTCCGCTCAAGATCGAGGTCGCGACCGCGTACGCCATGCCGCTCCTGCTGATCACCGCCGGCCTGTTCGGCCTGCAGCGCCTCGTCCTGCGGCGCAAGGGCTATGTCGTGCTCAGCGGGAAGGGCGGCGAGCGCCGTCCGATCGCGCTCGGCGGCTGGCAATGGGCGTTCCTCGGTTATTCGCTGCTCGTGGTGACGCTGTCGGTCGTGTTGCCGTACGCGGTGCTGGCCCAGGCGGCCTTTGCCAAGGCCTGGGCCCGGGGGGTCGGGCTGGACAATTTCACGCTGGCCAACATCCGTTACCTGCTGTTCGAGAACGCCGTCGCCAGGCAGGCGATGGTCAACACCTTCACCTACGCCATCGCGACGGCGACCCTCGCCGTGACGCTCGCGCTGCTCGTCGCCTACATGGCCGGCCGTCGCCTGGTACCGTTCGGCGAGGTGCTCGGCGTCCTGTGCTTCGCCCCGTTCGTCATCCCGGGGATCGTGCTCGCCATCGGCTTCTACGCGGCGTATGCGCCGCCGCCGTTCGCGCTGGCCGGTACGGCCGCCATCCTGATCATCGCATTCATCACGCGCTTCTTGCCGATCGCCTACGCGAATGCGTCGGCCGCCATTCGCGGCATCAACCCGGAGATGGAAGACGCGGTGCGGATCCTCGGTGGCGGGAGGCTCGTCGCGATCCAGCGCGTCGTCGCCCCGTTGTTGAAGCGTAATCTCGCGGGCGCGTGGCTGCTGGTCTTCATCCCGAGCACCCGCGAGGTGAGCTCGGCGTTGTTCCTGTATGGGCCGAACACGAAGACGATGTCGGTGCTCTTCTTCGACCTGACCGAGGGTGGCAACTTCGAGCGGCTGGCAGCGCTCGGTGTCATCCTGCTGGTCACCACGATGACCTTCGTCGTGGTCGGCCTCAAGCTCGTCGGCCGCGACTTCATGCTGCGCGAGAATGCCTGACGATGTTCAAGATGGCGATCCGTGGCCTCGGGCGAGATTTCGGTGCGGTGGCCGCCGTGCGGGATTTCACGCTCGACATCTCGGCGGGGGAGTTCGTCTCGCTGCTCGGACCGTCCGGCTGCGGCAAGACCACGATGCTGCGGATGATCGCTGGCTTCTTCGCGCCGAGCCGCGGCACGATCGAGATGAACGGGCAGACCGTGTCGTCGCCGTCGTTCTGCGTACCGCCGGAGCGACGGAACATGTCGATGATCTTCCAGAGCTATGCGATCTGGCCGAACATGAGCGTGTTCGAGAACGTCGCGTTCGGCCTGAAGCTGCGTCGATTGCCGCGCGCGGAGATCGACCGGCGAGTGCGCGAGATTCTGGAGGTCGTGCAACTCTCGGAGTTGGCGGCCCGGTATCCCGCCGAACTCAGCGGGGGTCAGCAGCAGCGCGTGGCGCTCGCGCGAGCCATCGTGATCCGGCCGGAGGTTCTCCTGCTGGACGAGCCGCTGTCGAATCTGGACGCGAACCTGCGCGACGAGATGCGGCTGGAGATCCGTCGCATCCACGATCGGTTCGAGATGACGACGATCTACGTGACGCACGACCAGGCGGAGGCCATGGTGACGTCCGACCGGATCGTCGTGATGAACGCGGGGCAGATCGAGCAGGTCGACACGCCGTACCGGCTCTACAACGCGCCGCGCAGGCTGTTCGTCGCGAGCTTCATCGGTCGGACGAATTTCATCCGCGGCAAGCGGAACGGGACGGAGGTCGATTTCGGCGGCTTCACCATGCCGACCGCTGTGTTGGCGGGCACCGAGAGCGCGTCCGTGGAGCCGCTGTTCTCGGTCCGTCCGCAGTGCATCGACATCGTGCGGCGGGCGCCACAGGAGGGGCGGGGGAGCCGGCGCTGGATCAGCGGCAAGGTCGTCGAGCGCGCCTACTTCGGCGACCGCTGGGACTACACCGTCGACGCAGGCGGTATGACCATCGTCGTGTCGCGGGAGCCGAGGGAGCAGTTCGAGCGCGGCGAGATCGTGTGGATCGGGCTCGACCCCGCCGACCTGTCGCTGATTTCCGAATCCGATGTGACTTCGTAGTCGGCGCCCACGGCGCTCGACGGGAGGGAAGGGCATTCGATGCGCAGGATCGTCGTGCCGAGGCTCGGTGGCCCCGAGGTGCTGACCATGGTGGAGGGTGACAAGCCCCCCATGGGCTCGGACCAGGTCCTGGTCAAGCTGCGGTACGCCACGATCACGTATGGCGATGTCTACTTGCGCGAAGGGACCTATCGCGGCGGCGCGCCGCTCGAGCCCGGAGAGGGTCCGTTGCGGATCGGCGGGGAAGGGGCGGGCATCGCGGAAGCGGTCGGTGCCAACGTGAAGCACGTGAAGGAAGGCGATCCCGTCATCTTCGAGGGTCCCGGCAGCTATGCGGAGTACGCGGCACCGCACGGCGTCCGTGTCATCACGGTGCCGACGGAGATCTCGCTGCAGGACGCAGCCTCCTCGCTGTCGCAAGCTGGAACGGCGCATTACCTGACCCACGATACGGTGAGGCTCGAGCCCGGGATGTCATGCCTGATTCATGCGGCGGCCGGGGGCGTCGGTCACGTCTTGCTCCAGTTCGCGAAGGTGCGCGGCGCGCAGGTGCTGGCTACCGTGGGCAGCGACGAGAAGGCGAGGTTCGTCCGGGGCCTGGGGGCGGATCGGGTGATCCTCTACGACCGGGAGGACTTCCTGGCCGCCGTTAGGGCGTGGGGCGACGGCAACGGGCTCGACGCGGTCTACGATTCCGTCGGCAAGACGACCATCAAGAAGAGCATCCAGGCGGTGCGGCACCGGGGCACGTGCGTCCTCTACGGCAACAGCTCCGGCCTGGTCGAGTCGATCGCGCCGATGGAGCTGTCGGCAACCGGCTCGATCTACTTCACGCGTCCGCGGCTGGCGCACCACCTGAGGACGCGCGAGGACCTGGTGCGCCGGACCGACGACATCTTCGCGGCCATGCGCGCCGGGAGACTGAAGATCGCCCTGGCGCGGACCTTTCCGCTCGAGCAGGCGAGTCAGGCGCACCGGCTGCTCCAGTCGCGCGCCACCATCGGCAAGATATTGCTGTCCATGGACTGATCGAACCGACCTTCCACGCCGGGCCATGGCACCGGGCTCCGCCCGCGTCGTGCGCAGCTGGAATGGGCGAATCGACTGGAAGCATGAAAGACCGCCTGGCCCGGGCCGTCATCGAAGGTGCCGCGGCCGACGGCCGGCTTCCACCGGGCGGGACCGTCGTTGAGGCGAGCGACGTCGATCTGATGGTGGTCCGTGACCGGCTGAGTGTTTCCGATCTCCTCGGGGCCCTGGAGCAGGGTCAGTGTGGCGCAACGCTTCGTGATCGTTGGCGCCACCGTCGCGGGCGCCCGAAGAGCGGCTTCGTCCCAGCACCGCGATGCTCTCGGCCCACCCCGTGCCCATGCACGTGATTGATTCGGCCGATTGTCCCGTGTGCTCGCTTGGGCTAGGCTTCTCGTGCCACGCTGTCATGTTGCGACGATCGAGATCGACCACAGACAGGAGGAGTCGATGAAGACACTTCGTGAATCGCTGGCGATGGGGGCGATGGGGCTGGGGCTCGCCCTCGCGCTAGTGACGCCCGTGCTTGCCCAGAAGAAGGGCGGCGACTTGATCGTGGCCCAGCCAGCCGGCACGAACACGCTCGATCCGCACTTTACGGCCTCGGCCGCAGCCCGGAACATGATGCTCGGGATGTACGAGACCCTGGTCACGATCGATGAGAACGCATCGCCCATCCCGCTCCTGGCCGCGAAGTGGGACGTTCTGGACAACGGCCTGACCTACCGCTTCGAGTTGCGCCGAGGCGTGAAGTTCCACAACGGGAAGGAGATGACTTCGGCCGACGTCAAGGCCTCCCTCGAGCGCTTCGGACGCGTCAGCCCCGAGAAGCAGACGATGGCCCAGGTGGCCTCCGTCGAGGCGACCAGTCCGTACGTGGTCGTGATCCGGATGAAGCAGATCGACACTGCCTTCATCGATCGGCTCGCGTCGCCTGCCTCGCCGACCACCATCATCCCGGCGGAGGAGGCGGCGAAGGAGGTCAACAAGACGGCCAACATCTCGACCGGCCCCTACCAGTTCGTGGAGTGGGTACCGGATTCCCACGTGAAGCTCAAGCGCTTCGACGGATACGTTCCGAGTCCGGCACCCGCCGGCCGGGACGGCCTCGGCGGGCACAAGACGGCGTACTTCGACACCATCACCATCCGCATCATCAGGGAGGCGAGCGCGCGGGTGGCTGCGCTCGAGTCGGGTCAGGTGCACTTCGTGGAGGAAGTCCCCATCCCGGCCGCGAAGCGGCTGGAGGGGAACGCGAAAGTCAAGCTGGTCGATCTCCTGCCGTTCTCGCAGCCGCTCATCTACGTCAACACGAGCCTGGCTCCCACTAGCAACCTGAAGTTTCGCCAGGCGATCCAGGCTGCCCTCGACATCGACGAGATCCTCTCCGCCGCGACTGATGGCTTCTACCAGCTCAACCCGGGCTGGGTCTACCCGAACAGCGCGTACTACGTGGCGGAGGCCGGGCGCGCCCTCTACAACCAGAAGGACCTGAACAAGGCGAAGGCGCTTCTCGCGGATTCCGGCTACAAAGGCGAGCCGCTCGTGTTGATGACCAACAAGGACTATCAGTACATGTTCAAGTCGGCGGTGGTGGCCTCCGAGCAGCTGAAGGCGCTGGGGATCAACGTCAAGCTGGACGTCCTGGACTGGCCGACGATGGCGGCCAAGGCTCTCACGTCGGAGGGCTGGAACCTCGCCACTTCGGGCTTCGCCATCCAACCCTTCGTCGGCCCGTACAGCTTCCTCAAGCTCTTCTGGGGACCGGCCCACGTCGGGCGCGTGACGAACGATCCGGTGCTCGACCAGGCCTGGACGAAGTTCAACACCTCGCTCAAGCAGGCCGATCGTAAGGACGCCTGGGCTCAGATCCAGCAGCGCATGGCCGATCAGGTCTACATCCTGAAGCTTGGTGACCAGGGCATCAAGCTCGGTATGGTGAAGACCCTCGCCGGCTTCAAGCCGTACCAGGGGGCACACCGATTCTGGAACGTGTGGCTCGAATGACCGGGCGCTAGGCGCCCGGCACCGCGGCGGCCGGCGATGGGGCGTTACGTCGCTCGCCGCCTCGGTGCGACCGTCCTCGTCCTGTTCCTCGTCACCCTCATCTCGTTCAGCATCATGCACATGGTGCCGGGCGATCCGGCGGTCGTGATGGCGGGGGTCGGCGCGTCGGCCGACCAGGTCCAGCGGATCCGCGAGCAGTTCGGCCTCGACGCTCCGTTCCTGGTACGGCTCGGGCGCTGGTACGCGGGGCTCCTCCGCGGTGACCTCGGCCAGTCCATCCTGCTTGGCCGGAGCGTCGCCCAGGCGATCGCCGAGCGGCTCCCTGCCACGCTCGCCCTCGCTGCCTTCGCCTTCGTCCTGACCGCCGTTCTCGGCGTCGTCCTCGGGACCTTCGCCGCCGTCCGCCAGCACACCTGGGTCGACCAGGCCGTGATGACGGTCGCCGTAGTCGGCGTCTCGTTGCCCGGGTTCTGGCTCGGGCTCATCCTGATCATCCTTTTCTCGGTAATGCTCGACTGGTTGCCCGCCGGGGGCTACGTCCCTTTCGCCCAGGGTCCCGGCGCCTGGCTCCGGGCACTCGTCCTGCCCGGGGCGTCGCTCGCGCTGCTCCAGATCGGGCTCCTCGCCCGCATCACCCGCTCGACGGTGGCGGAGACGCTCCGCCAAGACTACGTTCGCACCGCGCGAGCCAAGGGGCTTCCGGCCTGGTGGGTCGTGGGCCGTCACGCGCTCGGGAACGCCACGATCCCGATCATGACCGTCCTCGGGATCAGCGTGAGCCTTCTCCTCTCGGGGTCGGTTGTGGTCGAGACCGTGTTTTCGATCCCCGGGCTGGGCCGTCTCATGGCCACCGCGATCCTGGCGCGTGACTACCCGGTGATCCAGGGCGGGTTGCTCGTCACGGCCCTGATGTTTGTGGGGATCAACCTCGCGGTCGACCTCCTCTACGCCTGGCTCGACCCGCGTATCCGCTATGATTGACACGCTCACTCTCGGCGCGCCGGCGCCGGATCGGCGCGTGTGGCACCGCGGGTGGCGCGCGATCACCGGCCACCACGCGCTCTTCGTCGGGCTGGTCCTCTGCCTCGGCGTCGCCATGGTGGCCTGCCTCGCCGATGTGATCCAGCTCCAGGCGCCGGAGCGAATGCGAATCAAGGACGCCTTCGCCTCCCCCGGACGCGTCCATCCCTTCGGGGCGGACAATTTGGGCCGCGACGTCTACAGCCGGGTCGTCCACGGATCCCGCATCTCGCTCGGGATCGGGTTCGCAACGGTCGTGCTGACCGGGCTCGCCGGCACCGTACTCGGGTGCGTGTCCGGCTACTTCCGTCGGTGGGACGAGCTACTGATGCGGACGATGGACGCGCTGCTGGCATTCCCCGCCATCCTGCTCGCCGTCGCGATCACGGCCGCCCTCGGGCCGTCGGCGGTCAACGCCGTCATCGCGTTGACTGCCGTCTACACACCGCGCACGGCGCGCATCGCCCGCGCCTCGGTCCTGGTCGCCCGGGAGATGGAATACGTGCAGGCCGCCCGAGCCGTCGGGGCCGGCGCGGGCCGCGTCCTGGCTATCCACGTCCTCCCGAACTGCCTGACCCCGTTGATCGTTCAGTTGACGTTCGTGTTTGCCTACGCCGTGCTGGCCGAGGCGGCGCTGTCATTCCTCGGCATGGGGCCGCCGCCTCCGATGCCGACCTGGGGCAACGTCATTGCCGAGGGCCGCGACTACCTGCGTGAGGCGCCGTGGATCTGCCTGTTTCCCGGGGCCGCGATCTCGGTGACCGTTCTCGGTCTCAACCTCCTCGGCGATGGGCTCCGCGACGCGCTGGATCCCCAGACCCGTCTGGAAGACAGCTGAGGCGGCACGCGGTCCGGACTGGCATCTAACGGGGACGATACGAGAGCCTCGAGGGGCCGCCGCGCTACGAGCTGGAGGAGCGGGTCGATGCGGGCGACCGCGCTTCTCCCAGGTCCGCCGCCAAAGGCGTTCGGAGCGGGGAGGAGCTCGGGTCCCTACGGGCCGCCCTCGGTCGGCCACCCCTCTTGAGGGGCGAGTACTCGAAGGCCCCGATGTCGCACCGCGCGTCGCCATCCAGATCGCCGTGGATCGTGCCGGAGGACCCCGCGCTGATCGACGGGCTCACAACCGGGTAAATGGAAGGCACAGGCTCTCGAGGGCGCTCAAGGGTCAGCAGAAGCCGGCCCTCAGCCGCGGGCCACTCTCACCATCGCGGCGAGACTCCGCTCGACGTCGTCATCGGTCGTGGCCCACGACGAGACACTTATCCGCATCGCCGTGCGGCCCTCCCAGACCGTTCCGCCGCACCAGCAGGTCCCCTCCCGCTGGATGCCTTCGATCACCTGCCGGGTGCGCTCGTCGCTTCCGAAGGAGACCAGCACCTGATTCAGGTTGACTTCATTGAGAATTGCAAAGCCGGCCTCCGCGAGTCCCTCGGCGAATCGACGCGCGTGCCGGCAGGTCCGCTCGATCAGCTCGGCCAACCCCCGGCGGCCTAACGAGCGGAGGGCGGCCCAGACCTCGATGCCCCGCGCCCGGCGCGAGCCGCCCGGCGTCCAGTGCATCGGCTCCCGCCCGGCGCCGGGAGTGAGATAGGCCGCCTGCATCTGCATCGCGCTCCGCAGGGCGTTCCCGTCGCGCACGATGGCGAGCCCGCAGTCGTAGGGAACGTTGAGCCACTTGTGTGCGTCGGTGGCCCAGGAGTGTGCGTCAGCGACGCCGCGCAGGGCGGCGCGAAGGTGGGGCGACGCAGCTGCCCAGAGCCCGAATGCCCCGTCTACGTGCACCCAGCTGCCGGCGCGCGCAGCCACCGCGCAGATCTCCTCCATTGGATCGAACGCGCCGGTGTTCACGTTCCCGGCCTGGGCGCAGACGATGGTCATGGAGTCAAGTGTGGGGAGCAGCTCTGCGCGCATGCGACCCTCGTCGTCGGCCGGCACCACGGTCACCCGTTCGCGGCCCAGGCCCAACAGCGCGAGCGCTTTGAGTGCCGAAACGTGGACCTCTTCGCCCACCACCACGGAAATGACCGGCGCGCCGAAGAGGCCATGGGTTTCGACGTCCCAGCCGGCGCGCTCCAGCAAGGCGTGACGCGCGGCCGCGAGGCAGCAGAAGTTGGCCTCGGTGGCGCAGCTGTCGAATCCGGCGCCGCTCTCCGGTGGCAGGCCGAGCAGATCGAGGATCCAGCCGAGAGCGATGTCCTCGAGAGCGGCCCCGGCGGGCGACATCACCCGGAGTGCGGCATTCTGATCCCACGCCGCGGCGAGCACGTTGGCGGCGCGGGCGGCGGGCAGGGCGCCCCCGTTCACGAAACCGAAGTAGCGGCCGCCGGCATTTGCCACCCCGGCAGGCGAGCCGATACGGTCGAGCAACTCGAGGACGCGGGCAGGATCGTCCCCGCGCTCAGGCAACGGGCCGCCCAGCTCAGCGAGCCGGGCGATGGTCTCAGGCGTCGGGGCAACCCGCCGGTCGCGAATGCCGTCGAGGTAGATCGCGCCGCGGTTAGCGGCGTCGAGGAAGAGGGCGCGCTCGGTTGCCGCATCAGGTTGTGAGAGGCTCACGATGTCCCCGGTTCAGAAACGAAAGAAGTTGGCGGCCGGCGGCACAGGGCTCCATTGCGGCAACGGAACCGCGGACAAAATATTAGCCCCGTCGGCGCCGTCGCGACGATCCCCCGCGTCACCCGACGGCCCTGCGCGTCCTCGATGTACCCGTGCGTTGATTTCCGCGAGACGTCCAGCCCACAGTAGTGCATGCCAACCTCCTGGTGGTGAGCGGTTCGCGATCGCGTCCCCAACTCACTGAGACGCTATCGCAATCCGCCCGGGGGTTGGCACCCTTCATAGCTTCTTTTCGGCCGTTTCGTCCGTTTCTCCCAAGGGGGCTGGCGGACAAAGTCAGCCCTGACCCACTCGACCTCGATGGTGCGCGGTCGGCGCGGGCGGTGTCAAGGCGGCACCGGGCGGCACCCGTGATCCATTACGAGCTCGAGATCCAAGACGCCATGGTAGAAAACCTCGGCCTTCACGAGCTCAGAAGTCTGGATATTGGCAACAATTCGATGGACTTTCATCAGCGATCCTCCCGAGCTCGTCTTGTGCGGCCTAACGCTCGCGATCAGCGGCCAGGCAACAGGGGGCGGAAGCCCGGCGTATAGCCCGCGTGTTGGCACGCGACGCGACGTGGTCCGGCGCAACGGCCCGCGAGAGGATTTGCGCGCCGTCGGCTTTCTCGGTGTCTGTGTCCGTTGCCCAGGCGCTCGACGAGGTGAAGCAGCAGGTCTTTGCCGACCGGACGCTGGTGGAGCCCGCGCGGCACTTTGCCAACGAGATGACCCGCGCCGGGCAGCCGGCCTGGCTCTACCGCTTCGCCTATGTCTCCGAATCCCAGCGCGGCCAGAACATGGGCACGCTGCACGGCTTCGAGATCCCCTTCGCCATGAACATCCTGGCGGCCCTGGTGAGAGACAAGGTGACGTCGACCGACAAGGCCATGGGCGATCTGGTGAGCGCCTACTGGGTGGCCTTCGGGCTGACCGGCGACCCCAACGGCAGCGGTCGGCCGTCTGGCCGCGACACGACCCGGCGGTCGATCGACTGCTCCAGTTCACTAATTCTGGCGTCATCGTCGGTACCGTTCCCTTGAAGCCTCGGCTTGATCTCTGGCAACGCGTCTGGAGCCGCGGACGGTAGGGCGCAATCCAGAAACATGGGAATGCGAACCAGGATGAACGACCTGACTCGGGCCGGGTCAATCGCATCCGGAGTGCGGCCGCCCCGCCTGATACACTTGAGTCATGCGCTATTACGCGCTGGCGTGCGACTACGACGGCACCCTCGCGTATGCGGGCCGGGCCGGCCCGGAGGCACTGGACGCCCTGCGCCGCCTTCGGGAGTCCGGCCGGAAGCTGATCCTGGTTACTGGCCGTCTGCTGCCGCACCTGGCCGCGATCCTGGAGCCGCTGGACCTCTTCGACCGGATCGTCGTCGAGAACGGCGCCGTCCTCTACCGGCCCTCGAGCCGGGAGGAGCAGCAGCTCGTCGAGTCTCTTCCCGAGGAGTTCGTCTCCACGCTCGCCAGCCGGGGCGTTGCGCCGCTCGAGCGGGGCCGGGTCATCGTCGCGACCGTGCGTCCCTTCGAAACGACCGTGCTGACCGCCATCCGTGACCTAGGCCTGGAGCTGCAGGTCATCTTCAATCGCGACGCCGTGATGGTCTTGCCATCCGGAGTCAACAAGGGGACCGGGCTCCGCGCGGCGCTGGACGAGCTGGGGCTGTCGCCCCACAACGTCGTTGGGATTGGCGACGCCGAGAACGACCACGGGTTCCTGGAGTTATGCGAGTGCGCCGTCGCGGTCGCGGACGCGTTGCCCGCTGTGCGGCAGCGCGCCTATCTCGTGACGGCAGGCGAGAACACCAGGGGTGTCGCGGAGCTGGCGGCCCGGATTCTGGAGAACGACCTGGCTGGAGTCGCTCCCCACGAGAACGTCCTCGGGCACGCACCGGACGGAAGCGCAGTGACGGTGGCCGCGTACGGCGAGAACGTCCTGATCGCCGGCCCGTCGGGCGGCGGGAAATCGACGCTCGCGAGCGGGTTTCTGGAGCAACTCCATGGACTGAGCTACCAGTTCTGCATCATCGATCCGGAGGGAGACTTCCAGGGGATCGCGTCGGCCACACCGCTCGGGGACGCGGAGCGGGCGCCGACGGTGCGGGAGGTGATTCAGCTTCTCGAGAAGCCCACTCAGAGCGTTGCCGTCAACCTCCTCGGGGTGGGGCTGGAGCATCGGCCGGCATTCTTCGCGCAGCTTCTAACGGCGCTTCTCGAGCTGCGGGCACGCACCGGCCGACCACACTGGCTCGTCATCGACGAAGTGCACCACCTCCTGCCGCGAGAGCGCGCGGACGCGGAGCTCACCCTGCCCCAGGCGTTGCAAGGGGTCCTGATGATCACGGTTCACCCGGAGCACGTGTCGCCGGCGATCCTCGCATGGGTGGACGTTGCCGTCGCGATCGGGAAGACGCCGCACCAGACCCTGGAAGGCTTCGCGGCGACGCGGGGGATCAGGGCGCCGGCCGTGCCGCCGGATGACCTCCCAACCGGCGAGGCCCTCGCGTGGCGACCGGCGACGGGCGCGAACCCGGTGCGGTTCCGTGGTGTCGTGGCCCGCGGAGAGCGCCGCCGGCATCGCCGCAAGTACGCGGAGGGGGAGCTTCCGCCCGACCGCTCCTTCTATTTCCGCGGGCCAGACGGGAAGCTGAATCTTCGGGCGCAGAACCTTAGGATGTTCCTCCAGGTGGCCGATGGCGTCGACGAGGCGACGTGGCGCCATCACTTCCAGAACGGGGATGTCGCCCAATGGCTCCGGAATGCGATCAAGGATCCCGAGCTCGCTGAGCAAGTGGCCGCGCTCGCCCGGCAGCGGATGCCGGCGGCCGAGTCGCGCCGGCAGGTGCGCGCCCTGATCGAGGAGCGTTACACCGAGGCGGCGTAGGGCGAGCTCGCCGCGCCGGTGGGCGCTCGCGGGCTGGCCGGCCGCAGGTGGGCGCGGACTTCACCACCGCGCCCCGGCTGAACGACACGACTCGGGACGCGTTCCGCGAACGAGTCGATGCCCTGGTCGTCTCGCGCAACATGATGTCTAGTGCTACGTGGCAAGCATGGCACCGGCACCAGGACAGGGGGGCATCCGCTTACCCCCTTGAAAGGTAGTCCTGACCCACTGACCGCGATGGTGCGCGGCCGGCGCGGGCGGTGTCAGGGCAGGGAGACGCGGCGGGCCCGAGCCGCCGCGGCGGATCGGAAGATCTGGTTTACCTCCTGGAGATTGGTCATGGCCGATGCATCCGGGACAAGGGCGCCGGTGAGGGACCGGCTGACCGAGGGGCCTGCGCCACGTCAGGGTGGGACGGTACTCGGGCCGCGCTCATTTGACGTCTGGGCTCGTTGCCACTTCGTTGCCATTGCGATGGGCGCTCGGGGCTCTCGAGGGCACGCGCACTGTTCGGGATCGTGAGGCCGGGTGGGTCTGTCTCGAGGACGTCGAGTTCGCGACCCTCGAGTGGGTCGCGTGGGACAACAGGCACCGCCTGCTTGCTCCGCTAGGGGTGCGTGCCCCCGGCCGAGTTCGAGCAGGCCTATCGTGACCGTCAGGCGGCTCCGGCCGGACTGGCGGTCCTCACGTAACGAGCGCTCCGGAGGACCCGGGGCGGTTCAGAGCCTTTGTCAGCGGCGGATAGCCGAGGGCGTCGGCTGATGCGTCCTGCAGGCCGTCGCGATCCTCGTGCGCGCGTCCCAGCGCTTCCTTGAGCCGCGTCAGGTCCTCCTCGATGCGGGCGCCCGGGTCCTCACCGAGCAGGGCGGTGATCATGTGCGCGAGCTCGCCGCCCGGGGGGCTGTACTGCAGTGACACGCGCACCATGGTGCTGCCGCCGGCCATGGGCTCGAAGCGCACCGAGCCCGCGGACTTGACGCTCGAGCCCTCCGTCTGCCACGCGATCAGCTCGTTCGCCTTGTCGTTGATGATCTCCGCGTCCCACTCGAACTTGACGCCCATGGGTCCCTTAACCACCCAGTGCGACCGCGTATCCGAGTGCACCGTCACGGATTCGAGGTTGGGCATGATCGTCGGGAGGTTGCGGAAGTCCCGCCAGAAGCGGTAGATCTTCTCGGCCGGCTCGTCCATCGAGACCGCCCGCTCGACCTTGACGCCGAGATTGCCGCGACGACCTTGCTCGTCGGTGGCGCGGTCGATGCTGAGCAGATGATAGACGGCGCAGAATCCCCGGAGACCGCGGTACAGGAGCGTGGCGCCTGTCGCCGCCAGGCCCAAGCCGGTGCGGGATCGACGCAGGAGCCCGAACACCACCAGCCCGGATCCCAGGGCAATCGAGGCGATCCGCTCGCCGTGTCCCACGTTCACCGATTGCGTCGCGGCCGGCTGCTCAGCTTGCGAGAGAGTCTGCATGTCGGGCTCCTTGGGATGCCGGGCTAATCCGGCGAGGTGTTGCGAATGAAACGGTCGTACGCTCCGGCGGCGTAGCCAGACCGCCCGCCTCACCTGGGAGCGGATGCGGTGGCTCATTCGGCGCTGGCTGCTCCCCGCGCGCTTTACTCATCCCTATTCCCCTGAGGTGACTTAGACGACAAGCGCCTTGCACTGGCGTGCGAATGTCGGGGGCAGGATCTCCACGGGTACCAGCGAGCGGGATTACCTGCACTGGACTCTTGCCTCAGGTGACAATGTTAGCGACCGCCTCCCACACGCCCTACCGACCTTCGGGGACCGCCGCCCGCGCCAGACCGGGGTAGCGATCCGAAAGATGGCTATGCTCCGAGCAAGAAGGGTGCCTTGCGCTCATCTGCGGGACTGTTCGGCGTTGGGCGCTACCCCGGCTGCTCGCGATACAACCGCACCGCCCGCCTCAGTCCCTGCGGCGGCCATCTTGGCGCGGCGACGCCACAATGTCTGCTTCAGCGTCGCTACGGCGTCGGTTGGATGGTCAACTCGCCCGTCGAACGCAGCGTGATGGCGTAGATGCGGTCCTTCCTGAGCCGTGTCGAGACGGCCTCGCCGTGGAGGGCTCGGACCCCGCGCTCGCGGGCCGCCTCCGGATCGTTGGCCAACTCCCAGAAGCGTGCCCAGAGCTCGCGCTCGAACGCCGTCGGCGCGCGCTCGGCGGCGTAGCTCTGCGGCATCTGTCCCTCTCGATCCAGCACGTCTCCGTCCGCGGGCCGGCGACGGTCGGTAAAGATCCGCCGGAAGAGCAGCAGTGCCTTGCCCTTGAGCGCGTCGCCAGCGGTCACGAATGTGTCCTCGAACTTGATGACGAGCGCGTCGACATAGACCTCGTCGCCGTCAAGCAAGAGCTCCCGGGGCTCGCCGACGGGGTTGCCCTGGGCGTCGAGCTCGGTGAACCGGACGCGTGTCCGGACGTGCCCCTCAGGGCCCGGCGCTTGATCCAGCACGACGAGACGGGCGCGTCGCTCCGTGTGTCGGAGAAGCCGGACGGCGGCCTCGAGGGCCTGGTTCCGCTCCGTGAGTTGGCGGATCTGGGCGTCACGCTCGGCCAGCTGCCGCTGCAGCGCCCGTCCCGGGGCCAGGACCATTCGGTCCGCCAGATAGACGCTTCCCGTGGCCGCGGCGACGAGCAACAGCATCCAGAGGTGCCACGGCCGGGGTCCGCTCATTGCGATGGTGCGTCCGTCGACCCGGTCATGGCGGACCCGGCGATGGACCTCACTTGTCTGGCCATCATGATGGGATGGTACCCCAGGCGAGCGTCATCTCTCACCGTCGGAGTTGCCGGAGGTGGGCCCATCCCAGCTCGCACGACGCCAAGAGAGCCCCGAGGTCTTGGTGAAGTCGGCCCATCGCGGCGTCGAGTGTCCAGCCGGCGTACGGGCTCATGGCGGCGCGGGTCACCCACCCGACGACTGGGTCCGCTCCCCGACGTCAGCCAGGAGAGCTGTCCGGCGGCCAGCCGCAACGTGCTGGGCATACGGCGGCGCGCGAGGGGAGGTCGTTCTTCTAGCAGATCAGCGGGTTCAGGGCGCAAGCGGATTCAATACGTGCCACCACAGGGGTAGCGTGAGAAACGACAGCGGGATTCCGATGCCCACCATCAGCGTGACGAGCGCCGGGTCGAGGTCATGGTCGACGGCGACGATCGCCGCGCCGATCTGGGGCGCCATCGCTGCCTCGAAAATCGTGATCTGGATGGTCTCTCCGCGCGCGCCGAAGAGGCCGGCGAAGAGCAGCGCCACCACCGCCGGTCCGGCCACGAGCTTGAACCCGAGCCCCATTCCTAGCTCGCGCAGCTTTCCGCCAACGGCGCTCCATTGAATTTGGTAGCCGACGGAGACGAGCGCCAGAGGCACGAGCGTCGCCCCCAGCCGTCGCAACAGCGCGTCGAACCAGGCCGGGTATGCGACCGGAATCAGGAGGAGTGCAACGACGAGCGCGACGAAGGGCGCGAAGGTCAGCAATCTTCGGATCACCGACCGCGCGCTGATTCCCGCTCCGTGTCCAAACAGCGCCGCCACCAGGAGCCCGACGGTCGACAGCACCAGATAGGTACCCATCTGGTCGATCAGGATGCCCAGGCCGAGTCCCTGTGGGCCGTAATACGTCTCGATCATCGGGAGCCCGATGAACGAAGTGTTGGCGAGTGACCCCGTCAGGATGAGGGCTCCGACGGTTTCTCTGGGCAGTGCGAACACGCGCCCGAGCCCCCGGAACACGAGGAATCCGACGCCGAACATGACCCACGCCATAGCGATCGGGAACAGAAGCCCAGCGTCGACTCGAAGGGCATGAACGTAGAGTAGGGTCAACGCCGGGAGCGAGATGTGAATCACGAATCCGTTCAGGGCGGCGTGCGCATTCGCGGGAAGGCGACCGCTTCGCCGCAGCAGCATGCCGATGAGAAAGCATGCGACCAACAGGATGAAGTTGTTCACGTCCGCCGTCCTCCTCGTCGCCGACGCAGACGTACCACCGGCGACGCCTTGCCGCGTTTCACCTGCCGGCGTATCTTAAGAACCTCGGCGACTTGGGTCCACACGACTGCTCTTGGGCAACCCGACCCGTGGAGACGAGATAGGGACAGGACGATGGTGAAGTCCACGACCGATAGCGTGGCAGCATTCGTCCGGCCGGCGAGGGGCGACAAGAGCGGAGAAGTATTAGTCATCTCTGGCTGGCGTCCGGCGGACTGGGAGACGTTGTTCTCCTATGCCCAGCGGGTGCATGTCCGGCGCGGACACGTCCTCATCAGGAAGCAGGCGTCCGAACGGGCGCTCTTCTTCCTCGCGTCCGGCCTCCTCGAAGTCACGGCTGTCCTGAGCAGCCATAGTCTCGAGGCGATCGCGCAAGTTCACCCCGGCTCGGTGGTGGGAGAGCTCGCGTTTCTGGACGGCATGCCCCGATCAGCGAAGGTCTGGGCTGTGACCGACAGTGACCTCTACCGACTCGACTTCGTTGACTACCAGCGCTTCGCCGCCGACCACCCGCGACAGACGTGCGACCTGCTCTTCGCGATCGGTCGCGTGGTGGCGCTACGTCTCCGACACACCCGGACACGTCTGTCGCAGAGTTCGTGAGGCGCGTGTAACAGGGTCTGTCCTGGGTGGTTGGAGCGGTGCCGCCACGGGGATAGTCGACTATAGAGCCCTTCTGTGCCATTTCCCCATGCCAACAGCAGGCTACTAGGGCACCAGACGGCGGGGGAATGCGCCCCGCCGTTGGCCGAGGCCGCGTGGGCGGTGGTGGAGCCGGCGTAGACGTGCTGGCACACTTAAGCGGCTCGTCTACTGTACGCGGAACGTCGTCGTCTGCGACGCTCGGCGGTCGCCCATCGCGACCGTCGTCGTGACCTCGTACGGCCCCCGGGCCGCGGTCGCGGGAAGGGTGATGGGTAGTGAGGTCGTGTAGGTGCCGTTCGTCCGCGCCACGTTGGTCGTCGGGTTGGCTACCAGCTCGCCGAGATAGCGCACCTCGCGCGTCTCCCGGACCTCGAGCCACTGGTCGGGCGGCGTCAGCACCGTGTACGTAGCGCCGAGGTTCACCGTGCCGCCGGGAGGAACGACGGCCGGGACCATCTGGACTCGATCCATCCGGACCCCCGGTCCATCGTCCGGCCGGTACACCGGTGACGGCTGGCTCGGGGCCGGTGAGGTGCTCGGCGCGGGGGCGCTCGCGACCTGCGTTGCCGCGTCGTCGCGGCGCTCGATGTAGTTCCCGATCGCGCCGCCAGCCAGCCCTCCCAAGAGGCCGCCGATGACCGCCCCCTTCGTGCCCCCCGCCAAGCCTCCCACGACTGCTCCCCCGACCGCACCGGCACCGGCGCCCACAACGGTTCCGGGATGTTGCTGGACGGTCTCGCTGGCCACCTCTCCCGGGTTCTTCCCCGTCTGGGTCGTCTGGCAGCCCGCAAGGCCGCCCGCGAGGATTGCGACCGAGACGATCGCTCGCGTCGTGCCCATGCGCATCGCGCTCATGCCTGCCTCCCGCTTCCCCGCCGCGTGGCCGCGCCATCCTGCCGCCATGCCGTCACGATGACGGGCCCGCAGCGTGACTGTCGCCGTAAGGTTTCGCCGCCGAAGACCCGAGCGTCCTCACCATCAGGTCTCGAGCATTCCCGGAGATCGGTGAGGCAAGTGCCGTGCCAGGCCCCTCGCGCGACCGAGAGGAGAGGACGCGCCTCGACGAACGGTTTGGCTTGACCTCACTCGACCCGGAGTTCAACCTTGCGCATAAGGCCACCTCGCGGTGGTAAGGAAGGAGCGGGCATGCGTCGAGTCTCCGCCGCCCTGTGTCTGGCGCTCGTCGCCCTTGGAGGCTGCGTCAGCTCGTCCCCGCGGGCAGGCTCGCGCCGGTCGCTTCCCCTCGCGCATGATGGGCAGATCGTGGTCGTGACGTCCGGGGAAAGCAGGTTCAGCGTCATGCATGAGGGCAACGCGCAGCTCGATCCCACTCTGGACGACGTTCTCAGGTGGGTCCCGTATGGTGCGCTCTGGCGAGCGGTCGCCCAGCTGGCCGTGTCAGGCGTGAACGAGCTGAGCGAGGCGGAGCGTCGAGCGGCCACGGCGCCACACGTGCGAGGGCTCGCCCCGCGGACCGTCGTGGCCGAGGCCTTCGCGCGCGCGCTCGTGGGGAGCGGGGGAATTCGAGAGGTTCGCACGCTGGACACGGAGCCCCTCGGCGCCGACCGCCGTGGCGCCGTCGCGATCGTGCGCCTCGCGGTCCCGCGCTGGGGTCTCCTGCGAGTGCTGGAGGGCAAGCCGGACCTCGTGGCCGCCTTTGCCGACGTCAGCGCCCAGGCGGTGGTGCCTGAGACGGGCGCCGTCCTGTGGGAGCACGAAGAGGACGTTACGCATCCGGATCGACTTCCGCTCGACGCCTTCACCCGCGACCGCCAGTTCACGCGGCAGGGTATCGTCGACGTACTCGAGCGCGCCGGCCGACGTCTGGCCGCCGAGTACCTGTACGCCAAGATGCCGGGCCGATGAGCGGCGGCTGGCCGCTGCGATTCCTGGTCGTCCTTGCCGTCCTGGCCGCGGTCGGCGGATGCGGTTCCGCGCTCGACGTGCGATACCCCGAGACTGCCGCGAATCCCGCGCTCCTGTCGTCAATCCCGCCGCGACGGATCGTGATCGGACCGGTGACCGACCGGCGCGCGGACCGAACGCGCATCGGCGTCAGGCCGGCGTCCCAGGACGCGATCGTGACGCGGCGGCCGGTGGAGGAGATCGTGCGAGAGGCGCTCGCCGTCGAACTCGTAAAGAATGGGCACGCGGTAGACGGTAGCCCCGGCGACCTCGTGGTCGCCGCCGACGTGGAGGACTTCTGGCTCGACGCGGCGCGGCGGCGGGCGGCGACGCAATACGTCGGGCGCGTGGTCATTGCGCTCGCCGTGGCCGACGCGCATTCCGGCGGCCGGCTGTTGACGCGTCGCTACATCGGGATCAAGCGGCGAGAGGCCGACGCGGACGCCGAGGGCGCCTGGCGCGAGGTCATGGACGCCGCGCTCGCCCGAGCGATCCGCGACATGGCGACCGATCCCGACCTGGTTGCCGCGCTCGCTCGCCGCTGAGCCGACCGGCTCCGCCGGGACCATCGACTCGCGCGAATCCGATGAGCTGGCGGCGCCGGCAGCGGAGGATAGTCGACAGCCCTTCGCGGTCGTTTCCTCAGGAGGCTGGCGGATGAAGGCAGCCTTGGCGCGCCGGCGGGACCGGCGCATGACCGGGCGCGCGCAACTCGCCATCGACGCCGACCGGCCGGTGCGTCACACGGTCGAGGTCCGGCACGCGAGTTTCGTGAATGACGAATTCCGGTGCCTCGCGACGCGGCACAGCGTCGCGGTCGTGGTCGCGGACACTGCGGGCAAGTGGCCGATGATCCTCGACGCCGCCTCGGACTTCGTCTACACGCGGCTTCACGGCGACGTCCGGATCTACACGAGCGGCTACTCGGAACGGGCCCTCCTGGGCTGGGCGCGACGCATCCGACGCTGGGCTCGGGACGGGCGCGACGTCTACGTGTACTTCGGCAACGACATCGAGGTGAGGGCGCCGTTTGACGCGCTCGGCCTGATGCGCCTGCCTGGTCTCGAGTGGCCTCCGCGCGCTGGCGGCGGGGAAGAGTCCGACCTGCCGCGACATGCGGCGGGCGCGCCCGTCCCGCGCGTGCCGGACGGGCATGGCCCCCGGGTTACCGGCGGGCGCGTGTGGGAGGTTCTGCGAAGAGCGGGAGTCACCGGCCCGGCGGGCCGACGGCTGACGCGCCGCACGACCGCGGTCACGCGCCGGCCGGCCGGACGACTCGCCGGAACTCGTGGACGGGCAGGGTGTTCAGCACGTCCCGCGCCGTCAGGAGGCCCCGCCGCGCCATGTCGATCCCGTAGCGGAGATGCCGGAGCTCGGCGGTCGAGTGCGCGTCCGTCGATACGACGAAGCGCAGGCCGCGCCGGAGCGCCTCGTGCTGCCAGCGTGGCTCCATGTCGAGACGGTGCGGGTTCCCGTTCACCTCGATCGCGACCCGGGACTCGGCGGCGGCCTCCAGTACGTCCTCCATCCGGCAGGGGATGGGCGGGCGGCGCAGGACGTAGCGGCCAAGCGCGTGGCCCCAGATTTTGAAGCACGGATGACGCATCGCCCGGACGAGCCGGCGGGTCATCTGCGCCTCGTCCATCCGGTGGCGGTTGTGAATGCTCGCGATGACGACGTCCAGCTGCTCCAGGACCGCGTCGGGATAGTCCAGCCGGCCGTCGGCGAGGATGTCGCACTCCGTGCCTCGGAGGATCGTCAGGCCCTCGATGTGCTCCTGCACCTTCGCGATCTCGTCCCACTGCCGTCGCAGGCGCTCCACGGTGAGGCCGCCGGCGTACGAGGCAGTCGGCGAGTGGTCGGTGAGGGTCATGTAGCGCATGCCCATCGCCCGGGCCGCCCGGGCCATGGTCTCGATCGTCTCGGCGCCGTCAGAGTACAGGGAGTGGCAGTGCACCATGCCCTGGATGTCGGATGCCTGGATGAGCCCGCTGGCCCGGCATCGCGCTGCTGCCGTCTCGAGGTCGACCCAGTCCTCCCGCACTTCCGGCGGAAGGTACGGAAGGTCCAGGTGCCGGTAGAGGTCCGCCTCGCTCTTGATCGGCGGCCGGCGGCCGTCTGTAGCCCGGGCGAGGCCGGCGCGGTCCAGCACGAAGCCGAGTTCGCGCGCGTGCTCGCCGAGCCGCGCCAGGTGGCCCTCCGAGCCGGTGAGCGCGTGGAGAAGCGCCGGGAACGCGGGCGGCGCCACGGCCTCCGCCTCGACCAGGAGGCCGCTCGCGACGCGGAACGTCACGCGCTCGTCGGTCCGCACGAGGGGGGAGAAGGCGGCCGGGTACGCCGCGGCGTGGTCGAGGGCCCGCGCCGGCTGGTCGGAGCTCACGATGACGACCAGGCGGTCGACCGTCTCCGCGCGCCGGCGCAAGGCCCCCGCGAGCTCCGCGTGGAACACGTCCGCCCCGACCTGGACATGGGCCAAGAGCGCGTCCCCTTCCGCCGTCGCGCGATGGAGGAGCATCTGCTCCCCGTGCGCCGCGCGCTCGCGGAGCGCGGCTAGGAGCTTCGCCTCCGTCTTCGCGCCGAAGCCCGGGACGTTCCGCACGCGACCGGCCTCGAGAGCCCCTTCGAGATCCTCGACGGACGCGATCCCGAGCGCATGGTGGAGCGCCGCGATCCGTGGGACGCTCAGGCCCGGAACCTGGCTCAGCTCCAGTACGCCGGGCGGCAGCGCGGCGCGGAGCCGATCGAGCTGCTCGTTCCGCCCCGTCAGGTGGAGCTCGCGGATCGTCCCGGCCAGCGCCGCGCCGACGCCGGGGAGCTCGGTCAGTCGACCTTGGGACACGAGTAGCCTGAGGTCCGCTCCCAGCGCCTCCAGCGCCCGCGCGCCGCGCTCGTACGCGCGCGCCTTGAACGGATTCCCGCCCTGGAGCTCCAGCAAGCGGCCGATCTCGCGCAGGGCTCGCGCGATCGCCAGGCGGTCCATGCTTCGAGAGTAACCCTTGTGCCGCTTCGGAGCATCGTCGCGGAGCGGGGAATCGGGGGCCTGGCACTGGCATTGCTTGACTTAGGAAGGAGACAGGCCTACGGCTTCCACAAGCGCGCGTGGGTGAGTGAGCGTGGCCGGGGCCGAGAGGCGAGACTGCGGCCGCGTCGGCGATGCGACTGCGGGAAGAGGCGCCGTCGCCGGCGGCGGCAAGCGACAGGGTCCGCCGTCTGTCACGCTGACGTGACCATGGGAGGAGATGTGAGCGGGGAATTCCACGCGCGCGTCGCGCCGGACCAGGCCCCGGTCGAGGTCTACAACAGCCCCCTCTCCGAGGTCGGCGTGCTGGGCTTCGAGTACGGCTACAGCCTGGACTGTCCCGGCGGGCTCATCCTCTGGGAGGCCCGGTTCGGCGACTTCGTGAATGCGGCCCAGGTCATCGTGGACCAGTTCGTGGTCAGCGCCGAGGAGAAGGGGCGCCGTCTGAGCGGGCTCGTGCTCCTCCTGCCCCACGGGTTCGCCGTCGGGAGGACTGAGGAACAGCTCCAAGCCGCCGGGATCGACTACCGGAAAGGTGTCTTCCCGTTCCGGGCGAACGGCCGCGCCCGGGCCCTGGGGCAGACCGAGGGGTCAGGTCAAGGTGCTCGCGGACGCGAAGACCGACCCGGCTGCTCGGCGTCCATATCCTCGGACCCCGGGCAGGCGATCTCATCGCGGAGGCGGCCAGCGCGATGGCATTCGGCGCTAGCAGCGAGGACATCGCCAGCACGTCCCACGCGCACCCCACGCTGGCGGAAGCCTTTCGGGAAGCCGCTCGCCGTCGACGGCCTCGCGCTCCACCTCTGAGCGCGGGAGGCTCCAGTGCCGTGGACACGCGGAGGCGACGTGGGTCGATCGATCCGGCTCGCGGACTGCGTTCGTCTCCCTGACGGCCGCATCGGCCGCGTGCGAGCCCTGTCGGGCGACGAGGTGCAGGTCCGCGTCCGCCGGAAGACCAGCCCAACGCATCAGTTCATGCGGTTGCCGGCGAAGAAGCTGAGACGAGTCGACTGCCCCGACGGCTGGATGAGCCCGCAGGGGTACGCGCGATACCTGCACGTGACGCTCGCCAAAATGCGTAAACGCCAGGCCGTGCGCAGGAAAGCGCGATAGGCTAGGGCGTCAGAACGACGTGCGATTGAGCGTGTTGTCCGGAGCGCCGATGCGGTACCAGCGATGGCCGTACGGACCGAGAGTCAGCTCGTGGGTGCCGTTCTCGGACCGGCTGTGGGTCTCGTCGAAGACGTCCACCAGGAGCCCGCTGTTGTCCGACTTGGGATCGAGGGCCACGGTCTGTCGGCGGCTCGAGAAGTTGTGCAGGGTCAGCATGGAGACGCCGCGGAAGTCGTAGCGGATCGCCAGCACCTCGGGGACGTTGACCCGCAACACCGAAAAATCGCCCCATCCGAGCTCGGGACACTCCTTGCGCATGCGGATGCGCCGCTCGGTCCAGTTCAGCAGGGACTCCGGCTCGCGACGCTGCTGCGACACGTTGACCTTCTCGTACCCGTACGTGGCGTCGTCGATGACGGGACGCACGGTGCGCTCGGCGCGCGAGAAACCGGCGTGCGGCTCGTTCGTCCACTGCATGGGGGTCCGGGCGCACTCGCGCTCGTCCATCGTGAGGTCGTCGCCCATGCCGATCTCGTCGCCGTACTGCATCATCGGCGTGCCCGGCAGCGAGAAGAGCAAGCTGAACGCGAGCTCGAGCCGGCGGCGGTCGTTCTTGAGCATCGGCGCGAGCCGGCGCCGGATGCCGCGGTCATAGAGCTGCATGGACTTGTCCGGCGCGAACGCCGCGAAGACCGTGGCGCGCTGCTCCGGTGACAACCGGCCGAGGTCGAGCTCGTCGTGCGAGCGGAGGAAGTGGACCCACTGGGCCGCGGGCGGCTTCTTCGCCGTCTGCTGGAGCGCCCACGTGAGCGGCCCGATGTCTTCGCTCGCCAGCGCGTAGAACAGGCGCTGGTTGACGGGGAAGTTCAGCATGAGCTGGAGTCGGTCTCCCTCGTTGCCGAAGTACGCGATGCTCTCGTCCGGCGGGACGTTCGCCTCGGCCAGCAGCACGGCATCACGGCACCGCCACTGGAGGAACTGCCTGAGCTCGTGGAGAAGGTTGAAATCGCGCTCCTCCGGGACGTCGGCGCCCTTTCTCGAGATGATGAACGGCACCGCGTCCATGCGGAACCCCGAGATCCCGAGCTCGAGCCAGTAGCCCATGATCTTGGTCATCTCGTGCCGCACGGACGGATGGTAGGTGTTCAGGTCCGGCTGATGATCGTAGAACCGGTGGAAGTACCACATGCCCGCGGTGCTGTCGAATGTCCACGTGGTCTTCTGGGTGCCCGGAAACACCATGCCCTTGTCGTAGTCTTTCGGCCGATCGTCGGCCCAGACGTACCAGTCGCGGAACCGCGACTGTGGGTCGCTGCGCGCCGACTGGAACCAAGGATGCACATCCGAGGTGTGGTTGACGACCAGATCGACGATCACCCGCAGCCCGAGCGCCTTTGCATGGTTCATGAACTCCACGAAGTCCCCGGGGGAGCCGTGCTTCGGGTGCACGCCGTAGAAGTCGCTGATGTCGTAGCCGTTGTCGCGGTTCGGTGAGGGGTAGAACGGCTGGAGCCAGAGGCAGGTGACGCCCAGCCCGGCCAGGTACTCGAGGCGGCGGTGGAGCCCCTCGAAGTCTCCCGTCCCATCGCCGTTCGCGTCCATGTACTTCTCGACGTCCAGGCAATAGACGATCGCGTTCTTGTACCAGAGGTCGTGGACCGCCACGCTACAGTCCCTCGGCGCGGACAGTGTCGCGCGGCCGGACGTCGCCGTACGTGAAACCGGGCCCGGATGGGCTCACGGCGTGCCGGGGCGCCAGGCGCGAGCGAGCATCCATGTCCTGGCGTGGTGCAAGGCGTGTGCCGCGCGTCGGGTGGCCGCTGGTCCGTCGCCGCCGTTGGCCGGCCACCGGACGGCATGTCGCATTCGCGCCAGCCTGACGCTGTTGGCGATGGGTACCAAGGAAGGGCGGGACGTGCTCGAGCTATCCTCGAGGCTGGCGAGGCAGGGCATCGTTGTCCAGAACCATGTGGATGCGGAGGGCACATGAGACTCGAGGGCCGCGTCGTCGTCGAGGAGTTCGAGTGCGAGGCGCTGAAAAGCAACCCCCTCGGGGATCCCCATCGGAGGTCCGTCCCCGTCTATCTTCCCCCTGGGTACGATCGCGGCGACCGCCGGTATCCGGTGATCTACTGGCTGCACGGCTGGGGCGGCACCGGCCTGCGGGAGACCAACTACACTCCGTGGGTCCCATCGTTGCCCGAGCTCATCGATCGGGTGATCCAAGCCGGTGCCCCTCCGGCCATCCTAGTGATGGCCGACGTCTTCACGGCGTACGGCCACAGCCAGTGCATCAACTCGTCGGCGACGGGTCGGTACGAGGATGCGGTCAAGGAGCTCGTCTCCTACGTGGATACACACCATCGCACGCTGCCCTCACGCGACCACCGCGGCCTGGACGGGAAGTCCAGCGGCGGCTACGGCTCCCTGGTCCTGGCCATGCGCAACCCGGAGCTCTTCGGCGCCGTCGCCTCGCACAGCGGCGACATGTACTTCGAGGCCGCCTACCGGCCGGACTTCTGGCGGGCGGTGGATACGATCCGCAAGCACGGGGGGCTCGACGGCTATCTCAGGGCCTGGCGCGAGGCGCCCAAGAAGACGGACGAGCTGGTGCGGCCGATGGTGACGGTCGTGTGCATGGCGATGGCCTACTCGCCGAACCCCGACCGCGCCCATGGGTTCGACCTTCCGTTCGATCCGGAGACCGGGGAGATCGACGAGGCGGTGTGGGCGCGATGGCTGGAGTGGGACCCGGTCTTCATGGCGGAGCGCTACGCGGGGAGTCTGCGCACGCTGCGGCTCATCTATATCGAGTGCGGCAGCCGGGACCAGTACAACCTTCACCATGGCGCGCGCATCCTTCGCCGCCGGCTGGAGCGTCTGGGTATCCGCCACGAGTACCAGGAATTCGATGACGACCACACGGCCGTGAACTACCGCTACGTCGAGTCGCTGCGGCGTCTCTGCGCCGTGCTCCAGGCGTGACCGACCGGGCGCCGGTTCACGCTCCGGGACGGGAACCGCATCCGCGAGCAGCTGCTCGGGCTCTCCGACCGGGACCACGTCTCCACGTACTGCATCCTCGACGCGACCGTGCCGCGCCAGTGGTACGTGGCCACCGTCCAGCTGAAGCGGGTGACCGACGGCGACCGCACCTTCTGGCACTGGCAGTCCGCCTTCGACGCGCCGCGGGGCCGCGAGCGCGAGCTGGCCGACATGGTCGGCCTAGGTTCGGGCGGCGCCCCCAAGTATCGCGAGAAGTGCGACGAGGTCGCCGCCTGCGGCTACCCGGGCTTCACTTTTCGGTAAGCCCGTAGCGAGGACGGGTAGCGCGAGCGGCGACCGTCGCGGTCAGCGCGTCGCTTTCGGCACGCTCTTCGCCACCAGCTCGCCGACCTGCTGGCCCACCGCGGAACCCACCTCAGTCGAGTAGCGGTAATGGACCCCGTCGTAGATGCGCGCGCTCGCCACCTCCTTCGTGAAGTCGGCGACGCTGGTCCAGGTGCGGACGGCGCCTCCGGCGGTCGGGCTGGCGGAGGTGAGCGTCGGCGTCGGCCCGGAGCCGATCTCGGCCGCGAGCACCGCGCCGAGGGACGCCGACACGATGCAGTGAGCGCACGGATACTCGGGATGCATCGGCGTGTCGATGAACGGCGTCCAGCCCGGGTCCCGGTCGGTCGCGTCGTTGCCGTCGATGTCGCCGTTGCGGATGGCGGTGACCGGGCGCCAGAGATTGTAGGTGTACTTGGCGTCGAAGACGGCGATCAGCGCGTCGTCCATGGCCATCGCGGCCAGCGCGAGCAGGCGCGCGTTGTCGGTGACGTCGCGGCCGGGCATGGCCGCGACCGAGCGCGCGATCGGCCAGTACACGGCCGGGGCCGTCGCCTCCCAGAACTTCGCGATCGCGGTCTGCTCCGGCGTGCGCTGGGTGCTGTTCCGCCCTCCGACCGCCTTGATCTCGTTGTAGTCCCGCGCCCAGGTCGCGCTGGTCAGCGCGGGCGGCGGGCCCGGACGGAACTGGTCGCCGCGGGTCATGACCCACGGGCGGCGCTTGCCCCAGTGAGGCACCGCCGGTCCCATCGTCGGCACGTAGACCCCGGCTGCGGTGGAGGGGCGGTAGACGTCGGGTGCGATCACCCCGTCGTCGGCGCACATCGCCACGATGGCAGTCGCGGACTGCTCGCCGACCGCGATGCCCGCGATCTTCGCGGGGCCGTCAGGGACCGAGCCGAGCAGGGCCTGGTAGTCGGCATCGATGACCGCCTGCTGGGCGGGCATGAGCTTCGAGAGCGCGGTGCGCGTCGCCGCGGCGACCGCCGCTTCCACCGACGCCCCCGGCGCCGGGGTGAGCTTGGCGCGCTGCGGAGGATAGCGGGCGGTGATCGTGTTGACCGCCTCGAAGACCGAGACCTGCACGATGGCCATCATCCTCACCGTGATGGGCGGTGCCGGGATGCGCGACACCATGTCGGCGGCCTTCGCATTCGCATCGGTGACGATGTCCGCCTGGGCGACCGGGGCGCCGGCGAGGATCACCACGGCCAGAACACCGATCGCTGCGCTGATGAGTCCGCGTATGGTCTTCATGTCGCCTGCTCCTTTCGAGCGTCTCCGGTGGAGTTCGACTCGTTCACGTCCAGACCGAGGGCCACGCGCCCCGCATAGGTGAGCTGGGCGCTGCCGCGGAGCGGGTGGTAGCGGGCGCCCTGGACGTCGCGGAAGAGCCGCTCGAGGCCCAGGTCCCGGTAGAAGCCGGCGCCCGAGGCGAGCTCTATCGCCGCCTCGACGGTCCGGATCGCCGCTCGGCCGGCCACCGCCCGGCCGATCATCACCTCGTTGGTCGTCTCGATCCCCGGGCGGGCGCCCGCCGCCGCGTCGATCATCTGGCGCAGCCCCATCCTCGCGGTGGCCAGCTCGTTCTCCATGCGGCCGGCCAGCTCCTGGGTGGCCGCGTCGTGGCGTCGTCCCGCCGCCGGGCGGAGCGCGAGGGCTCGGGCAGCTTCGGCGACGCCGACGTAGACGGCATAGATCAGGGGCAGGGCGTGCATCACGACGACGTGCCACGCGGGACCCCAGCGCCCCGCGGGGCGGCGCAGCCCGATCGCGGCGTCCGGCACGAAAACGCCGTCCAGCACGATGTCGTGCGAGCCGGCACCGCGCATGCCGAGCGTTCGCCAGGTGTCCTCGAGGTGCAGGCCGACGCCGACCAGGCGAAGGGCAAGATCGAGGAAGCGAAGGCATCGCTCAAAGAGCTGGGGCTGAACGACTCGGTCGAATCTTCCGGCTAGCGTTGTAGATTGTAGGGCTTCCCTAACCGCGGCATTGGTATCAGCAAGAGTACCACTCCGAGGAGTCTGTAGGGCGGGGTGGGAGCCGGCGGGATCCGAGGGTCTACTCGGGAATCCCGCCGGGAACTACGCGGACTTACGGACGACGCTCACACGGCGGCTGAGCCTTCTAAGCCGTGGGTCAATTCCCTCCAGGCGCGCATCCCATGGTGCCGTGGGACATCAGACACGGAATCCGCGGGTTGCGGCTCCCTCGCCTGTCCCGTTCGTATTAGCCCGGTCCCGTCGAGACGCCACGCGCGAGCGTCGCGAACGGATCGGTGGTTGGTAACCGCCGGAGCCGCATCTATCACCGACCTGACTGTCCGAGCTACCGCGACGTGGCCCCTCAGAATCGTGTCCCGTTCGGGAGCGCGGCTGAAGCCGAGAGCGCGGGCTATCGGCTCGCGCGGAATTGCCCGTAGGGATCGGCCCCCGTATCACCTTCTAGCACCCGACATACCCTGGGGCCGTGCGCATCAACGGCATACGCCCTGAGCATGCATCGGCTGTAGAATCTTGGTGGCAGGCACACGCCTGGAGCACGGTGATCCATGACACAGAGCGTCGCGCCGACTCTCGAGCGCTTCGTCGTGTAGTTTAAGAGACCTACCCGGAGAATAGAAATGGCGACACGTGTGGACCAGCTCAAGGCGATCCCGCTCTTCTCAGGCCTCGCTTACGCTGACTTGCAATTCCTCGCTGGCCAGATGGACGAGGTCAACGTCCCGGCCGGTACCGTGCTGATCACCGAACGGGAGGGGAACAATGTCTTCTTCGTGATCCTGGAGGGCGTGGTCGACGTATCGGTGGGGGGCAAGTACCGGCGTACTCTGGGCCCGCATGACTTTTTTGGTGAGATCAGCATGATGGAGCTCGACCCAGCGACCGCAACCGTAGCGAGCCGAACGCCGGTCCGGGCATTCGTGATGAGTCCCGCTCAATTCAGCGCGGTGAAGGCGCACGAGACCGTAATGCTCGAGCTCAAAGCCGCGAGGAGTCAACGGCTGCACGCCGATCGAAAGGTCAAGGAGTAGCCGGAATGAGGATACGGAGATGCGGATCTTCCGCATCGGCCTCAAGAAGGAAACGGTTCGCGGTGAGGACGCCGACTTCCGATCGGTACGAGAACGGTCGTCTGGGCGCTCGCACTACGAGACTGCCTCTCGTGTTCTTGCGAACGTTCCTGGAACCAAGCGATCTAGGATCTACGCTCATTGACGACCCACACGGCGGAGCGTGAAGGTTCTTGACGGAGAAGCTACCCAATGGCGACATTTGTCCTCGTTCATCCGGCTTTATTCGGTGGCTGGTGCTGGAAGAAGGTAACGCCGTTGATTCGCGCGCGTGGACACGACGTCTATACCCTTACGCTGACCGGACTGGGCGAGCGCGCCCACCTCGCGCGTCCCGACGTCGGCCTGGGAAACCCACATCGAAGACGTTGTCCGCGTGCTGGAGTATGAAGAACTGAGCGGCGTCGTCCTTGTCGGCAACAGCTCGGCAGCCGGGCGCGAGCGTCCGCTCCTGGTCGCGGATCTTCGGAGCGGCGCCCTGGTCGATTTCTGTCGCATTCTGAACCGCATCAGGGAAGGAGAGCCGCTGGAGTAGCAGCCCGTCCCTGGACCGCCATGCCCGTGCTTCTTACCGGGCGGGTTCAGCCGCGGATGACCGCCATGCCGGACGTGGCGTCGTCCGGTGCCGTTTCCCGGACCGATCGCACAAGCCCTGCGACCCCAACTATCGATTCGACGCAGGCGACGCAGTACGTGGCGGACTCGAAGATGAACGTGCAGGAAGGGCAGCAGGGGCTACTGCACTCGAGACACGTGACGTGGTAGGACCCGTGCCTGACGGAGCTGCTGCAGGAACACCGGTGTCTCATGTTCTCCTCCGTTGCGGACGCTTAGGGTCAGCGACGAGGCGAACGGCCCGGCCACGCCTCGCAACCTTCGATCCGCACTGGCGGCGACCTGCCGGCATCTGGCGCTGGGGCAGGGGCCGATTCAGAAGGAGGCAAGCCCTGTGCCATGGGCCATCCCGGGCCGGCAGGACTGTGACTGCCAGGTCGGGGAGCCTTCTCGAGGCGGCCCAGTGGCTGGGGCAGCCAGCCAGCCTCGCTCGGTGTAACAACTACCGTGCAGGGATTGACCGGCTCCCCCCCCCCGGCGTCAGGCCATCGGCGCTGTGCTAGACGGCGAGCGCCCGGTGTTGAGGAGAGGTGGGATCGTGCCCAGGGGAGAGATTCGGACGCTTGGGTTGTAGCGGTGGAGGCGGAGCCGAGCGAGTCGCGTCAGATGGAGAGGACGCGCCGCGCGTGCTCGTCGTAGAACGCCACCGCACGCTTGAGCTGGTGCGGCCGGATGTTCGTGTAGATCTGGGTCGCGTCGATCCGCACGTGGCCGAGGAGCGCGCGCACCCCCTCGAGGTCGTGCCGCTGCTCGAGCACCTCGACCGCGACCCCGTGCCGTCGCGCATGGAGCTTCACCTCCGGGTAGCCAATCAGCTTCGTAGATCTTGTGGCCCGCGCCCGCCTGGCGAGCCTTCGCCGCGTGGGCTATCCTGAGGGGCGTGGTGCACCCGCACCGGGTGAACCGAAGGGGCCACTCATGCGAAGAGTGACGCTCTACAGCAGCGCGCGCCGGCCGATCCCAGCCGGCCCGTCGGCCCCGGGCGGCCGCGCGGCCGACGGTGCCACGCTGTCCAGCGCTTCACTTCCCGCGGCGCCGCCGCCCTCCCCGGTTGCCCGGACGCCCGGCGCGCCCTGGCGCCGGCTCTCCCGGCGGCCCGGGCTCCTCCTGGCGGCCGGAAGCGGCCTGCTCGTCCTGATCGCGGTGACCGTCACGGGGGTCCGGACACCCCTCCCTCGACGCATCACCCAGCAGGACATCGACCAGGCGGTGCTGCACACGCTGGCGACCAAGTCCCTGCCGTCTCGCGCGGCGAAGGCGTATGCGGTCATCCGGCCCTCCGTCGTCGAGGTGCGAGGGTGGAAGGACGACGAGCGCGCGAAGAAGGGCACCGGGAACGACGTCGGCACCGGGGTCGTCATCGTGGACAAGGGCATCATCCTGACCAACCTCCACGTGGTGTCGGACGCCCAGCGGGTGGAGGTCGTCTTTGCCGACGGGCTCACGTCCGAGGCCACGGTCATCTCGGTCAAGCCGGAGCACGATCTCGCCGTGCTCCAGGCGAAGACGATCCCCGACGATCTCGTCCCGGCGACGCTCAGGTCCACCCAGGGCCTCGCCCCGGGCGACGAGGTGGTCGCCGTGGGCTTTCCCTTCGGCATCGGACCGTCCGCGTCTTCGGGCGTGATCTCCGGGCTTCGCCGCGAGTTCCACTCGCGGCGCGGCCAACGTCTCCTGACGAATCTCATCCAGTTCGACGCCGCCGCCAATCCGGGGAACTCCGGCGGCCCGCTGGTGACGATGGACGGCGAGGTGATCGGCATCGTGACAGGCATCCTGAACCCCACCGACCAGCGGGTGTTCGTCGGCGTCGGGTTCGCGGTGCCCATCGAGAACGCCGCGTCGGCCGTCGGGCTCTCCCCCTTCTAGGCCAGAGTGCCGTCCCAACGGATCGGGCGAGGGTTGTCGCCGCGGGTGGCGCCGGGCGGCGCCTTCCGGGGCGAGGCGAGGATACTCCGAGCGGGGGCCCGGAAGGCACGCCCGGCGACAGGGCCCGCGGTGACTCGCCACGACCAGTCGGATCGGCACTAGCGGGCGCGGGAGGAGGACCGGTGGAGATCCTGGAGCGGGACCGCAGCGAGATCGCGTCGCTCATGGAGCGGATCCTCTACGAGGTGAAGCGGATCGTCGTCGGCCAGGATCACTTTCTCGAGCGCGTGCTGGTGGCCGTCCTGGCCGAGGGGCACCTGCTCGTGGAGGGCGTGCCGGGCCTGGCCAAGACGCTGACGGTCAAGACGCTCGCCCAGACCGTCCGCGGCACGTTCCGGAGGATCCAGTTCACGCCGGACCTCGTGCCAGCGGATCTCGTGGGCACGCGGGTCTACAACCAGCGGACCGGCGAGTTCAGCACATCGCTCGGTCCCGTCTTCACGAACCTCCTCCTCGCCGACGAGATCAACCGGGCCCCGGCGAAGGTGCAGAGTGCGCTGCTCGAGGTGATGCAGGAGCGCCAGGTCACGATCGCCGGGGAGACCCACCGGGTCGGCGAGCCGTTCGTGGTGATGGCCACCCAGAATCCGATCGAGACCGAAGGGACCTATCCACTTCCCGAGGCTCAGGTCGACCGGTTCATGATGAAGGTCCTGGTCGGGTACCCGAGCGAGGAAGAGGAGTTCGTGATCGTCGAGCGGGTGACGGGTCCCACGACGACGGTCGCTCCCGTCGCCACCACCGAGCAGCTCGCCCGGATCCAGCGTGAATGCCGGACCGGGTACGTCGATCCGTCGGTCATCCAGTACGCGGTCCGGCTCGCCGCCGTGACACGGAACCTCGCGCGGTACGGCCTCGGCGACCTCGCGCGGTACGTGTCGTACGGCGCCAGCCCCCGGGCCTCCATTCACCTGATCGAGGGTGCCCGCGCGCTCGGGTTCCTCCGGGGTCGCGCCTACGTCCTGCCCGAAGACGTCACCGACCTCGCGCCCGACGTGCTGCGCCACCGGCTCGTCCTGTCCTACGAGGCCCTCGCCGACGGGATGACCGCCGATCAGCTGGTCCGGCGGATCCTGCACCACGTGCCGGCTCCCGAGAAGCCGCTGGCGACCCATGTCAGAGTCGGCGCGCCATCCTGAAGAGCTGCTGCGCCGGCTCGAGTGGACGGTGATCAGGCGCCTGGATGGGCTCTTGCAGGGCGACTACCGGACCCTGTTTCGCGGCGCCGGGCTCGACCTGGCGGACCTGCGCGAGTACCAGTATCACGACGACGTCCGGCACATCGACTGGAACGTGACGGCGCGCCTCGGGACGCCCTACGTGCGGGAGTACCACGAGGACCGCGAGATCACCGCGTGGTTCCTGCTCGACGTGACGGCATCGATGGACTTCGGCTCGCGGGGCGCACCCAAGCGGTCCTCGTCGGCCGAGCTCGTCGGCGTGCTAGCCCGCCTGCTGACGCGCCACGGCAACCGCGTGGGGGCCCTGCTCTATGACGGCCGTCCGCAAGGGGGGATTGCCGTCATCCCCGCGCGGAGCAGTCGGCGCCATGTGCTCCACCTTCTGCACCGGCTGCTCACCCGCCCGGCCGCAACACGCCCGGCCGTCACGAGGCTGGTGGACCTGCTCAGCCTGGCTGCCCAGCTCGTCCGGCGCCGGGCCCTCGTCTTCGTCGTCTCCGACTTCATCAGCGCGCCAGGCTGGACGGCGCCCCTCGGCCACCTCGCGCAGCGCCACGACGTGGTGGCCGTGCGGCTCCTCGACCCCCTGGAGGTCGAGCTCCCGGATCTGGGGCTCCTCGTGGTGCAGGACGCCGAGACCGGGGAGCAGCTGCTCGTGGACACCCACGACCGAGCGTTCCGCCAACGCTTCGCGGCCGCCGCCGCGCGGCGGGACGCGGCCCTTCGCGCGGCCTTCGGCGAGGCCGGCGTGGACGCTCTCGAGCTGTCGACCGACGATGACCTGGTCCAGGCCATCCTGAGATTCGCGGACCTCCGCAAGCGGCGCGGCCAGCTGGCAGCGGCGGGCGGACTGCCGGACCACCTGGAGCCCGCGGGGCGACGCGCATGAGCTTCATCTGGCCCGACATGCTCTGGCTCTTGCTGACGGTGCCCGCGCTCGTCGTCGGGTACGTTCTGCTGGTGCGTCGGAGGAAGCGGGCGGCGCTCCGCTACGCGAGCCTCCACCTCGTGCGGGAGGCCCTCGGTCCGGGTCAGGCCTGGCGGCGCCACCTGCCGCCGCTCCTGTTCCTGCTGGCCCTTGTCTCGATGCTCCTCGCGGTGGCGCGGCCGAGCGCCGTCGTCACCCTGCCCTCCCACCACGACACGGTCATCCTCGCGATGGACGTCTCCGGCAGCATGCGGACCACCGACGTCCTCCCGAACCGGCTGGTCGCCGCCCAGGCCGCGGCGCGGGCCTTCGTCGCCGAGCAGCCACGCCGCACCCGGATCGGGGTGGTCGCGTTCGCGGGGACGGCGGCGGTCGTGCAGGCGCCGACCAGCAACCGGGAGGAGATCCTCGCCGCGATCGATCGCTTCCAGGTCCAGCGGGCGACCGCCATCGGCAGCGCGATCCTGGTCTCGCTGAAGATCATCTTCCCGGACATCGAGTTCGACCTCCGTTCGTCGGACCCGCGGCCCGACGCCGGGCAGCGCGGCGCTCCGCTCGCCTCTGGTGGCGAGCCCAGCCGCCCGCCGTTTCAGCCGGTGCCGCCCGGATCCCACGAATCCTCCGTCATCATCCTCCTGACAGACGGCCGGACCACCACGGGCCCCGATCCCCTCGAGTCGGCCCGCATGGCTGCCGCGCGCGGCGTGCGCGTCTTCACGGTCGGGGTGGGCACCAAGGAGGGCGGGACGCTCTCGTATGGGGGCTGGTCGATGCGCGTGAGCCTCGACGAGGACGCGCTCAAGGCGATCGCCGCCACGACGCACGGCGAGTACTACCACGCGGGCACGGCCGCCGACCTGATGAAGGTCTACCAGCGCCTGAACGCCCGGGTCGTGATGGAGCGGAAGGACACTGAGATCACGGCGGTGTTCTCGGCGGCGGCGCTGGTCTTCGCGGTCGCCTCGGGGCTCCTGTCCGTCCTCTGGTACCACCGGATCCTGTAGGCGGGCCGGGCTCAAAGTCGTCGGGCCGTTTGAAGCCGTACCAGCCCGCGGCGAACCGCACGGCGCGGCGGTAGGCGACTTCCATATAGCCACCGATGATGATCGGCATGTGCGGCTTCTGGATTGGCTTGGGGTCCAGGCAGGCGGTCTCGAACTTCACCCACTTGCCTTGAAGTCGACCACCGGCTCGGTCCACGTGGCGTTGAGCGGCCTTGATCGTTGACGGGCCCCGAATGGCAACCACATGGCAATCTCCCGGACTCGACCCGGAAGAGAAACACAGCAGGGCCACTTCCGGCCAAGTCTTGCCCACCGCAGATGTCCGCGGAGTCGTGTGGAGGAAGACAGGATGCCCTCGATCCTCGTACTGGGCCTCGGTCAGAAGACCGTTCAGCGTCTGAAGGAGCGGCCCCGCCTTAGGGGGCGCACGCTTTCGGGACTCCTGGTCGGGCTTGCCCGCGGACGAGCTGGATGGCGCCGGCCAGCGTCGCGATCCAGAGCAGGGGCGCCACCGGCCACCACGCCGTGCTGGAGGCTCACCGCGACCGTACCCGTGGCCCGATCTGCGGGACCGGGCGCGCCTGGGCGGCCGCCGCGAAGATCTCCATGAACGCGCGGGCGGCGGCGCTCAGCCGGCGTCGCGCGTGGTGGATCAGGTGGAAGTGCCGCACGATCCGGAGGCCGCGGACCCGGAGCGGCCGCAACCGGCCCGTCGCCCGCTCCCCCTGGATGGCGTAGACGGACACGAACGCCACGCCGAGCCCGGCCAGCACGCCCTGCTTGATCGCCTCGGTGTGCGGCAGCACCATGCCCGGGCGGTAGGCCACCCCGGCGCCGGCGAGCGCCCGCTCGGTCACCTGGCGGGTCGCCGAGCCAGGCTCCCGCAGCAGAAGCGGTTGGCCCGCCAGCTCGGCCGGACGGATGTCACGGCGGCGGGCCCACGCATGCGTCGGGCCGACGACGAGCACGAGCTCATCCTCCACGCGGGCCGCCAGGCTCGCCTCGGCCGGACTCGTCTCGCCGTCGCCGACCACCCCGAGGTCGAGCCCGCCCGCCCGCACCAGCGCCTCGATCTGCGCGGAGTTCCCGAGCTGCAGGGCCACCTCGATCGCGGGGTAGCGCTGCCGGAAGGCGCCGAGCACCCCGGGCACGACGTAGATCCCCGGGGTCGTGCTCGCCCCGATGGCCAGCGTACCCCGCTGCAGCCCCTGAAGATCGGCGATGGCGTGCCGGGCGTCCGTGAGCGTGGCGAACAGACGGGTCGCATGGTCCTCGAGGATTCGGCCGGCCTCCGTCAGGTGGACGACCCGGCCGAGGCGGTCGAAGAGGCGGGCGCCCAGCGCGCCCTCGAGCTCCCGGACGTGCTGGGAGAGGGGCTGGCTGGCTCAGATGGAGCGTCTCGGCGGCGTGCCGGAAGCTCCGGGCCCGGGCGACGGCCAGGAAGGCTTCGAATTGCCGCAGCGTCATGGTTCGGGTTTCCCTTATCGAACCGATCTGAATATCCGATTGGACCTTATCGCACTGCCTCGCCGACAGTGCAAGGGCGGGGCGCTCCCGGGTGGGCGTCCCTTCGAGCCCCGGCGCCGCGGCCATCAGCGAGGAGGTCCACGATGATCTTCCAGCAGTTCCTGTATCCCCAGACCGGGTGCGCCGCCTACGTCTTCGGGTGAGTGAGCCATGGGTCGTCTACGGTCGTAGACCCACACGCCGACGACCTCGAGCGCTACCTGGAGTTCGCCGCCCTCAAGGGCACCAAGATCACGCACGTCCTCGACACGCACATCCAGGCGGACCATCGGTCGGGAGGCCGTGAACTCGCGGCCCGCACGGGCGCCGCCTACTGTCTCCACGAGGCTGCGGACGTGGCGTTCCCGTTCACGCCGCTCGCCGATGGCCAGGAGCTCGTCTGCGGGAACGTCGTGATCCGCGTGCTCCACACGCCCGGCCATACGCCCGAGAGCCTCTGTCTCGTCGTCACCGACAAGACGCGCGGGCCGGAGCCGTGGTTCGTGCTAACGGGCGACACGCTCTTCGTCGGCGCCGTCGGGCGGCCGGACCTCTCCGGCGCGGCCGAGGCGAGCGCCCGGGCGCTCCATCGGAGCCTCCGGCGGCTCCTCACCCTGCCAGACCACACCGAGATCTACCCGACCCACTTCTCGGGCGCCGCGTGCGGGAAGGGGATGAGCGGCAAGCCCATGTCCACGCTGGCCTTCGAGAAGCGGTTCAACCCGTTCCTGGGGATGGCGGGCGAGGACGAGTTCGTCGCGGCCCTGACGCGAGACCTTCCCCCGATGCCCGCGGACATGGCGGCCACGCTCCGCGCCAACCAGGGCCGCGCGTGACCGGCAGGCCGCCCCGGCGCGGCCGGCCGACCGGCGCGCCGGGGCGGGGCTGCGCCGGGCCAGGCTCCGCGAGGCGCCCCGGGTGAGTTCCGCGGCCGGAGCGGGCGCCATCCGGCTGGGGCTGGGGGCGAACCTCGGCCAGTTCTCGCTCCTCGTCTTGATCAATGCCTTCGTCGGGGCGATGGTCGGCCTGGAGCGCACCGTGGTCCCGCTCATCGGCGAGCGGGAGTTCGGCCTCACGTCGAAGACCGCGATCGTCTCGTTCATCGTGAGCTTCGGCGTGACCAAGGCGCTGCTGAACCTGGTGGCGGCCCGCCTGGCGGAGCGGTTCGGGCGGAAGCCGATCCTAGTGGCGGGGTGGCTGCTCGGCCTTCCGGTGCCCTTCATGATCATGTGGGCGCCGTCCTGGGGCTGGATCGACGCCGCCAACGTCCTGCTCGGCGCGAACCAGGCCTTCGCGTGGTCCATGACGGTGATCATGAAGGTCGACTTGGTCGGACCGCAGCGGCGGGGGCTCGCCCTCGGCCTCAACGAGTTCGCCGGGTACCTGTCCGTGGCCCTGTCGGCGTGGGCCACCGGGGAGATCGCCAGCCGCTACTCGCTCCGGCCCGAGCCCTTCTACTACGGCGGGATTGTCGCCGTCCTGGGACTCGGATTGTCGGCGCTGTTCGTTCGGGAGACGCGCGATCACGTCGCGCTCGAGATCGCGCAGAACGCGCCTCGGCACGGCCCGGTCGGGCCTGCGCTCTCCTTCAAGCGCGCGTTCGCCGTCACGACCTGGCGCGACCGGAACCTCGCCGCCGCGTGCCAGGCGGGGCTCGTCAACAACCTGAACGACGGGATGTCCTGGGGGATCTACCCGCTCTTCTTCGGGAGCTACGGCCTCGGCGTCGCGGCGATCGGCGTCATCAAGGCCGTATACCCGGGAGTCTGGGGCGCGCTGCAGGTCATCACGGGACCGCTCAGCGACCGGATCGGCCGCAAGGGGCTGATCGCCGGGGGGATGCTCGTCCAGGCCGGAGGCATCTGGCTCACGGTCCTGATGCCAGCCTATCCGTCGTGGATCGCGGGCGCCGTCCTCCAGGGGCTCGGGACGGCGATGGTCTACCCGACCCTGCTCGCGGTCATCGGGGACGTCGCGCACCCCTCGTGGCGCGCGACCAGCTACGGCGTCTACCGATTGTGGCGGGACCTCGGCTATGCGGTGGGTGCGCTTCTTGCGGGACTCATCGCCGACTGGCTGGGCATGGCCGCGGCGATCCACGTCGTGGCCATGCTCACCCTACTGTCGGGCCTCGTCGTCCTCGTCCGCATGCGGGAGACCCTGGGCGGTCTTCGGTGATGCCGCCCCCTCCGTGATGCGGCGGGCCGACGGGTCCATGGACAACGGATCGCGCGTCGATCGCCGACCTGGTCCGGAGCCAGCAGACACATGACAGATGGCGCCGAGAAGATGATCGCCCGCGCCCCACTCCACTACTCGGGGTCGGCCGACGGCTACGCGGAGTACTGGAGTCCGGTCATTCGCCCCCTCGCCCGACGGTTGCTCGATGCGCTGCCGTGGGATCGAGCAGGCCGGATCCTCGACGTCGGCACGGGGACGGGCGCGCTCATCCCCGACATCCTCGGCCTCGCGCCAACGGCCCGCGTCGTCGGGATCGACCCGTTGCGGAACCGGTGTCAAGGTCCGCGGTGATGCTCATGCTCGCCTCCTATCTCGCCGAGAACACGCGGCCTACGTATGAGCGCCTCGCGACATGGCTCACCGCGCGCCTCGGCGAGCCCGCGTCCCTGCTCGGCGGCGTGGCTTGGGAGGAGCGTGTGGCGATGCTGGACGACGGGCGGGTGCACGTCGCATTTATCTGCGGCTGGTCGTACATCCAACGCCACGACCGGCCGGCGCGGCCGGTCGACCTCTTGTGCGCGCCAGTCATGGCCCCGCCCCGGTATGAGGACCGGCCGATCTACTTCACGGACGTGGTCGTCCGCTACGACAGCCCCCTGTGGTCTTTCGCGGATCTCCGGGGTCAGCGCTACGCGTACAACGACCGCAGCTCGCACTCCGGCTACAACGTCCCCAGAGATTACCTGCTCCGGGTCGGTGAGACCCGCGGCTACTTCGGTCGCGCGGTCGCCTCGGGGTCTCACCAGACCTCGATCCGGATGGTCGAAGCGGGCGAGGTCGACGCCTCGGGGATCGACAGCACGATGCTGGACGTCGAGCGCCAGCGGCGTCCCGACGTGAGCACGACGCTGCGCACCGTGGCCGTCCTCGGGCCATCGCCGATTCGGCCGATCATCGTGACCCGTGCACTCCCCGAGAATCAGAGAGAGCGGCTCCGCGCCGCACTCCTCACGATGCACGAGGATGCCGAGGGTCGCGCGATCCTGGGCGACGGACTGATCGCCCGCTTCGTCCGCGTGCAGGACGCCGACTACGACCCGATCCGCGCGATGGTCGCCCGGGCGGTCGAGGTCGGCTTCATGGAGCTACGGTGACCCGCGCGGGCCGGACGCCGGCTCATCGGGTCGCGTCCCAGCACCTGAAGGAGATGAATCACTCGCTTGAGCCCATGGCACCGCACCTGTCAAGATGTTGGCCGCGTTCATGGGCGAAGAGGAGAGGCTGACGACACTGAACGCGAAGTATATGAACCGCCATCGGCGGCGTGCCATCGCCTCGTGTCGACGCCCATTGACGCTTCTCGCGCGCCCGGCGTAGAGTCTCGCTACCGTGACACTGGGGGGCTCAGCCGTGACAAGGCGTGGCCGCGGGCCCGGCAGTCGTCGTCCCTTCTGGTGGTGCGGCGTCGCACTGGTCGCGTTGCTCACCGGCCCGGCGCCGCCCGGTCGAAGCGCCGTCGCGGCCGAGCGCACTGGATCCGTCAAGATCGGGGCACTGACGCAATCTTGGGGTGCGACACCCGAGATGGTCGGCCTCCGTGACGGGCTGGTGGCGCTGGGATATCGAGAGGGCGAGCAGTTCGTCATCGGCGTCCGGTTCACGCAAGGGGACATCGCCGCGCTTCCGGCGGCGGCCCACGACCTGGTCCAGTCCGGGGTGGACCTCATTTTCGCCATCGATGTGACCGCGGCGAGGGCGGCGCAGCTGGCAACCAACCGGATTCCGATCGTCGTCGGCCTCCTTCGTGGGCGATCCGGTCGAACTGGGGCTCGTCCAGAGCTACGCTCGGCCCGGCGGCAATATCACCGGTGTCCTCCATGAGGACACCGACTTGAGCGCGAAGCGCCTGGAAATCTTCAAGGAGATGCTGTCGGGCCTGAAGCGCGTCCTGTTCCCCTATGATCCAAACGATACGGACGCGGCGGCGGCCGCACGCCTGTACCGCGCCGCCGCCCGGCAGCTCGGCCTCGTTCTCGTCGAGAAGCCCGTGCGGACCGAGGAGGAGGCGCGGACGACCCTCGCAAAGCTCCGGAAGGGCGAGGTGGATGGGATCATCGCCCCGTCGAACCTGTCGCTGAACATTCCCGGCGTCGTCCTGGACGCCACGTCGCAGCGCGCCATCCCGACCATGTTCACCGGAGCGTTCTACGTCGAGCGCGGCGGGCTGGTCAGCTACGGTCCAGATTTCTACGAATCGGGCCGCCAGGCGGCCCGCCTGATGGACAAGATCGTCAAAGGCGAGAATCCGGGGCGGATCCCGGTCGAGGCGAACCCGAAGATGGAGCTGGCGATCAACATGAAGGTCGCGAGGGCCCTGAAGCTCACGATCTCGCCAGCGGTCTCGCAGCGCGCCAACCGGCTCATCGAGTGATGGCGACGTGGGGAGGCGGACGTCAAGAAGCGACGAGGCGGCGATGCGCGAGACGCTGGGTGCCGTGCGCTGATGCGACCCACCGGGATTGAAGCGTGGTAAGGTTTGATCGCGGCGTCCGCTAGAGCGCTGCGCCCTCGCTGGCAGTGCGGGCTGGCCCTCCTTTGGCTGTTCGCGGGCACCGCCTTCGACGGCCGGAGCGTGGACGCGGCCGAGCGCACGGGACCTGTCAAGATCGGGGCCCTGACGCATTCCTGGGGTGTGACACCCCAGATGGTTGGCCTCCGGGACGGCCTCCTCGCGCTGGGCTACCGAGAGGGCGAGCAGTTTGTCATCGGCGTCAGGTTCACGCAAGGGGACGCGAGCCTCCTTCCCGAGGCGGCCCAGGGCCTGATCCAGGACGGGGCAGACATTCTTTTCCCCACGGACGCGAACTCGGCGAGGGCGGCCCAGAAGGCCACGACCCGGGTCCCCATCGTCTTTGCCGCAGTCGTGGGCGACCCCGTCGAGTTGGGGCTCGTGCGGAGCTTTGCCCGGCCAGGGGGCAACGTCACCGGGGTGACCGACGGCGACCTCGAGCTGAACCCAAAGCGCCTGGAGATCTTCAAGGACCTGATTCCGGGCTTGAAGCGCGTGCTGCTTTGCTACGATCCAAGCGATCCGCACGCGGCAGCGGCCGCGCGTGCGTACCGCGACGGGGCCCGTCAACTCGGCGTGGTGCTCGTGGAGAAGCCGGTACGGACCGAGGCGGAGGCGCGAGCGACCCTCGCCAGGCTCCGGAAGGCCGAGGTCGACGGGATCCTCACCCCGCCGACGACCTCGCTGAACATCCCTGGCGTCGTGCTGGAAGCCACGGCGGAGCGCAGGCTCCCGGCGATGTTCAACGCCGCGTTCATGGTCGAGCGCGGCGGCCTCGTGAGCTACGGCCCGGACTGGTACGAAACGGGCCGCCAGGCCGCGCGCCTGGTCGACAAGATCGTGAAAGGTGAGGATCCCGGACAGATCCCGGTGGAGGTGAACCCGAAGGTCGAGCTCGCGATCAACATGAAGACGGCCAAGGCGTTGAGACTCTTGATTCCACCCAGTGTCCTGCAGCGTGCCAACCGGCTCATCGAATAACGGCCCGGTGGAGAGGAGGATGTGATGAACGCTAGGACGCGAGCGAGAACATCGGTGCTTATCGGCGCACTGCTGGTCGCTGCACTCGGTGGAGGGGGCGCCGGCGTGGCGACCGCGCTGGAGATCGGCAAGCCGGCGCCCGACTTCACGCTCCCGAGCACGACCGGCGAGAAGATCAGCCTGAGTCAGTACCGGGGCAAGCTGGTCCTCCTCGAGTTCTATGGCGCTGCGTTCGTTCCCACCTGAGCGGATAACCTGTCGGCCAGGAAGGCCGACTACAGCAAGTTCAACGAGCTGGGTGTCCAGATCCTCGGCATCAGCTCCGACAACCCCTTCGCCCAGAAGACCTTCGCCGATTCCCTGAAGCTGGCGTTCCCGCTCCTCAGCGACTGGCCCGACCTGAAGGTCATCCGGAGCTACGGGATCCTGGGCGCGAGCAACATGATGGCCAGTCGGTCGTTCTTCCTGGTGGATCAGCAGGGGATCGTCCGGCAACAGTGGCTGCTCGGCGCCGCTGGGGGCACCACCGTCATGCCCAGCGAGCCGATCCTCAAGGCGGTGCAGGAGCTCAAGGGCAAGCCGTAAGGGTGGACGTGCGCCCGGGGCCTCGCGGGGTTCTGGCGGGCCTCCTCGCCTCTCTGACCCTGGTGGCGCCGCCGGCGGTCGGCCAGTCCGCCGGCGCGCTCCAGCGGCTCGGTCTCGCGGGGTATCCTCCTGACACGCGGCCTCCAGGATTCAGTGGCGCGACGGTGGACGGCTTCCCGCTGTCGCTGGAGAGCTTGCGGAGCCGTGTCGTCCTGCTGAATTTCTGGGCCAGCTGGTGCCTCGAGTGCCGTGCTGAGCTGCCGGTCCTCGAGCAGCTTCACCGCGATTACACTCCGCGGGGTCTCACGGTCGTCGCGGTGAACTTCCGGGACGAGCCTGGGACTGTTCGGCAGTACGCTCGCGAGCTCGGTCTCACGATGCCGCTCGTCCTGGACTCTGCCGGCGCCATCAGGCAATCGTACGGGGTGATCGGGTTTCCGACCAGCTTCCTGGTCGCGCGGGACGGACGGGCCGTGGCCCGAGCGATCGGCCCGCGGGAGTGGGCCGGCCCCGAGGCCCGTGCGCTCATCCAGTCGCTGCTGATGGAGCCGACCGGACGCCGCTGAAACCGGCGGATCCGACAGCGATTTGGTGGCGTGGTGAACGGAGGGGCCGGCAGGAGTTGCTCCGTGCCCTCCGGCCTCGCTGGCGCGAACCGCCGGGTCGTGGGCCGGACGCCCTCCGAGGCGAAGGAGCCACCCCGTGAGTGTCCCCGTGCAGACCCGGAACCCCTCGTCGCTGGCCCCTTGAGTGTGGGCGTGCCCTCCTGGCTCCTGGTCACGGAACAGGCAGCCTAACGCGACGGACGGGGGTCTCCCGAATCTCCCCCTTGGTCCCCGGCCTGGATCACGGCTCGCATCCCACTATCCAGACGCGCATCACCGCCACGGCCATCACTCTGTCCGGCAAGTGTCCTGGAACGCGATGGGTCGCCCTCTGGTTGAGAGCCGTCCAGCCCCTTCGGACACAGCGGCCCATACGCATCGGTTCCCGACCCACGCCGTTCCGCGCCTAGCGTAGAGGTACCGCCGCGGCGACCGTTCGGGATATTCGAAGGGGGCAGGCCACGACTCGATGAACTCGTCGCGTCACGACCCGGCTCGCGGTATGGTGAGGTCTAGGGACTACTGGCGGTCCTGAGCTCGAGGCCGCGCCAAGGAACCCCGATGAACCAGGGGACTACTGATGCGCCATAGGGGCAACGAGGGTTATACCGAGGAAGCGGACGCGCTCACGAGACAGTACGAGAGCGTTCGTTTCGCCGACGTGCACGGCCCGGTCTTGCATCTGCTCCCGACCGTGCCCAGCTCTGTGCTCGACATCGGGGCCGGGACCGGACGCGATGCCGCGGCCCTGGTCGGGATGGGGCATCGAGTGGTGGCGGTGGAACCCACCGCGGCCCTCCGCGATCGGGCGGCCCTCTTACATCCGTCCTCCCACATTGAATGGATCGACGATTCCCTTCCGCACCTCGCACGCCTCATGAGACGCGGGGACCGGTTCGACGTCGTGATGCTCACCGCCGTCTGGATCCATCTCGACCCGCAGCAACGTCGGGAGGCGATGCCGAGAGTCGCCAGTCTCCTCCGCCCAGGCGGTGTCCTGCTGCTGACGCTTCGTCATGGCCCTGCCCCGCCCGGCCGACGCCGCCTCTTTGAGACGTCGGCGGATGAAACGATCGCCCTGGCCGGCGTCCACGGCTTGCACGTCGCCCTGAAGGTCGAACACCAACCAGATTTCTACGGCCGCCGGGAGATAACGTGGACTTCCCTCGCCTTTCTCAGCGAGAGGTCAACCTGACGGGCCGGTCCCAGGCTTCGGGTAGCCTTCGATCCATGGACGAATGTTGCGCGGTCAGAGACGTTCCGCGCGAGCAACGGCGCGTGCTCTACGCGGTCCTGTGGATCAACGCCGCCATGTTTCTGGCTGAATCACTCGGCGGGCTCATGGCCCACTCGACGGCATTGGTCGCTGATTCCGTCGACATGCTCGGCGACGCCATCGTATACGGATTCAGCCTCTACGTGATCCATCGGGGCACCACCTGGAAAGCGCGAGCCGCATTGCTCAAAGGCATCATCATGGCGGCCTTCGGGATCGGTGTGCTCATCCAGGTGGCCGTGAAGATCGTTCAAGGCCTCACCCCGACCGTCGAAGTCATGGGCGCGATCGGCGCCCTGGCATTTGCCGCGAATCTCTTTTGCCTGGTGCTCCTACGGCGACGCCGTGACGACGATATCAACATGCGGTCGGCGTGGGTCTGCTCACGCAACGACGTGATCGGCAACGCGGCGGTCCTCGCGGCCGCTGCCTTGGTGGCCGTGACGAGGTCGGCATGGCCGGACATCCTCATCGGGCTGCTCATCGCTGGGGTCTTCGGCCGCTCGGCAGTCCAGATTATCCGCGAGGCGTCGCGCGCGGTTGTTCTGTCAGCCTGATACCCATCCCCTCGGCTTGGCGTGCAGGCCTAGCCATCGCGCCCCATCGGACACGAAAGGGGCCCGGTGTGACCACCAAGCGCCGCCGAAGGCCGAAAATCGGCCCTGTGCACGTCACCTACGCCCAGACGTCGCGTGTAACGCGCGCGCGGTCCCAGGCTGGGGCGGGCACGCGGTCCGTCCGCGAGGTGCTCGCTCGGGTGCCGTATTTCCAATCCCTGCCCCCCGCGGAGGTCCGAGCACTGGGGTGTCGTGGCGCCACGCGGACCGTGGCCCAGGGTGACCGTGTGTTCACCGAGGGCGAGCCCTGTCACGGGCTCTTCGTCATCATTGAGGGCACGGTCGACGTGCGGCAAACGTCGGAGGCGGGCCGCGAGCAGAGCCTCCACACCGAGGGGTCGGCCGCCACCTTGGGGGAAGTGCCGCTCTTCGATGGGGGTGGCTATCTCGCCTCGGCGGTCGCGGCGGCGCCGACGCAGCTCCTCGTTCTCCCGCGCGCCGCCATCCTCGCGCTGTGTCAGCGGCGGCCGGCCGTGGCGCTCGCATTCCTCAAAACGCTGGCCCAGCGGGTGCGGCGCGTCGCCACGCTCGCCGCGGATCTCGCGTTCCGGGAGGTCACGGAACGGGTTGCCCGCCACCTGGAAGCCGCGGCCAAAGCCGCGGGCCGACCCCTGGCGGCGGGGACCACGTTCGAGCTCGCGCTCACGCAGGAGCAGCTCGCCACGCGACTTGGGACCGTCCGAGAGCTCGTCGCCCGGACGCTCGCGCAACTCCGGCGGAGCGGCGTCATCGCGCAGCGTGGCCGCCGCGTCACGATCCTGGACCCGGCCCAGTTGGCCACCTGCGCCCGGGGTCGGCGCGATGGCGAAGGGCAGGCTGACCGCTCTCGCCCGGGCTGTGGACCGTAACCTGGGTCATAGCGCCACCCTCTCCGCGCCTCCATACTGGGGACAACATACCGATGCGAGAGGAGAAGCTATGAAGGGTGCCAACCCCCGAGCTGATGGCGATAGCGTCTCAATGGTTGTGGGGCGAGATCGCGAACCGCTTCCCACCAGGAGGTCGGCATGCACTACTGTGGGCGGGACGTCTCGCGGAAGTCAACGCCCGTCTGCATCGAGTCATAGGAGACCGCGATGAAGCGCCCGCGCGTGGTGCCGATGGGAGTGGTCGTCGTCCTGACCGGGGCCCTCGTGAGCGGCGGTGCCTTGGCGCAGTCCCCGACCCCGCCCGCTGGGAACGCGCAGCAAGCCCCGGTGGGGCCGGGGATGATGCCTCATGGGGCGATGCCGCACGGCCAGATGCCCCATGGCCCGATCCACGGTCCCATGATGCCAGGCGGGGCACCGGCGGCCGCTGGTGTGCCGACCTTGCCGGGCCAGGACGCCTTCGGCGCCATCGCCGAGGTCGTGCAGCTCTTGGACGCGGACCCGCAGACCGACTGGAGCCGGGTGGACCTCGAGCGGCTCCGCCAGCACCTGATCGACATGAACGAAGTTGTGCTCCGGGCCGAGGTGAAGACGAGTCCCATGCCGGGCGGCCTGGTGATGGATGTGACCGGCGTCGGCCGGACGGAGTCGGCGATCCGGGCCATGCTCATCCCGCATGCCACGGAGCTGGATCAGATGCCGGGGCTCGCCGCGAAGACCGAGGTCATCCCGGGCGGTGTGCGACTCACCGTGATGGCGCGGGACGCCGGAGACGCGAAGGCCGTCGCCCGCGTGCGTGGGCTGGGGTTCATCGGCTTGCTGACGCTTGGCGCGCACCACCAGCCCCACCACCTCGCCATGGCCCGTGGCCAGGCGATGCCTGGGCACGGCCGCTAAATGGCGCCCTGACGGCACCCACGTCGGTCTCGGTCACGGGGTAATCCCCGGGGGTCGGGTTTCCGGCGCGGCAACGCGCCCAGACACCGCTAGAGAAGAGGATGATCCCTCCTTCCGCCGACCCGGCATCCTATCGCGCGACCAGGGCGGGTGACAGCAGCGCGGCGATGACGCGACCCTTCTCGACGTCCTGGGGCGTGAACCAGTTGGCATCGTGCGAGACGTTCATCACCCCCACCCGTCGACCGGCAAAGGCGATCGGCACGTTCATGATCGAGCCGATGCCCAGGCTTTCGATCAGCTCATGGTCGGCGAAGGCCTGTCGGAGCTCCTCGGGCGTGCGCGCGACGAACACCCGGCCTTCCGTCAGCACCACCTGGCTCCAGGGGGTGTCCCGCTTCTGCTTGCGACCGCCGACCGGGTAGGCCTCGGTGTTGGTGCTGTAGAGGCGCTCGACCTCGCGGGCCGCCTCGTGCACGCGCATGACGGTGAACAGCTTGTGACCGATGGTTCGCTTGATGAGCGCGTCGGCCGCGGCGAACAGCGCGTACGGGTCCGCGACCTCCGCGGCGATCGCGGCGAGACGCGCTAGGTCATGGACGGTCAGCGGCTCCCGGGCGCTCACGTGGGACGCTCAGATCTGCTGCCCGAGCCCGCGAAGCCGCGGATCGAGCACGTCCCGCAGGCGATCGCCCATCAGGTTGAATGCCAGCACCAGCAGGGTGATGGCCACCCCCGGGATGGTGGGCATCCACCAGGCTCGCCACACCATGTCCTGGGAGTGGCCCAGCATCTGACCCAGGCTGGGAGTCGGCGGCTGGATCCCCAGGCCGAGAAAGCTCAGCGCGGCCTCCAGGACGATCACCACAGGCAGCTGGAGCGTCGCCAGCACGAGGACGGTGGGCATCACGTTGCGGAGGACGTGCCGGCCGAGGATCCGCGCGTCGGACGCACCCACCGCCCGGGCTGCCACCACGAAGTCGCGATCGCGCAGCGCCAGCACCTCGGCCCGCATCACCCGGGCGTAGGTCGGCCAGCCCGCGATCACCAGCACCGTCACGATCTGCAGGAGGCCGGAGCCCAGCACGGCCACGACGGCGATCATGAGGAGCAGCGTGGGGATGGCGAGCTGGGCGTCGACCAGACGCATTAGCGCCAGGTCGAGCCAGCCGCCGCGGTACCCCGTGACCATCCCGGCGGCCAGGCCGAGCAGCAGGGAGACCGGAACGACCATCAGCGCGACTAGCAGGGAGATGCGAAGGCCAACCAGCAGTCGACTGAGGATGTCGCGCCCTAGCTGGTCGGTGCCTAGCAGGTGGACGTTGCCGCGGACGGCTGTCAGGGACGGGGGGCGGGCGGTGGCGCTCAGGTCCTGCAGCGACGTGTCGTAGGGCGCGACCCAGGACGCGCCGAAGGCGGCCGCGGTGACGACCGTCAGCAGGACGACGCCCAGCGCCCCCGATGGGCTTCGCAGGACCCGCCGGGCGCCGTGCGGCGACCCGCTACGCTCGGTGCGCGGCCGCGCGAAGACGAGGGTCGACCCAGCCATAGAGGAGATCGATCATGAGGTTCACCGCCAGGAAGACGGCCGCGCCCATGATGGCCGCCCCCTGCACCACCGGGAAGTCGCGACCCAGCACCGCCTGGACCGCGAGACGCCCCATGCCCGGCCACGCGAAGATGGTCTCCACCACGACCGCGCCCCCGAGCATCCGGCCGAAGTCCAGCCCGAGCACCGTCAGCACTGGCAGCGCCGAGTTCCGCAGCACGTGCTTCAGGAGCACCGCGCGACCCGACAGCCCCTTGGCCCGTGCCGTACGGACGAAGTCCTGGGCCAGCACCTCCAGGAGGCTGGTCCGGGTGAGGCGGCTGGTCTGGGCCGCGTAGAACCCGCCCAGGACGAAGGCCGGCATCACGAGGTGCTGGAGAGTCCCGTACCCGGAGACCGGCAGCCAGCCCAGCTGGACCCCGAAGATGATGATGAGCAGCAGGCCGAGCCAGAAGCTTGGCACGCTGGTGCCCAGGAGGGCCGCCGTCATGGCGGCGGTGTCCACGGCGGATCCGTGCCGGGCGGCGGCGATCAGTCCCAGGGGCACCCCCAGCAGCACGGCCACGGCGAGCCCGGCCAGCGCGAGCTCGAAGGTGGCCCGCAGGCGCTCGACGATCAGCTCCCCGACCGGCAGGCCCTGCCGGTAGGAATAGCCCAGATCGCCCCGGGCCACCCGCGCCACGAACCGCGCGTACTGGATGGAGAGGGGCTGGTCCAGCCCGTAGGCCTGGCGGATCCGGTCGATGTCCTGCTGCGTCGCGTCCTGAGACACCAGCAGCATCGCCGGGTCGCCGCTCACGTGCATCAGGACGAACACGATCGTGATCACGCCGAGCATGGCGACGCCCGACAGCGCCAGCCGGCGAATCACGTACTCGGTCACGGCCATCCCCCCTCGCGCGCGGCCCGCCGGGGGAGCCGAGGCTGCCCGTCATCGCGCCGTCGGCGCTCGGTGGGCCGGGCCGGCCGCCCGGGCGGGGGCCGGCCTACCCTGCGAGGCCTCGCGTCAGCGCCGGCGCCAGCCGGCATCGAACATGGGCAGGAGGAGGTCGGGCCGGGGCGTCCACTCCAGGTCGGGATGCATCCCGTACACGTTGGGCGCCGTGAACAGGGAGATCGCCGGGGCCTCGTCCTTGTAGAGCGCCTGGATTCGCCGGGAGAGGTCGCGCATCTGGGTCTCGTCCCCGGCGACGTTCGCCGCCTCGATCAGCTGATCGAACTCGCGGTTGCCCGGCCGCCACAGCGACCACTCCCCCTTGGAGTAGAAGGCGCGGAACGGGATGATGGTGCTCAGGCCGAAGAAATCGGTGAAGCGCGTGAACCACCCGTCCTCAGCCAGCTGCCGGCTCTGCACCGCCTTGAGCTGCACGCCGTACTCGGTGACGTTCGCGCGGGCGCGCACCCCCACCCGGTTGAGCTGATCGGCCACGGCGAGGGCGATGTCGCGGTCACCGGGATAGGCCCCGCTGGTGGTCGTGATCGTGAACTCGAAGCCGTTGGGATAGCCGGCCTCGCGCAGCAGCGCGCGGGCACGCTCGGGATCGTAGGCGAACGGCGCGATGGACGCGTCGCACCCGAGCATCACCTCGGTACAGACGGTCGCCACCGGCTGACCCACGCCGTGCATGATGCTGGCCAGGATGGCCTTGCGGTCGATCGCGTGGTTGAGCGCTTGCCGCACGCGGGGGTCTGCCAGCGGGCGGTCCTTCGCGATGTTGACCAGGTTGGCGATGACGAAGTACACGCTCAGGCTGCGGCCTTCCACCAGCTTCGCCTGCGACGAGTCCTGGATCGGCTTGAACAGCTCGGGCGGCACCAGGTTGATCAGGTGGACGGAGCCGGCCAGCAGCTCGGCCAGCCGGGACGACTCGGAGGGGATGGCACGGAAGATGACGCGGCTGATCCTGGGCTTGCCGCCCCAGTAGTCAGGGTTGGCCTCGAGCTCCACGCGGTCGTCCCTCACCCAGCGCACGAACCGGTAGGGCCCAGTTCCCACCGGGTGCCGGATGAGGGCCTCGTCGCCGCCCTGGGCCAGGAGACCCGGCGGGACGATCATCCCGTAGTACCCCAGGAACCGCGGCAGCAGCGGCCAGGGCCGCTCGGTCGCGAACCGGACCGTCGCGTCGTCCACGACGGTCACCGACTTGATCAGCCTCAGCGCGCCGGCCCCGGGCCACTTCGTCTTGGGGTCCAGCATCCGCTCGAACGAGAACTTCACGGCCTGCGCGTTGAAGGGCTCGCCGTTGTGGAACTTCACGCCCTGGCGCAGCTTGAACTCCCAGGTCGTGGCGTCGACGGCACGCCAGGAAAGCGCCAGGCCGGGCTTCAGGGCCAGGCTGGCGTCCCGGCCGATGAGCGTGTCGTACATGTTGGCCAGGACGTTGATCGCGTGGGTGTGGGTGGTCCGGTGCGGATCACCCGTCTGCATGTCCACGCCCTGCGCCACCACCAGAGCATCGGGTGCTTGCGCCTGCGCGACGGTGCCCGCGCCGGACGCGACGACGAGAAGCGCGGCGACGCCGAGTGCAGCCAAGGTACGCATCATCTCGGTCCTCCTCCGTGTCGCGGTCTGCGGAGTCGACGGGTGAGGGCGCGGAAGGGACGGCCTGTTCCTCGCCTCCCGGCCGTGCCGGCGTCGTCCAAGGCAGACGGCCCCCGCCCGCCACGCCGGCCAACGCACCTCAGTGCGCCCGACAGGGGTAAGTTCCCTCATGGGCCCCTCGGTCCGAGGGAGCTGGCGACGAACCACCTCTGACCAGCTTCGTCCCGATGGTGCGCGGCTGGCGCGGGGCATGTCAAGGGCGCATCGACGGGATGATGGCGGGGCCGTGACGGAGGCGGGCCGCGGCCACGGCGTCGCGTGAGTGCGACGCGATGAGTCCCGTCCGGCCGATTCCTCCGATCTCGAAGTACTACCGTTCGGCGCTTCCTGCTCAACGGTGCGCTGCAGATCGCGAATCGAAAGTCGTGTCACTGAGGTTCGGGACCCACCCCAGGCGACATGACCTTGGGGTGCATGCGCTTACGACGGAGCGGGTGATGGCACGAACGCGAGGCGATGATTCGCACGGCATGACGGCCTCTCGATGGCGTGGAGCCCTCGCGCCAAGCTCTGGGGCATGCGAACGCACTAGGCGGCGCGTCTCCTGGGTCGCGCCCGCCGCCGAGTGGGCATCTGTCCGCACGATCAGCGAGGAGCCCCGCCGGCGGCGGGCGCGGGGCGCGCGCTGTGCCTCCTGTCAATAGGCCGATCGCATCAGCTCCCGCGAGCCGCCCGGCAGCGCTTGACTTGGGCATCGCGGTGACGCTTCATGGGCACCGGAGGCGTGGATGCTCGGCCGAGCGTCGGTCCAGCTGATCGAAGGGTGCCCATGCTCGAGGTCGTCCAGGCCGCCGGGCGGGGGAGCCGCGACCCCGCGGGCGTTCAGCTCGTGGCGATGCGCCGCGTGCCCGAGCCCTGCGCTGCGCGCTCGAAGATCTCGCGGATGACGGCGGCTTCCGCCTCGTTGATCCGCCGTTCCACATGGAGCGGCTTCGGTCGACCCGTGACAGGATCGGGAGGGCTCACCTCGATGTTGTCGTACCCGTAGACGGCACCGCCCGCGACATAGCCGGCGCGAGCCTTTCGCACCGGGGCGTCGTGGGTTCGCTGTCGAGCCTTCTCGCGCTCCATCTCGTCGGCAAAGGCGGTCACGGAGAGAAGGAGCCAATGCGCACGGGATTTTCAGTTCTTCGACCGGGAGGGTCTACGTTCTGCGCCCACACCCCAATGGATGAAGCCAGTAGCGCGAGCCCGCTGACCTCCTTCGAGTCGTACACCATCTCCCAGATCAAACGCGCCAGGGCCACCAGGGCCGCGGCCTGGACGGTGGCGAAAAACACAAGAATGCTCGCACTGTGCCCATCGTCTGTGCCCACGGCGACTCACGAGCCCTCGCCAGCGCCTATCGTGGGCAAACGACGTGATGGAAGGGGCTCCGGGCAATTGACGTGATCAGACGCGGGGTTGGCTCGACGGGCATGGATGATTCAGGGTCTAGTGCCCGCAAGGGGGTGGGGGTTCGAGTCCCCCCTTCGGCACCACCGAATTCTCGCACAGTCCTCCGCCCCCGGCCATGTCGCTCGCATCACCGGCGCCTGGCCGGGACCCTTCTGACCGAGACCCCACGCCCTGACAGGCTGGCATGAGAGCCCTCGCGCCCTTTGAGGCGGTTGGGCGCGCGATGAACCGTGTCTGGCGCTCCCCGCACGCCTCCACTCGGCTCGGTATCGCGCTGATTGTCATCGCGATGGCGGCGGCCGGGATCGGCCGACCGGTGCTTTTCAACCTGGCCGCCGAGGATCCCAGCCGGTCGGTCCGCCGGTTTGTCACGGGCACGTCGGAGGTCGAGGTCACGTCCCAGATGCCCTGGTCCCGCGTGCCCGCCGTGCTGCCGGGGCCGGCCGACGCGTGGGCCGGTGGATCGGCCCACGCAATCGTCGTGCGCCTCTCGCTCCGAGCCCCTCGAGCGCTCCTCCTCTATGTCCGGACGAGTCGAGCGCGGCCGCACGAAATCCCGGCCGCCCCGGCACCAACCGGGGACTCGCTCGCCCATCTGCGGCTTCTGGTGAACGGGATGAGCGTCGCGACCTTCGAGGCGCCCGGCATGGGCAGCTCTCCCGCTGCCAAGGCGTCGCGGACGCCTCGCCGAATCACGCTAGCCATCCCGGCCACCGCGCTCGGCAGTCTCGCGCCAGCGAAGATCGCCCTGGTCAACGACGGCGGGCCCGGCGTGGCGCTCCAGCAAGCTCGTCTCGTCGAAGCGTCTCCCTCGTTCTCCTTGAGTCACGTCATGCGCCGCAGCCGGTTCCCGGCCGTGAGCGCCGCGCTCCTGGCCATGGGCCTCGGTCTCCTGCTTCGGGGGCGGCTCCAGGGCACGGACGACGGGCCCGGGAGGCATCGGTGGCGCCGGGCCCTCGGCCCCGGGCTCGGTGTCCTGCTCCTGGCTCTGGCCGTCGCCGCCTCCTCGGTCACGCGCAGCGTTCCCCGGGGGGCCTGGCTGCTTCTGATCCTGATCCTGCTGCCGATGGGCCGGCGACGCGCCCGGCCGGTCGCTGCCCGCCGCGCGCCGGCCACCGGGCTGGCCCGGGTGGTCGGCAACGCCCTGCTCGTGATCTCCGCGCTCGCCGTCTCCCTCGTCGCGGGGGAGTTCGCGTTGCGGGTGGCGTTCGGCGACGAGTCCTGGGCGCAGCGCGTGCTGCAATTCTCGCCCCCGAACCCCCCGAAGCGTAGTCATTTCAATTCACTTGGCTTCGACGAGCGGGAGTTCCCGCTCGAGAAGTCACCCGGGGTCTACCGGATCGCGATCCTGGGCGACTCCCTGTCGGTGAGCGCTCCACGAGCCCAGCGCTTCGGGAGCGTGATCGCTGAGCGCCTGAACGCGCGCGCCCCGCGGCCTGTCGCCTACGAGGTCCTGAGTTTCGGCAAGGGTGGCGCGGACACGAACGAAGAGACCGAGATCCTTCAGCGCGCGGTCTGGCGCACCCAACCGGACTTCGTGCTCCTCGAATGGTACGTGAACGACCTCGAGAACGGGAACCACACCGAGCGCCCGCCGATCTACTTCTTGCTGTCCGGCGAGACGGCGGCCACGCGGTGGCTCCGGCGCGTCACCGACCGGACGCTGCTCCACTCGATGCTCCAGCAGCAATTCGAGGTCGCGCAGGAGCGTCTCGGGTTCGTCGAGACCTACCCCGCGTACATGCATCGACTGTTCGGCGATCCCGCGAGTCCGCACTGGGAGGAGGCCGCCTTCGAGCTCCGGAACTTCATCCGCGAGTGCCGGGCGCATCAGACCCCGGTCGCCATCGCTCTGTTCCCGCACTTGAGCGCCGGCTTGCCGGCCGGCACGTACGAGTTCACCGAGCTCCACGACCAGGTCCTGGAGCTCTGCCGCATGGAGTCGGTCCCGTGCGTGGACCTGCGGTCGACGTTTGCGGCGTACCCCGACTACACGAGCCTATGGGTCCACCGGTTCGATCCCCATCCAAACGCGCGGGCGCACCGGCTCGCGGCGGAGCGGCTCATGGAGGTCTTTGGACCGCTTTGGCTCGACGCGGGGCGCGCCCACGCCGGCGGCCCGCCCGATGAGGACGCCGCTCGTCCGCGCGTCAGCCGAGGCGCCGCACGGGATTCCGCAGCGTCCCGATCCCGTCGATCGTGATGCTCACGACGTACCCCGGCGCCACTGCGCTGGCATAGGGCATGAGCTGGAAGTCCTTGGCAGCCGCGGCACGACAACCATGACTTCGCTCAGCCCTTGTCGTACTCGTAGCACCAGCCCGTAAAACCCAGATCGTTCTTATTTGTACTTGTCGTGATAACGGACCCAATATTGTCCCCGGTTGCCCTCGTCGCGCCCTTTGGGAACCAGATCGAGAAGGTGATAGGTGCCGTTCAGGATATCGATGCCCCGCGCGTAGGTGGAGTAGGTATGATAGACGTCGCCGCGCCGGTCCTTATAGAACACGCTCGCTCCTTCGCGGTCCGTGAAGCCGGCGCTGGTTTTCTCATAGTTGAAGAACGCCGTCCCCTTCCGGTTTTCCTCCGGCGTGAACGACGCATAGAAGTCATAGTTGAAATCGCTGCCGCCCGAGGAGAGCCACTTGAACTTCCAGCCCATGCGTGTCTGGAACTTCTTGATCTTGGCGAAGGGGGCTCGGGAAATGGCCACCAAGGTCGTGTCACGATGATTCAGATGAACCTGCGCGCCGTCGTAGTGGTCGGCCCAGAACGAGCAGTGCGGGCAGCCGGCACTCCATTCCGGGGGGAACATGAAGTGGTACACGATCAGCTGGCTGCGTGTTCCGAAGAGCGCGGACAGCGTTTCTTTTCCGTTCGGCCCGTCGAAGACGTAGGCTTTGTCCACTTTCACCCAGGGGAGACTGCGCCGATCCCGGTTCAAGCGATCGCCCAGGCGGGTGTACCGTTTCTCCCTGGCCAGGAGGGCCCTGCGGGCCGCGAGCCACTGCCGCTCCGAAACGACCTTGTGGTTGTGCACTTTTCCGTCGGCGTGGATCGTGGGCATGGCGAACTCCCTTTAGGCCGGCCGCTCGATGGCGCGGCTCAGGTCCAGTCTGAGTTTCTGTTCCCAAGAGGGGAACGTGATTGTGCCGCTGTCGCCTTCGGGCCCCTCGCGCTGTTGCTCCTCGGTGAACCGGACGTTGAAGTCGCTGCCGAGCGAGGACGCCCAGGGAAACGTCCACCCCATCCGCCGCTTGTACGCCTGCAGCTTCGCGAGCGGCGCCCGCGACACCGCCGAAAGCGTGACGTCGTGGTTGGCCAGGTGGACGACGAAACCGGCGAACCCGTCCGCGATCGCCGAGCAGGACGGACACCCCGCCGTGTAGTCGGGCCCGAACATGAAGTGGTAGACGAGGAGCTGCGAGCGCCCTCGGAAGAGGTCTGCCAGCGAGGCGCTCCCCTTGTCGGTCTCGAATCGATATGCCTTGTCGATCCGCACCCACGGCAGCGCCTGCCGCCGCCGCGCCAGCTCGTCACTGCGCCGCGTGAGCTCCTTCTCCGCCTCGAGCAGCTCGCGCCGCGCTGCGAGCCACTCTTTCCGTGTCCCGGTCAGGTGCTTCGTCATCGCTCTTCTCTCCTTCGGGTGTCCTTCGTCGTTCGTGTCGACGGGGCCCGAGTAGACGCCGAAGACCGAGGTGCCCTGCGCCCCGAGGAGGGCTTGCGCACGGCGCGCACCGTGCCGCTGGTGCCCCCGCCGCAGTAGAAGACGCCGGCGCCGTCGGCCTCGAGGCCGGTCACGGCGACGCCGGCGGGCATCTCGAGTCGCTCGAGGACCTCGCCCGTCTCCGGATCGATGCGGCGGAGATCGCTCTGCTCGCCCTCCAGGGTGCCGTGCCAGAGCTCGCCGTTCACCCAGGAGACGCCGGTGACGAAGCGATCCGATTCGATCGTGCGCAGGATGGCGCCGGTCGCGGCGTCGATCTGGTGGATCTTGCGGGCGCGGTACTCGCCGACCCAGAGCGTCCCCTCGGCCCAGGTCAGGCCCGAGTCGCGGCCGTGGGCCGGCGCCGGGATGGTGGCCACGACCTGCCCCGAGCGCGGATCGACCTTCTGGATCCGGTCGGCGGCGAGCTGCCAGAGGTATTCGCCGTCGAAGGCGGTGCCGGCGTCGGCGGCGACGGCGAGCTCGCGGACCAGCGCGCCGCCGCCGGGATCGAGGGCGACGAGGCTCTCGCCGCGGGCGAACCAGACGTGGGCTCCGTCGACGGTCACGCCGTGGACGTGGTCGATGCCGGGATAGGGGCCGTACTCGCGGAGGATCTCCGCCTGCCGGACCTTGGTCGTGCGCGTCCTCGCCATGACCCGAGACTACCCAACTGGCAGCGCGCCCGGGAGTAACAAGGTTGTCGCGAATCCGCCGAGCGGCGGCGCGAGCCAGCGGCGGGAGCGACCGCGGCCGACGGCGCGCACCGCCGCCGCGTCTTCGAGCGGGCGCAGCGCGCGCTGGACGGTGCGCTGGCTCGAGCCGAGCGCACACGCGAGCGCCGAGGTCGACCACGCCTCGCCGCCCTCGAGCAGGGCGAGGATGGCACCGGCAGGACCGTCGATCGGCGGCGCCAGCACGACGACGGCAGGGGCGCCGATGGGGACGAGCGCGAAGCCGCGCCGGGTCGCCTCGATGCGGGCAAGCGGGCGCAGGGCGGCGCGCAGGCGGCCGAGCTCGACGCGGAGCCGGGCGCGGTACGACTCGTCGGCGGCGCGCGTCTCGAAGGCGCGCTCGACGAGGCGATCGCGCGGCACGTCGGCCGGCCAGGCCTCGGCGAGCGCGCCGACGAGGGCGAACAGGACCGGGCGTCCGGCGAGCGGGACGGAGCGCGCCGGGCCGCGCACGGCGCGCCGGCAGGCGTCGACGACGAGGTCGCCGGACGCGAACAGGGCCTCGACCTCGTCGAGGCGGATCGGCCGGACCACGCCGCCGCGGATGAGGCGGGCCGACGGCGCCGATAGGGCGCGCCGGGCCCGGCCGATCTCGGCGACCAGGGCCGGGATGCCGGCGGCGAGGGCGGCGGCGTGGGCGCGGCTGAGCGCGGCGGCGGCGTCCGCGACGCGGACGCGGCGGAGCGCGAGCTCGGCGCGGGTGAGCTCGGCGCGGGCCGCGAGCGGCGGCGGCGCGCCGGCGGCGTCGACGTCGACCGCGGCGAGCGTCTGCTCGGCGGCCTCGAGCTCGCCGACGAGGAGCTGGCGGCGCGCCCCGACGAGGCGGGCGTGGAGCGCGTTGGCTCGATCACCGAGCGCGTCGAGCGCCTGGGCGGCGGCGTCGAGCGCGCGCACCGGACCGCTCAGATCGCGCGCCGCGAGCGCGACCTCGGCCTCGGCGATCTGGCAGCGCGCCTGGGCGAGGCGCTCGCGGGTGCCGAAGCCGCGGGCGGCGCGCCGGAGGAGCTTGCGCGCCCGGTCGTAGTCGCCGAGCTGGGCCATGGCGATGCCGCGCAGGGCGAGGGCCGGCGGGTCGTCGCGCAGCGCGACGCGCTTCAGTGCGGCGAGCGGATCACCCGCCGCCAGCGCGCGCGCGGCCGAGGCGACGAGGGAGTCCATGTCGCCGAGGATACATGCCGATCCAGTGCGGCGCGCACCTCGATACGGATAAGGACACGCGTCGAGGCCCGAATTCAGGCCAAGCCCGCGCTGCGCCTGCGTGCGCCGCGGTCGGCGGGGCGGGCGCCAGCGTTGCGATGGCGAGCAGACACAACGTCTCGTTAGGAGAATCCATGTCCGAGGCTAGTCAACATAAAGTCCCTTCTTGGCCGTTTCCCCGTCCCCAAGGGGGGCCGCGCAAGCGCCGCCCGCGCGGACGCGCCTACCGCTGGCGCGCCTCGATCGTCCTGCGCAGCTCCTCTTCCTGCTTGCGCAGCTCGGGCGTGAACTCCTTGCCGAAGTCCTCGGCCTCGAACACCGGGCGGACCTCGATGATGCTCTCCTCGCCGGGCATCGGGTCGGGGCACCGCTTCAGCCACTCCATCGCCTCCTCCAGCGACTTCACCTGCCAGAGCCAGAAGCCGGCGATCAGCTCCTTCGTCTCCGCGAAGGGACCGTCGATCACGATCTTCTTCCCGCCGGTGAACTTCACGCGCTTGCCCCTCGAGCTGGGGTGGAGCCCCTCGCCCGCGAGCATCACGCCGGCCTTCACCAGCTCCTCGTTGTACTTCCCCATCGCGGTCAGGAGCTTCTCGTCCGGAAGGACGCCCGCCTCGGAGTTCTTCGTCGCCTTCACGATCACCATCACGCGCATCGTCGTCTCTCCTTCGGTGTGGCCGGTTCAACCCGGCCTACACTATCAAGTCGAATGAGCGACCGCGAGATCGACATGGGCAGCGCATTCCCCGGCACGCTTCTAGCGCTCCGCGTGTCAGGCGGCGCATTTTTCTTTGAATTTCCTCGCGGATACGGAGAGTAGTCGACGTGAAGGCCCTTCTCGGTGCTCGCGCCCGCTACTCGTGCCGGCCAAATCAACGCTAGGGGCGGACCTCGACGTGGGTGACGAGGTTGCGTCCTCCGTCCACGTTGTAGCGCAGCATCACGGGGACGCCAGCCTGTAGGAGGTCCCAGCTCGGGACCACGGGGGGAGGGACGACATACTCCTGCCCGTTGTCGAGCCTGATGGTGCGTCCCTGCTGGTCCACGCGGCTGATCCGCCCCTCGACGACATCTCCCTGCACGACGCCCCGCATGGTGAGGCTCGGGGGGGCGGCCGAGGGCTGGGCGCTCGCGAGGCTGCCGGTGCCCGCTGCCAACAGCCCGCCCAGTATGACGAACGTCTCACGCACGCCAGATTTCATGTCGAAGCCCTCCGAGCTTCCGTTCTGAGCAAGCCCTGTGCCGTTCGGAGACCGCAGCAGAACCCGATAGAGGCGACGACTATCGGACGGGCGCGACCTCCGGCCGGACCTGCGCGGCAGCGCTCGAGAGCGCCTGCCGTAGCATCGACTTCGCGCGATCGATGGGAATGGCGAACCCGCCCCGCAACCTCTCGTCCATGACGTGGACGTCGGTGGTGGCGATGCCGACGACCTGGCCGCGCAGGTCGACCAGGGGACTCCCGACGGACTCCGCCGAGATCGGCGCGTCGATGGCCAGGTTGCCGCCCGTCGCGGAGCCAGTGGCGCGGATAGTGGCACGGGTAGTCGCCGGCAGCTGGGTTGCCGACCGCCAACCGACGATGATCGCAGGATCGCCAACTCGCAGCCCGCCCGACTGACCGAGCGGGAGCGCCGCCGGCAGGCCAGTCCCCTCGATCCTCAACACCGCCACACCGGCAAGCTGATCCCGCCATACCTGCTTCACGGGGAGGGTCCGGCCATCGGCGAGCGCAACCATCAGTATGCTCCCCTCGCGGATCAGGTGATCATGCGTGAGCACATAGCCTCGCCCATCGACCAGGAATCCGAGCCCCGCTTCCGGCGCGGGCCGTCCGGCCGTAGCCGCCTTTCGGCCATCCGGCGGCGCGAGCAGGATGCGGACGACCGCGGGGCCGACGCTGTCGATCCCCTGCAACGACGCCGTGGGCGACGGCCCAGGTCGTCTCGAGTCCGTGCCCACGCCCGACCGGCCAATGGCGGCGTCGCCCGGCCGCACTGAGGCGAGGGCAGCCCGCGGTCCACCGGGGGACCCCGGCGGAGGCGCGCCGCGGATTCCGAGGCTGCTGGGAGACTCCTGCAGCGAGGACTCGGGGACGGACGCGGACGGACGGGTTGCGACGACCGCCCCCTGTGCTGGTGGGGTTAGACGGGGGGCCGCGGATCCTGGCTCGTCGCTCGGCGTGCCTAGTGTGCTAGACGGGGCTGAGGGCGCGGGGGCCGCGGGCCCTTGCTTGTCGCTCGGCGTGCCGGATGCGCCGGACATGGGGGGCGCGGCGGGTCCTGCTTTGGCGCTGAACGTCCCGGATGGGGCGGCGGATGGGGGCGCGACCGCGGGCCCGTCGCTCGATGAAGGCATGCTCAACGGGCCGCGCGCGACGATGGGGGGCGATGCCGCGACGGCTGCCTTGTCGTTCGGAGCCGCGGGCGCGGGGTCGGCGGCCGAGCCATCGGGGACTCGCGGCTTCGGGGGTGGCACGGGCGGCGGGGGCAGCGCGACGATCACCGATCCCGGCGCAGGCCACGGTCTAGAGGGCAGAGGTGGCGGGGGATCGCCGGGGCTCGGAATGGGACGCGCCACGGGCGCCGCTCCAGGAGAAGGCGTCGATTCTGCGGTCTTCTCGCCTGGCGCCACGGGTGGCCTCTCGCTCGGGCGAGTGACGCCGCTCGACGCGCCTGACAACCCGGAGGCGGCTAACGGAGCGGCTCCGCCGGTGCCTCCGGCCGGGGCCTCCCGCAACGGTATCGGCGCGGATGGCTGTGTCTCCGGTCTTCGCGGTGTGGCGGTGCTCTCCCGATTGGCTGCGGCGGGCGGCGGGACGGTGCCGCTCGCGGGGCCGGACGGGCGCGACGGCGGAGGCGGCACCGGCTCCAGCCGCGCGATCTGGGACTCGGCAGTGCGCGGCGCCGGAGCGATCCGCGGAGCGTCGCGCTCGGGCCCGCGGCTCGGAGATGCGGGCGCCGTCTCCCGTTGGCCGCGTGGCGCCGGGGAGACCCGCTCCGCTCCATGCGATGGGCTCACGGGGCCCGCGGGAGGCACGGACTCAGGGGAAGCTGCCTGGGGGTCGTTCCCGGAAGGAACCTCATTGACCGCAGACGCCGTGTCAGTAGCCGGCGAGCGCTCGTCCGCGCCGGTACCCGGCGGGAGCTCAGCCAAGTCGGCGGCTGGCCCACGCTCGGTTGATGGCGTGGCCCGCGTCGGGTCCCCGGCGCGACTCTCGGTAGACGGGCGCGGGCTCACCGATGACCAGTCGCGGGGTGCGCCGGGTAGCGCCCCCGGGGCCCGTTGCGCCAAGCGATCCAGAGATCCCGTGGACTGGAGGAGTGACCACGCGATCGGCAGCAGAACTATGCCCGCGACGGCGGCCGCGAGTGCAGAGCGTGCGAGCTGTGTGCGGCCGCGTCGCCCCTCGCATACGGGACACCGGATGAACTCGGAAACCGTCGGCGCCACGCATGGCTTATCGTGACGCCAGCGGCTGCGACAGGCCGGGCACGCGTGTAGATGGCTCCCCCGGCTCGCCACCACCGCCGATGGGTCGTCGGAGAGGGGCATGCACCACGGGCAACCAGCAATCGGCGCCAGGACACACCGACCCTTGTGGCTCCAAGTGGCGTCGCAGAAGCCGCAGCGGTGATCGTGGGGCCCGCGGAGAAGTAGCTCGTCCCGACCGGAGCACAGCGGGCACGCCGCCGCGTCGAGGGTGCCAGCATCTCCTCCCGCGGCGCTACCGAGTCGTTCATAGACGGCATCGACCGGCAACTTGCACCCTGGCGCCGTGGGGCCGGCGTGAAACCACCGGTGATGATTCTGGCAGCGATGCCGATGCCCTTCCTCGAGCCTCGCCGACTCCGCGCCCACGGTCTCTGGGTCGAGCCGGGCGCCCGCTGCCGCACGACGCGGTCCCGCGGGGGGGCTTGAACGCTCACGGAGGCGAGGAGCCATGGGTGATGGAGGCGTTCAATTGCTGTGCCGATGGCCGAGGTCGGATTCAGGGGCCGTTCGGCGGGGAGGCATCGGCCGTGAGAGCAGGCGCCACGCCTAGGGACGTCATGATGTCGTTGGAACGACAACTCGTCACCGCGGCCGCCGTTAGCAAAGCGTCCGACCACGGGCGTGCGCCGGTCCTTCCCCGACCCGGCGCCATGGCAGCCCGATCGAGCGCGTAGCCGCGGCAGTGGTACCCGGGTTGCAAAGATGGTCCCGTATTGTCGGACACGACCCAAATGCGTCACGTGGCTCGACCCCGCCCCAGTGCTGATCGGATCACCGCGTGCGCGCTTCGGAGGCCCGGCATGAAGGCGCACTGGCGATCGACTCTGGCCCTCGGCGTCATTGCATGTGTCGTGCTCGACTCCGTGTGGATCACCGGGTCCGTTCTTCATCTTGATCGCCTCGCGTCCTTTGCGAAAGACGGAAAGGGAGGCGGAGGCGGCGACAAAGGCGGAGGCGGCGACAAGGGCGGAGGCGGCGGCAAAGGCGGAGGCGGCGACAAGGGCGGAGGCGGCGGCAAAGGCGGAGGCGGCGACAAGGGCGGAGGCGGCGGCAAAGGCGGAGGCGGCGACAAAGGCGGAGGCGCGGACACCGCCGGCGCGGCCGGTAGTGGCACAAGTGGCGGCGGCACCAGCGGGTCGGGCACGGGCGGGGCGGCAGGTACCGGCGGCGGGGGCGCGGGGACGGGCGGCGCGAGTGGCGTCGGCGGCGCAGGCAGTGGTGGCGCGGCCAGCACGGGCGGCGTCGGTACCGGTGGCGCCGGCGTCGGCGGATCTGGGACGGAGAGCTCCGGAGCTGCGGGCTCCGCGACCGGTGGGGCGGGCGCGGGCGGTGTCGGAGCGAGCACCGGTAGTTCGGGGGCCGAGACCTCCGGAGGGGGCACCAAAGGCGGCGGGGTCGGAGTAGGCGTCGGCGATCCCGGGAAGATTGGCGCCAAGGGCAGCGCCGCGACGGGCACGGGGGCAGGAGCCACGGGTGACGGCGGCGTCAGCACTGGCCGTGGCGCGAGTGGAGTCAGCGCGGGCGGGGGACTCGGCCAAGGCGGTCACGGCACGAGCGGGGGCAACGGGTCGAGCGCGACGAGCCCGGGCGCGACAAGCCTCGGGTTGAGTAGTGAGCGGAGCCCGGCGGCGGCGCCCGCAACGGGAACGGCCGGGCCGCAAGGATCGACGTCGAGCGGGGACCTTACACGGGGCGCAGCCGCGGTAATCGACATGGATCGGCCGGAGCCCTCGCAGACCGGTGGCGTCACGGACGCCCCGGCCATGGGGCGCGAGAGTGCCGAGGCGGCGGAAGTCGCGGCACGAGCAGCGCGCGAGGCGGCGGAGACTGCACGCGCAGCGGCCGCACAGCTCGGCGAGGTTGCGACACGCGCACGCGGGCCGGTCGCCATCGCGGTGGCGGACGCTGCCCAAGGCGCTGTGCGGATGGCGGCGGAGGCCGCCCAGGTCGCGGCTGACGCGGCGCTTGAAGCGCAGAGTACGGGCGCGAGCCGGCCGACGGAGGCAGCCAGGGCCGCAGACCGCGCGCGCCAGGCGGCGGCGCGCGCGCAAGAGGCCGCGGACGAGGCAGCCGACGATCTGCGTCAGATTGCGGCGGCTCCGCCGCCGGAGCCGGCACCGGAGTCCGGGCCGATGCGGCAGAAGTGGGACGCGCGAGCGGCGTTCGCGCGGGGCAAGGAGCTGTACGAGGCACGGGATCTCGCTAACGCGCGTCCGCATCTCGAAGAGGCGGTGCGCCTGGACCCGGAGCACGACGCGGCGCGGGCGTTGCTGGGGTGGCTGGAGTACTTCAGCGGATCGCCGGAGGCAGCCATCGTGACGTTCAAGACGGCGCTCCGCCGCCAGCCGACGTGGGAGGGGCTGTACAACGGGCTGGGATGGAGCCGGCTGCAGCTGCACCGGCCGTCTCTGGCTTACGATGGGTTCCGAGCCGCCCTGGATGCCAACCCCCAGTACACGGACGCGCTGGCCGGTCTCGGGCTCGCGCTCTATGAATTGGGGCAGTACGCGATGGCGGTGCCAACCCTGGACCAGGCCGTGGGAACCCTCGAGGGCGCGCTGGGGCGCGGGGCGCCCGAGCTCGTGGACCTGCGCGAAGCCATCGCGTGGAGTCTGTACCGGAGCGGACGGTACGGAGAAGCCGCGGTCGAGTTCGAGCGGGTGGTGCAGGCGCGGCCGGAGCGGCCGGGGCTGCAGGCGGCATTGGGGTGGGCGTACCTGAACGGGGGCCGCCGGGGCGACGCTCGGGTGGCGTTCCAGCGGGCGCTCGAGCTGGCGCCGGACTCGCGGGACGCTGCGCGCGGTCTCGCGCTCGCTTCCCAGTGACGCGGCCGGGCGTCTGACGAAGCGCGCCCGCCCCCGGGACTCGCCCACGAGCGTCTCCGTCCGGTTCGCGTAGCCGGCGCGGCCCCGATCAGCGCCACGCCGGCCGCGGCGCGCGGGCGGGGTCTGCGGTCACGGACCACACGCGTTCGGGATCGGGGCCGCGCCGATCCGGGTCCGGCCGCTGATAGACGACGGCGCCGGTGCGGCCGACGTGGATCCGGCAACGTCTACCATCGCCTCTTCGAGCCGTCGCAACACAGGGGCACGTGGACGGCCATGCTCAGCCTCGATCCAACATTGTTCAAGCGCATCCTCGATCACGCGGCGTGTCGGCGGGTGACCATCTGCCTCGCGCGCCCGAGCTTTGACCCTGTCCTAACACCGTACGGTCGCCGGGATTGACGGCGGGTCACGAGGCGGTGACGGACCGGGATGGCGGCGGCTGGGCCGTCAGCCCGAGCGCGCCGAGCAGGCGCCTCACGGCGTGGGGCTCGGTCACTGCACCCACGATCAATCAATCCTCGGAACGCGCCTAGACGGTTAGCCACTCTTTTCCTCGACCAGCTCGGCTTCCACGTCGAGGCTGATGAACACGTCGTCGCCCACGACGACGCCGGCGTCCTGCAGGTCAGCGTTCCAGCTCACGCCGAACTCTTGGCGATTGACCCGGGTCGTCGCCGTGAATCCGATGCGGGTGTCGTCGAAGGGCGACCGACACTGTCCGAGGTACCGGACGTCCAGCGTCACGGGCCTGGTCACTCCCCGGATCTTGAGGTCGCCCGTGACCCGGTACTCGTTGCGCGCGACGGGCTCCACCTTCGTGCTGCGGAAGCCGATCGCCGAGTGGCGTTCCACGTGAAGGAAATCCTCCGACCGGAGGTGGTCATCTCGCTCGGGCTCCCCCGACCACAGCGTGGAGGCCGCAATACTAACCTCGACCTGGGCGTCCTCCGGGTGGCTCGGATCGAACTCGAGGGTGCCGCCGATGTTCTTGAAGTGGCCGCGTACGAACGTGATCATCATGTGTCGCACGCGGAACTCCGCGGCCGTGTGAGCCTCGTTCAGGATCCACCGAGCCATGTCACCCCTCCAGCCCCAGGCCGCGCCTCGCCTGCACCATGGACAGAGCGGACGATCAGGCTGTCCAGATCTTGCGGCACTGCTGCCCGCGATGCAGCCGGTGCGCCAGTCACCGGATGAGGCCGAGGAGACGCCAGTAGGGGAGGCTGATGAAGAACCCCACCACGACGAGGCCAGCGTACACCCAGGCGAACGGGGCTGCGCCCCGGTGCGTGAAGACCTTGCCCTCCGTGCCGTAGTAGAGCGTCAGATAGTCCGTATTCTGGTACGGCAGGAAGAATACGCTCCCCGCCTTCAGCGCCACGATCGCCGCGATCCAAGGGCTCACTCCCGCGGCCTCAGCAACCCCCGCCAGCGACACCGTGAGAAGCGGCACGGCCGTCTGCCACGGCATGACGGTGCGGATCGCCAGGGTGACGACGATGGCGACTCCCAGGACGACCGACGCGCTCCCCATTGTCCCGAACGCCCACGTCGTCGCCTGCCCTAGCCAGGCATCGGCCCGTACGGTGACGGCCAGGTCAGCCAGAACACCGAAGGAGTCGCCTCCAGACCTTCCGAGCCCCGCGGCCGAGCCTGGCCGGTATCGACGGCGTCGAGCCTGCTCGCGGGGATGTACGAGAGTTTCATCAGCTAAACCCTACAGCAACACGCTGCGCTGGAGCCATAGCGCGTCGGCGACGGTGCGGTGCCCACGGCGGGCGAGCTCCGGCAGCAGGCCAAACATCAGCGCTCCAGCTACCAGGGCATCGCCCCCCGCCGTGTGCCGGCCCATGACCGGCACCCCGAGTCTCATCGCGAGCGACTCGAGGGTCACCTCGACCAGACGGGAGACCCGAAGATGGACGGTCAGGCTGCGGATACGTCGAGGCAGCGCGTTCTGTCCCGCTGCGGCAACGAGTCAGCTAGGCGGGACACCGAACACTAATCGCGCACCGAAAGAGGCTGGATCGAGCTGGAACGACACAGGTGTCGTCGAGTGTGCCTCAGGCCAGCGTCAGGGAGGTCAAGGTGGCCCGCCCCACGCGACCGCCCCTGTGCGGCTTGATCTCCAACCGCAGATGCGTCACGGCTTCCGCTGAGATCGACCAGAGCTCACGTTCGTAACTCGTTCCGGGTGGGCAAGTTGAACTCCTGCCGCACCAGCTCTCGATAGGTCCGCCCTCCGTTCGAGGAGACGGATACGGATAACTCTTGTGTTCGGCTCACCGCGAGCTCCTCCTCCACGCCGATCTTGCGGATCGTCTGCGGAGTGTCGAAGAGGAGGACCACCGTCTGCTCCGCCGGTCCATCGGCGATCCAGCGACTGCCTCCGGGTCCTCGGTTGTGATCGAAGGCACGAGGTCACCTGCACCGTGGCGACGTCCGCAATGGAGATTTCACCCTCGAAGGATGCGGGTTCGCGAGAATGCTTTGAAGGGACCTGCTTCCTGCAGGGAAGACTGGCGTGTATGGACAGGGTGGTGAGGAACGAGTCCTTCCCGGATCGCTGAGCTAGGACGCGCGGCGACGCTGCTTGCGCTCGACCGCTGGCGTCTTCTTCTCGGTTTTCTCGCGTCCCGCCTTCGCCAGCCCCTTCCGTCCGAGGCTCGCCTTGAGGGTCGCGACCAGGTCCGTCGTCGGCGGCCGAGCCTCAACCTCGAGGCGTTGGATCTCCTGGCCCGCGATCTTCTGTTCGATCGCCTTCAGGAGCCGCTTCCGGTACTCGTCCTCGTAGTTCTCGGGCTGGAACTCGGTCCCGGAGAGCTCGCTGATCAGTCGCTCGGCGAGCGTCCGCTCTTGATCGCGGATCTTCGGGGCGGCGCCCTGGTCGATCTCGGCCGCGTTCTGGACTTCGTCGGCGAAGTAGAGCCGCTGGAGAAGGAGTCCGTCCTGGTGTACGCGGATCGCGATCGGTGTAGTCTTGCCGCGCCACGTGAACGTGCCAACTGCGACTCGGTGCGTCTGCTGGAGTGCCCCGACGAGCACTCGATAGCCGCGCTCGCCATTCTTCCCGGCGCCGAGGTAGTACGTGTCTTCAAAGTAGACGGGGTCGACCGCACCCTCCGGGACGAACGAGTCGATGACGAGCACCGATGAGGACGCTTGCTCGAGCGCTTTCAATTCTTCCGGCTCGAAGCGCACGTACTCGTCCTTGGCGATTTCGTACCCTCTCACCGTCTCTTCGCGCGGCACGATGCCGTGTATGGGGCACTCGAGGCGCATCTGGATCCTGGATCCACACCGCTCGTGCAGAAGGTGGAATGCGACGCCTTGCGAGCTCGTAGCCGTGAAGAGCTGAACCGGGATGGTAGCCAGCCCGAGAGAGATGTCGAGATTCTTGATCGCGCGCGGCATGGTGTTGTGTAACCAAGGTCTCGCGTGGATGTAGCGTCCATTATAGCTCGATCAGGAGGTCGTCGGTCACGGCGCCAACTCCGCCGTTGGCCTTAGCGGTAGGTGCTCTTCACCTGTTGACGTCATTCCGGCGCCGGCGTAGCATCGGCCATCCGGCTGCGCAAAGCTCATCGGGGGGCGATTCAGCAAGGCAGAAAAGAGGTGTATTGATGCCCCGCTACGAATTCCTCTGCGAGAAATGCCGGAAACCGTTCGAGCTGACCATGACCATCGCGGAGCACGAGAAGGGAAAGGTCCGGTGCCCGACGTGTAAGAGCACGAGAGTCGTGCCGCAGCTCGCGTCCTTCACGACACAGACGTCGAAGAAGAGCTGACGGTCGCGGAGGTGACGCCGAGTTCCGACGGCTCGAGGGACGCGAGGGGGGCTCGAGGAGGCCGATGATGATCAAGGTGCAGAACGTCGGGCACGTGGTCCTTAAGGTCCGGGATCTTGAGCGGGCGGCGCGATTCTATCGAGATGTGCTGGGGCTCAGGGAGGTGGCACGCGGCACGTTCGGCGGTCGGATGGCGTTTTTTTCAGCGACGGGCGAGAACCACCACGACATCGCGCTATTTGAGGTTGGCCCCGATGCCGCGCCAGACGAAGGCAATCGGGTGGGGCTGTACCACGTCGCACTCCGGATTGGCAACACTCTGGAGGAGCTGCGAGCCGCGAAGGCACACCTCGCGGCGAGTGGGGTCGGGGCCCTGCGCTTGAGGGATCATGCGGTCAGCCAATCCATCTACCTTGACGACCCCGATGGTAATGGCCTTGAGCTCTATGTCGACGGGGATCCGGCGATCTGGCGCAACGACCCTGCCGCCGTGGCGACCTCTATGCCGTTCGAACTCTGAGACGCTTTGACTTCACGGCAATACGCGATACGGCCGGGAGGGTCGGACCCAAGAGCCGAAGCCGACTATCCCTAGAAGCGGGCGATCCAGGGAAGGAAGATGGGTGTTGATCAGATGAGGAGGACGGAGGCGAGCGGGGATCGATCGACACAGGGTCTCATCGAACGGTTCGCTACGTTCCTGCAGGCGTACGATCGGTACTGCCCGTTTAGCCGGTATGGCCAGCTTGAGTACCACGTCGAGACGATTCGGCTACGGCGCGAGCTGGGAACGGTAGAGGCCGCACTGAAGAATGATTCTTTCCTGAGGAGCCTTTACCGCACACTCCAGGCGTGGGGCGTCGGATCTCGGGCGTCGGTACTTCGGCCCTTGCCGGAGCTTGTGGAGGCCCTTCAGGGGAGGGCTGGCGAGATCCAGGAGCTCGAAGGGCCACTTCTCGACCAAGACGACCTAGATACTCACGGGATCGCCCGCAAGCTCGCGCAGTTGGTTCAGTCCCTGGATATCGGAGCAACAAGGCGCGGTTGGTGCCGGGCTCCAAGGCGCTTCACCGCCTGCTCCCTGAACTCGTAGTGCCGATTGACCGGACGTACACGCAGAGGTTCTTCGAATGGCCTACTCCTCGTGTCCAGTACGCGCCCGAGGAGTGGTTCATCGAGGCGTTCCACGCGCGTTCGCCACGATCGCTCGGGCGACACAGCCTGGCCAGTATGTCGGTGACGGTTGGTACACGTCCCGAACGAAGGTCATCGACAGCGCGGTAGTGGGGCTGTGGTGTTGGGTCAAGACCAACCTGAAGCCGAGCGCAACTGGAGGCGGACCAGGCACCGACGCAGGGTCTCTGGAGTGACTGGAGTTCCTAGATCAGACCGATCCATGTAGCTGTCGAGCAGGTAGATAGAGCGGGATGACTGATGAGATGCAGCCGAACATGGAGTCAACTACTACTGCTGCGCGGCCGACGAGGAGCGGACTATCGACCTCGCGGCTGGCGCGGATGCACGACGTCCTACGGCGCCACGTCGACAATGGCCGGCTGCCTGGCCTCGTCGCGCTCGTCAGCCGGCGGGGCGCGGAGCACGTGGATGCGATCGGCACGCTGGCGTTTGACCGCACGGCGCCGATGCGGCGCGACACGATGTTCCGCTTGGCCTCGGTGACAAAGCCGATCACCGCGGTAGCCGCGATGATCCTTGTCGAGGAGTGCAAGCTCAGGCTGGACGAGCCCGTCGATGAATGGCTGCCGGAACTCGCAAACCGTCGGGTCCTGCGCACGATCGACAGCGAGCTCGACGACACGGTACCCGCGAAGCGCGCCATCACCCTGCGCGATCTTCTGACGTTTCGATCGGGGTACGGCGAAGTGGCGTTCCTGTCGCCGATGTGCCCGCTCCAACGAGCGCTGATCGAGGCCCAGTTGCCGCTGAGCGCGTGGATGTTCCCCGGGACTTCCGACGAATTCATGAGGTGCCTCGGCGACCTCCCGCTCGCGAATCAACCCGGAGAGCGGTGGCTCTACCACATGAGCGCCGACATCTTGGGCGTTCTGATTGCCCGCGCTTCCAGCATGTCGCTGTCGGCGTTCCTGCGCGAACGCATCTTGGAGCCTCTCGGCATGAAAGACACCGGCTTCACCTTGCCCGAGGCACAGACCGACCGGCTTGCCACCTGCTACCAGACGGATGTTCCGAGCGGCGAGGTCTCCGTCCTCCCGGACGCTCGCGCCGATTTCCTCACGCGCCCGCCTTCGTTCGAGGCGGGTGCGGGTGCCCGGGGGCTCGTGTCCACGGCTGACGATCTGCTCGCGTTCGGCCGGATGATGCTGAACTCGGGTGCGTACCGCAACGAACGCATCTTGTCGCGACCGTCGGTGGAGCTCATGACCACGGATCACCTGACGCCCGAGCAGAAGGCAGCCTCGCCGTTCTTCGAGAATTTCTGGGACTCGCGCGGCTGGGGCTTCGGCCTCTCGATCGTGACCCGACGTGCGGAAGTTGCCGGCCCCGGACGCTTCGGCTGGGACGGTGCGTTCAGCGTGTCGTGGTACGTGGATCGACGCGAGGACATGGTCGGCGTCCTCATGGCACAGGTGCGTCCGGGCGCGTTGCGTCTGCCGGCCCTCGTGGTCGACTTCTGGACGGCGGCCTACCAGGCGATAGACGACTGACCCGAAGCCTGGGGCACGCGAGTGCACGACGACGACGTCGGGCCCCCACGCCTCGCGAGGGTTGAACTGCGAAGGGCGGCGGCTATCCCTGAAACTTACTGATCCAGGGACCTCATTCTACGCTTGAATGGCGCCACGTCGTAGGGCTTCGGCGACCTGGATGATGCCTCCCCATAGTGACGACGTGCAAGCCCTACTCCACTCGGCCGGTTGTGCGCCCTCGCGGCCGAGCTGGTCCGACTGCGGGTAGACGTCATCGTGGCGGGCGCCCCACCCGCCCCTGAGTGCTCACTAGCCGTTTGGCGGAAGATCCATGACCGACGACCACCTGGAGCTAGCGATCTCCGAGACATTCATCACACACTATGAAGGTGTACGCACCAAGGTGTTCCCGTGTCTTGGATGGTGCTTCGCGCCCATCTTTCAGGCGCCAGACGGCGCGTGGACCTGACGCAAGTACCATGGCTGCACCCTGAGTACCTCAAGATCGCCCTGGACTGACACAATGCCAGGGCGTACCAGTGAGTTGCCATCCCTCGAACGCGGACGTCCGGGCTACTGATGTACTCGACGGTCCTTAAGGTCAAGGACCAGCCCGTTGCCGTCGGCCGCGTAGGCTAGAAGCAGCCCCGCGATGGCCTGCGGGAACCCTCCCCCCGTGGCGTGGGTCGATGCGGCCCGCCAGGAGAGCACCACCGTGTCGTGGGAAACGCCGGCTCGGGAGGTCTATGGCGTCGCTCCGCTGGCCGGGTCAGGGCACCGGTGGAATCGGCGGTGCCGGCTCGTCCGGTAGAGGCTCGGCAGGCCGGCCGTCGAGCCCGAGCCGATCGGCGATCGGGAGATTCGCGCGGATGACGAGGGCGATCAGGTCGGGCAGCGCGACGCCCCACTCCTCGCTGCCCCGGTAGACATACGCCCGGTCCACGGTCCGCGCGAAGGACTTCTCCTTCAGGCGTTTGACGACGCTCTCGACCGGGAGGTCCACAAGCCGCTTCGACGGCCGGACGAGGGCGCAGGCGCTCACGAAACCGGTCAGCTCGTCGGCCGCGAGGATCGCCCGCATCATCGGCGTTGTCCGCTCGATCCCAGTGTAAAAGGCGTGGCCTCCGACGGCCCGGACGACAGCCTCCGGCCAGCCGCGCGCTTTCAGAATCTCCATGCCCCGCCAGACGTGACCGTCCTCGGTCGGGAAGCGCTCATAGTCGAAGTCGTGGAGCAGACCGACCAGCCCCCACGTCTCCACCTCGTCGGCGTCGCCGACCCCGGCAGTCCGTGCCAGCTCGCGCATGGTCGCTTCCACGGCGAGCGCGTGGCGGCGGAGGGACTGGTTCTCGGTGTACTCGGTCAGGAGACGCCAGGCGTCCTCACGCGATGGCCGAGCGGGAGGCATGCGCGGACTCTACGCTCCGCGGCGCGCGGGCGTCAAGGCGACCGCGGCTCACTGGCGACCGCGGATCGCTCAGTGGCCTGCCCATGGCGTTCCGCAGTATCGGCCGACGAGACCATCACCGAGTGGCCATCTACTGGGTGAGCTTCCATCCACCGCTGATCGCTCCCGACACCGCAATAAGGCACGCACTCTTTGCCACTCGACGGTGTCGTGGCAGCCACGGGTGGCAACCGCCTCGTACGTCCGCACTGCAGCAGAGCTCGTCGCTGCCCTTCGAGGGCGGTGTCGGGCGGCGATCGGCGCTGTCGGCGGAAGGACGTCTGGGCTCGTGCGCGGCGGCCCTCCCGCGGCCGCCGTGCGTGCGCCGGATCGCGTCAGCGCCCGTGGACCCGGCTCGCCTTGGCCAGGATGTCCTGCGGGATCGTCAGTCCCGCCGCGGCCGCGGAGGCCACGTTGACCTGGAGCTCGAACACGCGCGGCCGGATGGGGGCCAGCTTGGCCGGATCCGCCCCGAGCAGGATCGGCGCCGCCAGCTGGGCGGCCCAGAGCATGCCCTGCGCGTACTGGCCGGCTGCCAGGGACGCCACCGCGCCGCGGGCCGGGGCCTGGGGGTCCATGGAGAAGATCGGCAGCTTACCATCCTGCGCCGTCTTGACCACGGCCTCAAACGCCGAGGCGACGGTGTTGTCCTGACCCAGGACGAAGGCGTCGACCTTGCCGAGCAGCGACTCGGCCGTCGTCTTGACATCCGCGCTCCCCGCCACCGTCGCCTCCACCCACTTGATCCCGCGGCGCTCCGCCTCGGCCTTGGCCTGGCGATTGATGGTCACCGAGTTCGACTCGGAGGCGTTGTAGATGGCGCCGGCGGTCTTGAGTCCCGGCTGGATCCGAAGGAACAGGTCGAACAGCTCGGCGATCGGGAGCGGGTTGTAGAGGCCCGTCACGTTGGTCCCCGACGGCCGCTCGACGCTCTCCAGGATGCCGGCCGAGACCGGGTCCGTCACGCAGCCGAAGGCGACGGGGATCTTCCCGCCCTTGGCGACCCGCACCGTGGCCTGGGCATTCGGCGTGGTGCAGGGCGCGAGGAGGTCGACCGCGTCGGCCACGAACTTCTCCGCGATGTTGCGCGCGTTGCCGACGTCTCCCTGCGCGCTCTGATAGAGGAAGACCAGGTTCTTCCCGTCCTCGAACCCGGCTTGCTTGAGGCCGTCCACGAAGCCCCGGCGGGTCTCGTTGAGCGCGGGGTGGTCCACGATCTGGGAGAAGCCGACCTTGTAGACCCGGCCGGGCTGCGGGCCCGTCACCTGGCCGAAGGCGGGGGGGACCGCGAGCGCGAGCGCCGCCGACAGCGTCCACAGGAGCGTGACTGTCCTCGTCCACGATCGCATCCGATTCTCCTTCTCAGCGTGTGAGCAGCATCCGGTCGACCGACAGCTCTGCGCCACTAGCTTCGTAGAACTTCGCCACCAGCGTCGCCGCGGTCAGACGTGTCTTGTCGTCGCCCGCGACGTCCAGGATCACCCTGCCCTCGTGCATCATCACCAGCCGGCTCCCCCACCGCATCGCCTCGTGCATGTTGTGGGTCACCATCAGCGTCGTGAGGCGACCCTCGGCAACCAGCCGCGCCGTCAGCTGCATGACCGCCTCCGCCGTCCTGGGGTCGAGGCTCGCGAGGTGCTCGTCGAGCAGGAGCACCTTGGGCTGCCCCAGGGTCGCCATCAGGAGCGCGAGAGCCTGGCGCTGGCCGCCCGACAGGGTTCCGACCCGTGCGCCGAGACGTCCCTCGAGACCGAGGCCCACGTCGGCGAGTCGGCGGCGAAACACCGTCCGGCGCGTTTCGGTGACCGCGCGGCGGAGACCCCGCGACCGACCGCGGCATGCGGCCATGGCCAGGTTCTCCTCGATGGTCATCCCGGCACACGTGCTCTCCTGCGGATCCTGCGCGATGCGCCCGACCGCCTGCGCCCGGGCATGGGCCGCCTCGCGCGTCACGTCGCGGCCGTCGAGCTCCACGCGACCGGCGTCGGGGGTGACGAGGCCGACCACCGTCTTGAGGAGCGTCGACTTCCCGGCCCCGTTGGAGCCGATGAGCGTTACGAACTCTCCCGCGCGCACGTCCACGCTGATACCGGCCAGCGCGGTCACCTCGTTCGCCGTGCCCTGCCCGTAGGTCTTCGTCACGCCGACCAGCCGCAGCACGGCCGCCCCTCTCCTACCGGCTGGCCACCGTGAAGCGGAGCCGCGGCAGCATCAGGGCGAGGAGCAGGAGGGCCGCGGTCACCAGCCGGAGGTCGGTCGGCTGGAGTCCGATCCGGAGGGCCAGCGCCACCAGGAAGCGGTAGATCACCACACCCACGATCGCGGCTACGATCCACCAGCCGACGGTGCGGTCGCCGAAGATCGCCTCGCCGATGAGGACGGCCGCCGCGCCCGTCACCAGCACCCCGATCCCCATGCCGATGTCGGCGAACCCGTGGTTCTGGGCGACCAGCGCGCCCGAGAGCGCGATCACCGCGTTCGAGATGGCGAGCCCCAGGACCTTCGTCCGGTCGGTGTCCACCCCGAGCCCTCGGATCATCGCCTCGTTCTCGCCCGTCGCTCGGACCGCGAGCCCGAGGTCCGTCCGGAAGAAGGCGCCGAGCGCGCAGGCGACGGCGACGAGGACGACGACCAGCACGAGAATGGTCGCGAGCGGGCCGGCCCGAAGCGGGAGGCCGAGCGCAGCCAGAGCGGCGACGGCGTCGTCGAACACGGAGCCGGTCGCGAGGAGCGGCGTGTTCGAGCGGCCCATGACGCGCAGATTCACCGAGTAGATCGCGGTCATCACGATGATGCCCGCGATGATGTTGTTGATCCGGAGCTTCGTGTGGACGAGCCCGGTGATCGCGCCCGCGGCCGCCCCGGCCAGCGTGGCGACGCCAGTCGCGACGAAGGGGTTGACACGCCCGACGAGCAGCGCCGCCACGACCGCCCCGCCGAGCGGATAGCTTCCCTCGGCCGTGAGATCGGGAAACCGGAAGAACCGGAACGAGATGAGCACCCCGAGGCCGAGGAAGGCGAAGAGACACCCTTGCTCGAGCATGTTGACCACGAGCGAGGAAACCTGGGGCGAGCTCAGCCAGCCGATGATCGCCAACTCCTCCCGGGTCTCACTGCCGGCGGGTAACGTCGGAGGCGCGCTGCTCGAGCAGCGGGGAATGCCGGCGCGCATGCGGCGGCAGTATACTGGCGGCGTTCCGACGAAGGCAACCGGCTTCCGGGGTCCACCGGCGCGCCCCCGGAGGGGCCAACCCGACCCGTCCGCATCGTCGAGGAGGCTCATGCAGGCCGATCTCCGCGCGTTCCTCGACGTCCTCGACCGGCACGGCCGGCTCGTCCGGCTGCCACGAACGGTCCATCCCCACACCGAGCTCGGCGCGCTCGTGATCGAGGCCGAGCGGCGTGGCCAGGCCGTCCTGTTCGAGTCGGTGCAGGGCTCGGCGATGCGGGTGGCCGCCAACCTCGCGGGCGACCGGACGATGCTGGCCCTCGCCCTCGGCGTCGAGCCGGGCGAGGCCGTCCCGGCGTTCCTCGAGCGGAGCCGCCGCCGGATCCCGCCGGCCCTCATGGGAGAGGCGCCGGTCCAGGACGTCGTCCTGACCGGCCAGGAGGTGGATGTCCGGCGCCTCCCGCTCGTGGTGCTCTCCGAGCACGACGCGGCGCCCTACTCGACCGCCGGGCTCGTCATCGCGAAGGATCCCGATACGGGGATCCGCAACGTGTCGTTCAACCGCATGATGCTGCGGAACCGTGACGAGTTCGGGATCCGCATGATGGCGCCCCAGCACCTCGGACAGATCTACGACCGCACCACGGCGCGGGGCCGGGCCTTGCCGGTCGCGGTGGCCATCGGAAATCATCCGATCGAGCTCGTCGCCGGGGCCACGACCATCGCCTACGGCGACGACGAGCTCGCCCTCGCCGGCGCGCTCCGCGGGGAGCCGCTCGAGATCGCCCGGGGCGTGACCGTCGACGTGGAGGTGCCGGCCCGCGCCGAGATCGTCCTCGAGGGGGAGATCCTGCGGGGCGTGCTCGAGCCGGAGGGCCCGTTCGGCGACTTCATGCAGTTCTACATCCCGGTCACGCCGAACCACGTGATGCGGGTGACCGCCGTTACCCACCGGCGCGATCCGATCTTCCAGACCATGCACGCCGGCCAGGCCGAGGACACGACACTCCTGGCCATCTCGCGCGAGGCTCAGCTCTACGAGGCGATCGCCGCAGCCGGCGTCGACGTCCGGGAGGTGAGCCTCACGCCGACCATCCTCGGAGGCGCCATCGCGATCCGGAAGCGCTTTGAGGGCGAGCCGAAGCAGGTGATGGCCGCCGCGTTCGGCCGCTACCGTTGGCTCAAGGTCTGCGTGGTCGTCGACGACGACGTGAACGTGTTCGACACGGGCGACGTCGCCTGGGCGGTCGCGACCCGGGCGCGACTCGCCTCGGGCCTCCTCCACGTGCCCGACGCGCCCGGCCTCCCCCGTGACCCTCACGGGATGCACGCCGGCAAGCTCGGGATCGACGCCACGATCCCGCTCGGCACGTGGGCCGAGCACGCAAGGAAGCGCGCGCCCGGGCTCGGGCGCGTCCGCCTCGACGATTTCCGGTAGGGGTGGCCTACGGGTGACGCGGGTCGGCTAGGTCGACGCCCGCATGCGCTCGATCGAGCAGGGGCCGGCCGTGCGTGCCGCCCTCGCGCTCCAGCGCAGGGTGCCGGTGCAACGCGCGCCCGCGTCTCGGTGTTGCCCGCGGCGGCCCCCGCTGTTTGCCCGCCGACCCGAAGGGCCGTCCGGACCCGCCCGCCGCGTCATCCTCGTGCCAGGCCCGCGGCGCTATGGTGGGCACCGGCCGGCCGGGGAGGCGCCCAGGGCGGGGAGCCGAAGGCGCGCGATGACCAAGAAGAGCGTTTGCGGCGCCTACGTTCTCCGGTGTGACGCGGGCAGATTGGCGGGGGCGATCCGCCAGATGGTCTTGAGCTGGCGCGCGGTCGCGGCGCCGCGGACCGGCGGCGGCATGACGGCCGGTTGGCCGCTGGTACCCCAGATCGCGCCGCTACCGGGATGGCTCGGATCGGGCTCGGCGCGGGCGCAGGTGCCGGCGCCGCCTGCCCGCGCCGTTCTGGTACGATACCCGCCCGGGGGCGCCGGGCCCGCGCTCGGCAAGACCCCTGTCCACCTCGGTCGCGTCGTCGTGTCTAAGGAGGCCGCATGTTCTTCGAGCTGAGGCAGTACGTCGTCCGTCCCGGGCAGCAGAAGGCGTGGGTGAAGTGCATGGAGGAGGAGATCATTCCATTCCAGGTGAAGATGGGCATGGTCATCCTCGGCTCGTTCGTGGGCGAGGAGGACCCGAGCGTGTACGTGTGGATCCGTCGCTTCGAGAGCGAGGCCGAGCGCAAGCGGCTCTACGACCTCGTCTATCAGAGCGACTACTGGAAGAACGAGATCTCGCCCAGGATCGGCACGTTCATCGACCGCGAGCAGATCAAGGTCCAGCGCATCGTGGCCACGCCGCACTCGGTCATCCAGTAGCATGCGGCTGAGCCTCGCCGGGGGACCGGGAGCGGGGGAAATGGTGTGTGGCCGGCGCGGGCGGTGTCAAGGATCAAGGACGGCACCGGGCGGCCGTTGCGCCCCGACTAGGGAGTCCTCAGGTGAGGGCAGGGAGACGCGGCTGGCCGGACCCGCCGCTGCGGACTCTGGGAGAGAGATGCGCTCGAGGTTCCTCCGACGGAATCGAGGCGGGCGACCGAGAAGGGTCTCGACCGCCCGCCGGACTTCGCCTGGCACCCCCAAACTCGCGTCCGGTGGCGCCTAGCCGCGCCTAATACCGATAGTGCTCGGCCTTGTACGGCCCCTGCTTCGACACGCCGATGTACTTCGCCTGCTCGTCGGTCAGCTCGGTGAGCATGGCTCCCAGCTTGCCAAGCTGGAGCCGCGCGACCTTCTCGTCGAGCGCCTTGGGGAGGATGTAGACGCCGATCGGGTACTTCTTCGTGTCGGTGAACAGCTCGATCTGGGCCAGCACCTGGTTGGCGAACGACGAGCTCATAACGTAGCTCGGGTGGCCGGTCCCGCACCCGAGGTTCACCAGCCTGCCCTCGGCCAGCAGGATGATCCGCTTCCCGTCTGGGAAGATGATGTGATCGACCTGCGGCTTGATGTTGTCCCACGTGTACTGGCGGAGCGACGCCACGTCGATCTCGTTGTCGAAGTGGCCGATGTTGCACACGATGGCGTTGTTCTTCATGCGCTTCATGTGCTCGTGGGTGATGACCCGGAAGTTGCCGGTGGCGCTGACGAAGATGTCGGCGTAGGCGGCCGCGTAGTCCATCGTCACCACGCGGTAGCCGTCCATCGCCGCCTGGAGCGCGCAGATCGGGTCGATCTCGGTCACCCACACCTGGGCCTGCAGCCCCCGGAGTGCCTGGGTGGAGCCCTTGCCGACCTCGCCATAGCCGGCGACCACCGCGATCTTGCCGGCGATCATCACGTCGGTCGCCCGCTTGATCCCGTCGACCAGCGACTCGCGGCAGCCGTACACGTTGTCGAACTTCGACTTGGTCACCGAGTCGTTCACGTTGATGGCCGGGAAGAGCAGGCGGTCCTCCTTGGCCATCTGGTAGAGGCGATGGACGCCGGCCGTCGTCTCCTCGGTGACGCCCCGGATCTCCCGGGCGATCGCGGAGTACCAGCCGGGCCGGCTGGCCAACCGCTGGCGGATCGAGGCGAAGAGGACGGTCTCCTCCTCGCTCGTCGGGTGGGCCAGGACGGACGGGTCCTTCTCGGCCCGGGTGCCCAGGTGGACCAGCAGCGTGGCGTCGCCGCCGTCGTCGAGGATCATGTTCGGGCCGCGCTCGCCGAACTCGAAGATCCGGTGGGTGAACTCCCAGTACTCCTCCAGCGACTCGCCCTTGCGGGCGAACACCGGCGTGCCCCCTGCCGCGATGGCCGCCGCCGCGTGATCCTGGGTCGAGAAGATGTTGCAGGAGGCCCAGCGGACCTCGGCGCCCAACGCCCTGAGCGTCTCGATCAGGACGGCCGTCTGGATGGTCATGTGGAGGGAGCCCGAGACCCGGGCGCCCTTGAGCGGCTGCCGCGCGGCGTACTCCTCGCGGATCGCCATCAGCGCCGGCATCTCGCTCTCGGCGATGGCGATCTCCTTGCGCCCCCAGTCGGCGAGCGCAAGGTCGGCCACGTGGAAGTCGGGGGAGGTCGGCGAGTGGTGTTTGGCGGTCGGTGCGGCGCTCATCGCGCCTCCTTTCTCTACGAGCAAAAGATTCGCGAGCGCCGTTGCCGGTCGAACCCCGAGCCTGGCGAGCACCACCCGGTGCCCGTTGCAACGCTCCTCGGAGACGGAGCGATTCTACCAGACCCGGTCTCCGGCGTCAGGCGGCTCCTTCCACCACGACCCTCAGGCGCGTCGGCTTGAAGGCGTGACAGGGGTCCGCCGGCTGATCAGATCGCAGACTTGGATCGTGCCGATCGGGGATGGGCGGCCGGGTCCTGCGGAGATGCGCGCCCTGGTGAGGCGCGACGAGCCGATCTATTCTGGTCGGGAACGTTCCGGGAATCTCCCTCAGGTGCGGGGGCACCGGGGCGCTGCGCCACGAGAGGAGTTGCTGACGGCCCGTCGGCCGATGCCATGCTGATCCTCACCGCCGACAGCACGGCCGTTTGACGATGCCGCCCCTGCGCCGCGCCAGCCAGCTCCGGGATCTCGTCGCCTTTCTCGCCCCTCTTGGGCTGGTTGTCGTGGTCTGGGCTGGGGCCGTCGCGATCTTCCACGTCGACACGCGCGTCTTCCCGGGCGTGGGCGACGTGTTCGGCGCCGCCGTGGACTCCGTGCGAGACGGCAGCCTCGCGCGCCACGTCGGGCAGAGCCTCCTCCGGGTCGTGGTGGGCACGTCCCTCGCGATCGCCGCCGCCATCCCGCTCGGCGTCGCCATGAGCGTGAGCCCTGTCGTGGCGTCCATCCTGGCCCCGCTCTTCCGCTTCTTCTCGGTGCTCGCAGGGATCGCCTGGATTCCCATCGCGACGCTCTGGTTCGGCTACGGCTTCGGCGCGATCACCTTCGTGATCTTCAACGCGGTGTTCTTCGTGGTCACCTACAACACGCTGCTCGGCGTCGCCTCGATCCCGCGTCCCCTCCGCCACGCGGCGGCCTCGCTCGGGGCCGGACGCTGGCGCATGCTGACGGAAGTGCTCCTCCCCGGAGCCTTGCCGAACATCGTCACCGGGGTCCGCACCGGCATGGGCTTCGCTTGGCGGGGGCTCATCGCGGCCGAGATGATCGCCACCAACGCCGGCCTCGGCTACATGCTCTTCGTCGCGCGGGACTTCTACCGGACCGAGGTGATCGTGTTCGGCATGGTCGTGATCGGGTCGCTGTGGCTCCTGATCGACCGGCTGCTCTTGGCCCCGCTCGAGCGGGCGACGATCGAGCGCTGGGGCCTGGTGAGACGCGCATGAGCCTCACCCGCGGCCAGCCCCTGCCGGCGCCGCTGCCGTTGCGGGCGTGGTCGCTCTACATGCGGTGGACGACGCGAGCCCCCGGAGTCCGCGCGCTCCTCCCGTTCCTTCCCATCATCGCGGCGTGGGGACTGATCGCAGAAGCCGGGATCTTCCCGCGCGTCTTCTTTCCGGGCCCGGCGGAGGTCGTCCGCTCGTTCGCGAGCCTCCTCTACAAGGGCATCCTGCCCGAGTACCTCGAGGACAGTGTCGTCAGACTGGCCCTGGGGGCCGCCGCCGGCACCACGCTGGGGATCCCGCTCGGCGCCCTCATCGGCCTCTCGCGCCGCGCCCACGCCCTCGTCTGGCCTGTGCTCCTCTTCTTCCAGGCCATCGGCGACATCGCGTGGCTGCCGATCCTCCTGATCTGGTTCGGCTTCGGGCTCACGACAATGACGTTCGTGCTCGTCTACACCGTGCTCTTCCCGGTCGTCCTCAATACCGCCCTCGGCGTGCGCTCGGTGCCGCTCGAGCTGACGCGGGCCGCCCAGAGCCTCGGCGCCTCGCAGCTGCGGATCTTGTTCGAAGTGACCCTGCCGGGCGCGCTCGCCAACATCGTGACCGGTCTCCGCAACGGCCTGGGCTATGGCTGGCGCGCGCTCATCGCGGCGGAGATGATCGTGGGGACCAGCGGGATCGGTTTCATGATGTTCGACGCCCGGCGCGCCGGGTCCGTAGTCGAGATCCTGGTCGGGATGATCGTGCTCGGACTGCTCTGGTACGTCGTCGACGGCTGGGTGCTAGTGCCCCTCGAGCGCGCCACGGTCCAGCGCTGGGGGCTCGTCACGCGATGAGCATCCTCGTCGTCGAGAACCTCAGCAAGACGTACTTCGATCCGTACGCCGGGGCGCACGTCACCGCCGTCAACGGCGTCTCGCTGGAAGTCCGGCCGGGCGAGTTCGTCTCCATCGTCGGCCCGTCGGGCTGTGGGAAGACCACCTTGCTCAACATGATCGCCGGCTTCGTCCCGCCCTCGGACGGGCGGATCGTCCTCAACGGGCGTGTGGTAAGCGGCCCTGGTCCCGACCGCGGCGTCGTCTTCCAGTCTTTCGCTCTATTCCCGTGGAAGACCGTCCTGGACAATGTCGCGTTTGGCCCGAAGATGCGAGGTGTCCCACGCGGCGAGCGCGAGCGGATCGCCCGCGAGTATGTTGCGTTGGTGGGGTTGGCCGGCCAGGAGGATCGGTATCCCAACGAGTTGTCAGGCGGGATGCAGCAGCGTGTCGGTGTGGCGCGCGCCCTCGCCAACAGCCCCGAGATCCTCCTCATGGACGAACCGTTCGCCAGTGTCGACGCCCAGACCCGGATGACCCTCCAGGAGGAGTTGACGCGGATCTGGCAAGCTCGTCGGCCGACGATCCTCTTCGTCACGCATGACGTGGACGAGGCGGTGTTCCTCGCCGACCGGGTCGTGGTGCTGTCGAAGGGTCAGGTGCTGGCCGAGCTCCCCGTCACGCTCGAGCGCCCGCGCCACTGGGAGGCACTCGTCGAGCACGCTGACTTCAAGGCCCAGGTGGCGAAGGTCCTCGGCCTCGTGAGAAGCGCATGACAGGGGGCCAGGGGTGAGGGGGCTACGCGCCATCGTGGCCTCGCGGAGGGGCCGGATCGCGGTCGCGGCGGTCGGGTGCTATCTCATCTGGCAGGCGTGGCTGACGGTCCGGGCGCCGACCAAGCTCGCCCCGGCCCTGCGCGCGGCGGGGACGGCGCGCGTGGACGTTCTGGTCACGCTGCCGTTCCCACCCGAGCGCTTCCACGTGCTAGCGTTCCAGAAACACGGCCGGGTCTCAGGGACGCAAGGCCATCAGATCGAGCTGCGCGGTGTAAGACGCGTCGACCTGACGTCGGTCGCGCGCCCATACTGGGTGAAAGCCATAGATCCGCTGCCAACAGGGAGGGAACCATGATCCGAGTCCTACTCGCCACCGTGCTCGCACTCCTGGCCGTCGGGCCCGTCCCATTGTCCGCTCAGCAGCCCCCCGTGAAGGTGACAGCCGGCATCGTGGCGGCCATCGACCAGCTCGGCATACCCATCGCGCTCGAACGCGGTTTCTTTGAGAAGGCGGGGCTCGATGTCACCATCGCGCGCCCGTATGCCACCGGCGTGGACGAGCTGAACGCCCTGCAGGCCGGTGAGATCCAGCTCGGCCAGGTGGGTGTGCCCATGATCGGCGCCGTCTTGCGCGGGATGGACCTCGTCGTCCTCGGCAACTACTCGGGCGCCGCCGCTCGCCTTGGTTCCGACACGACCATGGCGGTCATCGCCCGTGAGGGAGCCGGCATCGTCAAGGGGCAACCCCCGAGCCTTCGCGGCAAGCGCATTGCGGCCTCGTTCGGGACGATCAACCACCTCTACCTCCTCGGTCTGCTCGACAAGCACGGGCTCACGCCCAACGACGTCACCCTCGTTAACACGCCGCCGCCGGACATGACGGTGGCGCTCCTGGCGAAAGGGATTGATGCCTTTAGCGCCTGGGACCCTTGGCCCATCGTGGCCCAGAAGGACGTGCCGGGCGCGTTCGAAGTGGTCCGCGGGGGGGATGTCATCGGCTTCCTCGGCTTCAACGTCGCCGTGCGGAGCTGGGTGGCCCAGAACCAGGGCACAGTGGAACGGTTCCTCATCGCCGTCTCCGAGGCCGACAAGTGGATGCGGGCGAATCCCAAACTGGCGGCCCAGGTGGCCGTGCGCTGGATCCCGGGCCTCAAGCCCGACGTCGCCGACGCGGCCATGCAGTACAACATCCAGCAGGTCGACCGCCGCCTGTCCGCGCACAACTACCGTGCGCTATGGGCTGCCCAGGACCGGCTGCATCGGCTCGGGCTGATCAAGTCCACCTTCGACGTGAACAAACACGTCGAGCCCGGCCCGATCCTCAAGGTCATGCAGACCCGCCCCGATCTCTTCTCCGATCTCGCCCCGATCCCGGCGAATGCAGCGATCGCCCCGGGATGGGTGTTCCAACCGTGACCCTGGGGACGGTGAAGGGTCCGCACGGAGCGGAGAGGCACTGGTGAGGTGACTGCTGCGACGGCCTCGCCGGCCGGGCTCCTCGACGCAGACGACGCGGTCGGAGAAGCAGGCGCCGCCGCCCGTCGCGACTGGCGGGAAGAGAGATCGACAAGGAGTCCATGGGCCGGCTCTTTACGGCGGTCGCCGCCGCGAGGAAGTGACGGGAGGCCAGGCCGGCGGATCCCAGCGCCAGAGCGGAGGCGAAAGGAGAAGACCATGCCCCAGCCTCTGTCCGCGGACATCAGGCAGTTGCTCGACCGCCCGAACTTCGCCCATCTCGCCACCCTGATGCCCGACGGCTCGCCACAGAGCGCGCCCGTTTGGGTCGGACGCGAGGGCGACCGCATCCTCGTCTGTACCGGCGAAGGCTCACTGAAGGCGATGAACACGCGTCGCGACCCGCGGATCGCGCTCTCGATCGTCGACGTCCAAGATCCCTACATTGAGGCCCAACTCCGAGGTCGCGTCGTCGAGCGTCGTCCGGACCCCGACCTCGCACTCATGGATCCGATCTCCCACAAGTACACCGGCAAGCCCTTCCCGTTCCGGAATCCCGAGGGACGCGTCGCGCTCGTGATTGAGATCCAGAAGGCGCGGTACGCCAAGTTGCCCTTCGAGCACACGCCGTCAAAGCGCGGCTAGGCCCTCGTGCTTGTGAAGCCGGGCGTGGTCCTCACGGAAGCGGAGGTCATCGCCTGGTGCAAAGAGGCCGTCGCGAGCTACAAGAAGCCCAAGTCGGTCGAGTTCGTGGCCGAGCTGCCGAAAGCAACTGCGGCAAGGTCCTGAAGCGGGAGCTCCGGGCACGCTACTGGGAGGGTCGACCGGCTCGTGTGATGGCGCCTGGAGCCATGCCATGCCACGGGCGAGGGTCATGACGGGCGGGGGTTCGCCCGCGTCGCGACCGTTGTGGCGGTTGCTCCGTGCGACGCGTTCGAGGTGTTCACGGACGGGATGGACCTCTGGTGGAGGCGCGACCAACGCTGTCGCTTCTCGTCGGAGGTCGCCCCTCGGGTTCGAAGGTCAGGTGCAGCGGACGCCTGATCGAGAGGTTTGATGACCGCCATGCGTGCTAAATCGGGCGAGATCCTTCGAGGAGCCCACCCGGACGGCCGCCGCGGCTCGCCAGGTCACCTCGGTATGCACCGGGTCTTTCCCGTACGCCAAGGCCGGCCTCCTCCGCGGTCGCCACGCCCCCGCCCACTGGGGCTGGATCCAGGCCGGTGGCAGCCGCTCGGTAAAGTCCTCACCGCCTCAGTTCTCGTTGCCATCCGAGAAGAATGGAAAGGCGAACGGAAGAGCGGCGCGTCCGCCGTATGGTACTGGCCCGCTCTTACGAGGTAAGCTCCCTCTGGAGGTAAGCTCCCTCTGAAGGTCTTCAATGCCTCGGGTTGGGCGTGTCAACAGGGGCCCAGATCCCCAGGGGTATCCTCACTCCCAGAGGCGGGTGGAGAAGTAGCGCTCCCCCAGGTCATTGAAGATCGTCACCACACGGCCCCGCCCCTCCCGATGCGCGACGTGCTCGACGCCCACGAGATAGGCTCCTGACGACAGTCCCACGAAGAACCCGGCCCGAGCCAGTCGCCCACACATCGCGTAGGCGCTGGCGCTGGTCACCGGAATCCGCTCGTCGATGAGACGCTCGTCAAGGATCGCCGGGACGATGTCTCCGGGGTTCCCGAGAGGCTTGAGCCCTTCGATGCCCGGAAAGACTTCTGGGATCACGGACACGACACGGATCCGCGGGTCGTGTTCTTTCAGACGCCGCCCCAGGCCGGTCAGGGTGCCGCCGGTGCCGACCCCGACCACCAGGTGGGTCATTCGGCCGTCGGTCTGATCGAGGATCTCGGCGGCGGTCGTCTCGTAGTGGGCGCGCCAGTTGTCCTCGTTGCTGTACTGATCGCAGAAAAAATACTGTTCAGGATCGGCCGCGGCGCGCCGGTGCACCTCCCGGAGGGCTTCGTCGTACCCCTGGATCGCGTCGGTGAAGATAAGCCGAGCCCCGTGGGCCAGCAGTCGCGTCTTTCGCTCGGTACTCGCATTGTCCGGGATGACGATCTCGACCGGGAAGCCGATGATCCGGCCGATCATCGCGTAGGCGATGCCGGCGTTGCCCGACGAGCTGTCCAGAATGGTCTTCCCGGGCAGGAGCTGTCCGCGAGCGACGGCGCTCAGCAGCATGCGCAACACCGGACGATCCTTGAGCGAACCGCCCGGATTGAGCTGCTCCATCTTGGCGAACACTTCGACGTCGGGCAGGTGGTCGCGAAAGAGCGGCACCGGGACTAGAGGGGTGTTGCCCACAGCCCGCAGGACGGGGTAGCGGTCAAGCAGAGGCTGGATCGATCGATCCCAAGGCATGGGCGTCGACCGCCACTCAGTGTGTCGCCAGGTCAGGGTGCACCGAAAGGCCTCACGTCATGATATCAACTACCACCCGGTTCCGGGGCTCCGGCCGCGGTGCCCGCTCACGGTCGTAGCTGAATTGGCGAGCGGCCAGGGTGCCACCCGGTATTGGGCAGGCGCGTGGCCGCAGGATCCGACCCGCGAAGCGGTAGGGAGAGATCAGGTGCAGCCGGTTCTGGGCGTTCCCCGCGCTTTCCTCGGCACCAGCGTGCACGCGAACGTGGCCGGCTTCGTCCGGTATTGATCGAGGAGGGCCAGAAGCGGCGCCAGCGTCCGGTCCCGCTTGGCGAGGCCGATGCCGTAGATTGACAGATCGTTCACCAGCCGCGTGTAGAAGACATGCTGGTGGTCGCCAGTGTCACGCATGCAGGACGTCGGCTTCTGCGCCACGCGCAAGAGGAGGCCGAACGCCCGGACGTACTCGCCGAGCACCGGTTCGTCACGCAGGTCCGGAGGGAACCGCGCCGCGATAGGAGGATCGAGCGTATTGACAAGTTGGGCGTCCGGGCGCATCGTCCTCCTGCTCCCGGCTCTCCAACACCCAAAGACGCGAGGTGACGCGATGGCCACCCATTTGGACCGCCGGAAGTTTCTCAAGACCACCGCCCTGGCCGCCACAGCTGCCGCGACAACCGAGGTCCTGTTCCCCGCCATCGTGCGGGCACAGGAACCCATCCGGATCGGACAGCTCGTCCCGTTCACGGGGTTCCTCGGCGCGATCGGCGAGTACGGCAAGCAGGGCGCCACGCTCGCCGTCGAAGAGTTGAACGAGAGAGGCGGCGTGATGGGTCGGAAGCTCGAGCTCATCACAGAGGACGAGGCCAACCCGGGCGTCGCCGTGCAGAAGGCGCGTAAGCTCATCGAGAAGGATCACGTGGTCGCCATCGAGGGCCTCGTCTCTTCGGCCTCGTGCCTGGCCGTCGGCGACGAGGTCCAGCGGGCGAAGGTTCTCCTGATCAACGCCGGCGCCAACTCGGACGAGATCAGGAGCAAGCGCTGCCATCGCTACGTCTTCTCGACTGAGGGCTGCAACACGCAATACGTCAACGCAATCGGCAACTGGCTCATCAAGGAGCGAAAGGTCAGCCGCTGGTATTTCCTCACCTCCGACTACGCCTTCGGTCACGACCTCCTCCGGGTGGCGCGTGGCCTCCTCGCCGCGAACAAGGGCACCGAGGTTGGCAGTGACCTGGCCCCGACGGGCACGACGGACTTCAGCCAGTACATCACCAAGATGAAGGCGGCCAAGCCCGACCTCGTCTTTCACAACCTGGCCGGCGCCGACGTCACGAACTTCCTCAAGCAGTACGCCGAGGCGGGGATGACGATCGAGGTCGCGGGCGGCGTCATCGATTCGGCGTACGCCTGGCCCGTCGGCGAGTCGCTGCGCGGCCACTTCCCGATCATCTGGTGGCACGAGCTCAACACGCCCGCCAGCCTCGCGTGGGCCGCGCGCTACATCAAGCGCTGGGGCCGGCCGCCCGATAACCAGGCGTACGGGGACTACACCGCCGTGCACGCCATCGCCCAGGCGATCGACAAGGCCAAGAGCACGGAGAGCGACAAGCTCGTGACGGCGCTCGAGGGCCACACGCTGGCCGGGACGACGGACGGGCTCAAGGGCCGGCCGCTGACCTTCCGCGCGTGGGACCACCAGCTCCTGCAGCCGATGTACGTGGTCGCCGCCAGGGACAAGTCGAAGTGGAAGGACAAGTGGGACATCTTCGAGATCATCGGCGAGGTCCCGCCCCTGGGCGCTGCGCTCGAGGCCATCGCGATCCCGAAGGACCAGAGCCAGTGCCAGCTGGAGCCGATGTCGTAGCGTCTTTGGCGACGTTCGCGGCGCGATGACGCCGGCGGTCCTCGCCGAGTTCCTGCTCAACGGGCTCGTGCTGGGGGCGCTCTACGTCCTGATGGCCCTGGGGCTGTCGATCATCTTCGGGATGATCGGGGTCATCAACTTCGCCCACGGCGCGCTCTTCACGCTGGGCGCCTACGCGGCGTACCAGCTGCAGGGCGCGGTGGGCTTTCCCGCCACGCTCATCATCGCGCCGATCCTCGTCGGCATCCTGGGCATGCTGATCGAGGCGACGCTGCTGCGCCGACTCTACCTCGAGGACCCGCTCCAGGGCCTGCTGCTCACGTTCGGACTGGCCATGGTCCTGGAGCAGGGGATCCGACTCGTGTGGGGGCTGTCACCCAAGCAGTTCGACGTGCCTGCCGCGTTCGCGGGCGCGCTCAACCTCGGCGCGCTGACATACTCCAGGTACCGCAGTTTCATCCTCGCCGCCACGGGCGTCCTGATCGTGGGCCTGCTGCTGTTCCTCCACAAGACGCCGATCGGGACGATCGTCCGCGCGGGAAGTCGCGACCCGATGATGGTCCGCCTCCTCGGCATCAGCCTGAAGCCGGTTCTCACGCTCGTGTTCGGGCTCGGTGTATCGATCGCGGCATTGGCCGGCGTACTCTCGGCGCCGCTCGCCGGAGTTCAGCCGGCGATGGGTGTCAACGTCGGCACGGCGGCGTTCGTCGTCGTCACCATCGGTGGGCTCGGCAGCTTCCTCGGCGCTATCATCTCAGGTCTGCTCGTGGGCCAGGTGGTCAGCCTGAGCATCTACTTCCAGCCGCGCGTGGCAGAGGCATCGATGTACGTGCTCATGGCAGTAATTCTGCTCCTGCGACCGCGTGGGCTGATGGGCGAGCGTTGGGAAAAGTTCGAGTGATCGCCCGCGTCCTCCGCCACCCCCTGGCGTGGCTCTATGCCTGGTTCCTGATCATCCCGTTCCTGATGACCGCGGCGAAGTCGACGGTTTCGCTGGGGACGGAGATCGTGATCTTCACGCTGCTCGCCATCGCCTATAACATGTTGATGGGCTACACGGGGCTCGTCTCCTTCGGTCACAGCGCCTTCTTTGGCCTCGGGGGCTATGGGGCCGGTCTCGTGCAGCTCCACCTCGTCAAAGGTATGCTCGTCCCGCTGGTGGCCGGCGTCGTCGTCGCCACGCTGGCGGGGGCGGTGATCGGCTTCCTTCTGATGCGCAAGCGCGGCGTCTACTTCTCGCTTCTCACGCTCGCCTTTACCCAGATGTTCTTCTATGTCGTCTACGGCGCGACCACCGTGACGGGCGGAGAGAACGGCCTCGGCGGCATCGAGCGCTTCCCCGTCGGCGTGGGCAGGCTCAGACTGGACCTTGGCGACCGGCGCGTCTACTACTACGCCACGGCGGTCGTGGTCGCCGTTGCCATCTGGCTGCTCTGGCGTGTCGTCCACTCACCCTTCGGGCGCGTGCTGCAGGCGATCCGCGAGAACGAGCAGCGCGCCAGCTTCGTCGGGTACGATGTCAAACGCTACAAGCTCGTCGCCTTCGTCGTCTCGTGCGCGTTCGTGGGGCTGGCGGGCGCCCTCTACACGTTCTTGTTGAACTTCGCCTACCCGGAGTCCCTGCACGTCACGATGGCGGGGGAGATCGCCGCGATGACCCTGGTCGGCGGCATGCGGAGCTTCGTCGGCCCGGCAGTGGGCGCGGCGGTGTTCGTGTTCATGCGGGACGCACTGTCGTCGTGGACGGAGAACTGGCTCGTCTACTTCGGCCTGATCTTCATCGCCTTCGTCATGTTCTCGCCCAACGGCATCGTCGGGGTGTTCCAACGCCTGCTCGGAATGCGGCAGCACGTTGAGCCCGCGCCTCTGGCGGTTACTTCGGCTCCGGGGCCCGAGGTGGTGGCTCGGGCGGCGGCTTCAGCGGACGGCGGCGCTTCTGCTAATGGTGGACAGCTTCTCGACGTGGAGCGCGTGACCAAGCATTTCGGCGGCCTCGCCGCGGTGAACGGTGCATCTTTCCGAGTGCGGCGCGGCGAGCTGCGCTCGGTCATTGGCCCGAACGGCGCGGGCAAGACGACGCTATTCAACGTGCTGACCGGCCTCCTCCCGGCGGACGGCGGCGTGGCCCGCTTCAACGGCGACGCCATCACCGGGCTGCCGCCGCATCAGGTGGTGGCCCGCGGGGTATCGCGCTCCTTCCAGATCATCAGTGTCTTTCAGGCCCTCACCGTCTTCGAGAACGTCCGCATCGCGGTACAGGCCAAGCATCGCCAGCGCTTCGCGATGTTCGCCGACGCTCTTGGACTCGCCGACGTGAACGAGAAGGCCACCCGTCTGGTCCAGGCGGTGGGCCTCGCCGACCGTCTTGCGACCATTGCCGCCAACCTCTCCCACGGCGATCAGCGCCTCCTCGAGATCGCAATCGCGCTGGCCACCCGGCCCGAGCTGCTCCTGCTGGATGAGCCGCTGGCCGGCCTCTCCGCCTCCGACCGGACCCGCGTGGCCGAGCTGATCCGCACGCTCAGGCGCTCGACGACGATCGTCCTGATCGAACACGATATCGACCAGGTGCTGGCGCTCTCCGACCGCATCACCGTGCTGCACCAGGGTCGCGTCATCGCCGAAGGCGGACCGGCGGAGATCCGGCAGAACCCCGAGGTGCAGACGGCCTACCTCGGCCAGCTCAAGGTCGCGTCCGTGACGACCGTCGGCCGGAACCGCACGGCGTCAGCGCCACTGCTCAGCGTCGAAGGCGTGGACGCCTTCTACGGCAAGAGTCACGTGCTACACGGCGTATCGCTGGAGGTCTTCCCCGGCGAGGTTGTCTCCCTGCTCGGTCGCAACGGCGCCGGCAAGACGACGACGCTGGCAGCCATCACCGGCGTCGTTCCCCCGCGCCGGGGACGGATCAGATATCGCGATCTCGAGGTCGCCGGCCGGCCGCCCGAAGAGATCGCCCGGATGGGCGTCGGTCTCGTCCCGCAGGGCCGCCGGATCTTTCCGAACCTCACGCTACTCGAGAACCTCCAGATCGCGCGGCGCGGTTCCGGGACGTGGACTCTGGAGCGCGTCTTTACGACGTTCCCCAGGCTCGCCCAGCTCCGCGACGCACGCGGCGCCACGCTCTCTGGCGGCGAGCTCCAACTCCTGGCCATCGCCCGCGCCCTCATGGGGAACGTCGAGCTGCTGCTTCTCGACGAACCCTTCGAAGGCCTCGCCCCCACCATCATCGAGACCGTCTGGAACGTCCTCCACGCCATCAAGGGTGAGACCACGCTCCTGCTCGTCGAGCAGAACGCCGACCTCGCGCTGGCGTTGTCCGACCGCGCTTACGTCATCAACAATGGGTCGATCGCGTGGACAGGGGAGGCGCGGATGCTGCGGGGGGAGGAGGCGCTGCGAGTGCGGCTACTGGGGGTGTGAGACACCCTGTGTCAACCTCCCGCGCCTTGGACAGCCAGCAGCGGTCATGATTGTCCTCCCTCGTGTCTTGCGAGCTTTCAGTTGCCGATGAAGGGATTCGGTTCTTCCACGAAGGTGGTACCCGAGAGCGCGTACTCAACATAAAGCTTCTTCTCGGGTGGCACCCGTCGTGCCCCGAGCGTGGGCGTCCTCAGGTGAGGGTAGGGAGACGCGATCCGTCACAGAGGTCCAGGAGCCACCCGAGCCGAGCGATACACAACCACCGGCCGGCGGCCCAGGCCTCGTTCTCAGAGCCGTTCAGGTTGTCCCGGAGGAGGTAATAGGTCCGGAACTCGACGAGCAGCTCGGTGTCGCGGAGGAAGGGCGGCTGGGAGCCCAGGGACTCCTTCAGCCGCGGGAGGAACGTCTTACGCCCCGCTGCTGTCCGTTGCCTGAGATCCAAGAAAGAAAGCGCGGCATGAACGGGTTGGCTCAAGGCTGGCCTCTGGCCCACGTGAAGTCGCTGCGTCACAGCGACGCACCACGGCCGTCTTGTCGCTCGGGCGTCTCGCGGCACGGCGGCTCGCCAGTCAGCGGCAACTGGGTGAGATGTAAGGTCTTGTACTCGGTCGCGCCGATGTCGGCTCGATCGCAGGGCGGGTGCCGAGCCGGCTGGCTTCGCTCTTGCTTTCCCGTATGTTCTACGGTTCAACGGCCCTGGACATGACCGAAGCCGGTTCCGTCGACAGGGTGGTCTGGGGGCCGAGGAGGTGCCCGCATGGCCAGAAGCGCCACGAGATCGGCCACCGCCGTCGGTTCGCGGGATCGACGGTCACCGGCGAGGGCGAAGGGACGCGCCCTGATCAGCGTCAACCCCGCGACCGGCGAGACGCTCGCGACCTACGAGCCGCTGGATGACGCCCAGGTCGAGGGTAAGCTCGCGAAGGCCGCGGCGGCCTTCCGTGACCATCGCCAGACATCGTTCGCCGAGCGGGCGCGGCTCCTGACCCGCGTCGCAGACATCCTCGACGAGGAGCGCGAAGCGCTCGGGCGGCTCATGACGCTCGAGATGGGCAAGCCCACACGCGGGGCCACCGAGGAAGCCGCCAAGTGCGCGTGGGCATGCCGCTTTTACGCCGAGCATGCCGAGGCGATGCTGGCCGACGAGCCGGTCCAGACGAACGCGACGAAAAGCTTCATCCGCTACCAGCCGATGGGGCCGGTGCTCGCGATCATGCCGTGGAACTTTCCCTTCTGGCAGGTCTTCCGCTTTGCCGCCCCGGCACTGATGGCGGGCAATGTCGGCCTCCTGAAGCACGCGGCGAACGTGCCGCAGTGCGCGCTCGCGATCGAAGATGTCCTCCACCGCGCGAACGCACCCGATGGCGTGTTTCAGACCTTGCTGATCCAGAACGACCAAGTCTCTAAGGTGCTCGACGATGACCGCGTGGTGGCGGCGACGCTGACCGGCGGGGAGCGTGCCGGCCGTGCGGTGGCCGAGCGCGCGGCGACACGCCTTAAGAAGACCGTCCTCGAGCTGGGCGGCAGCGATCCGTTCATCGTCATGCCGAGCGCGGACCTCGATGAAGCGGTGCGCACTGCCGTGAAGGCGCGCATGATCAACAATGGGCAATCGTGCATCGCCGCCAAGCGCTTTATCGTGGCCGAAGCGATCGCGGACGAGTTCGAGCGGCGCTTCGTCCAGGCCGTTCAGGCGCTCCGCGTCGGCGACCCGCTCGATCCTGCCATCGACGTCGGCCCGCTCGCGACGCCGGAGATCCTGAGAGGGCTCGACGACCAGGTGAGGCGCTCGGTACGCGCGGGAGCTCGGGTGCTGACGGGCGGACGGCGCCTCGAGCGCCCGGGAAATTTCTACTTGCCGACGATCCTCCGCGACGTGACCGAGAGGGCGCCCGCCTATCACGAGGAGCTGTTTGGCCCGGTCGCCGTTCTGTTCCGTGTCCCGGACGCCGACGAGGCGCTGCGGATCGCGAACGACACGCCCTTCGGTCTAGGCTCCAGCGTGTGGACCCAGGACGTGGCGGAGCGTGACCGTTTCGTGGACGACATCGAAGCGGGGATGGTGTTCGTCAACGGCATGGTCGCGTCCGACCCCCGGCTCCCCTTCGGCGGCGTGAAGCGGTCCGGGTATGGGCGCGAGCTCGGCGAGTACGGACCCAAGGAGTTCATGAACATCAAGACCGTCTGGATGAATGGCGACTCGCGCCGCGATCCGAGCGGGACGGAATGAAGGAGGACGGTGTCATGGCGGACAGGATCGACGTCGAAGAGGCCCGGGACAAGGTCACGGAGGGCGAGGCCCTGCTCGTGTGCGCGTACGAGGACGATTCGAAGTGCGACCGCATCAAGCTCGAGGGGGCGATCGCTCTCACCGAGTTCCGGATGCTTGCGGAGTCGCTACCGAGGGACAAGGAGATCATCTTCTATTGTGCCTGACCCGCGGAGGCGTCGGCCGCCAGTTTGGCGGACCGTTATCGCGCGAAGGGCTTCACGCGGACGAAGGCGCTGCGGGGCGGCGTCGAGGCCTGGCAGCACGCGGGGTATCCGATGGCTGCCTAGCGACAAGAGCGCAGACGTCGGAGGATCGAGGGCTTGCCGTCCGAGGGCAGGACTTCCGCGCGGCGGCCGAGTTCACCGTGGCGGCGGGCTAAGTAGGCGAAACGGGACAACCGCCGCTCTCCGCAATGGCAAGAGCTGGAGCATCGGCCAGCCCTACGGCGCCTCCAACAGCTGGGTGTGGACCCCCACCCAAGCAGGAACCTACGCGCTTCGGGTCTGGGTCCGACAGGCAGGTTCCAGCATCAGCTACCACGCGTGGGCCGGGAGCGGTTTCTTCGCCGCCGGGCCTTGAGCCGAGCAGGTCCCACGCCCCTCCCGGATTGCGCCCGGGGGCCTTTCGACAAGGCGGCGACCCGCAATGCTGCCACGGCGTCCACCGATGCCTCCTCCCGGCTTCGGTAGGGTCCCGGTCACCGGGAGACGGGGGTACGGTGCCGGTCGACGCTTTCGCCCAGCCTCGACCCCCGGCCACCCAAGTCGGCAGCCAGGGGCGGGTCAGCGGAGGTCGGCGATGAACTCCAGGAGCAGGCGGTTGACCTCGTCGGGCCGCTCCTGCTTGGTCCAGTGGGAGCAGCGCCGGATGTTCTCCGTGCGAAGGCCAGGGATCCACCTCGGCATGGGCTCGGCCAGGGCCGGCCGGAGGATCGGATCGTTGTCGGCCGTGATCACGAGCGTCGGCACTCGGATCGTCGGGTCGGCGATCCGGCGCGCGTCCTCCCAGTTCAGGTCCAGCGCCCGGTACCAGTTGAACGACCCGCGCGTCCCCGAGCTCGGCCTCCGACCGGTTGGGGGCCTGGTGCCACAGCATGTTAGTAGCCACTTTCGCCGAACCGCTCGCGGAGCGCCTGGGTCGGCGGCATCGGCCCCGGGGGTGCGAACCGCGGACTCCACCAGCACCGCCACCGCCCAGTGTGCGAAGTGGTCGAGGACCCCCCAGGTGCTGCGCTCGCGCGCGTACCCGTCCAGGTAGGCCTGCCACTCCGCGGTCGCCATCGGCCACCGGTACCAGGTCCGGGCGAGGTCGTGGTCGCCGACGTAGATCCGAAGGTCCTCGGTGTCACGATCTGGATGACACCCTCCCGGAGGCGCCCAGGGTGGGGGCCGAGGGCGCGCGATGACCAAGAGTGCGTTTGCGGCGCCTGCATTCTGTTCCCCGAGACGTAATTTGCTAGAATGTCGGCTCATGCCGGTGGCTCACACGGTGTTCGTCCACGTCACGCGCGTACCGGCGTGTGGCATCTCGGCAACGGGCGCGGCGGCCGGCGGCGTCTTGCCGCGAGGCACGACGCGACCGTGAAGCCCGCCGCCGACGTCGTCGAGGGGCTCCGTCTCCTGGTGCGGCTCCCGGGGCTTGTCCGTACCGCCATTTCCCGCGAAGACGCCGAGGCGGCGCTCCGCGGTCGGCTCGAGCGACGCGAGGCCGATTTCCTGGCGCTGGTCCGTCGCGGGGTCTACGAGAATCCGGCGAGCCCGTTCAGGAGTCTCCTGGCTCACGCGGGTTGCGAGCCAGGCGATCTCGCCCGGCTGGTGTGGGCGAACGGCGTCGAGGGCGCGCTCCGCACGCTCCTGCGGGCCGGAGTGTACGTCACGGTGGACGAGCTGAAGGGGCGATGCCCGATCGTCCGTGGGTCCCTGACGTGCACGGCGAGTCCCGAATCTTTCCGCAATCCGCGGGCGCGCGCGGACATCCTTACCACGAGCGGGGGGAGTCGAGGACCCCGAACGCGTGTGCACCAGGACCTCGCCTTCGTGTGGGAAGGCGTGACGAACCTCCTACTGACGCTCGACGCGCGCGGGGGTCTCGGCTGGCGCTTCGCGGTGTGGGGTGTGCCCGGCGGCGTCGCCTTCCAGCAGCTCCTCGCTCTGGCGGTGATCGCCCGCGATCCTCCGCAGTTCTTCTCGAGACTGGATTCGCGCACCGAGCGCGAGCTGCTTCGACGTTACCGGTGGAGCTTGCGGTTGCTACAGGCCGTCGGACGGCTCGCCGGACGCCGGTTCCCGCGTCCGCTCCAGGCGCCACTGGCAGATCCGGCCCCCTTGATCCGCTGGTTCGACGCCATTCGGGCGCGCGGCGAGACGCCGCACGCCCAGGTCTACGCCAGCACCGGCGTGCGACTCGCCGAGGCGGCCGCCCGCATGGGAACCGACCTTCGCGGAGTGAAGTTCTTCTTGACCGGGGAGCCCATCACGCCCGCCCGCCGTGCCGCCATCGAGCGAAGCGGCGGGGAGGCCCTGCCTCGCATGGGAAACACCGAGCTGGGGACGGTCGTCGCCAGCGGGTGCCTCGCTCCCGACGGGTGTGACGAGATGCACGTCCTGCACGACATGCAGGCCGTGATCCAGCCGGCGGACGACGGTAGGCCGGGGCTCACGCCGCGGACGCTCCTGGCCTCGTCCATCCGACCGCAGGCGCCCCTCGTTCTCTTGAACGCCTCTCTCGGCGACGTCGGAACGCTGTCCGAGCGAGCGTGCCACTGTCCGATGGCCGTCCTCGGCTGGACGCTGCACCTGTCAGAGGTCCGGAGCCACGAGAAGCTGACCGCCGGCGGGATGACCATCCACGATTCCGACCTGATCCGGGTACTGGAAGAAGTGCTTCCCGCCCGCTTCGGCGGAGGGCCGCTCGACTACCAGCTCGTGGAGGAAGAAACCGCCGCCGGTGACCCCGCCCTCAGCCTCCGCGTTCATCCGGCGGTCGGCCCCCTCGATCCGAGAGCCGTGGCGAATGCCTTCCTCGACGCCATCGGCCACGGTCGGGGTTTCGAGCGGGTGATGAGCGAGACCTGGCGGGAGGCCGGCTTTGTGCGGGTCGAGCGTCGCGCGCCCGTGGCCACCCCCGGGGGCAAGGTCCAGCATCGTCACTCCGCGGGCCGACATCCCGTGTCGTCGGGCACCTGACATGCTCCGGGCGGCGCACCGAGGCTCTCGGCGCGGCGCCCTGCCTGTGGCGCTCGCGCTGACCGCCATCGTGATCGCACTCCTCCCGGCGTCGGCCCTGGCCCAATCGGGAGGGCTCCGTGCACCGCTCCGCCTCGGCTGGACCCTCACGGGCGGCGTGCAGCAACTCCCCATGTACCTCGCCGCCGAGGGCTTCTTCGCCGAGGAGGGGCTCGACGTCCAGGTCGTGAGCCTTTCCAGCGGGAGCCGGGTGATGGCGGCGCTCGCCGCCGGATCGGTGGACGTGGCCATGTCCAGTCTCGACGCCGTGGTCACCGTCATCGGCGCCGGGCATCCGATCCGCGTGTTCTATGCTCCGAGAACGGCCGTGGGTTTCGTGTGGTACACCCGCCCCGGTATCAGCGGCTGGAAGGACCTCAAGGGTCGCACGGTCGCCATCTCGAGCTTCGGCTCCCTCACGGACGTTCTCACGCGGTTCGCCTTGAAGCGCCATGGCCTGAGTCCTGGCGTGGACGTGAACATGATCCAGTTGGCGGAGTCCGCGACGCGGATGGCCGCGCTCCGGGCCGGTCGGGTGGACGCCATCATCGTTTCCCCTCCGCTCAACTACTCCGCGGAGGAGCTTGGGCTTTCCTTGCTCGACACCCAGCAGACGGCGATCGGTGAGCTGTGGCCCCAGGGGGTCTTCGCCGCACGCGAGCGCCTCTTGGCGGAGCAACCGGGTTCGCTTCGGGCCCTGCTTCGAGCGTACATCCGCGGCGTGCGCCGAGCCCGTGCCGAGCGCGGGGCCTCGGTCGAGGTCATGATGACTCAGGGGAAGTTCTCGCGCGCCCACGCCGAGCGCCTCTACGCCGAGGCTCTCCCGACCCTTGACGAGCGCGGCGACCCTCCGCCTCGCGCCATGACCGCCTTCTGGGGGATGCTGGCGGCGTCCGGCGAGATCTCGGAGCCCTGGCCCGAGGCACGATTTCTCGACCGACGCTTCATCGATACCTTCGCTGAGTGGGCTCCTCCGCGCTGACCCCTGACCGCCGGTGGCCCACCTCGAGCTCGATCGCGTCCGGCTCGCCTTTCCACCGGGCGCTCCGGGCGCAGTCCCCGGTGCCGATCGCCACCGGCGAGGTGCTCACGCGGCGGCAGGCCTTCGAGCCGTGGATCAGGGAGGGCGCCGCCGACATCCTGCAGCCGGACGTGACGATCTGCGGGGGGCTGTCCGAGGCGCGCCAGATCTGGCAGGCGGCGTCCGACCGCGGGATCCGCCTGGTCATGCACGGCTGGAACACGGCGGTCGGCGCCGCCGCGGACCTGCAGCTCACTGCCTCGATGCCGAACGGGAGGTTCCTCGAGTACTGGCACCCGGCCCCCTACGTGAGCGGGATCCTGCGGACACCGCTGGTCCTCGACGAAACGGGGCTCCTGCCGGTGCCCGATCGTCCGGGGCTGGGAATCGAGATCGACCTGGAGGCGGTGCGCGCCTGCCGGCGCGGCGCCGAGGACTTCGGGGGGTAGGGGACCGAGGAGGCGGACACCGCGGCATGACCACCATCCTGTTCGTCTGCACAGGGAACATCTTCCGCAGCCTCACCGCGGAGTACGCGCTGCGCGCGCAGCTGCCGCCGTCCCATCCCTACCGGGTCAGGTCCGCGGGCATCGAGGCGCACCCGGAGTCCGTGGCGCCCACGGTCCGCGACCGGCTGCTGGCCAGGGGCGTCGACTGCCGCGACCACGTCCAGCGGCGGCTGACCCACGCGGTGCTGGCCGAGGCCGACCTCGTCGTGGCGATGGGCCTGGACCATCGCGCGTTCATCCGACGGGTGTTCTCGCGCGAGGCCCCTCTCTTCCACGAGATCTGCTTCCGGCGGGAGGAGGGGGTCCTGGACCTCCACGAGGCGCTGCCGGACTGGTCGCGCGATCCCGAGGCCAGCCAGCGGTACATGGTGCGGACCGTGGATCACATCTGGAAGGCGATGCCGGCGTTCATCGCCCGGCTGCCGGACTGGGTGCGGTGACGCGGGGCAGTGCCGAGGGCGAGCGACCGGCGGTCCGCCGGCTCCGCCGTCCTCCGCGCGCCGTCGCGCGCCGGCGGCGACTCGGCGTCCCTCTTGGCAACGCACCCGCCGGCTATCCCGACACAATTCCACTGTCTCGTCGACCACGATCCAGAGCACGCTCCTGCGCCGGGCCTCCGAGATCTATGCAGAGGGGACCGGAGTCATGGTGATCCAGGTCACCGACCTCGGCACGCTCGATATTGGGGCACACGGCAGGAGCGCACCGCCTTATCTCGAGTCGCAAGACGCCAGATGGTCCCACGCTGGCGGACAAGGGGCACCGTTCGGTCCTTGACAGCGATGGCTACTACGCGCAGGCCTTTCGGGTCGTACGGCGTCTTTGAGACGAACGAAGCGATGAATAGTGCGGGCGCGGCTGGACCAAGATACGCCGTCAAGCTCTGCGGCCGAGCCTAGCCCAACTCCGTACCCTCTCCTCGTACCCCACGTCCAACGCCGGCTACGCACCGGGCAATCCTGGCACGGCCAGTTCAGGACGCCACCCATCCTGTCGGATTGGGCCGGCGGGTGTGCCAGGGGGTGGCGCGCTCGTAGGCGCGCGCGATGCGGAGCACGGTCACCTCGTCGAACGGCCTGCCCACCAGCTGGATCGAGACCGGCAGACCGTCTCGACTGAAGCCGGACGGCACGGAGATGGCCGGCTGGCCGGTCAGGTTCCAGGGCGCCGTATAGCGGCTGGTCTGCGGCATGATCACGTGCTGGGGAATCTCGTCAAAGGAGAGGGCCGGCACGGCCTGGCCGGGGAAGATCAGCGCATCGACCCGCTCCAGCACGGCCGCCACCTCGCGGGCCAACCGGGTCCGCAGCCGCTGGGCACGCAGGTAGTCCTGGGCGGTGAAGGTGCCCGCCATGTACAGCTTCGTGCGCAGGAAGTCGCCGTACTCGTTGGGGCGCTGGCGGAGCGTTTCACGATGGTAGTCGAACGCCTCGGCCACCAGCGGCACCCAGATCGAGGGCAACAGGTCGAGCAGCGGAATGTCGACCTCTTCGATGCGGGCGCCCTGACGCTCCAGCTCGGCGAACGCCGCCACGGCCGCGCTCCGCACGTCCGCGTGCAGCCCCGCCCAGTCCAGGTAGTAGCGCCGCGGCAGGCCCAGCCGCGTGCCGCGCACGCCGCCCTCCAGATCGCGGATGTAGTTGGGCGGGCTCATGGCGGATGTCGAGGCGTCGGCCGGGTCGTGGCCGGCGATTGCCTGCAGCATCACGGCCGTGTCCCACACCGTCCGGGTCATCGGGCCGACGTGGTCCAGCGACCAGCACATCGGCAGCACGCCGGTCCGGCTCACCAGGCCGTAGGTGGGCTTGAGGCCGACGATGCCGCAGTTGGCAGCCGGCCCGCGGATCGAGCCACCGGTATCGGAGCCGAGCGCGCCGGCGCACAGCCCGGCCGCCACGGCCACGCCGGAGCCGGAGCTGGAGCCGGCCGGCACCCGCGCCACGTTCCAGGGGTTCCGGCCGGTCGGGAACGGTCCCTCGCGGGTGGGGTAGCCCCAGGCGAACTCGTGCATGCTCAGCTTGCCCAGCAGCACCGCCCCAGCCTCGTCCAGCCGCCGGGCCACGAAGGCGTCCTCGGCGGGCACATGGTCCGCCAGCACCCGGGAGCCGCCGGTCAGCTTCACCCCAGCCACGGCCACCAGGTCCTTGATGGCGATCGGCACGCCGTGGAGCGGCCCGCGCCGCTCGCCGCGCGCCAGCGCCGCGTCCGCTTGACGGGCCTGCTCGAGCGCCCGCTCGGCGGTGACGGTGATGTACGACTGGAGCACGCCGTCGTGTCGCTCAATGCGCCGCAGGTACGCCTCGGTCACCTCCACCGAGGAGAAGGCGCCGACGCGCAGCCCCTCGCTAATGCCCTTCAGATCCAGGTCGCAGATCTGCTCGGCAGCGGTTGTGGCGCTCATCGGCCTCCCCGCACGGTCGGCTTCTCAACGAAGGTCGGCTCATCCTCCGGCATGATCGGCGTGCTTCGGAGGACGTCGCGGTTGGGCAGGTAGTCCTGCCAGAGGACGAACAGGTTGTCGCGCTCGCCCTCGGGGATGTCGAGGTCGGCAGCCTGCAATTCGGCCTCGAAGCGGCGGCGGCATTCGATGACGTCCACGGTAGCCTCCTGGGTTAGGGGGACGGGCGTCATCAGGGTAGCATCTGGCGCCATGTCGAGGAGGAGTAGTACGACTACGGATCTGAACGCGTGGCCTTTCGCGTCCCGCAAAGCACGCGGTGGCCGGGGCCGTCTTCACCGTGGACCCCCTCACGGGCTCCCGCACGATCCTCAGTGACTTTGGCAACGCGACCCAAGGCCCAATAGGACCGGAGACAGGTGGTCTCACTCTGGACGCCTCCGGCACCATCCTGGTCACCGACATTCAGGCCGGCACGGGCGGGCTCGGGGCCCTCTTCACCGTGGATCCCGTCAGCGGCTCCCGCACGATCCTCAGCGACTTTGGCGACGGGCCCAGGGCCCGACAGGAGGCTCCGGTACCATCCTCGTCACCGACCATCAGGCCGGCACGGGCGGGGGCCTCTTCACCGTGGTGCCGACGGCTCCCGCTCTCAGTGACGACGATAACCAGGGCTGGCAGTCCGGCACCATCCTGGCCGGCACGGGCGGGCTCGGCGCCTCCTCGACGTTGGTCGAGTTCACCTTCAGCGGCAGTGACGATGTCGGCGTGAGCGCCTTCGAGTGCAGCCTGGATGGCGCAGCCTTCAGCGCCGCTCGAGCCCCACCAGCTACATCAACCTGGGCGGCGGAACCCATACCTTCCAGGTCAGGGCGGTCGACACCTCTGGGAACGAGGATCCAAGTCCAGCCACGTTCAGCTGGTTCATCCCAGGGCACCGCGCCAAGTGAGTGTAGGCTGAAGGTGGGCTCTCTGCCTCGCCTTCCCGACGCGGGCTACTCCACCGGCTAGACGCTCTCCGGCCTGCCGCTCGCTAGAGTCCGGCCACCCTGGGAATGCGCCCGCTGGGCTGACGGCGGGGTCGGGGAGCGGCCCAGGAAACAGGCTTTGCACCGCGTAGGTTCCTAAGCTGCGCACGGGTCAGCCGATGCTCCCGTCTTCGGTGACTGCTGGACGCCGGGCGCACCCTCGGCACCGGGCGACTCGCCCCGTCACTGCTCCGCTGGGCAGTGGTTCGGGAGTTCGTGGTCTTCGCACGGGACCTGGATATCCGGCGCGGTGTCGGTTCCGTCCCTGCGGTGGGCGGATCTATCGGCGTCAACGGTGGCGTGCCTGAAGGATATCGACCCCGCGCTCGGCGAGCAGGAGGTCGATCGCTTGCGGCGTGAAGAACAGTACTGACGGCTGGGGTGGCTGGGAGCGCGCCTGGTGCACTACCGCTGGGACACGACGCAGCCCACCTACATGCCATACCTGGACCGCTGGTACCGACCACAGGGCGGAGACGCATTGACGTCATGGCTCTACACGGCACCGGACCAGCGTGGCCGAGGTATCCAGCCCGCGAACCACGCGGATCTGCGAGAGCAGGTGCTCACGCGCGGGTGCCGCCGGTCACTCGGCATCGTGGCGGTGTGATCGACCGCACGGACCTCTTCGTGTCCGCGTCCCGGGTGGGCGTGGAGGGGACAGCCGAACTCCGGACGGCCTCGTTGCGAAGCCGCACGATTGGCAGGCGGGCGGCAGCGCGGCTCCGCAGTTCGAACAAAAGCGGTGGCCCTCGCGGTTCTCGTGCTGGCATCGCGGGCATTGCATTTCCGGGGCTCCAGTGTCCTTGGCAAACGCGTGCCGGAGTGTTCCGGCCAGCGCACAAGGATCCCTTAATCCAGGACGCGAGACGGTCGATCAGCACGTCCTCGATGCCGTAAAATGCATGCGGGGACCGCAGGCTGCAGGGGAGGCCGGCCGGCGTCAAGGACGGCAACGGGCGGCACCTGCTGCCGGGCCTGCCCCAACCGGCCAGCGCGCCTCACGGAAGTCTCACGGAAGTCTGGATCAATCCTGCATGCTCCCTGTCGGGCCGGTGGCCAACTCGCATCTGGGGCGGCTCCTAGGAATGGCGAAAATCCCCACTCGAGAGCCAGGAGCACATTCCTGGTCTCGTTCCCTGAAAGGAGACTCAGTTTGATCGCTGCCACCAGTGCCAATTAGGCACTTGCGCGTTGACGGCCCTGCGCGCATGTTCCTATAGTTGACTCTTCCCATACCGTCCTGAGTAGCGAGGGTAAGCGTGGCGAGTTCACTCCGCACGGGTGTCCCCTGGCGGTGATGGTCGATCCCACCCCGCGCGATCGGCTGTTCAACTTATTTCACCGGCTCGTCGAGAGCAGCCTGGGGCTGATGTGCGTTCATGACCTCGACGGCAAGCTGCTTTTCGTGAATACCGCAGCTGCCAGCGCCCTGGGCTTTCGGCCAGAGGACGGCATTGGGTGGAATCTCCGACGATACCTCGCGCCGGCCGTGCAAGAACAATTCGACGTCTACCTCGAGCGGATCCGACGCACGGGGGTGGACAGCGGGCTCATGCGCCTGGTCGGGAAGGACGGCACGGAGCTGGTGTGGCTGTACCGGAACACTCGCTACGAGGAGCCCGGTCACCCACCCGTCGTGCTCGGGCAGGCACAGGATGTCACCGACCTCATCCGCGCCCAGCAGAAGCTTCGCGAGAGTGACCGACGCTTCCGGATCCTGGCCGACTCGGCGCCCGTTATGATCTGGATGTCGGATTCGTCCGGCAGGTGCGCCTTCTTCAACAACGCGTGGCTCCGTTTTCGCGGGCGCACCGTGGAACAGGAGCAGTATGACCACTGGCTCGAGGGCGTGCACCCGGACGACCGCACGCGGTGTGTCGAGGCCCGACGAGCGGCTGCGAGCACCCATCAGCCCTTCCGTGTGGAGTATCGGCTCCAGCGCGCCGATGGAGAATACCGGTGGGTGCTCGATCATGGCGTGCCCAGAGTCGAAGCCGAGGGCGACTTTCCGGGGTTCATTGGATCCTGCGTCGACATCACCGAGTCGCGCCAGGCACGGGAGGTCTTGGAGCAGGCTCACGACGATCTGGCCCGACTCGTGGCGGCGCGTACCGCAGAGCTCCTCCGCGCCAACGAGGAACTCCAGGCTCAGATCGCCCGGCGTGACGAGCTTCAAGAGGAGTTGGCGCGCGCCCGACGATTCGAGTCACTCGGGCTCTTGGCGAGTGGTGTGGCTCACGAGTTCAACAATCTGCTCACGGTCATATACGGACGGAGCCAGCTGCTACGGGATCGCGTGGGTACCGATCCGCGACTTCACCGTGACGTCGACAACATCGAGCACGCCGCGCAGCGGGCCGCCACTCTGACGGCGCAGCTCCTCGCATTCGCTCAACGGCAGATTCTGTATCCCTGCCGACTCGACCTCAACCGGTTGCTCGTAGATCTCCAGCCGAGGTTGCAGGAGCTTCTGGATTCGCGGATCAACCTTGAGCGGGTACTCGATCCTACTGTCCCTCGGATTCAGGCCGACGCGAGACAGGTCGAGCAGCTGATCCTCGATCTCGCCCGGCACGCTCGCGAGGCTATGCCCGAGGGCGGACGGTTCCTCCTCGAGACGAGGAATATCGAGCTGGATCAAGCGTTTCTTGAGACGCACCCCGGCTCGCGGCCGGGGCGGTATGTGCGGCTTGGTATCCGTGACAGCGGGGTCGGGATGGATGACGCGACCCGGGTGCGTGTCTTCGAACCATTCTTCGTGACGCACGGCGACCGCGTGGGCATAGTCCTCGGGTTGGCCGCCGCGTATGGCATCGTGAAGCAGCATGGTGGTTACATGTCAGTCGAGAGTCCTCCGGATGGTGGCACCTTGTTTCGGGTCTATCTGCCCATTCCGGAGGACGCGGAGGAATCGGCACCGTCGACGTCGCGAGACATCCGCTCGACGCGCACCGGGGCGACCGTGCTGCTCGTCGAGGACCAGCCGACCCTCCGCGGCCTCGCGCGTGAGATTCTGGAGCACGAAGGCTATTCGGTCATGGAGGCGAACGACTGCAACCAGGCGCTCGCGCTCGCCGAGCGACACGCGGGGCAAATCCACCTGCTCTTGACCGACGTGATGATGCCGCACATGAGTGGGCCCGAGCTGGCCGACAACCTGGCACGAACGCACCCTGGGCTGCGCGTTGTCTACATGTCGGGGTTCACCGGCGACGTCATTGACCGCCATCGGGTGACCCGGCGCGGCACCCGCTTCCTCCCCAAACCGTTCACGGCGGAATCATTGCTGGGGGAAGTGCGGGCGGCGCTCGTGATCTGACCCCGGTTCGCCTTTCGTCCAAGCACCCCTCGAGTCGAGCCGGCGGGGTGACTGCTGGGACAATGCCCTCGTCGAGAGCTTCTTCGCCACCATCAGGGTCGAGCTCGTCCACGACGCCGCCTGGGCCAGGGGGGCCCGGGCCGAGTTCTTCGACCACATCGAGGCTTTCTGCAACCGGGCAGCGGCGACATTCGGCGTTCGCGGATCTCAGCGCGCGGAGCGTTCGAGCGGGAACGAGCCCGGCCCTAGCTTACCGGTACGACGCCAGCCGCCGTGCCAGCCTTCAGACGAAATGGGTCGGCATGAGGATTCTCCGTCAGCAGGTGCAGATCGAAGAAGCCGCGCGCGCCCTGATTGCGAAGAAGGCGATCTACCTGGAAGCTCAGGCGGCGACCGGCGTGCCATGGTGGATGATCGCCGTGATCGACGGGCGTGAAGGCGGAATCTCCGAGCTCGGTACGCGACACCTGCACTGCGGGGATCCGCTCACCGATTACACGGTGCACGTTCCGACAGGCAGGCCGAAGGTCGGGCACGGTCCGCCGTTCACCTGGCTCGAGAGCGCAGTCGATGCGCTCACCCTGAAGGGTCTCGGCAAGATCAAGAATTGGACAATCGAGCGCGTGCTCCATGAGCTGGAGCCGTACAATGGCCTCGGCTATTTCACCCGCGGTATCTCCTCACCGTACATCTGGTCGTGCACCAACAACTACGATCCGCCCTTCGGACCTGGCGGAAAGTACGTTGCGGATCACCAATTCGATTCGGCGGCGGTCGATGCTCAGATTGGATGTGCGCCACTCATCAAGACACTGGTGCACCTCGATTCTTCCAGCCCACTGAAGACGGAAGCCACGTCGCCAACTAGGGGCACGTCCGCGCCGGCCGGAGCGTCGCGGAGGAGAGTAATTGTAGCCGCGGCCGTCATTGCCGGTGGTGGCGCCACGGTGGGCGTGGCGGCGCGGCAAGGCGCGGGTGTCGTGGCGATCACTGGCATCGTCCTGGGAACGATCGTCGTCGCTGCGGCGGCCTGGATGGTCCCGCATCGCCCCGTGTCCTATCGGTCGAGTGCGCGCGGGGCGCGCAGCCGGTTCGTCGGGGTCCACGATCCGCCAACGAGCCCCCAGTACACCCCGGAGCACGCTTGTCTCGCACCTCGGGTCCCTACGGGCCGCCCTCGGTCGGCCACCCCCTCTTGAAGGGCGCGTACTCGGCGGCGCCGATGTCGCACTGCGGGTCGCCATCCAGGTCGCCGTCGATCGGCCGGAGGACCCCGCGCTAATCGACGGGCTCACAATAGCCGGGCGATCCGGCGTCGATCGCGGGTCTGCCGGACTTCAGCGCGTGGATCCACGTGTTGCCGACCTTGCTCCACTTGAGCGGCGAGATCTTGGGATTGCCTACCAGGATTCCCTGACCGGGGAAGAAGCACGTGCTGTCGCTGGCCAGACTGTGGATCGCGGCGACCGAGGCAAGGTCTCCGGCATCGGAGCGACGCGCAGAGTGCGCGCCGGGCCGGCCACGGCGGACATCCCGATCATCGCCATCACGTCCTTTGCGCTGAGCGGGGACAAGCAGCGGGCGAAGGAGGCCGGGGCGTCGGCCTATCTGGCGAAACCGTACAGCCCGTTCACGCTCCTCGACATGATTCGGAAGCTGCTGATCCAGCTCCAGGCGCCGGAGCGAATGCGAATCAAGGATGCCTTCGCCGCGAGGCATCAGGGGATGTCCCCGGCGCCTCGTGATTGACGCTCGGGTCGTCGGGCGCCTGATGTCGAAGCCCCCTGATCCTCGCCTCTAGTGCGCCCTTTCCATGACCTTGACCTCGCCCGAGGTGACCTCTGGAGGATTGGGCGCCAGTGCGGCCAGGTGTTCCTTCACGAAGGTTGCCGCCGCCTTGGTGGACTCGGCCGCCCCGGAGGATGTCGTGAAACCGCTCAGGGTCACGAGGGTGCCCTTCCCCGCATCGAGGATCGAGTATGTGGCGAAGCCCGGCAGGTGGGTGACGAGGGGCAGGAAACCGGTCCGTGCGCGCGTGACGATCTGCTCGACGTTCTTCGCGTCGATCTGGTAGCGACGGATCACACCGTACTTCGGTGGCTCCTTGATCTCGCGCAGCCGGACGTCGCCCTCCAGCACGCGTGGAGGTGTGGGCAGCATCGAGGCGATGTTCTCCTTGACCCAGGCCGCCGCCTTCCTGGTCGACTCCTCGGTGCCGGCCTTGCTCTCGTAGACGCTGTAGGTGACGAGATGGCCGTGGCCCGCGTCCAGGATCGAGTAGGAGACGAAACCGGAGATGGCCTTGATGATCGGGACACCACCCTCGCGGATACGGCGAATGACCTCGTTGACGTTCTTCGCATCTAGGGTGTAATGCCGGAGGACTCCGTGCATCGGGGCACCCCCTTCATGATCGTCGAGTTGGGATCGCGCGGCGCGTCAAGGGAATGAGCAGCACCTCCTCTCGGACGGCGTGGAAAGCGGGCTGACTCTACACCCGAGGCCTGCTGGGGTCAATCGTGCGCATCGGGTCAAAACATCTGCTACCAGAGGAGGGGCCGTAGCTCAAAAGTGACGGTTACCAGACCCAATCCCGATGGGGAGGTGACCGTGACGCGGACGAGCATGCACGAGTACGTGGCCGCCCAACGACCGCGGTACCTGGCGGCGTCGCGCCGGGAGAAGCGTCGCATCCTGGATGAGGTCGTGGCGGTGACCCGATATCACCGCAAGGCCGCCCTCCGCCGACTGCACTGGCCACCGCGCACGACCCCGCGCGCGGCGCGGACCGGCCGGCCTCGGGTCTATGGCCCGGACGTCACCGTCGCCGCCCAGGTCCTCTGGGAGGCCAGCGGGGAGATCGGGGCCGTCCGGCTCCAGCCGTTCCTCTCCGAACTCCTGGACCGGCTGCTCGCCTTCGAAGCACTGCGGCTGACGCCCGACACCGCCGCAGCGCTCCGCCGGGTGAGCGCGGCCACGCTCAAGCGGCTGCTCGCCCCGATCCGCGCGACTCGGCCGCCCCGCGGCCGGGGGACGACCCGCGCCGGCACCTGGCTCAAGCATCAGATCCCCATCCGCACCTTCGCCGACTGGGATGACGCCCGCCCCGGGTTCCTCGAGGGCGACCTCGTCGCGCACTGCGGCCCGACCACCGCGGGCTTCTATCTCCACACCCTCTGCGCGGTCGACATCGTGACGGCCTGGACCGAGCTCCACGCCGTCTGGGGCAAGCATCAGGAGCGGGTCGGCGGGGCCATTCATCATGTCCGGCAGCGCCTGCCCATGCCCCTGCTGGGACAGCGATTCGGGCTCCGAGTTCATCAACGAGGCCTTCTGGCGCTACTGCCAGCGCGAGGCCATCACCTTCACCCGGGGCCGCGCGTATCGCAAGAACGACAGTGCCCACGTCGAGCAGAAGAACGGGGCGATCGTACGCCGATGGGTCGGCTATGATCGCTTCACCACCAAGGCCGCCTATGCCGCCCTCCAGGTCGTCTATCGTCTGCTGCGCCTCCACGTGAACTTCTTCCAGCCCGTGCAGAAACTCGAGGCCCGCGTCCGCGTGGAGCAGCGCGTCCGCCGAATCTACGATCGCGCGCGGACCCCGTATCAACGCCTCTGCGCCACCGGCGTCCTCAAGCCCGAAGCCCGCGAGGCGCTCGACCAGCTCTATCACAGCCTCAACCCGCTCCAGCTCCGCCGGCAGCTCGACGCGGCCCTCGAGCGGCTCTGGGCGCTCGCCACCCCCGCCCCGCCCGTCCCGAGCGGGATCCAGCCATGATCGCCCGTCCCGACCTTCGCACCATTGGCCCAGGAGCCACGATCTCGGCCAAGGCCATACCCGGATATCCCCCTCGCCGGCCGGCCGGTGGGCCCTTCCGCCCCGCCCCGCTGGTAACCGTCACTTCTGAGCCACTGACTGCCGGAGGGTAACAGTCACTTATGAGCCGAGACGTCGTGGACGGTGATTGCCGGAAGAGCGGGCGCAGGGGTCTCGCGCGTCTGCTAGGCCGTCGCCAGCACGAGTCTGGACTCGGACCAGGCCGAGGCCGTGGACCAGCACGACCGGCGGCCCCGCGCCGGTCGCCGTCCAGGCGGCGCGCGCTATGGGCCGCCCCGCAGGAATGGCAGGGCGAGGGCGTGGAACGCCTCGGGCTCCTCGAGCTGCGGCGTGTGGCCGGAGGCTTTCAGCACCTCGAGCCGGGATCCCGGGATCCGGTCGCGCATCGCGGCGCCGTGCTCGGGGGTGCGCGCGCGGTCGTGACGGCCCTGGATGATCAGGGTCGGGACGCGGATCTCGCCGAGGCGCTCGAGCGTCCGCGACCGCGCGTTCGAGCGGGCGGCCTCCACCGCCGCCGCGTGGTTCGCCATGAGGGCGATCCGGCGGTACTCGGCGAGACGGTCGGGCGGCGGCGGTTCGCGGAAGAACCCCCTCACCACCGGCTCCACCGCCGCCGCGTCCCACGGCGCCGCCGCGACCTCGTCGGCCCGCGCCAGGCCGGCCGCGGGATCGCCCATCGCCCCGCCGGTCGCCATCAGGAGGAGGCGGGCCAGGCGCGCGGGGTGGCGGAGCGCGAAGTGCTGGGCGACCACGCCGCCCATCGAACCGCCGACCAGCGCCACCTGCTCGAGCCCCCGCGCATCGAGTAGGGTGGCGAGGCCGTCGGCATACGCTTCCATCGTGTAGGGCCCAGGCAGGCGGGCGGACGCTCCGAACCCTGGCAGGTCGGGGGCGAGGCCGCGGACGCCCGCCCGGGCGAGACGGTCGAGGGTTGGCGCCCAGTAGGCGGACGACTGGCAGTAGCCGTGGACGCAGAGGACCGCCGGCTCCGACCCCGCCCGCTCCAAGCAGTGCATCGCAGGCGATTGGGTCGGGGAGGAGCGCGACGCTCCTCCCCGGGTTCCTGCTCCGGAGTCTTGCCCGGATGACTCCGATGACGGTGCGCGTGCCGTCACGCGGCCGTCAGCTCCATTGCTTCTTCAGGTCGACGGCCTTCTTGGCCGAGGCGGCCAGCGCGTCGCGCGGGCTGGCCTTCTTCAGGAGCGCGTTCTGGATCTGCTGCTGGGTGAAGCGGTCCCACTCGTTGTACCAGGGCGCCTTGATGTTCGTCCGGGCCCGCGCGTTCCCGTACTGCTGGCTCCGCACCTCCAGGTCCCACCCGGCGTCCTTGTGCACCTTGATCATGTCGGGATCCTTGTCCAGCGACATGAAGGGATAGCCCACACCGTACTTCGTGTACCAGTCCTTGGCCGTGTAGTACACGCCGGTCTTGTCCTTGCCGCCCATGTAGGCGATGAGCTGCCAGGCGGCGTCCTTCACCTTGGTCTTGGCGTCGATGCAGTAGAGCCGGGTCCAGCCCATCGGCCCCTTGCCGGTGTCGGTGAGCCCCGGGAATCGGACCGGGCTGATGTCGCCGGCCCGCTTGCTGAGCTTCGGGTTGTTGGCGCGGGGCAGCACGTTGCCGACGTTGGACGTGAAGAAGCCCTGGCCGTTGACGAAGGCGTCGCGCGCCTGGGTCTCGTCGAGCTCGAGCCCCTTGGGGTCGAGAATCTTCCAGTCGTGCATCGCCTGGACCATCCACTCCAGCACGGTGAGGCCGGTCTTGTCCTTGTCCGGGTAGACGGGGTTCAGCTCCTCGTCGAAGAGGTGGCCGCCCGAGGCGAAGACCATCGACCAGAACTCGTCGAGCCCGTCCACGTTGGTCTTGAAGCCCTTGAGGATCGGGTACTCGGTTTTCTCGCTCTTCTTCACGGCGAGGGCGGCCTGCTTGAGCGCCTCGAGGGTGACCGGCGGTTTGTCCACCCCGGCCTTCTGGGCGGCCTTCTTGTCGTACATGTAGACGTAGATGTCGCCGTAGTACGGCGTGCCGTACTGCTTGCCTTTGTATCGGAGCGCCTCCAGGTTGAACGGGAAGATGTCCCGGTCGAGCTCGGCGAGCCCCGGCAGGCCGTCGATCGGTTGCATCCACCCCGCCTCGACCCAGGCGCCCAGGTTCGTGTCGCGCACGTAGTAGCAGTCCGGCTGCGTCCCGGCATTGAACAAGGCGACCATCTTCTCGTTGTAGAGCTGGAGGTCGAGCGGGATGTACTCCACCTTGATGTCCGGGTACTGCTCCATGAACCGCTTGGCGTTGGCCTCGACGACCTGCGGCTCGAAGGCCCAGCCGGAGAAGCGAACGACGGTCGGGGCGGCGGCAGCCGGGCGCGGAGCTCGGAGAGCCGCCAGGCCGAGGCCGGCGATGGTGCTGGCGAGGAAGCGTCGGCGCGAGAGCGTCATGATGTCCTTGCCTTTCCGGCGCGGTCAGCCCTTGACCGCGCCCGACACGAGCCCCTGAACGATCAGCCGCTGGAACAGGAACGCGAGCACGAGCGGCGGGACGACGGCCAGCACCCCGCCGGCGGCCATCAGCGTGCGCTCGGTGGTCACATCCGTGGCGAACCCGGCCACGACGACCGGCGCGGTCTTGGCGGCCATGCTAGACGTGAGGATCACCGCGAACAGGTAGTCGTTCCACGCCGTCATGAACGCGAACATCGCGGCGGCGACGAGGCCCGGCGCCGCCGCGGGGAGCAGCACCCGTCCCATCATCCGCCAGAAGCCGCAGCCGTCCACGAGGGCGGCCTCCTCGAGTTCGCGGGGGATGCCCTGGAAGTAGCTCTTGAGGAGCCAGATCGTGAACGGCAGCGTGAAGGTCAGGTAGGTGACGACGAGCGCCAGCCGGGTGTCGAGGAGGCCGGCTCTCTGGATGACCAGATAGAGCGGGACGATCAGGGCGATCCCGGGCACCATCCGCGAGCCGAGGTAGAGGAAGAGCACGCTTGTCCGGCCGGGAAAGCGCAGGCGGGCGAAGCTGTAGCCGGCCAGGATCCCGAGCGCGAGGTTCAGGGCCGCGGTGCCGGTGGCGGCGACGAGCGAGTTCCAGATGCCGGGCATCGTGTTCTCGGCCGCCCGGCTGCCGACGATCGACCGCGTCCCGCTCGGGGCGACGAAGGTCGCGTAGTTGTCGAGGGTGGGCCGCGTCGGGAGGAGACGGAGCGGGACCGACATGGCGTCACCCTCGTGCATGAAGCTCGTGAGGACGAGCCAGGAGAACGGCGCCAGGAAGAAGATCGCCACCAGAGCTCCCGCCAGGGTGAGGAGCCCGGTCCGTCGCCGTCGCCGTCCGGCCGCGGTCATGCCTCGAACTCTCCCCGCCGGTAGAGCAGGCGGAAGTAGACGAGCGCCAGTCCCAGCGTGATAAGGCTGATCGTATACGCATAGGCGTTGCCCAGGCCGAAGTCAAGGCTGTCGAACGTCGTCACGTAGGTTTGCCAGACCAGCGTGGTCGTGGAGGTGCCCGGTCCGCCGGCCGTCAGCACGTAGATGACGTCGAAGACCCGGATCGCCAGCATGGTCTGGAGCACGAGGACCACCATCAGCGGCTGGGCGAGCCACGGCATGGTCACGTGACGGAAGAGCTGCCAGGCGCTGGAGCCGTCGACGCGGCCGGCATCGTACAGCTCGGAGGGGATCGTCTGGAGCGCGGCCAGGAGCAGGATCACACCGAGCGGGACCGCGTTCCAGACGTGCGCCATGACCAGGGCCAGCAGGGCATCGGTCGGGTCCGAGAGCCAGCCCCGGTAGGCGGGGAGGATCCGGAGCGCGACCAGGAGGCCGTTCAGCGCGCCGACCTTGGCGTCGTAGATCCACTGCCACATGAGACCGTTGACGACCGGCGGGATCGCCCAGGGGACGAGGACCATCGTCCGCACGAACCCCCGGCCCGGGAACGGTTCGTTGAGGAGGAGCGCGATCAGGATGGCGAGCGCGACCACTAGGATGACGCCCAGCGCGGTGAAGAGGAGGGTGACCTGGAGCGCCGCCCAGAACTCGTCGGACCCGAAGATCTCGACGTAGTTGCCCACGCCGACGAAGCGGAAGAGATTCGGGCGCTTGAGGTTGTAGCGGTGGAGGCTGAGCCAGAGCGAGTAGGCGATCGGATAGCCGACGAGCCCCACGATGGCCAGGAGGGCTGGGGCGTTCAGCAGGAACGCGAACGACGGCTCGGACAGCCGGCGGCGGCTCACGCGGTCCCGCGCATCGTATCAGTGTGGTCGTGGGCCGGCGTGGTCGGTGCGGTCACCTGCGTACTGTCGTGAGACGGCCCTGCCAACCTCGTACCCGCTATGACGTCGTCCCCGTCACGACAATCTGCCGGTGAGTCAAATGCGACCGTCCGGGGTGACATGGGGTCTGAGGACGTGCTCGGCTTGCTCGAGGATGCGGCGGATCTGCTCCTCGGGCAGCACGACACCCATCACCGGCACCCAGCCCCTGACGTCGGCCTCGACCATCGCGTGCGCAGTATCCATCCGAGGTTGCGACATCGGTTCGTTCAAGCGAGCGGCCGCCTGACGGATGGACGGACATCGGTCCGAGCAGCCAATGTGTCGCGGCAATGAAACCCTGGGTCGAGCGCCGAGGGCCCGTGGCGGCGCACGGTCCAGGTCGTGCGAGGGCCTCGCCGAGAGCCTTGCGATACGCGGCGTCGTCCCCCGTGGGCGATCAGCGCGGGGACCATGGATCGCTCGGATCAGGGCGCATGGATCGTGCGCGTCAGTCTAGGGCGGCACGCGGGCGCGCGTCAATGGACGCCCCCCCCCGACGGCTGCGCGATGGCAGTCGTGACCGGTTGCGGGAGGCGACGCCACCACGCTTGCGGCTGCCGCCGGGAGCGCGCTACGCTCCAGGAGGAGGGGTGAGTTACAGCCCGGTCGCGGACCGACGAGGACCTGCTGACCGACCGGGGTGCTTCGCGTCAACCGCGTAGATGACCAACCAAAGTGAGCCTAAGTGAGGTGGATATGTCGAGCCTCTTCGAGACCGCAAAGAGCGCCACGACCGCGTACAACGACAAGAACTGGAACGCGCTGAAGACGGCGTTTGCCGAGAACGGCATTTACGATGAGAAGGCCACCAGCCGGCGAGTCCAGGGCGTCGGGAAGATCCTCGAGGTCTGGCAGGGGTGGGCCAAGGCGATTCCAGACTCCAAGGCGACGTTTGTTGGCGAGTACGCGAGCGGCGATACCGCCATCATCGAGGTGGTCTGGAAGGGCACGCACACTGGTCCACTGCAGACGGCGACCGGTACCATCCCACCTTCGAACAAGCGGATCGAGTTGCCGGCGTGTCAGGTGATCAAGGTCGAGGGAGGGAAGGTCAGGAGCTTCACGCAGTACTTCGACATGGCGACCCTGCTGACACAGATCGGCGCGGCCAAGGGCTAGCCGCGTCTCGACCAGGCACGGCGAACCCTAGAGGAGGTCGATAGACAAGCCCCGACCGGGGAACATGGCGCTCCGCAGCCGTGACGTCAGTATCCTCGCTCGGGGTCGAAGACGTTCCGGAGGGCCTCGCCGTCCAGATAGCGGCGAGGGTTGTCGCAGAAGAGAATCGTACCGTCCGCGTCGTCACCGGCTCTCGGGCCGCGGACGCGGCGACCTGGCGAGCCGCGGTAGGTCGCCCTCGAGCGTCGTCCGGTGCATGCGTCGCCGGTGGCGCGTCTCGTCGAACTCCGTGGCGCAGTGCTGGGTGCAGCGATTGTCCCAGAGGACGGCGTCGCCCACTCGCCACCGATGACGATAGACGAAGTCGGCTCGCGTGGCGGCTTCCTGAAGATACCGGATCAGATCGGGCCCCTCGGGCTCCGGCAATCCCTCGACCTCGCAGGCCCAGCGACCGATGTAGAGGGCGGTCCAGCCCGATCGTGGGTGCTCGCGCGCAATGGGATGCCAGACGTCAGGGCGCGTTGCCTTCTGCTCGTCGGTCAGGGGCGCCATGTGGGGGTAGTGGACGTGGTGGAGGCGCACCCGGCTGAAGCACGCGCGCCGGTTCTGGATCACCCGGCGGACGCTCTCGGGCAGGGCGGCGAAGGCGGCGTAGGTGTCCGCGAAGAGCGTGTCGCCGCCCTCGGGCGGGACCTCGAGCGCGTAGAGGAACGATCCCGCATTGGGGATGGCCTTGTCCTCACCGTCCGAGTGCCAGCCCCAACCGGCGCGCCGGAGCCCGACGGGCTTGCCGTTCTCCTCGACGTTCGAGACCACGAAGACCTCTTGCCACTCCGGCAGATTGAACTCGAGCGGCTCCATGACGTGGAGCGGACCGAGGCGCCGGGTGAAGGCCACGTGCTGGGCCGGCGTCATCCGGACATCGCGGAAGAGCAGGAGGCTGTGACGGGTCCACGCGTCCTGGATCGTGGTGATCGTTTCCTCGTCGAGGTCCCGCGCAAGGTCGACACCGACGATCTCGGCACCGAAGCTCGCGTGGAGCGGCCGCAGCTCGATTTTCATCCCGTGGCCTCCTCAGACCTCGGCCAGTCCACCGTCCCCGCGAGGATCGGACGCGCCCGCGGCGCGCCCGATCACCGGATCGAGCGCGACCAGACTGACGCGCCCTCCGCAGTCCACGAGCTCGGCGAGGACGTGGGCCAGCATCGCGTCCGTCGTAGTGGCGGGCGTGGACGCGGTCCCGGGGGCCAGATTCGCTCGGCCGAAGTCTGATCGGTCCAAGGCGAACTCTGATTTTCGGCGCTCGGCGCGCGCTCAGCCGATCGGCGGGTGGGAGATCGTGGCGCCCCCGTCGACGACGAGCGTGGTGCCAGTGATCCAGGAGGCGTCGTCGGAGACGAGGAAGAGGATGGCCTGAGCGATGTCGTCGGGGCGGCCCACGCGGCCGAGGGGGATGTTCTTGCCCCACGCCGCGAGCACCGCCTCCCAGTCCTCGCCGGGCTTCAGGCGGCTCAGCGGCATGGGGGTCGCGATGCGGCCGGGACAGACGGCGTTCACGCGGATGCCGTGGGGGGCATAGTCGAGGGCCATGTTCTTGGTGAGGATGTTCACGCCGCCCTTGGCCGCGTTGTAGGGCGCGAGCTTCGGATCGCCGAGCATCCCGGCCACCGAGGAGACGTGGACGATCGCGCCCCCGCGTCCGGCTGGCACCATCTCCATCAGGGCGAAGCGCGACACGAGGAACACCCCGTGGAGATCGACGTCGATGACCCGGCGCCAGTCCTCGATGGACACGCTGGTGACGGTCGCGTTGCGGACGAGGATGCCGGCGTTGTTGACGAGGATGTCGATCCCGCCGAAGGCGGCCACGGTCTCGCGGGCCATGCGCTCGGCGTCCTCCGGCTTGGCGACGTCCCCGATGACCACGGCCGCGGTGCCGCCGGCCTTCTCGACCAGGCGCACCGTCTCCTCCAGCTCGGCCCGGCGCCGGCCGGACACCATCACCCGCGCGCCCTCGCGGGCGAACAGCTCGGCCGTGCCCCGCCCGATGCCTGTGCCGCCGCCGGTGATGAGCGCGCGCTTACCCTCGAGTCGCATGGAATCCTCCTCGATCCCGGGGGACGCCGCTTGACAGCCTCCACCGGCCTCGCTAGCGTGTCAACCATTCGGCGAGCATAGTACACGCCCGCGCGCGAAGTACGGACCGGCTGCATCAATCACTTGGCACCCACCCGGGGCCCGCACGTGAAGCGCCAAGCGGCGAGCGTCCGAGGTGTCGCGACAGGCAGGTGACGACGTGGGACGTTACCGGCTGGGGATCGACATCGGCGGCACCTTCACCGACTTCAGCCTCCTCGACGAGGCGACGGGCGAGCTCTCCGGCTTCAAGTCGCCCACCGTTCCCGGCGATCCCGGCCGCGGCGTCCTCGACGGGCTTCGCGCCCTGGTGACCGAGCGGGCGCTCGATCCCGTATCCATCGACTATCTGGTCCACGGCACCACGATCGCCATCAACACCGTCATCCAGCGGAACGGGGCGGCGCTGGGGCTTCTGGCCACGGCCGGGTTCGGGGACGTGCTCGAGATCCAGCGGCTCCGCCTGGCGAGTCCGGTCAACTTCACGGCGACGCGTCCCGCCCCGCTCATCCCGCGCTACCGTGTGGGCGAGGTCACCGAGCGGATCCTGGCCGACGGCACCGTCGACACCGCGCTCGATCGCGAGGAGCTTCTGCGGGAGGCTACCCGGCTGGTCGAGAAGGAAGGCGCCGAGGCCCTCGTCGTCGCCTTCATCAACGCGTACCGGGCGCCGGCCCACGAGGCGGAGGCGCGCAAGGTCCTGGCCGAGCGCTTTCCCGGCCTTCCCGTGACCTGCTCGCACGAGGTGTGGCCCCAGATCCGGGAGTACGAGCGCACCATGGTCGCGGTCCTGAGCGCGTACGTGCGGCCCCGGGTGGAGCGCTACCTCGAGCATTTGGAGCGGGAGCTGGCCCGGACCGGAGTGCGGGTCCCCCTCTACATCACGAAATCCAACGGCGGCGTGACGACCGCGCGTGACGCCCGCCAGGCGACGGCCGAGACGATGCTGTCGGGCCCCGCCTCGGGTGTCATCGGGGCCGCGTCCGTCTGCATCCCGGCCGGGTACCGGAACCTGATCACGTTCGACATGGGCGGCACCAGCGCGGACATCGCGCTGGTGCGGGACGGGCAGCCGGTGTACTCGACCGACGAGACGGTCGGCGACTTCCCGATCGTCATGCCGGTCGTCGGGGTCTCGTCGATCGGCGCGGGCGGGGGGTCGATCGCCTGGCTCGACTCCGTCGGCGTCCTCAAGGTCGGCCCGCGGAGCGCGGGCGCCGACCCCGGCCCGGCGTGCTATGGCCGCGGTGGAAGCGAGCCCACGCTCTCGGACGCGTTCCTGGCCTGCGGCTTCCTCAACCCCGACAACTTCGTCGGCGGCCGGCTCCGGCTCCACCCCGAGCGGGCGGCGGCCGCCCTCCGCCCCCTGGGCGAGGCGCTCGGCCTGGACGCGGACCTGACGGCCGAAGCGGTGGTCGAGGTCGCGACCGCGAACATGTACGCGGCGTTCTCCAACGTGCTCGCGCGCCACGGACTCGACCCCCGCGACTTCTGCCTGGTCGCCTTCGGGGGCGCCGGCCCCGTCGAGGCCTGCTTCCTGGCGGAGGAGTTCCACATCCCGCGCGTGATCGTGCCGCCGTCGCCGGGCACGCTCTGCGCCCAGGGGGCGATGACCGCCGACATCAAGAGCGACTACGTCCGGACGCTCCACCGGCGGCTGTCGGCAACCACGGGCAAGCTCCTCGCCGCCGAGTGCGCGGAGCTGTCCGCCCGGGCCCGGCGCTGGCTCGCCGAGGAGGCGCCGGCGGTCTCGGCGAGCGCGCTGTCCTACAGCGCCGACCTCCGCTATGTGGGCCAGGCGTTCCAGATCGAGGTGCCGATCGAGCCGGCCTGGCTCGAGGACGCCACCACCGACCGTCTGCGGGCGGCGTTCCACGACCTTCACGATCGGCTGTACGCGCACGCCGACCGCGCGGCTGACGTCGAGCTGATCGACCTCCGCGCCACGATCACGGGCCGAACGCCCAAGCCCGAGATGCGCGCGGTGCCGGCCGGCCACGGCCCGGCGACGCCGGCCGGCCGCCGCCCGATCCACTACCGGCGGCAGCGGCACGACGCTGCCATCTACCATCGGCGCGACCTCCGGGCCGGCCAGTATCTCGACGGGCCGGCGATCGTCGAGCAGGAGGACACCACCACGCTGGTCCCGGCCGACTTCCGCGCCACCGTCGACGGGTTCGGGAACCTCGTCATCGAGGGCCGGTAGGCCCAATAGATAATGACCATCGACCGGGTCACCCTCGAGATCCTGCGGAACCACTACCAGGCCGTCGTCGAGGACATGGCGCGCATCATGGAGCGCACCGCCTACACGACGTTCGTCAAGGAGACGGCGGACTTCTCGACCGGCCTGGTCTCGACCGGCGGGGAGTACGTGGCCTATCCGTGGAACCTGGGGGCGTCGTCGTACCTCGGCCTCAACATGGCCCAGACGCTCGGCTACTTCGACCACTACGACGAGGGCGACATCGTCATCTGCAACGACGCCTACCTGTCGGGGCCGCTGTGCACCCACCTGCCCGACGTCCACATCCTCCGCCCCATCTTCCACGGGGGCCGCATCATCTGCTGGGGCTACGCCTTCGTGCACTCCTCCGACATGGGCGGCGCGGTGCCGGCCAGCGTGTGGCCGCGCGCCACCGAGATCTTCCAGGAGGGGCTCCGGCTCCGGCCCACGAAGCTCTATCGGGGCGGCGTGCTCCAGGAGGACGTCAAGAACCTCATCGGCGACAACTGCCGCATCCCCGACACGAACTGGGGCGACATCAAGGCGATGGTGGCGGCGGTGAGCTCGTGCGATCGCCGCGTGCAGGAGATGGTGGAGAAGTTCGGGCTCGCCACGGTCGTGGAGGGGATCGACGCCGTCCTCGACTATGCGGAGCAGCGGGCGCGGGCGGCGATCCGGAAGATCCCCGACGGGACCTACCGCTTCACGGAGTACATGGAGGACGACCTCCGCTCGGAGGTGCCGATCCGCCTCCAGGTGAGCCTGACCATCGAGGGGGACTCGATCCATCTCGACTTCACGGGCACGGACCCCCAGGTGGGCTCGGCTCTCAACATCGCTAGCCACGGTGTGACGCACCCTTTCCTGTGCCAGGCGATCAACGCCTACCTGGTGACGGACGACCCCGGCATCCCCAAGGCCTCCAGCATCCTTCGGCCGGTGCGCGTGACGGCGCCTCCCGGCACCATCGTGAACGCCCAGTTCCCGGCGCCGATCGGCGTGCGCTACGGGACGGTCCTGCGGGTGTTCGACGCGGTGCTCGGGGCCTTGGCTCAGGCGCTTCCCGGGCAAGTTCCGGCGGCCCCGGCGGGCGCGATCTCTCCGGTGGTGGCCTCGATCCTCGATCTCCGGACCGGGCAGCGCCAGGTCCAGGTGGTGGAGCCCATGCTGGGCGGCGGCGGGGGTCGGCCGACCATGGACGGGCTGGGCGGCGCCGATTCGACGTCGGGCTTCCTCAGGAACACGCCGGTGGAGAGCATCGAGGCCGAGGTGCCGATCGTCATGCGGCGCTACCATCTGATGCCGGACACGGGGGGCGCGGGGGAGCACCGGGGCGGGCTCGCCGTTCGCCTCGACTTCCAGGTGTTCCACCCGCACGCCATCGTGACGGCGCGGGGGATGGAGCGCTTCCGCCTGGAACCCTGGGGCGTCGCCGGCGGCCGCGCCGGCACCGCGGGCAGCTGCGTCGTCAACCGCGACACGCCGCGGGCGCGCGACATCGGCAAGGTCGACGTGCTCCACCTCGAGCCCGGTGACGTGGTGAGCATCTTCTCGCCCAGCGGCGGGGGCCATGGCGACCCGCGCCGGCGGGACCCCGCGCGGGTGCGTGACGACGTGCGGGCCGGCTGTCTGAGCGTGGAGCGGGCCCGGGAGGCGTACGGCGTGGCGATCGTGGCCGGCGAGGTCGACACGGCGGCGACCGCCCGGCGCCGCGCGACCATGGCGCCGCCTCCGGCCGGCGAATTCGACTTCGGCGCCCGGCGCGCCGAGATGGAGCGCCGCTGGCCGCCGGCGATCCAGGACGCCGCCGCGCGGGTCCTGGACCGGGTGCCGGCAGCGGTGCGCGACTGGGGCAAGCACCAGATCTACGATCGGATCCAGGCGATCGCGGCTGAGCGCCCGCCCACGCCGGCCGATGTCGACACGGTCTGGGCCGACATCCGGGCGCGCCTGACGCGCGCGCTCGGCGAGACGTGACGGGCCAGGTGACCTTCCGCCACCACACGGACGAGGCCAACATTCGCCAAGACTCGGTGGAGGTGAACATGAAGACGCGGGCACGCTTCCTCGCGATCCTCGGACTGGCCGTGCTGACACTGACCCTCGGGGCCGCGTCGGCCGGGGCCGACAACCTGCAAGGGATCAGCGACACCACCATCAAGATCGGCAACATCGGACCGTACACGGGCGATGCCTCGAGCTTCAGCGCGCTGAACTACGGGCCGATGGCGTACTTCCGGTACGTCAACAGCCAGGGCGGCGTTCACGGCCGGAAGTTCGAGATCGTCACCGCCGACGACGCCTGCAAGGAGACGACCGGCATCGCGGCGGCCAAGAAGCTCATCTACCAGGACAAGGTGTTCATGCTCCTGGTGCACCCTTGCAGCGGGGTCGCGATGGCGGCCAAGCCGACGGTCGTCGAGGAAGGGCTGCCCTGGATCGGGGTCTCGGCCAACCCGAAGCTGACGACGCCGACCGTCCCCAACATGTTCCACGTCACGTACACCGGCATCTACTCGGGCCGGGCCATGGCCCGGTTCGCGCTGTCCAAGCCCAACGCCAAGAAGGTCGTCCTGGTCGCCCACACCAACGACTGGGCCAAGGGCTATTGCGACCCCGCCACGGAGTTCATGAAGGAGCAGGGCGTCGAGCCCCTGATGAACCTGGCCCTCGAGCGGGGCTCGACCGACGCGACCGCCCAGTCGCTCCGGATCAAGACCGCCAACGCGGACTTCGTCCTCGGCTGTCTCTACGAGGCGGAGCTGGCGATCCTCCTGCGGGACCTCCACAAGTACGGGGCCACGGTGCCGGTCATCGGCGCGCTGGGGGCCGACTTCGAGAGCACCCACAAGCGCGTGAACAACCCGGCCGCGGTGAAGAACTTTTACCTGCCGTACCAGTTCAAGGCCCCGATGGGCAGCCCGGAGATGAAGAAGTGGGAAGAGATGTTCGTGAAGTACCTGGAGAAGAGCGAGCTGCCCGAGAACGGGATCCCGACCAACTTCTACTACTTCGGGCTGCCGACCGCCATCGCCACCGTCGAGGCGTTCAAGCGGGCCGGCCCCCAGCCGTCGCGCGAGAAGTTCATCGCGGCGATGGAGACCCTGAAGGACTTCGACACCGGCGTGCTGGCGGACAAGGTGACGATCACCCGCGAGAACCACGTCGGCGTCCAGAACATGTACGCGGTCGGCCTGAACGAGCAGGGCAAGCAGACGGTGTTCTCGGCCTGGGGGAAGCCGCAGTAGCGAGCGGATCGCGGCAAGGCTGACACCCGGCGATCGCCGTGCTGCCGCAGCTCGTCGTGAGCGGCCTCGCCCAGGGGGTGGTCTACGCCCTCGTCGCACTGTCCATGACCATGGTCTACCGGGCCACGACGGTCGTGAACTTCGGCCACGGAGACCTGGTCATGGGCGGCGCGTTCGTCGTCTACGTGCTCGTCGTCTACGCGCGCCTGCCGTACCTCCTCGGCGGCCTCCTGGCGCTCGCGATCCTGTTCGGCCTGGGCATGGCGCTCCACCAGGGGCTCATGCGGCGAATCATGTCCGGCCCCCACCTCGCGATCGCCATGATGGCGCTCGCGGTGGGATACGCCCTCCGCGGCGGGGCGCGGATGCTATGGGGCAGGGAGGTGCTGCCGTTCCCGCGGATCTTCCCGGACCACGCGTGGGCCTTCGGGGACGTCGTGGTGACCAGCGACAACCTGATCGTCTCCGGCACGGTGCTCGGTCTCATGGCCGTGCTCTTCGTGCTGTTCAACGTCACGCGCACCGGGCGCCTGCTCCGGGCCGTCTTCCAGAGCCAGCGGGGCGCCGCGCTGGTCGGGCTGAACGTCGACGCCGTGCACCGCCTCATGTGGGGCGCCGGGGCCGCCCTGGCGGCGCTCGGGGGCGTGCTGCTCGCGCCGATCACGCTTCTCTACCCCGACATGGGGGTGTGGGTGCTGGTCCGGGGATTCGCGGCCATGACGCTCGGGGGCTTCGGCACGCTCCACGGCGCCGTGCTGGGTGGGCTGGTCCTGGGCGTGGTGGAGCTGGTGCTCGGCGCATACGTGTCGACCGCGTTCATCGACATCTCGGCCTACGTGGTCGTGATTGCCGTCCTCCTGCTTCGTCCAGACGGGCTGTTCGGCCGGCAGGTGGTCGTCCGGGTCTGACCGGCGGATGCCCGGCGCGGCGCCCGCTTCGCTCGTGACGCGCCCGGCTCTCGGGCGCTGGATCTTCCTGCTCGTCCCTCTGCTCGTCCTGCCCGTTCCGTTCCTCGTGAACCGCTACATCCAGTACGTCCTCAACCTGATCCTCGTGTACGTCTTCGTCGGCGTCGGCTTCAACATCGTCATTGGCAACCTCGGGCAGCTGGCCTTCGCGAACGTCGCGCTCTTCGGCCTGGGCGCGTATGCGTCCGGCATCCTCGTCGTCCACGCGGGCTGGCCGTGGTGGACCACCGTCCTCCCCGCGGGGCTGGTCGGCGCCCTCGCCGGCGCCCTGGCCAGCTTGCCCGCCCTCCGCCGGATCCGGCTCTTCTACCTGGCGATCATGACGATGGCATTCGGGGAGCTGATGCGGTGGATCTACATCCGGGCCGAGCCCTTGACCAACGGCTCGATGGGCCTGGCGGTGCCGCCCCCGGTGCTGCTCGGCGTGCGCCTGGCGAGCGACCGCAGCAAGTTCTACGTGTTCCTCGCGCTGACGGTGCTCGTCGTCGCGCTCACCTCGAGCCTGCTCCGCTCGCGGTTCGGCCGGGCGTTCATGGCGATCCGGGACAACGAGCTCGCGGCGGCGGCGGTGGGGATCCCGACCGACCGCTACTTCGTCCTCGCGTTCGCCTGGAGCGGGTTCGTGGTCGGCCTGGGGGGCGCTATGTACACGGCGCTGGTTGGCCACGTCACGCCGGAGGCGTTCAACCTGCTCGAGCTGATCCTCCACTTCGCCGTGGTGATGGTCGGCGGGCTGGCCAGCCTGGCCGGCTCGGTGATCGGCGCCGTCGTGCTCACCACGACGCCCGAGCTGTTCCGGAGCTTCCCCGGGATCCAGGAGCTGGTGCTCGCGCTCTTGATCATCGTCGTCCTCCTGTGCCTGCCCCGCGGGCTCGTGAGCCTGCTCGCCCGGCGCCTGCCGCTGTTCCGCGAGCGGTACTACCGGGAGTAGCGGTGGCGCTCCTCGATCTGGCCGGCATCACCGTGCGCTACGGCGGGCTCACCGCGGTCGCGGGGGTCTCGTTCCGCGTCGAGCCCGGCGAGGTGCGGGCCATCATCGGGCCGAACGGCGCCGGCAAGACGTCGCTGTTCAATGCGGTGACCGGGCACGCGCCGCTGAGCGCGGGGGCGATCAGCTTTCGGGGCGTCCGGATCGACGGCCTGGCCCCGCACGTGGTGTCGACGAAGGGCGTTCGCCGGACGTTCCAGAACGGGGGACTCTTCGGCGAGCTGACCGCGCTGGAGAACGTGCTGGCCGGCCTTCACACGGAGGTGCCAAGCAGCTTCTTCGGCGTCCTGTTCGGGCTGCCGGCGGCGCGGGCGGTCGAGCGGGCGGCCACCGCCCGGGCCCGCCAGCTGCTCGACCTGATGGGCATCGGGCACCTCGCGGACCAGCCGGCCCGGGACCTGTCGGGCGGCCAGCAGCGGATGGTCGAGATCGTGCGCGCGCTGGCGACGCGCCCGCCGCTGCTTCTCCTCGACGAGCCGGCGGTCGGGCTGGCGCCGGCCGTGCGCGAGCATCTGCTCGGCGTCATCCGCCGGCTCGTGCGCGAGGAGGGGATCGCGGTCATCGTGATCGAGCATGCCATCGAGTTCGTGATGAGCGTGTCGGATTCGATCGTGGTCCTCAACGAGGGCAAGGTCATCGCCGAGGGGACCCCGTCGGAGGTGCGGAAGAACCGCGAGGTGCTGGAGGCCTATCTTGGGCACTAGTGGGGCCATGAGCGGGGCCACGGGCGGAGACAACGAGGCGTGGGCTGACCGGGCCACGAGCGATGAGCGGCCGGTCTTGGCCGTCGAGGGCCTGGTGGCCGGCTACGGGCCCATCCGGGTCCTGCGGGGTGTGGACTTCCTGGTGCGCCGGGGCGAGGTCGTCGCCCTGCTCGGGGCGAACGGGAGCGGCAAATCGACCGCACTCAACACGATCAGCGGCTTCATCCGGCCGATGGCGGGCCGGATCCGGCTAGACGGCCAGGAGATTGCGGGCCGCCAGCCTCACTGGACCTTCCGGCGCGGTATCGTGCAGGTGTCCCAGGGCCGGGATCTATTTCCCGACATGTCGGTCGAAGACAACCTCACGCTCGGGGCCGCGGTGCGTGGCGACGTCCAGACGGGCCTCCCGCGGACCTACGAGCTGTTCCCACGCCTGGCGGCCCGCCAGCGCCAGAGCGTGCGCTCGCTGTCCGGAGGCGAGCAGCAGATGGTGGCGATCGGCCGGGCGCTGATGAGCGACCCGCGGCTCCTGCTCCTCGACGAGCCGTCGGGTGGCCTCGCCCCGGTGTTCGTCGCGGAGATCGGGCGCATCGTCGAGCGCCTCAAGGCGGCCGGGACGACGGTGCTGATGGTCGAGCAGAACGTCCGGCTGGCCTTCGCCGTCGCGGACCGGTTCGTCGCGCTCCGCGACGGCGTGGTGCTGGCTCACGGGCCGGTGAGCGACCTCCGCGGCGCGTACGAGGACCTCGTGCGCCGCATCTACCTGTAGCGAGGCGTGCGACCGATGCCCTCGAGTTCCGAGGCCGACAACGAGTACCGTGTGCGCCCGGCCACGCTGGACGACATCCCGGTCCTCGCGTACCAGCGATGCGCGATGTTCGTGGCGACGGGGGCGATCGATCGCGAGGCCACCGCGGAGCTCGATGCGGCCGAGCGCCGGTATCTCGCCCAGGCTATGCCCGCCGGCACCTTCGTGGCCTGGCTGGTGGAGCACGGGGGCCGGATCGTAGCGGGCGGGGGTCTCCAGATCCGCACGCTCCAGCCGAGGCCGGGGTTCGTGCGGGGGGAGCCCGAAGGGCTCGTGGTGAGCATGTGGACCGAGCCGTCGCATCGCAGGCAGGGCCTGGGGAACCGGGTCATGGACGCCATCCTCCAGTGGTGTCGGACCCGCCGGGTCCGGCGGCTGACGCTTCACGCGTCTCCCGAGGGGCGGCCGCTGTACGAGCGCTTCGGCTTCCGGCCGACAAACGAGATGCGCCTGGAGCTTGACCTGAGCGACGCGCTCGGCGGCGAGACGAGGCGCCAGCCATGAGCCCGCGACGGTCGATCGGTCATCGCCCGATGTCTCACCCGTGGCGAGGGACGGGAGGTCCGGATCTATGTTCGAGCACCTGCTGAGTCCGCTCAGGGTTGGCCGGCTCACGCTGCGCAGCCGCGTCCTCATCACCGCGCACGCGACGAACTTCGTCGACGCCGACGGGCTGCCCGACGCGCGGGCCGTCCACTACTACGCCGAGCGCGCGAGGGGCGGCGTCGGGCTCATGGTAACCGGCGCCTCCAGCGTTCACCCCTCGAGCCCGCGCGTGCGCGGCGTGGTCAACGCCCACGATCCCCGGGCCGGCCAGGCCTGGCGCGCGATCGCCGATGCGGTGCACGCCCAGCAGGGCCGCATCCTGGTCATGTTGACCCACATGGGGCGCGTGGGCCGGATGCCCGATATGCGGCCGCTGGTGGCACCGTCGCCGCTGATCGACGGGAACTTCCACCAGGCGGTGCCGCACGCCCTGGACACGCGGGAGATCGCCGAGATCGTCGCCGCCTTCGCCGAGGCCGCCGCGCGCGTGCGCGCCAGCGGGATGGACGGCGTCGAGCTGCAGGGCGCCCATGGATATCTCATCGCCCAGTTCCTCTCACCGCTCTCGAACCGCCGGACCGACGGTTACGGCGGCGACTTCGCCGGACGGTTACGCTTCGGCCTGGAGGTCGTGGACGCCGTGCGCCGGGCGGTCGGCCGCGACTACACGCTCGGAATCCGGCTCTCCGCCGACGAGCTGGTCCCCGGGGGCATCGCGCTGGAGGAGTCACAGGAGGTCGTGCGGCGGCTCACCGCGACCGGCCACCTCGACTTCATCGACATCAGCGCCGGGACGGACTCGGACCTGATGAGCCTGGCCGAGCACATCCCGTCCATGTACTTCCCGCCCGCCAACCTGGTCCACTTCGCGGCGGCGATCAAGCCGGTGACGCGGCTCCCGGTCTTCTGTGCGGGGGCGATCCGCGATCCCGCCGTCGCCGAGGGAATCGTCGCGAGTGGCCAGGCCGACATGGTGGGCATGACCCGGGCGCACATCGCGGACCCCCACGTGGTGCGAAAGCTCCGTGAGGGACGGGCCGAGGACATCCGCCGGTGCATCGGCTGCATGCAGGCGTGCCTCGAGGCGCTGGCCAACGGCCTGCCGATCGGGTGCGTGTACAACCCGGTCACGGGGCGCGAAGGGGAGTGGGCTACGCTCGAGCCGGCCCCGCGGCAGCGGCGCGTGGTGGTCGTGGGCGGCGGCCCGGCGGGCCTGGAGGCGGCGCGGGTCGCCGCGCTCCGTGGCCACCGCGTGGTGCTCCTCGAGGCGTCGGCGCGGCTCGGCGGCCAGCTTCACCTGGCGGCGAGGCTCCCGAAACGCGAGAACTTCCTGGAGATCGTCAGCTTCCTCTCGCGGCAGACTGCAAAGCTCGGCGTCGAGGTGAGGCTCGGCTGTCGCGCCGATGTCGACATGGTCCGGGCGGAGCGTCCTGATACGGTCGTGGTGGCGACCGGAAGCCGTCCCACGATCCCGGACGGGCTGTCCGGCGTGCCGGGGTCGCTCGTTCATGTGGCGGACGTTGTGAGCGGCGAGGCCCGCGTGGGCGACCGCGTCCTGGTCGTGGATCAGGACGGCCACCTGCGAGGGTCGGGGGTGGCTGACCTCCTCGCTGGCCAGGGTCGCCGGGTCTCCATCGTGAGCGAGCAGCTCTACGTGGGGCTGGGCATCGACCTGAAGACGCTCTACCCCTTGCAGCGCCGACTGCGCGAGCAGGGTGTCGAGATGCTGCCGTCGACCCGGTTCGTCGGCTGGGACGCCGGGCGCCCGCTGGTCGCCGACGTCTTTACCGGGGCCGAGCGGACGCTGGCCGACGTCGATACGGTGGTCTGGGCCGCCGCGGGCCGCGTGGTCGCCGAGCTCGTCGAGCCGCTTCGCTTGGCCGGGCTCCCGGTCCACGCGGTCGGTGACTGCGTCGCGCCCCGGCGAGTCGAGCACGCCGTCCACGAGGCCCACGCGGTCGCCCGCGCGCTCTAGCGACGGACCCTTGTCCACGCTGTCGTTCTACCTGGTGCTCGGTAGGAGCGTGAGACACCGGGCCTGACGCCTCGGCCGAGTCCGGGGCGAACATGAGACTCCGGCTGGGCTGAGGGGAGAGAGACGGTTCTACGCGTGGCGCTCGTGAGCCGCTCGCTCCACGTCCTCGCGGACGAGCAGGCCGATCAGCTCTCCGGCCGAGGTCGTCACGGGCGCGTTCGGGAGATCGTGCTGGGCCATGTGCTCCGCGATCTCGGCGATGGCAACGTTCGGTCGGAAGGTGCTCGGTCCGGGGCGCATGGCGGACTCGGCCGTGAGGTCTCCTTCCCGGCCAAGCTGCTCGGCGCGGAGAAGCCCCATGACGATCCGCGCCTCGTTGACCACGACGCAGGCGTCCCACCCCACCGCTCGGGCGCGCTCCCGCACGTCCCGGAGGGATTCTTCGAGATGGCACATCGGCACGTCCCGGCGCGCGATCGTCCCCGCGGTGGGCCGGCCTGACGCCTCGCCCTCGGTGGGGAGTCCGGCTGCCATCCAGTCCGACTTGCCCGCCGGGTAGTCGTACACGTCGAGGAACCCGAGGCTCTCGAGCCGCCACGCGGCTCGTGGACTCAGGTCTCAGGCGGAGTCCCAGCAGTAGACGACGACCGGGCGGTCGGGATCCAGGGCAGCCCTGGCCTCCGCGTCGATCTTCCTAAGGGGGAGGTGGATCGCGCCCGGAAGATGCCGCTCGTCGAACGCTTCCCTGGGCAGCACCTCGACGAGTTGCGCACCCTCCGCCACCAGCCGCCGCACGTCCTCGCGTCCGATATGGGTCGGCATGTCTCTTCCTCCAGGTCGCCCGTTCCCCTCAAGCGGTACCGCACCTTCCGGTCGAACCCGGGCGCTCGGTCACGGGAGCCCTCGTCCGTTCGTCGCGATCGCACGCAGCTCATCGGCGAGACCCGTCAGCTGCGCCCCGGCGGTCATCCACTGCTATCATAGCGCCGGCGTCCGGACCTCCCCACCGGCGTGCCGGCACATCGAGGAGGCGCGAGCGTGCAGATGGGCGTGGACATCGGCGGCACCTTCACCGACATCGTCGCGCTCGGCGATGATGGCCGGCTCCACCTGACCAAGGTGCCGACCACTCCGAAGGACCTGCTCCGCGGCCTCGCCGCCGCCGTCCGGGGGGTGCTCGCGCTGGCCGGGGCGGAGGCGGGCGGCGTCCGGCGCTTCATCCACGGGACCACCGTCGCCACGAACGCCATCCTCGAGCAGACCGGCGCTGTCACCGGCGTGTTCATGACCGCGGGCTTCGAGGACGTTCTCGAACTCGGCCGGCAGAAGCGCTCCCGCATGTACGACCTCGACATGGATGCGGAGACGCCCGCGTTCCTGGCCCCGCGGCGCCGCCGGGTGGGGATCCGCGAGCGGCTCGACGCCCGCGGCCGGGTCCTGGTGCCGCTGGACGAGGCCCAGGTGCGAGCGGAGGCAGCCAGGCTCCGGGACGAGGGGATCCAGGCGCTCGCCGTCTGCTACCTCTTCTCGTTCCTCGATCCCGCGCACGAGCGCCGGACACGCGAGCTCATCCGCGAGGTCGCCCCGGGCGTCGCGATCTCGCTCTCCTCCGAGGTCGACCCCACCTTCCGCGAGTACGAGCGGCTCTGCGTGACCGCCTTCGACGCGTATCTCGGGCCCCTCGTCGGCCGTTACCTGGCCGGCCTCAGCGAGACGCTGCGGCGCCTCGGCGTGACCGCGGTGCCGCAGATCATGCGGTCCCGGGGGGGGATCGTGTCGGCGGCCGTCGCCAGGCGTCAGCCCGTCACCCTCTTCCTGTCCGGCCCAGCGGGCGGCGTCATCGGGGCGCAGTACGCGGCCGAGCGCTCCGGCGTACGGGACTTCATCTCGCTCGACATGGGCGGGACCAGCAACGACGTGAGCGTGGTCCACGGGGGCCAACCTGTCGTGGCGGCCGAAGGGCGGATCGGACCCTATCCGGTGCGGACACCGATGGTGGACGTCAACACGATCGGCGCCGGGGGCGGGAGCATCGCGTGGTTGGATGCCGCCGGCGGCCTCCGGGTGGGTCCCCGGAGCGCGGGGGCGGAGCCGGGGCCCGCCTGCTACGGCCGGGGCGGGGACCGGCCGACCGTGACCGACGCGAGTGTCCTGCTCGGGTTCCTCGACCCCGCGAGCTTCGCGGGGGGATCGATCCGGCTCGACGTCCGCGCCTCGGAGACCGCGGTCGCGACGGTGGCCGGGCCCCTCGGGCTCGACCTCGTCGAGGCCGCCGCCGGCATCCACCGCGTGGTCAACGCACGGATGGCCGACCAGATCCGGCTCATGACGATCCAGCGTGGGCACGATCCGCGAGGATTCACGCTGGTGCTCCTCGGCGGGGCGGGCCCGGTGCACGGCGCGTCCCTGGCGGAGGAGCTTGGCCTGCGGGACGTGCTCGTCCCGGAGGCGCCCGGCGTACTCTCGGCGCTCGGCCTCCTCGCCGCGGCCGTCGAGCACCACCACGCCCGGACGCACCAGAGCGTGGTCGAGTCGGCGGACCTCGCCGCGATCGACGCGCTGCTCCGAGATCTCGACGCCACGGGCCGCGCCCAGATGCGCGACGAGGACGTGCCGCCCGACGCGGTAGAGGTGGCCTACACCGCGGATATGCGATACGTCGGCCAGGCGTACGAGCTTCCGGTGCCGATCCGGGCGCCGCTCGCCGCGGCGGATCTCGCGGGCGTCGAGGTCGCCTTCCACGCCGTCCACGAGCGTGTCTACGGCTACGCGCGCGCCGGCCAGCCCGTGGAGTTCGTCAACCTCCGCGCCGTCCACACCTACCGTCTGCCGGCGCCCCGGATCCGACCGTCCGACCGGGCGCGCGGGACGGCGGCCGCCGCCCGGGTGGCCGAGCGCCCGGTGCACTTCGCGCCGGCGGGCTTCGTGCGGACGCCAATCTACGCGCGCCCCCGTCTGCCGCTCGGCGCCGAGCTCTCCGGGCCGGCCATCGTCGAACAGCCCGATACCACAACTGTCGTGCCGCCGGGCTGGGCGGCGCGCGTGGAAGAGTCGGGGAACCTCCTGCTCCGGCGCAGCCAGGGAGAGTCGTGATGGCGACGCGGGCCGTCGACCCGATCCTGCTGGAGGTCATCCGGAACCGGCTGGAGACGATCGCCGACGAGATGGAGCTGACGCTCCTGAAGAGCGCCGCCTCTCCGATCGTGAAGGAGGGGCTCGACGCGTCCGCCGCCCTCTTCAATGTGCGCGGGGAGACGATTGCCCAGGCGGCGGCGATTCCCATCCACCTCGGGTGTCTCGAACTCGCCGCCCGCCGGATCGTGCGGGCCTTCCCGCCGCAGACGATGGCGGAGGGGGACGCGTTCCTCCTGAACGACCCGTACGACGGCGGCACGCATCTGCCCGACATCACCCTGGCGGTCCCGGTGCTGGCCGACGGGCGCGTCGTCGCGCTGGCATGCACGATGTGCCACCACCAGGACGTCGGGGGCCGCACGCCGGGCAGCGTGCCGACGGACGCCACGGAGATCTACCAGGAGGGGCTCATCATCCCGCCGACTCGGTTGTTCCGCGGGGGCGCGCTTGATGAGAACCTGTTCGCCCTCCTCCGCCGCAACGTGCGCATCCCGGACGTGTTCACCGGGGACCTCATGGCCCAGGTGGCCGCGGGTCGCCTCGGCGGGATCCGCCTCAACGAGCTGTTCGTCCGCTACGGAACCGAGACCGTGCTCGGATACGTCGACGAGCTGCTCGAGCGCGCGGAGACCCTGACGCGCCGCGGAATCGAGGCCATTCCCGACGGGACCTACGCCTTCGCCGACTGGCTCGACAACGACGGGATCGACGACCGCCCGGTCCGGATCCAGGTGGCGGTGACCGTGCGAGGCTCGACGATGACCTTCGACTTCACGGGCACGAGTCCCCAGGTCCGCGGTCCGTTCAACTCGGTGCCCGCTTCCACTCTGTCCGCGGTCTACTACGCCGTGCGCGCCATCTCGGACCCGACCGTTCCGAACAACGGCGGCTGCTTCCGGGCGGTCGACACGGTGCTGCCGCTCGGGAGCCTCGTCAATCCTCGGCCGCCGGCCCCGGTAAGCTGCCGCACGGCCACCATCAAGCGGATCGCCGACACCATCCTGGGCGCTCTCGTCAGGGCCCTCCCGCAGCGCATGCCGGCGGCCAGCTCCGGCACGCTCCTCGTGATGGCCTTCGGGGGGACAGATCCCGGGACGGGCCGCCCGTTCGTCGCCAGCGAGCTGGCCGCGGGCGGCATGGGCGCCCGCCCCGCGAAGGACGGCATCCACGTGGTTGAGACCGACGTGACTAACTGCATGAACATCCCTGTCGAAGCGCTCGAGATGAATTTCCCGCTCCGGGTGACCCGGGCCGGCCTGTGGACGGACTCAGCCGGCGCGGGCGCGGCGCGGGGCGGCCTCGGGCTCGAGAAGGTCTTCGAAGCCACCGTCACCGACGTCACTGTCGCCCACCGCAGCGAGCGGTTTGCCTCGGCGCCGTGGGGGCTCTTCGGCGGCGGCCCGGCGCGGCGCGGGCGCGCCTTCCTCGTTCGGCGCGACGGGACCCGGGAGGAGGTGCCCTCCAAGAAGATGCTCGTGCTCCATCCCGGCGACCAGCTGTGGGAGTACATCCCGGGCGGCGCCGGCTGGGGGGACGCGCTCGAGCGCGATCCGGACCGGGTGCTCGCGGACGCGCTCGACCGTGCGATCTCGGTCGAGGCCGCCCGCGCCGAGTACGGCGTCGTCCTCTCACCAGACGGGACGGCCGTCGATCACGACGCGACAAAGGAGTGCCGCGACGCGATGCGCCGGGCCCGCGGGCCCATCCGCTGGGTTTTTGACCGGGGCGGCGAGCACGGCCGCGAGGGCTGAGGTTCCCGGATGGAGCGCGCGTCGGACGTCGTCGTGATCGGGGGCGGGATCGTCGGGAGCGCGATCGCTTACCAGCTCGCCCGTCGCGGCGTGGGCGTGGTGCTGGTGGAGCGGAACGAGATCGCAGGAGAGCAGTCAGGCCGTAACTGGGGGTTCGTGCGTCAGCAGGGGCGGGACCCGGCCGAAGTTCCGCTCATGATGGAAGCGAACCGCATCTGGCGCGGCCTCGAGCAGGAGCTCGGGGCCGACATCGAGTGGGTCCAGGGCGGGAACATGGCGCTCGCCGCGGCCCCCGAGCGCCTCGCCCTGTTCGAACGCTGGCTCGAGACGGCGCGGGAGGCCGGGCTCGACACTCGCGTGCTCAGCTCGCGAGAAGTCCAGGCGCTCCTGCCCGGCATGGCGCGCACCTGGCTCGGGGGGCTCTACACGGCGAGCGACGGCCACGCCGAGCCCGCGAAGGCGACCCACGCGCTGGCCGACGCGGCCGTCAAGCAAGGCGCGCGCCTCTACCCGCGCTGCGCCGCCGTGGGCATCGAGACCGAGGGCGGCCGGGTAAGCGGCGTCCGGACGGAGGGCGGCACGGTCCGGGCGCGGACGGTGGTGTGTGCGGCCGGCGCCTGGTCGGCCTGGCTCGTTCGCCCCCTCGGGCTCCACCTCCCCCAGCGCTGGGTGCGGGCGACCGTGGCGCGGACCACGCCGGCGCCGCCCCTCACGCGCGCGGGAGTGTGGGGACCGGCCGTGTCGTTCCGCCAGCGCCGGGACGGCACGCTGAATCTCGCCGCGGGCGGCGCCGCCGACCACGACATCACTCTCCAGTCGTTCCGGCACGCGCGGCTCTTCTTCCCGAACTACTGGAAGAACCGGAAGCTCTTCCGCTTCCACGTCGGCCGGCCGCTCCTGCGGGATCTGGCTGGGCTCCTGCCGGGGTCCTGGGCGCGTCGGCACCCGCTGACGTGGGACCGACACACGGAGCCGGTGCCGAACGCGGCGAAGGTGCAGAGGAGCCTCGCCGAGCTGCGCGCGCTGTACCCGGCGATCGGTGCGCTCGAGATCACGCGCAGCTGGGCGGGCCACATCGATGCGACTCCGGACGCCCTTCCGGTCGTGGGTGAGGCCGGGCCGGCCGGTCTCGTTCTGGCGACCGGGTTCACCGGCCACGGCTTCGCGATGGGGCCGATCGTCGGGCGGCTCGTCGCCGAGCTCGTCACCGACGGCAGGCCCTCGCTCGATCTCCGCGCATTCCGGTTCTCCCGCTTCGTCGAGGGCGCCGTCGGCACGCCGCGCAGCGTGCTTTGACGGCCCGGGAGACGCGAAGATGACGAGGTCGAAGGGCGGCTGCGGGCGGAAAAGGGGCGACCCCGCCCGCCGCGCGCTCACCTCGTCGGTTTCTTCGCATGCTTGAAGAACTGCACTTGTCGCTCCCGCTTCAGCGCCTCCGCGCGCGTCCGGTAGGGCCCGCCGAGATTGCGCGAGCCATCCTTCGAGTACAGCACGTAACCCTTGGCTGTCTTCTTGATCATGACTGCCTCCGTCGTCACCCTGGCCCTCGCGCGCCCTCGACATGGTAGAGGTGGCTGTCCCAGTCATCTCTTGGCACGTTGACGGTGTCAAGCTCCCGCGACTCGGCGCGTGGAACGCCGCGGGCTCCTCGATCTGCGGCGTGCGACCGTGAGACCTGTCCCCAGACTCCGTGACCACCTTGGTTGAGGGTCCGCGAACTCCTCACCGCCGGGTTCAGCATCTGACCCTGAGCCTTGTCCACCCCCCCGGGACCGAAGGGCGTCGAGATGCTGACCCCGGTTGGCGAGCAATCCGGCCGCACAGCGCCAGGAGTGGTAGCGGGTTGCCGCGGTGCTCCGACAGGCTGCGATGGACTCTGGCAAGGGCTAGGATCCCGAGAATCGGCGCGATGTCCGTGGGTCGCGGCCGCTCGGGCTTCCAGAGAGGCCACTTTCCTGCTAAATTTCTATTCCCTGGAGCGCTCGGACGGCCAGGAACGCTGCGGAGTTGCGTGACGACATCATGACGGGCAAGGCGATCCAGGACCTCGTCGGGCGGGTGATGATCGACCGGGAGTTTCTTGCCCAGCTCGCCCGCGATCCGGACGTCATCCTCGCCGGCTACGAGCTCACCGCCGAGGAGCGGGCCGTCATCATGCAGGCCCTCGGGCGCGGGGCGTACGTCTCGGAGGATGAGCGCGCGCACGCCCTCCAGAACGCCCTGCTGAAGCGATGGGCCACCTGATGCGCCACCAAGGCTCCCTGACGGACACGCGGCGTCCGCCGGGCAGGCGCGCGAGGCTGGCCTGATGGAGCGCCTCCCCGAGATCGACTTTCTCCGCCAGGTGCCACTCTTCCAGGACGTCGAGGAGTCCGTCCTGCGCGAGCTCTGGTTCACCTTCCGCGAGCGGCGTCTCCGGAAGGGCGATGTGCTCTTCCGCACCGGGGATCCGGGCGAGGAGCTGTTCCTCATCAAGGAGGGCAGCATCGTCGTCTCGAAGCCCGTCACCGGGCGGATCGAGCAGGTGCTCGCCCGGCTCGAGCCGGGCGAGGCGTTCGGGGAGATGAGCGTCTTCGGGGACGAGCGCCACCGGTCGGCCACCTGCCAGGCCGACATGGACGCCGTGCTCTACAGCCTCGATCGCGACAGCCTGGGCCGCTTCATCGCCGGCAGCCCGGTGACCGCCGCCAAGTTCTTCCAGCACATGGCGCAGGTGGCCTTCCAGCGGCTCCGCGACTCGACCGACCTGGTCGCCGAGGTCACCCGCTGGGGGCTCGAGGCCACGGGCCTGGACGTCGAGCACAAGTAGTCCCGCAATCCCCGTGAACGAGGCCGGGAAGAAGACGGTGCAAAGTCGGCCGAAGCGCGCCCGCCTCGAGCTGCTCGTGCGCCGGGCGGACGGGGACGGGTTCGAGGTCCGCGAGATCCCGAGCGCGGTCGCGTATCTGCAAAGCCGTCCCCAGCGCATCCCCGCCGCGGACTGGGAGATGGCCCGGCTGCCCTACGCGAGGCAGGGCGTCGTCACCTACGCTCTCAAGAACAGCCGCACCGAGCAGATCATCCAGATCACCGAGGCCGAGAAGTTCCTCTGGGAAGAGATGGACGGGCGAGTGTCGCTCCAGGAGATCGCCACCGCCTACCTCCTGCGCTACGGCTCCTTCGACTTCGAGATCATCCCGACGCTGATCGTGAAGCTCCTGCGGGCGGACCTCCTGACCATGCGCCCGGTCTCCCGCCTCCGCGCCGTCCTCGCCCGCAACCGCCGCAACGCGGCCGCGCGCGCCATGGAAGGGACGCTCCACGCGCTCGAGCGGCTCACCGTCGCCAGCCGGCGGGCGCACGACGTCTTCGCGCGCGTGTACCGCTACGGCGGCTTCCTCCTCTTCTCGCCGTGGGCCCTGCTGGCGCTGATCCTCATGGTCGGCCTCGGCGGGTGGAGCGCCGTCCGGATCTGGGCGGAGCTCGGCGAGGTGACCCACGGGCTGGCCCAGCACCCGCTGATCGCCATCCTCCTCGTGAAGGTCGTCTTCTGGCTCACGGTCATCAACCACCAGGTCATCCATGCCCTCGCCTGCGTGCACTACCGCCGCCGGGTGCGCGAGTTCGGCTTCACGATCCTCCACGGCTTCATCCCGACGTTCTACGCCGACGTCACCGACATCTTCATGGCGAGCCGTCGGGCCCGCATCGTCAACGCGGTGGCGGGGCCGCTATTCCACCTCTTCCTGGGCGCCTTCTGCTTCTGGATCGCGACCATGCTGTCGCCGGGGCTCTTCCAGGGCTTCCTCGCCGCCTCCGCCATCCTGCAGCTCCAGTCGTTCTTCATCAGCCTCTACCCGTTCTGCTTCCTCGAGATGGACGGCTACCACATCCTGGTGGAGTGGCTCGGCATCCCGACGCTCAACGACGATGCCGTCCGCTTCGTCCGGGAGTCGCTGTGGGCGCGCCTGCGGAGTCTCGACAGCTTCACCCGGCGCGAGGGGATTTACGTGGCGTACTTCGCGCTGTCGCTGGTGTCGGTGACGGGCTTCGTGCTGGCGACCGTGTGGCTCCTGGTCCGTGCCGGCACGTCATGACCGTGAGACGCTATGATGGGTGCTGACGTCAGGTCAGGGCGCGGAGCGGCTCAGAGTGGTTGGCGATCTCGCCCGCCTCGTTCGGCCGAAGAGGGTCAGGACTCTCTCCACGCCGGCGCCGCAGCGTGAGCATCTCGCTCCGGCGCTCATGAGGTCGGGAGGATCGTCGAACGTCGACGGGAGGTCGAGCATGCGACTACTGACCCGCGTAGTGGTCCTCACGGTGGCAGCTCAGCTGTCGTGGATGTCGCCAGGGTTTGCGCAGCAGGGGACTCTCAACGGAACCGTCGTCGGAGGCGACGGCCGCCCCCGGCCGTTCGCACTCGTCCAGCTGGACGGAGCGGCGCACTATGCCGCGATGACCGACGCGGAAGGCCGCTTCACGATCACGAAGATGGTGCCCGGGAGCTACGTGGTTCGCATCCGCCAGGGGGACAACATCGAGAGCCAGCAGCAGACCGTATCGAGCGGCACCAGCTCCCTGACGCTCAAGGTGAAGTGGTAGCTCAGGCAAGGAGGCGCCCATGGCGCTTAGCGACACCTCGATCAAGCTGCTGGACATCGCCGTCAAGGGTGGGCTCGGGATCGTGCTGACGCTGCTGGCCACCCTCTACGGATACAAGCTCCACGATCAGCGAGAGAAGGAAGCGGATGCGTCGAAGCGAATCCAGGCGATCGTCGACCTGACGAGCAAGCAGAAGGACCTGGACGTCCAGCTGGCGGTCCAGATGTTCAGCACGCTGACCAGCAACTACTTTCAGAAGGACGCATCCCCGGCGGACAGCCAGCAGCTGCGCCGGCAGATCCTCTTGCTGCGCCTGGTGGCCCTGAACTTCCAGGATGTTCCCATCCAGCTGCGCCCGCTGTTCGAGGATCTGGATGGCCAGCTGACACGGCCGGAGGACAGGAGGCAGCTCCGCGAGGTCGCACAGGAGGTGGCGACCCGCCAGGCGTTCCGGCTGACCGTGGGGGGCGGGTACAACTCCGGGCCGCGAACTGTCAAGAGCGGTGACGTCCTGGAGATTCCGGAGCTCCTCGCGACGGTCACCATCGAGTCCGTCGGCAAGGATGCGATCCGGGCGTACATCGATTCCAAGTTTGCGGCGGCCGGCCGGGTCGGCCCATTCAACGTGGGATACTTCGTCTGGCCGATCACGGACAACACGAAGCTGGGCGAGCTGCGCGTCTGCGTGCTGCTGCTGAACACCGACGGAGAGCAGGCGAGCATCAGAGTCATCGGGTTTGGCAGCGAGCTGGCCACCGACCGGTTCGACATCAAGGAACTGTCGAGAGTACTGCGGGACAAGCAGTAGTCCGGTTCCGTCGTATCCGCACTCCGGCGGCTACGCCACAGACGGAATGGGAGCTGACCCCCGGGACCCGGCTCCAGGGATGGGAGCTGCGATGTGCGCGACTGCCGGCATGCCATTCGCCTGGCGGCCGATCACCGCCAGGGACGCCGGGATCGCGCCGGATCTCGGCGATCGGATCGATGTCGCACACCAGGAGGGCGAGCTACCCGGACCTGCACGGGCTGGTGATCGGGTCGCGCGGCTCGCGCTCGAGCGCTACTAGCCAGGCCCGGAGGAGAGCTGGGACCGCCCGCTTGGACGGGTGGCGTTCGGGCCGGAGACGTTGCACGATCTGCTCTCCGTTACCAAGAGCGTCGGGGCCTCTTCGGCCGATGCCGCTCAAGCCGTGGCACGACATCGTGCTGCCGAGCCGCTGACAGTCGACTGGCGCGTGGTCCGGACGGCGGGGCGACGCAGCGATCCGATGACACCGCGTGCCCACTTTGACGGGAACGGTATGCCAAGGACCCGGTTGGTGCGGGCTCAAGAGGTCGCGTCCCAGGGAGTAGTTGCCGACCTGGACCTGGTATCGCACCTCTTCCCCGGTCGGCTTGAGCGCCAGGGAGAAGGACTGGGGCCCGCCGAACGTCCCGTTGATCGTGTAGGTGTCGCGGCTCACGACCCGGCCGTTCGCGGCCACGCCGAAGAGGTTCAGGACCGCGAATCTGAAGCTGGCCGTGGTCCGGCTCGTGATCAGGCCCACCGCCTCGACCCGATCCGGCTGCCGGTCGATCCGGTAGTCCAGCACGAAGATCTGGTCGCGCTCGTGGAGGGGGAAGTCCTCCGGCCGCGGTTGGGGCGCTCCGGCCGCGCACGCGGTCAGGGCGATCACGCTGAGCAGGAGGACGAATCGGCTCATCGACACTGCCAGTTTATCTCACGCCGTGCCCGATCACCAGCATGTGCGGCGCGCCGACGATCTTCCGGACGGTCGTGCTCGTGGATTCAGGGACCGGACGCGGGGCCCTAGTCCAGCCAGTCCTCGCTCTTTGAGCTTCCGCGGCAGGTAGGTCTTGGTCAGGTAGCGGAAGTCCTTGTTGGCGAGCGCGTCGAGCTCGTACTTGAGGCCGCTCGCGAGCATCCGCTTGATCTCCTCCTGCCAGGGCTTCTTCTGGAACCAGCGGTACTTGAGCAGCTCCTTGGCCCGGCCGACGTCCTTGTCGTTGAGCTTGATGCCGACGTTGCGCGGCAGGCCGTAGGCGTCGGGATCGGCGCTGGAGAGGCCGATGAACTTGGCCTTGGGGATGGCCATGCGCTCGCTCTCGAACGCGAGGTTGATCGAGCCCTGCTTGACGACCGAGTAGATGTAGTAGCCCCAGGGGTCGTTGTCGACGAGGACGTACACGGGGATCTTGTAGTCCTCGTGCAGGCGGCGGGCCAGGCGGCGGACGCCGCGGGGCGGCTGGCCGTTGCCGGTCAGGAGCACGCAGTTGTACCGGCGCCAGAACTTGTCCTCCGACAGGCGGTTCCACTGGGTGCCCTTCTCGACGAGCAGGACGAAGTCCGCCGTGCAGCGCCGGATCTCGATGTACTCGGGCTCGACGATGGAGGGCACCGAGTAGCCGCCCTTGCCCAGGCGCGCGCAGTCCACCCGGTCGCCGTCGTCGACCGAGGACGACCGGCCCCACGATGCTGCCGGCGTTCTCGGCGCGCACGTGGAGCTCCTCGCGCAGCGCCGCCAGCGCGACCTCGAGGTCCTCGATCAGCGGGTCGGACTCGTTCTGGTCGTCGAAGGTGTTCTCGTGCGAGCCCTTCATCGTGTGCTTGGTGCGGTAGTAGATCTCGCGGAGCGAGGTCGTGAGGTTCGCCCGCTGCAGCTCGGCCAGGGCGTCGGCCACCAGCACCGTCTGCATGAACTTCTTGGCCATGCCCACGTTGAAGAACGTGCGCGCCTGCTTGCGCTTGCCCATCTCGATGATGCCGCGCTTCTCGTTGAAGTTGACGTTGGCGAGGCTGCGCACGGGGATCGACAGCGCGGGGTCCCGGCTCCGCTCGGCGGCGGTGATCACGATGTCGGCCACGCCGACCAGCTTCTTCTCGACCGGCCCGATCTTCTTCGGCGTCGCTCCGGCCATGGCTCGCTCTATCGCTTCCTGCGCTTGGTCGACGGAGCCGCGTCGCGCGTGTCGCCTGTCGCTTCGCGTCCGGTCGGCTTGGGCGCTTCGCGCTTGGCCGTCCTGGGCGCTCACGCGCTGCCGCCCTGGCCCTGGCGGGCGGCTCCAGGCTCGCGACCTTGCCCTTCCGCCGCGCCGGCGCCGGCCGCTCGGATTCCGCCGCGCCCTCCGCGTCCGCCGCCGCGCCCGGTCGGCACCGGGCAGCACCGGCGCCTCCCCCTCGGGCCCGTCGGGCGTGACGATGATCGAGTGCGGCAGGCCCTCCGGGCCGCCTCCGTCGCGGCCCAGGATCTCGTCGGTCCGGCTCCCGCCGGTCCGCTTCATGGCGATCTTCTGGAGCTGGCTCTTGAGCTTCTCCTTGGGCGAGCTTGCCGCCCTTCAGCCGGGCGCAGGCCTCGACGACCTCCTCGATGTAGAGCTCGAAGATGTTGCGCCGGCGGAACTCGCTCTTGGCCCGCTCGCGCCGCCGCAGGAAGACGCCGAGCCGGCGCCCGCACTCCTGGAGCGCGAGCTTGATCTCCTTGCGGATCTCGTCGTAGTCGGCGATCGCTTCCTTGGACTCGCTGGTGAACGGCACCCAGACCGAGGCCATGTGGACGAAGATCACCATCGGGCCCGGCCGGCAGCGCGCCCCGGGACTGGGACACGCCGTAGTTCCGCCAGGCGGTCTCGAGCACGGCCTTGAAGGTCGCGCAGGCCGACTGCTGGTAGAGCAGCGGGACGCGGTTGGCGTAGCGGATGACGCGGGCCAGCTCGCCGTCGTCCTCCCGCTCCTCGCCCTCGGCGAGCGGCACCGCGCGGGCTGCGTGGGCGCGCCGCCGCCTGCTCCGGCCCCTTGCCGAAGGCCAGCCCCGCCTCGATGACGAACGGATTGCCGCGGTACACCGCCGGCGGGCGGGTCACCGCGGTGTAGAACTCGCCCTTGATCTGCTTGTACAGGCCGTGGAGGATCGCCTTCTCGCCGATGGGCGAGATGCAGCTCGACGGCGGCGCCATGATCTTGGTCGTCTGGATGGCCTTGTAGAGCGCCTCGGCGTCCTCGCCGTGGATGTTGCGCGGCCGCGCGTTCGGCGACAGCTTGGCCGTCCGGCAGATCTCCGAGCGCGACGGCGGGGAGACCCGGCTGAAGTCGCCGGCGAGGAATCCCGCGAGCGCAGTGGCTCCGCGTGTCCTGGAGCATGCGCAGGAGGATGCCGAACTCGATGCCGTAGGGATGCGGCTTGATCTCGCGGGGCTGGGGCGGCAGCTCGTGGATCGTCCGCGGGTACTCGCGAGTCTCCCCCTCGGGCGTGTGGTAGACGAGCGCCACGTGCGGGTTGGCGATGGCCGTCTGCTCGAGGTACTCGTCCACCGAGGCCCGGCCCCGCTGGTAGCGCCCCTCGATCTCGAGCGTCACCTGGGTGCCGCGGTGGCTCTCCCAGTCGATCTTCTTGTTCTCGAAGATCCGCGGCTCGTTCTTCTTGGTGTCGATCTGCACCTCGAAGTAGTGGGCCGGGGAGCGGGCGCTGGTGCGCGAGGTGATCTGGACCGGCTTCCCGGTCGTGAGCTGAGCGTACATGCCGGCCGCGGAGATGCCGATCCCCTGCTGGCCCCGGCTCATGCGCAGCCGGTGGAACTTCGAGCCGTAGAGGAGCTTGGCGAAGATCGGCGGGATCTGGTGGCGGACGATGCCGGGGCCGTTGTCGATGACGGTGACGCGGAACCGCGTCGCCTGGCTGGCGGGGGGCGGCGGCGACCCGTTGCTCGGCACGACCTCGATCTTGACCGCGACGTCGGGGAGGATGCCGGCCTCCTCGGCCGCGTCGAGGGCGTTGTCCACCGCCTCCTTGACGCAGGTGAGGAGGGCCTTGCGCGGGCTGTCGAAGCCGAGGAGGTGCCGGTTCTTGGTGAAGAACTCGGAGACGGAGATCTCGCGCTGGCGGGCGCCCATCTCGACGGCGGAGACGCCGGGCTTCGGTGGCGGCGGGGGCGTCCCGGTCTGGGCCAGCGCCTGCGCGTTAGACATTGCCTCCTTGATATCAGACGCAGGCCCGCTGGCGCGCGTTTATCCTCACCCGAGGTCATCGGACCGAGGACGGCGCTGTCGGCGGCCTCGGTTCCCCACGGGGGCCGCGGGCACGCTTGACCTGCGCGTCCGGCGGGCGCGATTCAGACTCGCGGAAGGACGCACGGACCCTGCAGGGCGGTGACGAGCCGGCGAGAAGCCCACCTCCGTCTCCTCTGGCATGGACACCTCGGGTGGGGACTCTACGCCCCAGCTTGCCACGCCCCGACGGTAACCACATCCCACAAGCTGCGGACATGCTGGGCTTTTCGGACACGATCGGCGTGGCACTCTCGTTGCACCCGCTTCGACAGATAGCCTGAACTGGATTGGAGGCGTGGCATGAGGAAGGTGGTCGTGCTCGCAGCGTTCGCGATCGTCGTGTGTGCCGTGGCCGGATCGGATGCATGGGCCCAGGGAGGGATGCGGTGGAGGGGCAGCGGCGGCTGGGGGCCGGGTGGCCCGTACGGGCGCATGTACGACACCAAGGCCGTCGAGACGGTCAAGGGAGAGGTCGTGGCCGTTGGTCCGGTGATGCCAATGAAGGGGATGGGGGGCGGCATCCACGTCTCGCTGAAGACCGAGAAGGAGACGCTCTCGGTTCACCTCGGGCCGAGCTGGTTCATCGAGAACCAGGACTTCAAGATCGAGCCGAAGGACACGCTCGAGGTCAAGGGCTCGCGGGTCACGATGGGTGGAAAGCCGGCGCTCATCGCCGCCGAGGTGAAGAAGGGCGACGAGACGCTCACTCTGCGGGACGACAACGGCGTCCCGGTCTGGAGCGCGACCCGCCGGCGGCCGTGAGGAGGGGACTGACCAGGGCGCCCTACTACATCGCGGAAGCGAGACGTGCTGCAGGCGGTTGAGTCGGGCGAGACGATCACGCGTGCCGCCGAGGATCTCGAGGCGGCACGCGGAACCTAAGTTAGGCCGTCCCGGGCAGCCCTCGCCGGCCCTCCGCGGAGGGACCGGTGAAGCCGGCGCTCTCGCCTGGCACGGGCGTCCCATGGACGCTCGCGGCGATCCGGAGCCAGTGGGCCGACCTGGCCGGGATGGGGTATCTTCGTGGCATCACCGTGGGGCACTTGGCCGCGGCCGGGTGGTAGCCGCTGCTCCTGCGGGACAGACGTGTCACCCTGGCGTCCCCAACGAGGAGGAGATCCCATGACCGAGCCCCCCAAGACCTCCGTCACCCGTCGCGGCTTCCTCAAGACCGGCGCGCTCGCCGCCGCGACGGCGCCCCTCCTGGCACGCGCGCCGCTGGCGCAGGCCCAGGCGCGCGGCACGAAGGTGCTGGACTTCCAGACCGGCGCCGACGTCGCCAAGGCCGAGCAGGAAGGCGAGGTCGTCTACTACGGCCACGACGGCGAGGCCGGGATCGGCGTCCTGCTCGATGCGTTCAAGAAGGACTTTCCGAAGATCAAGACCAGCTACGTGCGGCTCCAGACCGGCGCCCTGTACGCGAAGATCACCGGGGAGCGGTCGGCCGGCCGCTTCGGCGTCGACGTGCTGCAGCTCTCCGACGTCTCGCCGGCCATCGACTTCCAGAAGAAGGGCGGCTACGAGCAGTACCCCTCGCCGGAGTACGCCGCCTACCGGCCCGAGCACCAGTCGAGCCCCGCGGGCTACTACGGCTGGGGCGGCGTCACCTTCGCCGGCATCTCATACAACCGCAGCCGGGTGACGGCGGAGCAGGCACCGAAGGCGTGGAAGGACATCCTCAACCCGGCCTTCCGGGACGGGATCAGCGCCAAGCTCGCCACCTCGGGCATGCAGCACGCCCAGTGGTACATGCTGCGGAAGCTCTACGGCAACGAGTTCTGGCAGGAGTTCGCCAAGCAGCGCCCCAAGGGGTTCGACGCGCGGGCCCAGCTCTTCGACCGGCTGTCCAAGGGCGAGGACCGCATGTGCGTGCTCGCGGAGTACGCGGGGTACACGCTCTTCTCGGAGAAGGGCGCGGACATCGAGTTCGTGGCGCCGGCCGACGGGTTGCCCGCCACGTCGTTCTTCATCGGGGTGGTCAATCGCGCGCCCCATCCCGAGGCGGCCAAGCTCTTCGTGGACTGGGCGCTGTCCAAGCGTGGTCAGGCGGTCTATCAGAACCAGAAGATCCTCCTCTACGGGTCGCTCAGGACCGACGCGGATGCGATGCCCACGGGCAAGCGGCTGGCGGACTTCAAGCTCCTGTTCCCCACGGACTGGAACGACTACGTGGCCAGCCACCCCGTGTTCGTGAAGGAGTGGAACGCGATCATGGGGCTCTGAGCCCCGTGTCGTGACGCTCGTCGCGCGGGCCCGGTCCTGGCGGCCGGGCCCGCGGCTCGTCAGCCTGGTCGTCGGGGGCGCCGCCGCCGTCCTCGTCCTCTATCCGATCGCCTACCTGATCCAGGCGTCGCTGAGCGTCGGCGATCCGCAGGCGCGCCCGCCGGAGGCGTACGGGCTCGACAACTTCGCCGACCTTGGCCGCTACGCGCACATCTTCGGCAACACGCTGCTGGTGGCGGCCGTCGCGACCGTCCTGGCCGTCGTGGTGGGATTCACGATGGGGTGGATCCTGTCGCGCACGAACGTCCCCGGCCGGGTCGCGCTCGAGCAGCTCATGGCCATGCCCTACTACGTGACGCCGCTCATGGGCGCGTTGGCCTGGGCGCTCATCGGCTCGGCCAACAGCGGCTTCGTCAACCAGCTCTGGCGGGCGCTCGGCGGCCGGGGCCACCTGATCGACGTCAACACGCCCTGGGGGATCGCCTGGGTGATGGCCCTCTTCGAGGGCTCGGTCGCCTTCGTGATGATCGGCGCCGTGATGAAGTCGATGGATCCCGCGCTCGAGGAGGCCTCGCAGGTCCTTGGCGCCAGCCGCGTGCGGACGATGCTGCGGATCACGCTGCCGCTCGTGCTGCCCGGCGTGCTCGGCGCCGCCATCTTCGTCTTCGCCGAGATGCTGGGCTCGTTCTCGGCGGCGTTGGTTCTCGGCCTCCCCAGCCGCTTCTACGTCGTCACCACGGCGATGTACCAGATGGTGTCGCAGTACCCGCCGCGGTTCCCGACGGCGGCGGCCATGGGCGTGTCGCTGTTCGCGCTCATGTTCGCGATGGTGTGGATCTACCGCCGCATCGTGAGCGCGGGCAGCTACGCTACCATCACGGGCAAGGCTTTCCGCCCGCGCGTCATGGACGTCCGCGGCCTCAGGTGGCCGCTCCTGGGGCTCTGCGTGGCGTACCTGGGCGTGGCCATGGTCCTGCCCGTCCTGACGATCGTGTACGCCTCCTTCCAGCGGCTGACGACGCTCTGGCCCCGCGCGGACAACTTCACCCTGGCCAACTACACGACCGCGCTGTCGCTCGACGCGGTGCGCTCCGCGCTCTGGAACAGCCTCCTCCTCGGCTTCGCCACCGCGAGCCTCGGCGTCGTCCTGATGGGATTCCTCTCGTGGCTGATCTACCGCTCGCGTCTCCCCGGCGCCGGCGCCATCGAGTACCTCCTGATGTTCCCGCAGGCGGTGCCGCGCCTCGTCTTCGCCTTCGGGATGCTGTGGGCCTGGCTGGTCTTCCCGATCCCCATCTACGGCACGCTGTGGCTCCTCCTGATCGCGTACCTCACCGTGTTCCTGCCGCTCGGGCTCCGGACGATCTCGGGCGTCATCCTCCAGATCGACCGATCCCTCGAGGAGTGCGCCCAGATGTGCGGCGCCACGTGGGGCTACCGGCTGCGCACCGTGACTATGCCGCTCCTCCGGCCCGGCCTGATCGCCGCGTGGCTCCTGCTCTTCATCGCGAGCGTGCGCGAGCTGGGCGCGTCCATCCTGCTGATGGGGCCGAAGGCCAAGGTCATCACGCCGGCCATCGTCGAGTCCTGGTTCTCGACCAGCTCGGAGCTCACGGCGGCCATGGCGCTCCTGCAGACGCTGGCGGTGGCGGCCGCGCTGGCCGTGCTCTTCGGGGTGGCGCGGCGGGTCGCCCCGCACGGAGGCGAGTGAGCGTGCGCCAGGCGTCGATCGAGGTGCGCGACCTGGTGGTGCGCTACGGTGAGGTCGCCGCGGTCCGCGGGGTGGGCTTCGACGTCGGCGCCGGCGAGCATCTCACGCTGCTCGGCCCGTCGGGATGCGGCAAGACCACCACGCTACGGGCGATCGCCGGGCTGGAGCGGCCGGTGTCGGGTGAGATCCGGATCGGCGGCCACCCGGTGTTCTCGTCCTCGGCGCGCGTGAACGTCCCGGCCGAGCGCCGCGGGCTGTCGATGGTCTTCCAGTCGTACGCCATCTGGCCGCACATGAGCGTGTTCGACAACGTGGCCTACGGCCTCCGGGTGCGACGGCGGCCGGCCGCCGAGGTGACGGCGCGCGTCCGCGAGGCGCTCGACCTGGTCCAGCTCGGCGACCTCGGCGCTCGCAGCGCCGCCAAACTGTCCGGCGGCCAGCAGCAGCGCGTCGCCCTGGCCCGGGCCTTCGTGTTCTCGCCGGCGGTGCTTCTCTTCGACGAGCCGCTGTCGAACCTCGACGCCAAGCTCCGCGCGGAGATGCGCGTGGAGCTGAAGGAGCTGCAACGCCGCCTGGACATCACCTCCGTGTATGTCACCCACGACCTCGAGGAGGCGCTGGCCATCTCCGACCGGGTGGTGGTGATGCGGGACGGCGGCGTCGAGCAGGTCGGCACGCCGGGCGAGATCTACGACCGGCCGCGCAACACGTTCGTCGCCGACTTCGTGGGGTCGGCGAACCTGATCCGGGGCCGCCGGCGCCCCGACCTCGACCGCGACGGGCTCGTGGTCATCGAGACGCCGGGGGGCGCCCTGGTCCACGGCACCGCCCTCGACCGCCGGGCCGGCACCGACGCGCTCATGGCCGTCCGCACGGTCCGCCTGCGCCTCGAGCGCGCGCCGTCGCCCGCGTCCGTCAACGTGTGGCCGGGCCGGATCCGGCAGCGCGTGTTCCAGGGCGACTTCACGCAGTACCACGTGGACTGGGACGGGCGGCTGCTCATCGTGCGCTCGGCGGCGCCGGAGCCGATGGCCGAGGGCGACCAGGTGTTCGTCAGCGCCGACCCCCGGCACTGCGTGCTGCTGGAGGAGTAGACCGTCCTCGTCGCTTTCCGGGCCACGGCGGCCGGGGTGGCCAGCCTACTGCGGGCAGATGTAGCCGGTCCCGCTGGGGTTCCTGAAGCAGCCGACCGATTCCGGCAGCAGCTGCTTCGGCAGCCACAGCACGACGCTCGGGAACTGCATGCAGAAGCGCGATGGTGAGCAGGAAGACGACGTAGAGCGGGAGCGACCGGACCATCGCGCGGTAGAACGGCACCCCCACGAACTTGGCGGCGATCAGCAGTGACAGCCCGTAGGGAGGGGTGATCAGTCCGAACACCAGGGTGGTGATGATCACGACGCCCATGTGCAGCGGGTTGATGTTGCCCAGCTCGGCCAGCTTGATGACGATGGGCATGAAGATGATGATCGCCGGCACCGCGTCGACGAAGTCGCCGACCAGGATGAACAGCAGCACCAGCAGGAACATGATCATGCGCGGGTCGGTGCCGGCATAGGCCTCGATGAAGCCGGCGACCGTGTCGGGGCCGCGGAGGTACGCGAGCATCCAGCCGAACGCGGACGCGCCGGCGACGGCCGCCAGGGGCAGCGAGTAGAGGAGCCCCGTGTACATGAAGTCCCTCGGCAGCTGCCAGACGTGCCGGGGCCGCAGGATCGGGATCAGGACCAGGAGGATGTAGAAGGCGGCCACCATGCCCGCCTCGGTCGGCGTGAACCAGCCGGTCAGGATGCCGCCCATGATGATCACCGGGATGACCATGGGCAGGGCGGAGCCGCGGGCGGCGACGAACACCTCGACCAGCGTCGCCCGAGGCTTCAGGTGGCCGGTGGGGCCGAAGAAGTAGCTGTAGATCATGAGCCCGATGCCGATCATCACGCCCGGCACGACGCCGGCCAGGAACAGCCCGCCGATCGACACGTTGCCGGTCGCCCCGTAGACCACCGCCATGATCGAGGGCGGGATCAGGTTGGCGATGGTCGAGGCCGAGGCGATCAGCGCCGCGGTGAACGCGCGGTCGTATCGCTCCTTGTCCATCTCCGGCGCGACGGTGCGGCTCAGCACCGCCACGTCGGCGGCGGACGAGCCGGAGATCCCGGCGAAGAACATGCTGAAGAGCGTCACGACCTGGGCCAGGCCCCCGCGCAGGTGTCCGACCAGCACCTGCGCCAGGCGGATCATGCGCTGGGTCACGTCGGCCGAGGTCATCAGCTCCCCGACCAGCAGGAAGAACGGGATCGCCAGCAGCGTCTCGGAGTCGATCCCGTGGAACAGCTGTCCGATGATCGACTGGAAGCTGACGGGGGTCAGCGACGTGGCGACGAGGACGCCGCCGATCAGCGCGAAGGCGACCGGCACGCCCATGTAGCCCAGCCCCAGGAACAGGAGCGCCATCAGCACGAGGATCGCGCTGGAGCTCATTCGACGGGCTCCTCGGTCAGCTCCGTGTCCTCGGGCCCCGCGTAGCCGTTCCTCAGGCCGTTGACCACTTGCTCGATCGTGAACAGGGCGATCAGGACGCCGGCCAGCGGAACGACGGCGGTGTAGACCGTCAGCGGAATGAGCGACGGCATGCGGAAGCTGCCCAGGTCGTGCAGCGCGTTCTGGACCCCGAACCAGATCATGAAGCCGGCGATGACCAGCTGGATCAGCCGGTTGACCGTTTCGATGATCTGGCGCTTCGCGCCCCGCATGCGGCGGGTCATCTCGGCAGGTAGATGTGGTCCATGCGGCGCGTGGCCGCCGCCATGCCCACGAACACCCCCCAGGCGAAGAACGCCGTCGTCAGCTGCTGGAGCCACAGCCACGGCCTGCCGATGGTGCGGGTCACGACGTCGAAGAACACGCACATGGTGAACCCGAACATGCAGACCCCGCACAGGATCATCAGCAGGGCTTCAACCCGGTCGAGCGCCGGCCACTTGAGATGCCGGTGACGCGGGATCACCAGCGCGCGGTGCGATGCGAAGAGATCAGCGTCAGCCACGGTCGCGGTGTCCTCTCGAGTGAAGAGCGGCGGCGCTTCGAACGCCGCCGCTCCCGCTACGCTGCGCCGTGAGGCGCGTTACTTCACCTTCCGGACCAGCTCCAGCAGCTTCACCGCGTCCGGGCCCAGCTCCTTGGCGAGCTCATCCTGGATCGGCGCGGCGACCTTCACGAAGCCTGACTTGTCGACCTTGGTGTTGACCTTCACGCCCAGCTTGACGAGCCGTTCGGCCGAGTCCTTCTCGAGCTTGAGGGCGTGGGGCGGCTCCTGCTGGCCGACTTCGGCGGCGGCCGTCTCGACCCACTTCTTCTCCTCGGCGCTGAAGCTGTTCCAGGTCTTCTCGCTGACCCACACCAGGTTGTTGTTGGCTTCGTGCTCCGTCATGTTCAGTACGGGCGCGACCTCGTAGTGCTTGTTCGAGAGATACACGTTCACGCCGTTCTCGGCGAAGTTGACCACGCCGGTCTGCAGCGAGGTGTAGACCTCGCCGAACGGCATGTGGACGGGCGAGGCGCCGTAGGCCGCGAAGTGCGTGTCCTCGGTCTTGGTCGCCTGCACGCGGACCTTCTTGCCCTTGACGTCCTCCACGCTGTTGATCTCCGCCTTGCCGTACATGTTGCGGAAGCCGAGCGTGATCACCGCGAGGGCGTGGGCGCCTTGCACCGACTTCCCGATCATCTCCTTGAAGGCCTTCACGACCTCCGGATCGGCAACTGCCTTGGCCAGGTGCGCGTCATCGCGGAAGATGAAGTGCAGCGAGAACACGCCGGCCTGCGGCGCCACCGTCGACGCGTTGGCGGTCGAGGTGATGGCGAAGTCGATGTCGCCCGAGCGGACCTTCTGGAGCATGACCGGCTCCTGGCCCAGCTGCGCCCCGGGGAACTGATCGACCTTCAGCGCGCCCTTGCTCAGCTCGCCGAGGCGCTTCTCGAAGAGGTCGCCGGCGAAGCCGTAGCCGGTGCTCTTGGGCTGGTCGTAGGCGAACGTCAGCTTGCGCTGCGCCCCCGCGTCGTTCGGCAGGGCGAGCGCGGCGACGCCGAGCGCCAGCAGGCCGAAGCCGACATGCCTGAGATGGATCATCATCGTGGTCTTCCTCCCCTTGGCTGTGGACATCGTCCGTGAAAGCCCCGCATATGGTTGTCCAGTGGGCCAGGGCGCGTCAAGCCGAGGTTACCGCTCGACGTGGGACACGGAGGCGGGCGGTGGCGACCCTGGTAAGCTCTCTGGCGGAGCGAGCGTGAGCACCCCTGGGCACGTGATCGTCTGCGGAGCCGGCGTCGTGGGCGCGAGCGTCGCGTACTTCCTGGCGCGCCGCGGGGTCCGCGTCACGGTGGTGGAGCGCTCGGGGGTGGCCTGCGCCGCGTCGGGGAAGTCCGGGGGATTCCTCGCACTCGACTGGTGCGACGGCTCGCTCCTCGGCCCGCTGGCGCGCGCGAGCTTCGCCCTCCACGCCGACCTGGCCCGGGAGCTCGGGACGGACTACGGCTACCGGCGCATGGAGACGTTCATGCTGGCCGCGCGCGAGCGAGGCGGCCGCCCCGCGGACCACCGGGTGCCGGCCCCGGCCTGGCTCGACGCGGAAGCCACGGTCATGGACGTGCTCGGCTCCATCGAGACGACGGCTCAGGTCGACCCGGCCCGTTTCACGGCGGCGCTGGTCCGAGCCGCGGAGGCCCGCGGCGCGACGCTCAGGCTGGGCGTCGTCGACGGCGTGCTCCGTCGCGCGGGCGCGGCCCGCGGGGTGACCGTCGATGGCGCCGCCGTCGAGGCCGACGCGGTCGTCCTGGCCATGGGCCCGTGGACGGGGGCCACGGATCTCCCGCTCCCGCGGGTCCAGGGGCTCAAGGGCTACAGCGTCACGCTGGCCGCGGCCGGTGTGCCGGCCCACGCGCTGTTCGTCGACTACCGCACGGCCGACGGCCGCCGGCTCGAGCCGGAGATCTTCCCCCGGCCTGGCGGGGAGGTCTACGTGTGCGGCATGGCGGACCCCGCGCCGCTGCCGGACTCGCCGGACGCGGTCGACGTCAGCGAGGCGGCGTGCGCCGTCCTCGCGCGCGCCGCCGGACGCGTGTCCACCCAGCTTGCGGCCGCGCGGATCACCCGGCGTCAGGCGTGCTACCGGCCCGTCACGGACGACGGTCTGCCGCTGATCGGCCCCGTGCCGGGCGTGGCGGGCGCCTTCGTGGCAACGGGCCACGGCCCCTGGGGCATGCTGAACGCGCCGGCGACCGGCCGGGCGCTCGCCGAGCTTATCGTCGACGGCGCCGCGTCGTCCGTGGACCTCCGCGCGTTCGACCCTGCCCGGTTGGCCTCCGTCCGAGGCCGATGAAGCGCTAGCGCGGCCGATCGCGCACGGCGTCCCGCGGAACGGCGGCACTCCCCGGCGGGGCACGGGCCTTTGGTAGACTGGTTGCACCCTAGAGGAGGACGAGCCATGGCCAGCGTCGCGCCGAAGTACGCCTGGATGAACGGCAAGGTGATTCCCTGGGAGCAGTGCGTGCTGCACGGGCGCAGCGCGGGCGGCTTCATGGGCAGCAACGTGTTCGAGGGGGTGCGCGCCTACTGGAGCCCGCAGCACGGCGAGCTCTTCGTCTTCAAGCACGAGGAGCACCTCGAGCGGCTCGGGCGCTCGCTGAAGACCGTGCGCCTGGACGTGCCCTTCACGCTGCGCGAGATCGGGCAGGGGGCGCTCGACCTCCTGCGGGCGAACGAGTTCCGCCAGGACGTCCACTTCGTCCCGGTGGCCTTCTTCGGGATGGGGGCGCACAACTTCAACACCCTCGGCCCCACGGTCGACAACGGGGTCTACATCACGGCGGTGCCGTGGCCGCAGCCTGCAGCTTTGTGGGATGGGGCGACCGCCTGCGTGGCCTCGTGGCGGCGCATCAGCGACGACACGGTGCCGCCACGGCTCAAGGCGGGCGCCAACTACCAGAACAGCCGGCTGGCGCAGACCGAGGCCAAGGTGGACGGCTACGACACCGCGATCATCCTGAACCAACGCGGCACGGTGGCCGAGGGCCCCGGCGCGTGCCTCATGATGGTGCGCGACGGGAAGCTGATCACGCCGCCGGTCACAGCCGGGATCCTGGAATCCATCACCCGCACCACGCTGATGGACCTGGCGGCGCGCGAGCTGGGCGTGGAGGTCGTGGAGCGGGAGGTCGACCGCACCGAGCTGTACGTGGCGGACGAGGTGTTCATGTGCGGCAGCGGCCTCGAGGTGCTCCCGATCACCTCGGTCGACCGGATCGCGGTCGGCGACGGGACGCGGGGATCGCTGACGAAGCGCATCCAGGACGTCTACTTCTCCGCCGCCCGCGGCGAGCTGGCCGCCTACCGTCGCTGGCTCACCCCCGTGTACGCCGGGGTGCGCGAGGCGGCCGCGGCCGCCTCCCGCTAGGGCGAGACCCGACGCCGCGGGCCGACGGAGGCGACGCCGGCCGGGGTCGGTCTCGGGCGGGATCCTGGTCGTTCGCTTCAGCGTCCCGGGTCTCGGCCCCGGCGCGCCCAGGGCTCGCGGGGGTCGTGCGCCGCGAGGCGCCGGACCTCGACGCTCCCGAAGCGCGCCCCCGGGATCCGCCCGGCGATCTGGACGGCCTCGTCGAGATCGCGCGCCTCGATGAGGTAGTACCCGCCGAGCTGCTCCTTCGTCTCGGCGAAGGGGCCGTCGGTGGTCGATGGCCGGCCGTGACGCACCCGGACGGTGGCGGCGGTCTCCACCGAGTCAAGCGGCGCGGCGCCCACATAGTGCCCGCTCTGCCGAAGCTCCTCGCAGAGCGCCAGGTTCTCGGCGACCAGGGCGTCCCACTCGCCGCCGGACAGCGCGGCGATCCTCCGCTCCTCGGCGTAGACCAGGCACAGGTACTTCAAAGGTCCCCTCCTTGGGCGCGCGATCGTTTCCCGGAGCGCGCGGACCGTGCCTCGTCACGGCGATGACTCGCCGGAGGGGCAGGCCGCTCGATCACCCCGTCAGTCTAGTTGATTCAAGCTCCGCCTGACGGGCCCTCATGGGGCGGCCGGGCGGGTCCACGGCCGCTCTGGCCGCGGCGCCCACCCGAGCATCCGGGCCCCCACCTGGGCGATGCCGCCTGGGAAGGCGAAGATCACGGCGATCAGGAGGCTGCCGAGCACCAGGCCGTGGGACAGAGCGAACCGGTTCGCGACATGCTGGAGGACCACGAACACGGCGGCGCCCACGACCGGGCCGAGGAACCAGCGGGTGCCTCCGATGATCGTGACGGCGATGAGCTTGGCCGAGAATAGCCAGTGGAGCTGCTCGGGCGTGACCTGGCGATCGATCTGCCCGTAGAGTCCCCCGGCCAGCCCCACGATCGCGCCGGAGAGGACGAAGGCCCGCCACCGATAGGCCCGCACCGGGATGCCGACGAACGCAGCGCGGACGTCGCTGTCCCGTATCGCTCGGAGCGCCATCCCGAACGGCGAGCGGCTGATGCGCCAGAGCACGCCGAGCGACGCAAAGAAGGCCACGAGCAGCACGTAGTAGAAGACCGCGAAGAACCGCTCGGGCGCGGGCTCGGTCCCGAGGATGGTGAGGCGGGGGATGTGGAGGCCCCCGTCGCCGACGAAGAAGAGGCCCTTCCCGAAGTCCCCGAGCAGGCGGAACGGGACCCCGACGACGAACACGGCGTGGACGAGCTGCCCGAAGGCGAGCGTCATGATCGTGAAGTGGATGCGGGTCGCGCGCACGCACCAGGCGCCGGCCAGCGCGGCCGTGGCGCTGGCCGCGGCGATGCCGGCCAGGAGGTACACCTCGAGCGACTGGACGTCAGCGATGTTGAAGAGGAACGCGCCGGCGTACGCCCCGAGCCCGAAGTAGGCGGCGTGCCCGAGGGAGAGGAGGCCGGTTGTCCCGTACACCAGGTTCAGCCCGAGCCCGGCGATCCCGAGCGTCAGGACGTAGCACAGCTCGATGAGGGGGTAGGGCGCGAGCACCGCAGGCATCGGGGCGAGCAGAAGCGCCGCCAGACCGGCGGCGAGCGTCGGCCGCGATCGATGGGTCCATGCGCGCGCACCGGCGCCGAACCGCGTGCCGGGCGCCCTGTGCCAGATCCACATCGCTAGCCCTCGCCCCACGTCTCGACGATCGGCATATTGCCACGTTGTGAGACTCGCCGTCGCGGAGCGACGGCCCTCGGGGGCTGTGGGCCTGAAGCGATCGGTGACCGTTTCGAGCGCGTATACCCGGCGCGCCAGGCTTTGTCGAGATGGTCTGTCGCACCCGCGGCGATGGGTCCACGAGACCAATGCCGTCGCGGGTTGCCGGGTCGTGGCTGTCGGAGTGACGGTCCGCGTCACCCGAGCGGGGTGCCGGCGCCCCAATCGAGCCGGCCGGGAGGGCCTTTGGCACGGATTCGGCCCGAATCAGTGCCTGGCACGGCCTTGCATGGGATCTCCTCGCAATGCTGCGGCAGGCGGCCGTCGCCGTGCTGGTGGTCGGGACAGTGGTGTCGCTCACGACAGCCGCGCGCCGCCGGCTGCGCCATGGCGTGCCCCGGAACGGGCGCGGGCGTGGTCACCCGCATCATTGCTTTCTCTGCGACGGCTGGTGGAACCATCAGGGAGAGTGCGTGGAGGGGCCGGCCCGACTGTGCCCGTGGTGCCTCGCTGGCAGCCGGCCCGACAAGGCCCCGCTTCCCGAGCGCATCGTGAGCCTGATCCAGGAGATCGGCCCGGCCCGCCGGAGCCGCCACGCCCACCACTGTCCGACGTGCCTCATGACGTGGTCGCACCGCCACGCGGACACGTGCACGGCGGGCGATCGCGCCGCGCTTCCCGAGTGTCCCGGTTGCCGGCGACGGCCCGCCGCGCTGCCGGTGTCCTTGCCGCGCGTCTGACGTCCGTGTGGGCGCGCCCCCCGGATCGGTAGCACCGCATGGCGCCGCCGCGGAACGTGCCGGACGCCAAGATCACAATCCGATCTGCCTGTCGATATGGGCTGGCGACCAAGCAGCGGGCCGGCGAAGCTCCAGGGCTTCACCGATCTCGACGGATCGCGCCCGGACTGCTGTCCCTGCATCCGGGAGGTCCAGCGGACCGGGAAACCCGTGGATGCGACGGGGTCTGTTGATCTGGCACTAGCGCGGGAGTGGCAATCCAACCGGTGCCGGGACCGCTAGGCCAACCTCGTTTGCAGGGCCGTGGCCACAGTCGCCCGGATGGCGTCTGCACGAAAGGGCTTCAGGATGACCGGCAACCGCCAATCACGGGCGCGTTGCATCACGGCGGGCTGATTCATCCCTGTGATCAGGACGATCGGCGTGGCCGGAGCGCGTCGCCGGATCGTCTCTACCACCCCCCAGCCGCTCATCACGGGCATGACGATATCGACGAGGACAAGGTCCCAACCGCCCTCGTCGAAACGCGCCAGACCGCTCGCGCCCTCCGCGGCCGCTTGCACCTCGTACCCGAACGAGGCGAGCAGGTGCAGCAGGACCTCCCGCACGTTGGGTTCGTCGTCAATCAGGAGAATCCGAGGTCGACCGGCACTAGACATGGCGATGGTGCAACCGTTGTCAGCCGTCCAGACCTCAAGCGTATCCCACCTAGACGCGTCTCGAGAGTGGCGAAAATCCCCACTCAGGCCCTCCCGGGCCCCGAGATGTAAAGCGGGCCGATTGAGTCTGAACGCTAGCGGGCGGGAACGCTCACGCGGACCGTGCCGCCGAGCGCCGCACGAAGGGCGGGGCCGCGCCCCTTCGGCACGCGGATCTCGTAGCGGCCCTTGCCGAGCCAGTCCTCGACGATCTCCGGGTTGAGGGCCTTCAACTCCCGGTAGAACGAGCCCGCCTGCCGCGCGAGCTCGGTGACGGCCACCCGGTCGCGGAGCTCGATCCCGACGACGTCGGAGTCATAGGGGCGGTAGCGCTGCTCGGGCGGGACCTCGAAGCCGTACCGCTCCGGCTCCGAGAGGATGAGCTTCGCGGCGAGCGCCCGGAAGACGTAGCGCTCGGTCTCCTCCGAGAGCGCGACCTGGTAGTAGCTCGACACGCCCTGGTGGCGGAGCGCCTGGTCGATGCGCGCCTCGCCGGCGTTGTAGGCGGCGAGCGCCAGGGGCCAGTCGGGGAATCGCTGGCGCAGTTCTCGCAGCAAGGCGAGCGCGGCGGCGGTGGAGCGCTCGGGATTCCGCCGCTCGTCCCAGCCCGAGGTGACCGCGAGCCCGTAGCGCTTGGCCGTTGACGCGATGAACTGCCAGATGCCGAGCGCGCTGGCGTGCGAGTAGGCGCCCGGGAGGAGCGCGCTCTCGATGACCGCGACGTACTTGAGGTCCTCCGGGAGCCCGGCGCGCGCCAGCTGGCGCTCGATGTACGGGAAGTAGCGGGCGCTGCGCTTGAGCCAGAGCAGCACCTGGGCGGGATTCCCGAGCGAGAGGAGAAACTCGCGCTCGAGGCGCTCGCCGATGTCCCACCGCACGAGCGGCACCGGCTCCCCCGCGAATTCCATTCGGGTCGGCAGCGCGAAGCTGTGGAGAGCCCGCGGCGAGGCGGCCTGGCCGCTCTCGAGCCGTGCGAGCCGCGCACGGAGCCTGTCGAGCTCGGCCCGGAGCTCGACGACTTCCGAGATGGCTGGCTCGCCGGCCGGTTCGGCGACGGGTTCAGTGTCCTGGGCGGCGGCCGGGGCCCCTCCGAGGAGGCCGATCGATAGCCAGACCATCAGCCAGGTCTTGCGCACGCCGGGGAACGGAGCAATGTCCGTGCCAGCCTCGGGCCGGAATGGCGGGGTGGCGAACGCGCCAGATGTGTTCGCGGGCCGACATTCCCTCGCGGTCGAATTCCTGCCCGGGACGCAGTGGCACCCTGGGGGTCAGCGGGGACGGTTCTGGCGCGCCAGCTCCATGAGGAGACCGGCCTCGCCAAGATGGGCGCGGCCGTGGCCGATGTCGAGGGTGATCACCTCCGCGACCGTCTGAGTCCACATACCCTGCACCTCGGCCAGGTACTGGGTTGTCCGGTACGCGGGGCGGCGAGCGAGATGCGCGCGGTTGTCCGGCACCCGGTGGAGATCGCGCTCGGTCACGGTGCCGAGCCAGCAGACGTTCTCGGCGAGCACCGCGTCGGCGTAGGCCAGCATGTCCTCGACGGAGACGGCCCGCGCGATGGCGTCCGCGTCGGCGAGGCTGATGCCAAAGGCGAGACCGAGCCGGTCGAACCCTACTTGGCGGATCCACGTGTCCCGGTCCCTCACCTCGGGGACGTTCCGGATCCAGGTCTGGACCGTCCAGTCCTGGCTGGCGGGAACGTGCCAGAGCGTGAAGCCCGTGAGGTTCTGTCCGGGCGCCACGCGGAAGGTCCACTCGTCCGGGCTCAGGTCACCGGCCAGCTCGTGCAAGCCCGCGTTCACGGTGGTCCACTGCGACGCGAGGAGGGCGATCGCATCCATTGCTTCGCCAGTGTACGCCCGGCTTGACCCGGTCCTCCTCCGGGTGCTACCCAGGGAACCCATGAGCCCGTCACCGCAGAGCGAAGGCCGTCCACCACAGGCCGAAGGCCGTCCACTAGTTCGGGAGTCGCCCGAGGGCCTCGAGGTCGAGACGGGCCCAGCGCCCGCGGCGTCCGTCATCTGGCTCCACGGCCTCGGCGCCGACGGCTCCGACTTCGTGCCGATCGTGCCCGCCCTCGGTCTCCGGAAGCCCGTCCGCTTCGTCTTCCCGCACGCGCCGCGGCGGCCGGTGACCATCAACGCCGGCATGGTGATGCGCGCCTGGTACGACGTGCTCGCGCTGGAGGGCCCGCGGCGGGAGGACGAGGCGGGCATCCGCGAGTCCGCGCGCCGGGTCGAGGGCCTGATCGCCGCCGAGGTGGCCCGCGGCGTGGCGCCGGCCCGGGTGATCCTGGCGGGGTTCTCCCAGGGCGGCGCCATGACGCTTCACGTCGGGCTGCGTCACGCCGCGCGCCTCGGCGGGCTCCTCGTGCTCTCGGCCTACCTCCCGCTCGCCCACGCGGTCGCGGCGGAGGCGAGCCCCGCGGGCCGCGGCACCCCGGTGTTCCTCGGTCACGGGACCGAGGACCCCTTGATTCCCCCCGTGCGGTCGCGGGCGGCCCGCGACGCGCTCGCCGCGCTCGGCTGCCCCGTGGAGCACCACGAGTACCCGATCGCCCACACGGTCTCCGACGCCGAGATCCGGGACCTCGCGGCCTGGCTCGCCCGCCGCCTCGCGGACGGGTGACCGAACCGGGAGCGAGCACCCGATCCGGCGAGGGTCTCCTCGGACGGCGTCGCCCTGCGGCCGGCCGACCCGCGGTAATCTAGATCCGTGCGGATCGCGACCTGGAATGTCAACTCGCTGAAGGCCCGCCTGGAGCGGGTCGTCCTGTGGCTCGAGCGCGCCCAGCCGGACGTGCTCCTGATGCAGGAGACGAAGCTCGGGGACGCGGACGCCCCGGCCGACGTCTTCGAGCGCGCCGGCTACACCCTGGCGCATCACGGGGAGGGCAGGTGGAACGGCGTCGCCATCGCGAGCCGCTCGGGCGTCGCGGACGTGGTGACGAACTTCGGCGCCCCGCTGCGCGCCGCCCGCACGGAGGACACCGGCGACGACGAGCCGTTCGCCGAGGCGCGGATGATCGCCGCCTCGTGCGGCGGCGTGCGCGTCGTGTCCCTCTACGCGCCCAACGGCCGGAGCGTCGGCTCCGTCTTCTACCAGGCCAAGCTGGCCTGGTTCGACCGGCTCGCCCGCTGGCTGGCCGAGGCGGCGGACCCGCGCGCGCCGCTCGTGCTCGGGGGCGACTTCAACGTCGCGCCCGCGGACGCCGACGTCTGGGACGCCGCAGGCCTGCCACGGCGGGACCCACGTCTCGGAGCCGGAGCGGGCGGCCTTCGCGCGGCTCCTGCGACTGGGGGCTCGTCGACATCTATCGCCGGCAGCACTCCGAGCCCGGACGCTACAGCTGGTGGGACTACCGCGCCGGCAACTTCTACAAGAACATCGGCATGCGCATCGACCACCTGCTGGTGTCGGCGCCGCTCGCGGACCGCGTCGTCTGGAGCGAGATCGACCGCGAGACGCGCAAGGGGAAGCCCTTGCCCTCGGACCACACGCCGGTCGTGATCGACATCGACGAGCCGGGGCGTCCCTTCGACGCGGGCTGGGCGTCGGCCGAGGAGCGCATCGCCGCGCGGCGCTCCCGGTGATCCTCGAGCCGCCGATCGAGCCGATGCTGGCGACGCTCGGCGACGAGCTGCCCGCCGGCGACGGGTGGCTCTTCGAGCCGAAGTGGGACGGCTTCCGCGCGATCGTGTTCCGCGACGGCGACCGCCTCTACATCCAGAGCCGGGACCTCAAGCCGCTCGACCGCTACTTCCCGGAGCTGGCAGCGCCCCTCTCGCGCGGCCTTGCCCGAGCGCTGCGTCGTCGACGGCGAGATCGTGATCGCCGACCGCGCACGGGCTCGACTTCGACGCGCTCCAGCTGCGGCTGCACCCGGCGGCCTCGCGGGTGGCGAAGCTGGCGGCGGAGACGCCGGCGTCGTTCGTCGCCTTCGATCTCCTGGCCGAGGGCGACGAGGACCTGCGCGCCCGCCCGCAGGCGGAGCGCCGCGCGCGGCTGGAGCGGGCGCTCGGGCGCGCCGGCGGCCGCGTCCATCTCACGCCGTGCAGCCGCGACCGCGCCGTCGCGCAGGACTGGTTCCAGCGCTTCGAGGGCGCCGGGCTCGACGGCGTCGTCGCCAAGCACGAGAGCACGACCGTACCAGCCCGGCAAGCGCGCGATGATCAAGGTCAAGCACGCGCGCACGCGCCGACTGCGTCGTCGCGGGCTTCCGCTGGCACAAGAACGGCCCCGGCGAGCTCGTCGGCTCGCTGCTCCTCGGGCTCTACGACGACGGCGGGAGCGCTCCACCACGTCGGGGTGACGTCGTCCTTCACGATGACGCCGGGCGCCGCCAGCTCGCGACGGAGCTCGCGCCGCTCCGCGCGAACGCGCTCGAGGGGCATCCCTGGCGTGACTGGGCCGGGGCCGAGGAGAGCGCGACGCGCATGCCCGGCGGCAGCAGCCGGTGGAGCGCGGGCAAGGACCTCTCGTGGGAGCCGCTCCGCATCGAGCGCGTGTGCGAGGTCAAGTACGACCACCTGCAGGGCGACCGCTTCCGGCACGCGGCGACCTTCCTGCGCTGGCGGCCGGACAAGCGGCCCGCGGACTGCCGCTACGACCAGCTCGAGGTCACCCCACCGGCGGAGCTGGCCGCGATCTTCCGCGAGGCGGCCGGGCGGGCCTGACCGTCAGCCTCCACGCGATCGGCGCGGAGGCGCCGTACCCCACGCCGGCGGGTCGTCCGGATCGAGGGGCTCCGGCGCCGGCCGGAGCGTCGTCGGGCACGTGCTCCAGGTTGACGCGGATGCGGGTCCAGGTCGAGGAGCGGCCGCGCATCGAGTCGACGAGCACGTCGGCGGGCTGGAGGTGCGGGACGACCGCGGGATGACGCGCCTTCCACCGCTCGAGGCCGGCGAGCGCGTCCTCCTTCCTCTGCGGCGCGGCCGATCTCGACGAGCGGCTTCGTCGGAACCCGGCGGCCGCCCGCTTCGGCGCTCCGCGACGGGGCGACCCGCGCCGGCTCGCCGGGCTGCTTGGCGTAGTGCGGCGGCCACGGCGCGTCGCCGAGGCCCTCGGCCTCCTGCGCGGCCGAGAGCTCGAGCAGCGGCTCGAGCGAGCACGGGTGCTCGTCGATCCCGGCGTGACGGTCGCCGATCTCGGCGAAGCGGGCCGGCATCGTCCGGAGCGTGAAGTCCCCCGGCGCGCACGCGCCGAGCTCGTCCCACGTCACGGGCGCCGAGACGCGCGCGTCGGGCGTGGGGCGCACCGAGTAGGCGCTGGCGACGGTGCGGTCCTTGGCGTTCTGGTTGTAGTCGAGGAAGACGCCGTGACGCTCCTCCTTCCACCACTTGCTGGTCGCGAGCGCCGGCGCCCGCCGCTCCACCTCGCGCGCGAGGGCGAGGGCGGCGCGCCGCACCTCCACGAACGACCACCGCGGGTGGATCCGCACGAGGATGTGGATGCCCCGCGAGCCCGAGGTCTTCGGCCAGCCGACCAGCCCGAGGTCGCCGAGGGCCGCGCGCACGACCGTGGCGACGGCCACGAGCTGGGACCACTCGACGCCGGGCACCGGGTCGAGATCGATCCGGAGCTCGTCGGGATGATCGAGGTCCTCCGCGCGCACCGGATGCGGGTGAAGCTCCAGGCACCCGAGGTTCATCATCCATGCGAGGGCTGCGGCGTCCCGCGGCACGACCTCGTCGGCGAGGCCGCCCGAGGGGAAGCGGAGGGAGACGACCTCGACCCAGTCCGGCCGCGACGTGGGCGCGCGCTTCTGGTAGAAGGACTCGCCGTGGATCCCGTTCGGATAGCGGACGAGGACGTTCGGCCGGCCGCCCGCGCCCCGGAGCGCCCCGTCGGCCACGGCGAGGTAGTAGCGCACGACCTCGAGCTTGGTGATTCCGGCCTCGGGAAAGTAGACCTTGCCGGGATTGGTGATCGTCACCTCGCGGCCGGCGACCTCGAGCGTGACGCGCTCGCCCTTTGGAGGCGCCATGCTTTGAGCATAGTCCAGGCGACGCGGAACCCGGCCAAAGGTCTGACACTGGAGGCGTCGCTGCCGCGCCGCCCGTTCGCCACGGTGACCCCTGGGGACGGTGGCCGCGAGCGCCAGTGGGGTGGGACGCGTGCTCTTCGCCGTCGGTCCGCGCTCCGCCGTGAGGTACTGTGGAAGAGAGGGCCGCTCGCCGGAAGGAGGACCTCCATGAAGGTGTGTCGAAGGGTGTCGCTGCTGGCGGTTTCGGTTGTCGCGCTGTGGGCGCTGGCACGCGCGGTGTCCGCGCAGATGCCGGATGCCATTGCCGCGCCGGGGGAGACCGTCGTCGCGACCCTCCATGCGGAGGGGGCGCAGGTCTACGAGTGCAAGGCCGAGGCGGGCGGCAAGCTCGCGTGGCAGTTCCGCGAGCCGATCGCGACCCTCCTTCTCGACGGCAAGACGGTCGGCCGGCACTACGCGGGGCCGAGCTGGGAGCACGGCGACGGCAGCGCCGTGATGGGCAAGGTGGCCGCTCGCGCGCCCGGCGCCAGCCCGAAGGACATCCCGTGGCTCAAGCTCGACGCGACGGAGCGCCGCGGCACCGGGCTGCTGTCGGGCGTGACGACCGTCCAGCGCATCAAGACAGAGGGCGGCGTCGCGGAGGGCGCGTGCGAACGGGCCGGCGCCTACCTGAGCGTCCCCTACGCCGCGGAGTACGTGTTCCTCCGCAAGTGATCGCCAGCTCGAGGAGGCCGCCTCATGTGTCGAGCCATCAAGGCGCTCCACAACTTCACGCCGCCCGCCTCCGATGAGGAGATCCGCGCGTCGTCCCTTCAGTTCGTCCGGAAGCTGAGCGGCTTCACGCGGCCCTCCAGGGCGAACGAGCCCGCGTTCAGCCGGGCGGTGGACCAGGTGGCCCAGGCCGCCCGCGAGCTTCTCGACGCCCTGGTCACGACGGCGCCGCCCCGCGATCGGGACGTCGAGGCGTCGAAGGCCCGGGCCCGGTCGGCGGACCGGTTCGGCGCGTCCAGGGCGGGCCGCGCTGCGGCCTCGGGGTAGGGGAGCGGACCGCGGATCTCGCTACGGCTGCGCGGTGATCTGGCCCGTCTGCGACCGCGAGCGATGTGGCTCCGGGATGCTCTCCGGACGGTTCGTCCAGAACGTCGTGCCCGCGTCGTCGGTCCATCGATAGATCTTGCTTCGGACTGCCGGGGGGACCGATCCCGTGCGGGGCTCGTCGGGAGATGGCGTCGGCGCGACGGGCGGCGCCGGCGGCGGATTGGGGATCCACACCCACACGTAGGGCGTTGCCACGCCGTCTCCGCGGAGCTCGTAGCGCCCGGTCGGGTGCTCGACGACGCTCGGCGAGGCAGTGGCCGGGGCCGCCGCGGCCGGGGCGGGCTGCGGAGACGCGACGGACGGCGACACGTAGACGGTCGGTGATACGTAGATGACCGGCGACACGCTGACGGCCGGAGGCGACATGTCGACCGGCGGCTCGTAGAGCGCCGCCGGCGCGTAGAGGGCCGTCGTGCCCAGGAACCCGGGGAAGGCGTGATGCGGCGCCCGGTGAGAGAGGCGCGCGGGAGGCACCCGGGCCAGCCGGCTCTCCGGGCTCCCCGGGAGGGGCAAGGGGAATCCGCCGGGCGACCCGAACGCGCCCTGCGGCCGGTATTCGGCTGGCGCCCGGAATCCGCTGTGCGCAGGGGCGGGCCCGACCGCGTGGCGTGCGCGCCGAGAGTGCGGCCGGCCGCCGGCGAAGGCCGCCGCCGGTAGCAGGGAAGCCGCAAGAGTCACGCACACCGTGAGGGCAATGAAGTGTCGTCTCATCCCGGGTCACGCTCTGAGACAGAGTCTACTCCCCACCGGTGGTGCTGAACAGGTCAGGCTGCGAAGGTCGGATGCGTCACGGCCTGGGCGCCCCGCCACCGTAGCCCCGCGGGACGCGGGTATTTGGGTTCGGCGTGCCGTGAAACATCCGCGCACCGGACAGCGCTAAGCTGGGGCCCCATGACGGAAGCCAACATCGCGTTCGTGGCGCGTCTCCTGGCCGATCCGACCCGCGCGGCCATGTGCCTGGCCCTGGCGGGCGGCGAGGCCAGACCGGCGGGCGAGCTGGCCGCCCGCGCCGGCGTCTCCGCGCAGACGGCCAGCAACCATCTGGCCAAGCTGATCGACGGCCGCATCCTGCGCGTCGAGCAGCAGGGGCGCTGGCGCTACTACCGCCTGGCCGGCGCCGACGTGGGCCATGCCGTCGAGGCGCTCGCCGTCGTGGCGCCGCCGCTGCCCGGCCCGGTCGCGGGCGACGCCATGCACGGCGTGGCGCGCCGGCTCAGGGACGCGCGCACCTGCTATAGCCACCTGGCGGGCCGGTTGGGCGTGGCGCTGGCCGATGCGCTGGTCGCTGAACGGTGGATGGAAGAAGACGGTCGCAGCTACCGGCTGACCCCGACCGGCACGCGCTCGCTGCGCGCACTCGGGATCGAGGTGCGCGGTCGTCCGGCGCAGCCCGCGGCGCGGCGGTGCCTGGACTGGACGGAGCGCCGGCCGCACGTTGCCGGCCCGGTGGGCACGGCGCTGGCGAGCCTCGCCCTCGACCGTGGCTGGGTGCGACGCGTCCGGGGGACGCGAGCGGTCGTCGTCACGCCGGCGGGCCGCGCGCAGCTCAAGAAGGTCTTCAACGTGCGATGGGAGGAGAGGGCCTCATGATCACGCTGAGCATTCGCTACACGATCGACGCGCGGAAGCGTCAGGACTTCGAGCGGTACGCACGGGCTCTGGGCGGCATCATCCCGCGCTGCGGCGGCGAGCTCATCGGCTACTGGTTGCCGACCAAGTTCGCCGGCCCGACCAACTCCGCGCTGGCCTTGATCGACTTCCCGAGCCTCGCGGCGTACGAGCAGTACCGCGACCGTCTCGCCAAGGACGACGACAACATCGACAGCGTGCAGCGCGCCGACGAGAGCGGCTGCATCCTCGTCGAGGACCGGGCGTTCCTCGAGCGCGTCTAGCGCCTCGCCGCGCGGCGTCGGGGCGCGCGCTCGCAGGATTGTTCGCGGGCCCCGGCGCGGGCGGCGGGTGCTCGCCAGGATCAAGGAGCCGGCAGGCGTCCACCGACGCTCGGGCTGGTGCCAGCCCGGCCGGGAAGAGACTTCATGTCGCCGGGGCGCCTTGACGCTCCGAGCCGACTGATCGTAGCGTAGGCGGAGTCAGGATCTGAGTCTCGACGACCGGAGACCGTCCTCCAGGACCCCCACGTCAGGGCCCAGGTGAGGCTGATGGCGAAGTGTCGGCGATCGATCCCTCGACCGCTGGCAGGGTGTCCCGGCGCATCGTGAGGGTATCAGGAACGTGACGCTGCTGCGGCTGGCCGGCACATCGGTTGCGGGGAGCGTGACGTGACGACACCAGCGGAGGGCTTCACTCTCGAGGACGTCCTCCGGGAGGAGCGCGACTTCCTGAGGGGCCCGGCGGACAAGGACGCACCTCGCAACACTCAAGACGAGCCGCGCCATCCGGACGAGTTCCTGGGCCTGGCCTTCTCGGGCGGCGGGATCCGCAGCGCCACGTTCAATCTCGGCGTGCTCCAGGCCCTCTCGGAGCTGAAGCTCCTCAAGGAGTTCGACTACCTCTCCACGGTGTCGGGCGGGGGCTACATCGGGAGCTGGCTCTCGGCCTGGATCCATCGTGCGGGCATCGACACCGTCGAGCAGCAGCTCAGCATGAAGGATCACCCCCACGAGGAACCGAAGGAGGTGACGTTCCTCCGGAGCTACAGCAACTATCTCACCCCGAGGACGGGAATCCTCAGCACGGACACCCTGGCCGCGGTGGTGACGTATCTCCGCAACCTCATCCTCAATCTCTCGATCGTCCTGCTCTGTCTCACCGTCGCCCTGCTCCTGCCGCGCATGATCGCGTGGGCCGGGCAATTCCTTCAGGCCCAGTCGGATGTCCTGCTCGTGGGCGCCGCGCTGGGGCTCGGTGTCGCCGTGTTCTTCATCAATCTCAATCTCGCCAGTCAGCTTCCGTACAGCCAGAGCAATCGCGACAAGAGGTCTCTGGGCTCGAGGTGGAAGGCGCCACGGTACGCCACGCGCACTGCGGTGGTCGCCTGGATCGTGCTCCCCCTGGTGCTCGCGGCTCTGGCCCTGAGCTTCTGGCTGGCCGGTCCCGCACCCCCGCTGGCGCAGGCATTGCTCGAGACCGATTGGCCCACGCTGCGCCTCGATGCCGAGATCATCGGCGGCATGATCTTCACGATCGGCCTCTTCTGGTTCTGCGCATTGAGGATAGCGCGCGTGTTGCGAGAGCCGGGCGATCGTCCGACGTGGAGATGGCGATTGGGTGCCCTCCTGATCGGCGTGCTGATCGGTCTGGTCGGGCTGGTCGCGTTCCAGGAGATCATGTTCGCCAGAACCGACCCGGGGTCTTCTCGCCTGTGGTGGGCGACTGTGTGGGGGCTCCCAGGTCTGCTCGGCGTGTTCGGGCTGGCCGTCGTGTTCGTGATCGGCGTGAGCGGGCGCCAGTTCGAGGAGGACAGCCGGGAGTGGTGGAGCCGTCTGGGGGGTGTCCTGTTCGGCGTCGCCGTCGGCTGGCTGGTCGTCGCGGGTCTCGCCGTTCACGCGCCCCCCTGGGTCATGAGGGTGACCCGCCTCGCCCAAGGTCTGAGCGTCGCCTGGCTCGTGACCACCATCGTCGGCGTGCGCGCCGCCATGAGCGGGTCCACCGGTAAGCCAGGGTCTATCAGCTGGCGCGAGCGGCTCGCGATGATCACGCCCTACGTCTTCCTGGCCGGGCTCCTGATTGCCCTCGCCTTCGGCATTCATGCCGCCCTGGCCGCGTGGCACGGCGAGAGCACGTTCACCTTCGAGGGGAACGACTACTTCAGCGACATCACGAAGTGGCTCAGCTTGGGGGGCCTCGGGGCGCCGTTCCTGTTCAGCGCGGCCCTCGCCGCGTTCTTCTCCTGGCGGATCGACGTGAACGTGTTCGCCTTCCACATGTTCTACCGGAACCGGCTGGTCCGGTGCTACCTTGGCGCCAGCAATCCGCAACGGGCGAATCATCCCTTCACCGGCTTCGACGGAGGCGATTCCGTGCCGATGAAGGATCTTCAGCAGCGCCCCTACCATCTGGTCAACGCGGCGTTGAATATCACCCGCGGGACCCGTTTGGCGTGGCAGGAGCGAAAGGCCGCGTCCTTTATCGCCAGCCCGATCTTCTGCGGGTACGAGCTGAGGGACGACGACCGCAAGGCCGCCAGGACCTACCAGCGCACGGAGCATTACCTCGCCGAGGAGAACGAGGCGCGCAAGCGCCGCCGCACGAAGGCCTGGAAGCGGCGGAACCGCTCAGCGAGCGACGAGCCGGATCCCGGGGAGCTCAAGCTGGGTCTCGGGACCGCGCTGGCCGTGTCCGGAGCCGCGGCAAGTCCCAATCAGGGGTATCACTCCTCGCCCGCGGTCGCGTTCCTGATGACGGTGTTCAACGTGCGGCTCGGGTGGTGGCTTCAGAATCCCGCTCAGCTTCGGCAGTGGCGACAGATGGGCCCCCGCTGGGGGATCATGTACCTCCTGTCCGAGCTCTTGGGCATGGCGGACGACTCCTCCAAGTACGTGTATCTCAGCGATGGGGGCCACTTCGAGAATCTCGGCATCTACGAGCTGGTGCGGCGCCGCTGCCGGTTCATCGTCGCCTGTGATGCGAGCATGGACCCGGGATTCGAGTTCGAGGACCTCGGCAATGCCATTCGCAAGTGCCAGGTCGACCTCGGTGTCTCGATCGAGATCGACGCCCAGTCGATCCGACCGGATCTCGCGACGCAGCGGGGCCTGGCTCATTGCGCGGTCGGCACCATTCGCTACGGGCGCGCCGGCGGGCAGGCGGCCGGCGGCACGCATGCGGCGGACGGCTATCTCCTTTACATCAAGCCCTCCATCACCGGGAGCGAGCCCAGCGACGTCCTGCAGTACCGGGTCGCTCACGCCGAGTTCCCGCACGAGAGCACGTCCGACCAGTGGTTCGGCGAGTCCCAGTTCGAGAGTTACCGGAAGCTCGGCCATCACATCACGCGTCTGGTGTTCCGCAGCGCAGGCATCACCGAGCCGCGTGGACGGGCCGCATCCGAGCGCCCCGGACGGGAGCGGATGTTCGTCGCCCTCAAGGAGCGCTGGTATCCATCGAGCGCCGCGGTCAAGGCCAGTTTCTCGAGGCACGCCGACCGCCTGAACACGCTCAAGGTGGCGCTGCGCCGGGATGACAGCCTCCGCTTTCTGGACGCCCAGATCTACCCGGAGTGGGACGAGCTCATGAGGGGGCGGGAGGCCCCTCATCGCTCAGGCCTGTCGCTGCCGCCCTCGGCCAGGGAAGCTCGGGCCGGCTTCTACTTCTGCATCAACCTGCTCGAGCTGATGCAGAACGTCTATCTCGACCTGAACCTGGAGGAGGAGCACAACCATCCGGACAACCGGGGGTGGATGAACCTCTTCAAGCACTGGTCCTGGGCGACCATGCTCCGGGCCACCTACGCGATCTGCTGTTCGACCTTCGGGGCGCGGTTCCAGACGTTCTGCGCCCGGCGTCTGGATCTCGTGCCGGGAGAGCCTAGGGTGGTGTCGCGCAGCGTGAACGGGCCGGTGAGCGGAATCCTCGACGAGGCGCACCGGCGGGGGGAACTCAACTTTTGGGAGGTCAAGGTCATCGGCGATTGCGAGTCGGCGGGCGTGCCCTTCGACGAGATCCACCTGCTCCGGCTGAGGGTCGAGGATCCCAGCCGGGCCGCGGCCGATCCCGACGCGGAGGCGGCGCTCGAGTTCACTTTCGGCTTCGCGCTGACCCATCAACGAGAGTTCGTCTACTTCCGCGTGCAGGACCACTTGCGTCGGATGGGCCTGGCCCGCGACGCTCTCCTGAGACTGTGCAAGCGCCGCTACACGGAGGTGTCGAAGCATGCTCGGGAGGATGCCGATCCGGAGGGATGGCGACGCTTCCGGGCGCTGTTGACCTCGGCGCTGAGCGAGATCAGCGGCCTCTCGAGCGCCACCCGCGAATAGCGCCCGGGGGCTTGTGTCACGACGCGCCAGTCGCCTCTGGCGCCCTCCGACGGGATGTTGACGCCAGTGCTGCGCGACGGTAGCCAGCCTGACGCGGACCCGCTCGGAGGACGAGAACCCAGTCAGTGGCTCCCGCGCAGCATCGGGCCGATCATCGCTCGAGCTCCGCTTGACCACTCCGGCGAGCGGCGAGGGAGGAGGCGCGACCCGCTGTCGCGCCTCCCGTAGGGCCAGCAGAGTGCCTGCCGACGCTGCACCACCAACGCGGCATCAAATCATCGGCGGCACACGACGATCAGCGGCACACGAGGTCCTAGGCCCCGGGCTTGCCCATGGAGGCCATGGCGGCCGCCCCGCGCTTCCGGATCTCCTCGGGACGCAGGTCCTCCTTGTGGGTGGCCAGCGCCCACTCGTGACCGAAGGGATCGGCGAGCTTGCCGAATCGGTCGCCCCAGAACATGTCGGTGGGCGGCATGATGGCTTTGGCGCCGGCGTCGACGGCCCGCTTGAAGGCGGCGTCCACGTCCGGCACATAGAGGAAGAGTGACCCGGTGGTGCCGCCCAGCGTCTGCGGCGAGCGACTTCCCATCTGGGGGAACTCGTCACTGAGCATGACCATGGAGTCGCCGATCTTGATCTCGGCGTGCATCACGCTCTTGCCGTCGGGGGCGGTCATGCGCTCGCCCTCCCGGGCACCGAACGCCCGCGTGTAGAAGTCAATCGCTTGGGCGGCACCCTTCACGGTGATGTAGGGAGTGACGGTGCGATACCCGTCTGGAATAGGCTTGGCCATGGTAGGCTCCTTTCCTTGGTTGGCGCTTCAGCCTTGTGCGCCAGCTCGCGACAGTTTGAGAGCGGAACGGCACGAAGTCAGGGCCGTTCACCGCCTCGGCGACCCTCAGCAGCCCAGGATGACCGTACAGTCTCAGGCACGAGTCCATTATCTGCAGATTGCCGAGGAGGAGCTCGACGATGCGATCCGGCGCATCCGCCGCTGGTGTCGGCTCCTGCATCTTGACGGGATGCCGGCCCTGATACCTGCTGGTTCCCCCGAGCGGATCGCTCAAGGGCCTGGCGAAGCTGAACGAGGGGCGGGCGAGCGCCGACCCAATGGCTGGTCGCCCACGGGCATCGACCTTTGCCCCGGGCTCGACCGGGGCGCCCGCAACGACACGCTCGACGTCGGCTTTCAGCTCCTCGAGCTCATCCTCGCCGATGGCTCCTTCGAAGACGTAGAAGCCACAGCGCCAGTAGGCCTCGAGGATGTCCCGATGAACCGAGCCATCAGCCTCGAACCGGATGGCCCCGCGATTGCCGAGCTCGAGCGCGCGCGCTTCGCCCTCGCGTATGTACTCGCGCATCGCCGAGGCGTGCCGCTCGGCTGAGAGCTCCCGTGTGATCCGTAGCTCTGGCATGTCAACGCCCTCGGTCACTCGGCGCCACGCGGGTGGTTGTGTTGGCGCATGACTCCGCCTTTCTAGCGCGAATCCTGGATCGCCGGCGTCCGTGATGTCAAGGACCGCGCGGTCGCGCGCCCGCCGGACGAATCCCGTTGGAGCGATTGCGTGAGGCGAAGGCGGCCAGGAACTAGGAGCTCTTCACGCGGTCTCCGTTTGCCTCGCAGTCCCGCCCTCCCGGACAGCCCGCGCCGCGTCCTGGCCGGCGAGCATCCCGTAGCCCAGCGCCGTCAGGAGGCCGTTGCCGGAGAAGTAGCCGCCGGGGCCGTGGCCGGAGAGGCCGGCCGCGGTGCCGCCGCCGGCGTAGAGGTTCGGCACCGGCGTGCCGTCTCGCCGGAGGACGCGCGCGGCCGCATCCACCACGAGCCCGCCCTGCGTGTGGAAGAGGGCGCCGGTGACCTTGACGCCGTGGAGCGGCGGCTCCAGCCGGCGGCAGTCGAGCCGGCCGAAGGCGTCGGACCGTCTCCCCTCGGCAACGGCGTGATACTCGGCGAGCGTCTCGTCGAGGGCCCGCGCGGGGAGCCCGAGCGCGGCGGCCAGCTCCGCGGCGGTCGCCGCGGTGACCACCGCTCCCGCGTCTAGCGCCTGCCGGTAGTCGTCGAACCCGAGCGCCAGCCGGTGGAGCCGCGCGTCGTACACGTTCCACGCGAGCCCCTCGGGCTGGGTGAGGACGCGGAGCGCGTGCTCGGAGTAGCCCGTGGTCTCGTCGCCGAACCGCCGACCGTCGCGGTTGACCTGGATGCCGCCCTCAGTGATGACCGCGTAGGTGATGAGGATACCGTGCGGTACGGCGACCGACGCGTGCGCCTGGTAGGCGTCCATGAAGGCGACGGCGCCGCCGAGGGCCTGGCCCCACCGGATAGCCTCCCCCGTGTTGCCTTCTCCGCCGAAGTAGTACGCGCTGGCTACCTCGGGGCAGTAGCGGGTGAGCATGGCCCGGCTGGCGGCGAAGCCGTTCGCGGCCAGGATCACCTGGCGGGCACCCACCCGCTCGATGCGCCCGGCCCGCTCGGCCACGACGCCGCGCGCCGCGCCGCCGCCGTCGGCGATCAGGCCCGTCACCGCGGCGCCCTCGATCAGCTCGGTGCGCGGGTGCTCCGTCACCGCCCGCCGGAGGTCCGTCCACAGCGCCGCACCGGTCCGGCTGGGCGGCGCGTGCATGCGGAACTCGGTGTGCGCCGGGTACTTGAAGTCGCCGACGAAGGTGAGGGAGACGCCCACCTCGTCGACCAGCCACTCGACGAGGCCGGCGGCGACCCGACAGAGATGCCGCGTCGTCTCCGGGTCGGACGCGTGACCGTTCTTCCGGAGGATGTCCTGGGCCATGGCCTCCGGCGTCTCGACGATGCCGGCGGCCCGCTGGAGCCGGCTGCCCGCGGCCGGGATCATGCCGCCGGAGCGCGCGGTGTTGCACCAGGGCTGGGCCTGCTTCTCGAGGACCAGGACCTCGACGCCGCCCTGGGCGGCGGCGATCGCCGCGGTCAGGCCGCAGCCGCCGCCGCCCACCACGACGACGTCGGCCTCGAGGTCGAAGCGCCCGGTGTCTCGGACGAGTCCAGTGTCCTCGCTCACGACCGCGGCCACCGGTCGTCCGTCCAGAGGTGCTCCATCGCCCGCAGCGCGACGAGCCCGGGCATGAAGAGCGGGAGCCCTCCCGCCGCCTCGCGCATCGGGTCGGTCAGCGCCATAGTGGTCACGTGGCCCTCCTTCGTCCGGGACATTGGACGCGTTCGGTTTCGGGCTGGACCCACCCCACCGGCGGGCCGTGACCCGGATGAGGAGTCACGCGTCCGGGGCCGCGGGACGAGCCCGCTCTTGTCAGAAGGGCTTGTCGCCCTGGATCGTGACCCGCAGACCGCGGCGCCGGTTCGGGTAGTAGTCCCAGAGCGCGTGGTGCTGCACCTGGCGGTTGTCCCAGAACGCGATCGAGCCCGGCTGCCACTGAAACCGGCAGTGGAACTCCGGGGTCTCGATGTGGCGATAGAGCATCTCCAGCACGGCGTCGCTCTCGAGCTTCGAGAGCTGCACGATGCGCGAGGTGAAGAGGCGGTTGACGAAGAGCGTCTTGCGGCCGCTCACGGGGTGCGTCCGGATGACGGGATGCTCGGCCTTCGGATAGGCCTTGTCGACCGGGCTCGCGTTCTCGTAGCGGCCACGGTACACATGCTCCCCGTCGTGGATGGCGGTCAGGCCCTCGAGGAACCGCTGCATGGGCGCCGAGAGCGCGTCGTAGGCGGCGCCCATGCTGGCGAACAACGTGTCGCCGCCGACCGGCGGCACCTCGAGCATGTAGAGGATCGTCCCCATGGGCGGCTCCGGATCGCACGAAACATCCGAGTGCCAGTCCTCGCCCGCGATCCGCTTCGATTTCTCGTCGGCGAAGATCACCATGATCTCGGGGTGCCCGTCGAGCAGCATCGGGTAAGCGGGGTGGATGTGCAGCGCGCCGAAGCGCCGGGCGAATGTGGTGTGCTGCTCCGGCGTGATGGTCTGGTCGCGGAAGAAGATGACGCCGTGTTCAATCAGGGCCTGGTGGATCGCGGTGAACGTGGCCTCGGGCAGATCCTGGGACAGGTCCGCCCCGCGGATCGTCGCCCCGCAGTGCGGCGTCGTCCTGCTGACCTCGATCGGCGTGCCACTCATGCTCACGCTCCCCCCTTCGCCAGTGGGCCAACGGGATAGCAGGGGTGCCGGACCCGCCTAGAAGGGTAACCCCTTCAGCCCCTGCACGCCCTTGAGCGCGGCGATCTCCCCGTTGTGCTCGGCGACGTGCCAGACGACGATGTTGCCCAGGACGAATGCGACGGTCTGCTCGCCGACGAAGCCCGTGTCGACCTTCCGCTCGAGGTCGGCCGGCCCGAGGCTCGACACGTAGGCGTCGGTGGCGGCGTAGACCGCCTTGGCGTACTCCCGGAAGGACGGGAGGTGCATCCTGACCGTCCGGCCCCACGCGGGATCGAACATGGGGCTCGCCGGCATGGCGACGTTCAGCCGCGAGGCCCAGCCGTGGGACTGGTACACGAGCGGCTTCTTCTGGAGCATGCCCTGGATGATTCCGTCCTCGCTGAACATGATGTGCGCGTAGATGGAGCCGACGTTCGTGATGGTGGCGTTGGGGAGGTTTCGGTCCAGCGTGTCCTGCGCGCAGTCCGCGACGGTCTGCTCGAGGATGTCGTGATAACCGGCGAGTTGCTGCCTGAGGAGACTCTGAGGGGTCATCGACGTTCCTTTCTCGATGTTGATCAGATGATCGCGCTCTCAGTACACACGAGGCGGGAGGAACCGTCAATCGTCTCGTGTCACTCCTACCGGAGACGGGTGCTCCCTTCGCGGCGGGGCGCTTGCGAGCGGCGGCCGCGAAGCGGTACAAGAGGGTGGAGAGCGTGACGGCCGTGATCTGGAAGACGATGGGCAACGTGGAGCGGACGTGCCGATGGCTCGACGTGCCCGAGCGGCTGGCACGGCGGCGGAGGGCGTGACGGGCATCATGCGCTGTAGCGGGTGCGGCTTCGAGGCACCCGCCGACTTCGCGTTCTGCCCCAAGTGTGGAACGCGGCTCGCCGCCGCTCCCGCGCCGCCGTCTCGGCCCGCCCCGCCGCCCGAGTCCGAGGGCGACCGCCGTCCGGTCACCGTGCTTTTCGCAGACCTGGCCGGGTTCACCACGCTCAGCGAAGAACTCGACCCCGAGGACGTGCGCGCCATCCAGAGCGATCTCTTCCGCGAGATGTCCGGGGCGATCGAGCGCTACGAGGGCTTCGTCGAGAAGTTCGTGGGTGACGCGGTCATGGCGATCTTCGGCGCCCCGCGTGCGCACGAGGACGATCCCGAGCGCGGGCTGCGCGCCGCCCTCATGATGCGCGAGCGGATGGGCGCGCTCAGTCTCCGCTGGGAGGGACGGGTGGGGCGGCCGCTCGCGCTGCACATCGGGGTCAACACCGGCCCGGTCGTGACGGGCCGGATCGGCGCGGCCGCCGACGCCGCCTACGCGGTGACCGGTGACACCGTCAACACCGCCTCTCGCCTGCAGAGCGCTGCGCCGCCGGGTGAAATCCTGGTCAGCGACGCGACCTATCAGCTCACTCATCACGCGTTCGCGTTCGCCTCGCGCCAGGAGGTCCCGCTCAAGGGCAAGAGCGAGCCAGTGGGGGTCCATCGCCTGCTGGGCCCGCTGACGGTCCCGCGCTCGGCCCGCGGCCTCGAGGGCCTCGGGCTGGCCGCGCCCCTGGTGGGGCGCGAGCGCGAGCTTCGCCGGATGGAAACGGTCTTCGACGACATGCGAGCGGGGCGCGGCCAGGTGCTGAGCCTCATCGGCGAGCCCGGAGCGGGGAAGTCGCGGCTGCAGCGGGAGATTCTCGCGCGCCTCGATGCGACCGGGCGCCTCGAGGGTGTCACGATCCGGCGCGCGGTGTGCTCGGCGCTGGGCGAGCAGACCTACGGGGCGGTTGCCGCGCTCCTGCGCGACGCCTACGGGGTGGAGCAGGGCGATTCCGTCGAGGTTGCGCGGAGCAAGCTCGTCGCGGGCCTGGTGACGCTCGGGGTCGACGTGGCGGATCGCTCGGCGATCGTGGCCGCGCTCGCCCGGGTGTTCGGGCTCGAGCGCGATGAGGCGCGCATGCGCCACCTGGAGCCCGAGCAGGTCAAGCGCCAGATCTTCATGGCCACCCGCGCCCTGTTGGAGCGGCGGCTCGCCGCCGGCCCGCTGGTGCTGGTGGTCGAGGATCTGCACTGGGCCGACGCCGCCTCCATCGAGCTCCTAGGCGCGGTTGCGGACCAGCTTGCCGACCGCCCGCTCCTGCTCCTCCTGATGTATCGGCCGACGCTCGATCCGGACACGCTGGGGACGGGCCGAGCCCCGCACACCGCGATCGAGGTCACGCCGCTGTCGCGGTCCGGTAGCGAGGACCTCCTGGCCGCGTGGTTCGGTGACTCGACCCATCTCTTTCCGGAGCACCTGCGGGCCCAGATCCTGGAGCGGACCGGCGGCAACCCCCTGTACCTCGAGGAGGTGGTGCGCGCCCTGATCGCGGCGGGGGTGCTGGTCCGCGCTGGCGCGGTGTGGCGCTGCACTGCCGGAGGCCTCGACTGCGCAGGTGCCCTCCACCCTCCACGGGCTGCTGCTCGCGCGTCTGGACCGGCTCGACGCCGCCGAGCGACGGGTCATCCAGGAAGCGGCGGTGATCGGGCCCCGCTTCGAGGTTGCCGCTGCTGAAGGCGGTCTCGGCCGAGCCCGGTGCGGTGGACGCGGCGCTCGACGTGCTCGCCGGAGCCGATCTGGTGACGCCGGGGCCGGATCACCGGTTCCGCCACGGGCTCCTCCAGGAGATCGTGTACCAGAACATCCTCGTGGCCCGTCGCACCGAGTTGCACACGCGCGTGGGCACGGCCCTCGAGGCCCAGGGCGGGGCAGCGACGAGAGTCTCGATCGGCTGGTGGCCCTCGGCCACCACTTCGCCCTCAGCGCCGACAAGCGCCGGGGCGCGGTTACCTGATCGCGGCCGGCGACTGGGCGCGCGGCCTGTACGCCAACGCGGACGCGATCCAGCACTACCAGCGGGCTCTCGATGCCCTCGAGCGCTGCGATGCGGTCGAGACGGAGCGGCTGGCGGCTCGGGAGCGCATGGCCGACCTGCTCGGCCCGACCGGGCGACGGGCGGCGGCGCTGGGTGAGTACGAGATCGTGGAGGCCGGGTACCGCGCGGCGCGGGATGCGCCGGCCCAGGCGCGGATCCTTCGCAAGATGGGGGGTCTCCACTGGGACGCCGGCGCACGGGCACGGGCGCTCCAGTGCTTCGAGGCGGGACTCGCTCTGCTCGGCGACCATCGAGAGCACATCGAGCAGGCGCACCTCTACCAGGAGATGGGCCGGCTGGCCTTCCGAAGCGGCGACAGCCAGCGGGCCGTCGAATGGGCGGAGCAGGCGCGGCTCCACGCCGAGCGGATCGCCGCCGCCCCCGTGCTCGACGCGGACGGGCGCGGGGAAGCGGTGACCGCCGTGGCGCAGAGCCACAACACACTCGGCGTCGCCTGGGCCCGCCTGGGCCGGCTCGAGGAGGCGGTCGCGCACATCGAGCGCAGCGTGGCCCTCGCCCAGGAGAATGGGCTGCTGCAGGCCGCCTGTCGCGGGCTCGCCAACCTGAGCGTGCTCTACAGCACGCTCGATCCGGGTCGGGCGATCGAGACCTGTGCGGCCGGCCTCGAGACGGCCAAGAAGATCGGCGACCTCGGCTTCCAGTCGCGCCTGTACGCGAACCTCGCGGTGGCCTACTGCGCACTCACCAACCGCTGCGACGAGCAGGGTATCGGTGCGGCACACGCCGCGATCGATCTCGATCGGCGCCTCGGGCAGCTCGATCACCTGGCGGTGCCGCTCATCGTGCTCGGGCAGATCTACCAGTGTCACGGCGATCCGGCCCGGGCGATCGCGCACTACCAGGAGGCGCTCGCGCTCGCGGAGGCGGCCGGCGAGCCGCAGCTCCTGTTTCCCTGCTACGATGGGCTCGCGACCGTCCACCTGGACCTGGGCGACGAAGGTCGGGCGGAAGAGTTCATGCAGAAGGCCCAGGCGGTCTGCGAGCGGGCCGGGCTCGAGCCCGACGCGCTCGTGGTGCTGCCGTTCTTGGATTGACTCGAGAAAAGGGAGACACTCGTCATGGCGTTCCTGCGCCCGGGTGATCCGGCTCCCCACTTCGCGCTGCCCGCCGTCAATCGAGAGGGCCAGGTCTCGCTCGACGACTATCGCGGTCGCAGTCCGATCCTGCTGGGCCTGTTCCGCGGCCTGCACTGACCCTTCTGCCGGCGCCAGCTCGTGCAGCTGGGCACCACGCAGGAGAAGCTCAAGGCGGTGGGTGTGGAGACGGTGGCGGTGGTCAACACCCCGCTGGAGCGCGCGCGGCTCTACTTCAAGTACCGCCCCGCGCGCGTGCTGCTGCGGCGGACCCGGAGGCGGCGACGCACCGGGCGTTTGGGGTGCCCGCCGGCGTGATCGTCGAGGACGAATCGGCGACCTCGTGGCCCCAGAGCGCTACGATGGGCCAGCTGCTGGCGGCGGAGATCAATCCCACCGGGGAGCTGCCGGCGCCTCAGAACCCCTTCGCGGCGATGGAGACCCTGAACAAGCAAGACGGGTTCGAGCCGACCGAGACCGACCACCAGATCGCGGCCGCGCACGGCACCCAGCTGGCCGGGCACTTCCTCATCGACCGCGAGGGGATCATCGAGGTGGGGGCAGATCGAGGCCGGCGAGCGGATCGGCGACCTCGGCAAGTTCCCGAGCGACGAGGAGATCCTGCGCGCGGCCCGCGGTCTGTAGGCCCGGTCGGACAGCTGGTCGAGGCGCCCGGTGTCCCGGACGAGGCCGACGTCGTCGGACACGGCCGGTCCTGGCCCTACTTCTTGTCGAGCCCCATGTCGCGAAAGCGGTCGACCGCCTCGCTGGGAGCGAAGTCGTCGAGCTCGAACAGCTGGCGCACCTCGATCTCGGCGTCCTTGCCCTCGCCGGCGAGGTTGGGAAAGCGCTTGGTCCACTCGATCGCCTCTTCCCGCGACTTCGCCTTGATCAGGGTGTAGCCGGCGAGGAGCTCCTTCGTCTCCGCGAAGGGCCCGTCGGTGAGGGTGCGCCTCCCGCCGGAGTACTTGATGCGCCAGCCCTTCGACGTGGGCTGTAGGCCGGAGGCGTCGAGGAGCATGCCCGCCTTCGCCAGCTCCTCGTGGTACTGCGCCATCTCGCCGATGAGCTTCTCCTCGGGCATGACACCGGCCTCCGAGTCCCTGGAGGCCTTGACCATGATCAGGAATCGCATCGTCCTATCTCCTCGTCGTGTCAGGTTCGGAGCCGCGTGACCGCGCGGCCGGGCGAAACGGCTCCTCGCCCCGTAGTCGTCCGGGAGCGCGCAGATCGACATTCGGCCGGCCCGCCTCACACCATGCTACTTGAGGGCAATCATAGCCGGGGCGGCTGCTGACGCTCGGGCTGGCCCTGTTCCTGGAGAACGCGGCCCTCGCCGCCTTCCGGGCGGACCCGCGAAGCCTCCAGCTCGGCTACCGGCTACCGCCGCTCCTACTCGGCGAGGCGGTCGTGAACGTGCCTCGCCTGATCGCGTTCGCGGCGTCCATCGCCCTCGCGGTCCTTCTCTGGCTCTTCCTCCGGTACACGGACACGGGCAAGGCCATCCGGGCCGCCGCGGAGGAGCGCGAGGGCGCCCTCCTGATGGGCATCGACGTCCGCCGGCTCGACTCGCTTGCCTTCGGGCTGGGAGCGGTGCTGGTCGCGGTGGCCGGGAGCCTCGTCACGCCCTTCCTCTACGTCGCGCCCGACGTCGGGGACGTGTTCAACATCCTGGCGTTCGTGATCGTGGTTCTGGGCGGGATGGGGAGCTTTCTCGGGGCGCTCCTGGGTGGGTTCGTGGTCGGGCTCGCGGAGTCGCTACCTCGGCCTCTGACCGGCCTCGCCGTCCCCCGGCGAGCATCGGTCGCGCGTGCCCGAGGGAGCCTTGTCTCGCCCGCTGGCCTTCGGCTATGGTGAGGTCGGCCATCGGCAGGTTCACGGATGTGAGCCCAAAGGGGGAGCTCGGATGCGAACGGCATTGATCGGCGGTGTGCTCATCGACGGCTCAGGCGGCCCGCCCCTGCGCGACGCCACCCTCGTCATCGAGGGCAGCAAGATCGCCGACGTGGGCCACCAACGCGCGTTCGGCCCGGAGGTGCGGGTTGTGGATCTGGGCGGCCGCACGGTCATGCCGGGGCTGATCGATTGCCACATCCACTTCGCCCACTGGGGCATGAACCTGATCGCGTACCAGGGGCAGAGCCTGATGCTCCTGGCGGCCGAGACGATCGCCGCGCTGCGGACCACCCTCGAGGCTGGCTGCACGACCGCGCGAGACCTCGGCGGGCTCGACGCCGGGTTCCGCGAGGCGGTGGCCGGGGCCTCGTCCCGGGACCTCGCCTGCACTGCAGCCTGGTCATCGTTTCGCCGACGAACGGGATCGTCGACGCCACGACCCCGCAGGGGCTCGCGTCGCCGGTCGTCCCCGGCATGCCCCGGCCGGAATGCGACGGTCCCTACGGCGCCCGTGCGAAGGTGCGCGAGGTGCTACGGCAGGGCGCGGACGTGATCAAGATCGCGACCAGCGGCGGCGTCAGCTCCGCAAAGCTTCACCCGAAGCGCCCGATCTTCACGGCTGAGGAGGTCGAGGCGATCGTCGACGAGGCCCACATGGCCGGCGTGCCCGTGTGCTGCCACGCGCTCGGCGGCCGGGGATCCTGACGGCGGTCAGGGCCGGTGTCGACACCATCGAGCACGGTGGCTGGCTCGACGACGAGTGCATCGAGGAGATGGTGCGGCGCGGCACCTGGTACGTGCCCACCTTCGCGGTCTACCGGTGGCACGGCACGCTCGGCCCGTCGTTCAAGCAGGAGCGGGCCCGGGCGATGCACGAGCACCACGTGCAGAGCTTCGGTCGGGCGCTGCGGGCGGGCGTGCGGATCGCCATGGGCACCGACGCGGGCGGCTACGGGTACGGCGACAACGGGCTCGAGCTTGCCCTCATGGTCGAGGGGGGCATGACCCCGGCCCAGGCCATCGAGGTCAGCACCCGGCGGTCGGCGGAGTGCATGGGAATCGCCGACGAGGTGGGCACGCTGGCCCGCGGCAAGGAAGCCGATCTCATCGTCATCGACGCGGATCCCCTCGGGGACATCGGCGTGTTGCGCGAGGCGAAGCACCGGGCGCTCGTCATGAAGGGCGGAGGGCCCGTCACGGGGCCCCTGGCGGCCGCGCTCACCCCGGCCGCGCGCTAGGACGGCAACGCGGGGCGAAGCCGTCAGAACAGGCGGCTGAAGCCCACCACGCGATCGACAACCAGGACGACCGCGACCGTGAAGACGACCAGGACGGTTGACACGGCCGCCACCAGCGGGTCGCTGTTATACTCGATGTACTGAAAGATCCGGACCGGCAGGGTCATCATGCGCGGCCCGGCCAGGAACAGGGTCACGACCACCTCGTCGAACGAGGTGATGAACGCGAACACCGCCCCCGCCAGCACGCTGCCCTTGATCAGCGGCAAGGTCACGGTCAGGAAGGCGGTCACGCGGCCGGCCCCGAGGCTGCGAGCCGCCTCCTCGATCGATCGATCGAATGCCTGTAGCCCGGACGACACGATCAGGACCACGAACGGCAGCACGAGGACGATGTGTGCGGCCAGCAGGCTCACGAAGGAGCCGCCCAGGCCCACGCGGCTGTAGTAGATCAGCATCGCGATCCCGGCGACGATCCCCGGCACGGTCAGCGGCGAGGTGAGGAGTCCGCGCGCTGTGCCCGCTCCCCGGAAACACCGGGCGGTCAGCGCCAGCGCCGCCAGGAGGCCGACGACGGTGGCGATGGCGGTCGCCACCGCGCCGAGCCGCAGGCTCAGGAGAAGCGAGTTGACGAAGTCGCGGCTCGCCAGGAACTCCCGATACCAGCGGAGCGACAGCCCGCGCGGCGGAAAGGCCAGGTACGCGTCCCGGCTGAAGGACGCGACGATCACCACCAGGATCGGCGCCAGCAGAAACAGGCAGACGATCGCGTTGACGCTCCAGAGGGCGAGCCGCCTGATGGGGAGCGGCCGCCGGGGCCGCTCCGTCATGCTCCGAGCCGATGTTGGGCCTGGGTGCCGCGCTCAGTCGTCGCACCGGATCACCGCACCCACGTGCGGGCGGCGGCGCTCGCCGGCCCGGGAGGATCGTCAGGCCGAGGACCAGCGCGATCAGGATGAACGAGCAGGCGGCGGCGAACGGCCAGTTCAGCACCGCCGTGGCCTGGTCGTACACGATCGTGGCCATGACCTTGGTGCGGGCGCCGCCGATCAACTTCGGCGTGGCGAAGGCGCTGACGCTGAGGACGAAGACGAGCAGCGAGCCCGCGGCGACCCCGGGCAGGCTCAGCGGCAGGATAACGTCGCGGAAGACGTGCCACGAGCTGCCGCCCAGGCTCCGGACCGAGTCCTCGAGGTCGGGGTCGATCTGCTGGATGACCCCGGACAGGGTCAGGACCATGAACGGCATCAGCACCTCAGTCAGCGCGATGACCGTGCCGGTGAAGTTGAACATGAGCTGCGTCCGGGGGAGCTGGAACGCGGCGAGCAGCGTGTTGGCCACCCCGTTGTTCGCGAGCAGGATCATCCATCCGTAGCTGCGCACGACCACGCTCGTCATCAGCGGGATCAGCACGATGACGGTGAGCAGCCCCTTCCACCGCGAGCGGCTCCGCGCCAGCGTGTACGCGAGCGGGTATGACAAGATGAGGGCCAGCACGGCCACTGCGGCGCCCATGAGCAGGGTGTCGACGAGGATGGATCGATAGAAGGCGTCGGAGACGAAGCGCCAGTAGTTGTCCAGGATGAGCGCGGGCTCCTGCCGTCCGCCCGGCAGGAAGCGATAGAAGCTGTACGCGAGCATGATCGCCAGGGGAGCGAAGAAGAACGGGACCAGCAAGAGGGCGCTCGGGAGCATCAGGACCGCCCACGGCAGCCACCGGCCCCGGCGCGATGGCCGCCGCCCCGACGCGGGCGCGATCACGCCGGTCGGATGATCCGGCACGCGCTCGCCGGCCATCCCAGCGCCACGCGGTCGTCCGCGCGAACCCGCCGCGGCCTACCTCGGTCTCTGAACCTGGCAGTCTGAGACTTCAGGCGCTCCGCACCCCTCCCGCAGCTTGGCGTCGAGGTTCGACAACGGCTCGTCGAGCAGCAGGAGCGAGGGTCGGATGACGATGGCCCGCGCGAGCGCGACGCGCTGTTGCTGACCACCGCTCAGCTGGCGGGGGAATCGCTTCGCCAGGCCGGGCAGCTGGACCAGTCCCAGCGCTTCCTCGACCCGCCGGCGGCGCTCGGCCACGGGGACCCGGCGCATGCGGAGGCCGTAGGCGACGTTGTCCTCGACCGTCATGTGGGGGAACAGACCGTAGCTCTGGAAGACCATGCCGATGTCCCGTTTGTTGGGCGGGAGCCGGGTGACGTCCTCGGCCCCGATCCGGATCTCGCCGGCATCCGGCTCGACGAAGCCCGCAATCATGCGGAGCGTCGTGGTCTTGCCGCATCCGCTAGGGCCCAGCAGCGTGACGAACTCCCCGGCCCGGACCTCGACGGACACCGCGTCGACCGCGACGACGTCGTCGAATGTCTTGACGACGTCGCGCAGCGTCAGCGCGGCGACTGCCGCGTCGGCGACGACGGCCACGGGCGCGAGGCTACGTCCGTGGGCCGGCGGCGGGGTGGAGGACCCCGCCGCCATACCCGGGGCCGGCGCTCACTTCGAGGTGATCTCGCGCTGCCACCGCTCCGTCCACTCCGACGTGAACTTCGCGATCTTCTCCCAGTCGGGGGTGAACGAGTTCTCCAGCGCCTTGCCGGTCGGCATGAGCTTCTGGACGTTGTCCGGGAGCTTCACGTTCTTGTTGGTCGGACCCAGCACGGCGTTGGCGTGGAAATTGGTCTGCTGGGCGGCGTCCAGCGCGAAGTTGACGTACTTCTCGGCCAGCGCCTTGTGCTTCGTTCCCTTGACTATCCCGATGCCATTGCCGAACAGCACCGTGCCATCCTGCGGGTAGGCGAGGCCGACCGGGGCGCCCTGGAGCACCTGGGTGCCCGCGCGGTCACTGGCCCATACCCCGATCCACGCGTCGCCGGTGTTCAGCATGGGGCCACGCTGGACGTGCTTCGCGAGGAGGTCGATGATGACTGCGTCCAGAAGCGCCCGAACGTCCCGCCGTAGTTGACGACGACCAGCTCCTCGCCCTTGAAGTCCTCCTGGGCTCCGGCCGGGGATGCCCCCCGAGAACGGCGACGAGCCCGGCGAGTAGCGCGACGAGCACGGCCACCCGCGTCCTCCCCGCTGCTGCCCTGATCCCACTGCGGCGACGTTCGTCCCAGCTCATCGAGCGCTCTCCTCTCATGGCCGGCGACGTGCCCGGCCCCAGATCCTCACGTGCCATAGACCTCGTGGGCATCAAGCCGTCTCCTGAGAGCCACGTATTCCTCCCGGCCCAGCTTCTTGCCCGCCTCCGCCATCACCCGTCTGGCCTCGCGGGCGCCGTCCCACAGGAGATCGATCACCATCATGGCCATGGACTTGGCCGGATTGACGGCGGCCAGCCGGTGGTCCACCACGACGTAGTCGCTCGAGTGGGGAGTGCTCTGGGTCCCGCCGGAGCGCGGGTGCACCGTCGGCATGATGAAGCTCAGGTCACCGACGTCCGTCGAGCCCGTGACGTGGCGGGGTACGCCCATGCGCTCCTGGCCGACGACGGCCGCGCAGCTCGCGTGGGCCAGGGCCACGAGGTTCGAGTCCGAGTGGTTGGGAAGGTAGCCGGAGATCGTGGTGATCTCGACGGTCGCCCCCATCGCTAGGGCCCCGGCACGGAGACTGCGGTCTACCTTCGCTGACGCGTCCGCGATGGCCTCGATCGTCTTACCTCGTACCAGCATCTCCACGCGCACGTCGGCGGGGATCGCGCTGACCGCCTCGCCCCCGCGCGTGATGATCGGGTGCACGCGAATCCCATCCTCGTCCCGGAACGTCTCGCGCTGGTGCTCGATGGCGCTCAGCGCCAGCGTCGCCGCCTTCAGCGCGTTCACGCCCAGATGCGGGGCGCCTCCCGCGTGCGCGGCGCGCCCGACGAAGCGGGCCCGCTTCACGACGCACCCGTTGTGCGTGTCCCCGACCGTCGCCAGGCTTCCGTCGTCCCGGGCCGGCGTGTGCGTGATCGTCACCATGTCGACGTCGTCGAACTCGCCGAGGCGAATGAGCTCGGCCTTGCCGACGATGAATTCGACCTTCTTCTGCTGCCGCAGGCTCAGGCGCCAGTCGACCTCGATGCATTCCTCGGCCGGAACGGCGAAGAGGACGACGTCCCCGTCGAGCTGGTCCATCAGCGGCTGGAGGCCCATGCCCGCTCCCAGCATGGACGCGACCTGAGCGTGGTGACCGCAGGCGTGCGCGGCGCCGGTCGTCGGATCGGCGAACGGGTGATCGGAGACGATCAAGGAATCGAGCTCGCCCAGGATCCCCACGGTGGGCCCCGGCGCCCGCCCGGGCAGCCGCGCCTTGACGCCCGTCAGGGCCAGCCCGGCGCGGTACGGCAACCCCATCCGCTCGAGCTCCCGGCAAACGTACAGGGCCGTCTGCGTCTCGCGGAAGCCGGACTCCGGGTGCCGCATGATGTGGTCGCTGATCCGGACGATCTCCTCAGCACGCCGGTCGATCTCGGCGCAGATCCGGGTCTTGAGGTCCTCTTTCCCTGAGCTCATCGGCTCGCCTCTCCCTCGCTCTCTACGGGCGCCGGGACACGCCCACCGGCGACGCTGCGCACACGTCAGCCGGCCATTCTGGCCGTCGGAGGGAAACCCGTGCGAGTGGCTGGCGACCCTCGGACCCGCCGTGCAACCGGACGGCTCATCGTAGCCCGGTCTCCAGGGACCGGGCAAGGTGCCATGACCATCGCGCATGCCATCCGACCACCGCCGCGCGCAGCGAAGCGAGTCGGTCACCTGCGCGAGCGCCGTGACCGGAGCGTGAATCTGGTCGCGGGGCGGCGGGACGCTACGGCGCGGCTGCCGGGACGCGAAGCGCTGCCTCGACCGCGGGCGAGAGGTAGGCCCCCTGGCGGAGCAGCTCGCGCTGGATGGCCCGAGGGTCGACGTCCCGGAGCCGGGTCGATCCGGCCGCGGCCAGGGCGGCGGCGACACCGGCGGCCTGGCCGGTCATCCAGCACTGCGGGATCTCGCGGAGGAAGGTGTGCGAGCTGGGATCGCACGAGATGTGGCGCCCCGGCCCGAGGATGCCCTCCAGGTCGGTCGGGACCAGGGAGCCGTACGGCACCGAGATGTTCGGGACGTTCGGCGACAGGCTGGGCGAGACGCCGATCTCGTCGTCCCACACCGCGGCGGTGTCCCACTGCGCTCGCGTGACGCGGCGGAGGCCGCGGAGGCGCCGGCTGTGGCGCACGCCGATCTGCGGCGCCCCCAGCATGAGGTACGCGTGCTCGAACCCCGGTGCGTGTGCCCGGTAGACCTCGAGGTGGCCGACCATGAGCTGGCGCGAGCGGATCTCGACTGCAGTCAGGTCCTCCACGTCGACGGCGCTGTAGCCCGACAGCCGCGGCCCCATGAAGAGCGCCACGTCATTGCGCCAGCCGACGAACGGCTTCTCGAAGAACCGCAGCTGCTCGCGCCCGCGCGCCATGAAGTCCGAGAACCCCGTGGGGTTCCCGGTGCGGAACGCGATCCAGCGGTCCATGTCCACGCCGCCGAAGAGCCACGCGGTGTTGGTGCAATGGTGGATGTCCCGCTCGTCGATGTCAGAGTCAAGCGTCGCGCCCACGCGGGCGAAGAGATCGGCGTCGCCGCTGGCGTCCACCACCACCCGGGCCCGGATGGCCTGCCGGCCCTCCTTGCTCTCGAAGATCGCCCCCTGGATGAGAGGGCCTTCGGCGACGGGCGCGACCGCCCAGGCGTGAAGGACGAGCTGCACCTTGTGCTCCAGCACCATGTCCATGCACGCAGTCTTGAGCCACTCGGGGTCGATGGTGGGGGACCAGGTGACGACGCCGTGGAAGGCCGCCGTGCGCTGGGTCCAGTAGGCGGCGGTGGCCTCGTCCCGCGAGCCCCAGGCCTCCTGCGGGGGACCGAAGCGCGCATCCCGCGGCAGCCGGTCCATCAGCTCCTCGGCGACGCCGCGGATCACGTGGCGGCCCGTCCAGTCGGACATGCGGTCGATCCAGATCACGAGCCCGCCGGTCGAGAGCCCGCCCAGGTGGTTGTAGCGCTCGACGAGCGTCACGGCCGCGCCGAGGCGCGCGGCCGCGACGGCGGCCGCCACGCCCGCCGGGCCGCCGCCGACCACGAGCACGTCGGTCTCGGCGAAGACGGGGACATCGCGCGCCGGCTCGTGAACCGTCAGCGCGGGGCGGCGGCGCCGGGCCGGCCTCGCGGCGTCGCCGAAGATCTCCAGACCCTGCAGGCGAAACAGCTTCTCACCGCTGCCATTCATCGTCGCGTGTCTCCCGTTCTCGACCTGCTCCGGATTCGGGCTCGTGTCCAGCGGGGCGCCCTGACCGCGGCGCGCACTCAGGGATCCGGCGTCGGACGCCGGAGGTAGCGACCGCGCGCCGGCCCCACGACGCCGCCGCGATCGTAGACGACCTGGCCGCGCAGGAACGTGCACCGCCAGCGCCTCCATCTCGCCCACGTGGGAGGCCTGGATCGGGGCCAGGTGGTACCCGTAGTCGACCCAGTAGTGGCCGTCCGAGACGCGGAGCACCTCGGGGAAGAACTCGGCGTACGGGCCGCCGCGGTTCAGATAGTACTGGCCGGTGCGGAAGTAGGTCAGCATCGCGGTCACGCCGCCGGACGCCGCCGCTCGGCTCTCGCTCCGAGCGTCGCCGGACAGCGGGGCGTAGATGCCTGCGTGCGTGTGGGCGTCCACGACACCCGGGAAGCCGAGGAGGTGACGGCCATCGAAGACCGTCCGGGCGTCGCCGACGGGAATGCCAGGCGCGATCCGCGCGAAGCGGCCGTCTAACACGCCCAGGTCGAGGATCTCCACGGCCGGCTGGCGTGGTCGCACGACGCGGACGTTCTTGATGACGAGGTCGAGCGGCGGCGCCGTCATGGCCGGCGGTCCGCCGCCCGGGTCGGCGCGAACCACGTGCTCCACGCCCCTGGTCTGGCCAGTGCTGCGCTCGCCGGCGATCCAGTGCCCTCCGTGGACGCGTCGACTGCCCATCTCGTCTCCGGTGTCATGATGTCCTATTGCTATAGGATGCGTGCCACCGGTGCAAGGTGCATGCGCGGAGGTCCCGATGGGGATGGCCACTGCCCGGCGGCCTTGGCCCCCGAGAGCCCGGCTCGACTACACGGCGTCGTGCAGCGTGACTGGAACGTCGTAGGCGCGCCAATCCGGAATCGCCGCGGTCGTGAGACGGGCGAACCGGCCTTTGCTGAGGGCGACGTGGCGCCCCATGAGGATCCGGCAATCGCCCAGGATGAAGTCGAGATGGAGGTTCTGCACCGCGTTGTCTGCGTCGGCGCTGCCCACGCCGAGGTGAAAGCTCGCGACGCGCTCGTTGAGGAGAATGTCTGCCGGCACGAAGCCCGGGATGCCGTCGTTGGTGCCGATCCCGATCTCGACGACCTCGTTGCAGTGCGGCACCAGCAGAAACTCCTCGACCAGTTCCCGGGCGAGCGCGTGACGGCTGTCGACGTCGGTGATCCTCCCGCGTGAGATGCGCAGCGTGACCGGGTTCGCGCCCAATCGCGCGTCGAGCGGCCAGCCGATGTTGGACCCGATCGCGCCGTCGGCCACGAGGATGCCGTCGACGTCGGCGCTCCGGGTGTTCACCTCGGCTGGCGGCCAGACCCCGGGGTAGCCGCCCGCGGCCTCGCCGTACGTATTGGCCCACGGCGCTGCCCGATCGAGCTCCACCTCGAGACGGGTGCCGCGATTGCTTTGCACGGTGAGATGGCCGGCGCGGCGCGCCCGTTCGATGAGATCCCAGTTCCGCCGCCGAAGCGTGTCCTGGCGGCGCCGGAACCCGCGGCATACGGACTCGGCTGTGGCGCCAAAGAAACGGTACGCGCGCGGTGCGCGAGGGCGGGTCGACATGTAGCGGAGCAGCGCCCGCGTGTGGTGGCTCTCGCCTGATTCGAGGAACACGACCGCGTCGCATGGCTTCTCGAGAGACGCCTCGATGGCCGTCCAGGCGAGCCTGGCGGAGACGCTCCTGACCGTGATGCCGGCACCGGCGGCGATCACTCCGACGGCGCGACAAACGCCCTCTACTGCGGGGTCGTAGACCAGGACCGTTGCCTGACCGGCCGTGAGGCGGGCGTAGTCGGAGAGCAGCGCCCGCGCACCTCGCATGAACGCGCGGTCGTTCAGATGGCCCGACGTCATGCCGTCTCGGCCGTCGGCCCCCTCGGCCCATGACCGGGCCAGTCCGGGACGACGCCCGGGTTGATCAGCGCGCCGCGCGGCTACCCGGCTTCCGCCGCCGAGACTGTGCGGGTTTCGCCGCGCGGCGCAGCTCCAGGCAGGCGAGAGCATGCCCGTTCGGGTCCAGGGCATTCGAAGAGAAGACCAGGGTCACCGACGGGACGACGCGCTTCGTCGCGCGCCGGAGCTGCTCCTGTTGCGGCTGTGTCAGCTCCAGCGTGATTCTCCGCCTTGCCGGGATTTCGATGGACCAGCTCGCTTGGCGGGCCGCGAGACGCCGGCGAAAGGCTGCCACTCTTCGTGCTTGGGTCGCCATGGATCACCTCCAGATGTCGGGCGATGGCACCGGGCGCGCCGCCTGCGGCAGGGGGCCCGGGCGACCGCGCGCGTCGCTCCGTGGCAGAGCTGGTACGCGCTACGCGGCGTGCCGCGCGAGGCCATGGTGGTACCTTAGCCCCGGCGCAGTGGGCGCATCAACTCCCCTTGGGACCACGGGGTCTGGCGAGCCGATGGGGGCCTGGACCCGAAGAGCCTGGGCGTCCTGGAGACCGGATCCTGGATGGATCAGGACGCGGCGGTGGTGGTGGCCCGCGTCGGGCGAGAGGCGCTCATCGGCTACGCGCGTCGGGCGTTGGGCGCCGTGGATGCCCTGGTGGCGTCGCTCCAGGGCGCCGACCTCGAGCTGTGGCGCAATTCCATCATGGAGTTCGTGAGCAACCCCGAGGGTCTGGGTGCCACCGAGACGTCGGGTGCCGCGACGACCGTGGCGGGAGACCTCGCCTTCCACTTCTCTCACGCGAGTTCTCTCACGCGAGCCGACATCAGGGCATGATCGAGGGGCTCGGAGGGATGCTCGGGCGGAACGGGACGACGATTATGTGACGCGACGGAGGCGCCGGCGCCCGGTGGACGCCGGCCCGTGCCTCCGTCTCGTGTCGCGCGTGGACGAACGGCTCAGCGGATGCTGAACACGGGCTCGCCGAGCGCCTTCTCGTCCACGCTGATCCCCAGACCGGGACGGCTCGACACCTCCGACCAGCCGTCGCGCGGCTCCGGCGTCCCCTCGGCGATGTGCTCGTTTACCATCATGTTGATGAGCATGCCGTTCAGGAGCGACTGCGGCGGGGTGCTGGCGGCGAGATGCGCCATGGCGGCGGTGACCACGTCGCCACCTCCGGCATCCTCCATGGTCATGGCCAGCCCCCACTGCCGGCAGACGTCGCGCGCGAGCCGGACGCGGCTGATGCCGCCGAGCCGCGACAGCTTGAGCATCGCGCAATCCATGGCTCCGGCGGCCTGGGCGGCGAACAGGGCGTCCAGGTCCGTCAGGGCCTCGTCGAGGATCATCGGCCGCGCGGTGCGGCGACGGATCGCCAGGCACTCCGCCAGCGTCCGGCAGGGCTGTTCGAGGTAGATCGGCTCGTCCTCGAGCGCGGCGATGAACTGGGCAGCCTCGTGCTGGCGCCAGTAGGCGTTGGCGTCGACGATGACCACCTCCTGGTCCCGCACCACGTCGAGACAGGCCCGGGCGCGCGCCACGTCGAGCTGCCAGTGGCCGCTGCCGACCTTGACCTGGTAGCGGCGGAAGCCCTGCGCGCGGAGCTGCTCGGCTCGCTCTCGCATCGCCTCGGGCCGGTTCACCCCGACGACGTGGTAGATGGGGAATCGCGCCTGGAAGGTCCCGCCCAGGAGGTCGCTCACGGGGAGGCCGGTCGCCTGGCCGAGGAGGTCCCAGCAGGCGATGTCGATGGGGGACTTGGCGTAGGCATGACCGTAGAGAGCCCCGTCCATCCGCGCGTAGACCTGCTCGATCTGTCGCGGGTCCGCTCCGAGCAAGGCCGGTCCCATGAGCTGGATGGCGGCCCGCGTGCCCTCGGGAAACGCCAGCATGTAGGTCGGGTTGAAGGGACACCCCTCGCCCCAGCCGACTAGCCCCTCGTCGGTGCTGACCTTCACGAGGGTGCTGTCCTCGGCGCTGACCGTGCGCCCGCCCGACAGCGTCAGCGGGCCGCCGGCGAGCGTGTAGCGGAAGCGATAGACGTCGATGCGCGAGATCTTCACGGATGCCCCCGTTCGGTGTCAGTGCCCGGATCTCTCCCGAGGCCGCGGCGATGCGCGTCGCGCGTGACGCCGGGAGACGAGCAAGAGAAGAAGCGCTCCGGGCGTGAAAGTCAAGCGCCGGCCGCGGCGCTCGACGTCGACCCTCGGCGCATCGTCCCGCGCCGTGCGGGCCTGGGGCTGGCATGGCGGGACACCGGAACTGCCGGAGCCGCCCGCGTGAATCGACGCTCAGGCTGTCCGGTCCTCTCCTCTGCCGCTGACACCGGTCCCTTCGAGGGACGCCGGCTCGATGGGGGACACCACGCTCCGAACCACCTGATGCAAGGCGGCGATATCAAAGGGCTTCATGAAAGTCGCGACGGCTCCGACCTTGGTCGCCATGTCCTCAATGGGACGGTCCTGATAGGTCGCGTCGCCAGTCATGATGATGACGGGAATTCCGGGGTAGAGGCGGCGCACCGCGCAAACCAGACCGAAGCCATCGAGGCGCGGCATGACCACGTCGGTCACCAGGATATCGGGGACCCACGTCTCCGCCAGCGCCAACGCCTCGCGGCCGTTCATGGCCGTCAGTACCCGGAGGTAGCCGTCCTCCAGGACGGTCTGGAAGAGCTCCAGGAGAGTGGGCTCGTTGTCGGCGATCAGCACGACGGGGGCGAGATCCAGCGGTGGGGCGCTCGGGACGGGGGACGGTCGGGTCGACGTGAGCTGTGCCATCACTCCTCCACATTGTGACGTGGGCCGGCTATGAGAATCGATAACAGAACGCTGATCACAGCAAGACGAGTGCCTTGAGCGACCGGCGGGGAATTCGCGGTAGCTTGCCGAATCGAAACCGGACAACTTGTCGCTGCGGTGCCATGATGGCCGGATTCGTCCCGCATGCGACCCGGGAAGAGGAAGGCGGCGGACACGAGATCCGTCCTGGCAAGAACCTTGCTGCGACCAGCGCGTGCGAGCACTGACAGAGCCGAGCATCCGAGCGCGGCGCCGAAGTCATCCGAGGCGCCCCGGGGAGGCGTCGCGCGGGATGAGTGACTCCCTCGCAACCGCAGAGGCGGCCGCGCTCCGCTACGTGAGCGACGGCACGCCGGGCATCCACCGTGTGCGGGCGGGTCGGGGATTCCGTTACGTGGCGGCCGATGGGTCTCCCGTCCGCGACCTCGTCACCCGTCGCCGTATCCGGGCGCTCGCGATCCCACCGGCCTGGACCGAGGTCTGGATCTGCGCGTCGCCCGAGGGGCACATCCAGGCCATTGGCCGCGACGCCAAGGGGCGCAAGCAGTACCGCTATCACGCTCGCTGGCGCGAGACTCGGGACGCGACCAAGTATGCGCGGCTGGCTTTGTTCGCCGAGCGGCTGCCGGCCATCCGCCGGCGCGTGAGCGAAGACCTCGGCCGGACCGGGTTACCCAGGGAGCGGATCCTCGCCGCGGTCGTGCGCCTCCTCGAGACCTCCCTGATCCGGATCGGGAACGTCGAGTACGCGGAGGAGAACAACTCGTTTGGCCTGACGACCTTGCGAAACCGGCACGTCACCGTCGATGGGTCGAGCCTCCGCTTCGAGTTCCGCGGCAAGGGGGGAAAGCGGCACGTCGTGAACGTCGCGGATCGACGGCTGGCCCGGATCGTCCGACAGTGTCAGGAGCTACCGGGCCACGAGCTGTTCCAATGCGTAGACGAGGACGGGCAGCATCACGCCATCGGCTCGGCCGACGTCAACGCCTATCTCCGCGAAATCGCGGGCGAGGAGTTCACGGCCAAGGATTTCCGCACGTGGGCCGGCACGGTATTGGCGGCGAGCGCGTTGCGGGACGGCGGGTTCGAGTCCGACCTGGAGGCGAAGCGGAACGTTGCGCGGGCCATCGAGACCGTGGCGGAGCGCCTGGGCAACACGCCAGCCATCTGCCGGAAGTGCTACGTGCACCCCGCGGTGGTCGAGGCCTACTTCGAGAAGACGCTGCCACGGGCCCCGGAGCAAGCAGCGCCGGAACGGGCGGTGTCACCAGCGGGCCTGGAGCCCGACGAAGCGGCCCTTCTCGTGCTCCTGCGGGCTCGACAGTGCGTGGGACCGGGCGCTCACCCGGGGCGTCGCCGGCGAGCGACGTCGGGAAGACCGGCCGCGTCGCTCAGGGGCTGGTCGAGCCACCAGCTCGCGCGTGGGCTCGTGGGCTCACGGGAGGGTTCACGACGTGAAGCCACAGGCCGAGTGTCGTCAGACCCGTTCCGAATCCGGCGCGACCGTTGACGAACCCGCCGCACAGGACGCCGACGGCGATGACGAGGACAGTGCTCACGCCTCGGGCTTCTCGCGGCCCGAGAGCAGCCGGTCCAGCTGATTCGCGAACGCATGGCTGTCGCCCCGACTCCAGGGCGCGGGCCCGCCAGTCTGGAAGCCGGTCGTGCGCAGCTCGGCCATGAGGTTACGCACGGCGAGGCGCTCCGGGATATTCTCCGGCGTATAGAGCACGCCACGCGGATCGAGCGCGTGGGCGCCACGGCCGATCACCTCCGCCGCGAGCGGGACATCGGCCGTGACGACCAGGTCGCCGGCCTGGACCTGGTCCACGATCTCCCGGTCGGCGACGTTGAAGCCCCGCCGGACGCGCATGGTTCGGATCAATGGCGACGGCGGGGTCCGGACGAGCGTGTTGGCCACCAGGACCATGGGGACCTGCTGGCGCTCGGCGGCGCGGAACAGGATCTCCTTGATGGGCCTCGGGCAGGCGTCGGCGTCGACCCAGATCTGCACGCTAGGGGCGGCACCCCGAACGGGTGCCGCCTCGAGGCCTGCGGGAGGCGGCGCGCGACCAGCCTGGCCACCCGGGCGAGCCGCGACTCACACCTTCCACTCGTAGAGCGTCGATCGCGCGCTGCCGTCGGCCTCGGCGACGTGCTCCACCAGGGCCAGCACGTTGTTGAGGCGCGCCAGCTTGCCGGTCGTCTGGGCCTGATAGGCCACGGAGGCGGCGAATTTCATGTCCATGCCGTTCCCCGTGGGCGTCCCGATCCGTGGCCGTTCCAGATGGCGCTCTCGCCGCCGTCGACCATCACCATGCCCCGCCCTTCGCCGTACAGCTGGCCCGGAACTCGCTCGAAGACCGTGTAGTGCCCATGCCGGCGCCCTTCATGCCGAGGAGGCTCAGCGTAGCTTCGAAGCAGACCTCCATCTTCCCGTAGCGATAGTCGAGTACCCGTCACGAGGTGACCTTCCCATGTTCTTCTTCGAGCCGTTCTCCCAGCATCATGTCCTCCTCGAGTCTGTCGTCGGTTCGGCGACTCGCGGCGCCTAGAGCAGCATGAGTCGCCTCCCGCTCCACTTGTACTACGGGAGCGGCCCCGCGAGAAGGCGGCGAGGGTAAACTCGAGGTGGCGAGCCGGCCGGCTCGTCCCGCTCCAGCGTCCGCGGCGCCGTGTTTGAGCGCGTTCGAGTGGCTTTGATCACCTCGCCAGGAAATCGCGCATCGCGGCGGTCACGTCCGTGCGCTGTGAGAAGAGGAAATCGTGTGGTTGCCTCCGCGAAGCTCCACGAGCGTCGTATGCCTGGGCTGGATCGACGTGCTAGAGGTGGCGGGCGGCGCGGGTGCCCTCGAGGAGCGCGTCGTGGAGGAGCCGCGGCGCCATCGCGTCGCCGACCAGGACCACCTCCGGGACGCGCCCCTTGAGCCGTGCGAAGAGCCCGTCGACGGCGCGGGCCCCGTAGGCCAGGACGACGGTGTCGACGCCGTCGAGCCGCAGCTCGCGCCCCGAGTACTCGTTGGCGGCGAGCACCCGGAGCCGGCCGGTCCCGTCCGCCTCGACCCCGGCGAGCGCCGTGTCCACGATCATCGCCACATCCCGCTGGTAGAGCCGCTCGAAGAGCGGCTCCTTCGTGGATCCCTCGGTGTTGTCGCACACGGTGTGGTACGCGGTCAGAACGCAGACCGCCCGGCCCTGGATGGCGAGGTAGTCGGCGGCGAGGCCTGCCTGGACCCGGCCGGTCCCGTCGACGACCACGACTCGCGGCCCGGCGACCGCCGCGCCCGAGAGGATATCCTCCACCGTGACGACGCCCGGCAAATCCAGGCCGGGCAGGTGGGGCCGGCGCGGCACCGCGCCCGTCGCGACGATCACGGCGTCGGGCCGGTCGGCGAGCACGCCCTCCAACGTGGCCTCGGTCCCGAGCCGTACGGTCGCAGTCGTCTTCCGGAGCTGGCGGACGAGCCAGGTGATGGACTCCCCGTATCCGGGCCGGAGCGGCGCGCGGGCGGCGACCAGCACCTGGCCCCCGAGCGTGGCTGTCCGCTCGTAGAGGATGACCTCGTGGCCGCGCAGCGCAGCGATACGGGCCGCTTCGAGCCCCGCGGGGCCGCCGCCGACCACCACGATTCGCCGCGGCACCGCCGCCGGGACGAGCTCGCCGAGCTCGGCCTCACGGCCGGTCACCGGATTCTGGGAGCAGGAGAGCGTGAGCCCGCGATTCGACCGGCCGAGACAGCCCTCCTGCATGCCGACGCACATCCGGATGTCGTCGAGGTGCCCCTCAGCCGCCTTCCGCGGCATCCACGGGTCGGCCATCAGCGCCCGCGTCATCGCTACCAGGTCGCACGCGCCTTCGGCGAGCAGGCGTTCAGCATGGCGCGGGTCGACAACCCGGCCCGCGTAGATCACGGCGGCCCGCACCTCCTGCTTGATGCGAGCCGCCAGCGACGCGTAGACGCCCTGCGGCGCGTTCGCGAACGGCATCAGCTTCTGGTGGAGCCGCGGGGTCTCGCCGGTCGAGCCCGAGACCGTGAAGTAGTCGAGCTGGCCGAGCGAGTCCAGGACGCGGACGATCTCGACCACGTCCTCGAGATGAAGCCCGTCCGGGATCAGCTCGTCGCCGCTGACGCGCATCCCCAGGACGAAGTCGCGTCCGACGGCGCCGCGTATGGCTCCGACGACCTCGACGGCGAACCGGAGCCGGTTCTCGAGGCTGCCCCCGTACTCGTCGGTTCGCCGGTTCACCGACGGCACCCAGAACTGGTCGATGAGGTGGCGCGCGTAGGCGCAGAGATCGGCCCCGTCGAAGCCCGCGCGCTTGAGCCGGAGCGCGGCGGCCGCGTACGCTTGCACGATCTCCGCGATCTCGCTCCGGTCGAGCGCGTGCGGGATCTCGCGGTTCTCCGTCTCGGGGACGTCCGAGGGCGAGACCAGGGCCTGCTCCCCGGGCCCGGACGAGCCGCGGCGCCCGCGATGCGTGGTCTGCGCCATCACGTGGGCGCCCTCGGCGTGGATCGCGCGCGCGAAGGCCGCGAACGTGGGGAGCGACGAGTCGTCCCAGTTCTTGATCCCGTTCCAGTCGAGGACGGGGCTCGACGGGTGAACGCTCGAGCTCCCGAAGCACTGGACGAGCCCGGCGCCGCCTCGCGCCTTCTCCTGGTGGTAGCGGATGTAGCGCTCCGTGATGTAGCCGTCCTTGCCGAATCGAGTCGCGTGCGGCGTGCTCACGATCCGGTTCCGGAGCGTCACGTGCCCGAGCCGGAAGGGCGTGAAGAGGTGCTGGAAAGTCATGGCCATTTCTCGTGGACTTGGAGCATACCAGGAACGGCCGGCGCCAGACAGGAACGCCGGAGGCCGCCACGCCCTCGCGGGCGCTCGCACAGGGCCGCGCGGTGTGCCGAGTCTCGCTCAGCCCGTTCGAGGAGAAGGGGCGCCGACGTGCACGTGGGCGCCGGTCGACGCGCCCGCGACCGGTCCGGGGAAGGCCAGGAACAGGATGCCACGCAAGCGGAGATAGTCGAGCAGCACGCGGCCCTCGGTGCTGTCGGGATGGACCGCGACGTCGACGGCATTTCGGTGATCGAAGCCCAGCCGGTCGTGGAGCGCCGTCTGGCTTATGGCACTCACGGGAAGCGGGCGCCCGAACCGCCCGGAGAAGAATTGCTCGAGACTCGCGACCTGGGTCAGCGTCCACGCGCTGACGCCGTGGTACTCGAGCACCTCCGGCGTGGACTGCTCCGCGCCCGGGGGGACCGGCGGCAGCGCCGCCAGCTGCCGGAGCGCCTGGGCTTCCGTCATGACGGCCTCGGAGTCGGTTAGCTGCCTGCGCGTCTCGCCAAGGCGCCTCTCGGCCTCGGTCACCGCGCGCGGGGCCTCTTCGACGTCACCGCGAGCGATCAGCCCCTCGGCGTGGAGCCAGCGGGCCCGATCAGCTGCGGCCGTCGCGCGGGCAAGCGCCTCCTCGAGGACCGACGCGAGGCGCCCGAGCGATTCCTGGTACTCGCGGGTCCTCTGCTCGAGCTCCGCGAGGGTTTCACCGAGAGGATCCGCTCTCGACCGAATGGCGGTGAGGATGAGGGGCCACGCCAGTGCGGCCCGTCCGAACCGCAGGAGCTCCCGGCGCGCGATTACCGTCCCGCGAGTCACCGGACTGAGGGATCGCGGCTCGGGAGCGGCGTCATGAAGGCGAGCATGATGGGACGCAGCGAGCGCCCTTGGCATCGATCAGCACGACATCCACCGGACCCCCGGCGTGGCGGTCGCCGATCTGATAGAGCCGCGTGTCCTCGCGAATGCCCGCCTCGATCACGCGGCGGACGTGCTCGCTGAGCTTCGACGGCTCCTGGATCGAAGGTCCGAACATCGCGGTGGCGCCCGCGAAGGGTCCTTGTCCGTAGAAGGTGTCGAGGGCGTCGGGCCACGCCACCGCTCCGCGAGGCGGCGCGGCCAACTTTGCGGTCCATCGATCATCGAGCTCGAGCGAGCCTAGGGTCGCGTGCCCTGAGGCGACATAGGCCACGAGCAGCGTGAGACGCGCCACCTTCAGTCGGATCTTAGCCTCGGCATCGGCGGGGTTCCTGGCTAGCGCGCGCTTCGCGGGCTCCCGAATGACCTGGAGCCGCTCCTGAAGATCCGTGCGGAGGAGCTCGACGATCGCGTCGAAGTTGAGGCGCGAGGCATTGAGCGTAGCGATGAGCCGGCGGATGTGCTCCACGGTGTCCTGCTCGGGGCCGAGGGTGGCGATGCCCGCCACGGCGACCGCGAGAGGTAGCGAGTCGTGCATGGCGATCTTCACCTGCCGGCCCTGTCGTTCCGAGGGAGAATCACCGACCCTCGGCAGCGCATTGGTCCACAACCGGTCAGCGCCGAGGACGACGAAGTGGTCCCGCGGGATACCCATGATGATCGTGCCGGTCCTCAAGACAGGGTCGCTCCACGGGACACCTGCGCTTAGGAGCCCGAGCAGCGTGACCGCGATGACCGTCAATGACCGGATCACACCGTTCATCCTGTGCAAGAGCGCTGCCCCGCGGGATTGTCGAGGTGTCTCGCCCCCCCACCCGGTCCGTCGCGGGTCCCGTGCGACGGTATGTCGCCACGATGACGAGTTGACTCCTGCCGAGTACCGCGCGGACGCCGGCGACGCCTGCTCCAGGAGGCCAAGCGCGACCGATGGGTGCTGGCGACGAAGGCCGCGCAGTCCACTGGGCCCAACATCACCGACCGGGGTCTGTCGCGGCGGCACCTGATGCAGGCCGTGGACGCGAGCCTGACGCGCCTGCAGACCGACCACATCGACCTCTACTACATCCATCGGGTCGACCCCGACACGGCCTGGGAGCAGACAATCGCCACCTTCGGCGACTTGATTCGCCAGGGCAAGGTGCGCGAGTGGGCGCTCTCCAACGTGAAGTCCTGGCATATTCCTCAGTGTGTCACCTGAGCCGGCAGCTTGGCGTGCCGCAGCCGGCGGCACTGCAGCCCTACTACAACCTCATGAACCGCCAGCCGGAGATCGAGCTGCTGCCAGCGGCCAAGGCGTTCGAGCTCGGCGTCGTGCCCTACAGCCCCGTCGCGCGCGGCGTGCTGACCGGCAAGTACAAGGTCAATCAGTCGGCCGACCCCAGCAGCCGCGCCGGCCGCCAGGACAAGCGCATGCTGGAAGCGGAGTGGCGACCCGAGAGCCTGATCATCGCCGAGAAGCTCACGGAGCACGCCGCGAAGCGCGGCACCAGCCTCGTCGGATGGGCCTGCGCCTGGGTGCTCAACAACCGCGCGATCAGCTCGATCATCGCCGGCCCGCGCACCTTCGATCAATGGACCAGCTACTTCGCCGCGCTCGACTATGCATGGACGGCGGAGGACGAGAAGCTGGCCGACAGTCTGGTTGTCCCCGGCCACGCTTCGACGCCCGGCTTCACCGATCCGGCGTATCCCGTGGAGGGGCGGTTCCCCAGGGTCGGATAACCCGGGCGCTCTGCGATTAGAGGTGCTGGAAGGACATCGCGCGAGCGGCGCCGAGGTCAGTCGATCACCTTGTCCGCCCGGGCGCGGACAGACGGCGGGATCGTGAGAGCGCGCGACGACTGGACTGGGACCCCGCCTTGACGCGTCCTGGCGCTCGGCCATAGGATCCGCGTGACAGGCAGGCGGCCGGTGCCCCGCTCGAGGTTTGCTGGGGGGGAGGAGGATAAAGAGATGCGAGTCGGAGCGACAGCGCTGATCCTCTTGAGCGTCCTGGTGATGGTGGCCCTTCCGGCACTGGGCCATGCTCAGTCCCCGACCGCCACTCGTGGCGCCTTCGGGGGAACCCTGTCCACGGGGGCGACGGTCGGCGCGCTGCGAGGGGCGGTGCCCGAGGGCGCGACCGTGGGTGCCGCGCGAGGGTCGTTGCCGGCCGCCGCGGTGATCGGGGCGGTCCGGGGCACCCCCCCACCGGGGGGGACGGTCGGGGCGTACCGGAGCGCACTCGCGGCCGACACGGTCAGCGTGCTGCCGGGGGCGTCCATTCCGATGCCCACGGGCGCGTTCCGAGGAGACGTTCCGACGAATGCCAATGTGGGCACCGTCTCAGGGCCGCTCCCGTCGGGAACTCAACTCGGGGAGCCGGGGCCTGGCGAGCTGGCTCAGCGGCTCAAGTCCGAGGCCCGGATGAACCTGGTCGACGGGAGCTACGCCCGCGCCGAAGGGATGCTCAAGCAGTCCGTGGCGATCCGCGAGGAAATGGTGGGTCAGGTGCGCCCCGAGATCGCGGAGGCCCTCGACGACAATGCCAAGCTCCTCCGGAGATGGGACCGGAACGCCGCGGCGGCCGACATGGAAGCCCGCGCCAAGGAGATCCGCACCAAGCTGGAGCCGCCGGCGCCCAAGAAGCCCAATCGCTTCTGACGGGTCTCGTGTGAGCGCCGTCCCCGGGCGGAGCTAGCGGCCCAGGAAGCGCCTCACTTCCTCCCGGGCGGCGGCCGCCGCCTGCGGGTCGTGGCCCAGCGTGCCTCCCCTCGTCCGCCGGACGAACGGCGGAAGGTCGGGAACGTCGAACGCGTGGCGCGCTTCCGGATACACGCGTACCTCGAGAGGGACATCGCCGCCGAGCCGCTTCTCCAGTTGCTCGCACGCCCACGTGGACGAGATGTCGTCCTTTCCGGCCAGGAGCATGAGGAGCGGGATCTTCACGTTCCACGGCGTCCCGACGTAGCACTCGGGATAGTAGGCGACGGCCTTCCGGAACGGTGCGGGCGTGTTGGCCGGGAGCATCGCGATCACGCTCAGCACACCACTGCCCCCCCTGGACCAGCCGATGACGTCGATCTCGGACGCCCGGATGAACGGGCGGGTCCTGGCGTAGGCCGCCGCGGCGAGGATGTCTCCCGCGACGTCCCCAGGAGGGACGGCGCCTGCGCAGATGTGACGGCCGCGGGCGCCCAGGTAGTCGACGAAGATCACGACGTACCCCCGCGACGCGAACTCGTCGGCCACCCGCCCGTAGTGGTGTGGCGCCTCGTGAGGCGTGAAGCCGCTGCAACCGGAGACGAACAGGAGCGCGGGATGAGGGCCCTGGCCCTCCGGCCGGACGACGCGATACTGCGGCTCCGCCGGCTGCTGGCTCGAGCTCGGTCTCGGCTCGCCGGCGACGCCGGCCAGGAGCGCCACTACCACGAGCGCCCTGACGGCGTTCCGCCCGGACTCGGCGAAGATCCGCCGTCGGCCATCGTGTCCGGATTCGGCACCGTGACGCGAGCCCTTGGACCTGCGTACCGTCATGCGGCTCCTCCTGCGGCCATCGAACGACTTGACGGCCACGCGGGGCCTGGCGCCCGGATGACCTCGATGGGGGCTAGCCGAGCGTCTCCGCGATCCTCACCAGCTCCTCGTACTCCTGCATCCAGTAGCGATGGTCGCGGAAGCTCGGGAACGCCTGAGGGAACGACGGATCCTCCCACCGCCGCGCGATCCAGCCCGACATATAGACGATACGCATCGCACGGAGCGGCTCGACGAGCCCGAGCGTGGAGCGGTCGAACTCGCGGAAGACCTCGTAGCCCTCCAGGAGATCCTCGCGGCCCTTCTTCGCTTCCTCGTCGTGGCCCCGGGCGAGGAGCCAGAGATCCTGGACGGGCGGGCCCATGAGACAGTCATCGAAGTCGACCAGCACGGGGCTGGGCGTCCAGAGGATGTTGCCGTAGTGGAGGTCACCGTGGATGCGCTGCAGCTTGACGGCGGCCAGCTCGGGCGCGGCGGCGCTGGCGATCCGGAGGGCGACCTCCTTGTAGCGCGGCCCGAGGTTTTCGGGCATGAATCCGCCCTTCATCAGCACTTCGAGCGGCTCGTGGATGTAGCGCTCGAGGCTCAGCGCCGGACGGTGCGGAGCCGGACGGGCGGCACCGATGGCGTGCATGCGCCCGATGGTGCGGCCGATGTGGCGCCGCTTCTCGGCGTCCAGCTCGTCGAGCGTGCGGCCGCGCACCTTGGGGAACGCGGCGTAGAAGATGCCTGCCACCTCGTTCAGCGTGGTGCCGGTGCCGAGATCGAGCGGGGCCACGGCCGGAAGCTCGGCGTCGACGAGATCCAGCAGGAACCGGTGCTCGTCGAGGATGGTCTCGCGCGACCAGCGGCCGGGACGGTAGAACTTCACGACGAGGCGGCGCTCGTCCACGAGCTCGACCTCGTAGACGCGGTTCTCGAAGGCGCGGAGCGGTAGGCAGCGGCCGGTGCTGCGGAGCCCGCCTGCCTCGACCGCGTCGAGCACCCGGTCCGGGGTGAGGGCGAAGAAGGTCGCCTGGGGTTGAGTGGTCATCGGACGTCGAGTGTACCCTACGCGCGGTCTGCCGGACGTGCGGCGACGTGTCGCGGCACGAGAAAGGCGCACTGGCCTGGTCCTCGCAGCGGCGGCGCCGAGGAGACCCGCCGGAGAGAGGCGGACTATGCCGTGACCCAGGCCCTGGCCGAATCGCGCGGCCTCGATATCGCCGCCGCGAGGATCCTTCGCGCCGTGTGCGAGAGTCCGGGGTGGGATCTCGGAACGCTGTGGGTGCCCGCGGAGGGCGGTTCTTGCGGTGCCTGGAGCTCTGGCATACACCTTCAAGGCGGTCCCGGGAGTTCGAGGCGGTCAGCCGTGGAGGACGTTCGCCCCGGGTGTCGGCTTGCCGGATCGCGTGTGGGCGAGCGGGGAGCCAGTCTGGATCCCAGGCGTCGTCGTCGACCGCAACTTTCCGAGATCTCCCATGGCCAGCCGTGAGGGTCTCCATTCGGCGTTCGCGTTCCCCATTCGGGTGAGGGAACGCGTCCTCGGGGTAATGGAGTTCTTCAGTCGGGCGCGAGGGGGCCTGGGGCTCGGCCTCGCGGTCGTCAAGCGGCTCGTGACGCTGCATGGCGGCCAGGTGTCGGTGGAGAGTGCGGGACAGGACCGGGGTGCCGGAGGACCGGCGCCATTCAACCGAGGCCGGGTTCAATGCCCATTTGGTCAAGTCCGTTCGCCCCGAGGCGCTGCTTCGAACGATGGCCTTGCTGGCCCACGGGGGGGCCGGCTCGATTTCGCGACACGCCGTGACGTCGCCCCGCCCTTGAGCCGGTCCGCGGAGTCAATATCCACGGCACGATGGCGCCCACGACTATCCTGACCGGCTGGATCGTCTCACTGACAGGAGACGATGAGCATGCGAACCGGCGTGACGACCCTGGCAGGCGTGCTGGCGATGATTCTGACGATCGGCCCGATGCCGAGCGCTGGGGCGGATGATCCGCCGGATCCGGGATTCGAGCGGACACCTCCCCGGCTGAGCCTCACCGACGGACAGGTCTCGTTCTGGCGACCCGGGGCGCAGGACTGGGCGACGGCGCAGATCAATACGCCGCTCGCGCCCGGAGACATGCTCTCGACGCGCTCGCCCGGAACCGTGGAGGTCCAGATCGGCGCGCGCGCCTTCGTCCGCGCGTGGGCGAACACGCAGCTCGGCCTAGCCAATCAGGATCCGGACTTCATCCAGTTCACGCTGGTGGCCGGGAGCGCGGTGTTCGACCTTCGCGCACTGGAGCCGGGAGACACCGTGGAGGTGGACACCCCCAACGCCGCCGTCACGATCCAGCAGGCGGGGTACTACCGCGTGGACACCACGGGCGAGCGCTCCAGGGTCATGACGCGCGAGGGCGGCCGAGCCACGGTCACGCCGGCCAGCGGGCAAGCGGTAACCATCACGCCAAGCGAGGAGCTGGTGATCGAAGGGACGGCGCGCCCCCAGCTGGCGGCATACGCCGCGCCACCGCTCGACGACTGGGACCGCTGGAACTACACGCGGACCGATCGGCTCCTCGACGCCGTGAGCGCGCGCTACGTCTCCTCCGGCACCTACGGACTGAGCGACCTGGATCCGTATGGCTCCTGGCGGGTGGTCCCGACCTACGGGACCGTCTGGGTGCCGACCGGCGTGCCGGTCGGGTGGGCGCCGTACAGCGAGGGGTCGTGGATCATCGACCCCGTGTACGGCTGGACCTGGGTGGACGCGGCGCCGTGGGGCTGGGCCCCGTACCACCACGGGCGCTGGTGCTTCGTGGACGGGTACTGGGCCTGGGCGCCCGGCCCCGTGATCGCCCGGCCCGTGTATGCCCCCGCGCTGGTGGCCTTCTTCGGTGACCCGGGCGGGGTCGTTGCCGGACCGGGGCCGGCCGTGGGCTGGGTGGCGCTCGGGTGGGGCGAGCCGGTCGTGCCCTGGTGGGGGCGACGGGGCGGGGTCCACGGACCGTCGTGGCGTGGATGGGGGGGGCCGCGCGTCGTGAACAACGTGATCGTCACCAACACCACCGTGGTGCGCGTGCAGAACATCACCGTGTACCGGAACGCGGTCGTACCGCGTGCAGTCGTGGCCGTCGATCGAGCGCGCTTTGGCCGCGGTCCGATCACCCAGCGCGTCGTCCAGGTGGACGGGCAGAGGCTGAGACCGCTCGCGGGCGCGCCCCAGATTTCGGCCACGCCGGCGAGCTTCGCTCCGACGCTGGGTCACGGCGTCCGACCGCCCGAGGGGATCTTGAACCGGTCGGTGGTCGCAACGCGGCCCGCGCACCGTGAGGCAGAGGCAGCGACGGCGGGCGCCGAGACGGGGGCGTCGCGGGGAGTGTCCACGCCTCCGCAGCGTCTCGTCGTGACCAGGCCCGAGCCGCAGGAGCCGATCGGCCCAACCCCGCGACCGTCCTTTGGCCGTGGCGGGCGTGGAACGGTGGAGCGCCCGATGGCCGACCGCAAGGCGTTGCCCGCACCGCCCCGACCGGGCGTGACATCCGCGGGACCGGCGCGTCAGGGTCCTGCCGGCGTGGCGACGCTGGCGGGCCCGCAACTCACGTCCGAGCCGGGAAGGGGGCCGGTGAGGCGAGAGCCACCGAGTCTCCCGGCTGAGTCGCCGGCGACCTTGCGGCCGCGGCCAAACGTGGGGCAGGCGGGGAACGCTCCGGGCGGAGCGCTCCACGCAACTCGCCCCCCGAGTAGAGCGGTGCCGGCAGGCGCCCGGCCGGTCAACGATCCGTCAGAGCCGCTGAAGGGGCGAGAGGCGTCGCCGCCGGCAGCGCGACAGGCTCCCGCCGCGTCCGGTACGCCCGGCGTGGAGCCCACGCCCGAGCTCAGGACCAGAGGTAATGGCGCGTCGACGGCGGCGGTCTATTCGAACGGGCGTCCGAACCGAATGGCGACTCGGCCCGAGATCTCCCGGCCGCCGGCCCATTCGCTGCCGGGAGAGCCCGCCAATCGTCTCGCGCCGGGCAGGGGCCAGCGGAGCCCAACGCCGCCCGGCCAGCCGAAGGGCTAGCCGAGCGGGATCAGCGCGCCGGGCCCGTGGCCCGGCTCCGGACGACGGCCGCGCGGCGCCCGAGTGCCCGGATGGCAGCGACCGTCCGCTCCGCCGCGGCGCGGTCCTGCCGGCAGTTGACCACCACGTCGGCGCCCTCCCGGGCGATGCCGAGTGCGATGGCCTGGCCGATGCTGCGGGAGCCGCCCGTCACGAGGGCCCGCTGTCCCTGGAGGCGCATACGAGAATCTACTGCCGACGGGGGGCCCGAGACTACCCTGGTGGGGATGGCTCCGAGGGCGCGCCGCGGGGGGGAGCTCGAGACCCTTAAGGGGCGAATCGCCGAGGCGTTCGTCGAGGCGATCTTCCGGCGGGCCGGCTACCGGGTGTCGCGTTCCGGTCGCGAGAGCCAGTTCCAGCGGATGATCAGGGTTGGGTCCGACTCCTTCCTGCCCGACTTCCTGCTGCGCAAACCGGCCGGAGAGACGCCCACCGGTCGGCCGCTCCACCGGCTGATCCCGGTCGAGGTCAAGTACCGCGCCAGCGTCGAGGAGTTCCTCCGCAGCCACGGCGACGAGCTGTTGGCGCAGGTCGGCGCCCAGTGGCCGGAGCTCTGCATCGTGTTCGTGACCGACCATCCCGCCTCGGGGCGCTCGTGCTTCCAGGTGCTCGATGTCGCAGCCACGCGGCCGGGCGACCCGCTCACGACGATCGACCTCCACGACGTTCACGACTTCAACATCTACCTCACGACCGCGCAGGAGTACGAGGGGCTGGTGCGCCAGATCTTCCCCTTGCTCCGTCTGAGCGGGGGGAGCGTGCGCTCGCCGGGCGAGGTCAGCTAGCGCCGGTTCGCCCCACCGGGGCGCCGGCCTGCGTCTGGCGCGGGAAGCAACGGCGCAGTCCGGAACGAGGACCTAGCGGCGGCGCCTCACGCGTGGCTCGCGCCGCTTGCGCCGGCCGGCACCGAGCTCCTCACCGATCGACGGCGCCGGGATCCGTACCCGACACGACCAGGGTTGCGCGGTCCGGGTGGAGGTGCTTCGCGGCGGCGGTGTTCGCCTGGGTCACGGTTACCGCGCGGTAGTGGTCCGCGTAGCGGTCGAGGTAGTCGGGGCCGAGACGGTAGAACTCCATCGCCCAGAGGACGTCGGCCATCCCGCTGTTGGTCTCGAGGCGCAGCGGGAAGCGGCCGGTGAGGTACGCCACGGCCTCGTCCCGCTCCCGCCGGGTGATCCCGCGGTCGCGGAGCCGTGTCACCTCGCGGAGCATGGTCTCGATCGCCCTCCGCGCGTTGGCCGGGTTTGTCCCGAGCGCTACCCCGAAGGGCCCCGGGTACCAGCCGGCGTCGAAGTAGCTCTCGACGGTGTAGGCGAGGCCCAGCGCGTCACGGATCACGGCGCCGAGCCGGCTGTTGAGAGCGCCCCCGCCTCCCAGGACCAGGTTCATGACCTGCGCGGCGTAGAAGTCAGGATCGCTCCGCCGGAGTCCCCCCGCGTGCCCCCACATGATCGTCGTCTGGCTCTTGTCGGGGATCGGGATCAGAATTCGCTCGGCCGTGGCCTGGAGGGGCACGTCGAGCGCAGGCGGCGGCTCCGCCTGCGGGTTCCGGGGCCAGGCCCCGAGGCGGGTCTCGACGGCCTCGCGGACCCGGTCGGCCGCGACGTTGCCGGCGAGGACCAGGATCAGCCCGTCAGGGCCGTACTGGTTGCGGTGAAACCCGAGGAGATCGTCGCGGCTGATCCTGCCGACCGCCTGCTCGGCCTCATCGAAGGTCGGCGGCCGGAGGGGGTGGCCCGCCGGGTAGATCGCCCGCCCGAACGCCCGCTCCGCCGCGCTGTCCGGATCGTCGCGCGCCTGGGCGAGCTGCGCCAGCGCCTCGCCCTTGAGCCGACCCAGCTCGGCAGCGGGGAACGCGGGGTGGCGCAGCATGTCCGCGAGAAGATCCATGACGCGGTCGAAGTCCCGGCTCTCCGCACGTCCCGAGATCATGGTGGCGAGCGCGTCCGCGTTGGCCGAGAGACTCGCGCCGACGTCCTCGAGCTGGGTGGCGAACGCGAGGGCGCTCCGCTGCTCGGTCCCGCGGGTCAGCATGGCGGCGGTCAGGGACGCGAGGCCTGACTTGGCCTCCGGGTCGAGGACGTGCCCCGCCGGCAGGCTCGCCCGGAGCGCGAGCGTGGGGCTCGCCGGGTTCTCCTGGACGACGGCGGTGATGCCGTTCGCCAGCGTGAAGCGGGTGACGCGCCGGTCGACCGGGGGCTGCCTCGACGACGGCGGGATCGGGATCGCCCGGGCGCCCCGGCCCGCTTTCTCCACCCGGGCGGCGGCTTCCTGGGGCGGCGACGCGGGGGACGCCCCGCCGAGAGTGGGGACGAAGTGCCCGATCGTGCGCGTGTCCGCGAGGAAGTACTTCCGCGCCACCGCCTGGACCACTTCCGGTGTCAGCGCGTGGATGCGGTCCAGGTAGGTCGTGAGGTAGCGCCAGTCGTCCACCATGGCCCAGTAGCCGAGCTCGCGGGCCTGGGCCGTCACGCTCTCCGTCTGGTACGCGAAGCTCGACTCGATACGTCGCGTGGCCCGTGCCAGCTCCTCGGCGGTGATGGGCGCCGCCTTCATCCGCTCGATCTCGTCCAGCAGCGCGGCCTCGAGCTTCGGGGCGGACACGCCCGGCCGCGCGGTCGCCGTCACGAGGAACAGGAAGGGGTCGCGAAGGCTCGGGGCCCCGGCGTCGAAGCTGGAGGCGAGCTCCGTCTCGACGAGGGCCTGGTAGAGGCGGCCGGTGCGGCCCTCCCCGAGTACGGTCCCCAGGACGTCGAGGGCGTAGAAGTCCGGGTGCTGGGCCGCCGGGACCTTGTAGGCGAGTGTCACGATCGGGAGCGCGCCGGCCTGGTTCACGATGACGCGACGCTCGCCGCGCTGCTCGGGCTCGGTCGTGTAGACGGGCGGCGGCGGCGGGATCGGCGCGAGGGAGCCGAAGTGCTTCCCGACCAGGTCCAGGGCCTGCTTGGTCTCGAAGTCCCCGACGATCACGACGGTGGCGTTGTTCGGTCCGTAGTGGGCGCGGTAGTAGTCGTGGAGCGCGCTCCGCGGCATCTGCTCGACGTCGCTCCGCCAGCCGATGACCGGCCAGTGGTAGGGGTGCGCCTGGATCGCCGTCGCCGTCACGGCCTGGCGCAGCAGGGTCTCGGGATCGTTCTCGCCGCCCTCCAGCTCGCTCCGGACCACGGTCATCTCGGAGTCGAGGTCGGCCTTGTCGATCCGGCTGTGGGCCATCCGGTCCGCCTCGAGCTCGATGGCCAGCTCGAGCCGGTCGGCCGCCAGCGTCTCGAAGTAGCTGGTCCAGTCGTAGAACGTGTTGGCGTTGAAGCTCGCCCCGTTCAGGAAGAGCGTGCGCGCGATCTCCCCCACGCGGTATCGCTGCGTTCCCTTGAACATCATGTGCTCGAGGAGATGGGAGATGCCGGTGATGCCGGTGTGCTCGTTGCGCGACCCGACCCGGTACCAGACCCCGAAGCTCACCACCGGCGCGCTCCGGACCTCCTTCGTCAGGACGCGGAGGCCGTTGGGAAGGCGCGTTTCGGTCACCCCCGCCGTCAGCGCCGGGGCCGGCGTCGGGAAGGGCGCCTGGCCGGCGACGAGCCTCACGCCGGCGAGCACCAGGAGGAGGCTGAGGAGGATCGGGCCGGATCCGCGTCGCGCTGGGGTCCACGGGCCATTCATTAATCGTACCTCCGATTCTGTCGACTCATCGTCGCACGGAGTCGACGATCGTCACCGAGCGCCGGCCCGCCCGCCCCGGTGCATCGGCGCGGCGTCCGCCGTGCGGCAGTACGGCGATGGCGTGTCCGGTCTCGTGGACCACGGTACGCTGACCATGATGCCCAAACGACGAGCCGGGCTCCTGAGCCCGGCCTTCGCGGGCTCTCTCCCGCCGGCGTCGACACCATCTGATGCGGCGACGCCGGGGGACCGAGCGCTATGCCCGCTTCAGCGACGCCCGATCGATCGGCAGGCGGCGGATGCGCTTGCCCGTCGCGGCGAAGATCGCGTTGCAGATCGCGGGAGCGACCGTCGGCACGCCGGGCTCGCCCAGGCCCCCGGGCGCCTGGCCGGATTCGAGGATGTGCACCTCGGTCATCGGCGTCTCGGCGATCCGCATCATCGGGTAGGTGTGGAAGTTGGTCTGCTGGACGCGCCCGGCATCGAGCGTGATCTGGCCGTAGAGTGTCGCCGTCATCGCATAGACGGCGCCGCCCTCCATCTGCGCCTTGACCTGGTCCGGGTTGACGGCGATCCCGCAGTCGATCGCGCAGACGAGACGGTGAACCCGGACGGCGCCGTCGTCCGCGACGGACACCTCGGCCACGTGGGCGGAGTAGCTCGCGTAGGAGAAGCAGACCGCGATGCCGCGCCCCTGTCCCGCCGGGAGCGGCGCGCCCCAGCCGGCCCGGGTCGCGGCCAGCTCGAGAACGGCCTTGTGGCGAGGGGACTTGCCGAGAAGGGCGCGGCGGTACTCGTAGGGGTCCTGGCCCGCGAGGTGCGCCAGCTCGTCGACGAAGGTCTCGACGATGAACGCGTTCTGGGAGGACCCGACCGAGCGCCAGAATCCGACCGGCACCCCGACGTCCTTGTCCACCCACTCGATCCGGACGTTCGGGATGTCGTACGGCAGGTCCCGGAGCCCGGCCATCGCCGTGCCGTCGACCTGGCCGGCCGCGACGTTGCCTCGCTGGCGGAGGAGGCCCGGGCCCACCGCGCGCGTGAACCAGGCAGTCGGCTTCCCCGAGGCGTCGAGCGCGGCCCGGAACACGTTGTGGGTGTTCGGCCGGTAGAAGCTGTGCGTCATGTCGTCCTCGCGCGTCCACAGCACCTTCACCGGCCCGCCGCCGATCGCCTTCGCGACCTCGACCGCGTCGATCACGAAGTCTCGTTCCCCGCGCCGCCCGAACCCGCCGCCGAGGAGGGTCGTGTTGACGGTCACGCGCTCGACGGGGAGTCCCGTCAATCGCGCCGCGACCTCGCGCGAGCCGCCGGGGTTCTGCGTGGGCGCCCAGACCGTGCACGCGTCGGCCGTCACGTGGGCCGTCGCGTTCATGGGCTCCATGCAGGCCTGCTCGAGATACGGCACCTGGTAGATCGCCTCGACGACCTTCCCGCCCGCGGCCAGGGCTGCCGCGGCATCGCCGTCGTTCCGCGCGACCAGGCCCGCTCGGCCCGCGGCGGCCGCGTGCTCCTTCGCGATCCCCGCGCTCGAGAGCTGGCCGAGCTGACCGTCGTCCCACACTACCTTCAGGGCCTTCCGGCCCTGGAGCGCGGTCCAGAAGTTGTCGGCCACCACGGCGACGCCGCTCGTGACCCGGACGACGTGCTTGACGCCGGGGATCGCCTTCGCCGGTGCCGCGTCGAAGGACTTGACCTTGCCGCCGGCCACGACGGGGCACTTCTCGATGGACGCGACCAGCATGCCGGGGACCGTCACGTCGATCCCGTAGACCGCCTGGCCGTTGACCTTTTGCGGGACGTCGACGCGCCGCACGTCCTTGCCGATGTAGCGGAACTGTTCCTTCGTCTTGAGCGGCGGGTTCTGCGGGACCGGCAGGGTTTGTGCCTTGTCCACCAGTTGGCCGTAGGGGAGGCGGCGACCGGTGGGGACGTGGACGACCACCCCGGGCTCGGTCGTCACCTCGTCGAGGGGGACGCCCCACTCCTGGGCCGCCGCCTCGCGGAGCATCTGGCGCGCCGCGGCGCCGGCCTTCCGCAGGGGCTCGAGGTGATCGCGGACGCCGCGGCTCCCGCCGTAGGACTGCTGGCGGGTGACCGGGTTCGCGTAGAGGCTCGGATCGGTCGGCGCGGCCTCCACCCGGACGCGGTTCCAGTCGGCGTCGAGCTCGTCCGCGACGATCATCGGCATGGTGGTCATCGAGCCCTGACCCATCTCGGGGACCGAGTTGATGATGGTGACGACGCCGTCGCGATCGATGCGGAGCCACTGGTTGGGGGCGAAGACGCCCGCGCCCTGAGCCTCGGCCGGGAGACGGTCCAGCAGCGGCAGGCGGAACCCGATGACGAGCCCGGTGCCGACGGCGAGCCCGCCCTTGAGCAGCGCGCGGCGGCTCGGACGCGCGTGCGAAGCCATCACGCCCCTCCCCGTGCGAGCGTGGCGGCCCGGTGGACGGCCGCCCGGATCCGCTGGTAGGTGCCACAGCGGCAGATGTTTCCCGCCATGGCCGCGTCGATGTCCTGGTCGGTGGGCGCCGTGTTCTGGGCGAGGAGCGCGGCCGCCGACATGAGCTGGCCGGACTGGCAGTAGCCGCACTGGGGGACGTCGAGCTCCATCCAGGCGCGCTGGACCGGGTGGTCGGTCTTGGCCGAGAGCCCCTCGATGGTGGTCACCTGCTTCCCCGCGACGGCCGCCACCGGCGTGACGCACGCGCGCGCTGGCACGCCGTCGACGTGGACCGTGCAGGCGCCGCAAAGCGCCATCCCGCAGCCGTACTTGGTTCCGGTGAGCCCGAGCGTCTCCCGGATCGCCCAGAGGAGCGGCATGTCCGGGGACACGTCGAGCTGGCGGGGCGTACCGTTCACGGTCAGGGCGATCATGCTGACTCCTTCCCCATCGTTCGCCCCATCGCCCGCACGGTCACGGGCCCGGTTTGGGTGCGATCAACGGGATTCCGTCCCGCCCGGCCGGGTGCGTGTCCCTGCGAGCGGCTCGGGCTGATCGGATCGTGATCCGCGTGACGTTCTCCTCGGAGCTAGGCCTTCAGATGTGTATCGAAGTGGGCAAGGCAGCGCTTCCATCCGTCCGCTGCCGCCGTCGGGTTGTATGAGGGGCGGTAGTCGGCAAAGAAGGCGTGGCCGGCCCCTGGATAGATCACAGCCTGGGCAGTCGGGTTCTGAGGCTTCAGCATGTCGACGAACCTCTGCACCTCGACGGGTGAGGGGTTCTGGTCATTCTCCCCGTACAGCCCGAGGAACGGCGCCTTGATGTCCTTGGCCACGTCGAACGCGGTGAGGGGGTTCGGCGAGTCGGCGAACGGGAGCCTCAGAGGTCCGTACCATGCCACGGTGGCCTTGATGTCGGGGTGGGCCGCGGCGACCTGGTAGGTGACGCCCCCTCCCCAGCACCAGCCCGTGATAGCGATCCGGTCGACGCGCACGCCGGGGCGTGTCTTCGCCCAATCCGCAGCCGCCGCGACATCGCCCAGTAGCTGTTTCCTGGGCACGGCGAGCACGATCTTCAGGATGTCCTGGATGTTGCTGAGCTGCCCCACGCCGCCCTCGCGCTGGAAGAGCTCGGGCGCCACGCAGCAGTAGCCGGCCTTGGCAAACCGCCGTGTGACGTCCTTCACCCACTCGTGAACGCCAAAGACCTCGGAGATCGCCAGGACGATCGGGGCGTTGGTGCCCGAGGCGGGCCGCGCCTCGTAGACCGGCATGCCGTAGTCGCCGATCTTGACCGTGTAGTCGCCGGCCACGATGTCCGTGGTGTCGGTCTTGATGGCCTGCGCCAGGACCTTGTCGGCGCCCACGGCGTAACCGACGAACGTGGCGGCGCCCACCTTGAGCGCTTGGCGCCGCGTCAGGCCCGTCGTCTCCTTAGAAGCGTCCCCGTCGTGCGCTGAGGTCATCCGTTCCCCTCTGAGTGGCCGGGTGTCCCTGATTGGCCGAGGTTGAGGAGCGCACCGATCGATGAGGTCAGGCTAGAAACCTTCACGAAGAGTGTCAAGGTGCCACGATTCTGGGCGATCCACTCCGATGTCACCTGAGGGTCATTCTCACCGAGGTCTGTTAAAGACAACCAAAGGACCGCTCGGTGGGTTCCAGCGGCCCGATGGTCGAGGAGTCTCCACGTCATCAAACGGGGTGAGCGATGCGGGATGGGAGCGCCCGTCGATTCTCTCGATGGTTGCTCTCCTCGGGGGCCTCCGGTCGCGCGGGCGCTGTGACCGAGAGCATACTGATCGGGATCGAGAGCCGGGGCGGCCGAGGCGAGTCAGGCGGCGCCTGGAGGAGCGATGACGATGGCGACGAGCGTGGGGCTGCTGCATCCGGGTGAGATGGGCTCCGTGGTGGGCGCGTGCCTGCGCGCGGGCGGCATCCGCGTCGTGTGGCCATCGGCGGGCCGCAGCGAGGTCAGCCGCCAACGCGCTCGGGCCGCGGATCTCGAGGACCTCGGCACGCTGGCGGCGGTCGTCGCGGCCAGCGACGTGATCCTCTCCGTCTGCCCGCCGGGCTCGGCGGCGGACGTTGCGCGCCTGGTCGCCGCCGAGCGGTTCCGGGGACTCTACGTGGACGCGAATGCCGTCGCTCCGGGCACCGCGCGCCGCGTGGAGCAGATCGTGGGTGCCGCGGGGGCCGAGCTGGTCGACGGCGGCATCATCGGCCCGCCGCCCCGCGATGCCGGAACGACGCGGCTCTATCTTGCCGGCTCGCGCGCCGGGGAGATCGCGAGCCTGTTCAAGGGGAGCGCCCTCGAGGCCGTCGTGATGCCGGGCGACGTCGGCACGGCCTCGGCCCTCAAGATGGCGTACGCCGCGTGGACGAAGGGCTCGAGCTGCCTCCTCATCGCCGTGCGCGCGCTCGCGATCGCTGAGGGCGTGGACGGGGCGCTTCGCGCCGAGTGGGAGCGCTCCCAGCCCGGCCTTGGCGCCCGCTCGGAGTCCGCCGTCGCGGGCAACGCGAAGAAGGCCTGGCGCTTCGTCGGCGAGATGGAGGAGATCGCCGCGACGTTCGCGGCCGCCGGGCTACCGGCCGGGTTCCACGAGGCGTGCGCCGCGGTCTATGGCCGCCTCGACCGTTACAAGGACGCGCCGGCGCCGCCGACGGTCGCCGAGGTGGCCGCGGCGCTCGGCGCCCCGCGAACGGCGTAGGGGCCCCCGGGCTCGGTCACCGCCGGGCGCTAGGTGCCGAAGAGCCGGTCGCCGAAGTCGCCGAGGCCCGGCAGGATGAACTTCCGGGCGTTGAGCTCGCGGTCGACCGCCGCGGTGTAGACGGTGGCGTCCGGGACCGCCGCCTCCAGGTGAGCCAGGCCCTCCGGGGCGGCGACGATCGACAGGAGCCGGACCCGCCGGGCGCCGAGGTCGGCGAGCCCCTCGATGGCCATCGCGGCCGAGCCACCGGTCGCCAGCATGGGGTCGAGTAGAAAGACCGACGCGCCGGCCAGGTCCTTCGGCACCTTCTCGTAGTACCGGCGCGCCACCGCGGTCAACTCGTCGCGCTCGAGGCCGAAGTAGCCCACCTGCGCCTGCGGCACCAGCTCGAGGAGCGCGTCGAGCATGCCGAGGCCGGCCCGCAGCACCGGCACCGCCACCACGCGCGCGGCCAGCCGTCTCACGGTCGTGGTCTCGAGCGGCGTCTCGACGGTCGCCTCGGCGAGTGGCAGGTCTCGCGTGGCCTCCGCGACCAAGAGCAGGCTCACGCGGTGGGCGAGCTGGCGGAAGACGTCGCAGGGCGTGCGGCGATCCCGGAGGGCGGCCAGGACGTTCTCCACGAGCGGGTGGTGGACGACGTGCACGTCCATGGCTTGAAGGGGCCCCCGGGCCCGGCCGGATCATACACGAGGTGCGGCTTCGCCGGCTACGAGCGACGTCGACGTGTGGGTCTCCGGGTCAGCGGGCCGGGGTTCCGCGGACGCAGAGCACCGCGAGGCTCGCCGAGCCCGCTCGCGTCACCGCGACCCGCACGTGGCGTGCCCTCGCGGGGCCGAAGACGATCTCCAGCGCGCCATCGGAGACGGCAAAGAGGGTGCGGCCGGCCCATCCCCAGTCGTGAACCGCGCGCGGCCCCTCGGCGGGTTGCCAGGTCCGGCCATCGTGGGAGAGAGTCACTTCCCGGATCGTGAGCCCCGGCGCTGGCACCGGGTGCCGAAGCTTGAGACCCGAGACCAGCATTTCGGTGCGAAGCTCCGCCTCCAGCACGAGGCGGTCTCCATCGCCGGGGTCCACGGCGGCCGCGCGACGCTCCGGGCGCTGACAGGACGCGGTCGAGGCGAACGGCCTGAAGATCCGGAACAGCACGTGAGTCCCGAGGGGCTCCGCGGAGAGCTCGACGCCGGCCGCCGCCAGGCGCTCCCTGAGCTCCGGCGCATCCTCCACCGGCACGAGCAGTCCGTCGTGAGCGCGAAGCCGGACGGGACGCGCGAGCCACACCGGGGGCGCCGCGCCATGGTTGTCGACGACGCCGTTGGCGATGAGGGTCGTCACCGCGCCCTGCGTGGCGCGGGCGACGCGAGCGGACGCGACGGGGTCGGCCAGGAGCCGGCTGACTCCCTGGGCGCGGAGTCGCGCCACGAGGCCGTCTCCCCCGTCCACCCTGGTCGGAGCGGCCGGCGGCTCGGCGGTCTCCTCGTAGACCCGGAGCTCGGTGAGCCCCCAGGGCGCCTCGCCGACCGGCTCCGCCGGCTCGAGCCTGAGGTAGCGGAGTCGGCGCGGCGTCACCACCACCTCCAGCCATCCGTTGCGGGGGCGGAACACCGGGCGGCCACTCGCCACGAATGCGGGCTGCCGCGATACCGCGGGGGTCACACCGAGCAACTCCCAAGGACCTCCATCCTCCCGGCCCGAGAGCCGGAGCGCGAACACGTAGGTGGTCGGCACCGACGGCCAGAAGACGACCCGCGCCACGTCGTAGCGGCGGCCGAGGTCCACCACGAGCGCGTCGGCCGATCCACGCGCATGCCCGACCGCGGGCCAGGTCGTGACGAGGTCTCCGTCCGCGACTGCGGCCGCGGCTGTCGGATCCTCCGGCACCCGCCACCCGTGAGGGGGCACCATCCGGTAGCCGCGCGCCGGGACCCGGACGTCCTCGTAGAGCCGCCAACCCCCGATCGACGTTTCCTTCCAGGTCGCGCCCAGGGCGGCGAGGCTGTCAGCCAACCCTCGTCGCCGATCCAGAATGGCGAGCCGCTCGGCGGCGTCGGCCGCCACGGCGCTCCGGACGTAGATCTCGCTGTCGACGGCCGACACGGTCGGGTGGTCCAGGAGAAAGGCCCAGACGAGCGCCTGCAGGCTGTCGTCGACGTACAGCGCGTCGACCGGCTGCGTGCTGAGACGCTGCCGGACGACGTCGAGGTCGGTGCGCTGGCCGGCCTGCTGCGCTCGGAGCCCCGGCAGCAGCGGCCACAGGAACCCGCCGTGGGTCCAGAGGCCGAACACGAGAAGGAAGGCGAGCAGGCCGGCGCCGAGTACCCGCGACCGGCCTCCAGCCCGCGCGACAAGAGCGCCGGCGCACACGAAGAGCGGGATGTACGCCGGCAGGATGTAGCGCGAGGTGTCGCGCTCGAGCATCGTCCCGAGAGGCGAGAAGTACAGGGCGCCGAGCGATGCCGGGAGGACGAGCAAGACCAGCCAGAGTCCCCAGTCTCGCGCCGTCAGGGCGTCACCGCGCCGGCGCCGCCGGAGCGCCTCGAGGAGCGCGAGCCAGACCGCGGCGGCGTAGAGCACGACGTTCAGCGTGAGCCCCACCTGGCGCATCGGCGTGGTCGGGTGCCAGTAGTACGTTCCAAACAGCGGGAGGACCGCCTCCCGCCAGAATTCCGAGAGCCGCTCCCAGGAAAGATGGACGCCGATGCTGAAGAGCGGGATCGCCGAGCCTGGCGTGCCCCGGGCCGAGTCCCCGTGGAGGCCGTAGAAGAGCCAGGCCGGCAGTCCGCCGAGCAGGAATCCGCCGGCCGCCACCAGCGCCCCCCCGCGGCCGACGGCGCGTCTGGGTCCTCGGAAGACCAGTAGCAGGAGGGCGGGCACGAGGATCTCGATCACCTTGAAGTTCGACCACCAGGCCAGGCCCGCCAGGAGGCCGAAGGCGGCCAGCGTCCGGGTCCGGGCGGGCTCCGACGGCGCGGCCAGGGCCGCCAGCGCGAGGAGGAGCAGCCACACTCCGAAGACGTTCGTCTCGAAGTGGGGCTCGGCCACGGTGCTCCAGTACGTGAGCAGGAATGGCGGCACAGCGGCGAGAGCGAGCGCGGCGCGGCCGGCCATCTCGTCGAAGACCCGCCGACCCAGGAGGTAGACACCGAGCGGAAACAGTAGAGACCAGGCGATCGCGTTCAAGCGGACCACGAGCACCGACGGCCCGAACAGGAAGAGGGCGGGGACGAGATGGATCCCGTTCAGCGAGCCCATGTAGGTCTGGCGGTAGAAGAAGACCGGGAAGTTCTCGCCGTGAAGAACGTGCTTCGCCACGAGGGCGACGGTCGCGTCGTCGCCGGAGAGAAAGCCGTAGAACATCGAGGATACCCGGACGAGAACGGCGACCGCGAGCAGGGCCATGAGGACCCGCCAGCGCGCGCGAGTGCGGAGGCGCGCGGGCGCGTCAGTCGCCGTCGCACGATGGAGGATGGAGACCCTCACCCTTCCTTCCCGATGCGCTGCAGCACCGGGGGGCCGACCGGCGCGGCGGGCCCGTCGCCGACGGCGACGGCTGTCCGGACGATCGCGGCGGCGTCCGCCGCCTCCACCACGGACCGCGCGTGGACCACTGCGAGGGGCCGGTCCGGCCCGACCGCGTCGCCCGGGCCCCGCACGTCCGCCAGGCCGACGGCGGGATCGACGGTGTCCTCGGCGCGCCGGCGGCCGCCGCCCAGCGTCACCACCGCGAGGCCAAGCAGCCGCGCGTCCACCCGTGTGACGACGCCGGAGCGCTCGGGCGTGACGGCCAGCCGGACTGGCGCCTCGGCGAGGTACCGGTCCGGGCGCTCGAGGAGATCACCCGGGCCGCCGAGAGCCACGACCATGCGCGCGAAGCGCTCTGCCGCGGCGCCCGAGGTGAGCGCGCGCTCGACCGGGCCGGCTGCCTCGCCATGGTCCCCGGCGAGGTCGCCCAGGACCAGCATCTCCCGCGCGAGCGCGCTCGTGACGGCGTGGAGCCGAGCTTCGCGCCGGCGGCCGGCCAGGAAATCGATCGCCTCCCGCACCTCGAGCGCGTTCCCCACGTTGTGACCCAGCACCTGGTTCATGTCGGTGAGCCACGCGACCGTCCGGAGGCCCGCATCGCCGGCCACCGTCACCAGGCTCTCGGCCAGCGCCTGCGCGGACTCGAGGGACCCCGCGAAGGCGCCGGAGCCGACCTTCACGTCCATCACCAGGGCGTCGAGCCCGGCCGCTAGCTTCTTCGAGAGGATCGATGCCGTGATGAGCGGCACCGAGTCGACGGTGGCCGTGACGTCGCGGATCGCGTAGAGCCGCCGATCCGCGGGCGCGAGCTCCGCCGTCGGGCCGACGATCGCGCAGCCGGCCTGGCGCACGGCCGCCCGGAAGCGGGCGAGATCGGGTGCGATGTCGTAGCCCGGGATACTCGCGAGCTTGTCGAGCGTGCCGCCCGTGTGACCCAGTCCGCGGCCCGAGATCATCGGCACGACGCCCCCGCACGCCGCCACCAGCGGAGCGAGGATGAGGCTGACCGTGTCGCCGACGCCGCCGGTCGAGTGCTTGTCGAGGATCGGGCCCTCGAGGCCGGCCTCGGTCCAGTCGAGGACGGCGCCCGAGCCCGCCATGGCCCGCGTGAGGGCCGCGCACTCCTCCCAGGTCATTCCGCGGAAATAGACCGCCATGGCGAAGGCGGCGACCTGGCCGTCGCTCATCGAGCCATCGGTGATCCCCGCGACCAGGGCACCGATCTCCCGGGCGCTCAGGATGCCGCCGTCCCGCTTGTGGCGGATCAGCTCCGCAGGAACGTGGCCGGGCGACGTTTCAGGTGGCAATCGAGCCGTCGTCGGGGCGGAGCGGGCCGAGCGACCCGGGGCCGAAGGCGAGCGGCAGGAGCCCGCCGAGCGTGACCGTGACGCGCACTCCCTCCGGCCCGGCGAGGTGGACGGGCACGTCCGGGCGCGCGAACTCGGCGAGCTGCTGGCGGCACCGGCCGCAGGGGGCGCAGAGCTCGGGGCCCTCGGTCACGACCACGGCCTCGAGGATCTGCCGGTCGCCCGCAGCGACCATGGCGCCGATGGCAGTCGCCTCGGCGCACTGGCCGACGGGGGAGGCCGCGTTCTCCACGTTGCAGCCCGCGTGGAGCCGGCCGCTCTCGGCCCGGAGGCAGGCCCCGACGCGGAAGCGCGAGTACGGCGCGTGGGCATTGGCGAGGGCCTGGCGCGCGAGGTCGAGCATGGCGGGCAGGGCGTCGCTCATGGTTCGTCAGCGACGAAGCGTAAGTCGCTCCGCCGGCTCATGCGCTCAGCGCTCCTTCATGTAGGGGACGCCGATGGCGCGGGGCGCGACCGCGCGCCCGACGAAGCCGGCGAGGAGACACACCGTCAGGATGTAGGGGATCGCCTGGATGAGCTGGACCGGCACGACGCCGACGACGGGCAGGGGAGTGCCCTGTAGCCGCACCTGGACCGCGTCGGCGAACGCGAAGAGGAGGCACGCCCCGAGCGTCGGCACCGGGCGCCACTGTCCGAAGATCAGCGCGGCGAGCGCGAGGTAGCCTTTGCCCGCCGACATGTCGCGGATGAAGCCGGAGTGATGGGCGATCGAGAGATAGGCGCCGGACATGCCGCAGAGCACGCCGCCCGCCGCGAGCGCGGAGTAGCGGGTGAAGGCGACCGAGATGCCGGCCGTGTCGACGGCGCCCGGACTCTCGCCGACGGCGCGGAGACGCAGGCCGAAGCGCGTCCGGTAGACGAGCCACGCCACGACGGGGACGGCCACCGCTGCCACGTACACGAGGACGTTGTGGCCGCTCACGACCTCCTTGTAGATGAGACCGATCACCGGCACGCCCGCCAGGAGGCCGGCGCCGGGCAGGTCGATGGGCCCGAAGCGCGCTGCGCCCGCGAGGAGCGGGGTCTGGCCGCCCTGCTGGAACCACGCGTAGCCCAGGACCACCGTGAGCCCCGACACCAGGATGTTGAGCGCCATGCCGGAGACCACCTGGTTGCCGTAGTAGGTGACGGAGGCGAGGCCGTGCACCATGGCCAGCGCGATCGCCGCGGCGATGCCGGCGCCCAGCCCCAGCCACGCGGAGCCCGTGACCGCCGCCGTCGCGGCGGCGGCGAACGCCGAGGCCAGCATCTTCCCTTCGAGCCCGATGTCGACCACGCCCGACCGCTCGGCGAAGAGCCCGCCGAGCGCCGCGAGGACGAGCGGCGCCGCTCCCCGCAGGGTCGCGGCGGCGAGGAGCGCCAGGAGGACGAGCGCCTCACCCATCGGTGTGGGCGGGGCGGGCCGCCCCGACCGGCCGGTGCTGCGTGCCGTGGGCGGGGGTGATGAACAGGAGGTCGCTCGGCTGACGCAGGATGAGCCTGTGCCACACCCCGCTCGGGACGACGCAGGCCTGTCCGCCATGGAGCCCGAAGCTCCGCTCGCCGGCCGGCTCGTCGAGAATGACGTCGAGCAGGCCGGCGAGGAGGTAGAGGAGCTCGTCGCCGCCCGGGTGCATCTCCCACTCGTCGGCGTGGAAGTCGGCCGGCTCGGCGCCGTGCTTCGCCCCGATCACGCGGTCCCGGGCGCCCGTCACGAGCTTCTGGAAGACGTCCGGCGTCCATGCGACGGGGAGTGCGCGGCCGTCCCCGCGGAGGTGCACGATCGTGGCGAAGGGATCGAAGTCCGGCCGGGAGCGAGGGCTCACGACTGGCTCTCCGCGCGGGTGGGGCGACGGAACCACGCTTCGATGGGCCCGCGGAGCGCGTACTCGAGGGCGCCACAGACGAGGATGATCAGACCCTGGATCACCACGACCATGTCGCGCGTGAGCTTGGGCATGTCGAACGACAGCTCCGACCCGCCCTGGTAGAGGGCGCCGAAGAGGACGGCCGCCAGCACGATCCCCGCCGGGTGGTTGCGCCCCATCAGGGAGACCGCGATGCCGACGTATCCGGCTCCGCCGACGAAGTTGAGGAGCAGCCGGTGCTGGACGCCCATGACCTCGTTCAGGCTCATCAGTCCCGCCAGGGCGCCGGAGATCGACATGGCGAGGATGATCGTGCGCGCCGGCGAGATCCCGGCGTAGACCGCGGCCGTCTCGTTGTGACCGAGCGCGCGCAGCTCGTAGCCCCAGCGCGTATGCCAGAGGTAGAACCACACGAGCGCGCCGGCGGCGAGGGCGAGGACGGCCGAGAGGTTGAGCGGCGAGCGTCCGATCTCCCACCCGAGCCCGCGGAGGACCTCGTGGACCTGGGGCAGCCAGGTGCTCGGGGCGAACTCCCGCGTCTCCGGCGACTGCTGCCCCGGCTTCATGAGGACGTTCACGAGGAGATGCGTCATCAGGGCCGCGGCGATGAAGTTGAACATGATCGTCGTGATGACGACGTGGCTGCCGCGCCGGGCCTGGAGCCAGGCCGGCACGAACGCCCAGGCGGCCCCGAAGGCCGCGGCCATGACGATCGCAGCCGGGACGACCAGGACCGTCGGCCAGCCGCCGGCGCTGAGGCAGAGCAGCCCCACGCCGAGCCCGGCCACGTACGCCTGGCCCTCGGCGCCGATGTTGAAGAGCCCGCCGTGGAAGGCGACGGCCACCGCCAGGCCCGTGAAGACGAAGTTGGTCGCGTAGTAGAGCGTGTACCCGACGGACTCGGCGTCCCCGAAGGCGCCGGCGGCGAGGATTCTGAGCGCCCTGAGGGGATTCTCCCCGACCAGGATCACGACCACGCCGGAGAGCAGGAGCGCCAGGGCGAGGTTCGTGGCGGGCACGAGCGCCACGCTCACCCAGGCGCGCTCTGCCCAGGCTCGGCCGGATCGGCCGGCGGTGTCGGCGGTGAGCGACTCACTCATTCGGCTGGTACGAGCTCGCCCTTCCCGTCGAGGCCATCGTAGTCGATGGTCATCCAACGTCGGCCGTGGCCCTCGTAGAGCGTGAGGGAGCCTCGCCGGCCCGCTGACGACTCCAGACGAACGCGGCCGTCGCCGCTCGTCCTAAGCGTGCCCGCGCCGCTCTCCCGGTCGCTGTGCCACCTCATCCGGTTCCCTTGCTCTTCCAGGCTCTGGCGAATGTCGGTGACTTCCCAGGCGATGGGGCCGGAGTCGCCCTTCGGGATACCGGCCCGCTCGGCGGTGCAGCCCGCGAGCACGAGGTGCATCAAGAGGATGAACGCGGCGGGAGAAGGTGTCGGCGGGAGGAGCGGGTCGCGCCGTGGTTGTCTCATCTCGACTCCGGTATTCCGGCCATCATCAGGCCAATCGCGCGCTCGGTGGCGCTTGCCTGCGGCACTTCCCCGACGATGCGCCCGTCGTGCATGACCAGGATGCGGTCGGCGAGCGCCAGGATCTCGTCCAGCTCGACGGAGACTAGGAGGATCGCCTTCCCGGCGTCGCGGAGCGCGACGAGGCGCCGGTGGATGAACTCGATCGCGCCGATGTCCACCCCCCGCGTCGGCTGGCCGACGAGAAGGAGGTCCGGGTTCCGGTCGAGCTCGCGCGCCAGCACGATCTTCTGCTGGTTGCCTCCCGAGAAGGCCGAGGTGGGGAGGGATCCGTCCGTGGGCCGGATGTCGTACTCCGCCGCCTGGCGACGGAAGCTCGCCGCGACGGCGCCTCGGCGGAGCCGGAGCCCACGGTTGTAGGTCGATTCGTCGTGGTAGCCTAGAATGGCGCTGTCCCGGGCCGAGAAGGGGATGACGAGGCCCATCCGCTGTCGATCCTCGGGCACGTGGGAGAGCCCGAGCCTGCGCATCCCGCGCGGCGAGCGCGTGCGCTCGTCCGTGATGTCCCGACCCCGCCAGCGGATCCGCCCGGACTTCACGGGGCGGATGCCGGCGAGCGCCTCGAAGAGCTCCGACTGGCCGTTGCCGGCGACACCGGCGATCCCGACGATCTCACCGCGCCGCACCGAGAAGCTCACGCCCTTGACGCGCTCCACGCCCAGCGCGTCCTCGACTGTGAGGTCGGCCACCTGGAGGACCGTCTCGGCGGGTCGGGCGGGCGTCTTGTCGACCTTCAGGCTCACCCGGCGCCCGACCATCAGCTCGGCGAGCTGCTCGGACGTGGTCCCGGCGGTCGGGAGGGTCGCGACGACCCGCCCCTGACGCATCACGGTCACCACGTCCGTGACTTCGCGGATCTCGCGGAGCTTGTGGGTGATGAGGACGACGGTCTTGCCCTCGGCCCGGAGCGCGCGAAGGATGCGGAAGAGGTGGTCCGCCTCTTGGGGCGTGAGGACCGCGGTCGGCTCGTCGAGGATCAGGAGGTCCGCGCCCCGGTAGAGCGCCTTCAGGATCTCGACCCGCTGGCGCTGGCCCACACCGAGGTCGCCGACGCGCGCGTCCAGGTCCACCTCGAGGTGGTACTCTCGGCCGAGCCGGAGGAGCTCGGCCCGGGCGCGCGCGAGGCCCGCCTTGAGGAGAAAGCCCCCCTCCACGCCGAGCACGACGTTCTCCAGCACCGTGAACGGCTCCACCAGCATGAAGTGCTGGTGCACCATGCCGATCCCCAGCGCGAGCGCGTCCTGGGGGCTCCGGATGGCCGTCGGCTGGCCGCGGACCAGGATCTCGCCCCGGTCGGGGAGGTGGTAGCCGTAGAGGATGCCCATCAGGGTGGACTTGCCGGCGCCGTTCTCGCCGACGATGCCGTGGATCGTGCCGGGGCGGATGGCGAGCGAGACGTCCTGGTTGGCGTGGACCTCGCCGAACCACTTGTCGATGCCGCGGAGCTCGATGACGGGCGGCAGCCCGTCAGTCGATCGGGGTTCCCCGCGCGCCGTTGCCGACGGGCCCACGTCGCTCATGCGGTCAGTGACGGCGCTGCGAGTGCGTCGCGAGTGGCGCCCAGTCGAGCCCGTCCAAGACGAGATCGGCGGCAGGCTGGACGCCCTGCCACTCGCGCCGAGGCCGGGGGTGCCTGCGCCGGGCGGGGGTGGCCGCGCGAGCGGCGAACCCGACGACAGGCCCCGCGGCTCGCGGCGTCGACAGCTCGAGCTGGCCGGGCACCGAGACGACGGGAAGGGGCGTGGCCCCCTCCGGCCTACTTCGCCATGTAGTCGGTGACCTTGATCTTGCCGGCCACGATGTCGGCCCGCGCCTGCTCGAGCCGCTTCTCCATCTCCGGCGTGATGAGCTTGCGGTTGTACTGGTCCAGCGAGTAGCCGACCCCGTTCTCGGCGACACCGAGGTTGCGCACGCCGGCCTTCCACGTCCCGTCCTTCGCGGTCTTGAAGGCCTCGTAGATGGCGAGGTCGACGCGCTTGATCATCGAGGTCAGGATCGTGCCCGGGTGGATGTAATCCTGGTTCGAGTCGACGCCGATCGCGAGCTTCCCCTTGTCCTTCGCCGCCTGGAGCACGCCGAGGCCGGTCGCTCCCGCCGCGGCGTAGACGACGTCGGCGCCGCGGTCGAACTGGCTCCGGGCGAGCTCACCGCCCCGCGTCGGGTCGTTCCAGGCCGCCGGCGTCGTCCCGGTCATGTTCTGGAAGATCTCGATCTTCGGGTTCACGAACTTGGCGCCTTCCTCGTAACCGAGGGCGAAGCGGCGGATCAGAGGGATGTCCATCCCGCCCACGAAGCCGACCTTGCCGGTCTTCGACGCCATGGCCGCCGCCATCCCCACGAGGAAGGACCCCTCGTGCTCCTTGAACACGATCGACTGGACGTTCGGCAGGTCCACGACCGCGTCGATGATCGCGAACTTCAGGTTGGGGAACTCCTTGGCGACCTTTTCCATGCCCGTGGCCTGGGCGAAGCCGATGCCCACGGTGATCTGGGAGCCGCGCCGGGCCATGTTGCGAAGCGCCTGCTCGCGCTGGGCCTCGCTGGTCACCTCGAACTCGCGATACGCTATCCCCGTCTCCTTCTTGAACTGCTCGGCGCCGTTGTAGGCGGCCTCGTTGAAGGACTTGTCGAACTTCCCGCCCATGTCGAACACGAGAGCAGGGGCGAACTCCTGGGCGGCTGCGGGGCCGACCAGGGCGCCGGACAGCGCGATGAGTGCGAGCCCGAGGACGGCCACGATGGATCTCCACGGTTGTGTCATGTCGAACGCCCCCCGTTGTGTCCCCATTGAGTCGATGACGCCTGGCCACGCGCGATCCGGCGTCGTTTCCCGCGTCCCGATGATACTCATGCGCCCGGGGTTAGCCTAGCCCGTCTCCACAGCGCGCCGCCGGCCGCTTTCCTGGCCACGCGGGCGGGATTCGGCTATGCTGCAGTACTTCCAGCCGCGGCGAGCCGGTGGATGGCTGCGTTGGCGGAGGCCGATCATGAGTGCCGAACGCAGGCGTGCGAACGCCCGGATCTACCTGGCGGGGCCTCTCGGATTCTCGGAAGCCGGGCGCCACTTCTACAACGCCGTCCTCATCCCGTACGTCCAGGGTCTCGGCTACGAGGTGCTCGATCCGTGGACCCTCACCGAAGCCGCCAAGATCCAGGCGGTCCAGTCGATGGTGTACGGGCCCGCGAAGCGCGAGGCGTGGCGGACGCTCAACCTCGAGATGGGGGCGACGAACCGGTCGGCGATCGACGTCGCGGACGGCGTCGTGGCGGTCCTCGACGGCACCGACGTCGACAGCGGCACCGCGGCCGAGATCGGCTACGCGTTCGCGCGCGGCAAGCTCCTCGTCGGCTACCGAGGCGACTTCCGCCTGAGCGCCGACAACGAGGGGAGCATCGTCAACCTCCAGGTCGAGTACTTCATCCGCGCCAGCGGTGGTACCATCGTCGACCGCTACGAGGATCTCGGGCCGAGCCTCCGTGCCCTCGCGGCTCCGGGACGGTCCGCCCGGAAGCTCGGCCGCCGGTCCGGCGGCCCGAGGAGAGTAAGATGATCGGTAATGGCCGGGGCATCTCAGGCCGATGTTGGTGAGCGTCCCGGGAGGAACCGCATGAGCGCCAGGATCGGCATTCACCGTTCGGGCATCTGGCTGATCATCCCGGTCCTGGTTGCCGCGATGGGATGCGCGGCACCGGCCCAGGCGCCTCCCGCGAAGGCGGTGGCAGCGGTTCCGGCTGCGCCGGCCGCGACACCGGCCCCCGCAGTCCCGGCGCCGGCTCCGCAGGCCGTTGGCCCGCCCGCCCACGATCTGGTGCTCGCGTTCGACCGGACCGGGAAGACACGGGTATTCGCGACCCGGTGACACCTCCGGACCATCCCGGCGGGTCCCCCCCTGGCGGCTCGACTGGCTTGCCCCAGTTACCCCAATTACCAATGAAGGGCAAGCTTACCGTCGTGCCGGCGGGCCCGAGGCCTGCGCCGGACCGGGCGCCGGGCGAGACGGCGATCGACCCCGTGTGCGGCATGACCGTGGATCCCCGGACGGCCGCGGGCTCGCATGACCACGGCGGCCGCACCTACTGGTTCTGCGCCACCAGCTGTCTCGAGCGATTCCGCGCCGACCCCGAGCGATACCTGGCCAGGGGCGCGCGCTCCGAGACTCACGCCTCCGCTCCGACCGCCGCCGCGCCCTCCGGTGACTTCACGTGCCCGATGGATCCCGAGGTCCGCCAGTCCAGGCCGGGAGCTTGCCCGAAATGCGGCATGGCGCTCGAGCCGGTCACGGTCGAGGCTCTGCCGACGCGCACCGAGTGGGTCTGCCCGATGCATCCGGAGATCGTGCGGCCCGGGCCGGGGGCGTGTCCGATCTGCGGCATGGCGCTCGAGCCGCGGGTCGTCACGCTCGAGGAAGAGGTGAGCCCGGAGCTTCGCGACATGACGCGCCGGTTCTGGGTCGGGCTGGCCCTGACCGTCCCGCTCCTGGCCATCGCCATGTCGGACCTCATCCCCGGGCAGCCGCTCCAGCACGCCGTCTCGCCGCGCCGCCTCGCCTGGCTCGAGTTCGTGCTGGCGACCCCCGTCGTGCTCTGGGGCGGCGCGCCCTTCTTCGCGCGCGCCTGGGCGTCCTTCGTGAACCGAAGTCCGAACATGTTCACGCTGATCGCCCTCGGCACGGGCACCGCATACGGCTACAGCGTGGCGGCCGTGCTCGCGCCGGGCCTCTTCCCGCCCGCCGTGCGGGGCCACGGAGGAGAGGTCGGCGTCTACTTCGAGGTGGCGGCGACCATCACGGTGCTGGTGCTGCTGGGACAGGTGCTGGAGCTTCGCGCCCGGAGCCGGACGAGCGGCGCGATCCGGGCTCTGCTGGGGCTTGCCCCGACGACGGCGCGGGTTCTTCGCGACGACGGGCGGGAGGAGGACACACCGCTCGCCGAGGTCGCGGTCGGCAATCGGCTTCGCGTGCGGCCCGGCGAACGGATCCCGGTCGACGGCGCCGTCCTCGAGGGGCGGAGTGCTGTCGACGAGTCGATGATCACCGGCGAGCCGCTGCCCGCCGAGAAGGCCCCCGGCGACCGGGTCACGGGGGGCACCGTCAACGGAGCCGGCGCCTTCGTGATGCAGGCCGAGCGTGTCGGGCGTGACACGCTGCTCGCCCGGATCGTCCAGCTGGTCGGTGAGGCCCAGCGGAGCCGCGCCCCGATCCAGCGCCTGGCGGACCGCGTGTCCGCCTACTTCGTGCCGGCCGTGGTGGCCGCCGCGATACTGAGCGCCGTCGCCTGGGGAACGCTGGGGCCCGAGCCCCGCCTCGCCTACGCGCTCATCACGGCGGTGGCGGTGCTGATCATCGCGTGCCCGTGCGCGCTCGGGCTCGCGACGCCGATGTCGATCATGGTGGGCACGGGGCGCGGCGCGACGGCGGGCGTCCTCGTCAAGCACGCCGAGGCGCTCGAGATCCTCGAGAAAGTCGACACCGTCGTCGTCGACAAGACGGGCACGCTCACGGAGGGACGGCCCCGGCTTGCCACGCTCGTGGCCCTGCCGCCCCACGACGAGGCCGAGCTCCTGCGCCTGGCGGCGAGCCTCGAGCGGGGGAGCGAGCATCCGCTCGCGGGCGCCATTGTCGCGGGCGCGCGCGAGCGCGGGCTCGCGCTCGAGGAGGCCGTCGACTTCCGGGTCGTGCCGGGGCAGGGGGTGTCCGGCCGGGTCGGTGATCGCCGGGTCGCGCTCGGGAACGCGAAGCTTCTGGAGACGCTCGGCGTCCCGCCCGGCGACCTGAGCGAGCGAGCCGAGGCGTTGCGCCGGGAGGGGCAGACCGCGGTCCTCCTCGTCGTCGACGACCGCCCGGCGGGCCTCGTCGCGGTGGCCGATCCGATCAAGGCTTCGACCCTGGAGGCACTGCGGTCGCTTCGCGAGGACGGGATCCGCGTCGTCATGGTCACGGGAGATAGCCGCACCACGGCGGAAGCGGTCGCCCGGACGCTCGGGATCGACCAGGTCGAGGCCGAGGTCTTGCCCGATCAGAAGGTCGCCATCGTCAAGCGGCTGCAGGCCGCGGGGCGCATCGTGGCGATGGCGGGCGATGGGATCAACGACGCTCCGGCGCTGGCCCAGGCCCACGTCGGGATCGCGATGGGGACCGGCACGGACGTCGCGATGGAGAGCGCGGACGTCACCCTGGTGAAGGGCGATCTCAGGGGCATCGCGCGGGCCCGGCGGCTCAGCCGCGCGACGATGCGAAACATCCGGCAGAACCTGTTCTTCGCGTTCGTCTACAACGTGCTGGGAGTGCCGCTCGCGGCCGGAATCCTTTACCCCGTGCTGGGCCTCCTGCTGAGCCCGATGGTCGCGAGCGCCGCGATGACCTTCAGCTCGGTCTCGGTCATCGGCAACGCGCTGCGCCTCCGCCGCATCAAGCTCTGAAGGAGCGCGGCGCGAGTCGAGCGCGCCGCCACCGCGCGCGGCTCGGGCGAGGCAAGCTCGCCTCCGGGCCACTCCGGTCGCGGCGCGCGGGCGGGACCGTGCCGCAGGGAGTCATCGGACCCCGTGCACGGGATCCGCCACGGGACAGCGCGGCGGCTTCCCGTGGAGCGCCCGCAGGACGTCCTCCGCGAGGAGCCGCTGGAGGTCGCGCATGGCTTCCTCCGAGTACCACGCGGAGTGAGGCGTCAGGACGACCCGGGGGTGCCCGATCAGGGGATGGTCCTGCGGAGCCGGCTCGATGGCGACGACGTCGAGCCCCGCGCCGGCGAGGTGGCGCCGCCCCAGGGCGTCGAGGAGCGCCGGCTCGTCCACGAGGCCGCCCCGGGCGACGTTGATCAGGTACGCTCCGGGCTTCATGCGCGCGAGCTCGTCGCGCCCGATCATGCCCTCCGTGGCCGGCACCAGGGGCGCGTGCAGCGACACGAAGTCGGACTCCGCGAGAAGATCGGGGAGCGGACGCCAGTCGATCCCGGCGGCAGCCGCCTCGGCCGGGCTGAAGACGGGGTCGGTGCCGAGGACCCGAAGCTCGAGGGCGCGCGCCTTCGCGGCCAGCCGTCGGCCGATCCGGCCGAGGCCCACGACGCCGAGTGTCCGCCCCCGCAGCCGGTGGAGCGGCCGCGCGGCGGCACCGTAGTCCCACGCCCCGGTCCGGAGCGCCGCGCCAAGGGGAGCCAGGCCGCGCGCGCATGCGAGGAGGAGACAGAGCGCGTGGTCGGCGACCTCTTCGGTACCGTAGTCCGGCACGTGAACCACGACCATGCCCTGCCGTCGCGCCGCGCCGACGTCGGCGTTGTCGACGCCGGCGCCGTAGAGCCCGAGTACCCGGCAGCGGGAGAGCCGTCCGATGAAGACGGCGTCGATCGGCGTGTCCTGGACGAGGAGGGCGTCGCACGCCGCGGCCTCCCGGAGACGCGCCTCGGGCGCGAGCTCGGCGCCGTCGATCACCTCGATCCCGTGGGGCTCCAGCACCGCGCGTTCGGGCGTGAGGTCCGGGAACACGTGGGTGAGCACGAGGGCGCGGGGTCGGGCGCCGCCCGTCATGCGCGCAGGAGCTCCGCGAGGCGCTCACGATCGAGCGTCACGCCGAGTCCGGGCCGGTCGGTCGGTCGCACGGTATCACCGCGGACATCCGGCTCCCCGACGAAGAGGGGCCGGCGCGGCGGCAGGGGATCGGCCCAGCATGGCTCGGGGAAGTGCTCGAGCATCGGACAGTTGGGCGTGGCCATCGAGAAGTGGACGTGCGGGAGCGAGTACGTGTGGTTGATGACGGGGAGCCCCCGCGCCGAGGCCATCGCGGCAATCCGGCGCCCCTCGGTGAATCCGCCACACCGGTGGAGGTCGGGCTGCGCGATGTCGAGCGCTCCGGCCTCGAAGAGGCGCTCGAACCCCCAGCGGCTGAACTCGTGCTCGCCACCGGAGATCGGGATCGCCGTCGCGCGGCGGATGCGCGCGTACCCCTCGACGTCGTCGGGGATGACCGGCTCCTCGATCCAGGCTGGCTCGTAGCGCTCGAGCATCCGGCACATAGTCTTCGCGTAAGTCGCGTCCCATCCCATGTAGGCGTCGCACGCCACGTCGACCCCGGGGCCAGCCGCTTCACGCATGACGCGCACGTGGTCCGCGTTTGCCCGCATCCCAGCGAGCCCATCCGCCGGTCCGGCCGGGAAGCGCCCCTTGACTGTCCTGTACCCGGCCGCGACGTACCCGCGCACCTCGGCCGCGACCCGGTCGGGCCCCACCGGGTGGAGGGCCGAGGCGTAGAGCCGCACGCTCTCGCGTGCTGCCCCGCCGAGGAGCACGTATACGGGCTTGCCGGTCGCGCGGCCCATCAAATCCCAGAGTGCGATGTCGAGCGCGGAGATCGCCTCGAGCGCTGCGCCTGCCCGGCCGTACGGGATCGAGGCGCGATACATGACGTCCCACAACCGCTCCACGTCGAAGGGCGATTCGCCGACGACGAACCGTCGGAGGTGCTGCTCGATCATGAGACGCGCGGCCCCGGTGCCGTCCTCGGTCCAGCCGAGACCCTGGCGGCCCCCGTCGTCCGTGAGGACGACCAGCGTCATGCCCGGCTCCCAGTACCAAGTCGAGTACGGGTGGCGGTACGCCGGGTACGCCGAGAGGGGCGACACGAGCGGAAGGTCTTTCTCCCGCTCCCAGAGCTCGGCCCAGAGGCTTCGCCCGAGGTGGAAAGTCTCGATCGCTCCGACTCTCACGCGGGGCTCCCGAGTCGGGCCACTGCATCGAGCACGCGGTCCATCAGGAACGCCGCGTAGGCTGTGGTGTCCGCGTCGAGCCGCATCCGGGGGTGCCGCGGGTACGAGGCGCGGAGGAGCCCTCGGCGGATCAGCAGGTCCTTTTCCAGGTAGTTGTACGACTCCATGCTCTGGAGGGAGTACGCGATCCACGGGTGGATGCGGGCGAAGTGCTCGTACGCTTCGGCGGCGCGTCCGGCCCGCCCGAGATCCCACACGCGCTGCAGCACGTCCACGAGGGCGAGGCCGGGCATCACGCCGACGATTCCGGCCGGGAGGAGCTCCAGCATGTACTCGCCGCCCCAGCCCTCGAAGACTCCGACGGCGTCCCCGCAGCGGGTCCGGATCGCGCGCACCTTGGGCCCCATGCGCGGCTCCTCGAGCTTGACGTAGCGGAAGTTCGGGCAGGCGTCGCGGAGGCGCGCGCAGAACTCGGCGCCGACGGCGGGGCCGCTGGGGTTCCAGTCCTGGACGAGGAGCGGCACGCCCACCGCCTGCCCCACCGCCCGGGCGAACTCGAGGAGGTCGTCCTCGCCGTAGGAGAAGCTCCGGGGGAGCGCCACCGAGACGACGGACGCCCCGGCCTTCTCGTTGGCCCGGGCCAGCTCGGCGGCACGGCGCGCCGAGCCGTGGTTCGACTGGCCCATGACCGGGACGCGGCCGCCCACGGTCTCCACGGCCACGCGCACCGCCTGAAGCCGCTCCTCGTCGGAGAGCTTGTAGAACTCGCTCCCGTAGGCGGGCAGGCACAGGGCGCCGACCCGTTGCCGGGCGGCGAAGTCGCAGAGGGCGGCGAGCCCGTCGTGGTCGATGGACTCGTCTTCCCGGAAGGGCAGAGGGATGATCGGCACCACACCACGGATGGCAGTTGCACTCATGGACAGTCCTCGCTCGGGTGAATCGGGGAAACGCGGGGCGGCCGGGCAGGGGGCACCACGCCCCCTGCCCGGGACGCGCCCGGCTACTGCGTCTGGGCGGCCAGGAAGAGGGCGTCCTGCGTCAGCGTCTTTGCTAGCTCAACCTGGGTCACGCACTCCTCCTCCTGGGCGGCGGCCTTGGCGGTCGCGATGTGGGCCTTTGCCTGGGCCACCCACGCCTGGAGGTCGTTCTTGTCCTGGGCGTCGGACACGCGATTCATCGCGCTCTCCACTTCCTTGAGGGTGTCCTCGGCCTCTTCGATCCGGGCGCCGCAGTACTTGGTCGGCTCGGCGCCGGCGGGCGTCATGTTGCCCACCACGAGAGCCAGCACCGCGGCCAGCGTCACCATCCAGACTCCTCGCATCGTCAGCCTCCCCGCCGCGGCACGCCGCGGCGATGCGTGTCGGTTCCTAGCCACGGCGCTTGGCGCGGGCGGTCGCCTTGGCGACCACGTCGGCGGCCCGGTTGAGCGCGTCCTTCACCGGGACCTTGCCCTGGATGGCGCCGTGGAAGTGCTCGGAGAAGGCCCGCATCACGACGAAGTCCACGCCGTACGGCGAGAGCGAGTGGACCTCGTCGGAGGGGTACTTCGTGAGCTGCTCCTGGTTGAGCGCGAAGATCGGCCACTTCTTGAGCTCTGGGTCGGCGAGCACATCGTGGCGCACCGGGGTCAGCCCGAGCTCCTTCACGCAGTACATCTGGGCCTCCTGCGAGAGGTATTCCTCGATGAACTTCCAGGCCCATTCTTTGTTGCGCGCTCCGGGCCGAGATGCCCCAACCCTCGGAGACCGGCGCCGCGCAGCTGTACTTCTTCTCCGGGTCGTCGGCGTCGCGCGGGATTCAGCGCCATGCCGTACTTGCCCGAGATCACCGAGAGCTTGGGGTCCTCGAAAGTGAGGTTTGCCCACGACCAGTTGAACGACATCGCGGCCTTGCCCGCGGCCATGACCTTGTTGTTGGCGCCGCCGCTGAAGGTGCGTAGCGTCTCGGGGAAGACGACGCCGGCCGCCCACATGTCACGGAACCACTGCAGGGCCCGTACCCCCGCGTCGCCCTGGAACGCCGGATTCCCGTCCTTGTCCCACATCCGGCCGCCGGCCGCGAAGAGCCGGCGCCGGAAGTTGTACCAGAAGTTGTCGTCGTCCCAGTCGCCGGTGAAGCCGTAGAACTGGGGCGACTTGTTCACCTTCTTCGCCCACTCCAGGATCTCCTGGTAGGTCCGCGGCGCCTGGGGGATGACGTCCTTCCGGTAAAAGAGCTGCATGTCGAGGTTGTGGAAGGGCAGGCCGTAGATCTTTCCCTTGTACGTGGCCGCCGGCACCCACGGGCCACTGATCTGGTCGAGCTTCAGCAACCGTGCTCTTGGCCAGATAGGCGTCGAGGGGCTCGATGTAGCCCTTGGGCGCGAAGACGCCGGTGAAGGGATCCGACCACTGCACCACGTCGTAGAGCGACGTCGCCGAGCCGCTGATCATGTCGGCGACCTGCTTCTCGTAGTTCGCGGTGAACTCCGTGGTCGTGTAGGCGACCTCGATGCCGTACTTCGCCTGGAAGCGCTTGGCCACCCAGGACGAGATCGGCTCGAAGTCCTCCTGGCAGACACTGAGCTTGGCGGGCTTCGACTGGGCCGGGGTCTCGCGTGGGTCGGCGAGACCGCGGACCGCGAGGGCGCCCGCGCTGGCAGCGGTGAGGAACGAACGCCGGGTCATTCCGAGACTCATGCAACACCTCCTGTGTGAGTTAGCCGGTCACGGCGCCGGCGGTGAGCCCCTTGACAAGATACCGCTGGAAAATCAGCGCGAGTGCGAGCGGGACCAGGAGCGTGATCACCGCCTGCGCGGACATGAAACCCCAGCGGGCCTGGATCTCCCCGACGCCGAGGGAGACGACGACGGATACGGGTTTGATGCGCGTCCCCGTGAGCACGAGCGCGAACATGAGCTCCCCCCACGCCGAGAGGAAGGCCCACACGACCGAGGCGACGAGTCCCTGCACGGACAGCGGCAGGACGATCCGCCAGAGCGCCCCCCACGCGGAGCACCCGTCCACCTGGGCCGACTCCTCCAGTTCGCGGGGGATGCCCTGGATGAAGCCGAGCATCATCCACGCCACGAACGGCGTGAAGAAGCCGACCAGCGGCAGCACGTAGCCCGGGTAGGTATCGACCAGGTCGAGGCGCCGGATGATCAGGAAGAGGGGGATCAACACGGCGAGGCCCGGGATCATCTGAATGATGATGTAGGCGCGGATCAGAGTGATCCGACCGGGGAAGCGCAGACGCGCGAAGGCGTAGGCGGCCAGCGAGCCGAACAGCACGGTCCCCGCCGCCACCAGGCTGGCCACCGCGCTGGTCGCGCGGAGTGCGTCGAGCAGGAAGTACCCGTACTCGGCCGTCACGCCGAACTCGATCTGGCCCGTCGACCATGGCATCAGGAGGGCCTGGTAGTAGCCGAGCTGGATCCGCCCCGGGACGATCAGGTCCGCCGACAGGCGGATGAAGTCGGTCTCGACGAGGATCGACGAAGCCACCATCCATGCCACCGGCAGGAGCGTGTACCCGAGGAAGAGCCCGACCAGCGCGTACAGGCCCAACCGGCCGAGGAGCCAGCGGAGCCGGCGGCGCGCCGTCACCGCTCGCCCTCCACCTCGAGCCGGAGGGGGAAGAGGCGGAAGTAGACAGCGGTCAGCGCGAGGATGACGAGGAAGAGCGCGTACGCCAGGGTCGCCCCGTAGCCGAAGTTCAGGCCCTTGAAGGTCTGCACGAAGACGTTGAAGTACCAGACCATCGTGTCGGAATAGCCGTTCGTCAGGACGTAGATGAGGTCGAACACTTTGAAGGACGAGATCGTCGTGAGCACGATGAGGGCAAGGCCGATCGTCCGGATCGAAGGGAGAGTCACGTACCAGAAGCAGCGCCAGGGACCGGCCCCGTCGACCCGGGCCGCGTGGTAGAGCTCCTGCGGGATTGTCTGGAGCGCGGCGAGGAGGAACAGCGCGACCAGAGGGACACTCGTCCACACCTGGCAGAACGCCACCGTGTTGATGGCGAGCGTCGGGTCGGTCAGCCACGGGATGCCGTGGTGAATCAGCCCGAGCTTGCGCAGGATGGTGTTGACGATTCCGATGCCCGAGTTGAAGGCGAGGCCCCACATTCGCCCGGAGACGACGGCGGGGATCGCCCACGGCACGAGGAGGACGAGCCGGCAGAAGGCCCGGCCGTGGAACTCCTGGTTGAGAAGGAGGGCGATGCCGAGGCCGAGGACCAGGGAGGCGATCACCACCACGCCGGTGAAGTAGACGGTGGCGCGCAGGATCGGGCCGAGCGTGGCATCCTCGCCCATGTGACGCCAGTTCTCGAGGCCGACGTACTCCGCGTCGATCCCCCGGACATCGACCTGGACGTCCTGGGCGGTCAGCCACATCGAGTAGGCGATGGGGTACAGCTCGAGCGCGATCAGGAGCGCGAGGCTCGGCAGGACGAGCCCGTAGGCGAGCCGGATGGTGGCCGCCCGTTGTGTCGCACGCCGCCGGGCGCCGCCGCGCGTGACGGTCCCGGCGACGATCGCGTCATCCTCCCGCATGCTCAGGCCACCCGGTAGCGTTCCAGCACCTGCTCGTCGAGCGTGATGCCGAGCCCGGGTCCCTGGGGCACGGCGACCATGCCGTCGGAGTCGATCCAGAAACGGGGATGCACGAGATCCTGGGCGAGCGGCGAGTCCCACACGCAGAACTCGAGGAACGGCGCCTCGGGCAGGGCGGCCAGGAGGTGCAGCGTGGCAGCCTTCAGGATCCCGGTCTTGAAGGCGTGCGGCACGCAGGGCACTCCGCGAAGCCGGGCGAGCTCCGCGATGCGGCGCGTCTCGGTCAGGCCGCCCGCGTGCGCGATGTCCGGCTGGATGACGTCCACCCGCCCCTCGTCGAGGAGCTGCTCGAACTCCCAGCGCGTCACCGACTGCTCGCCGCACGCGATCCGCGTGTCGACCGCGTCAGCGAGGCGGCGGTACCCGCGGAGGTCGTCCGGCAAGAGCGGCTCCTCGATCCAGTAAGGCTCGAATCGCTCCATCCGCTGCACCTGCCGGATTGCCGTCGCCGCGTCCCAGACGAGGCCGATGTCGAACATGAGCGTGACCCGGTCCCCCACCGCGCGCCGGGCCGCCTCCACGAGAGCGACGTCGGTATCGAGCGACCGCCCGAAGCCGCCCCAGCCCAGCTTGACCGCGGTGAACCCTCCGGAGGCCCATCGCTCCGTCTCGCGCCCGGCCTCTGCCGGCGTCTCCGGCATGAGGGTGGACGCGTAGGCGCGCACCCGGTCGCGGTGGGCGCCGCCGAGGAGGCGGTGCACGGACTGGCCGAGCGCCTTCCCGCAGAGATCCCAGAGGGCGATGTCGATGCCGCTGAGTGCGTGGATGCCGACCCCGCGCCGACCGAAGTAGAGCGATCCACGGTAGAGCTTCTCCCAGAGCCGGCCAACGTCGCGAGGGTCTTCCCCGAGTAGAAGGTGACGGAGCCCGGCGCAGGTGAGATGCGACTTCGGAGCTTCGATCGCTGCCTTCACCACCTCCGGCGCGGAGTCCACCTCGCCGATCCCCACCAGGCCCGCATCCGTGTGAATGCGGACGATCAGCGTGTCCTGGGTGCCGTCGGAGATGTCCTGGACCGGGTCGTGCCTGCGGAGGACGATCGCCTCCACGTCGGTGATCTTCACGACGGTCCTCCCGCGCGCCTCGGTTTCACGATGTGGACCGACACTCCGGAGGGTGAAGTCGGCGGCACGCTAGCACGCACCTCAGATGCCGTCAACGGGAACGCCGCGCGAGGCCGCGTCGTCGGTTCGACCGTGCGTGAGTGACCGTCTCGTCGTCGCGGCTGGATCGTCGACGGGCAGCGATCGGTCGGTACCTGGGAACGCCGGCGGCTAGACGGGCGAGTCGATTCCCAGCGCTCGCGCGACCTCGCGGATCGCCCCGGTCTCCGCCTCGCTCACCCGGATCCCGCCGACTCCGAGGAAGCCGCCCTCCTTCGTTGCCTCGGCGGTCCGCTGGGCGATCGTCACCAGCCAGCGCTTGACCCCGTCCGCTTCCTCCCGCGAGGCCTTCCGGTCGACGAGTGAGGCCAGCGTCCGGCAGGCGTCGAGGGCGTGCGCTCGGAGCTGCTCCGACGCCAGCCCGCGGAGCTCGGCCACGTCGACCTGCGCGCGGCCGTCCGGCGAGGTGAGGTCGGCCACGGCCGCGCGGAGGAGCGGGTTCGCGAGCTCGCCCTGGCCCTCCGCCTGGGTCTTCGTCTCGGCCACGAGCTTGCCCACGGCGAACATCTCCCGCAGCACCCCGAGGGGGCCGCTGGGGCTGGCGGCGATGACCGCCAGCCCCGCCATGAGTGGCGCCTTCAGGACGAGCCCCCACTCCTCGGTCGAATAGTCGGCCTTGGTCGACATGGCGAGGCTCCCTCCGACCTCGTTCCGGGGCGCCTCAGGACTTGGCGGCGGGGGGGACGGGCATCCCGAGCGCCTGGAGCGCCTCGACCGTCTTCTTCTTGACGGCCTCAGCCTTGGCGACCGCGTCCGCGACGTTGCCGCCCTTGAACGCTGCCGTCGCGTCGTCCCAGCCCTTCGTGGCCTCCGCAAGACCGGCCTTGGCGGCCTCGAACTGCTCCTTTGTGACGTTGGCGGGAAGCTTCTTGCTCTTCGAGAGGATGTCGACCCGCGACTTGACGGCCTCCACCATCTTCGGGAGACCAGCGCTCATCTCCTCCCAGCTCTTCGTGATCGCCGCCTGCTTCGCGGCCGCCGCGGCGGCGACGTCCTTCGCCCGGCCCGCGAGCGCGGGCGCCTCGGTCAGGACGGCCTTGTAGTCGCCCTTGGCGAACTTGTCCTTCACCGACGCCAGCGACGCGTCGAGCGTCTGCGCCTGGTCCGGCACCCACTTCGCGGCTTCCGCTTTGACTCCGGCCACCGCGGCCTCGGCCGCCTTGATGGCCTGCTCGGCCGGCGCCTTGTCGCTGGCACATGCCGACAGCAGCACGAGCGCCATCAGGCACAGGATTCCTCTCACACCTCGCATCATTGCCTCCTGGAATCGGGTCGCATGTGGGGATCGATGGCGGGCTCAGGGAATGCGGAGGCGCTGGCCGATCTTGATCTTGTCCGGGTCCTTGAGGACGTCTCGGTTCGCCTCGAAGATCTTCGGATAAAGGCTCCCGTCCCCGTAGTAGCGCTCCGCGATCTTCCAGAGCGACTCGCCCTTTGCAACCTCGTGCCACTGCTCGGCGCTCCACGCGTCGCCGCCACCCGACACCGTGTCCGTCCTGTCGCTCACAGCCGCCCTCCTCTCCGTTCCGCGGTTATCGTAACGGCGCGCCGTTCCGCGTCGTCTCGCCGCGGCCGGGGCGCCCGCGGCTGACCCGACGGGTCTCCCGGCCCCCACGACCCCTCCTCAGGCTCTGACAGAGGGGCGGCCGGCGCAATACGACCTTGGTCCTACATGGAATCCCTTCCAGGAGGCTCGCCGGCAGGACCTGGCGGAGCGGGGGACGGCCGCGCGGCGTGCTACGATACGGCGCGTTTCGGGTCGGGTGCAGTGACGCGGTGAAGGACGTCGTCCAAGGAGGTCCAAGATGAGCGCTTCCCTCGTGGTGACGACCGTGGTCCGGCTCGCCTTCATAACCCTGGTCGCGGCCGTGGCGACGCTGGTGCCAGTGGCAGACGCTGGTGCCCAGGCGCTGGTCGTTGGCGCCAACTTCGTGGTCAAGAGCCTCGACCCTGCGCGTACGGTGGAGACGACCAGCAACATGGTCAACCACTCCGTCTACGACTCGCTCGTCACGTTCGACGGGGAGGATCTGACCACCCCCAAGCCCTCGCTGGCCACCGACTGGACCGTGTCGCCTGACGGCAAGACGTACACGTTCCGGCTCCGGCGCAACGTGCGCTTCGCCAGCGGAAACCCGCTGACGTCCGCGGACGTGAAGTGGTCGCTGGACCGCGTGCGGTACGTCAAGAGCAATCCGGCCTTCTTCCTGAACTCCGTCGAGGACGTCGTCACCCCGGACCCCTTCACCGTGGTCCTCAAGCTCAGGGCGCCGAACCCCTCCTTGCTGCCGATCCTGTCGAGCTCCAGCCTGGGCGCGATCGACAGCAAGCTCGTGAGCCAGAAGGGCGGCGATGCCAGCCCCGACGCGAAGGACAAGGACAAGGCGGAGCCCTTCTTGCTCGCGCAGTCGGCCGGCACGGGCGCCTACGTCGTGGAGCGCTACGTCCCCGACCAGGAGATCGTGCTGGTGCGGAACCCGAACCACTGGCGCGGCGCGCCGAAGCTCGAGCGCATCGTGATCCGCAACATCACGGAGCCGGCCGCCCAGAAGCTCCAGCTCGAGCGGGGCGACCTCGACATCGCCACCGGGCTCGACCAGGACCAGATGCGCGCACTCCGCAACGCGCCCGGGGTCACCGCCAAGGCGAGCCCGGCCGCCACGACCTTCTACGTCCTGATGAACGCCGACCCGCAGATCGGCGGTGCCTTCGCGAATCCCAAGGTCCAGCAGGCGGTGCGCTACGCCCTCGACTACGACGGCATCCTGGCGCTGGCCGGGCCGGGCGCCGTCCGGCTGGCCGGGGTCATCCCCACGGTCTTCACGGGCGCGATGGATCCGCGCCAGGGTGCCCGCACCGACCGCGACCGCGCTCGCGCGCTCCTGAAGGAAGCGAACCTGGGCGAGGTGAAGGGTGCCCTCACCTACGCGAGCGACTCGACCATCTTCGGTGTCCAGATGAACCTGCTCGCCCAGAAGATCCAGGCCGACCTCGCCGCGGTGGGGATCGGGATCGCGCTCAACGGGCTGCCCCGGGCGACCGCCCTCCAGCTCTACCGGGACGGCAAGAATCAGGTGGGGGCGTGGAGCTGGGCGGCCGACTACCCCGACGGCCAGAACTTCCTCGTGTACGCGCCGGGCCGGACGGTCGGGAAGCGCGCGGGGTGGCTGCCGGAGTCGAGCCCGGAGGCGCGGGAGCTTGCCCAGATCGCGGCCGACGCCGAGGCGGAGCGGGATCCCGCGAAGAGCGCCGGCCTCTACCGGAAGCTCGACGAACGGTTGGCCCAGATCGGGCCCTACGCGCCGCTCTTCCAGCCTGCGGTACCCTATGCCTTCCGCTCCAACGTGCAGGGCGTGACGTTCAGCAGCGTGTGGGGCGTGGATTTCTGGACGGTGAGCAAGTAAGCAGGGTCTCGACCTGACGAGCTTCCGGCTGTTCGTCGCCCGCCGGCTTCTCCTGCTGGGGCCGATGCTCGTCGGCATCACCCTCCTCACCTTCCTCCTGTCGCACGCGGTCCCCGCCGACCCGGTCACCGCGAGCCTAGGAGAGCAGGCCGCGGCTGACCCGGCGGTCGTGGCGGCGTTCCGGCGCGAGTGGGGGCTCGACCGCTCGCTCCCCGAGCAGTACGGCATCTACCTCTGGAACCTGGTCCGCGGGAACTTCGGCGTGTCCATCTCGACCCGCCAGCCGGTCTGGCTCGACCTCCGTCAGACCTTCCCGGCGACGATCGAGCTGGCCGTCGTCGCCATGAGCCTGAGCATCCTCGTCGGGATCCCTCTCGGGCTGCATCTCCGCGGTGAAGCGCGACCGCCTCGTCGACCAGTTGACGCGCGTGGTCTCGCTGGTGGGCGTCTCCATGCCGATCTTCTGGCTGGGGCTCGTGGCGCTGCTCGTCTTCTACGCGCGGCTCGGCTGGGCACCGCCGCCGGGGCGGCTCTCGGCCATGCTCGCGGCGCCGCCGATGGTCACGGGCTTCCTCCTCATCGACTCGCTCCTGGCGGGCCGGCCCGCGGTCGCGCTCGACGCCGTCCGCCACCTGGTCTTGCCGGCTGCCGTTCTCTCGACCTACAACCTCGGCATCCTGGCCCGCCTGATGCGGGGGAGCTTGCTCGACGTCCTCGGCGAGGACTACGTCCGGACGGCCCGGGCCAAGGGGCTCGCGGAGGGGGCCGTGACGCTCCGCCACGCGGCGCGGAACGCGCTGATCCCCGTGGTGACGGTCATCGGGCTGAGCTTCGGGCGCCTCCTGTCGGGGGCCGTCATCATCGAGAGCGTCTTCGCCTGGCCGGGCCTCGGCCTCTACGCCTTCCGCACCGCGACCTCGCTCGACTTCCCGGCGATCATGGGCGTCGGGATCGTCGTGGCCACGGTGTACGTCTGCGCCAACCTGCTGGTCGACGTCGCGTATGCCCTCATCGACCCCCGCATCCAGGTGGGACAGTGAAGACGTCCGCGCTCGCGGCGACGGCCTTCGCGGTCGTTGCGCTCTGGCTCGTGCTGGCCGCGGCGGCGCCGCTCCTCGCGCCCTACGAGCCGCTGCGCCAGGACATCGTGGGCCGCCTCGCCCCGCCGAGCGGGGACCACTGGCTCGGGACCGACGCGCTCGGCCGGGACATCCTGAGCCGCATCCTGCACGGTGCCCGCATCTCCATCCCCGTCGGCCTGGCCGCGGTGATCCTGGCCGCGCTCCTCGGGGCGCTGGTGGGCGGGCTGGCCGGCTTCGTCGGCCGGCGACTCGACGACGTCGCGATGCGGGTGACCGACCTCATGCTGGCCTTTCCGACCGTCATCCTGGCCCTCGTCATCACCGCGGCGCTTGGGGTCGGCATCCGAAACGCGGTGATCGCCATCATGGTTGCGTGGTGGCCGACGTATGCCCGGCTCGTCCGCGGCCTCGTGCTGGCCGTGCGCGAGCGCGAGTACGTCCAGGTCGCCTACGCGCTGGGGGCCTCGGACGGGCGCGTCCTCTGCCGGTACATCGCGCCGAACGTGGCCTCGTCGATCGTCGTCCTGACGACGCTCGATGTGGGCCACGCGATCCTGACGTTCGCGTCGCTCTCGTTCCTCGGGCTCGGACCCCCGCCCGAGGTGCCGGAGTGGGGGTCGATGATCGCCGCCGGCCGGAACTACCTGGACCAGTGGTGGATCGCGACGTTCCCGGGGCTGGCTATCCTGAGCCTGACAATCGCGTTCAACGTCGTGGGCGACAGCCTCCGAGACTTCCTGGATCCCCGCCTCCGCAAGCTGTGAGGGCGTAACCGGGGCCGGCGACCCTCACCGGCGGCGTAGCTCCGTCGCCACGGTCCGCGTTCTAGGCAGGCTGGGTGCGCTCCGCGGGGACCTCGACTCGCTTGACACCCTTGAAGCTGAAGAGCAGCTCGACGAGGTAGGTGGGCGGGTCGGCGGACGTCTGCCGGACGATGGTCCCCAGGGCTTCGCGGACGTTCTGGCTGAACGCGACGCCCTGCACCACCATGCCCGAGAGGTTGACCTTGACGCGCTGGTCTGGAGCAAGCATTCGTGTCAGGGGCCGGGCGACCCGAGGCGACGGAGGAACACCTCCATCTCCTTCTTCGTCTGGAGATCCCCGTTCCGCGTAGCCACCTCGAGCCCACGGGCGTAAGCGGCCTTCGCCTCGTCGAGCTGCCCGGCCCGCTCGAGGGAGCGCCCGAGCCCCCGGTACGCCGCCGAGTAGTCGGACTTCAGGCGAATGGCCTCGCGATATTCCGCGATGGCGCTCTCGGCCTGCCCCGCGTCCAGGTACGCGCCGGCGAGGCCGAAGCGGACATCGGGATCCTCGGGCATGAGCTCGAGGACCTCCTTGAACTCGGCGATCCGATCTTGCTCGGTCATGCCGCTTCTGTGCGGCTCACTGCCCAAACATCTTGCGAAGGTTCTCGAAGCCGGCCTCGTAGATGCCGCGGATCACTTTGACCGCCTCGGGTTCGGAGGCACCCGCCGGCTCGAACGAGCTGGACCACTCGACCCTGCAACTCTTCCCGTCCTTGTTCTCCTCCACGTGGAGAGTCGCCCTGTAACCGGCGACCGGCAGCGGCCCCTGGAGGATCGAGTACGAGTACGTTCGCTTCTTGTCGTCCTTGCCCTCGAGCCGCTCCACGATACTGCCGCCACCGTGGAGCGTGAGGCGGCGGACCGTGGCCGCGCCCTCCTTCGCTTCGTCGCTCTTGGCGACGGCGGGGTGCCACTTGGCGAGGCTGTTGAAGCCTCCGATCGCATCCCACACCGTGCGCGCCGGGACGGGGAGCGTGGTGGACAGGCTCACCTTGGCCATGGGCAGTCCTCCGTTGCGGGTGATGGAGAGATCTTACCGTCACCACAGAAGCCACCGAGAGTCCTGGCGAGAGATTGTGTGGAACCAAATCGCTCTTGCTCCTCTGGGGCCGCACCGCCGGTTCGAGAGGAGTGGCATCGATGCTATCCACTGGCGGAAGGGCCGTCAAGCGACGGGCGCCGTGATCACGATCCCCCAGTCGAGGCGCACGGACCCGATCCCGCGCCCCCGTCTCGATCGCGCCGAGATGAAGAAGTGCGCCGTCAGCCGGGAGCGTCGCCCGGCCAGGGGGTGTGGAGGAGCGTGTACTCGCCGATCGTCCGCTCGCCCGTCGCGTTGATGCCGTAGAGGCGGATCCTCGCCCGGTTGGCCGGGAGGGCCCGGATCACCTCACCAGGCTCCGCGAAGGTCAGCTCTCCGCGCTCGAGATCCACCGGGACGCCCACCCATCGCTCGTCCAGGGCGCCCGGCGCGTCGAGGAAGACCAGGTCGACCTGCTCGTCGGCGCGGATGGCGGTGCGCTGTTGCGGGCCCTGGCAGGCGCGATCGAGCGCTGACTGGTCGATCGCGGGCCCCGGTGGTGGCTGTCCGAAAGCACAGGTCTCAGAACCCCCAGCGGGTGGCCGCGTCGACGAAGCGCTTCTCGTACATCCCGAACGCTACCCGCGGGCGTACCGCGTAGATCGGTCCCATCTCGGGATCGAGCTTCCAGGGCTTGTACTTGGTGTGATACGGCCGGGCGAGCCGCGCCTGCAGCTTCTTGTCCGTGACTTTCTCGGCGACGCCTTCCACGATCACGGCCTCGTCGGCAAGCTCGCTGCACACGACGCAGCTCGCGTTCAGCGCCAGGTTCCGCGCCTTGCGCGATTCACGCCCCGTGCTGAAGTAAAACGCCCCGTCGACCCAGATGCCCCACACGGGCATCGCGTGCGGCCGTCCGTTCGGACGCACCGAGATCAGCCAGTAGTTGTGTGACCTGGCCAGCCGTCGCTCGGCCCAGACCCACGGCAGGAGCCCCCTGTCGGTCTTCGGCAGCCCGTAGCCGGGCATGTGGGGACGCTCGGCCCTCGGCGTGATGCCGCGGCGGTGGCTGCTCTTCCTCCGTTGGGGGCGCTTTGGAGTGGACATCTCGCGTCACGGGCAAGCTCACGCTAGCTTCCATGGCTTCGTCAAGTGCCTACACGGAGGGGTGCGGCCCGAGCCGGGGGGTGATCGCCTCATCGCGATCATCACCAGCGAAATCCCTGTGCGTCGGAGATTGCCTCCAGGCCCGATTGTCGCTGCGATTCGGCGACGTTGACGCCGACCTCCCGGGCCATCTGACCTTGGCGGCGCCTTGCGTGGCCTCAGGAATCGCGTCATGCTCAGGTGAGCCAGATCAACGGAGTCGAGCGCGTCGGGAACGGGGGGCTTGCGATGCCAGTTCCGGAAGAACGTGTGGGCTTCGACGCGGCGAAGGCAGAGGCGTTTGCCGGACGGCTCCTGGACACGCTCAACCTCGGCGCGGTCTGCCTCATGATCTCGGTGGGCTACCGTACCGGCCTGTTCGATGCCCTGCAGGGCCTCCCGCCGGCTACCTCGGGTGAGATCGCCGCTCGGGCTGGACTCAACGAGCGCTACGTTCGCGAATGGCTGGGAGCGATGGCGACCGCGCGTGTCCTTGAGGTGGAACCGGGCGCTGAGTGCTTCCGACTTCCGGCGGAGCACGCGGCCGTCCTCACCCGGGCCGCCGCGGCGGACAACATGGCCGTGTTCGCCCAGTATATCGGGCTGCTCGGGAGTGTCGAGGACGACATCGTCGAGTGCTTCCGGCATGGGGGTGGAGTGCCGTACGCACGGTTCCCCCGGTTCCACGCGGTCATGGAAGAGGACAGCGGGCAATCGGTGCTGTCCTCCCTCGAGTCCCACGTCCTGCCCCTCGTGCCTGACTTGACCCGAAGCCTCGAGCGTGGAGTGCGGGTCCTCGACGTCGGGTGCGGTCGCGGGCGCATCCTGACCCGGCTGGCCGGGCTCTACCCGAACAGCCGCTTCACGGGCATGGACCTTTCAACCGAGGCTATCGAGTTCGCTCGAAACCAGGCGGCCGCCAAGGGGCTCCACAACCTCGACTTCGTCGTGAGAGACCTGAGCGACTTCGACGAGACCGCGGAGCCCGCCGCCTTCGACGTCGTCACCACGTTCGATGCGGTACACGACCAGGCGCACCCGCTTCGCGTGCTGCGGGGCATCCATCGCACGCTCGCGCCCACGGGTCTCTATCTCATGCAGGACATCCGGGGATCGAGCGTTGTGTCCGGAAACCTCGAGCATCCGCTCGGCCCGCTGCTCTATACGATCTCCTGCATGCACTGCATGACGGTCTCGCTGGCGCAGGGCGGCGAGGGTCTGGGCGCGATGTGGGGCGAAGAGAAGACCTGCGAGTACCTGGAGCGTGCCGGCTTTCGCTCGATCGAGACGCACCGGCTCGTCCACGACGTCCAGAACAACTGGTACGTCGTGAGGAAGTAGGTCCCGCCCGCTCCGCGGGTGCTACGCGCGGCGGTCGACGACGACCCGGCCCTCCCGCATCACGACGAGGAGGCGCGCCGGATCCTGGAGGACGCGCACGTCACGATCCGGCTCGCCCTCGACGACGAGCAGGTCGGCGAGCTTGCCGGGCTCGAGGGTGCCCAGGCGGTCCCCCGCGCCCAGCGCCTCGGCGGCGTTCCGCGTCGCGGTCAGCAGCGCCTGTTCCGGCGACAGACCGCGCTCCACCATCAGCTCGAGCTCGTAGGCGTTCTGCCCCCAGTAGTCGCGGAGGGACCGGTAGGTGTCCGTCCCGAGCGCCATCCGCACCCCGGTCTCGGACGCCCGCCGGAACCACTGGTCGCCCACCGCGGCGACGTGCTGATACTTGCGGACGACGTCGGCGGGTGCACGGCCGGCCGCCCGCCCCGTCCTTGCTCGTTCGGAGCGAATCGAGATGGTCGGTACCATGAACGCGCCCTTCTCCAGGAACAGGGCGAGGCATTCCTCGTCGAGCTCGGTGCCGTGCTCGATCGTATCGACGCCGGCCCGGAGCGCCCGCTTCGTGGCCTCCGCGGTGTGGCTGTGGACGGCCACCCGCTTGCCGACCGCGTGCGCCTCATCGACGAGGGCGGCGAGCTCCTCGGCCGTGTAGTTCCGCCACCAGAGCTCCTCTTTGTGGCCGGCGGCCCCGCCCGACGCGGACGTCTTGAAGAGGTCGACGCCCAACCGGATCTCGGCACGCACCAGCCGGCGCACCGCCCATGGCCCATCGGCGTACACCGACTCGTCCCGCGGCCAGGCGTCCGGGAGCGGGAGGTCGGAATGGCCGCCCGTCTGCCCCACCCAGCCGGCAACGAAGATGCGCGGGCCGGGCACGAGCCCGATCGCGATCGCGCGCCGGAGGGCCAGCACCTCGAGATTGAGAGGATTGATGGGGCCGGCCAGGTCGCGCACGGTGGTGAAGCCCGCCTCGAGCATGAGCCGCGCGTTCTTCGCGGCGTGGAGCGTGAGGAGCTGGGTGCGGGCGCCCACCTCGGCCCAGATCGCGTTCGGCTCATCGGGGTCGACCACGCTGACGAGGTGGACGTGGAGATCCATGAGGCCGGGCATCACGGTGGCTGCGCCGGCGTGAAGGCGCGGGCCGGACCAGCTGGCGCACTCGGCCGCGGGCGCCACGCGCTCCACGCGGCCATCCCGGATCACCAGCGCCATCTCTCGCCGGGCGCTGGCCCCGGTCCCGTCCCAGAGGCGTCCGGCCACCAGAAGGAGGTCGTTCATCGCGACGTCGGGTCGCAGTGGGTCGCGGGACGCGGCGTCTAGCATCGGTGTCACCACATCGCGGGTCTGGGCACCCTAGCCCCAGAAGATTCCAGTTGGGTCGGCAGCGACCTCATCTAGCAATCTCTTGAGGCTCGGTGCTGCCGGCAGAGCCTCGTAGGAGTGCCAACGGCGATCACGGTGCTGACAGTACAACCGCCAGAGCCTCTGCGTTCCAACGTATCTGAACTTCGCAACGACCATCTCCTGCCATTCGTGGGGAAGTTGAAACGCTGGCCGCTCTTCAAATAGGACGGCTTCCGTGCCCTTGATGCGGAAGCCGACACGTACCTTGTCGCGGGCGCTGGGAGGCACGCGCGCGTCGCAGAACGCGCCGAGGCGCCGGCTCACTTCAGCTTGCTGGATCTGGGATAGCGCCATGTTGTCGATCCTTCATATCGAGACAGTTCGCACACTCGGCCGGGCTCGCCGTCACGAGAGGGCACGATCACGAGCGCCATGTCTCCCCGGGCGCCGGCTAGCATCGGCCGCTAGCTTGCCTCACGTGGGAATCGCGCCACAAGGCTCTGCCAGGCTCTGGCAGGGGGCGCGGGCGCGAGCCGGCATCGTGCATTGGCGCTACGGGCCGAAGTACAGGCCGCCATTGACATCGACGGTCGCGCCGGAGACGTAGCCGCCCTGGTCGGAGCAGAGGAGCGCGACGACCCCGGCGATGTCGTCGGGGCGCCCCAGGCGTCCGAGCGGGATGGCATCGAGCAGCGCCCGGTGCTGCTCGGGCGTCTGGCGCCCCCAGGCGACGGCGTCGATCCGCTCGGTGTTGATGAAGCCCGGCGCGATCGCGTTCACGGTGATCCCGTGTGGGCCGAGTTCGAGCGCTAGCGTCTTGGTGAGCCCGATCACCCCGCCCTTGGCCGCGGCGTAGTGGACGCCGACGCGATCGCTCCCGCGCCGCGCGGCGATCGACGTGAAGTTCACGATGCGGCCCGCGCGGCGGGCCTTGAGCGCGGGCACGAAGGCGCGGCAGACGAGGAACGCGGTCGTGAGGTTCGTCGCCAGGATGCGGGCCCAGTCGACGTCGTCGATCTCCTCGATGGGGAAGGCGCGGGTCGGCAGCCGTGGCAGCTGCTCCTCGTGGCTCGGGGCGACCGGTCCGCCGGCGACGTTGACGAGGAAGCTCACGTCGCCGACCTCGCCGAGCACCCGTTTGGCGAGATCCATGACCTCGTGGGGGTCAGCCAGGTCCGCCACGAACGGCTCGGGCGCCGCCTCGGAGAGCTCCACACAGAGCTGACGCAGGCCGGCCTCGTACACGTCGACCACCGCGAGACGGACGCGCTCCCGGGCCAGGCGCCGCACGACGGCCTGGCCGATGCCGCTCGCGGCCCCAGTCACGACGGCCACTCGGCCCTCCAGTCCGGTCAGTCGCATGCGCGCTCCTTCAGCGGGTGCCTGTCCGCCTGCTGTATCGGCTTCACCTCGCACCGGACTTCGGCCGCCCGCACGGGCGAATGGACCGCGCGACCAGTCACTCGATGACCCGATCCGCGCGCGCGAGCACCGACGCCGGGATCGTGAGCCCCAGCGTCTTCGCGGTCTTCATGTTGATCACGAGCTCGAACACGGTTGGCTGCTCGATCGGCAAGTCGGCGGGCTTCGCGCCCTTGAGGATCTTGTCGACGTACCTGGCCGCCCTCCGGTTCATGTCCTTGAGGTTCGGGCCGTAGGACATCAGGCCGCCGGCGTCGGGGAATGCTCGGTGCTCGTACACGGCGATCAACCGATTCTGCGCCGCGAGATCGATCAGCTGCCGGCGGTAGGTGTTGAAAACCGGCGAGGCGAGAACGATGAGGGCTTCGGCGTCTGCTTTCCTTGCCGCCTCGATCACGCCGCCAAACTCCTCGGGACGGCCCACGCTGAGGACCTGCAGCCGGAGTCTGAGAGAGGGCGCCGCTGCTTGCGTGGCGCCCAGGTCCGGGGTATGTGCTGCCGGGTCACTCAGGACTGCCACGCGCTCGATCTTGGGCAGGACCTCCCTGAGCAACTCCAGTCGCTTCGCGCTGATCTCGGTGTTGAGCATGGACAGCCCGGTGACGTTCCCACCTGGCCGGGCCAGGCTCGAGACCAGACCGGTGGCGACGGGATCGCCCACGGCGGGCAGGACGATGGGGATCGTACTCGTGGCACGCTTGGCGGCCTGTGCCCCCGGCGTGCCGCCACCAGCGACGATGAGATCCACCTTCAGGCGGACCAGCTCCGCGATGAGCGCCGGGTAGCGCTCGGGTCGGCCCTCTGCATAGCGCCATTCGATGAGGATGGTTTGGCCTTCGACCCAGCCGAGCTCGGCGAGGCCGCGACGCAGGGTGTCGGCCAACTCCGGGCTGGCCGCCGAGCCTGAGGACATGACCCCGATGCGCGGGACCTTCCCTGCCGGCTGCGCCTGTGCGGCGAGCGGGGCCGCCACGGCGGCGAGGGCCTCTCCGATGAACGCTCGCCGCGAGATCACTCGATGACCTCATCTGCTCGTGCAAGCACGGACGACGGGATGCTGAGGCCGAGCGCCTTCGCGGTCTTCAAGCTTACGACGAGCTCGAATTTCGTTGGCTGCTCGACCGGGAGGTCAGCCGGTTTCGCGCCCTTGAGAATCTTGTCCACGTAGGTGGCGGCCCGCCGGAACTGATGGCGGTAGTCCGCCCCATAGGACATGAGCCCGCCGGCACCGATGACGAATTCCCGCTGAGGGTAGATGGTTGGCAACCGGTACTTGGTCGCGAGTTCGACGAGTCGGGCTCTGTGCACATAGAAGAATGGCGACCCCAGGACAATCAGGGCCCCCGCGTCATTCTTGCGTGCCCCGGCGAACGCGGGTTCGAATCCAGCCGCGCGGTCGCCCACCTTCAGCACCTGAACACGCACGCCCAGCGACCGAGCCGAGGCCTCCGAGGTGCTCACCTGGCTGGGATCGCCCGCGGAGTCCCAGAGTACGCCCACGCGAGAGACCCGGGGGAGGGTTTCCTTCAGGAGCTCCATCCACTTCCCGGGCAACTCGCCAGATAGGGACGTCAACCCCGTGACGTTCCCGCCGGGCCGCGCGAGGCTCGCGACGAGGCCGACCCTCACGGGGTCGTTGGAGACCGGCATGACGATGGGGATGGTGGTGGTGGCGCGCTTCGCCGCCTCCACGGCGCCTGCTCCGGCGACAATGACGTCCACCTTGAGGCGAACCAGGTCGGAGGCAAGGCCCGGGAACCGTTCGTCTCGTCCCTCCGCCCATCGGTATTCGATGCTGATGTTACGCCCCTCCTCGTAGCCAAGCTCCCGGAGGCCCTGCCGGAACGCGTCGAGGAGGGGATCGGGCGGCGAGCCGGGGCGAAGGATGCCGATGCGAGGGTTCCTTCCCGCCGGCTGCGCGTCTGCGGCAAGCGGCGCGGCGAGAAGACCGAGGGAGCCCGCCAGCCAGGTACGCCGGTCCACTACTCGATCACCATTCCTTCAAGTGTTTCTCGGACTCGGGCTCACGCCATGTACCCGGCGCCGTTGACGTCGAGCGTCACGCCCGTCATGTAGCTCGTCTCGTCGGTGCAGAGGGCGACCACGAGCCCCGCCACCTCGTCCACGGTGGCAAAGCGGCCGAGCGGGACGGCGGACGCCATCCCCTCCGGCCCTCGCTGGTCCCCGATCGCCGCCATGAGGCGCTGCGCCCGCCCGCTCAGGACCACGCCGGGCGCCACGCAGTTGACGCGGACGCCATCGGCCCCGAGCTCCACCGCGAGCTGACGCGTGAGCGCCATGATGCCGGCCTTGGCCACGGCGTAGGGGCCGCTGCTGCCCTCGCTTCCGGGGGAGAGGCCAACCCGGGCCGCGATCGACGCGAAGTTGACGATCGCCCCGCCCGGGGACGCGCGGAGGTACGGTGCGGCGGCTCGCGCGCAGTAGAAGGCACCGTCCAGGTTGACGCCGAGGATTGTCCGCCAGTCGCCGAGGCTGCAGTTGGTCAGCCCGACGAACCCTCGCCGGGGTGGTGCCGTCAGGTCCTCGGTGGTGATGCCCCAGCTTCCGCCGACGGCGTTGACCAGGACGTCAATCCGGCCGAGCTCGCTCGCCGCGTCCTTCACCATGGCCTCGGCGGAGGTGGGGTCGGCGACGTCCGTCCGGACGCAGCGGCACCGCCGGCCGGCCGCCTCGATCGCGCGCGTGACCGCCGGGAAGCCAGCCTCGTAGAGGTCGGCCACCACCACGTCGGCGCCGACCCGGGCAAGGCCAACAGCGACGGCGTGACCGATGCTGTCCGGCTTGGCGGCGCCGGTGACGATCGCGACCTGGCCGGTGAGCGGCATCGGCGCCTCCATCTGGGTCAGCCCAGGAGCGCTGCGCCACGCGCTCGGCTCGCGGCGCCCACCCACATCTCCTGGACGTGCGGGTCGAGCGCGTCGCGGATCGCGTCGCCGACCAGATTGAACGCGATCACCGTCAGAACGAGCGCGGCGCTCGGGAAGACCGTGAGCCAGGGCGCCTCGCGCAGCACGAGCCGGCCGTTATCGATCATGTTGCCCCAGGTCGGGGTCGGCTCGGTGATGCCCAGGCCGAGGAAGCTCAGCATCGACTCCGTGAGGATCGCCGCAGGGACCAGAAGCGTACAGAGGACGATCACCGGGTCGACGCCGTTCGGCAGCACGTGGCGCAGGAGGATACGTCCGGTGCTTGCTCCCGCGGCCCGTGCGGCCTCGACGTACTCGCGCTCGCGTACGGCGAGGGCGGCGGCCCGGGTGACGCGGGCGAACTGCGGGACGTAGCCGAGGCTGATCCCCGCGATGACGGACCCGAGGCCGGGCCCGAGGGCGGTCACGATGGCGAGCGCGAGGATCAGCGCCGGGAACGTCTGGAGCACGTCGACGCCCCGCACGAGGAGGTCGCTCGCGGGGCCGCGGAAGTACCCCGCAGTGAGGCCGACGACGGTGCCGGTGAGGGCGCTGATCGCGACGACGGCGGCGCCGACCGCGAGGGACACCCGCGTGCCCCACACGACCCGGCTCAGGATGTCGCGTCCGAGGCGGTCCGTCCCGAGAATATGCTCCGCCGAGGGAGCCTTCAGACGGCGGACCACCGACTGCGCAGTCGGGTTCTTCACGGGGAGCATGGGCGCGATGACCGCGATGGCGGCGACGATCAGGATGAACAGGCCGCTCAGGAGCACGGGCGCCCGTGTCCTCACGTCGCGCGCACCCGGGGGTCGGCCAGCCCATAGAGGAGGTCGACGACCAGGTTCAGCAGGAGCACCGCGAAGGACGAGATGAGGACCACGCCCTGGATGACAGGATAGTCGCGGGCCAGGATCGCGTCCAGTGCCAGCCGCCCGATGCCCGGCCGAGTGAACACCGTCTCGGCCACGACCGCGCCGGAGAGGAGGGTGCCGACGTTCAGCCCGATGACCGTGAGGATCGGAATGATGGCGTTCCGGAGCACGTGGCGCCCGACGACGGCGGACTCGCCGAGCCCCTTCGCGCGGGCCGTGCGGGCGAAGTCCTGGCCCAGCATCTGGAGGATGCTGGCCCGCGTGATCCGCGAGACGACGCCCGCCAGGAAGAAGCCGGTGGCGATCGCGGGCAGGACGAGCGCGCGCAGCATCTCGCCCAGCGTCGCGCCCGCGCCGGAGGTCGGAAACACCCGCCAGTGGAGGCTGAACGCCAGCAGGAGGACGAGACCCCACACGAAGACCGGCACCGAGACGCCGAGCAACGCCCCGACGCTGGCGGCGTAGTCGAGCCACGTGCCCCGCCGGAGCGCCGCCGCGGCGCCGAGCGGCACGCCGATCGCCGCCGCGACCAGCGTCCCGCCGAGCGTCAGGAGGAGCGTGTGGGGCACGGCGTCGAGGACGAGTTGGCTGACCGGGGCGCGGAGGGCGAGCGACTGGCCCAGGTCGAGCCGGAAGGCCCCCGCGAGATACGTGACGAACTGCTCGAGGAGCGGGCGATCCACGCCGAGGTCCCGGCGCAGCGCCGCCACGGCGTCGGGCGTGGCCGCGCTGCCGAGGAGGGCGATGGCGGGGTCTCCGGGGAGGATCCGCATCACCAGGAAGACCAGCACCAGTGCCCCGAGCATCGTCGGGACGACCTGGGCGAGCCGCCGGGCGAGATGGCGCATGCGCGCTGGCTACCTTGCGGCGGCCCCCGCGGGCCGGTCACTCAATGATCTCATCCGCGCGCGCCAGCATGGATGAGGACGAGCCGTGGCGCTCTCAACGAACCTCCCAGTCGGAAGCGAAGTAGTCCAGCATAGCTCGGGGCGTGGCGACGAGAAAGGCGCGACCTGAGGGAATGCCGGCGAGATCCCGGCGCGGCGCCGCTCCCGCGTCGGAGGGCGCGGCGCCGGGTCGATGGCCGGGGTCCCACTCCGCTCCGGCCTAGTTGAACGTGAGCCGCGTGATGTCGAGGCCCCAGATCGGCTCCAGGTTCGGCATGCCCTGGAGCTTCGGCGAATGCAGCATCGCCTCGGGACGCATCATCAGCGGGATCATCGGGACGTCCCGCATGAGCTTTCGCTGGATCTCGTGGTACATCTGCTCGCGCTTCTTGGGATCGAGCTCCCGGCGCGCCGGAATCAAGTCGGCCTCGAGGTTGTACTTGCTGACGGCGATCGCGCCCCCGGTGGGCGTGAAGGCGTCCGTCAGCCAGATGTCCGGGTCGGGCTGGCGCACGCAGCAGTGGATGGCGAAGTAGACGCCCTGGCCCCGGAACATCCGGCCGAGCCACGTCGGCTGGTCCAGGAGCTCGAGCTTGACCGTGATGCCGGCCGGCTTGAGCTGCTCGGCGATCACCTCGCCGCCGAGCTTGTTCTCGTCGTAGTTCACCATCGTGATCTCGACCCCGTTCGGGTAGCCGGCCTCGGCCAGGAGCTGCCTGGCCTTCGCGATGTCGTGCTCGTAGCGCGGCACGCTCTCCGTCACGTACGGGTAGCCCTTGGGGATGGGCGAGTACCAGGGCTCGCCGATGCCGTTGTACCCGAGGTCGATCAGCTGCTTCCGGTCGATCGCGTGGGCGATGGCCTGGCGCACCTTGACGTTGTCGAAGGGCTTGACGGTCACGTTCATCATGAGGACCTGGGGCAGGTTCCGGTGGACGAGCGTCTCCTTGAATCCCGCCCGCTTCAGGCGGTCCGCCACCGCTTGCTCGCGGATCTGCGAGTAGACCAGGTCGTACTCGCCGTTCTCCAGGCCGATGACCTGGGCGTTCGTGTCGGTGACCGTCCGGAAGACCACCTTCTTGATGGCGGGGGCGCCGCCCCAGGACTTCTCGTTGGCCCGGATCACCGACTCGCGGTTAGGGATGCGGCTCTCGAAGACGTAGGGCCCGGTCCCGATCGGGTCCCAGGCGTAGCCCGCGCCCTTTTCCGCCACCGCCCGCGCGTTGACGATGGGGCCCGCCCGGTAGGGCGTGAGGAGGTACAGGAACCCGGCGTACGGCTCCTTGAGGACGAGCTTCACCGTGTAGTCGTCGACGACCACCGTCTCCTTCAGCATGCGCATGCTGCCGGCGAACGGCGATTTGGTCGCCGGATCGAGCAGCCGGTCGAAGGAGCCCTTCACGTCGGCGGCGGTGAACTTGCCGTAGCCCTTGTGCCACTCCACGTCCCGCCGGAGCTTGAAGGTGTACTCGAGGCCGTCGCGGGAGACCGTCCACGACGTCGCCAGGTCCGGCTCGAACTCGATGCTGTTCGGCTTGAACTTGACGAGCGCGTTGTAGATGTTGCGGTTGAAGATGAGGTCCTGCGTCGTGATCGCGAAGTGCGGGTCCAGCGTGGCCTGGTGCACCGCGGCGACGACGGAGAGCGTGTCCTTCGTCGATTTCTGTGCGACGGCGGGCGGCGAGACGACGGCTCCGACGGCGAGGACGGTGAGGGCCAGGACCACGCGGCCAGCGAACGGGCCGTTCCACCTCATGGTGGGAGTCCTCCTCGGGATGCTCGGATGACCGCGTTGGGCGTCGGGCGCCTCACGGGAACTCGGCCCGCAGGGCGGGCATGACCTCGCGCGCGAACATGGTCATGTTCTTCGTTGCCAGCTCGTGGGGCATGCTGCCGATCTGGAAGATTCCCTGGACGATGCCGCACCTGGTCTGCTTCAGGACCTCCCGCATGCGGTCGCGGACGGTGGCGGGGCTCCCGACCACCGCGTACATCCCATCCTCGACCTCGCTCCAGGAGGTGAGCGCGGTGACGAACTTGCGCTTGGGGCCCGCCACCCGCATGAGCGACTCCACCGACGTGTGCCCGGGCGGGTGCATGAACTCGCGCGGCATGCGGAGGCCCTTCTTGGCGAGGTACCAGAAGTGGGGCTCGAACTCGGCGCGGGCCCGGGCGTCGGTCTCGGCGACGTACACGAGGACGGGCCAGCCGAGCTGCCCGGGTGGCACCTCGTAGCCGAGTTTCGACGCCGCGTGCTCCCGCAGTAGCTCGTAGTGCTCCTGCATCACCTGGTAAGGCGAGAAGGGGAGCGCGATGAAGGGATAGCGCCGCTCAGCGACCCAGCGGATCGTCTCGAGGCTCCCGGAGCCCGGGATCCAGATCGGCGGGTGGGGTGCCTGGAGGGGACGCGGCCAGACGTTCACGAACCGGAAGTCGTAGTGCTTCCCCTCGAAGTGGAAGGGGCCGGGCCGGGTCCATGCCTCCACGATCAGGTCGTGGGCCTCGCGATACCGCTCCCGGAAGAAGGTGGGGTTGACCTCGTAGGCGTAGGCCTCGACGCCGAGCCCCACCACCATGCCGGCGATGATCCGGCCGCCCGACAGGACGTCGAGCATCGCCAGCTCCTCGGCCACCCGGAGCGGGTGGTCGTAGAGCGGCAGCGCGTTGCCGAGGATCAGGATCTTGACCAGGCTGGTGCGCTGGGCGAGGCAGGCCGCGATGATGTTGGGCGAGGGCATGAGGCCGTAAGCGTTCTGGTGGTGCTCGTTCACGCCGACCGCGTCGAAGCCGAGCGTTTCGGCGAGCGTGAGCTGGTCCAGATACTCGTTGTAGAGGACCCGACCGCGTGCGGGGTCGTAGAGGCTGTTCGGTAGGGTCAGCCAGGCCGACTCGTAGTGCTGCTCGAAGTCGGCCGGCAGGTGCGGCCACGGCATGAAGTGGAAGCAGACGAAGAACATCCTAGCCGTCCAGGAAAGCGAGCACGAGCTCGGCGAAGCGCTCGGGGTGCTCGAAGGGCGGGAGGTGTCCGCAGCGGTCGAGGATCTCGAGCCGCGCGCCCGGGATGCCGCGCGCGTATGCCTCGCCGTAGGCGAGCGGGATCAGCCGGTCCTCGCGGCCCCACACGACGAGCGTCGGCGCGCCGACCCGCCAGAGCCGGCCCGTGAGCTTCCGGTACTGCTGGGCCGGATTCCACAGGAGCCGGGCCGCCGCCTCGCGGCCGCGCAGCACCGTTTCGAGCCGCTCCGGCGGTGGCGCGTCGGGCATGATTGCCTTGGCGACCGGCGACGCGGGGTCGTGGAACATGAGTTCCCGCACCTTCGGCGGCGGCATCATGAACGGGTTGCCCATCGGCACGCCCGGCACTCGCACGCCCGCCGCGTCGACCAGCACCAGGCGGTTCACGCGCGCCGGGTGGCGGAGCGCCAGCTCGGCCGCGAGCCAGCCGCCCAGGGACAGGCCGACCACGTCGACCCGGTCGACGCCGAGGGTGTCCAGCACGTCGAGCGTGTGAAAGACCAGGTCCTCCATCGTCTCGATTGCGTCGAGTCCCTCGGAGGCGCCGAACCCCGGGTGCACGGGCAGGAGGATCCGGCGACGCACGGCGAGAAGGTCGTGGACGGGCATCCACCAGAACGTGCCGGCGCCGTGGAGGTAGAGGAGCGGCCGTCCGGAGCCCCCCTCGAACAGCTGGATGCGGCGGCCGTGGACGGTGAGCGCGCGCTCGTGACCGCGCGAGGCGACGGCTTCCACCGCGCTCAGCTCGCTCCCCGGGATCCGGCCGGGATGCCGTCCACGACTTTCGTGTCCGGGAGCGCCTGACGGATGGCGAGCGCCGGACCGCGAAGGAGCGGGGGGCACGCGAGGGAGGACGCGAGCTGGATCACCGGCGCTTTCCTCTCGAGGCTCAGCGTGCCGCCTACCATATCACACGGCCCGCAGCGCGCCCGGCCCGGCGTCGCCGAAGCGCCTCGCCCCGGCTATACTGCGCCCCAGCCAGGTCGAAGGCCGCCGCACCCGGCATCGGGCCGAAGGCCGCCCGGCCGGCCGCAGGCGCGGGCGCGCTGGCGGAGCTGGAACGACCGGCTGATCTCTGGAGAGGTGGTGACGTCATGCTCTTTCCCACCACGCTCGTCGGCAGCTATCCGCAGCCCGACTGGCTGATCGACCGCCAGCGCCTGGCCGGCCGCTTCCCGCCTCGCGTGCGGGCGCGCGAGCTCTGGCGAGTAGGGGAGCCCTGGCTCCGTGAGGCGCAGGACGACGCGACCCTTCTCGCGATCCGCGCACAGGAGGCCGCGGGGCTCGACATCCTCACCGACGGCGAGATCCGGCGGGAGAGCTACTCGAATCGCTTCGCCACGGCGCTCGAGGGCGTCGACATCGACAACCCGGGCACGGCACTGGACCGGTCGGGCCACCCTAACCCGGTGCCACGCATCGTGGGCCCCGTGCGCCGCCGGCACCCCGTCGAGGTGGAAGACGTCCGATTCCTCCGCGCGCACACGACGAAGCAGATCAAGATGACCGTGCCGGGGCCGTTCACCATGAGCCAGCAGGCGCAGAACGACTACTATCCGAGCGAGGAGGCCGCGGCGATGGATTACGCCACGGCCGTGAACGAGGAGATCCGCGACCTCTTCGCCGCCGGCGCCGACATCGTCCAGATCGACGAGCCGTACATGCAGGCGCGGCCCGAGAAGGCGCGGCAATTCGGGCTCCGGGCGCTCAACCGCGCGCTCGAGGACGCCGGCGGCACGACGGCCGTCCACATCTGCTTCGGCTATGCGGCGATCATCCACCAGCGCCCGTCGGCATACTCGTTCCTGCCCGAGCTGGCCGGCTGCAGCTGCCGGCAGGTGTCGATCGAGACCGCGCAGTCCGGTCTCGACTGCGCCATCCTGGCCGGGCTTCCCGGGAAGCAGATCATGCTGGGGTGCCTCGATCTGAGCGACACGGCCGTCGAGACGGCGGAGACCGTGGCTCAGCGCGTCAAGCGGGCGCTGCCCTACGTTCCCGCCGAGAACCTGATCCTGGCGCCGGACTGCGGGATGAAGTACCTGCCGCAGGACGTGGCGTTCGGCAAGATGCGGGCCATGGTGGCCGCGGCGAGAATGCTGCGGGCGGAGCTCGGCGCTCGGTGAGCGAGCCGCCCGAGGGCGAGGCTTCCAACCGGGCGCATGTCCAGCCGGGGCCCGAGCGCCCCGCGATCCGGGAGATCCGATGAGGATCGACGTCTTCCCCCACATCTTCCCCAAGCGCTTCTTCGACCGGATGTGCGAGGTGGTGTCGCCCTCGCAGTACATGCAGAAGCGGACGCGCGCGATTCCGGTGCTGACCGATCTCGACCTGCGCTTCCGGATCATGGACCGCTACGAGGGGTACGTGCAGGTGCTGACGCTGTGCTCGCCTCCGCTCGAGACGTACGCCGACCCGGAGCTGGCCGCCGACCTCGCGCGCCTCGCCAACGACGGCATGGCGGAGATCGTCGAGCGGCACCCCGACCGCTTCCCCGGCTTCGTGGCGTCGCTTCCGATGAACCACCCCGACGCGGCCGTGCGCGAGATCGACCGCGCCATCGACGAGCTCGGGGCGACGGGCGTCCAGATCTTCTCGAACGTGAACGGCGCGCCCCTCGACGCGCCCGAGTACCGGCCGGTCTTCGAGCGCATGGCCGCCCATCGCCTGCCGATCTGGCTGCACCCGGCCCGCCCGGTGTCGTTCGCGGACTACAAGGGCGAGTCGCGGTCCAGGTACGACATCTGGTGGGCCTTCGGCTGGCCCTACGAGACCACCGCCGCCATGGCTCGGCTCGTCTTCGACGGCCTCTTCGAGCGCTGGCCGGACCTCCGGATCATCACGCACCATATGGGCGCGATGGTTCCGCACTTCGAGGGGCGGGCCGGATACGGGCTCGACCAGCTTGGGACTCGGACCGACGATCTCGACGACCTCGAGGCGGCGCGCCGGCTCACGGGCCGGCCGGTCGACCACTTTCGAAAATTCTACGGCGACACCGCGCTCTTCGGCGCGTCCCACGCCATGGAGTGCGGGCTGGCGTTCTTCGGCGCCGACCACGTCCTCTTCGGCACCGACATGCCCTTCGATCCCGAGCGCGGCCCTGGGTTCATCCGCGAGACGATCGCCGCCATGGAGCGGATGCGGGCGACCCCGGCGGAGAAGGCGCAGATCTACGAGGGGAACGCCCGCCGGATGCTGCGGCTCCGGCTCTCCTGATCGCGGGCGAGCCGGGGCTGCCGCGACACTGGTATGATCGGCTCATTCGCCGACGTCGCGCGGGCCGCAGGCCGGAGCCGGCGCGACCAGATGGAGGGCCACGATGCCGGTTCGATCTCTACTCCACTACGCCCTCGAGGTGCCCGACCAGACGGTCGGGGAGACGTTCTACCGGACGTTCGGGCTCGTCGACCAGCCGGCGCGGGACGGCGCCGTGCACCTGCGCCCCGGCGATCTCGGGCGCACGTGCACGCTGCTCTACGGCGGACCGAGGAAGCGCCTCCATCACTTGGCGTTCGGCGCCCCCGGTGACCAGTACGAGGCGGTGCGGGAGTCGATCCGCCGCGCGGGCGTGCGCGAGGTCGATCCGCCGCGGGGCGCGCCCGACGGCGGGCTCTGGATCCGCGATCCGGACGGCCACCACGTGAACGTCCGCCCGGAGGGGAGCCAGGATCCCCCGCCCGACCCGCCGCTCGCCGTCAACAGCCCGGGCCATATCCAGCGTCAGGTGGTGCGTGGCAGCCCCGACCGGAGCGCCCGGGCGGCGCCCCGGAAGCTCGGACACGTCCTTCTCTTCACCCCGGACGTCGATCGCCAGGTCGACTTCTACACCCGGGTGCTTGGCCTCAAGCTCTCCGACCGGGTGAAGAGCATCATCGCCTTCACGCGCTGCACGACCGACCACCACAATCTGGCGTTCCTCACGTCCAAGGGGCCGGGATTCCACCACGCGTCGTTCCAGGTGGGTTCGGTGGACGAGATCGCGGTTGGCGCCGCCCGGATGCACGACGCGGGCTGGCAGAAGGGCTGGGGGCTCGGCCGCCACGTCATCGGGTCCAACTACTTCCATTACACGCGTGATCCCTGGGGGAGCTTCGCCGAGTACTACCACGACCTGGACTACATCCCGGAAGAGTGCGCCTGGGTCCCGCGCGACTTCCCGGAAGAGGACTCGCTCTATGTCTGGGGCCCGCCCTTGCCTCCGGAGTTCGTCGAGAACACCGAGCTCGCCTGAGGGACGCCGGGTGGCGCGCTGGCTCGCCGCGCTCCTCCTTAGCCTGTCAGCCGCCGCCGTGTCGGCGGAGCCGGTCACGGACGGCTTCGAAACCGAGACGCTCGGGCCCCTCTGGAACCCGCGCTTCGTGACCCCGGGGCGGGTGTCCGTGCAGCGCGAGCTGGTCCACTCCGGGGCCGCTGCCCTCCGGGTCGAGATCCACGAGGGCGACGTCCCGATGGTGGGATCCGACGGCGCGGAGAGCGAGCGGACGGAGGTCGAGGAAGCGGACGGGCTGAACCCCCGGTTCGGAGAGACCCACGAGTACGCGTTCAGCATGTACGTGCCGGCCGACTTCCCGATCGTCGACACGCGGCTCGTCACCGCACAGTGGCACCAGCGCTGCCTCGTCTGCCTGAAGCGCAGCCCGATCGTGGCGCAGCGCTTCCGTCGCGGCGTCGTCACCATCACGGTCGACTCCGTGGCCGGCCGCACCACGGTTTACCGGCACCCCAAGCCGATCCGGGGCCAGTGGGTCGATCTTCGCTACCGCATCCGGTTCGGGCTCACCGACGGCGCCGTCGCCGTCTGGCTGGACGGTCTCCCCGTCGTCGATTACACCGGGCCGCTCGGCTATCCGGACGACGCTCCCGACGTGGACTTCCGGTTCGGTCTCTACCGGGACCGGATGGCGACGCCGATGGTCATCTACTTCGACGACTACCGGAAGGAGCGCCTGATCCCGTAGCCGTCGCGGCCGGTGGCGGCTGCAGCGCGTCGATCACCCGAAGGAAGCCCTCGATGGCCAACTCGAGTCCCGCGACCTCACGACGATTTTGGAGGTCAGCCTGGGCTTCGACGAGTTCCAGGGGGGAGGATCGGCGTGGACCAAGGCGCAGTGGCTCGTTCCGGGTGGCGGGGCCCTGGCTCAGCTTCTCGAGTTCAGCCCGGTTCGGCACGCCCGTGCGCCGCTGGTTCACGCAGGTCGATCTGGCCCGTCTCGCGCCGCGCTACCGGTGGAGCGCGCTGGTCGTGGGCGGGAGCAGCCTCGCCGCGGGAACCCCGCTGCCCCTGCCGGAGCATGCGCCGCTCGAGGATCCGTCGGCCATCGTTCACGGTTCTCCATGAGGGCGCCGTTCCCCATCTGTTCACCCGCGGACCTTGAGGCTGTCGCCGGGGCCTTCCTGACTGCGATCGGCGCCGGCTCCCCGGCCGAGCAGGGCATGACCCTGGCTTGGCGGAACGCACGGTTTCTCGGAGTAAAGCGGCGAACGCCGGTGGTCCTGCCATCGGGGAAGATCCGCCCGATCCACCTTCTCTCGGGCCTTGCTGCCCATTCGGATGGCGGTAAGCCTCGATGAAGCCGTGATGCGCGGGCGCCGCGTCCATCCCTTGCCGTGCGGAACACGAGAGGGCGGGATGGGCGGGGGCGTGGTGTGACCCGACGGCCGCTCGTATACTGCGCCGCATGCCCGAATTCACCTGGCTGCGCCTGGTCGCGCTGGTCGCCTTCGTAGGTACGTACCTGGGCCTTGCCCTCGGCCGCCTCCCGGGCTTCCGCGTGGACCGGACGGGCGTGGCCATCATCGGCGCGACGGTGATGGTGGTCGCCGGAGTGCTGCCCTGGGACAAGGCGGTCGCCGCCGTCGACGCCCACACGCTCGTGCTCCTCTTCGGCATGATGATCGTCGCGGCGTACCTCAGGCTCTCCGGGTTCTTCCACCTGGTGACGCACTGGGCGGTCCGGCACGCACGAGGCCCCGTCGGGCTCCTGGCGGTGGTCGCCCTGGCGGCGGGTGTCCTCTCGGCGCTCTTCGTCAACGACGTGATCTGTCTCGTCCTCGCGCCGGTCGTGCTGGCAGTGGTGCGGCAGCTCCGGCTGCCGCCGGTGCCGTACCTCCTGGTTCTCGCGACGGCCGCCAACGTCGGGAGCGTCGCCACCCTGACCGGCAATCCCCAGAACATGCTCATCGGCAGCTTCTCGGGAATCAGCTACCGCGCGTTCCTCGCCCGCGAGGCCCCGGTGGCCTTGGTCGGTCTCGCGTGCGTCGTCGCGGTGCTCTGGCTCGTCTATCGGCGTCAGCTGCCGGCCGCGCTGCCTCCCGTGAACCTGGCCGCCAACTTCCCGATCCACGCCGCGCTCATGACGAAGACGATCGTGGCGGTGTGCGTCATGCTCGTCGCGTTCTTTGCCGGCGTGCCGATCGCGCTCGTCGCGGTCGGCGGGGCGGCCGTGTGCCTCCTCACGAGGCGGGTCAAGCCCGAGAAGGTCTACCGCGAGATCGACTGGCACCTCCTGGTCCTGTTCGTCGGGCTGTTCGTCATCATCGGGGGAGTCGAGGAGGCGCGGCTGACCGACTATCTCTTCGGCCTGGCGGGCCGGTTCGCCCTGTACCGGCCGGCCGTGCTCACGGTCGTCACGGCCATCCTCTCGAACCTCGTCTCGAACGTGCCTGCGGTGCTCCTGTTCAAGACCGTGGTCCCGGGCTTCGGGGAGCCCGCACGAGCGTGGCTCATCCTGGCGATGGCGTCCACCCTCGCGGGCAACCTCACCATCATCGGCTCGGTCGCCAACCTGATCGTGGTCGAGGCCGCGCGCCAGGAGCGCATCACGATCGGGTTCTGGGAGTACGCGCGGGTGGGCATCCCCGTCACGCTGGTGACGCTGGTCTTCGGCTGGGCCATCCTCGTCCTGCTTCCGGCCTAGCAGGAGGCTTCCGGGCCGTTCTGTCCCGGGTCCCGGAGGGGTCTTTCGGGGAGCCGATCGGGAAGGGTTGCCGGGAAACTTGCTTTCGGACGGCTACGGCCAGAACTCGCGCGAGGCCAGACGGGCGCCCTCCGCGAGGCTGGCCAGCTTCGCCCATACGACGCCCGGATCCACCGCGGCCTGGCCAACCCACGTGCCGTAGCCGCAGTCGGTGCCGGCGATGACGTTCTCCCGGCCGACCAGCTTCGCGTAGCGGCCGATCCGTTGGGCCACCAGCTCGGGGTGCTCGATGTAGTTCGTCTTGGACTCGAGCACGCCGGGGATGAGGATCTTGCCCTCGGGGAGCCGCACGCGCTCGAAGAGCCGCCACTCGTGCGCGTGGCGCGGATTGGCGGCCTCGAACGAGACGCCGCTGGGCCGGGCCGCGAAGACGATGTCGACGATGTCCTCGAGCGGCACGTCGTGGTGGTGGGGCCCCTCGTAGTTGCCCCAGCACACGTGCATACGCACTCGGTCTGCCGGCACGCCGGCGAGGGCTTGGTTGAGCGCCTCGACGTGGAGGCGCGCCATCCGCCGGAACTCCTCGAGGCTCAGGGCGGCGAACTGGATGTGCCGTCCCATGGCGAGATCCGGGCAGTCCACCTGGAGCAGGAGCCCCGCACGTACCACCGCCTCGTACTCGTGCCGCATGGCGTCCGCGATGGCGAAGAGGTAGGCCTCGTGGCTCGGGTAGTGGTCGTTCCGGAAGAAGAGAGAGATCACCCCCGGCGAGGCCGCCGTCAGGAACGCTTCCGTGGCCTGGACGGAGGCGAGCGCCGCCTTGAGATTCTCGGCGTCGGTCTCGGCCGCCCGCGCGTCGCGCACGGCGATCGGCCCATTGCAGGCCGGGGTCCGGCGCCGGGATCGCCCGGGATCGCCGAAGACGCGCTTGGCCAGCTCCGGGAAGTCCACGAGGTCCCGGTACTGGAGCGGCTGGCTCGTGCCACCGAACCCGGCCAGGCGATCCTTCACGTAGGTGGCGTAGCTCGGCTTGCTGAGCTCACCGTCGTCGATCACGTCCACGCCCGCGTCCGCCTGCTTCCGCACGACCTCGGCCACCGCAGTCCGGGTGCGCGCCGCGAGGGCGGCGCCGTCGATCGGCACCCCTTCCTCCCGAGCGAACATCGCCCGCACCAGGTCGTCGGGCCGCGGCAGGCTGCCGGTGTGCGTGGTGAGGAACCGATCGCGGCTCTGTCTCATGCGAAGCACCGGTCGGCGGCGGGGAGCGGCGTCTCGGCGGGCCGAGACCTTCCCCGGAGAGGGAGAGACGCGGGCCAGGCCCGCGGTGGAGACGGAGCAGTGATGGGCGGACAAATGATCATCGCGTGGCGTCAGTGGGATTCGACCAGGTGGCTAGGCTACCATGCAAGGCCTTCCCCTGCGCGCCGTCGCTGGTATAGAGTCGTGCCGCACCCGCCGATCACAGGCTGCCGCGTCCGCCACAGGCCGAGGGCCGTTTGACGGCCGCAGGCGCGAGGCGCGCCGGCCGAGCCAAGGGAGGCTAGCCATGACGCTCTCATCCCGGATGCTGGGCACGCTCGCCGTCGTCCTGCTGGTCGCGGCGGCCGTGCCTGTTGCCGGCCTGGCCGCTCCGGCCGGGCCGCCGGTCCGCATCGGGAGCTCGCTCGCCCTCACGGGCCCCTTGGCGGCGACGGCGCTCGTGCACAAGATCACGGGCGAGATCTACGTCGACGAGCTGAACCGGAAGAACGGGCTCCTCGGCCGGCCGGTCGAGTGGGTCCTGCTCGACGACCAGTCCAGGCCCGATCTTGCCCGCACGCTCTACGAGCGCCTGATCACGGTGGACAAGGTCGATCTCCTCATCGGGCCGTACGCCACCGGTTCGATCCTCTCGGCCATGGGGGTCGCGCAGCGCTACGACAAGCTCCTGGTGCACCACACCTTCGGCATGCCGCACCTCGCGAAGTACGAGCGCCAGTTCCCCGCGTGGGCGCTCGGCCCGGAGCCCGGCCGCACGTTCCCGAACCTCCTGTTCGACGCGCTGGCCGCCTCGTCCAAGCCGCCCCAGACGATCGCGATCGTGACCGACAAGTTCCCGTCGGTGCACTTCGTGTCGACGGGCGCTCGCGAAGTGGCGCAGAAACGGGGCCTGCGAGAGGCCCTGTACCTCGAGTTCGAGTTCGGCACCCGGGACTTCGGGCCAATCGCCGCGCGGATCAAGGACGCCAACCCCGACTTCCTGTGGGTGGGCGCGATCGGGCTCGACGGAAACCAGATCCTGGACGCGCTGAAGAAGATCGACTACACACCGAAGCGCCACTTCTACCTCTACCCGGCCCCCGGCCCGCTCGCCAAGGCGCCCGAGGGCAAGGGCGCGCTGTCCACCACCGTCTTCGAGGAGCACCCCCCGTTCACCAACGGCGCTGCGGCGATGGAGTTCGTGAAGCTCTTCCGCGAGCGGGCGACCAAGGCCGGGCTGCCCTACACGGTTGTCGACGTTCAGGCGGCCGCGTCGTACACGGCGTGGCAGCTGCTGGAGATCTCCGTGACGGCCACCAAGAGCCTGGACGACAAGGTGCTGGCGCAGTGGCTCAAGGCGAACCGGCCCGACACCATCATCGGCAAGCTCCGCTTCGATGGGCCCAACAACTACGGAGACGACCTGTCCAAGGTGAAGCAGGTGCAGGACGGGCGGTGGCTGGTGGTGTGGCCGAAGGAGTACGCCGCACCCGGAGCCACGCTCCTCGTCCCGTGACCGGGGCGATACGCGTCGCATCCCGTCGTCTGTCATCCCGGCCGGGATGCGTTCGGCCTACGGCCTCCCGGCCATCCCGGCCTCTGGGGGCCGCGGCCGGCCTCCCAGCAGGGCGCGACGTCGCGGAAGCCGCAGGCTGGAGCCGTCGCGCCCAGATGATCAGTTGCGGCATACGCCTCGGCTCGCCGCGGCCCTGCGTCCTAGGGCTGCTCGCGTCTCGCCCCGGTGACCCGATCGCGACGACCGTTCGTGAAGACTCGAGGTTCGCGCGCGATATCCCGGTGAGTCGCACGGCGGGCTGATCCGCCCAGCACTCCGTGCCGAGTTTCACGCTCCTCGCGCAGTCGGTCCTGTCCGGGATCTTCGTCGGCGGCCTCTACGGCCTCCTCGGTCTCGGGCTCAGCCTGTCCTGGGGCCTCCTGCGCCTCATCAACCTCGCCCACTTCGCGCTCGCCTTCCTGGGCGCGTACCTGACGTACACGCTCTCGTCGACCTTCGGCTTCGACCCCTTCTGGAGCCTCGCGCTCGTGCTGCCCGCGTTCTTCGGGATCGGCATCCTCAGCCAGCTGCTCTTCGCCCGCTTCGGCGTCACCCAGTTCGGCTCCCTGCTCGTCACGTTCGGCCTGACGGTGATGATCGAGAGCCTGATCCAGTGGATCTGGACGGCCGACTACCGCCGGCTGGAGACGGCGTACGGCACGGCATCGTGGCGCGTGGGGTCCCTCTTCGTCCCGAAGGCCGAGCTACTTGCCCTTATCGCCGCCACGGCCCTGGCCGGCCTCACCTGGGCGTGGCTCCGCTACACGTGGGTGGGGAAGGGGCTCCGGGCCTGCGCGGAGGACGCGCAGATTGCCGCCGCGTTCGGGGTGAACCACCGACGCCTGGCTCTCGTGCTCTCGGGTCTCGGCGCCGCCTTCGCCGGCGTGGCCGGCGCCTTCGTGGCGCTGATCTACACGCTGGCGCCCGCCCAGATCTACGCCTGGATCGGCGTGGTCTTCGCGGCGGTGATCCTCGGCGGGCTCGGGAACCCCCTGGGCCCGCTCCTGGCCGGGGTCGTGATCGGCGTCACGGAGGCGCTCACCATGGCGCTGACCGCCCCCGCGTGGGCCCCGCTCGTCTCCTTCACGCTGCTCATCCTCGTGCTCCTGCTGCGTCCGGACCGGGTGTAGCGTGCGACGGCTGGCGGGCCCGGCGGCCCTCGCAGCGGTCGGTCTCGGGCTCCTGGTGCTGCCCGCTGCCAGGCCCCCCGCGTTCTACGAGTCGTTCCTCTATCTCGTCTTCCACTGGGTCGCGCTCGCGACCAGCTGGAGTATCCTGAGCGGCTACTCCGGATACTTCAGCTTCGGCCACGGGGCGTTCTTCGGGGCCGGGATGTACGCGACGGCCACGCTCGCGACCGCGGGCCTCCCGTTCCTGGCGACGCTCCCGCTGGCTGGCCTCGTGGCCGCCCTGTTCGGGGTGGGGATGGGGGCGGTGGTCTTCCGGGTGCGGCGGCTCCGGGGTGAGCTGTTTGCACTACTCACGCTGGCGGTTACGTTCGTCCTCGCGACAATCGTGCTCAACACCCGCATCGACGGCGGGCCTGGCGTGTATCTAAGCGCGGTGCCGCTGCCCCGCATCCTCGGGTCACCGACCGCTACCCTCTATCTGCTCGGTCTTGCGATCGCGGTCGCCGCCGTCGCGAGCGCGTACGCCGTCCACCGGGCCCGCTGGGGCGCCGGGCTCTTCGCCATCCACGACGACGAGGATGTGGCGGAGGTGCTAGGCGTTCCCACCTACCGGTACAAGCTCTGCGCGCTCGGTCTCTCCGCGGGCCTGGCTGGCGTCGCGGGCGGCATCCACGCGATGTTCGTCACCTACGTCACCGTGGCCGAGACGTTCTCGATCGTGGTGCCCCTCTACGTCGTCCTGATGAGCGTGGTCGGTGGGGCGCGGCACTGGATCGGTCCGGCGATCGGCGCGTCGCTGGTCACCGTCTTGATGTATGGGGTCACCGGGGGCCAGACGGCCGTCGCCGGGCGGGCGATGGTCGGGCTCACGCTGATGCTCGTGATCCTCTTCCTCCCGGACGGGATCACCGGCTTCGTGAGGCGCCGGCGATCCGCGCGATCCCTCTCGACCACACCCCGTCCGGCGGCGGGCGAGCCGGCCTCTGCCGGAGCGCGTCCTCAGCGGGTCGGCTCGCCGCTGCTCGTGTGCGCCGACGTCCGGAAGGCGTTTCGCGGCGTCCAGGCGCTCGGCAGTGTGAGCCTCGAGGTCGGGGAAGGGGAGATCCTCGGACTCGTGGGCCCGAACGGCTCCGGCAAGTCGACCCTCATCAACATTGTTAGCGGCCACCACCGGACAGACGCCGGGCGGATCGTGGTCGGCGGCGTGGACGTCACCAGTCGCCCGGCCCACGAGATCGCGCGGCTGGGGGTGTCGCGCACCTACCAGATCCCGCGGCCTTTCGGCCACTTGACGGTTCGGGACAACGTGGCGGTCGCCGGCATGTTCGGCCGTCTCGGCCGGGACCGGCGCGCGGCCGAGCGTGAGGCGGGACGCTGGCTCGAGTTCACGGGCCTCGCCGACCGCGCGGCCGCGCTCCCCGCCACGCTGAACCTCCACCAGCGGAAGTTTCTGGAGCTCGCGCGGGCGCTGGCCTCCGAGCCCCGGCTCGTCATGCTGGACGAGGTGCTCTCGGGGCTGACGCCGTCGGAGATGGCCGACGCCACCCGTCTCGTCCGCGCCATACGGGACCGTGGGACGACGGTCGTGTTCGTCGAGCACATCATGCGGGCCGTCATGGCGCTGACGGATCGCGTCGTCGTGCTGGATGCCGGCCAGGTCATCGCGAGCGGCGCGCCGCAGGACGTCATGCGCCACCCGCATGTCGTCCAGCGGTACCTCGGGAAGGTCCATGCTTGAGGCCGAGCGCCTCCTGGTGGCCTACGGAGACGCCACGGCGCTCTGGGATGTCTCGCTCAGCGTGGGATCGGGCGACCTGGTGTCGGTCGTCGGCCCGAACGGGAGCGGCAAGACGACCCTCATCAACGCGATCGCGGGACTCCTCCGTGTGCGTGGGGGGCGGCTCCGCTTTCACGGCGAGGATCTCACCCGGCTGGCTCCGCACGAGGTCTCGGGCCGCGGGATCGCGATCGTGCCCGAGGGGCGTCGGCTCTTCGCCGGGATGACGGTGGAGGAGAACCTCGAGATCGGCTGCTACACGCGCGGCGCGCGCGGCGCCCGCGGGGCGCGCCTCGCGCGCGTGTACGCGATGTTCCCGGTCCTGCACGCGCGGCGGCGGCAGGCGGCGGGTTTGCTCTCGGGCGGCGAGCAGCAGATGGTCGCGATCGGCCGCGCGCTGATGGCGGGCCCGCGCCTCCTACTCCTCGATGAGCCTTCCCTCGGGCTTGCGCCATCGATCGTGGACCACCTCTTCGAGGTGATCGAGACGCTCCACCAGGAGGGGGTGGCGGTGCTCCTCGTCGAGCAGAACGTCGCGCGGGCGCTGGCGGTGGCAACCCGCGCCTACGTGCTGGCGGAGGGTCGCATCGTGGCGGACGGCCCGGCGACCGAGCTGCTCGCGCAGCCGCACATCCGGAGCGCTTACCTGGGCGACAGCGGGCCCTGACGGACCGGGTCGGGCGACCTGGCGCGCCCCGATCGCGCTCGGGAGGCCGGTCTTCGGCTGGGCCGTCCTCCTCCGTCCGGGCTGGTGTGGAGGCTTCTGCCGGTGAGCTGACGCGCGGGTTCCGGCAGGCTGCCCCGCGCGGAGCGTGTGCTACCGTAGAGGTTGTGGCTGGGCTTCGCTGGCTGTTCGTTTTCGTCATCTGGGCGGCGCTGGACTTGTCCGGCCCGCTCCTCCTCGTGCCGGTCGAGGCCCTGGAGGAGTCGGAGGAGGCCACACACCGGTCTCCGCTCAGGCGGCGCGACCGTGCGCCCGAGATACGGGTCGCGTCGGCGAGACGTCAGGAGATCCAGGAGGACGCGGCGCGCCTGTCGCGTCTCGTCGCCGCCACGAGCCCTCGGCACGGGCACGAGGCCGGCACCCCGCGCAAGCTCCCGCAGTCCGATCCCGGCCCCGATCCCGCTTCAGACGACCACTAGCTCTCCCCAGCCCCCGTCGTTCCTCGACTGAGCCGCTCCATTCGGTGCGGGCATGGCTTGCCCGCGCCGTGCTCCGGAGCGCGCTCGCCCGTCCCTGTTACCGACAAGGGGGAGAGTCATGGAGAGAGATCGCCAGATCGATGACCGTTCTCGCGTCCCGGGCACCGCCCGGCGTGTCCTCGTCACCGTCCACGGCCGAGAGCCCGCCGGCTGGGAGCTTGAGGTGTGCCGGGCCCTGATGCTGTCGCCGCAGACGACGCTGCGGGTGCTGGCCGTGGCCGATGTGCCGTCGCCTCCGTCCGCAGCCCTCCTCCCATCCGCCCGCCGGACCCGGGCGCGCGCCCGCGCCGAGTGGCAGCGGCTCGAGGAGGCGAACGTCACCCGGCGTCTCGAAGCGCTGCTGGCGGGTCTGTTCGTGGTCCCGGAAGTGGTGTGGGTCCGCGTGGCGGACGCGGATGCCGGCCGGGTGATAGTCGAGCAGGCGGCCGCCTGGGGCGCCGATCTGATCGTCGTCGGGGTGGATGGGACGAGCTGGCTGGAGCGACGGCTCCTCGGCGCCATCCACGAGCGGGTGGTTGCCCGTGCAGGCTGCGCCGTCCTCGTCATGCCGTCGGCGGCGCGGAGCACGCTCCGGAGCTGGGGCGGCGCATCCGCCTCCGGACGCGGCAGACAGCGGGCGGCTACCGCGAAGGGAGGGGCGTGACCCGATGGCCACGCTCTTTCCGTTCGGGGAGTACTGGTGGCTGTACGCGGCCTTCACGGGCGGAGTGCTGCTCCTCCTCTTCATCGATCTCTTCCTGCTGCACCGCGACGCCCACGAGGTGCGGTTCCGGGAGGCGGTGGGGTGGAGCGCGGTGTGGGTGAGCCTCGCCCTGTCCTTCAACGGAGCGCTCTACGCCTACGCGTCCTGGGCGTTCGCTCAGGATCCTCGGCTGACCGCGATCCCGGGGTTCGACCCCGAGGCGGCCGCCTGGCAGGTCGCGCTCGAGTTTCTCACCGGTTACGTGGTCGAGTACTCGCTGTCCGTGGACAACATCTTCGTGTTCGTACTGATCCTCGGCTACTTCGGCGTGCCCGCCCGATACCAGCATCGGGTGCTCTTCTACGGCATCCTGGGCGCGCTGATCTTTCGGGGGATCTTCATCTCCCTGGGCGCGATCCTCATGCAGTTCCACTGGGTGGTGTGGCTCTTCGGGATCTTCCTGATCGTCACCGGACTGCGCATGCTGCGCGCCACCGAGGAGGGGGTGGACCCCGGTCGCAACCCGCTGATCCGGCTTGTGCGCCGCGCGCTGCCGGTCACGCACGAGATGCACGGGCAGCGCTTCGTCGTGCGCCAGGACGGGCGGCTCTGGGCCACGCCGCTCCTGGTCGCGCTACTCTGCCTGGAGGCGAGCGACGTCGTATTCGCGATCGATTCGGTGCCGGCCATCTTCGCCCTGACGCGGGAGCCGTTCATCGTTTTCACGTCGAACGTCTTCGCCATCCTCGGACTCCGGTCGATGTACTTCATGCTCGGGGGCGCGGTGGAGCGCTTTCACCTGCTGCGCTACGGGCTGGCGGTGGTGCTGGTGTTCGTCGGGCTCAAGATGGTCTGGCTGGACGCGTGGTACGGTGGCAAGTTCCCGATCGGGATCTCGCTGGCGATCATCGGGGCCGTCCTCGGCACCTCGATCATCGTGTCGCTCGCGTACCCGCGGCGAGAGGGAGCAGCCCTCGGAGGGGTACGCTCGGAGGAGGTGTCCCGATGACGGTCAAGGAGATCATGAGTCAGCCGGTCGTCACGGTGCATGAGGACACGCTGGCCCCCGAGGTCGCGCGGGTGATGCAAGAGCGAGACATCGGGGCAGTCGTCGTGGTGGACAGCGGCGGCGGCCTGCGTGGCATCGTGACGGAGTCCGACTTCACGGGAGTTGGGCGCTGTGTGCCCTTCTCCCTGGCCCTGGCGCCGGTCGTGTTCGGTGCGCGGGCGCCGACGATGTCCGAGCTCGAACGGATCTACGTCATGGCGCGGAAGCTCACCGCACGGCAGATCATGAGCGATCGCGTGCACACGGTGGAGGAGTCTGAGGAGGTCGGGGTAGTTGTCCACCGCATGCTCCAGCGAAACCTCAAGCACGTGCCGGTGGTGCGGGACGGGAAGCCGGTGGGCATGCTCGCGCGCCACGACCTCCTCAAGCTGGTCGCCGCAGCGTCTCCCTGACGCGGGAGGGGGGAGGCCCGGTGGCGGCGTCAGCGGGCGCATTTCGCCCGCCCGTCAGCCCGGCGCGGGATGCGGAGTCCCGGTGGCGGGCATTTGGGCCGGCCAGACCGGTGGGTCGAGCTCTGCGTCGGTGCCTGGGGCGCACGTGGGAAGCTCAGGGACTCCCGGCGCCGCACAGTCACTCGGCCGCGGCGGGCTCCATGACGCTGCCGTAGCGGTGTCGTACCCGCGAGACCGTCTGCTCGCGGAGGTACCCGCGGAGCTCGAGACGGCCGTTGGCGACGACAGGGGCGTCGATGACCGTGAGGCCGACGCCATTGGCAGCGGCGCGGGCTGCGGTCGAGATCGGTTCCCAGACCCTCACGCGCTCCGCATCCTCCGGATGCGCTAGGCGCTCTACGAAGCCCGCCTCGGCTTCCACCACGAGCCTCACCCCATTGCACTCGGCCAGCCACGCCGCGGGCGGGGAATCCGGGGCGAGGCTAACCGTCAGCGGCACGCCGGCGACGCAGGCCGAGAGCGCCACTTGCGAGAGCGTGACGGCGGCCGCGGCGGTTCCGCGCACGATGACGCGCCGGCACGGTCGGTAGCGGAACGCGTTCCGCTCCCCGAGGATCTCGCCGGGATCGTGCTCGCGGCTGAAGTGGCGGCGCCACGCGCCGGCGTAGCTCGCCGCGCTGGCGCGCAGGAGCGCGCGCGCTTCGGCGTCGCGCACCTCGGCCAGGCATCGCTCCAGCAACTCGGCCAGCGGCTCCGGCAGGGGCTCGCCGCCGACGGACGGCGGCGTCACCTGGCGCCAGCGCCCGAGCTGCAGCACGTAGTTGGGGCCGCCTGCCTTCGCCCCAGGCCCCACCGAGGAGGCCTTCCAGCCGCCGAACGGCTGACGGCCCACGATCGCCCCGGTGATCGGACGGTTGACGTAGAGAGTCCCGGCGTCGAGCCGGTCGACCCAATGCGCGATCTCGCGATCGTCCAGGGTTTGAATCCCGCTCGTGAGCCCGAACGGCGTGGCGTTCGCGAGGGCGATGGCCTGATCGAGATCCTCGGCGCGCATGAGCCCGAGCACGGGGCCGAAGCACTCCGTGCGGTGGAAGAACGACCCGGGGCGCACTCCGAGCTTGATGCCCGGCGACCAGAGCTGCGGATTGTCCCGCGCCGGCCGCGGCTCGAGCAGCCACTCCTCCCCCTCGTCGAGGACGGCCAGCCCGCGCCGGAGCGCCGCGCCCGGGGGCTGAGTGAGCGGAGTGACGCGGCTCCCGAGCTCCCACGCGCTACCCACTGCGAGGCTGGCGGCCGCGTCGCGAAGCTGGCGCCGGAAGTCCGGGTCCTCGTACACCTCCGCCTCGCAAATGGCGAGACTCGCAGCCGAGCACTTCTGGCCATTGTGGCCGAAGGCCGATCGAACGAGATCGCGGATCGCCTGGTCCCGATCCGCGAGCGAGGTGATGATGACGGCGTTCTTCCCGCTCGTCTCCGCGAACAGGGGGAGATCGGGCCGCCAGCCGAGAAACAGGCGGGCCGTCTCCGCTGATCCGGTCAGGATGACGGCTCCGACGCGGGGATCTGTCACCAGCGCACTGCCGGTGTCGTCGTCGGGGCAGGGCAGGAACTGGAGGACATCACGCGGGACGCCGGCATCCCACAGACAGCGGGCCAGCCACCAGCCGACGAGCACCGCCTCGGGCGCCGGCTTGAGGATGACGGCGTTCCCGGCCGCCAGTGCGGCGAGGACCCCCCCGGCGGGGATGGAGAGCGGAAAGTTCCACGGTGGCGTCACGACCACGACGCCGAGCGGGTCCATGCGACAGTCGGCGAGCTCAGCGGCCGTCTCGCGCAGCGTGCGCGCGTAGTAGCGCGCGAAGTCGACGGCCTCGGAGACCTCGGCGTCCGCCTCGGTCACCGTCTTGGCGCCGTCGAGGATCATCGCGCCGATGAGATCGCCGCGGCGCCGGTTCAGTTCGGCCGCGCACGCTTCGAGCCGAGCATCGCGCTCCGTGGCCGGATGCCCGGCCCACGCCGGCTGCGCGGCCCGGGCGACGGTGAGCGCGCGGTCGACGTCCGCAGGGCCGCCCAGTGCGTAGCGATAGGCGACGCGGCCCGGCCGCGAGGGATCGCGGCCTTCCGCCTCTCCCGCGCCGGCGCGGAATTCCCCGCCGATCTGGAGCGGGATGACCTCCGGCAAGCGCTCGCGCCAGCGGTCCGCGACGCCCTCGATCCACGCGCGGTTCTGCGCGAGCGTCCAGTCGGTGTCGGGATCGTTCTCGAAACGGGCGTCGAGAAGCGGTGCGATGGGCCGCGCGTGTGCATCCGTCGATCGATCTTGCGTGCGGCGAGGCGCGTCCGAAAGCGCGGTCTTGATGCCAAACGCGGCCAGGAATCGATCGCGCTCCGTGTTCCATGCCGGCGAGCCAGGCTCGAGATCGAACACGTGGCGCAGGAAGTTCTCGGGCGCCGTATTCTCGTCGAGCCGCCGGACCAGGTACGCGATGGCGCTGTGGAAGTCCTCGGCCCGGACCACGGGCGCGTAGAGCAAGAGTCCTCCGGCGCGCGCGCGCACCGCCCGTGCCTGGTGGTTAGCCATGCCCTCCAGCATCTCGAACTCGGTCCACGGCAGGACGTCGTGGGCCTCGCGCAGCACGAGCCCGTAGGCGATGTCGAAGAGGTTGTGGCTCGCGATCCCCAGGTGGACGGCTTCCGCGTGCTCTGGTCGGCAGCCGTATTCGAGCATTCGCTTGTAGTTGGCGTCGACCTCGGCCTTTGTCTCGTAGGGCGCCTGGGGCCAGCCATGCGCGGCCGCGTCGATGCGCTCCATGGCGAGGTTCGCGCCTTTGACGATGCGTAGCTTGACCGGTGCGCCGCCGCGCCTCCGACGCGCGATGGCCCATGTCGTGAGGGACCGCTGTACGCGATGCGAGTCTGGCAGGTAGGCCTGCAGCACGATACCCGCGCTCAAGGGCAGGAACTCGGGCTCGTCCAGGACCTCTCGGAATGCCGTCACCGTGAGGTCGAGGTCTCGGTACTCTTCCATGTCGAGGTTGATGAACTTCGGAGTGACGCGTCCGTCGGGACGACGGTATCGATGGCGGGCGGCCGCCCGGTAGAGCCTTCGGAGGCGCTCGGTGACGTGGGCCACGGTCGGGCGAAAGGCGACGAGATCGATCTGGCTGAAGACGGACGAAACCTTCACCGAGATGTACTCGACGTCGTCGCGGGCGAGGAGCGCGAGGTACGCCTCGAGCCGGCGCGCCGCCTCCGCCTCGCCCAGGATCGCCTCGCCGAGCTGGTTGAGGTTCAGCCTCATGCCCGCCTGTCGCCGCTCCTCGAGGTATTGGCGGAGATCTTCCTCTTCGCCGGGAAGGATGACGTTCTGGGTCTCGTGGCGCAGTCGGCTCACGATGGGGGGAACCACCAGGCTGGGGAGGTAGTGCGCCATGGCTCCGCCCAGGAGTAGCGCGGCCCGCTCCCACCAGTCCATGAACCGGGGCACCCCGTGGCGCTCGAGGAGGTAGGCGAGCTGGTCGGCAATGCGCTCGGGGCGGCGGCTCCGGAAGGCTTGATCGGCGAGCGCGATCGTCAGCTCCTTGCCATGTGGATCGGCCATCATGCGGGCGAGCTTCTTGGCCTGGGCGTGCTCTTCCGGGGTCTGCTGCGCGCGCGCCTCGCGGAGGAGTGTTTCGGCGAGCTCGACGGCGCGGTGGGCGAGGCGCTCTTCGTTCGTCGGGTCGTCCGTCGCGCGCATCCCTGTTCCCGCACCCCAGTGTACGGCGCTTCAGACTTCGCTGACCGGGCCTTCCGGGCGCGAGGGATGCATCCCGGATCCCTTCGGTCGCGGCCACGAGCCTCCCGAACTCTGATATCCTCGGCACACCATGACGGCCCCGACGCCGATCATCGGCGCCTGCGCCTGGCGTGGCGAGGAGATGGCGCGCTCGACACGATGGGTCCGCCGGCTCGACGCGGCGGCCATCGCCGAGATCGACACGGCTCTCGACGCCGCCCGGTCGGCTCGGGTCCCTTGGTACGAGACCACGCGGGAGTGCTTCCCGCTCCCGGGGCTCACCGTCACGCTCGCCGAGGTGGCCCGCGAGCTCGAGGACGGCTGTGGTCTGGTGACCCTACGCGGCCTGCCGGTCGAGCGCTACACGGCCGACGAGCTCCGGCAGATCTGGTTCGGGCTCGGAAGCCACCTTGGCTACCCCGTGTTCCAGAACCGACGAGGCGAGCTGATGCGCGAGATTCGGGACGAGGGCCAGGCCGTCGGCGAGCGCTACGGTCAGATCCCGTCGGCGAGCGGCGGTCCGGGCCAGGTGCTCTCCTCGTACGCCCGCACCCTCTCGAACGGACCGCTGCGGTTCCACACGGACCGCTGCGACGTGGTCGGCCTCCTCTGCGCGAGACAGGCCCGGGCGGGCGGGGTCAGCAAGCTGGCGAGCTCCGTCGCCGTCCACAACGAGATGATCCGGTGCCGGCCGGACCTCGCAGCCCTCCTCTACCGGGACGTCTATCGCAGCCGTTTTGGCGAGGAGGCGAGCGACCACGACGTCGTGTACCCCCTGCCGGTCTTCGGCGTGCGCGACGGCAAGTTCACCAGCCACTACTCCTTGACCTTCATCGAGGTCGCCCAGATGGTGCCGGGGGTGCCGCCCTTGACCGCCGAGCAGCGGGAGGCGCTCGAGCTCCTGATGACGCTGGCCGACGAGCTGTCCTTCGCGATGCGCTTCGAGCCCGGCGACATGCAGCTCGTGAACAACCACGTCATCTACCACGCGCGGACCGCGTTCGAGGACGACGCCGGCAGCGGCCACGTGCGGCTCCTCTACCGGATCTGGCTCTCGATGCCGAACAGCCGGGCGCTCCCGCCGGGCCACGAGGTGCTGTGGGGGTCGATCGACCCGGGCGCGCTCCGGGGCGGGATCGGCCAGGTCGCGGCCGTCTGAGACACGCGTCATACCGAACGAATCCGAGGATCCATGGCCGAGATCGTCGCCGCAGCGCTGACGTCCCACGCGCCGTTCGTCACCGGGAAGCCCGACATCGGCAAGCCCGAGCAGCGCGAGCGGCTGTGCGAGGGCTTCCACGAGATCCGCCGGCGGCTTGCCGCCGCTGGCCCCGACCTGATCATGACGTTCGTGAACGAGCCCGGGCTGTCCTTGACCGGTTTCCTGCGGCCGGGCTAGTCTGACCCACCATCTGGTGATGCCGGCGCGCCGGTCAGGTTGCGGTCACGGCGCCATCGGTCGCGACAATGCGACGCTCCCCGACCAGTGAGGAAGAGCCCATGGACGCACGCTCTACGACCGCTCCCCGCCCCGCCCAGGCGTTCTACGAGGCGCTGGAGCGAAACCACCTGGTGGCGCTGTGGAACGTGAACAAGAGCCTCCTCCCGAAGGAGCCGAGGAGCCGCTGCGTCCCGCATCTCTGGCGGTGGGAGACCATGCTGCCGCTGGTCCGGCAGGGAGCGGAGGTGGCGCCGCTCAGCCGGGCAGCCGAGCGCCGGGTCCTCGGCTTCATCAACCCCGGCCTGCCGGACCGGTTCGGCGCGACCCATACCCTCTGGGCGGGCTTCCAGTACGTGCTGCCCGGCGAGGTGGCGCCTGCCCACCGGCACTCGCCAGCGGCCATCCGGTTCGTCATCGAGGGCCAGGGCGCCTTCACCACGGTGGACGGCGACAAGTGCGTGATGGGGCGGGGCGACCTCGTGCTGACGCCGCCGTGGACCTGGCACGACCACGGCAACGACAGCGACCGGCCCATGCTCTGGCTCGACGGTCTCGACCTCCCGATGGTCGGCGAGATGGAGGCGCAGTTCTACGAGCCCTTCGCCGAGGAGGCCCAGGTAATCGGGAAGTCGGTGGGGGACTCCGAGCGCCGGTACGGGATCGGCCAACTCCGGCCGACGTGGGAGACCTGGACGGCGGCGCACTCGCCGCTCCTCAACTACAAGTGGGACCGGACAGAGGAGGCCCTGCGCCGCCTTGCGTCCGTCGCCGGCGGCGCCAGCGCATTCGACGACGTGGCCATGGAGTACGTCAACCCCAACACCGGCGGGCCGCTGATGCCGACCATCGCCTGCTGGATCCAGCTCCTCCGTCCGGGCATTCGAACCAAGGCCCACCGGCAGACAGGCAGCGCCGTCTACCTCGTGTTCGAGGGCCAGGGCCAGAGCGTCATCGACGGGCAACGCTTCGACTGGCGAAAGGGCGATCTCTTCGTCGTCCCGACGTGGGCCTGGCACGAGCACGCGAGCGTCGATGGAGAGGCGATCCTCTTCTCGGTGCAGGACACGCCGATCCTGCGGGCCCTCGGCCTCCATCGCGAGCAGGCCTACCGGGAGCACGACGGCCACCAACCGGTCGCGCGCGTCTTCGAGGGGTAGCGGCGGTGCGGCTCGCGGTCTTCGGCGACAGCCGGCTTGGGCTCCTGCGGGACGGCGCGATCGTCGACGTCAGTGATCTCGTCGGGGCCGGCGGCTCGGACTGGCCTCCGGTCTTCCTCTTACGCGCGATCGCCGACTTCGATCGGCTGGGCCCACGGCTCCTGGACGCGCTCGAGCAGCGCCCGAGCATCCCGCTCGACCGCGTGCGGCTCCAGGCGCCGGCCGTGTTCCCCAGCAAGGTCATCGCCGCTCCGGTCAACTACCGTCTCCACATCGAGGAGATGCGCCCCCTGATCAAGGGCGAGCTGCACGCGATCGAGCGCTACGGGGTCTTCCTGAAGGCCCCCTCGTCCATCGTGGGCCCGGAGGCGACCGTCGAGCTGCCGTTCCCGGATCGGCGCACGGACCACGAGGTGGAGCTGGGCGTCGTGATCGGGCGAACGGCGCGGAAGGTGGCCATGACCGACGCGATGGCCCACGTGTTCGGCTACACCGGGGTGATGGACATCACCGTGCGGGGGGACGAGGACCGCTCGACCCGGAAGTCCTTCGACACGTTCACGCCGGTCGGGCCGGTGTTGGTGACGGCCGACGAGATTCCCGACCCGCACGCGCTCGAGCTCCAGCTTTGGGTCAACGGAGAGCGCCGCCAGCACGGCAACACCCGGGACATGATCTGGAACGTGCCGAAGCTCATCGAGTACGCCTCCCACGTCATGACGCTCAACCCCGGCGACCTGCTCTCCACCGGGACTCCGGACGGCGTGGGTCCGCTCCGGCCGGGAGACCACGTGACCATGGAGGTCGAGCGCGTCGGGCGGCTGTCAGTCAGGGTGGAGGTCCGGAAGCTCTGAAGTCGAGCGCCTCGTCCTGTCCACGGCCCGGTGGGAGTTGGGAGAGAAGCCTGAATCCGTTCGGACCACGCCGCCATGAGCAAGTCGGGGGGGCCACGTCAGCGTTGATCGGGAGGTGGTCAAATGACCATTCGCTTGGACCACACGATCGTGCCCGCGAAGGACAAGCTGGCCTCCGCCGGCTTCTTCGCCGAGATCTTCGGCTTGACGGTCAAGCCGGGCTACTTCGCGCAAGTGCAGGTCAACGAGAGCCTGACCTTGGACTTCGCCGACGAGCCAGAGCCATGGGGTGGGCCAGGGTTTGATCCCAGGACGGGCCAGAGCCACCACTATGCGTTCCACGTCAGCGAGGCGGAGTTCGAGGCGATCTTCGGCCGAGTCCAGGCCAAGGGGCTTCCCTACGGTAGCGGACCAGACCGCCACACCGATCGCAAGCTGTACAGCCGCCGGGGCGGGCGCGGGCTCTACTTCGAGGATCCGTATGGTCACCTGCTGGAAGTCATGACCGTGCCAGAGACGGGGAGCTAGCCGAGACTGACCCGCCACCCGGCACGAGCGATGCTCTGAACCTCCTCAGGAAGGTCAGCGCTCGGGCGTGAGGCGTCCGGCTGGTACCCTCGGCGGGCGGCGACCCCGGCGATCGGTTTTCCCGATGGTCTCCCGGGCGCTGCGTCCCTCTTCTCACCTGGGCGCATCAACACGTCGTGACGGGAAGGGACATCTGGTCATGCCGACGCTGACCCTCGGGACGCCCCGCCACATCGATCGTGACCGCCGTCGGGTCGTGATCGGGCCCGCGGAGTTCCCGGTGGGGACCGGCATCTCTCGCTCGGAGGACTATGAGCCGGCACGCCGATCAAGGTCGTGGCCGCCGCGCAGGCGGCCACGAATGGGCGACCGCGATCGAGTTCGATCGCTGAGGTGCGCATCTCGCCGGTGGCGTGGGCGACCGGTGTGGGTGCCCGGAGAGGTGGCATGGCATGAATCAACCCGTTGACGCGAAGCGCCTGAACCCCTTTGAGCACTACCTCTCCGCGTGGGTGGCGCTCTGTATCGTCGCCGGGGTCGCGCTCGGCATGATGGCTCCCGGGTTTGTGCACGCGCTGAGCCGGCTCGAGGTCCGGCACGTCAACCTGCCGATCGCCGTCCTCATCTGGCTCATGATCTACCCGATGATGCTGCGGATCGACTTCGCGGCGGTCCGCGGCGTGGGCCGGCGTCCCAAGGGCATCCTCGTCGTCTTGTTCGTGAACTGGCTGGTCAAGCCATTCAGCATGGCGGTGCTCGGCTGGCTCTTCTTCAAGCACCTCTTCGCGGGACTGATCGGGCCAGAGCTCGGTGACCAGTACCTGGCGGGGGCCATCATCCTCGCCGCGGCCCCGTGCACGGCCATGGTGTTCGTGTGGAGCTATCTGACCGATGGGGATCCCGCGTACACGCTCGTCCAGGTGGCGCTGAACGACCTCATCATGCTGGTCGCGTTCGCCCCGATCGTGATCCTGCTCCTCGGGGTATCGAACATCACCGTCCCCTACGACGTCCTGTTCTACTCGGTGGTGCTCTACATCGTGATCCCGCTGGCGGCGGGGGTCCTGTCCCGCACGGTTGTTCTGCGCGCCCGGGGCTCCGAATGGTTCGATCAGGTCTTCCTTGCGAGGCTGAAGCCCGTCGCGATCCTGGCGCTGCTCGCGACCCTCGTCCTGATCTTCGCCTTCCAGGGGGAAGTGATCCTGGGGCGCCTTTCCCACATCGTGCTGATCGCCGTCCCGCTCCTGATCCAGGTCTACTTCAACTCCGGATTGGCCTATGGGCTCGCGCGGTGGTTCCGGGTGCCCCACGCGGTGGCGGCGCCAGGGGCACTCATCGGCGCGAGCAACTTCTTTGAGCTCGCGGTAGCGACGGCGATCTCATTGTTCGGGCTCACATCGGGGGCGACGCTGGCGACCGTGGTCGGGGTGCTCGTCGAGGTGCCGGTGATGCTGTCGGTGTGCTCATTCTGCAACCGGACGCGTCCCTGGTTCGCAGAGATCGACGCCGCGGAGGCGCGCGTTGGCCGGGTTGCGGAGGCGCGGCGATGACACGCCGTCGGATGCTCTTCCTCTGCACCCGCAACTCCTCCCGCGGCCAGATGACGGAAGCATTTCTCCGCACCCAGGCCGGCGACCGCTTCGAAGTGGCGAGCGCCGGGACCGAGGCCACGCGCGTCCATCCGCGGGCATCTGCGTGATGGACGAGGCGGGAATCGATCTGCGCGGGCACACCTCGAAGATCGTGGACCGGTTCCTCCAGGAGCCCTGGGACCATGGCAGCAGCGTTTGCGACAGCGCCAACGAGCGGTGCCCCGTGTTCCCGGGCCGGACGATTCGGGTCCACTGCAGCTTTGAGGACCCGTCCCAATCCACGGAGCCCGAGGACCAGCGGTTCGATACCTTTCGGCGCGCGCGACCAGCGCGCGCTCAAGGATTGGCTGGCGGCGACGCGCGAGGTAGCGCCGGACGGTGTGACGTGCGCATGCAGATGGCCGCTCGCCTTGCCACCCTCGCCGACTCCGATGCGAGCGCGCGTGCCCTCGAGCCCCTCACGCGATGACGCTGAACCACGGGGTGGCCGCGATGTGCGCCGCGCAGGCCTGCGCTCAGATCGGCGCCTTCAGCGTCGCGGCTCTCTTGCCGACGCTGATTGCCGCCTGGTCGCTGAGCAACACCGAGGCGGGGTGGATCGGTGGGATCTACTACGCCGCCTACACGCTCGTCGTGCCGCTCCTCTCGTCGCTGACCGATCGTGTGGATCCCAAGCGCGTCTACCTCGGCTCGGTCGCCCTGACCGCCATTGCCTTCGCCGGGTTCGCCTGGGTCGCGACCGGCTTCTGGTCGGCGCTGGCGTTCCGGGCACTGATGGGCACGGGGTGGGCCGGCAGCTACATGCCGGGGCTCAAGGCCTTGAGCGACCTGGCGGAGGGTCCGCAGCAGTCCCGAGCCGTAGCCGCGCACGCGGCGGCGGTCGGCGTGAGCGGCGCCCTCTCGTTCGGCGTCGCGGGCGCCGTGAACGCCCGGCTCGGCTGGCACTGGGCGCTGGTGCCTGGTGCAGTCGGCGCCGCCCTGGCATTCGTGCTGGTGCTGGTGGGCCTGCCCTCCCGCCCTCCAAGAGGGGCCGCGGGCCCCGGCAGGGCACTCCTCGACTTCCGTCCGATCCTCCGCAACCGGTCGGCGCTCGCCTACTCGGTCGCATACTGCATCCACACGTGGGAAATGTCCGCACTGCGTGGCTGGGTTGTCGCGTTCCTGACGTTCGTGGCCGCCCGGGCGCCCGACGCATGGACGCCGCTGGCGCCCGCCACCGTCGCCAGCGTGATGGGCCTGCTCGGCGTGTGGGCCAGCGTGTGGGGCAACGAGCTGGCCATTCGATTCGGCCGCCGCCGCTTCATCCTCGGCACGATGCTCGCCTCCGGCGCGCTGGCAGCCGTGATCGGCTTCAGCGCGGCGCTGCCGTACGCGGCCGCGGCCGCGCTCGTGCTGCTGTACGCGATCCTGATCTGGTCGGACTCGTCGTCGCTGACCGCGGGGAGCGCCGGCAGCGCTGAACCCGGCCGGCGAGGTGCGACGCTCGCCGTCCACTCGACGCTCGGGTACGCCGGCGGTTTCCTCGGTCCGCTGGCACTCGGCGTGACGCTGGATCTTCTCGGCGGCGCGAGCGTGTTGGGGTGGGGGGTGGCATTCGGCCACGTCACGGTTGCCCTGCTCCTGGGCGCGCTCGCGTTCGTATGGCTGCGCCCGGCCGATCTTGCCGGCGATCGTTCGTCAACGCCTGTCACTGCCGCTGCCCCTCCCCTGAAGCTGACGTGACCGAGGGGTACAAGGACTCGCTCTTGCCCAAGGTGGACGTTTGTCCGCCGGGGGCCCCCGCCCGAATCCAAATCCACTTGACACGCATCCAAGAAATCGTAATATCACGACCTATGGAAGCCAGAAGTTCGGCCGTCAAGGCAGCGGTTCGAGTCCAACCGGGGTCAGCCGCACGCGCGGCAGAGCTGGCGGGCCGAGGCTTGGCGATCACCGCGGCCGACGAGGAGCTCGCCGGCCTCACCAGGGCCCTGGGCCATCCGATCCGGGTGGCCATCGTGCGCTACCTACTCGAACAGGGGGAATCGGTCTGCACCGACCTGTCGGAGGTGGTGCCGCTGGCCCACTCCACGACCATGCAGCACATCAAGGTGCTGAAGGAGGCTGGCCTCCTGTCGGCCGGTCGTTGTGGCCGGAACGTGCTCTACTGCGTGAACCTTGAAGCCTTGCGGCAGTTCCGATCCCTCGTGGGCCGTCTCTAGTTTTTTTGACTTGAGAAGTCGTGAAACAACGACTGAACATCGACCAGGAGGAGAAGAAGCGATGACCCCCCCACCGCGCCCCGTCGCCGTCATCGGCGCCGGCCCCGTCGGGCTGGCCGCCGCCGCCCATCTCGTCAGTCGGGGCGAGATCCCGATTGTCCTCGAAGCCGGCAGCAAGGTGGGCACCGCTGTCCGCAAGTGGGGACACGTCCGCGTGTTCTCGCCCTGGCGCTACAACGTCGACCCGGTCGCCGCCGCGATGCTGGAGAAGACGGGGTGGACCATGCCGGACCCCGAGCACCTGCCCACGGGCCAGGAGCTCGTGGAGGAATATCTGGAACCGCTGGCCACCCTGCCCGAGATACGGCCGCATCTGCGCCTGCGGACGCGGGTTGTGAGCGTGAGCCGCCGGGGATATGACAAGCTCCGGACGCAAGGCCGAGAGACGGCACCATTCGTCGTTCGCGTCCTCACACCCGCGGGAGAAGAGGACATCATCACCCGGGCGGTGATCGACGCCTCCGGCACGTACGGGTCGGCGAACCCCCTCGGGGCCGACGGCACCCCGGCGCGTGGCGAGGCTGGCATCCGGGATCGGGTGTTCTATGGAATCCCCGAGGTTCTCGGAGCCCAGCGTCCTCGCTACGCGGGCCGGCGCGTGGCAGTGATCGGGAGCGGCCATTCCGCCCTGAACACGCTGCTCGATCTGGCAGAGCTGGCGGCGGTCGAGCCCGAGACGCGGATCACGTGGATCGTGCGACGTTCGCCCCCGGCGCGGGTCTTCGGCGGGGGCGCCGCGGACGCCTTGCCTGCGCGCGGCGCGCTGGGACAGCAGGCGCGCGCGCTCCTGGAGCGCGGCGCGGTCACACTCGTCGTCGGCCGGCTCGCCAGCGTTTCCCAGACCGCCGGCGGCGTTGCGATCCTGGACGAGGCCGGCCGCACCCTCGCCGTGGCCGACGAGCTGGTGGCGGTCACCGGATTCCGGCCGGACCTTGGTCCGCTCCGCGAGCTGCGCCTCGATCTCGACCCGATCATGGAGGCCCCGCGGGCGCTCGCCCCGCTGATCGACCCGAACGTCCATAGCTGTGGCACGGTGCCGCCGCATGGCGTGGAGGAGCTGGCGCAGCCCGAGCCCGGCTTCTACGTCGTCGGCATGAAGAGCTACGGTCGCGCGCCGACCTTCCTCATGCTGACCGGCTACGAGCAGGTTCGGTCGATTGCGTGTGCGCTGACGGGTGACGTCGAGGGGGCTCGGAGGGTGGAACTCACGCTCCCGGAGTCGGGGGTCTGCAGCACGCAGCCGATCGGCTCACCAGTTGCACACACGAACACGCTCGAAGGCGCGACCTCGTGCTGCGGCGGGCCAGCTCCGGCGCACGTGGATGCTTGTTGCGCCGACGATGCCGAGGCCAAAGCGGTCGGGGAGGCAGGATGCGGCTGCGGACCGAGGGGCGCGGAAGTTGTCGCGGCGCCGGCCGCAGCCGGCCATGCCGGGTCAGCGCGGAGAGCCGCATCGGCCGGTGGACGCGAGCGGCTTCCGCTTCGTCTGGTGCCCTCAAACACGCTTCGTGAAGGCGAGGGCGCGAGCCGGTGCTGTAGCTAGGATTCATGCGGGCCGCCGGCCGGACGTGGAGGCTCGGACCCGACCAGTATGGCTGGGTGATCGTCGCGGCCCTCTCCGTGACCGAGACCGTGACATGGGGGATCGTCTACTACGGTTTCCCCGTCTTTCTCCGCTCGATGGAGCAGGACCTGCGAGCCTCCAGGGTGGCGGTGACGGGCGCCTTCTCGGTCGGACTTGGAGTCTCCGCGCTGGCGGCGCTGCCGGTCGGGCGCTGGATCGACCGACATGGCGCCCGGGGGCTCATGACGGTGGGCTCATGTCTCGCCACGGTGCTCATGTTTGGCTGGGCGCGGGTCCAGAGCCTTCCCGCTCTCTATGCGGTCTGGTTCTTGATGGGACTTGCGATGGCGGCCACGCTGTACGAGCCGGCCTTCGCGGTCGTCGTGTCCTGGTTCGAGCAGGGGCGTGCCCGTGCTCTGCTGACCGTGACGCTCGTGGCCGGTCTGGCGAGCACGATCTTCATGCCGATCGAGGCGTGGCTCCTCGGCTGGATCGGGTGGCGGTCCGCGCTCACGGTCCTCGGCATCGTGCTGGCCGTCATCACCATCCCGATTCACGCGGTCTTCCTCCGGCGTGGTCCGGTGGGGATGGTACGCGGGTCCGCGGGGGACACGACCTCGTCCCCGACGCGCGGCCAGACCCTCGGGGAAGCCGCCGGTACCCTGGTGTTCTGGGTGTTGACGGCAGCGTTCTTCGTCAGCAACTTCGCGACCGCGGCACTCAGCACCCATCTCATCCCGTATCTCGTCGGCCTGGGGTATTCGGCGACGATCGCGGCCACCGTGATCGGGTGGATGGGTGCGATGCAGCTGCCCGGACGGGTGCTCTTCGTCCCGATCGCGGCGCGGCTCGGCGCGCGGTGGATGCTGGCCGCCGTGTTCCTCGCGCAGGGGCTGGGGACCGGCCAGCTCCCTCTCCTCGGGACGATCGGGACAGTCGTGCCGTTCGTCGTGCTGCAGGGCGCCGCGAACGGTATGGCGACGCTCGGACGCGCTACGTCGCTGGCAGAGATCTTCGGGCCTCGGCACTACGGAGCCATCGCAGGTGCCGTCGCGCTCGGGGCCAATGGCGCACGGGCCATCGGCCCGGTCGGCGCCTCGCTCCTGTGGGTCGGACTCGGTTCTTACCCGTCGGTGTTCTGGGTGCTCGGAGCCTCGTTGACCCTGGCTGCGGTCGCGGTGCTGACGACCGGTGGGGCCATGAGGCGAAAGGAGTAGCCGAGCTGCGTCAGGAGCTCGAGCGCCATCGAGTGCACCTGACCCCGGGGATGGCTCCCGCGCTGAGCGCGACGAACTTGCCTGTCCCCCAACGGTTCATGGCGCATTCGGCCATGATGCTGCGGGCGGAGTTGAACAGCACGCGGTAGGGTCCCCGGGTGACCCGACTCGGTAGGACTTTTCCGCTAGCTCCCGCGCGTGCCTTCTCCATGACGAGACCTCCAGCTGCTTGGATCGGCTTCCACTTGCCGACCTCCGGTGTCAGCCGTGGGCCGCACTCCCCAGAAGCTTCTCGACGATGACGCAGTCGCGCCACTGGCCCTCGATCTGGCCGTGGCGCCGGTACACGCCGACGACCCGGAATCCAGCGCGGTCGTGAAGGGCGAGGCTTCCCGTGTTTTCGGGGAAGATCCGCGAGACGAGCTTCCAGAATCCCCGCGCCGCGTACTCGCGGGCGAGCGCGTCGAGCGCGGCCCGTCCGGCGCCGGCGCCGCGCGCGTGGCGGGCCACGTATACGGAGTGCTCGGCCACGCCAGCATAGGCCGGCCGCGCCCGGTAGGGGCCGGCACTAGCCCAGGCGACGATGCGCCCGTCCCGTTCGACCACGACCGTCGGGTACCGGTCTCCCTTCTCGGTCAGCTGAGCTTCGACGTCCTGCGCCGATCGAGGCGTGGTCTCGAAGGTGGCGATCCGCTCCTCGATACCCTGGTTGTAGATGTCGGCGATGCTGGCGGCGTCGGCCGTAGTGGCGAGCCGAACGCGAAGCTCCGACCGGTTCGTCATCGGTCGCCTGGAGCCGACACGTAGCCGGCCAGGAGAAGCGCGGTGCCGAGACCTTCCGCGACCAGCGATCGAGCGCGGGGGCTCGGCACCGTCGTCTCGGCCGCCCCTCAGGCTGCCGGCTTCCTGGCGCGGACGAAGGCGCTCAGGAACTTCCCGTCGATCTGGGGAGCGATGACGTCGGCGTCCAGCCCCGTGCCGGCCAGGAAGTCGCGGGCGTCCTCGGCCCGATAGACGCGCGTCGGCTCGAGATCGATCTCCTCGAAGCCCGCTTTGGCCAGCTTCTCGCGGTACTCGTTCTCCTCGAGTGCGCCGGCAACGCAGCCGATCCAGAGCTCCACGCTTCGCCGGATCGCCGCGGGCACTTCACCTCGGACCACGACGTCGGAGACGGCGAAGCGCCCACCCGGCTTGAGCACGCGAAAGGCCTCGGCGAGGACGCGATCCTTGTCGGCCGAGAGATTGATGACGCAGTTCGAGATGATGACGTCCACCGTGTCGTCGGGCAGGGGGATGGCCTCGATCGCGCCCTTGAGGAACTCGACGTTCGAGACCCCGGCCTTCCGCTGGTTCTCACGGGCGAGCGCCAGCATCTCGTCGGTCATGTCCAGGCCGTACGCCTTGCCTGTCGGCCCGACGCGCTGGGCAGAGAGCAGGACGTCGATGCCACCGCCGGAGCCGAGGTCGAGCACGACCTCCCCGGGGCGGAGCTGGGCCAGGGCGGTGGGGTTGCCGCAGCCGAGGGAGGCGCGCACCGCCTCCTCGGGTAAGGCCGTCGTTTCCGAGGCGGCGTAGAGGTTCCCGGTCACGGGATCACAGCCGCTGCGAGACGAGACCGCGCCGCAGCACCCACCCTCGCCGCTCGTCACTCTGAGGGCGGCCTTCGCGTACTTGTCCCGGACGATCTCGGTGATGTTCGGCTTGCTCATGGGAATCTCCCTCTTTGTCGGATCCGGGGTCCTGGCCTCGGCATCAAGAACGGTTGATATGTGGACGCAAAAAAAATCACTCGCACCGGGAGGCGATCCGGAGGCCACGGCTTCTCGGTGCCCCGATGGCCCCCACGACGTCGCGGAGCTCGTCGACCGCCTCGGGTCTGAGCGTGTAGTAGATCCACCGTCCCTGGCGGCGATCGGTCACGAGGCCGGCGTCCTTCAGGGTCTTGAGGTGGAAGGACAAGCGAGACTGGCCAGCCTCCAGCGCGTCGGTCAGATCGCAGACGCACTGCTCACCGTCGGCGAGCTGCTCGAGGATCCTGAGGCGTGTCTCGTCGGCCAGGGCGTGGAAGAGCCGTGCCGTGCGCTGTCCGTGGCGCGCTGTCGCCGTGCTCATGGCGGTTATCATATCAATCTTTCTTGATCTGTCAAGCCCCTGGCCTCTGGCCCCCGGCCTCTGGCTCCGCCATGGGACACGTGAACGCGTCCTTGCCGGCTGGTCCCGGGTCGGCCAGGCCCTCGAGGCGTGTGGGCGTCGCCCCCAGGGCTGCGACGTCTTCGAGGACCCAGGCGGCAAGGAGCCTGGCGGCGGCGGCGTAGTACGGGATCGGGGTCGCCACGCGGAGGGCCCCGGTGAAGGCCTCGGCCCAGCGCCCGAGGTGGTCGGTGAGGAACGCCACCTGTGCGGCGCGCGTCACAGAGGCGCCGTCCCCATCGCCCTGGGCCAGGACGTAGGCTTCCTTCAGCGTGAGCGCGCTCATGAACTCGAGCTCGGCGGCGATGTGATCCTCCATGTCGGGCCGTGCCTCGGCGGGCATGAGCCCGAAGGCAGCGTAGAACCCGGCCACGTCGGCGAGCTCAGCAGACTTCCCGGCCATCCGCGGGACGGGGGCGTAGGCGCTCTCGTAGGGCGGGCAGCGGACCTGCCGATCGAAGAGGAAGACGTGCTCGCCAACGAGCACGCCGGGATCCGTGTCCCGCACGGCGGCGGCGAGGCAAGTGAGGTGCTGGCGGAGGTCCGGCGTGACCTCCGGGGCCTCCGCGACTTGCTCGGCAAGCGGCGCCAGCTCCGCGAGCACGCTTGGCGTGGGGTATCCGAATGCCCGCCCGAGGAGCCGGTAGATCCCGCCGCGCGTCAGGGCGCGGACCACCTCCGTTTCCTGGGAAGTTGGATGTCCCGTCGCCGGGGCGATCATCGCGCGATCCAGAGTGGCACCCACGAGGCCCAGGCCTTGCGCGCTCCCACCTCGCCGTGGCCGCCCTCCCACACCGCGAACGCCGCCACCGTCCGGGTGCCCGGCGTGAGCGGTGGCGCGTTGAGGTCGTCGGAGACCATGGGGCGTGTGATCACCACCCGCCAGAGGCCGTCGCGCCAGACGCCCATGCCGAGAGCGTGCTGATCCGGTTTGACCGTCATGGAGCCCCATCCCTCGGCCATCTGATCGAGGACCGGGGACGCCCGCCCCCGGGAGATCGGGTTCTCGAGGCCGAGGGCCCCCGTGTAGGGACGAGCGTCGGCGGCGCCCAGAACCTCGTCGGGATAGACGTCGGCCCAGGCGTTCGGGTAGAGGTCGCGGACCGTCGGGGTCCCGGAGTCGATGTCGCGCTGGAAGGCGGCCCGCCACTGCATGATGTTGACCCGTCCGCCGGGGTTCCCCATCATCGGCGCCGGCGGCGAGGCCTTGACGTTGACCGGGAGCTGCACCGCGACCTGATCGCCGAAGTTGTCGAGGACGATCTTGTCGGACAGCGTGGGATCCTGCCACTCGAGCAGGAAGGCGATCCAGCCGCCATTGTGGACGGCCCGAACCACCAGTTCCCTCACGGCCGGGTCGGGCTTGTTCGGTAAAGCCATGACCTGGGGCTGCATCGCGACCTTGACGGGCCGCGCCTGTTTCCAGTAGGAGGCCTGGGCATCGGCCAGCGGTCCCGCGCCGGGGACACGCACCGCGGTGATGGCCGTCTCGGCCAGAGCCTGGGAAACGAGCCCGATGATGATCGTTGCGACGAGGGAGAGGGCGACGCGCGCTCGCATGGGTGTCCTCTCAGGTGATGTTGGTGCGGTACGCCTTGTGCCTGATGTCGTAGAGCTCGCGCACGATCACCGGCTCTCTCAGCGGGACGCGCACGATCTCGGCCTGTTTCGCGTCGTAGCCCACCGCCCAGTCGCCCGCGAGCCGGAAGTAGTGGATGATCTCCGGCGTCGAACCGAACAGCGTGAACACGGCCAGAAGCTTCTTGTCGTCCTTGGCCTGCCGGTACGTGTCGGCGGCGTGCTCGATCCCCCAGCCGAACATCTGCCGGAGGTAGGCGGGCGGGACGTGGATCGGCGGGATGTAGTAAGTGTTGGGTTCGAGCCCGAACTGTGGGTAGAGGGGAAGGGCCACCTTCTTGACGAAGATCAGGTAGTCGAGCGGATTGTCCTCGTTCACGCGATCCGACGGGCTCATGAACCCCTGGATGCGGATCTTGCCGATGCAGCTGATGGTGCACTGGGTCTGCCGCCCACCCTCGACGGCGGGGTAGCAGCCGATGCACTTCTCGCTCACCCGGGTCTGGGCGTTGAAGTACACCTTCTTGTAGGGACACGCACGGACACACTCGCGGTAGCCGCGGCACCGGCTCTGGTCGAGGAGGACGATGCCGTCCTCCTTGCGCTTGTAGATCGACTGGCGGGGACAGGCCGAGAGGCACGCCGCGTACGTGCAGTGGTTGCAGATCCTGGGCAGGTAGAACATCCACTGCATGTGGGGCAGCGTGAGGTGGGCGCCCTGGCTCATGAGACCGGTACAGTCGTCCTCGCCGATGTTGGGGTGGGCGTAGTCCAGGTCGTCGGGGAGATACCCGAGGATCACTTCCCCCGTCGGGGCCGCGTCGTAGAGCGTTTTCCCCTGATAGACGGGGCCGTCCATCGGCTGCACCCCGAGCCTGTCCAGGACGTTGACGTCCCAGCCGAGGGGATAGAAGCCATAGGGCTTCGTCTCGACGTTGTTCCAGTACATGTACTCCTGGCCGCGCCCCGGGGTCCACGTCGTCTTGCACGCCACCGTGCACGTCTGGCAGGCGATGCACTTATTTGTGTCGAAGATCATGGCGAACTGCCGGTCGGGACGCGGGGCCTCGTAGGGGAAGTCCATGTCCCGTCCAAGCTGCCAGTTGTAGACCTTGGCCATGGCGTCTCTCCTACAGGGGGGGAGCGAGGGCCGCTCCTCCCCCTAGGCCCCCCCACCCTGGGCGAGCCTGGGGCTCGCCCGAGTGAATCAGTGCGTGATGTCGCATCAAGCCTTACGGAGGACGAAGCCGCCGCCCAGGTACTGCTTCATCGCCGCGCTCTCGTTGGTGGGCTGGAGCCCGAGGGTGACCGGACGCCACAGCCCCTTGCCGCCGATGCCGCCATCCTCCGCCTTCAGCACACGGCACATTGCTTCCCGAGGCGCGCCGGTCACGCAATGGACGTCGACGTTGAACCCCTTCGTGACCTCGTGCGTCCAGCTCTTCCGGGTGATCAGGGACTGCGTCTGGTGCGTCGGCTTGAGCCACGACCGCGTCAGGCTCTGATGGGAGCCGTAGCGGAAGAACGCTTGGTAGTTGGTGTCGGGGTTCTTGGCCAGGCCGTCGGGACGGGTCTCGTGGCCCCGGACGGAGCCGGGGGTCGCCATGTAGCCGTTGTGCCACATCCGCATGATCCCGCGCGGGGTGCCCGGGTAGTAGCGCGCCCGGCAGAGCAGGCGCGCGATCTTGGCCTCCGCCTCGCGCCCCTTCGCCTGCCAGCCCTTGAAGGGGTTGTCCTGGGGATCGCCGTCGACATAGACGTAGTCGCCGTCGTGGATGCCGAGCTCCCGGGCGTCGAGCGGGTTGAGGTCGATGTAGGCCTCGCCGGTATGCGGCGAGCGCTTGTCGCGCCGATACATGTCGCCGAACGGGCCGAAGAAGTTCGACATGATGTCGGTGTCGATCGGCGTGGTGTGGGAGCCGTGCCGGTACTTCGGCGTGTGGAAGACGGCCTTGTAGCCGGCGGGAAGGAGCGGGTGCTCGGTCCGGAGCAGCTCCTCCGGCGTCAGGACCACGTTGCGTCCCTGGCGGGCTGACCAGTCGCGCTTCGCCCGGTCGAACCCGTAGTCCTCCGGGGTCTTCGGCTGGATGGCCGGGTGCGGCCGGGCCACGATCACGTTCGGATCGTAGAAGGTCGAGTCCACCGGCTCCCGGTAGACGGGCAGGTTCTCCCCGGCCTCGAGGAACTCCGACTCGCCGCGATAGAACTCGAGCCGCCCCGTCTTCGTGTACCAGGGCTTGGACTCGTGGACCTGCTCCCACGAGAAGGTCCGCGGATAGGTGCGCACGTTCATGAGGGCGGGGATCCCCTGGCTCGCGAGCGCTTCCAGGTCACGGATCTGGTAGCCGCGGAGGGGTGCGCTGGCGTCGATGATCCGCTGGAGGTAGACCTCGACCTGGTTCTCCCCGACGAGCTTCCAGTAGTCGGTGAAGCGACGGTCGCCGGTGAGCTGGGCCAGGGCCGTTGCCACCCCCGCGTAGGTGTCCATGTCGCTGACGGTGCCGAAATTGCGGCGCAGCGGCGTTCGCGGGAACACCTGGACGAACGGATTGGTGTTGGACGCCGTCAGATCCGGGTACTTGAACTCCATCCAGGAGTCGATGCCGTAGACGACGTCGGCGTATTCGCAGGAGCCGGACCACCACCACTCGTTGACGACCACGCACTCCTGGCGGGGGAGTGTATTGAAGACGACGTTATAGTGGTACTTCGTGTTGGCGATCTGAGAGTTCGAGTTGGTGAGCCAGATCGCCTTGGTCGGGGTCGGCACATGGGCCCCCGTGGTGAACTGCTTCTGGCCCTCCCGGTGGACGACTTCACCGGCCGCATAGTAGTGGAGCGACTCGGGACGCAGGTAGCTCCGCACCTTCACAGGGCCGGCGGGATCGAGCTGGGCATTGAAGGGATCCTCGGTCGTCCACAAGGGCATGCCGGAGAACAGCGTGTTGCGGTAGGTCCCGGCGTACGACCCGACGTTACCGCCGTGCCGGCCGATGTTGCCGGTCAGTGCGGCCAGCAGGAAGACGGCGCGGTCCTTGAGGTCGTTGTTGAAGAACTGGTTCGGCCCCATGCCGATGGCGAAGAGAGTCTTGCCGCCGTTCGCTGCGATCTCGCGGGCGAGGGCCACGATGGCCTCGGCCGGGGCCCACGTGATCTTCGACACGGTGTCCGGGGTCATGGTCTCGACCAGGTACTGGCGGAGCAAGTCGAAGACCGGCCGGGCCTGGACCTTGGTCCCATCGGCCAGCGTGACCTCGAAGCTGCCTTCGAGCGCGGGATCGATCCCGGCCTTCGAGAAGTGCTCGCCGACCTGATCGTGACCGACGGCGACGGGTCGGCCCGCGTGGATATCCCACATCACGAACTCGCCGAACTCCGAGCGCAGCGCCTCGGGGATCTGGATGCCATTCTGCTGCGGCGTGGGCGAAGCCACCTGGCCGGTCTTCACTACGTTGACCCAGTTCGTGAAGTCGGCCTCCTGGTGGCCTGGGAACACGTCGCGGGCCATGAGCGGTGCGCGCGTGTCCATGCGCACGAGGCGGGGGAGGTCGGTGAAGCGCTTGACGAACTCGGCGTCGTAGCGCCGCTCGCTCAGGAGTACCTGGGCGAGCCCGAGGGCGAAGGCGGGGTCGGTGCCGGGCCGGATGACGATGACCTCGTCGCCCTTGTTGGCCGTCGCGCTGTACTCGACGGTGATGACCACGACCCTCGTGCCCTTGAGGCGCGCCTCGGTCATCCAGTGGCTGTCGGGCATCTTGGTGGTGATCCAGTTCATCCCCCAGACCAGGAGGAGGTTCGAGTTCTCGGCGTCGAACAGCTCCCAGTCCGAGGTCTGGTCGCCGTGGACCATCGGGTGGCCCGGCGGGAGGTCGGTGTGCCAGGAGTAGGAGTCCCAGGAGCCGGAGCCCATCGCCCGGTCAGGGCCGACCCCGCGCACGTGGGCGTCGAGCAGGGCCAGCATGTTGCCGAAGCGGAAGGTCCCGAAGATGCGCGTCGCGCCGAGCTTGGCCATTCCGCCCCGCACCTTCGAGGTCCGGATCCCGGCGCCGCCCAGCGCCTCCACCATCGCGAGGTCATATCCCTGGGCCAGGAGGTAGTTACGCCCCTGCTCGCCGCTGTAGGTGCGCGCGATGTTCTCGAGGGCCCGGGCGTGGAGGCGATAGGCCTCCTCGAAAGGCACCCGCACGAAACCATCCCACCCCCGCTTCATTGACTCCGCCGGTGCGCGGCCGGTGACCGGGTCGCGCGGGAAGCCCTGCTCGACCCATTCCTTGAAGCCCTTCCTCACGAACGCGCCCTTGACCCGCCGGTCGCCGTAGAGGCGGCGCCCGAGGACGAGCCCCTTCTGGCAGCAGCGCGGGTCCCAGCGGTGCGACGCCCGGTTGCCGGCGAGGTCTGTCGCCTTGCCGTAGCCGTACGTCGGCTCGATACGCACCAGGACGTTGTTCTTCACGAAGCCACGCAGGAGGCAGTTGTGGGTGTCGTTCGGGGCGCACAGGAACGTGAACGTCCGGTCGTGACGGAAGATGTCGCGGTAGATGCGCTCCCAGTCGCGGTTCGGGTACTGGGCGAGGGGATTCGGGACGCGGACCGGATCGAGGAAGCGGTACTGGGCCAGGAGGTCGCCCGGGCTTGCTACCGCGCCAAACCCGGCCATTGCCGCCAGTTGGAGAAACCGCCGTCGGTCCATCGTCGCTCCCCTCAGCGCTCCGGATGGTGGTGCGCGGCTTTCACTTGCCCGGGGCCTTTCGCAAGACGGGTGCCACGGTGCACGCACAGAAAGTGCCCGGCGAGAGGGGGCGGCGGCCACCCTCGTGCGAGGAGCCTCATGAGGTCGTGGGGCAACGATGACGCGGGTGGGGCGTCACCGCCCCATCGTCGCGTGCATCGGCCGGTTCGGAAGGACGTGTGTTACCGGCCCTGGCTCGCCTGCTGCTCGGGTCTTACCGTCTCCCTCGCTCAGGTAGGCGGACCAAGCTAGGTGGATCCGGGGGAGGGCGGGGCGCTCGGAGGGTCCGAGAAGCCTTGCTCAGGACCGTGTCCGGCCAGGACTTGCGCGACGAGCCCCCGGAGCTCGCCCACGCTGAACGGCTTCGCGAGGAAAGCCGCCGCTCCGGCTTTGCGAGCCTGATGGGCCGTCTCCGTGGACCCGTACCCGGTGACGATGACAACCGGGACGTGAGGTGCGACCTGCCGCGCCCGGGTAAGGAGCGTCAGCCCGTCCATCCCGGGCATGCGCAAGTCGGCGAGGATCAGATCGAGGAGCCGACCGCGGACCAGGGCCAACGCCTCCTCGCCGCCGGTCGCGGTCAGGGAGTCGTGCCCGCTCAACCGAAGAATGCGGACGCAGGTCTCCAGCATGTCGGGATCGTCGTCGACGATCAGGATCGTCCGTCGGCCGGCGCGACGCGCCTCCATGCGAGGCGCAAGGGTCCGGACGAATTCGGCAAGATCGGACGCACCCAGCCGCTCTGCCATCGTTGCGAGCTTCCCGAGGTGCCCTCCTGGGGCGGGGAGGAACGGGCCGGGATCGCGGTCGCGAGGGACCGCCCCAACGAGGTCCGCCAGCGCCCGACTGGCTTCTGATGTTTCGATCGCGATCGCCGCCGCCAATGCGTCCGCACTCGAGCTGATCCCGCGCTCGATCCGCTGCCGGTGCTGTCGGATCTCCTGGAGCGCGGCCGCCAGGGGTGCGGCTGGGAGCGCCGGCAGGCTGGCGAGGAGCCCCTCGGCGAGCAGAGATCCCTGGAGGCCGCGCACCCAGCTCGCGTGCTGGCGCTCCTCCTCCGCCAGGTCCGACCAGAGAGCGCGCAGCTCCGGCGGATCGGCGGAGCGGCGGGCGAGCCCCTCGTAGAAGGCCGCCGTCTCGGTCTCGATCTCGAGGAGGAGCGCGATCGACCGCACGAGCTCGGTGATCATCCGATTGCGAGCAAGTCGTCCGATGGGGCGGTTGACGACGAGGGACGTGGCAAGGGAGGCTCCTGCCGCCTAGGGCCGCACGCGACGGGCCTGGCGGCGCCCGCCAGGCCGCCCGCCCTCGAACCGCGCGCCACGCGCGCGAGCCGCTCGAGCCCGGTGGCCCCGCTCGCGGTCACACCGATGGCACCGGCCGTCGCCGATCTCTGGCCAGGCGCTCGGCCCGTTCCTTGATGCCGAGGAGCATGCGGCGCTCCATGACGAAGTGCGCGGGCTCCCAGAAGAGGTAATGCGCGAGGCGACCCCAGGGGCCGGCGCCCCGGCTTCGGACGATCAGCCGCGTGGCGCATTCGCCTCGCGGCTCCAGCACGAAGGCGCCCCATCCCTCCAGCACCAGTGCCCGGTTGGGCTCGATCGCCAGGACCTTCCAGCCGGCCACGGCGGCGAGGCGGCCGCCGAGCATGTCGGGGGGCGCCGACGGGATGAAGTCCCCCGGACTCAGGCGCTGGTGCTCCGGGAGGATTGTCCGTGCGGAGCGGTAGCCCGGGGTGCCACGCAGGAGCCGCACGAACAGGTTCTCGAGCCCGTCGTAGCTGTAGAAGCCGCCTCGGCCATAGCCGATCTGTACCAGCCACGGCCACACGTCCTCGACCGGCGCCCTGATCGTGACGGCGCGGGTCGACCCGACGGCCGAATCCTTCGCGAGGTCGTCACCGGGCAGGCCTCGCGTGACCTCCTCGTCCGTGGCGCCCCAGCGAAGATACCAGGGGCGTGCGACGAGGGCGAACGCGGCTCCCGCCGCACCGGCCGTCACCAGGCCTCGGAGCGCGCGCGCAACCGGTCGTGGGCTCGCGGCGTCTGGGACGAGAACTGCCCGCATGCCTGGGAAAGCAACGGTGATGCCACGTCACGGGACTGGTAGTTTCAGGTGTGCGCCCGTCCGGCAAGTGCGTTGGGAACCGAAATCAGCTGAATGCCATGGTTCTGGGACGCACATGCCCGCGGGGGCCAGGGCTCGATTGTGCGCTGGTGACTCCGGTGCCCCACTGGGGCGGAATCGCCCCGCCCTGCCCGTAGAGGTCATTTGAGGGTGGCGGCGAAGCCGACCCTGGTGGTGGTAGTGGGGGGTGTCAGTTCTGGAGAGCCTTATCTGATGCGGTGGGGATCTTGAGGAGGTCTCAGGCTTCCCGGTTCTCCGGGCTTGCTCACGTCCTCCACGATCGATCCCCTATCTCAATGCGTTCCTCTCGCCAACACCCCCCTGAACATCAGCATGATTCTCATTCCGGCTCTGATCAATGAGCTGATTGCATCACGACACCCGGTTGATCGCCCCAGCTCGCCCCCGGTGGTACCAAGTTGATGGCACCGATGTCGGCGGGAACCCCCATGGCCTAGCAGCTCAGGGGCGAGTCGCGTCTCGGTCTGGATTGCCAGCCGGGGATCGGTCGTCCGGGGTCTTTCCGGCCACGAAGAGCCTGAGAAAGTCGGTGTCGGTCACGATCCCGACGAGCGCCTCGCCGTCGGTCACTGGCAACGCGCCGATCTTGTGCAGGAGCATGAGCCGCGCGGCCTCCTTGACAGGGCAGGTCGGCCTAACGGTGATTATCGTTCGGGTCATGAACTCTCTCACCGCGAGCCGCTGCACGAGATAGTTCAGCTCATGTACCTCGAGACTGGTGGCCGACGACGCCATGGCCTGCTTGAGGTCCCGATCGGAGACGAGCCCGACCAGCTTGCCGTCGTGGAGAACTGGGAGGTGACGCACCCCGTGCTCCCTGGTCAGCCGAACGGCTTCAGGAAGCGTCGTGTCAGGGGTGACCGTGAAAACCCTTGCTTGCATGACGTCCTGAACCACCATCGCCGGCCTCCCATGCGAAAACGTCGCTCTTGAGGCGGCTCACCGTCAGTCCGTTCGCGGCCACGGCTGGCGGGCGGCCACACAATGCATGAGCAACCGCCGTGCCAACCGGTTCGGTCCAGGTTTTCCCATTACCGTCCGGCGGCCACCGCAGTGACCTGACCTTGCCGGGCGAAGTCGATCGCTTCGCCGAGAATCCGGGCGGCTTCCTGCGGCGCGTGGAAGCCCTTTGAGTTCTCGGCCGCCACGAAGTCGAGCCGCCACTGCGCTTTCCGGTGGAACGCGCGCGCGTCGGCGAGCGCCTCGGGGCGGACGCCGCGCGCGGTCGCCGCCTGCACCGCGTCCATCAGAGCGAGCAGGGCGTTCTCCGCGAGGCCCATGAGCCGATCGGTCCGGTCCTGAATGGCCTCGGCGCGGGCCAGAATTTCCTGCTCGGAGTAACGGTGGCAGGTCTGGCAGGCGTGGGCGACGTTCAGGAGCGGGCTCCGGACATGGTGGTCCGAAACCTTGATCGCTCCCTCGCGCTTGTAGGGCATGTGGCAGTCGGCGCAGGCGACCCCGCTCCGCGCGTGGATGCCCTGAGTCCAGAGCTCGAACTCGGGGTGCTGGGCCTTCAGGACCGGGGCGCCGGTGTCGGGGTGGTCCCAGTCCTTCCACTTGACCTCGTCGTAGTACGCCTCGATCTGCTCGACGCCAACACCCTTCGCCCAAGGGTAGACCAGGGTCTTCCCGGATCCCTTGAAGTAGTACTCGACATGACACTGGGCGCAGACGTACGTCCGCATCTCCTGGCGGGTGGCGTCGCGGTTGACGTCGTAGCCTGCCACGCGCTGGCTGGCCTTGTAGGCGGCGATCCCCGCGAGGAACCCTGGGCGGGTCACCCGGAGCTGCATGGTAGTCGGGTCGTGGCAGTCACCACAGCTGATGGGATGCGTGACGTGCTGGCGGGCCTCCTTCCAGGGCATCGCGTTGAGGAGGTCGAAGCCCTTGAGAACGTCGCCGTTCCCGAGCTTCCGATAGGCCGGCATGACCGCCGCGTGGCAGTGGAGACAGGTGCCCGGCTGGGGCCGCTCCTTCGTGCGCCGGGTTTCGTCTTGGTCCGAGAGCATGTAGGCATGACCGCGCTCCTCGCGGTAATCGAGCCCGAAGGCATAGCCCTTGAAGATCCGACGCCAGCGGGGGTCCTCGTCGAGCTTCTGGAACGCCTCGCTGCCGCCATGCCGGGTGCGCTGGGCATCGACGGCTCGGCGGTATCCATCGTACTGGCGGGGGAAGTTCTTGCCCCACTCGGCCGGGTCGATCGTGTCCTCGGTCAGCTTGACCAGCTCCAGGTAGTGCGTCTTCGCCTCGCGCTTCCGCTCGGCGATGTTGAGGAGGAGCGCGGCGATGCCGGCCATGGTGGCGGCGGCGAGCACCGCGACCGCGATCAGGCGGAGCTTCATCGTGAGCCTCTCTCAGCGCGCGGGCCCATGGCCCACCTGGGCGTGGCAGATCACGCAGCGGACAGTCGCGGTCTCGGGCTCATGAGGGGCCGCGATCTCGCTCACGAGCTCTCCGTGGCACCGCATGCAGTTCTCCTGGAGGATCATGCGGTTCTTGGGCTTGATCCGGATCGGCTCGTGGAAGTCCTGGAACGTGAAGCCCTTCGAGTGCCAGAAGCCGTTCTCGGCCTTCGCCAGGTACTTGGCGACGAGCGTCGTTGGCAGGTGGCACTCGACGCACGTGGCGACCGCATGATGGCTCGCCTTCTGCCAGGAGTCGTAGGGGTCGCGCATGATGTGACAGTTGACGCAGGCGCGCGGATCGGCGCTGAAGTACGAGAGTCCCTCGGCGTACCGGAACGTGTAGATGCCGAGCCCCAGGAGCGCACCCAGGAGTGTCGCGACCAGGTACGGGGCAGGGGGTGTCATGAGACCCTGTCGCCCTCATCGACGGTCGTCACGGTCGAGCGATCGGCCATTGGCTCAGCGGCCGCCAGGTGGACTGGCGACCGGGGCGCCGGCCGGGTCGGAGGGCGCGTGTCGAGCGAGCCTCGCCCGCGCGTCGACGGCGACGACGCCCGTGGGCGTCGCCACCAGCGGGTTCAGCTCCACCTCGACGAGCTCCGGGCAGTCCACGACGAGCTGCCCGAAGCGCGAGATGATCTCCGCCAGGGCTTCGAGGTCGACCGCCGGCTCGCCGCGCACGCCGTGGAGGAGTGCGGCCATTTTCAACTCGCCCAGCATCCGGAGGGCCTCGGCGGGGGACACCGGCGCGAGGCGGGTCGCGGTGTCCCGCAGCACCTCGACGTAGATCCCGCCGAAGCCGACCATCACGAGCGGTCCGAACTGCGCGTCGTGGACGGCGCCCAGCAGGAGCTCCTTGCCCGAGGGCGCCATCGGCTGGACCAGGATTCCCTGGATCGTCGCATCGGGCCGACGGCTGCGGACGCGGGCCAGCATCGCGTTGGCCGCAGCTAGGACCTCGGTCGGCGAGGACAAGCCGAGCACGACACCTCCGACGTCCGTCTTGTGGCTGATCTGAGGGGACGCGATCTTGAGCGCCACCGGCTGGCCGAGATCCCTCGCGATGGCGGCGGCGGCCTCGGAGCTCTCGGCGAGCCGGGGGGTCAGAACGGGAATGCCGTAGGCGGCCAGGATCGGCGATAGCTCGGCCAGGCCGAGCCGCTCCACGCCGGCGGCCGCGAGACGGGTCATCTCCGCCACGACAGATGCGGAGGGTGCAGCGGCCGGCTCCGTCCACGCGTCGATGCGGCGGCCCTCGGCGACGAGGGCCATGCCCGCGAGGGCCGCGACTGCGGGCTCCGGAAAGGGATAGCAGGGAAGCGCCGCCTCCTCGAGGACGCGGACGCCCGGCGCTACCCGGGCGCCACCCACGAGCGCGGCCACCACGGGGCGCGACCAGCCCCGGGTGGCCCCGAGGACGGCCCGGGCGATCCCGACGGCGTCGGTGGCGGCCTGCGCGGTCATAATGACCAGCGCGGCGTCGACGCCCGCATCGGGACCGAGGGCGTGAAGCGCGTTTCCGTAGCGGGCCGCGTCCGCGTCGCCCACGAGGTCGACGGGATTGCCCAGACTCGCCGTGGGCGGCAGCACAGCGCCGAGTCGCTGGCGGACCGTCTCGGGGAGCGATGCGACCTCGAGCCCGGCGGCGCGCGCGGCATCGGCCGCCACGACCCCGAGCCCGCCGCCGTTGGTGACGACGAGGAGGCGGCGCCCGCGCGGCAGCGGCTGGCTGGCAAGGCATCGGGCCAGGTCGAACAGCTCTTCGACGCTCTCGACCCGCACGGCGCCGGCCTGGCGAACGGCCGCGTCGAAGGCCGCGTCGGAGCCCGCGAGGGCGCCTGTGTGGGAGGAGACGGCGCGCGCCCCTTCGAGCGAGCGGCCTGCCTTGAGGAGCACCACGGGTTTCCGGGGGGTCGTGGCGCGGAGCGTTTCGAAGAAGCGCCGGCCGTCGGCCAGGCCCTCGAGGTAGGCCACGATGACGCGGGTCTCGGGGTCGTCTGCCACGGCCTCGAGGATGTCGGACTCGGTGAGGTCTGCCTGGTTGCCGAGGCTCGCGAAGAGCGAGAAACCCAGCCGGCGATCGCGCGCCCAGTCCAGGATGGCCGTCGCCAGGGCACCCGAGTGGGAGACGAATGCGATTCCGCCCGCCAGCGGCATGCCCGGTGCGAAGGTGGCGTTGAGCCGGCGCGAGGGTCGGATCCAGCCGAGGCAGTTGGGGCCGAGCACTCGGATGGACTGGGTGGCGAGCCAGGCCCGCAGCTCGGCCTCGCGTGCCCGGCCCGCCTCGCCGGCTTCGCGGAACCCCGCAGAGATCACCACCGCGCCGCGCACGCCCTTGGTGACACATTCCTTCAGGGCCGGCAGGACGGCGGGCGCCGGCACTGCGATCACTGCGAGGTCAACCGGGCCGTCGATCGCGAGGAGCGACGCGGTCGCGGGCAGCCCCTGGACGACGTCCCCCCGGGGATTCACGGGCCAGATCCGCCCCTCGAACCCCGCCGCCCGCAGGTTCGCGACGACGCTCCCGCCGACCTTCGTCGGGTCGCGCGAGGCTCCCACGATGGCGATGCTGCGCGGGTCGAAGAAGGCCGCGAGGTCCCCAGGAGCTGGGGCGCCACTCATTGGCGTCGCGGTACCGATCGGTCGCTCACCAAATCCGGAAGCCAGGCGCGTTGAGCGGGGTGGTGGCGATCAGGTGGGCGAGGGACGGGCCGTAGGCGATGAGGATCAGCACGGCCGCGAGCGCGAGCCACGGCCGCCAGCGGTCGAGAATGGCCGGCGCGTGGTCCGGCCCGGAGAGCGCCTCCGCGAAGCGCGGCATCTCGGGGGCCGGGCCGCGCGACCACACGAGTGTGCCCACGATGTTGAGGAAGTAGAGAAGGGCACTCACGAACAGCCCAGTGCCTGCGATCCCTACCCACATGAGATCCCAGTGCCACTCGGGGCGGACGTACGGAGCGGCACTCAGCATCGTGCGCCGCGGCGCACCCAGGAGGCCAAGGTTGTGCTGGGCGTGCGAGAAGACCGTCATCGCGACGAACCAGAGCCAGGCTTGGACGAGCGCCAGGCGACGGCTCCAGAGGGCGCGGCCCCGAAGGGCCGGAACCAGCCAGTAAGTGATGCCCATGAACGACAGGGTGACGGCGGTGCCCACCGTCAGGTGAAGATGGCCCGGGATCCAGGCCGTATTGTGGACGACCAGATTCAGGTTGTACGAGGCGTTGATGAGGCCACCCACCCCGCCGAAGACGAAGAGGAGCATCGCCAGAACCTGCGCGGCGACAGACGGGTCGCCCCAGGGCAGCTTCCCGAACCAGGCCACCCAGCCACGGCCCCCGCGTGTGCGAGCTCCGCTCTCGAGTGAAGCGACGACGTTGAAGAACGTGAGGAGGCTCGGGAAGAAGACCGCGAACGTGAGGAAGGCATGGACCAGCTTCCACAGGCGATGGATACCTGGATCGGCGTACTGGTGGTGGAACCCCAGCGGGGTGGAGAGGACCAGGAACAGGATGAACGACGTGCGGGCGAGCGGATCGCTGAAGAGCTTGCCGCCTGCCTGGCGGGGCACGAGGGTATACCAGGAGATGTAGGCCGGCAGCAGCCAGAAGTAGACGATCGGATGTCCCGTGAACCAGAAGAGCGCACGCGCCAGGAGCGGGTCCGTACCGCTGACGAGCCCCAGCGACCACGGGATGAGCATGAACAGCATCTCGCTGGCGATTCCCACCGACGCGATCGACCACATGGCAAACGTCACCATCCCCATGAAGGCCGCCAGGGGGGTGCGTTGCCCGGGATTCCGCGCACGCCAGGCGCGGAGCGTCAGCGCCAGGTTCAGGGTGACCAGCCACGTGCCGACGACGACCAAGGTCAGGCCGACGTAGAAGGCCCAGTGTGCCTTGAGGGGCGGGTAGAAGGTGAACATTACGCTGGCGGCGTTGCCCACGAGCGGAATGGCCGCGAGCACGAGCCCACCCGTCATCAGCCAGAACGTGCGCCAGGCGAGCGGTCGGCTCCAGAGCGGGCGCTCGAGGGCCTTCGCGACCAGGAGCGGCACGAATCCGCAGATGAAGAACGTAGTGAAGACGAGCACGTTGAGGACGCCGTGCAGCGTGAGGCCATGGTAGTACGATCGGATCACCGGCGAGAGGGCCGGATAGAGATTCACCCCCGCGTGCTCGAGGGCTTGGAGAAGGCCCACCGTCACTCCCCCGAAGAGCGCCACGAGGGCCACCGTCAGGTTGGCGCCAGCCGCCTGACGCTCAGCGGAGAGGTCGAGGACTGCCTCGGGCGACGCGGCGGGAGTCATGGCCGGGCCTCCACGATCACCTTGCCCCACATCGTGTGGTGCGCAATCCCGCAATACTCGTGGCAGACGAACGGGTATTCTCCGGGACGGTCGAAGCGGGCCGTCACGCGCGCGATCTGGCCCGGGAGCAGCATCACGTTGACGTTGTGCCGGTCGACATGGAGACCGTGGACGACGTCCCGGCTCGTGGCGACGAACGTTACCGTCGAGCCCGCCGGCACGCGGACCTCGTTCGGCGTGAAGCTCCAGATGCCGGCAACCATCCGGACCTCGAAGCGATCGGGGCCGGTCTGGACCACGCCGGGTTGGTCGAACGGTGGCGTTTGCGCGACCTTCGTGACATCAATGCGCCCGGCGTCGCTTGGGAGGTGGATTCCGACGCCGAAGGCAGTGACAGCCAGCGCCACCAGCATCCCGACCGGGATGGCGATGCTGGGGAGGATCCATGCCAGCTCGTACAGGTAGACGGTCGTGCCCTGCTTCATCTCGCTCCTCACCGGGTCCAGAGCTTGAGGTAGAGGTTGGTCCACATGAAGGCGAGCAGGGCGAGGTAGACGAGCATGAAGAGCAACGCCCCCTTCGGATGGTCGTTCTCGTTCACGTGCTCCCTCCTTTCGGGTTGGGTGCCTGCGGTAGAGAGCATCCAGAATGCCATAGGAAGCGCCCCGGGTTGGTCCCGGGCTGGAATGAAGGGGAAGCCGGGATATGACAAGCGATGCGAGGCTGTCGGTCGGCGGGGATGCCGCTTCGGAGAGGGGCGGCGCCGTCCCCTGCGCCCGGTCGCTCCAAGGGATTCGGCTTCGACAAGCTGGTGCTGGTCCTCGCGATCGGACGCGGGGACTTCCGGCGGACCGCGGGCCTCGGACTCGGCGTCCTGACCGCTGCGAGTCTCGCGGCGCTCCTGGGCCTCCGTCCGGGATCCTGATTCCTGCAAAGTTGGGATGCGTTCTCGAACGCGCGCCCGTGGCCCAGTCACCGCGACGCTTCGCCGGGCGGGGCGCCCGGCGTCGATCGCGCCCGGAGGTAGACGAACCAGTAAACCAGACCGACCAGGACCGCGCCGCCGATGACGTTGCCGATCGTCACGGGCAGGAGGTTTCGGCTCAGGAAGGCGTTCCACGAGAGGGCCTGACTCGAGGGGGCCTGCGCGCCGACCGTGGCGGCGAAGAGCGGGTCCAGGCGGGTGATCAGCAGGCCCAGCGGAACGAAGTACATATTAGCGACGGAGTGCTCGAAGCCCGCCGCCACGAAGGCGCTGATCGGCGGCACGATGGCCAGGATGCGGTCGGCCGTCGTTCGGGCGGAGAGCGTCAGCCAGACGGCCAGGCAGACCAGCGTATTGCAGAGCACGCCGAGCGCCACGGCCTGCGTGAAGCCGAGCTCGACCTTGGCGTGTGCGATGGCGAGGGCGGTGACCCCGAAAGCGCCGCCTCCGGCGCGATGCACGCCGCCGAGATAGACCAGCGCGGCCGTGGCAACCGCCCCCGCCAAATTTCCGGCGAAGACGATCAGCCAGTTGCGCAGGAGCGCCCGGGTGGATACTCCCCCGCTGGCCCATGCCATGACGATCAGATTGTTTCCGGTGAAAAGCTCGGCCCCGCCCACCACGACGAGGATAAGGCCGACGCTGAATGCCACGCCGGCGAGAACCCGGACGGCACCCCAGGGAGCCGAGCCAGCTCCGGCCAGCGCGGTGGTGGCGAAGACCCCGCCGAGCGCGATGAACGCCCCGGCGAGGACCGCAAGCACGAAGGTGGTGACGGCGTCCATGCCGCACTTCCGCACACCCACTTCCTCGGCCCGGCGCGCCATCTCGGACGGCAGGAGCGCGTCGATCTGCGAGACGCCGCCCGACGTCTCATCTGGCGGCCTCATGATCGCCGGTCTCAGGCCTTGAGGAGGGCCATGATGTCCCGCCGCGTAACGACTCCGACCACCACCTTTCCGCCCGCCGCGTCGTTCACGACTGGAATGGTGCGGATGCGGTAGTCCACCATCAGGGCCATCGCCCTAATCGCCGGCTCGACCGGATACAGTGTGATCACGCTCGAGCTCATGATGGCGCCGACCGAGGAGGCCCAGGCGTTCTCCAGGGCAGGGACGAACTGAGGATAGGGCAGGAGGTGGAGCTTGAAGAGGTCCAGTTGCGTCACGATTCCCTGGAGAGTCCTGAGGTCGTTCACGACGGGCAAGCCGTTGTACTCGTACTCGGCGAAGAGCCTTGTCAGCTCATCGATCGATGTCTCCGGCTTTACGGTGAGAGCCGGCGTGGACATAAGGTCGCCGACGGGGACCCCGATGATTCTGCGCATGGATGTTCCCTCCGGGCGGCGGCCGCGTCCCGACCTGCCTCCGCCGGCGCCGACGCGCCTCGGTCACGGGTAGGAGATCACGATGTCCAGTTCGGGGCTCTCGGACACTTCGGCCCCCGCGATGTGACGCAGAACGTCGATCTCGGTGAGCATCCCAACGACGCGGTGGCCCTGGATCACGGGCAGGCAGCCCACCTTCTCCTGCCGCATCCGCTCGGCGGCTTCCGCCACCTCGGCCGAGGCCGTGACGCTGCGCACGGGCGCCGACATGACATCGCGGATCGGCGCGTCTCGCAGGAGCGTGCTGACAGGTACCTGGCCGATCTGTCGATAGACGGTGGCACCGAACAGGTAGTGGCGGAGATCGCGGTCGGTGACGAGGCCGACGAGCGTGCCCCCCGAGTCGAGCACGGGCAAGTGACGGACCTTCCGCTGACACATCCGATTGACGGCCTCGAGGCACGTCGCGGCGTCCTCGATTGTGACCACATTCCGGCTCATCAGATCACTGACTCGCATTGCCTGGCCTCCGGGGTGTCAGTCAATCACTGGCGGATGGCATGCGCCCGTTGGACGAGGAGCCGGACGCACCCGCAGAATTGGTGCGGCGCTCGCGACACGCTACTCTCGCTCCTCGGTCGGAGGAATGGCGTGCATGGCTGGCGTCCGGATCAAGAGTACGGGCACCGGGGAGGCGCGAAGGACGGATTCAGCGATGGACCCGAACAGAGCGCGGCTGAGACCGGACCGGCCATGGGTTGTCATGGCAACGAGGTCGACGGCACTCGTCTGGATGACGCTCAGGATCGCCTCGGCCGGCGGACCCAGAGCGATCCGCGTCCGAACACGAAGCCCCTTCTTGGACAGCCGTCGCTCCACGTCGTGGAGGTAGCGTTTCGCCTCCATCTCGCGGACCGCAAATGTGTCCGGTGCGACAACGCCGGCTAGCGCAATCGCCTCGGCGGCGGAGACCGCCTCGACGACACGCACAAGGACAACCTCCGCCTCCAGCGGGCCCGCCACCTGCTCGACGAAAGGCAGGATGGCCTCGGCCAGCTCGGAACCATCGAGGGGAATCAGCACGCGCTTGTACATAGCACCTCCCAATCGCGGCGGCGTCTACTCTCGCAACCGACCTGCCTACGTGCAACCCGGATGCCCTTCCGTCGATGTGGCAGGAACAGGCCGAGTTCTGGGGCTCAGCCGGGCCGCCAATCCCCTCCGGCGGACGGCCGGTGGTGGGGCGACGACGCCCCGGTTCGGGCGACGGCGCCCCACGGCGAGCCCGACGATCGCAAGGCCCCCGGCCACGGCCAGGCTCCACCATCCCGTGTGGAAGAGCAGCCACCCACACATGAGAAACGCCAGCGAGGGCAGAATCAGGTCCAACAGCCGTCGAGCGAGGCGAGATGGGCATCTCCATCAGCTCGGCCATTCGCGGTCCGAACCGCGGAACGGCCCAGAGGATGCGGATGGGGCCGAGGACGAAGCCTGCCACGAACACGATCGCGAAATAGAGCGTGCTCGCCTTCAGGGTGTGCACGGCCGGGTGCGACTCAGATCTGCTCATCCGGCTCGCTGGACTGGGGCAAGCCGCGTGCTGGCTGGACTCGAGGATCCGTCGCAGCAGAGCGCCGGAAGGTCCGCGGCCTGGAGCGAAACCCGCGCTATCGCTTCTTGAACTTCGGCTTCGCGGCTGGCCAGCGCGCACGCGTGTCCTGGGCCGGCTGGAGCAACATGGTGTCCTTTCGCACCGCGGCCGTCGCCGTCTTCTGTCGACGGCGCACCCGCGGGGCGATCGGGCTCGGCTCGGGCGGCCGGCCGGACTTCTTCGACCGGGTGGGTTTGATCGGGCTTCCCCGGCGCGGCATGGTCAGTTCTCCTGTGGTCTAGTGACCCCGGACCGTCAGAACCGGGCAGGGGGCGAAGCGGACGACGCGCTCGGCGACGCTGCCGAGGAGAACCTTCGACACGCCCATGCGCCGTGAGTTCCGATCACGATCAAGTCCGCGCGCATTCGCCGGCGTCGCGCGGGACCTGCTCGTGTGGTAGGCCGTCGAGCCGGATGCCCGTCGTCCGGGCGCCGGCCTTCTTCGCGCGCGCGGTGAGCGCCGCCAGCTGCTTCTTTGCGTGATCGTGGGCGCCCCGGTCGCTCGCCTCGTACGTCGAGGGCGACACGAAGCCCTCGCCGAAGGGGACGACCAGCGGCGACACCGCATGAGCGATCGACAGCCTTGCGCGATCTTGCCTGGCGAGCGCGATGGCCCGGGCCGGCGCCGGACGTGAGGCTTGGGAGAAATCCGTCGCGAGCAGGATCTGTCGGAAGACTCTCATGACGTCTCCCGGGCGTTGGGCTGGCTGCTCGGGGGCTGAACGGGAGCGCCCTCCGCCCTGAGCAACAAAATGGGGGTGGTGGTGCCGCGCAGGACCGACTCCGCCACGCTCCCGAGGAGGAGTCGCCCCAGACCGCTCCGCCCGTGGGTGGTCATCACGATCTCGTCAGCCTTACGGACCCGGGCCGCCTCCACGATCGCATAAGCGGCGGGACCGTACCAAACCGCTGTCTCGACCTTGACGTGACCCTGCCGGGCCAGGCGCTTCTGGATCTCGGCGAGGTAAGCTTCCGCCTCGCTCACTACTCTCACCTGGGCCTCGGTGGGATCGACCCCGGGTAGTGTCTGGGCCTGGGCCGCCCGGAGCAGGAGGATGTGGGCACCGGACACCTCCGCCAGCTCCACAGCCTTCGGCAGGGCCGCCTCGGCCAGGGCCGAGCCGTCGAGGGGAACGAGGATGGTGCCGAACTTCATGCTGGACTGCGCTCTCAGGGGAGCGAGGCCAGGAAGGCCGCGAGGGCGCTCGCCTCGGCCTCGCTCAGCTCGAGATTCGGCATGTGGCGAGTCGGCTCCTGGGCGGCAGGGTCGCGCAACCACCGCGCCAGGGTCGCTTCCGGATACCGGGCGGCCGCGCGCCGGAGGTCCGAGGCGATGGGTGTCCCCGCGGCCCCGATCGTGTGACAGCCATAGCAGCCCTTGTCGGCGAAGAGCCGCCGTCCCTCGGTGACGAGCGCCTCCCGGCTCTGGGCATCGAGCCGGTCGCCGACGAGACCGAGACCCGACGCCAGCAGCCAGATCAGAGCGATGCCTGCGATTCCCGGTCGCGCCATCAACCCCGCCAGATTCCCCGGGCGGTGAACCCCCGGGCCTCGAGCGCCCAGATCACCGGAGCCGGGTTGATCGTACGGACGCGGATGACGGCCTCCTTGAGGCCGCCGCCGCAGGGCAGGGTCACCAGGCTCGAGATATCGCCGCCAGCGGCCTCGACCGTCTGCACGATCTCGGCGAGCCCGTGCGGCCGATCCCCGAAGACGACCTCGAACCGGCTCGATGGTTCCGCGGCGCCCAGGGCCCGCACGAACAGGCGTAGGACGTCCGTTTCCGTCACGAGCCCGACCAATCGCTCTCCCTCAGTGACCGGCAGCGCGCCGATCTTCTCCATGACCATCGTTCGCGCTGCATCCTCGATGGGAAGCATCGGGCTGGTCCTGATGACCGCTCGGGTCATGATCTCTCCGACGCGCAGGTGGTCGAGGAGGTACCTGAGCTCGTGGACCTCGAGGCTCGTGGCCGGTGACGCCATGGCCCGTTTCAGATCACGGTCCGACAGGATGCCCACCAACCGCTCGCCTTCGACCACGGGGAGGTGGCGCACCCCGCGCTGGCCGGTCAGCTGGATCGCCTCGGGAAGGGTCGTTTCGGGCGTGACCGTGAAGAGCTTCGTCTGCATGACGTCCTGCACAAGCATCGGTCACCAACCTCCTGGCCAGCTGGCCCGCGCGATTATCTTCCCTACGACTACGAAAAGCAACGGCGATGCCAGTGCGAGTTCGCGTTGGAATCGGGAGTTGGGTCCCCATGTCCGCGGGGGGAGGGTGGGGCATGGCGTGCCCGATGGGGCGGCCGTGCCCCAGGAGCGCAATCCGCTGAGGGTTCGCGCGGGACTGCCTGTCCACATTCCCGCTCCTCCGACACATGGCACCCCGATTGCTGGGGGTTTCGTCAGGGAGAACGGGGTTGACCCGAACCATCTTGGTCGTCGACGACGAGCCCGATCTTGTTGCGAACTGCGAGCGTCTACTCCTGCGACTCGGCCATGTATCCCTTCGCGCTCATACTGGAACCGAGGCGCTGGCGCTGATCGACCGGGAGAAGCCGGATCTGGTCGTGTCCGACCTCCGGCTCCCCGGGGCGGACGGTCTGGCCGTGACGCGCCACGCCCGTCGCCACGTTCCGCCCATACCTGTGATCCTGATCACCGCCTACGACTCTCCGGAGGCGAGGCGGGCAGCCAGCGAGAGCGGCGCCGAGGTTTACCTCGCCAAGCCCTTCTCCAACGCGACATTCCTCGATGCCGTCCAGCGAGCCCTCACCCCGAGGCCGCCCGACGGGGATAGGTGAGCGCCCTGGCACGCTGGACGTGACCGTGGCGAAGGACCACCAGGTCCGGTCGCTCCTCGATGACCTCCGGCGCCCGGAGGCCTATCCAATCCCTCGACCCTCCGAGGTCACGCCGGTCACCACACACATCTCCTGGGTCTTCCTCACCGATCGGGAAGTCTGGAAGCTCAAGCGCCCCGTCGATTACGGGTTCGTGAACTACGCGACGCTCGAGCGGCGCCGGCGCTGCTGCGAGGACGAGGTTCGCCTGAACCGGCGGCTGGCCCCTGACGTCTATCTCGGCGTCGTTCCCGTCCGGCTCGGTCCGGATGGCCACTGGTTCGGGGCCGAGGGCGACATCGTCGACTACGCCGTCCGCATGCGGCGACTCGCGGACGAATGCAGTGCGGAGGCGCTACTCCGCCGGGATGCGCTGACACCGGATCACCTCACGCGCCTGGCGGCACGGCTCGCCCGCTTCTTCGTCGACGCGGTCCCTGCGCCTGAGGCGGGCGCGGTCGAGGCCATTCGCGAAAACCTCGTCGAGAACTTCGCGCAGGTGGAGCCATTTGTTGGGCGGTTCGTGTCGCGGGGCACGTTCGATGCCGTGCGGGCATGGCAGTTCGGGATCCTGGAGCGGCAATCGGGCCGGTTCCACGGGCGGGTCGAGCAGGGAAGGATCCGTGACGGACACGGCGATCTCCGGCTCGAGCACGTGTACTTCGAGAGTGCCGAGCCGATCGTCATCGACTGCGTCGAGTTCAACGAGCGGCTCCGAAGCGGGGACACGGCCGCCGACGTGTCCTTCCTCGCCATGGAGCTGACCGCCCGTTCGCGATCCGATCTCGCCGAGGTGTTCCTGGCCGCCTTCGCGCTGGAAGCCGACGACCACGACCTCTACGGTGTCGTCGACTTCTACATCGGGTATCGCGCCTGGGTGCGCGGGAAGGTCGCCGCTTTCCTGGCCGTCGACCCGTCCACGCCGCCGGAGAAGGCGGTCCGGAAGGCCGAGGAGGCGCGGTCCCTGTTCGATCTCGCCCGGTCCTACGCGGGGGCTCGGACCGGCGCCCCGCCGGTTATCGCGGTCGGCGGGCTGATCGGCAGCGGCAAGAGCACCCTGGCGGAGGCGCTCGGGCGGTCCCGGGGCGTTCCTGTCGTCTCGTCGGACCGGGTCCGGAAGGCGTTGGCAGGGGTCCGCGCCACCGACCCTGCGCCGTCGGACGCCTACTCGGCGGCGTTCTCGACGCGGACGTTCGACGAAATGTTCCGAAGGGCCGCCGTGGTACTGGACTCGGGGCGCGGCGTTGTCCTGGACGCGACGTTTCGCGAGCGTACGCTCCGGCTCCGCGCCCGGGACCTGGCCCGGCGCCACGGACGGCGGTTTCTGTTCGCCGAGACGGTTTGTGACGAGGCCACGCTCCGGGAGCGGCTTCGCCGGCGGGCAGCCGGCCCGTCGATCTCGGACGCCGGGGAAGCCCTGCTCGAACGCATGCGCGCGGAATTCGAGTCCGTCACCGAGCTCGGCGTTGGCGAGCACGTCCGCGTCGACACGACGGGACCGCCGGAAGTGGCGGCGCACGCCGCCCTGGGGGGCCTTCCCGCCTGACGTTCCCCCGGGCGGGCCGAACCGGCCGCCGCCGGTCCTGGCCGTGCTACCCTGATTCCTCGGTGGGCGCGCTATGAACACGAAACCGCGAGTGCTGATCGTGGACGACGAGCCCGACGTCGTCGCCAACTGGGCTCGGTTGCTCGGCCGAGAGGACTATCCCTGCGTCACCGCGACCGACGGTGAGCGAGCGCTGGCGCTCCTCGAGAGCGAGCGCCCGGACGTTGTCCTCACCGATCTCAAGATGCCCCGGGTGGATGGAATGCAGGTTCTCGCCCGCGCCCTCGAGCTCGATCCCGACGTCGTCGTGATCATGATCACTGGCCACGGGACGGTCGAGTCGGCGGTCGAGGCCATGCGGGCGGGAGCGTTCGACTACCTGCTGAAGCCACTGCCTTCCAACGACGTGCTCCGCCTGGCCGTCGAGCGCGCGGCCGAACGGCGCCGTCTGATCGAGGAGAATCGCCGGCTGCGGGAGCCGCTCGCGTCGCGCGCGGGTTTCGACCAGGTCATCGGCAAGAGCCCGGTGATGACGGCAGTGTTCGACCTCGTCCGGAAGGCTGCCCGGTCCGAGGCCAACATCCTGATCCAGGGAGAATCCGGAACCGGGAAGGAGCTGATCGCCCGGGCGATCCACGCCCAGAGCGCCCGGGCCGCCGAGGTGTTCGTTCCCGTGGACTGCGCCGCGCTGCCCGATGCGCTGCTCGAGTCCGAGCTGTTCGGTCACGAGCGCGGCGCGTTCACCGGCGCGGATCGCACCAAGCCCGGGATGATCGAGGTTGCCGACCGGGGCACGCTCTTCCTCGACGAGATCGGCGAGCTGCCCCAAGCGCTCCAGTCCAAGCTCCTCCGGGCGCTTCAGGAGCGGCAGATCCGTCGCGTCGGCGGGACCAAGTTCGTCAACGTGGACATCCGTCTCGTGTCCGCGACCAATCGAGACACCGCGGAGCTCGTCCGGAAGGGCGAGTTCCGCGACGACCTCTTCTACCGCGTCAACGTGATCACGATCATGTTGCCGCCTCTCCGCGAACGGGCGGGTGACGTGGGGCTTCTCGCGCACCATTTCCTTCGCCGCTACGGGCGGAACCGCGAGCAGCCGCTCGAGGGCATCGAGCCGGAGGCGCTCGCGCGCCTGGAGGCCCACGCGTGGCCTGGCAATGTGCGCGAGCTCCAGAACGTGATCGAGCGCGCCTGCGTCCTGACGGACGGACCGATGATCCGCGTCCGGGATCTTCCCGATCACGTCCGCGGGCGAGGTCGTCCGGCACCCGCGATTCCAGGCAAGGACCTACCCCTGGCCCAGGCCCGCGAGGCCTGGCTCCAAGCATTCGCTCAGGGGTACCTCACCGATCTGCTTCGACGACACGGGGGGAACATCTCGCAGGCCGCGAAGACGGCGGGCGTCGACCGGAAGACGCTTCATCGCCTGCTGGCCAAACACGGGATCAAGGCGTGAAGGTCTGAAGCGTCGCACCAGCGATCCCGCCATCCTCTCAGGACGTAGGCGCTCAACACCCGCATCCAGCTCGCCCGTTCGAAGCCGTCGCGCCGAGGTCATCGCCATCATCGCCTTGGCCGTGCGACGGTACGGCCGGCCGGCTCAGAAGTCGAGCTCGGTGAGGTCGGTCGCCAGCCCGACGGGCCCGCCGAACGCCGCGGCTGCTTCTGCTCGCATGGGTTCCACCAGTGCCTCGTTGGGTATGTGTGTGAGCACCAGCCGGCCAACCGCCGCCGCTCTCGCGGCGCGCCCGACGTCGTCCGCCGTCGAGTGTCCCAGGCGATGGACCTCGACGCGGTGCTCATCCAGCCCCCCTGCTTCGTGGATCAGCACGTCAACACCCTGGGCGACCTCGATGAGCCGGGGAACCGGCCGCGTGTCACCGCTGTATGCGAGCCGTACGCCATCGAGCTCGACGAGGCATCCCATCGCTCCGCCTTCGACCGGCAGATGGTCGACCAGGAATGTGGTCAGGCGCGCGCCTCCCCGCAACGGAGCGACGGCCCCGTCGACCATCGGGACGAGCTGGAGGCTGTCCCCCAGGAGCCGAGGGACCGCACTGGCAACGGCATCGAGCAGCACCCGGATGTCTCCGATGATGCGCGGCTCCGCGTATACGCGGGTCGGCTCGGTCGGTGCGCGACCGCGTTGACGCAGGCTTTGGATCGCGCTCCACAAGAGCAGCGGCTCGAGGCCCCCCACGTGATCCACGTGCTGGTGGCTTACGAAGATGTCCCGGACCTGGTCGGGCGCAAATCCGCTCGCCAGTATTTGGCGGACAACGTCCATGCCGTTGCCGGTATCGAGGAGAACCCGTCCGCCCTGGGAGTCGTCTCCCCACGTGAGCAGCAGGCACGCCTGATGCCGCTCGGCATTCGCAGCGCCTCCCGTGCCCAGAAGTCGAAGCGACAGGGCCACTGCCACGTCCTCCCCTATCGGTCTGGCCGACTGCCGTGGGGCGCGGTAGACGCGAAGCACGCCGGTCAGATACACGGTGGTCGGGCGATTGCAGAACCCGGACATGCACGACGCTCGCCTGGCAGCGCCGGCGAGCATGATGACGTCACCGCCAGATCGTCAGCCTGGATCCGGAGCTTGTGTCGGAGGCTAGCCCGGGGAGTGCGAGCGTGTCAAGCGTGCGTCGGCCGCGCAGATGGTTCGGGCCGTGACGGCATCGTGCCGAGCGGCGGAGTTGGCCGCTAGAGGTTCCCGAGGATCTCGTCGAAGCCCGGCTGGCCTACTTCCTCGACATCGTAGCGCACGCGAACCACCGGCTGACGGAGTGCGAGAACCCGGCCGAGATCGATCGGCGTCCCCAGAAGCACGAAATCGCATGGCACCGCGTCGATCGTGGCGTGGAGGTCGGCCATCTGCTGGGCGCTGTAGCCGACGGCCGGGAGGACGGGTCCGAGCATCGGGTAATCGCGGAACACCCGCTGGATGCTGCCCCGGGCGTACGGGCGAGGGTCGACCAGGATCGCGCCGAATCGTCGGGCCGCCAGCTCAGCCGCCCCCGCCGGCAGGCCGCCGTGCGTCAGCGTAGGGCCGTCGTCGACGGCAAGCACCCGGCGGCCCCGGAGCCGCTCGGGGGCCTCGACCCGGGGGGGGGAGCCGAGTGTCGACCAACCGGGCGCGCGGATTGAGGGTTCGGGCCGCCACCTTGACCGTCTCAATTTGACTAGGGTCGGCGCTGTCCTCCTTGACGATGACGACGACATCGGCCAGGCGGAGGTTCGTTTCCCCGGGATGGAATCGGGACTCGTGTCCGGCTCGGTGAGGATCGAGCAGGCACAGATGGAGCGTGGGAACGAAGAAGGGGAAGTCGTTGTTCCCGCCGTCCCAGACGATGACGTCCGTCTCGGCTTCCACGCGCGCCAAGATCGCCGCGTAGTCGACGCCGGCCCACACGACGACCCCCGTCTCGAGATGCGGCTCGTACTCTTCGCGTTCCTCCAGCGTCACGCCCGCGCGGTCGAGGTCCGCGAGCGTGGCGAACCGCTGGACGCGCTGGGCGGCGAGATCGCCGTATGGCATCGGGTGGCGGACGACCCCGACACGCCGCCCCCGCCCCCGGAGGATCTCCACGAGCCGTCGACTCACGGCGCCCTTCCCGCAGCCGGTCCGGACTGCCGTGACGGCGACGACGGGCCGCGCGGCGCGGAGCATGGTCCTCCGCGGTCCCAGTAGGGCGAAGTCGGCGCCGGCCGCCAGCGCGCGGCTCGCGAGGTGCATGACCTGCTCGTGACTGACATCGCTGTAGGCGAGCACCACGAGGTCCACGGCGTGCTCGCGGACCAGCCTGTCGAGGGCCTCTTCAGGCTCGATCGGGATGCCGCCCGGATAGCGCGGCCCGGCCAGCTCGGGCGGATAGCGGCGACCCGCGATGCCCGGGATCTGAGCGGCCGTGAAGGCCACGACCTCCGTCGCCGGGTCGTCCCAGTAGACGACGTTGAAGTTGTGGAAGTCCCGACCCGCGGCCCCCAGAATCAGAACGCGGATGGGCGACGGCACGGATTCAGGCGTTCACAAGGCGAATCGCAGGCGCGCGGCGACACCGCCCATCGCCCCCAGCGCCGCGTGCGCGTGAACCATCGTCACGGCTCCGCCGGCTGCGATCGTGCGGGTCACCATCGTCTCGCCGAGCTCGACCGCAGCGGTGGCCTGGTGGCACAGTCTGCACGTTGCCGCGTGTCCCGGCTGGAGCGCGGCGCATGCGGTGCAAGCCCGCCCCGGCTCCCGGAAGTCCCGGAGAAGATAGAGCCGGTCGACCGCCCCGCGTTGCACGGCCTCCAGGACTCCCTCCAGGCTCGCCACGGCACGGCCATCCTTGGCCGCCTCGGTCAGGAGGCCGTCGACGGCAGCCTTAACCTCTTGGTCGGCGACGCGGCCGATCAGCTCCGCGGCTCGGGCCACGAGCTCGTCCGCCGGCTCGTGCCGCTGCCCTGACACGACTCCCGCGACCCGCGCGGCGACCGTCGCCGGAAGGACCCGCCGGAAAGCGCCGGTGCTGTCCTGGCTCCCGGCGATGACGATGCGCTCGAGGCCATGCTTCGCCACGAGCCCGCCGAGCGCCTCAGCCACCGCGTCCAGATGCCGGTCGCGGCGTTCCTCGATGTGGCGCTGATAGTGGGCCAGGGCGAGCTGAGCCCAGCCGCCGCGACGGTGATGACCGGCGACGTCGCTGTCTAAGCGGATCTCCTCGCCGGGCCTGGCGTCGAGGACGGGGATCAGCCGCGCGCTCTCCGCATCGACGAACACCACCAGCATGGGCGGCGCGTCGGCCAGCGCGGAGGCGAGAGGACCGAGGAAGGGCCGGTCGCCCACGACAACCAAGTTCTCCAGGGCAGCCCGAACCGGGACCACCTCGCGGAGGCCGAGGCCGGGGCTGGGGCAGACGAAGAGTGCCACGCCCTGGGCGTCGGCATGGCTTGCCTGGCTGACGACTGCCTCCGCCTGCGCCTCGATCCAATCGAGGGCAGTCGCCAGACCCTCCACCAGGCCACCCTCGCGCGCCCGGCGGAGCTCGCCCTTGACGAAGAGCCGCGTGCGATCGCGCTGGTGCTCGTCCGTCCAACGCGTATTCAGGTAGACGCTCACCACTGGTGCACCGGTGTTTTCCAGCTTCGACAAACGGGCGATTCGCTCGGCAAGCGTCATAGTGTGGGGCACCTTGGGGCCCCTCTTGGCTCGTAAGCGGACGGGCGCTACCTGTTCTCGACCGTCGGTGCCGACAGGATAGCGGGGAGTGTCCAGCCACCTATGACGATGAAGGGCCGGGACTCACTCCCCGCACTTGCGACCGTCATCCCGTCGACACCGCCATGATCGCCGCCTACTCGGCCTTGATCGGGATGGTCGTTCCCTTCGCGGTGGGGGCCTTCGGCAAGGTCACCGTGAGAAGCCCGTTCTTGAAGCTGGCCGTGACCTTCGATCCGTCGACCGATGCCGGAAGCCGGACTGCCCGGACGAAGGCGCCGTATGATCGCTCGGCCCGATAGTAGTGCTCGTCCTTCTCCTCCTTCTCCTGCCTCTTCTCGCCCTTGAGGGTGAGGAGCTGGTCCTGCAGGGAGAGCTGGATCTCCTTGGGATCCATCCCCGGGACCTCGGCTTTCACCATCACGGCATCCTTCGTCTCGGAGACGTCCAGGGCGGGGGCCCACTCACCCATCGAGGGAAGCTGTGGGAAGTCCCCCTCCCAGAACCTGTCGAACAACCGATCCATTTCCTTCTTCATCGTCGACAGCCCCGTCCACGGTGTCAGTGCACGCATGGTCTGCTCCTCCTTCTACTTTGCTACCTTGGTGTTCTAATCGGTCACTAGGAAACGGAGCAACTGCAATGCCAGAGGAGAAGGGCCTGCCGGATCGTGGGTTATGCGGCGGTCCCCCCGCCGAGGGTGGGGCATCGGCTGGCCTGGTGGGGCGCTCCCGCCCCATGAGGCCCGTCACCCTGACAGACGGCACCGAGGTCGCCTTACGCCCGATCCGTCCCGAGGACGAATCCGCCCTGACGGCCCTCTACGAGCGTCTGAGCCCGCAGACGGCCTACCAGCGGTTCTTCACGGTGATGCGTCGGCTGCCACCGGACTGGGCGCACATCCTGGCCAACGTGGACTACGATCGACGAATGGCGATCGCCGCCATCGGTCCGGAGGGCGACCTGATCGGGGTCGCGCGGTACGCCTACGACGAGCGGGCTCAGGAGGCCGAGATCGCCATCGTCATCGAGGATCGGTGGCAGGGTCGGGGCCTCGGGAAACGGCTGCTCGGCGAGCTGATCGGCTACGCGGAGGGCATGGGGATTCGCCGCCTCCGGGCCTATGTCCTCGGCGACAACCTGCGCATGCTCAAGCTCATCCGGCGGGTCACAACGATCGTGGATCGGAAGCTGGAGTCCGGGGTGCTTTCCTTGCTCTTGGCACCGCTCGGGCGTCCCGAACCGGCCCTCGATCCGGGCGGCGCCTCGATCCCCCCGACGGCACCCTGACCTCGAGGTGGCCCGGCACGCTCGCGTTGCCGGTTCGAATGAGGTGTGGACGCCTTATGCGGGTCCTGGGAGGTCCTCCAGGATGGGGAAGCTGAGGGTGAACGTCGCGCCCCGGCCAGCGACGGAATGGACGTCGATGGTCCCGAGATGGTTCTGGACGATCCCGTAGCTCACCGCGAGCCCGAGCCCGGTTCCCGAGGGCTTGGTCGTGTAGAACGGCTCGAACAGGTGCGGGAGGTGCTCCGGGGAGATCCCGGGCCCCGTGTCCGTCACGATGAGACGCACCCGCCCGGACCGCACCGGATCGCGTCCAGTCTGGATGCAGATCTCCCCTCCGCCCGTCAGTGCTTCCCGCGCGTTCGTCAGGAGGTTCAGCAAAACCTGCTGGAGCGCGTTGGCGTCCCCGGGGAGCGACGGGAGGGGCTGGTCGAGCAGCGTCGTGATGCGAACGTTGTCCGTGCTCATGGGCTTGCCCACGAGGAGGAGCGTCTCCGCGACGACCGTGTTCAGATCGACCGGGCGCCGCTCGCCGGTGGACTGGCGGGCGAACGACCGGAGGGCCTGGGCGACGCCCGCCACGCGCAGCACGTTGCGGTGGATCACCTTCAAGTCCTCGAGATGCTGGTCCGGGAAGGTGTGGCCCTCCGCCTCGCCCAGCATCAGCTCGATCCGTGACGAGATGATGCCCAAGGGGTTGTTCATCTCGTGGGCGACCCCGGCCACGAGACGGCCGAGGGCGCTGAGCTTCTCAGTCTGATAGAGTACCTCGCGCTGGTGCCGGAGCTCCACCTCGACGCGTCGGTGAGAGAGGTGCTGGCCGATCCGGCTGCCGATGTCGGTCAGCATGGCGAGGAGCGCTTCATCCGGCTCACGCGAGTCCTGGGTCAGGAGCACCATGACGCCGGTCAAGGTGTGCTCGCTCTGGATCGGGAAGGCGCAGCCCGACGTCAGCCCGATCTGGGCCGCCGCCGCCGCGCGGCCGCCGGTGAGGCGATCGCCCGGCGCCGCCCAGCATGCGCGCCCGGTGTCCCAGGCCCGACCGGCCAGCCCCCTCCGGCGTGACAAGACAGTCTCGCGGCTGACCGCGTCGAATTCCGTTGTGTCCAGGTCCGGGCGATGCCACCCGGAATCGTACCGGAGGGCATCGCCCTCCACGCGCCACAGCTCGCCAACATCCCAGTCGAGGTTCTCGCACAGCGCCTGGAGGAGGCGCGGCGCGAGTCCCTCCGTTTCGGAGGGTTCGGCGAACACACGCGTCACCATGAACTCCGCCTGCAGTCGCCGCTCTGCGTTCCTGCGCGGCGTGATGTCGGTGACGAAGCCGAGTGCGAGACGACCTTCCTCCGCCTCGATGAAGCTCAGGCTGATCTCGACGGGGAATTCACGGCCGTCCTTGCGGCGGGCCATGAGATCGAGGCCGAGTCCCATGGGCCGGACCCGGGGTTCTATAAAGAAGCCGGCGCGGTGCTGCACGTGACTGGCCCGGATGCGCTCGGGCAGGAGGGTCTCCAGAGGCAGGCCCGGAAGCTCGCCGCGTGCATACCCGAACATCTGTTCCAGTCGACCGTTGGCCCGCACGATCAGGCCTGCGTGATCGACGATGACGATGCCGAGAGGAGAACTCTCCAGGACGGCATCGGCCTGCATTGAGGGGTCGTGGAACATCCCCTCCGGAGACGCTCCGGGCTGAGCTCCACTCGCGCCGCGCCGCTGGCGCCCGGCCGGCCTGGACGCCTCTCGTACCTTCGGCTTGCCGTTAGGCATCCCGCCGCCATTCTTCCGGGTGGCCGGGGCCGCGTCAAGTCCGGATGGCTAAGCGCGGCTCCCATCCGCTCCTGTGTGGCATGCGCGCCTCGATCCGGGCGATGACGCCCCAATGCTCGGGGCCCGGCATCGGCCGGCCGGGGGGGCGGAGAGCTGAATGGCCCGATAACCGTTGGCACGTCGATTGCGTCTCGCTCTCAAGAGGTTTTGCATCTTGGCTACCATATTGGTTGTGGACGATGAGCCGGACCTGGTGACGAACTGCCAGCGACTCCTCCGGCCGCTCGGGCACGTCCCTCTGAGTGCGAGCACGGCCGCCGATGCGATCGCTGTTATCGACCAGGAGGCTCCCAACCTCGTCGTCACCGATCTACGGCTCTCAGGACCCGATGGACTTACCGTGGCCCGGCATGCCCGTACCCGCGTCCCACCGATCCCGGTGCTCCTCATCAGTGCCTACGATTCCCTCGGCATGAGGGATGCCGCGAGAGAGATCGGGGTCAACACGTTCCTTGCGAAGCCCTTCGCGAACGCCGCTTTCCGGCAGGCCGTCGAGCGTCTCCTGGAGGACAGGACCTCCGGATCGACCGATGACGCGGTTCGGTAGCGGCCGTCAGCCCCGGGGTGCTGACGCGCCGCGAATCAGGCGGAGGAATGCCGCCTCGTCGAGGCGCGGCACCCCCAGCCGGCGCGCTCTGTCCAACTTCGAGCCTGGGTCGCGACCGACGACGACGTAACTCGTTCCGGCCGAGACGCTGTCGCTCACCGCCGCCCCCAGGGCGAGGAGGCGGGCCTTCGCCTCCTCCCGGGTCAGGCGATCAAGGGTTCCGGTCAGGACGAAGCTCTTGCCGGCCAGCGGACCTCGACGGGGTGCCTCCACTCTCGGCGAGCGGACACCCGCCTTCCGCAACTTCATCATGACTCGGTGGTTCCGTGGCTCCCGGAAGAACGCGGCGACGTGCGCGGCGACGACCGGGCCCACGTCCGGCACCTCCCGGAGGCGGGCCGCATCGGCCGCCATCAGCGGCTCGAGGTCGCGGAAGTGGCTCGCCAGGGCGCGTGCCGTGGCTTCGCCTACCTCGCGGATGCCGAGCGCGTAGAGGAAGCGGGGGAGGGTCGTCGCCCTGCTCTCGGCCACCGCCGCCAGCACGTTCTGTGCGGACTTGTCGCCGAGGCGCGGGAGTTTCGCAAGCTGCTGGTGTGTCAGGGAATAGAGGTCTCCGACATCCGCGACTAGACCCCGCTCGACCAGCTGGTCCACGAGCTTGTCGCCGAGACCGTCGATGTCCATCGCCCGCCGCGAAGCAAAGTGCCGGATGCTCTCCTTGCGCTGGGCGGGGCATCCGAGCTGCCCCGCGCACCGGGCCGCCGCCTCGCCTTGCGGCCAGATGACGGCCGAGCCGCACGCGGGGCACGTCCGGGGCATCCGAAACGCTCGCGCGCCGCGCGGGCGCCGACCGCGGACGACGGAGACGATCGCGGGGATGACATCACCGGCGCGCTCGAGGATGACCGTGTCGCCCACCCGCACGTCCTTCCGGCGGATCTCGTCCTCGTTGTGGAGGGTCGCGCGGCTCACGGTGACGCCGCCCACCCGGACCGGCCGGAGATGCGCCACGGGCGTGAGCGTGCCCGTCCGGCCGACCTGCACGACGATCCGCTCGACCCGGGTGCGCGCCTCCTGCGCGGGGAACTTGCGGGCGACGGCCCAGCGGGGGGCGCGCGCCACGAACCCGAGCGCCGCCTGCTGATCCAGGCGGTTCACTTTGAACACGACGCCATCGATCTCGTACGGGAGGCCGTCGCGCCGCGTGGCCATTCGGCGGTAATAGGCGACGCAGCCCTCGAGGCCACCGACGACCTTGACATCGGGCGAGACGGGTACCCCCCACGCGCGGATGACCTCGAGGTGAGCCGTGTGTCGATCCGGCCGGCGCATGCCCTCCAGGCGACCCACCTCGAAGCAGGTGAAGTCCAGTGGCCGGCGAGCCGTCACGCGAGGGTCGAGCTGCCGCACGCTCCCGGCGGCCGCGTTCCGGGGGTTCGCGAACGCGCGCTCGCCGCGCGCCTTGGCCTGCCGGTTCAGCGCGGCAAATGCTTTCCGCGAGAGATAGACCTCGCCGCGCACCTCGAGGACTCGCGGGTGATCGTCGCCGAGGAGGCGAAGTGGTACGGACCGGATCGTCCGGACGTTTCCGGTCACGTCCTCGCCGGTGATGCCGTCGCCCCGGGTTGCGCCGCGGACGAGGACGCCCCGCTCGTAGACGAGGCTGAGGGCGAGGCCGTCCAGCTTGGGTTCGGCGGCGTACTCGACCACGGCCGCGCCGAGGCGCTCCCGCACTCGCCGGTCGAAGGCGGCGAGCTCCTCGTCATTGAACGCATCGTCGAGTGAGAGCATGGGCGTGGCGTGGCGGGCACTCCCGAACTTCTCGGCGGGCGCCGCGCCAACCCTCTGGGTCGGCGAGTCCGGGCGGATCAGCTCCGGATGACGCCGCTCGAGGTCCTGGAGCTCTCGGAACAGGCGGTCGTACGCCGCGTCCGAGATGGTGGGGCGGTCGAGGACGTAGTAGCGGTAGTTGTGCTCGCCGATCCGGCGCCGAAGCTCGGCGGCACGGCGGGCAAGCTGCCCCGGCGTGCTCATTGGCGTGTCATGAGCGTGGGCCCATCAGGTCGAGCCAATCCGTTCCAGCAGCCCTATCCGTAGCCGGGACGGTGGAATACGGTCGCGTTTCCCCCGGCCACGTAGTGCCGGTCGAGCACGAGGATCGAATGTCCCCGGCGAGCGAGGAGGGCGGCAGTCGTCAATCCACCCATGCCCGCCCCGACCACGATGGCATCGAAGGTGTCTTGCTCAAGGGTGCGGAAGCGATCCCGCCTGATCATGATCGGGCTCAGCTCGATTTAGAGCGCCGCTTCGCTGGGGTCCGGTTCGAACCCCGCCCTTGGGCCGGGCGTGCCTGCTGCGTCCAGGCGAGCAGCTCCTTCGCTGGTCGCGCGTTCACCACCGCGGACTTCTCGATCCAGCCACGCCGGGCGGTCGCGACACCGAGCTCGAGGTTGTCGAGGTGGTCCAGGACGTGAGTATCCGAGTCGATCGCGACCAGCGTTCCCAGCTCGTGGGCGCGTCGGGCGTGGACGTCGTTGAGATCGAGGCGCTGGGGATACGCGTTGATCTCGACCGCCTTGCCGTAGCGCTGGGCTGTCTCGAGGACACGGTCGAGATCGAGGTCGTAGGGCGCCCGTTCGCCGATGAGGCGGCCCGTCGGATGAGCCAAGATGTGAACCTGGGGGTGCTCGAGGGCCCGGCAGAGCCGGCGGGTCATGTCGGCTCGGCCCTGTTTGAAGGCACCGTGGACCGCGGCGACCACGAGATCCAGCTGCGCCAAGACCTCGTCTGGGTAGTCGAGCCGCCCGTCGAGAAGGATGTCGCACTCGCTCCCGGCGAGGATCGTGATCTTCGGGTACTTCCGCTGGACGGCCCGGATCCGGGCCACGTGAGCCCGCAGCTCCTCCACGGTGAGACCACGCGCGATTCGAGCCGACGGGCTGTGATCCGTAATGGCGACGTAGGCGCGGCCGCGCTTCAGGGCGGCCGCGACCAAGGCCTCGATCGTCGCATGCCCATCGGACGCCTTCGTGTGGCAATGGAGATCCCCTCGAAGGTCGTCGAGCTCGATCAGTCTCGGCAAGGCGCCGCGGAGCGCGGCCTCGATCTCGCCGGTGTCCTCCCGGAGTTCGGGCGGGATCCACGGAAGCCCCACGGCCGCGTACACTTCCTCTTCGGTGGCCCCGGCCACCCGGCGACCGCTCGTGTCCCGGTAGACGCCGTACTCCGAGAGCTTGAGCCCCTTCTTCACAGCCATCTCACGGATCCGGATGTTGTGCTGTTTGGATCCGGTGAAGTAGACAAGGGCGGCTCCGAAGCTCTCCGGCTCCACGACGCGGAGGTCGACTTGGATCCCTTCCGTGTGTCGGATCGAGGCCTTCGTTGACCCCCGTTCCAGGACCTGTCCGACCTGGGGCAGTCGCACGAAAGCATCCATCACGCGGATCGGTGTCGTGGACGTGATCAGGAGGTCGAGGTCCCCGACTGTCTCCTTCATGCGCCGCGCCGACCCCGCCAGGCTGATCTGCTTCACTCCGGCGACGGCTCCCAGTACCCGCACCAGCTCGCGGCCGATGGGGAGCGCCTGTCCGAGCGGCATCCTCTCCTGGCCCTTCCGGACGACCCCGATGCCGGCCAGGATGTTCTGCTCCGTCTTGGCCTGGATGCCCCGCAGGCCGCGGAGCTTGCCGGCCTTGGCGAGCGCCTCGAGGCGGGCGACGCTGGTCACGCCTTGCTTCTCGTAGAGCAGCCGGGCCGTCTTGGGCCCGATGCCGGGGATCCCCATCAGCTCGACGACGCCCGTCGGGATTCCGCGCCGGGCGGCCGCCAGGTCCTTCATCCGTCCCGTCTCGAGGTGTTCGGCGATCTTCGCGGCGAGGTCGGTCCCGATCCCCGGGACCTCCTCGAGGCGCCGCTCGCGAGCAAGGACTTCCACGTCCTCGGTGAGACTCTGAAGATTTAGCGCCGCGCGTCGGTAGGCACGGATGCGGAACGGATTCTCGCCTCGGATCTCCAGGAGATCCGCCATCAGATCGAACTGGCGGGCGATCTCGAAGTTCTTCACGGGGCGGGCCCCGCGTGGTTCTGGTCCTGGTACGCGTGGATGACGTACTCCTGGAGCATCCGATGGGCGTTGAAGAACGAGGCGTTGGGCGCGATGGCCAGCCGCATCACCTCGGCCCAGCTCGCGGGCCGGTCGGCGTGAAGCGGCAGGATCGTCTGCTCGAGCGTCTCGTAGAGATGCCGTGCATCGTCCGCGGCCTCGGACGCCCCGTCCCGGCGGCCGCTCGACCAGCCGGTGACCCCTTCGACATGGCCGTCGAGCCACCAGCCGTCGAGGACGCTGAGGCTGGGGACCCCGTTGTGGGCGGCCTTCGTGCCGCTGGTTCCCGAGGCCTCCAGGGGAGGCCTCGGCGTGTTCAGCCAGAGGTCGACACCGGCCGTGACCTGCCGGGCGAGCTCGAGGTCGTAGTCGGGCAGGTAGGCGATCCGGACGTCGGGCGCGAGCTCGGTCCTCCGGCTGACGATCTCTTGGATCAGGTTCTTGCCCTCGGTGTCTTGCGGATGCGCCTTGCCGGCGAAGACCACTTGCAGCGGGCCGCGCGCGGCGGCGAGTCGGCGAAGGCGGTCAGGGTCGCGAAGCAGGAGCGTGGGCCGCTTGTAGACTGTGGCTCGGCGGGCGAACCCCAGCGTGAAGCACTCGGCGTCGAAGTGTGCGGGCGTCCGCTCGTTCACCGTGTGGACCAGCTGCGCCTTGGCCTCCCGGTGGGCGCTCTGGATGGCGGTCACGGGAATCCCCAGCGCGTAGCGCAGGGAGAAGCTGTCCCGCCTCCAGTCCGGGATGTAGCGGTCGTACAGGGCTGCGAAGGGCGGAGCGGTCCAGGTGGTCGAGTGCACCCCGTTCGTGATGGAGCCGACGTGTCTCCGGCCAGCACGCCGAGACCGCCGCTGTACGTAGGGATGTGGCTCTCGAGGACGATTTCCATGGAGAAGTAGGCAATCACCCCCTCAGTCATCACGAGGGCCCGAGAGGCTGCTGTCCATCCCGAGTCGCCCCAGCAGGTCTCCGGTGAGCGTCAGATCCGGCTGCGCCCGAGCTCGTTTGCCAGAGTGGAGGCAATGTGGCCCAGCTCGCTGCCGATCAGCATCAGGAGGTCATCGAGCGAGATGATGCCGACCAGCTTGCCTGACTGGCTCACGACCGGCAGGCGTCGAACCCCCCGGCGGCTCAGGAGCTTGGTGGCGTCGAGGACTCCCGCGCTCTCGTGAATCACGGTGGGCTTCCGCGTGATCAGCGAACCCACGCGGACGACGGCCGGGTCGCTTCCCTGGGCGACGACCTTCACCGCGATGTCCCGATCGGTCAGGACCCCGATCGGCTTGCCACGACCGTCGACGACCACGACGGCGCCGACCTTCCGGCTCCACATCCGGTGGGCAGCCTCTCGGACCGTGGTGTCGGGTGACGCGGTGACTGGAGGCTTGCTGCAGATCTGTCCGATCATCGTCGATCTCCTCTTGGGCGTGCAGCGTTGTCAGCACTACCGCCTGGTGCAAGGGCCGTGCAATGAGGAGGGCCTCGGCCGGACTGGGCCGATGCCCATCAAGGCCGGAGGACGTGCGAGCCGCGTCCCGCCGCTGCCCCAGTGGGGCGGCGGCGTCCCACCGGAGAGGTGTTCCGGCCTCAGCGCGAGGGAACACCCGCGCCTGGTCCCCGTCTCGGGTTGACTAGCGGGTGATTCGAGCCAGCAATGACTCGAGCCGCGCTTCCAGGGGCGCGCGCGGCTGCATGCCGACAAGGCGATCCCTCGGGTGGCCGCCTTCGAAGAAGAGCAGGGTCGGGATCCGCTGGTCGGCGCCCGCAGGACATCCTGCGCCGCAGCCGTCGCACCGGATCTCGGTAGGCGCGCCCATCAGCTCAGCCAACCCTGGTCGTGGCGGGCCCGGACGGCGGTGATGGCAGGGCGGAAGGCCCCTGGCCGCCAGGGAAGGGGGCGGCGGTGCCCCGTTCGGCCTCGGCGATGGCCTCGAGCCCCCGGACCAGCGCATCTGGGTTCAGTGAGATGCTCGTGATCCCCCGCTCGACCAGGAAGCGGATGAATTCCGGGTAGTCACTGGGAGCCTGACCGCAGATGCCGATCTTCCGGCCGGCCGCTCGCGCCGCCTCGATCACCGATGCCACCATCGTCAGCACGGCCGGATTCCGTTCGTCGAAGATCGGCGCGACGAGCTCGGAGTCCCGATCGACACCCAGCACGAGCTGGGTGAGGTCGTTGGATCCGATCGAGAAGCCATCGAAGACCCGGGCGAACTCGCGTGCCTGGAGGACGTTCGAGGGGATCTCGCACATCACGTAGATCTCGAGATCTCGCTCGCCTTGCCGGAGCCCGTGCTCGGCCATCAAGGCCACGACGTGCTCGCCTTCTTCGGGGGTCCGGCAGAACGGGACCATGAGCTTGACGTTGGTCAATCCCATCTCGTCGCGCACCCGCCGCATCGCTCGGCACTCGAGGGCGAAGCCTTCCCGGTAGTGGGGATGCGCGTAGCGGTACGCACCCCGGAAGCCGAGCATCGGGTTGGCCTCTACGGGCTCGAATGCCTTGCCGCCCACGAGCCCGGCGTACTCGTTTGACTTGAAGTCGGAGAGACGGACGATCACGTCCCGCGGGTAGAACGCCGCGGCGATGACGCCCACGCCTTCGGCCAGGCGGTCGACGAAGTACTCCGCGGGATCGGCGTACCCGCGCGTGAGCGTGTCGATTGCCGCGCGGGCCGCCGGGTCGGAGACCCGCTCCGGATGCAGGAGGGCGAGCGGGTGCACCCGAACCACGCTCGCGATGATGAACTCGATCCGGGCCAGGCCCACGCCGTCGGTCGGCAGGACACTCAGGCGAAACGCCTCGCTCGGATTCCCGACGTTCAGCATGACCTTGGTGAGTCGCGATGGCAGGTTCGCGAGATCGACCGTGCGCAGCTCGAAAGGCACGGCGCCACGGTAGACGGAGGCAAGCTCGCCTTCGGCGCAGCTCACCGTCACGGTCTCGCCTTCCGGGATGAGCTCCGTGCCCCGTCCAGTGCCGACCACGCACGGGACGCCGAGCTCCCGGCTCACGATGGCGGCGTGGCAGGTGCGGCCGCCGCGGTCGGTGACGATCGCCGCCGCGCGCTTCATGACTGGTTCCCAGTCGGGGTCGGTCATCGGGGCCACGAGCACCTCTCCCGGGGCGAGCCGGGCGAGGTCCCGTGGGTCCCGGAGGCGCCGCGCCCGCCCAACACCAACCCGCTGGCCGATCGCCTTGCCAGAGACCAGCCGCTCGAAGCCCGCCGTCGGGCCGAGCGCGAACACCTGGATCAGCGGCCGGCGCTTCGCCCCGTGTACCGTCTCCGGGCGCGCCTGGAGGATGTAGAGGCGTCCGTCCGTCCCGTCACGCGCCCACTCGATGTCCATCGGCGTCGGTCGGCCCGCCTTCGCCGAGTAGTGGGACTCGATCGCGATTCCGAGGCGTGCAAGCTCGATCACCTCGGGATCCGTCAGGCTGAGGCGCGTGCGTGCCTCGGCTGGAACCTCGACCCGCATGGGCGTCCCGTCGGGGCCGAGCCCGAGCTTCCAATCCTTTCGGCCGAGGGCGCGCTTGAGGATTGCCTGATGGCCGGCGCGGAGGGCCGGCTTGAAAACCCAGAACTCGTCGGGATCGAGCTGACCCTGGACGATCGCCTCGCCCAGGCCGTAGGCGCTGTTGATCACCACGACGTCCGGTGAGCCGCTTTCGGGGTCGAGCGTGAACAGGACGCCGGCCGCTCCGAGATCGGCTCGGACCATGTGCTGGACGCCGACCGAGAGGCGGACCGCCAGGTGGTCGAAGCCATGCTGGATCCGGTAGACGATCGCGCGGTCGGTGAAGAGCGAGGCGAAACAGCCTCGGCACGCCGCGATGAGGGCGTCGGCGCCTCGCACGCCGAGGTACGTCTCCTGCTGCCCGGCGAAGCTCGCCTCGGGCAGATCCTCGGCCGTCGCGCTCGAGCGGACGGCGACGCTGGGGTCCGGCCCGCCCTCTCGGGCGAGGGCGTCGTAGGCTTCACGGACCTGCCGCTCGAGGTCGGCTGGCCAGGGTGCCTCCACGATGAGCCGGCGAAGCGTGGCCCCGGCCTTGGCGAGAGCGGTCACGTCCTCGCCCGACACGCCCTCTAGAAGCGCCTGCAGGCGGTTCCGGAGTCCGGACTCGTCAAGGAGCGCGGCGTAGGCCTCGCCGGTGACTGCGAAGCCATTCGGTACCCGCACGCCCGCTGCCGTCAGCTCACCGTAGAGCTCGCCGAGCGAGGCGTTCTTGCCCCCGACCCGTGGAAGGTCGTCGAGGCGGATATCCCGAAACCACGCGATGTATCCCGTCACGGTACCGTCCTCGACTCCGCCCGAGCTGCCATCCAGCTCACTCGAGAGCCGCGAGATGCGCCAGCAGAGGCCACGGTCAGCACGATTGGGATCCGAGCCTGAGCCGGCAGCCGTTGGGGCACTATGAGCCAGCTCCCTCCGTCGCTGCGGGCGCCGCCCGCCTAGTCACGACCGCGCACGGCGCGGCCCGGACGACGCGGTCGGCCACGCTTCCGAGGAGGAAGCGCTCGAGAGCGCCGCGGCCATGGGTGCCCATGACGACGAAGGCGGCACCTTCGCGCTTGGCGGTCTCCACGATCTCGTGGTGAGGGGCGCCGGTGACGACGCGGGCGAGCGTGGGAACACCTTGCCCGCGGCACTCGGCCGCGCGCTCTTCCAGCGCCTTCCTGGCCCATTCCCGTTGCTCCTCGAAGACACGTTCCAGCTCGCGTGCCCCGGTCAGCCCCTCGCGGAACAGGGGTGCTTCCACGGCGACGTGGAGCAGCACCAGCTCGGCCCCGAGGGCGCGGGCGAGCTGCACGGCGAGGCCCCGGGCCTGCTCGGCGCAATCCGAAAAGTCAGTTGGGTGGATGATCGTCATCGCGGCTGCTCCTCCCGGCGGAGAGACTGCAACGACAATGCCACGAGCAAGGGCCCTCGACCGGCCAGCCAGGGCGCCGAAACGCGTTCCAGGATGGGGCGCCGATGCCTCGCCGGGGCGATTGCACCACGAATACCCGGTGACGGGTGACCACTCGAGCCGGCCCTGGGGCGATGGATGCGCGGCGCAAGCGCCTCCGAGGAGGGCCCGTGGCGACGCGCTTCAGCCGGCAGGGGACGCGAGAATTGTGACCACGACGTGACCACGCGCGTCCGGAAGCGATCTATTGGGCCTGATCGCGCTCGGACGTGGATGTCTTGGCCTGTTCCTCCTCCGAGTAAGCGGAGAAGACCACGTCGGCGCGCGCCATCTTCCGGTAGAAGGCATGCTCACGGGCGAGTTCCCGGGTTCCGTAGAACAACTGGTCGAGGCCGAACCACACCGCGAACCACCCAGCCGGCTCCAAGAGCACGTGAAGGACGGTACGGGCGACGGTCTCCGGCTGTCGCCTGAGCAGCGCCGACACCGTCATGACGGTGAACCCTGCCACTGCGACGGCCAAGCTTCCCCACACCGCCCGACGGCGCTCGCTTCTGAGGCGGTCGGCGTGCCTCCGGAAGTGATCGCGGAGACGCTTCCGGATCGTGGCCTCGTCGTTGAGGTTGCGCACGTGGGTCGGCACCAGAAAGCGGAGCTCGGGCACCTCGTCACGACGATCCCGCACCGCGCGCTTGGCCTCGGCCACGAAGTCCTCGGACAGTGCCCGCTGGCCATAGGGACGGGGATCGAAGTCGGAGAAGATGTCCTCGTACGTGTCCAGCCACAGGCTGACGGCGCCGACGGCCGGGTTCGGCTCTCGCGTGCGATCGCTGCCCGGGGTGGTCTTGCCGGTGGGCGCTCGACCGGGGGTGGTCGCCCCCGATGCTGCCGTCCCCAGACCCGTCCGGCCGGCTTGCCCGGTCATGCCCGCGCCGGTGGCGTCACCAAGTCCACATGCGGGCGCCGTCGACATGAGCGAGCCCGGGCTCGACGAGGGAGCCTCACGCGGAGCCCATGGCACTCCACTTCCCGACCGCGGACGACACGCTGACCGGCGAGCGGGCCCTGCGTCTCCGTGACGACCGTGTCCTGCCCTTCTCGATGATCGTGGTCGTAGTGGTAGACCACCACCCAGTCGTGGGTGCGATCGAGCTCGTGAGCGCGCGCGGTGTTCGAGTAGAGTGCGGTGAAATGCCATCGCCCCCGATGCGTGTGGAGCACGGGCAGCCAGGGCTTTCCCTCGGGGTTGAACCTTCGGGGTGCGATCATCCGCAGTTCGCCCGCTGCGGCTTTCTCTCGGTACTCGCGATCGACGTCGAGCAGCATCGCCACCCCCGGGCCAGTCGGTTCGTGATGGACCGTCCGTGTCGAACCGAGCAGGCTCTGCAGCGCGCCGCGGATCGCTGCGGCGCGGCGGGCGCCGATTCCCGGCACCGCCTCGAGGCGCCCGTCATGTGCAGCGATCTCGAGGCCTTCCAACGTGTCGATGCCCAGCGTGTCGTGGATGCGGTGGGCAAGGCCGGGGCCGATACCGGGGACCGTCTGGAAGACACGCACCGGATCGAGCGTGCCCCGGAGCCGCTCCAGCTGGCTCCACCGGCCGGTTCGCAGCATCTCGACGATCGCCGCGGCGATGCCTTGGCCGACGTGGGGTAGCGCGAGCAGCCCCTCCACGCCCTCTCCCTCGAGGACCTGCCGGAGATCGCGATCCGCGTGCGCGACGGGGTCCGCCGCCCGACGATACGCGGACACGCGAAACGGATTCGCCCCCTGCTGGGCGAGGAGATCGGCGACTTGGCGAAGCTTGGCCGCGATTCCCTGATTCACCGACGGCAATGCGGGCGCGTGCGACGGTTCGGGTCCGGGCGTCATCAGAACGCGAGCTTCCCCGCTCGCAGCTGCGCCCGCGGACTTCCACCTCCGCGCACCTCGTGGGTGCCACGATCCCAGACAACCACTGGGCCAGCGTCGTACTGCCCGGGCGGGATGATCCCCTGGAAGCCGATGTACTCCACGGGATGGTCGGGCACTCTCACTGCGAGCCGTCGCTCGGCAGGGTTCATGGAGGGGCCCTTGGGCACGGCCCACGACGTGAGCACGCCGCCGAGCTCGAGCCGGAAGTCGTAATGCAGGCGGGATGCCTTGTGCTCGTGGACTACGAAGCGCCCCCGTACGACGCGGTCGGTCTGCCGTTCGCTCCGGCTTGCGCGCCCGGTGTCAGCGCCGCACATAGACCCAGACGATCACCGCGGCGACTAGCACGACGACGGCGGCCACGATCGCCCACTGATCCTGAATGGCCTCGACCATCGGTATCCTCCTCGCTCCGCTCGAAGCGGGCCGGCGAGCTCATGTGCCGACCACCCTGCATCGCGAGTGCCAGCTTGGGCCCGCGGTGGCAGCCACGCGCGGCTCGGAGTCGCCCGGCATCGTCCACGGTCGGATGTGCCCCTGCTGCCCTGCTCGTGCCCCACGTGGGGCGGGCAGGCCCCAGCCCCTCAGATCACTCCATGGGCGCGGCCCACCTTGAGAAATGCCGTCACCGCATGCTCGAGGTGCTCGCGCGAGTGGGCCGCGCTGATCTGGACGCGGATCCGAGCCTGCCCCTTGGGCACCACCGGATACCAGAAGCCGACCGCATAGATCCCCTCACCGAGGAGATCGGAGGCCACGGCGTGCGCGAGCCGCGCGTCGCCGAGCATGATCGGGACGATCGGATGCTCCCCGGGGCGGATCCGGAAGCCCGCGTGCGTCATCGCCTCCCTGAACCAGCGGGTGTTGGCGGCGAGCCGGTCACAGCGCTCGGCGGTCTGGGACAGCAGTTCGAGGCAGGCGAGGGAGGCGCACACGACGGCCGGCGCGAGGCTGTTGGAGAACAAGTAGGGACGCGACCGCTGGCGCAACAGCGAGACGATCTCTTGCCGGCCGGTCGTGAAGCCCCCACTGGCACCGCCAAGGGCCTTGCCGAGGGTCGACGTCACGATGTCCACCCGACCCGACACGCCGCAGTGCTCGGGCGTCCCGCGGCCAGTTGGGCCGAAGAAGCCGGTGGCGTGGCTGTCGTCGACCATCACGAGTGCCCGATACCGGTCGGCGAGATCGCAGAGCTGGCGCAGCGGCGCGACGTCGCCGTCCATGGAGAAGACGCCGTCGGTCGCGATGAGTCTTGTCCGCGCTCCGGCCGTCTCCCCGAGAAGCCGTTCGAGCTCGTCCATGTTGCCGTGGGTGTACCGGTGTCGCTGAGCCTTGCACAGCCGAATCCCGTCGATGATGGACGCGTGGTTCAGGGCGTCGGAGATCACGGCATCCTGCTCGTCGAGGAGCGTCTCGAACAACCCCCCGTTGGCGTCGAAGCAGGAAGAGTAGAGGATCGTGTCCTCCGTCCCGAGGAACCGCGTGAGCGCCGCCTCGAGCTCCTTGTGGATCGTCTGGGTGCCGCAGATGAAGCGGACGCTCGACAGCCCGAAGCCCCATCGCGCCAGGCCTTCCTGGGCTGCCCGGACGAGGTGGGGATCATCGGCCAGGCCGAGATAGTTGTTGGCGCAGAAGTTGAGGACGCTCCGGCCATCGACCGTGATGGCCGCTCCCTGAGGGCCTTCGATCGCGCGCTCGTGCTTCGTGAGGCCGGCGGCCTCGATCTCGTCGAGCTCGACCTGGAATCGCCGTCGCGCTGACTGGTCCATGTCATCCTCCGCCGTAGCGCCGCCGGATGTTAGGCACGAGATACTCGCGCAGCGCTCGGTCGAGGTCGTACCTGGGCCGGAATCCCCAGTCCCGTCGGGCCTGAGTGTCGTCCAGGTCGGCTGGCCAGGAGTCCACGATCCGCTGCCGGCGCCGGTCGGGCGCGAAGGTGATGGCCGTTCCCGGAAAGGCGGAGCGCACCAGGTCGGCCAGTTCCCCGGCGCTCGGATTGAAGGCGGTGACGTTGTAGACCGGGCTGGCCAGACGCTCGGCCGGTGCGTCGGCGAGCGCGAGCAGGGCGTCCACGGCGTCGGGCATTGCCATGAACGGGATGCGGGTATCCTCGCGAACGAAGCACGCATACGGTTTCGACTGGGCGGCGGCGTGGATCATCTCGGGCGCGTAGTCGCTCGTCCCCCCGCTGGGCGTGGTGAATGCCGAGATGAGTCCGGGAAATCGGATCGAGCGAAAGTCCACGCCGCGCACCTCTTCCTCGGCCGCGAGCTGCCCGTAGTGTCGGCTGTAGTAGCGGCCGAGATGCTCGGCGTAGAGCTTGTTGCAGCCGTACATGGTGATGGGCAGGGTCCAGGTGTTCTCCGCGACCGGCCCGGCTCTCCTCTTTGCCTCGACGTCCGGCAGGCCGTAGACCGCGATGGAGCTGGGAAAGAGGAACCGGACGCGGTGACCGTGCCAGCGTGCCTCCTCGACAGCCAGCTTCAGCAGGTTCAGCGTCCCTCCCACGTTGATCTCGTGAGCCGACTCCGGAACGAACTCCGCCCGGGTGGAGAGAACCGCGGCGAGATGGTAGATCGCGTGGATCTCGAACTCGCTGCGGAGACGCTCGAGGAGATGACGGTCGCGGATGTCCCCCGCAAGGCTCATGGCGCAGCGACGCGCCAGTTCAGGCTCGAGCGGCCGGACGTCAAGGGCCAGCACGTCGACCGCGCCGCCCTCGGTGAAGCGGTGAATCAGCCCGTGTGCCATCTCTCCACTCGCCCCGGTGACGAGCACCATGGGCCTACGTGCCATGTCGAGCCTCCCGAGGCTTGGGCCGATGGGGCTCCTGGGCGCGGATCGCCTGCCCGCCGTCTAGGTGCATGGCAGGCGGAGCCGTCGGTGATCCGGCGGCGAGGGCAGTCGCCGCGGGCGACCAGGCTCGGGAGGCGGGGGCCCGGGTGGCTGTGGCGGGTCGGGCGGGGGAGTGGGATCGGGAGGCTCCGGGGGCGGCCTTCGAGCCGGGCCACGGGCGTCCGCGGTTAGCCCCGAGCTTGCGGGCTCCCGCGTCTCGAGTCCCAATCCTCTCGGTGTCGGGCCGAGGTCGTCACCGCATCTCATCGGTCCCACCGACTCGACGCGGAGCCTACCAGAGAAAGCCCTCGACATCGACGGGCGGATCCGGCATCAGCAGCGACACGGTCCTCACCAGGTCTCGCTCGGTGAGGATCCCCGCCAGCTTCGTGCCGTCGACTACCGGGAGACTGCCGAAGCGCCCAAAGAACAGCACGCGCGCCGCATGCCCGAGGGCGACCTCAGGATGCGTGGTCACAACGTCCCAGGTCATCGCATCACGCACGCGGAGCTCCTCCAGGGCCTGGGCCAGCCCGGACGCGCGGCGCTGGGCGCTGCCCGAGAGGTGCTCGATCAGCGCGGGCGCGAAAGCCGCGCTGCGGAGATCCCGGTCGGTGATGATCCCGAGGAGGCGGCCCGCGTCGTCGGTCACCAGGAGGTGGTGGATCCCTTCCTTCTTCATGACGGCCATCGCCGTGGCGAGCGGCGCCTCAGGATCGATCGTGATCGGGTTCCGGGTCATGACGTCCTTGACCTTCATGGCTTCTCCCCGGCGCCGCTCGAGCTCTCGAGAACCGTCAACGTCGCTTGACTCGATCGGCGGCGCCCTCGGTCGGTTACCTCGCCCGGACGGTCAGGACCGGGCAGGGGGCCAGCGTGACGACCCGTGCGGCGACGCTACCCAGGAACACCCGGCCGAGGCCGGTGCGACCGTGGGTCCCGAGCACGATGAGGTCCGCCCGCGTGGATCGGGCCGCCCGCACGATGCGGTCGTGGGGGATGCCCTCCAGGGCGAGACCCTTGGCCCGGACCCCGCTCTTCCTGGCCTGGGCCACGAGCCGACCGACCCGGCGCTGGGCGTCCCCCCGGACGTCGGCCATCCACTTGTCGTAGACCTGTGGCGTGGCGTAGCCCTCACCCATCATCGGGATGATGATCGAATAGACATGGACGATGGTGAGACTGGCCCGGTTGGCTCGCGCGAGGCCGAGGGCCCGGCGAAACGCGGGGCGCGACGCCGGGGAGAAGTCGGAGGCGTACAGGATGCGTCGGAACTGGCTCATCGTAGTCTCTCCTTCTTCGGCGGAGAGGCGGCGAGCGGAGCGAGATGCTCGCCGCGGCCCTCCAGGGTGGCGAGCTTCGGATAGTCCGACTCGGGAATGCCCACACCGAGCGCCTGGTGCAGCCCACAATGCATGCGGCCCAGAGCGTGGAAGGTCGCTTCCAAGGGCGCGTCGCAGATCATGTTCGGGTGGTCGATGTTCTTCCGTTCGACCAGTTCGACCCGGCCGGTGGTGATGGTCGTTGCCGCCAGGCCTCGGTCACCAGCCGCTCTTCCATCATCGCGTCTCCCCACCGATTCTACGCCGACCGCTTCGCGTCGTCCGGCGCCGAATGCGTGGCGCCCGAGCCGATGAAACCGGACGACTCATTTGGTGATCTGCCGCTGCTCTCGCACAAGGTCTGCCAGAGAGCAGGCCCTCCCCGCGGTCGGCTTGTCTCGTCGGTCGATGTGCGGGTCAGGACTCGGTGCCCCCGGCGGGTACGCATCGTCCGTGCCGCCCGCCTCCCGTGAATCACGCGCGCTGGACGAGGCGAATCTCGCCAGCGACGACCGTGTGGACGCGTTTGCGCGTGTCCTTGACCTGGAGGTGCCCCTCGGTGTCAACACCGAGGGCGCGGCCGGCGAAGACCGTTGGCCCTTCGCGGACTTCGACCCACCGTCCCGTCACCACATCGACGTCGCGCCACCCTGCGAGGATTGCGGCTGCGCCCTTTGCCTGATAGGTATCCAGGCGTCCCTCTAGGCAGGTCAGAAACCTTGCGGTGAACGCGTTTCGATCCACTGCACGACCGAGCGCCTCCCGCAGCGAGGTGGCAAACTGCCCCGTCTCGCCCAAGCCCGTGCGAAGGGCCTTGTGGGTTACGTTGAGGTTGACCCCGACACCGAGCACGATGTACTCGACCGCATCCCCGCGGGCGGTCATCTCGGCGCGCACGCCGGCCACCTTGCGGTTCCGCACGAGAACGTCGTTCGGCCACTTGAGCCCCGCCTTGACCCCCAGCTCACGGATCGAATCAACCAAGGCAAGCGGGGCAATGAAGGCGAAGCCCGGCGCGGCAGCCGCGGCGATCGGCGGCCGGAAGAGGATCGAGGCATACAGGTTCACGCCGGGCGGTGAGAACCAAGTCTTCTGCCCCCGACCTCGGCCCGCGGTCTGACTCTCGGCCAGGACCACGGTGCCCTCGAGCGCTCCGGCGTCCGCCAGCTCACGCAGGCTCGCATTCGTCGATGCGACCACCTCGTGCAAGACGATCCGTCGCCCGATGGTATGCGTGGCGAGCTGCTGCCGGATCACGTCGATGCTGAGCGTCTCTCTCGCGATGATGGCGCGAGGCGGCATCGGAGGACTCCTCTGTTCGGCTCGCCGCCCCACCGGGGAGGATCGGGAGGGAGCCGTCCGGATGCCTGTGCGACGAGCGGTTGTTCGCCCCATGGTGTCAGCGCGTCGCGCCCAGGAACGTCACTCGACGATCCGCACCCTGAGCCATCAGGGGATCTAGCCCTTCTTGACCTTCGGCTTGGTCCGCCCCCAGAGGATCCGCGGGCCCTCCGCGGCCTCGAACAGCGTCGTATCCTTTCTCACCGCCGTGCGTGCGGTCTTCAGCCGCCGACGGACCCTGGCCGGTGCGACGGACCGCTCCGCGGGCCGCCCGGCCTTCGGGGATCGGGGAGGCTCGGCGGGACCTCGCTCAGTTGCCATCGTTCGCTCCTTTCTCTGACAGGCTCCGTCCAGAAGGGACCCGTGTCACGCGGCTCACGCGCTGGCCATCCGATTCGAGCAACCGAGTCTCGACGACGATTCCGATCTGGCGAGCGAGCCCATCGGCTCGCTCCAGCACTCGGAGTCCAGCCTGGCGCCAGATCTGCCGCAACACCTCCAGATCGGTGCGAACCTCGGTGTACCAGCTCTCCGGATAGGCGTAGGGTGACTCGACGGCGTGCACGACCCGCACCTGAGACGCATGGGTCTTGGCGAGCGCCAGCGCTTCCCGGAGCACATCCTCGCCCATCTTGCTGTCGTCGATGGCGACGAGGATCCGCTTGTACATGACGTTCCTCCGGCAGATGTCCGCCTCTGCGCCGGATCGGCTGCTCGGCCTTGATGGGCCCCGGGGTCGATCAAGGCCAAAGGGCTACTCCATCACGGGAGTGCGCTCGGCCTTGGGCTCCGGCACCTCCGTCAGGGTCGCTTCGCAGAGGAGCAGCAAGCTGGCCGCCGAGACCGCGTTCTCGAGACCCACCCGGACCACCTTGGTCGGATCGACGATCCCGGCCTGGAACAGGTCGACGTACTCTTGGCGGGCCGCGTCGAAGCCGATATGGTCGGTTCCGCTCCGCATCCGATTCACGACGACGCCGCCATCGGCGCCGGAGTTCTCCGCGATCTGGCGAGTCGGCGCATCGAGCGCCCGGCGAAGGATCTGGAGGCCGGTCCGCTCGTCCCCCTCTGCCTTCGCCTCTTCCCGGCTCACGGCGTCGGTCGCGCGAAGGAGCGCGAGACCGCCGCCGGGAACGATACCCTCCGCTACCGCTGCCTTCGTCGCGGCGATCGCGTCCTCCAAGGCCTCCTTGCGGCTCTTCATCTCGGCCTCCGAGGGCGCCCCGACGCGGATGACGGCCACGCCGCCGGACAGCTTCGCCAGCCGCTCCTCGAGCTTCTCCCGGTCATAGTCGCTCGTCGACTTCTCGACGAGCTGACGAAGCTGCTGTTTGCGAGCCTCGATCGCGGCCTTGTCACCGGCTCCGCCGATGATCGTGGTGCTGTCCCGATCGACGACGCAGCGCTTCGCGCGGCCGAGATGGCTGGGATCGATGTTCTCGAGCTTGACGCCGAGCTCTTCGGAGAGCACGCGGCCGCCCGTCAGGATGGCGATGTCCTCCAGCATGTCCTTGCGGCGGTCGCCGAAGCCGGGCGCCTTGACGGCGACACAGCGAAGGGTGCCCCGGAGCTTGTTCACGACGAGCGTGGCCAGCGCCTCGCCCTCGACATCCTCGCCGACGACCAGGATGGACTCCCCGGAGCGAGCCATCTGCTCCAGGAGGGGCAGGAGATCCTTCATGACACCGATCTTCCGGTCCGTGAGGAGGATGGCCGCGTCTTCCAGGACGGCCTCCATCTTCTCGGCATCGGTCACGAAGTAGGGCGACACATAACCGCGGTCGAACTGGAGTCCCTCGACGACCTCCAGTTGCGTCTCGGTGGTCTTCGACTCCTCGACGGTGATCACGCCCTCGCCGCCAACCTTCTCCATCGCATCGGCGACGAGCTCGCCGATCGAGGGGTCGTTGTGAGCAGAGATCGTGGCGACCTGGGCTTTCTCGAGTCGGCTCTTGACGGGACGCGACATGGCACGGATGGCCTCGACGGCGATCCGGACGCCTCGATCGAGGCCGCGCTTGAGGTCGATCGCGCTGGCGCCGGCGGTGACGTTGCGGACGCCGTCGGCGAAGATGGCCTGCGCGAGCACGGTGGAAGTGCTGGTGCCGTCGCCGACCGCATCGCCGGTGCGCTCCGCCGCCTGGCGGATCATCTGGGCGCCGAGGTTCTCGGAGGGATCCTTGAGGGCCATCTCCTTGGCGATCGTCACTCCATCGTTGCAGACGAGTGGAGGGCCAAAGCTCCGCTGGATCAGCACACACTTGGACTTGGGGCCGAGCGTCACGCGCACGGCGTCGGCGAGGGTCGACGCGCCGCGCAGGATCTTTTCACGAGCCTCGGACCGGAACATGACCTGTTTGTACGGCATGATTGTGTCCTTCTTAGTTGCGCTCAGCCGAGCACACGGGCGAGTCCCCTCACTCCCGAATGACTTGGCAGGTCAGGCAGTGGCGGGTGGCGGGCATGGCCTGGAGCCGCGGAAGGGGAATGCTTCCCCCGCAGCTCTCGCATACCCCGTAGGTGCCAGCGTGCAGCCGGGCGAAGGCGGCGTCGATCTCCTCCATCTCCTGTCGCTCCCGGTCGTCCAGGCGAGCCAGGATACCGATGACTTCCTGCCGGGCCGCATCCTCGATCGGCGCGCCCGGCTCCCGGGCCTCCAGCGTCGCGACCTCCCCTTCGGTCGCTGCCGCCGTTCGCAGGAGCTGGGATCGCAGGTCACGTAGACCGGCGCGCAAGCGCTCCCGCACGACACGGTCCATCGATCGGCGGATCTCCTTCACGGGTATCCTCTCCAGCTCCCGGTGTGCAATGCATGTGCCCGGAACTCGACACCGAAAACCCCCTGACCTCGAAGCTGGAGACCTATGGGGCGGTGGCGTGGTGTCCCATCCCGTCCCCACCTGGGGAGGGCGCTCAGCCCCAACGCTCCTCGAGGAGGCCGCCCTGGCAGAGGGGCGTGGCGGACGTCGACGACCTCGCCGAGGTGCCTGTAGACGAAGGCGGCATCCTCGGCCACGCGCGATTTGGGCTTGCCATGTCCCACCGGCGCCTCAGTTGAGGCACCGGCGTCTCCTGACGTGGTGGCAGGAGCAGTAAGATGGCCTCCAAGGCTTCAGGGATGGGCTCCGGATCCGGGCATGGGGATCGCACGGTGTAGTTTGACGGCCGTGATGGCCAGAGCCGTGGACGGAGCGCGACGGGAACCGCAGGCGTGATGTCGGCGGGTGCGGCTGGGCCCGAAAGGCGGAGGATCCGGGAGGGGAGCGCATGGGGCCCAAGAAGGGTGTGCAGTCGAGAGTTCGGCGGACTACTCGGCGCGGCAAGCCCCGGCGCTGGGTCAAGACCGTCACTACCATCTCCACGAAGACACCGACGGGATTGTTCACTCGCGACGCTGCGACCATCGCGCGGACGCTCGCCTTGCCGCGCGTCAGTCCGAAGGGGTCGGTCTCCGGCCTGCGGATGCTGTCCTTCTTCATCAATCGCGCGGGCCGCGGGCTATCGCGGTCACGCCGAGCCGAGCTCGAGAAGGCCAAACGGCTCATGCGGAAGGCGATTGCCGCAGCACGGGCCAGGAGCTGATGCCATGAAGGTGCGGGAGGTCATGCGGCAAGCGCTCCTGACGGTGAGACCCGACATCCCGGCACGGATGGCGGCCAAGATGATGCGTACCCACCAGGTGAGACACCTTCTCGTGACCGACGAGGAAGAGCGGCTGATTGGCATCCTGACCGACCGCGATCTTCGGCACGCAGCGTTCCTGCCCCTCCTCGCGCCGCACCTCGCGTGGGAGGAGCGATGGCTGAAGGCGCCACGGGTGCGGGACGTGATGACCTGGAAGGTCGTGACGATCGAACCGGACGTCGACCTCGTCCGAGCCGGCCTTCTGATGTTCGAGCGGCGCATCGGGAGTCTGCCGGTCACGGACCATGGGACGCTGGTCGGGATCGTGACCGAGCGCGATGTGTTCGAGGCGTTCCGAACAGCCGGCGAGTCCTCGGATCCGGCCGAGCTCTACCTGGGCTGACCTTCTCGAGCTGCCTTCGTGGTGTTGGCGACCCACGTGCTCTCCCGCCCGCCGCTCGATTCTCACCCCCCTCGCGGCGAGGCGCGCAGGTCGGTCACCGCCGCCTCGAGCGCCCGCACGATCTGGCGGGCGGCCTCCTCTGGCGGCGTCCCCGGCGGGAACAGGCGTCGGGGTTCCAGGGGGGCCCCGAACGTCACCGTCACGGGATGTGGCTTGATCAACCAGCGGCCCCGCGGCAACGCCTCGAACGTTCCCTGGATGAAGACCGGCACGACCGGGCGCGGGAACCGTGCGAGCAGGAGTCCGATGCCGGGGCGGAAGGGCAGGAGCTTGCCGGTGCGGGACCGCTCCCCCTCGGGGAACCAGATCAGGCAGTCTCCTCGCTTCAAGACCGCCGCCGCGAGCGCGAGGCTGGATCCAGCACCTCGTTCAGGGTCGATCGGGAGGACCCGCCCCACGCGGCTCACGCCTCGCATCAGGGGGTTGGCGAACGCCACGCCAGTCCAGCCGCCCCAGTAGCTCCGCTCGAGCCGGCGGCGCCCCAGCGCCGCGGACAGGACCATTGGGTCCAGGAAGCTCGCATGATTGGGAGCGAGCACCCAGGGCTCGCTGGGAAGATGCTCTAGCCCCACCGTCCGCAGCCGGAACACGAGGCGCATGAGCGCGCTGTTCGCGGCCATCAGGGCGCGCGACAGCAGCGTCAGACCGGGCCCCAGCGGCGTGAGCCAGTGGGACTGCGCCGGCGAGAGGAGTCGCTCAGGCTCGCTCCACAGCGCGTCCGAGGAGCCGACTCCGGCCAGGGGGGCGTCGACGACCGCCCGGAGGAGGTCGCGGATCGTCGCGACGCGGGCAATCTCTGCTTCGTCGAGCTGTACGCCCACCCGCCGCTCGATCTCGAGCGTGAGGGCAAGCCACTCGAGTGAGTCCACTCCGAGATCCAGGCCGAGGCTCACGTCCATGGTGAGGCGGCGCGAGGGATAACGCTGTGACAGCCACTCCCAGATCAGCTTCGCGGGCTGGTGCTCCAGGAGCAGCCGATCCGCCTCGACCATGTCTCCGACCGCGATCGGGCCCCGTTGGCTCTGCTCCCCGGTCACGGTGCGGGCACCGGTATAGAGGCCCGGAAGACCTCGACGGCGCAGCTTGCCCAGGCGGGTCCGGGGCAGGGGATCCCGCGTGACGGCCACGTCGCTCATTCGCTGGTACGAGGGGAGTACAGGATTGATCTCCGCGACCGCATCGCGCACGGCCTGGAGGACATCGGTGCGGCCGGTCCGCTCGATCATCGCGACGTCGGGCAAGGCCAGGCCCACCAGACGACCGTCCTGTTGCAGGACCGCGAAGTCCCGGAGGAAGGCGTGCCGGAGGAAGGCGGCCTCGACGTTCTCGGGGTTCACGTTCTCGCCCCCCGGCGTCACCAGCATCTCATCCGCACGACCCGTGATGAAGAGGCGGCCGCGTGTGTCCAGATAGCCGAGATCGCCCGTCCGGAACCAGCCGTCGCCGGTGAAGGCCTCCCGCGTCTTGTCAGGCAGATTCAGATACGCGGTGAACACGCCGGGCCCCCGAACCTGGATCTCGCCCTCGCCGGGTTCCTGGTCCGTTGGGGAGGCGACGCGGAGCATGACTCCCGGGATCGGCCGACCCGCGCTGTCCAGGCGACCGTCGCCGGGCAGGTTGAGCGTGAGCATCGGCGAGGTCTCGGTCAGCCCGTATCCGCTCGCCACGTCCCAGCCCAGGCCCTCGAGCTTCCGGGCGACGGCCGGCTCTAGCGCCGCGCCTCCCGAGGTCAACAGCCGGAGCCTGGGGCCGATCCGCGCGCGAACGGCGCGGAACAAGCGCGTGCCCCAGCGCAGGCCGAGCCGCCGACGCGCCCAGATGGACAGGTCGAGCGCGAGCCGGACGGCGGCCGCCGTACCCCGCCCACGATTGGCCAGCTCGGTCTCGATGGCCGAAAGCAAGGCAGTGTACAGACGCGGCACCCCCACCAGGACCGTAGCCTCGCCTTCCTTCAGCGCCCGGACGATCTGGGGGCCGGTGAGCGCATACGGCAGGACGAGGGGCAACCCGAGCGCCAGGGGAGTGAACAGACCTACGACGAAAGGATAGACGTGGTGCAAGGGGAGGGGGAGGCACACGCGGTCGCCCGTCGTCACGAGCCGGATGCCGGCGAGCGTGTTGATCTGAAAGGTCAGGTTGCCGTGACTCAGCGGGACGCCTTTTGGCGGTCCCGTCGTGCCCGAGGTGTAGAACAGGGCGGCGGGGTCGGCGTCCCGACGCTCGGGAAGGACCTCCCCCGGGCCACGCAGCCCGTGCCAGCTGGCGCGCCCCTCCGGCGTGTCCAGCAGGACGATGCGGGCCGCCGGAGCCAGGCTGGCCACGCGGGTGGCCCGGTCGGCGGTCGTGAAGACGAGCCGCGCCGCGCTGTCGATCAAGGTGTGCGCGAGGGACTCGTCGTTGAACTGAGCGTCCAGGGGAACCACCACGGCGCCTGCCCGGATGACTGCGAGCGCCGAGGCGATCCACTCCGGCCCGTCCGGCGCGAACAGGGCGGCGCGGGCTCCGGGCTCTAGACCAGCGGAGGCAAGCCCGGCCGCCAGCTCGCGCACGGTTCGAGCCAGCTGCCCGTAGCTCCACTCACGGCGCTCCCTTGCAGCGAAGACGACCAGGGCAGGCCGTTCGGCGTGCGCGGCGAGGCCGTCCACGATCTCGATCAGCCTGCTGGACGGTGCCATCGTCGGTGCGGCGTTCAGTTGGCGAGGGGCCGGCTTGATCGGTGGGCGCATCCGCTGAACCCGCCATCGCGCCGCGCCTTCTGTTGCGTCAGACTTGCATCTGTCCGCGCGTTGCCAGCAACAGGGGATCAGCCGCGGCGGCGGTTGAGACCCTGTCGGCCGGACCTGCGCTCGGGCGCGGCGCCTGTGCCCCCGGCCTCCGGCGTCATGAGCCGCTTCGCGGTGTAGTACTTCTTGGGATGCCGCTTGCTCTCCCGGTCGCGATCACGGTAGCGTTCGAGCTCCCGCTCGAGCTTCGCGAGCGCGCCGTCGAAGGCGGCCCGTAGCGTCTCCGCAGTGTCCTCGACGCGGACGTGCGGGCGATACGGCAGCCGCACCGTGAGTGCGCAGCGCATGGCTGGCCCGCCTTTCGGCCCGTTCTCGTCGAAGAGGGTCGCCTGCGCTGTGATCGGTTTCGTGGCCAGGTGGGCCAGGGCCGCCGTCAGCTGCGCCGTGATACGGGCGCGCAGGGCACGGTCAGCGGGGACGCCTCGAATCTCGATCGCCATGGTCTCGCTCCTTGTCCGGCTCTGAGCTGCTCGTCAGTCGGGCGCGTCGGACGTGCCCATTCCGGCGAGTGCAATGGAGGTGCCAGAAGAATGCGGGGTAAACGGGGCAACTGACATCGTTCTCTGTCCCGCCGATGCCTCGGGTGAGGCGATCTCTCCCCATCAAGTAACGGTGAGTGATCCTCCGGAGTGTCGGGGGCGGGCGAAAGGATCCCCCGTGGGACGGGCGGATTCGCGTGGTCACGCCCAAACGGCACGGATAACGACGAGAAGCACGGCCCCGGCCAACACGACCCATCCTGTCATCTTCACGCATGACTGCTCTCCGAACACGCCGCGATCGGTCGTTCCCGCGGCGAGGTCAACGTCGTCTGCTGCGTCAGTGGAGCGCCTTGACGATCTCGTCCTGCGCCACCCAGGGGAACGGCACCGGTCGTCCGTCCCGCCGCGCCACGACGCCGCGACCGGCTTCGATCTGGCCGATCGCGTGCCCGACGATGGCGTTTCGTCGCCAGGCGCGCAGCAGCGCGCCGACCCGGCTCGGCGCGATGGCCACCAAGAGAGCGCCCGATCCGATGAGGCCGAGTGGGTTGATGCCGAAGTGGCGGCAGAGACGCGCGGTCGCGGGTCGGATCGGCACGCGATCGAGCTCGACCCGAAGGCGGACGCCAGACGCGTGCGCCAGCTCGTGAAGGGCGGCGCGCACACCGCCTTCCGTCGGGTCGTGCATCGCTGACGCCCGGAGACGGGCCGCCGTCAGCGCCTCCGTCACCACCGAGATCCCGGGGTGACGTCGGAAGCCCTGGGCCCGGCGCAGCAGGGCGGCAGGCATCGCCCGCCGAAGCTCCCGGGCGCGCTCTTGGGAGAGAATCGCCGTGCCCTCGATGCCCGCGGCCTTCGTGAGCAGCACCACGTCGCCCGGGCGGGCACCTGCCGCCGTGATCGGCCGGCGCCCGATCAGGAGCCCTTGCATGTCGCCGGCCACGATCGCCCGGGTGACTCCGTCCGTGACCTCGGTGTGTCCTCCCGTCACGGCGATGCCGAGCGTCCGACACGCCCGGTCAATGTCGCGGACGATGGCCACGACGTGTGAGGCCCGGGTGCCCGGGGGCAAGAGGATCGTCGGCTGGAACCAGCAGGGCCGGGCGCCCATGACGGCGATGTCGTTGGCGTTCACCTGGACGACGTACCAGCCGAGGTGGGTCGTCGCGAACGTCACCGGGTCGCTCTTGAGCACGAGCCCCCGAGGGCCAACCCTGACAACCGCCGCATCCACGCCACAGCCGGGTCCCACCAGCACGCGATCATCTCTCGCCCCGCGCCACCGCAGCAGTCGATCGAGCAAGGCGGGCGGAAGCTTCCCCAGGCGCAGGGTCGATCTGGCCGACGGCACGCGGATCGCCGATCTGTTCATCGCCGGCCCACTCGGGCCTGGGCGGCCTTGAGGGCCTCGAGGAGCACTACCGGCCACAGGATACACAGCGTCACCAGACCCCAGTCGCCGGCCGAAAGGCTCACCGTCCCGAGGAGATGCGCGAGCGGGGCCCAGGACACGGCCGTCCACTGAACCGCCCAGAGGACCGCGAGCGCGACCCAGGAGAGGCCATTCGGGGGCAATCGCCACCATCCGAGCCGATCCGAGCGGCAGTTCATCGCCTGGAGCGGGTGGATCAGGACGAGCGCGACGAATGCGATGGTGCTGGCGCGGGGGCCCGGGCCGTCCTGCCAGACCGCCCAGAGGTAGGCGCCCAGCGACGCCGGCACTCAGGAGGGCGCCCTCCGCCAGCATGCGCCGCCCGAAGCGCCACGTGACGAGGGCGTCCCGCGGGTCCCGCGGCGGACGACGCATGACGTCGGGCTCGGCCGGATCGCGGATCAGGGCCATCGCGGGCAGGATGTCCGTGACCAGGTTCACCCACAGAATCTGGAGCGGCAGGAGCGGGGCGGGGAAACCCAGCAGGATCGCGACGAAGACGGCCAGGATCTCGGAGAGGTTGCAGGTGAACAGGAAGTGGATGACCTTGCGCAGATTGGCGTAGATCACCCGGCCTTCCTCGACCGCCCGGGCGATCGTTGCAAAGTTGTCGTCGGTGAGGACGATGTCGGCCGCCTCGCGCGCGATGTCCGTACCGTGGCGCCCCATGGCGACCCCGATGTCCGCCCGAGCCAGGGCCGGGGCGTCGTTGACGCCATCCCCGGTCATAGCCACGATCTCGCCTTCGGCCTGGAGCGCCATGATGAGGTCGAGCTTGTCCTGGGGGCTGACGCGGCTCCGGATCGATTCGGGCGTGAGGCCCAGCTGGCGACCGACTGCTTCCGCCGTCAAGCGCTGATCGCCCGTGAGCATGATGGTGCGGATCCCCGCGGTGGCGCAGCGCGCGATCGCCTCCCGGACGCCGCTCCGCACCGGATCCTCGAGCCCCACGAATCCGAGGAACGTCAGCCCCTCGATGCGGTCGCCCTCCGGCCAGCCCTCGGGGAGCCAGGCTATCGCGAGCACACGAAGCCCATCGCGGGCGAGCGCCCGGTTCGCCTCGAGGAGAGCGGCCCGGGTCTCCTCGGTCAGTGGCGCCGGGCCCCTCCGCGTGTCGTACTGGATCGACGCCTCGAGCACGGCGGCGGGCGCCCCCTTCACGCAGAGCACGCGGCCCCCCTCGGTCTCGTGGAGAGTGGCCATCAGCCGAATCGTGGGATCGAAGGGGATCTCTCCGCGCCGCGGCCACCGGCGGCCGAGGGCAACAGGGTCGAGCCCGGCGTCCAAGGCGGCCGCCAGCAAGGCGATCTCCGTCGGATCGCCCTGGAACTCGAGACCATCCGAGCCGCGGGTCAGGCTGGCGTCGTTGACGAGCGCGCCTACCGTCAGGAGGCGCGCGAGCTGGGCATCGGCGAGGGGATCGAAAGCCACGTCATCGCGGACGAACTCCCGCGCCGCTGCGGGTGTGCGGGAGACGACGGCAATCGTCTCTTGGTCCACGTGGAGACGGCTCACGGTCATGCGATTCTCGGTCATGGTGCCGGTCTTGTCGGTGCAGATCACCGTCGTCGAGCCGAGAGTTTCCACGGCCGGGAGCCGCCGGACGAGCGCTCCCGACCGCGCGAGGCGCCAGAGGCCGGCGGCGAGCGCCACCGTCGTGACGGCGGGCAGGCCCTCCGGGATCGCGGCGATGGCCAGGGTGATGGCCGTCTCGAGCATGAGCCCGACCGGCTGGCCGCGGAGGATTCCCGCCAGGGCGACGACGCTGCACGTCCCGAGCGCGAAGCCGATCAGCCGACGGCCGAGCCACTCGACTTGCCGCTCGAGCGGGGTGGTCCGCTCCCCGGCGAGGGCGACCAGCTGGCCGATCCGGCCCAGCTCGGTCGCCAGGCCGGTCGCGGTCACGACCGCCACCCCGCTTCCGGCGACCACCGTGGTCCCGAGGTACACCATCGTGCGTCGGTCGGCGAGCGACGTCTGGGGGGCGAGGCGGGCGTCGGCGTCCTTGTCGACCGGCACGCTCTCGCCGGTCAGGGCCGCCTCGGCGGTGCGGAGCCGGCTGCCCCGGACGAGCCGCGCGTCTGCCGGGACATGAGCTCCCGCCTCGAGGATCAGCAGATCGCCGGGAACCACCTCGGCGGCGCGGATCCGGACGACGTCCCCCTGCCGCCGTACGAGGGCCTGAGGCACCGCCAGGGCGCGCAACTTCGCCAGCGAGATGCGGGCCCGCCACTCGGTGAAGAACCCGATCCCGGCGTTGAGGAGGAGCGCGGCCAGAATCGCGAGCGCTTCGACGCGCTCCCCGAGCGAGCCCGCGATGGCCGAGGCGGCGAGGAGGAGCAGGACGACGAGACTGCGGAACTGGGCGAGCCCGAGACGCCACAGAGGCGTGTCGGGGTGCTCGCCAACGGAGTTTGGACCGATGCGCGCGAGCCGGCGGCGCGCTTCGTCGGTTCCGAGCCCCGCTTCCGGATCGACGGTCAGGAGATCCAGGACCTCCGACGGCGAGAGGGCGTGCCACTCGCGACTGATCGGGGGACTCCCGTCGGCGGCCGACGGACCGTCTACCGACGGGTCCGCGGTGCGGGCATGGCCGCTCGGACTCGGTGGCCGCGGCCCCATGGCGGCTCGAGGCGTCGCCCCCGGCTCTCCGTGGTCAGCTCGAGCGCTTGTCGTCGGCGGCCTTCCGCTCGAGGTCCCAGTAGCGCCGGTCCCGGTTCCGCAGGATCTCCTCGGACGTGCGCACCTCGGCGTCGGGGGCTTGGGGGACCCCGAGGGCTTCTCCGATCTCGTCCACGACGTTCTGGTCTGGCATGGCGACGCTCCCGCCCACCGCCTCCTCCCCGGAGCTAGCCGCGCGCTGCCAGTCCGCGTCTAGATCGCCCCCGGTCAGGGCGGGCCCGGTTCCCGCGTTGGCTTCCAGCTCGCGAAGCCGCTCCAGAGATTCGACCTGTGGTCCTGATTCGGAGTGCGCTCGGCGCACCGGCCGATCCTGGCGGTTGGCCTTTGCTTTCATCGCGATACCTCCGGGCCTCTGGTTCCTCTGACTTCGGATCATCGAGCCTCGGCACCGTTGGCTGGTGGCGACTCAGTGGGACATTAGGACGGGCACGGTCATGTTCTGGAGCATGTGTCGGGTTGCTCCTCCCAGCACCATCTCACGCACGCGTGAGTGCCCGTAGGCGCCCATCACTATGAGATCGATGCTGAGATCAGCCGCGCGAGAGAGGAGCAGGTCTCCGACTCCGATGTCGATGCCCACGTCCGAGGCCGCTTCCGCCGCGACGCCGTGGCGCGCAAGGTGGAGGGCGATGTCCGCGCTCGGCACCCGAGGCCCGGTATGGGCGTCGGGGTCGATCGAGAGCACGGTGACCTTCGTCGCGAGCTTCAGGAGCGGGATCGCGTCGTGCACGGCCCGCGTCGCCTCGCGGCTTCCGTTCCACGCGATCAGGATCCGCTCGCCGACCGCCTCGAAGGTGCCGTAGCGTGGGACGACCAGCACAGGTCGGCCGACTCCGAGAGCCAGCTCCTCGGGGAGGAAGGCGAGGTCGTAGGGTGCGTTGACGAGATCGCGACCCTGCCCAACGACTGTGAGGTCGGCATATCGGGCGTGCAGCTTCGTCGTCCCGACGATGTCGCCGATGCTGACTCGCCACTCGGCGCGGACCCCGCGCCGCCGTGCTCGATCGTGGAACCGCTCCTCGGCCTGGCGGGCGAGCTCCTCGAGGTGCAGCCGTTGCTCCTCCCGGAAGCTCGGCGGTAGTTCGGCCTCGAGATAGCCCGGCAACCGAGGCCACCCCATCGCATGGAGGCCCGTGAGATGGGCCCCGTGCTTCGCGGCGAGGGCGACCGCGACGTCTACCCGCGAGCTGGACGTCGGGTCGTTGTCCACGTGCACCAGCAGATCCTTGAGCCCCATGGTCCCTCCCCTGGCGGCGCTCGTTTCCCGTCCTGACGCGCTCGGGCGCCACCCGGCGAGGGTGCAACCCGAGTGCCACCGCGGCGGGGCATTGGACATGGGAGGAGGTCGCCTGAGAGGTGTCCCGCCGCTGCCCCGGGTGGGGCGGGTGCTCCGCACCGGCGCAGCACCCTGGCGAGACCGGGTTGAGCGTGCCCCGCGCCATGCGCCCGAATGTGTAGTCGATGCCAGAGATTGGGATGGCAGCGCCGTTGCTAGACGTCTCTTTGGGATCAGGTCCTGCGGGCTGCCAGCCGGGCGCGGATAACCGTCCAGGGGAGAGAGATGGAGCTCGGACCGAGGCGATCAGACCGGTGGGCGCTCATCCTGGCCGGCGGTGAGGGGATCCGGCTCCGGTCGCTGACGCGACGGATTGCCGGCGACGAGCGGCCCAAGCAGTTCTGCCCGTTGTTGAACGGCGAGACGCTGCTCGATCGGACGCGCACTCGCGTCGCGCGGACGGTGAGACCAGATCGGACGTGCCTCGTGCTGACCCGGTCACACGAGCGGTTCTATGGACCGCTTCTCGCCAAGGTGCCGCCCGGGCCGCTGGTCGTTCAACCGTGCGGCCGGGGCACAGCTCCCGCGATCCTGTACGGTCTGCTTCGCGTCGCCGACGGGGGATCGTCGGACGCCGTGGCCCTGTTCCCCTCGGACCACTACATCTCGGATGAGGCGCGCTTCATGGCGCACGTGGACGCGGCCTTCGCCACGGTCGAGGCCCGTCCCGACCTGGTCGTCCTCTTGGGAATGGAGGCGGATGGCCCCGAGGTGCAGTACGGCTGGATCGAGGCGGGGGACCCGCTCCTCGAAGGGGCCGCGTTTACCGTTTACCGGGTCCGGCGGTTCTGGGAGAAGCCCGTGGCGGCGATCGCCGAGACCCTCTTCGAGCGCCGCTGTCTCTGGAACAGCTTCGTCCTGGTGGCTCGGGTGCCTGCGCTACTCGCCCTGATTCGAGGGGCCACCCCCGATCTCTACGGCGCGTTCATGTCGGCATGGCCCCAGCGCTCGACTCTCGGAGAGACCGAGGCCATGCGATCGCTTTACGCGAGGCTTCCCGCGACGAACTTCTCGGAAGACGTCCTGGGGACGAGGCCCCCCAATCTCGCGGTGCTGCCGGTTCGAGGAGTCACGTGGAGCGACTGGGGGGACCCGGCTCGAGTGCTCCAGACGTTGGGACGGCTGGGCGTTCATCCGGAGTGGGCCGAGGGGGAGGCGACTCTAGCCGGGACCGGATCACGGAGTGGGTGATGAGCCTCCAGGCACAACGCCACGGACAGCGGAGTTGAGGCCGCGGTGAAGACGGGAGGCGCCATGAAGACCGACATCGTCTTGAAGGGGCAAGTGCTGGAGGAGCTGGAGTGGGAGCCTGGCATCAAGGCCGCCGGGATCGGCGTGGGGGTGACCGACGGCGTCGTGACTCTGAGCGGCGACGTCCAGAGTTACCACGAGAAGATCGAGGCCGAGCGAGCCGCGCTGCGAGTGGCCGGCGTGAAGGGGATGGCGAGTGAGATCGAGGTGCACCTGCCCGGTGCGAGCCAGCGCTCGGATTCGGACATCGCACGAGCCGTGGTCCACGCCCTCGAGTGGAACAGTTCGATCCCGCCGGATCGTATCAAGGTCGTCGTCAGCAAGGGCTGGGTGACGCTGGAGGGGGAAGTGGACTGGGGGTACCAGCGGACCGCGGCCGAGGACGCCGTGCGTCGCCTCACCGGGGTGCTGGGTATCCGGAATCAGGTGACGATCAAGCCAAGGCTCACGTCGGGCACCATCAAGGGGAAAATCGAAGACGCGTTCCGCCGCAGCGCCGAGGTCGACGCCCGTCGCGTCACGGTGGAAATCGATGGCAGCGCCGTCACCTTGCGGGGCAACGTGCGGTCGTGGGTGGAGAAGCAGGAAGCCGAGCGCGTGGCGTGGGCGTCACCCGGGGTCTCGAGCGTCCTGAACAAGCTCGTGCTCGGCGACTAGGCGAGCCCGGGCACGCGGCGATATGGCAGGAGATGGACGCCTGATGCGCCCCTCGCTGGAGGCCCAACCGATGCTCTCGATCGTCACGCTCACCATGAACCCCGCCGTCGACGAGAGCACCAGCGTGCCCTACGTCCTCCCGGACCGAAAGCTTCGCTGCCAGGCCCCGACGTACGAGCCTGGAGGCGGGGGGATCAACGTCGCGCGAGCGATCCGGAAGCTCGGAGGGGACGCGCTGCTCTGCTTCCCCGTGGCGGGGCCGGCCGGTGAGCTGCTCAAGCGCCTGCTCGACGCCGAGGGCCTGCGTTACACGCCGATGCCCGTCAACGGCTGGACGCGGGAGAACCTCAACGTGCTGGAGGAAGTCAGCGGCCGCCAGTTCCGGTTTTGCATGCCGGGCGCGGCCCTTGGCGACCACGAGTGGCCGATCTTCCTCGACTGGGTGCGTCAGCTGCGTCCCGCGCCCGACTTCCTGGTGGCGAGCGGCAGCTTGCCGCCCGGGGTGCCGGTCGACTTCTATGCGCGCCTGGCGGCGGTGGGCCGACAGATTGGAAGCCGGGTCGTCCTGGACACCTCCGGCGCGCCGCTGGCCCGCGCCGTCGACGAGGGAGTCTATCTGCTGAAGCCGAGCCTTCAGGAGTTTCGGGCCCTGATGGGCGAGCCCGAGGGCGACGAGTCCAACCTCGCAAACCTCGCGGCCATCGTCGTCAAGCGCGGCTGGTGCGAGATTCTCGTCCTCTCGCTCGGGGCGGGGGGCGCCCTCTGGGTGACCGCCTCGGAGCGGGAGCGGCTCGCGTCGCCGGCTGTCCGCGTCAAGAGCAGCGTGGGGGCCGGCGACAGCATGGTGGGGGGCATCGTGCTCTCCCTGGCCCGGGGCCGAGCCATAGGCGAGGCGGTCCGCTTCGGGGTCGCTGCCGGGGCGGCGGCCGTGATGAACCCCGGAACCGCGCTCTGCCGTCGCGAAGACGTGGAACGACTGTACCCGCAGGTGATGACATCACCCGGTTAACAAGAGACGAGGAGGAATTCATGAAGGCTCGTGACGTGATGACGGCGAATCCGATCACCGTGACTCCTCAGGCGACCCTCGCGGAGGTGTGGGATATCATGCGCGAGGCTGACATTCGCCACGTGCCGGTCGCGCGCGGGGGAATCCTGATCGGCATGCTGAGCGACCGCGATCTCGCCTCTCTCGACGTGGGACGGGTGCTGACGACGGAGGGAGCCGATGCCCTCAGGCGGGCACTTGGCGCGCCGGTCGTCGCTGCGATGAGCTCCGACGTGATCTCCGTCGACCCCGAGGCCGATCTGGGCGACGTGATCGACCTGATGATCGAGAACAAGGTGGGCGCGATCCCCGTCGTCCTTCCCGACACGCGTGAAGTGGTGGGAATCGCCAGCTACATCGACGTGCTGCGGGCCGTCCAGGAACTGGTCTCCGAGGAATGAGCTTCCCCGGGATGTCGTAGGGTGGCCGACTTCCGCGGCCGGGTCGCGGTGCTGGGCTGCAGCCGGCCACCGTGCCCGAGGGCCTGGTCCTGACATCGCGAGCCCTCGAGTTGATGCCGCGCGGTGGAGGCGTAGTGAAATGAGTGACCTGTCAGACGCCCGAGCATATATGGTTCGTACCCATATCGCCGCCCGCGGCGTCCGTGATCCAGCCGTGCTCGCGGCGATGCGGGATGTCCCGCGCGAAGCGTTTCTCCCCGCGGAACTCGAGGAGTTCGCGTACGCGGATGCACCCCTGCCGATCGAGCGCGGGCAGACGATCTCGCAGCCGTACATCGTCGCGCTGATGACGGCGGCAGCGGCGCTCCGCCCCGGTGATCGTGTGCTGGAGGTGGGGACGGGGTCGGGCTACGCGGCGGCGATTCTCGGCCGGATCGCTCACGAGGTCTATACCATCGAGCGGCACGAAGAGCTGGCGCGCGTCGCGGCCGAGCGGCTTGCCCATCTCGGATTCTCGAACGTTTCGGTGCTCCATGGCGACGGGACGCTCGGCTGGCCCGAGCACGCTCCGTACGACGCGATCGTCGTTGCGGCGGGGGGGCCGAAGGTGCCCGAGGCGCTCCTCGACCAGTTGGCACCTGGCGGGCGCCTCGTGATCCCGGTGGGGGAGGGCCGCGGCGTCCAGCGCCTGCTTCGGGTGACTCGGGGAGCGGATGGGCGGCTTCACGAGGAAGAGCTCGGCGACGTGCGCTTCGTGCCACTGATCGGGGCCCAGGGCTGGATGGCAGAGCCGACCGAATGGAACGGGCGTCCCTCGCAGGCCCCGAGCCGCCCCGGAATCCTGGTTCACCTCGTGCGCGAAGTCGCCGAGCCGATCGAGTCGATCGATGGCCAGGATCTCGGGGCGCTGCTCGAGCGTCTCGGCCGAGCGAGGCTGGTGCTGATCGGTGAAGCGTCGCACGGCACGTCCGAGTTTTACCGGATGCGTGCCCGCATCACCCAGGAGCTCATCCGCACGCGCGGATTCGGAATCGTCGCGGTCGAGGCCGACTGGCCCGACGCGCGCCGCGTCGGTCGCTACGTCCAGGCCCTTCCAGACGGGCACCGTCCCGAGGTAGCGGCCTTCACGCGGTTCCCCACGTGGATGTGGCGGAATCACGAGACCTGGGGATTCGTCGAGTGGCTCCGGGCCTTCAACGCCGAGATCCGCGAGCCCGCGCGACGCGCGGGTTTCTACGGCCTCGACCTCTACAGCCTCTTCGCGTCGATTCGCTCGGTCCTCGAATACCTGGAGCGGGTGGACCCGGCGGCGGCGCGTCTTGCGCGCGAACGATACTCCTGCTTGACGCCCTGGCAGGCCGACCCGCAGGCTTATGGGCGCGCCGCCCTCAGCGGACGCTACCGCGTCTGCGAGAAGGAGGCAGTGGCGATGTTGCGCGACATGCTCGGCCGGGAGCTGGACTATGCGGAGCGGGACGGCGAGCGGTTCCTCGACGCGGTGCAGAACGCACGCCTCGTTGCCGACGCCGAGCGCTACTACCGAGCGATGTACTACGGGGCGAGCGAGTCGTGGAACCAGCGCGACCGGCACATGTTCGACACGCTCGAGCGCCTGCTCGCGTTCCACGGACCGTCGTCGAAGGCCGTCGTGTGGGCGCACAACTCGCACCTCGGCGACGCGCGAGCGACCGAGATGAGCGCGCGCGGCGAGCTGAACCTGGGACAGCTGTGCCGGCAACGATTCGGCGACGCGGTCTCCCTGGTCGGCTTCGGCACCGATCACGGGACGGTTGCCGCCGCGCACGACTGGGATGGGCCAATGCGGATCATGAACCTGCGCCCGGCCCATCCCGAGAGCTACGAGCGGCTGTGTCACGACTCGGGCGTCAAGGCCTTCCTGCTGCATCTCCGCGAGCCGTCGCGCGAGGAGGTGCGCACGGAGCTGGCGCCTTCGCGGCTCGAGCGCGCCGTCGGCGTCATCTACCGGCCGGACACCGAGCTACAGAGCCACTACTTCCATGCCTCGCTGCCATACCAATTCGACGAGTACATCTGGTTCGACGAGACGCAGGCGCTACGGCCCATCACGACCGCCGAGACGAGCACGCTCCTGGCGCTCCATCCATTCAGCACCGGAGCGGCCTGAGGCAGCTGCCCGAGGCCGCCGAGAGGCCGCAGCAACCTCCGGCGGTAGCGCCCGTGGGATGCGTGCATATTGTTCGCCCTCACTCCCGCGACATGCTCGGCGAAGTTGAAGACGTAGCAGTGATCCGACGGGGTCGGTTCCTCCCGCGCCGTCCGGGTCAGGACCCGATGCATGGTCGAGGTCCGTCCGGTGCGCGCGGCGCCCACGACGAACATGCTGTAGCCGGCCGCCGCATGCCGATGCCGAACGGCGTGGCGGCCATCGCGCGGTCCTCCTAGCCCTTGATGTTCCCGATGGGGGTGAGGGACACGACCTTTCGGGAGATGTCGAGCCGATGGAGGACATCGACGACCTCCGCGAGATCCTTGTAGGCGAAGCCGGCCTCCTCGGCCACACCCGATTTCGACGCGGCGCGCACGAGGATACCGCGAGCTTCCATCTCCTGGATCAGCCGCGTGCCGTGGACCCGGCGCTTGGCCTCGTGGCGTGACATCGTGCGCCCGGCGCCGTGGGCCGTCGAGCCGAAGGTCTCGGCCATCGCATGTGCCGTGCCCACGAGGAGCGCGGAACCGGTTTCCATGGAGCCTCCGATGATCACCGGCTGGCCCACCGCCTGGTATGCCTCTGGTACGTCCGGAGCGCCGGGACCGAAGGCGCGCGTGGCGCCCTTCCGGTGAACGACCAGCTCCAGGGATTCGCCGTCCACCACGTGGCGCTCCAGCTTGGCCGTGTTGTGGCAGACGTCGTAGACGACCGACAGCCCGAGCTCGTGAGGGTCGGAGCCAAAGACGGCGCCCATGACCTCCCGGACCCGGTGCGTGATTACCTGGCGATTGGCGAACGCCGTGTTGGCCGCCGCCGTCATGGCGGCGAAGTAGGCCTGCCCATCGGGTGAGCGGAACGGCGCGCAGGCGAGCTCGCGATCACTGACGGTGATGCCGTAGTGGGGCATCGCCTGGTCGAAGCGGCGGAGGTAGTCCGTCCCGATCTGGTGCCCGAACCCGCGGGAGCCGCAGTGGAGCATGACGCACACCTGTCCGGGTCCATCCACCCCCAGGGCCCGGGCCACCTCGGAGTCGTGGATGGCCCCGGGACGGACGACCTGGATCTCGAGATAGTGGTTGCCGGAGCCGAGCGTCCCCAGTTGGTTCAGACCCCGCTCGAGGGCGCGGGCGCTCACGTGAACGGGATCGGCCCCCGGGAGGCATCCGCGTCCCTCCGTGTGCTCGAGGTCTTCGGGCCAGCCGTAGCCGTGACGCACGCACCATCCGGCTCCCTCCACCATGACCCGGCGGAACTCGCTGTCGGTCAGTCGCACGAACCCGTGGGCGCCCACGCCCGACGGGACCGCGCGGAATAGCGCGTCCACGAGGTCGCGCAGCCTGGGCTGCACCTCGGCTTCGGTGAGGCGCGTCCGGATGAGCCGCATCCCACAGTTGATGTCGAAGCCGATCCCGCCGGGCGAGATGACGCCGTTGTCGGCGCGAAACGCCGCGACGCCACCGATCGGGAAGCCGTACCCCCAATGCCCATCAGGCATGCAGAGAGCGGCGCGGACGATGCCCGGGAGACAGGCCACGTTCGTCACCTGTTCGAAGACCCCGGCGTCCATCTGCGCGAGCAACGTCTCGGAGGCGTAGATGCGCGCCGGGACCCGCATGCCAGCCTTTTGGCTTGCCGGGATCTCCCAGATGCAGTCCCCGGCCGGCTCGACTTTCATCCCGGACGTTGTTGCGATCGTCACCGGCATTCCCTATGGCCCGCGTGTGCGGCGACCGCTCAGATGTCGATCACGAGCCGGGCACGCCAGCCACCGTTGACGGCGATCACCTCGAACCGGTGGAAGGTCACGGCCTTGGGATCGGCCCGCAGGGCCGTCCGTACCCGATCGATGACGCCGCCGTGGACGTCCGCTTCCAGCCTGAACGGACCGTCCCCGCTGACCCGAACCCGCGCCTGCGGGAAGACCTCCCGGTCGCGGTCCTTCCGGTAGATGAGCTCAGACAGCCAGTCGTAGAACAACAAGTCCACCTCGTCGGCCGAGAGCGCGATCCGCCGCTCGACTGAGGTCTCCACGGTCGCCGGATCGACCATGAGCTCGACTAGGGCGCCCGCCGCTGTCTCGAAGAGATCGTTCAGGTCCCGGCCTTCGACCTCGAGGGCGCAGTCAGCGAGGGCCACGTTCTCCAAGACTTGATATCGGCCCACACCGGGACCCCTGGTGCAACCGGAATGCCACGAGCCCCGCGAGCCTTCGGCGGCGATTCAGGCCGCGATCGGCTACCTCGGTGGGACATGAATGCCCCGCGAGGGCAAACGAGCCCCAGTTACCCGGCGCCGGCGGCCATTGGCCCGGCGTGGGGCAGGGCACAGCACAGATGGAGTGCGGACAGCGTCGCCGCGGAGATTGCGTCTCCGGCGCAGCGGCGGCCCATGCCGCGCACGGTCTCGAGGCGTCATGAGGTCGGGTCGATTGATCGACCGCCCGGGGCGCCGGACCCGAGACCCGGGAGAAGTCCGAGGCGTGCTGAATGCGCCGGCGCGGCTCAGGGGGCGGTCCCCTTGCGTGGGGTCGCGTCGAGCGAGGCGAGATACTCGACGCAACCGTCGAGCGAGGCGAGCTTCGGGTAGTCCGATTCGGGAATGTCCACCCGGAATGCGTGGTGCAGCCCGATCACGAAGTTCAGGAGGTCCATGGAGTCGAGGTCCAGCTGGTCCCGGAAGCTCACTGCCGGCTTGATTCGACCGAGATCGGCCTCGGGGGCGACCTCCTCCAGGGCGTGGAGGACGGCCGCGCGGATCTCATCCTTGCTCACTGGGCTACCCTGGTTGCACGGAGGTTGATCGGACGGCTTCGATCGGCCGGTCTTCGACCTGTGGCGGCCGGTCTTCGACCTGTGGCGGCCGGTCTTCGACCTGTGGCGGCCTGTGGGTTCATGCGCGTTACAACCGGCCCGGCTCCTGCAGGAGCCGATCCACCGCGACCAAGAAGAGCCCGCCGCGATGGCCATCCGTCACGCGGTGGTCGGCCGAGAGTGTCGCCGTGACGACTGGCCGCGGCATGATCTGGCCCTGGACCACCCAGGGCCGCTCCACGATCTTGCCGAAGCCCACGATCGCGACTTGGGGAGGATAGATGATGCCGAAGACGCTCTCCACGCCCTGCTCGCCCAGGCTCGTCACTGTGATCGTAGGATCGGAGAGCTCGGAGCTCCGCAACGTGCCGGCGCGGGCGCGTATGACGAGGTCGCGGAGACTTCGCATGAGCTCGTCCAGGCTCTGGTGATCCGTGTCGTGCAGGGCGGGGGCGACGAGGCCGCCGGATCGCAGAGAGATGGCAACGCCGACGTGGATCACCGGACTCGGCTCGACCTTCCCGGCGATCCATCGCGCGTTCAGCTCCGGGACCTCCCGGAGGGCGAGCGCCACCGCCTTTATGAGGAGGACGCCGAGGAGAAGGCGGTCCGGCACGGGCCGCTTCGCGTTCTCGACCGCCAACCAGTCTGTGGCGCGACCCAGGTCAATCGTGGTGCCGAGGTAGTAATGTGGAATCTCGCGCTTGGCGCGCGCCATGGCAGCCCCGACGGTCTGCCGGAGCTGGGCCTGGCGGTCGACGACGCCCGGGGGAGGCGCCGGCGGGGTGCCGGATGGGATCGCGGGCTGCTGGGCCGCGGCCCGTTCGACGTCCTCGCGGGTGATCGCCCCGTCCGCGCCGGTCCCCGGGATCGCGGCCGGGTCGATCCCGAGTTCGGTGGCGAGCTTCCGCGCTAGCGGGGAGATCCGGAGTCGGCGGGACGTCGGCGGAGCCGCCGCGGGTGCCGGGGACGGAGTCCCGGCCGCTGCGCCGTCCTCTCGAATGAACGCCAGCACCGTTCCGACCGGCACCTTCTGGCCGGGTTGGACCAGGACCCGCTCGAGCACGCCGTTGGCGAAGATCTCGACGTCGATGAGCCCCTTCTCGGTCTCGACCTCGGCTACGACGTCCCCGCGCTTGACGCGATCACCCGGGTTCTTGCGCCAGGCGACGAGCGTGCCCGCCTCCATGTCCGCCCCCAGGATCGGCATCAGGAACTCAGCCACGGCGCTTTCGCATCTCCCGGATGGCGTGGACGATGGTCGTCGCCTGGGGCAGGGCCGCGTCCTCGAGGTGCTTCGCGTACGGCATCGGCACCTCGGCGCTGCACAGCCTCGCCACCGGCGCGTCCAGGTCGTAGAAGGCGCCTTCCATGATCTGGGCGCTGATCTCCGCGGCCAGGCTCCCGGTGCGCCAGGCCTCATCGACGACAAGAGCCCGATGCGTCTTGGCGACCGAGGCCATGATGCCCTGCGTGTCGAGCGGACGGAGGGAGCGGAGATCGAGGACCTCCGCCTCGATACCCTCCGCGGCGAGTTGCTCGGCGGCCTCGAGACCCTTCCACAGTGATCCGCCGTACGTGATCACTGTCACATCGGCACCCGAGCGCCGGACGGCGGCCCGCGTGAGGTCGCGGGGGAGTGCGGTGTCGTCGATCTCGCCCTCCATCGGGTAGAGCATCGCGTGCTCGAAGATGAAGACGGGATCCGGATCCTGGAGGGCGAGCCGCAGCATGCCCCGGGCGTCGGCCACCGTGGCCGGGGCCACGACCCTGATGCCGGGGATGTGCGCGTACCAGCCCTCGAGGCTGTGGGAGTGCTGGGCGGCCAGCTGGCGACCGCCGCCGGTGGCCATGCGCACGACCAGCGGGACGCTCAGCTGACCGCCCGACATGTGGCGCAGGGTGGCCGCGTTGTTCACGATTTGATCCAGGGCCAGCAGGCTGAAGTTGACGGTCATGATCTCGACGATCGGACGCATGCCGCCCAGCGCGGCGCCGACGCCGGCTCCGACGAAGGTCGATTCGGACAGCGGTGTGTCGCGTACTCGGTCGGGTCCGAACTCCTCGAGGAGACCCTTGCTGCACGCGTAGGCGCCGCCGTAGCATCCGACGTCTTCACCCATGAGGAAGACGCGCGGGTCACCGGCGAGAGCCTCCCGCAGTGCCGCCCGGACCGCTTCCCGGTAGGTCAGCTTGACGGTCATGGGGTCCCGCTCGGGGTGCAGACGTCTCGCGTCAGATCCTCGACTGGCTCCCAGGGCCCCTCCTCGGCGACCCGGACCGCGTCCTCGATCTCGCCGGCCACCGTGGCCTCGAGGGCAGCCCAGTCGGGGTCCGACAGAAGCCGCCATTCACGAAGCCGGGTTGCGAAGGTCGCGATCGGATCGCGGGTCTTCCACTGCTCGACCTCTTCCTTGGTGCGATAGAGCTCGGGGTCATACATCGAATGCGCCCGGAATCGGTAGGTCTGGAGCTCGAGGAAGTGCGGACCGAGCCCGAGCCGGACCGTGTCGGCGACCCGCCGGGTGGCGGCCTCGACGGCGAGGACGTCCATCCCATCCACCACCTCCGCGCAGAGACCGGCACTCTCCGCCTTGCGTGCGAGATCCGGCTGGGCCTGATGGCGGGCGATGGCCGTCCCCATGGCGTATAGGTTGTTCTCGCACAGAAAGAGGACGGGAAGCTTCCACAAGGCGGCGAGGTTCAGCGACTCGTGAAACTCGCCCTCGGCGACCGCGCCGTCTCCGAAGAAGCATGCCGTCACCCGAGCGCGCTCCTGCAGCCGGTCCGCCAGAGCCAGACCCACGGCAATCGGTAGTCCAGCTCCGACGATCGCGTGGCCCCCGTAGAAGCGGCGGCTCACGTCGAAGAAGTGCATCGAGCCGCCGCGGCCCCGGCTCACTCCGTTGGCCTTCCCGTACATCTCGGCCATCAGCGGTCCCGCTGGGATGCCGCGGGCGAGGGCATGCCCGTGCTCGCGGTAGGTCGCCACGATGGCATCGTCGGCGGTGAGGGCCTGCATGGCACCCACAGCGACCGCCTCCTCGCCGATGTAGAGATGCAGGAAGCCGCGGATCTTGCCGACCGTGTACAGCTCGGCCGCCTTTTCCTCGAAGCGGCGGATGCGGAGCATCTCGCGGAGGAGATGAAGCACGCGGTCACGTTCGACGGGGAGATTCGGCAGACAGGGAAATGGCATCGCAGGCCTCAGCTGATCTCTAGTGTCGAGGTGTCACCCTCGGGCAACCCGAGCTCCTGCGCCCGGAGAAGGCGACGCATGATCTTCCCGCTGCGGGTCTTGGGGAGGGTCGGCCGGAACTCGATCTCCTTTGGCGCCACGACCGCCCCGAGGCGGGTGCGCGCGAACGCCAGCAATTCGCGACGGAGCTCGGGCGTCGGCACGTAGCCGTCCTTGAGCGAGACGAACGCCTTGACCACCTGCATCGCCACCGGGTCCGGCTTGCCGATCACCCCGGCCTCCGCCACAGCCTTGTGCTCCATGAGGACGCTCTCCACCTCGAAGGGACCGATGAGATGCCCTGATGTCTTGATGACGTCGTCCGCTCGCCCGACGAACCAGAAGTAGCCATCTCGATCCCGGCGGGCGAGGTCGCCGGTGAGATAGAATCCGCCGGTGAAGCACTTCCGGTAGCGCTCAGGCTCCTCCCAGTACGCGCGGAACATGGAGGGCCATCCGGGGCGGAGCGCGAGCTCGCCCTGGACGTCCGGTTCCTCGATGACCTCGATCTTTCCGTCGGCTGTTCTGCGGACGATGGCGGCCTCGACCCCGGGAAGCGGCCGGCCCATCGATCCCGGCCGGATGTCCAGGGCGGCGAAATTGGCGATCATGATGCCGCCGGTCTCCGTCTGCCACCAGTTGTCGTGGAACGGGAGTCCGAGGGCTTCCTTGCCCCACACCACCGCCTCCGGGTTGAGCGGCTCGCCGACGCTGGCCAGGAAGCGGAGGGCGCGGAAATCGTGGGCGCGGGCGAGGCTCGTGCCGGCCTTCATCAGCATGCGGATCGCCGTGGGGGCGGTGTACCAGACGGTGACCCGCTCCTTGTCCAGGATGCCATACCAGCGGGCGGCCTCGAAGTCACCCTCGTCGACGATGCTCGTCACGCCATTCGTCAGGGGCGCGATGATCCCGTACGAGGTCCCGGTCACCCAGCCCGGATCGGCGGTACACCAGAAGACGTCCTCCGGATGGAGGTCGAGCGCCAGCTGCCCCGTGACGTGGTGAGCCAGGACCGCCTCGTGGACGTGGACCGCGCCCTTTGGCGTACCGGTCGTGCCGCTCGTGAAGTGGAGCAGTGCGGGATCCTCCGGATCGGTCGGCCCGATCTCGAAGTGGTCGCCGGCCCCGGCCACGAGCCGCTGGTAGTCGTGGGTCCCTGGCACCTGGGTCGGCTGGCGGTCGTCGCCGACCAGCAGAACGTGCTCGAGGTGTGGCAGGAGCGGGCGCAACGCCGCCACCTTCCGGTCATAGAGCGAGGCCGTGGTCACCAACACCCTCGCCTGGCCGATGGCCAAACGAGCCCGGATCGGCTCCGGGCCGAAGGCGGAGAAGAGCGGGCAGAACACGCTCCGATGCTTGAGCGTGCCGAGGGCGGCGACGTAGAGCTCAGGTAGGCGCCCGGCCAGGGCGTAGACTCGGTCGCCCTTGGCCACGCCGAGCCCCGCCAGGACGTTCGCGAAGCGGTTCGTGAGCTCCTGCAGCCGACCGTAGGTATAGTCCTCGATCTCACCGCGCTTTCCGAGCCAGCGGAGCGCGACATGATCGCGGCGCGGCCCCGACGCGTGCCGGTCGATCGCCTCGTGGGCGATGTTGAGACCGCCGCCGGGCAGGCCGGCAAGCCCACGCCGGGCGTTGGCCCAGGAGAAGCTGGCACGTACGCGCTCGTAGTCCCCGAGGTTCGGGGCCACCGCGAGCGTGCTCGGCGTCTTGACAATGGTCGGCCAGGCCACTCATCCCTCCTCGCGAGACAGACACCCCTGCGGTCGCTGGGTCCTGGTGCATCCAGGGTGCCACAGGCTTTGTCCATCAAATTGGTGGCTTGTCGACCTCCGGGCGCTGACGTGCCGCCCCAGCTTGGGGTGCGGGTGCCCCAGGGGCTGGTCCGTGAGTGCCCCGGCCGACGCGGATGCCGGCTGATCGCGGCCCGTCGCGCCTCAGTCGGCGCCGCGTACCTCGAGCGCTTCGATCTCGGCTTTGAGCGACCGTTGGAGGGCAAGGAGGCGATCGCTGTAGGCCACCGGGTACGCGGCGGGGTCTCTGAGCCGCCGCACCGCGTCAGGGAGCGCGCGGAGCTGAGCCGCACAGTAGTCGCGGATCGCCGTCAGGGCGGGAAGCGGCGTCGTGACTGCTCCCGAGGTCATCACCGTGTCGAGAAGAGGCTCGGCGCCGGCGGGCGGGTCTTCCTCCCGTAGGGCCAGCCGATCGCTCGCGAAGCGGCCGTCGGCCCCGCGTGTGCGGTAGACTTGCTTCTCGCCGGTCCACGTTTCCTTCCCCGTGCTGAACTTGAGCACGTTCCGGCCGGCGTAGCGCACGAGCTTGTAGGCCATGTCCAAATAGGGGGCGTCGGCGGAGACATCCATGCGCGTCCCGACCCCGAAGGCGTCGATGGGCGCCCCGGCGGTGAGGAGCTCGTCGATGACGTGCTCGTCGAGGCCGCCGCTGACGAAGATACGCACGTAGCCGAGCCCGGCCCCATCGAGGATTCGTCGCACCTCCTGGCTGAGGGTCAGAATGTCGCCGCTGTCCAGTCGCACGCCGGCCAGCCGGTGCCCCCGAGCCTCCATCTCCTTTCCCACCTGGACCGCCTTGTGGGCGCCGGTGACGGTGTCGTACGTGTCGATGAGAAGGGTCGTGTTCTCCGGAAAGGCGCGCGCGAACGCGCGGAACGCGTCGATCTCGCGGGGGAAGGCCACCACGTACGAGTGCGCCATCGTCCCGGTGGCCGGGATACCGTAGGAGCGCTCCGCGAGCACGTTGCTGCTCATGGTGGCGCCCGCCAGGAATGTGCACCGCGCGGCCTTCATGCCGGCATCGACTCCGGGAGTGCGCCGGAGGCCGAACTCGACAATCGCGCGCCCGCGTCCCGCGATGACGGAGCGGGCCGCCTTGGTGGTGAGGACCGTCTGGAAGTGACAGGCGTTCATGACCGCCGTCTCGACGAGCTGGGCTTCGATGATGGGCGCGGTGATCTCCAGGAGCGGCTCATCGGGAAAGACGACCGTCCCTTCGGGCACGGCTCGCACGTCGCCCGTGAACCGGAGGTCGGCGAGGAAGCCGAGGAAGCGATCGTCGAACCGGCGCGTCCCTGCGAGGTGCGCGAGCGCGTCGTCGGAGAAGCGGAAGCTCTGGAGGTAGCCCAGCACATCCTCGAGCCCCGTGGCGATGAGGAACGACCGATTCTTCGGGAGCTTCCGCACGAAGAGACTGAACGTGGCGGGGTCGTGCATCCCTTCCCGGAAATACGACGCGGCCATGGTGAGCTCGTAGAGATCGGTGAAGAGGGCGGCGTCTCGGGTGGTGACCGGTCCCGAGACAAACGCTCCCCGGAGCGATGGGGCGATTGGCGATTCCAGCGACGCGCTCATGGAGCCCGGAGCGCCCATCGGTACGGAGGCGACAGGACTCCCTCTTCGAGGACCTCGGCGAACACTCGGATGACGTCGGCCTCGGTGAGGATCCCGACGAGCCGCTCGTTCTTCACGACCGGGAGCGCGCCGATCTTCCGGTGGTGCAGGAGCCGGGCCGCGTCGCGGATCTCGGTCTCCGGCCGAACCGTGAACACCGTCCACGTCATGATGTCCCGGACGGTGAGACCCTCCAGCGCGTCGGCCAGCCTCCCGCCGAGTCGTTCCTGGAGTCGTGGGTCGAGAATGACCTGCCGGAGGTCCCGGTCGGTCACGATGCCGACAAGGCGTTGGCTGGCGTCCACGACGGGCAGGTGACGGATCCTCGCGGCTCTCATCAACCGCACGGCGTCGGTGACCTTCGCCGTCGGACGGACCGTTGAGGGGGCGGGGGTCATCCGATCCCCGACGCGGATGGACTCGGGCCAGTTCATAGGCTCGAACTCCTGGGCCTCGCGCCGGGCATGCCTCGGTTTCCGTGTTCGGATGTTGCGCCTGATCGATCGCTTTGGATGCCGCATCGCCGAACCTCCTAAAGGGCAGTAGCCGGTTCGCCGGCACCGCTGTCCTGAGCACTCGCAACCGGCGTGCCGGGGGGAGCGGGCTGGAACGGTTCGTCCCGGGCGATCCAGCCCTCGCCTGAGAACAGCCTTGGTGTCCCGCTCGTGTCCCACTGCGGCAACGTCTCCCCAACCGGAGGCGCCCTGGATGTGTGCCCGTTCCTGACCCCCTGCGGGGTCATGGCCGTCCGGTGCGCGGAGACGTGGCCGCTCGTTCGCGCCTCCTGCAAGCCGGAATCGCAGGCGCTGGCGCCAGCTAGGCACACCGGTCGCATCGTCCCCTCAGGGGTTGTGGCGGCTGGGCGAGCGCGTCGTGGGCGAGGGTAGGGGCGGAAGGAAAGACCGAGATGGCGGCGAGGCGATCAGCAGGATCCCGGATAGGGGCCAGACAGGCGCTCCGGTGTTGACGCTCGACGGGAGCCACGGCGAGGGCGGGGGGCAGATTCTCCGAATGGCCCTCTCGCTCGCGGTGCTGCATGGGCGATCCGTGACTCTGACAAGGATCCGAGCGGCTCGGCCGAAGCCGGGGCTCCGGCCCCAGCATCTGACGGTGGTCCGGGCGTTGGCCGCGATCAGCGACGCCGACGTGGTGGGTGATGAGCTCGGGTCCACCGAGCTCCGGTTCAACCCTCGCGCACTGCGCGGGGGAGACTACCGCTTCGACATCGGCGCCATCCAGGGCAGCGCCGGATCCGTCACGTTGCTGTTCCAGGCCCTGCTCCTCCCTCTGTCCTTTGCGCCCGGGCCCTCGCGCCTCAGCTTGGTCGGGGGGACCCATGTGTCGGGGAGCCCGCCTGTCCAATATCTCACCGACGTGTATCTCCCGGCGCTCGGGCGGATCGGCGTGCGGGCCGAGGTGCGGCTGCGTCGCTGGGGCTGGTATCCGGCGGGAGGCGGGGAGATCGAGACGACCGTGCAGCCCACGCAGGGCCTCCTGAGTTTCGTTCTCGAAGGGCCGCCAGACTTCGGCTCGGTCCGCGGCCTCTCCGCCGTGTCGCGGCTTCCGAGATCGATCGCCGAACGCCAGCGCCGCCGCGCCGTCGAGCGACTCGCGGCCGCAGGGGTGTCGGCGGAGATCACGGTCGAGGAAGACGCCACCGCGGTCGGACCAGGCACCCTGCTCTTCCTCGCGGTGGCGGGCCGGGCCGGCTTCACGGCGCTCGGGCGCCGGGGCGTCCCGGCGGAGCGCGTAGCGGACGAGGCGGTCGACGGGCTGCTCGGCTTCCGGACGAGCGGCGCCGGCGTCGACGAGCACCTCGCCGACCAGATCGTGCCCTTCTTGGCGCTATCCCGGGAAGAGTCCGACCTGACAAGCCCGACCCCGTCATCCCATCTCCGCACCGTCATCTGGGTTGTCCAGCAGTTCGTCCAGGCGCGAATCACGCTGGACGAGGGACCGGTGGCGCGCGTCCGCGTTGCGCCGGCGGGCTGACCGTGGGCAGTCTATTCCGTTACGGCCCTCGCCGAGGGGTGGCGGATGGCCAGGGACTTGCTATCCTCGCCGCGAGGATCCCCATGCGAAGGATTTCGAGACCCGGGCTGCGCGCACGCGGCGCCGGCGCCGCGCGCTTCCCAGATGAGCACGCCAATGTGGCCGCGACCTCCAGACAGCCATGAACCCCGGTGAGAGCTTCTTCAACCTCTACAGCCACGACCTCGTCCGTGTCGCCGTGGCGACACCCGAGGTGCGTGTGGCGGACGCGGCGTTCAACGGCCGCCAGACGATCGAGGGAATGCGCCGCGCGGCCCGGCGTCAGGCGATCCTCGCGCTCTTTCCGGAGCTCGGGCTGTCGGGGTATTCCTGCGAGGATCTCTTCCAGCAGCGGGCGCTGCTCGACGGCTGTCTCGACGCGCTCCGGGAGGTTGTGGCCGCCTCGGAGGCCTTCTCGCTTGCCGCCGTGGTCGGCATGCCGATCGAGGTCGACCACCTGCTCTACAACTGCGCGGTCGTGATCAGTCAGGGCCGCGTGCTTGGGGTGATCCCGAAGACGTACCTGCCGAATTACCGGGAATTCTACGAGCGACGCCAGTTCACGCCCGGAGACACGACAGCCCGGGAGACGATCGACTTGGGCGACCAACGCGGCATCCCGTTTGGCAGCCGGCTTCTCTTCCGGATGGCGGCCCAGCCCCGACTCGTGTTCCACGTCGAGATCTGCGAGGACCTGTGGGTGCCGGTCCCGCCCTCCTCGGTGGCCGCGCTCGCCGGCGCGACGGTCCTGCTCAACCTCTCGGCCTCCGACGTCACGATCGGCAAGGCCGACTACCGACGTCTGCTCGTCGAGAGCCAGTCGGCCCGCTGTCTGGCCGCGTACCTCTACGCGGCGGCCGGGTTCGGCGAATCGACCACGGACCTTGCCTGGGACGGCCACGCCCTCATCTGCGAGAACGGCACTCGGCTCGCCGAATCCGAGCGCTTCCGCTACGAGGACCAGCTCACGTGCGGCGACGTCGACCTCGAGCGCCTCACGCAGGACCGCCTGCGGCAGACCAGCTTCGGCGACGCGGTCCAGCGCCACCAGGCCGAGCTCGGCCGGTTCCGCACGATCGATGTGCCGCTGGAGCTGCCGCGCCTCGGCCGATTGCTCCCTGAGCGCCGGTACGAGCGATTCCCCTACGTGCCGTTCGATCCCGCGCGGCGGAGCGAGCGCTGCGCCGAGGTGTATCAGATCCAGGTCCAGGGTCTGGTGAAGCGCCTCCGGGCGACGGGAATCCAGCGCGTGGCCATCGGCGTCTCGGGCGGGCTCGACTCCACGCAGGCATTGCTGGTTTGCGCGCAGGCCATGGATATCCTCGGGTACCCGCGCACCTACATTCTCGGCTACACGATGCCCGGCTTCGCCACCAGCGCCCGCACGCTCGCGCAAGCCCACGACCTCATGCGCGTGGTGGGCTGTGCGGCCCACGAGCTCGATATTCGCCCGAGCTGTCGCCAGATGCTCCGCGACATCGGGCACCCGCACAGCGAGAGCCGTCCCGTCTACGACGTGACCTTTGAAAACGTGCAAGCGGGCGAGCGGACCAGCCACCTCTTTCGGCTGGCGAACCTCCACGACGCGCTCGTGGTCGGGACCAGCGACCTGAGCGAGCTGGCGCTCGGCTGGTGCACCTACGGCGTCGGTGACCACATGGCGCACTACGGCGTCAACGCGAGCGTCCCGAAGACGCTGATCCAGCATGTGATCCGCTGGGTCGCGGACACGGAGCGGCTCGGGCCGGAGGCGAGCGCCGTGCTGCGGCGCGTGCTCGCCACCGAGATCAGCCCCGAACTCGTGCCCGAGGACGGGGAGGGGACGGAACCGTCCCGGGGGACCGAGGCCGTCATCGGACCGTACGAGTTACAGGACTTCAGCCTCTACTACACGCTGCGGTTCGGCTACGCCCCACCCAAAGTGGCGTTCCTCTCCTACTGCGCCTGGCACGATCCGGAGGTGGACGCGTGGCCGGACGTCCCCCCTGATAAGCGGCATCGTTACGAGATCGGCCAGATCAAGGCCAATCTCCGAATCTTCCTCGATCGCTTCTTCCGGTTGAGCCAGTTCAAGCGCAGCGCGATGCCGAACGCGCCGAAGGTGGGCTCCGGCGGCTCGCTCTCACCGCGCGGCGACTACCGCGCCCCGAGCGACGCTGCGTCGACGGCCTGGCTCCACGCCCTCGATCTGGTCCCCGATACCGAGTAACGTCCGGCGTCCTCGGAGAAGGCAACGGGACCGGCCGGACACGCCTCGCCGCCGCGCGTCACACCCCGATCACGACGCGGCGGTCCACAGCGTCTTGAGATCGCGCGGCAGCTGCGCCAGCACGTCGTCGGCTTCGCCAGGAGAGAGCTGGGTCTTGAGCGCCGCGAACACCGCTTCGGTGAGCCGGCGCGCCGCGTCGCCGGAGAGGAGCCCGGCCTCGTGCTTGACGCGCTGGAGGAATTCATCACGTCGAATCTTGAGCGGCCGACGGCGGGGCTGATCGCCGAGGACCCACACCTCCTTGAGCGGTCGGGGAAGCTGGGCGGCGACCTGCTCGGCCTCCTCCCGCGTCAGCCGGTCCCGAAGTGCCCGGAGCACTACCGCGGTCACCCGCTTCGATTCCTGGATCCCCAGCCCGTTCACCCGCTCCCGCACCATCCGATGGAAGGCCCGCGTGTCCATCGCGGCGCCCTAGTCCGGGATCGAGCCTGGATGGTAGAGCAGCACCGGCACGCGAGCCCGGCGGAACACTTGCTCGGCCACGCTTCCCATGACCATGCGCTTCAGGCCGCTTTTCCCGGCGGTCGCGACGGCCAGGAGGTCCGCACCGCACGCCTCCGCCTCACGCAGGATCTCATCGGCGTCGTCTCCGAAGCGGACCACGCATTCCGCGGGGAGGCCGAGACGTGTTGCGACTCCCTTCAGATGGTCCAAGCCTTCTGCCTCGAGCCGCTCCATCTCCTGGTCGGCATAGGCGATGGTGCGGCCCTCCGTGCTCACGAGATTTCCGGGGACCGGAGCCACGTGGAGGAGGCGCACTGTCGCTCCCGCGCCGCGGGCAAGGTCGGCAACGAGGGGGACGACCGCCTCCGCGAGTTCCGATCGATCGAGGGGGACCAGGATTCTCTTGGCCATGGCTACCTCCACCCCGCGCACCGCGGGATTTTCGGGTTCCGACGCCGGACTCGCGCAACCTGTGGAACAGGCCAGCGATACGTCATCGCGGCCCCCCGGACGGGCGTGGCGCCACCATCCCCTCGTGGATCGCGAACCGGCCGATCCGCGTGGAGGCCAGCCGCAGATATTCGGCGGCGCGCATCCGGATCGCGGTATGAAGGTCGCCCGCCGGCGTCGTGATGTCACGGCGCAGGACGATGCTCTCGTCGACGAACGTCGGCATGCCGAAGAGCTGGCCGAACGGCGGAACCCCACCAGGCTCACAGGTGGGTGCGATCCGATGGATCTCCTCCACGCTGGCCAGCTCGATCTCGCCCTTGCCGATCAGGCCCCGCAGGCGGCCGATGTCGATGAGGCAGCAGGCGGGGAGCACGGCCATGGCATAGCCGTCCTCTTTCTTGACCACGACGCTCTTGGCCCAGGTCCAGCCCGAGACGTGCGCGGTGGATGCCTGTTCCTGGGCGGTGAACGCCCCGGGATGGGATACCACCTCGTACTTTGCTAGCCGCGCGGCCAGGAACTCTTCGAGTAGTTGGTTCATTTCGCCTTCGTCCAGGCTCCCTGGGGTCCGTCCGTGCTGGGCCTAGCAGACCGGGTACTGGCCGCCGATCAGCTCGCTCCGGAAGACCGGCATCCGGACCAGCTCGGCATCGACGATGTCCCGCACGCGACGTTCGATGTCCGCGAGGGCAACGCCGGCGGCCAGCACCAGCTGCACGCCCGTCCACGGCCGGTCGACCGGCTCCCCGATGCGCGTCGCGAGGTGCACGTACACTTCCCGGAGCCCGGGGCACCGCGCGTGGATCTCGCGCGCCAACCGGTGGCTGAGGACGCTGTAGAGTTTGCCCGGATGCCCCACGGGATTCTTCCCAGGGGCCGCCTCGCTCCCGGCGGGCCGAGCGAAGGCGATGAGGCCATTGACGCGGTTGCCGCGCCCGACCTGACCCGAGTCGGCGTCCTCCGCCGACGTGCCGGTCAGCGTCAAGTACGTTCCGTCCGCTCCCCGGCCAGGCCGGTCCAGACTGTTGAGGCTCCAGGAGAGCTCGAGCGGCGCGGCGCGGAACCGCTCGACAAGGGCTTCCAGCACCGCCTCCTTCCGGGCGAAATATGCCGCCTCCGACGCGACAGCGTCGCAGCGGAAGGGCATCGCCACGGTCAGTGACACATGGCCGTCCCGGCGGAGACCAAACACCTTGACGTCTTCGCCGGTGTCAGGAAACGCGACCTTGAATTCGGGGCCGTTCAGATAGCGCTCGACCGCGAGGACCAGTTCCTCCGTCGGGGTGAGCGGCGCGTATCCGGATGCGGCTGACGTGTCGTTGGCCTCGAGCTCACGCTCATCGCCCACGTAGATCGCCCGGAGCTCGGCCGAGGCGGGGGCCAGCACGGTGCGGATTCGGAGGTGCTCCTTCGACCGGAGATGTGGCAGGTGACGTCCGACCCAGGTCTCGACCGCGGACCGCACCGTGTCCTCGACGGGGAGTGTTGTAGCCGGCCGGTCGCCGAGCGCCAGCGTTGCGCGGTCACCTACGATGAATTCGATCGGGCGGATGATGTCCCCCCCACCGAACCCCTTGCGACACTGGCCGGCCACCAGGAAGGCCTTGTCGATGTTGTAGTGGAGAATGGCGCCCGCTCGCTCGAGATACATCCGGCCCAAGGCCTGGGAGATCACCTCAACGAGCGCATCACAGATGGTATCCGGATGGCCGATGCCCTTCCGTTCGACCAGCTCCATTCGTCGTTCGGCGATTGGCGTCGCCGCCGGCGCCTCGATCATCAGCCGCTCTCGCATCGTCAGGCTCCCAAAGTGGAGAGCGGACTCACGGTGACTGGATCATCGATCTGTCCCACCTCATGCTTCTCCATCTCAGCCAGAAGCCTTCGGCCCCGCGTCGGGACGGCTGAGTCCTGTGATCCCCCCTACGGGGCGACCTGCGTGAACTCCTGCACGAGACCTGCCAGCGAGCGGCTCCCGGACTGGCCTGCCGTGGCATGTGGGCAGCCCTGTTCCACGCCCGCCCGTTCTGGCACACGGGTTGCTGCTCTCCTTGCCGAGAGCGCGAACCTGCAGACCGGTGCGTGCGGCGCATCGCGCCTTAGGAGGCTTGGCGATGAAGAACATCCTCGTTGCGCTCGACGGGTCCGAGCCTGCTGGCCGTGCGCTGGGGTTGGCGGCCGATCTCACCGTGCGGTACGGGGCGACCTTGCACTTGGTTCACGTGACGCCTCGCCCCATGGTGGTGTCCGACGAACTGAAGGAATTCGCCCGGACCGAGCGCGTGGACCTTCCCGTCGCGGTGGAGATGTCCGGTCTCGGACAGTCCATCATCGCGGCCGGACGAGCTATGGCCGTCCGTAAGAACGTTCACAGCGTCAAGGCCGACGTCCTGAGTGGCGACGCCGCCGAACGGCTGCTCGAGTACGCACGAGAACAGGCGATCGATCTCATCGTCCTGGGGCGCCGGGGCGTCGGCCAGATCCGCGGCCTGTTGATGGGCAGTGTCTCGTGGAAGGTCAGCAGCTTGGCTGAGTGCGCAGTGCTGACCGTCAAGTAGGTAGCGATGAAGGGAGAGATCTTCCTCGATCGCGTGCAGGAGCTGGGAGGGCTGGCGACCCGCCAGGACGCCGACCGGTGGTCGATGGCCGTCCTGGGCGTGCTGTGCGACCTGCTCGCAGACACTGAGAGCCGCCGGCACTTTCTGTCCCAGCTGCCGGGTACATTCAAGGCCCGGTTGCTCACCAAGGAGCCGGGTACGTACGACATGGACCGGGACACGCTCGTCCAGCGCGTCGCCGCAGCCCTGGGTGTGCATGCGACGGAGGGTGAACGTGCGCTTCGCGCCGTGTACCGGGTCATCAAGGAAGCCGTGTCGCCCGGCCAGCTCGCCGGGTACGAGGGCCACCTGTCGAAAGACCTGGCGGTCTTCCTGGAGCGCCAAGAATGACCGTTCGTGGCGGGCACAATCTGCAGGGAGACTGGGGCAAGGTTGCCCCATCTGGGGCGGCCCCGGGACAGGCCTGGAGTCTTGGCCGAGGGCGGGCGTGGACCTTTGCGGACCTGACCTCCTCCTCGGGTGGGCGTGGGAGGACGGGATGTCACTAGCTGATCGAGGCCCGGCAGCCGGCTCTCGGCCGCAGGTTCGCCCGGATCTGGTGGCGGCCCGGCAGGCGATGGTTGACGTGCAACTCGCCGCCCGGGATATCCGCGATCCGGCCGTGCTCAATGCTATGCGAAGCGTCCCGCGAGAGGCCTTCGTGCCCCCCGATCTCAGCGATTGCGCATACGACGACGGCCCGCTGCCGATCGGTGCGGAGCAGACGATCTCGCAGCCGTACGTCGTGGCGTTCATGATCGCGGCGGCGACGCCGAAGGCGGGTGATCGCGCGCTGGAGATCGGCACCGGCTCCGGGTATTCCGCGGCCGTGCTGGCGTCGATCGTGAAGGAGGTCTATACGGTCGAGCGCATTGCGGTGCTCGCCGAATCCGCCACGAGCCGCCTGGCTGACCTCGGCCACCAGAACGTTCATGTGCGGTGCGGCGACGGCACGCTGGGCTGGCCGGAACATGCGCCATACGACGTCATCATCGTGACGGCCGGCGGACCCCGGGTACCGCCGGCGCTCCTCGCGCAACTCGCGGTGGGAGGTCGGCTCGTCATGCCAGTGGGTGGCGATCGGTTCTTTCAGCGGCTCGTGCGGTGCTCCCGTCAGAAGGATGGACGAGTTGTCAGAGAGACCATGGAGGCGGTGGCTTTCGTGCCGCTCATCGGGGCGGAGGGCTGGCCCGAGCCCGGGCGCGACCACCGGACCGTGGGGCGCTCGAGCTTGGCTTGACCGGGAGGAGACGAGCATGGCGCCGACCAGCCGACCGCTGCCGCCCAGCATTGTCCAGGAGTTCGGGCGTGCCTTGAACGAGGCGCGGGCTCAGCTCCTCAGGGCGGTGGCGACGACGGAGGCAGAGCTTCACACCATCGAGGAGCGTGAAATCGGCGCCCCGCTGGAGGACGCCGGGCGCGTGGTGTTGCAGGGCATCCTTGCCAGGCTTGACGACCGTGAGCAGGCGGAGTTCGACGACATCGAGGCGGGGCTGGAGCGCTTGCGGTCGGGTACCTTCGGCCTCTGCGACGTGTGCCACGGTGAGATTCCCATAGCCCGGCTCCGGGCCGTTCCAACCGCTCGGCGATGTCTCGCCTGCCAGAGCATGCAGGAGGCTCGATGACGGCATGACGTGCGAGCTCCGCGGCTGGGGGCATCCGCCGCGACGTCGGGATTGCGTCTCCCTGTCGGCTGGAGGCCCAAGCACAGAGCAGGACATCGGAGCCAAACGAGGACGGGCGACGGGCATTCGTCCCGAGTCGATGCTCCGAGATGACAGTGGCGCGCGCGGGCGCTAGGGCCTTCTGATCTTGCCTCCAGTCGGCCCGCCCAGATTCCCGATCCCGAGGGTGCTCTGACCGGGCACGATGAGTGACGATGCCCGCTCGCGACGGAGCTCATCGAGCTCCTTGAGCATCGTCTCCAGTGCAACCTGGGCAGCCCCCGAGAATCTCTCGAGAGCCTCTGCGAACGTGTGCGCATCGATCTCGAAGCTGAGAGGCATGGGACCGGCCGGTGTGAGGAGGGTTGTCTGACCCTCGAATATCACCGTTCGGGTCTTGTCATCGGCCCCGTCGGGAGCAACCGGCACCAGTCTGCGGATCGAGCCCACCCGTCGATCGGTGAACATCTCCTCCCGGTACAGGTTCGCTGTATCAATCCGGAGCTCGGGGACATCGCGCTGCGGGCTCACGGCCGACCTCTCGACCAACGTTGACCAGTGACGTCCGCCTTGCGCCCGCCGTCTGTGCACCAGAGCTTGCCTGAGCTGTCCGTCATGCCGATACCCTCCTCCACGGCTGTCCGACTGCAATCGTCACACTAGACCGCACATTCACTCCGGCAAACAGCATGCCAGTTCGCAGGCTGGGGTCAACCTCGCGGGGCATCGACTTCGTCGGGCGGTGATTCCGCACGGTTCGGCGGGTATGGCCGTACTCGAGCCCTGCCGGCGATCGCGGCCGGGGGTGGTCCCGTCTCGCCCCTGGAGGCGGACGACCGGTACGTCCTGGTGCCGTAGCCCCGACTGAGGCGGTGTCGCCCCATCGCTCGATCGCTGGCGAACGTCCGGCCTGGGGCGCGAAAGTGCTGGAGCTACTTCGCTGTGGCTGCGCAAGCGGTGTGGTTCCGTGGCAGATCGGTTGCACGAGCGGTGCGCCGATGGGAGCGCTCACGACTCCAGTGCCGGCCGCGATGCCGGGTGAACATGACGAGGCGGTGCGATCGCTGAGTCGCCGCGCCAAACCAGGATTGAGAAGACCCAGGAGAGGCCACGGGGTGATGGCTTCAGCGAGACCATGGGAGATCGCACCACGCGGCCGGCCGACCGGTCGACGTATCGCGTAGAATTAGGCATGCCGCGCATCCCGATCGAACCGCAATTCACCATCGAGTATCTGTCGATTCTTGATGCCGATGGCCGGCTCGACGAGGCTCTTGCACCGCACCTCGCACCGGACGACCTGAAGCGCCTCCACCGGGCCATGCTGCTCGGCCGTCGCCTCGACGAGCGAATGCTTCGGTTGCAGCGCCAGGGGCGCATCGGCACGTTCGCCCCGATCAAGGGCCAGGAAGCCTCGCAGCTCGGGAGTGCGTTCTGCCTACGTCCGACGGACTGGATGGTGCCGTCGTTTCGCGAGACGGCGGCCATGGTGTGGCGAGGCTGGCCAATCGAGAAGCTCCTGCTGTTCTTCTCGGGCTACCTCGAAGGCGGTCAGCCCGCTCCGGACCAGCGGGACCTGCCCATCACGATCCCGGTGGCGACTCAGCTGCCTCATGCCGTGGGGCTCGCCTACGCGGCACAGTACCGGGCCGATCCGGCGGTCGTCATGGTCTTCTTCGGTGACGGGGCGACGTCGGAGGGGGATTTCCACGAAGCCCTCAACTTTGCGGGCGTCTGGCAGGTACCCGTCGTCTTCGTCTGCCAGAACAATCAGTGGGCCATCTCGGTTCCGCTGAAGAAGCAGACACACTCTCGCACGCTCGCGAGCAAGGCCCTGGCGTACGGCCTCCCCGGCATCCAAGTGGACGGCAATGACATCCTGGCCGTGGTGGCCGCGAATCGCGAGGCAGTCGAGCGGGCGCGAGCTGGAGGTGGGCCGACGCTCATCGAATGCGTGACCTACCGGCTTGGTGTCCACACGACGGCCGACGACCCGACCCGATATCGCTCGGCCGAGGAGCTCGCCGCCTGGGAGCGCAAGGACCCGTTGACGCGCTTCACGGCGTACATCCGGGCGCGAGGGCTCCTCGACGAGAGACTGGAGCAAGAGATCGACGCCGAGATCGCGGCGGCCGTTGAGCGCTTCGAGGCGGCGCCGCCCCCCGATCCTCTCCGGATGTTCGACCACGCCTACGGGCAGCTGCCGCTGGATCTTCAGCGTCAGCGCGCGGCGATGGCGGAGCGGCTAGGTGACAGCCGCCAGCCGCCTCCGGTCGAGGGACTCCGATCACCGCCGATGCGAGGCCAGCGGACGCCGCGGCCATGAGCAAGCTCAGCATGGTCAAGGCGCTGAACCTGGCGCTGCGCCAGGAGATGGAGCGCGATTCGGACGTGCTGATCATCGGTGAGGACGTCGGGATCGACGGCGGCGTCTTTCGGGTGACCGACGGGCTCCACGCCGCGTTCGGGTCGAAGCGCGTGATGGACAGCCCCCTGGCCGAGTCGGCGATCATTGGCGTGTCGATCGGGATGGCGCTCTACGGACTCAAGCCCGTCTGCGAGATCCAGTTCTCGGGGTTCGGCTTCCAGTGCTTCCATCAGATCGAGAATCACGCCGCACGCTACCGCATGCGATCCCAGGGACGCTTCGCCGTGTCCATGGTGGTCCGGATGCCGTACGGCGGCGGGGTTCGGGCGCTGGAGCACCACTCGGAGTCGGAAGAGCAGTTCTACGCGCACATCCCCGGGCTCACGATGGTGATCCCGTCCGGCCCGCGGAACGCGCGAGCGCTCCTGGTGAGCGCGCTCCGCCATCCCGACCCCGTGGTGTTCTTCGAGCCGAAAGCGCTCTACCACGCGGCCAGTGAAGAGGTGCCCGACGAGAGTGAGGCGTTTCCTCTCGGCCGCGCGCAGGTGCTGCGCGAAGGCCGCGCCCTGACGCTCGTCGCCTACGGCGCCATGGTCCGCGTGGTCCTCGAGGTCGCGGATCGGCTCCGGGCGGAGGACGGCGTGGAGGCCGAGGTGGTCGACCTGCTGACGCTGTCGCCCCTGGACCGGGAGACCCTGGCGAGCTCTGTCAGCAAGACAGGGCGGGCGGTGGTGGTCCATGAGGCCCCGAAGAGCTTTGGTCCCGGTGCCGAGATCGCCACGTCGATTATGGAAGGGGCCTTTCTGTCGCTCCAGGCGCCCATCGCGCGCGTTACGGGGCACGACGTGCCCTTCGTCGGGTTCGCGCGCGAGCAAGCGAACCTTCCCGGCGTGGCTCGCGTGCTGGCGGCCGCCCGGGAAACGCTGGCGTTCTAGGAGGAGGGAGGCCATGTCACCGGGGAAGCCCGAAGTCGCGCAGGTCTTGCGAATGCTCGACTGGATGCGCGCCGAACGGATTTGGCCGAATGGGCCGCGGTACGATCGCAATGCCGTCACGCACGTGATGGCGTGCTCGCCCTGTTTCCGGGGAAGCTGATCCGGCGAGGCGGCGGGTGACGGGGCGACGCGGGCTCTCCACCCGTCTGGGGATTCGCACCCCAGCCGAACGTTGCGGAGCTGGCGGACGGAGGGCCACGGTTCGGCAACGAGCCCACCGGTACTGCGCTTGCACGGCTCGAAACGCGAGCCATGACGACGGAGGAGCAGCATGCAATTCTTCGCGGTCGAAGAGGAAGCCATCCACCACGTCGGGGACGCGCAGTGCCCCGAGTGCCTCGAGGAGTACCCCGAGAGTTGCGCATGCGGCGGCCTGATCCATGCCGAGAACGGAGGCCCTGACGACGAGGACGGAAACCCGGGCCTCCGGACGCGGTGCGACCAGTGTCGGCGTTCGCAAGAGGACGTCGAGGAGGATCTGGGCCGCGAGCCCGCGTAGCGAGGCGACCACGGGCGCCGACTTGGTGGATCCTCGTCTGTCGACCTCGTCGCCCAATGCCCGGAAAGCGTAGCGCGGGCCTTCTGGTCTATCGACGCCGCTCGGGCGCTTGCGAAGTGTTCCTGGTGCACCCGGGAGGGCCCTTCTGGCAGTCCAGGGACTTGGGGGCTTGGTCCATTCCCAAGGGCGAGTTCACGCCCGATGAGGACCCTCTCGGCGCGGCCCGGCGGGAGTTTGTCGAGGAGACCGGCGTCGAGATGTCGGGTGACTTCCTGTCGCTGGCGCCAATCAGGCAACCCAGCGGCAAGACCATCGATGTCTGGGCAGTCGAGGGAGACTGTGACCCCACGACGATCAAGAGCAACACGTTCGCGGCGGAGTGGCCGCCGCGCTCGGGCCACGTGCGGGAGTTCCCGGAGGTTGACCGCGCGGCGTGGTTCGGGATTGACGAGGCTCGAGAGCGGATCACCAAGGGACAGCGCGGCTTCCTGGATCAACTGCGTGCGCTTCTTGGCGGGGAGTCGGGCCCGAAGGCCCGCGAGTAGACTCGGTCGCGGCACTGGCGGCACCTTGCCGAAGGACTCGGCGGGTGGGAGAGCCGCGCAGCCTCGCGTGAGGCATCGTCGGTTCAAGGCAGCCAGTGTTGCGAGTGGAGCAAAGCCAGGTAGGGTAGTCCGATGCCCAGCAGGGTTGTGAGATACAGGGTGCCGAAGACGGCCCCGAACGTCCAGAACTCTCGATGGCTGATGTAGCCACTTCCGTAGTAGAGCGGCGCCGACCCGGTGGCGTACGGCGTGAGGATCCCCATGAGTCCGAGGGAGTACGACAACAGCAGGGAGACGAGCGGAACCGGCAGGCCCGGCAGGGCCATGACGGCAGTCAGAAACACTGGGAGCATCGCTGTCGCGTGTGCCGTGAGGCTCGCGAACAGGTAGTGCGAGACGAAGAAGACGACCACGAGGAGGGCGACTGTCGCCGTGCCGGACAGGGGCCCCAGCGCACCTGATGCGGTCGCCGCGAACCAGGGCAGGAATCCGACCCGGCTCAGCCCGTTCGCCAGCGTGATGAGGGTGGCGAACCAGATCAAGTTGCTCCACGCCCGCCTGTAGCCTAGAAAGTCGTCCCAGGCGATCACGCCACTCAGAACCATGAGGCAGAGCGTGAGCAGCGCGACGGCCGTCGCGGTCATCCACCGTCCACCGAAGATCCACAGCGACAGGGCCAGGAGCGCCAGGAGCGCCATCATCGTCTCGCGGCGCGTGAGCGGGCCGAGTCGCACGAGCTCCTGGTGTGCCCACTTCGGGACGTCGGCACTCACTCTGACAATTGGTGGATAGATCCGGTAGATGAGGAATGGCTGAAGGATGAAGAGGACGAACCCGATCGGCAGGAAGCCGAGGAACCAGCCGACCCACGTCACCTGGACGCCGGCGATCTGGTTCATCAGGCTGATGGCGAGGAGGTTCGGGGCGAGTGCGGTCACGAACATCGAGCTCGTGACGCACGTCGTGGCGAAGGCCGTCCACATGACGTACGCGCCGATGCGGTGCGCTGTGGCACCCGGGGTGGATCCGTAGAGGGCGGGAATGCCTTCGATGATCGGGAAGACGATTCCGCCGCTGCGCGCAGTGTTCGAGGGAACGAACGGTGCCAGCGCGAGGTCGGTCAACGCGATCGCGTACCCAAGCCCGAGCGTGCGGCCGCCGAGTGCCCGCACCAGGAGCAGGGCGAGGCGCCGCCCCAGGCCGGTCTTCTGGTAACCCAGCGCGAACATGAACGCGACGAACATGAGCCATACCGTGCTGTCCGCGAAGCCGGTGAGGGCCCATTGCATCGATTCGACGGGTGTCGGAGCGACGAGCCGGAGAATCGAGGCCGCGGTGATGCCGATCAAGCCCGCCGCGGGACCGGGGAGCGGCTCGGTCACGAGCGTCGCGATGACCGTCACGAACAGGGCGAAATAGTACCAGGCATTGACCGTCAGCCCGGCAGGGATGGGCAGCGAGACCACGGCGAGTCCCAGCGATACTGGCAGCAGCGCCCGCCAGCTCGCACGGAGCACGGTTCGAAGTCGACGAGGGCGGTTACTGCGGCCGGGCACTTTCCGTGCCCCGACGCGACTCATCACGCACGCTGCTCGGGTGGGAGAGCCAGCCATGCATCGTGAACAGCCTCGAGTGCGGCAGGGACCCGGATGGACAGTGACGGCGTGGCGACGAGACCCAGGGGCACAAGTCCCCGCTATGATAGCCGATGGCAGGAGACCGTCCGGCCGGATCCGGTGGATGACCCCGACCGTGGCACGTCGGGCGCCCGAGGGCCGGCCGCCTCCGCGGCGGCCTTTCCAGGAGTGTCGTCCTCGGGTACGCTGCCCCGAGTCTCGAGGTGGTAGGACACGTGTGCCCCGTCTCAGCGTCGCAGGCCCCCGTTGGAGGCTCACGACCCTCTCCGTGCCACCGAGCCGCAGGGCCATCGCGGCGCCTGAGTATCGGTCGAAGAGATGAGAGATGCGGACGCGGTCATGCAGCCGACGCTGCTCATCGCGATTGGCGGGAACGCCCTGCTCAAAGGTTACGTGTGATGACGTGCGCCGCTGCGCGGCTGCCGGTCACTTCCCACCGGGGACGATGGGGCCGAAGGTGGAGGCGGCTATTCGGTTCGTCGAGGCGGGCGGCAGCGAGGCGATCATCACCACGTACGATGCGCTCGGGGCCGCCGTCGCTGGCCGATGTGGCACGCATGTCGAGGCCGTGACCACGGGACGCCGCGGCGGACGGCTTCGGCTGCCTTGAGAGATGACATCGGCAGCCCGCGCCCCGGTTGGGTCGGGACACGGAACGCCTCGGGTTGGTCAGAGGAGCCGAGCGGGACTGCCCTGGACAGGGCCCTCCGGTATCCAAGCCTCTGGCCACTGAGGCCGTGCCAACGGCGAGCGGTCTTAGGGTTGGGGTGGTCGCGCCTCGGGTGGGTAGTCCGGACCCCGGCACGTGTGGCGACAGGGATGAGCTCGGCATTGGAGACGGGAGGTTACGTGGCTGGCAGCGCCATTGCAAACTGACCGCGTCGATGGAGAGGACTGAGATCAGAACTCGTCGCCGCTGGATCGTGTCCCTCGCCGTGCTGGGAGTCCTGGCCGTCGGACTCGGCATCTGGTGGTGGCAGCGGGCGAAGGACGTGTCAGTCACCCGGCCAGTGCTCGCGAGCATCACCGAATCGATCGCCAGTAGCGGGCGGGTCCGCGGCGTGACCGAGACCTTGGCGGGCGCGCAGGCCGCTGGCGTCGTCGAGCGGCTATTCGTGCGTGAGGGTGACCGCGTGTCGGCCGGCCAGCGACTCGCCATCCTGAAGAACGACGTGGCCGAGGCACGGGCGGCGCAGGCGGAAGCGGCGCTGACGACGGCCCAGGCCACCCTGGTTCAGGTGGCGCGCGGTGCGTTGCCCTCGGATGTGGAGGCCGCGGCCGCGCAGGTCCAGCAAGCCCGGGCCCAACTCGCCCAGCAGCGGTCGTCGCTCGCCCAGGCCGAGCAGACCGTCGTTCAGGCGGAGGCCCAGTTCGCCCAGCACCAGGCCGAGCGGGAGCTGGCCGCCCGCCAGCTGGAGCGGGCCGAGCGGCTGCTCGAGCGAGGGCTCATTGCCCGGGCCGAGCACGACGAAGCCGTCACTCGGTCGCGCGTGGTGGAGCAGCAGGTCGCCGCCCAGCGGCAGGCGGTTGTCGTCGCCGAGACGGTGGTGCGTGCCTTCCGCGGGGGCGTGGCCGCCGCCGAGGCCAACGTCGCGGTTCAGGAGGCACGTCTGCGGACCCTGGAGGTCGGCGCGCGACCGGAGGACGTCGCGATCGCCCGGGAGCGGATACGGGAAGCCGAGCGGGCCCTTGCCGTGGCTCGTCGCCAGGCGCAGGAGGCGGTCGTGGTGGCGCCCTTTGGTGGCGTCGTGACCGCGATCAACGCCGAAGTGGGTCAGACGGTCGGGTCCCAGGGTGTGCTGCAGCTGGTCAGCACCGAGATGGAGATCCGTGTGGAGGTCGACGAGGCTAACCTCGCGGATCTGGCGCTGGGCCAGGCCGCGGTCGTGTCCTCCAGCACGTTTCCCGGCTCCACCTTCGCGGGATCCGTCCGTGAGATCGCGGCGGCGGTCGACCAGACGCGCGGAACCGTGACGGTGACGGTCGCCCCGATCAAGCCGCCGGCCTGGTTACGCCCCGGCCAGACAGTCAACGTCAACGTCGTGACCAATCCAGCCGCGCAGCGACTCCTGGTGCCGGCGGCGGCGCTTCGTCGCGTCGGCGACCGGACCGTGGTCCTGGTTGTGCGGGACGACCGTGCCGTCGAGAGAGTGGTTCAGACGCGGCCACCGACGAAGGACGGCGTCCCGGTGGTGGCTGGGCTCGACGCCGACGACCGCCTGATCACCAATCCGGCCGCGATCCAGCCCGGAGACCGTCTCAGGATTCGGTCTTCGCCTGGGCGAGGGGAGCCGTGAGTCCGGGACCGTCCCGGGCGCGCCGCCGGGGACTGGGCTTCGAGATCCAGGTGGCCATGCGCCACCTTCGATCCGGAGGCGGCCAGACCTGGCTGACGATGAGCGCGGTCGCCGCCGCGGTGATCATCGTGATCTTCATCACGGGGCTGATCTTCGGGCTGGAGCAGAAGCTGACCGCCCTCCTGACCGAGGCGATCCCGCACGTGACGGTCCGCGTCGCGGACCCGAAGCCGACCCCACTGGCGGAGGTTCCGGGCGCGCCGCCGGGGCCGAGCTCGAGCCGCCTCGAACAGCTGGCTCCCCAGCAGAAGGACATCGACGACTGGCCGCGGGTGGCCCAGACGATCCGGGCCGTGCCGGGCGTGGTTCTCGTCGATCCCGTGGTCCGCCAGCAGGGATTCGTCTCCAAGGGCGGCCACGCGGTCGGGGTCGGCGTGGTCGGGGCGGACCCGGCGCTCCAGGACGAGGTCACCCCGATCTCGAAGTACATGGTGGCGGGCCGGTACCACGGGCTCGCCAGCGACGAGATCGTCGTGGACACCGAACTGGCGGGGGACCTGAACCTGACGCTCGGTGAGCGCGTCCGGCTGATGTCGAACACGGGCGCCTCCGATGCCTTCACGGTCGCGGGGATCTACAGCCGGGGACAGGGACGCGGCGACGCCTACATCACCCTCCGGACGGCCCAGAGCCTCTTCGGGCTGGGGACCGCGGTGAACGTCGTCTTCGTGAAGCTCCGGGACATCTATGGTGCGGACCAGATCGCGGACCAGATCATGGGTCTCGTGCCGTACGAGGCGAAGTCATGGTCCCGCGAGTTTCCGATCTTCAAAGACCGTCTACGGGCGCAGAGCGCGACCGCGTATCTCATCTCGGGGTTCAGTCTGGTCGCCTCGTCATTCGCCATCGCCTCGGTGCTGATCGTCTCGGTGCTCCAGAAGTCCAAGCAGATCGGCATCCTCAAGGCGATCGGCGCCCGGCGCCGTCAGATCCTCCGTATCTTCATCCTCGAGGGGTTCGGGATCGCGCTGGCGGGGAGCACGGCGGGGGGGACGATCGGCACGCTGATCGTCTACGTCCTCGGACGGATCGAGCAGCCCGCGTACCGGCCCGGCCAGCCACCGGAGCAGTTCTTCCCGGCGGCGGTCCTGCCCGCCTACATCGGCCTGGCCGTGGGCGCCGCGATCGTCGCGACCGTCCTGGCGGCCTACCTGCCGTCCCGGCGGGCGGCGGGGTTGAACCCGGTGGACGTGATGCGATGAGACGTCCGGCGTCAGGTGGCACCCGAGACCGTCCACGGGCCGAAGGCCGTCCGACGGAACCCTCCTACGAGAGCGTTCGATGAAGCCGTCGGATCAAGGCCACCCGATCGGTCCCAGCCCGGAGGCCACAGACCGAAGGCTGCCCGATGAGGGTGGCCCGGCGAGCCCGGAGGGCGATCGGGCCGGGTTTCCGTCGGGCCCGGGCGAGGACGGGCGGCGGCTCCCGGGGCTGATCGTGATAGAGACGCGCGATCTGAGGAAGACCTATGGCGGCAAGGTACCGGTGCCGGTCCTGCACGGCGTCGATCTCGAGATCCGATCCGGTGAGTTCGTGGCGATCGTTGGGCAATCGGGGAGTGGGAAGACGACGCTCCTCAATCTTCTCGGCGCTCTCGACACGCCCACGGGCGGGACCGTCGTGATTAATGGAGTAGACATCGGCATGCTCGACGACGATGGACTGGCCGACTTCCGGAGCGACGAGATCGGGTTCGTGTTCCAGTTCCACTACCTGCTCGACGAGTTCAGCTGTTTGGAGAACGCGCTGATGCCCATCCTCATCCGATACGGGAGCGTCACCGACGCTCAGCGCGCGCGTGTTGTGGAACTCCTGCGTCGGGTCGGGCTCGAGGGGGAGCTGCACAAGCGACCCGGCGAGATGAGCGGTGGCCAGAACCAGCGTTGTGCGATCGTGCGGGCGCTCGCAAACGAGCCGAAGATCATCCTGGCCGACGAGCCGACCGGAAACCTTGACAGCCGCGCCGGTGAAGAGGTCTTTGCCTTGATGCGGGAGATGAGTCGGGAGCACGGAGTCGCATTCGTCATGATCACCCATGACGACCGGCTCGCTCAGGAGGCCGACCGCATCCTGCTGATCGAGGACGGCCGCATCCTGGAACTGGCCAAGCCGCAGCACCGGGCCCGGACCGCCGGCCGGCTGTTTGGACTGGCCCCCGACGCTCCGAGTGGAGCGGCGCCCATCACGGCGGGCGGGCCGCTCCAATCGAGTCGGGCGGTCCGAGACTGCGCCGGCTAGCATGTGGACTCCATGGGCCGGGCTCCCGGGACCGGTCCTCGGTCAGCGGTGCCGATGCAATCCGGCGCCCGCATCGGCGCGCCCGCGCCCGGCCGATCAGGGACGCTGGCGTCCTCTCTTCGCAGCGACGCGTGGACGAGCCTTGCCGCGCGCTCGTCGCTGCGGGGGCGCGGGGTCCGCCAAGGCACGCCGGAGCAAAGGCAACAGCGTGCTCGGAATGGCACGGCACGCGCAGTGCGAACGGTGCGCGGTGTGCCACGCGACGCGCTGATCGACGGTCGGGTTCTTCGGCATCGGGTGCCGGTTGTGCCACGTGGCAGTGATCGTCACCGCCCACCTCCTGCTGCCCTCCGCGAGACCGTGCGTCCCGGCCCGGCCGCGGCGGCCTCGCGTCGAACGCTCCGAGCGTGACCTTCTTCCGCCCAGCGCGCGTTCACGCCAAAGCGGACACGCTGGACGCCTACTGGGCGTTGAGCCCGGCCGAGGTGATGGGACATCTCCGCTCGGGGCCCGCAGGTCTCTCTTCGGCGGAAGCGGCACGCCGGCTGGCGCAGTATGGGCCCAACGAGCTCCGGGAGCAGGGTCAGCTGTCCAGGGCGCGTGTCCTCTGGAACCAGCTCCGCAGCCCCCTGCTGCTGCTCCTGGTCTTCGCCGCCGGGGCCTCCGCGCTCACGGGGGCGTGGATCGACGCTGCCATCGTGCTGGTGATCCTCGTCGCGAGCATCGGAATCGGCTACTCGAGGGAATACCGCGCTCAGGTGGCTGCCGACGAGCTGAGAGCCCGGGTGCAGGCGATGGCGACCGTCGTGCGGGACGCGCAACCGGTGACGATCCCGTTCCGCGTGGTGGTGCCAGGGGACGTGGTCGTATTGGCCGCGGGAAGCCTGCTTCCGGCGGATGCCGTCGTTCTCGAATCCACGGACTGCTTCGTGAACGAAGCGGTGCTGACGGGCGAGAGCTTCCCCGTCGAAAAGACGCCGGGGGTCGTCGCCCGCACGTCCGTCCTCACCGAGCGCGCGAACTGCGTCTTTCTCGGCACGAACGTGCGGAGCGGCACCGCGCGCTGTCTCGTCGTCGCGACCGGCGCCGCGACCCAGTTCGGCGCGATCGCCCACCGGCTCACCCTCCGGCCCCCGGAGACGGAGTTCGACCGCGGGCTGCGTCGGTTCGGCTATCTCCTCACCAGCGCGATGCTCGTGATGGTGCTCGTGGTGTTCGCGGCGAACATGCTGCTCGGACGCCCCCCGATCGAGACGTTGCTCTTCTCCATCGCGCTGGCCGTGGGATTGAGCCCGGAGCTGCTCCCCGCCATTCTGTCCGTCAACCTCGCACGGGGGGCGCAGCTCATGGCGCGCCACGGCGTGCTCGTCAAGCGGCTGAGCGCCATCGAGAACCTCGGGAGCATGGACGTCTTGTGCACCGACAAGACCGGCACCCTGACCGAGGGCATGGTCCAGCTCGAGGGGGCTTACGACGAGCACGGAGAGCGGTCGGCGACTGTTCTGGAGCTCGCGAGCCGGAACGCCGCGCTGCAGACCGGCCTGACGAACCCGCTGGATGAGGCGATCCTGCGCGCTCACGAGGCGGATCTGGCTGACGTGGAGAAGCTGGGCGAGGTCCCCTACGATTTCGTCCGCAAGCGCCTGAGTGTCGTGGTCCGTGGCCGTGCGGGCGTCGCCCTCGTGACCAAGGGGGCATTCGAGCACGTGCTGGAGGCGTGTGCGCGGTCCGCGGACGGAGGGCCGCTCGACGCGGTCTGGAGGACCGCGCTGAGGGACCGGTATCTCCGGTGGAGCGCGGAGGGCACCCGCGTTCTCGCGGTCGCCACGCGCTCCCTGGAGGAGAAGCCGTCGTACGGTCGGGACGATGAGCGCGAGCTGGACTTTGTCGGATTCCTCACCTTCCTGGATCGACCGAAGGAAGGCGTTACGGAGGCCCTGGCGGACCTGGCGAAGCTGGGGGTGTCGGTCAAGCTCATCACGGGGGACAGTCGGCTCGTCGCCCAGCACGTGGCGAGGGCGGTGGGCATGCGCGCGGAGCGTGTTCTCACGGGGAAGGATCTCGATGAGCTGCACGACGAAGCCCTCTGGAGCGCCGCCGAGCGCACGGATCTCTTCGTCGAGGTGGATCCGAACCAGAAGGAACGGATCATTCTCTCGCTCCGGAAGATGGGTCGCGTAGTCGGCTTCCTGGGCGACGGGGTGAACGACGCGCCGGCCATGCACGCGGCGGACACGAGCCTGTCGGTTGATCAGGCCGTGGACGTGGCGAAGGAAGCAGCCGACTTCGTCCTCCTGGAGCGACACCTCGAGGTGATTCGGCGCGGTATCCAGGAAGGCCGGAAGACCTTCGCCAACACGCTCAAGTACGTCCTGACGACGACGAGCGCGAACCTCGGGAACATGGTCAGCATGGCGGTGGCCTCGATGTTTCTCCCGTTCCTGCCGCTGCTGGCCGGGCAGATCCTGCTCAACAACTTCCTGTCTGACGTGCCGGCAGTGGGGCTGGCCGACGACAGCGTGGATCCGGAGCTCGTCGATCGCCCGCGCCGATGGGACATGCGCTTCATCGGGCGATTCATGGTCGTGTTCGGCGTGCTGAGCTCCCTCTTCGACTTCCTCACGTTCGGGGCGCTCCTCAAGCTCTTCGACGCGACGCCCGAGCTCTTCCGCACGGGGTGGTTCGTGGAGTCCCTGCTGACCGAGCTCGTCATCGCGCTCGTCGTGCGCACCCGGCGGCCGTTCTTCCGGAGTCGACCGGGGACGACGCTGCTGGCGTTGACGGCCGCAATCATGGTCGCGACATTCGTCATCCCCTTTCTGCCGTTCGCCGGGCTCTTCGGTTTCACGGCGTTGCCAATCCTGGTGCTGCTGACGCTGATCGGGATCACCGTGCTGTACATCGTAGCCACCGAGCTCGCGAAGGCGCGGTTCTACCGGGGAGTCGAATGACGAGCTGGACCTTCAGTTTGTTGAGCGTGGGGATCGTCAGTCTGGTCTCCCTGGCGGGTCTCGTGACCCTGTCCCAGAACGAAGCGCGCACGCGCCGCCTCGCCGCCCTGCTCGTGAGCTTCGCGGTAGGTGCGTTGCTCGGCGATGCATTCATCCACCTCATCCCACAGGCCTTCAAGCAGGACACAGTCACGCTGTGGCCATCGCTCCTGATTCTCGGCGGGATGCTGCTCTTCTTCGTGGTCGAGAAGCTGTTGCGCCACGAGCATGGTTTGCTGCATCGGTACCATCATCCCGAGGCGAGCACGCATCCGGAGCTGGCCGCCGTGAACATTCTCGGCGACGCGATTCACAACTTCATCGATGGGGTCTTGATCGGGGGAAGCTACCTCGTGAGCCCGGCTCTCGGCCTGGCGACGACTGTCGCCGTGCTCTTTCACGAGATCCCGCAGGAGCTCGGTGACTTCGGCATCCTGATCCACAGCGGGCTCAGCGTGCGCCGGGCGGTTCTTCTGAACCTCGCATCGGCGAGCGTGGCCATCCTGGGGTCCGTTGCGGCGCTGCTGCTCGGCGCGGTGTCCGGGGCGGCGGTCACGATGGTGCTGATCCCGGTCACGGCGGGGGGCTTCGTGTACATCGCGGCGGCCGACCTGATCCCGGAGCTCCAGCACGACCGGAGCGGTCGTGGCTTGCTCATTCAGGTCAGCCTGATCTCGCTGGGGATGGGCGTGATGGGGCTTCTCGCGATTCTGGAATGACGCGGCGGAGTCGGGCCGCGTGCGACGTGGTCCGGGTGCCAACCGAGCCCGGCGCAGGATGCGGTCTCGGCCGTGCCTGTCAGCGCCGAGCAGCGCCGGGGACCACCTGCCGACAGAGGAGCCTAAGGCTGGGCCACTTCGGCCTCGAGACGGATGGGGGTTGCCAGCGAGGCAGAGACGAGGCACGCGCGCTCCGCCTTTTCCATGGCGCGCCGCGCCCGGTCCGGGTCCGCCCCGGCCGCGAGCCGGAGGCGCGGCCGGAGGATGATCTCCGTGAAGCGCGTCACGCCATCCGAGCGGTCGACGGTCCCTTCGGCGGTCACCTCACACCTCGTGAACTCGACCCGCGAGGCCCGCGCGACGGCACGCAGGGTGAACAGGAAGCAGGTTTCCACGGCGGCCAACAGGAGTTGCTCGGGGCTCCACGCGTCGCCGGGTCCGTCGAAGTCGATGGGCGGCGCGCTCCGGAGATCGGGGAGTCCGTCAGCCGTGGCGAGGGCGTGGCCATCGGGGCCCCCGCCGAGCCGGACCGAGTAGCGGTGGGGCAGGGGCTTCACCGTCCGACTCCTCTCGGCGTTGCCCCCGGAACAGGCTCTTCCCGCGCGCTGGCGGGGGCGATCGTGAGCACCGGGCACGGGGCCGTCTGGATCACGCCATGCGCGACCGAGCCAAGCATCCAGCGGACGACACCCGACCAACCGTGAGTGCCCATGACGATGAGGTCGGCCGCATGCTCCTGGGCGCTGTGGACGATCTGTTCGTCCGCGATTCCCCGGGCGACGCGCACGCGGATCCGCTCGCGCGGCAGCGTGGACCCCTCGAGGAACCGTTCGACTTCCATGCGTCCCTGCTCGTCCAGGAGCTTGGCCATCCGGCCAATCGTCTCCGCAGACATGTGAGGATCGGTGACGGGCTCGAAGGTGACGTGAACCAGGTCCACGTCGGCGCCGGCGGCGTTCGCGATGGCGACGACCCACAGCCAGGCGGCCCGGGAGGTTGGTGAGAAGTCCGTCGCGTAACAGATCCGACGGATCTCAGGCCGCGGTTTGCTCCCCGGGATGGGTCGGACCGTCAGAACCGGGCACGTCGCCTGGCGCACGAGCCGATCCGCAACACTGCCGATGAGGGCGCGCTGGAGCCCGGCGCGGCCGTGAGTCCCGACGACCAGGAGATCGGCCGCCTCTTCTGTCACGACCTCCAGGATCCGGGGGGCCGGCTTCCCCTCCTCAACCCGCATCCGGACCTTCAGTCCCGAGCCCGCCACGCTGCCGAGCAGGCGATCGAACCCCTCCTCCGCAGTACGGCGCGCGTTCTGGAGGAGTTCTTCATAGAGGTTGGGAGGAAAGTAGCCCTCGGTGGGAAGGACGAATGGTGGCGGGGACACGTGCAGAAGCAGGATCTCGGCGCCGAACAGCCGGCCGAGCCGCCGGGTCTCGTACCAGGCCGGCTCCGACACGGAGGAAAGATCCGTCGCGTAGACGATTCGGTGGATTGTAGTCACGGGCCCCCTCATCACCGACCGTGAGGTCGACACTCGGTCATCATCGGGAGCCACGCTGGCTCCCTCCGTCGACCGTGCAACGATGGTGCCGTGGTTACGCCGCTGGGCGGCGGATGCCCTCCCGCCACGGACTCGCGGGGTCGCCCGCCCCGTTTGCGCCTCAATGGGGTCCATCGATGGCCACACGACTCGGTGCCGAGGAGAGGTCGGATGCCCCATTGCCGGGACACCTGGGGTATGGCGGCCTCACCTACTCGCTGGCCGCTCACCTGGGGGTCCGATCGCCACGCCACGCGGCCCGGTTTCTGGGGGGAGGGGGAAGGGGACGGCGGGCGACCTCCTCCCGAGTTCGTCGAGGAACCCGAGGCTGCCAGGCGCCGACCGACTCAGGTATGCTCAGTCGGCCGGCTGACACGGCAGAGACGGCTATCTCTTGTGGCATCCATCAGGCTGCGACGGCAGGGGCTCAAACTGGAGACCCGGGTGCTGCGCGACGAGCCGAACCCCGAGCCGCCCGAGACCATCCGCGAGCGGCTCCAGCTGCGGCGGTGGAGCAGCGTGGCCGTCGTGGAGGTACTCCGGCTGGTCGTCGGCCAGGTGATCGCCCACGACCGCGCCTACGTGCCGACGCCGCTCGCCGCCCGCTTCCAGCCGGAGGAAGTGGGTGACCCCCTTGCTGGAGGTGCTGCGCGACCGGGGCCGGGTGCAACTCGGCCGGCTCGAGTGGGAGATCGAGATCCTCCCGAGCGGCCCCGAGGTTGCGCAGGCGCTCGGGATCATCTCCGGCGTTCTGGTCGTGGCGAGCCGGGCCACCGCGTACTCGCGCCAGGGGATGCCGGTCTCCCGAAGCGAGCGGTGCTATCCCATCGACCGGGTGAAGTTCCATGTTGCGGGCAAGATCTGCCGGACGTGACCGGCGCCGAGAAGCGACCGTCCCGGGCGTGCGCCGCGACGCCCGGGCACAGCGAGGGAGCGATGACCGAGCGACGACTACCGAGCGAGGCCGAGGTGCAGAGCTGGATCCGGGAGCGCAACAACTGGGGCCGCTGGGGCCCGGACGACCAGCGAGGAACGATCAACCTGATCACACCGGCGAAGCGCGTGGAAGCGGCGCGGCTCTGCCGCACCGGCCGCAGCGTGTCGCTCTCCCGGCCCTTTCCCAAGGAGCCGGGGATCAACAACGCCTTCCCCGCGCAGCACTTCATGCGGACGATGGCGCGCGGGAAGGGGGGAGCCGCACTCGACTACTACGGCATCTTCTACCACGGTGTCGCGTCCACCCACATCGACGCCCTCTGCCACACGTGGGACGAGCGCGCCATGTGGAACGGCCGGGATCCGAAGCGGGAGATCACCTTCGACGGCGCCACGTTCGGCTCGGTCGAGCACTGGCGGGAGGGAATCATGACCCGCGGCGTGCTCCTGGACGTGCCGCGGCACCGCGGGGTGCCGTCGGTGACCCAGGACCGCCCGGTCCACGGCTGGGAGCTGGAGGAGATCCTGGAGGCCCGCAGCCTCCGTCTCATGCCGGGCGACGCGGTGGCCGTCTACAGCGGGCGCGAGGCCTGGCAGGCTGCGAATCCGGACACGCCGTACGGCCGCCCCTTCGGCGCCGGCCCCGTCGCCCGACCGGGACTCCACGTGTCGTGCCTGCCGTTCCTGCGGGACCATGACGTGGCGCTCCTCGTCTGGGACATGCTGGATCACCTGCCCATCGGCTACGACATCGCGTGGTCGGTGCATGCGGCCATCTTCGCGTACGGGATGCCGCTGCTCGACAACGCGCTGCTGGAGCCCCTGGCGAAGGCCTGCGCTGAGGAGGGGCGGGACGAGTTCATGCTGATGATCGCGCCGCTCCCGGTGGTGGGCGGCACCGGCTCCCCGGCGAACCCGATCGCGGTGTTCTGATCCACTGGCCCTGCCCCGGGGTCGAGCGGCTGCTCGCCCTCTCACGGATCCTGGCGCTAGGCGGCTGTCACTCGTTGCTGGTGATCGTAACGGTCGCGCAGCTGGGACTGCCGACGCTGTAGCTGGGGTCGGGCGTCACGGTGACGATGACGGTACCGGGCCCTTCCGGCAAGAGGTCGTCGATCACCGTTACGGCGACGTTGACGGTCGCGACGCCTGCGGGAATCGGAGACGCTTGCGGCGCTGATCGGGGCGCTGCCGATGACGCTCCGAACGACCGTGGTCGGCCCGGCGCGTCCGCGTTCGCGTCGGGAGCCCAAGCCCGGACGAAGCCCTCGTATCTCCCAGACCTGGCTCACCGGCAGGATGAGCCAGGACAGTTGGTGGGCGGGAGCCCGGCGGGGCCAGGTCCTGTCAGGACCGGTACGGAGCTCAGTACCCGAGGGCTCGTGGCAGGGTCAGCGCGATCCACGGGACGTACGTGACGACGAGCAGGGCGCCGACCAGCGGCAGGAGCCACGGGAACACCGCCGCCACCACCTCCTCGAAGCTGGTCTTCGTGAAGCCCTGCATGGCGTACAGCCCCATGCCGACCGGAGGCGTGAACAGGCCGATTCCGACCCCGACGATCAGGACGATCCCGAAGTGGACCGGATCGACGCCGATCCGAACCAGAGCGGGCACCAGGATGGGCGGCAGCACCAGCAGCAGCACGGCGCCCTCGATGAAACAGCCGAGGAAGAGCACGAGCAGGTTGACGGCGAGGAGGACCAGGGCCTGGTGCTCCGCGAACCTGAGAACGAACTCGGCCATGAGCTGAGGCACGCGCTCGACCGTCAGGATCCAACCGAGGATCAGACCCATGGCGATGATGATCGCCAGCCCCGCCACCTCCCGTCCGACCTCGACTGTCACCCTCAGCACGTCCTCCACACTGAGCTCCCGGTACACGGCCAGCCCGAGAAGCAACGAGTAGCAGACGGCCACCATCGCCGCCTCGGTCGGGGTGAACACCCCGACGGTCATCCCTCCGATCAGCAGGAGCGGCGCCAGCAGGGCCGGAAGGGCGGCGATGCCGCTCCGGACGAGCCCTGAGCCGGTCGGCACAGGCTCCCGGGGGAAACCCCGGCGGACGGCCACCCAGTACACACAGAGCATCTGGATCGCCGCGACCAGGAGCCCCGGGCCAACGCCGGCGAGGAACAGAGCGGTGACTGACACCTCGGCGCTGCTCGCATAGACGACGGCCGGGATGCTGGGCGGAATGATGGGACCGAGGATCGACGAGGCGAGCGTCACGCCGAGGGTGAACCGCTTGTCGTACCCCGCGTCCAGCATGGCCTTGACCTCGATCTGACCCAGGCCACCCAGGTCGGCCAGGGCCGAGCCCGACATCCCGGCGAAGATGAGGCTTCCGAGGACGTTGACGTGCCCCAGCCCACCCGGGACGAAGCCCACCAGATCGTGGCAGAAAGCGTAAATCCGCGTCGTGATTCCCCCGACGTTCATGAGACGGCCCGCGAACATGAAGAGCGGAATCGCGACCAGCGGGAACGAGTCGAGTGCGAGCGCGGCCCGCTGGGCGAGCGTCACGACGGACAGATCGGTCTGCACGACGTAGACGAGGCAGGCTACCCCCATCGCCAGGTAGATCGGGATCCGCAGGGCCATCAGCACGAGCAGCACGGCGAACAGAAGCAGGACGGGCACGGCAGCGCGGAGCGTCCGGGATCAGCGCTCGCCGCCCGGCGATCCCGCGGCTCCGCGGAGCCAGCGGACGACGGCGGCGACGTGCAGGTAGACCTGGAGGGCGGCCGCGACCGGGAGGACCCCGACCAGGAGACTCAGGGGCAGCTGGAGCGCGGGGAGCCGGATGCCGTCCATCGCGGCGGTGAGCCAGAGCCCGGCAACGACGAGGGTCCCGTGGAACACGACGCCCAGGAGGTCGGTCAGGAGATTCGCGCCGCGCTGGGCGCCAAGCGGCAGGCGATCGTACAGGGCGTCGACGGCGACGTGGAGGCGGGACTCGGGCAGGACCAGGGCCCCCAGGTAGGCGAGCCAGACCAGCAGCAGGCGGGACACCTCCTCCGGCCACCGGAGCGGGGCGTTGAAGACGTAGCGAAAGCAGACCTGGACCGCGCCGGCGCACACGATGCCGGCGAGGCACAGACCCGCGCCCCATCCGCCGGCGGCAGTCACCCAGGACGACAGGCGATCCTCGCCCCGGACGGCGGGAGCGCCGTCTACCGGCCGAGGGCTTGGACCTGCTCCAGGAGCGTTTGCGTCCACTCTGCCTCGAACCGGGGATACACGTGGCTGCGCGCCCGCATCCGGAAGGCCTCCAGGTCGAGCCCCTGCTCGGGCCCGATGACGGTCATCCCCAGCTTCTTGAGCTCGTCCAGGAACTCAGCCTCTTGCCTCCTGGCGACCGCGTCGCCATGCCGCGACGCCTCGACGGCGGCCTGCTCGATCACCGCCCGCGCGCCGGGGGTCAGCGACTGGTAGACGCGCTCGTTGATGACGGCGGCGGCGAAGGCGTGGATGTGTCCGGTCAGGATTAGGTACTTCTGCACCTCGTGGTACTTCGAGGTGTATATGGTCGAGATCGTGTTGTCCTGCCCGTCCACGACGCCGGACCGGAGGCCCTGGTAGACCTCGGCGAAGTCCATTGGGCTAGGCCGGCCACCCAGACCCTCCACCGTCGCCATGACGATCGGCGTGGGCACCGCCCTGATCTTGAGTCCCCGGAGGTCCTCCGGCCTCAGGACGCGCGTGCGGCTCGTGGTGAGATGGCGAACGCCGTGGTACTGAGCGTAGAGGATGCGCACGCCGCCTCGGTCGACGAGGCGTTTCCCGAGCTCCTGGCCGATCGGGCCTCCGAAGGTTCTCCGGAGGTGCTCGAGGTCACGGAAGACGTAGGGCGCATCGAAGACGGATAGCTCGGGGACGAGGTCCGCGAGCGTGCCGAACGGAGTTCCGCCGGAGATCTCGATGGAACCGATCTTGACCCCGGTCCACGCCTCGTTCATGCGGCCGAGCTGCGCGGACGGAAAGACCCTGATCTGCACCTCGCCACCGGTCCGGCTCTGTACCAGCTCGGCGAAGCGCGCCGCGGCCTCGTAGATCGGGTGCCCGGGGTTGTTGTTGTGGGCGAACTTCAGGATCACGGCTCCGTGGGCCCACCCGGGAAAGATCAGCGCCACGACGACTAAGGCCACGATCCAGCGCCGCATCGGGTTCATCGGGTTCTCCAACGCGTCAAGGGTTACTCGGAATCCCCTGCACGGAGTGACTCGAGGGCTCGCCGCGGGGGGCGGCCACCCGATGGAGGTGGAGGATCTTTCCCGCGCCCGTGACGACCGGCGGCCGCCGCTCGACGCGCAGCAACCCGGCCTGTCGCCAGGAGAGCGCCATCACGTGCTTGGCCTCCTCGCCGCGACCGAGCGCTTCCAGGAACACGTCGGCGATGGCGCGGTCGTCAGCGGGGCCGATGGCCGGATGTACGAGGAGCAGGAGCCGACTCCGACCGTTTTCCTGCTCCTCCTCCACGAGCTGGTAGTCGGCCGGACTTCCTCCGAATCGGGTCGGCAGCACCTCCTCCAGCACCCGGATCGCGTCGACGTCGAGAAATGTCATCCCGCCGGCCGTCAGCTTCTCGAAGCTGCGGATCGTGTGCACGTGCGTCCGCCAGCCGTACTCCTCCAGTCGGCAGCCGCAGGCGCGGCGATCGAAGATCGCCTCGTCGCCCAGCGACACGTTCAGGAAGACCAGGGGGGCGCGCATCCGGAGCGACGTGATCAGGAGCGCGCGCGGGGACAAATCCGGCGACGTGGGGGCGTCACCCGGCTGGACGAAGGCGTGGAGGTCGTCAGTGAGGTGGCTGTCGTCCGCCTGGACGGGGGCCAGGCAGCCCAGGCTCAGCGCGCTCCCGGTCTCAGCGGCACCGTAGTGCGTGAACCCCTCGGCGCCGACCTCCCGGATGACGGCCAGGCGGGCAGCGGTGACGGGTTCGCCACCGAGGGTGAACTGCACACCGCGGAGGTCGATCCCCGCCTCGCGGGCGGCCTGGCAGACACGGACAGCGGAGCTGGTGAAGGTCTGGAGGAGAGGCACCTCGCCCCTCCGCAGGATCGCGGTCATCCAGCGGAGGATGGGGGAGGAATCGTCGAGGGGAACGTGTCGCGGGTACGGGATGGGCCTCCCAGCCACGCGGCTGAGCGCGCACACGAGCCGCGCGCTCCACCGATACCGGGCGGGGATGCTTGGTGAGTCGGGATAGAGCTGTGAAAACCAGGCCGTCGGTAGCCGCCCGAATCCTGCGTACGTGAGGACCATGTTGAGGGCACCGCCACCCGGGACGGTCCAGTGCCCCTTGTGCCACGTCGCGCCGCCGCGGGCATGAACGACGAGGCACGTGTTGGTGGACTGCTCGCGGAGGAACGCGAGGTCGATCGGCACAGACATGCCGGGCCCCCGGCTACCGCCGCTCCGGACGAAGGCGTGCACCGCGGCGCGCGGGTTGCGGAGCTGCCCAGGGTGCACCGAGAACTGGTCGCTCCCTCGCACGACCGGTCGGCGCCCCTTGAACTCCTCGATGGTGAGGTAAACGCCCGCCCGGTAGAGATGGTGAAGCGCCCCCTCCAGCCCCTCCCGGCGCACCAGGTTTTCGAGATCCCCTCGCTCACAACCGGCGCGTTGGAGGAGGCGGAGGTAAGGGCTGCGTAGGTTACCGTAGACGGCGGCGCGCACGAGGGCGAGCCAGGCGGCGTCGCGGGTCTCTCGTCGGTGCCGCTGGGCCGCCGCGGACGCCTCGAACGTCAGTCGGTGGCGCAGGAACCCTGGTAGGGCCGAGGCCAGGCGCGCGGCGGCGCTGATGTTCTCGATCCACTCCGGGAAAGGCCACGTTCCCATCTCACCCGGCCGTTGTCTGCCCGACCCCGAGTCTCGGCACGTCGACCGCCGGCGTGGACGGGAGGCCGGACGCCGTCAGGCCGACGATTCTTCCTTCGATGAGGCCGACTCGGCCGTACTCGTGGAAGACGCTTGACGGGTCCATGCCGTGGCCCCCCTCAACCGTGAGCCGCCGGATCCCCTGGACCGCCATGATGGAATTCCGTCCGCAGTATATACGCTGCGGCATTCTGTGGGACAACGCGGCTTGGTCCCCGCCGTTCGTCATCTGCAGGTTCCGCCCCGCTATGGTCTCGTGTGACCTAGACTTGCTCGCCGTGTTCTGACCAGGGGCCACGGCAGGCGGCCGCGCGCCAAGTGGCCTTATCGCTCGCGCGCGGACTGGATCTCCGCCTTTCCGACGACCGACAGCAGGATCGTCCGTGAGTGCAGGTCAGCGGAAAGGAGCCTCGAATGGCCAGCGCAGGACGTCTCTCGGCCAATCCCGCCCCCGCAGTCTCCGCGCCCCCGCGTGTGGGCGATGCGTACCAGCCTCGGCCGGTTCGGTTCATCCGGCTGGAACGGAGAGGGAACTGGCGGGTGAAGGTCTACGGCATCGCCACTCCCGGCCGGACGCCGCGGGCGGAGTTCGTGGCCGCCGCGGTGGACCTGGCCCCTGTCGCCCTTCCCGAGCCGGCGGTGAGCGACGAGCGCTACGGCGTGGGCATCGTGGTTGCGCACGACTCGGCGACGTGCTGCTTCGCGCTCCTCTACTGGTGGCAGTCGGCCAACGAGCTGCACCAGCGCGTCTACGCAGCCCCGCTCGACGACCCACGCGCGCTGACCAAGCTCCCGAACCCCGCAGCAGGCTGCGTGTGGGAGCTGAGCGTCATCGATTTCGAGCGGCGGGCCTGGATCGAAGACGTGCTGGCGAATCCAAACGGCCCCGACATCGATCGCTACCTGACCCGCCGGTTCAACGCCGACGTGTAGGCCAGAGGCCGTCGAACGTTCGAGGAGGGAGCCTCGAGGCTCCCTTTCTTACGCGAAACGCGGGGCCGCGGCCCGGTTGTCGGGCGCCGCTTGCTGCCCTGCAGCCAGGCACCGCGCTCGCCACGAGCGCCTCTGGGTCCGCCGCTAGTTGGCCTGAAGGTTCTTGGCCTTCGGGCGCAGGATGCGCGCGACCGATGTCACCCGCGAGCGGTCAGGCCTGGGCTCCCCCCCATCACCCACCCGACATGGAGCCGGAGACGAGACCGTGGGTCAAATGGCGGCGGAACACGTAGTAGAAGATGACCGGGGGGATGGAGTACACCGTCGACACCGCCATCAGAAGGTTCCACGGGGCGTCGTCACCCGTCAAGAACGTCCCCATCGAGATTGGCAGGGTGAACATGTTCTCGCTCTGGAGGAACAGGACCGCGTAGAGGTACTCGTTCCAGGCGAAGAAGAAGGCGTAGGTGCCGACGGCGATCAGGGTCGGCAGGACGAGCGGCAAGTAGATCCGGTAGAAGATCGTGAACACGCCGGCGCCGTCGATGGCGGCGGACTCGTCGATCTCGGGCGGGATGGTCTTCGAGTAGTCCCAGAGCACCCAGAGTGCATAGGGTGAGGCGAATGTGGTCATCGCCGCGATCAGAGCCCAGTAGGTGTCGAGCAGGTCGTAGTCGCCCATGATCTTGAAGAAGGGAATCGAGAGGAACGAGGCCGGGATGATATAGGTGAACAGCGTCATCCCGGAGACGAATCGTCCCCCACCGAATCGGATCCGGCCGAGGGCGAAGCTTCCGAGCGAGGCGACGCCCAGGACGATCACCATCGTCACCGCCGCCACCACGACGCTATTACCCATCCAGCGCCAGAAGAACTTCACGAACGGGCTTTCCTGGAAGACGATGTACTTGTACGATGCCAGCGTCGGGTTCCTGACGAAGTACTCTGGCCGGAAGAGCTCGGTCGTCGGCGTGAACGACAGCGTGAGCATGTAGTAGATGGGAAAGAGCGTCCACACCGTCACCGCGGTCAGAATGATCCACCGGCCCAGGCGGAGGACGATCGGGCTCATCGGATCTTCTTGATCAGGATGAAGATGAAGAGGAGCGTGACGGGCAGGGCGGTGGCGAACACTCCCATCCCCCAGTCGATCTTGCCCATCAGGAACGTGTAGCGGTAGGCGAGCGTCGCCAAGACGTGGGTCGAGTCTCCAGGGGCGCCGCCGGTGAGGAGCCACACGTTGGTGAAGTCGCCGAGGGTGAACACCATCGAGAGCAGCGAGCAGATGAGGTAGATGCCCTTCAACATCGGGAAGGTGATCGACGTGAACCTCTGAAGACCGCCGGCTCCGTCGATCGAGGCGGCCTCGTACAGCTCCCGGGGGATCCCGCGCCGGGCCGCGAGGAGGATGACGGTCCAGAAGGGCAAGTATTTCCAGATGTGGAAGACGATCAGCGCGCTGATCGCCATCCACCGCGACGCCAGCCAGTGGACGGCTCCGAAGCCGAGGTCCTCCACGATGAGGTTCATGATCCCCCACTGGGACGAGAGCATCCAGCGGATGGACAGGATGCCGGGCAGGACGGGGATCGCCCACGGGAGGAGGAAGATCGCCGAGATGAACCGCGTGCCGCGGTTGTCGGCCTGGAGGAGACCCGAGAGGAGGAGGGCGAGAAACATCTTCAGATTGACGGCGATGCCGACGTACACGACCGTGTTGACGACGGTTTGGACGAAGACCGGGTCCGAGAAGAGGACCTCGTAGGTGTACGGGTCCAAGGCCTGGGTGACCACGAAGTAGAGCGGGTAGACGACGAATGCCAGGAAGAGCGCGATGAGGGGCAGGGAGAACAGGTACCCGTAGAGGTTCCGGCGGTTCGGCGCGAGCGCTCCCCCCGCCGCCGAGACCGACCGGCTCCACAAGCCGGTGATCCCGTTCGCCATCCCCGCCCGCGCCGCCTCGTTAGCCACGCTCGCCTCCGGAAGAGGCCCGCGGCCGGGACGGGCTACAGCCCCGTCCCGGCCGGGCATACGGCGCAATGCTCTTGTCCGAGTGCCTTACCGCCACTGCGTGAAGATGGTCTTCATCCGGTTGATGGCCTCGTCGGCGGCGCGGTCGGCAGGCCACTTGTCCACGTTGGTCCGGGACATCGCCTTGCCCCAAATGTTCTCCGCGTAGACCTGAGAGTTGGCCGGACTCTTCCAGTGGTCGAAGACCTTGACGTTCCGCTCCGTGTAGAGCTTGGTCGCGAGCGGGATGTGGTAGTCCACCGCGCCACCCTTCCCGGCCTGCCCCTTGGCGAAGAACGGGTCCTTCGCGACGTCGGTGAACGCCGGGAACCAGCGGCCGTTCGCGCCCTTGATGTACTCGGAGAAGCGGTTCGGCTCGAGCACGAAGCGGATGAACTCCTTGCCGAGGTCGGGAGCCTTGGCGTCCTTGGGGACGAGGATCGTCTTGACCGCGACCATGTAGCTCGCCTTGCCGCCCCCCGGGTTGTCGGGCCACTCCACGGTCGCCATGTTGTTGAAGTACTGCTCCGGGCCGTTGAAGAACCAATGGGCCGGGATGGAGAGCGACGGATTCGGCGTCATCACGATCGACTTCGAGTGGAAGTTCGCGTTGTTGTCGCCGTCCGCCCAGTTGATGGCATCGGGCGGGACGTAGCCCGAGTTGTACATTTCGCCGAACCAGGCCAGCGTCTTGACGATCGCCTCGCGGTTCTTGGGCTGGTCGGCGATGACCTTGCCGTCGTTGTCGAGGAGCTGGCCCCCGAACGAGAGGAGCGCCATCTCGAAGTTGTAGATCGTGTCCGATCCGCGGCTCGACTCGGTCATGCCGATGCCGAAGAGCTTGCCGTACTTCGCGGGGTCCTTCTTCCGGAGGGCGTCCTGCGCCTTCTTCCAGAAGTCCCAGTACTCCTCCCACTTGAGCGGGATCTTATCGGGCGCGTCCGGCATGCCCGCCTCCTTAAGGAGGTCTCGCCAGTAGTGGATGTGCATGATCTGGGCCTCGATCGGCACCCCGTAATACGCCCGCTTCTTGGCCACGTTGTTCCAGCAGTACGCGACCTGGAGGAACTTCTCGTTGTAGCGCGGCCTGAGCTCCTCGATGACGTCGGTTGTCTCGGTCAGCTTGTCGGTCCAGGCGTTGTTGGGCATGATCTCCCAGTCGTTGTAGAAGCAGAAGGCGACGTCGGGGACGCGCCGCGCCTGGATGGCCGCGATGATCTTCTTGAGCAGATCTTCCTGAATGGTGAAGGAGATGTCGACCTTGACCCCCTTCGCCTTCTCGAAGTCCTGGGCGATCTTGATCATCGCCTCGTCTTCTTCCTTGTAGTAGCCGCGGTTCCACCAGACCACCACGGTCTTGGCCTGGGCGCGCGACACCATCGGGAAGCCGACCGACCCGGACAGGGTCCCGGCGCCGGCGACAGCGGTGGTCTTGAGGAAATCTCGACGGGACTGCGCCATCTGGTGCCTCCTCCGTTCAGAGTTCGCTCGTGGGTCGGCCGGCCCCGGACATGCGGACAGCCCGGAGTTGCCTCTCATATACTCCAAGCGGCCGCGGCTCGCAAGACCCGACGAGACGTCGATGGGCCGTGTTTCCGCGAGAGGGTGCGGCGCGATCTTCCGCGATCTTCCAAGGAAGACGGAGTGCCGTCCGCGGAGACCGGGGTCGGCGATCGCGTCTGGTCAGCCGAGGGCATCGCCGGCCTGGCGAACTGACACCGAATGGGGCTCGCGGAGTGGCGGACAGAGGCGAGGCGACTCAAGCGCGAGGTGTATGCCCTGTACCTCGCGTGCCAGGACCCTCGCGTCCCTTGGTACGCAAAAGCCGTTGCGGCTGGGGTCGTGGCCTACGCTTTCAGCCCGATCGATCTGATCCCGGACTTCATCCCGGTCCTCGGGTACTTGGACGAGCTCGTTGTGCTCCCTCTTGGCGTGTTGCTCGTCCGCCGGATGATACCTGAGGCTGTCATGACGGAATGCCGCCTACGGGCCGAGGCCGCGTTCTCCCACGGAAAGCCGGTCAGCCGGGTGGGCGCGGCCATCGTCGTAGGGCTCTGGTTGATCCTGGCCGTCGTCGGCGTCGTCTTGGCGGGGAGGCTCCTTTGGCCGGCAAGCTGACGCACGACCCGAATCGCCATCACGGTCTGGCGAAGTCCCGGCGGGCCGTGCGAGAATCACCCGCTGGCACCCGCCGGCAGCGGGCGGAGCACGCATGACGAACGGCTCGACGAGGAGCGAGGGGCGCGACGCGCCCGCTGGAGTGAATCACCGCGACGCGGGTGTCGCGGGGACGCTGGTTCTTCTCGGACTCGTGGTGGTCGGGCTGGCGCTTCAGGTCGAGCCCGGCGTGCAGACAGATCCGCTCGGACCGCGTATATTCCCCCTCGCCCTCGGCGCCGCCATCGCCCTGTGCGGGCTGCTGCTCGGCGTCTCCGCCCTGCTCGGTGACCGGTGGACGGCATCGGCCGCGATGTTCGTCGAGTCCGCCGACGACGACGCCAGCGAGGGCGAATTGCTCTCGCCATGGCGTCTCGTCGGGGCCATCGGCGCGACCGCGGCGTATCTCGTGGCCTTCGAGCGCCTGGGATACGTCCTTGCCACAGCGGGATACGTGGTGGCGATCCTGCTGCTGCAGCCTGGTGTCCGCGCGCGCGCGCTCCTGATGGCGCCCGTGCTCGTCACGGTGGCCCTCTACACCGCGTTTCGGTTCGGCCTGCTCATCCCGGTTCCGGACGGCATTCTCGAGCCGTGGTTGCCCTGGTGAGCGCGAGCCGGTGAGCCTCCTCGACGGCCTGGCCGGCGGCTTCGCGAGCGCGCTGGAGGGGCCGCGCATCGTCGCCATGGTTGGCGGTGTCGCGTGGGGAATCATCGGCGGCGCCATTCCGGGGATCAGCGGCGCCGTCGCCATGGCTCTCGCGCTCCCGTTCAGCTTCGCCATGGACGCCACGACTGCGCTCGTGATGCTTGCCGGCGTGTGGGCCGGCGCGAACTACGGGGGCTCGATCCCGGCCATTCTGATGCGGATCCCGGGCACGCCGGCATCCGCCGCATGCCTGATGGACGGATACGAGCTGACGCGGCAGGGCAAGGCGGCGAAGGCGCTCGGGGTCTCGCTCGTCTGCGGAACCATCGGGGGCCTGATCAGCATCGTCGTGCTGATCGCGATGGTCTTGCCGCTGGGAGAGGTGGTGCTGCAGTTCGGTTCGCCCGAGACGTTCGCCCTCGCGCTGTTCGCCCTCACCCTTCTCGCCGGGCTGGCCGAGGCGAGCTTCCTGAAGGGTCTCGCCTCGGGCTTCGTCGGCCTGCTCCTCACCACCGTCGGCCTCGACACGCTCACCGGCTCGCTGCGCTTCACGTTCGGCCGGACCGAGCTCATGACCGGAATCGACGTCGTGGCCGCGATGGTCGGCCTCTTCGCCATCACCGAGATGTTCTACCGGATCGCCCACCCGGGCGAGAGCGCGGTGGTCATGACCGATCGCGCACACACCGCGTTCCCGACGCTGCGGGAGCTGCGTGAGCTCTGGCCCGCGACTCTGATCGGCACGATCGTCGGGCTGATTGTCGGAGTCATGCCGGGCGCGGGGGCGACCGCCTCCTCGTTCGTCGCGTACAACGAGGCCCGCCGCTGGTCGAAGCGACCCGACCTGTTCGGGAAGGGCTCGATGGAAGGGGTGGCCGCGCCCGAGACGGCGAACAACGCGGTCCAGGGCGGGGACCTCGTGCCGACCCTCGCGCTCGGGATTCCGGGCTCGAACTCGGCCGCGATCATGCTGGCGGCGCTGATCCTGCACGGGATCCAGCCCGGTCCCTTCTTGCTCTCGAAGCACCCGCAGCTCGTCTACACGCTGTTTGCCGGGCTGCTCATCGTCAACCTGCTCATGATCCCGGTGGGCCTGGTGATCCTGAGGCTGTGCCTTCTCGCGCTTCGCCTGGCGACGCCGGTACTCGTGTCGGCGGTCCTGGCCCTCTGCATCATCGGCACCTACGCCGCCGAGATCCACATCGTCAACCCGTGGACCGCGCTTGCCTTCGGGGTTCTGGGCTGCGGGATGCGGGCCTACGGGTTCTCGCCGGCGGCGATGGTCCTCGGCATGGTCCTCGGGGTCATGGCGGAGAGCGAGCTCCGACGGTCGCTGATCATCTCTCACGGGAGCTGGGGAATCTTCGTCACCCGACCGATCACGGCGACGCTGCTGTTTCTCACCGTGGCCGTGCTGGTGTACCCGCTGATCCTTGGCGCCCTGCGCCGCAGACGTGCGGGTCGCGCATCGGCCGTAACGGCTTAATCCGACGACGAACAAAGGAGGCGAGGCACATGGGGAAGCGATCGACCCTGGGCATCCTGGCGGGCGTGGTGCTCGCCGTGACGATGGCTGGTGGGACTGGTGGACCGTGGTCCGCCTCGGCGCAGCCGGGAGTGTTTCCGACGCGTCCGATCACGTTCGTCGTGGGCTTCGCGCCCGGCGGCGGCGCCGACGTCTTCGCCCGCGCCCTCGCCGAGGCGTCCCGGACCATCCTGCCACAGGCGCTCGCGGTGGAGAACCGGCCGGGCGCGGGCGGGACCGCCGCCGGCGCGTACGCCGCCGGCCGGCCAGCCGACGGCCACACCATCCTCTTTGCCCACGCCGGCTCGTCCATCATCACCCCCACGATCACGAACCAGCTGCAGCTCAAGTGGGACGCCTTCGAGCCCGTGGCGCGGATTCATGCCGAGGAGGAGTGGCTGTTCGGCCATCCGGACGCGCCATGGCAGACGATCGATCAGGTGACGGCTCACGCCAAGGCCAATCCGAAGCAGGTGCGGGTCGCCGGGTCCGCGATCGGCGGGATCGACAGCTTCGTGGTGCTGTCCTGGGAGAAGGCGGCCGGAATCGACGTCGAGTACATCCCCCACGAGGGCGGCGGGCCGGCCACGCTTGCCTTCCTCGGCAAGAACGCCGAGCTCCTCATCGGCAACATGTCCGAGGTCAGCCAGCACGTCGAGGCGAAGAAGATGGTGCCGCTCGCGGTGGCGAGCGAGAAGCGCAGCACCATCTTTCCGAACGTGCCCACGCTCCGGGAGAAGGGCTGGGACGTGGTGATGGTGCAGTGGCGGAGCGTGCTCGCGCCCAAGGGCACGCCGGCGCCGCGCGTGGCGTTTCTCGCCGAGGCGTTCCAGAAGGCGATGACGGCCGATTCCTGGAAGGCCTTCAACCAGAACGCCAAGGCGGTCGACGCCTACCTCGGTCCCGCCGACTTCCGCAAGTTCCTCGTGGCGGAGGAGGACCGGTTTGTCAAGATCATCGACCAGCTCGGCCTGAGGAAGAAGTAGAGCCGCCGCGTGCAGGCGACCCAGATCGGCTACGCCGCGTCATCGGGCCCGGTCGAGCGCTATTTCCCGCTGGCGCGACGGCAGTCCCTCGCCTGGCTCGAGTTCTCGTGCCAGAATCCGGTAAACTTTCCGCAGACCTTCGACCGGGCGCGGATTCGCCGCGTCCGGTCACTGATCGAGCGGTCGGGGGTCCGCTGCGGGCTCCACTCGGCCTCCTTCGTCAACACCGCCGAGATCATGCCCACCGTGCGGAAGGCCGCGGAGACCCACCTGCGGGAGTACGTCGAGCTCACCGTCGCGCTCGGCTGCGAGTATCTGGTGGTCCACTGCGGCTTTCACTTCAGCGCGTACCTGAAGACCGTGCGGGCCGCACTCTACGAGACGATGGCGCGGTGCGTCGAGTACGGCGAGCGCCGACGGGTTCCCCTGGTTATCGAGAACATGAACCCGCTGCCCGGCGACTCCGAGTTCCAGTATCTCGGTGTGACGGTAGAGGAGTTCCGGGCGCTCTTCGACCGGATCCGCTCACCCTACCTCGGCCTCGCGCTCGACGTCGCTCACTCGGAGCTGGTTCCCGGCGGCACCGTGTCGTTCGTACGGGCCTTCGGCGAGCGCATCCACTCCGCTCAGCTCTCGGACAATCGCGGGCGCGTCGACGAGCACCTGACGATCGGCGCGGGGACGATCGACTTCCGGCGAGTCCTCGGCGCGCTCCGGCGGATCCACTTCGCGGGGCCGCTGATCATCGAGCTCTTCGACGTGCCGAAGAAGCTCCTGAGCCACCGGCGGCTGCTCGCGCTCCTGGCGGACGACGGCGGCCGGCGACCCGGCGGGACGCGGCCGTCCCGCCGCACGACGAGCCCCGAGCGCCCACGGTCGCGTGGTCGCAGGCGCTGAGCCGAGAGCGACTGCGGATCGACCCGCAGCTCGCGACCGACCTCGTGGGTCTTCCGTTGCCGGGCGCGGCCCGGGCGGGGCAGAAGGTCAGGTGGGCCAACCCGGTCGTCGCGCGCGGTTCCGTGAGCCGGGCGCAGCCGCCGCGCTCACCCTCATCGCGGGGGCTCTGATCGCGGGGACGATCGTCCACGGCGTCCTGCGCCTCTACGCCGTGTAGGGACCGGGTATCTCGGCTGTTCGACGCGGCGAGGCGAGTGCGGAGACCTCCCCCGAAAGCTCAGCGGGGGCCCGACGTCCGGAGGTGGAGGATCTTGCCGATCGCCTCGGTCACGGGCGCTCGGCGCTCGATCTCCACCAAGCCGGCCTCCCGCCAGGTCGCGGCCATGGATCGATGGACCTCGGACCCCGACCCGAGCGCCACCAGGAAGGCCTCCCGCGCCAGCGCAGGATCGAAGGGTCCGACGGCGGGGTGGATGAGGAGTCGCACGCGCGGCCGCCCGTCCTGAAGCTCGTCCTCGACCAGCTGGTACTGGCCGGGCACGCCGCCGAATCGGGCCGGCAGGATCTCGTCGAGGATCCGGATCACGTCCACGTCCAGGAACGTCATACCGGTGCTGGTCAGCTTCTCGAAGCTCCGTACGTCGCGGAGGTGGCGGGTCCAGCCATGGGCCTCCATCGGGCAGCCGCACCGGCGACGTTCGAGCGTCGCGCCGTCGCCGAGCGAGACGTTGAGGAGGAGCAAAGGCGCCGTCCCGCGCAGCGAGGAGAGGAAAAGGGCGTTCGGTGGGAATCCTCGAGAGGGGCCATCGGCTCCTGGCTGGACGATGACGTGGATGTCTTCCATGGCGTGGAGGTCATCGGGCGCGGCTGGGGCGACGCAGGCCTCGCCGACCTGGCCCATCTCGATCCCACCGTAGTCCGGTCGCGCTTCCACCCCGGCCTTTTCGAGCACGGCCTGGCGCACGGCGGTGAGGGGCTCGCCGGTCAGCGTGAAGCGGGCACCCGCCAGATCGGCTCCGGAAGCGCTGGCGGCCTGGCAGAGCCCGATGGCCGCGCTGGCGTACGTCTTGAGGTGCGGGACGCCGCCCGCCCGGAGGGTGTCGGTCATCCAGTCCACGATCGGCTCCGGACGATCGAGCGGCACGTGACGGGGTGCGGGCAGGGGGACGCCGGCCAGCCGGCTGCCCCACCGGAGGCCGCGCCAGCTCCAGCGGTAGCGGGCGGTCAGCTCCGGGTCGAGGGGGTCGGGCTGGGAGAACCAGTGCTCGGGCGGCGCCCCGGCGACCGCGAACCGGAGCACGATGACGAGCTCGGAGCCGCCTGGCGCTCCCCAGACCGCGTGGCACCAGCCGAGGGCGTCGCGGGCCTCCAGCACGAGCCGCCGGCTCATCGCGTGGTCGCGCACCCAGCCGAGGTCCAGCGGGACCACTGTCCGGGGCCCGCGGCTGCCGCTCGAGTGGCCGAGCACGTGGACGACCGCTCGGGGATTGACCAGGCGTCCGGGATCGACCGGAATCGTCCGCCCGCCTCTCACGAGCGGCTTGCGCCCCTTGAACTCCTCCACGGTCAGGTACACGCCCTGTCGCCAGAGCGTAGCGAGGGCGGCGTCGACGCCCTCGCTCCCGACCAGACGCTCGAGGTCGCCGGGCTCGCACCCGGCGTGCGCCAGGAGCGCGCGGTACGGGCTGGTCGGATTGGCCCAGACGAGATCGCGGGTGAGGCCGAGGAAGTCCGCCTCGCGGGTCGCCAGCCGCGCCCGCACCGTGGCCCGGGCCTCGGTGCCAGTGACCCGACGGCGGAGGAAGCCAGGCAGGCGGGGGAAGAAGCGGGCGGCCACGCGAAGGTCTTCGAGAACGTCTGGTCGCGGCACGGTCGCGACATTGTCCCCGGCGAGGCCCCGTGCCGCAACCCGCTCGGGGCAGGCGACCGAGCCTAGGCGGCGCGGAGCGCCTCCGTCACGGGCAACCGGGCGGCCCGCACGGCCGGCAGGAGGCCGCCGGCCAGGCCGATGCAGAGCGCCCACACGAAGCCCTGCGCGAGGAGTTTCGGGGTCACGCGGAAGTCGAAGGCGACCTGCGAGAACGTGTTGAAGTTGAGGGTGGAGAGGGAGACTCCATCGCAGTAGACGTACGCGAGCGCTCCGCCGACCGCTCCACCCAGAAGCGCCAGAACGAGCGCCTCGATCATCACGGACACCACGACTGGCAGCGCCCCGAAGCCGATCGCCCGCAGGGTGGCGATCTCGACCTGGCGGCTGGCGATGGCCGAGTACATGCAGTTAAGAGCGCCGAACGCCGCGCCGATCGCCATGAATCCGGCAACCGTGTACCCGAGCACGTTGATCAGGGTCGACAGAACGGAGGCCTGCTTCGCGTAGTACTCGGGCTCCCGCAGCACCGCGATCGAGAAGCGCGGGTCGCCGCTGACGGAGTCCTTGAGAGCCCGCAGGCCTGCCGCCGAGCCGTCAGCGAGCCGGGCTGTGACCGACTGGTAGCCCTCGCGCCGGAACGCCGACATGGTGACCTCGGCGTCGCTCCAGATCTCGGACTCGTGGACGTCGCCGCCGGTCGTGAAGAGCCCCACGACCGTCCAGTCACTATCTCGGAATCCGATGCGGGCGCCGACGCCCAGTCCCGCGAACTCTCGCGCGGCCTTCCGGCCCACGATCACCTCCCGGAGGCCGCGCTGGAAGGGGCGCCCCTCCACGATCCTGAGCTCGTCCCGGACGGTGAAGGCCGAGGGCTGGACGCCCCGGAAGGGCACGTTGTTGGGCTCGGTCTCCCCCTGTCGCGGGAGGTCGACCATCACCACGAGCTCCGCCGACGCGAGCGGGCGTCCGGTGGCATCGCGGGCGACTCCGGGCAACGTGCTCAGCAGGGTGGCGACGTCGCGCGGCACGCCGCTCGAGAGCTCGGCGTCGGAGCCGGCGCGCAGGAGGATCACGCGGTCGGGGCGCCCGGTGCTCGCGAGGGTGTGGCGGAAGCCCTCCGACATCGCGAGAACCGACACCAGCACGCCGACGACGCCGGCGATCCCCACGACCACGACCAGCGAGGTCCCCAGGCGTGCCGGCAGCGTGCGCAGGTTGAGCAGGGTGATCTCGGCGATCTGGTGGAGCGAGCGCATCGCGAGCGCTCAGCGGTGGCCGGCCAGGGCGTCCACGATCCGGAGCCGCTTCGCACGGAGCGCCGGTGGCAGCCCAATGGCGAGCGCCAGCGCCAGCACGATGCTCGCGCCAGTGAGCCAGGTCTCGGCCGTCACGTAGAGCGGAGGGAAGCGGGAACCGATGGCGCGGTTCAGCCCCGGCAGGACGCTGGTGGCGACCAGCATGCCCAGGCCGCCGGCCAGGGCGAGGAGCATGAGGGCCTCCGCCAGGACCAGCGCGGTGACCTTCCCGTCGGAGAAGCCCAGCGTCTTCATGATCGCCAGCTCCGGGATGCGCTCGCGGACGGACTGCGCCATGGTGTTGCCGGTCATGATCAGGATGGTGAAGAAGACGGCGGCCAGGATGCGGGTGACCAGCGCCCCCAGGTCGCCGATCTGCTTGGCGAAGCCGATGGCGAATTCCTTCTCCGGCTGGGTCTTGGTCTCGTCGGGCGAATTCTGGAAACGCCCGTCGATCGCGGCCGAGATGGCGCGGGCCCGGGTCGAGTCGTCGATGCGAACGATGTACCAGCCCGTCTTGCCCTTGCCGCGGAGCCGCGCCTCGTCGAAGTGCGCGAAGTTGACCAGGACGACGTCGGTGTTGGCGAGGGTCGCGGGGTCATCGGCGTCGAGAGTGCCGACCAGATCGAACTCCCAATTGAGGCTGCCCTCCGTGTTGGCGTGGATTTCCGAGCTGATCGGGAGCTTCTGGCCGACCTTCCAGCCGTACCGCTTGACCAGGCGCACGCCCGCGACCGCGCCGGTGCGCGTCCGGCTGAAGGCCTCGCGTCGATCGACCGCGATCTTGAACTCCGGGTACATCGCCAGGTAGCGCTCGGGATCCACGGCGAATACCGGAAAGGCGTTGCTCTCGTTCTGGTACTTGGCGCCGAACCACTCGGCATGGGCCACCCGGACCACGCCTGGCACCTGCTCGATCTGGCGGAGGTGCGAGATGGGCAGGAGCTCGATGATGGAGTAGCGGGCGGTGGTCAGCAGGCGCTTGGCATCGGCGCTGTCGGCGCCCGACTGGAATGCGGCGGTGACCGCCTGCAGCAGGCCGAAGAGCACGAACGCGACGAACACCGAGAGCAGAGTGAGCACGGTGCGCGTCTTCTTGCGGAACAGCCCGGCCCAGAGGAGCGGCAGGTAGCGCACGGCTCAGCGCGGGCGCGTCACGCGCCGGCAGCACGCCCGTGCGGCCCGCCGCCCTGTCCGGTAGCCCGGCTTCACGGCTGACCGTTCCCGTTGGCCAGCGTGCCCTTGTCGAGCAAGAGCCGGCGGCGCGCGTACTCGGCAGCTTTGGGATCGTGCGTGACCATTACCACCGTCTTGCCGTGCTCGCGGTTGAGCATCTGCAGCAGGGTCAGGATCTCGGCGGCGGTTGCGCGGTCGAGGTCACCGGTCGGCTCGTCGCAGATGAGGAGCGTCGGATCGGACACGATGGCCCGGGCGATCGCGACGCGCTGCTCCTGGCCGCCCGAGAGCTCCCTAGGCTTGTGCCGGGCGCGGTCCCCGAGCCCGACGAGGGTCAGCGCGATGTTCGCGCGCCGGCGCCGCTCCGCCGCCGACAGGCTGGTCAGCAGGAGCGGGAGCTCCACGTTCCGCTGGGCCGAGAGCACCGGCATGAGATTGTAGAACTGGAAGACGAAGCCCACGTGGGTGGCCCGCCACCGTGCGAGCTCGCGGCTCGAGAGCTGGTCGATGCGCTGCCCACCGATGACGATCTGGCCCCCGGTGGGCGTGTCCAGGCCGCCGATGAGATTGAGCAAGGTCGTCTTACCGGAGCCCGAGGGCCCCATCAGGGCGAGGAAGTCACCCTGCGGGATATCGAGGTCGACGCCGTGGAGGACCTCGATCCGCTCGCTTCCGCGCCGGTACGCCTTCGTGACGCCGCGGATTTCGACCAAGCTCATTGGCAGAACCGGTGGGAGGCCGTGGGATCCCGAACGGCCTGGCGGCTATCCGCCCTCGGCCAGCTTGACCGGGGCGCCGTCTCGGAGCGCATCCGGCGGCGACAGCACCACGCGCTCGCCGGCCCGGAGTCCGCTCAGCACCTGGCGTTCGTCGCCCAGGCTCTGGCCGAGGGTGACGCGTCGACGCTCCACCTTGCCCTCGGCATACACGAAGACCAGGGCCTGGGCGCCATCCGGCCGTACCGCCGCCGCCGGCACCAGGACCCCGCCCCGTGGCGGTTCCGCGCCGGCCTGCGCGGGCGCCTGCGGGTTGAGGAACGCCACGCGCACGCCCATGTCCGGCACGATGCGGGGGTCCTTCTGCTTGAGCGCGATCCGCACCTTCACGGTGGCCTTGCTGCGATCGGCCGTGGGGATGATGGCGATCACCTCGGCCGGAATCTTCGAGTCCGGATAGGCGTTCAGCGTCGCTTCGACCGGTTGCCCCGGCTTGACGCGGTTGATGAACGCCTCGTTCACGTCCACCTGGATCTCGAGCGACTCCATGTCCACGATGGTGCCGATGCCGGTCCGGGTGAAGCCGCCGCCGGCTGAGATCGGCGAGATCATCTCGCCCGGCTGGGCCGCCTTGGCGACGACCATTCCGGTGAAGGGGGCGCGCACGACTGTGTTGGCCACCTGCACTTCCGCGACCGCGACCCCTTCCTGGGCGACCCGGATCGCCTCACCGGCGGCCGCCAGCTTGGCCCGCAGCATGTCGCGCTGGGCCCGCGCGGTCTCAACGGCCTGGGCGGTGTTCACCTCGGCCACCGCGACCGATTCCTGGGCCACCCGGACCTGCTCCGTGCCCGCGGCCAGCCGGGCGCGCAGCGCGTCGCGCTGGGCCCGCGCGGCGTCCAGGGCCTGCGCGGCGATCAGTTGCCGCTCGAAGAGCTCGCGCTGGCGCTCGTGCTCCCGCTCGGCCTGCTCGATCTGGGCGCGGATCTCGGCCACCTGGGCCCGGGCGGCGGCCAGCTGCGCCCGCGTGGTCGCGAGCGGCGCCTGTCGCTCGAAGAGCTCGCGCTGCCGGTCGTGGTCCCGCTCGGCCTGGTCCAGCTGGGCGCGGATCTCGGCGACCTGCGAGCGGGCGGCGGCCAGCTGCGCTCGCGCGAGCGCGAGCTGCGCCTTGGCCTCGGTGTCGTCGAGCCGGGCCAGTACCGTGCCCTCCTCGACGCGCATGCCCTCCTCGATCAGCACCTCGGTCACCTTGCCCGTGATCTTGGCCGAGACGGTGGCCTGGCGTCTTGCGGTGACGTAGCCGCTAGCGTCCAGCACCGAACCGCCGTCCGCTGCCTGGGTGGCCGGGCGCGCCGCCGCCGTGCGCACGGTGGGAGGGGCGGCCCGCGCCAGGACGAGCCAGAGCACGCCGCCAGCGACCGCCAGCAGCACCGCGCCGGCCAGCAGGAGCAGGCTGACGCGCGAGCGCGGGGCAGGCGTATCGCGGTCTATGCGCAGCTGCTTGAGCAATTCCGACCTGTCCATGAATTTCGCTGGGCGCTGTGGCGTCCGGGGAAGGACTCTTTCAGTGTGCCACAGGCGGCCGAGAGACCCCATCTGCACCGCAGGTGGACCCGGTCCCGATCGGGCCGGACCCATGAGCGCCGGCGAGCGAGCTGGCCCCGGCTTCAATCCGATACCGAGCCGGCGCCGATGCGGAGCCGGGCGTTCGCGGAGCGTGCGGGAGACGCCGACCCGCGTCCTACTCGGGGAGCCCCTGGAGTGCGTACATGAGGACCAGGGCCGGCGTCGGCTTGCCGAGGGCGCCAAACCACTTCGAGTAGACCGCGCCGATCGCTCCGGAGCGGTAGAGGCGCGCCAGGGTGCGATTGGCGACGAGACGGAACGCCGAGTCGTCGCGCCGCACCATGAAGCCGTAGGGCTCGTAGGACAGGTCGTCGGAGACGAGCGCATAGCGGGCCGTCCCGCGGGCCTGGAGCACCAGGCCGACGAGGATGGTCCGGTCGGAGGCGTACGCCTCGATCTTGGACGTCTGGAGCGCCGCGAGGCCCTCGTCGTGATCCTTCACGGATACGATCGTCGCCGGGATGGACTGGGCGCGCAAGAAGTCGCCGACCGCCTTCTCCGTCGTCGTGCCCGGGGCGACGCCGATGCGCTTCCCGGCGAGGTCGCCGACCGTGCGGATGCCGGACCCTTCGGCGATCAGCAAGCTTGCGCCGTCCACGAACGTCATGAGTGTGAAGTCGACCTTCTCCTGCCGGGAAAGCGACGCGGTCGTGGTGCCACACTCGATGTCGACCGTGCCGTTGGCCACCGCGTCCACGCGGTTCTCTGGAGTGACGGGGACCCAGCGCACCGCCAGGTTCGCGAGCTTGAGCTCCTGCTGGACGGCGGCGGCGATCTCCTGGCAGAGGTCGATCGAGTAGCCGGCAGGCTTGCCGTCGGAGCCGGTGTAGGAGAAGGGGAGGGCATTCTCGCGAAAGCCGACCGTCAGGGTGCCGCTGTCGCGGATCTTCTTCAGCGTGCCCGTGAGCGTCTGGGCATGAACGGTCGTAGCCCCGAGGGCCGTCATCATCACCAGAGCGATCATCGCGCGTCGCCGCATTGGAGCCTCCCAGGTTGGATCGATCGGAGTCGTCCTTGGCACCCGTAGTCTATCGGCCGGCCCGGATGCCGTCAAACGCGCCACGATGATGGGGACCTGGGGACCTACCAGGGCGCGACGGCCGGTCAGTCCACCACGCGGAGGCCGGTCACGAAGTAGCTCGTCTCGCCGAAGCAGGTCGTCGGCAGACCCCGGTGCTCGCGGTAGTGCAGCACCACGCGCTTGCCCAGCGCGGCGTTTATCTGGGGCGAGAGGCTCGTGTCCCTCACGCTGAAGTACCAAATGACCGGCGTGACGCCCGGAACGATCGAGATGGCGAGCTCGCCCTCGTAGGTCTTGCAGAGCCAGCCCTTGCTCGAGAACTTCTGGAGGATCCCGGCCCGCTCGCCCTCGGAGTAGGGCCAGGACAGGACTACCCAGAGATAGAGCCCGGACACCAGTAGCGCGACCAGCAGGAGGACACCGAGGAGTGAAGACACCCGGCTTTTCATGGTTCCCGCTGCTCCACCTGCCTACCCTACACTTTGAGGAGTCTGAAGGACCACAGGGTGCGAGCCGCAGTGTGTCGACGGGCTGGTGCGCGCCTTCCCGCTCGGCTGGGTCAGCGATGTATGGCGCTGATGTTTACCTGTCCCGAATCCTGAAGAAAGGTCTCGATGGTGGCAAGCGATGTAACGTAAGTCTCGCCGGGGACCGGGACGTCGATGTACTGGAGCATTGGCTTTTCGCCGAAAGGGACTCGTGCCGTACCGTAACCTTCGATCAACCCGACGAGTCGCCCGGTGACCGCTTCGAACACACCCCCGCCGCTCATCCCGTAGGCCACGGAAGCATCGACCACCAGCGATGAACCTGCTAGGAGATTGCCATGCTCGTCGAGATTCACTTCGCTGACGATGCCGCTGATGAGGCGGATCTGGCGGCCCCACGGGAACCCCACGATCCAGATCCGGTCTCCGAGGGCCGGCGGGCGACCGAGCGGAGTTGGCAGACAGCGTGGCGCACGCACACGTAGGAGAGCGAGGTCGACTTGCGCGCTCTCCTTGCGCGCGACGAGGTGCGCTCGTACCTTCGTGGCGGCCCCCTGGTGGCGATCGAACAGGACGTACGCCTCGTTCTCATCGCCCGCCTTCACGCCAGCGAACGTGTGGCCGCTCGAGAGGACCAGGCACTCGGACCCCGTCCCGTCCGGCGTGGCCACGATGACGACGCCCGAGCCGGTCCGGAATCGGTCGCCGTTTCGCTCGAGCACCACCTGGACCGACGATGCAAGGACGTGCTGTATCACGTCCTTGTCCAGGTGTCTCGCTGGCGGCTCGCCATTCGACGAGCCGGTGGTCGGGGAGCTTGCTGGTCGGCCGGCGACACAACTCGCGGCGAGAGGCAGGATGGTCACCCAGATTGCCGCGGCACGGACGAACCCTCCCGGCATGTCACCTCCTGGATTCCGACTTCTCAAGATCCTAGCGCGGCTTGGCCATGGCCTCCAGTGTCCTTCCGAGCCGCGCCGGGCGACGGGCACGCCCGGAGCACCCAGGTTGGATCGACCGGGCCGCTCCCCGGGCACCACTCGGCCTGGATGGCACGATGCTTGCCACAGGGTATCCGGGATGGTTTGCCCAGTCGCCCAGCCAAGACGGGTAGCGATCAACCCTGCCGCAGGTTCTCTTATGGTTAGGAGGGATGCCCATGACTCCCTGGTTCTTCCTGCTGGCTGCTGTCCTGGCGCTCGCATCGCTGCCCGGGTGCGCGACGCGTGAGTTCGTCCGGAAGGAGCTTGCCAGCAGCGCGGGCGCGCTCGGGCCGATCGTCGATCGGCTCGCCAGCGACCTCCAAGAGCACCGCACGGCGGCGCGGGAGTTCGCGGTCCAGGCGGCGGAGGTACATCGGCTCCAAGAGGAGACGACGCGCGCCGCGATCGAGGCGCTCGGCGTGGCGGACATGGCGGCCGGCAGGGCGGCCGACGCGGTCGACCACGCTACTATTGCCCTGGCGCGCGCGGACGAGGCCGGTACCGTGGCCGAGCAGGCTTTGACCGAGGCTGAGGAGACCGCTCGGCGACTGACGCGGCTCTGGCGCGGCCGCGCGAAACTGTCGGTTCGCGAAGCGGTCGTGCTCCGATTCGGTGTGGACGCCTGGGTTCTGGACGGTCAGGCGCGCGCGGCGGTGCTCGACATCGCGCAGCGGCTTCGCGAGAATCCGACTCTCATCGTCGAGCTGGAGGGTTATACCGACAGTGCCGGCGCGCCGCCGTACAATCTCCGTCTCAGCCAGCTTCGGGCCGAGGCGGTTGGTCGCTTTCTGGCAGAACTGGGCGTCGAAACGCATCGTTTCCAGACGATCGGCTTGGGAACTGCCCGCCCAGTCGCCGATAACGGGACCGCGGAAGGTCGACGCCAAAACCGTCGAGTCGTTCTCAGGCTTCTCGACCCATCCTGACCTAGCCGCCCGGCGCCGGAGTCGGGCGCCGGGCGGGCTTTGAGAGGTCCGTACTACTTCGTGACCTCCAGGTTGGTGAGGATCTTCTGGCCGTCCCGCTCTTCGTAAGCGGCCTTCACTGCGGCACCGGGCTTGAGGTCGGCCCGGCTGAACTTGGCCGACTCCGGGATCGTCAGCTTCGTGCCATCATCGAGGGTCAGGCTCTTTCCCGTCGGGTCGACAGTCATGACCTTGCCTTCGATGGTCTTGGCTGCCGCGGCTGGAGCCTGGGTCTGCGCCATCACAGCGGGCGCGATCACGAGGGCGCCCAGGACAGCAATCGCCGTTAGGGTTGCGAACAATGCTTTCATACGTCGACCTCCTGCTGGTGTGGTTGTGACGACCGGACACTGCCGACCGTCCACCCTCGTACCGAGGCAAGGGGTATGCCACGGTGCCTGACTCGAGCTGCGCGCGTCCTAGCTGCCGTCAACCACGCAAGAGGCCTTGAACTTGAGGACCTCGGCAGTCGGGAAGAGCGCCCCCGCGCCTCTTTCGTGTAACGCCTACCATGTAAGACTGATCCCGGTGGAAGGCCTGCCCCGGAAGGCGCCTGGAATTCCGGCGGCGAACACCACAGGATCTTCAAGGTGTTTCACCGGGCCGCTCGGGCCCCTGTCTGGGACGCCGTGCGATCGGGGTGTGTAGCCCTTGCGGATGGCGCTAACGTCCGGCGCCGCCAACGCCCTGCTATGATGCGGGACGTGTCCCTTCCGGATGCCCGTGGTGCCGGTTTCCGCGTGCTGGCCGGGGCGGGACTCTGGATCGTGACCGGGTGCGGCGTCGTCATCGACGAACCGCAGTACGACACGCGGGCGGAGCAGCGGCCGGGCACCTGGGTGCGCCGGCTCGAGACCGAGATCGCGAACCTCCGCGGCGCCTATGACGACATGATCGTGAAGGCCACCCCGTCGCAGCGGCGCCGTCTCCCCAGCATCGGATCGGAGCTGTCGCGCCTCGCGGACGCTGCCACGTCCATGAAGGACGACCTCGACTGGAAGCGCGGCCGGTTCGGGGAGCATCTCTTCCGGGCGGAGTCGCTGGCGACCTCGATCAATCAGCAGCTCAGCGGCGCGCCCGTCACGTCCGCCGTGCGGACCCACTGGCGGGACACCGCCTACGCTCTGGGAGCCGTGCGGGAGTTCTACCGAACGGTGGGCTCGGAGCGACTCTACGAGGTCGAGGACGATCCCCGGGGTGTCGTGCGGCTCCGTACCGGTGCCCAGAAGAGCGAGGACTACGACGCATCGTTCGAGATCGACCAGGTGCGCCGGGGCTACGACCAGGTGATGAAGGCGTGGCGGGACACGCCGGCTCGCCGGACGGGGGCCGGGTGGACGGGTCAGCTCGAGCGGGAGCTCGCCTCGCTGGGCGACCCCGTGAGCGCGCTGACGCGCGTCAACACGAACGAGCGGGCGGCCGTGGCGCCCGCGGCCGAGCGCGTCCGCCAGCAGGTCGAGCGGGTGCGCCCCCTCGTCCAGGCGCGCGAGGCGGAGCTGCCGCGCGCTCTGCTCGAAGGATGGCAGCAGATGTCCGGCTGGGCTCAGTCTCTCGGCAAGCCCTGACCGCCGCCCCGGGGCGGCTCGGCCATCGGAACCATCGGCATCCGACAGGAGGAAGCGGCATGAGCTCGAACGACAAGGTCGCGATCGTCACCGGCGCGGGAAGCGGCATCGGCAAGGCCGTGGCGGTGACGTTGCTGAAGCACGGCTACTCGGTCGCGCTGGCGGGGCGTCGCGCGGACGCCCTCGCACAGGCCGTCCGGGACGCCGGTGATGCCGGCTCGCGGGCGCTCGCTGTGGCGACCGACGTGGGCAGCCCGGCGTCCGTGCGGGCGCTCTTCGACCGCGCCAAGGAGCGATTCGGCCGGCTGGATCTGCTATTCAACAACGCCGGCACGGGTGCCCCCGGCATTCCGCTCGAGGACCTGACCTTCGAGCAGTGGCAGAACGTCGTCAACGTCAACCTCACGGGCGTCTTCCTGTGCACGCAGGAGGCGATCCGGATCATGAAGGCGCAGACGCCGCGCGGCGGGCGGATCATCAACAACGGCTCGATCTCCGCCCACACGCCGCGGCCGAATTCGGCGCCGTATACGGCGACCAAGCACGCGGTCACCGGCCTCACCAAGTCGACGGCGCTCGACGGGCGGAGATACGACATCGCATGCGGGCAGATCGACATCGGGAACGCGCTCACCGAGATGGCCGCCCGCATGGCGAAGGGCGTGCTGCAGGCGAACGGGGAAGTCGCCGTGGAGCCGCTGATGGACGTCCAGCACGTCGCGGACGCGGTCGTTCACATGGCGAGCCTGCCGCTGGACGCGAACGTGCTCTTCCTAACCATCATGGCGACGAAGATGCCGTTCGTCGGGCGCGGCTGACCCCGCCCTTCCTCCGGCACGTCAGGTAAAGGACGACAGGGCGGGAGGCGCCAGCCGGCGGTCCAACTGGCCTTCCCGCCCTGTCTCGTGAGCCGTCTGGCTCGGCTGCCGACTACTTCTTGCTCGGGTCGTCCGCCGGGTTCACGTAGAGCACGGCGATCTTTGTCGGAATTCACTCGGACAGAGGCGCTGGCCTGGGTTCGGATGAGTCGCACGAGCACGTGTCCGGTCTCGTCCAGGAGCCAGAGAGTGTCGCCTTCCTGGTGGTAGGTTCGGATTGCCCCGAGCGCCACGACGAACCGGCGCTCCTGGTCCATGACTGCAGGAGGGCAGGCGCGGCGGGTCATGGCGATGTCGCCCAGCCGGAGCGTCGACCCGGCGACGTGAAGTGGCGCAACGTAGCGGTTGCAGCCGGTCGAGCCGACCGCCTGCGCCCGGCCGTCGAACATGATCGTCGAGGCGACCCCGTCGACGACGCGCTGGCCGTCGATCTCGTCGGCGACCCATACCGTCCCGGCGAGCGGGAGTGCCCCGGACGGCGTCGAGGTGGGAGACGTCACCGGCGCCGACGGCCTGGCCGTCTCGCAGCCGAGCACGGCCAGCCACGAGACGAGCACCAAGGTCGCCGCGCCCCGGCGTGTCGTCGTCCAGGCGCCCGGCCGCTTCGCTTGTTCGTCATGTCGTGGTTCCGGCTGCCCCGTCGGGCGGCGAGGGCTCGGTCTCATGTCTCGTTCCTGGAAGGGGGTGGTCGATCCCGTGATCGGAGGCGCCTGCCACCCCACGGTATCATGGCGTCGATGGGACGATCCGTGCTCGCGCGCCCGTGCTCGGCGTCGTTCTCCTGCTCGCCGGTTGCTCCGCAGCGCGGCCGGCGTGGCTCGAGCAGGAGAGCGAAACCTGCTTCCGCTCGCGATCGGTGATCCGTTCGGGATCCCTGCTGGCGGTTTCGGCGCGTGGTGCCCGATCGGTGAACAGAGCGCCCGTACCCGTCGCTCGTGAACGCGGGCGCGAACGGACCGACGCATTGACGACGGAAGGAGCGGCGGTATGAGTCGACGCACCCACGCAATCCTCGGCATCCTCTCGATCGCGCTCGCGGGCTGCTCGGGCCAGTCGGGCGTACACCGCCACGCCGGGCCAGGCGCGGCGCCGGCGCCGATGATCCTCGAAGGTCTCGGGAGCTACCACCAGGGCGTCACGACGAGCTCGCCCGAGGCCCAGGCGTTCTTCGACCAGGGCCTGCGGCTCGTCTACGCCTTCAACCACATCGAGGCGGAGTACGCGTTCCGCGAGGCGACACGGCTCGATCCGGCGTGCGCGATGTGCTACTGGGGCATCGCCCTCACGCAGGGGTCGAACTACAACAGCCCGACCGACGCCGAACGGGAGAAGGTGGCCTACGCGGCGATCCAGGAGGCTCTTCGCCGGGTGGACCGGGCGACGCCGCGCGAGCGGGCGACCATCGAGGCGCTCGCGAAGCGTCACTCGACGGCGCCGGGCGCCGAGCGCGCGGCGCTCGACCGCGCCTACGCCGACGCCATGCGCGAGGTGACGCGGCGGTTCCCCGACGACCTCGACGCCGCCACGCTCCTCGCCGACGCCCTCATGAACCTACGGCCGTGGGACCTGTGGAAGCCGGACGGCAGCATGCAGCCGGAGACCCCGGAGATCCTCGCGACCCTGGAACGCGTGATCCGTGCGAACCCGGCCCATCCGGGCGGGCTCCATCTGTATATCCACGCCGTCGAGGGCGGCCCCGACCCGGGGCGGGGCGAGATGGCGGCCGATCGCCTCGGGCCCCTCATGCCCGGGGCCGGCCATCTCGTCCACATGCCCGCCCATATCTACTGGCGCGTCGGCCGCTACGAGGACGCCGTCCAGGCGAACGTCCGCGCGGTCAAGGCCGACCAGGCCTACTTCGCGAAGCGGCAGCCGAGCCCCATCTACCGCGGACTCTACTACCCGCACAACATCGATTTCATCTGGCAGTCGGCCAGCATGGAGGGCCGCGCCGCCGAGACGATCCGGGCGGCGCGCGAATTCGCCGACGCCGCGCCCCTCGCCATGGTCCGCGAGATGCCGGACATGGAGACCGCGCCCGCCGCGCCGTTCTTCGCGTTGGCGCGCTTCGGGCGCTGGGAGGAGATCCTTCGCCAGCCCGCGCCGCCCGCGGAATTTCCCTACGTCACCGGCGCCTGGCACTACGCGCGCGGCCTCGCGTTCATCGCGACGGGGCGCCGCGCCGAAGCCGAGGCGGAGCTCGAGGCGATCCGGCGGATCTCCGCCGGTGTGCCGGCCGAGCGGACGCTCGCGGGTTTCTTCAAGACGAAGGCCATCCTCGACCTCGCCGACAACGTGCTTACGGGGGAGATCGCCGCGCGGACGGGCCAAACGGACGTGGCAGTCAGGCATTTGCTCGCCGCCGTGGCGGAGCAGGATGGCCACTGGTTCACCGAGCCACCCGTCTGGTACTTCCCGGTCCGGCAGTCGCTCGGCGCGGCCCTTCTTGCTGGCGACCGTCCGGTCGAGGCCGAGGCCGTGTACCGGGACGACCTCAAGCGGAATCCCGACAACGGATGGTCGCTCTTCGGGCTCGTCCGGAGTCTCCAGGCCCAGGGCAAGACGGCCGACGCCGCGGCGGTCGAGGCGCGCCTCCAGAAGGCTTGGGCTCACGCTGACGTGACGCTGTCGGCGTCGCGGTTCTGAGCGTTACCCGCGCGGTCGCACGGAGAGGATTCCTGTTGCAGTCGTGATCCCCGTGGGGCGGCGTGCGCCGCCCACGGGGATCGTTCGGTCTGGCGGCTCTCCCTCCGGTCCGCTGGGCCCGCCCATGATCCCGGGACCCGTCCGTAGCCGAGGAGGCCGTCATTCGAGCACGCCTCCCAGGGTTTCGGGGGTTCAGCCGGAATCTGTAAGGATTTCCCCATCTTGCTATCCGAACCACGGCATCCGACCCTGCGTGTCGGGCCGGGAGCAACCGATTGCCGATGCTGGAGAATCGGGATCGGCGCCCCGGTCGATGGTGTGGATCCGAGACGGGAGGGGTCGAATGCGGGTGTTGCTGCTCGGGGTGGGGGGGGGGTTCATCGGCTCGCACCTGGTCGACCGGTTACTCCGCGACTCCAGTTACGTCGTCGAGGGGCTCGATCTTACCGGGCACAACGTGAAGATCGCCGCGGCCATCAGGGCAGCCGCGCGATCGCGCGTCAGGCGGATGGCGACGGCGTACATGGCCCAGCCCGAGAGCGCCCAGAAGAGGATCAGCGTCACGTTGTAGGCGAGCACCGGGTTGCCGGTCATCGCATGAATGGGTCCGGCCAGGAGAGCCGGCGTGAAGAGCGGCTCGCTGAAGGTGAGGCTCAGCCCGACGGGGTGGAAGGTGTTGCCCTGCATGAGGGCGTGAGGCTGCGTCACGAGATTCTGGAAGGCCGTGACCATCGCCCAGGTGAGGACGCGCGCGTCGGGGTTGTCTGGATACAGGTGAGCGAGGTCGGTCACGAGCGGCCAGGTGTAGAGGACGACCACGCCCAGCAAGAGGACGAAGACCCCGAGGTGGGCCCGTCTCATCGTCTCTCGTACACCGGGCTGGCCGGTCGCCGCCAGCCGATCAAATGCCAGCCGGTCAACGCCACAGGGTCAACGGAGCAGGGCGGCGTGCTGGTCGAGGAGGGGCAGGACACGCTCGCGTCCCTCGGAGGGCAGTGGGAGGACGACGCGGTCGATCCCGGCCGCCCGGTACCGGTCGAGGGTGGGGGAGTCGGTCTTGCCTCCGAACACGGACACCGAGATGGTCTTCGGGTCGCGTCCGGCGCGCGCGGCCTGGGTCCGGAGATCCTCGAGTTGGGTCAGGATCGCGTCGGCGCCCGCACGTCCGCGCGGGAACCAGCCGTCGCAGAACTCGACAACGCGTCGGAGCGTGTGCGGCCCCTCGCCGCCCAGGAGGACGGGCGGGTGCGGCTGCTGGGCCGGCTTGGGATAGGACCAGATGCGGTCGAAGCGGACGAACTCCCCGTGGAACTCCGCCTCGTCCTTCGTCCAGATCTCCTTCATGGCCAGTACCCGCTCGCGCATCACGCGGAAGCGCGTCGGGAAGGCGGTCCCATGATGCTCGATCTCCTCGACGTTCCAGCCGGCGCCCACGCCGAAGAGGAAGCGCCCGTTGGACAGGAAGTCGAGGCTGGCCACCTCCTTCGCGGTGACGATCGGGTCGTGCTGGATCACCAGGCAGATGCCGGTGCCGAGGCGAAGCCGCGACGTCACGGCTGCCGCCGCCGCGAGCCCGACGAAGGGGTCCAGTGTGTGCGAATACTCCTTCGGGAGAGGTCCGCCGCCCGGCCAGGGGGTGCGGCGGCTCACCGGGATGTGGGTGTGCTCGCTCACGAAAAGTGACTCGAAGCCACGCTCCTCGAGGGCTCGGGCCAGCTCGTCGACGCGGATCGAGTACTCGGTCGGGAAGATGAAGGCGCCGATCTGCATGCTCTGCCTCCTCGGAGCGGATGTGTTGACGTCGAAGCCGAGCCCCTCTTCCGCGCGCGGAGATCGGGGGTCGACCCGCCATACTCTCTCACGGTCGGCGTCCGGCCGTGCGTCACGACCGGTCGCCGGGCTGCCGCGGCGCGGCCCTGCCTTGACTTGGCGGGAGGGGCTGCCGAGAATGGCGCCGTCACGGTGTCGGAGCCCGAAAGTGCCCAACTCGCCAAGACCGGGAGGTTCCTGATGCGCCTCGGAAGCCCAGTTCGTACCGCCCTGACCCTGCTCGCGAGCGCCCTCGTCGCCGTCGTCGCCCCGGCGCCCGGCGAGGCGAAGGTGCTCCGAACGAACCTCCGCGCGGACCCGGCGATGGTCGACCCCGTCACGTACTCGGAGCTGGTGGCCGGGGACGTGATGAAGAATCTCTACGAGGGGTTCACGGAGATCGACAAGGACGGGAACGTCGTCCCGGCGCTGGCGGTCCGGTGGGAGGCCAACCCCGACAACAAGGGCTTCCGCTTCCACCTCCGGAAAGGGGTCAAGTTCCACAGCGGGCGCGAGTTCACGGCGAAGGACGTCAAGTGGACCTTCGAGCAGATCCTCCTGCCCGGCAACAAGGGTGGGCTCACGCTCACCTACCTCAAGGTGCTGGAGGGGGCGCAGGAGATCCAGGAGGGCAAGACGACGCAGCTCTCGGGCGTCAAGGTGGTCGACCCCTACACGGTCGACGTGCGGTTCACGCGGGCTGACGTGCTGTTCCCGATCTACCCCTTCCAGTTCATGGACAGCGGGATCGTTGCGCAGCACGGCGCCGACTGGCCCACGAAGGTCTCGGCCGGCACCGGACCGTTCAAGTTCGTGCACTGGAAGCGCGGGCAGGAGGTCCGGCTGGCGGCCCACAAGGACTACTGGGGGCAGGTGCCCTCCGTCGACGAGGTCTCGATGCTCATCGTGCCGAGCTTCGACACCGCCGTCTCGATGTACGAGGCCAACGAGCTAGACGTGGTGGACCTCGAGGTCATCCAGGCGCGGCGCGTGCTGAAGGATCCGAAGTTCAAGGACGAGATCCTGGCCGTGCCGGCGGCGCAGATCCGCTACCTCGGCATGAACCAGAACCTCTACGCTCCGTTCAAGGACAAGCGTGTCCGCGAGGCGATCTGCCTCTCGTTCGATCGCGAAGGGCTGGTCAGAGGTCTCTACGGCGGCGCCGGCGCGCCGCTCTACGGCCAGATCACGCCCGGCGTCGCCGGGTACAACCCGAACGTGAAACCCATCCCGTACGATCCGGCCCGGGCGAAGCAGCTCATGGCCGATGCCGGCTACCCGGACGGCAAGGGTCTCCCGCCGTTGAAGATCACCTGTGAGCCGAACTTCAAGGACGAGCTTGCCTACTACGCCGACCAGTTCAAGAAAGTGCTCGGGATGCCGGTCGAGATGGAGATCCAGGAGCGGGGGACCTTCATCAAGCGGATGAACGCCGGCGAGGTGCCGTTCTTCCCCTGGGGGTGGACCGCCGACTACCCGGACGCAATGTATTTCCTGTCCCAGGTCTGGTACGGTCCGAGCCCGTACAACCGGGCCCGCTGGAAGAACGCCGAGTTCGACCAGCTCATCGATCGCGCCCAGGGGACTGCCGACGCGCAGGCGCGGTACAAGCTCTACCACACGGCCGAGCAGGTCCTGCTCGCGGACTGGGGCACCTGCCCGCTCGTCGTCCGCATGCAGATCGCGCTCCGGAAGCCGAACGTCCAGGGAGTGCGCCTCACGCCCTTCCGGTTCCTGCCGTTCAACACTGTCACGCTCAACTGACCGCACGTGCGCGGTTCGCGCCTCCGAGCCCCTCTCCCCCGGTGGCCACCGGAGGGGCGGCTCGTCGGCGGGCCACAGGCCCGACCCGGGGCGGCGAGTTGGTCCGCTGCAGGGGTTGGGGGGTGGCGGGAGGCATCGACTGACCGAGAGCCGCCGGTCGGGGTGAGAGCGCGCAGGTGAGGTCGTACGCGCTTCGCCGCGCGCTCGGTCTGCTGCCGGTCCTGCTGGCGGCGGTCGTCCTGACGTTCGTCGCCAACCAGTTCGTCCCTGGCGATCCGATCCTGACGCTCCTCAGTGACCGCTCGGGAGACGCTGCGCTTGAGGCGAGGCTCCGCGCCGAGTACGGGCTCGACCGGCCGTTGTGGCGCCAGTTCGGCACGTACGTCGCCGGCATCGTCCGCGGCGACTTCGGCCTCTCGTTCCGGTTCGCCAGCACACCGGTGATCGACGTGATCGCGCCCGGGCTCCTGGTGAGCCCCCTCCTGGCCGGCGGTGCGCTGCTCATCGCCGTTCCCCTGGGTGTCGCCCTCGGGACGTTCGTCGCCCTCCGGCGGAACTCCCTGTGGGACACGCTCGTCGTCCTCGTGCTGGTGGCCGGCACGTCGATCCCGAACTTCGCCCTTGCCGCCTTTCTCGTCTACCTCCTCAGCGTCCGGCTCGGGTGGCTGCCGGTCGCCGGGTGGGGTAGCCTCGCGCAGGCGGTCCTGCCCGTGCTGCTCCTGGCCATCCCGCCGCTCGCGTACATCGCGCGGCTGTCCCGCACGTACATGCTGGAGGTCCTGCAGCAGGACTACATCCGGACCGCCCGGGCCAAGGGTCTCCGCCGGCGGCTCGTGATCTACCGCCACGCGCTCCGCAACACCCTCGTGCCGCTCCTCACCACCGTTGGCATCATCCTCGGCGGGCTCCTGTCCGGCACGTTCGTCATCGAGACCCTGTTCAACATCCCCGGGCTCGGGCGGATGGCCATCCAGTCGATCTTTGCCCGCGACTACCCGGTGACCATGGCCATCGTCCTGCTGTTCACGTTCTTCTACGCCGGCCTCAACCTCGCGGTGGACCTTCTCTACGGCGTCATCGATCCGAGGATTCGCCTGGGGGCCGGCCGGGCGAGGCGCGCGTGAGCGGGCCCGGCACGCCGGTCGCGGCGCTCGAGGCTCTCGACCAGCGTGTGGGATCGGATTTCTGGCGGCGCTTCCAGCGGAGCCGCAACGCGCGCCTCGGGGGAGTTCTGGTCGTCCTGGTCATGCTCGTGGCTCTCGGGGCGCCGTGGCTGGCGCCCCACCGGTACGAGGACACGGACCTCCTGGCGGTCTGGGCCGAGCCCTCGCGGGCGCATCTCCTGGGTGGAGACGCGCTCGGTCGCGACGTGCTGAGCCGACTCATCGTCGGCGCCCGGATCTCTCTCCTGGTCGCGGTTTCGGTCCTTGCGCTGACGCTGACCGTGGGCGTCTTCGCGGGCATGGTTGCCGGCTACTTCGGCGGCTGGGTCGATGCCCTCCTCATGCGGGGCGCGGACGTCGTCTTCGCGTTCCCGGAGCTCATCCTGGCGATCGTGGTGGCGGCGATGCTCGGGCCGGGCACGCGGACCGTGATCGTGGCGCTTGCGATCGTCTGGTGGCCGGGGATCGCGCGGCTGACGCGATCGCTCACGCTCGCGCTCCGGACCGAGCTGTTCGTCGACGCGGCCATCGTGAGCGGGACACGGCCGCTCACCATCCTGCTCCGGCACGTCCTCCCGAACATCGTGCCGCCCCTCATCGTCCGGGCCTCGATCGGCGTCGGCTTCATCGTGATGGCCGAGGCGACGCTGAGCTTCCTCGGCATCGGCGTCCAGGAGCCCTTGCCCACCTGGGGCGGCATGATCCGCGACGGCCTGGTCTCGCTCCGCACGGAGCCGTACCTCGCCCTGTCCGCGAGCGTCGCCCTCGGCGTCACGATCGTCGGCTTCAACCTGCTCGGCGATGGGCTCCGCGACCTCCTGGACCCGCGGGTGCGGGACCGGTGACCGACCTGCTGGAGGTCCGGGACCTCTCGGTCTCCTTCGTGACGCCGCGGGGACCGGTGCCGGTGCTCGACGGCGTCTCGCTGAGCGTGCGCGAGGGCGAGGTCGTCGGGCTCGTGGGGGAGAGCGGGTCCGGCAAGTCGGTCACCGCGCTCTCGATCCTCGGGCTCCTCGGCGAGCAGGGGCGGGTCGACGCGGGTCAGATCCGCCTCGACGGCCGCGATCTCCTGCCGCTGCCCGAGCGCGAGTGGCTCCGGGTGCGCGGGCGACAGATCGCGATGGTGTTCCAGGAGCCGATGACCAGCCTGAATCCGCTGTTCCCGGTCGGCTTCCAGGTGGCGGAGGTGCTCGAGGAGCACCTCGGGCTCGGACGGCGTGAAGCGCTCGCGCGCGCCGTCGAGCTGTTCCGCGACGTCGGCATTCCCGGCCCGGAGCGCCGCGTGCGCGACTACCCGCACCAGCTCTCGGGCGGGATGCGTCAGCGCGTCATGATCGCGATGGCGATGGCGTGCCGCCCGCGGCTCCTGGTCGGCGACGAGCCCACGACCGCGCTCGACGTCACCATCCAGGCGCAGATCCTCGCGCTCCTGCGGGACCTCGGCCGGGCCGCGGGCACCGCGGTGCTGCTGATTAGCCACGATCTCGGGGTAGTGGCGGCGATGGCGAGCCGCGTGGTCGTCATGTACGCAGGGCAGGTCGTCGAGGAGGCGCCTGCCCGTGAGCTTTTCCACGAGCCGCGCCACCCGTACACGCGGCTCCTCCTGGCGGTGGTCCCCGGGGTCCGAGAGAAGCGGGCGCGGCTGTCGGCGATCGCGGGGAGCACCCCGGTCCCGTCGGCGCTTCCCGTCGGGTGCCGCTTCCATCCCCGGTGTCCCGACGCGATCCCGCTCTGCCGCGAGGCGGCGCCGACGCTCGACCCGCAGGGGCTGGCGCGCCGGGTCCGCTGCTGGCGCGCCGGGGAGGGGGTCAGACTTTGACTTCTAAACAATTTGACGCCTAGACCGTTGACTTCCAGACCGCAGGGCCTGCTGGGATGGAATTGTTAAGAAGTCAAAGTCTGACCCCGCTTCTCGCGGTCGAGGGCCTGGTGCGGGAGTTCCGGGTCGGCGCGGACGTCCTCCGGGCGGTAGACGACGTCACATTTCACGTCGATCCGGGAGAGACGCTCGGGCTCGTGGGCGAGAGCGGCTGCGGCAAGACGACGGTCGGACGTCTGGTCCTGCGCCTCCTGCCGGCGACGGCCGGGCGCATCGTGTTTGACGGGCGGGACGTCACCGACGTCCCCGAGCGGCAGCTCCGGGAGTTCCGCCGGGCGGTCCAGGTGGTCTTCCAGGACCCGTACTCGTCGCTCAACCCGCGTCTCACCGTCCGCGACATCGTCGGGGAGCCGCTCCGGAACTTCGGCGCCACGCGCAGCGCGGCCGCCGCGCGGGTGGGCGAGCTGCTCGACACGGTCGGTCTGCCCCCGGGCTACATGACGCGCTACCCCCACGCCTTCAGCGGTGGCCAGCGGCAGAGGATCGGGATCGCGCGGGCCCTCGCCCTCGGCCCTCGCCTCCTCGTGTGCGACGAGGCCGTATCCTCGCTCGACGTCTCGGTCCAGGCGCAGGTCTTGAACCTGCTCGCCGACCTCCAGCGCCAGCTCGGGCTCGCGCTCCTGTTCATCTCGCACAACCTCGCGGTCGTGCGTCACGTCAGCCACCGCGTGGCGGTGATGTATCTTGGCCGGCTGGTCGAGATTGCACCGGAGGCAGCTCTCTTCGACCACCCGCGTCATCCGTACACGCGAGCGCTGCTTGCGGCGGTGCCCGAGGCGGGCCCCGACGCCGTGCCACCGGCCGTCCTGCCGGGCGAGATCCCGAGCCCGCTCGACCCGCCGGCAGGCTGCCGGTTCCAGACACGCTGCCCCCGGGCCGAGGCGCGCTGCCGCACCGCCGAGCCGCCACTCACGGAAGAGCAGCCCGGCCGCTGGGTGCGCTGCCACTTCCCGGAGCCGGAGCCCTTGAGGCGAACGGCCTGAGGCCTGCCATGCTGGTCGAGCGCACGCACTACTACGCCAAGCCCGGTCGCGCCGCGGAGGTTCTCACCGCACGGCGGCGGGCGTCGGAGGTGCGGGTCATGCTCGGCCTCCGGCGCGGCCGTATTCTCGCGAAGGTCGATCCCGGCGGTGACGGCCCCGACGTGACTTGGGAGTGCGCCTTCCCGGATGCGGCGGCGCATGCGAGGGACCTCGAGGCTCGTGGGCAGAGTCCCGAGTTCGGCGCCGTCCGGGCCCGGATGACGGTCCTGATCGACCGGTTCGAGCGCCTCGTCCTGGTCCCCGACGCCGACGCCTCCGCCGACGTCGAGCCAGATGCGGCCCGCCCGGTGGTGCCGGCCGAGGTCAGCCTGCCGAGCGACGAGCGGATGCTGGCCGCGTACCTCTACGTTCCACCGGGTGTCGGCCCATTCCCGGGCCTGGTCCTGAATCACGGGAGCACCATTCACCCCGGCTCGAGCGACTTCTGCCGGCCGGGCACGGCGGCAGTCCTCACGGCGTGGGGCTATGCCGTGCTCCTCCCACACCGCCGCGGGTACGGCAACTCCGAAGGACCCACCTGGCGCCAGGAGGTGACGGCGGAGTTTGGGACCGCCGACTACGACGAGGGGCTGGCGGCGCGCCTCACGCGGGAGGCCGAGGACGTTGTGGCCGCGGCTGACTGGCTCGGGCGTCGCCCCGAGGTAGCCGCCGACCGGATCGGGGTGATCGGGAGCTCGTTCGGCGGCGTGATGGCGCTCCTCGCCGCCGCCCGCTGCCCACGGCTCCGCTGCGCGGTGGACTTCGCCGGCGCAGCGATGAACTGGGAGCGGACGCCCACCCTCCGCGCGACCATGCTGGAGGCCGCGCGGCAGCTCGCCGTGCCGATCTGCCTCGTCCAGGCGGAGAACGACTACAGCACCGCGCCGACGCGGGAGCTCGCCGCCGAGCTCCCGCGGCACGACAAGGTTCACGCGGCGCGTGTGTTCCCGGCCTTCGGCCTCACTGCGGACGAGGGGCATCTCTTCTTCCAGAACGGCGCGCCGATCTGGGGGCCCTGGGTGCGCGCGTTCCTGGATCGCTGGCTCAAGGGGAGGTGACGACGATGCGGGGCGCGTTCCTGGAGGATCTCACCTGGCCGGAGGCCGGCGCGCGCATCGCCGCCGGAGCCGTGGTGGTGGTGCCCGTGGGCGCGGCGGCGAAGGAACACGGGCCGCACCTCCCGCTCCGGACCGACTACCTGGTTGCCCGGGAGCTCGGGCGGCGTGTGGCCGAGGCGCTGCCGGTGCTCGTCGCGCCCGTCGTCTCCTTCGGATACTATCCCGCCTTCGTTCGCTACCCGGGAAGCCAGCATCTCCGCGCCGAGACCTTCATGGCGCTCCTGACCGACATTCTGACGGGCTTCGTCGGCCAGGGGGCGCGCCGGCTGGCCGTCGTCAACACGGGCGTCTCGACGGAGGCGCCGCTCCGGGTCGTCGTGCGGGACTTCTATGCGACGCACGGGGTGCGGGTCGCGGTCGCCGACCTGGCCACGCTCGGACGCGCGATCAAGCCCCGCCTCGGGCAGAAGCTGGGCGGCCACGCGGACGAGCTCGAGACTTCCCTCGTTCTCGCCATCGAGCCCGGCGCCGTGCGGATGGAGCGGGCGGAGCCCGACTACGGCCACCTGGCCGATGCCCCGGCGAACGTCTTTTACCAGCCCGTCGTCTTCGACGCGGACCCGGGGTCCGGCCCCGACTGGAGCCGCACCGGGGCGCGCGGCGATCCCTCGCTCGCGACCCGCGACACCGGCGAGATGGCTCTCCAGGAGATCACCCGCGAGCTCGTCGACGGCCTGGTCGCCCTCCATCCGGACCTCCGCTGACCGCGCATCTTGACGGCTCACGCGCCACGGTGGTCTATTCCTCCTGCGCGCAGAAACGGTCAGGCGCAAGGGAGCGTCGATGGATCTCGGACTACAGGGGAAGGTCGCGATCATCACCGGCGGCAGCGACGGCCTCGGGCTCGCCTCCGCACGGCGGCTCGCCGCCGAGAGGGCGGCCGTCGCGATCTGCGGGCGCGACGCGACGCGCCTCGCGGAGGCGGCCGGGACGCTGCGGGCGGAGGGTGCGGCGGTCCTGGACGTGGTGGCTGACGTCACGCGTGCCGGCGACCTCGAGCGACTCGTATCCGAGACGCTCGGGCGGTTCGGACGGATCGACATCCTGGTCAACAACGCGGGCACCTCGGCGGCCCGCGGGTTCGACACGGTCGACGACGCGGCCTGGCAGGCCGACCTCGAGCTGAAGCTCTTCGCGGCGATCCGCTGCGTGCGCCTCTGCGTGCCGCCCATGCGGAAGGCCGGAGGCGGCCGGATCGTCAACATCCTGAACACCGGCGCCAAGACCCCGGGCGCGCGCTCCCTGCCGACCTCGGTGAGCCGCGCCGCCGGCCTCGCCCTCACCAAGGCGCTCTCGAAGGAGCTGGCGCCGGACCGCATCCTCGTCAACGCGATCTGCCTCGGGCTCGTGAAGAGCGGCCAGTGGGAGCGACGCTGGGCGGGTGAGGGGCGGCCCGGGACCCTCGACGGCTTCTACGAGCGGATGGCCCGGGAGCGCGACGTGCCTCTCGGCCGCATCGGCGAGGCCGATGAGCTCGGCGCCCTGGTCGCTTTCCTGGTCTCCGCGCCGGCCGCCTTCATCACCGGCGTCGCCATCAACTTCGATGGCGGGCACGCAGCGGTGGTGTAGCCCGGATCATCTACCGACCGGGACACAACTCGGGTCGGTGCCTGACCATGTTCCAACTCGAAGAGATACTGACCGGTCTGCGTTACCTCGGCCAGATCCCCGGGTTTCTCCGTCATCCGCTGACGATGGACGAGGCCCACGCGATCCTCCAGCGACGTTCTGGAGCGTCGAGCCAGCGACTTCCTGCGCTTGATCCGAGGGGCCTTGTCGGGCTCCATGGCCCTGGAGTACAGCCTGCTCGCGTCGGTTCCCGTGGACTGGTTCTCGCACATGAGCTCCAGCGCGCCGGGGCTACATCCCCGGTACCGCTGGAGCGCGCGCGTGATGCCCTGGGGAGGGCGCCTCGGTCGGCTGCGGCGGCCCCGCCCTATCCTAGCCTCCGTGAACGATCCGGGGCCGATCATGCGCTGGATCGCGCGCGTCCGCGACGAGGGGGACAGCCCGAGTCTCGATGGGTTCGTGAGCTCGGGTGTTCGCCTCTGCCAGCTAGCGACCTCCGAGGGTCTCGACTGGCGAGGCGTACGGTTCTGGGTGCATGGAGAACCCCTGACGACGCCCGGCTCGACGCGATCCACCAAACCGGTGCGGAGTGCCGGGCACGTTATGGTACCGTCGAGGCCGGGCGTCCCGGCTACGCGTGTTTCGCGCCGGTCGCGCCGGACGAGGTGCACGTGACGCATGATCTCAGCGCGGTGATTCAGGTGGGGCCGGACGGAGGTATGTCGAGTCTCGTCTCCGGAGCGTTGTTGGTCTCCTCTCTGCGACCCACGGCGCCATTCCTGTTGCTGAACGTCTCGCTCGGAGATCGGGCAGTGCTCGACTCGAGGTCGTGCGGCTGCCCGCTGGAGGGCCTTGGCTGGACGATCCACCTCCACAAGATCCGGAGTTTCGAGAAGCTGACAGCCGGCGGCATGAATTTTCTCGATGCTGACGTGATCAGGGTTCTCGAAGAGGTGCTACCCGCGCGATTCGGCGGGGGGCCGACCAACTACCAGCTCGTGGAAGACGAGGGCAACGATGCACGACCCCGGCTGCGCCTCCTGGTGCGTCCGGAGATTGGACCAGTCGAAGCCGCTGCCGTGGCCGATGCCTTCCTGGCGGCCGTCGCTGCCGGTTCCGGAGTCGAGCGGGTGATGGGCATTTTGTGGCGGGATGCCCGAATGGTGCGTGTCGAGCGACGGCCCCCTCTCACTACCGCGACGGGCAAGATTCTTCACTTGCACGGCGGAGGTCAGAGGTCGTCTGGGGTCGAGTCAGGAATGCGATGACGAAGTACGTCTATTTCTTCGGCGCCGGTCGGGCGGAAGGCTCGTCCGTGATGCGGAACCTCCTCGGCGGCAAGGGCTGCGAGCTGGCCGAGATGACCAACCTCGGTATTCCGGTGCCCCCCGGCTTCACCATCACCACCCAGGCCTGGGTCCACCGGCAGCGCGCCGGCGGCCAGTGGCCGGAGGGGCTCTGGGAGCAGATCCTCGAGCACCTCGAGCGGCTCGAGGAGGTGGCCGACGCGCGATTCGGCGACCATGAGCGCCCGCTTCTCGTGTCGGTGCGCTCGGGCGCGCGCGTGTCGATGCCCGGGATGATGGAGACGATCCTGAACCTCGGCCTCAACGACGCCGCGGTGGAGGGACTCGCGGCGCGCACGGGCAACGAGCGCTTCGCGTGGGACTGCTATCGCCGGTTCATCACGATGTTCTCGAGCGTCGTGCTGGGAGTGAAGCGGGAGGTCTTCGCCGAGCACCTGGACGCCGTGAAGACCCGCCTCGCCGTCGCGGCGGATGCCGACGTTCCGGCCGGGGAGCTGCGCAAGCTCGTCCAGATCTACCAGGAGGAGATCGCCGCCCGGACCGGCCACCCGTTCCCGCAGGACGTGCGCGAGCAGCTGCGCCTGGCCGTCGATTCGGTCTTCGAGTCCTGGTTCGCCAAGAAGGCGACCGAGTACCGTCGCATTCACGGCGTTCCCGAGGAGTGGGGGACCGCGGTGACGGTCATGGCCATGGTGTTCGGCAACCTCGGCGAGACCTCCGGCACCGGCGTGGGCTTCACGCGAGACCCGCGCACGGGCGAGGCGCGCTTCTACGCCGAGTTCCTGCCGAACGCCCAGGGCGAGGACGTGGTGGCGGGTATCCGGACGCCGCTGCCGATCGAGGCCCTCCACGAGCGGATGCCGTCGGTGTACGCCGAGCTCTTGGAGATCGCCACACGGCTCGAGCGGCACTACAAGGACATGCAGGACATCGAGTTCACGATCCAGGAGGGGACGCTCTACCTCCTCCAGACGCGTGGCGGCAAGCGATCGGCGCGGGCAGCGGTCAAGGTGGCGGTGGATCTCGAGAAGGAGCACGTCATCGACCAACACACGGCAATCCTGCGTGTGAAGCCACTCGAGGTGAACGAGGCGATCCGCCCGGTCTTCGACGACCGTGAGAAGGCGGCAGCCATGGCCGCGGGGCGGCTTCTCGGGCGCGGGCTGGCGGCCGCGCCGGGTGCCGCGGTCGGCCGCGTCGTGTTCGATGCGGACCGAGCGGTCGAGTGGGCCAAGGACGGCCAGCAGGTGATCCTGGTTCGCCCGGAGACCTCGCCCGAGGACGTCGCCGGCATGTACGCGGCGCAAGGCATCGTCACCTCCCGCGGCGGGCGCACCTCGCACGCAGCCGTGGTGGCGGTGGGCATGGGCAAGGCGTGCGTCGTCGGGGCCGCCGACCTCTCGATCGACGAAGGGCGGCGCCAGTTCGAGGTGGGAGGCCGCATGGTCCGCGAGGGTGACGTCGTCTCGGTGGACGGCGGGGCTGGTGAGGTCATTCTGGGCGCCGTCACGACGGTTGCCGGCGAGCTGGGCGAGGAGATGAAGACGCTCCTCGCGTGGGCGGACTTCTACCGGAGGGGCGGTCTCGGTGTGCGCGCCAACGCCGACACGCCGGCCGACGCGGAACGGGCCCGCACGTTCGGGGCCGAGGGCATCGGCCTGGTCCGCACCGAGCACATGTTCTTCGCGGTCGACCGGCTGCCCATCGTCCGCGAGATGATCATGGCGTCCGACCAGGCCACCCGCCGCTTCGCGCTCGAACGGCTCCGGCCCGTCCAGCGCCAGGATTTCATCGGGATGTTCCGGGCCATGGACGGCCTGCCGGTGACCATCCGCCTGCTCGACCCGCCTCTCCACGAGTTCCTGCCGAACTGGAAGGAATACAAGGAGATGGTGGCCGAGAAGAGCCGCCTGGAGACGCTGGGGATCGAGCCCGAGGAGCGGGGACGGCTGGAGGCGCTAATGGCGGCTGTCGAGAGGCTCCGCGAGTCGAACCCGATGCTCGGGCACCGGGGCTGCCGGCTGGGAATCACGCACCCGGAGATCTACGGCATGCAGGTGCGGGCCATCATGGAAGCGGCCTGCACGGCCGCCGAGCAGGGTGTGCGGGTGGAGCCCGAGATCATGATCCCGCTTACCGGCACCGTCGGCGAGATGAAGGAGTTGTTCGAGCAGACCCGCCGCGTGGCCGATGGGGTGATCGCCGAGATGGGGGTGTCCGTCCCATACCTCGTCGGGACGATGATCGAGGTTCCCCGCGCGGCGCTCATTGCCCAGAAGCTCGCGGACCACGCTGAGTTCTTCTCGTTCGGGACCAACGATCTGACCCAGCTCGCCTTCGGCTACAGCCGGGATGACGTCGCGAAGTTCCTGCCGCGGTACCTGGACATGGGGCTCTTGCTCGCAGATCCCTTCTCGGTCCTGGACCAGGAGGGCGTGGGGGAGCTCATCGCTCTCGGGATCGACCGCGGTCGCCGCCGCCGGCCGGATCTCAAGGTGGGCATCTGCGGCGAGCACGGCGGCGACGCTTCGTCGGTGGAGTTCTGCTACAAGGTCGGGATGAACTACGTGTCGTGCTCGCCGTACCTCATCCTCGGCGCCCGGCTGGCCGCGGCCCAGGCCCGGATCAGAGACCGGCTGGCGGGCGGGACCGACCATCTTTAGGCCGCCCGGGCTCGTCCCGTCGAGGGCCGGCGTCTCCTCGCTCTCGTGACCGGATGACCGTCCGCTTCGGGCTGAGCGTTCCGAACCGGGGCGTCGTCATCGGGGCCGGGAGCCCGAAGGACCTGGTCGCGATGTGCGAGGCGGCCGACGCCTCGGAGCTCTTCGACGCCGTCTTCACCGGCGACAACCTGATCTCGAAGCCCCGGATCGACGCGATCGTGTTCCTCTCGCTCGTCGCGGGGCGGACCCGCCGCGTGACCCTCGGCACCGCCTGCATGGCGAGCTTCGTCTTCCGCCACCCGATCGTGCTCGCCAACCAGTGGGCTGCCCTCGACCTCCTGAGCGACGGCCGGACCCTCCTCGTCGCCTGCATCGGGGGCGGGCCGGACACTCGCCGCGGGCCGCCTTCGCCGAGCGGGGCGAAGTGGGAGACCGAGTTCGCCGCCATGGGAACGCCCGTCGCCGAGCGCGTCGGCCGGATGGTCGAGGGGATGGCAATCCTGCGCGCGCTGTGGACCGGCGAGGCCGTCACCCACTACGGCCGCTTCTACCGGTTCGACGACGTGCGGCTCCACGTCACACCGGTCCAGGAGCCCTGTCCCATCGCGATCGCGTCGAACCCCCGGCCGCCGCACGCGGATGAGGCGACGATCGACCGTGCGCTCCGGCGCGTGGGGGAGATCGGCGACGGGTGGCAGGTCGAGATGAGCACGCCCGAGGAGTTCGGCGGGCGCTGGACGCGGATCCGTGAGCACGCGCGGGCGGTTGGGCGGAGCCCGCTCCCCGACACCTCGATGATCCATTTCTACGTGAACGTCCAGGACCGGAGCCAGGCCGCCTTCGCCGAGGCGCGCCGCTTCTACGAGGCTTATCACCTTGGAACGTTCCCCGAGGACTATCTCCGGTGGCGCCTCGTCACCGGCACGCCGGCGGAGGTGACCGAGCGCCTCGCCGGCTTCCTCGACGCCGGCTGCACGCTGCCGATCCTCCGGTTCGCGAGCTGGGACCCGATGGACCAGATGCGGCGGGCGATGGCTACCGTGCTGCCGGCCCTGCGCGACCACGCCGCCCGCTTGCGAGTGCCGATGTCTTGACTTGGCGAGAGTGGTTCTGGCCCGCCGTTCCGTCATCTGGCGCATACTGCGCCTCGGTAGAAGGAGGCCGCTATGTCTAGCACAGCGCAAGGTTCGATAGCTTCCCTGTGGCGATACCCGGTGAAGTCAATGCTCGGAGAAGAGTGTAGCGCGACCGAGGTGATGGAACGCGGACTGCTCGGCGATCGGGCGTACGCTCTCGTGGACAGCGCCGACGGCAAGGCCGCGACTGCCAAGAACCCGAGGAAGTGGCCGACGCTTTTCGGCTTCCGCGCCACGTTCGTCGAGCCGCCACGCTCCGGGGCGACGATGCCGCCCGTCCGCATCACCCTGCCGGATGGCACCGCGACGACGAATCGGCAGCCGGATGTCAACCAGGTCCTCTCGAGAGCGCTCGGCCGCACGGTGATGCTGACTGCCGCCGGCCGTGGCGACGCGGGGACCGTGAATGCGGAGGAGTACTGGCCCGACATGGAGGGGCTCGAGCACCGGGACACCGTCACCGACTTCACGCTTCCCGAGGGGACATTCTTCGACTGTGCCACGGTGCATCTGCTGACGACGGCCACGCTCGACCGGCTCCAGCAGCTCTACCCGTCAGGGCGCTTCGAGGTCCCGCGCTTTCGCCCCAACATCGTGGTCACGCCAGCCTCGGGTCAGAAGGATTTCGTCGAGAACGCCTGGGTAGGCCACACGCTCGCGATCGGAGATGTCGTCCGCCTGAGCGTCACCGGACCCTGCGTCCGCTGCGTCATGACGACCCTGGCCCAAGGGGACCTGCCACGGGATCCGGGCATCCTGCGCACGGCCGCCCAGCACAACAAGGTCAGCGTCGGGGTCTACGCGACCGTCGAGCGCAGCGGGACGATTCGTCAGGGGGATGCGATCCGAGTCGAGTAAGAGTGCCGAGCGCTGCTGTCGCTGGTTTCCAACTGTCTCGATGGACGGAGGATCACACATTACTCCATCGCTCTACGAACGACTGGGCGGCGTCTATTCCATCGCGGCTGTCGTCGACGACTTCATCGATCGCGTCATGGACAACCCACGACTGAACGCGAATCCGAAGGTCGACGAAGCGCATCATCGAGTCTCGCGCGCCGGTTTCAAGTACCTCGTGACCGAGATGGTGTGCTGGGCGGCCGGGGGTCCGCAGCGATACAGTGGCCGTTCCATGCTCGACACTCACGCGCAGCTGGCGATCACCGAGGATGAGTGGCAGGTCTTTGTGTCGGACTTCCGGGCGTGCCTGGCGAAATTCGCCGTTCCTCAGGCCGAGCAAGCCGAGCTCTTAGCGATCGTGGACAGCACGAAGAAGGACATCGTCCGCCCGGCCGGCTAGGCGCCGGAGCCGAGCCGCGCCTCGAGGCGGGCCTTCACCGCCGGCCACTCCGTGTCGAGGATCGAGTAGTACACGGTGTCGCGCTGATAGCCGCGCACGTTCATGTGCTTGCGGAGCACGCCCTCGCGCACGGCGCCGAGTCGCTCGATGGCGGTCTGCGAGCGCGTGTTACGGCCGTCCGTCTTGAGCGCCACCCGGACGCAGCCCAGCGACTCGAAGCAGTGCCGGAGGAGGAGGTACTTCGCCTCGGTGTTCGCCGGCGTCCGCCAGTAGGCGCGGGCGAGGAACGTGCTGCCGATCTCGATCTGCCGGTCCTTCGGCCTGATGTCGAGGAACCGGGTCGATCCGATCGCGGTGCCGCTCACGTTCCAGATCTGCGCGAAGGCGACGCACTGGCCGCGGGCCATCAGCTCCAGCGCGTCGCGGATGAGGGCGCGAGTCTCGTCGAGGGCGGCCGGCGGGGGCCAGGCGAGGTAGCGGCAGACGTCCTCGTCGCGCATGGCGTCGAAGAGGCCCGCCGCGTGGCGCTCGTCGAGGGGCTCGAGCGTGACGTGGCGGCCTCTGAGGGTGACGGGTCCGATCTCCATCGCCGATCCTCCTGGGTGCCGGGGGAGCCTGGGTCTCGGAGGGAACCTCCGGGGCGCCACCGGTCTCCGGGCGGAAGGCTAGGGCGCCTGGTGGCGCTCTCGCAAGGACCAGCCAGACGCGGGTGACGGGGCCACTTTGCCGCAGCCCGGTCCCGGCCGGCCGATCACTACGGCCGTTCGGGGCAGACGCGGAACGCCCCGTAGTCGCCGACGGCGCGGGTCCGCGTCTGGTCCGCGTCGGTGAGGATCGCGACGCCCCGCGCCCGGCCGGGCGCCTCGCCGTACAGCCGCTCGTAGTCCCGCCGCACGTTGGCGGTCTCGGTGACCCAGTCCTCGTCGGGCGGCGGGCCGGAGCGAAGCACGATCGCTCGGGCGCGGCTGGTCGAGAGCGTCATCCCGGCCGGCACCAGGCGGCTCCACACGTACTTGACGGCTCGGCTGAGGGCCTGGGTGCTCCCGAACACCGCGTACACGGCCAGCGGGCTGTCGTTCCGGCCTGGATCGCGCTCGTCGGAGCCCGTGGGGAAGACCCGAGGTCTCCAGCGCCAGGTCAGGACTGGCTCCCGGGCCATGTCCCAGGGAAACTCCCGTCCCATCTGGGAGCCGGTGGCCTCGGCGGTCCCGCGCACGAACCGGATACCCGCCTCGGCCACGACCCGGTACGTCGCCCGGGCGGCCTCGTCGCGAGGCTGCCAGCCGGCCGGGAACTCCCCGACAGCTGCATCCCTGTAGTCGACGACCACGCGGCAGCCGTTGGCCGGTGCCTGGGTGGCGGAGGACTGGGCTTGGGCGCCGGGCGTCAGGAGCCCGATCAGCAGCAGGAGGACGGCGTGACCCACCCGGTGCGGGCGGATCACGGCTCCGTCACTCGGACTCGGCGGCCACCGCGGCGAGAGAGCGCCGCGGCTCGGCTGTCTGCGTCTGCTCCATCCGCTCCTGACAGGGACGGCATCGCTGGGCGAAGGGCAGGATCCGGAGGCGGGCGAGGCCGATGAAGCTCCCGCAGTCGCGGCAGAGGCCGTAGCGGCGGTCGCGCAGGAGCTCGAGCGCCGCGTTGACCTGGATCAGCTCCCGGCTCGCGCGGTCGACGAGGGCGGCCTGCAGCTCGTCGTCAAGGGTGCGGCTGGCCGAGGCGACCTGATCGCTGTCCTCGCCGGCGTGGCCCTGCCGTTCGCCGAGCCCCCGGCGGATCATGCCCGCCAGGACGAGCTGGCGGGTCCGCAGGAAGCGCCCGATCTCCTGGGCGGTCCGGCGGTCGAGGGCGTCGTGGCTCTTCGTGGTCGTGCTCATCGGCGTCACCTCGGTGCGCGGCGGCATCGTGGACCGCCGCGCGGTCGGGTGACGGAAGGCAGCAACGGCCGTGCCCGCGGGCCAGCCCAGGGAAGAAAGTCTTGATACTACTTGCTTTTCTGCACCCGATGAGGGCGCAGAGCGGAACGCGCGGTAGCGGGTGGTCGTGTAAGCGTTACACGTGCCAGCGTGTAGACGCTGCCTCCAGCGAGCGGCCGATCTCACGGCGCCGCCGTTTCCGGCCCGGGTCAGGAGGCGCGTCTCGCGGGCATGCAGAGGACGCGGTCCCCCGCCTGACCGGCGCTGATGGCCTGGTACTTCTCCCAGAACGCCTGGTCCACGAGCCGCATCTCCGGCGGGGCGTCCGATGATCGGTAGCGGCGGTAGCGTCGCGGGCCGCCATGATAGGCGGAGTACGATGCGCGAGCCGCGTCGGAGAGGCGTTCCCGCGCCTCGCGGATCCCGTAGCGCCCGAGGAGCTGCCAGAGGATCTCGGTCCCGGCCCCCGCGTTGTAGCCGGCGCTCCAGCGGAGCTTCACGGGGTTGAAGAAGCCGCGCCACACGCGCACGTTGATTTGCATCATGCCGACGTCGCCGGTGGAGGACTGGATGGGGACGACCCCGCTACGATCGCGGACGAACTGGCGCCAGCAGCTCTCCTGCCAGGCGACGGTCTTCACGAGGTCCCGGAAGAGGTGCTCGAAGTGGTCGCCGAGCACCTCCCCGTCGAAGGATCGCTCGGCGGCGAGGGTGAGGAGACGGTCGACGATCTCCCGGTACGCGGTGAGCTCGGCCGTGGCCGGGACCCACCGATCCAGCCGCTCCGAGAGCTCCCGCCAATCATCGGCTTCGTCCGCGTGCGCCGGGCGGGGAGTGAGCCAGGACGGGAGCCACGAGCGGGGCGCCGCCGGCTTCCGCCGGATCCGCCGCGGGGGAGCGTCGGGGTCCCTGAACCGGAATAGCTCCTGGAGCTTCGGGTCCGGCGCGTCGGAGTACTCGAGCGGGTCTCCCGCGTAACCCGGGGCGAGCGTACGGGCCAGCCGGCGAAGGCCGTCGGCCGAGAAGTCGAGGCCCGCCGACGGCGCCGCCGCTTCGATCGCGGTCAACGCGTCGCCCGCGGCCAGGAACACCACGAACCGGAGGGCGCGGGCGTCGTCGCTGCCCTTGCTCCCGGCGCGCCGCATGATGGCGCGGAGGCGGTCCCAGAGCCGGAGGAACAGGGGACGGACGGGGTCGACCCCCGCCTCGGGCCCCCGCCCGAGCACGGCCGTCACTTCGCGCCGGGCCGTGAGGAGCAGGTCCAGCAGCTCGGTCCGCATCTCGGGATCCGCGTCGCCCGCGACGTCCTTGACCAGGAATCCGAGGAAGCCGTCCCAGCTGTCCAGGAGAGCCTCCCACTGCTGGATCTCCGCGCGGGTCAGGGCCCGCTCGGGGGCGGGCGGGACGGGTGCCGCCGGGGGCAGGTCGAGGGTGACGCGGAGACGGACGGCGTCCGGCTCGACGGCCAGCTCGCGCGGCCGGAGTGTCTGGAGTGCCGCGGCTAGGCCTCCGGTGGGGGTGCTGAACGATCGGAGGAGGGTCCGGACCTGCTCGACGGGCGGCCCGAGGTCGAAACTGAAGGTTTCCAGCTCGGCCGCGCTCCAGTCCCGGACGACGGTCCAGAGCCGCGTGGCCACGGTCGCGGGCTGGCGGGCCGCGTTGTAGAGGCGGAAATCGACGTCCCGGAAGCGGAGCTGCCAGTCATGACCGAGCTCGGGTCGCGCCAGGATCTCCGCGTGACCGGTCCAGGTGATGGACCCGAAGCACCAGCCGAGCAGAGGAAGCCCGGCGGTCGCCGAGGCGGGCCCGGTGATCCGGAGCCGCTGGTCGGCGGGCTCGAGGACGGGATCGCGGACGACGAACGTGCCGCAGCCGTCGGGCGTCCGCCAGAGCTCGAGCGCGCCGCCGCTCTCCTCGCCGAGATGCTTCCGCACGGCGGCGCGAAGCACCTCGTAGTCGATGGTCAGCGGGAACGTGACCTCGACCGCCGTCGCCTGCGCGGGCGCGACGAGGGCACTCACCAGGGCCGCGATCGCGACGATCAGGGGGAGGCGAACCCGCCCGACCCCGGACGGCTCTCGATCCCGCGCGGGAAGTGATGCACGGCCGCCGGTTCTCGGTCGACGCATAGCCGAGTCTGATTCCAGCATACTCGACCTCTACGTCTCTGTCGGCGACCGGGTTTTGCCAGGGTACAGTGGGCCGGCACGGGCGCTCGGTGGCAGCGGCAGGAGACCGGCGCGGGGACCGGTGCCGGTTCCGTTCGCAGTGGGAGCCGTGAACCGCGTCATGAGCGTGGCACCCCTGATGGGCAGCCGATCCGTCGACGAATGGTGCCGCTGCATATGCGAATTCATACACTGGTGCCATGGAAACGGGGCGCCAGGCTCGGGGGCGTATCCTCGGCCGGACGGTGCCATGGCTCGTCCTCTCGGCTCTCCTTGTGGCGCCGGTTGCCGCGGAGGAGTTCACGGGTCGGGTTGTCGGGGTGACCGATGGGGACACGATCAAAGTCCTCCACGCCCATCGGTCCGAGACGGTGCGCCTGCTGGGCGTGGACGCGCCCGAGAGGCGTCAGGCCTACGGGGATCGCGCCCGGCGGTTCACGGCCGAGCTCGCGTTCGCCCTCACGGTCACCGTGCGGGCGAACGGGCGCGACCGGAACGGGCGCCTGCTCGGGGAGGTCGTCCTCCCGGACTGCCGGAGCCTGAACCAGGAGCTCGTGCGCGCCGGCTACGCCTGGTGGTTCCGGAAGTACTCCCGCGACATCCGGCTGGCCCATCTCGAGGAGGAGGCCCGCCAAGATCGCCGTGGTCTCTGGGCCGACGCTGCCCCCCAGGCCCCCTGGGAGTACCGGATCAGCGGGCGGCGATAGCGATCGGTTGGAGAGAGTCGGCCGGCCCGCCGGATCTTCTCGTCTCGGCGGGACTGCGTGGATGCGCGGACCGGATCCGCCGACTAGTTTAGTGCCCCGGTTCCAGAGATTCCACGCCCCGCTCTATACTGCGAGGGATAGTCCCCCTTAAGGTCCACCGAAAGGGACGGGCGGCGCGGTTCCAATGTCGGATGAGGCGGGCGATCCGCGTGGCACGTGCCTCGTAGGCCGCGTCGCTGGCCCGGGCGATCCTGCCGCTCGAGAATGTTGAGCCAGACTCGATCTGATTGAGCTACGAGCCATGGAGGAGCAGGAACTCGAGCCGGTCGCGGCCATCCGGAGCGGCAACCCAGGCCCGCACGTCGGGCGTCGTGTGGATCGAGAGATTGCCTGGGATTATGACCAAGCGGCCACGCGGCCATGTCTCATGCGGTCGGCCGAGCAGCTCCAGGAACTCGCCGGCCGCGCCGGCGCACCGCGTACCCGAATGCCGCGTCGCTGGCGCAGACACCATCGGACGACAGGTCGGACCGGACCTTGCGGCGAGAGTGGGGATCCGGGTTGTGCACCCATCCGGGGCGGTTAGAGCGCCGCGGCCTTCAGCCATCGCACCGTGCTCTGGCTGACGGTCGGCCGAATGTAGCCCAGGTCGGCGCGGCCTCCGCGAGCGGGCGCAGAGCCGACTGCGTCCGGGCGCCGGCCAGTTCACCCAGGGGCTGGCAGGCCGAGCGCGACGACCTCGTGCCGCTCAGCCCGGTACGGGAGTCGCTGGGGCTCCGATGCCCCAGAGGGGTCGCGCCGCCCCAGGGTCAGGCGGCGTCCCTGGGAACTCGCGCCCTGCAAAGATCCGGACCCGTTGCCCGAATCGATGGTGGCCTGCCTCCGGGATCACGTGGAGGCCCAGGGAACGTCGATTGCACCGCATTGGAATGAACAGACGACCCTCAGGGTTCGAAGCCCTGGGAACAAGGCGTCTCCCGGTAACCGTGGGGGAGGTCCGGTGAGGCGGCCGGCACGGTGACGTTCGCGACCGCAGAAGGAGGGTCAGTCAAGTGAACATCGCGAATGTCTTGGCCAGCAAGGGCGGTCGCGTGATCACGATCCGTCCTGACCAGACCGTGAGAGAGGCCCTGGAGCGTTTTGCCGAGCGCAATATCGGCGCGCTCGTCGTGGTAGACGACGCCCACGGGGCGGTAGGGATGATCACGGAGCGCGGCATCCTCCGTGCGGCGTTGACGAATGAACGTGTTCTCGGCGCGACCGTCGGCGCGGTGATGTCCAAGGAGGTCGTCATCGGACACCCCAGCGACGATCTGATGTCTGTCGCCCACACCATGACCGAGAAGCGAATCCGTCACCTGCCCGTCCTGGACCAGGGGAAGCTGGTCGGGATCGTGTCGCTCGGTGACCTGGTCAGGGCACAGCGGGATCACTACGAGGGGCAGGTCGTGACCCTGGAGACCCTGCTGTCGGACTGACGATGCGCGCACCGCCCTGCTACGGAACGCAGAGTGAAGGCGGACACTCCAGGAGAGCGCGCCACGCCACGTTCCTCGGCGTCGGCGCGGGCGATGGTTCGGAGAGCGCGAGGATCTGTCGGCGTTCCTAGACCTTCTCGTGCGCCGCCAGATCCAGCCGGTCATCGGAACACGCCTTCCGCTCACCGTGGCCGGGAGAGCTCACCGAATGCTGGAGGGAGCCGACGTCGCTGGAAAGATCGTGCTCGTGTCGAGCTAGCGCGGTAGGGTCTCCTCCGGGTCGCGCAGGATCGCACAGGCACAGTTGTGACCGGGGTGTCTCCGTGAGCTCGGCGCCCGAAACCGTGCCCCCGCCGCAGGGGTAACACGCTGATCCGGAAGACCGGAAACCGCCCCCTGAGCATGGCGTTCGGAAGCCCCCGGGAACAACTTCGTCGAATTCATCCAGCCGATCGACCAGACGATCCACGATTTCCGCCTCCGCGCGAGCTACGCGGGCGAGGGCTGGCAGCTTTCAGGGGAGCTGCGCGCTGAGGGCTCGGCATGGAGGTAGTCCGGCGTGCTCCGTCGGCTGCCCCCGTCACGCCATGAGCCGCCGGCGGACCAGAGCCAGTGGGACTCCGATGCCCCAGAGGGGCTGCGCTGTCCCAAGGTCAGACCGCATCGCTGAGAACCCGTGTGTTGCAAGGCTTCGGAACCATTGTACGAATCAACGGCGGCCTACTTCGGGAGGCCCGGGGAACGTGGATTGCACTGCACTGGGCCGAGCGTGGTACGGTTCGAGCCCGCGCCTGCGCCGGTCGGACCGCCCCGTAGCCAATCGGGGACACAGAGAGGGAGCCGCCGTGCAAACACGCCTCCAGCTGGCCCGCGTTCTGGTCCCCCTGGACGGCTCGACCTTGGCCGAGGCCATCCTGCCGGCCGTCGAGCGGCTGGCACGCGATCACGAGGCCGACGTGATCCTGCTCGAGGTCCTGGAGGGCCAGGGGACACGTGAGGCCGAGCTCGATGCGGAGCGGCAGGCCGGGGGCTACCTCCAACGGATGGTCGACTCCCTCCGGCGGCGCGGCCTCAAGCGGGTCTGCACGCGCGTCTGGTACGGCGATGCCGACCAGGCCATCGCTAACGCGGCCACGCGGGAGCGGGCCGATCTCGTCGCGATGTCGACCCACGGCCGGAGCGGCCTCGACTGGCTCCGCTTCGGGAGCGTCGCCGAGGGCGTGGTCCGCCGGGCACCCGTGCCGGTGCTGCTCGTCCGCGGCATCGCCGCCTGGGACCGGGGCGGGATCAACCGCATCTTGGTTCCGCTCGACCGGTCGGAGGCCTCCGAGGCGGTGCTCCCGCTCGTCTCATGCCTGGCCGGCCCTTTCGACTTCGAGATCCAACTCCTGCACGTCGTCGAGGTGGCCCTACCCCTCTCGGGTTGGGAGGCCGCGGGGAAGGTTGTCCATGACGCGGAAGCCGAGGCCTACCTGGCCGAGATGGCCGCACTTCTCGAGGCCCGCGGGCTTCGCGTGGGTATGACAGTACGGGCGGGGCTTCCCGCCGAGGTCATCCCGGCGGTTGCTGCCGAGACGAAGAGTGGTCTGGTCGCGATGTCGACCCACGGCCGCTCGGGCCTGGGCCGGCTATTCCTTGGAAGCGTGGCCGAGCGCGTGCTGAGATCAGTGTCGGTGCCGGTGCTCCTGTGGAAGCCGCCAGCCGGCACCCGCGAGGCCGGACCGGCCCGCCCATGAGCTCGAGATGGGAGGAAGCCCGATGACCCGGAACAACCTGAGTGTGACCGACAACCGGACCGGCAAGACCTACGAGATCCCGATCGAGCACGGCGCGATCCGGGCAGTCGACCTCCGCCAGGTGAGGACGGGCCCCGACGACGTCGGCCTGCTCTCGTACGACCCCGCATTCATGAACACGGCGTCCTGCCGCAGCACAATCACGTACATCGACGGCGACCGCGGGATCCTCGAGTACCGGGGTTACCCGATCGAGCAGCTCGCCGAGCAGTCGTCGTACCTCGAGGTCGCGTACCTCCTGGTCCACGGCCAGCTGCCCACCGGAAGCCAGCTTACCGAGTGGCGCTGGGAGATCACGCACCACACGTGGATCCACGAGAACCTGAAGAAGTTCCTGGACACGTTCCACCACGACGCTCACCCGATGGCGATGCTCGTCTCCGCGGTCGCGGCGCTGTCGACGTTCTACCCCGAGGCGAAGAACGGCGCTGACGCCGAGGTCCGCCATCTGCAGGTCGTCCGCCTCATCGCCAAGATGCCGACCCTCGCCGCGTTTGCCTATCGCCACGGGCTCGGCATGCCGTACGCGTACCCGGACAACGACCTCTCCTACGCCGGCAACTTCCTCAACATGCTCTTCAAGGCGACCGAGGTGAAGTACCAGCCGAACCCAGCCGTGGAGCGCGCCCTCGACGTGCTCTTCATCCTCCACGCGGACCACGAGCAGAACTGCTCCACGAACGCCGTGCGGGCCGTCGGCTCGTCCCAGGCCGACCCCTACTGCTCGCTCACCGCCGGCGTCGCCGCCCTCTACGGACCCCTCCACGGCGGCGCCAACGAGGCGGTCATCCGGATGCTCCAGGGCATCGGCTCCGTCCAGCAGGTGCCGGATTTCATCCGCCGCGTCAAGGGCGGGGAGGGCCGGCTCATGGGATTCGGGCACCGCGTCTACAAGAACTACGATCCCCGCGCGAAGATCATCAAGCGGCTGGCGGAGGGGGTCTTTGCCGTTACCAAGCCCAACCCGCTGCTGTCCATCGCGCTCGAGCTCGAGCGCATCGCGCTCCAGGACGACTACTTCGTCCAGCGCAAGCTCTATCCAAACGTCGATTTCTACTCGGGTCTCATCTACCAGGCCCTCGGGTTTCCGGTCGACATGTTCCCGGTTCTCTTCGCGATCCCCCGGACCTCAGGCTGGCTCGCTCAGTGGCTGGAGATGACGGCCGATGCCGAGCAGAAGATCGCCCGGCCCCGGCAGCTCTACCTGGGCTCGCCGCGGAGGGAGTACGTTCCGGTCGACCGGCGCGAGGGGAGCTGATCCAGTGTGCCAGCTGCCCGCACAAGAGCTCGACGAGGCCGAGTTCCTCGCGAGCCGGAAAGCCTAGGGAGGTTCCGATGCCCGCCAGACCGTCTGTGAGCTACAGCCTGACCGTTCGCGTCGAGATCCGGAACCGCCCCGGGATGCTCGGCAGGGTCACCTCGGCCATCAGCCGGGCCGGTGGGGATATCGGGGCCATTGACCTGATCCAGCCCGGCGGAAAGGTCCGAACCCGGGACATCACCTTCAACGCGCGTGACGATCGTCACGGCCAGGGGATCGTCGCGGGCCTCGGCAGGATCCGCGGCGTCCGCGTCGTCCACGTGTCCGACCGGACCTTCCTCATGCACCTCGGCGGCAAGATCGAGGTGCGCGGCAAGGTGCCGGTGAAGACGCGCGACGATCTCTCGATGGCCTACACCCCCGGCGTCGCCAGGATCTGCCTGGCGATCCGCGATGACCCCGAGAAGGCGTACACGCTGACGATCAAGCAAAACTCGGTTGCGGTCGTCACCGACGGCACGGCGGTTCTGGGGCTGGGGGACATCGGCCCCAAAGCGGCGATGCCGGTGATGGAGGGCAAGGCCCTTCTCTTCAAGGCCTTCGCCGAGGTGGACGCGTTCCCGCTCTGCCTCGACACCAAGGACCCGGACGAGATCGTGCGGATCGTCCGCGCGGTGGCGCCGGGGTTCGGGGGGATCAACCTCGAGGACATCGCCGCCCCCCGCTGCTTCGAGATCGAGGAGCGTCTCCGGAAGGAGCTCGACATCCCGGTCTTTCACGACGACCAGCACGGGACGGCGGTAGTCGTGCTCGCCGCGCTCCTGAACGCCCTCAAGGTCGTGAAGAAGAAGATGAGCGACGTCCGCGTGGTCTTCGCGGGCGCCGGGGCGTCGGGCATTGCCACCGCTAGGCTCTTGATGGCGGTCGGATGCCGGCAGATCGTCGGCTGCGATCGAGAGGGGGCGCTCTACCGGGGTCGGGTCGAGCACATGAACCCCGTCAAGGTGTGGTTCGCCGAGCACACGAACCCCCGGCGTCTCCGCGGTAGCCTGGCCGACGCGCTCCGGGGCGCGGACGTCTTCATCGGTCTCTCGGGGCCCGGTGTCGCCACCCGGCGAGACATCCGTCGGATGGCACGGGATCCCATCGTGTTCGCCATGGCGAACCCCACGCCGGAAGTCATGCCCGAAGAAGTCCGGGGCATCGTCCGGGTCATGGCGACCGGACGATCCGACTATCCGAATCAGATCAACAACGTGCTCTGCTTTCCGGGGTTCTTCCGGGGGCTCCTAGACGTGCGCGCCCGTGGAGTCAACGAGGAGATGAAGATCGCCGCCGCCCGGGCGATCGCCTCGATCGTCCGGCCGAGCGAGATCGAGGAGGACTACGTCATCCCTTCCGTGTTCGATCGACGGGTTGTGGAGGCTGTCGCCAACGGTGTGGCGCAGGCGGCCGGCCGGACCGGCGTCGCGCGCCGCCTCCGCCGCCGCGCGGTTCCGGCCGTCACGCCCGCGAGATGAGCCCGAACCGGGGGGCGATGGCGCACGGCGATCGCTCCCGGCCCTCTTGCGGCCGGGCTCCGACTGGACGGTCACCGTGCGGACCAGCCGAAGCTCAAGACGCTACGGTCCCATCGAGCTTCGGAGGAACGCGAGAACCTCGACGGACCAGATGTGCGCGCCGCGCGTGCATAGCTCATGACCATCCTGCGCACTGATCCCGAACGTAGGGAGAATGAGAAGCTTGAACGGCTTGCCTTGCTTCTCCAGTTCCTTCGTGAGTGACCGACTGGGCTCCAGGTCATAGTCATTCTGAGCCTGGACGAACATGATGGGGATTGTTGCTTGTCGCACGGCTTTCCGTAGCCGATCACGGAGGGCAAACGAGTGCTTCCACGTTTGGGCGGCCGCGGCAAACGCGATTGCGGCGCGCGCTCCGTGCCCCTGCTCGGCGGCCAGGAGGGTTTGGATCCCGCCAAACGAGCAGCCCGCGATGGCGATCCGACTATCGTCGACGTAGGGAAGTGCGCGCACGAAGGCCAGCGCCGCGAGCTGGTCTTGGAGATGCTCTTCCTGCAGTGAAACCAGCCGTCGGCTCCAAGCATCGGGGCCGCGCTGCTCCATTTCCCGGCGAAGTAGATCCATGATGTAGTCGCCGGGTGACCTTCCCTGGCCGCGGCGATGCGGGACGAAGAGGACATGGCCCGCCGCCGTGAACACCGGGGCCAGTGCGGGCAACCAACCGGGGCGCTGCTCACTCCCGTGGTTCCACAGCACGACTGGAAACCGAGCGGATCCTTCGGGCTTGTGGATGAAACCCCGCAGCGTGAGCGTGCCGCTCTCGAACGTGACCTCTTCAGGCGGTCCGGCCCCTGCCTGCTGAGCCTGGGCAGCGGGCGGCGCGAAGGGGCAACCCAGAATCAAGACGGCGACGAGAGCGGCCCGAGCCGCCTTCATGCTCCCCTCCTCTGGAAAACTCCGGCGAAACGCTGCAACAGCATAGCTCTGGTCGTGCCTGGCAGAAAGCTTCTCCCGGAAGCTGCGCCGGCGGAACGGGGACTTACCGGCGAGGAGCATCCGCAGGGCGACTTCGAGCCGCTGCTCTCAGGCCGGGCGGGTCGATGGGGAGCCCGTTTGCGCCCTGATCGACGCGGCGAGGAGCGCGGCGGCTGCCATACCCAGCAACGGGCCCGCGGTCACGAGGATCGCCGTCCAGCCGTGCCGGTGCAGCAGCTGTCCGGACGACAGCGAGGTCACCGCGACCGTCGCCCAGATCAGGAAGTCGTTGGCCGCCTGAGCCTTTGTCCGCTCGCCGGGCGTGTAGGTCCGGGTCACCAGGGTGGAGCCTCCGACGAACATGAGGTTCCAGCCCACGCCGACCAGCAAGAGCGCCAGCCAGAAGTGCCATACCGTAGAGCCGGAGAAGCCCGCCGCGAGGCTTCCCGCATTGACCGCGATCCCGATCGCAATCGTCGCGCGCTCCCCGATTCGCTGGATGAGCGAGCCCGTGAAGAACCCGGGGAGGAACATGCCGACGAGGTGCCACTCGATGACGAAGGCCGCGTCCCGGAGGCCGTGGCCGTGGTGGGCCACCATGGCCAGCGGCGTGCCGGTCATGAGGAGATTCATCACGCCGTAACCGGCCATCTCGCTGGCGACGGCCACCAGGAAGAGAGGCTGACGGACGATCGTGACGACGCTGCGCGCCATGCCCGCGACCCGAGACTCGACGGCCTCCGGGAGGCGGAGCCCCAGCATGAGTCCCATGCTCGCCAGGGCGAGGAGCGGGATGCACAGAAAGGACGCGACGAACCGCGTGCCCAGGAGATCCGCGGTCGAGCCTGCCAGCTGGGGCCCGATGAAACCCGCCAGGAGGCCGCCGGCGAGGACGAGCGAGATCGCGCGGCCGCGGCGCTCCGACGTGACGGCCTCGGCCGCGGCGAAGCGGTAGAGCTGGGCGAAGGCCGACGAGACACCCATGAGGAAGCCGCCAGCGGTGAGGAGCCAGAAGCTCTGGGTCACGACGGCCCAGGCCCCCACGAGGCCGCCGGCCATCGTGAAGGCGCTTCCCACGATGAACCCGAGCCGGCGCCCCACGCGGCGCATGATGAGCGAGGCCGGGATCGTGCCGAGGGCGGTGCCCACCGTGAGCGCGGTCGCCGGCAGCGTGGCGAGGGCCTTGTTGGCGGCGAGCGCGTGCCCCGCGAGGGTGCCGATGGTTGCCATCAGCGCGGCGGTGCTGATGAAGGCGGCCTGACAGAACGCGAGGAGGAGGACGTTCCGGCGGCTTCGGTCCACGGGGCTCTCTTGTACCACAAGTGTGTCGTCTGGGACGGCGCACACTCGCGGTATGATCGGGCGTTGGATGACGGGGCGATGGAGAGTGTGAGCGGGGAGGAGGAAGGGTGACGGTGACGACCGGCGTCGGGGGCGGGATCCTGCTGGAGCGCGACGGGCGCGTGGCGATTCTCACGGTCAATCGCGCTGAGGCGCGGAACGCGATGACGTTCGAGATGTACGATGCGCTCCACGACCACATGGAGCGCCTCGACGCCGACGCCGACGTCCGCGTGATCGTGCTGCGCGGGGCGGGCGACAAGGCGTTCGTCAGTGGCACCGACATCCGCCAGTTCCTCGAGTTCCGGACGCGCGAGCACGCCGTCGCCTACGAGGCCCGCATAGGTCGTGTTCTCCGACGGATTCACGGGATGGCCAAGCCGACGATCGCGATGGTGCAGGGAGACGCGGTAGGAGGCGGCCTGTTCATGTCCCTCGCGTGCGACCTCCGGCTGGCCGCGGTCCACGCGCGCTTCGGGGCGCCGGTGGCGCGCACCCTCGGGAACTGCCCCGCGCCGTCGAGCGTGTCGCTGCTGGCCGCCACCGTCGGACCAATCCGGGCGCGGGAGCTCATGCTGACCGCCCGGCTCGTCGACGCCCCGGAGGCGAAGGCGCTCGGGCTCGTCGACGAGGTGCACCCGGCCGACGCGCTCGAGCGACGCGTCCGCGAGCTGGCGGCGCAGATCGCGACGTTCGCGCCGCTCACCCTCGCCGCGGCCAAGGAGGCGACGCGCCGCATCCTCGCGGCGTTCACCGTGAAGGACGCCGAGGATCTCCTCCTCTCCTGCTACCTGAGCGAGGACTTCCAGGAGGGCGTCCGGGCGTTCCTCGAGAAGCGGCGCGCGGAGTGGAAGGGCCGCTGACGCCCTCACCGCCGGTGGCCACGACCCACCGGGCGCGACCCGGCGGGATGGCGGTGGACGTCGCGGTCGTGGGCGCGGGGCCCGCGGGCGCCACGGCGGCGCTCGTCCTCGCGCGGGCGGGAGTCGAGGTGGCCCTCCTCGATCGGGCTCCGCTTCCCCGGGACAAGACGTGCGGGGGCGGGGTCGTCGCGCGCGCGCTCGGATCGCTGCCGTCCGGTGTCGGGATTCCCGTCGAGCGGCGCCTCGCGCGGGTCGAATCGCGCTTCGCGGACGCGGGCGTCGCCGTCACCGTCGAGCGAGAAACGCCGCTCGTCCACATGGCCATGCGCGCGCCGCTCGACCTCGCGCTCGCCGAGGCCGCGCGTGCCGCTGGCGCGGCGCTCCACGCCCCGTGCGCCCTGGAGCGCGTTGGTCTCGCGCCGGATCACGTCCAGCTCGAGACGAGCCGCGGGCCCTTCCGTGCCCGGTTCCTGGTCGCGGCCGACGGCGCCACGGGCCCAACCGCCCGCGCGACAGGCTGGACCGAGCCCTTGGCCTCGGTGCCCGCCCTCGACGCCGAGGTGGAGGTGCCGCCCCGCGTCCTCGCGCGCTTCGCCGACCGCGCCCGGTTCGATCTCGGCACTCCGGCCGGCGGCTACGGGTGGATCTTCCCCAAGGCGGACCATCTCTCGGTGGGCGTCGGCGTCTTCACGCGGGGCGGGGCGCGGCGCCGGCTCCGAGATGAGCTCGTCCGTTACCTCCACGCCGTCGGACTCGGCGAGGCGACCGTGCGTCGGGTCCGCGGGGCGCCCATCCCCGTGCGACCCCGCCGGGACGCCGCCCGCGGTCGGGTGCTCCTCGCCGGCGACGCCGCCGGTCTCGCGGATCCGCTCACGGGCGAGGGGATCTCCGTCGCGATCCTGAGCGGCTGCCTCGCCGCCGAATCGCTGCTCGCGACCCGGCTCGACTCCCGGAGCGCAGCCCGCGTCTATGTCGCGTCGCTCCAGCGGAGCATCCTCCGCGATCTTCGCATTGCGCGGGGCCTGGCGTGGGTGCTCTACGGTCGGCCGGCTCTCGCGCGCCGCCTCGTGCCGCGTCTCGGCCAGCTTGCCGGAGAGGCGCTGACCGAGGTCGTGGCCGGCCGCCGCACCTACCGCGCCCTGGTCGGCAGCGGCCGGGCCTGGCGGCGGCTTCTGGCGGCGCTCGCGATTCGCTGACCCCTCTCCCAACATCCGGAGGTCATCCGATGACAGAAGCTCCCGTGGTTCCCGCCGAGAAGCTCGCGCAGCTTGGCCGCTTCCCGACCCAGACCCTGATCGACGCGCTGTGGGTCAAGCAGTGGCCTCCGGCGATGATCCACGGCGCCCGGCCGCTCTTCCCGGGCCGGAAGATGGCCGGACGCGCGGTCACCCTCCGGTTCGTGCCCCACCGGCCGGACGTGGCGGCCGACAAGCCTAAGGGGGAGGCGTCCCCGGAATACGTCGCCTTCGAGCTGTGCGGCCCGCACGACGTGCTGGTGGCGTCGTCGGTTGGGCCGTGGGAGTCGATCGGCGGCGACATCAAGCTCCTGCGGCTGTTCCAGCGCCAGATCGCCGGGCTCGTCACGGACGGCTCCGTGCGCGACAGCGAGATCCTCCGGACGTACGGCTTTCCCGTGTACTGCCACTCGACGACCGCCAAACAGGGGCCGGCCGTGCACTGGCCCTGGGGCGTGAACGAGGTGATCGCCTGTGGCGGGATCGCCGTCCGCCCGGGCGACGCCGTCGTCGGCGACAACGACGGCGTCGTGGTCGTACCGGCGCCGCTGGTGGACGAGGTCATCAAGGTCGCGTCCGAGCGGGAGTCCGTGGAGCGGGTGATCAAGAAGGAGCTCGAGCGCCACCCGGGGTCCCCGGGGCGCTACTACCCCTTCAACGAGGCGACCTGGAAGCTCTACGAGGAGTACAAGCGCCGCGGCGAGGCCTGAGCATCTCCGCGCGGTCGGCGCCGTCAGACCCGTTCACGCGACGACACCTTGGGAGGATGAGCCCGTCTCCGACCGGGTTCCCTGCCAGCACGAACACGATGGGAATCGAGGCGGTGGCTTTGCGGACAGCCAGCGCCGCCGCCGTGCTCGGCGCAACGATCACGTCGACCTGGAGGCGAACCAGCCCGGACGCGAGGTCGGGGAAGCGCTCGACCGCCCCTCCGCATAGCGGTACTCGATGGCGATGTTCCGACCTTCGACATACCCGAGGCCTCGGAGACCTTGGCGGAACGCATCCGCACTTGGCAGTGGGTCGCCCTCCGTCCCGCCGACAAGGAACCCGATGCGTGGGATCTTCGCCCCCGGCTGTGCCTCCGCGCTGAGCGGGATGGTGAGCAGACCGACGGCCAGGACCATCGCGCGGACTGGCCGTGGAGCAGTCATGGGAGTCTCCAGCGTGGTCTGGTACTTGGACCTGCGGACGCCATGCCTCAGGGGCGCCTACGCGACGACACCGAGGCAAAGTCCGACAGACGGACCACGACGGTGGGTGACGTCGTCGTGGACGTCGGCAGCGAGCGCGCTGGCGATCAGGGGCTGTACTTCAGCTGGACGGCCGCGGGACGGCCGCGGCGTTCGCGACGGGTGCGCGTAGGACGTGCTCGTCGCCCTCCAGCAAGCCGCATCCCGCCGGGTCGGCGCCTTTCGGCTGCCGACCCGGCGATCGACCGCAGTTCCCGCCCCCGACCCGTCGGTGCCCCGTCGGGCCGAGGCGAAGGCTCCTCTAATCCTTGTACTTCGCCCAGATGGCGACCAGCTTCTGACGCGCCTCGTCGGCGGCCTTCTCGGGCTCCCAGTTCTCGACGAGGACCCGCGCCGCCATGTCCGGCAGCACGTAGGTGTTCGTGGCCTCGCCGAAGCCGGCGTGCGGGGGGCCGGAATACGAGATGAGCTGGCCGGTCTGGGCCAGCTTGTTGTACTCGGCGTAGATGCCGGTGTTCCACAGGGGATCCTTGGCGATGTCCTTGTAGACCGGCAGCCAGCGGCCCGTCAGCGCCTTGATGAACGTCTCGTAGCGCTTCGGCTGCATCGTGTAGGCGAGGCACGCCTTGGCTTCCTCGGGAAACTTGGTCTGCTTGAACGCGCCGAAGCACCACGCGTCCACCACGCTCTTCCCCGGGCTCGGGTAAAGCTTCGTCCGCTTGGCCAGATCCGGCTTCTCCTGCAGGAGCCAGGACATGACACTGGCGGGGTTGTGAATGAACACCGCCTGCTCCGACTGGAAGGCCTTGTTGTTGCCGGTGTCATCCCAGTTGATCGCGCCCTGGGGGATGATCTTGTCGTCCTTGTACCACTTCTTCATCAGCTGGAGGACCTTGGCCACCGGCCCGACCTGGAAGTCCAGGTTGCCGTCGTCGTTCTCCATCTTGCCGCCCATCTCCCACAGGACCGGCATGAAGTTGTCCTCGAAGTCGCCGCCGCTCCGGCCGACGGCCATGCCGTACCCGACGAGTTGAGGCGGCTTCTGGAGCTTCTTCGCCACCGCGCCCAGCTCGACCCACGTCTTCGGGAACTGCTTGATGCCCGCCGCGTCCAGAAGATCCTGGCGGGCGTGGATGGGCCAGGGGTTCATCACGGTGGGCACCGACCAGTACTTCCCCTTGTGCCTGACCGTCATGAGCGCTGCATCGAACATGCCCCCGCCGAGCTTCGTGAGGGGCTCGACCACGTCGGTGACGTCCAGCAGGCTGCCCTTGCCCCGGTAGTAGGCAGTGTCCGCGTCGTACAGGAAGGAGATGTCTGGCGGAGCGCCCGCCTCGAGGGCCGCCGGCAGCTTCTCGATCAGGGTGTTGTAGGCCATGATCTGGAAGTCGATGTCGACGTTGTGCTCTTTCCCGTAGCTCTCGTACAGGCCCTTCAGCGCCGCATCGGCCTGCTTGGTGAAGCTCGACTGGGTCCAGATGGTCAGCTTGGGCTTGGCCTTCCCGGTCTGCGCTGACGCCGCGGGCGCGGCCGCCAGCGTGCCGCCGGCCACCACCAGCTTGACGAACTGCCGACGACCGAGCCCATTCTCTCGAGGTTCCGACATGGGAGTTTCCTCCTTCCCACTGCGTTGACGACTCGACTGAGCGGTTCCTTCCTCTCGCCTCGTCCCCGGCGCTCCGATTATAGCTCTGACTGGCCGCGAGGTGGGCAGGGCCCACGCGTCCGCTACGCCTTCACGCCGCCCATGGTCAGGCCACCGACGACCCAGCGCTGGCCCACGAGGTACAGAATCACCGGCGGCAGCGACATCACGATGGCGCCGGCGAACATCTTTCCCCAGAAGTAGACGTCCTCGCCCACGAACGTGGCGATTCCTGCCGTCACCGTCTGGTCGACTGGATTGGTGACGAGCACGATCGCGTAGAGGAACTCGTTCCACGAGAGCGTGAAGGAGAACAGCGTGGTGACCACCAGGGCGGGTGCCGCGAGCGGCAGGGTGATCCGCCAGAGCGCCCCCACGTGGCTGCACCCGTCCACCATGGCCGCCTCCTCCAGTTCGACCGGCAGCGTCCGGAAGTAGCCGATGAGGAGCCAGGTGCAGAAGGGAACGGTGAAGGTCAGGTATGCGAACAGGAGCGAATTGGTGTTGCCGACGAGGCCGAGGGTCTGCACGAGACTGAACAGGGGGATGAACAGCACCGAGGCGGGCACCAGGTAGCTCCAGATCAGAAAGCGTGCGATGAGCTGGCGTCCCCGGAACTTGAGGCGGGTGATCGCGTACGCGGCCGTGCAGCCGACGACCGCCGACACGACGGTCGTGATCGTCGAGACGTAGAAGCTGTTCCGAAGCTGCCGCAGAAACGGCGAGTCCCAGAAGAGCTCCCGGAAGTGCGCGAAGGTGATCGGATTGGGGAAGAGGCTCAGCACCGGGCTGTAGAGCTTCTCGTTGGTCGAGAACGCGGTGACGAGGATCCAGTAGATCGGGGCCAGCGACCAGAACAGCATGATGGCCAGCGGCGCCCAGATGAAGAAGGCCTTGACGGGATTGCGCTTCGCTCTGCGTGGCATCCTCACTCCTCGGTCCGCAGCATGCGGCGGGTCAGAAAGAAGATCAGGACCAGGAACAGGGGAAAGAAGCTCAGCGCCACCGCCGCGCCCATCCCCAGCGCCTTGGCGCCGATGGCCTGGGAATACGCCATCATGGGGAACGTCTCGGAGGCGTGGCCCGGGCCGCCCTTCGTCAGGACGAACACCCACTGCAGCTCGGTAGCGGTCCAGATCGCGGAGAGCAAGGTCGTGATGATGATGACGTTGCTGAGACCGGGAAGGGTGATGTGGAAGAAGCACTGGATCGCGTTGGCGCCGTCGATCTTGGCCGCTTCGTACAGCTCGGCCGGAATCACCGCCAGCCCCGCCAGGAAATTCATCGTGTAGAAGGGCGTGCCCTCCCACACCACGGCGGCCACGATCATCCAGATGGCGAGCTTGGGATCGCCCAGCCAGACGACGTAGGTCTCGATGATCCCCAGCTGGCCGAGCACCATGTTGAGCACGCCGTTCATGTCGTCGAGGATCCAGCGCCAGCTGAAGCCCGACACGACGATCGGAATGGTCCACGGGAAGAACAGCAGTGCGCGCCATAGCTCGCGGTACTTGATCCCCTCGTTCAGGATGAGAGCCAGCATCAGGCCGGCGAGGAACTTGAGACCCACCCCCACGACCATGACGATCAGCGTGTTCCGAATCACCTGATAGAAGGTGGGGCTGCCCCACAGCGTGAGGAAGTTCTGAAAACCGACGAAGGTGCCGGGCGCGCCGATGGGCTTGTTCTGGAGGCTGAGGTAGATGGCGTAGAGGAACGGATAGGCGATCAGGCCCACTAGGACGGCGATCGCCGGCAGCAACAGCAGGTAGCCGAGGATCCAGTCCCGGCCCATCACGTCCCGCAGCCGGCGGCGCGGCACCGCTACCATTCCCACCGTAACCGGACGACGGGCGGCGAGCCGGCACCAGGAGCTCCGGAGCCGGCGGGCCGGAATGGCATTGCGGGATCGGCGGAGCCCGTCACAGGAAAAGGGCTCCGCACCGGAATCCGCGCCTGCGCGGGGCGACCGCCCGAGCATGGGCGAGGAGAAGGCCCATTCTCGACACCGAGCCTCCTACGGCGCGCCTTCCTCATGAGTTGGCACTCCGGTCAGGCGGACGATACCCCATGAGCAGCTCGCATACCAGCGTGGAGCGAGGCGAGCCTGCTGATCGGCCGACGCGCGTGCGGCGTCTCTCCAGAACGCCGTCGTGCTGAGCGGTGCTCTCTCGGCGTCGGTGTGCGGTGCGAACGTGAGTGGCTGTCTCAGGGCTGCCCACGCGACGCCGTCAGGTCAAGATCGGCGAGGCGCACGACGAGGGTCGTGACGTTGTCGTGGGCACCGGCGGCGAGCGCGGCGGCGATCAGCGCGTCGGCGCCGGCCTGGGCGGTGGCGCCCAGTCGCACGACGCGGGCGGCGTCCTCGACGCTCAGAACGTCCCACACGCCGTCGGTCGCGGCCACGAGGGCCACATCGTCGGTCCCGAGCGCGTGGCGGCCGACCTCGGGCTCCGGGATCACGCCGACCGGCCGGAACCAGCGGTCGCCGAGGCTCCGGGTCATCATGAGCCCTCGGTCTCCCCGGACGACGTAGGGCGGGTCGAGCTCGGCCCCCATCCGGAGGACGCGCGCCCGCTCGTCGGCGACGTCGATCCGGTGATCGCGCGTCAGGCCCTCGGATCCCGCCTTGCCGACTCGCACGACGCGGCTGTCTCCCACGTGGGCCGTGACCAGTCCCTCTCCGGTGAGCAGGAGGGCCGCAACCGTCGAGCCGCAGTCGGGGTCAGCCGTCGCCGCCTCCAGCTCGTCGAACGCCTGCCGGAGGGCGTCGGCCGGAGGGAGCCCGGCCCGGAGCGCGCGAAGGACCGCGAGATGAAGGGCGGCGGCGGCGCGGTCCGCAACCTGGGAGCCGCCGTGGCCGTCGTAGACGGCGGCGAACAGCCCGCCGGGCGTGACCTGCACCGCCCAGCGGTCTTCCATGTAGGGGCGCCGCCCGATATCGGCGGCGGCGCCGACCCCGGGCGGCAGCGCCGTCACGGCTTCGGGCGCGTGAGCGGAGCGAGGCGGGGGCTCCCCGCCCACTCCGAGACGCCGTCGTCGTCTTCGATGATGACGTAGAAGACCGTGGGGCCGAAGGCGTCCGCGGTGTCGCCCCAGACCCGGGCGAGAAGCGCCCGCCTCCCGGAATCTGAGTCCGCGAGGATCAGGACGATGTAGTCTTTCGTCCCGTCCCGATCGACGTCAACGATGCCCGGCGGCATTGCCTCCTCCCAGCGCTCCGTTCCCGTCCGGAAGCGAAGCGGCTCACCGTCGGGCGCGAGCGCCATCGGGCGCTCGGTGGCGGAATCGAGCTTGGCCAGAATTTCGGGCGGGAGGATGTCCACCTGGGCGAGGACGGCCGTCGGTGCGGCGGCGACGAGGCCGGCGATGGCCAGCAGGCGGACCGGGCGGCGCCACGCACCGGAGCGCACGGGCATGCCTAAGTTAGGTGCCGCCCGTCCGGCGGATCTCGTCCAGGACCGGCAAGAGGTACGTGCGGAAACGCCCAGGGTGCTCGCTCATCGGGAAGTGGCCGAGCTCCTTCATGATCGTGAGGCGTGCGCCGGGGATCCGGGCCGCGGTCGCCCGCGTGTCGTCAGGCGTGCACGAGAAGTCGTACTCGCCGGTCAGGAGGTAGAGCGGGCATCGCGACGTGTCGATGCGGCCGACGCGGTCGCGCAGGTCGCCCTCGGCCCGGTAGAAGTGGAGGTCGCCGCGGAAGACGCCGGGCCCGCCCTGGGCGTACATCCAGAGCGTCTCCCACCGCGCCTCGGCCGGGGCCTGGGGTGCGATGAGGCCCGACATCAGCGCGCTGCACAGCTCGCCCCCGTGGACGTCGGGGCGGTGGAGCCACGAGGTGTCGTCGTACCACGGCGCCTGGTAGGCGGCGGCCTCGAGGCCGATCAGGGCGCGAAAGCGCTCGGGTGCGCGGAGGGCCAGCTCCAGCACGATCTTGCCGCCGATCGAGCAGCCGAGGACGGCTGGCCGCTCGAGTCCGAGCGCCTGGCAGAAGGTGAAGATCAGCTCGACGTAGGCCGCCGTGGTGAGCCGATACTCCTCATCCTCCCAGCCTGCGGGGGGCAGGGACTTCCCGTGACGCGGCATGTCGAATGCCAGGACACGCCAGTGTCGCGTCACGGTCTCGTCGGTCATGAGATGCCGGAACTGCCGCCCGTCCGCGCCCGCCGTGTGGAGGCAGACGAGCGGCGAACCCTCGCCGGCCTCCTCGAAGTATACGCGATGGGGACGCCCGTCGAGGGTGAGGTGGAGGTAGCGTCCCACGATCGGCTCGAGCACGGGAATCAGCTCCCGACCCGCTCGCGACGGGGCGCCGCGAGGACGTCCTTCACGTAGCGGAGGTGTGCCATCAGAGGCCAGAGGTCGCCCTCGATGCGCGCGACGCCGAGCTTCTTCATCGCGAAGAGGTCGTGGTAGCCCGGCTCGGGCAGCCGCTGCCAGAAGCGCGCCCACGCGTCGGCCGATGCCCGCACCGCGAAGGTCCACGAGCGCAGCAGGAACGGGCCGCGCTCGACCGTGGTCAGGCGCCCCGCGGCCACGTGGACCAGGTACTCCGTGTCGTCCACGGCCAGGAGGAAGCTGATGGTGAGCCGCTGACCTCGCCGGACGAGGCCCTCATCGGCGTTGACGAGGTCCGGGAGGCGGACGATCGTCCCTTCGATCCCGGGCGGACGCACGGCGGCATGATAGCCTAGGGTACCTTCCCTGAGGAGCGGGCGTCTCCGTGTCGCCTGCCAGCTTCGGGCCCTGCGTCGAGATTCCGGATGGAGGAAGCCATGGCTCGGACGGTCGAGCCCGAATTCGTCGGCCGGACATACGACGACTTCCTGTTCCGCCCCCAGGCGAGCCCGCTCGCCTCTCGGCGCGAGGTCTCGCTCGGGACGCGGCTGACGCGGCGCTTGACGCTCGAGCTGCCCCTGATCTCCGCCAACATGGACAGCGTCACCGACGCGCGGATGGCGGTGGCGATGGCCCTCGAGGGCGGGCTCGGCTTCGTGCACCGGGGGCTGCCGATCGCGGCCCAGGCGGCGGAGGTGGCGCGCGTCAAGCGAACGCAGGGCCACGTCGTCGACCGGCCCTTCTGCCTGGCGCGCGGGAGCAGCGTCCGGGAAGCGCGCGAGCTCGCGCGACGGCACAACGTCACTGGCCTCCTGATCGAGGAGGCTGCGGGCAGCGGCGTCCTCGCGGGCCTACTCTCGAACCGTGACTGGCCGTGGAGCGCGGCGCAGGACGACCGCCCGGTCGAGGAGTTCATGACCCCCGTTGCCCAGCTCGTGACCGGGCCCCCGGACATCTCGATCGAGGAGGCGGAGCGACGCATGTTCGCCCGCCGGGTGGAGAAGCTGCCGCTCGTCGACCGCGACCGGCGCATCCGCGGCCTGATCACGAAGAAGGACATCTTCGCGGCGCGCCAGCGCCCGTACTCGAGCAAGGACACGCGGGGGCGCCTCCTCGTCGGCGCGGCAATCGGCGCCCGCGGTGACTTCCTGGAGCGCGCCGCCGAGCTGCTCGGGGCGGGCGCCGACGCCCTCCTGATTGACATCGCGCACGCCCACTCGGAGGTGATGCGTCGCGCGGTGGAGGCGGTCCGCGCCCGCTTCTCGGGTGTCGAGCTCGTCTGCGGGAACGTCGCCACGGCCGAGGGCGCCGCGTTCCTCCGGGACCTCGGCGCGGACGCGATCAAGGTCGGGGTGGGGCCCGGCCGAGGATGCCGGACGCGGCTCGAGACCGGCGCGGGCGTGCCGCAGCTCCAGGCCATCCGCGAGGCCTGGTGCGCGGTCGAGGACACGGTGCCGATCATCGCCGACGGAGGGGTGCGCGAGGACAAGGACGTGTTCCTGGCGCTCATTGCCGGTGCCTCCGTTGTGATGCTGGGCAGCCTGCTCTCCGGCACCGACGAGGCGCCGGGCCAGATCATCGAGGATCCGGGGACGGGCGAGAAGCGCAAGATCTACCGCGGGATGACCTCGCCCCAGGCCGTCTTCCGCGCTCTCTACGACGACGAGGAGCCCGACGCGGTCGAGGCCGCCCTCGAGGTGCCGGCGGAGGGCCAGGAGATGCAGGTGCCGTACCGCGGCTCGGTGGTGGACATCCTTCGCCGGATCCGCGGGCATCTGCGCTCTGCCGTCAGCTACGGCGGGGCGGAATCACTCGTCCAGCTCCGCGCGAAGGTCCTGCCGGATCCGCTCCGCTACCTGGTCCCACTCTCGTCGGCCTCGCGCGCCGAGTCCTACGAACGGTGAGCGGTCCTCAACGCAGTCAGCCTGTTGGACCAGCGCAGTCAACACCTATCATCGAGAGTTGAACGCGGACACCGCCAATCTACCCTCGAGGAGCGCGTGAAGCATGACGGAGCCAGTGTCCGAAGAGCGAAAGAAGGCCTACTTCGAAAAGGCGCGCAAGGGTGTGCTCGCGTGGCTGGCGAAGCGGGAAGGTGTGGCCGCCACGCTCGGCGAGATGCACGAGCACAGTTCGGAGAGATTCTTGATCGCCCACCAGGGCTTCTCGGCCATGATGGAAAGCCTTGTGGCCGAGGGGCTGGTCGGCTATGACGAGAAAACTAGAACGGCGACGCTCACCGACGCCGGCCGGCGGTTCATCGCCTAGTCTTCCCTGACATCGGCCCGGTTGTTGCTTCGACCGTTCGCCTACATGGGACTCAGAACAGCGCGCGGGACTGCCCGCCGTCGACGTTCAGGCAGGCGCCGAGGACCAGGCTGGCCGCGTCCGAGGCGAGAAAGGCCACGACGCGTCCCACCTCCTCGGGCCGGCCGAAGCGCCCGAGCGGTAGATCGGCCCTGAGGAACTGGGCGATCCCGTCCGGGTCCTCGCGGGTCCGCCGCTCCCAGCCGCCTCCCGGGAAGACGATCGAGCCCGGCGCGACGGCGTTGACCCGGATGCCGAGCGGGGCGAGCTCCATGGCGAGGGCCTTCGACATTCCGATCTCGGCCGCCTTGGCGGCGATGTAGGTCGGGCGCCGCACGTAGCTTCCGCCCCACTCCCGGCCGTATATGGACACGATGTTGACGATCGCCCCACGGCCACGGGCCCGCATCGAGGGCACCACGAGACGGCTGGCGCGCACGGCGGCCATGAGGTTCAGGTCGACGGCGCGCTGCCAGTCCTCCTCGCTCGTCTCGAGGAACGAGCTGCCGGTCGAGCCGCCGACGTTGTTGACGAGGACGTCGACCGCGCCGAACGCGGTGAGCGCGGCCTCGACGGTTTCCCGGATGCCGTCCAGCGTCGTGACGTCGGCGGGCACGGCAATCGCCTCGACTCCCAGCGCCCGCACCTCGGCGGCCGCTGAGTCGAGCGCGTCCTTGCCGCGCGCGCAGAGCGCAACGCGACAGCCTTCACGCGCGAGCTCCAGCGCAACCCCGCGGCCGATGCCCCGGCTCGATCCGGTGACGAGCGCGGCCTTGCCCCTGAGTCCGAGGTCCATGCGTGTCCTCCTGTGTGGTATCGGCGTCAGCCTAGCCGCGCCGCCGGCGCGGTGCAACTCGGCCGCCCGCGCCGCTCTTGACAGATGCCTCGCCAAACGGATAGTGGTCCCACTCTTCCCGGAGGAGATCCACGATGGACAGCCCCGTCCGGCTTCACCTTCGTGACGTCCAGGCCCGCGCGGTCATCGGTCCTCTGGCCACGCCCGTTCGCACGGCATCGGGCTCGGTCACCCAGGCGCTTCTCGTGCTGATCGACCTCCACACCGAGGAGGGGCCGGTCGGGCGAGCCTACCTGTTCGCCTATCAGCCCTTCGCCCTCCGCCCGCTGCGCGATCTCGTGCTCGGGCTCGGCGAGACGCTCAAGGGGCAGCCTGTCGCGCCGGTTGAGCTCCACCGTGCCCTGCGCGGGCGCCTCACGCTGTTCGGCACGCGAGGTCTTCAGGGGATGGCCGTGGCCGGGATCGACATGGCCGCCTGGGACGCGCTCGCCGTCACCGCCGGCGTTCCTCTGGTGACCCTTCTCGGTGGCGAGGCTCGGCCCATCCCGGCCTACAACAGCCTGGGCATGCTCCCGCCCGGCGAGGCGGCCGACGAGGCCGGGAAGACCGCCGCGGCAGGGTTCCGGGGCTTCAGATCATGAGGGCAACGTCGTCGGCGATCGCCCGGCGCGCCGCGCGCACCGCCGCGAGATCCTGCTCGAGCGACGGCCAGCCGATCTTGATCTTGACTTCAACCAGTCCCTCTCGGTTGCGGAGGCCCTCCGGCGCGGACGCGTGCTCGACGGTGAGGGGGTGGCCTGGATCGAGGAGCCGGTGCGCGGCGAGGACTTCCGGGGCGCGGCGGAGGTGGCGGCGGCCCTCGCGACCCCGATCCAGATCGGCGAGAACTTCTCGGGGCCCTTCGAGATGGAGGAGGCGCTCAGGGCGAAGGCCGCTGACCTGGTCATGCCCGACGTCCAGCAGATCGGCGGGGTGACCGGCTGGCTTCGCGCCGCGGCCCTGGCCCACACCGCCGGGGTGCCCTGCTCGAGCCACCTCTTCATCGAGGCGAGCGCGCACCTCCTCGCGGTCACCCCGACGTGCCACTGGATCGAGTACCTCGACGTGGCCGCGCCCGTCCTCGCGGAGCCGCTCCGATCTGTCGACGGGACGCTTCGGGCGCCGTCCCGGCCGGGCCTCGGGCTCACGTGGGACGAGGCCGCCGTCCGGCGCTACCTCGTGTAGCGCTCAGCGGCCCCGCTTCGCGGCGAGAACGACGAGACTGTTGGCGAGGGCACGGCCTGCCGGCGTCGCCGAGAGGGCCGCGTCCACTGATCGCAGCCGGCGGAAGAGCGCTCCGGTCACCCAGCCCAGTCGCGGACGGTGGAGCACCGTGGACGGGATGACGTTCGTCACGCCGTGGAGTCCCCAGGCCCGCAGGCGCACGAGGCCGGCGTCGCCGAGCAGGCGGTCGAGCTCCCGTCGAGTGAAGAGCCTGAGCCTCGGGTAACCCGGGTAGTCCATCCAGACGCCCTCGCGGATCGGCCGCCCGAAGGCCCGCCAGGCCTCGCGGGTTTTGACCTCGTACCCGAGGGGGTCGCCCACGGCGCTCGATGCGAGCCGCCACGCGAGGTCGAGGCTCCATCGGTGCTCGACCTCCAGCAGGAGCCGGCCGCCCGGCCGGAGCACCCGCGCGATCTCGGCGATCGCCCGGTCCGGCCGTGAGACGAACGACAGCGTGCTGCCGCACGAGACCACCAGGTCCACCGTATCGTCCCGGCAGGGGAGCGTCTCGACATCGCCCTGCACCAGCTGCGCGCCCGCACACCGCGCCCGCGCCACGCGAAGGAGGCCTGCCGCAAGGTCTACGCCGACCGTCTCGTAGCCGAGCTCCAGCAGGAGGGCCGTCTGGAAGCCCGTCCCGCACCCGGCGTCCAGCGCCCGCGGGCGACTGGATCCGGGCGGAGGGGCCAGCTCGACGCGCACGAGGCCGTGGAGGACGGCGTAGAGGTGCTCGTACCACGGCTCGAGCTCGTCGTACGATGCGGCCATCGCATCGAAGGCGGTTGCGAGGTCGGTCGCCACGATGCGAGTGTAGCGAGGGCCCGGCAGCCGGGCGAGAGGAGCCCCGATGCGTCGTCGGCGGAGAACAGCAGGGCCAGGCGATCCGGTGCCGCGCCCGCGGCCCCTTCCGCACGTGGGTCACGAGGCGGACGGGGACGGCGATGGACGGCCCCAGCCGGAGCCACCTTCACGCGGCCCGGACCGGGCCGGCGACTGGCCGGTGCGGGAGCCGCTCCACCTGGTGGCCGACGGTCCCGCGGCCGGCACGGTCAGCCGGCTTCTCGATCGCATGCGCACATCGGCCTTCCAGGGACGGCGGCTCGGCGAGGCCTTCGGCGCCTGGAAGCGGATGATCGACGGCAACGGGCTGATCGCGATCGGCCTCGCGGGGTCGATGGCGAGCGCAGGGCTCTGGCCCCTGATCGTCTGGCTCGTCGAGCGCGGCTACGTCGACCTCGTGGTGTCCACGTCGGCGAATGCCACGGAGGACCTCCTGGAGCAGCGAGGGGTCCGGTTGCTCCAGATTGACGCCGACCGCGCCGACGACGAGACGCTGCGGCGCCAGGGGTTCTATCGCTTCTACGATCACGTCGTCAGCACCGCCGAATACGACGCGATGGAGGACTTCACCAGCGGATTCTTCGAGTACCTCGGGAGCGCGTGGCCGCGGCCGGCGATCAGCGGCGTCGGGTTCATGCGGGAGCTGGGCGCGTGGCTCGACAGGCAGGGACTCGGCGGCGGTCTCGCGGCCACTTGCGCGCGCCACGGCGTGCCGCTCTTCGTGCCGGCGGCGCCGGACGGGCCGCTCGCCGAGGGGTACCGTGCAGCCCGGCGGAAGGGGCCGGTCGTCGACTTCTTCCGCGACTACGAGATCGCGCTGGCCATGATGAACCGCTACATGGCGCCCGGCCCTGGGACGAGCGCGATCTTCCTGGGCGGCGGAGTCCCGAAGGATTTCATCCAGATCACGGCGACGAGCGTGTCGACGCTGCGGGGGGCGGAAGCCTGCCCGCACGTCGCCGCGATCCAGATCACGACGGACAACCCGGTCTACGGGGGCCTTGGCGGAGCGGGCGTCAACACCGAGGCCATCTCCTGGGGCAAGGAGACCGTGGACGGCGACAACGTCATGGTCTTCGCGGACGTGACGATCGCGGTGCCTTTTCTCTGCCAGGGCCTCCTCGAGCACTACGGCCCGCGCCACATCCGGCCGGCGCGCACGGGCATCGCCCGCGCGCTGGCAGCGCTCCAGGCCGGGTAATCGGGCGGCGACCGGCGCGCGTCCGCGCTACGCGCGGAGGGCTGCGAGGAGCGCGAGGCCCTTCGACGATCTGCTCGCCCGCGCCGGGGCGGAACGGCGAGGTGTCGACCTCGTAGCCCCGGTCCGGATATGCCTCGGCCGTTGGCAGTTAGCCCAGGTAGTCGTTCGTGTAGCCGGAGAAGAGCGTGTGCGGGAAGGGCGAGCGTGCCTTGACCTGGACGCCCAGCTCGCTGAATGGCTCCCCGGCGAAGCCGACGAGCGCGACGTCACCGAGGCGAATGCCGTGGAGCTCCGTCTCCACCTCGAGGAGCCCCGCGTATTGCCGCGCCTTGTCGGCGAACATGCCTGCGCGCCGCGCCAGTCCGACGGCGACGCACAGGTCTTCCTCGCTGACCTTGCCCCGGCTCGCGGCGAGCTCCGCCGCGCGATTCCGGGCGTCCGCGACGGCTTCGGCGACCGGCGGGTACTCCCGCACCGGCAGCCGCATGGCCTGCGTCGCCACGCGCAGGGTCCCGTCCGGCTCGCCCGCGGGCTCGTCCGCGTAGATCCCGAGCGGGGCCCCGGATTCCATGACCCGGAGGAGCCGCTCTCGCCGCGGCACGGTCTGGAGGCGCAGGGCCAGCCGCGCCGCCTCGTGCCCCAGGATCGCCCCGAGCCGACGATAGACCGCGACATCTCCCACGTAGTCGACGATCGCGTGGACGTTCCCGGCCGCGCCCTGAAGGAAGAGGCACGTGGCGCCAGTGGCATGCTCGACGACCTGGCGGACGATGCCTGGGTAGTCGGGTGTGATCAAGCGGTTCGGATGTCCCATGATCGTCGGGTGGCAGCCGTAGTGGACGATCACGGCGAGCGGGCGCTCGTCGAGGTCGTCGATCCGCACGACCTTCACTTCACGGTCGACGAAGCCCTCCCAGTTCCGGCCGGCGACGACCCGGCCGGTCGGGAGCTTGAGCCGCCGGTTGACGACGATGTCCGAGGAGCCGGAGCCCGCCGCCACCCGGACCGGCTGGAGGCGCCGCTTGGCCTCCCAGGCGGCGCCCGCGATCCGCCCGGCCAGGCTCGCCACGTACGGGCCGATCAGCTCCTCCCCCTCGGTCATCCAGCTGGGGCCCAGCATCGGGCCCGAGTGCGTGTGGGTGTACGAGAGCCGGACGTGTGCGAACGGAATGCCGCAGAGGTCGGCGACCGCCTGACGGATGGGATCGGCGAGGTCGCGCCCGACGACGCACAAGTCGACGTCGACGAGCGCGGCCTCGACGGGCCCGTTGGCGAGCACGAGAACGGTGGCCAGGAGGTCCATGTCGACCCCCTCGGCCCGCTGGTGCGTCTGGACGCCCCAGCCGGCGTGGGCGATGCCGACGGGCGGGGTGATGATGGCGCGGCCCACGCCGGCGCGGAGCGTCGGGGTCATGCTACTTCTGGACCGTCATCTCCCGGAGGGCGACGAAGGGCCGCGACTGACTGTTGATGTAGAAGCCGCCCACCTTGCCGGTGGATGCCCACAGGAACGGCTGTGGCTGGAGCCGGACGAACGGCACGTCGTCGGCCACGATCTCGGAGATCCGCTTGTAGATGGCCTTGCGCCGCTCGACGTTGAGCTCGCCGCGCCCGGAGGTCAGAAGGTCGTCCATGTCCTTACGGGTGTAGCCGCCCGGGTTGTTCTGGCCGCCGGTGAAGAGTGCGCTCACGACGAGGCCGTCTGGGTCCGCCTCGCGCAGGAAGATCGTCTGGCCGAGCTGGAACTGCTTGTCCCGGTAGACCTGCTGGATCCACGTCGCGAACTCGAGCTGGGTGAGCTTCACGTTCACGCCGCCCTTGCGGAACGTCTCCTTGCACACCTCGGCGACCTTGACGGTATCCGGGCGGGTACCGATGACCTTCCACTCGAGCTCGATGCCGTTCGGGTGTCCGGCCTCGGTCAGGAGCTTCTTGGCGGCGTCGGCGTCGTACCGGGGGCACGTGACGTCGCTGTGGGCCCAGTGGCCGATCGGAAAGGGGTTACAGCCCTGCTCGATCGTGCCCACGCCATAGTACACGGCGCGGTTCAGCGCCTCGCGATCCACCAGGTGGGCGATGGCCTGCCGGAGCTTCTTGTTGTCGAGCGGCGGGGCGTGCTTGATGAGGATGACGGCATACGCGGACGAGGCCTTCGGCTCGTGGATCGCCAGGCCGGGGGTGGCGCGGAGGTCGCGGAGCGCCTCGAACGGGACCTCGCTGACGATGTCGGTGGTGCCGGTCTTGAGGTTCGCGACGCGGGTCGACGGCTCAACCACGGGCACCCATCGGATCTCGTCCACCTTGGGCTGCCCGGCCACGTAGAACTTCTCCCAGCGGCGGACCAGCAAGTGCGAATTCGGCACGCGCTCCACGAAGCGGAACGGCCCGGTGCCGACCGGCTCGACGCCGATCTTCTCGACGTTCTCCTTGGCGACGATCATCGCGAAGGCGAGGTTGGCCAGGAAGGGCGCCGACGGCTGCTTGAGGACGATCCGGACCCGGTAGTCGTCGACCACCTCGGCGCGCTCCATGTCGAGGATGAGCGTGTACCACTTGCTCCGGCCGCCGAGACCCTGGATCCGCTCGAGGGAGAATTTGACGTCGTCGGCCTTCATCTCGCGCCCGTTGTGGAAGAGCACGCCCTTCCGCAGCTGGAACACGTATGTCTTCGGGTCGGGCTGGGTCCAGGATTGCGCGAGATCGGGCACCGGCTGGAAGTCGCGATCCAGCGCGGTCAGGCTGGAGAACATGGACTCCCACGGGCAGTAGTCGTTCCAGGCCGTGACCAGGTGGGGATCGAGCTGCTGGATGTCCGTCGCCATGTTGATCCGCATCGTGCCGCCGGCCTGTGCAGCCGCCGACTCGGGCTGGGCGGCGGCCAGGAGGCCGAGACCGGCCAGGGCGATGCCACCCTCGCCGGCCAGGCGTAGGAGATCGCGGCGGCTCAGTGGAAGCCCGTTGGACTCGAGGACGTCGAGGATGCGCCGAGTGTCGGTCATGGTGTGGTCCTCCTGTGTGAACGGTGTGACGGAGGTGTGGACCGGATGGCGGCGGGGCGACTCATGCGCCGCGCTCCGCCATGCGGAGACGAGGGTCGAGCGCCTCCCGGAGCCCGTCGCCCAGGAAGTTGAGCGCGAGGACGGTCACGAAGATCGAGAGACCCGGGAACGTCGCGTACCAGGGCGCCTGGCCGAGCAGGCTCCGTCCGAAGGACAGCATGGAGCCCCAGGAGGGATCCGGCGGCTGGACCCCGAGCCCGAGGAACGAGAGCGCGGCCTCGACGAGGATCGCGTTGGCCACGGCGAGCGAGCCCTGGACGATCAGCGGCGAGAGGCAGTTGGGTAGGATGACGCCGGCCGCGATGTAGACGCTGCCAGCCCCCAGCGCTCGCGCCGCCTCGACGAACTCCTTCTCGCGGATCGACAGGGCGTTGGCACGCGTGATGCGCGCGAAGGCCGGGACGAACACGATTCCGATCGCCACCATGGCGTTCTGGAGCGATGGCCCGAGGACGGCCATCAGCGCGATGGCCAGCAGGATCGCCGGGAACGCCAGCAGGGCGTCCATGAGGCGCATGACGAGGCCGTCGAGCCGACCGCCGACGTACCCGGCCAGGAGACCCAGCGGGATACCCACGGAGGCAGCGATCCCCACCGCGATCGCGCCGACCATGAGTGAGGCGCGCGCCCCGTACACGATCCGGCTCAGGATGTCGCGCCCCAGGTCGTCCGTGCCCAGCCAGTAGCGGGCGGACGGCGGGAGGAGGCTGTCGATGGGATGGATCTCGTCGGGCCGATACGGCGTGACCCAGGGGGCGAAGATGGCGAGCAGGGCGAGGAGGCCGGTCAGCCCAAGCCCGAACGCCGCCGTGCGGCTCCGGAGCAAGCCCCTGAGGACTGTCATCGGATGCCGCTCAGCCCGGAGACCCGTACCGGATCCGCGGGTCGAGGTAGAGGTACAGGAGATCCACCGCGAAGTTGACCAGCACGAAGGCGGTGGCGACGAACAGCACCACGCCCTGGACCACGCCGTAGTCACGCTGCTGGATGGCGGCCAGGGAGAGGCGGCCCAGCCCCGGCCATCCGAAGACCTGCTCGATCACGATGCTGCCGCCGAGGAGGGCACCGAGCTGGAGGCCCAGCACGGTGACGACCGACAGCAAGGCGTTCTTCAGCGCGTGCCGGGTGACCACCGCTCGCTCGGGCAGGCCCTTGGCGCGGGCGGTCCGGACGTAGTCGAGCGCCAGGACGTCGAGCATGCCCGAGCGAAGGAAGCGCGTCAGGGGCGCCGCGAGCGCGACCCCGAGGGTGACCGCGGGCAGGATGCTCGTCCGGAGGGCGCCGATGGGATCGGTCCTGAGCGGAAGGTATCCTGACGGGGGCAGCCAGCGGAGCTCGAGGGAGAAGAGAAGGACGAGCATGATGCCCAGCCAGAAGCTCGGAAGCGAGATACCGAGGAGGGCGAAGGTCGTCGACCCCTGATCGACCCACGAGCGCGGCCTGAGCGCGGCGACGATGCCGGCCGGGAAGGCGATGAGGAGCGCGACGACGAACGCGCTCGCCACGAGCTGGAGCGTCACCGGCAGCGCACCGAGGATCAGCGCCAGTGCCGGCTGCTTGGAGACCCAGGACGTCCCGAAGTTCCCGGCGGCCACGGCACGGAGCCAGCGAACGTACTGGACGACGATGGGCTGGTCCAGCCCCATCTCGCGCCGGATCTGGGCCATCACCTGCGGCGTCGCCTCGGTGCCCAGCATGACGGCCGCGGGGTCTCCGGGGATGAGCCGCACGATCGTGAAGACCATGATCGAGAGGAAGAACAGGACGAGGACCAGCTGGACGGTTCGCTCGACGAGATAACGCTGCATCAGGCGCCCAAAAGCTCGGTCAGTATAGCGACCAAACCCGACCTGTCAAGGCAGCCGGCCTCATTGACGAGGCCGCGCCAGGAACCCCAGGTTGCACCTTGACACGCTCGGGCCGCGCGGCCACGATTCGGTTCATGGATTCCCGGCGGCCTCCGGCTTGACGGCACCCTCGACCGAGGAGAGGCCGATGACCTCGAGCTACGCCGCGCTCGACGAGCGCTATCTCCATCCCATGACCGATCCGGCGGACAAGGGGCGCCTCACCGTCCTCGTCCGCGGTCAGGGTATCCGCCTCGAGGACGCGGAGGGGCGCTCGTACATCGATGGGCTGGCCGGCCTCTGGAACGTCAACCTGGGGCACGGACGCGAGGAGCTGGTCGAGGCCGCGGCCGACCAGATGCGTCGGCTCGCCTTCGCCAACACGTACAGCGGCTACGCGAACGCGCCGGCGCTCGAGCTGGCCGCGCGCCTCGAGACTCTCGCATATCCCGGGCTGCGGGCGAGCTTCCTCGCCACCAGCGGGGTCGACGCCAACGAGGCGGCGTTCAAGACGGCGCGCTACTTCTGGCGGCGCCGGGGCCGGCCGTCGAAGGTCAAGGTGATCTCGCTGGAGCACGGGTATCACGGCGCGACGATCGCGGGCATGAGCGCGACCGGGATTCCGGACTACGCGCGGATGTTCCAGCCCCGGCTCGCGGAGTTCCTCCACGTCCGCTCGCACTACCCGTACCGCTGTGACTTCGCCCGGCCGGGGGAGGGACCCGGGGCGGCCGCCGCCCGCGTGCTGGAGGAGGCGATCGTCCGCGAGGAGCCGGAGACCGTGGCGGCCTTCCTGGCCGAGCCGGTGCAGGGCGCGGGCGGGGTCATCGTCCCGCCGGACGACTACTTCCCGCGGGTTCGGGAGATCCTGGACCGGCACGACGTGCTCCTGATCGCCGACGAGATCATCACGGGGTTCGGCCGGACGGGGGAGTGGTTCGGGCTCACGCGCTGGGACGTGCGGCCGGACATCTTCACCTTCGCCAAGGGCGTCACCAGCGCGTACCTGCCGCTCGGCGGGATGATGGTGAGCGAGGCGATCGCGCGCGCGATCCACGAGGCGCCGGCGGCCGAGCGGTGGGCGCACTCCTCGACCTACGCCGGGCACCCGGTTTGCTGCGCGGTGGCGCTCCGAACACTGGACATCCTGGAGCGCGAGCGGCTCGTCCCGCGCGTCGCCCGGCTCGGCCGCTACCTGCTGGACCGGCTGCGTACCCTCGAGGACCTCGACTGCGTCGGCGAGGTGCGGGGGCTCGGCCTCATGGCGGCCGTCGAGCTGGTCGCCGACCGGTGGACGAAGACGGCCTTCGCCCCGGATCTCCGCGTGGGCATGCGGATCACGCGGCACGCGCAGGAGGCCGGGCTCATGCTCAGGACGCGTGGCGAGGTGGTAACGCTGGCGCCGCCCTTCGTGATCACGGAGGCGGAGATCGACGAGACGGTGGCGATTCTCCGTGCCGCCATCGAGAAGACCATGGGAGAGATTCGATGACACGGCTCGCGGGGCCACGCGGCGCTCACGCAACGCCTTGGGTGCGAGGGACATCACCCCTCCCCCGGCGGGGGGAAGGGGTCGGGGGGTGTCGGAGGAGTCGATGACGTTCACGGGCAAGGTCGGCGTGATCACGGGCGCGGGGTCGGGGATCGGGCGGGCGACGGCGCGGCTCCTCGCCGAGCGGGGCGGGGCGGTCGTCGTCGCCGACGTCAACCGCGCGGCGGCCGAGGAGACCGTGACCCTTGTGCGGGCGAGAGGTGGCCGGGCGGAGGCCTGCGCGTGCGACGTGACGCGCGCCGAGGACGTGGACGCTGCCGTCGCCCTGGCGCGCCGGACCTTCGGCCGCCTCGACGTGGTGGTCAACTGCGCCGGCATCCTCCGCGTGGCACCGCTCGAGGACACCTCCGAGAAGGAGTGGGAAGAGGTCATGGCGGTGAACCTGACCGGCGCCTTCCTCCTCACCCGGGCGGCGCTCCGCGCGCTGCGCGAGCAAGGCGGTGGAGCGATCGTCCACATCGCCTCCCGGGCGGCGCTCCGGGCGAAGGAAGGGCACGGCGCCTACTCGGCGTCGAAGGCCGGCATCCTTCAGCTCACGCAGATGGCGGCGGTCGAGGGAGCGCGCCACGGTATCCGCGTGAACTGCGTCTGCCCGGGTTTCATCGACACGCCCATGACCCGCGGGATGTACGACATGGGAGCGACCATCGCCGCGTGGAAGGAGGTCTGCCCGCTCGGGCGGGCGGGCACACCCGAGGACGTGGCCAGGGCGATGCTCTTCCTGGCCTCGGAGGACGCCGGCTTCATCACCGGCGTCGCGCTGCCGGTCGACGGCGGCCGCACGGTCGTGTAAGAGGCGGAGCCGATGATCGTCCGGGATCTTCCGATCGGAGCGCCGGTGAAGCTGGGTGGGCCGGAAACGCCGCGCATCGGCCTGGTCGTGCCCGCCACCGACCAGGTGAGCGAGGCGGCCTTCGCCGAGATGCTTGCGGGCCATCCGGTGTCGGTCGTCGCGAGCCGAGTTGCGTTCGAGAACCCGGTGGTGATGGCGACCCTCTCCCGCATGGTCGACGATCTCTTCCGGGCCACGGCGCTCTTGCTGCCCGGGGGCCGGATCGACGTGGTGGCCTTCTCCTGCACGTCGGGCACGGTGGCCGCGGGCCTCGATAGGGTGACGCGTGCCATCGAGGCCGCCAAGCCCGGCGTCCCGTTCACGACGCCGATCACCGCGGCGGTGGCGGCCTTCCGGCGCCTTGGCGTACGGCGGATCGCCGTGCTGACGCCCTACGTCGACGAGGTGAACGAGGCGATCCACGGGTTTCTGACCGCCTCCGGCCTCGAGGTCGTCGAGTTCGGCAGCTTCCACCTCCGGACCGAGCCGGAGATCGCCAGCGTCCCGCCGGAGGCGATCGTCACCGCCGGGAGGTCGATCGCGGTCCCCGGCGCGGAGGCGGTGTTCATCTCCTGCACCGGGCTTCAGGGGCACGCGGCCATCGCCGCGCTCGAGGCCGCGACCGGCCGCCCCGTTGTCACCAGCAACCAGGCCCAGGTGTGGGAGGCGCTATCGCTGGCCGGCTACGGACGGCCGCTCCACGGATACGGTCGCCTCCTTCAAGGCCTCGGGCCCGCACGGGCCGCGTAGATCGCCCGGGGACCGCGGCTTGGCGCTCGCACACGCGCAGGTCGCGAAGTTCCGCGAGGAAGGGTTCGTCGCCGGCATCCCGGTCTTCAGCGGGGCCGAGTGCGAGCGGTTCCGGGAGACCGCCGAGCGGTTCCAGGCCGAGCGCCCGACGGACCGGGCCTGGGCCTTCGACATCAAGTGCAATCTCCTGTTCGACTGGGTTTACGCGAACGCGACGCATCCGCGGCTCCTCGACGCCGTGGCCGACCTCCTGGGTGAGGATCTCCTCCTGACGGACTCCGTGTTCCGGATCAAGGAGCCGGGGTCGGGCACGCACTACGGCTGGCACCAGGACTCGGCGCGCATCGTCGTCGAGCCCGCGCCGGCGATTGTCTACGTGGCGATCTCCGACGCGACGATGGAGAACGGTTGCCTTGCGGTGATCCCGCGGACCCACGACCGTGTCCGGGATTTCGACCTCGTCGAGAACCCGGGGCAGGCGCACCGCCGCGTGGCGCGGCTGCGCGAGGTCGACCCGAGCCAGGCCGTGTACATGGAGCTTCGAGCCGGCGAGGTCGCCATCTTCAGCGCCAACGTGGTCCACGGCTCGGCCCCGAACCGCGCACGGGCCGCGCGCTTCGCGATCCTCCACGACTACACGCCGGCGTCGGGACGCCAGTCAGTCGGACGGGGCTCGGGGCAGGTCGTGCGAGGCCGCGACGTGTTCGGCCACTTCGCACACGAGCCCGTCCCCTCGGCGGACTTCGAGGCGAACGTCCGCATGCGCCGGCGGATCCTCACCGAGTATCCGGAGAACATCCTGATGGGCCCGCTCGAGCCGGGCGCCCGGCCCGACTTCCCGGATCGCCGCGAGGTGCCGGCGTAACCGGACCGTCGCCGTACTCGTCTTATCGCAACCCGGGGGTGCTGGACGGCCCGAGCGCCCCCGCGGGGCGACGTCGTGAAGGGCCGAAGGGGGAGGGCTCCTGCTAGAAAACCGTGTCAAGCGGATCGTCGCCGACGGCGGTATGGCCATCGTGACGTTCGGCGGTTGCCTGCGCGGTCCCGAGATCGTGGAGCTGGTCGGCCATGCGGGATACGACGGCGTTTTCATCGACATGGAGCACATGGCCCACGACCTCCGGGACGTCCAGGCGATGGTGCTCGCGGCGGAGCGGATGGGCATCACGCCGATCGTCCGGACGCCGGGCTTCGACGCTGCCCTGGTCTTGCGCCTCCTCGATTTGGGCGTCCAGGGGATCCACGTGCCGCACGTCTCGACAGCCGCGGTCGCCCGGGACCTCGTGGCCGCGGCGCGCTACACGCCGCTGGGCGAGCGCGGGCTCATCGGCTACAGCCGGGCGGCCGACTACGGGCGCATCCCGCTGGGTCGGCACATCGAGCAATCGAACCGTGAGGTCTTATTGGCGGTGATGATCGAGGATCGGCAAGGGGTGGAGGAGATCGAGGCGATCGCCGCCGTACCTGGAATCGATCTGATCGCACCCGGGCCGAACGACCTCGCGGGGGCTCTGGAGGTGCCGGGGCAGCTGGACCATCCGAAGCTCGTGGCGGCCATGGATCGGATCGTGGCCGCGGTGAAGAAGGTCAGCGGACCGCGTCTGGCGCTGCCCCTCGGCCATCCGGTCTATCCGCGGACCGTAGCCGAGTGCCGCGAGCTCGGCGTCGGCCTCCTGCTTTGCGGCACGGCGCCGGAGGCGCGCCTTCTCCGCGCCATGTCTCAGGAGGTGGCCGACGTCCGTCGGGACATCGCGGGAGGCTAGGCGGCGAATGCGCGAACGAGGCCAGGCCGGGACCGCGGAGCCATGGACGAGGCTCCGAAGAATTGCGCTCACACGGAGGGGACAATGACGAGTCGAACGATCTGGCTGGGGCTGCTGGCGTGCGCGCTATCCGTGGGAGCGGGCACCGCGGCGCCGGCGGCCGAGCTCACCTGGTGGAGCCACTGGGCAACCCAGGACAACAAGAAGGTCGTGCTGGAGGAGGTCCGGAAACGATTCGAGGCGGCGCATCCTGGAACAAAGGTCACGCTCACCTACTGGGAGCTGGCCAACATGTACCCCGCGCTGCGGGCCGCGTTGACCGCGGGATCCGGATTCCCTGACGTGTTCACCTACGACACGACGGCCCCGGAGTTCATCGCGGCCGGATGGCTGGCGGACCTCGCTACCGGGGTTCGCTGGGGCAACATGGAGCCGTACGCCAAGGCGTTCTGGACGCGGCCTGGGCCCGGAGGCAAGGTCGGGACCTGGGCCTTCGCGCTGGAGTCGGCGTCCGACGAGATCTACTACAACAAGAAGCTCTTCCGGCAGCTCGGGATTACCGTCCCGGCGAACTTCACGTTTACCCAGGACCAGTTCCGGGAGGTGGTGGCCACCTGCGCGAAGGCCGGCTACGCCGCCTTCTCGACGGGGGCCGCCGACCGCGAATGGGCCGCCCTGTTCATCCCCATGGATTTCCTGCTGAGCAAGCTGGGCGGCGACGAGCTCGTCAGGCTGGGCAGGGGGGAAATCTCCTGGAAGGACCCGCGCGTCGTGGAGGTCTTCCGGTACTACAAGGAGCTGATCGACCTCGGGGCCTACTCGAAGACCCTGACCAGCATGACCCTGGCCGATGGGCACCGGTACTTCCACACCGACCAGAAGGCTTGCATGTTCCCGGTCGGCTCGTGGTACACGGGGCGCGCGTTCGTGCCCCCGGAGAAGGGGGGGCAGCCCAAGGACTTCGAGCTGGGACTCCTCAACTACCCCTTGATGAAGGACGGGAAGGGTCACGGGCAAAAGTTCCTGGGCGTCGCGGGATCCTACGGCGTGGCGTCGAAGAGCCCCAACGCCGCAATGGCCATCGAGCTCGTCAACACGTTTGCCAGCGTCGACATCGGCAACCTCTGGATGGCCCAGACCGGCATCCAGACGGGGATCAGGACCGATCCGGGGAAGATCGACAGCCCGATCAAGTGGTACTTCGAGGAGTTCGGCAAGGTGAACAAGGCGAGCCAGTGGTTCGACTTGAATGCCCAGAGCATGAAGACCTTGATGAAGCCCGGCCTGTGGGATACGTGGGTCGCGACGGTGAACCAGGGCCTTCCCAACCGGCTTCTCGGACCCGACGAGGCCCTCGCCAAGCTGGAGGAAGCCCGGCTCAAAGGCCGGTAGGAGACGCGCGACTCGGGGCCGGAGGAGTCGGGGCGAGAGCCCCCTTCCTCCGGCCCCGCGCTTGTTGTTCCCATTCTCTGTAGGCTGGGCTCTAGGCTCGCGGCGGGCGCCAGATCCGCCGCAGGAGCCGACCCGAGCCAGGCTTGTACATGGAATGGAGCTTCGAGCCGGCGCGGTCGCCATCTTCAGCGCCAACGTGGTCCACGGCTCGCCGCCGAACCGCGCGCGGGCCGCGCGCTTCACGATCCTCCACGACTACATGCCGGCATCGGGACGCCAGTCGGTCGGACGGGGTTCGGGGCAGCTCGTGCGAAGCCGCGACGTGTTCGGTCACTTCGCACACGAGCCCGTCCCCTCGGGAACTTCGAGGCGAAAGTCCGCATGCGCCGGCGGATCTTCACCGAGTATCCGGAGAACATCCTGATGGGCCCGCCCGAGCCGGGCGCCCGGCCGACTTCCCGGATCGCCGCGAGGTGCCTCTCTAGCTGGAGCTCCAGGCGAACGGTGCGAAGTGACCGTTGTTCCGGCCCGACGTCTCGTCCCAGTCGATGCCGAAGGCGTGCATGTGGCTGCGCGAGGCCTTGGCCAGCGCGAGCCGGGTCGCGGCCGGGTGACCGACGTTGTCGAGGTAGATCGGCTCGCCCCGATTGGCGCCCGCGACTCCCTCGATGGCGATGTCGAGCACACCCGGGATCGAGACTGACCGGCGCATCCCGGCGGTCTCGATCTTGATCGGCCTCGCCTCGGCGCCGCCGAACCGTCCGACCAGGGGGCCGAGTGCGCCGATCGGACCGCCACCCTGGCCGCTTGCGATCGCCGTGAGCGCCTCGCGCTGGGCAGGAGAGGCGCGGTCGTCCAGGATCACGCCGACGGTCCAATCGCCCGCGATCATGGGCCCGGGCGTGTGCAGCAAGATGGCGAAGTTCAGCCCGTCGAGGCTCGTGTTGCCGTGGTGCCCGCGCTCGACCTGGAATACGAGGCCCGCGTCGCAGTGACCCTTGGTGGGCCTGGCCGCCAGACCGGACGTCGGGCAGGGACACACGGAGTCGCAGCTGCAGGCCTCGAAGTACTCACCGCTAACCCGCCATTGAGCGTTTGCCATGACGCCCCCCTCTGTTCCCGTGATTATCGAAGGCCGATGAAGCGACATCGTCACATCGAGTGGCGGCCGGCCCGCAGCGCCATGGCCAGATCGGGTCGAATGGCGACGGCCAGCCCCAGGAGCACGAGCGCCACACCGACGCCCCGCGCGATCCAGCTTCCGCCCGGCAGCAGCTTCTCGGCTGCCACCGCGGCCGCGATGAGCAGGACCCAGGCGAGGCCCATCGCCCCGGCCACGACTAGGACGAGCATCAGCGCCCAGCAGCACCCGAGGCAATACATCGCATGTACCCATCCCATCGCGAGGCTGCCGCGCCAGCCCGCGCGCCAGTGGCCAAGGAAGAATCCGAGCGGACTGCGGCAGTGACGGAGGCACATCTGTTTGAGCGGCGAGATCTGGAAGATCCCGGCAACGACGAGCACCGCGGCGATGCCGTACTCGAACGCGACGGTGTTGCTCGCAGCGAGCAGCGTGCTCGCGAAGTACATCGGGACACCCGTCGCCGCCCACACGCCGAGGTACACGAACGTGAACAGCGCCACCGGCAGGATCTTCCGGGCCCGGCCCTCGCCGTTCCGCTGGGTCGCCGCGTAGAGTCCGATCATCGGCAGGGCGCTCGGCAGCATCATCGCCGCCATCATGATGGTCCAGCCCGCCACGTAGACGAGCCCGTCGAAGACCGTGGGCGCCATGATCATGCCCTGCATCGGGTCGGGCGTCATGGCCGATGACACGACCTGCACCCATGCGACTACCGTGATCACGAGCAAGATGGCGCATGTCACGACCGTCGCGCCGTCGCGACCCCTGAGGACAACCTGGCCGGATGCTGACTCGGGGAGCCAGCCGCTGGGCATGGACGGACTGTAAGCCAGTGTCGCGTCCCATGTCTACCCGCGGTTTTGAGATTCCGGGATGCGCCAGGGCGCCGGCGGGCCCGCCCAGGAGCGTCCGGGCCTTTGACCTCTCGTCGACATCGGCAACCTCTGGATGGCCCCAGACCGGCATCCAGACGGGGATCCCGCGAAGATCGCCAACCCGACCATTGGAGGGAGCTCGCCGCGTCGCGACTGTGCGCGACAGGAGATGTGGCCGCTCGGCAGTTGACCGGGTTCCCCACCGGGCATACAGTCCAGACCACTTCACCTCCCTTGCGATCGACGCGGAGCCGGAGGTCTCCGCATCCGCCCCAGTTACCCTCTCCGACCGGTCCACGGTGCAGGTGAATCCGAAGTCACGCAGGAGGTGCCCCATGCACGGAGTTCTCAGGCAGTACACGCTGGACGCCAAGAACGTCGCCGAGATCGTTCGTCGGGTTGCCGCCGGGGGTCTTCCCATCATCAAGGCCATTCCGGGCTTCGTGGCGTACGCGATCACGGACGCCGGCCACGGCCAGCTCGTGACGTACAGCGTCTACGAGACCAAGGCGAGTGCGGAAGAATCGACCCGCAAGGCGGCGGCATGGGTGAAGGAGAACATCGCCTCGATGCTCCCGAATCCCCCGCGCGTGCTGGAAGGCGAGCTTCGACTGCGTGAGATCAAGGAGCCCCCGAAGTACGCGGTCATGCGGCGCTACGAGATCGACCCGAAGAACGTCGATACGATCGTCTCCCGCGCGAAGAGCGGATTCCTGCCGCTGGTCACGCACCTGCCGGGCTTCGCGAGCTACTCCATCCTCGACGCGGGGAAGGGCACGCTCGTGACCCTGAGTGGGTTCACGACATTCTCAGGCGCAGCCGAATCGACCAAGGCCGCCGCGACCTTCGTGAAGGAGCATCTCGCGTCGCTCGTTCCGAAGCCGCCCGAAGTGACAGCGGGCGAAGTCAAGCTCGTGGAGCGGGCTCGCTAGCGACGGCGATGACGGGAGCCAGACGCGACGCCTCGTCGCGCTAGGCAACGAGGCGCCAGGGAATGTCCTGGCGCCTCGCTCGCGGCGTGGAACGGGACGGCCGGCCGCGCCTCCCGAGCCTTCGGTGGGTGGGCGGAGCCAGTCACTGAATGAGACGATCCGCCCGCTGTAGCAGCGATTGCGGGATCGTCAGGCCGAGCATCTTCGCCGTCTTGAGGTTGATCAGCAGCTGTTATTTGCCCGGCTGCTCGATGGGGATATTTCCGGGGTGTGCTCCCTTGAGAACCTTGTCGAGGTAGCTGGCCACCCGCCGGTATTGCTCGCCTTGATCAGCCCAATAGGACATCAGGCCTCCGGCCTCGACGTACCCCAGCGGACTGCCCATCAGGGGAAGGCGGTGCTTGACCGCAAGGTCGGCCAGCCGCCGTCGATGCGTGAACAGCATCGGGTCCGCCAGGGCAAGAACGGCCGTAGCGCGCTCCCGGCTCATGGTCTGGAACGCGCTGTCGAGCTCCGTGGGACCTCGCACCTCCAGGATCTGAAGCTGCACCCCAAGCGACCGGTGGCCGTCGCGCAGACCGTTCAGGGCGAGCGGATGCCACGGGTTGTCCGGATTCGACAACACGGCGATCCGCGAGGCTCGGGGAACCACCTCCCGCAGGAGCTCGAGCTGCTTGATGCTCAGATCGATGCTCAGCGAGGTCACGCCGGTGATGTTCCCTCCGGGGCGAGCAAGGCTGGCAACGAGACCCAGTTGAACAGGATCCGGACTGTTCACCATGATGATCGGAATCGTGGACGTCGCCCGCTGGGCGGCAAGGACGGCGCCGGGATACGTCGCGACAATCGCGTCGGCCTTGAGCCTCGCCAGCTCGACTGCGAACTCGTCGGTCCGCTCGGGTTGCCCCTCGGTCTCTCGAAGATCCAGGATCAGATTCCGGCCTTCGACGTATCCAAGGTCGCCCAGGCTCGAACGCAAGGTCTCGGGAAACGCCCCGGCAAAGCTCCCCGTCAGAATCCCTATCCGGTACATCTTCACCGACGGTTGCGCGTCCGCCGTCCACGGGCTGGCGAGCAGACCTAGGATGATGGCTGCGGCCGAGCCAATGGCGATGACGCGCGGGACCTGCTGCACGATGCGGTTCTTCTCGACGTCCGTGTCTACCATCCCTCGCGATGAACGACGGTCAACGGCGCGCCGCCGGCTCCGGGACCCCGTGGGCCAAGCGGCGAGCGTCGCCGCGGTGTCAATCGCTACCGAGTCGAAAGGACGACTCAGGAGCCCTTCTGGGACTCGAGCGTCTCCTTCTGCGCGTAGTACTTAGCCTGGGCCACGATGTCGACCCCCACGGTCTCGCTCCACGCCTGGAGAAGGCGGTGCACCGTCGGACCGGGCTTGCCGTCGCCGATCGGGCGGCGGTCGACGCGGGTCACCGGGAGGACGCACGGGCTCGTGCTCGTGAAGAACGCCTCGTCGGCCGTGTAGAGGTCGTAGGGCTGGAGGTCCTCCTCGGAGACGGGGATGCCGAGCTCCTTCGCGAGGTCGAACACGGTGCCGCGGGAGACGCCCTGGAGCACGCTCCGGTCGCCCGCTGTCTTGATGACGCCGTCCGTGACCAGGAAGAGGTTGTACCCCACGCCCTCCGTGAGGTTGCCCCGGCTGTCCAGCAGGATCGGCCAGCCCTCGGGGTCGACGTCGGAGGCCTCGAGCTCGGCCAGGTTGAAGTTCATCCGGCTGAAGTTCTTGACCTTCGGGTCGAGGGCGTCCGGGTTGAAGCTCCGCGTCCGTACGACGACGCCGTGGGCGCCCGTGTCGTAGAGGTTCGCGTACCGGACGAAGCCCATCTGGCGGGTGCAGATGCCGACGGCCGGCGGGCCGGCCTTGTGCGCCCAGCGGCCCCGGCCTCGCGTGACGAACTGCCAGAGCTGGTAGTCGCCGACATCGGCGCGGAGGTGCTCGTTGCGCGAGATGACCTCCTCGCTGATGCGCTCGAGCTCGCCCGGGGACAGCCGCGGGTCGATGCGCACGTACTTCAGCGACCGGTACAGGCGGTCGACGTGCTCCCGCATCCGGAAGCTCTTGCCGTTGAACGTCCGGGCGACGTCGAAGACGCAGTCGCCGACCAGGAAGCCCCGATCGAGAGGATCGATCTTCACCTGGCTGAACGGCACGAACTCCCCGTTGAAGTACGCCACGTAGTCGGCCATGCTTCCTCCTCGCCGGCGCTCCGATCCGGCCTTGCGTGTATGAGTGCGTCCGACGCGGGGATTGTACCCGCCTTCTGCGGTCGGGGAAAGCGTGCTAGCCTCTCCCTCGCTCGCTGCCGCGGCGGGCGACGGTTCGCGGGGGAGCGAAGGGTGTCACACCCGTTGGCAGGAGACCTGGCGGAATGACCGGGCGTCGGATCCGAGTCGGCCTGATCGGAACGGGCCGCATCGCCGGCTTCGTCCACGTTCCGAGCCTGCGCCTGCTCCCGGAGCTCTGCGAGGTGACGGCGGTCGCCTCCCGGGACGCGGTGAAAGCGAAGGCCTTCGCCGAGCAGTGGGGCATTCCCCGGGTACACGACACCTGGGAGGCGCTCGTCGGCGATCCTGAGCTCGACGCCATCGTCGCCTGCCCGCCGAGCGATCTCAACGGATCCGTGGCCGGAGCGGCGCTCGCCGCCGGCAAGCACGTCCTCTGCGAGAAGCCGCTAGCATTGACCGCTCCCGAGGCCCGATCGCTGGCGCTCGCCGCCGACCGCAACCCCGGGCGGGTCCACATGGTCGCCTTCACATTCCGGTTCGCGGCGGCGCTGCGTTACCTGAAGCGGCTCGTCGACGAGGGGCACTTCGGCGAGATTCGGCACTGGCGCATGTCCTACTTCAACGACGGCCAGCTCGACCCTTCGCTCCCCTTCGGCTGGCGCCATCTGCGGGCGCGCGGTGGCTCGGGCGTGATCGCCGACATGGGCTCCCACATGATCGACGCCGCGCGCTACCTCCTCGGCGAGATCGTCGCGGTCAGCGCCGTGAATCGCACCTACGTCGCCGAGCGCGCGATTCCCGGCGGGGGCCACGGCCGGGTGGAGACGCCCGAAGCGTCGGCGTGGGTCGCGGAGTTCGCCAGCGGGGTCATCGGGACGTTCGACGTCAGCCGCGGGGTGGCGGGACGGGGCGGCACCGGCCGGCCCCAGTATCAGGGCGTCGAGATCCACGGCACCGGCGGCGCGGCGCTCTACGAGCTGATCCACCCCTTCCAGCTCCAGATGAGCCTCGGGCCGGCGATGGTCCGGCGGCAGCACTGGGCGACCGTCGAGGTGCCGCCCGAGCTCGCGGTCTATCCGGGCTCGCCGCGCAACCCGCGCGCCGACGATCCGCTCCTCGGCTACAAGTACGATCAGGGCGTCGCCTTCGTCCGCGCGGTCCGCGGCGAGACGACGGACTACCCGACCTTCCGTGACGGCGCCGCGGTGCAGAGCGTGGTCGACGCTGTCGACCTCTCGGCGCGGGAGCGGCGCTGGATCGTGGTCGCTCCGTGACTGACACCTCCGGCTCGTTGACCGGCGCACCTACCATTCACTCCGCGTGCAGAGGAGATCCGAGATGATGTGCTCGGCGTCGGCCCTTCGCAGTCTTGCCATCACCCTGATCGTGGCGTTGGTCGTGCTCGCGGCGGGTCCCGCCGGCCCGATGCCGGCGGCCGCGGCCGGGAAGACCACCCTCGTTTTAGGGGTCGACATTAGCGACGCTCGCACGTTCGACCCCGCCCGCCAGTTCGAGTACTCGCCGCCGATCACAATGAAGGCGGCGTACGAGACGCTAGTGACCGTGAGCCCAGGCGACTACGGCACCCTCAAGCCCCTCCTCGCCGAGACCTGGAAGCTCGTAGAGGGCGGCAAGGCATGGGAGTTCAAGCTCAAGAAGGGCGTGAAGTTCGCGAGCGGCAATTCGCTCACGGCGGAGGACGTAAAGTTCTCCTTCGAGCGCCTAGCCAACCTGAAGGACCAGCCCGCCGACATGGCCGAGAACCTCGGCCCCATCGAGGTCGTGGATGCGCAGACTGTCAGAATCGCGATGGCGGACAAGAACCAGCCCCTCCTGACGTTCCTCTCCTCCGTGACGTATGCCGTCTACGACTCGAAGACGGTCATCGCGCAGGGCGGCACCAGCGGTAAGGACGCCGAGAAGGCGGACAAGGCCACGACCTGGCTCGATACCCACTCGGCCGGGACCGGTCCGTACGTGCTCACTGGCTGGACCCGCAACCAGGAGGTCGTCCTCGAACGGAACAAGAACTACTGGCGCGCCCCGGCGGCGTTCGAGAAGGTCGTGCTGCGGCACATCGCCGACGGCGCCGCGCAGGTGCTGGCCGTCCGCCGCGGGGACATTGACGCCGCCCTGAACCTGTCGCCGGACCAGCTCGATTCGCTTGCCAAGGACGCGAATATCAAGGTCGTCTCCGCTCCGAGCCTCGATTACGTCTACATGACGCTCACCAACAGCGCGGACCTGAACGCGACGCTCGCTAAGAAGCCGGCCCGCCAGGCGGTGGTGGCCGCCATCGACTACGACGGGATCATCAAGGGCCTCATGGGCGGACATGCGATCCGGCCGGCGACGTTCATCCCGGTCGGCCTGGGCGGTTCCACCGAGGCGCTCACGAAGGAGATCGGGTACCGACAGGACCTCGCCAAAGCCAAGAAGCTCCTCGCCGAGGCGGGCGCGCCGAACGGCTTCTCGTTCAAGCTCTCATACGGCAAGGCCTCCATCGCGGGGACCGCGTACGACCTCGTCGCCCAGAAGATCCAGTCGGACCTCGCGCGGGTAGGGATCAAGGCAGAGCTGGACCTGATGGACCAGGCGACGCTCCGGACGGCGTACAAAGAGGGGAAGACGCAGTCGGTGCTGAGCTTCTGGAACCCCGACGCCATGGAGCCGTATCTCTGGGCCCAGCCGTCGATCGGCCGCGTCTCCAAGCGCGTCAACTGGACGCCGCCCAAGGACATCGTGGACCTGGTGAACCGGGCCGGTGGGGAGCCCGATCCGAAGAAGGCTGCCGGCCTCTATCGCGAGTTCCAGAAGATGCTGATCGACCAGGCGAACTACATCATGCTGATTCAGCCCGTCTACCGGGTCGCCACGACCAAGGCGATCACGAACTACCAGCTGACCGCCGCGGGGTGGCAGGTGGATCTCTACGACATCAAGCCCGCGAAGTGAGCCGCGTGGCCGGCATGGGCTCCCCGAAGCGTCGGGAGGGTGGGGGAGAGTGGCGTCGCTGCTCTCCGCTACGACACCCACCCGTGTAGCGGATGGGGCTCCGCTACGTTCTCCTCAGGGTGGTCGCCTCGGCCGCGATGGCTGCGGCGGCCACCCTGGTCGTTTTCCTCGTCGCCCACAGCGTCCCGGCCGACCCCGTCCTCGCCCAGCTCGGGGACAAGCAGTCGTCCAACCCGGAGACCGTCGCCCGCTTCCGCGCGCGCTGGGGCCTGGACCGCCCACTGTACGTGCAGTACGGGATCTTCCTCGTCCGCCTCGCCCGCGGCGACCTCGGCGAGTCGATCGCGTCGCGCCGCCCGGTGCTCGACGACATCCGGCAGTACGTCCCGGCGACGATCGAGCTGGCGACGGTCGCCGGATTCCTCACCATCGCGATCGGCGTGCCGCTCGGCGTGGCCGCCGCCGTGCGGCGGGACGGGTGGGTCGACCACGTGGCCCGCATCCTCTGCCTGATCGGCGTGTCGGCGCCGACGTTCTGGCTGGCGTTCATCGTGCTGGCCCTCTTCTACGGCGGCCTCGAGATCGCGCCGTCGCCGGGCCGCCTCGACGTGGGGGCCAGCGCTCCGCCTCACGCGACCGGGATGTTCGTCGTCGACGGCATGCTGGCCGGAGACTGGGCGACGGTCCGGAACGCGCTCTCGCACCTGATCCTTCCGTCCGTGGTCCTGGCGGCCTCCACGCTCGGGATCGTCACCCGGACGACCCGCGCGGCCATGCTGGAGACGCTCGGTCAGGACTACGTGCGCACCGCCCGGGCCAAGGGCCTGGCGGAGCGCGGTATCGTGCGGCACCACGCGTTCCCGAACGCGCTCCTGCCGGTCCTGACCCTCGCCGGCCTTGCCTACGCGGAGCTCCTGGCGGGCACCGTCCTCACAGAGACGATCTTCTCCTGGCCCGGTTTGGGCCGGTACACGTACCAGAGCGCGCTGGCGATCGACTTTCCCGCGATCATGGGCGTCACCTTCCTGGTGGCGCTGATGTATCTGGGGATCAACCTGCTCGTGGACATCGCGTATCTCTTCGCGGACCCGCGGGTCGCCCGGCGATGAGCACGCAGGCGCTTGCGGTGGCGGTCCTGCCGGCGCGCCCCGCCCGCCGGTGGGGCGGGCCGCGGACGATCGGCCTGCTGGGCGCCGCGATCATCGTTGCGTGGGGTGTCGTGGCCCTGCTGGCGCCCCATCTGGCCCCGCACTCGCCCCGTCAGGTCGACGTGCTCGCGCGGCTCAAGCCGCCCTCGGCGGAGCACCCCTTCGGGACGGACTCGCTCGGCCGGGACGTGCTCTCGCGGGTGCTCGTCGGCGCCCGCGTGTCGCTCCCGACGGGGCTGGTCGTGGTGCTCCTCGCTGCCGCCTTCGGCACCGTCTACGGTGGTGTCGCCGCGTACGCCGGCACTAAGGTGGAGGAGGTCCAGATGCGCGTCACGGACCTCTTCCTGTCGTTCCCGCCGCTGCTCCTGGCCATGGCCATCGCCGCCGCCCTCGGCAAGGGCGTGCTCAACACCATCGTGGCGATGGCGGTGGTGTGGTGGCCGAAGTACGCGCGGCTCGCGCGGAGCCTGGTCCTCGTGCAGCGTTCCCTCGAGTACGTCGAGGCCGCCCGGGCGCTCGGGCAGGGGGCCGGCCGGACGCTGCTCCGCCACATCGTGCCCAACGCGATCGGCCCGATCGTGGCCCTGCTCGCCCTGGACGTGGGCAACGCCATGATCACGTTCGCGGGCCTGTCCTTCCTCGGGCTCGGCGTCGTCCCGCCGACGCCCGAGTGGGGGGCCATGGTGTCCGAGGGTCAGGTCCTCATCGAGCAGTGGTGGGTGTCGACCTTCCCCGGCCTGGCGATCTTCACGGTGGTCGTGGGGTTCAACTTCCTCGGCGACGCCATCCGGGACTGGCTCGACCCGCGCGGCACGCGCGGCTGAGGGCGGATGAACCACTCACGCACGGCATCACACCGGTAGGGGCCATTACACTAGAAGGGGGAGCGCCGCCGCTCCCTCTACGAGGAGCGGGGATGCGGGCGCAGGTCGTCGTGATCGGCGGGGGCGCGTTCGGTGTGAGCTGCTTCTACCACCTGACCGGCCGGGGCGTGCGGGACGTGGTGCTCCTCGAGCAGGCGACGCTCGGCTCGGGCTCGACGGGGCGATCCGCCGCGGTCGTCGAGACGCAGTACCTCGCCCCGGACCAGGTTGCCCTGTGCGCGTGGTCCATCCGGGTGTTCCAGTGGCTCGAGCGCGAGCACGCGCTCCCGTTCGTCCACCACGGGTATCTCCGGCTCGGCCATTCGGCGACGGACGTGGCCGGCTTCCACGAGAGCGTCGCCCTCCAGCGCGCGCATGGGCTCCACGACGCACGCGTGATCGAGCCCGGCGAGGTCGCGCGGATCGTACCGGCCCTTCGCGTGGACGATCTGGCGGGCGCTCTGTGGGGCCCGTCGGACGGCTACGTCGACGCCGTGCGCTACTGCGAGCTGCTCTCTGCTCTCGGGCAGGCCGCGGGCGGTCGGGTGCTCCAGGGCCGGCGCGCCACCGGCCTCCGGCTCCGGGGCGGCCGCGTCACGGCCGTGGAATGCGACGGCGAGGCGATCGAGTGCGAGACGGCGGTCAATGCCAGCGGCGCGTGGGCGCGCCGGCTCGGCGGCGCGCTCGGGCTGACGCTGCCCGTCGACGGCTATCGGCGCCAGCTGGTCCAGTTCGAGCCGGCCCGACCCCTTGCGGCGCCCGTCCCGATGGTGATCGACTACGTGCCCGGCGTCGAGCGAGAGGGGCTCTACTTCCGGGACGACACGCCGACCCGCATCGTCGCCGGTCTCCACTGGGAGGTGCACGGAGACGCGGAACGCCCGCAGGACCCGGACGCCTTCCGCCAGTCGGTCGACTGGGACTACGCAGAGCGCGTCGCCGAGGCGCTTGCCGCGCGCTACCGGGGCGCCGCGGACTTCCGAGTGACCGGCGGGTGGGCAGGATTGTATCCGCTCACGCCCGACACGCGGCCAATCGTGGGGCCGACGACCGGAGTCGACGGGCTCTACCAGGCACTCGGGGGCGGCGGCGTCGGGGTCCAGATCTCGCCCGCGGTCGGTGCGATGGTGGCGGAGCTGATCACGACAGGCGAGACCAGGGTCATGCCGGACTGGGCCCGCTACCGCCTCGACCGCTTCGCGCCGGGCGCGGCGCCCGCGTCATCCCCGAGGTCCTGAGAGCGACCGGGACGGCAGAGCGCGGGGACGGGCCCGGCTCGCGTCCTGCCTCGACAGGATTGCGGGATCGGTTTATGCTGGCCGCCGGTAGCGCGGCAGCCGCCGCGGGAGGAGGGAGTATGCTGCACCTTCTGGGTCAGGCGCTCTTCGGCCTCGTCGTCGGCGCGATCTCCAAGCTGATCTTCCCGGGTCAGGACCCGGGCGGGGTGATCGTCACGGCACTCCTCGGGCTGGTGGGGTCCATGATCGGGACCTTCGTCGGCCGCGCGCTATGGGGGGGAGCGGACTACTCCGCGGGCTGGATCACGTCCATCCTCGGGACCCTCGTGGTCCTGGCCATCTACCGGGCGGTGAAGAAACGCCAGGCGACGTAGGGACGGGCCGCGTCGGGCAGGCCTGCGGCCGGGTCGGCGGGGGCCGTCCCCGGCCCGCCCGGGGTCAGCGGTTCACGTGGGGCAGGACCTCGTGGATCACCCGCTCGAGCTGGCCGACCTGATCCCAGGCGGCCAGGCGCAGCGTGATCCGCTCCATGCCCGTGCCCCGGAACCGCCGCAGGCTCTCCACGCACTCCTCCGGGCTGCCGAGCGCGCTCCAGGCCTCGATGCGGGTCCGCGTGTAGTCGATCGAGTAGTAGCGATCGAGGAAGCGCTTCGTCTCGGATAGCGCGGCCTCGCGGTCCTCGTTCACGTTGATGTTGTGGTAGTAGCAGTTGCCCAGCCGGTCGGGGTCCCGCCCCTCCTCCCGCGCGTAGCGTCGGATCGTGTCCCAGTACTCCGCGAAGACCTCGGGAGGGAGACTGTGGGTCTGCCAGCCGTCGGCGAACCGCGCGACACGGCGGAGCGCGCGCTCGATGCGGGCGGGCTCGGGATGGATGGTCCAGGGATTGTTGGCAAGCCAGATGGGGCAGGGTTGCTGGAGAGGCTTCGGCTCGAGCGTCACGTCCTCGAACTGGAAGAACTGGCCCCGGTGTGTTACCCGGTCCTCGCTCCAGAGTCGGCGGAGGATGGTGACGTGCTCCTCCAGCCGCCGCTGGCGCTCCGCCACCGGCACGCCGACCGCTCGAGCCTCGGCACCCCAGTCGCCGGCGCTCCCGCCTCCCGCGCAGACGATCAAGATTGTGCGGCCCTCGGCAATCCGGTCGAGGCTTGCCCACTCGTAGGCGAAGACGAGCGGGTTGCGGAGGGGAAAGCTCGCCAGGCAGGCCGGGCCCAGACGCAGGCGGCGCGTCCGGCCGGCGATGGCGGCAAGCAGGGTGAGCGCGTCGAGCCGGGGCTTGGCAAAGAGAGAGTCTCCCACCCAGACGGAGTCGAAGAGGCCGGAGGCCTCGGCGCGGTCGGCCAGATCGAGCAGCTGGGCCGGCGTTGTCAGGCCCAGCATGACACCCCGGTTCGGGAGCGTCAGTCCGAAAGCGAGCGGTGGCATCACACGACAGGATAGGGTGGCGGGCCCGCGGGCTCAACCGGTCGCGCGCCCGCGTGTCTCCGCGAAGGCGATGGACAGACCGCTCGCGACGATCAGCATGGCCCCGAGCCAGAGCTCGGGGCCGGGCACGTCGCCGAAGATGAGATACCCGGTCGACGCCGCCCCGAGGAGCTGGACGTAGTTGAAGGGCGAGACCACCGACGCCGGCGCCCACATGTACGCGCGCGCCACCAGGTAGTGGCCGAGGCCCCCCGTCAGGCCCATGCTGAGGAGGAGCCCCAGCTGGGTCGACGATCTGGGCGGGACCCAGTAGAAGGGCACCAGGAGCGTCGTCAGGACCGTGCCGACCAGCGCGCTGTAGCCCACCGTCGTCTCCGGGGGGTCGGTTCCGACGACACGCCGGGTGAGAACCTGATAGCCCGCGTAGCACACGGCCGTGCCGAGCGATAGGAGGGAGGCCAGATTAGCGACGTCGCTCCCGGGGCCGACCACGACCAGCACGCCCGCGAAGCCCACGCCGATGGCAAGCCAGCGCCGGATGCCCACCCGCTCGCCGAGCATGGGCACCGCCAGGAGCGCCACGATGCACGGAGCCGTGAAGTTGATGGTTGCCGCCGCGGCGAGACCGATGAAGCGAAGCGCCACGAAGTTGAAGGCGGTCGAGCCAAGGAGGAGCAGCGAGCGTGCAAGCTGGAAGGCGGGATGTCGCGTGTGGAAGAGCCGGCGTCCATACCGCGGGCCGAAGGCGGTCACCACAAAGACGAGGTGCCCCGCGGTCCTAGCCCAGAGGAGCTCGACCATGGGGAGCTCTCCGGTCAGGGACTTCGCGGCCGCGTTCAGGATGGCAAAGAGGCCGGCGGCCCCGCACATGCACGCGAGCGCGCGGAGCGGACGATGGGGGCGCTCGCCGAGCGACGTCACGCGGGCGGGCGGCCCGGGCCGTCGTCCCGCCGTTCGTGGCTCGTGTCGTCGGTCACCGGCCCATTCTACCCGGGGGCCCCTCCCTCGGCCCCAGCGGCCCCAGCGGCCATCGAACGGCGGGTCTCGGCCCGGCGTATGTCCGGCCGCCTCGCGCCTTGACGCCTAGCCTGTGCGAGGCGTCCCCGGGGGTCTCCAATTTGACACGTCGCGTTGCCGTTGTTAGCCTCCGTGACATGCCGAGACCGAGCGGGATCCCGGAGGCCCAGTGGCGCGACTGGGTGTGGCAGATGCAGGAGCGCGTCCGGAGCGCCAAGGAGCTCGAGCGCTATGTCAACCCGACCGAGGACGAGCGCCGGGCGATCGACGCGCTCGCCGAGCGCTTCCGCTTCGTCATCACGCCGTACTACGCGTCGCTCATGGACCCCGACGACCCCGCCTGCCCGATCCGGAAGCAGGTGGTGCCGCGGACGGCCGAGCTCGACGATCCGGTCGGCATGGCGGACCCGCTCGACGAGGTTGCCCACTCGCCGGTGAAGAACGTGATCCGCGTCTACCCCGACCGGATCGCTTTCTGCGTCAACAACGAGTGTGCGCTCTACTGCCGCTTCTGTTTGCGGAAACGCATGGTCGGCGACGAAGAGTGGATCATGAAGAAGCGCGAGCTCGAGATCGGGCTCGACTGGATCCGCCGGACGCCGGAGATCCGCGACGTCCTTCTCACGGGCGGGGATCCGTTGGTCTTCTCCGACGACAAGCTCGAGTGGCTCATCGCCGAGCTCCGGCGCATCCCGCACGTTGAGATCGTGCGACTGGGGACGCGGCTGCCGGTGACCCTCCCGTTCCGGGTGACCGACGCGCTGTGCCGGATGCTCGAGCGCTACCATCCGATCTGGGTGAACACGCACTTCAACCATCCGAAGGAGCTCACTCCCGAGGCGGCTGAGGCGTGTGATCGCCTCCTCCGGGCGGGGATCCCCGTCGGCAACCAGAGCGTGCTCCTCGGCGGGATCAACGACGACGCGACGACGATGAAGGCGCTCTGCGAAGGCCTGGTCCGAATGCGGGTCCGCCCCTACTACTGCTACCAGGCCCAGCTCCTCGAGGGCACCGCCCACTTCCGCGTGCCGGTCGAGCGCGGGATCGAGATCTTTCGGGAGCTTCGCGGCCGGACGAGCGGGTTCGCGATCCCCACCTACGTGCTCGACACCCCGTACGGCAAGGTGCCGCTCGGCTACCCGTACCTCCGGGGCCGCGATGGCGACCACGTCGTCGTCGAGGCGTGGGACGGGCGAATCTGGCGGGAGCTCAATCCGGCCTAGCCCTATCTCGCAGCGGCAGCGGTTCCGGCGCACGCGGTACGCCACCGCTCGTTGGCGTCTGCAAAGACCTGCTTGACGCGCTCCACGTCGTAGGGCCGCTCTTCTAGAGTGTCCGGCGTCCACTCGCTTCGGGGCATGGTGAAGAAGTCTCCGCCATACACGTGGATCGCTCCCGTGAACACGCGCAGGGGGTTCGTGACAGCATGCACCACGTTCTTGCCCAGCAGGACCGCGTCCCGGATGGCAAGCTCCTTGCTCCCAGCGACGACCAGTCCCTCGGGGCTCCGGCGGTAGAACGTGTTGTCCTCACGGCCACCGTAGAGGCCGATGACCGCCCACATCCGGTGGTCGTGGGGATAGATGGCCATGCCCGGCGCCCAGATGACGTTCAGGATGGTGAGCTCGGGAGAGCGATGCAGCGTGGTGACGCTCCCCAAGGTCGGCGATCCGAGCGCGCGCTCCACGTCCCCCGGCTGGGCGACCGCGCGCTCGACTAGTTCCCTGACGGCGATCTCAGGGGTCGATTCGCCCAGGGCCGTCCGACAGTCGGCGATGAAGGTGTCGAGGTAGAACATGGCGATCCTCCTTGCGGCGGGACCAATCGAATGCCCGTTGCGTGCACCCTACGAGGATCACCGCACTTGTGTCCACTGCATTATGTTGACTATAGTGAATGCCTTGAGGCATCCGGGTCATCAGTTCCGTCACGTGCCCCCGGTCCCGCTCCCCCGCGAGACGCGGGACTAGGGCCGGCGCCGCCGCCCCTCCCGGGGTCCTGGCTCAGCGGTCCGGCGGTGGTCGGCGGCCGTCGGCGCGGTACCGGCGGTAGTCGGCGAGGATCAGCGTGTGGTCGAACGCGAGCGGCTCGGGCAAGGCGTCGAGCGGGAAGACTCGGGCTTCGGCCGCGTCGTCCGCGCCGGTTGGAATGCCCCGGGCCCGGCCGATGAAGACGACGCTCAGCGTCGGCCCGCGCGGGTCGCGGGCGGGGTTCGCGTAGACGTGGAAGAGCTCGGCGAGCTCGACGTCTAGCCCCGTCTCCTCTCGGAGCTCGCGCTCGGCGGCCGCCGCCACGCTCTCGCCGGCTTCGACGAATCCGCCAGGCAGGGCCCACCCGGGCGGCGGGTGCTTTCGCCGCACGAGGACGATGCCGCCGTCCGCCATCTCCGCGATGACGTCCACCGTTGGGAGCGGCCCGCGCGGCGGGGGGCTCACGGTGCAGCCCGCGGGTCGGTTCGCGCACCCGGCTGTCGAGCCGGGAGGCTCAGAGCAGTCGCTCGATCGCGTTCAGGACGGTCTGCTCCACCGAGGACTCCGGCGTCGCCAGGACCTTCCGTTCCTTCGTCCAGAAGATGCGCTGCTCCTCGAACACCTCACGCTTCACCGATATCGACGTTTCGCTGCGCGAGACGGCGCGGACCACGATGTCCAGTGTGTGCCGCGTGCCCTCCGCGTAGACGACGAAGTCCTTGAAGGTCACGTTACGAGGCTCGGTTCGGATGACGCCCGTCGCCTGATCCGCGCGGTCGATGTCCCACCCGAGGCTACGCAGGACCGACTGGGTGACCATCCAGGTCCGCTCCACGGAGACCGGGAACACCCGAACCAGCTGGCCATCGGTTCCCCGTGAGGCAGGAGCCGGCGGAAGGGATGCGGTGACGGGCGGTGGAGACGCGGAAGACGATGGCATCTCGGTTCCCGGAGCGGGAGGGCTGCCCGTCGCTCGCTCCGACGGCGGGGAGCCAGGCGGCGCCGTGGCCGCGGGCGGAGCGGCGGCAGTCAGCTTAGATAGCTCTCCGACCAGCACGAGATCGTCCGAGGGCTCACGTGCGCCCCCTTGGCGTTCCATCGTGATGCCGAAGATGTCGGGGGACCAGGTCGCCCGGGGCGGGGCGACACGGAGCGTGCCCGCGCCCTGCGAATCCACGGCGAGCAACCCGGCCGAGACGCGGTTCCCGAGGTTGATGCTGCCGAGCCAGAGCTGGTACGTGCGACCCGCCGGAGGCTGAGGGAGGCCCGACACGACGAGCGTGCCTCCCCCGATGGGCTCCCACTGGAGCTGTCCGCGCGCCCCTGTGGCCGCGCCGACGGGCACGAGCGAGATCACGCGCGATCCTGCCGTGGGCAGCGCCGTGCCGGGATCCGTCCGGGCGCTGAGCAGTCTCGGCGCGGTCGCGGACTGGCTCGACGGGGCGCCGAGCGGCGGGCGCTCCGAGGCTGGCGGCGACGGGGCTGGACGGCTCGCGACTCTGGGGGACGCCGGTTCAGGGGCTCGCTTTGCTGGCGGCGAAGAGGTGGTCGCCGGGGTCGTCGGGGCCGGCTCGGGCGCGCGCGTCACCGGCGGCGGGGGAGCGGCCGCCGTGGCCGGCTCGGGCGCGGGGATGGATGACGGCGGCGGCGCCGTCGCCGCCAACTCGGTCTCCACCGACGCTGCCGCCGGAGCCTGGGGCGGACTGACTGCGTTCGGCGAATGCTGCTCCTGCTGGCGAGACACGTTCACGGTGACGCGCGGGAGCGACGGCATCCACGCTTGGCGCCACACCAGCGCCAGGCCCGCGGCGACGCCTAACACGACGAGGGCCGCGAACAGTAGGGACTGGGATCGCGCACGCGTCCGGCGTCTCGACATGGCGCGCGCTCGCCCGAGAGTCGCCTGGGATCGTCCCTGAGCGATGGGTCTATCCGCCGGGGCATCTCGCGGCTGAAGGGGTTCTCCACACTGGAGACAGAACCCCTCACGCTCCGAGTAGTCGCGGTCACACTGAAGGCATCGCATCATGAGAAGAAACCCTCAAACTTACGATAGGGGTCCCGCTCTTACCGTGTCAAGCTTGGCGAGCCCCGGAAAGGCTGGCAAAATTCCCGGTCGGAGCGCGCGGCGCTACTAGATCTGCCCGGTGAGCGCTTGCTCGAAGGCGGTGTAGACAGCCGGGTCGAACAGGACGAATCGGACCTCGACGACCCGTGTCCCGGCGGCCTGGACCGCCGTGATGGCCACGGGCGCCGCGAGATCCAGGGGATAGCCGTAGATCCCAGTCGAGATCGCGGGGAACGCGACGGTCGCGCAGCCGAGCGCGTCGGCCACCCGGAGCGACTCGACGTGGCAGCTTCGGAGGAGCGTCGAGCGATCCTCCCCTGGCGAGTAGACGGGACCGACCGTGTGGATCACCCAGCGGGCGAGAAGCCGTCCGGCTGGCGTCGCTGCCGCCTGGCCTGTGGGGAGGCCATCGGGAAAGCGCTCGGCGCGGAGGCGCCGGCAGGCTTCGAGGATCGCCGGGCCGCCCCTCCGGTGGATCGCGCCGTCGACGCCACCGCCGCCCATGAGGGTGGAGTTGGCGGCGTTGACGAGGGCGTCCGCCGACTGCTCGGTGATGTCGCCCCGGACGAGGACGATGCGCGGCACCGCTGGATCAGGCGAACGAGCCCCACTCGTACTCGTGCTCACCCCGGATCACCTGGCCGCGCGCGTCCCGGTCGATCGCGAACGGGGCGAGCGGGCTCGCGGCGAAGTCCGCGCCGCGGATGACCTCGGCCAGGGCCCGCCCCATGGAGGGGCCGAACTTGAATCCCTTGCCGTTGCCCCCGGCGAGGACGAACAAGCCTGGCACGCCAGGCACCGGCCCGGCGAGAGCGTGGCCGTCCGGCGTCCGCGAGTCGAGGCCCACCCACGTGCGGCCCGGCGACGCGTGCTCGAGCGCCGGGATCCGGGGGATGAGACGCGTCGCCGCCGAGACGAGCTCGTCAAGTGTCGGCGGGGCGAACTCGGCCTTGCCATGGAAGGGCTCCCCTCGGAAGCCGATCGAGTCCTCGTACCCGGCGCCGATCAGGAGTGCGTCGCCGATCTCGCCCCGGTACCATTGCTCGGCGGCGTGGTCGATGGTGCACGGCACACGGTCGAGGCCGGGCAGGCCGTGGAGGAGGCCGGCGCCGATCGGCATCGGGAACACGGGTAGGTCGACGCCGACCTCGGCCGCGAGCTCGCGCGTGCCCGCCCCGGCCGCCAGGACGACCGCCGTGGCCGGGATCCGGTCCGCGCCGAGCCGGATGCCGGCGGCGCGGCCGCCCTCGGTCAGGACATGCGCCGGGTCCGCATCCGTCAGGACGCGGCCGCCGCGATCGCGGACCCCCGCGAGGAGGCTTCCGATGCAATCGGAGGGGTCGGCGTGGCCGCTGTCCGGCTCCCACGCGCCGGCGCCGATGCCGTCCGTCTCCACGCACGGGAGGATCCGCTTCACCCCCGCGGCGTCCAGCACCTCCGTGGGCACGCCCATAGCCTGCATGAGCGCCACGTTCTTCTCGAGCGTCGGGACCAGCATCGGGGGCACGATGAACAGGAAGCCGTTCCGGCGATACCCGTTCTCCCCCCCGACCTCCGCGCTCCAGCGCCGGTGCATCCGCCAGCTCTCGACGGCGAAGTGCGCCTCGGGCGGATTGGCGTAGTGACAGCGAATGTAGCCCGCGGTCCGGCCCGAGGCGCCGCCTGCCGGGAGTCCGCGGTCGACCACGACGACGCGGAGGCCCGCGCGCGCGGCGAAGCAGGCCGTGCTCGCGCCGGCGATGCCGGCGCCGACGACGACGAGATCGACGGGCTGCGCCATGACAGGCTTCTCCTATGGGTTCTCGATGCGTGTCGCGAATCGGATGCCGAATCCGTCGGGGTCCGCGATCGTGAAGTCGCGGAGGCCGTAGTCGCGATCCGCGATCGGTGAGAGGACGCGGGCTCCCATCGCGGTCGCGCGGCACCACCAGGTGTCCACGTCCGGCACCATCACTCGCACGTTGGCGTGGGGTGACGGGGGCGCCTCGTAGTGAGGCCGCTCGTCGAGAAAGAGCCGGTGTCCTTCCCACGTGACTTCGGCGAAGCCTGTCTTCCGGCCCAGGATCTCGAACCCCACGCTTCGGTAGAAGTCCACAGCGCGGGCGAGATTCCGGACGTAGACCTCGACGACCAGCTGTTCGGTGGCCGGGACGTAGGATGCGGCCATTGACGAGCGCCCGTGCCCCGCTCGGTCAGCCGTCGGCCCGGTTGACCCGCATCAGGTACCGGTAAGGATCGCTGGTCATCACGGCGCCCCCGGACACGAGGAGGACGGCACCCGACACCCACGCCGCCTCGTCCGCCGCGAAGTAGACCGCCGCGGCCGCGACGTCCGCGGGCTGACCCACCCGGCGCAGGGGATAGAACGCCGACCGCTTCTGCCGGTCCGCCTCCGTCGCCAACCACGGCGCCGTCAGCGGGGTCTCCACCACGGCCGGCGCGATCGCGTTGACGCGGATCCGATGCTGGCCGAGCTCGACCGCCATGGTCTGGACGATGTTGTTCAGCGCGGCCTTGCACGCCCCGTAGATGCCCTCGCCCCCAGGCGCCGCGTACAGGCTGTCGATCGACGAGAGGAAGATGATCGAGCCGCCCGTCCCCCGGTCGCGCATCACCCGCGCGGCTGCCTGGGCGCCGAAGACCTGGGCGGTGAGGTTCAGGCGCACCATGGCTTCCCACCCCGCCTCGGTGACGTCGAGCCACTCGGCCGTGCTGCCCGGCTCGTCCGTGAAGCCGCCTGCATTGTTGACCCAGACGTCGATCCGGCCGAGCCGCGCCGCCGCGGTGTCAGCCAGCGCCCGGATCTGGCCGAGATCGGTGACGTCCGTCGGCTGGACGACCGCCCGCCGCCCCTTGCCTTCGATCTCGCGCGCGACCGTCTCCAGATCCACGCGGTTCCGGGCCCCCAGCACCACGTCGGCGCCCCGGTCGGCGAAGGCGAGCGCGATTGCCCGGCCGAGGCCACGGCTCGCGCCGGTGACCACGCACGCCTTGCCCGCCAGCGAGAACACTGGCCCCCGTTCAGGCCCAGCCATGGTGGATCCCTCCCCACACGTTATGTAGGCCCTACGTTGGGTCTAGGACCAGATGACGCACCCGCTCAGGCCCGGCCATCGTGCATCGCCTTCCACACCCGCTCGGGGCGGAGCGGCATGTCGATGTGCCGGACCTTGAACGAACGAAGCGCGTCGACCACGGCGTTCACCACCGCCGGCGTCGAGCCGATCGTCGCCGCCTCGCCGATGCCCTTGGCGCCGAGCGGGTTCACCGGCGTCGGCGTGACCGTCTGATCGGTGACGAAGGACGGCAGGTCATCCGCACGCGGGACGCAGTAGTCCATGAGCGAGCCGGTCACCAGCTGGCCGTCGGGCCCGTAGACCATCTCCTCCAGGAGTGCCTGCGCAATCCCCTGGGCGAGCCCTCCGTGCACCTGGCCCGCGACCAGGACCGGGCTCACGCGGACGCCGCAGTCGTCGACCGAGATGAAGTCCCGGACCGTGACCTGACCCGTGTCACGGTCGACCTCGACGACCGCGATGTGGGCGCCGAAGGGGTAGAGGAGTTGGGGCGGCCGGAAGAAGTCGGTCGCCTCAAGACCCGATTCGATCGAATCGGGCAGCTTGTCGCCGTACGCGTGCCCCGCGATCTGGGCGAGCGTGAGGGCGCGCGCCGGAACCCCCTTGACCTGGTATCGCCCGTCGTCGAAGACGACGTCGTCCTTCGCCGCCTCCAGCACGTGCGCCGCGATCGCGCGCGCGTGCTCCTGCACCTTGAGGGTTGCTCGCAAGATGGACGTGCCGCCGACCGCCAGGCTCCGGCTCCCGCCGGTCCCGTTGCCCATGGGGGTGTTGGACGTGTCACCGTGCCGGACCACGATCTGGTCAAAGGAGACGCCCAGGTGGTCCGCGATGATCTGGGCGAAGGTCGTCTCGTGGCCTTGGCCGTGAGCCGACGTGCCGGTATAGGCCGTTACCGTGCCCGAGGGCTCCACCCGGACGACGGCGCTCTCGAAGGGGCCGAAACCGCACATCTCGACGTAGCAGGCCATCCCGATACCGAGGAGCTTCCGATCGCCGCGCGCGAGCCGGGCGGCCTGGTCCTTGCGGAGCGCGTCGTACTTCGAGAGCTGGAGCGCCTTGGTCAGCGCGCGGTCGTACTCCCCGCTGTCGTAGCGCTGGCCCGTCGGCGTGGTGTAGGGGAAGGCGTCGGGGGCGATGAAGTTGCGCCGCCGCACCGTCTCGGGCGGCACACCCAGCTCCTGGGCGGCGAGGTCGACGATGCGCTCGATGTAGTAGCAGCCCTCCGGCCGGCCGGCGCCGCGGTAAGCCGCCACCGGCGTCGTGTTGGTGAAGACGCAGGTCGAGCGGAGATCGACGTTGGGGATGCGGTAGACGCCGACCCCCATCATGAGCGCCAGGTCGGGGATGAACGTGAAGATCGGGTAGGCGCCGATGTCGGCGAGGACGTGCACTCGGAGCGCCGTGATGGTGCCGTCGCGCTCGACCGCCGCCTCCACGTCGGTCACGTGGGCGCGACCGTGCGTCGTCGCCACCATGTGCTCGACGCGCGTCTCGACCCACCGGAGCGGCAGCCGGTGGAGCTTCGCCATCGCCGCCAGCGCGGCGTCCTCCGGGTAGACCCCGAACTTCACCCCGAACCCGCCGCCGACCTCGGGGGCGATCACGCGGATCTGGTTCTGCTCGAGCCCGAGAAGGGTCGCGAGCCCGTTGCGCATCATGTGGGGCGCCTGGGTCGTGGCCCAGACCACCAGGCCGCCGGTGGTCGAATCGGGGGCGGCCACCGTCGCGCGCCCCTCGAGGGGCACGCCGCAGAGACGCTGGCTGACCATGCGCTGGCGCACGACCTTGAAAGCCCGGGCGAAGGCGGCGTCCGTGTCGCCGGCGGTGATGCGATTCTCGTGCTCCACATTGCCTGGCGCATCGGCGTGGACCTGGGAGGCGCCGGGCTTCCGGGCCTCGAGCGGATCGCTCACCGCGGGCAGCGGCTCCCAGTCGACGGCGACCTCGGCGGCGGCGTCGACCGCGAGCTCCTCGGTCGCGGCGATGACCGCGGCGACCGCCTCACCGACGTGGCGGACGCGGTCGACCGCGAGGGGGTAGTGCTTCCGGCCGATCGCCGCATGACCCTCGCCTCCCTCGGTCGACGCCTGGTCGACGGGCACGGGCCCGCAGTGGGGCTTGAGGTCGGTGCCGGTGACGACGGCGACGACCCCCGGACGCTTCAGCACGGCCGAGGCATCGATCCGGCGGATGCGCGCGTGCGCGTGCGGGCTCCGGACGAACGCCACGTAGTGGAGCCCCGGCAGGAAAATGTCGCCCGTATACGTGGACGCGCCCGTGATTAGACGCGGGTCTTCCTTGCGCTTGACCTGGGCACCCATCATCTTCACGGCCATCGGGATTCTCCCCTCAGTGGTTTAGGGTGGGTGATGCGGTCATCGGATCAGACGAGCGGCCAGGGGTATCGCATGCCGGTCGCGTCCTCGGGGAACTGCTTGGCGGCGCCAAGCGCGCGAGCCCGCGCGAGGAGCGCAGCGCGCTCCTCCGGACCGAGGAGCTCGGCGAGCGGCTCCGGCAGGCCCTGGGCGGCGAGCCGGCTCACCGCCGCCCGGATCTCTCCGGGAATCGGGTCTCCCGAGAAGTCCCAAACGACGGTGCGGAGCTTCGGCTCGGCGTGGAAGCACAGGCCGTTGTCGATCGCGTACAGGCGGCCGTCTCGGCCCAGGAGGCAGTGCCCGCTCTTGCGGTCGGCGTTGTTCGCGACGAGATCGAAGGCGCAGAGGCGCGTGAGCGCCGCGCGATGCTCCGGGCGCTCGCGGAGCGTGAAGTAGTGCTCCTCGAACTCGGCCTCGACGAACAGCTGGATCGAGCCTGGGCCGTACGGGCCCTCGCGCGCGAGCGTCAGCGGGACCAGGCCGAAGCCGAGGGTCTCAGAGAGGAGGTAGGCGGCCACCTCGCGCCGGTGGAGCCCCCGCGGGAAGTCCCAGAGCGGCCGCTCGCCGCGCAGGGGCTTGTACACCCCGAGGGCGGTGGCGGGCCCGCGGGTCACCTCCACGAGGAAGGTGGCGTTCGAGGCCCAGGGGAGCCGTCCCTTGACGGCGATCTCGCCCCGGGCGAGGAGCTCGATGGGGGCGGTGGCGGCAGCTCGCGGCATCGCGGGCACTAGTCGGAGCCGTGCCCGTTCGTGCGGGCGCAGCGGTGGCCACCCGGGTTCATCGGCCGGCCGCAGAGCCGGCATGTGGGTCGCCCGCCCTCGACGAGGACGCGCGCCCGCTCCACGAAGGCCGCCACCTGGAGCCGAGTGAGGTGGACGCGCCCCGACGCCCGATCACCTTCGCCGGCCGCAGCCTCCTCCTCTGCTTCGGGCTCGGGCGGTTCGGGCTCGGCCTCCGAGTGGACCTCCGGCTCCGCCTCCCGGTCAGACTCCTCGGTCTCCGTCCCTTCCTGCTCCCGGGCCTCCTCGATGACGAGAACCACTCGGTCGGTCGCCTCGTCATAGCCGACCCCGATCGAGCCCACGATCCACGACGGCGTGACCGGCTCGACCAGTGCGAGGTCCGAGCCCGAGGCTGACGCCGGCGCGGACAGCCGCTCGAGGAGGCGGCCGAGGTACTCGCCCAGCACGCGGACCTGCTCCTTCTCGCACTTGAGCGTGACCAGCGTGTCGCCCTCCCGGGTCTGGAGGTAGAAGACGCGCTGGCCCGGCGGGCCGATCGTGCCGGCGGTGAACAGGTCGGGGGTCGAGAAGTCGAACGAGTCACTCATGGGTACGCCCCGCTACTCTCCAACCCTTTTTCCCACGCTGACCCATGCTGGCCCAGGCTGAAATGGACGGTCCTGATCGGATGCTCATCGCCCTCTGGCGGTCTCTGGCGACCTGTGGCTGGAGAGAGGGAGCCGGCCACGCAGACGAGCGGGACTGCACGGAGTGGCTCACTGGCCGGCGAGGGGCGCGAGGTCGCCCCGCGTGGCGTTGACGGACAGGACCGTGGGACCCTCGGGCCCGTAGGCAATGGCCGTGACCGACGCGGTGAAGACCGCGATGCGCTGGAAGAGGTCCAGATGCGTGCCGAGCGCGTGAGCGACCGCGGTCTTGATCGGGTCCGCATGGGAGACCGCCACGACAGTCTGGCCCGGGTGATCGGCGACCAGGCGCGCGAGCGTTCCGGTCATCCGGGCCTGCATCTCGGTGAACGATTCGCCGCCAGGGAACCGGAACCCGCTCGGGTAGCGCTGGACGACCTTCCACTCGGGCTTCCGGCGGAGGTCCTTCAGGGCGAGCCCTGTCCAGTCGCCGTAGTCGCACTCGAGAAGCCCGGGCTCGGTCGTGACGAGGAGCCCCGCCGCAGCCGCGATGGGCGCGGCCGTCTCCTGCGCCCGCTCGAGCGGAGAGGCGTAGACGGCGGCGACCCGCGGGAGGCGCGCGATGCGCCCGGCCACGTCGGTCGCCTCCTCACGTCCCTTCTCCGCCAGATGGAGACCCGGTGCCCGGCCAGGCAAGGTGACGCCGGTCGTCGACGTCTGCCCGTGACGCACGAGGAGCACCAGGGTCGTCTTCGCGCCGCGTCCGTTCCGGATGGGTGGGCTCCTTGCCTGCTCTCCCGGTAAGAGTAAAGCATCGCGTGGCGGGGTCAATCGGCCGGCGCAAGCCGCGGGCGGATCGGGGCGGTTCCGGTCCGACCTGCCCGGCCGGTGTCCAGCGCCGGCGCGAGGACGGAGGACGACGGGAAGCGACCCGTGGTACAACTCCGCAGGAAGCCCATCACACGGAGGTCGCCATGCCCAACATCACGATTCAGTGGTACGCGGGACGGACGGACCAGCAGCGGCGCGAGATCACGGCCGCCATCACCGACGCCATGGTCCGCATCGGCAAGACGACGGCCGATCAGGTTCACATCGTCTTCCAGGACGTCGAGAAGTCGCATTGGGGCTACAACGGCAAGCTGGCCAGCGACTGACGGTCACGCCTGACCCCATAGGAGCATCAGGGCCGCGAAGGCCTTGATCGCGCGCCGCGCGTCCTCGAGCCGGATGTGCTCGTTGGGCGCGTGGATGAGGCTCCCGCTGTACCCGACTCCCGGCGGCAGCGCCGCCGGGGTGCCGTGGCTCGTGTAGAACCACGTCGACGACGAGCCGCCCATCCAGGGGAAAACGGCGGGCGGGCGCCCGTATACGTCCTGACAGGCCGCCAGCAGCGCCTGCCCGATGGGCGACGAGATCGGGGAGGCGCCGGGCTCGAAGGTGCTGTGCTGGATCACCTCGATGTCGGCGAACCCCTTCCGGCGGAGATGGGTCTTGAGCGCGCTCAGGATCGGGAGCGGCCGCTGGCCGGGCACCAGGCGAAAGTCGAGCTTCACCGCGGCGTGCGCCGGGTTGATCGTCTTGCTCCCCGGTCCCGTGTAGCCGGACACGATGCCGTCGATGTTGCAGGTCGGATTGTAGCAGTAGGCGATCAGTCGCCCCAGCCGTGTCTTGCCGCCGAAGACCTCGGTGACGCCGTACGCCTTCTGCCACGCGCGCGGGTCGAAGGGATTCTTGCGCAGGAGGCCGAGCGCCTCGCGCGTGGGACGGGGCACGCCGTCGTAGAAGCCTGGGATCAGCACGCGTCCCCGTGAGTCTCGGATCACGCGAAGCGCCTCGAGGAGCCGCCAGGCGGGATTGGGGAGCGACGCGGCGAGCGAGCTGTGCTGATCCACGGCCGCCGTCTGGACCCGCAGCTCGACGTAGAGGATGCCCTTGCTCCCCATGTAGACCTCGGGGACTCCCTCCGGCGTGTGCCCGGCGCCCTCGATCGTCGCCCCGGCGCCCCGGAAGAGGGCAGGGTGCTGGCGCGCGAAGGCCGGCAGGTGGGGACTGCCGACCTCTTCCTCGCCCTCGACCATGAACCTGAGGTTCACCGGCACAGTCCCGACGACCTCCCGCACCGCGTGCAGGGCGTATGCCTGCGCCGCGGTGTTCCCCTTTGTATCGGCCACTCCCCGGGCAAAGAGCTTGCCGTCCTCGACGACGGGGTCGAACGGCGGGCGCCGCCACTCTCCGATCGGGTCGACGGGCTGCACGTCGTAGTGGTTGTAGAGGATCAGCGTCGGTCCGCCCGGTGCGTCCGCGACCTCACCGATCACCATCGGAGGCCCCCCGGGCACATCCATCAGCCGGGCCCCGATTCCGTGGCGCTCGAGGAGCGCCCGCGTCGCGTCGGCCCCCTCGGCTTCGGCCTCGCGGCGGGCGCTGATCGTCGGCACGCGGGCGTAGGCGCGGAGCTCCTCCACGAACTCGGCGAACCGGCGGTCGATCCGCGCGTACACGTCCTGGCGGGCCGACTTGGCGATGCGGTCGTTCATGCGAACACCTCCGTCTGCAGATGGGCCGGAATGAGCCGGAATGAGCCGCGCCTCACATCAGCCCCATCAGTTGCCACACCGGCACGCTCAGCAGCAAGGCCACCGGGCGGAGGAGGCCCTCGAGCACGAGCGACCAGCGCGCCTGCGCGTGGGTGAAGAGATCGCCCTCGCTCGCGAAGTACACGATCGCGTAGCCCGAGTTCACGTAGGGCAGGATCGTGTGGTCACCGGCGATGAGGGCGACCAGCACCGGGATGAACGGGTGGAAGCCGAGCCCCTCGGCGATCGGCATGGCGACGAGCGCGATGATGGTCGACGCCGTCATCCAGGGCACGAAGAAGTGGAGCACGAAGGCGATGATCGAGATGGTCAGGACGAATCCGTAGGGGTTGCGGACCATGGCCGGCATCCCGCTCTGCACCAGCGAGGTCAGCCAGGTGTCGATGTGGAGCGTCGTGAACACGTTGCCGAGGCTCAGGATCACCCCGGCGTAGACGAGGAGTCCGAGCGTCCCGCCGCCCTGGAAGGCCGACTGATCGAGCGCGCCGAGCGTGAACAGGAACAGGAAGGCGCCCAGGGCGAGCCACGCGGGGGCGATCCCGTGGTACGGGCGGCTTGCGAACCCGACGATCAGGAGGACCAGCACGACGGCGCTCCAGATCTCGTTAGGGGTGAGGGGGCCGAGGAGCGCCTGCTGGAGCCGCACGGCGTCGAGGTTGACCCGTCCGGTCCGATGGGGCTTGAAGCGAAAGAGGAGCCAGAGGTACGTGACGACGCCGATGATCACGAACGGGGGCAGCGCGATGAAGAACCAGCGCCACCAGGTGATCTGGCTCTTGGCCGCGGCCGGGAGCAGGTCGTGCACCACCAGGCCGGTGAATGTCCCGGTCTGGAACAGCTCGCCCACCTGGAGGAACGTGAAGAACGTCATCAGGCCCACGGCGGCTGCGCCCGGACTGCGCGGCGCGAATCCCATCGCATCCGTGATCCCGCGCGCGATCGGCACCCCGAGGGCGATCCGGGTGGAGCCGCTCGTCAGGCCTGCGCTCATCAGGACGCCGGTGAGGCAGAGGACCATGCTCTGCGGGATGAACCGGGGCGGCAGGCGCTGGAGTGACAGCAGCACGAGCCGGAACATGAGGCCCGAGCGGGAGACCGCGACGCCCACCGCCAGGAGCGTGAAGATCATGAGCCAGGCGGGCGCCGCGAAGCCTCCGAGAATGTCCGTGGGCGGTACCAGGCCGGGCAGCACGAGGGCCAGCGTCAGGAACAGCATGACGATGTAGTCGGGTAGCACGTCGGCCACGAGCAGCGGCACGGTCGCGATGAGGGCCCCGAGCGTGACGAGGCCGCCGCGCGCGAGCCCCTCTGGCAGGGGCAGGATCCACCCCAGCCCGAAGATCACGACCGCCGCGAGGGCGCTCAGTGCGCGCACCGTCGTGAGCTGGCGGGCGAGGCGCCCGAAGAGCGGCGCCGCGCGCTCGCGGCTGCCGGGCGCCGCCGGTCGCGCGGCGGCCACCATCCGCTCGCTGAGCCGCGTCCGCATGGCGGCGAGCCGGGTCCCGAGGGCTGGCGATCGTTCGCCGACCGCCGCGAGCCAGCGGTCGAGGTCTCCCGCGGACGCGGTCTGGAGCAGGTGGGCCTCGTGGGCGCCGAGCAGCCTCTCGGCGTCCTCGACCGCCCCCGCCGCGAGCGCGAGGTCCGTGGCCGCGACGACCTCGCCGGCTGCCGCCATCTCCTCGGCTGCGGCACGCAGCCAGGCCGGATTCGGTTCGCGGAGGTCCGTGCCGGCGATCGCGAGGAAGGTGGCGTCGACGACCAGGTCCGATCCCTCGGCGCGCAGCAGACCGGACTGCTCGACGAGCTCGGTCAGCGCGCCGCCGTCCCCGGTGCGGGCGCACGTCCGGCGAAGCACCTCGGCGCCCCATCGCGGTCGGGCGGCGACACCTGCGACCAGCCGGGCGGCCGCCGGACTGAGGCGGCCGAGCGCGGCGGCGGTGAGCCGATGGCTGAACGCCCGGAGGGCGCCCGTCTCGTGGTTCATCGCGGTCAACCGGTGGCTCAGCGAGCGCTCGATGCTCCGGGCGATGCCGCGCTCGTGATCGAGGAGCGTCTCGAAGCGGGGCCGAGAGAGACGCCAGACCGTGAGGTCCGTGTCGGCCACCACCGTCGCGGTGCGCGGCGAGTCGGTGAGGAGCGCCATCTCCCCGAATACCTCGCCGGGCCCGAGCGTCGTGAGGGGCTCGCCAGTGCCATCGCCGGAGGCGGGGACCGAGGCGCCGCCGGCTAGCACCCCCGCCTGGCCCTGCTTGATCACGTAGAGGCCGTCCGGCCGGTCACCCTGGCGGACGATGGCCTGGCCTGGCGCGAAGTGCATCTCCTCGAGCTCCCCGGCTAGCCGGGCGAGGTCCAGGCGCCCCAGGTGGGAGAAGAGCGGGGATCGGGCAAGCGCGGTCGCGGAGTCGGGACGGCCGGGGTTTGACATGAGTGCTATCGGGACGGCCGCTATCTTCGACGACCATCCGGTCGGCTGTAAAGAGGGCCCTCGCTTCCCTGTCGTGCTCCACCCGCGCACCACCCGCGCCACCTGCACGATTGACCGCAGGTTGCGATGCGGCGACGCCCTGGCGCATGCTGGGGTGGCGCCGCCGGTCCCATCCGGCAGCCCGGGAGGCTCCGATGCGCTGGAGAGACATGCGCCGCAGCGACAACGTGGAGGACCGTCGTGGGATGTCGATGGGCGGCGCGGGGATCAAGCTCGGCGGCGGAGGGCTGCTCCTGATCGTCGTGCTGAGCCTGCTGACAGGCACGAACCCCCTCGATCTCCTCAGCGGTCTGGAAGAGGCTGGGTCGCCCCCGGCGATCGACACCGGACCCGAGCGGAAGCCGCCCGCGGACGATCCGCAGTCTGACTTCATCCGGGCGATCCTCGGGGACACCGAGGACACATGGGGCCGGCTCTTCGGCCAGGGCGGCGGGACCTACGAGCCGCCCCGGCTGGTCCTGTTCAGCGGCGCCGTCCAATCCGCGTGCGGCCAGGCGAGCGCCGCGGTCGGGCCCTTCTACTGCCCGCCCGACCGCCGCGTGTATCTGGACCTCCAGTTCTTCCAGGAGCTGAGCGAGCGCTTCGGGGCCCCGGGCGATTTCGCGCGCGCCTACGTCGTGGCCCACGAGATCGGGCATCACGTCCAGAACCTCCTGGGAGTCTCGGAGGGCGTGCAGCGGCAGCGCGGCCGGATGGACCAGGCGAGGGCCAACGCGCTCTCGGTGCGGCTCGAGCTCCAGGCGGACTGCTACGCCGGGGTCTGGGGCCACTCCGCCGCGCGGCGCAACATCCTCGAGCCGGGCGACGTCGAGGCCGCCCTGGCCGCGGCGACGGCGATCGGAGACGATCGCCTACAGAAGCAGTCGCGCGGGTACGTCGTGCCCGAGTCGTTCACCCACGGCTCATCCGCTCAGCGCGTCCGGTGGTTCCGGACCGGCCTCGAGACGGGGGACGTGCGGCGCTGCGACACGTTCGCGGCCCGGCAGTAGCGGGAGGCGCGGCGCCCCTCGGGGCGCGAGTCTGATTGCTGCGGGGGACTGGCTCCCGTTACTGTCCCCGCCGCGGGTGACCTCAGGACCTGTCGGCCAGCCGCGCTCCTGCCTGCCGCACGATCCCGATCAGGGCGTCGACGTCCGCCTCCGTCGTTCCGTAGTGGAGCACGCAGGCGCGCAGCGCGAACCGACCTCGCAGCACGGTGCCGGTGAGGAAGGCCTGCCCCTCGGCCTGGACCCGCTCCACCAGGAGCTTGTTCAGCGAGTCGAGCTGCGTGGCATCCTCGGTCCATCCCGGTGGCGCGTAGCGAAAGCACACGACCGAGAGCTCCGCGGGAGCCACGCACTCGAGGTCGGGCGCGTCGTCGACGGCAGCAGCCAGGCGATGCGCCAGGGCGACGTGACGACGGACCAGCGCGGCCACGCCGGTCCGGCCGAGGTGCTGGAGGACCATCCAGAGCTTGAGGGCCCGGAAGCCCCGGGTCTGCTGGAAGCCGTACTCCGAGTACCAGGGGAGCCCCCCGAAGCCCTTGCCCTCCTCCGTCCGGAGGTAGGGGGGCACGAGGCTCCACGTGTCCCGCAGGAGGCGTCCGTCCCGGACGAGCGCGCACCCGCACTCCACCGGCACGGAGAGCCACTTGTGCGGGTCGAGCGCGAGCGAGTCCGCGCGCCCGAGCCCCGCGTAGCGGGCAGCGAGGGCCGGGTCCGCAACGCCGATGGCGCCGTAGGCGCCGTCGACGTGGAACCAGAGCCCCTCCGTCTGGCAGAGGGTGGCCACATCGTCGAGCGGGTCGATCGCGCCGGTGTTGACGGTTCCCGCGCTCGCCGCCACGCAGAAGGGACGGCGCCCGGCGGCACGGTCCCGGGCAATGGCAGCGCGGAGCGCTCCCACGTCCATCCGCAGGTCGTCGTCCACGGGGACCGTCCGCACCCCGTCCCCGCCGAGGCCCAGGACCTCCGCCGCCTTCCGCATGCAGCTGTGGCTCTCCTCCGAGAGGTAGAGGACGAGGGGCGCGGGGGTGCCCCGGAGTCCCTGGGCCCGAACGTCCCAGCCGTCAACGGCCAAGGCGCGGTGCCGCGCGGCGGTGAGGCACGTGAGGGAGGCTGTGGACCCTCCGCTCACCAGGAGCCCCATGCTGCCCTCGACCGGGAAGCCGACGAGCTCCATCAGCCACCGGACGGCCGCGCGCTCGATGTAGATGGCCGCGTGGTCTCCGCCGGCGCAGCTCGGATCGAGGGCCGCCGCGAGGAAATCCGCCACGATGCCGACGGGTGCCGGCGGTGAGTTCACCCAGCCGAAGAACCGCGGATGCCCGTTCCCCATGGGATGCGTGAAGACCTCACGCCCGACGAGGGCGAGCAGGGTCTCGGGGGACACCCCTCGGTCGGGCAGGGGACGCTCGAGGAGCGTCGCGCGCTCCGCCGGGGTCATCGGCGCGAAGACCGGCCGGTCGCGGATCCCGTCGAGGTGGTCGGCGATCAGGTCCACCGCCGCGTGAGCGAGTCGCCGGAACGTGTCCGGGGTCATGGCTGGCGGCGCGGGGTCGAGCGGGGTCAGAGCCGACGGTGTCGGTGTCGGGGTCACGGGCGTCTCCTCACGCCGGCCGGGAGCACCCGCCCTCGCCGTGCGTGTGGGCTGCTCTCCACCAGCGCCATGGCGAGGTAGTACACGCAGGGCTCGCGGCCCGGGTTGACGAACTGGTGGTGGCAGTCCCCCGCGTAGTACGCGCTGTCGCCCGCGCGGAGCGTGTGAGGGGTGCCGTCGACCGTCAGCTGGAGGGTGCCGCGCTCCACGGCGAGGTACTCCCGGGAGCCACGTGCGTGAGGCGCGAAGACGCCGGCGTCCACCCCGGGCGCGATCGTCGTCCGCATCAGCTCGAACTCGACCCCGGGCAGCACGGGGGAGAGGATCCGGCGCTCCCACCCCGAGGGATCCCGCACGACGTCCTGGGCGGCGTGGCGCAGGATGACAACACGCGCGGCGCGCTCCTCGCCCAAAAGCCGCGCGATGCTCGTGTCGAGGGCGGTGGCGATGCGGTCGAAGACAAGGACGGTCGGCACCTTCCCACCGCGCTCGACGGCCGAGAGCATGCTCCGGCTGACCCCGGCCCGCCCAGCGACGGCGTCGAGCGACAGGCGTCGGTCGAGACGCGCCGCCCGGACCCGGGCCCCGAGCTCCGATACGTCGAGTCCCGTCGAGAACCGTGCGGTTACATTGCGCGTCGACACCATGGTGGATGATATTCCACTATAGTGGATGCCGCAAGCCTCGCCTCCCCGTCACACCGTGTAAGAACCATCGTGTAGCGGCTACCCGACCGGGGGGCCCCGGCCGGCCGGGTGACGGCCCGGCGGCGCCGGTGAGCTAGCGCGCTGCCCATATTGCAGCGGATTTAGGTGCCGGGCGAGCGTGGTTGCCAGCGATCGGAGGTGTGGCACTCATCTTGCCCGCGTTCAAACCGATGCGGCCCTCGTCCGTTCAGCTAGCACCCCTCCTGCTCACCGTCCCCGACACTGCCCGTCGCCTCCGGCGCCACGAGCAGACCATCCGTGCCATGATCCGCCGAGGAGACCTGGCGGCGATCCGGTTGGGCCGCCTGGTGCGCGTCCTCGCGGCCACCGTCGATGGGGCCGGCGCGGGGATGGGGCAGGCCGCCGTCCGTCCACGGACGCCGCGACGTGCGCTCCGGCGGCTTCCCGTGCGGGCCCGCGCCTAGCCCGGGGCCATCCGCGATGTCGCGAGACGTGGAGCGCGCTGCGGAGGACCTCCTTGGCCGAGCCCGCCAGGAGCTTGCCGTAGCCGAGCAGGACGAGGCCGCGGAGCGTGCGGTGCTGATGGGCCTGATCGATCGGGATCGCCATCTCCGATACGCGATGGAGCAGGCGTCCACGACGATCCGGACGACCCGGGACGTCGAGGGCCTCCGTCAGATGCGTGCCCGGCTCGACACCCTCGAGCGGGAGCGCCACGCGCTGATGGCGAGCCGCCGCGAGCAGGAGATGACGGTCGATCAGCGGCGAGACCGTACCCGGACCACGCGGCTCGCGGTGGAGGAGCTCGAGCAGCGAGCCCTGCGGCTCCGCGAGATGATCCGCCACACCGAGCACCAGCTGATGATGCGCCAGCGCACCATTGCCGAGCTCGAGGGTCACGTCCTGCGCCTTCTCGACGAGCTGCCCCGCGTCCGGACCTTGCACGGGGAAGCCGAGGCGCGCCTGGCCGGGCTCCGGCGCGAGCTCGCCGAGCTCGACGGCAGCTGACTCGCCCCCGGGAGCCCCGCCCGGGCGGGCTCAGTTGATCCGCTTCTCGCGGTCCCCCCACTCCTTGTTCCGCAGCACGAACTTCTGGATCTTTCCGGTCGACGTCTTCGGCAGGTCCCCGAACTCGATCGCTGCCGGGCACTTGAAGTGCGCGATGTGCTGGCGGCAGTGCTCGATGATCTCGGCCTCGGTCACCTGCGCACCCGGCTTGAGCGTCACGAACGCCTTGGGGCGCTCGCCCCACTTCTCGTCTGGGATCGCCACGACCGCGCACTCCATGACCGCCGGGTGTTTGGCCACGGCCTGCTCCACCTCGATAGTCGATATGTTCTCGCCGCCCGAGATGATGATGTCTTTCTTCCGGTCGCGCAGCTCGATGTAGCCGTCGGGGTGCCACACGGCGAGGTCGCCCGAGTGGAACCACCCGCCCCGGAATACCTCGGCCGTCGCCTGCGGGTTCTCGAAGTACCCCGTCATCACGTTGTTGCCGCGCATCACGACCTCGCCGAGCGTCTCGCCGTCCATGGAGACGTCCTGCATCCCGTCGTCGACCACGCGCACGAGGTCGGCGATGACGTACCCCTGGCCCTGCCGGGCGGCCAGGCGGGCCCTTTCGTCCTGGGGCTGGGCATCCCACTCCGGGTGCCACGCGCAGACCGTATGGGGGCCGTACGTCTCGGTGAGCCCGTAGACGTGCACGGGACGGAAGCCGAGCCCCCGCATCTTACCGAGCAGGGTCGGGGAGGGAGGCGCCCCCGCCACCGCGGCGGTCACCGGGCGGACGAGCGGGTGGGCCTTGGGGTCGTTGACGATCCCGATCTGTACGGTGGGCGCGCCGCAGTAGTGGGTGATGCCCTCGGCGTCGATCAGGTCCCACACACGGCCGGACTCGACCCGCCGGAGGCACACGTGAGTCGCGCCGAACGCGGTGACCCCCCATGTGAAGCACCAGCCGTTGCAGTGGAACATCGGCAGGGTCCACAGGTACCGGGCGTCGAACGAAAGCCCGGTCTCCAGGGTCTCGCCGATGGCGTTCAGATAGGCGCCCCGGTGATGGACCATGACGCCCTTCGGCCGGCCGGTCGTCCCCGAGGTGTAGTTGATCGAGATCGTCTCGTACTCGTCCTCCAGCCAGGGCTCGCACGGGTCAGGCGAGCCGGCCGCCAGGAAGTCCTCGTAGGGGTCGCCGGGGGCGCCGGTGTCGTCGATGCGCACGACGCGGAGCCCGGCCGGAATCGATCGCAGCGCGGGCTCGAATTCCCGGTCGACGAAGAGGACCTTCGCGCCCGAGTGCTCCAGGATGTAGCCGATCTCGTCCCCGCTGAGCCGGGTGTTGATGGGGACGAGGACCAGGCCGCCTGCGGGCACCCCGAAGTGCGCCTCCAGCATCGCCGGCGTGTTCGGCGCGATGATGGCCACGCGGTCGAGATGGCGGAGCCCGAGCGCGCGCAGGTGCGACGCCAGCCGGTTCGCTCGCTCCTCGAACTGGCGGTAGGTGTACCGCCGCGCCCCGTGGATCACCGCGATCCGGTCAGGGAACACGTACGCGCTGCGACGCAGGAACGAGACCGGCGTCAGCTCGGTGCGATAGGGTTGCCGCTCCCGATCGACCCCCACGACCTTCTTCGCGTTCGGAGACATCCGGTCACCTCCGTCCAGGGATGGCCGCCATCTTACCTGAGAGCGAGGGGCGAGAGGCCGCGCAGTTCCGACCCTACGGCTGCCAGAAGCGCGGGTAGAGCCCGAGCAGTTGGGGGAGGACGGACCGCACCTCGGGACGGCGGCGGGCCTCGACGTAGCGCGCCCGGATGGCCGGGTCCCGGAGGTTTACCACCCCTTGGAGGCAGCACATGATCGACTCGGGGTCGTCGGTGTGGGGAAGGCCCAGCGCGTGGCCGATCTCGTGCGCCGCCACCTGGAACAGGACCGTCTCGCGCGAGGTCGCGCCCATCGCGGTCGGCTCCGCGAGGTCGATCCGGACCGGGAGGCGAATCACGCCGGCGTCGTCCACGTCCAGGTGCGCGTAGCCGAGCGGCCGGTCGGTCGCCACCGGGACGAATCGGATCACGACGTCGGCTCCCTCCTCGCGGTCCTGCCAGCGGAACAGCTCGACGCCGAGCCCTTCCCGGGCGACGGCGTTCCAGTCGTCCACCGCGCGGCGGAGCGGCGCCTCGAGCGCGGCGTCTCGCGGCGGGACGAGGTGGACGGCGAGCGGCAGGCGGTCCCGCGAATGGCCGATAGGCCGGGCCGTGTCGACCGTCTCCGACGCGCGGGCCCCACCGGCCGCGGCGAGCGCGCCCGCGAGCAGGAGCAGGGTCAGGGCGCGGCGAGCGGCAACGGCGGCCCGCGTGGCGAGGGCTCTGGAGCGGGTCGGACCGGTTACGGCAGCGGTCCGGCGACGACGACCGTCGCCCGGTCCGGATGGAGGTGGGCGCGCGCCGCCTCGTTCACCTGCTGGACGGTGACGGCCCGGTAGTAGCCCGCGTAGCGGTCGATGTAGTCCGCGCCGAGGTTGAAGAAATCCATGGCCCACAGGATCTCGGCGACCCCCGCGCTGGTCTCGAGCCTGAGCGGGAAGCGACCGGTGAGGTAGGCGACTGCCTCCTCGACCTCGCGGGGCGTCACGCCGTCCCGGCGGATACGTTGGATCTCGGACTCGAGCGCGGCCACTGCCTTTCGGGCGTTCGCGGGGTTCGTGCCCAGGGCCACGCGGAAGGGGCCCGGGGAGAGGCCCGCGTCGAAGTAGCCGTAGACGGAGTAGGCCAGACCCTGGTCGTCGCGAATGGCCGTGCTGAGCCGGCTGGTCAGCGCGCTGCCGCCGAGGACGAGAGCCATGACCTGGGTGGAGTAGAAGTCAGGGTCGCTCCGGCGGAGTCCGCCGGCGTGGCCCCAGATGATCGTCGCCTGGCTCTTGTCCGGGATGGGGATCTCCACCGCCCCGGGCGCCGCCTGGAGCGACAGGTCGGGTGGGACGATGGGCCAGGTCTCGGGATTGCGCGGCCAGTCGCCCAGCCGCTTCTGGAGCGCCTCCCGGACCTGCTCGGGCGCCACGTCCCCCGCCACGACGACGATCATCCGGTCGGGGCCGTACTGGCGGCGGTGAAAGGCGACGAGGTCGTCCCGCGTCGTCGCGGCGATCGTCTTCTCCGATTCCTCGAAAGTCTCCGGGCGGAGTATGTGGCCCGGCGGATAGACGGCTCGGTCGAAGGCAAGCCCGGCGACCCGGTCTGGATTCGTCTTCGCCTGGGCGATCCCCGCTAGCGCCTCGCTCTTGAGCCGATCGAAGTCGGCGGCCGGAAACGTGGGCTGCCGGAGCATCTCGGTGAAGAGATCCAGCACCAGATCGAGGTCCCGCGTGAGCGCTTGGCCAGTGATGGTCGTCACCAGCGTGTCGGCGCTGGCTCCGAGGCCTGCGCCCACGTCCTCGAGCGCCGTGGCGAAGCCGAGCGCGTTGCGTTTCTCGGTGCCGCGGCTCAGCATGGCGGCGGTGAATCCCGCCACGCCGAGCCGGCCCGGAGACTGGGCGAGCGACCCCGCCGGGACGCTTGCCCGGAGCGCGACGGTCGGGGTCGCGTGATTCTCCTGCACGATGACGGAGATGCCGTTGTCGAGCGCGAACCGCGTCACCTGGCGGTTCGGCGCCCGGGTTACGGGCGCGCGGGGCAGGGGAATGGGCCGGTCGCCGCGCTTCGGCCGCTCGACCCGGGCCGACGCCTCTCGCGGGGGCGGCGGGGCGGGCCCGCCGCCGTCGGACGGGACGAAGTGCCCGACCGTGCGGGTATCGACGCTGAACGTGCGCCGGGCCACCGCCTGGACGTCGGCCGCCGTGAGAGCCCGGATGCGATCGAGGTAGGTCGTGAGGTAGCGCCAGTCGCCGATCATGGCCCAGTAGCCGAGCTGACGGGCCTGCGCGGTCACGCTGTTCGTCTGGAACACGAAGTCGGCCTCGGCGCGCCGCTGGGCGCGGGCCAGCTCCTCGTCGGTGATGGGAGTCGCCGTCACGCGCTCCACCTCCTCGAGGAGGGCGGTCTCCAGCCGCTCGGCCGTGACACCAGGGCGGGCGGTGGCGCTCACGGAGAAGAGGAAGGGATCCCGGAGGCTCGGCGATCCGGCGTCGACGCGCGCCGCCACGCCCTTCTCGACGAGCGCCTGGTAGAGCCGGCTCGTCCGCCCCTCGCCGAGTACTCCGGCGAGCACGTCGAGCGCATAGGTGTCCGGATGCAGGGCGGGCGGTGCCTTCCAGGCGATCAGCGCCATGGGCAGGGATCCCGAACGCCGCACGGTGACGCGCCGCTCCCCGCGCTGCGGGGGCTCGACCGTGTGGACCTCGGCAGGCTTGGGAATCGGCTTGATGGGGCCGAAGTACTGCCGGACCAGCCGGAGCGCGTCGGCGGCCGTGACGTCACCGACGACGACCGCGACCGCGTTGCCGGGGCCGTAGTGCGTCCGGTAGTACTGGTAGATGGCGTCCCGAGACACGTTCTCGACGTCGCTCCGCCAGCCGATCACCGGCCAGTTGTAGGGATGGGCCTGGAAGGCCACCGACACCACGGCCTGCCACAGGAGCCGTCCGGGGCTGTTCTCGCCGCCCTCCAGCTCGCTCCGCACCACGGTCATCTCGGCGTCCAGGTCCGCCTTGTCGATCCGGCTGTTGACCATCCGGTCGGCCTCGACGCGCATCGCGAGGTCGAGCCGGTCGGCGGCGATCGTCGCGTAGTAGTTCGTCCAGTCGTAGTAGGTGCTCGCGTTGAAGGCGGCGCCGTTGAGGGACAGGGTCCGGGCGATCTCGCCCAGCCGGTATTGCCGCGTACCCTTGAAGAGCATGTGCTCGAGGAGGTGGGACACCCCGGTGATTCCCGTGTGCTCGTTGCGCGACCCGACCCGGTACCAGACGCTGAAGCTGACGACCGGTGCGCTCCGGACCTCCTTGACGAGCACGGTGAGGCCGTTCGGCAGCACGGTCTCCTGGACGCCCGTGGTCAGAGCCGACGCGGCGGAGGGGGCGGGCGGGGTGGCCCCGCGCGCGGCGCCGCCGACGGCCCCCAGCAGCGCGAGCAGGGCCAGGAGGGCGGCGAGTCGCGGAGTCGGACGACGGACTCGCAGGACGCGGGGCGGGCTCACACTCCCAGTATAGGGCCTCGCACCACGCGCGGGCCGGGTGATGCCGTCGTCGAGGCCGGCCGGGGGCCGAGCGAAGCGTGGTATCTTGAGGCGGTCGCCGCGCCGCCCGGCCGGCATGTCTCCGACGACCCCCAAGCGACGAGGATCAGGAATACATGAGCACCCAGGAGAACACGCGCCCGGCGCCGACGCTCGGCCTCACCCCGGATGAGATCGCGGTCCGCTACGCGACGCTCCAGGCGAAGCTGGTCCCGCTCTGGAAGTCGATCGCCAGCCTGAACCGAGATCCCCAGACGATCGTCGTCGTCCCGTCGATCACGCTCGACGCGCTGAACATGCCGTCGTCCGTGCTCCAGGCCATGGAGGAGCGCTTCCTCTTCATGCTCTTCCTGCTCCGCCAGCCCAGCGCGCGCATGATCTACGTCACGTCGCGGACGATCTTGCCTGACGTGGTGGACTACTACCTCGGGCTCCTGCCCGGAGTCATCCCGGCCCATGCGCGGGCCCGCTTCTTCAATCCGGTGCCCCACGACAGCACGTTGCGGCCCCTGTCGCTCAAGATCCTCGAGCGGCCGAGGCTTCTCGCCCAGATCCGGGACCTCATCCCGGACAAGGACCGCGCCCATCTCGTGCCCTACAACACCACCGAGCTCGAGCGGGACCTGGCGATCCGGCTCGGCATCCCCATGTACGGCGCCGATCCCCGGCACTTCGAACTGGGAACCAAGAGCGGCTGCCGGAAGCTGTTCGGCCGGGCCGGCGTCTCGTATCCCTTCGGGGCCGAGGACCTCCGGACCGCCGACGACGTCGTCGAAGCCATCCGCCGGCTCCGGGCCGCGCGACCGGGGGTGCGGTCGGCGATGGTCAAGCACAATGAGGGCGTCTCCGGGGCGGGCAACGCGGTGGTGAAGCTCGAGGGGCTGCCCCCGCCCGGCGACGCGGCCGAGCGCGCCGCCATCGTGGAACGGGTCGACGCGATGCAGTTCGAGAGCCCGCGCCAGCGGTACGATTCGTACATGGCCAAGCTCGGCGAGCTGGCCGGGATCGTCGAGGAGCGGGTCATCGGCGAGGAGATCCGGAGCCCGAGCGTCCAGCTTCGCATTACGCCGCTCGGCCAGCTCGAGGTGCTCTCCACGCACGACCAGGTGCTCGGCGGGCCCAGCGGACAGAGCTATCTCGGCTGCCGCTTCCCGGCAGATCCCGCCTACGCGGCGGTCATCACGCGGGACGCGGTGAAGGTGGGGCAGGAGCTGGTCGGAGAGGGCGTCCTCGGGCGCTTCGCCTTCGACTTCGTGGTCGTCCGGAACGGCGGGGCCTGGACGCCCTACGCGATCGAGCTGAACCTCCGGAAGGGCGGGACGACCCACCCGTTCCTGACGCTCCAGTTCCTGACCGACGGGAGGTACGACCCCGAGGCGGCGACGTTCACGCCGCCGAGCGGTCGGCCGAAGTGCTTCGTCGCGACGGACCATCTCGAGTCGGAGCTGTACCGCGGCCTCCTGCCGCAGGACGTCTTCGACATCATGGTGCGGCACGGGCTCCACTTCAATCAGACGAGGCAGACCGGGGTCGTGCTCCACATGCTGACAGCGCTCTCGGAGCGGGGGCGGCTCGGACTCACCGCCGTCGGCGAGTCACAGGCGGAGGCCGACGAGATCTACCAGCGGGCCGTCGACGTCCTCGACCGTGAGGCCGAGGAGGCCATGCGGCAGGACCCGCTGCCGGCGCTGTGAGCCCGCCGGCCGCCCAAGCGGACCTGTCCCCGATCAAACTCCGCGCGACGCGAGCGTAGCCCGGTGAGCGAGAACTGGTCGGACCCGGAGCTGCTTCGCGCCGTCTTCGAGGGTACCGAGGTCCTCCGGAAGCCGATCAGCGGGATCATCACCGGACACCACGTGCTTCCGTACGTTCTCGTCGGGCCCCACTGGGACCAGCCCGGCCGGTCGGTGGAGGTGCGCGGCCGGATCCGCGTCTCTCCCCGCCTCGTGGTTCCCGTCCGCACGGACGGCCCGACCTATGGCGACGTGTTCTCGGACCGAGAAGTGATGCACCAGGCGCTCGTCGCCCGGGTCTTCAGCTTCAAGTACGCGCCGAAGGTGCTCGTCGAGAGCGAGGACCTCCGCATCCAGCGTCAGGACCGCGCGCCGCAGGCGCACCTCGAGCTGGTCCTCGACGAGCTGCTCCGCCAGGAGGTCATCAACACCGGTGTCATCCGCTCCCCGGACGTCCGCTACTATCCCGTGTCCATCGACCGGTTCATCCGGGAGATCCTCGATCAGGAGTTCCGCGACTAGGGCAAAGCAACCAGCCCGGCGCGGGAGAGGAGAAGCTGTGAAGGGTGCCAACCCCCGAGCGGAGTGCGATAGCGTCTCAGTGGGTGTGGGACGAGATCGCGAACCGCTCACCGCCAGGAGGTTGGCATGCACTACTGTGGGCGGGATGTCTCGCGGAAGTCAACGCATGTGGCCATCGAGGACGCACAGGGGCGACGAGTGCAGCGCAACTGCTGGCCCATCTGCTGTGGGTGGGCGGCCTTCCCGAGCCCGTGCACGTGCCGAGTCACCGGACCCGGGAGCTGCGGGGGTGGTTGGTGGCGCGGCGGCGACTGGTGCACATGCGGACGAAGCTGCTCAACGTGGTCCGCGGCTTGGCGTGGCAACAGCGGATCGAGCTGCGGGGACCGGAGGGCGTCAGGGCGCGGGTCGGCCGGCCTCCTGCCGCACCCACTCGTCGAACGGCCCGGAGACACGGACCACCTCGTTGAGCAGCCACAGGGAGCGCGAGACGAGGACCAGGAGGAGATCGCCCGCGATCCCCGCCTTGCGGGTCTCCGGCGTGACCGGGACGAACGCGAGGCCCCGGAGGAAGCTGCCGTTGCGGGTGGTGGCGAAGTCGAGGCGGCGGCCCTCGGGTGTGACCGCGAAGACCTGACCCGTCCGCCGCTGGACCACGAACAGCGCCCCTCCCGGGCTCTGCGAGAAGCCGGCCGGCAAGGGTCCCTGGAGAACCGACTGCACGCGGCCATCGGGCGTGATGCGCGAGATCTCGCCGCTGCCCGCGCCGAACGGGGTCTCCGCCGTGCCGTCGCCTCCCACCCAGAGGTTGCCGGCCTCGTCCATCGTCAGGATGCGCGGCCGGAGGACCGTGGCGTGGCGACGGCTGACGAGGTTGCCGCGCGCGTCCAGGCGGACGATCGCGCCCTCCTCGCGGTCAGTGACGTAGAGGTCGCCCGTGGAATCGATCACCACCCCCTCGGGGTGACGCAGGACGGGCTCCGCTCCCGGCGCGGGCCGTCCGCCGGCGAAGAGCACCGGCTTCCCGTCGAGGAACCGGTAGAGCGCTCCCAGCCGTCGCTCTCGATCGTAGGTCGTCACCCACACCGGCCCTCGCGGCGCCACGGCGCCGATCTGTGGGTTCGGCAAGGGCGGTCCGTAGAGGTAGCGCTTCTCGTTGTCGGGAGTCAGCCGGGCTCCGCCCGCGGGAACCCGGTAGATGGCCGAGAGGTCCTCGATGTCACCCACGCGGAAGCGCGCCCCCGTCCGTGACATGTAGAGAGTGCCCGCGGCGTCGAGGCCGAGCGTTCCCACGGACGGAATGCCGCTGACGCCGCGCTCGCCCGAGGTATCGAACCCCTGGCCTGTCACGTATACCTCGCTCGTGAAGCCTGGCGGGAGTCCGATGTCGGCACGCGCGGGGGTGGTGAGGAGGAGGAGCGCGAGGAAGCCGAGCCACACCGTCATCCGGATCCTCCTGGGACGCCGTGCATCGGCGCGTGTCCGTCGGGAGCGCAGTGGTGCGGCGACCCTGGCTGAGTATACGCCCGTCGACCGGCTGTCCAGCGGAGTACGATGGGACGACGCGCGACCGCGCGGGACGGCCCGCTTACCGAGGAGGCGACTGGTGACGACACCGACGAGGGGACCTGCGGTAACCGGGGCCGCGAGTCCTGCCGGGACCCAGGCTCTCGCGGCGCGCCGGGGCGCCGCCGGCGGAGACGTCTATCGGCCGCTCGGCCGCACCGGCCTGATGGTGTGCCGTCTCGGCTTCGGCGGCTACCGGGTCAACGACGAGACCCCCGTGCACCGGAGCGCGCTCGAGCGGGCGCTGGCGGGCGGCGTGAACCTCGTCGACACCTCGACGAACTACACCGACGGCGGCAGCGAGCGGCTGGCGGGGCGCGTCGTCGGCGACGCGATCCGGAGGGGACGCATCGCGCGCGAGGAGATCGTCGTCGTCTCGAAGATCGGCTACGTGCAAGGGGAGAACCTCGCCCTCACCCAGGCGCGCGAGACCGCCGGACGCCCGTTCCCCGAGATGGTGCACTACCAGCCGGGCTGCTGGCATTGCGTGCACCCAGAGTTCCTCGAGGACCAGCTGGCGCGGTCGCTCGACCGCCTGGGCCTCGAGACGCTCGACGTCTGCCTGCTCCACAACCCCGAGTACTTCCTCTCCGCCGCGGCCCACAACGGCGGGGGGAAGCTCGAAGGGGTCCGGGACGAGTTCTATCGCCGCCTCGCCGTGGCGTTTCGCTTCCTCGAGGAGCGCGTGGCGGCGGGGACGCTCGGGTGGTACGGCGTGTCGTCGAACACGGTCACGCACTCCGTGGAGGACCCGGAGGCCACCAGTCTCACCCGGATGCTGGCCGCCGCCGAGGAGGCGGGTGGCTCCGGCCACCACTTCGGAGTCCTCCAGCTCCCGATGAACCTCTTCGAGGCGGGCGGCATCCTCGAGCCGAACAACCCGCCGGACGCGCCGACTGCTTCGCAGCGCACCGTGCTCGAGCTCGCGTCGGCGGAGCGGATCGGCGTCCTGGTCAATCGGCCGCTCAACGCCGTCGTGGGGCGCGGGATGGTGCGGCTGGCGGACTTCGCCGTGGCGCCGGCCAGCGCCGTCGATCGCCAGCTGGAGGCCGTCCGGAGGCTGGAGGCCGAGTACCGGAAGGAGATCGCCGCGCATCTTCGCGTGGGCCCGGACAGCGACAAGCCCGAGAACTTCCTTCGCTGGGCGGATCAGCTCGCCAGCGTCCGGGAGCGCGTTGCGAGCGTGACGTACTGGGAGCAGATCGAGTGGCAGGTACGGGGTCTCACGACGCGAGTGGTTGGCGCCCTCGACGCGGGGATCGCGGGAGAGGTCGCCGGCAGGTGGCGCGCGTGGCGCGATCGCTATCTGCCCGAGCTCGATCGGCTGCTCGATGGGTTCCGGGCGGAGGCGGGCGGCCGGAGCGGGGAGCAGAGCCGGGCCATCGCCGCCGCTGTCGACCCGCTGCTCCCGCCGGAGCGACGGGGGGCCACGCTCTCGCAGAAGACCCTCTGGACGCTCGCCAGCACGCCCGGGGTCACCACGGTCCTCGTCGGGATGCGGCGACCGGCGTACGTGGAGGACGCGACAGGCGTCCTCGGCTGGCCGTCCCTCGCCGACCCGCGCCCGGTTTACGAAGCGCTCCGCGGCCTTCGCCTGCCCGGCGTCTGACGGCCGCCGTCGCGGGCGCGCGTCAGCGCGGGAGGGCACGCTCCAGACGAGGGCGAACCTCCGTGGCGAAGCGGGTCATCGACTCCTCGTCGTAGGGGGCGGGGAAGCCGGCGAGCAGGTGGCGGTAGCCGGGTCCGATCTCCAGGTAGGGACGGATCGCCTCGGCGACCTCGTCGGGCGTGCCGACGGGCTGGTTGGTCCAGAGCGGGGCTCGCCCGTTGGCCTCGAACAGCTTCTCGAACACACGTTGTGCCTCGGCGCGCGTGTCGCGGATCACCACGGCTCCCACGACGGTTGTGCGCTCGATCTCGCGGTGATCGCGGCCTACCGTGCGGCAGTGCTCTTGGAGGATCGCCTCCTTCCGGCGCACCGTGTCGATGCCTCCGCCGATGTTGCACGCATCCCCGTAGCGCGCGACCAGCTTGAGGGTCACCTTCTCGCCGCCGCCTCCGATCAGGAGGGGGAGCCGCGTCTGCACGGGCGCGGGCAGGTTCCGGACCGACTCGGCGTGATAGCGGACGCCTGCGGCTGATGGTGTCTCGCCGCGGAGCATGGCGCGGATCACGGGCAGCGCCTCTCCGAGCCAGCGGAGCCGCTCGGGGGCGCCCGAGCCGAAAGGCAGCCCGTAGGCGGCGTGCTCGTCTGCGTGCCATGCCGCCCCGATACCGAGGATCGCGCGGCCGCCCGAGATGTGGTCGAGAGTGGTCGCCATCTTCGCGGTCAGCGTCGGCTCGCGGAACGTGTTGGCCGCGACCATGAGTCCGATGCGGATGCGCGTGGTCGCCTGCGCCCATGCGGCGAGCGTCATCCAGCCCTCGAGGATCGGCCCGTTCGAGTCGCCCACGATGGGGTAGAGATGGTCCCACGTCCAGAGCGACTCGTAGCCGAGGCGGTCCGCCCGCTGCCCGGCCTCGAGGAGCGCCGGCCAGTGTGTGTACTGGTTCCAGCAGAGGGCGCCGATTCTGAGGGTCATGGAAGGCCTCCCGGGAGCCCGAATGCTTCGGCAAGGAGCTCGTAGGAGCGGAGCCGCGCCTTCGGGTCGTGGGTGATGGTGACGACGACCAGCTCGTCGACGCCGTAGTCGGCTGACAGGGCGAGCAGACGGGCGCGCACCTGCTCGGGCGTGCCGGCCACCGTGCGCCGGCGCGCGTGCTCCACGATGGCGCGCTCACGCGGTGAGTACGGGTAGCGCTCCGCTTCCTCGACGGACGGGTAGGGGCCGGCCCGTCCGGTGTAAAGACGGACGATGAACAGGTCGCGGCTCCGTGAGAGGCGCTCGGCCTCCGCCTCGGTGTCCGCGCACACGGCGAAGACCGCGGCGCTGGCCCGCGCCGCGCGGAGGCTGGGCGAGGGCCGGAACGCCCGGACGTACGCGCGCGTCACCGCCGCCCCGCCGTCCGCGTTGATGAAGTGGGCGAACGAGAATGCCGTGCCGAAGTGGGCGGCGCAGGCCGCGCTCGCGTCGGTCGAGCCGAGGAGCCAGATCTCGGGGGTGCCCAGACCGGCTGGCATCGCGCGCACGCTGGCGAACCGGTGATCGGGCGGCAGCCTGTCCGTCAGGAAGCCGATGAGATCGCCGACTTGCTCGGGAAAGCGCGAGACCTCGCTCTCCGCCCACGGGTCGGGGACGCCAGGGCCGGCGGGCGCCTCGGCGCCACGGCGGAGGGCGAGCGCGGCACGCGCGTCGCTCCCTGGCGCGCGTCCGATCCCGAGATCGATGCGTCCCGGGTGGAGCGTCTCGAGCATCCGGAACTGCTCGGCCACCTTGAGCGGGCTGTAGTGAGTGAGCATGACGCCGCCCGACCCCACGCGGATCCGGCGTGTCCCGGCCGCGACCGCGGCGATGAGGATCTCGGGGGCCGCGTCGGCGAGTCCGGGCGTGGAGTGATGCTCGGCGAGCCAGTAGCGGTGGTAGCCGAGCCGGTCGGCGGCCTGTGCGAGGTCGAGGGTCTCCCGGATCGCCTCCCCCGGGGTCTGTCCTTCCCGGACCGGTGACTGGTCCAGGACGCTCAGGCGGAGGCTGGTTGGCTCGTCGCCGGCCACACGAACAGTCTAGCGCGACCCCGCCCGATCGTCCTGGCCCGCGCCGAGGAGCCCGAGCGAACGCGACGGGACTTGCTACGGCTGGCGGGGGCGTTCGAACTCCAGATCGATGGCCTTCAGACGCTCGACCAGCCGATCGAGCTCGGCCGTGCGTGCGACGTACGCGCCGAGGGCGATCCGGAGGGCGCGGGCATCCGCGGCATACTGACTGGTCGGATAGTCACGCAGCAGCCGGTCGAGGTGCGCCGCGGCCTGACGGTACTCGCGCCTGCCGTTCGCGGTGAGCACGAGCGCCCGCGCCAAGTTGTAGAGAGCCTGATCGTGAATGGAAGCGTCGGGGAATCGTCGCACCACGTCTTCGAGGGTACGGACGGCCGCTGACGGGTTCCCGCCCCGCAGCTGGGCATCGCCCTCGCGAACGAGCCTGTCCGCTTCCAGCGAGGATGTCAGACGTGTCCAGGCTGCCGTGCTGCAGGCCGAGAGCGCCATCAGCGCCACCAGCAGTATCAGGCGCCTCATGACTCGGGCCCCTCCACGGGAAGCGTGAACGCGAAGCAGCTGCCGTGCCCCTCCTGGGACTCGACCCAGACCCGCCCTCCGTGGGCCAGGACGAAGCCTTTCACGATCGCGAGGCCTAGGCCCGTTCCGCCCCGCTCCGTGTGAGCCTGCTCGTAGCGCTCGAAGACGGTCGTCTGGAGATTGGCCGGGATGCCGATCCCGGTATCGGAGACCTTCACCACGACATCGTGATCGACGACCTCGGCGTGGAGGGTGATCAGCCCGGCGGCCTTGCTAAACTTCACCGCGTTCGCCAGGAGGTTCACCAGGACCTGGTGAATCCGTTTCGCGTCCAGGACGAGCTTCGGGATCGAGTCCGACACCGTGACCTCCAGATGCAGGCTGCGGTCCTCGGCCCACGGCCGGATCTCGTCCACCGCGTCCTGGATCAGGGAGGCCACGTCGGTGGGATCGAGGTCGAGCTGGAGCTTGCCGGTCTTGAGCTTGCCCAGATCGAGGAGCTGGTTCACCAGGCTCAGGAGACGGGCCGTGTTCATCCGGATGTTCTCGACGAGCGACGCCTGACGGTCGCCCAGCACGCCCGGCGCTCCCTTCCCGAGCCGCTCGGCCGACCAGTCGATGACCGTGAGCGGTGTCCGCAGGTCATGGGTGATCGCCGAGAAGAGGTGCTGCTTGAGGGTGTCGAGCTCCCGGAGCCGCGCTGCCATGCGGTTGAAGCCGCTCGTCAGCTCGGCGATCTCGTCACTCCCGCGGACGGGGATGGGCTCGGAGACCTTCCGTCGCTCGACGTCCCACGCTGCGGCTCGGAGCTCCCGCAGGGGGCGGGCGATCCTCAGGCTCGCGAACAGAGCGATTGCGAGGGACACCGCCAGGCTGGTGACGATCGCGAGGAGCGCCACGAGCCGGCTCTGCTCCTCGAGGCGTCCCACCACGGCTCCGCGCTGGCGCAGCTCAGTGCTGGATTGCCCGTAGAGTCGCTGGACCAGCGTCTCGAGCTGCACCGCAGCCTGCTCGACACCCGCTTTCTCGGCCGGTGGACGCTCGCCAACCATCCGGTAGCGGCGAAGCTGCTCGGCTGCGCCCGCAAGCGTCTGGCGCTCCTCCGGTGTCGAGACCAGGTCGCCCAGGGTGGACAGGTCGCCCTCGATTGCGCGAGCGCGCTCGGCGAAGAGCCGCACGTAGGCGGCGTCGCGGAGGACCACGTGGCGCGCCTCCAGGCGGCGAAGCGCGGCGACTCCCTCCAGAAGGCCGACCTCCAGTCGAACCGCGGGCAGCGCGCGCTCGATGATGGCGCGGTTCTCGGCCGTCAGCCGTCTCGTCGTGAGGAGGCTCCACCCGGCGAGGGACAGTACCACCCCCGTGAGCAGGGCGAAGGCCAGGAAGAGCTTGTGGCTCAATCTGAGTGCTGGCACCGGACGGAGCCCTCCTGCACTCCACTTACAAGCCGGATGCCAGATGGCACCGGTATCTTGTGGGCCAGGAAGTCTTGGTCTCTCGCGGGGTTCGGCGCCAGGGACACTCGACGCTGGTACCTGCGCCGGCCGCCGGGGGGGTCTCTCCTGACGAAATACGGGAAGCGGCTGGCCCGAATGCGACCGGTATCATTGTCGGGGGGCTCGGTAGGAGTCGCCACAGGAGAAACCGGGGCGTCCCAGGGCCCAGGCTCTCGGGGCCATGGGTCCGGATGCTAGACTTCGTGGAGGGCCCGCGCCGTCGCGCGGTCCGGTACGCCATGAGGAGCCGCGAGACCCAGACCGCACGGTCGTTCCGCGCGTCAGGAGGCCTCCCTGGGGCCCTCCGAGCCGATCCACGCACAGGGACGTTCTGGATCCGGCAGGCGGTCCTTCTCCTCGGGCTGGCTCTAGCCCTTTTGACGATCCCCGTCAGCTCCCTGGCTCAGGGAGGCGCGATCCTCCGGATCCTCGACCGTGCGTCCCTCCTCGATGACGGCGATCCGGACTCGCTCCGCACGGCGGTGGCGCAGAGCCTCGCCTGGCTCGACCGGCAGCCGGGCGGACGCTGGCTCGCGTTCGGCCCGCGCCGCGTGACGGCCGGAGAGTACGCAGCGGGGCTGCGCCGGCTGCTCATGCTGCTCGCCGGGAATCCACCTCCGGAGATGCTCGAGGAGCGTGTCCTCGCCGAGTTCGACGTGCTGTCGGCCATCGGGCGGGCCGACGGCGCGGTCCTCCTGACCGGATACCACGAGCCCGTGGTCGACGCCTCGGACCGGCCGAGCCCCCAGTACCCCGTCCCGGTTCTCGGGCTGCCGGCGGGCTTCACCGGCGGCTGGCGATATCCCCGCTTCCTGAGCCGGGCGGAGATCGAAGCCGGCCGGCTCGGAGCGGCGGCCCGGCCTCTTGCGTGGGCCCGCGACCCGGTCGACGTCTTCTTCATGGAAGTGGAGGGGAGCGGCACCCTCCGCTTCCCGGACGGGCGCCAGATGCGCATCGGCCCCGCGGCCACCAACGGTCACCCGTACCGGTCGATCGGGCGCCTCCTCATCGACGAGGGGCGACTTACCGAGGAGACCGTTTCCATGGACGCGATCCGCTCGTGGCTCGTGGAGAATCCGTCGGAGCGCGCCCGCGTCCTCCGGTACAACCAGTCCGTCGTCTTCTTCAGGCGGCTCGAGGGGCCTCCTCTCGGGAGCCTCGGCGTGCCGCTCACCCCGGCCCGCTCCATCGCCACGGACGCGCGGCTGTTCCCGGCCGGTGGGCTTGCATTCGTCCGGACAGAGCGCCCGTTGCGGCTTTCCGACGGACGGGTAGGCTGGAGCCCGGTCAGTCGATTCGTCCTCAACCAGGACACGGGCGGAGCCATCCGCGGCCCGGGGCGCGTCGATCTGTTCTGGGGGCGCGGCGACGATGCCGAGCTGGCGGCCAGCCAGATGAAGCAGCTCGGCGAGCTGTACTTCCTCGTGCCCAAGCCCTCTCGCCGGGTCGTCGCGGCTCCCGCCCAGCCCTGAGGAGTCGGCGACCGGCCCGCGGTACAATCGCGACGCGAGGCGCCGCGGGGAGCTGGCCCGTGACTGACGGCCCGCCCGAGGAGACTGCGTCCCATGACGACACGAAGTAACCTCGACGAGGCGGAGCAGGCAGCCGTCGCGACGGCGGAGCGGCTCGGCGTGCCGCTCGAGCTGATCCCGTGCGATCCGGCATACGCGGATACCGCGGCCTTCTGTGCGCACTACGGGTACCCGGTCGAGCGGGCTGCGAACACGCTCGTCGTCGCCTCGAAGAAGGAGCCCAAGCAGTACGCGGCGTGCGTGGTCCTCGCCACGACCCGGCTCGACGTCAACCACGCGGTTCGCGACCTGCTAGGAGCGGCGAAGTGCTCGTTCGCCTCGTCGGAGGAGATGAGCGCGCTGACGGGCATGAAGGTCGGCGGCGTGACTGCCTTCGGGCTCCCCGAGGGCCTGCCGCTCTACGTCGACGCGCGAGTGCTGGATCTCGACTGGGTCATCCTCGGCACCGGAGGCCGGAACGGCAAGATCCGCATCACCCCCGAGGTGTTTCACCGGATCCCCGGCGTCAAGATCGTGGAGGGGCTCGCGGTGGCCCAGCGGAGCTGAGGGCGTGGCGGGCGCAGCGGGCATCGTGATCGTCGTGGGCCGCGATCAGAGGGAGCTCTACGAGTACTTCCGGTGGGGCTTCGGCCAGACGGCCGGCGTGGAGGTCGTCCTCGACCGCCGGCTCGGAGAGCGCCGCGGCCGTCGGAACGGTCACGGGCCGCCGGACGACCGCCGAAAGTCCGATCGGCGGCGGGCCGCCGCCACGCGAGCCGAGCTCCTCGCGCGCGGCTTCCTGATCGCCCGGCGCGATCCCCGCGCCGGGGCACGGGACTGGGGGACGCTCCGATGAGCCCACAGGCCACCACAGACCGAAGGCCGTGCAATCGCCGTTCGATCGACTCCCGCAGAGCCCCACAGGCGGAAGGCCGTCCAAGGATAGCCCGATGAGCGACGTCGAGCTCGGGTTCCTCGGAATCGCGGAGCTCGGCCCCCGGCTGGCTGCCCGGTCGCTCTCGCCCGTCGAGCTCTGCCAGGCGCTGCTCCGGCGCTGTCAGCACCTCGAGCCCACGCTGAACGCGTTCATCACGCTGGACGCCGAGCGCATCCTGGCCGAGGCGCGCGTCGCCGAGCGAGAGCTCTCGGCCGGTCGCCCCCGGGGTCCGCTCCATGGCGTACCGGTGGCCGTCAAGGATCTCTGCTGGACGCGAGGCGAGCGCACGACCGGGGGCTCCAAGGTCTTCTCGGGTTTCGTGCCCGAGGAGGACGCGAGCGTCGTGGCCCGGCTCAGGGAAGCCGGCGCGATCGTCTTCGGAAAGACCAACACGCCCGAGTTCGCGTACGGTCCGCTGAACGCGTATCACTACGGACCGTCCCGGAACCCCTGGGATCCGGCGCGGTTCACCGGCGGCTCCAGCATGGGCGCGGCGGCAGCCCTGGCCGGTGGCCTGGCTCCGGGTGCGCTCGGGAGCGACACGGGCGGGTCCATCCGCGGTCCCGCACACTGGTCGGGGGTCACGGGGCTCATGCCGACGTACGGGCGTGTCCCGCTCCGCGGAGTCGTCGCGCTGGCGACGACTCTCGATCACGTGGGTCCGATGACCCGCTCGGCGCTCGACGCGGCCCTCCTCCTGCAGGTTCTCGCCGGCCACGACCCGCTCGACTCGACATCGGTGGACGTACCCGTTCCGGACTACGCTCGCGAGACCACGCGGTCGGTGCGCCGCCTCCGGGTGGGAGTTCCCCGCGGGTACCTCTGGGATCTCGTCGCGCCCGCGATCGGAACCGCGGTCGAGGTGGCGCTCGACGAGCTCCGGCGGCTCGGACTCTCGACCGAGGACGTGGAGATTCCGGAATGGGAGGCGGCGGCCGACGCGAGCCTCGTCCTCATCCGCTCGGAGGCCGCGACCGAGTACCGGCGGGTCCTGATGGAGCGTCCCCAGGATTTGATTCCCGAGGTGCGGGAGCGCCTCGAGGCCGGCGTGCGGACGTCGGCGGTCGAGTACATCGAAGCGCGCCGCGCGGCGGACCGCTGCGCTCACGCCCTCCGCCGGCTCTTCGCCCGGGTCGATCTCCTGGCTCTCCCCGGGCGTGCCCAGACGGCACCCAAGATGGACCCGAGCGGGCGCCTGCTGGAGCCCCTGTCGCCGCGAAACTACACCGCGCCGCTGAACTATCCGGGCGTGCCGGCTCTAACCGTCCCGTGCGGCTTCGACGCGGAGGGCCTCCCCATCGGAATCCAGCTGGTCGGAAGCCACTGGGCTGAGAGCACCCTCTTGAACGTGGCGCACGCCTATCAGCAGGCGACCGACTGGCACCGGCGCCGGCCGCCGCTCTGCGTGTGACGAGAGCCGCGGTGGCGGACGCCGCGCCGACGTGCAGCGCGTGCGGCGGGCGCTGGCCGGATCCGTCGGACCGGATCGCGGAGCTTCGGGAGAGCATTCTCTACCTCCACACGGACCAGTTCTTCCCCGGCTGGTCGGTCCTCGTGCTTCGCCGGCACGCAACCGAGCTCTTCGATCTCGAGCGAGAGGAGCGGGCGCGGGTCATGGACGAGGTGAGCGACGTCGCCGAGACGCTCAAGTCGGCGTTCGACGCTCGCAAGGTCAACTACGCGCTGTTCGGTAACATGGTTCCGCACATGCACTGGCACCTGATCCCGCGCCTCGCCACCGATCCGGCCGCGCACGAGCCCGTGTTCGCCGTCTTGCACGACCCGGTCCGGCTCCCGAGGATGGAGCGCGCGGACCGGATCGCCCGGATCCGCAGCCGGCTCGGCCGGTGAGCGCTCGGTCCCTCTTCGTGCGCTTCCCGCTGGCGGGGGCGGTCGCGCTGGCCGTGAGCGTGGCGCTCGGCGCCGGCTGTGCCGCGTGGCGGGCGCCTGCCGTCATCGAGCCTGCCACGGCCTTGCGGCCGGTCAGGAACGCGCCCGCCCTCCGGGACGACGCCGATCCCGCCTCGCTCCGCGCGGCGGTCGTGGAGAGCCTCGCGTGGCTCGCGGCCCAGCCCGGAGACCACGTCTTCGTGGCAGGACCCCGCCGCGTCACGGTGGCGGAGCAGACGCGGGCGCTCCAGGGCCTGCTCGGCGTCCTGGTGGAGGCGTCGGGACCCGAGCGTCTGGCCGCGTACGTCCGCGAGACGTTCGAGCTGCTCGAGGCCGTGGGCGGACCGGAGGGACGGATGCTCGTGACCGGCTACTACGAGCCGGTGGTCGAGGCGTCCGAGCGTCCGAGCGCGGAGTACGGAGTGCCGGTTCTCGGACTCCCTGACGATCTGGTCGAGGTCCGCCTCGAGGCGTTCGATCCCCGCTATCGCGGAGAGCGGCTATTCGGCCGAGTCGAGGGCCGGCGGCTGGTTCCGTACTGGCGGCGGGCCGACATCGCCGCGGGCCGCCTCGCCGGCCGCGGCCTGGAGCTCGCATGGGCGCGTGACCCGGTCGACGTGTTCTTCATGGAGATCCAGGGGAGCGGGACGCTTCGCTTTCCCGATGGTCGCGAGCGTCGCGTGGGCTACGCCGGCGCCAACGGCCGGGCGTACCGCGCCATCGGGCGCCTCCTGATCGACGAGGGACACGTCCCCCGCGACGCCATGTCGATGCAAGCGATTCGCGAATGGCTCCGTGTTCACCCGGGCGAGCGGCAGCGCGTGCTCCAGCACAACGAGTCCTACATCTTCTTCCGGCCGCTGTCGGGGCCGCCGGAGGGGAGCCTGGGCCGCCCTCTCACCCCCGGGCGCTCCGTCGCGACCGACGCGCGACTCTTTCCGCCCGGCACCCTGGCCTTCCTCGACACCGAGCAGCCGGAGCGGGCCCCGGACGGCACGGTCCGCTGGGTACCCCTCGCGCGCTTCGTCCTCAACCAGGACACGGGCGGCGCGCTCCGGGGCGCCGGGCGGGTCGACTTCTTCTGGGGACGCGGCGAGGCGGCGGCTTTCGCCGCGGGCCTGATGCGGCAGCCCGGCCGGCTCTACTTCCTCGTGCCCAGGGCGGCGGCCGTCGCCACGTCGGGACTGGTCCGTGAGAACGCAGGGAGCCAGGCGCCCTAGGGGGCCGCCGGACCGTCGATGCCGATGACGCCGACGGCGAAGTGGAGCGTTATGCCGGCAAGGGGATGGTTGAGATCGAGGCGCACACTGTACCCTCTCGGACCTCCTTGACCCGCACGACTCGAGTCGAGCCGTCGGGGCCCCGTAGGCCTCCTCCGGCGCGACCGTCACTCGCTTTTCCTCCCCGACACCCATTCCGACTGCGGCGCGCTCGAGCCCCACGGTGACCTGATGCTCGCCCTGCGTGAAGACGAGCGGGTCGGCCTCGGTGCTCGCGTCGCGGACCGCGCCCGCGTCGTCGCGCATCGTGTACTCCAGGCGCACGGAGCCTTCCGCCACGACACGTCCGCCGGGAGTGACGATTCCTGACGCCGGCTGGGAGGAATTGGGCAGAATACGGAGCCTCACCAGTCCTGTGGCCAGTCCACAAACCGCCAGCGCGATCAACGCTTTCCGGAACATGCGTCCCCACGTCGTCCGCGTTCCGGGCCGATGGATTTCTCGGGCACATGCTTTGCACCCTAGATCAGGCCGGCTGTGGTGCGCAAACGCAAGAGTCACGGAGGACAGGTCGTGTCTGATAGCGAGCTGGGTGCCGCGAGCGATCATCCCGACTCTCGCCCCTTGGCGATCGTCGCCGACGACGAGGCCGAGGTGCGCCGGCTGATCAGCGAGGTCCTCGCGGAGGTGGGCTTCGAGACCCTTCCCGCCCGGGACGGGTTCGAGCTCCTCGACCTTGCCGCGCGACACCGGCCGCAACTCATCGTCGCGGACGTGATGATGCCCAGCATGGACGGCTACACGGCGGTCGCCCGCCTGCGGGGGCAGCCCGCGACGGCCGGTACCCCCATCATCATGATCACGGGCTGCACCGACCCCGCATACGGGCAGCTCAGCGAGGGTGTGGGAGCTTCGGCTCACGTGACCAAGCCGTTCTCTCCCTTCCTCCTCGGTGAGCTGGCTCAGGAGATGGTCCGGAGGTCGCGCGTGTGAGCACGCGCCAGCGTCTGGGCGACGTGCTGTTGGAGCGCGAGCTCATCACGCGAGCGCAGCTCGACGAGGCGCTGGCGCGCCACCGATTGAATGGGCGCCGCCTTGGCGAGGTGCTCCTGTCGATGGGCGCCATCACCCAGGAGCAGCTCACCTGGGGCCTGTCCGAGGCCCTCCACATCCCCTTCGTCGAGCTATCGGACGAGATGGTGGACCTGGACGTCGCGCGGTCGCTGCCCGAGGCGGTGCTCCGCCGTCACGAGGCGGTGCCGATCCTCCGGGTAGCCGACGAGATGACGGTGCTCGTGGCCGATCCGACGAACCGCCAGGCCGCGATCGAGCTTGAGGCCCTGAGCGGCTCCCGGGTCTCCATGGCGCTGGCGGCCCGGGAGGCCGTGCTCCACTTTCTCGATCACGCCTTCCCGGATTCGAAGGGGGCAGGACACCAGGGCCCGGGTGCGAACGGGCAGACCGGGCAGGTCGTGGACCTCACCGGCGTCAGCCAGGTGTTCGCACTCCTCCTCGGGGCCGTCCGGGACCGGGCGAGCGAGCTGTACCTCGAGCCGGCCCCGAACGGCGTCCTCGTCCGCGTCCGGGTCGACGGCCGGCTGCTCGACCGTGCCTGGTTCGACCGCGAGCTGCTCGCGCCGATCACGTTCCGGCTCCGCGTGCTTGCGGGGCTCCGGGGCGAGCCCGCGCCGAGGCTGGCTCGTGTCCGGACCCGGCTCGAAGGACGCGACACCGAGCTCGAGTTCTTCTTCTTCCCGACGCTGTCGGGGGAGGCCGTCACGGTGCGCTTCCAGCCCATGGTCGTGGAGGCCCCCACGCTCCTGACGCTCGGCGCGAGCGAGCCCGTCCACCGGCTGCTCGTGGAGCTCGTCGGAGACGTCACGACACCCGCCAGCCCGGGCGGGCTCGTCGTCGTGGCCGGTCCTGACGCGAGGGCCCGGGCGGAGGTCCTCTACGCTCTCGCCCGGGCCGCCGCGGCGCCCGGGCGGCGCGTCCTGACCCTCGAGCGGCGCGCCTCGTTCGTGGTGCCCGGGTTCCTCCAGGTCGAGCTTCCCGTCGACTTCGGGACGGAGGCCCCCACGGTGCTGAGCCAGCCGGCGGACGTGATCCTCGTCGAGGACGTCACCCCGCCGCCCCTGGCTGCCGCGGCCCTGGCCACCGCCGAGCAGGGCACGCTCGTCCTGGCCGGCCTCGGTCTCGGCTCGGCGCGGAGCGCGCTGACCTATCTCGCGACGGTCGACCTGCGCGGCCCGCTGCTCGGGCTGACCCGGGGCGTCGTCGGCGTGCGGCGCCACGGGCGCGGTCTGACCGTCGATGCCCTCTCCCTTACCCCGGCCCTCCGCCGGGACCTGATCGAGCGAAAGGACCCATGGACGTCGCCGAGCTCTTGATTCTCACGAAGGAGCGAGGTGGATCCGACCTCCACCTGTCCGCTGGAGCACAGCCGCTGATGCGACTCCACGGCCAACTCACGCCCATCGAGGACCGCCCTCTCAGCCGGGACGAGGTCCACAAGATGGTCTACGAGATCCTCAACGACGACCAGCGGCGGCTGTTCGAGGAGCAGCGCGACCTGGACTTCGCCATCGAGATCGGGGAGCACGCGCGGTTCCGCGTCAACGTGTTCAACCAGCGGAACGGCGAGGGGGCGGTGTTCCGGGTGATCCCCACGCAGATCCGGTCATTCCAGGAGCTCGGTCTGCCGGAGGTCATGCAGACGCTGGCCCTTCGGGAGAACGGCCTGGTGCTGGTCACCGGTCCGACCGGCTCGGGCAAGTCGACGACACTGGCGGCCATGATCGACCTCGTGAACGCGACCCAGAAGAAGCACATCATCACGCTCGAGGACCCGATCGAGTTCGTCCACCGGTCCAAGGGTTGCCTCGTGAACCAGCGGGAGACGGGGTCGCACACGAAGTCGTTCGCGGCGGCGCTCCGGGCGGCCCTCCGGGAGGACCCCGATGTCATCCTCGTGGGCGAGATGCGGGACCTCGAGACGATCAGTCTCGCGCTGACGGCTGCGGAGACGGGGCATCTCGTCTTCGCCACGCTTCACACCAAGAGCGCGCCGAAGACGATCGACCGCATCATCGATGCATTCCCGCCCGCGCAGCAGCAGCAGGTGCGCGTGCAGCTGGCCGAGGCCCTCCAGGGCGTGGTCTCGCAGCTCCTGTTCCCGACGAAGGACAAGAAGGGACGGGTGGCCGCCTTCGAGATCATGGTGGCGACCGTGGCCATCCGAAACCTCATCCGGGAAGGGAAGACCCACCAGATGCCTTCCTCGATCCAGACGGGCACACAGCACGGCATGCAGAGCCTGGAGCAGGCCCTCCGGAACCTCGTGATGCAGGGTCGGATCGATCGGGCGCACGCCGAGGGGGTCCTGCAGTCGTCCTCGTCTGGCTCTGGCGGTACGCTCGGTCCAGCTCCTGCCGCGGCCACGGGTGGTCGGTAGGACCCCGTGACGACGTTCGACGCGGTGCTCACCGAGGCCGTCTCGAGCGGGGCGTCGGATGTCTACTTCCTGGAGGGCGTTCCCCCCGCGATCAAGGTGGATGGCCTCGTGAACCCCGTCGCCGGCGCGGCCGCGCTCGATGCCGCGGCGATGCGCGGCATTCTCGAGCGGCTCCTGCCGGTGCGAGAGCGGACCGCCTTCGCGGAGGTCGGCGAGGCGAACCTGTCGCACATGCACCCCATCCTCGGCCGTTTCCGCGTGAACTGCTACCGGGCGATGGGAGTCTCGGGCGCGGTGCTCCGCCGGGTGAAGACGGAGGTGCCGACGCTCGAGTCGCTCGAGCTGCCGTCGCTCCTGGGCACCCTGGCGCTGGAGCGCCAGGGGCTGATCCTCCTGGTGGGCGCGACGGGCGCGGGGAAGTCCACGACCGTCGCCGCCATGCTCCACCACCGCATCACGCGGTCCCGCGGCCACGTAGTGACGATCGAGGATCCGGTGGAGTTCCTGCACGACTCGGATCAGAGCATCGTGTCGCAGCGCGAGGTGGGGATCGACACCGAATCCTATCTGGTGGGCCTGCGCAACGCGCTCCGACAGGCCCCCGACGCCATCTTCGTCGGCGAGCTCCGGGATCCCGAGACGGTGGCGGTCGCGCTGCATTCCGCCGAGACCGGCCACCTCGTCGTGTCCACGCTTCACGCGACGAACGCGACGACGGCCATCGAGCGCCTGCTCAACTTCTTTCAGCCCGAGGTGCGGACCTCGACGCTCCTCCAGCTGTCGCTCACGCTCCGTGCCGTGGTCGCGCAGCGGCTCGTTCCTCGGGTCGAGGGAAAGGGTCGGGCCGCCGCCACCGAGATCATGTTGGTCACGCCGCGCATCCAGGCGCTGATCCGGCGCGGCGAGCTCGAAACCGTGCGGCAGGCGATCGAGGAGGGCTCAAACGAGGGGCTCCAGACCTTCGACCAGGCGCTGTTCGACCTCCTCCAGCGTAAGGCCATCGGACAGGACGACGCCGTCCGTTTCGCCGACAGCCCGAACAACCTCCGGCTCCGAATGAAGGGCATCCGCTAGGCGGTCGGCGGCCGTGCGGCCGCGATCAACCGCCCGGGCTCGGGCTCGGAGCTGAAACCGGGTGTGCGGGCGATGATCGACGGGCGCCGACCTTCGAGGTCTCACTCACTCGAACTCGTGGATTCCGACCCAACTGGCAGGGTGAAGGTGAACGTGGACCCCTGGCCCACCTGGCTCCGGACCCACATCTGCCCCCCGTGTAACTCCACGAACTTCTTGGCCAGTGTCAGCCCGAGCCCCGTGCCCTCGGGCCGCTGGAGGCCAGCGACCCCCACCTGGCGGAACTCTTCGAAAATTGCTGCTTGATCCTCCGGCGCGATTCCGATCCCGGTGTCGCTGACCGAGATCTCGATGACGCCATCCGAGGGCGTTGCCGTGCTGGTGACCCGCCCACCCTCAGGGGTGAACTTCACGGCGTTGGAGAGGAGATTCAGCAGTATCTGCTTGACCTTCCGCTCGTCAGCTACGATGTCTCCCACGCGCCCGTCCACGGCCTGGGCGAGGGTGATCCCGTGCCGGGTCGCACGCTCCCGAACCAGGGTCAGCGCATTGTCGAGGGCGGTGGGCAGGTGGAAACGCCCGAGCTCCAGCTCAAGCCGTCCGGCCTCCACCTTGGAAAGGTCGAGAATGTCGTTGATCAGCGAGAGGAGATGACGGCCGGAGGCCAGAATGTCCCGGAGGTACTCGGCCTGCTTCTCGTTCACGTCCCCGAACATCTGCTCTGCCAGGACCTCCGAAAAGCCAATGACGGCATTGAGCGGCGTCCGCAGCTCGTGGGACATGTTGGCGAGGAACTCGGACTTGTGGCGGCTAGCCGCTTCGAGTTGTCTGCCCTTGCTCTCGATCTCTCGAAAGAGACGTGCATTCTCGATCGCCAGGGCCGACTGCGCGGCAAACGTCTCCAGCAGTCCGGTCAGTTCGGCCGGGAACTCGCCCGGGTCTCGTCGCCGCACGACGAGACCGCCGATGATCCGCTCCTCTCGCACGAGGGGCACGGCAAGGAGGGCGCGGACTCCGGACTTGACCGCGAGATCGTGTAGACGTCCACCGTATGCCCCGGGCGTCAGGACGTCGGCGACCTGCACGGGCTGTCCGGAGGCCACGGCCCGCCCCACCGCTCCTTCACCGTACCGTATGGGCACCGCGCGAAGCTCAGCCACGTGCTCGTCGGTCATCCCGTGGCTGACACTCACCATGAACTGCTGGGTCGTCTCGTCGTACTCGTAGATCGTGCCCTCGTCGGCCCCGACGAGCTGCACCGCGTGCATCACGATGCTGTTGAGCACTGCCTGGAGGTCGAGGGTCGAGCTGACCGCCCGACCTATCTCAGCGAGCGCGGTCAGCCGCTGTAGCGCCTCCATGAGGTCCCGCGTTCGCTCGGCGACCCTCCGCTCGAGATTCGCGTGTGACTCCTCGAGTCGCACCGCCGTCCGGTTGAACTCGTCGCCGAGCGTCTCCAGCTCGTCGCCGGTCCGGACCTGTATGCGGTGACTCAGATCGCCTGCGCCGATCCGCGCGGCCCCGGTCTGGAGGACGCGGATCGGGGCAACCATGCGTCGGGCCAGGAGCACGCTCGCCAGAACCGAGAGCACGAGACCGAGAGCGAAGAGAATGATGCTGCGGACGATCGAGGCCTGAAGGGGTGCGAATGCCTCGCCGAGCGGCTGCTCCACGAACACGACCCATCCGAGCGGCGCGACGGGGGCATACGCGGCGAGGAACTGCCCACCGTGCAGGCCCGGGCCCACCATGCCGACTCGCTCGTCGCCCGAGGCCGATCGAGGGCCGCGTGCGGAACGGACCTGGGGCAGGGCGGATAGATCACGCTTCTGAAGGACCAGGCTGATGTCCGGGTGGGCGACCAGGCGGCCGAGCGAGTCGACGACGTACGCATACCCCGCCTTGCCGATCCGGATCCGGGAGACCACGTCCCAGATGGCCTTCAGGTTGACCTCGGCGACGGTGACCTCTACGCGGTATTCGGTCACGGGCACCGCGATGGTCATGTAGGGTTCGGACTCGTTCCGGAAATACACTGGGCTGAAGTACGTCGTACCAGCTCTGGCCTCGAGAAACTTCGGCGCTCGCGAGTAGTCCTCCTCGCTGCCGATGGCGTCCAGGGCCATGCGGGACACTCGAAGCCGTTCTTTTCCGGACGCGTCGAGGTGACTGATCTCGGTAATCGCCGGGACGTTGCGGAGCAGCCGGAGATAGTCGATCTCCCGCTGCTCCTGTGCCGCCACCGGATCGTCGAAGGCGGCCTGGGTCGTCCAGCGCACCTGCCGCTCGATGTCTTGGACGAACTGCTCGATCCTCCCCGCCGCCGCTACCGCTTGCTCGTGCTCGATCCGGACGAGCGCCGCCTTGGTCTCCTGGTAGGAAAAGTAAAGGTCGACCGCGCTGCTGACCAGGAGTACGCCGCCGACCAGGAGGAGGAGGACGACGACGTACTTTCGGAAGAGTCGACCTCGCGACCCTGACTCGTTCATCGTTGCAACCTGTCGGCGCGGAGCAAGACCTTCCGCGGTACCGTCAGTCCGAGGAGGTTGGCGGTCTTGAGATTCACCACGAGGTCAATCTTGTCGGCCCCTTCCACGGGCAGGTCCTGGGGGCGTGCCCCTCGCAAGATCTTCGCCACCAACCGCGCTGCCTGAACCCCCTGCGCGTAATAGTCGGGCCCGTAGGAGACGAGACCGCCGTTGCCGACCCAGAGCGCCGCCGGAAAGACGGCCGGTATGCGGGCCGCCAGCGACGCTTCCAGGAGCACGGCCGGTATGTCCATCGTCGCGATGTCCGGGGGCAACAGTGCGTCGCCGGGTCCAAGTTCCTTGAGGGCCCGCTCGAGGTCCTCCGCGGTGCGCACCGGGCGGTCCACCACCCGAAGCTTCAACCGTGGTCCCGCTTCCTGGGCCTTCCGGGCCGCTGCCACAGAGGAGGGGTCGCCAGGATAATAAATGACCCAGATACGCTGGACGGCCGGTACGAGCTTCTGCAGAGTCTCAATGCGCTTCGGCACCAGCTCGGTGGTCAGGTTCGACACGCCGGTGACGTTCCCGCCCGGATGCGCGAGCTGTGCGACGATTCCGACGGCCACTGGATCTCCCACAAGGGTGAAAACGATGGGGACTTTCTGCGTGGCGTGTTTGGCTGCCCGGGTAGCAGCCTCGTTGCTGGTAAAGAGCAGATCGACCTGCGCCTTTACCAGGGCGGCCGTGGCGGCATTCGTGGCTGACGGATCGCCCTTGGTGAAATGGATGTCGAATGTGACGTCCCGGTCCTCGTCGAGCCCCAGTTCCTTGAGGCCGGCCTTGAGTCCCTCAACGGTGGGGTGGTTCGCCGTCCACGCCTCGTTGAGCACGCCGACGCGGTAGGGACGGCGCCCTTCCTCGGCGTCAGCCTTCGCGGAGAGAAGCACAAGAACGACCGCGAGTGCCCCCAACGCGCAAATCGAGAGGAAGCGAGAAGATCTCAGCGCTGATTCCACGGGGGTGTCGGAGGGCGGGGCTTGCCAGGGTCCAGCTCCTCAGGCCACCCGATTACGTTCTTGTCGTCCCGCCACTGGACCATGAGCGCCGCGCGATCGGAAGGCCGTCCTTGTTCGCCCGGGGGGCTGCCGATATGAATCAGTCCGCCGACCGCACGGTCACGATCAAAACTCACAAAGCCGAGGCCAACGATGGTGTCGCTGGTCTTCTTGGCGACGTAAATTCATTCTACTTGGTAACCCCGGCCTCTCTCATCAGCACGCCCATCAACTCATCCTGCTCCGCCAGGAACTTGCTGAAATCGGCCGATCCCTTGTACAGGATACGGAAGGGACCATGATTCATGAGATCCACGAACTCCTTGCTTCTGACGATCCTGCCGACAGCCTTCTCGTATACAGCCACGATTTCCGGTGAAGTGCCCTTGGGCAAAGCGATACCGCGCCACGTCCCCGTGCTGTAGTTGAGGCCCAACTCCTTCAACGTGGGGACGTTCGGGAAGGCCGGATCTCGCTTCTCCGCCATGGTCGCCAGGGCGCGAACTTTCCCGGCCTCGATCAGTGCGCGGCCCTCGACGAGGCTGGCCGTTACGACCTTTACACGGCCCGCGACCAGATCATCCAATGCGGTGGCTGCGCCCGTACTCGGGACGAACGGCAAGGCATCAACCGGGATTCCTGCAGTCTTGAGCATGCCCGCCCGGGCCAGGTCCCAGATCCCGCCCTTGGCGGCTCCAGCGGCCCAAACTTTGCCCGGATTCGATTTCACGTAATCCAGGAGGTCTCTCAGCGTTTTCCAATCAGACGTGGTGGCAACTTGTACGCCGGCAGCATCGAGGTTGAGCAGGGCCACCGGCGTGAAGTCCTTGTAGGTGGGGATCTGTCGGAGAGGCGTCAAGTCCGTCCAGTGCAGCATGGCCAGGTCGACCGTCACCATCGTGATGGTATGGCCGTCCGGAGCAGCCGTTGCGCCAGCGGTATGGCCCAGCATGCCGCCGCCACCCTCGCGATTGACGACGGTGACCGGCTGGCCGAGCTCCTTCTCGAGGAGGGGCGCCATCATCCGGGCGATCCGATCTGTGCCGCCGCCCGCTGTCCAGGGAACGATGAATTGGACGGGTCGGCTGGGCACCTTTGGCTGAGCTGAGGCAAGCGCTGGCCATGTTGCAACCAGCGCAAGAGCCAAGATCGCAATCACCGCTCGGATTCTGATCCAGTGTCGCAGGGCTCTTCCTCGCTAGTCTTAGTAACGCGCCATTTGGACGACAGCGCCCTTCTGGTCTTGGTGTGCTTCAAGCGGCGCCGGTCGCCCAGGTGCATCGGATTGGCCAGCTTCGCGTACTTCCGGAAGGTCGGCGATACAAGTGCTCTGTCTGCGACCCATACCCCCAGGCAAGCATAGCCCAGCCGCTGCGCGTTACCAAGAGAGCGTATCGCGCCATCTAAAATGTTACCGAGCGGAAAGAGACGCGCCATCTGGAATGTAACCCTCGAGGGCCCCGTGGCCGGAGGAGGGTTACATGATGAGTCGCCGTGCGCGGTGGGAGGTCCTCACGGCTGTCTACCCGCGCTACCGGGGCGCGGCCCGGGTCGAGCGGGGGAGGATCCTCGATGAGTTCTGTGAGACCACGGGCTACCAGCGCAAGTACGCGCTGCGGCTTCTCAACGGGCCGCCCCCGGGCCCCGAGCGGCCCCGTCGTCGGCGGCGCCCCGCCACGTACGGGCTGGCGGTGATCCAGGCGTTGACCGCGATCTGGGAGGCCGCGGGGTATCCCTGGTCTGTGCGGTTGAAGGCGCTGCTCCCCCTGTGGCTGCCCTGGGCACGCCGGCGCCTCCGGCTGTCCGCCACCGTGTGCCAGCAGCTCCGCGCGATCAGCCCCCGCCAGATCGACCGGCGCCTGGCCGCAACCAAGCGGCAGCGCACGACGCGCCGCTATGGCGGGACCCGACCGGGCACTCTCCTCAAGCACCACATTCCGCTGAAGACCGATCACTGGGATGTGACCGTGCCGGGCTTCACCGAGCTGGACTTGGTCGCGCATGCGGGCCATCGGGCCGATGGCGAGTTCGCCCATTCCCTGAACGTCACGGACATCCACACCACCTGGGTGGAGACCCGGGCGGTCCTCGGCCGCGGCGAACGCGGCGTCCAGACGGCCTTGGACGAGATCCGGCAGGTCCTGCCCTTCCGCCTCCGGGGGATCGACTCCGACAACGGGTCCGAGTTCATCAACCATCATCTCTACCGCTACTGCCAGGCGCAGGAGATCCAGTTCACACGCGGCCGACCGTACAAGAAGGACGACAACGCCCACATCGAGCAGAAGAACTGGACGCACGTCCGGAAGCTCGTAGGCTACTGGCGCTACGACACGCCGGCGGCGGTGACCGCGCTGAATGCGCTCTATCGGCACGAGCTCCGGCTCTTGCACAACCTCTTCCTGCCGTCGGTCAAACTCCTCAGCAAGGAACGGGTCGGCGCGCGGTTGCGCCGTCACTACGATGCTCCGCGCACGCCCCTCGAGCGGGTCCAGAGCTGCCCCGAGGCGGATTCCCAGGCGGTGCGCGAACTCGTCCGCCTACGCGATCAGCTGGATCCCTTCGCCCTGGCCGAGGCCATCGATCGGAAGATCGAGCGGCTCGTCGCCTTGGCCACGCCCGCGCGGGTGGCGGGCGTGCCCATCCCCACGGCGGCGAACTTCCCGCCCATCATCCCGGCACCGCCGAAGCCGCACCCGGGCCGCCCGCCCGGCACCCCGGACTTCACCTTTGCCAACCACCTACGCCGGCCCCAGGCTCGGTCTCCGAGGGTTACATGTTAGATGGCTCGACGATTCACCCCTCGGTATCTTTCTTAGATGGCTTGACAGGGAGAGTGGCGCCAGGAGGGCGAGCCGAGGTAGAAGGAGTAGGCGCGATAGCTGTCCTTGTAGGCTTCGAAGCTGTTGGGCGCGCCGAGAGTGCACAGGGCGAGTAGCAGCACAGCGGGAACGAACAGGCGAGCAGCGTACGGCTCGAGCATCTCCCGGATGCGCCAGTGCGCCAGGATGACCGCGCTCGGAAACCCGCCGAGCAATCAACCGGGCGAGCCCGGGCTCGAAGCAGAATCCGGACGCACGGGCGGTTGACGGCGGACGACCGTGACTACCACCTCGGACGGCTGGCTCTTCCGTCCGCGTGCATCGACGACCTCGAGCCGGAATCGGTGCCGGCCCAGCGGCAGTCCGGCATCGACGACCACTGTGGGCCTTCGGGTCTCAACGGGCCGGTTGGGCTCGAATCGCATACCGGCCTATTGCACGAGGGTCCAGATGTACCGGACGATCGTGCCGCCGCCGACGTCCCGTGACTCCGTGCCGCTGAGCGTGAACTCCTGGCCGAAGGGCACGGTTCGCGGTGCGCTGATGATCGCCGACGGTGCTTGAGTATCCAGGACGACGACGCGTGCCTGCACGGGCTGAGAACGGTTGCCCGAATCATCGATGACCTCGAGCTGGAAGATGTGGGCGCCCACCGGTAGCGGACGGCCGGGATCGACGGCGACGACCAGGGTCGCGTCGGGCGCGGCGGCTTCGACCGGCTGGTTCACTTGCAGGTCGGCGGACGTGATGCGCGGCATGGGCGTGGCTCCTTTCTGCGGGCCGGCGGCGACACGGCTTCGCCGCATACCCTGAAGGACGTCGTCATCCGAGAGCCCGGTCCGGTGTCACGGGCGGCCGAGCGCCTGACGTACGACGGGCAGGAGGCGCTCGGCGAGGATCACCTGGCCCTGCTCGTCTGGGTGGAGCCCGTCGTAGGTGTGGCCGGGGACCACACCGTCGAGGAAGTCCTCGACCAGCGTCGCGCCCTCCGCCCGCGCGATCTTGCGGAGATGCCGTCGGTAGCCGTCGCCACCCACGCTGGGCAGACTGATGTGGACGAGGATCACGCCGGCCCCCTGCGACCGAATCCGCTGAGTGATCGTTCGGAGATTCGCGACGGTGCGCTCGGGTGGCCACTGTCCGAACATGTCGTTGACGCCCAGTTCGACGACGACCAGTCGGGGGCGGTGGGCCAGCACGTCCCGGTCGAGACGCAGTAGGCCCCCCTCGGTCGTGTCGCCCGAGATGCCCGCGTTGACGACGGGGAGCCCGAGCGCCTGTCCCAGCCGGTGCGGGAACGCCACGTCCTCGGAGAGCCGGTGTCCCGAGGTGATGCTGTCGCCGAGGAACACGACGGTCGGACCGATCGACGGCGCACCAGCCTCCTGGGACCGGCGCGTCGCGTGGGGCCACAGGGTCCAGCCGACGCCGATCAGGAGCACTGCGACCAGTAGGTACAGCACGCCTCGACGCGAGCCCACGCTAGGATCTTGCGGCGATCCGGGATTTCGGGCAACCGGCGGCGGCGACGCCGGCCACGGCAGCGGTTCGCGGCGCCGCGTCTGGTACCATCGGGACATGGAGACCGGGCAACCCGGCGAGCGAGTCGGCGCGCGGACGGGGGATGGCCATCCGTCGCTCGGCCGCCGGACCGTGCTCGGGATGGCGCTCGCGTGGGCGATCGCCCGTCCCCGCCGCGCCGCCGCAGAGACCGAGGCCCGCAAGGGCGCCTTCAGCGCGCGGGCCGCCATCCTCTTCGGCGCCTTCCGATTCGAGGAGAGCGGTGTCATCGAGGAGACGATCGACCGCGGCGCCGGTCGCTACGAGGTGCGGATCACCGGCGGGGGTCTGGAGATGACCACCGAGATCGAGTCAACCGGCATTCTTCGCGAGGGGCGCTGGGCGCCGCTCCGGTTCACGGACCGTTTCGTGGTCTACGGCCGGGAGTCGCGGCTCGAGATCACCTATGACCATGCGCGCCGTCTCGTCCAGTACCGGGGCCGGAGCGAGACGTTTGTCCTCCGGCGCCTCCGGATGACGGACGACACGCTGGCGGTGCCCGCGGGCATGCACGTGGACGACGTCGTCAGCGCGACCCTGAACTACGCGGAGGGCCGGTGGCCGGCGGAGGCTGACGGCAGGCTCGTCACCCAGGTCGTGCGCCGACAGCGAACCCGGGGCGAGCGCCCGGACGACGCGGAGCGTCGCTACCGTGCGGAGCTGGTGCCCTTCGAGCTCCGCGTGGGGTCGGACGCGAGCGGCCGGGCGACCGCGGTCCTGGACATGACGCCGTTCTCGTCGTGGGCGCGTGAGGAGGAGCCGGCGCGGATCGTCTTCGGCGCCGACCGGCGTCCCGAGTCGATCACCGCCACTCTCATCCTGGGAACCAGCCTGGCGATCAGGATCGGACCGGCGCCCGTCGTAGCCTCGTAGGGCGCCCGACCGGCCCTACGCGGCCGGCAGGCGGATCGTGAACGTCGTGCCGCGCCCGAACTCCGAGTCGACGTCGATGGTCCCGCCGTAGCTCGAGATGATGCCGGAGACGATGGAGAGCCCGAGCCCCGTTCCGCTTTCCTTGGTCGTGAAGAACGGCTCGAAGATCCGCCGCCGCACGTCCGGGGGGATGCCGGTTCCGGTATCGGTGATCGACAGCAGGACCCAGTCTCCCTCGTGGCGCGTCTCGAGGGTTATGGACCCTCCCCGTGGCATGGCGTCGACCGAGTTCAGCACGAGGTTGATCAGGGCCTCGCGGAGCTCCGCTGCGCGGGCCTGGATTCCGGGCACCGAACCCAGCTGCTGAGTGACCATGATCGGCGTGCCCTTGAGGTCGCTCTGCGACCAGCGCGGCCGCACGATCTCGATCGCCTGGCGGACGACCTCTCTGAGGTCCACGTGCTCGAGCCGGCGATCGACGTCCCGGCGGGCGAAGCGCCGGATGCGGCCGACCGTCTCCACGCCATCGCGGACGGCCTGCTCGATCGTCGACAGACCCCGCTGGAGGCGCTCGGGTGAGGGCTCGCGGGCGATGAGCTGCGTGTGTCCGAGGATCGCCTGGAGCAGGTTTGTGAAGTCGTGGGCCATGCCCATGGCCAGCTGACCGAGAGCGGATAGCTTCTCGGACCGGGCCAGCTGCTCCTCCCACCGACGCTGCTCGGTGACGTCGCGGACGATCAGGAGAAGCCCCGTCTCCTGACGCCCGCCCCAGGGGATGGGCGAGCAGGTCGCGGTGAGATCCTGGACGGCGCGGTCGCCCTCCGCCTGGAGGCGCAGCACCACCGTCCGGCTTGCCCGCGGGGCCGCCAGCACCGGCTCGAGCTGTACCATCACGGCCGGCGGCATCGCGTCGCCGACGAGCTTGCCGCGCGCTTCGTCGGTTCCGCGGCCGAACATGCGCTCGGCCGCGGGGTTCCACGTGACGACCCGGCCCGCCGGATCGACCGCCACGATGGACTCGGCCGCCGACTCGATGAGGTTCTCCAGGAACGACTTGGCCTCCGAGAGCTCCCGGTGCAGGTTCGCGTTCCGGACGATCAGGGCGACCGACTCCGAGAACATCCGGAGCAGTTCCCGCTCGCTCGGGTCGAGCTCGCGGCTGGTTCCGACGACAAGCGCACCGAGGTGCCGTCCCTGCGCGACCAGGGGGAAGACGGCCCGTTCGGCCGTCTCGCTCCCCGCCGGCTCTCCCGGGTCGAGGAGGACCTGGACGCGCTCGTAACCTGCGCCCTGCTGGAGGTGATCGGTGATCGCGGCGAGCGTCCGGTCGAGCGCGGGGTCGACGAGCACGGCCGTGGAGATTTGCCGCAGGATCTCGCCCTGGACCGCTCTGAGCGACTGCTCCGAGGCCTGGCGGGCGGCGGCAGTGAGGAGGGCAGACGTGCGCACGGCCGTGACCATCAGATCCATCACGGGCCGGAGGGCTGCGAGGTCAGTACCGCCGGGCGCCGTCCGGCGATGGTAGAGCGCGAGGTGGGCCCACACGCGAGGCAGCCCCTCGTCCACCGTCGGCACGACCATGGCCGCCTCGAAGCCAAGGGCATCGAGCTCGGCCGGCCACGGCAACGGCCAGGCGAGGCCCGGCCGGCTGCCGACGGGCTCCCGGACGCCGTGTAGCGCCGTCCGCCAGGCGGCAACCACCGCGTCGCCCACTGCCGCCGGCAGCTCGGAGTGCACGATCGCGGCCGGTTCCGTGCTCAGGAAGGACGCCGCGGCGGCACCCGTCACGCGCTGGGCTTCGTGCAGCATGGCGCGCAGGAGTCTGGCGAGGTCGCCTCCCTGCACGGGATCCCGCCGCTGCGCGAGATCACGCATCTTTCCGATCAAGGGCGCGAGCGCGACCCCCGGGCCTTCCGTGCGCTGTCGCCGTCGGGCGAGGGCCCGCTCCGCGGCTTCCTGGAGCTCCCGGGGCGCGAATGGCTTTACCAGGTAGTCCATCGCGCCGAATCGCATCGCCCGTTGGACCGTGTCGAGCGACGCGTAGGCCGTGATCATCACGACCTCCACGCCGGCATCGATCGCCTTGACGCGCTCGAGGAGCTGGACGCCATCCATCCGCGGCATCTTCACGTCCATGAAGATCACGTCCGGGCGAAGCCCGGGCAGGACCGCCAGCACCTCCTCGCCGCTCCCGGCCGTGAAGACCTGGTAGCGCGGCTTGAGGATCATGCGGATGGCCTCGCGCGGGCCTTCCTCGTCGTCCACGACCAATACGCGCGGCTCGGTCATGCGGGAGCCCCCCCCTGGGTCTCGGCTCACTGATGAGTTCGCGGCAGCGTCAGGACGAAGCGGATCTCGCCCTCCTGGCCGCCGAGCGTCAAGGTCCCGCCGTGGCCTTCGACGATCTTCTGTGTCACGCCTGGACCGACGTCGAGTAGCTTGTCCGAGGCGATCGCGAGCGGGCTGAACAGGTGCTCGCGCTCGAGAGTCGAGAGCTGAGCGGGGCGTCCCGTGAGTGAGAGGCGCACTCGGCCGGGATCCTCCGGGGACGTCTGCAGGTGGATGGCCACGCGACCATCCGCATCGACGCGGTTGGCGAGGAATCGGACGAGGTAGCCGATCGCCTTGGTCAGTTGCTCGCGATCGGCCTTGACGACGAGGCCCTTCTGCGGCGCATAGAGGATCGCCGTCAGCTGCTCGGTGCGCTCCGGGACCTGGAGCAGGAAGAGCGCGGCGTCGCTCGGCCCCTTCGACCGCTCCAGGCGGACCGAGAGCTCCTCCAGCGCGTCGTGCAAGAGCTGCCGGACGTCGCAGAAGTCCACCTTGTAGTCGCGGTCACCGGCGAGTGTGATGAGCTTGTCGACGAGCGAGATCAGGCGCTGGGTGTCCTTGCCGACGACTGTGAGGAACGTTTCCCGGAACTCAGGGTCCTCGTACCGGTGCGGGAGCAGCTCGAGGAACGTGTAGATCGACACGAGAGGGTTCTTGATCTCGTCCGTCAGGCGGAGCAGCACCCGGTTGAGGAGATCGAGCGTCTGGCTCGTCTGGCGCTCCCGGTGAAGCTTGTGCCGTGGCGTCGGGTCGTCGACCAGCATGACGGCGCCGCACGGGGTGCCGGTGGCGTCGAGGATCCGGGATGTGCTGAGCTCGAGCGTGATCTGGCGGCGGGGTAGCTCCACCTCCACTAACCGGAGCTCCCGCCCGCCCCGCACGGTCTCGTAGAGCAGGTCGCCGAGCGGCGAGGGCAGGACGCGGAGGTCCTGCCCGAGGACGTCGCCGAGGGAGAGCTCGAGAATCTGCTCCGCCCGGCGGTTGAATCGGGTCACCCGTCCGGAGGCGTCGATGGTGATGGCGCCGCTCTGGAGGTGGGTCAGGACCTGCTCGATGAAGCTGTGCTGGGCCCGGACGGTGTTGAAGAGGGCGATGTCCTCGACCGCCATGGCGACCTGGCTCGCCAGCGTGAAGAGCCGCTCCAGATCCTCTGAGCCGTAGGGCTGTCCCGTGACCCGCGGCCCGAGCACGAGGATTCCGACCAGCTTGGCCTGGACCCACAGCGGTACCGCGACCTCGCCTCCCAGGAGCGCGAGCTCCCGGGCCGCCTCGAGCCAGTCGGGCTCCCGCTCGAGCTCGCCCCGCACGGCCAGCCGCACGTGCTGTCGAAACCAGTCGGCGAGCCCCTCACCGCTCTCCAGACGGAGCCGCTCGGCCAGATCGGGGTTGAGCCCCCGGAAGCCACGCGGCCGGTACCGGTGCTCGTCGTCGACCAGGAGGAGCGCCACTCGCCCCGGCCGCACGAGCTCGGTGATCGCGTCCAGGAAGAACTCGACGACACGCTCGATGTCGAAGTGCGCGGAGAGGAGCTTGCCCAGCTCCTTCAGCACCGTTCCGAGCGCCGTCGAGCTTCCATGGCCGTTCGTCGCAGCCGGGGCCGAGGCCGGCTCCCGCCGCGTCCGGTCCCGCCGAAGCGAAGCGACCTCCAGCTCGAGGCGCCGCACGCGGAGTCCCTGGTCGATCGCCAGCCGGAGCGGGGTGTCCGGTGTGTCGCGGGGCAGCGCGAGGTCGCAGCGGTCCACTCCCGGGGGAACCGGATCGTCGGGAGCCAGGAGCCCGACCAGGAACGGTCGCGACGCGATGGCGGCCGCTGTCGCCAGCTCGTCCGGGTCCACGTTGGCCGACCCGAAGTCCAGGAGGAGCAGGTCGGCCTGGCCGGCGGCACCCGGCTCGAGAGCCCGGGCCAGCGATCCGCTGGCCCCGAAGTCGAGGCTGCCGTTCAGGAGCCGGCGCAGGCGGGCGGCCAGGCCGGCATCGCGCGAGAGCACGCGGACCGTTCTCATCGCGCCACCTCGGGCCGCACGGTCTCGGCCACGGAGCCGACGAGCGCGGGGAACTGCACCACGAAGGTGATGCCGAGCCCGGCCGGACCGGGATCCGCCCAGAGCGCCGCGCGGTGCGCGTCCGCGATGCTGCGGCAGATCGCGAGCCCGAGGCCCGTTCCGCTGGACTTCGTCGTGAAGAACGGCTCGAAGACCCGGGCGAGATCCTCGCGCGGGATCCCGGGGCCGGTGTCCGTGACCCGGACCGTCACCAAGCCGCGGTCCGCGCGCTCGCGATCGGCCCGGACGGTCACCGTCAGGGTGCCGCCCGCGGTCATGGCTTCCAGGCCGTTCAAGAACAGGTTCAGGAAGAGCTGCTTGAGCTGGTCGAGCTCGCCCAGGATCGGTGGCAGATCACGCTCGATCTCGACCACCGAGCGCACCCGCCGGCGATCGGCCTCTCCACGAAGCAGGTCGAGCGTCTCCGCCAGGGGCACCTGGAGGTCGAGCGGGCGCAGCGGGAACGCAGTGGGGACCGCCAGGGCCCGGAGCCGCCCCAGGAGCTGTTCGATGCGGTGGATCTCCTTGACGGCGACCTTCGCGAAGGTCGAGCGGAACTCGTGGTCGTCGGCTCGCTCGGGCAGGAGCTCCGCGAACGTCTTGATCGCCACGAGCGGGTTCCGGATCTCGTGAGCGATGCCGGTTGCCATCGCGCCGAGGGCGGAGAGGCGATCGGTGCGCCGCTTGTCCTCCTCGAGCGCCTTGAGCCGCGAGTGGTCGTTGAGCACGGCGATCGCTCCGCTGACCGCCCCCTTGTGGTCGTGAAGCGCCGACGTGTGGACCACCAGGGGCAGAATCCGCCCCTCGGGATGGCTCACCGTCACCTCCGTCTCGGACTCCGACTGCTCGACGAGGCTCGACCGGAGGACGGCTCGAATGGCGGGGTCCAGCACATCGAGCGGCCGGCCCACCACGCGGGCGGCCTCGATCCCGAGAATGCGCTCTGCCGCCGGATTGAGGGTCATGACGACGCCGTCTTCCCGGGCGGCGATGACGCCCGAGTCCATGCGGCCGAGCAGACGCTCGTTGTACTCCTTGATCGAGACGATCTCGTGGTAGAGCTGCGCGTTCTTGAGCCCGATGGCGAGCTCGCTCGCCAGGGTCTCCAGGAGGTCGAGCTCGTCGCCAAAGAACGAATCGCCGGAGAGCTTGGGGCCGATCAGGATGATCGCCATCAGCCGGCCGTCCCGGACCGGCACGGCCGCCTCGGCACCCCAGGCCCGGAGATCCTGGAGCACGGTAGTCGGGTCCACGCTGCCGGGCCGAGCCCCGACAAGATCCCAGACGAGCGCGGCCGTCCCGTCCGACAGCTCCTGGACGAGCGGGCTCGTCCCTGACACCGGCTCCGCAGGCCACACGAAGGTCGGATCGACGTGCCGGGCCACGAGGGGTGTAAAGGCGTCGCGGTCCCGGATCCGCACGAGGATGGCAAGGCTCTCGAGACGGAGGGCACGGTCGATCAGGTCCGCCATGGCCATCGCAACCCGCGCGGGGTCGGCAAAGGTGCCCATCGCCCGGCTCCCCTCGCGGACGAGGGCACGCGTGTCGTAGGCCGGCCGGTACAAGTACCGGTCGGCGAGATGGCGCATGCGCGGCGCGAATCCGAGGAACAGAGCGGAGGCGGCCAGGCCCAGCACCACCGCGCCGGCGGGCGAGAGCGTCGGGTTCGCCTCGGGGAAGAGCGCGTCCAGGAGGATCTCACCCCCGATCAGCAGGGCCGCCGTCAGCAGCCAGCCCGCCGCGTAGGCCGCTGACCGGCTGATGACGACCCGCACGTCCATGAGCCGGTACCGCAGGATGCAGTGGGCAGTAAAGCCGAGCCAGAGTAGCGTGAAATAGGGCCCGTACACGCCGAGCCGCGAGGATCCGGTGACGAGCGGCACGACGACGCCGAGCGTGAGGGCGCCCGCCGCCGTGAGCCCGGCCCCGAGGAAGACGTAGTGGAGCTGGGCCCGGGCGAAGCCCGTGGTGTGTCGGAGCTTGCCCGCCAGGTGGGCGAGGGCCCAGGCAGAGCACAGGATCATGTACGCTCCGAGCAACCGGAAGGCCGGTCCGTACACCGGCTGCAGGTAGTTGGCCTCCTCGAGCCGCACGTCGGCCACAATCCAGGGCGAGAACGACAGGCCCGACATGAACAGGCCGAGGAAGGTCACCACCTGGGCGAGGGCCGGCCGGCGGGCCGCCGGCCGCGGGAACACCACCGCGAAGTGAGCGAACGTCACCGGGACGAGGGCTGCTGTCGCCCAGAGCACGCGCACCACGGCGAGGACCACCACCGGGTCGACCAGGCTCCGGCGGATGCCGACCAGGGTGCCCCACACAGCGAGGGTCGTCGCGAACGCCGCAAACCACCGGTTCACCGCGCGACCGGGGTTTCGCACCCAGACCACGACCGCCAGCGCCACCTCGATCAGCGCGACCAGAAAGAGGCCGACGATCGGCGTCATGGCAGTGCGGGGCTAGTTGTCGTCCGGGCGGCCGAGGATGACCGCCGAGTGTGTGGGGCCGATGGCGCGCGAGGTGACCAGGACGCGGTTCACCCGGGCGGGCCGACCCCGGCCGGGCACGTAATCGAGGTCGCACTCGGGGGCGGGGATGTCGTGGTTCATGGTCGGAGGAACGAACTGCTCCGCCAGCGAGAAGCAGGCAGCCACCACCTGGAGGGCCCCACCCGCCGCGAACGGCTGGCCGATCATCGCCTTGATCGAGGTCACCGGGACGTTGTACGCGTGCCGGCCGAGCACGGCGCGATACGCCGCGCTCTCGGCCCGGTCGTGGCACGGTACGCCACCCCCGTGCGCGTTGACGTGGTCGATCTCCCCCGGGTCCAGGCGCGCTTCCTTGAGCGCCGCCCGCATGGCGGCCTGGAGTGACGCGCCCTCGGGGTTCACCGTACGGAGATCCAGGCCGTCGGTGCCGCTGCCGTACCCCAGCACCTCAGCGTAGACGTGGGCGCCCCGTGCCCGCGAGTGATCGAGATCTTCCAGCACATACATCCCGGCGCCCTCGCCCAGGACTGAGCCGTCGCTGAGCGCGTCGTAGGGGCGCAGCGCCTGCGCCGGCGGGCCGCTCCAGCGCGAGAGCCAACCGAGCTTGCCCCAGGCCGCATGCACGGAGGTCGCCAGGGGTGCGTCGGCGGCTCCGGCCAGCGCGCCGACGATGCGGCCGGCGCCGATTTGGGCACACGCCCACTGGATCACGTCCACACCCGAGGCACAGCCGGAGCCAAGCGTCATGGTCTGGCCCTGGAGGCCCAGATCCACGGCCGCATGGTTCGTCAGGGCGTGCCCGATGCTCTCGACGACCATCGAGGCATCGCGCCGGCGCATCGACCGGCCCTGCAGCCGCTCGAGGACCTCCTGGAACTCGGCCACCGCGCTGGCGCCGCTCGCGACGCAGACCGCGAACCCGCTGGCAGCCCGGAGGCCTGGCAGGCCCGCGTCGTCGTACGCCATTCGGGCGGCGGCCATGCCGAACTGGGCGAAGCGCCCCGCAGGCGTGAGCCGCTCACCGGCCAGCTCGAAGCCCTTGACCTCGGCCGCGACCCGGCAGGCGAACGGCGCCGGGTCGAAACGGGTGATCGGTCCCACCCCGAGCGCTCCTTCACGGAGTCCGTGCCAGAACGGCTTGACGCCAATCCCGATCGGCGTCACGGCTCCGAGGCCGGTGATGACGACGCGACGTCTCACCCAGGCGCCTGTTTGAGGCGGCTCTCGACCAGAGCCACCATGTCCGCCACCGTCTTGAGCTTGGTCAGCTCCTCCTCGGGCACCTCGATGTCAAACTTGCGCTCGACCGAGATGGCGAGCTCGACCGCGTCGAGGGAATCGAGGCCGAGATCCTCGACCAGCTTCGCCTCCGGCACCAGCTGCTCCGGCGGCAGTCCGAGCCGTGCTGACATGATCTCCCGAAGCCCATCCGCGACGTCTTGCGCCGCCACTCATGCCTCCCCGCGGCTCAGGACCAGGATCGAGTTGGTCCCGCCGAACGCGAACGAGTTCGACATCGCTACCCGGATCGGGACACGGCGGGCCTGGTTTGGCACGTAGTCCAGGTCGCACGCGGGATCCGGCGTCGTGTAGTTGATCGTGGGGGGCAGGACTCCGTGGTGGAGAGCGAGCGCCGTCGCGATGGCTTCCACGCCTCCGGCGGCTCCCACGAGGTGGCCCGTCATCGATTTGATCGAGCTGACCGCCAGGCGCCGGGCATGCTCGCCGAAGACGGCCTTGATCGCCTCGGTCTCGTGCTGATCGTTCAGCGGGGTGGACGTCCCGTGCGCGTTGACGTAGTCCACCGCTTCCGGGGCGAGCTTCGCGTCCGCGAGGGCGAGCCGCATCGCCCGGGCGGGCCCGTCGGACGACGAGGCCGTCGGGTGGTTGGCGTCGGCCGAGAGCCCGTACCCCACCACCTCGGCGTAGATGCGGGCGCCCCGCGCCCGCGCCGCCTCCAGGATCTCGAGGACGAGGATCCCCGCGCCCTCCGCGAGGACAAACCCGTCGCGATCCTTGTCGAATGGGCGGCTGGCAAGAGTCGGGGCATCGTTCCGTGTCGACAGCGCCCGGATCGACGAGAAGCCGGCGACGACCAGGGGATGGATGAGGGCGTCGGTTCCCCCGGCGAGCATGACGTCGGCGTCGCCGCGCTGGATCGTCCGGAAGGCGTCGCCGACGGCCTGGCTGCTCGCGGCACAGGCCGTGGTGGGGCTGAAGATCGGCCCGCGTGCCGCCGTCCGCATGGACACCCACCCGGCCGCCATGTTGGGCAGGCTGCCCGGCAGCGCGTACGCGCTCACGGCCGCGATGCCCTCGCGCTGGAGCAGGTCCCACGAGGATAGGAGGAGAGGCACTCCGCCCATGCCGGTTCCGATCGACACGCCGACCCGGTCGTTCTGGCCATCGATCTTGACGCCGGAGTCCGCGAGCGCCGCTTGCGCGGAGATGAGCGCGTAGTGGATGAACCCATCGGTCCGCACGATGTCCCGCCGGGGTAGGTGAGCGGCGGCGTCGAAGTCAGGAATCTCTCCCGCGATCTGGCTCGGGTAAGGTGAGGGGTCAAATCGAGTGATCCGGCGGACCCCGCTCCGGCCGTGAGTCAGCCCGTCCCAGAAGGCGTCGATGCCGACGCCCAGGGGTGAAACCACGCCCAGACCGGTGACCACGACGCGCCGCATGCGCCTCCTGGAGCGAGCTCAGAGTGCGTGAAAGTCCGACGTGACGCTAAGTTACACCTAAAATCTCGTGTTGGACCGAAAAGAAAATGGCGCCACCAGATCGAGTGGGACGGCTGGGGAAGGACCCCATGTGAGGGGCGCTCGTCACGTGTTCGGTCGGATGGACCCCGCCCTGCATCCGCCCAGCGTGTTGCCGCCGAGTCGCCGGCCCCAGAGCTCGTCGCGATCAGGCTGGCCCGGGCGACCCGGTGGCGCCGGCGCGAGCGAGGATCTCGGCCACGAGCTCCCGATGCTCGGCGCAGCCGATGACGTCCAGGTCAGGGCAGGGCCGCGTCCGCTCGACCCACCGCCGGAGAGCCGCCCGGCGCCCGCACGCCGCCTGGGCGGCGTCCGGGGTCAGCGCCCCGCTCGCGAGCGCTTGGCCCACGGCCGCGACCGCCTCAGCTCGTGTCTCGGGCTCACGGCAGACGAGGGCGAGATCGCCGCCCACGGTGAGGAACCGCGCGGCCGCGATACCGACGCCCCAGGCGCTCCTGACTGCCGCCATCTCGAGATCGTCGCTCAGGACGAGGCCCCCGAAGTCGAGCTCCCGCCGCAGGAGTCCCGCGACGACGCCGGTTGACAGCGAGGCGGGCCACTCCGGATCGAGGGCCGGGTACCGCACGTGGGCCACCATGACTGCGGGGCATCCGGCCGCGAGGGCTCGGCGGAACGGCAGCAGCTCCGTCCGTTCGAGCTCGCCGACCGGGGCGTCCACCTCTGGGAGGGCCACGTGGGAATCGAGGGGCGTCCGCCCATGACCCGGGAAATGCTTGGCCACTGGTATGAGGCCTTCCGCCAGGGCTGCGCGGGTGAACGCCGTGCCGCAGGCCGCGACCGCCTCGGCGTCCTCCGCGTACGCTCGGTCGCCGATGACGACGCTTTCCGGGTCCGTCCGGCAATCGAGGACCGGCGTGAGCCCGGAGTCGAACCCCGCGGCGCGCAGTTCGCGGGCCATCGCTCTGGCCACGCGCCCGGCGAGCGCGGGCTCGCCCGTCCGGCCGATCGTCGCCGCGGGAGGAAAGCACGTGAATGGCGGCGGGAGGCGATGGACGCGCCCGCCCTCGTGGTCTACGAGCACGAGCACGTCTGGGCCGAGCTCGCGCGCTGCCGAGGTCAGCGAGAGGACCGCGTCGAGGGTGGGGCAGTTTCGCGCGAAGAGCACGACGCCGCCCAGCCCAGCTTCGGCGGCCAGGTCGGCGATGGCCTCCGGCAGCGCGGTGCCCTCGAACCCGAGCGCGAGGAGCTCTCCGGCGCCGGTGCTCATTGGGCTACCTTTGGACGGCCTTCGGCCGGTGGGGCTCCGCGGGCGTTGATTCGACGGCGATTGGACGGCCATCGGCCTGTGGCGGCCTGCGGGTTCACTGGCCCGCCCTGTCGGACGGCTTTCGGCCTGTTGGCTCGCCTCGCCCGGCTGTCGGGCTGGGGGGGAGCCAGGATGCGATGAGCGGGACGAGACAGAGGCCGGGGAGCGACGCGAGAAAGGTGAGCGCGAAGTACGGGCCGTAGCCCCACCGCTCGGCGCCGATGCCGCTCACCGCGCCCGCGAGGCGGCCCGTGAACGAGAAGAGCGAGGAGAGGAACGCGTACTGGAGCGTGGCTCGCTCTGGATCGCAGACGGCTAGGAAGAATCCGAGGAACGCGGCGGTCCCGAGCCCGCCCGCGAATGAGTCGATCATGGACGCCGCGTACAGGGCCGGCCAGGGCAGCTCCCACAGGGCGACCGCAGCGTAGCCGAGGTTCGAGACCGCCTGAGGCACGCCGAGCGCCCACAGGGCGGTCAGGGTGCCGTAGCGCTGCATGAAGGCGCCACCCGCCAGGGCCCCGGCGATCGAGAGCCCGATGCCGAGAGCCGTCGGGACCAGCCCGATCTCGAAGAGCGAGCGCCCACGGTCCACCCAGAATGGCTTAACCATCGGGCCGATCGCGAACTCGCCCAGCTTGTAGGTGAGGACGAAGAGGATGAGCGGGACCGCGCGCCAGGTGCCGATCCAGCCCACGAAGGGGGCGAGCCAGTGCCGGCGCGCCTCGGCGGGGACGTCGACCCGCGGGATCCGTCGGACTGCCAGGCCGAGCCCGGCGAACACGACCGCGGCAGCTTCGAAGAGAACGCTCCAGGGCAGCCACTCGGCGAGGGTGACCATGCCGCTGCCGATCAGGACCAGCGCCACGCGGTACGCGGAGGCGCGGACGCCGTTCGCCGCGCCCTGCTCCTCCTGGTTCACCAGCGCGACGGTGTAGGCGTCGATCGCCATGTCCTGGGTGGCCGCGGCGACCGTCAGGACGAGGATCAGGACGATGAGGACGACCAGGCCGCGCGTGGCGTCGGTCATGGGGAGAAGGGCGACGACGAGCGCGACCACGAGCATGGCGCCGGTGACCCAGTCGCGGCGGTCGCCGAAACGCTGGACCAGCGGCGACCAGATGAACTTCAGAGAGAACGGCAGTTCGAGGAGACGGAGCCCGCCGATGGCGCGGAGCGACGTGCCCTGTCGGCGGAGGTAGACGGGCAGCACCTCCCACAGGACGCTCACCGGACTGCCCTCGATGAAGTAGAGGAGCCCCACGATCCCGAGCTTGGATCGCGACGCCTCGGGCAGCCGGCTGGCGCCGAGCAGCGTCCACAGAAGGCGCATCGCGCGCATTGTACCCGAGCCCAGTTCGTGGGCCGCCGTAGAAGCGCGGGCCCACGCCTGCTCGCGCGGCTGCTAGGCTCCCGGACGCTCCCGAGGGATGTCGAGGACGAACGTCGCGCCGCCGCCCGGTGTGTCCTCGAGGCGGAGGTTCCCTCCGTGCGCCTGCAGGATCTCGCGCGAAACCGCGAGACCCAGGCCCGTGCCCTCGCCGGGCGGCTTCGTGGTGAAGAACCAGTCGAAGATCTTCGCCTTCACCTCGGCCGGGATGCCGGGCCCATCGTCGATGACCTGGATGTCGACCATCTCCCCGCGCTGGCGGGTGCGCACGGTGAGGTTCCGGCCCTTGTCAGCGGACTCCATTGCCTGCCGCGCGTTCCCCAGGAGGTTCATCAGCACCTGACCGAGGCGGTGCGGGTCGGCCGTGACGCGGGGCAGGTCGGTCTGGAAGTCCCCGACGAGCTTGATCCCGGCCACGGAGCACTGGGGGCGCTCGAGGTCCATCGTCTGCTTGATCAGGGCATTGAGGTCGACGGCCTCGAACGTGGGCGGGCGCGGCTTGGTCATGGTCAGGAGCTCGCGCACGAGGCGCTGGGCACGCTGGGCGGCGTGGATGATCTGGCCGGACCGTTCGCGGCTGGTCCCATCGGCCTTCGGATCGGACTGGATCATCTGTGCGAGCGTCATCAGCGCCGTGAGCGGGGCATTGATGTCGTGGACCAGCCCGGCCATGCTCTGGCCGATCGTCGCGAGACGCTCGACCTCCACGAGGTGCGCGCGCGCCTGGCTGACCTGGTCCTGGAGGGCGCCCGCCACCGCGGCCCGATCCTCGCGCGCCAGCGCCACCCCGATCTGGCCGGCCAGTCCCGCCAGGACCCGCAGCTCCTCGGGAGGCAGATCGAATCCGGGGTCATCCCACGACAGCGCCAGGAGGCAGCGCGGGCTGGCCTCGCCGGAGGGGATCGGGAGCACGAGCCACGGCGTGCCCGCGTGGCGGAGCCAGGCCGGCGCACCCGTGAGTGGGATCCCCGCGATCCAGGCGGGCTGGCCGTGCTCGAGAAGGCGGGTCAGGTCGTCGTTCAGCGGGAGTGTGGTTCCTTCGAGTGCTCCCTGGTCGAGGGGACCGGTGTCCCAGCCCGCGACCGCGGCGAGTGTGGCACTGTCGGGCGCGGACGCGAGGAACGCCAGCGCCTGGCTGGAGCGGAACGCCGTCGCCAGCCGCGGCATCACGGCTCTGAGCGCCCGTGCCGGCTCGGCGCCCGTCACGAACGCGTCGACGACAGCCAGCAGCGCCTCGATGGCGCGGGTGCGAGCCTGGGCGCGCTGGAGGAGATTCGCCTGGTCGATCGCGAGGGCTGCCGTGCCGGCGAACAGCCGGAGGACGGCGAGGTCGCTCGAGGTGAAGCGGGGCCTATCCGCGAGGCGGTTGGCGTTGAGAACGCCCACCACCCGGCCGCCCACCTCGAGCGGGACCGACACGGCCGACTGGATGCGGCCTCCCTTGGGGACGAGGTTCGGGAACCGCGAGAGGTCGTCGCCCTCGCTCAGCAGCACCGGGCTGCCGGTCTGGGCTACCCAGCCCGCCACGCCTTCGCCCAGGCGCGATCGCTGCTGCCACGTCTCGGCCTCGCCGGCCGGGGTACGCGTGGAGGATGCGACGCGCAGTTCGTCCCCCTCCACGAGCATCAGCGAGGCCTCGTCGGCGCTCAGCGAGTCGGCGGCGCCGTCGACGACGTGGCGAAACAGCTCGTCGGGGGTGACCTTGTTCGAGAGGAGGCTGAGCGTGAGCTCCTGGACCCGGAGGATCTCGTCCCACCGCTCGCCACCCTGGCTTCCGGTCCCCGACCCTGAGCCCGCGGCCCCTTCGACCTCTGCCGCGGACGGCCGTCCGGCGCCGCGGCTGACCCTGGCGAGCCAGTCCCTCAACCGCTCGATCAACGGGTGATTCTGGAGCGCCACCCAGCCTCCATGGTCAGGAGTAACCGCCTTCCCAGGATCCTGCCCCAGTCTACCAGGGGGGCTCGGTTTGTACATACTTGGACTTTGTATGAAATCGCTTGGTGTGCACGGCGGTTCGTGCTACGGTCCAGGCGCTGGCCGGGGTCTCGGTCCTGTCGACCGGAAATGGCTGGCACAGGCACAGCCGGGGCGCCCGGCAGGGGGAGGAGCGATGCGCACGAGACATCTGATCATCCTGGGGGTGGCCGCGGCCATCGGCATGGGCTGCTCGGCCAACAGTCTGAGGACACAGAAGGACGACGGGTTTGCCCACGTGTCCCAGTCGCTGCCCGATGGGGAGTGGATCTACAATCCGTCCCTCCCCACTCTGTCGAAGCTTCCGGACCCGACGTGGGTGGGGTTCTCCTCGACCCCGAGCGCCTACGGGCACCCGTTCCGCCCGCTCGCGTTTGTCGTTTACCCGTTCGCCGTGGCGTTTGACTGGGCGGTGGTGAAGCCCCTCTACATGCTCGGTGGGCTGGCGCCCGAGTGGTTCGGTCTCAACTCGGATGACGCCCAGACCTACCAGAGCCACATGCCGGAGCTGACCATCTCAAAGGACGCGCCGCGCAACCGCTTCGAGTAGGCGCCCCCCGTCGAGCGAGATTCCGGGAAGGACAGGGAGCCGTTTGCCCACGAGAGGCACCCTCTATTCGCGGCGCTTGTGGGCCTGGAGGCCGCGTTCCCAGAGGTACTCGGGCTCTCCTAGCCGCCGAGCGGTCCATCGCGAGAGCACGAACAGGAGATCGCTCAGCCGGTTGACGTAGCGGAGCGGCCACTCCGAGACGGGCTCTCCCCGCGAGAGCCGCAGGATCTCTCGCTCGGCGCGGCGACACACCGTCCGGGCCTGGTGGAGAAACGCTCCCACCCGGCCGCCTCCCGGGAGCACGAACGACTTGAGCGGCTCGAGCTCCTTCTGGCAGCGGTCGATCAGCTTCTCGAGCTCGGTCACGTCCGCCGCCCCGACCCGATACATCCCCTCGTAGACGGCGTCCTCGGGCGTCGCCAGCTCCGACCCAAGGTCGAACAGCTGGTTCTGCAGCCGGCGGAGCGTCTCGTCGAGCCACCGGGGGCCTTCGCCTTCCGCGAGCCGCTCGGCATTGAAGACCCGCGCCAGGCCGAGGATCGCGTTCAGCTCGTCGACCGTCCCGTAGGCCTCGATCCGGGGCGCGTCCTTCGGCACGCGGCGGCCGCCGACCAGCGCCGTCTGCCCGCGGTCGCCGGTGCGCGTGTAGACGCGCGTGATGCGGATCGCCATGGCTTCCTCTCCTCCTCGCGTCGACGCTCGGTGGCCTCCACGCATACCGCGTCACCGACGCGACGTCAACGCGCCCGGGTGCACTGGCCAGTGGATCGACCGCGCCGGTACGGCCGGCCGCCATGGCCGGCTTGACGCCACCCCGCGAGGCTCTCGATACTAAACGGGCGCCGCGCCGAACCCCATCGGAGGAGACTCGCGAATGTCGAAGCCCGAGCTCGAGTTCTTCGCGCCCGACCACATTCCCTGGCAGCCCGTCGCCGGCTCGACCACCGGCGGGGCGGGGGGGCCGGGCGTCGAGCAGAAGATCCTGGCCCTCGATCCGGAGAGCGGAGACGTCACCCGCCTCCTCCGGTTTGCGGCGGGCGTCGAGACCCGGGAGACGATCACCCACGACTTCTGGGAGGAGGTCTGGATCCTCGCCGGCGAGCTGATCGACCTCGGGAAGGAGCAGACGTTCACGGCCGGGATGTACGCGTGCCGCCCACCGGGCATGGTCCACGGACCCTACCGCGTGCCGCGTGGATGCACCACCCTGGAGCTCCGTTACGGGAAGACGACGGCGCGATGACGTCGCCATGCTCCGGCTCGGCCGGGTAAGGGGGATAGGGAGACATGGCCAAGCTCAGATTCGGCGTGTGGATTCCGACCTACGCGTGGGCGGACGACCCCGGGACCCCCGACAGCGTCCGGGAGAACGCGGCCAAGGTCCGGGACTCGGTACTCAAGTGCGAGGAGCATGGGATCGACGTCTGGGTGATCGATCATCTCCTCTCGGCGCCCGGGCTCTACGGCAACGCGTGGCTCGAGCCGCTCAGCGTGCTGTCGTACGCCGCCGCGCTCACCGCGCGCGTCAAGCTGGCGACCGGGATCCTGGTCCTGCCCGTCAGGCACCCCGTGATGCTCGCGAAAGAGATCTCGACGCTGTGCCATCTCTCGCAGGGCCGCTACCTGTTCGGCGTGGGGCCGGGCTGGTACGCGCGGGAGTACGAGGTCACCGGCACTCGGATCGAGGAGCGCGGGAAGCGGACCGACGAGCTCATCGAGGCGGTGCTCCTCCTCCTCTCGCGGCCCAACGCGACCTTCCACGGCCGCTACTACCGCTTCGACGACGTGACGATTGACCCGAGACCGCCGGAGCTGCCGGAAGTGTGGGTCTCGGGCGGGTCGCGGATCCCGGATCCCGGAGAGCACGACGTGCCGAAGCTCGCCACGACCGTGGCCGAGCGGATCGTGCGGGCGGGCAACTGGATCTCGCGATGCTCGGGCAAGCAGGAATGGGTGAAGCGAGACTGGGAGGACCTGCAGCGCCACGCGGTTCGGATGGGACGTGACCCGAAGGCCCTGGCGTTCGGGCACTGCAACTTCACGCACCTCGTGGAGACGGCGACGCACGAGCGGGCGGTCGAGGCGTCCAGGGCGCCGTTCCTGCGCGCGATGGGGACGCATCGGAGCTGGGAGCACTTGCAGGAGTGCTACATGGTGGGCTCCGTCGACCGGATCAACACGCGCATCGCCGACCTCGTGTCCGCCGGGATGGAGTATATGGTCCTCGGCCCGGTCAGCGACGACCCGAGGCAGATCGACCTCATCGCCAAGCACGTCATGCCCGCGTTCGCATGAGCGTGCCGGCTGCCGCCCGCACGCCCATCAAGGCGGTGATCTTCGACATCGGCGGGATCCTCGAGCCGCCGTTCGACGACGTCCTCTTCGCCGACCTGGCGGGGATGTTCGACATGCCGGAGCCGCGGCTGCGGCAGCACCGCGCGGCGGAGGCCATCACTCTCAGCGAGGGCCGGATGACGCTCTGGGAGTTCTACGCGCGGGTCGCCCCCGACAGTGGGCGGCTCGTGGACCCGGACGCGGCCGTCGCGCGGCACCTCACGGTCTACGGGGCGGCAACGGCCCGCCTCGACGCACGCGTGCTCGGGCTGATCCAGGAGCTCAGGCGGCGGCATCTCGTCGCGTGCCTCACGAACACCGAGGTGGAGGTCGGGCGGTTCAACCGGGAGCGCGGCCTGTTCGCCCCCTTCGACCGGGCGTTCCTGTCCACCGAGCTCGGCCTTCACAAGCCGGGCCGCGCCATCTTCGAGCGCGTCCTGGCCGAGCTCGGCTGTGCGCCGTCGGAGGCCGTGTTCACCGACGACAAGCTGGAGAATGCCGCGGGGGCTCGCGCGGCCGGCATGCACGCGATCCACTACCAGGATTTCGAGGGCTTCTCGAGGGAGCTCGCGGAGCTGGTGAAACCGGGAGCCTGAGCCGATGGGGGCGAAGTACGTCGGAGCCGAGGTCCGCCGCCGCGAGGACCCGCGCCTCCTGATCGGGCGGGGGTGCTACGTCGACGACCTCCGCCCGTCCGCTTGCCTCCACGCCGCGATCCTCCGGAGTCCGCACGCCCACGCGCGGATCCGGGGGATCGGCGTCGATCGCGCACGCACCCACCCCGCGGTGATCGGTTGCTTCACGTATGCGGACCTGGTTCCGCCGCTCCGGCCGCTCCCCCTCGCCGGTGCGCCCCCGCCGTCGCTCCAGGCTCGCGTCGGCTTCCGCCTGAAGACGGCCGCGCAACTCGCGCTCGCCCACGAGAGGGTCCGCTACGTCGGCGAGCCGGTGGCGGTGATCGTCGCCACCGACCCGTACGCGGCGGAGGACGCGCTCGACCTGATCGAAGTCGACTACGAGCCGCTCCCGGCCGTCGTCGACGTCGAGACAGGGCTCGCCCCCGACGCGCCCCTCCTCCACCAGGACTGGGGCGACAACGTGGGCGTCGCCTTCAAGGTGCGGATCGGGGATCCGGAGCGCGCGCTGGCGGACGCGTCGGTGCGCGTGGGCGCCCGGATTCGCGTGCCCCGCTACGCAGGGATGCCGATGGAGCCCCGTGGAATTCTCGCCGAGCCCGCCGCGCGCGGTGGGGGCCTGACCGTGTGGGCCTCCACCCAGGTGCCGCACTGGCTCCAGCGCACGCTCTGCGAGATGCTCGATCTTCCGGCGCACAAGCTGCGCGTCGTCGCGCCCGAGGTCGGTGGCGGCTTCGGGACGAAGGCTTCGATCTACCAGGAGGACGTCCTGATCCCCGTGATCGCGACGCGCCTCGACCGTCCCGTGAAGTGGATCGAGACCCGACGGGAGCATCTTCAGAGCGCGACCCACTCGCGGGAGCAGCTTCACGACGCCGAGCTCGGCGCGACCCGTGACGGCCTGATCGTGGCGTTTCGGGACCGCTTCCTGCTGGATCTGGGCGCGTATAACCCCTGGGGCATCGTCCAGCCGTACAACACCGTTGGCCACATCCTGGGCCCGCACCGGATCAGGAACGCGGCGTTCGACGGCCAAGCCGTCGTGACCAACAAGACGCCCCACGCGCCGTATCGCGGGGCCGGGCGGCCCGAGGCCGTCTTCGTGATGGACCGTCTGCTCGACATGCTCGCCCGCGAGGTGGGACTCGATCCAGGGGAGCTTCGCCGGCGGAACCTGGTCAGGCCGGACGAGATGCCCTACGACGTGGGGATGCTGTACCGCGACGGGAACCCCCTCGTGTACGACGGGGGCGACTTTCCCGACGGGTTAGCCCGGGCGCTCCGGGCGGCCGACTACGACGGCCTGCGCGCCGTGCAGGCCGGGCTCCGGGCGCGGGGGATCTATCGGGGCGTGGGCATCTCCTCGTACGTCGAGGGCACCGGGGTCGGACCGTACGAGGGCGCGACCGTGCGACTCGACGCCTCGGGCAAGGTGCTGGTCGCGACCGGCGCGTGCTCGCAGGGGCAGGGGCACGAGACCGTTTACGCCCAGATCGCGGCGGATGTGCTCGGCGTCGGTCTCGAGGACATCACGGTGATCGGCGGCGACACGGACGCGATCCCGTTCGGCATCGGGACGTTCGCGAGCCGCAGCACGGTCCTCGCGGGGAACGCCGTGGCGGCTTCGGGGGCGACCGTCCGGGCCAAGCTCGTCCGGGCCGCGGCCCGGCTTCTCGAGGCCGCCGAGGCCGATCTCGAGGTGGAGGATGGCCGCGTGTTCGTCCGCGGCAGCCCGGGCCGCGCGCTCACCTTCGCGAGCATCGTGCGCGGGAGCCTGCCGACGTTCCAGGCCCTGGGAGCCGTCGACCCCGACTTCGAGGCGACCACGTACCAGGGTGTGCCCACCGTGACCTACGCGAGCGCGGTCCACGTGGCGGTGGTCGAGGTCGATCCCGAGACGGGCCGCATGCGCCTCCTCCGCTACGTGGTCGCCCACGACTGCGGCCGCGTGATCAACCCGATGCTCGTGGACGGGCAGATCCACGGCGGGGTCGCCCAGGGGATCGGCGGTGGCCTCGGCGAGGAGATCGTCTACGACTCGGCGGGGCAGCTGCTCACCGGCTCCCTGATGGACTACGCCGTACCGCGGGCCGACGAGCTACCGTTCATCGAGACGGTCCACCTCGAGCATCCCTCGCCGCGCAACCGGCTCGAGGTCAAGGGCGTCGGGGAAGGGGGCGCCATCTCACCGCCGGCGGCCCTCGCCAATGCCATCGAGGACGCCCTGGCGCCGTTCGGCGTGCGCATCACCGAGGGCCCGGTCACCCCGGCCCGGATCGTCGCGCTTCTGAACGGGGTCAGACTTTGACTTCCCGACATTTCCTCTTCCGGAATCAGATCGTGCTTCCGGACCACTCAGCGGAAAAATGTCGGGGAATGAAAGTCTGACCCCATTCAGGGCTTGATGCCCAGCAGGCGGGCGTCGCCGCTCAGCCTGAGCTCGATGCGGAGGCGCACGGTGCCCGGGCTGCGATCGTTCCCGAAGAGGTAGGAGTAGAAGCCGGGGGCGTCGGGCGCGCAGCGAACCGTCGCGCGGGCTGCCGCCCCCTGGGCGAGGACAACGAAGGTCGCCGGCGACTCCTCCACCGGATGGGAATGGAGGTTCCAGGTCACCTCGCCGCCCTCCGCCGTGACCTCGGCCACCGCCTCCGCGCCGGCGGCGAGCCGGAGATCGATCTCGGCCCACATCCCGGGATAGAGCGTCCACGAGAAGACCATGCTTCGCGGCGCGTCCGGCGTGCCCGCCGAGGTCTGCGCGAGCACCGGCCCGCCGCCGGGGCCCGCCGCCACCGCGGGGCTGCCGGTCGCCGCCAGGGGCGGCGAGGATCGACGCCAGGAAGGGCAGCCGCACCGCGCCAGCTTGCCAGCGATCCCCGGGCGCCGCTACCATGTGTTGGCGGCCCTCGGGGGCGTGGGCGGACAGACCGGCATTCCCGGTCGGACGGCTTCCGGCGGCTCGAAGGGAGCAACACCTCGTGCGTGTCGTCCGTGGCATCCTCGGGGCGATCCGGGGACACCCATGGGTGTTCCTGGCCATTGCCGTGACCGTGGTGGGGCTCTCGATCCTGGGCCCGCCGGCGCTCCTCTCCGTCGCGCGCCGGCCCGTCGACTACTTCGCCTTCAATCCCTGGCTGAAGGGTCTTCCGGCGTACGTCCTCTCGTCGACGATCCCGCTCGAGCAGAAGCTCCAGAAGCTCCCCGCTCTCGCCCTCTTCTGGTTCTCTTCGGACAGCCCCTACGGCGGCACCGAGTGGGGCTTTGCGGTGGACGTCACTGACATGGCGCGCATCCTGCTCCTGGCCGGCCTCTTCGGCGCGTACTTCGCCCTCCTCGCGCGCCGCCGCGAGGCGTCGGCCGCCCGGGGTGCGGGCTTGGCGGCCACCCGCCGGGGCGGCATCGCGGGGATGCTGACGAGCGTCGTGGGGCTGTCGACCGGGCCGTGCAGCGTCATGGGCTGCGGCGCGCCGGTGCTCCCCGTCGTCGGGCTCGCGTTCGCGGGGCTGTCCAGCGGGACGCTCGCCTTCCTGGCGGGCCTGTCGCGGGTCACGACGCTGCTGGTCTTCCTGGCGCTCGCGGCGGCCGTCGTCATCCTGGGCTGGCAGACCGGCCCGGCGCGGGGCGCTCCCGCTACACCGGCGCGCACTCCCGTCCCGCGAACCTCTCCCTGACCCCGGGGAAGCGTCCGAGGAGGTCTCGGATCGCGTCGCAGCCCGCGACGCTGCCCGGCTGCGGGGGTTGGCCCGAGGCGGTGGCGGTGCGGTGAATGGCGAGGAGCCACGCGTACATCTCCTCCAGGGCCTCGCTCTCGGACAGCCCCTTGACCTGGACCAGGATGTCGACCGCCTGGGCGTTCCCGTCCAGAGCGATCTGCGCGCGTTCGCGCTCCCGATCCGCCAGCGAGGTGGCCTTGCTGGGCGCGCGGAGGATCTCGTAGCCGAGCGCTGTCGCGATCACGAGGTCCCGGTTCGTGGCCCGTAGCAGCCGGCGGTTCAGGTAAAGTCCCCCGCGCGTGTACACGGCCGGGCTCGATGCGTACTGCTGCACGGAGCTGCTCCCGACCCACGACGCGACCGAGACCTCGAGCGGCGCCACCATCCGGTAGCGCTGGGCCGCCGCCCGGACGAAATCGCGGATCTGCTGGAGGCTTGCCTCCTCGTCGGGGGCCAGCGGGCCGGTTCCCTGAGCGAAGGCGGCACACGGCATCGCGGCAAGACAGGCGAGGGCGAGCACGCGGAGGCAGGAGCGGGCGGATGGCCGCATGGAACGATCTCCTCGAGTCCGGGCGTTACCCCCGAAGCGTGCGCATGACCTCCTCGTTCGCCATCGCGGCGCCCGGATCGCCGTGGAAGATGATCTCGCCGCGGTCGATGGCGTAGAGCCGGTCGGCGATCCGGCTCGCGGTGGCGAGGTTCGACTCGGCGATCAGGAGCGAGATCCCCATGTCCTTGATCCGCCGCGCCGTGTCGATGAACCGGCTCACGACGACGGGGGCGAGCCCCTCGAACGGCTCGTCCAGCAAGAGGATCGATGGCGACAGCGTCAGGGCCCGGGCGATGGCCACCATCTTCTTCTGGCCGCCGGAGAGGTTGAGGCCACGGCGGCTCAGGAACTGCCGCACCTCGGGGAACAGGTCGAACACGCGCTGGTCGACGCTCGTTCCCGCCGCGATCGAGCCCCTCCGCGCGGCGGCGACGAGCGACTGGCTGATCTCGAAGTTCTCGGCGACCGTCAGGTCAGGGAAGATGCCGGCGTCCTCAGGCGCGTAGCCGATTCCGAGGCGGGCGCGCTCGTACGTGGGGAGCCGCGTGATGTCCCGGTCATTCAGGAGGACCCGGCCGCTCCGCACCGGGAGGATCCCCATCGTGCTTTCGATCGTCGTCGTCTTGCCGGCGCCGTTCCGCCCCACCAGGCAGACCGCCTCGCCCGCGCCGACGCGAAGGGAGACGCCCTGAAGGACGTGCGCGGCGCCCCGGTACGTGTGGATGTCGTGCAGGTCCAGCGCGTTCATTGTGCCCGCCTTGTCCGGCGGCGCGCCGCGGGCTGAGGCGCTCACGCTCTAGCCCTGAGGGGCCGCATGGGTACCGAGAAGCGTCATGGCAACCTGCTCGTTTCGCCGGATTTCATCCGGCGTGCCGGAGGCGAGAACCGCTCCCTGGTGCATGGCGACGATGCGATCGGAGTAGCGGAACACGATGTCCATATCGTGCTCGATCACCACGGCGGTGATCCCCTCGGCTCGCACGACGGCCGTGATGATGTCCATGATCGGCGCCTTCTCCCGTGTGCTGACGCCGCTCGTCGGCTCGTCGAGGAACAGGAGTTTCGGGCGGAGCGCGTAGGCCACGGCGACGTCGAGGAGCTTCCGCTCGCCCTGCGAGATGGAACCGGCCAGCACGGGAGCATGGGCCTCCAGACCGAACTGGCGGAGCACGGCGACGGCCTCGTCTCGCACCGCGCCATCCCGGTCCGCCAGCGTCCACAGCCAGCGCGTCTTGCCCTGGCGCGAGAAGATCGTCAAGGCGATGTTGTCGAGAACCGTCAGATGGTCGAAGAGGTTCACCAGCTGGAAGCTGCGCGCGATGCCGACGCGGATCCGCTCGTTGATCGACTGGCGCGTGATGTCGTGCCCGTCGAACACGAGGGCGCCGCGGTCCGCCGGGAAGAAGCCGCTGATGAGGTTCACGAGCGTGGTCTTCCCGGCGCCGTTCGATCCGATGAGACCCAGGAACTCGCCCCGCTGGATCGTGAGCGTGACGTCGTCGACGGCCCGGTTGTCCCCAAACGCCTTGGTGATGTTGCGAATCTCGAGGAGGCTCATGCCCGGCGGCTCCTTCGCAGCCACGCGAGCAGCTGCCCGGCGGTCCCCACGAGCCCCGTGGGCATCGTCAGGACGAGGGCGACGAGGATGACCCCCAGGACCAGCTGCCAGTAGACGGTGGCGCTGACCGCGAACACCTCCAGGTAGTTGAAGACGAAGGCCCCCACCACCGGGCCCCAGAAGGTGCGGAAGCCCCCCAGCACGGCCATGAAGACGATGCGGCCGGAGAAGGGCCAGTAGAGGACCTCCGGGGTCGTCAGCCCGTTCAGGGGGACCCAGAGGACGCCCGCGAGGCCCGTGAATGCTCCCGAGACCAGGAAGGCGACGTACCGGTAGCGCCGGACCTGAACGCCGACGAACTCTGCCCGCACCTCGTTGTCGCGGATCGCCTGCAGCGCCTTCCCGAACGGCGAGTGCACGATCACCCACATGACTGCCGTCGCCACGACGAAGACCGCGAGGACGTAGTAGTAGTAACGGTACGCCAGGAATTCGATCTTGTCCGCCTGGACGCCGAAGGCCTGCGTGAAAGCGCCGCCGAGCAAGGTCGGGGTGGGCACGCGGAGGCCGTCGCTCCCTCCCGTCACCCAGAAGAGCTTCATCGCGAGGCTCCAGAGCACCTGCGAGAGGGCCAGCGCGAGGATCCCGAAGAAGATCCGCGTGTAACGGACGCATACTGCCCCGATCAGCGCGGCCACCAGCAGAGAGGCCAGCACCCCGCCGACGATGAAGGCCTCCATCGACCGGATGCCCCAGTACTTCACCAGAAACGCCGCGGCGTAGGCGCCGGTGCCGAAGAAGGCCGAGTGCCCGAACGACAGGAGCCCCGTGTACCCGAGCAGGAGGTTGAAGCCCAGCGCCGCGATCCCGAGGATCAGCCCGTACGACACCTGGAGGGTGTCGAACGGGGGCAGGATCAGCGGGAGCACGCCGAGAACCAGGAGGCTGAAGGCCACGCCCGCCAGGCGACGGGGCGTCAGGAGCGCCTGGGTGGCGGCCGCGACCGATCCGCGGGCGCTCATGCGCGTCCGAACAGGCCGGCCGGCCGGAAGAAGAGGACGACCGCCGCGATGAGATAGAGGAGGGCGAGCTCGACCTCCGCGAAATACGTGATGCCGACCGTCCGGACCGCGCCCACGATCACCGCACCTACCAGCGCCCCTTCCAGCGACCCGAGGCCGCCGATGACCACGACGACGAACGCGAGGATGAGGGCCTCGACGCCCATGCCCAGCACCGCCCCCGAGATGGGCATGACCACCGCGCCGCCCAGACCCGCCATGAAGCACCCGATCGTGAACGCCTGCACGTAGACACGTTTGACGTTGACCCCGAGGGCCGCCGCCATGCGCATGTCCTGGGAGGTCGCCCGGAGCATCACACCGAAGCGGGTCTTGTACACGAAGGCCCAGAGGCCCGCGGCGGCAAGGGCGCCGACCAGAATGACGAAGATGTTGTAGCCGGGGTACGTCGCCCCCAGGATGGTGATGCTGCCGAGCGCGTCCGAGAGCGCACTGGCCGTGAGGGGATGCGGCCCCCAGACGAGGCGGAGCAAGTCTTCGAGAATCAGGAGGAGCCCGAACGTGATGAGGAGCTGGTACTCCTCCGCCCGCCGGTAGAGCGGCCGCAGCATCGTCGGCTCGAGGATCGCGCCGGCCAGCGCGGCGGCCCCCGCCCCGATCAGCAAGAGCAGGAAGAGGGCGGCTGGCGGAAACACGCCCGCCAGGAGGCCGACGATCCACGCGGCCACGTAGGCGCCGAGCGCGTAGAGGTTGCCGTGGGCCATGTTCACGATGCGCATGACGCCGTAGACCAGGGTGAGCCCGCATGCGATGAGGAAGAGGATGGACGCGTAGAAGAGCGAGTTCAGGATGTGGATGACTAGCGTGTCCACGGGACCACCTTCACGGGCAGGTTGGTGCGGTTGTCGTCGACGGCGAGCGCGACGAGGGCCACATAGTGGCCCGGTCGGTCCACCGCGCGGAGGTCGATGCGGTAGTCCCCAGGGTCGCTCGCCTCCACGGTTCCCGCGGCGGCCACCGCGCCGTCCGGCCCCACCACGACGTAGTGGCCGACCGGCAGGCTCCGACGATCCTGCTCGAGGACGCGCTTGACGAACGGCTCACGGACGATCTGGTACTCGCGACCGAAGCGGTCCAGCCGCTCCACCTCGGCCTTCAGCACGAGCTCGTCGGCGCGAGCCTCGACCGCCGTGACGAAGGCACGAAGCGGGAGCGCGTGGCTGTTGAAGGCGCCGAGGCCCCTCGGATAGGAGAGATCCCGGAACACCTGGAGAACGCTCGCGTCCTCCGTCCAGCTCGCGAGCCGGTACGGCCCGTTCGTGACGAGAAAGTGTCCCGACGCGTCGTGGAAGGCGCGGAGCGCCGCCCACCGCGCCTCTGCCTCCTCGGGCGTGACCCGGCCGACGAGCGCGGCCGGCACGTGCCGACGCGCGGCCAGCTCGTCGAGGAGCGCGCGAAGCCGCGGACCGAGCGCTCGGTCACGGACCAGATCGAGCCAGGGCACGCCGCGCGCCTGGGCGTTCTCGCGCGAGAAGGCCGCGAGGCCGCGGGCGACCGCCTCCTCCGCGAGGGCCAGCAGGGGCCAGGGTACGGTCGTCCAGGGCGGTGCGATCAGGGCCGTCTCGGCCGGGTTTGCTGACGGCCGGTCGACGAATACCTCCACGATCGGCACCTCGTAGGTGAGCTTGTCCTCGCCGAACGCGAGCACATCGGTCTCGGTCCGCAGGATCCGCAGCGCCGCCAGGCGCTCGCGCATTCGTGCCGTGGCACGCATCACCGCCGGATCCTGGGTGCGCCAGGCGAGACCGAGCGCGTAGAGGAGGTCCGTGGCCTCGAGCTTCGTGTTGTCGTGGAAGCGGGAGGCGAGCACCCGGTAGACCACGCGCGCGCCGGCACGCCGGCCGGGACCGACCGCGCGGAGGGCGCCGGTGCCCCGCTCGACCGCGAGCGCCTCCTCGGGCACCGCCACGTCCGGGGCGCCGAGCTCCACCGAGGCGACGGTCACGCGGTTCGGGATCCAGCCGGTCCCGTGGGGGGAGGGGAAGAGGGCGGGATCGCCGAGCGTGAGCCAGAGGAGCCGGCCGGCCGGATCGGTGAAGCCTGCCACCGGGTTCCAGGCGGCCGAGGGGGGCTCCGGCACGCCGACCGTCAGCCAGCCGTTCCACGGAAAGTCCTTGAGCTTGACCGTTCGCGGGAAGATCGCCGAGCCCAGGCCGGCCTGCGCGTCGTAGGCGGCGTTCTCGATGCCGCCCGAGTAGTCCGCGTTCAACGATTCCGCTCTGAGCGTGTAGCCGGCGATGGTGCGCTCGCACCCTGCGCGCAGCGTCGAGACCAGCTCGCGCTGGAGCGTCAATCGCTGGCGCTCTGGCACGTTCTCGCCGGCCGCGAGCCGCTCGTGGAGGGCATCGGCCCGCCGCCGGGTGTCCAGATCGCCCACGCCGTCGCGGAGGACGAGGTAGGCGTGGTGCCAGCCCATCTTGAGCCCCGGAGCGCCCGGGCTCCCGTTGGGCCCCACCGCGGCCTCTGCCCACAACGGCGCGATCTCCACGGTCTCGACGGCGGCGTCCCAGTCGGCACCGGCGGCCCGGTGCGCCGGCGGGATGAGCGCCGCGGCGCTGGGATCTCCCGCCCGGACGCGAAGCGGAGGGCCGTCCCACCCGACAGGGGCGCTCGCCGCGGCGGCGAGGTCGGCGTGCTGGAGATAGTCGGGGTGATACGGGGTTACCGGGTACGGATGCGGCCGGTACCCGGGGGCGGCTGTCAGAGCCTCGGCCACCGCGCGAGCCGCGGCGCACCGGCGCCCGGGATCGCCCGGGAACCGAGCTGTCGGGTTGAGCGCGATCACCACGTACGCGGCCAGAGATTCCGCTCGAGCGACGGTGGGCGGGACGGGGCTGCCGGCGAAAGGGTCGGCCCCGAGATAGGCATGAAGCGACCCATCGGCGAGCTTTGCGGGGACTGCGGCTTGGCTGAGCACGCTGAGCGTGATCTCCTGCGGATAGTAGGAGGGATAGAAGGGGAACTCGTGCCCGGCCCGCGCGGGGAGGGTGGGATAGAGCCACACGGCCAGCGCCGTGGCGAGGAACGCGGCACGGCGCGGACTCGGTCTCATGACGGAGTGAATTGGCTCCTCACTGGCTCGGTCAGGTCGGATCGGGTCCCGGTGGGACGCGGGTCCCGGCAGGCATCGCCCGCCGGGACCCGGAGGATCTCAGCTACGCAGTCGCCTGCGGCCAGGTCTCCTCGATCCACTTGAAGGTCGCCGTCGGCTCGCCTTTCGGCCAGCCCGGCGGTGCCGTGACGTTGCGGATCGGCACCGTGATCACTCGCTTGGGGTCCATGACCGGGAAGGGATAGTCCGGTGAGTTCCAGAGATATCCGGTGATGGCGTCCTTGTACCCCTGGTGGTTGTCTGGTCGGATGTGGATGTAGCCGGCCGGTGACTCCCAGGACAGACCCTCGAGCATGGCGATGATGGCGTCCTCGTCGGGCCAGCCGCCCATCAGCCGGTTCGCCTTTTCGATCGCGAGTTTCAACATGTACAACGCGGTGTACGCGCCCTCCGCCTCGAAGTTCGGGTACTCCTTCCAGCGCTCGTGGAACTTCTTGACGAATTGCACGTTCAGTGGCCACCGGTTGCCCGCTGGGTGGAGGAAGTGGTAGTTGGCGTGGACGCCAGCCACGATCCCCTCCGGGTGGTCTTTGCCGATGGCGTGGGGAGCGATGCCGAAGGCCAGACTGGTGGCCACCTTCATCTTCTTGAAGAGGTCGTAGCGGAGCGCCTGCTTGTAGAAGGCGATGTAGTCGCCGCCCCAGACCGAGACGTAGAGCAGGTCGGGCTTAGCCGAGATCGTCTTCGTGATGTGGGCCGTGAACTCGGTCGTGCCAAGCTTGGGCCACGCCTCCGATACGACGTCCAGCTTGCCCGGGATGAGCTTCTTCATCACGATGTTGAAGTGATCGAATGCGTTCCGGCCGTACGAGTAGTCGGGGTGGAGGTGGGCGATCTTTCGCGACTCGGGCCAGGCGGTGGCGGCACCGATGGCGGCCATCGCGCCGTCCGCTGACTGGATGTTCGTGAGGCGGAAGACGTAGTGCGGATCCGGGACGGCCTTCTCGAACAGGAAGTCCGTGCAGCCGTCGGTGAAGAGGGTCAGGCACTTCACCTCCTCGGCCACGGGGCCGAGGGCCGGCGTGTTGCCGCTCGAGATGACCCCGGTGAAGCAGTCGATCTTCTCCGACAGCTTCATCCGGCGGAGCTCCTTGACGTTCGCATCGGTCCCAGCCGCCTCGTCGGCCTTGATCGTCTCGATCTGGCGCTTGCCGAGGAGCCCGCCCTGCGCGTTGATCTCCTCCGCGGCGAGGATGTGGCCCTTGTAGCTCTGCTCGCCGAGCACGGCGGCGGGGCCCGTGAAGAAGGTCATGTGGCCGGTCTTGTAGGGCGTGCTCGGGATGTTGCCCTTCGGGGTGAACTTCTGCTGCGCCTCCGCCGCCTTCGGCGTCACGATCGAGCCGGCACTGGCGGCGGCGGCTCCGATCGTCACGCCCAGGCGCTTGAGGAGATCGCGTCGGGTGACCTGCTCTGCCATTGGGTGTCCTCCTTGCGTTGCGCTGCTATCGCGGGCCTGGGGCGCGGACCCTGGGGGATGGGGCCTCTTCGAGCCAGCTGGGGCGATCACGGAATGTTCGGCATTGCACCACGGCACCTTCCGGGGTGTCAAGGCCACGGGAAGGGCCCCCCGAGTGCCGTCCGCTCGGCCCACGCCTTGCGCCTCCACCGCCGGGCGCGCTAAGGTCCCGTGGGGTCGCCGGGCTGCCGGGACGATCCCGGACGGGAGGGCGTGGCTCATGAAGGCTGTCGTGCTGCCCGCGGTCGGGGCGCCGCTCGTGGTCGAGGACATCCCCGTCCCCGAGCCCCGGACCGGCGAGGTCCTCATTCGCGCCCGCGCCTGCGGCGTGTGTCACACGGATCTTCACGTCGTCAAGGGCGAGGTGAAGTTTCCCGTCCCGGCGGTGCTCGGGCACGAGGTGTCGGGGACGGTGGAAGCGGCCGGGGCGGGGGTAGCTGGGCTCGAGCGTGGCGCCCGGGTGGTCGCCTCCTTCATCATGCCGTGCAACCGCTGTCGCTTCTGTGCCGTCGGTCGCGACGACCTCTGCGAGACCTTCTTCGCGCTGAACCGCCTCAAGGGCGTCCTCTACGACGGCGAGAGCCGCCTCCGCCGCGCGGACGGCACCGTCCTGGCCATGTACAGCATGGGCGGCCTAGCCGAGTACTGCGTCGTGCCCGCCACCGACGTCTTCCGGGTCCCGGACGCGCTTCCGCTGGAGGAGGCCTGCATCCTCGGGTGCGCGATCATGACCGCGTACGGCGCGGTGAAGCACCAGGCAGCGCTCCGGGCGTCCGAGACGGTGGCGGTCGTCGGCGCCGGGGGAGTGGGGTCGAACGTGATCCAGCTGGCGCGGCTGTTCGGCGCGCTGCGGGTCATCGCTGTCGACGTCCGGGCAGAGAAGCTCGACGCGGCCCGTCAGCTTGGGGCGACGGACGGTGTCGACGCGAGCGCCGGGGATGCCGTCGCCGAGGTGCGGCGGCTCACCGGCGGCGAGGGCGTCGACGTCGCCTTCGAGGCGCTGGGGCGGCCCGAGACGGTGACGGCCGCCTTCAAGATGGCGCGGGACGGCGGTCGCGTCGTGGTGATCGGCATCGCGGCCGGTGCCACGCCGGCGCCCATCGAGATCACGCACCTCGTGCGCCGGGGGATCCGGCTCCAGGGATCCTACGGCGCGCGCGTGCGGGGCGACATGCCGGAGATCGTGAGCCTGGCGGCCGCCGGGCGGATCAGCGTGACTCAGCCCATCTCCCGTCGCTACCGCCTCGACCAGGCGGACGAGGCCTACCGGGCGCTCGATCGCGGGCAGATCACGGGGCGCGCGATCGTGGTGATGTAGTCTGGCTGGCAGGAGGCGGCGATGACCGGATACGGGGGACGGACGCTTCACGTGGATCTCACCAGCGGGCGGAGCGAGGTGCGCCCGCTCGACGAGCGGACGGCGCGAGCCTTCCTCGGCGGGAACGGGCTGGCCGCGCGCCTCCTGTGGGAGGCGGCCGTGCCGGGAACCGACGCCTTCGATCCCGGCAACCCCGTTGCCCTCGCAGTGGGCCCGATCACGGACACGCTCGTTCCCGGCAACAGCCGCGCGTGTGTCGCCACCAAGTCGCCCCAGACGGGCCTGTTCTTCGACTCGACGTTCGGCGGCCGGTTCCCGGCCACGCTCAAGCGCACCGGCTTCGACGCTGTCGTGGTGACCGGGCGCGCCGAGCATCCGGTCTACCTCGCGGTGGACGAGGAGGGGGCGACTGTCCGGGACGCGCGGGGTGTGTGGGGAAAGACGACGCGTGACACGGTGGAGGCGATCCAGGCCGCCGACGGCGCCGAGACTGACGTGCTGGCCATCGGCCCGGCCGGGGAGCATCGCGTTCGCTTCGCATGCCTCGCCCACTACTGGAAGAACCGCGAGGGCGTCGCCGGCCGCGGGGGCATCGGCGCCGTCTGGGGGGCGAAGCATCTGAAGGCCGTCACCGTCCGGGGGAGCCGGAAGACCGCTGTCGCCGACCCCGGGCGGCTCAAGCGGCTGGTGGACGAGACGCGCGAGCCCATGAAGAAGGGCACCGCCAACCTCTCGACGTACGGCACGCCGTTCCTCACCGGGCCCATCAACGCCATCGGCGCGCTCGGCGCCTACAACCTCAAGCAGGAGATCTACGCCGAGTGGGAGGCGATCGACGGGCGCTCGCTCAAGGAGCACTATCACGACCGGGACACGACCTGCCTCAAGTGCCCGGTCGCGTGCGGCAAGCAGTTCGCCGTCCCGGCCGACGTCCCGGTCTACGGCGGCGTCCGGGGGAAGATGCCCGAGTACGAGACCCTCTTCGCCTTCGGCTCGATGCTCGGCAACGCGAACGCCCCCAGCATCGTCCACGCGAACATCCTGTGCGATCTTCTCGGGCTCGACTCGATCTCCATGGGCGTGACGCTTGCCTTCGTGGCCGAGTGCCTCGAGAAGGGGCTCCTGGCGCCGGACGACGTCGGCGGATCGTTCGGATGGGCGGACCACGCGGGAATGATCCGCCTGCTCGAGCAGACCGCGCGCCGCGAAGGATTCGGTGACCGTCTGGCCGAGGGCTCCTGGCGGCTGGCCCGGGAGATCGGGCGCGGGGCCGAGCGCCTGCCCTACGCGGTCAAGGGGCTCGAGCTACCCGCCCACTCGGCGCGCGCGCTGAAGGGCATGTCGATCGGGTACGCCACGGCGACTCGGGGCGGGAGCCACCACGACACCCGCCCCACGCCCCAGTACGCGCAGGGGTTCGACCGCCGCTCGACGGGGGACAAGCCCGCCTTCGCGGCGAAGAGCCAGCACTTCACCGCGGTGGACGACAGCCTCGTCATGTGCCGGTTCACGTCGGAGCGCGGCTTCGGGCTCTTCCTGAACGAGGCCTACGCGGGGCTCCTCTCTGCGGTGACCGGCTGGACGGTGGACGTCGCGGAGCTCGAGCGGATCGGCGAGCGCATCGTCAACCTCGAGCGGCTGTTCGGCGTCCGGGAGGGGGTCCGCCGGAAGGACGACGTCCTACCGTGGAAGGTGATGCACGAGCCGATCCCGGACGGCCCGTCGGCGGGCATGCACTGCCCGCCCGAGGAGCTCAGCGAGATGCTCGACGCCTACTACGCGCTACGCGGCTGGGATGCCGACGGCGTGCCCACGCGGGAGCGCCTCACCGACCTCGGTCTCGACGCCGTGCCGGGTGTCCTCGGCTAGGACACTCCGACCGCGCGGCGCGGGCGGTGCGGGCGTCGCCTCTCGCGAGTCGAATCGGCCCTAGCAGCGGTTCGCGTCGTCGATGACGAGGGTGACCAGACCGGTCGCCGGCTCGTACCGGTAGTCGTTCCCCTCGCACTGGAAGGACGGCGGCGGGTTCAGGAGCGTCGCCACGACGTCCTTGCTGGGGGGGTACGTGCCATGCTGGCCGAAGTACAGCGTAAGCGACGTCCGGATCGAGGCCACGGTCGCGCGGTCGGCGGCGAGCCGCGCCGCGGACATGGGCTTCTGCTGCTGGATGGTCTCGACGGTCTTCGTCGTCGAGACGAAGTACTGGTAGAGGAACGCCCCGGCGACGGCGAGGATCACGGCCACGACGAGGATCTCCACCAGCCCGAAGCCGGACTGGCCGCGCCTGGCCCGAGACGTGAGAGCGCCGCCCCGATGCACGCCGCCATCTTGAGTCGGCGCGTCCAGACGTGTCAAGAAAAGCGGGCCCGGCCTAGCAGTTCCTCCCCGGGGAGGGTCCGCTAGGCCGGAAACCGGCCGCGGCGGTCACTCCCCGACGATCTGGACCTGGAGCCTCCGGTCACGCGGCCCGTCGAGCTCGGCCAGGATGACGCGCTGGTACTGGCCGAGCAGGACCTCCCCGTCGGCCATGGCCAGCGCGATCGGACGTCCGAGCAGCGTCGCCCGCAGGTGCGCATGGGCGTTGGCGCGGTCGCAGTCCGAGTAGCGCGGATCGTCGTGACGATATCCGTCCCGTCGCGGGACCAGCTTCTGCAGCACGGCGCCGAGGTCGTCGAGGAGGGCCGACTGGAACTCGTTGATGAAGACGGCGATCGTCGTGTGGAGCGAGTTGATCAGGAGCGTGCCGTTCTGGATGCCCGATCGGCTCACGGCGTCGCGGACCTGCTTCGTGACGTCGAGGAACTGCTGATTCTCTTCCGTCCGGATCTCGATCGTGTCCCGGAACACCTTCATCTGCCGCCTCCCTTGCCTACGTTCGAATGACACGCACGTGCGGCCCTGCCGCATCCGTGCGCGTCGACGCCCGGTCTCGTGGAGCCCGGGCTCCGCCAGCTGCGGTGGAGCTCAGGCTGCGGGCGGTGCCCGCGGCAGCCGGCGAGGGAGGGGGGCCGGATCAGGCGGAGTCGCCCGGGAGCCGAGCTCCTCGAGGACCGCGCTCGAGTGACAGCCCGCGTCGAGCGGGATCGCGAGCGAAACGACGGCATCGAGCGCGGTGGTGGCCTGGGAAGGACCGGCGAGAGTGACTCCTGCGGTCGGCGCAGGCGCGAAGGCAAGGACCTGATCCAGTCCGAGGTGCTGGACGACGAGGAGAATGATGACGATGCGGCTCGCCCGGGTCAGCCCCCATCCCCTGAGCTGCATGCTCATCAGGATACCGGAGGTGCGCTATACTGCTCGCGTCCAGGACGTCACGATCGGGAGCCGCCAACCCGGAGGGTCCCATGCCGCTCTACATCATGCTGTCCTCGCTGTCCGAGACGGGCCGACAGGTGCTCCGCAAGCTGCCCGGCTCCATCCGCAAGGTCAACGCGGAGGTCGGCCGGATGGGGGCGCGGGTCATCGCCCAGTACGCCGTCCTGGGGCCCTACGACTTCGTCACGGTGCTGGAGGCTCCGGACAACGAGACCGTCTCCCGGATCTCGGTCGAGCTTGGCGCCCGGGGTTCCGTTCAGATGATGACGATGCCGGCCATCCCGGTGGACGACTTCATCAGCCGTCTGGCCAGCCCATCTCGCCGGGGCGGCGCCCGCCGGCGCCGCTGAGATCACCCGGCCGCCGGCGCGGCCGACTGCCCTGCGTCTGACCGAGTGGGCACGCGTCGGACCGCCGTGACGAGCTGGGCTGGTCCCCGCAATTCCGGGAAGCGAAGCGTGGCCCTCGAGGGCCGGACCGAACGCGACTGACCCGTGCTCCTGCTTCCCGAGCGCTGCTACGCGGCGGGGGCTGTCCACGACGGCTGGGCCGTCCGTCTCGAGGACGGTCGGATCACTGCCTTGGGGCCGCGGGCGGCGCTCCCGCCGTACCCGGCCGTCGAGGCCAACGCGCCGGAGGCGGTCTGCCCCCTCCCCGGGCGGCTTCTCCTCCCCGGTGGCGTCAACGCCCACAACCATTCATTCCAGTCGCTCCTCCGCGGGCTCGGCGACGATCTCGACTTCATGGGGTGGCGCGACCGCGTTCTCTATCCCTTCTCGCGGCGGCTGGACGCCCGGGGAATCGAGATCGGGGCGGCCTTCGCCTTCGCCGAGATGCTGCGCCACGGCATCACGACGGTCGTGGACTTCTTCTACGTCCAGGGCGGCGGCAACGCGAACGCGGAGGCAGCCATCCGGGCGGCGAAGCAGGTCGGGATCCGCCTCGTCCTGGCCCGCGCCTTCTACGACTGGTCCGGGGCGCCGCCGGAGTATCGCGAGACGGTACCGGAGGCGACCGCGCGCTGCCGGGAGCTGATGGCCCGGTACGCCGGCGATCCGACGGTGAGCGTCCAGCCGGCGCCCCACAGCCTTCACGCGGCCTCGCCCGAGATGATCCGCGCCGCGGCGGCGCTCGCGGACGAGGTTCGCGTGCCGTTCCACATCCACGTCGCCGAGTACCGCGCCGAGCGCGAGCAGATCGAGGCCCGCCACGGAGTCACCCCGGTGCGATACCTCGACCAGCTCGGCGTCCTGGGTCCGCGGCTCATCGGCGTCCATTGCGTGTGGGTCGACGGCGGCGAGGTGGAGCTCCTGGCCGAGCGGGGCGCCCGTGTCGCCTACTGCCCGTCCTCGAACATGATCCTGGGTGACGGGGTGACCAGGCTGCGGGAGATGCGCGCCATCGGTGTCCCCGTGGCGCTCGGCACGGATGGCGGCTGCACGAACAACCGGCTGTCCATCTTCGAGGAGATGCGGATGGCCGCTCTTCTCCAGAAGGTCACGCACCTCGACGGGACCGCCTTCAGCGCCGAGGAGGCATTCTGGCTCGGGACGGCCGGTGGCGGCGAGGTGCTCGGCCTTCCCGTCGGCGAGATCGCGCCGGGCCGCTTCGGGGACCTGGTCGCGCTCGATCTCGAGCATCCGTCGCTCCACCCGCCGAACGCGATCATGAAGAACGTCGTCTACGCGCTCTCGCCCCAGGCGATCACGGACGTGTGGGTGCACGGCCGTCCGGTCGTGCGGCAGGGGCGCATCGCGACCCTCGACGAGGCGGAGCTCCTCGGGGAAGTGCGGGCCCTCACGCGCGACTGGCGCGTCTGACCGCGGCCGTCAACCACCTCGGCCCGTGCGTCACGGCACGGTGACGGCCGTGCTATAAGAGCGCGATGCGATTCGGGTTCATTCCCACCGAGGGCGGGCACCTCGCGCGCGAGGCGCTGGCGGAGGTCGACCGCGCGGAGACGTTCGGCCTCGACTCCGTCTGGATGGAGGAGCACCATGGCGTTCGCGGCCACTACTGGCCGTCGCCGCTCGTGGTGCTCGCAGGCTTCGCCACCCGGACGTCGCGGCTGCTCCTCGGCACCGACGTGGTGGTCCTGCCGTTCTACGATCCGGTTCGTGCGGCCGAGGATGCGGCGATGGTCGACGTGCTCTCGGAGGGCCGGCTCGTGTTCGGCGCCGCGATCGGGTACCGGCCGGACGAGTTCGCCCTCTATCGCACGCCGCTCGAGAAGCGGGGGGCGCGGTTCGAGGAGGCCCTCGCCGTGATCCGGGCGCTCTGGACGCAGGAGACGGTCACGCTTCCGGGGCCCCACTATCCGCTCGAGGACGCGCGTATCGAGCCGAAGCCCGTTCAGCGGCCGCACCCTCCGATCTGGATCGGCGGCTGGGGCGAGCTGATGATCCGGCGGGCGGCGCGCCTGGCCGACGCGTGGATTCCCGGCCCGACGGCGCACCTCCAGAAGCTGCTCGACGGCAAGGCGCGCTATCAGGCCGAGCTGCGGGCGGCGGGTCGGCCGGACCCGGCCGAGTGGCCGCTCACGCGCGACACCGTGATCGCCGACACCGACGCGGAGGCGCTCGAGCTCGCCGAGCGCCATCTCCTGGTGAACTACCGCGACGAGTACGGCGGCGGCCGCTGGAAGCACCCGCTCATCGGCGCAGAGGATGCCACGCCGGTGGACCAGCTCGACGCGCTCGGGCGCGACCGCTTCGTGATCGGCGGGCCCGAGCGGTGCAGGGCGCAGGTGCGGCGCTTCATCCAGGCGTTTGGCGCGACCCACATCATCTTCCGGCTGTACTTTCCCGGGATGCCGCACCGCCATATCCTCCGGGAGCTGGAGCTCCTGGCCCGCGAGGTCGCGCCCGCCTTTCGCTGACCCGCCGCCCGGGCCCGCGTGGCGAAAGGGCCCGCGCGGCCAGGCGTACAATACCGGAGATGCGCAGGAACGCGCTCTTCTGGGGCATCCTCGGGCTCGCACTCGCCGTCGGTGTCGTCACCACTCTCGATCGGTACCAGCGCCAGGGCCGGACCTTCGCCGGCTTCTGGGTGATGGAGAACCTGCTCGTCGCGATCGGCGGACCCGAGCGTGGGCCGCTCGAGCCGTTCGACGTCGTCCGGGTCATGAACGGGCAAGTGCTCAAGAGCGGCCGGGACATCCAGACGACGATCGAGAGCCAGGATCCGCAAACGACATTCCACTACATCGTCTACCGGCGCGGCCAGCTGGTCGAGGTAGACGTCAAGACTCGCCTCTTCGCGCGTCGAGACTTTCTGCGGTTCGTGGCCGAGTCCCTCCTGTCAGGCTTGTTCCAGCTTGCGGTGGGTGCGGTCGTGTTCCTGATCCGCCCGGGGCGGTCACAGAGCTGGCTGTTTCTCACCTTTGCACTGATTGCGTATCTAGTCAGCGTCACCTTTGCCGACGCGCACACGACGTACCGCTTCTCCGGGTTGTTCCTGACTGCCTGGGCCTTCTGGCCGGCGACGCTGCTTCACCTCGCCCTGACGTTCCCGCAGCGCCGCCGGATCCTCCGGCGCTTTCCGCGGGCGGTCTGGCTGCCCTACTTGATCTCGGCGGCCATCGCCGCGCTCCTTCAGCTGCCGGGGGTCTACCAGCAGCTGCCGGGGGTCTACCAGCTGCCGGGACTCCAGGGTGACGTCCGGCTCCTCCTCGCCGTGCCCGCCACCGGAGCCGCGTACTGGGGAGTGGCGCTGATCCTGCTGGTCCTTTCGCTCGCCCGGGCCAGCGTGGTGGGCGGTACCCCCTTGATCCGGCAGCGGGCACGGATCCTGTGCGCGGCGTTCGTTCTCGGCTACATCCCGCCGATCCTCGGGACGGCGACCGAGGCTCTCTTCCAGGTGACGGTCCCCTATCTGAATGCGATGTGGAGGCTGACGCTCCTCTTTCCCATCGTCATGGCCTACGCCATGGTTCGCTACGACCTGTTCGACGTACGCGCTGCGCTCCGCGCCGGCGCCGTCTACTCGGCGGCCACCGGAGTCGTGGTGCTCGCCTACACGGGCGCCATTGCCGGCACGGACATCCTCCTGGCCAACTGGGAGGCCGCGCAGTCGCCCGTCGTCGCCGCCGCCGTCATGGCGGTGCTGGTCGTGGTGCTGCTGAACCCGCTCTACCTCCGATCGCAGCGGCTGGTCGACCGTCTGTTCTTCCGACAGCGGGTGGACGTCCAGCGGTCGATCGAGCACGTTTCGGAGGTCATGAGCGGGCTTCTCGACCTCCGGCGGATCGTCGAGCTGCTCACCCAGACCGTCGAAGAGCAGCTGCACCCCTTGCGGCAGGAGTTGTATCTCCTCGACGCGGGCCGCCAAGGCTACGTGCGCGCGGAGCAGGAGGAGGCGGACGAGCAGGACGGCCGGCCCCCGATCGACGGCGGCTCGCCGCTGGTGCGGTGTCTCGAGCTGCGCCGCCAGCCGCTGACGCGGGAGCGGGTCGAGGAGGATCCCGCGCTGGAGGACTACCAGGCGGGGTGTCTCACGGCGATGGACGGCCTCGGGGCGACCCTGGCCGTGCCGTTCCTCTTCCAGGGTCGCGTGACGGGCTTCCTCGCCCTGGGTTCGAAGCGGTCTGGCCTCGGTTACTCGAGCCAGGACCTCGGACTCCTCCGGCTCCTGGCGAATTCGAGCGCCCTGGCCCTCGAGCACGCGCAGGCGTACGCGGCCCTCCAGGACACGAACGCGGAGCTGCGAGCGGCGATCCGGCGTGTGGAGATCCTCGAAAGCATCCGGACGAACCTCGCCAAGTTCGTTCCCCGCACCGTGCAGGACCTGATCGAGCGCGCGCCGGAGGCCCCGGAGCTGGACAAGCGCGAGGTGGACGTGACCGTGCTGTTCGTCGACCTGGTGGGCTACACGCGGCTCACCGAGCGGCTCGACCCCACCCGCGTCAACGAGCTGGTCGAGCGGTGCTTCGGCGCTTACCTCGACGAGATCCTCCGGCGAGGCGGGGACGTGAACGAGACGGCTGGCGACGGCCTCATGGCCATCTTCCACGATGCGGATTCGCGGCGCCACGCCCGCCAGGCGGTGAGGTGCGCGCTCGGGATCCTGCGCCGGACACGTGAGCTGAACGAGACGCTGCACGGGCTGCCCGAGCCGCTCGCCGTCCATATCGGCGTGAACTCCGGCCTCGCCACCGTGGGCGCCACCAAGATCGAGGGCGCGAACGGCACGCGATGGACGTACACCGCCTCAGGGCAGGTCACCATCGTGGCGGCTCGTCTCGCCGCCCTCGCCCGGAGGGACGAGATCCTGGTGGGGGCCGGAACCAGGGAGCGGCTGGGCGACGAGTTCTCGTTCGAGACCCTCGGCGAGCGGCCCTTGCGGAACGTCGAGATGCCGGTGAAGGTGTTCCGGCTGATGCTGGCCCAGCCCGTTCCCGCGACGGCCACGGCCTGAGCGGCCGAGGCGCCCCACACCGACCCGGGCGGACCCGGATCCGTCAGACCGGTCGCGTCCTCATCCGCGTTCCATCGACCAGAACTCGGGGCCGAAGTGGTCCCACGGCAGGCGCCACTCGTCGGTCCGATCGCGGTCCGCGGTGAAGAACTGGTTGACCGCGTAGAGAATCGACTGGGGCTCCGTCCCGAGGTTCGCCACCCCGTGAGCCACGCCCCGGGGGATCAGCAGGCGGTGGCAGCGCCCGGCGCCCAGGACCAGGCGCTGCGGGGTCGGCCGTGTCTCGGAATGGACGTCGCGTCGAAGATCCGCAAGGCCGACGAGGAGCGTCGCGTTGGGTGGCACGACGAAGAGGTCTTCCTGGTCGAGGTGGAGGTGCCAGGCCTTGACCGCGCCGGGCTGGAGCAAGCTCCAGTTCCACTGGACGGGCCGGAAGGCCTCGAGCCCCTGGATGCCGCCGCTCCCTCCATCGATCCGCGCGATCTCCGCGAATAGTCCGTCCGCGCTCCGCGAGACGGCTACCTCCGAAAGCACCACGCCGGCGATCGGCGCGCGCGGTGCGTAGGACTGACGGGTCAGACGCTGCCGCGCCTCGTCGACGAGGTCATCCGGATCGAGGGGACGCGGCTCCATACCCGCGGCATTCTATCATCCATCGTGTCCGATGTGCGGCCCTGACGGCCTTCGTCCTGGTCAGGAGGACGGATGCGGACTCGTCGCCTCCGCAAGGTAGAAGGCGTCGAGTGCGGCGACGGCGATCGGCTCCGCCAGGGTTGGCGCATGGCCAACTCCCTCGACGTCGACGTGGCGGAGACGCGGCTGCCGCACCTGCATGGCCGCCGCCGTCTCTCGAGAGAGGATGTCGCTCTCGGAGCCGCGGAGGACGAGGACGGGACATCGAAGGGCTTCGAGGGCCGCCCACCATGCCTGGCTCGCGGCGCGGGTGGCCTCCGGCGTCGGGCGGGGGGCGCGCCCGATCGCCGGGTCGAACTTGAGCCGCCATGCGCCATCCGGCGCCCGCCGGACCGCCCAGCGGATCGCGTCGGTCACCGTCTCGGGCGGAAGCCCCGTGAGCCAGGGATACTGCGCGAGGGCCCACGCGATGGCGGCGGCGAGGTCCGGGAAACGCTCCGGGACGGCAGCCGTGTACGTCGCGACGCGCGTGGCGCCGCGCGGGTCGATCTCGGGCCCGATGTCATTGAGAGCGAGGGAGCGGAGCCGCCCCGGCGCCGCCCGGGCGAGCGAGAGCCCGATGAGCCCGCCTAGCGAGGTGCCGAGGACGTGGACGGCGTCCAGCCCGAGCGCGTCGAGCAGTGCGAGCACGTCGGCGACGTACTGCGGGATCGCATAGGTATCCGCCGCCCACCCGCTCTCCCCCCGGCCCCGGAGATCGAGCGCCACGCAGCGGTGGCGCCGAGCCAGCCGTGCTGCGACGGCGTCGAACGCGTGGCTTTGCTGCGTGAGCCCGTGGAGGAGGAGGACGGTTTCCGCCCCGGCTGCCCCGCCGCCGACCCCATCCCGCCGACCCTGCCAGTCCTGAAAATGGAGCCAGACCCCGTTGAGGTGGAGCCACTCGTCCGTGTACATGGGCGCCCGCCATGATGCGGAGGGCGTCGTGTCCTGTCAATTGCGTGGGCGGCGATGGGCGCACCCGAGCCGGTGAGTCGACGCATGATCCAGGCGCTCCTTCGATTGCGAGCCTCCAGGGCGCCGGGTAGGATGGGCTTGGGATGGGTGCGCTCCTCTCCTTCGATGCCCTGCTCGGTCTGGCGACGCTCACCCTCATGGAGATCGTGCTGGGCATCGACAACGTCGTGTTCATCGCGATCCTGGTGGCGAAGCTGCCGGCCGCCCAGCAGAACCTCGCGCGCCGGCTGGGCCTCACCCTGGCGCTCGGCATCCGCATCCTCCTGCTCCTGGCGATCTCCTGGATCATGGGGCTCACGAAGCCGCTCGTGACCTTCGGGGAGAGCGAGATGTCGGGACGCAGCCTCATCCTGCTGGGCGGGGGGCTCTTCCTCATGTTCAAGGCGACGCGGGAGGTGTACGAGAAGGTCGAGGGGCACGCCCACGAAGCGGCGCACGGCAAGTCGCGCGCCATGTTCGGCTGGGTCCTCTTCCAGATCCTCCTGCTCGACATCGTGTTCTCGCTGGATTCCGTGATCACCGCGGTGGGCATGGCGAACCAGGTCTCGGTCATGATCACGGCGATGGTCCTCGCCATGCTCGTGATGCTCGTGTCGGCTGGAGCCGTGAGCGGCTTCGTCGACCGGCACCCGAGCGTCAAGATCCTGGCGCTGTCGTTCCTCCTCCTCATCGGGGTGATGCTGGTGGCCGAGGGGATGGGCACCCACATGGCGAAGGGGTACGTCTACTTCGCGATGGCGTTCTCCCTCTTCGTCGAGATGCTGAACCTGCGCTACCGGCAGCGTGACGTGGCCCGACGCCGTGCGCGTGCCTGACCCATGCGATCGGATGGGCGGACCGCCCTGGTCACCGGCGCCGCGCGCGGGATCGGCCTGGCCATCGCCCGGCGGCTCGCCGAGGACGGGCTCCGGGTCGCTCTCCTCGATCTGGACCGCGACCGAGTGGACGCGGCGGCGCGCGACGTGGGCGCGGGCGCCGTCGCCTTGGTCGCGGACGTTACCCGGAGCGCGGAGGTGGATGTCGCCGTGCGGACCACCGTGGAGCGCTGGGGCCGGCTCGACGTCCTCGTGAACAACGCCGGCATCACGGGGCGCTCGTTCCCGATCTGGGAGCTCGACGACGCGGACTGGGAGCGCGTCTTGGCGGTTGACCTCACGAGCGTCTTCTACTGCTGCCGGGCGGCGATCCGGGTCATGCTCCGGCAGGGATCGGGGCGGATCGTCAACATCGCCTCGATCGCCGGCAAGGAGGGGAACCCGACCCTGGTCCCGTACTCCAGCGCGAAGGCTGGGGTGATCGGGCTCACGAAGGCCCTCGCGAAGGAGGTCGCCACCCGAGGGATCCTGGTGAACGCCGTCGCGCCGGCCGTGATCGGCACCGAGCTCCTCCAGCAGATGGAGCGGAGCACGGTGGATCTCCTGATCTCCAAGATCCCCATGGGCAGGGTGGGGCGGCCGGAGGAGGTCGCCGCGCTCGTGGCCTGGCTCGCCTCGGAGGAGTGCTCCTTCAGCACCGGCGCCGTGTACGACCTGTCCGGCGGCCGGGCGACCTACTAGGCTCCGTGGCAGAGCGCTGAGGGCGAGGCTTGGGATCACCGAGGCTCGCGAGAAGATCCACGGCTGAAGGGCTAACGCGCTCCAACACGATTCCGTGTCGAGGCGATCTGAACCAGGAGGCGACGCGATGGCGGGTGTCCTGACGGTGGTGGCGAGGATCCATCCGAAGGGGGGCCGGGAGAGCGAGGTCGAGGGCCTGCTCGTGAAGATGGCGGCGGCCGTGCGGCAGCACGAGCCCGACTGCCTGGTCTACCGGCCGCACCGCTCCACAGGTGAGCCGACGGTCTTCTACTTCTACGAGCAGTACCGCACTGACGCCGCGTTCGAGCTCCATCGGACCGCGTCGCATCTCGCCGGGTACCGGGCCGAGATGAAGGAGCTGGTCACGCGGCCGTCGGAGATCGAGCTCTACCGCTCGCTCACGGCCTGACGTCAGGCGGGGGCGGCGCTCGTCCGGGGGGCGGGCGCTTCCGATATCGCCCACGCCATGAAGGCGGCGGTGCCCGAGAGCGCCGCGCCGGCGATGAAGAACGCCGTGTAGCTGCCGGTGAGGTCGTGGATGAGCCCGCCCGCGTACGAGCCGACGGCGGACCCCAGCTGGTGGGTCAGCGACACCAGGCCGAACACGGTCCCCGCCGAGCGGCGGCTGAAGAGGATCGTGGAGAGCGCCGTGGTCGGTGCGACCGTGGAGAAGTCCACGATGCCGTACGCCACGGCGAAGACGAAGAGCGACGTCGGGTCCGTTGCGAACACGAGGTACACGAGCGTCACCGCGCGACCGGCGTAGATCCAGCCGAGCAGCCGCGTGTAGCCGAGCCGGTCGGAGATGGCGCCGGAGAGCGTCGTGAAGACCATGTTCACGAGCGAGAGGACGCCGAACGCGCTGGCGGCCGTCACGGCGGAGATGTGGTGGTCCTGGGCGTGGGGGATGAAGTGGGTGTCGATCAGCCCCCCCGTCGTCACGCCGCACACGAAGAAGGAGAGCGCGAGCCACCAGAAGTTGGCGTGGCGGAGGATCTCGTTCACGGCCATCGGGGATTCCGCGCGGGCCGCGGTCGCGCGGGCGCGGCCCGCGGCCTGGCCCGGGTCATCCCGGAGCAGGAGGAGGACGACCGGGAGCGCCACCACGAGGATGCCGACGCCCAGCCAGGCGAATGCGGCCCGCCAGCCAACGACGTTGATGAGGGTAGCCATGACGGGCAGCAGCACGAGCTGCCCGGCCGCCGACCCGGCGGAGACGACGCCGATCGCGAGACCGCGCCGCGCCGTGAACCAGCGGGCGACCGCGACGGCGGCGGCGGGGCCGGCCACGCCGCCGATGCCGAACATGATGAGGACGCCGAAGATCAGGTACGCCTGCCAGAGGGTCACGATCGAGCTGACGGCGACGGTCCCTACGCCGAGGAGGGAGATGCTCGCCGCGAAGATCACTCGGGGCCCCGTGCGGTCGGCCCAGCGCCCTGAGAGGGCCTGGGCCAGTCCGTACACCACGAAGCCGAGTGAGGCGGTCAGGCTCACCGCCGCCCGGTCCCACCCGAACTCGGCCTCCCACGGCTTGACGAGGAGACCGATGGTCCCGCGCACGCCCAGGGCCACGGCCTGCGCGAAGAAGATCACCCCCACCACGGCCCACGCGTATGACGGCTCCCGCTCGCGCCCCTCCGTCACCGCCGCCTCCTGTCGGGCTTGAACTTCCCTCGTTGAGATGGGCGGTGGGACAGTGAGGATTCCCGGTCGACCCCTCCCGAACTCCGGAGTCCGTCCGCGCCGTGACGCGGGCAGGCCTCTCCGCTATCATCATCGCGCTATGGGGAGCGCCATGGGAGGAGACGCCGAGCGCCACGCCGGCGCGAGGAGGACGGCGCCGACGGGCTCGCACCCGACGCCGCCGGCGCTCGCGGAGCGGATCGCGGCCGATCCGTACGGGCGCTGGCTCGGCATCGAGCTCCTCGACAGTAGCCCCGCGCCCCGTCGACGAGTGGCGACCTCTGGCGACCTCCGGCGGCCTCCGGGGTCGGTCAGCGCCCGGAGAGCTTCAGCAGCTCCTCTAGGGGCTTGATGTCGAACGGTTGGGGGGCCCGCAGGATAAAGTGCTGCACGCCGGCGCGGAGCAGATCGTCGATCTGACCGAAGAGATCCGGGCTGATCGAGCAGGTGCGCTCGACGGTCTTCGGGTCGCGCCCGACCTTCTGGCACCAGTCGGTCAGGATCTCGTTCTTGCGCTGCCAGTTGTCCACTGGCGGGAACGTGTTCCACATGTCCGCGTACTGCGCCGTGAGCTTGAGCGTCACCTTCTCGCCCCCGCCCCCGATCATGATGGGCACGCTGCCGATCGGCGGCGGCACTAGCTTGGCGAGCCGCGACTTGATCCGCGGCAGCGCCGCTCCGAGATCCCGCAGGCGGGACGGCGCGGTCCCGAACTCGAACCCGTACTCCTGATAGTCGCGCTCGAACCAGCCGGCGCCGATGCCGAGGATGGCACGGCCTCCGCTCATGTGGTCCATGGTGGCGACGTCGCAGGCCAGCAGCTCGGGATTCCGGTAGCTGTTCGCGTGCACGAGCGAGCCGAACCGAGCGTGCCGTGTCTCGGCCGCGATCGCCGCCAGGAGTGGCATGCAGGAGAAGTGGTTGCCATCCGGCGGCCCGTAGAGGGGGAACATGTGGTCCCAGACCCAGAGCGTGTCGACGCGGAGCGAGTCCGCCGCCCGGTAGGCCTCGCGAATCTGCTGGACCGTGCAATGCTGGGGATGGATCTGGTAACCGACCCGGAATCGCATCTGCCGACCTTGCCCTCTCTGACGCCGGCGCGGCGTGCCGAAGGTGAAACAGCGGCTGGGGCGGTGGTCAGTAGCCCCGTGCCCGGTCCACGAGGTTCAGGAGGGGCGCGCCCGCCAGATAGCGACGGAGGTTCTCGGCAAACAGCTCGGCGCACCGGTCGTCGTAGCTCGGCAGGAACCCCGACACGTGCGGCGACAGGATGACGTTGTCGAGATCGTAGAAGGGGTGCCCCGCAGGCGGCGGCTCCGTGGCGAACACGTCGATGGCCGCGCCGGCGATCCGGCGCTCCGTCAGCGCGTGCGCGAGCGCGCCCTCGTCCACGCTGGCGCCCCGGCCCACGTTGATGAAATACGCGGTGGGCTTCATCGCGGAGATCGTCGCCCGGTCGATGAGGTGCCGCGTCTCGGCGGTGAGCGGCGCCGAGAGCACGACCACGTCGCAGCGCGGCAGCATGCGCGGCAGCTCGCTCGGGCCGTACCACTCGGCGGGGAGCGTCCCGTCCGGATCCCCGGTGCCGGGCAGGCCGTACCCGGGATCGGCCCGCGCCCCCGGATCGCGCTTGCAGGCAAGCACGGTCATCCCGAACGCGGATGTCGCGATGCGCGCGAGTTCTCGGCCGATGCTCCCGTAGCCGATCACGCCGAGGGTCGCGCCGCGCACCTCGGTCGGCACGAACAGGCCCCAGCGCTCCGCGTCGGGTGGCCACGCCTTCCGGGCGTGCCACTCGAGCATCCGCGGGACGCGGTGCGCGAGGGCGAGGAGCACCGTGATCGCGTACTCGGCGATCGTGGCCGCGTGGACTCCGCTCGTCGTCGTGAGCGGAATCGCGGTGTCCCGATAGAGAGGATGGTCCTGGAGCGAGTTGACACCGGCCATGTGGAGCTGCACCCACCGGAGATCCGGAGCGCGCGCGAGGTCTCGGGGCGGACTCCCCGTGTACAGGACCTCGGTTCCCCGGTAGTCGGCCGTGGCCGGGTCATCGCGCATCACGGTGAGGCGCGGCGAGGCCGCCCGGATGCGGTCGAGCTGCGCATCGCTGAACGGCATCGTGACGAGCACGCGGGTCACGACGCGCCCCCTGCGCCCGATGCCAGCTCCGGCCTCGTCACGGTCCGCTCGCGAGTCGAACCGGAGATCGGCGATCTGGTAGAACTCGTCGCCCGGTCCCCTTTGCCACGGTGATCCGGCGGATCCGGGGCCACTTCTTGACCGTGGGCAAGTGGGTCCCCCAGTAGTAGGCGTCGAAGGCGGCCGGATCGGCCGGCTGCCCGACGTACATCACCGACACCTTCACCAGGGAGTACCCCTTCGCGGCCATCCGGCCGCCGCTGGACAGTGTCCGTTCCCCGGGCATCTTACGTCGACTCCGGTCGCTCACGAAGAGGAGGCGGGCGTGTCGGCTGGAGCGGCGGCCCGAGCGTGGCGGTCCCTGGCTGCGGCATGATGGAGGCGTGTTCGTGATCCGACGCGGAAGGAGAGGCCTGTGACGCCACAGGCCGAAGGCCGTCTGGACGTCCCGGCGATCCGGATCCGCGCGATCGGCGCCGTGCCGGTCCGGGCGGAAGGTGCCTACGTCCTCTACTGGATGACCACGGCCCGCCGGGTGGGATCGAGCTTTGCCCTCGACCGCGCGGTTGGCTGGGCGCGGGAGCTGGGGAAGCCGCTCCTGATCCTGGAGGCCCTCGGCGTCGGCTATCCATGGGCGAGCGACCGCCTGCACCGGTTCGTGCTCGACGGCATGGCGGACAACGCCCGGCGCCTCGCGACGCGCCCCGTCCTCTATCACCCCTACGTCGAGCCGACGGCTGGCGCGGGACACGGCCTCCTCGACGCCCTCGCGGCGCGCGCGGCGGTTGTGATCACGGACGACTTCCCGTGCTTCTTCCTGCCCCGGATGCTCGAGACGGTGGGGCGGCGCGTCCCGGTCCGGCTCGAGGCCGTCGACGGCAACGGTCTCCTGCCGATGCGGGCCGCGAGCGAGGTGTTCACGACCGCCCATGCCTTCCGCCGGTTCCTCCAGCGGACCCTGCCGGCGCATCTTGGGATTGCGCCCACGGCGGACCCGCTCAGACGCACGGCGCTCCCGCCGGCGCCCGCGTTGCCGGCGGCCGTGCGCCGTCGCTGGCCTCCGGCCTCGCCCGAGACCCTGGCCGCGACTCCGGCCGCTCTCGCGCGGCTGCCCCTGGACCACACCGTGAGCGAGGTGCCGACGCGGGGCGGGGCCGGCGCCGGCCGCGCGGCTCTCGCCCGCTTCGTGGCCGAGCGGCTTCCGCGCTACGCCGAGGAGCGCAACGAGCCCGAGAAGGACGTGGCGAGCGGGCTCTCACCCTATCTTCACTTCGGCCACGTGTCGGTTCACGAGGTTCTGGCCGCGCTCGCCCGCCGCGAGGACTGGGCGCCGGCGGACGTGGCGCCCCGCGCGACGGGCCGCCGGAGCGGATGGTGGCGGATGAGCCCGACGGCCGAGGCGTTCCTCGACGAGCTGGTCACATGGCGCGAGATCGGCTTCAACATGTGCTGGCAGCAACCCGGCGACTACGACCGCTACGAGTCGCTGCCCGCCTGGGCGCAGCGGACGCTCGCCCGGCACGGGCGGGACCGCCGGCCGCGGGTGTACAGTCTTGCCGACCTCGAAGCCGGGCGGACGCACGATCCCCTCTGGAACGCGGCGCAGATGCAGCTCGTCCGCGAGGGGCGGCTCCACAACTACCTCCGGATGCTCTGGGGGAAGAAGATCCTGGAGTGGTCGGCGACCCCACGGGATGCGCTCGCGGCGATGATTGAGCTGAACAACAAGTACGCGCTCGACGGGCGTGACCCGAATTCGTACACGGGGATCTTCTGGGTGCTCGGCCGCTACGACCGCGGCTGGGGACCGGAGCGGCCGATCTTCGGCACGGTGCGCTACATGAGCTCGGAGAACACGGCGCGCAAGGTCCGCGTCCGCGACTACGTCAAGCGGTATGGCCTGACCCCATGAGCGCAGCCATTCCCAGGCCCGACAGCGCGCCGCGGCTTCGCATCGCCGTCACCGGCGCCACCGGGCTCGTGGGGAGCGCGCTCGTGCCTGCGTTGCGCGCCGCGGGGCACCGGGTCGACCGCCTGAGCCGCCGGGTCCCGGAAGCGGGATCGACGGACATCCAGTGGGATCCAGCGCGAGGCCGGCTCGACCCCCGGGCGCTCGAGGGCGTGGACGCGGTCGTGCACCTCGCGGGGGAGAGCATCGCGGCGCTCCGCTGGACCGGATCGACGAAGGAACGGATCCGGCGGAGCCGCGTGGATGGCACGCGGCTCCTGGCCGAGACGCTCGGGCGCCTCACGCGGCGGCCCCAGGTTCTCCTGTCGGCGTCTGCCGTCGGTTACTACGGTGACCGGGGCGAGGCGCCGCTCACCGAGGAGAGCGCTCCGGGCTCGGGCTTCCTTGCCGAGGTCTGCCGCGAGTGGGAAGCGGCGGCCGACCCCGCGCGGGCGGCTGGCATCCGCGTCGTTCACCCCAGGCTCGGCGTCGTCCTCGCGGGGCAGGGGGGCGCCTTGCCGCGGATGGCCCTCCCGTTCCGGCTCGGCGTCGGCGGTGTGATCGGAAGCGGCCGCCAGTACTGGAGCTGGATCGAGGTCGGCGACCTCGTGCGGGCCATCGAGCTCTGCCTCGCGCTCGACGCTCTCGCGGGGCCGGTGAACGCCGTCGCGCCCGCTCCGATCGCCAACCGCGAGTTCACACGGGTGCTGGGCCGCGTTCTGGGCCGCCCAACTCTCGTGCCTCTGCCGGCGCTCGCGGTCCGGCTCCTCCTCGGCGAGATGGGCCAGGCGCTGCTGCTGGACAGCGCGCGCGTCCTGCCGCAGCGCCTCGAGCGCGCCGGCTTCCGGTTCCGGCACCCCGGCCTGGAGACCGCGCTCCGCGCCGCGCTCGCGCGCGAGCGCACGGAAACCGGATGAGGCGGCTCGAGGCGCGGCTCGTCGAGGACGTGCGCGCGCTCCGCGAGCGGGACCCGCGCGGCGCGCTCCTCCTCGTGGTCCCGAGCCGGCTCCTCGGCGCGCGCCTGAGGGCCCGTCTCGCGCGCGCGCTCGACGGCGTCGCGGGGATCCACGTCGTGACGCTCCCCGAGTTGGCCGAGCGCGTCGCCTTGCTGCCGCTCGCGCTCGCGGGACGCCAGCCGCTCCCGGCGGTGGCCGACCGGCTCCTCGTCGACCGGGCGATCCGCGAGGCGGTGCCGCCGGTGGGCGGCTACTTCTCCGGGGTTCTCGCCGCACGAAACTTCCCGGCGGCGGTGCTACGGACCCTCCTCGACGTCAAGCGCGCCCGGCTCGGGCCCGCGGAGCTCGAGGCGGCGTTCCCCGAGAGCGTGAAGGTCCGGGAGCTCGCGGCCTCCTATCGTGCGCTCGAGACGGCGATCGTGCGGCACGGCTACTACGACGCCTCGGACCTGCTCGCCGAGGCCGCGCGCCTCGTCCTCGCCGATCCGGGGCGGCTCGGGGCGGCGGCGGTCCTTGTCTTCGGATTCGTGGAGCTGAACCCGCTGGAAGGGCGCCTCCTCGACGCGTGCGGCGGGGAGGCGACGGTCCTTCGCTATCCCGCCGGTGCGGACGCGGCGGACCTGCCGGCGTCTTCCGCCATCGAGATTGTCGCGGCGCCCGGCGAGGAGCGCGAGGTCCGCGAGATCGTCCGCGTGATCCTCGGTCACGTGGAGGTCGGGGGCCGGCTCGACGAGGTCGGCATCCTTCTCCGCCAGCCGGCGACCTACCTGGCTGCGGTGCGCGACGTCTTCGGCGCGGCCGGCATCCCGTACACCCTGGGGACGGCGCCGGCCGTCGGCGAGACCCGCGCAGGCCGGAGCCTGCGTCTCCTGGCCGAAGTGCGGCGATCGGACTTCGCCCGTGCGGCGGTGATGGAGTTCCTGGCGTTCGCCGATCTCAGAATCCGGCCCGGAACGAGCCCCGCGGAGTGGGAGCGGCTGTCGCGCCAGGCCGGGATCGTCGGCGGCGCTCGCGAGTGGCGGGAGCGGCTCGATCGGCTGGGGCGCCGGCTCGAGCCGGCGCCCGAGACGGATGACGACGACGAGGAGCGCCGGGCGCGGCGGGCGGGCGATCGGGACGCGCTCGGCGCTCTCCGCCGGGCGGCGCGCGTCCTCCTGCGCGGCCTCTCGCGGCTTCCGGATCCCGCGCCGGTGGAGGCGCTCGTGGACGCCTTCACGCGGACGTTCCGCCGTCTCGTGGAGACGTCCCCGGAGGCCGAGCTGGCGCTCGGCGCGCTCGCGCGGCTCCGGGAGCTCGGCACGGTGGACGCCGTCGTCCCGCTCGAGGAGTTCTGGACCCTGCTCGAGGCCGCGCTGGCCGCGCCGTCGGCGAACGGGCCGGAGCCTGGGCCCGGCCGGGTGTTCGTCGGCGAGCTCGGCGTCGCTCTCGGGGTCGACTTCCCGCTCACCATCGTGCCGGGGCTGGTCGAGGGCGGGTTCCCGGCCGCGCCACGTCAGGACCCCATCCTGCTCGACGCCGAGCGCCGCCAGCTGACGGGCCTCCCGCTCGCGGAGGAGGCGAGGGGACTCGAGCGAGTGCGTTTCGCGCTGGCCGTCGGATCCGGGGCGCGCCGCGTCGTCCTGACGTACCCGCGGATCGACGCGGAGAGCGGGCGCCCGCGCGTCCCGTCGTTCCTCGTGCTGGACCTGCTGGAGTCGGTGACGGGAGAGCGCCACGACTTCGAGACCCTCGAGGCCTTCCCCGGCTGGCGGACGGTCCCGCTTCATCCGGCGCCCCCCTCCGCACGCGAGCGGCCGCTCGACGAGCGGGAGTGGCTCGTGACCCGGGCGCTCGCGGCGCGCGGGGACCCGGAGCCGCTGCTGAGGCATCTACCGGGTGCCCGGCGTGGCCTCGCGGCGATCCGGTCCCGGGAGGGGACGGACGTCCTCACGGCGTACGACGGACTCCTCGGGCGGGGGGTCGATCTGGGCGTGACGCCGCTGGCGCCGACGGCGCTCGAGCGGTACGCGTCCTGCCCGTTCCGGTTCCTCCTCGAGCGTGTCTACCGGCTGGAGGCGGTCGAGGAGCCGGATCGCATCCTCATGATCGACCCGAGGGATCGGGGCGACCTGGTCCACGCGGTCCTCGAGGCGACGTTCCGGCAGCTCGCGGAGAGCGGGGCATTGCCGCTCACACGCGAGCGCCTCCAGGTGGCGCTCGACACGCTCGACGCCGCGTTCGCCGTCGCGTGCGCCGAGGCCGAGCGCCGGGGTCTGACGGGGCTGCCGGCCCTCTGGGCGGGCGAGCAGGCCCGCCTTCGCGAGGAGCTCCGATCTGCCCTCGAGGCCGAGGCGGATGACCCGGCGGGCTGGCGGCCGGCTCTCTTCGAGGTGGCCTTCGGCGTCGAGAGGCCAGGCGCGCCAGACGGAACCACCGCCCCGCTCGTCTACCAGCTCCCGGACGGCAGCGCGCTCGTCCTCCGCGGTCAGATCGACCGCATCGACGTCTCGTCCGACGGGCGGCGCGCGCGCGTCCTCGACTACAAGACCGGCAAGCTCCGGTCGCCGCGGACGCCGGACCGCCTCGCAAAGGGCCGGGCGCTCCAGCTTCCGGTCTACCGGCTGGCCGCGGAGGCCTTGCTCGCGGCGGCCGGACCCACGGCCGTCGAGGAGGCGCAGTACTACCACGTCATCGGGCCCGACGCCGGGACGCGCGTGCGCTTCACCCGCGCCGGCTGGGAGGCACGCCGCGCCGACTTCGACCGGGTGCTCGCCACGATCGTCGGCGGCATCCGGGCGGGGCGGTTCTTCCAGCGCCCCGGCGCCTGCGCCCGGGGCCCGTGCGCCTTCGACCTCGCGTGCGGCGCCGAGCGCGGACGATGGGCGGAGGCCAAGCGTGCCGACCCCGCGGTCCTGGCCCACGAGACCCTGGACGCGATCGAATGACCTCACCGGGCGCCCCAGGCCGGAGCCCGTTCACTCCGAGCGATCCGGCCGGTCCGCTCGCGGACCACGAGGAGCGTCGCCGCGCGCTCGAGGACCTCGACACCACGTTCCTGGTCGAGGCGGCGGCCGGCAGCGGGAAGACCACGCTGCTCCTCGGTCGCATCGTGAACCTCGTCCGGAGCGGGCGGGCGCGCCTCGCGGAGATCGCGGCCGTCACGTTCACCGAGAAGGCGGCCGCCGACTTGCGAGTGCGCCTCCGCGGCGAGCTGGCGCGCGCCGGCCTCCACGGGGCGCTCCGCGAGCTCGAGATCGCCCGGATCGGGACGATTCACGCGTTCGCGGCCGGGCTCCTGCGCGAGCGCCCCGTCGAGGCCGGCGTGGATCCGGGGTTCACGGTCGCCGACCCGCTCACCGCCCGCCTCCTCCTGGACCGGACCTGGGAGGCGTGGCTCCCGGCGGCGCTGTCGGACCCATCGGCGGCCGAGACCGTGCGACAGGCGATCGAGCGAGGGCTCGGACTCGAGCGCCTCCGTGATCTGGCCTTCGCGCTTGTGGACGCGCGAGACCGGCTCGACGGGCTCCCGGATCCGGAGCCGTACGCCGAGCCGCCGGCGGCCCTGAACGTGGACGTTCGCGCGACGATCGTGCGACTCGCCGAGCGCGCGCGCGGCGCCGTCAAGGACCCGGAGGATCGTGCGGCGCGGACGCTCGAGGACCTGGCGCAATGGGTCCACCAGACGGCGGGCTTGCCGGAGGCTGACCAGGTGAGCGCGCTCCTGGGCCCGGCACGGCTGCCGGACAAGCCCGAGAGGCTCGGCAACAAGGCAAAGTGGCAGGACAAGGCCGGGCTGGAGGAGTGCCGGACCGGTCTCATCGCGCTGCGCGAGCGGGTCGAGGTCGCGCGAGCGGTCGCCCGCCACAACCTGGTCGCCGGCCTCGCCTGCTGGGCGGCGGGCTTCGCCGCCGCCTACGACCTCGCCAAGGGCCGGGCGGGCTGCCTCGACTTCCTCGACCTGCTCCTGCGGGCGCGTAACCTCGTGCGCGACCGGGTGGACGTGCGATGCGACCTCCAGCGCGCGATCCGGTACCTCCTGGTCGACGAGTTCCAGGACACCGACCCGCTCCAGCTCGAGATGGTCCTGAGCCTCGCGGAGGGCGCGCCTTCGGGGAGCCTCTTCGTTGTCGGCGACCCGAAGCAGAGCATCTACCGGTTCCGCCGGGCCGACATCGAGACCTACGAGGATGCGAAGCGGACGATCGCCGGGTGCGGCGAGGTCCTGACGATCCGCGCGAACTTCCGGAGCTCTCGCGCGATCCTGGAGGCCGTCAACGGCGTGTTCGAGGGCGTCATGGTCCCGCCGCCCGACGGCGCCTATCAGCCGACGTACGTGGCGCTCGAGCCCTCGCCCCGGACCCAGCCCGGCGGGCTGCCGGTGGTCCTCGCGCTGCCGCCGGACGTGCCGACGGCCGGAAGCGTCAGCGAGGCCGCGGCGCAGGAGGCGCGTTTGGTCGCCGCCTATCTCCGCCGTGAGGTCGAGCACGCGCACCGCTTCCGCTACGGCGACGTCGCGCTCCTGTTCCGCGCGATGACGAACGTGGTCTCGTACGAGGACGCGCTCCGGGAGGCGGGCATCCCGTTCCGCACGGTCGGGGGGCGCCACTATTACGACCGGTCCGAGGTGGGCTGGACGATCGCGGCGCTGGCGGCGATCGAGGACCCGCACGACCCCGTGGCGCTCGTGGGCGCGCTCCGCTCCCCGTTCTTCGGCGTCACGGACGAGATGCTCCTCGGTCTCCACACCTCGGGCGGGGAGTTCTGCTATCTCCGGCCGCTCCCGGCCGATGCCGACCCGTCGCTCGCGCGGGCATGGACGCTTCTCGGCGCGCTTCACCGCGAGCGGAACGCCGTGGCGCCGGCCGCGGTCGTCGAGCGACTTCTGGCCGGCACCGAGGCGCTTGCCGCCTACGCCCTCGAGCCTCAGGGCGAGGCGCGCGTCGCCAACCTCCTGAAGGTCCTCGACACCGCGCGGGCGTTGGAGGCGACGGGGGCGCTCACCTTTCGCGGGCTCGTCCGGTGGCTTCGCGATCGCGGGGCGGCCCGCTACGAGGAGGAGGAGTCGGCGGTCGAGGCCGACGACGCGGTGCGCCTCATGACGATCCACAAGGCCAAGGGCCTCGAGTTTCCGGTCGTCGTCATACCCGACCTCGGCCGCGAGGGGCCGTGGCGGGCGCCGGTGGTCCTGGCGGACCGCGCATCGGGGCGGCTCGCCGTGAACCTTGGTCGCCTGGGCGATGCGACGATGACGACGCTCGACTGGGCGGACGCCGAGGCCAGGGAGATCCAGCGCGTGGACGCCGAGGCGCTCCGCGTGCTCTACGTGGCCCTCACGCGCGCGGAGCGGGGGTTCGTGCTTCCCGTGCCGCCGCGGCCGGAAGGCAAGGGCTTCTACCAGCATCTCGCCGCCCTCCTCGGCACCCCGACGGACGTCCTCACCATCGACGATCTCGAGCGCCCGGGTCGCGGCCCCGAAGCGCCCGCCGCTCCCGCGGGACCGGAGGAGGCCCTCGACGTCTGGCGCGCGCGCCACCGGGCGCTCATCGCGCGCGGCGGCGCGGTGGAGGAAGGCCCGCCGGGCGGTGATGGCGCTCGCGTCGGCCCCCTCACGCGCGCCGCCCGCCAGCGCCTGGCGGCGGCCGCGCTGGCCCGCGCGGCGCTCCTTCTGGTGGACCTCGGTCGCCCCGACGCCGCGCCCCCCGTCGTGACGGCGCTGGGAGCGCGTCGCGGCGCACGGCCGGAGGTCGTTGCCGAGGCGGCGCGGCTTCTCCGACAGGCGCTGGCGGACCCGGTGATCGATCGGGCGCGCCGCGCTTCGTGGCTGGCGCGCGACGTGCCGGTGGCGATCGCGGCGGAGGGCGCGGTCGCGGAGGACCGCCTCGACCTCCTCTTCGAGGAGTCCGGGGGCCTGGTCGTCGTGCGGGTCGAGGCGGGCGCGGCCGACGCCGCCTCACCCGGGCTTCAGCCGGACGCGCTCGCCCAGGCGCTCGGCCGGCCGGTGCGGGAGGTGCTGACCTTGAGCCTGTCCTAGGCTGCGGGGGCGAGGACTGGGCCGCGCGGGGCCTGCGCTCGGCGGTCCACGCGGCGGGCGGCCTGAAGGGCTGGTGGACACGCGCGCGCCAGGTGCGGGGGTAGCCCGGGGCCGAGCCCTGAGTCGTGTATGGTACCGCCATGAGAGGGGTCCGCACCGCCTCGCTTTACTGCGCGGCAGGCCCGCCGGCCGGTCTCCTAGTTCAGCCGGCAGCCGCCGGGAGCCTCCTCGGGCTCGACCGGGACGAGGTCATCGCCGCGTTCCGGGAGCATGGCGTGCTCGTGTTTCAGGGGTTCCCCGTCGACGCGGCGGTGTTCGACACGTTCACCCGGCGCTTCGCCGATCGGTTCGTCATCCACGCGAACGCCACCAAGCTGCGCAAGCCGCCCGAGGCGGACGTGACCATCGGGACCGTCGACTACGGTGGTCGCGCCCTCGGTCCGCACTCGGAGCTGGCGTTCCTGCCGCGCCCCTTCCGTCCCGATATCCTGTTCCTGCACGGAGTGAGACAGGCCCCGGTGGGCGGCGCGACCACGGTCTACGACGGACAGGCGATCGCCCGCCAGCTCGATCCGGCCACCCGCCGGATTCTCGCCGCGAGTCGCCTCCGGTATCGGATTCCCGTGCCGAGACAGGTCTGGTCCCAGGTGCTGGAGATCGAGTCGCCTCAGGCTCTCGCGCGCGTGTCCGGCGATTTCCGCATCGTCGTGGGCGGTCTTCGCGCGCTCTCGATCCGGTGGCTGCTGAGGTCCACGAGCTGGGTCATCGGCAAGGCACTCCGCAAGGATCTGGCGGCGCTGGACCGGGACGACCCTCACTTCCGGCTGGCCGCGTTCCTGGCGGGTCCCGACGCCCAGTCGGACTCGATCTACGTCGATTGGGAGACACCGGCCCTGACGCGCTCCAGATTCTCGGGGCAGGAGGCGCTGGCGACCTCGCTCTTCTCCGGCTACATGCGGATCTACGGGCGTGTGAATGGCTGGCGGGTGTTCCGGTACCGGAGTCTCATCTCGCGGCTGCTGGAGACGGTCGAACGGTACCGGACGCCGATCGCGTGGGGTGGGGGCGACGTCCTGATGATCGACAACACGAGGATGATGCACGGACGGGAGCGTTTCGAGGACTCTGCCGGGGCCCGGCGGCACGTCCGGACCCGGTACGGCCTGGCGTCCTGGGCCGGAGGCTCGGGTGACGGTGAGGAGGCCGCGGCGATGCGTCGTGACCGAGGCAGACAGCCCGAGAATCCATGATGCCCGGGCCTTCCCGTGTCGTCCGCGCCGGCCGGGGGATGCTCGGGGAGGCCGTAGTCGGGGCGCGGTTCGCGCTGCGCCTGCCGCCCTTCCTCCGGCGTCCGGTCGGCCAGGCGGAGGCACGAACCGTCCTGCGGAGCCGGCTGGAGCGGCGGGAGGTCGCGCTCCTTGGCCTCGCGAGGATCCTCTACGATTCCCCGGAGGGTCCGTACGCGGTCCTCCTCCGTCGGTCGGGATGCGAGTACGGCGATCTCGAGCGCCTGGTCGCCCGGGACGGCGCCGAGGGGGCGCTGGCTCAGCTCTTCCGAGCCGGCGTCTACCTCACGATCGACGAGTTCAAGGGACGGCGGCCCGTGGTTCGAGGGTCCACCACCGTTCGCGTGGAGCCCGGGCTCCTGCGCAACCCCCGATCGGCGCTCCACGTCGCGGCGCGGACCAGCGGGAGCCGGAGCGGCGGGACACCGGTCCTGGTCGATCTCGCGTTCCTCCGCGAGTGCGCCGTCGACACGCTGCTCGCGCTGGACGCCCGAGGCGCCGCGGAGTACGCCAAGGCGATCTGGCTGGTCCCCGGGGGGGCCGCCCTGGCCCGCCTCCTCGAGTTCGCGGGGTTCAGGCCAGTTCCGGCGCGCTGGTTCTCCCAGATCCATCCGGCGGCGGCGGGTCTGCATCCTCGGTATCGCTGGAGCTCCCGCCTCACCCGATGGAGCAGCCTGGTGACCGGGGTACCGTTGCCGTTACCGGAGCACGTGTCCCTCGACGAGCCGCTCCCGGTCGCCGGCTGGATGCTCGACGTGCTGCGCCGAGGGCAGCGGCCACACCTGCTCACGTTCCCGAGCTCGGCCGCCCGTCTCTGCCACGCCGCAACGTCGGCCGGGCTCGATCTCCGGGGCGCACACTTCACGCTCACCGGCGAGCCGATCACGGCGACCCGGCTGGCGGCGATTCGCCGAGCCGGAGCGGACGCCGAGGCCCGCTACGGAATCATCGAGGCCGGGCCGATCGGGTACGGGTGCTTCGTGCCCGAGGCCCCTGACGACATGCACCTGCTCCACGACCTGGTGGCGGTGGTCCAGCCGGGCGTGGACGGCGCCGGCGCCGGTCTTCCGCCCGATGCCCTGCTGTTCACGTCGCTCCGGGCAACGGCGCCCTTCGCCCTGCTGAACGTCTCGATGGGAGATCGCGCGACGATGACGGGACGGCGATGCCAGTGCCCGCTCGAGCAGCTCGGGTGGACGACACACCTCCGGGAGATCGGGAGCCTCGAGAAGCTCACCGCCGGCGGGATGAGCTTCCTCGACACCGACGTGATCCCGGTGCTCGAGGAGGTGTTGCCCGCTCGGTTCGGCGGCGGCCCGACCGACTACCAGCTGGTGGAGGACGAGGGGGAGGCCGGCGAGCCACGTCTGCGACTCCTCGTCAGTCACCGGGTGGGCGACGTGGATCCGGACGCGGTGGCGGAGACCTTCCTTGCTGCGATGAGCTTCGGCTCGGGCGTGGAGCGCGTGATGGGCCTGATGTGGCGCCAGGCCCGTCTCCTCCGGGTCGAGCGGCGCTCCCCCCTGACCGCGGCGTCCGGCAAGGTCCTGCACCTCCATATCCCTGATGGGGGACGGGCGGCACAATCCCTTGGGCGGTGGGTCCCCTCGGACGCGGGCGAATCCGGGCGATGCGAGTCGGACGCCGGCGTCATGCCGCTGCCCTGAAAGGGTCCACGGCGAAAAACGCGGGCCGTGGACTCAGACCACGCCGGCGGAGACCGCCTGGCGCGACAAGGGCGCCTCGCCCAGCCGGGTGAGGGCCTGCTCCATCGCGCGCCCGAGCCGCCGGGCGCCCTCGACGATCCGGTCGGGCGGGAGCGCCGCGTAGCAAAGGCGGATGTGGTCCGCGCCGCCCCCGTTCGGGGTGAACGCCGAGCCGGGCCGCACTCCGACGCCATGCTCGAGCGCCACCGGCTGGAGTGCGTCCGTCGTGAGGGGCGCGGGTAGCGTGGCCCAGACGTAGTACGAGCCCCCGGGCACACGGAAGCGGAGCCGCGGGCAGTGCTGGCGGAGGGCGCTGACGAGCGCGTCCCGACGAACGCGGCACTCGACTCGAAGCCGGGCCAGGTGCCGCTCACCGTGGGGGCTGCCGATGAAGGCCGCGGCCAGGCGCTGCGTGAGCGCCGCGGTGTGGAGGTCCTCGAAGGTCTTGGCGACCGTGAGGGCGGCCATGGCGGGGATGGGCGCGACGAGCCAGCCGACACGGAGGCCGGGGAGCCCGAGCTTCGATCCACCGCCCTGGTAGATGACGACGCCGGCCGCGTCCTGGGCCTTGAGCGCCGGCGGTGGCTCCTGCTCGAAGTAGAGATCCCCGTAGAGGTCGCTCTCCACGACCGGCACCCGGTACTGGAGCGCGAGCTCCAGCACGCGGCGCCGGCGGTCGGCGGTCAACACCGCTCCAGTGGGATTCTGGAACGCCGGGATGAGATAGACCAGCTTCGGCCGGTAGCGCGCCAGGGCCTCCTCCAGCGCATCGATACGCACGCCGTCGTGGTCGACCGGGAGGCCGACGACGTCAGCCCCGGCCCACCGGAACGTGAGGAACGCGCCCGGGTAGGTGGGGCTCTCCGTGAGGACGACGTCACCCGGGGTGAGGAAGGCCCGGGCGAGGACGTTCAGCCCCTGCTGGCCGCCGGTGGTCACGAGGATCTCCTCGGGAGTCGCGCGGATGCCGCGAGAGCGGAGCCAGCCCGAGAGGGTCTCCCGGAGCACCGGGTCGCCCCAGGCCGGCGCCGGATTGTAGAGGCTGCCATCGCCGCGGGGCAGGGCGTCGAGGAGCGAGTCGAGCGTCTCGACCGGGTATAGGTGAGGATCCGGGAGTCCCACCCCGAAGCCGATCACGTCCGGCCCGCCCGGTGCGGCGTACGCGACCTGCATGCCCTGGATCGCGACGGGCGCGATCCGCTGGGCCCAGGGGAGGGCGGCGTGACGGGCATCGGGCGGGGTCCCCACGACGATGGTGCCCCGGCCCACGTGCCCCCGCAGGATGCCGCGGGCCTGGAGCTCCTGATAGGCCCCGGTCACGGTCGTTCGGCTCACCCCCAGGTCTAAGGCCAATTCACGCTCTGCAGGGAGCCGATCACCGACCCTGAGGCGCCCCGCCCGGAGCGCCTCCTCGACGGCCTGGGCGACCTGAAGATAGAGGGCCTCGCCCGAACTTGGGTCCGGTCGCCCAATCAATGGCTCATTACTGGAGTGTTTCATTGGGTGGTCTCCTCCTGCCTGGCTCCTGCCCACCGCCGAACGCACAATCCAGGACTCCTCATCAACTAAGTCCAAGTGTCATGATTGGATATTGCCACATGGCCGAGGATACCATAACGTCGACGTCAAGGAGGATGGTGAAGATGATCGAGTCCAGTCTGATGGTCGACGTCCTGATCCGCGAGCGGGAGGCAGAGCTGCGGGCTCTTGCCCTTCGTCGCGCTGCGTTCCGAGGCTCCGATTCGGCGCGTGACCGCCGGCACTCGCTCCGCGAGCGGCTCGGCTTTTCCCTGATCCAGGCCGGGCGGGCGCTGCTCCGGCACGGGTCGGCCTGCGCGCCGGCTTCGCGCCGCCTGGCCTGAGGGAGGCTCCAATGACGGTCCTGACCAACGTGCTCTCGCTACTGGTGGCGTGCGTTGTGGGGGTCGGGCCGGTCGCGCTTGTGGCGGTCCTCCAGAATCGTCGGGACCGCCGCGCGCAGGCGCTGTTTCACGAGGTAGCGAGCCAGCTCCCGGCCGAGGCGCTCAGGAGCGACGTCGCACTGGACGTGCGCTGCCGGCTGCTCTCCCGTGGCGCGACGGTGCGGCTCGACCTCGGGAGGGCCCCGTCCGCGCACATCTGGGAGACCGCAGCCCGGCTTCGCCGGGGGCTCCCGGCCTGGGTGCGGCTCAAGGTGGACGGGCACGTGGACGGCCCCCTGACCGTCCCGCGCCCGGTTCGCATCACCGTCGAGAGCCCGGAGCCCGAGCCGCTCCGCCAGGCCGCCTGACCGACAGGAACCGGGACTCCCGGGCCGCGAAGTTGCGGTCCGGGGCCCGGCCACCGGTGCCCCGAGGATCTGCCCGTCGAAGGCCGCGCCGCCTCGCGGCGGTCAGAAGCGGCTGCAGACCTTGCCGAAGTGCTGGCCGGCCGGCAGAGCCTTGATCGCCTCGCCCACCTCCTCGAACGCGAAGCGCCGCTCGTCGACGGGCGGCTCGGTTCCGTGGAGCTCCATGGCGCGGACCATGTCCTCGAAGAGCTCGCGGCTTCCTACGGTGACGCCCTGGAGGCGGATGTTCTGCGTCACCACCGCGCCCAGGCTGAGCTGGGCGACCGCCCCCGCCAGGACGCCGATGAGCGCCACCGTGCCGCTCGTGCGCACCGAGCGGACCGCGGCATCGAGCGTGCCCGCGACCTCGACCACGAGGTCGACCCCCACGCCGTTAGTGACCTCCCGCGCGATCTTGTGCCAGTCGGGGTTGGTCTTGTAGTTGACGATGTGGTCCGCACCCATCGCGCGGACGCGCTCGAGCTTCGCGTCGCTCGACGAGGTCGCGAGGACGCGGGCCCCGTGCATCTTGGCGAACAGGAGGGCGAAGAGCGACACCCCGCCCGTTCCCTGGACGAGCACGACGTCCCCGGCCTTGACCCGGCCCTGCGCGACGACGGCGTTCCAGGCGGTGACGGCGGCGCAGGGCAGGGTCGCCGCCTGCACCGCGTCCAGGTGGCGCGGCACGCGGACGACGCCCTCCTGGCTGAGCGCCATGAACTCCTGCATCACGCCGGCCCGCGGGCCGCCGAGGGTCCCAGCCCAGTGAGCCTCGCGGAACGGACCGTTCCACCACGTCTGGTTGTAGATCGGGCAGACGAGGTCGCCTACCGCCACGCGCGAGACGCCGGGGCCGACCGCGATCACGTGCCCGGCGCCATCCGAGCAGGGGATGAGGGGCAGCGCGCCCCCCCGGCGGCCGTAGCCGCCGCACGCCATCACGTAGTCGCGGTAGTTGAGGGACGCGGCTTCCATCCGCAGCAGCACCTCGCCCGGGCCGACCTCGGGCGTCGACCGCTCCGCGAGCTTGATGTTGTCCGGGCTCCAGCTGTCCTGGATCTGCATGACCTTCATGCTCGGCATGCGTGCGCTCCTCGTATGGGCGGACGGGGACTCGGGTAACGGCCTCAGTCCTTGCCCACCTCCGCCCGCGCCGCGCGGATGAGCTCGGGAAAGCTGTAGCTGGGGATCGCGCAGCCCGGGGCGATGAAGAGCTTTCGCGTCCCGGCCTCCGCGACGGCCGAGCGGACCTGCTCCCGGATCTTGGCGGCCGACGTGTACGGGAAGTTCGCGTGGTCGAGACCGCCCATCAGGGCCCGCGGGCTGATCCGGCGCATCAGCGTGAGCGGCGGGCCGGACTCCCGGTCCGCCCACGAGATCGCGTGGACCGGATAGTCCTGGATCCGGTCCAGGTAAAGCTCCTTCCCGTGGGCGTGGAGCACGTGGAACTCTCCGAAGGGGCGGATGGCCTCGAGGAACGCGATGTCGAACGGACGCATGAACCGCTCATACTGCTCCGCCGTCAGGGACTCCGGCGTGGCGGGCACGGAGTAGAAGATGCCCGACGCTCCCCCGTGGAGGCTCGTGATCGCGTAGCGGATGAGGTTGTCGTTGACGACCGCCAGCGCGGCCTCGAGCTCCGCCGGGTGCTCCTGCATGAACGGCCCCATTGCTTCCTTGAGAACGTTGCGCTTCAGCGTGTTCCACGCGTTGAAGACCGTGTCCACGACCAGCGCCTTGCCCCGGAGCGACTGGCCGATCAGGCGGATCGCTTCCAGCTGCTCACCGAGCGGTCCCTGCCGGACGTCGAAGGCCGTGATCCGCTTGAGGTCGCGCGGGTCGGTGAGGCTCTCGATGCTGCGCGGCATCGGGTAGGAGTAGTCGTTCATGACCTTGAGCCAGTCGAGGTTGTAGGCCTCGAAGAACTCCACGTGAGTCTGGGCCGTGCGCTCCGCCGGCGCGTGCTGGAGCCCGAAGTGGTACCAGACGCTGAAGGGGGGCTGGTCGACCTCGGCTCCCGACAGGGCAGCCCGGACGCGCTCGATCTTCGTCATGGTCATGGCAGAGCTCCTCAGAGGGTCAGATGACGTAGAGCCAGGGACGCGTGAAGAGGGCGCCGGGCTTCCAGGATCCGGTCTCGGACAGCCAGCCGGTGGCCGCGTCGACGTCGGCCGTCCGGGCGACCGCCACCGTGCTTCCGTCCAGGAGGAAGCCCCCGAAGACGACACGGCCCGCGCCGCGCAGCTCGACGAGCGCGAGCTGGGCCATGTCGCGGTCGGCCGTGGGCCCCTCGACGACGAGGGCCGGACGGGAGCCGTCGAGGACCACCGGCGGCTCGGGCTCCCACGGGTCGACGAACGTCTCGAAGTTCCGCGGGACGTAGGCCGTCCACGCGCCCGCGCGGTGGTAGGGATCCTCCTCGACGATCGCGCGGAGGGCGCCGTGGTCCGGCACGCGATAGAAGAGCTCGGCGGTCCGGCCGCCCGGGTCGGGCCCGCCGGCCACGAGGGCGCCGGCCGCCCGGAGGTGGAGGAGTCGCTCGATGTGGGCCTGGCGGACCGGTGCCCGGCGGGCGAGGTAGTCCTCGGCGCAGGTGATCCGCACGTGAACGACGGTCATCAGTACTCCTCGAGCCTTTGCGAGCCTGGGGACTGCGGAACGGGGCCGTCCCCTTCCGGGGCATGATACCCCCGGACGGCGGCGCGCGGGGGGCCGACCGGGGCTACTCGCCCCGAAGGACGGGCAGGGGCTTCCGGCCCAGCAGGCGGAACGTGCCCAGGAAGCCCACGCCGACGGCGAGGGCGACGGTTGCCAGGAGCGCCACGCCGACGGGGGCCACCTCGAGCACCGGGGGCACGTCGAGAACGAAGCGCAGGACGAGCCACGCCGTGAGGGCGCCGGTCGTCGCCCCGCCGAGCCCGGCCACCAGCCCGAGACAGCCGTACTCGACGGCGAAGGCGCGCGCCACCCGGCCTCGCGTGGCGCCGAGGGTGCGAAGGAGCACCGACTCGTAGAGCCGCTGCGCTCGGCTCTGGGCGAGGGCCTCGGCCATCACGGTGAAGCCGGCGCCGAGGACGAAGAGCGCGACCAGCCGGACCGCGACCGCGATGCGGTCGACCACGCCCGTCACACGCTCGAGGACGTCGCGGACCGGGATGGCCGTGACGTTCGGGAAGGCCGCCGCGACGCGCTCCTGGACGGCGCCGTCCGCGCCGGGGGGGACCCGAGCCGTCGCCAGGTAGGCGAGCGGCGCTCCGTCGAGCGGCCCCGGCGAGAAGATCACGAAGAAGTTCGCGCCGAGCGTCTGCCAGTCCACCTTGCGGAGGCTCAGCACCTCTGCTTGCACCGGCACCCCCTGGACGTCGAAGGTGAGGGTGCCGCCGAGGTCGACGCCGAGCGCGCGCGCCGCTTCCGCCTCGACCGAGACCCACGCCCGGCCCCGGTCGCTCGCGGTCCACCAGCGGCCGCGGGTGACGACCGTGCCCGCCGGCGGCTCGTCGGCGAACGTCAAGACGTACTCGCGCGTGAAGCGCCACGCATCCTCGCGGCCCGCCCATCGCTCGCGCACGATCGGCGTTCCGTTGATCCCGGTGAGCCGCGCGCGGACGATGGGCACGAGCGCTGCGGGGGACGCGCCGGGGATGGCCGCGATCGTCTGGCGGAAGGCGTCCGCCTGATCCGGCTGCACGTCGACGAAGAAGAAGGAGGGCGCCTCGCGGCGGCGCTCGAGGTCGAGCTGACGCGTGAGCCCCCGTTCGAGGAGCGCGACGGCGGTCAGGAGCGTCACACCGATGCCAAGCGCCACCGTCACCCCGATCGTCTGGCTTCCGGGGCGGGTCAGCGCGTGGAGCCCCTGGCGCCACGCGAGGGAGCGCGGGCGCGGGAGCCGCCCGGCGAGCCGCCGGGTGGCCCACGCGGCGAGGACGAGGAGGCCGAGCGCTCCCGCGGCCGCCGCGAGGAAGATGGCGCCGATCCGGAGCGGGCCCGCTTGCCAGAGCGCGAGCGCGGCCAGTCCGCCGGCCACGGCGCCCCCGGTCGCCCAGGGTCGGCGCGGCCGCACGCTCCCGGCGTTGACCGGGTGCCGGAGCAGGATCGCCGGCGGCACGGCACGCGCAGAGAGGAGCGGCCAGAGCGCGAAGAGGAGCGTCGCCAGGCACCCGGCCAGGAGCCCGGTCGCCACGGCCCCGGGAGCTGCGCGCGCCTCGAGGTCGAAGGGGACGAACGGCTGGAGCAGCGGCCCGAGCGCGAGCTGGGCGGCGGTGCCGAGGGCCGCGCCCGCGAGGCTCCCGAGCACGCCGAGGGCAAGCGCCTGGACGACGTACACCGCGGTCAGCGTCCGCGCGCTCGCCCCGAGGCAGCGGAGGATGGCGATCGTCCCCACCTTTCGCGCGAGGAACGCGCGCACGGCGGCCGCCACGCCGATGCCGCCGACGAGCAGGCTCGTGACGCCCACCAGGCGAAGGTAGGTGGTGAGCTGGTCGAAGAAGCGGCGGAGCCCGGGCTGAGCCTCGTCGAAGGTGGCGACGCGCACGGCAGGGTCCGCCATCGCCTCGATCAGGGCGGCCCGCGCCGCGCGCGGCTCGAGCCCGGCGGGGAGGCGCACGAGCGTGCGGTGCCGCACGCGGCTGCCGAACCGGACGAGCCCCGTCGCCTCGAGGCTCGCGGCGTTCAGGAGCACGCGCGGCCCGAGCGTGAAGAGCGACGCTGCCCGGTCGGGCTCCTTCCGGACGATGCCGGTCACGGTGAGGTTCGCGTCGCCGATGGCGAGCGTGTCGCCGGTCGCAAGGCCGAGCCGCCCGAGGACGGCTTCCTCGACCACGACGCCTCCGCCGGCGAGGAGCTGGTCGAGCGGCCGCGCGGGCACGGTGTCGAGCCGCCCATAGAGGGGATAGCCGCCGTCGACCGCCTTCAGCTCGACGAGGAGCGTGCCGCCCCGGGCGGGATTCCGGGCCATCGCCACCAGCTCGCGCACCCGGGCCACGGCCGCGCCGCGTCGCGCGAGGTCCCGGACCGGCGCCTCCGCCGCGGGATCGAGCGGGCGGCCCGAGCGCAGCTCGACGTCACCCCCGAGGAGGGCGCGCGCCTCCCGGCCGAGCGAACGGTCGAGCGACGCGGCCACACTCAGGACCGCCACGAGGGCGCCCACCCCGAGCGCGATGCACGCGAGGAAGCCAGCGAAGTGTCGCCACGCGCCGCGCGTCTCCCGCCAGGCGAGGCCCGCGACGAGACGCCAGGGGAGAGCGGGGGGCTCGGGCGCGGCAGCCAACGGCGGCGGCCTCACGTGGCGGCGCGGTCCCCCACCACGCGGCCGTCCCGGAGCTCCACGATCCGCTCGGCGTGGGCGGCGAGAGCGGGGTCGTGGGTCACCAGGATCAGCGTCGTCCCGTGGCGCCGGTGGAGGCCGACGAGGAGATCGACGATCTGGGCGCCCGTCGCGGAGTCGAGGTTGCCCGTTGGCTCGTCCGCGAGTACGAGACCCGGGCGGTTCGCGACGGCCCGCGCGAGTGCGACCCGCTGCTGCTCGCCACCCGACAGCTCCGCGGGGTAGTGGTCCACGCGCATCTTGAGCCCCACCTCCTCGAGGAGCGCGCTCGCCTGCCGGGCGGGCTCCCGCACGCCCGCCAGCTCGAGCGGGATGGCGACGTTCTCGAGCGCGGTGAGCGTCGGGATCAAGTGGAAGGCCTGGAACACGTAGCCGATCTTCGCGAGGCGGAGCCGGGCGAGAGCGTCCTCGTCGAGGGAGGCGAGATCGACACCGTCCACCCGGATGGAGCCCGCCGTCGGACGGTCGAGCCCGGCGACCAGCCCGAGGAGGGTGGACTTGCCGCTCCCGGACGGGCCCGTGATCGCCACGAACTGGCCCGGGGGGACGTCCAGCGTGACGCCGTCCAGGATGGTCACGACGCCGGCGGCGCTCCGGAGCCGCATGACGAGGTCGCGGACCTGGACCATGCGCACCTCATATTACACTGTACTCATGCGGCGACTCCGTGCAGGTGGGATCGCGCTGGTGCTCGGCATCCTGGCCGGGCTCGCCTCGCCCGCTCCAGGGAGCGAGCGCGTCGTCGTCGCCTTCGGCGACAGCCTAACGGCGGGCCTCGGCGTGGCCGCCGACGAGGCGTGGCCCGCACTGGTCGAGGCCCGGCTCAGGCGCGAGGGCTACCCGTACCGCGTCGTGAACGCCGGCGTGAGCGGAGACACGACGGCCGGCGGTCTCCGCCGGGTGGACTGGGTGCTGCGGAACCGGCCCGAGGTGGCCGTGGTCGCGCTCGGCGCGAACGACGGGCTCCGCGGCCTCGCGACCGACGCCATGGAGAGGAATCTCGTCGCGATCGTCGAGCGCCTCCGGGCCGGCGGGGCGCGTGTCCTCGTCGCGGGGATGGAGGTGCCGCCCAACTACGGGGCGGCGTACACGCGCGCGTTCCGCGGGGTGTTTCCCGACGTCGCGCGGCGGACGGGGTCGGCGCTGATGCCGTTCCTTCTTGCCGGTGTCGCGGCCGACCCTCGCCTGAACCTGGCCGACGGCATTCACCCGAACGCCGCCGGCTACCAGGCCATCGCCGAGCACGTCTGGCCCTACCTGATCGCGCTGCTGACGCGATGAGGCGATCCAGCTCCGTGGCGGCTCTGATGGGCGTTCGGCGAGTCCGGTGGTGGGCGGCGCTCCTCGCGAGCGCCTTCGTCCTCGCGGGCTGTGCCGGCGCCGCGCCTTCGCCAGCGGCGGACAATCGAAAGCGGCTCGCCTTCGGGCCCGATGCGGATCTCGAAGCCACGGCCCGGCTGGTCGCGGCTCGCGCCGGGAGCGCCGAGGTGGTGTACCTCGGAGAGCTTCACGACAACCCGCAGCACCACGCCATCCAGGCCCGGATCCTCGCGGCCTTGCTCGCGGCCGGCGCCCGCCCCGCGCTCGCGTTCGAGATGGTCCCGGAGACCCGGCAGGCGGCACTGGAGGCCGCGGTCCAGGGCGACGCGGGCCAGGCCGAGGTCGATCGGTTGATCGGCTGGAGCGCCCAGGGCTGGCCCGACTTCACCATGTACTGGCCTCTCTTCGAGCTCGCGCGGAAGCACCACCTCCCCGTCGTGGGAACGGATGTGGACCCCGCCGTCGTCCGTCGGATCGGTCGTGACGGCCTCGGCGCCGCGGGACCGGATCCCGCGCGGCTCCGCTCGGCTCTCCCGGATGATCCGATGCGGGACCAGGCGATCGCGCGGCGGCTCCGGGCGGCCCACTGCGACCAGATCACCGAGGATCGCGCGATCCGGATGCTCGAGGGCTGGTACGCGCGCAACGTGGTCATCGCGCGGCGCGTGAGTGGCGGCCTGGAGCGGGCGTCCCAGGTCGTCGTGATCATCGGGCGCGGTCACCAGTCGCCGGGCGGCGTGCCGGAGCAGCTCGCTGCCCTCCGCCCCGGGACCCGTCAGCTCGCGGTCGGCCTCTTCGAGGGCGAGGCCGACGGGACCACCGAGCCCCTGTCCGACATCGTGTGGGTGACGCCGGCCCGCCCGCGTGTCAACCCCTGCCTCTCCCTCCCCCAGCGCCTCGGGGGACTCACCCGAGAAGGAGCGACGCAATGACCGGTGGCGACGCGCTCGTCCAGACCCTGCTCGCCCACGGCGTCACCCAGGGCTTCGGCGTTCCAGGTGAGAGCTACCTCGCCGTCCTCGAGGGGCTCCGCCGCGAGCGGGCGCGCTTCCGCCTGGTCGTCACCCGTCACGAGTCGGGCGCGACCTTCGCGGCCGAGGCGTACGGCAAGCTCGCGCGGCGTCCGGCGGCCGCCTTCGTCACCCGCGGCCCGGGGGCGACCAACGCCGCGATCGGGATCCACACGGCGATGCAGGACTCGACGCCCGTCCTCCTCTTCGTCGGCCACGTCCCGACCCACGCCAAGGGGCGCGAGGCGTTCCAGGAGATCGACTACCACCGCATGTACGCGCCCGTCGCCAAGGCGGTGCTGGAGCCGGAGTCGGGCGCCGACGTGGCCGAGTGCACGGCGCGGGCGATCCGGCTGTCCGTGGCCGGCCGCCCCGGGCCCGTCGTCGTGATCCTGCCGGAGGACGTCACCGAGGCGGGCGCGGGAGACGCCCCGATCCCGGTGTCGCCCCCGCGTCTCCGCGCCGTGCCGGCGCCGGAGGGAGTGCGGGAGGCGGCGCGTCTGGTCGCCAACGCGCGCCACCCGCTGGTGATCGCGGGCGAGATGGCGGCCTTCGAGGACGCCACCTCGGCGCTCGTCCGGTTCGCGGAAGCGAGCGGCGCCGGCGTCGTGACGGCGTGGCGCCGCCAGGACACCTTCCCGAACGACCATCCGGCGTATCTCGGCCACTTCGGGATCGGGCGGGCGCCGTTCCAGCGCGAGGCGTGGGCGACGTGCGACGTGGTGATCGCGGCCGGCACGCGGCTCGACGACATCACGACCGAGGAGTTCACCCTCCTCCGGCCCGACCAGCGGCTCGTTCACATTCACACCGATCCTGGGATCCTCGCGCGGTGGCGGGCCGACGTGCCGCTGGCGGCGGACACGGGCGTGACGCTCCTCGCGCTGGCCGAGGCCCTCGGTGGTGGATCGCCGCCGCCGGCCCGCCTCGCGTGGCGCGAGCGGCTCCACGCCGAGTTCCTCGCCTTCACTCGGCCGGGGCAGGTGCCCGTGCGCGGCGCCGTCGATCCCGCGCGCGTGGTGGAGGCCGTGACGGCGGCCCTCCCGGCCGAGGCGATCGTGGTCAACGACGCGGGCAACTTCGCGGGCTGGGTGCACCGCTACCACCGCTTTCGCCTGTCGGGCACCCAGGCCGCGCCCTCCTCGGGCGCGATGGGCTACGGCGTGCCCGCGTCGATCGGCGCGAAGCTGGCCCGCCCGGACCGTCCCGTCGTGGCCTTCGTGGGAGACGGCGGGTTCCTCATGACCGGGCAGGAGCTGGTGACGGCCGTCCAGGAGGGGCTGGCGGTGAAGGTGGTGCTGGGAGACAACGGCGCCTACGGCACCATCGCCATGCACCAGCACAAGCGCATCGGTCCGGACGGGCTCTTCGCGGTCCACCTCCGGAGTCCCGACTTCGCGGCCGTCGCGCGGGCGTACGGCGTCGCCGCGTTCGCGGTCGAGAAGACGGCGGAGTTCGCCGACGCGTTCGCGGCCGCGTTGGCGCATCCCGGCCCCGCGCTCGTCCACGTGAAGACAGACCTCCGGGACATCTCGCCCGCGGGCCCGCTTCCGGCCTGAGCGGGCTGCCGCCGGTCCTCCGCGCGGCTGGCGCGCGGCTGGGCGCGGCGGGCGCGCGGCTGGGGTCCCAGCCCTCTGGCTAGCAGGGCGGTGGTCGGACGGGCACCTCCCCGTCCGGGATCGCCAGCCCGGTCAGCTTCACCTCGGTCTGACCGTCGAACGCCCGGATCCGCGCCTGCGCGAGCAGCTCGGTGAACGTCCCAGCGCCGTCGACGAATGGGGTGACCGCCGCCTTCGGCAGGAAGACGACGAGCGTTTCACCGATCGGCGGATCGCCTCCCGGCGGCTTGACCCAGGTGAGGACGAGGCCGTAGCCCCCGACGCGAGCATCCGCGTGAATGACCTCCCGTGCAACGAGCTGTGGGAGGAGCTTCGGCGCGTAGCGACGGAAGGCCTCGGTTGCGCGAGCGCCGATGCCATCACTGGGCAAGGCTGGTTCATTGGGGATCCAGACCCACGTCGCGAGGTAGGGCAGCAGCCCTTCGATTCCGAGCGGCCGCCGGAAGCCGAGGCCGTGCTGGTGGAAGTCCAGCTCGGGCGTGCAACGTCGAACCGACTGATAGAAAGCTTGGAGCTCGCCGAGGTACGCCTGGGCCAACACCCGGCCGTCCTGGGCCTTGTACTCTGCGATCGGGAAGATCGCCTCCTCGACCGGCCGCTGGGGCCACCCGGCACGGGCTCCGAGGACCAGGATCGCGATCGTGGCCCCCGCCGCCCACCAACGGATCCGCCTTCTCATCGTCATCTGGCCATCGTGCGACGTCCGCGTTCGCTAGTTCTGGAAGATCTGGTCCGGGCGCACCACCACGGGACTCCCCCACCACGACTGGGCGGTGGCCTCCCGAGTGTCCGCGCTGGTCACCCTCGGGGTCTTGCCCTGGTTCTTGAGGGAGAACGCCATGTGGTCGCCTGACGCGAAGTGAGTCGAGTGCGACTTCCACTCCTGCCAGTCCTGGGACGCGCAGCCGGTGCCGACGACGACACCCGCGAGAAACAACAGAGCGATCGGGATTCTAAGGCGCATCGGGGACCCTCCATGGGTGAGGGAGACGAACATCGAAGGTGAGCGACCTTCCCAGCATATCCGAGAGCCGGGGACTGCCGCAATTGCCCGTCTCGCCCGCGGCCCCGCTGCCGGCCTGAGCCGGCCTGGCTCGGGAGGGTGGTCACACCCACGAACCCCGGCGCTCGGCCCATGGATCGGGACCTCCGGTCTCGAGCGTGTCGCGGCTCCTGGCGCGGTGTTGACGCCGCCGGGGCACTCTGGGAACATCGACCGCCGGGTCTGCGGCAGACCCCTCTCGACCTCGAACGCGACCGTCCGCCAGACGAGGAGGCGCACGATGAAGATGGGCAAGTGGCTCCTGGTAGCGCTCGGCTTGACGTTCGGGATCGCGGGCACCGCCGGGGCCCAGACCGTCGAGATCGAGTACTGGCAGTACACCTTCGCCCAGCGCGTGCAGGCGATCGACGAGCTCATCAAGCGCTTCGAGGCGGAGAACCCCGGCATCAAGGTCAAGCACACCCACGTGCCGTACGACGACTTCCGGCTGAAGATCGCCGCCGCGATCCCGGCGGGGCAGGGACCCGACGTGGTCCAGCTCTTCTACGGGTGGCTCCAGGACTACCTGAAAGCCAAGCTCCTGCAGCCGCTACCGTCGGAGATGTTCCCTCCGGCCGAGATCGAGCGCGATTTCTTCCCGCTGGTGAAACAGATGAAGGTCGACGGGCAGTACTACGCCGTGCCCACGGCCGTGCGCTCACTCGCCTTGTTCTGGAACAAGAAGCTGTTCGCCGAGGCCGGCCTCGACCCGGCGAAGCCGCCCCAGACCCTCGACGAGCTGCTCGACACGGCCCGGAAGCTGACCAAGCGCGACGCCGGTGGCAACCTCCTCCAGGCCGGCATCGCGCTGGACATGGGGCTCCAGGACCATCACTGGCTGCGCGAGGTGCTGATCCGCCAGATGGGCGGCCAGCCCTACTCGGCCGACGGCCGGAGCGTCGCCTACAACACGCCGGCCGGCCACCGGGCCGTCGCCTGGTACACCGACCTCGCGACGAAGCAGAAGGTCGGCGAGTTCGGCTTCATGACCGACGGGGTCACGGCGTTCAAGTCAGGCAAGGCCGGCCTCATGATCGACGGCTCGTTCCGCCTGGCGGCCTTCGACGCCCAGGCCGGGCTCGACTACGGGGTCGTTGAGCTGCCGACCCACCAGGGCAAGCGCTCCAACTTCGCGTCCTACTGGGTCAACGGCATCACGCCCAAGGCGACCGGCCCCAAGCGGGACGCGGCCGTGAAGTTCCTCAAGTTCATCACCACGCCCGCGGCGATGGAGCTCTGGCTCGAGAAGGTGGGTGAGCTCCCGGCCCGCAAGGCGGTGGCCGAGCGCGACTCGATTCGCAACAATCCGAAGTACGGCGCCTTCATCCGCGGCCTCGGCTACGCCGAGGCGACCTTCTTCGTCAACGAGACCGCGCAGCGCAAGCTCTTCATGGACATGGTCGACCGCGTCGTCCTCAAGGCCCAGCCGGTGCCGGAGTCGGTCGCGCAGGCGGCAGCCGAGGAGCAGAAGCTGCTGGACGCGTTCTTCAAGTAGGGGCTCTGACGGGGCCCCGGGGGCTCGGCCCTGGGGCCCCGCGCCCTCGACGCCCGCGATGCTGGACCGGCTCTCTCTCCGTGCGCGGCGGACCCTTTCCGCATGGACCTTCCTCGCGTTGCCCATCCTCTTCTATGCCGCCATTCGCTTCTACCCCACGGCCGACGCGCTCCTCACGTCCCTGACCGACTGGAACATCGTCGGCCCGCGCCGGTTCGTCGGCCTCGACAACTACCGGCGTCTCCTGACGGACCCGACCTTCTGGAAGGTGATGGGGAACACTTTCCAGTACCTGGTCGTGGGCGTCGCCGTCAGCCTCGCGCTCTCCTTTCTCATCGCCTACCACCTCGACCGGATCCGCGTCGGCCATGCGCTCCTGCGCGCGCTCTACTTCGTGCCCCACCTCACGACCGCCGTCGCCATGGCCTGGGTCTGGCGGTGGCTCTACCAGCCGGTGCCGATCGGCGTGTTCAACGGCCTGCTGGTGTGGGCGGGCCTCCCGCAGCAGCCCTTCCTGCGCTCGACGGAGCAGGCGCTCTACGCCGTCCTGGCGCCCGCCGTCTGGGCGGGGCTCGGGTTCCAGGTCGTGATCTTCCTGGCCGGTCTGAAGGCGATCCCGCAGGAGTATTACGAGGCCGCGGCGATCGACGGCGCCGGGAGCTGGCGGACGCTCGTGGACGTGACGCTCCCGCTCCTCCGGCCGACCGTCGTCTTCTTGGTCGTCGTCAGCTCGATCGCCTTCCTCCGCATCTTCGACTACGTGTACAGCATGACGAACGGACAGGGCGGGCCGCTCGACTCGACCAAGCCGCTCGTCCTCAAGATCTACGAGACCGCCTTCGGCCACTTCCAGATGGGCTACGCCACCGCCCAGACGGTCGTCCTGTTCGTGATCCTCCTCGCCATCTCGCTCTTCCAGCTCCGGCTGCTCCGGTCCGCATGAGCCTCACGGTGGGGCGGGGGAGGCCGGGGCGACCGAGGCGGATGATCGTCTGGACACTCCTGTTCCTCGGCGGCGTGCTGATGGTGATGCCGTTCGTCTACATGCTGTCGACCTCGCTCAAGCAGAACGTCGAGGTGTACCAGCTGTCGCTCCTGCCCCGGTCGCCGACGCTGGCGAACTACCGCCGGCTGACCGCCGCCTCGGGGTTCCCGCGCTGGTTCCTCAACTCCCTCGTGATCGCGGTCCTCACGACGCTCTCCGTGCTGATCTTCGACAGCCTGGTGGGCTACACGCTGGCGAAGTTCCGGTTCCGCGGCCGCCGGCTCGTGTTCCTGGCCATCCTGAGCACGCTGATGATCCCGACCGAGATGCTCGTCCTGCCCTGGTACGTCATGAGCAAGAATCTCGGCTGGCTCGACACCTACTGGGGCATCATGTTCCCGGGCATGATGACCGGGTTCGGGACCTTCCTCATGAAGCAGTTCTTCGAGAGCGTGCCGGACGAGCTGCTGGAGGCCGCCCGGGTCGACGGGGTGGGCGAGTTCCGGATCTGGTGGCGCATCGCCATGCCTCTCGTGGCCCCGGCGCTCTCGGCGCTCGCGATCTTCACCTTCCTCGGGAACTGGACGGCCTTCCTCTGGCCCCTCATCTCCACGACGAAGCGCGAGCTCTACACGCTGCCGGTGGGGCTCGCGTCGTTCTCGGGCGAGTTCCAGACCGAGTGGGAGATGGTGATGACCGGCGCCAGCGTCGCCACTCTCCCGATGCTCCTGGTCTTCATCGTGCTCCAGAAGTACATCGTCCGCGGCGTCATGCTGACGGGCATCAAGGGCTAGCGGCGTGGCCGATGACCGGCGCAGCCCGGCGTCCTCGGCCCTCGCCCATCCTCGGCGTACAGGAGTACGCCTCCGGGGGGCTCGGGCCTGCGTCCTTGGGCTGCTTGGTCCTCGACCACGCCCCGGGGTGGACTGGGAAGCTCGGCAGTTCCGAACCTCGGCCGTTCGAGGATTCTAGGGACGCATGAGCGGCTCGTCGGGTGAGGAGCGGTTTCCGGCGCCGGTGTACCGCGAGACGGTGCTCGCGCCGCTCTTCGAGGGCGTGAAGCAGCACCACTGGCGGCAGCAGATGCGGATCAACCGGGCGAGCGCGATCATGCTGGCCGCGCAGGGCCTCCTCACCCGGGCCGAGGCGGGGGCGATCCTCCAGGCACTCGACGACATCGAGCGGAGCACCGACGTCCCGGCGCTCGCCTACACGGGAGAGCACGAGGACTTCTTCTTCCTCGTCCAGACGGAGCTCGAGCGGCGACTCGGCGTCGAGACGGCGGGGAAGCTCCACACGGGGCGCAGCCGGAACGACATCGACCACACGGTGTTCAAGATGGCGCTCAAGGAGCGCCTGGTCGTGCTGCTCGACGATCTCCTCGGGGCGATCGCGGCCCTGCTCGAGGTCGCGGAAGTGAACCGGGGCACGCTGGTGGTGGCCTACACCCACGGCCAGCCCGCCCAGCCGACGACCTACGGGCACTACCTCGGCGCCCTCATCGAGCTCTTGCTTCGCGACGTGGAGCGCCTGCGGCTGGCGAGCCGCTACCCGGATCTCTCCAGCATGGGCGCCGCGGCGATCACGACCTCCGGCTTTCCGCTGGACCGTGCGGCGATGGCCGAGCTCCTCGGCTTCGCCGGCGTGCAGGACAACGCCTATGGCTGCATCGCCGCCAACGACTACGTCACCAGCGTGTACGGCGCGCTCCAGCTCCTCTTCATCCATCTCGGGCGGTTCGCCCAGGATCTCAACGCCTGGACCGCATTCGAGGTGGGGCACCTCCGCGTCCCCGACGCGTACGTGCAGGTGAGCTCGATCATGCCGCAGAAGCGGAACCCCGTCGCGGTCGAGCATCTCCGGCTCCTCTGCTCGCTCGCGGCGGGCCGGGCCGAGGCGACGCTCGCGGTGCTCCACAACACGCCGTTCACCGACGTGAACGACGCCGAGGGCGAGGTGCAGGTGGCCGGCTACGCCGCCTTCGACGCGGGCGGCCGGGCGCTCCGGCTCCTCGCGGGATTCATCCGCGCCGCGCGCGTGGACGAGGCGCGCGTCCGCCGCCACATCGACGAGAGCTGCATCACGGCGACCGAGCTGGCCGACTCGCTGGTGCGCGCGGAGGGCATCTCCTTCCGCCAGGCGCACGAGATCGTCTCGCGGCTCGTGCGGGGGATGCTCGGCCGCGGCGAGCGTTTTCCCACCGTTCCCTACGCGGCGTTCGCCGAGGCGTTCACCCAGATGGTGGGCCGCCCGCCCCGGCTTGGGGAAGCGGATCTTCGCCGGTACACGACGCCCGAGCACTTCGTCGCCGTGCGCACGCTCCCGGGCGGCCCGGCGCCGGGCCCGCTCGGGGCGAGCCTCGGCCGCTACCGGAGCGAGCTCGACGCGGCCCGGAGCTGGCTCGGTGACTACCGGGCGCGGCTCGCGGACGTCGACCGTCGGCTGGCCGACCGCGCGCGCGCCCTGATGGGAGGCTGAGGGCGCCCCGTCACCGTGGCCAGCGACCAGCCGACCAGCTCAATCTCGCCGCGATGCCGGGCATCCGCGCTGTCTCCCGTGACGCCGTCGACGCGCAGGAAGATCCCGGCTCCATGCATGCCTGTTGCGCCGTCAGCGCGCGCGGTGGTCGCGGCGGTACGCGGCGATCAGCGCGAGGATCTCCGCGGCGACGGTCGCCGCCAGCAGCGCGCTGATCTGACCGGGGTCGTAGTTCGGGTTCATCTCCACGACGTCGGCCCCGGCCAGGTCGAGCCCGCGGAGGCTCCGGATCAGCCGCAGGATGTCGCGGGCCGACGGGCCGCCCGCCTCCGGCGTCTGGACGCCCGGCGCGAAGGCGGGATCGACCACGTCGAGGTCGAAGGACAGGAAGACCTTGCGGCCCCGGAACTTGTCGAGGATCCGGCGAGCGAGCGCCTCCAGGCCGCCGTCGAGCATCTGGTCCGTGGTGACGACCTCGTAGCCCAGATCCAGCGACTGCTGGATGTCCTGGTTGCTGAAGAGCGACCCGCGCATCCCGATCTGCATCGACGCGCGAGCGTCGATGACGCCCTCTTCGACGCCACGCCGGAACGCGGTGCCGGCGCTGTGGCGCTGGCCGGCGAAGTAGGTGTCCCAAGTGTCGGTGTGAGAATCGAAGTGGAGGACCGCGAGGGGCCCATGGAGTCGCCCGAGCGCGCGCAGCTCCGGGAGCGCGATCGAGTGATCGCCACCGATGCCGAGGGGGATCACGCGCCTGGCCACCAGCGGCGCCATCGCCGCCTCGATGCGCTCGAACGATTCCGGGAGGTACCCTGGCACGACGTCCGCGTCGCCGTAGTCGACGATCGCGCACTCCTCGAAGACGTTCAGGTCCTGGTAGGGATTGATCGGCCGCAACATGAGCGACATCGCCCGCACGGCGCTCGGGCCGAACCGACACCCTACCCGGAACGGCGACCCCGTGTCGAAGGGGATCCCGAGCACCGCGACGTCCACACCCTCCAGCTCCCTCGTGTGCGGCAGGCGCATGAAGGTCGTGATCCCGACGAAGCGCGGGGTTCTGAGCGAGTCCTCGGGCAGGAATGTTGGCATGGGCCCCTCAGCGTCCGCCCCCGGCGGGGGCGCGCTCGACGAGGAACTGGAACAGCGCCTGAGCGGCGAGTCGGATCGTGGTCTCGGCCGGGTCGTAGTTCGGCGCCACCTCGACCAGGTCCAGTGCCGCGACCGGGTACCGGGCGAAGACGCCGACGGCCTCGAGGAGCTGCCGCGCCTCCAGCCCGTCGAGGACGATCCCGCCGGTGCCGGGCGCATACGCGCAGGCGACGACGTCGATGTCGATCGAGACGTAGAGGAGGTCCACAAGCGAGAGGCTCTCAGTCATCACGCCCTCGCCTCGGCCTCGGGCTCGGCCTCGCGCCCCTCCACCAGCACCCGCTGGAGGAACTCGGCCGTCCGCGGGTGCGCGGGTGCCCGGAAAATGGCCCGCGGGTCGCCCACCTCGATGATCCGACCCTGGTCCATGACGATCACGCGATCCGCCACCTCCCGGGCGAACTGCATCTCGTGGGTCACCACGATCATCGTCATGCCGTCGTGGGCGAGGCCGCGCATCACCTTCAGGACCTCCCCCACGAGCTCGGGATCGAGGGCCGAGGTCACCTCGTCGAAGAGCATGGCCTCCGGCTGCATCGCGAGCGCCCGGGCGATGGCCACGCGCTGCTGCTGCCCTCCCGAGAGCTGATGCGGATAAGCCGCCGCTTTGTCCGCGAGCCCGATGCGCTGCAGGAGCTCGGTGGCGCGCACGCGGGCCTCGGCTGGGGTGAGGCCCCGCACGTGGATCGGGCCCGCGGTGACGTTGTCGAGCACGGTCATGTGCGGGAACAGGTTGAACCGCTGGAAGACCATCCCGATCTCGAGGCGGACGGCCCGGATCGTCCGGTCGTCGGGCCGCCGAGCGCGACCGTCCAGACCAGGCTTCGCGAGGTGTATGCCCTTGATGGTGATGGTCCCTCCGTCGACCGTCTCGAGGGCGTTCAGCACCCGGAGAAGCGTGGTCTTGCCCGACCCGCTCGGCCCGATCACAACCACGACCTCGCCGGGATCGACGTCGAGGGTCACCCCGCGCAGGACCTCGAGCGTCCCGAAGCGCTTCCAGACATCGCGGACGACGATCAATGGGGTAGGGGACCCCGTGCGGGCGTCGACCGCTGGCGAGGTGCTCACGCTCCGATCCGCATCCGCCGCTCGAGCCAGGCGACCCCGCGGCTCGCCGGATAGCTGATCGCGAAGTAGATGACGAGCACCGCCGTGAAGATTGCGAAGTACTGGAACGTCTCCGCGGCGAGGAGCCGGGCGCTGAACAGGAGCTCGCGGATGGAGATGGTGGCGACGATGGCCGTGTCCTTGAAGAGCGACACGAGGTAGTTCCCCATCGGGGGGATCACGATCCGGAATGCCTGCGGGAGCACGACGATGCGGAGGATGAGCGGCGTCGGCATCGCGAGCGCGTGCGCGGCTTCCCACTGGGACCGGTCGATGGCCTCGATTCCGGCCCGGTACACCTCGCTCATGTACGCCCCGTAGTTGATTCCGAGGCCGAGGACCCCGGTCAGGATCGGGTTCATGGTGATCCCGACGAAGGGGAGGACGAAGTAGAGGTAGAAGAGCTGGACGAGGAGCGGCGTGCCCCGCACGAGCTCGACGAAGCCCTGGGCTGGTTTGTACAGGTACCACCGCTGACGGTTCAGGCGCGCGAGGGCGAGGACCAGACCCAGCACGAGCGCGAAGGCGAAGCTCGCCACGGTGAGGAAGATCGTGAGGGCCGTGCCCCGCATGAGCGGCGGCCCCCACTCGAGCCAGCGGTCGATCACGGGTGACTCCGGGCCGGCGGGCGCGAGGAGGCTTCGTCGCCTCGTCCTCCCGCCCGCCGGCCCTGCTGCGTGAACGCTATGGCTTCAGGTAGAAGCTGGGGGGCACGAGGCCGTACTTCTCGAACACCCGGTCGAGGGACCCGTCGGCCTTCATCGCCGCCAGCGTCCGGTTGAGAGCCTCCCGCAGGTCCGCGCTGTCCTTGCGCACGGCCAGCGCCACCGCGTTCGACACCTTCTCTCGCGGCTGGTAGTCGGCCACGAGCTCGATTCCGAGGTTGGGATTTTGCTTGACGGCGTAGGCGGCCAGCACCGCGTCCACGATCCCCCCGTCGAGCCGGCCGGCGGCCACGTCCGCGATGAGCTCGGTCGGCGTGGGGTATGCTTTGGTCTCGATCTTGGCGCCCTGCTTGTTCAGGTCATTGAGCCAGTCGATCCACACGGTGCCCTCGTACGAACCGGCCGACTTCCCACCGAGATCCGTGAGCTTGTGGATGCCCTTCGGGTTCCCCTTCCGCACGATCAGCGTCTCCGAGTTGTAGAAGAGAATGTCGCTGAAGTCGACCAGCAGCTTGCGCTTCTCGGTCGGGAAGAAGGTGTCGCAGGCGAGGTCGATCCGTCCGCTGGTCAATGCCGGGATCAGGCTACCGAACGGCATCGTGTAGACCTCGATCTTCTCGATACCCTCGCGCTTGAGCATCGCCTGGCAGAAGTCGAGCGTGATCCCCAGCGGCTGGTCGCTGGCGGACATCCACGCGATGGGAGCGTTGCCGCCGGAGATTCCGACCACGAGCGCCTTGGCTGCCTTGGCCTTCGCGAGCGCCCCTTGCGCCGCTGCCGGCGTGGCGACCGCCAGACAGGCCACCGCGGCGAGGACGAGTCCGAGCCCCGTCCCGATCCAGCCACTGCTTCTACGCATGCGGTCCTCCTGGTTCGTGCTGGTGTGAGCGCCATCGTCTCCGAGTGCTCTCGCGTTGCGCGCCCCTGCGCCGGGGGCGGTCGCGCTCGCGAGCGCGTTGATCCGAGCTGCCGGCATTGCTTGTTGCGCAACGCCACCGGGAGGGGCGTTTACTGACCACACCTCTACATGCGAGGTGTATACGAACGGGCCCTCCCGCTGTCAAGGGGTGCACCGACGGCCCGCGGCGTCACCCGGGGAAGTCGGCGCGCGGAGCGTCCTGGCTTGACGAGCCCACTGGAGAGCGCATCCGGGTTAGGCTGGGGGCGTACCGCTGAACCACCTCCAGACGGGAGACCCGATGACGACGACGGCGACCCTGACCGAGCAGTGGGTGGAGCGGGGCTTCCTCCCCGTGGTGGACGTGCTGACGCCGGAGGAAGCGATCCGATGCCGCGCCTCGTTCGACACGCTCGAGCGGGAGGTTGGGCTCGAGACCGCGGAGGTCCGGATTCTCGACCGGCACCTCGACGTGGAGTTCGTCTGGCGGCTCGCCACGCATCCGCGGGTGCTCGACGTCGTGGAGGCGGTCCTGGGCCCGGACGTCCTGCTGCTCGCGTCCAACTTTTTCTGCAAGTATCCCGCGGAGGAGCGAGGCGAGCGGTTCGTGGCGTGGCACCAGGACGTGACCTACTGGGGCCTCGAGCCGGCGCGCGCCATCACCGCCTGGATCGCGATCGACGACGCCGACGTGGAGAACGGATGCATGAGCGTGATTCCGGGCTCTCACCGCCTGGGCATCCTCGAGCACGGCAAGTCCGGCCGCGAGGGCAACCTCCTGAGCATCAACCAGGCGGTGCCGGACGGGCTCGTCGACGAGGGGCGGGCGGTCTCGATGCCGCTTCGCGCGGGGCAGATGTCGCTCCACGACGGGATGCTGCTCCACGGGAGCCATCCCAACCGCTCGAGCCGCCGTCGCTGCGGGCTCGCGGTGCGATTCACCACGCCCGACGTCCGCCAGGTGTCCCCGAACTCGCTCCGCGGCTACTACCGCCCGGTCCTCGTCCGCGGCATCGATCGCCACCGCCACTTCCCCCCGGTCGAGGTGCCCTGGCGCGCCTGACCGGCATGACGGCGGACCGGCCGAGCGACCGAGTGGCGCGGTGACCACGCGACGGCCGATCCGCGCGGGGCGGCCGGGTGGCCGGCCTGCTGCCCTCCGCGGCCGCATCGGGCTGCTCGGAGCGGTCGTGGCGGGGGCGCTGATCGGCGCGCCCGCCGCCGGCGCCGCCCCGGCAAGCGCGCCGCCCCCGGTCCAGGCGCGGCTCGACCTCGATGCCGCGTCGGCGAGCCCGTTCCCCGCCGACTGGCTCACCGTTCCCGACCGCACCCAGCGGACCGGGCGCCGGCTGGCGAATTCGCTCACGTCCTGCGTTCCGGCTCGCTCGGTCTGCGACGACCTGCGTCTGCTCGCCGAGCTGGATGGCTTCGACCTCGACCCCCGCGTCGCGCTCCGCTTCACGGGCGCGATCGACGTGACGAGCGTCAGCCCGCGCAGCGTGTTCCTGGTCCGTCTCGCCGCGGGGCCGCCCGAGCTCACGGGGGTGGACCGCCTCGTCTGGGATCCGGACACCCTCACCCTCCACGCGCGTCCCGAGAGCCTCCTCGAGCCGGAGACCCTCTACGGGCTCGTGGTGACGCGCGATCTCCGCGATTCGGCTGGCCGGCCCGTCGAGCCGTCGGCGGGCTTCGCGGCGGTTCTCCGGTCGGGCGGCGGGCCTCCCCTGGCGCCGGAGTATCGCGCGGCCTTCGGTCTGCTTCGCCGTGCGCTCGATCGCCGCGGCATCCGTGCAGATCGGGTTGCCGTCGCCTCCGTCTTCACCACCGGGAGCGTCTCGGCATTCCTCGAGCAGGCCCGCGATGCCCTCGACCGGCAACCCCCCGCCCCGGCGCTCATGACGGCGCCCGAGGCGGGCGGGCGCGCGTGGTTCCCGCGGGCGAGCCTGTCGCGCCTCGTCCTGCGCCGCCAGGTCGGTCCGGCGGGGGACCCGTCGGCGGCAGGCGCGGCGTCGGGCGCCGACAGGGCGCCCGGCGGCTTCCAGGACGAGGTCCTTCCCCTCGAGGCGCTGCCGCGGGACGCGGTCGGCGGCGTCGGAATCGGGTGGTACTGGTCACCCTGGTACCTGACGCCCGAACGCCGGATCGTCGAGGCGGCGACTCTCGCTCCCCACCGGGCGGCTGGCGTCGACCGTCCCGTCCCCTTCGTCGTGGTGACGCCGGTGGGTCGGCCGCCGCCGCGGGGGTGGCCGCTGGCGGTGTTCGGGCACGGCTACGGCGGAGAGATGTTCTCGAACGCATTCCTCGTCGCGGGCGGCCTCGCGCGCCAGGGGATCGCGACGGTGGCGATCTCGGTGGTCGGCCATGGCGGCGGGCCGGAGGGTCGGCTCCTCGTCAGCCTCGGCGACGGGCGGACCCACGTCGTCCGGGTGCCGGGCCGTGGCGTCGACCTGGACGCAGACGGCCGCATCGAGCGGACCGAGGGCCTGGCCCCGCTTCCCGGCGGGCCTCTGGCGGTGCTCGGTCTCCGGGACGGCCTCCGCCAGCAGGTGGTCGACCTCATGGCGCTCGTCCGGGCCGTCGGCCGCGGGCTCGACGTGGACGGTGACGGCCGCCCGGACACGGGGCGGGGGCCCATCTCGTACGCGGGGCACTCCCTCGGCGGGATCTACGGCACGCTGTTCCTCGCGGTCGAGTCCCGCGTGCGCGTCGGCGTCCTGGTGGTGCCGGGGGGGCCCGTGGCCGAGATCGCGCGGCTCTCCCCCGTCTTTCGGCCGCGCGTCACGGACGCGCTCGGACGCCGGAACCCGCCGCTCCTGAACCTGCCCGAAGACTTCCGGGAGGATCTCCCGCTCCGCGGGGCAGGGCCGGTCGTGGCGCCCGTGCCGGGGGCGCTCGCGATCCAGGAGTACCTCGCGCGAGTCGAGTGGCTTGGCCGCCGCGCGGACCCGGTGGCCTACGCGCGCCACCTCCGGCGGTCGCCGCTTCCCGGACTCGAGCCCGCCCGCGTGCTCGTCCAGTACGCGCTGGGGGACCGCGTCGTGCCGAATCCGACGACGGCGACCCTCGTCCGCGCGGGGGAGCTGGGGGACCGCACGGTGCTCGTCCGTACCGATCGTGTCGCTCGCGTGATCGGCGCCGAGTGGCCGGACCCGCACGGGTTCCTGCTCGCCGTCCGCGCCCCGGGTCTGGTCGGTCGCGTCGCCATGCTGGCGCAGGAGCAGCTGGCCCGCTTCCTCCGGGACGAGGGCGAGACCCTGTGGGCCCCGGGCGGCCTGTCGTTCTCCGGCCCCGACGAGCGCTACCTCGAGAGCCCGAGCTCGAGGCGATGAGCGTGGCGCGGCCGCCGGCGTCCGGTGCGCTGTTGAAGGTCCATGGGGGAGTGTGGTTACAATATCGGTGTCCATCGAGCCCCGTGCGCGGCTTCCCCGGCGCATCCAGTGATCCCGAACCTGCGAGGGTCTTATGAAAGTACTGAGGATCGTGCCGGAGCGATGCACGGGCTGCCTCCGGTGCGAGCTGGCGTGCTCGTACGTGCAGACCGGCACGTTCCAGCCCGCCAAGTCGGTGATCCGCGTGGCGCCATTCGAGGGCCACACGAGCTACGCGCCGTACACGTGCTTCCAGTGCGCCGAGGGCTGGTGCATGACCGCGTGCCCGGTCGGCGCGATCGTCATCTCCCCGGTGGGCGCCAAGGCCGTGATCGACGACCAGTGCGTCGGGTGCAAGCTCTGCACGATCGCCTGCCCGTACGGGACCATGTTCTACAACCCCGACACGCAAAAGGCGTTCAAGTGCAACCTCTGCGGCGGCGATCCCGCGTGCGCGCACGCGTGCCCGACGCAGGCCATCCTCTACGAGGACGTCGAGACCGCCGACTGGCTCGGCGACTTCGCGGCGACGCGATCCGCCGGCACGCTCGTCCCGGCTGGCGGGAACGGGAGGCACTGATGGCCGCGCGCCACGTCATCGTCGGAGGCGGCACCGCCGGCCACAACGCGATCAACACGATCCGGCAGGAGGAAGCCGAGCACTCCGAGATCGTGCTGGTCTCGGCCGAGCGGCCCTACTCGCGCATGGTCCTCCCGTACTACCTCGGCCGCACCATCGCCGAGTCGCACGTCTTCACGGCCACCCCGGCGAAGCTCGGCCGGCTCGGCGTGACGACGCACATCGGGCGCCGGGCGACGGCCCTCGACACGAAGGCCGGGAAGCTCACGCTCGACGACGGCACCGCGCTCGAGTACGACGACCTCCTGGTCGCGACCGGGTCGTCCGCCGTCCGGGCCCCGGTGCCGGGCGCGGACGGCCCCGGGGTGCACAGCTTCTGGACGCTCGAGCAGGCCCGGGGGGTGGTCGCGGAGATCCGGCCGGGCGGCCACGTGGTGATGGTCGGCGCCGGCTTCATCGCCTTCACCATCCTCAACTCGATCCTCGCGCTCGGGGCGCGCCTCACGATCGTCGAGATCGCGCCCCAGATCCTGCCGCGCATGATCGACCGGCAGGGGGCGTCGCTCGTCGACGCGTGGCTCCGGAAGCACGGCGTCGAGATCCGCACCGGCGCCACGCTGACGGCGGTCGAGCAGCACGCCGGCCGGCGGCGCCTCCGCTTCAAGGACGGGGCGGACCTCGACGCTGACGTCGTGATCATGGCGACGGGCATCCGCACGAACCTCGGGTGGCTCGAGGGCTCGGGCATCCGCGTCAACCGGGGCGTCGTCGTGGACGACCACCTCCGCTCGAGCGTGCCGAACGTCTACGCCGCCGGCGACGTGGCGGAAGGGCGGGACCTGGTGACCGGGCAGCCCGACGTCCACGCGATCGAGCCGACGGCGATGGAGCACGGCCGGGTGGTCGGGGCCAACATGGCGGGCCGCGACGTTCCGTACCGCGGCAGCCTCCTCATGAACATCGTGGAGGTCTGCCACCTCGACGTGGCGAGCTTCGGGCGCTGGGACGACCCCGCGGCCGAGCTCATGCTGGCGGTCGACCCTGACCGGCCGGCGTACCGGAAGCTCCTCTGGCACGGCGACCGGCTGACGGGGGCGATGATCCTCGGCCCCTCCGCCGACATCTGGACGACGAACGACGTGGGGATGCTGAAGGGGCTCGTCCAGTCCGGCGTGCCGCTCGGGCCGTGGAAGGAGCAGCTTCGCCGGAACCCCTTCGACGTCAAGCGCGCCCATGTCGCCTCGCACGTGACCCGGCAGCTCCTCCCGCAGACGGTGCTCGGCCGGCCGGCGCCTGCGCCCGCGGTGCTGTGGAGCTAGGGGCGATGGGGTCAGACTTTGACTTCCCTACATTTCGCCGTGTGAGACGCGTGTCCTTCTTCGGAGTGGGCGAATGTTTGGAAGTCAAAGTCTGACCCCGCGTGGAAGTCTGAGGGGAATGTCGGAAGTCAAAGTCTGACCCCAGGAGAATGCGAATGACGCAGGCAGGGACGGCGGCGATGACGAAGGAGGCGGCGGCCACGAGGGCGGGCCTCCCCGGCGGATACGCGGGGCAGCTTCTCCGGGTGGACCTCTCGGCCGGCCGCGCGTGGGGCGAGCCCTGGTCCCCCGCCGACATGCGGACGTACCTCGGCGGCGCCGGGCTCGGCGCGAAGATCCTCTGGGAGGAAGTGCCGGCCGGGGTCAACTGGGACGACCCGGAGAACCGCCTGGTGCTCGGCACCGGCCCGCTGGCGGGCCTGCCGGTCTGGGGGACGGGCGGCCTCACGGTCGTCACGCGCGGCGCGATGACGAACGGCGGCACCTCGACCCAGGCCAACGGCTTCTTCGGCGCGAATCTCAAGTACTGCGGCTACGACGCCATCGTGGTCCAGGGGCAGGCGTCGGAGTGGACCTACCTCCTGATCCGCGGCGACCGCGTCGAGCTCCGCGACGCCCGGCACCTCGTCGGCAAGGACACCTGGGAGACGCAGGACGCCTTGAACGGGGAGCTCGGGTACTCCGGCCACATGCTGAGCGTCTACTCGATCGGGCCCGCCGGCGAGAACCTGGTCCGCTTCGCCGCGATCCAGGGCGACTACGGCCACGTCGCCTCCAAGAACGGCGTCGGCGCCGTCATGGGGAAGAAGCGGCTGAAGGCGGTGGCGATCGTCCGGGGCGGCGCCGCCCTCCGGGCGGCCGACCCGCGCGGGCTCATCGCGGCGGCCGACGACATCGCCAACGACCTCCGCACGAACCCCGCCGCCAAGACGCTCTACGAGTACGGCACCCTCCCGGGCGTCGTGAACCTGCTCGGGCTCGGCGCGCTCCCGATCAAGAACTACACGACGAACGTGCCCCTCCCCGGCGTCGACATGACGCAGTGGGAGGCGCCGGCGCTCCGGAGCGGCTTCGATCACCGCGGGCACCAGTGCAGCGCCTGCGGCATGCACCACTGCCACATGCAGGTGCTGCCGCGCGGCAAGCACAAGGGTGAGATCGTCGACGAGCCCGAGTACGAGGGATGGTCCGGGGCCGGCTGGACGATCGGGTGCACCGACCCGGTGGCCGTCTCCTGGCTCAACACGCAGATCGACCGGGCCTGCGTCGACGTCAACGAGTTCGGGTGGCTCTGCGGCTGGGTGATGGAGTGCCAGGAGAAGGGATACATCACCGAGAAGCAGCTCGGCTTCCGGCTCGTCTGGGGCGACGCGGAGGCCGCGAGCCGGCTCCTGTGGATGATCAGCCGGCGCGAGGGGCTGGGCGACCTCCTGGCCGAGGGCACGAAGCTCGCCGCCGAGCGGCTGGGCGGCGGTGCGGCGGAGTGCGCGATCTACACCGGCAAGAACGCCTCGCCGCGCGGCCACGATCACCGCGGGCGCTGGGAGGAGATGCTCGACACCTGCACCGGCTCGACGGGCACGCTCGAGACCGGGCCGGCGGTGTTCCCCGCCGAGCTGGGGTTGCCCGCGCGCATCAACCCGTTCGACCCCGAGCAGGTCGCGCGCCAGGTCGCCGGGCTCAACGGGCGGCGGAACTTCGAGGACTCGCTCGGGGCGTGTATCTTCACCACGCGGACCTACCTCGAGAACCTCACCCGCACCCTGTCGGCGGCGACCGGCTGGGACTACTCCCGCGACGAGGCCATGCGCTTCGGCCGGCGGATCGGCGCGATGTTCCGCGCCTTCAACCTCCGGTGCGGCATCGGCGGCGAGCTCGAGCGGCCGTCCAAGCGCTACGCGTCAACGCCGGTCGACGGGCCCGCCAAGGGACAGTCGATCGAGAAACACTGGGAGCGGATGCTCGACCTCTGGTACGAGGGCATGGGCTACGACCGCGCGAGCGGGCGGCCGACGCCCGAGACGCTCCGCGCTGTCGGCCTCGAGTGGATGGTGCCGGCCGTGTGGGGCGGCGACCGGTCCCCCCGGTGAAGGCGGCGCCGGCCCAGCCGCTCACGGTCCCCGTCGAGGTCCTGTCCTGGGTGAACCGGTTCGTCGCCGGGCCGGGGACCGGCCAGGTGACGGTGAACACGGTCGTGCCCCGGGGGTCGAAGGTCCGTGACGTGCTCCGGGCGATGTCGGACCGCTTCCCGGAGCTCGGCCGCGCCCTCTGGGACCCGACGCGGCCCCGTGAGCTCGGCGACAACATCGAGGTGCTCGTGAACAACGCCGTGCTCGGCCTGACCCACGACCTCGACAGCGAGGTGCTGGACGGCGAGCGGCTCACGCTCCTCGGTCAGTACATGGGCGGGTAGACCGAGCTCAGCCGGCGGCCTCCGGGCCGCCCGACTCACGGAGGGACCGCGTGATCATGCCAGAGGCGTCGCTGCTGGGCCTGTTCGTCGTGGCGGCCCTGGTGCTCCTCGTCACGCCGGGACCGGCGGTGCTCTACATCGTCACCCGGAGCGTGGAGCAGGGGCGGCTGGCGGGGCTGGTTTCGGCGCTCGGCGTCCACGTGGGCACGCTCGTCCACGTGGCGGCGGCCGCCCTCGGTGTGTCGGCGCTCCTGGTCTCGTCGGCGCTCGCGTTCGACATCGTGAAGTACCTGGGTGCACTCTACCTGGTCTACCTCGGCGTCCGGAAGCTCGCGGGATGGGACCAGCCCGCCGGCGGGCGCGCGCTCGCGCCCCGCAGCCTCCGCCGGCTCTTCGGCCAGGGCGTGGTGGTGAACGTCCTGAACCCGAAGACCGCGCTCTTCTTCTTGGCGTTCCTCCCGCAGTTCGTCGACGTCTCGAAGGGGGCCGTGGGCTTCCAGATCCTGGTCCTCGGGCTGATCTTCGTGGCGCTCGGCGTGGTGAGCGACGGCCTCTACGCGGTGGCGGCCGGCACCGCCGGCGCCTGGCTCAAGCGGGAAGGCCGGCTCCTCCGCGCCGAGCGGTACGTCAGCGGGAGCGTGTTCGTCGGGCTCGGCGTGACGGCGGCCCTCGCCGGCAACGGCCGGAAGTAGGGGATCGCACCGCCGTCGGGGCTGGCCTCGACGGGGACGATGGCCCACGTGGGGCCCACGTGGCACGCTGAGATCCGCCGACGTGCTACCATGTGCTACATGCGATATCGAAAGGGCGAGGTCGGCGTCCGAGAGCTGAGGCAGAACCTCAGCGTCTACCTCCGGCGCGTCAAGGCTGGTCACACGCTGGACGTCCGAGAGCGCGGCACCCGGGTCGCCGTGCTCGCTCCGGCGAAGGGGCGATCGACGGTGCTGGAGCGACTCATCGAGGCTGGCCGGGCTACGCCAGCCAGGGGGGACCTGCTCGACCTCGGGCGGCCCCTTGGCCGGCGGCCGTCTCGGCGAGCGAGCCGTGCGCTCGCCAGGCTCCGTGACGAGCGCTGATGCCGCTCGTCTATCTGGATTCCTCGGCCCTGGTCAAGCTCGTCGTCGCGGAGCCGGAGTCCAGGGCCCTGATCGAGCATCTGGAGGAGTGGCCTGAGCGCGTGTCCAGCACCCTCGCATTGACCGAGCTGCCGCGCGCCCTCGATCGGGCGGGCCTGGGCGCCGCCGCGCATCGTCGTGCTCGGGAGGTGCTCGGACGGATCGCCCTGGTCGACGTCGACCGACGGATCCTGACGACTGCGGCGACGCTCGAGCCGAGCACCCTCCGGACGCTCGACGCCATCCACCTGGCGACGGCGCTGGCCGTCCGGGAGGATCTGGAGATGGTCGTGACCTACGATCGGCGACTGCGGGTAGCCGCCGAGCGCGTCCAGATCGACGTCGTGGCACCCGCATGAGGAGGCCCAGCGCATGGAGCTGATCCGGGGCATCGTTGCGGCGCCGGTGTTGCCGATGACCGAGGAGTTCGAGGTCGACTGGAAGGGGCTCCGTGATTACCTCCGCTGGCTCGTGCCGCAGGGGCCGACCGCGATCGCGATGAACATGGACGCCGCCGAAGGGCCCGCGCTCTCCGTCGAGGAGCGCCTCCGCGTGGTCGAGCTGTCGCGGGAGGCGGCCGAGGGGCGCTGCCCGGTGTGGAGCGGCCTCATCGCGGGCTCGACGAAGGAGGCCGTCCAGCAGGCGCAGGCCCTCGCCCGGGCCGGCGCCGAGGGGCTCGCGGTCTTCCCGCCCGTGCCCACCTTCATGGGGGAGCCGCTCCCGTGGCGGCTCCCGTTCGAGTACCACCGGGCGATCGCCGAGGCGACGGGGTTGCCCCTCTGCCTCTTCCAGTTCGCGCGGGGGCTCGGCCCGTCCTACTCGAACGAGGCGCTCTGCCGCCTGGCCGAGATCCCGGAGGTAGTCGCGATGAAGGAGGCCACCTTCGACGCCGCGCGGCTCGTCGACACGCTCCAGGCTCTCCGGGACGCGCCCAAGCCGCTCGCCGTCCTGACCGGCAGCGACACCTTCCTCTGCGAGGCGTACATCCTCGGCGCGCACGGGGCGCTCATCGGCTTCGGCGCGATCGCGCTCGACCTGCAGATCAAGATGTTCGAGGCCGTGCAGCAGCGCGACTACCAGCAGGCGCTCGCCATCTGGGACCGGATCGGCCCCATGGCGCGGATGATGTGGAGCCCGCCGCTCCGCGACTACCGCCCGCGGCTCAAGGAGGCGCTGGTCATGCTGGGCGTCCTCCGCTCGGCGGCGGTCCGGCCGCCGCTCATGCCGATCTCCGACGACGAGCGACGCACGATCCACCGGCTCCTGGTCCACGCCGGCCTGCTGCCGGCGTAGCCGCCACGCCGGGCGTGGGCGCGCCGGAGCCGGCCGCGGCACAGCGTCCCGCCCGCCGCGGGCTGTGGGTGGCGCGCGTCCAGACGGCGGCCGCCTTCGTCCTCATCCTGATCGTCTGGCAGCTCGTCGGGCTCAAGGTCCCGCGCTACATCCTGCCCACGCCGCTCGCGACGGCGGGCGAGCTGTTCGTCCGCGCGCCCCTCCTCGGCCAGCACGCCCTGGTCACGCTCCGCGAGATCGCGCTCGGCTTCCTCCTGGCCGTGGCGGTCAGCGTGCCCTGCGGGCTCGCGGTGGCCTTCTCGCGCTCGGTCGAGCGGGTGGTGATGCCGGTGCTGGTCTTCACCCAGCTCGTTCCGAAGATCGCGCTCGCCCCGCTGTTCATCATCTGGTTCGGCTTCGGCCTGTTTCCGAAGGTGTTCATGACGTTCCTCCTGTCCTTCTTCCCGATCGTGATCGACTCGATCGCGGGGTTCCGCTCGCTCGATCGCGAGATCGAGCACCTCATCCGGTCCATGGGGCTCCGGGCGTGGCCGGCCTTCGTCAAGGTGCGGCTCCCGCACGCCTTGCCTCACGTCTTCACCGGGTTGAAGGTCGCCATCACCCTCGCCACGGTCGGGGCGATCATCGGGGAGTTCGTCGGCTCGGACCGCGGTCTCGGGTACCTCCTCCTGGTCGCGGGCGGGGATCTCCGGACCGAGCTCCTGTTCGCCACGCTCATCGTGCTGACGGCGATTGGCCTGGTGCTCTACTACCTCGTGACGCTGCTCGAGCGCCTGGCGATCCCCTGGCACGTCTCGCGGCGGGGGCCGCTCGGCGCCGAGGGCGGGCTCTGACCGCCTTCCGAGGCTTTGAGCGGTGCAGTATGATCGTTGCGCGTCGCGGGCCATGAGGGCCCGGAGGGGGAGGCGGTCATGATCACGAAAGCGAGCAGCGGATCGACGTACCTCGACCTGGCGAAGATCGACTGGCAGCCGAGCCGGTTCCCGGGGGTGTGGAACAAGGTCCTCTACGAGGAGCCGTCCGGCCGCCAGACGATCCTGACGCGCTTCGAGCCCGGTGCGAAGCTGCCGCGCCACCGACACGTCGGGCTCGAGCAGACCTTCATCCTCGAGGGCTCGCTGGTCGATGACGATGGCGAGTGCACGGCGGGCAACTTCGTCTGGCGGCGGGCCGGCTCGGTTCACCGGGCGTGGTCGCCGAACGGCTGCATCGGCATCGGGATCTTCGAGCGTCCCAACGAGTTCCTGGAGGAGCCGGGACCGGCCTAGGGGCCGCGCCGGCAGGGGAGGGGATATGCGACGGAGCTGGCGTCTTCTGGTCGCGGGAGCGGGGCTCGTACTGGCGGCGGTCGCGGCGTGGTCGGCGGCGACGCCGGGCGCCGGCGCCCAGGACAAGGTCACGTTCCGGATGAACTGGGCCTGGGGCGGTATCCACGCGCCGTTCGCGCTCGCCAAGGAGCGCGGCTATTTCGAGAAGGCCGGTGTGAACGTCGAGATCCTCGAGGGCCGGGGCTCGGCGGTCACGGTCCAGCTCGTCGGCACCAAGTCCGACACCTTCGGCTGGGCGGACGGCGTCAGCCTCACCCAGAACGCCGTGAAGGGCGTGCCGGTGAAGGCGGTGGCGACGATCCTCAACATCCTCCCGTACGCCGTGGTGTCCCTCGAGGAGACCAACATCCGGACGGTCAAGGATCTCGAGGGAAAGACGCTGGCGATCACTCCCGGCGACGGGCTCACCCAGACGTGGCCGGCCGTCGTCGCCGCCAACAAGCTGAACGCGGACTCCATCAAGCTCATTCACATGGACCCCAAGGCGAAGATCCCCGCGGTGACGGAGAAGCAGGCGCACGCGCTCCTCGGCGGCGCGGATGACCAGGCCGTCACCATGGAGGTCAAGGGCTTCAAGACGCGGGTCCTCAAGTTCAGCGACCTCGGCGTGCCCTCGGTCGGCTTCACGGTGTTCGCCCACCAGGACACGATCAAGGAGCGGCCAGACCTGGTCCGCAAGGTGGTGGCGGCCACCCTCAAGGGGTTCGAGGACGCGATGAAGGATCCCGACGCCGCGGTGGCGGCCCTGCTGAAGCTCGCGCCGCTGGCGGACCGGGAGACCATCCGCCGGCAGCTCGCCGTCGACCTGGGCCTGCTCTTCAGCGCGGCGAACAAGCAGAAGCGCCTCGGCTTCGGACCGCCGGAGGACTGGGAGGCGACGCTCGAGGTGCTCAAGAAGTACCGGGGCGTCGAGACCAGCCTCCCGGCGACCGCCTTCTACACGAACGAGTTCCTGCCCTGACGGCGGGGGACACCGGAGGGCCTTCGGGGGGGCGGGCCGCCAGCTACGGCTGGCTCGTTCCCCGAGTCGTCCTCCCGCTGTTCGACCGGGCGCGCGGTCGCCGGGTGGGCGCGCGCCTCCGGCAGCTCCGCGCGGACCGGTGGTGCTCCTCCGGGCAGCTGGAGGACGCCGCGGTCGCGCGTCTTCGCCGGCTCCTCGGGGATGCTGCGGCCCATGTCCCGTTCTATCGACGGCTCCTGGGAGACGCAGGAATCCGGGCAGGACGGGCCGACGGGTGATCGCGCGAGAGGACGTCACCGCGGGGCTGCGACTGGTCTCGGAGCTGCCGGCGTTTCTGCGGCGCCGCGTGACGCCGGACCAGGCGCGGGGGGTCTTGCGCCAACGGCTGGCGACGCGGGGTGCCGACTTCCTGAGCCTGATCCGGCGAACCGTCTTCGCGCGGCCCGACGGCCCGTATCGGACGCTCCTGCGGGCCGCCGGCTGCGACTACGAGGATCTGGTACTCCTCGTCCAGCGCGAGGGGCTCGAGGGGGCGCTCGGCGAGCTGCGCCGGCAGGGAGTCTACCTCACCATCGAGGAGTTCAAGGGACGCTGCCCGGTCGTCCGCGGATCAACCCGGGTCCAGGTGGAGCCGGCCCAGCTGCGAAACCCGCTCTCGACGGTGCACGTCATCAGCGAGAGCGGCGGCAGCCGCGGCCCGCGCACCACCGTGGGGATGGACCTGGCGCTCGTCCGGGACCACGCGGTCGACGCCGCGGTCTTCCTGGATGTGCGGGGCGGGCTCGGGTGGCGACAGGCGCTGTGGGGCGTGCCGGGCGGGTTCGCGATGCGAGTGGTGTTGCGCCTCGCGGCGGCGGGTGCGCCGCCGGTTCGATGGTTCTCCCAGGTCGACCCGAGCTCTCCAGGCCTGCACCCTCGCTACCGCTGGAGCGCGCGGGCGCTTCGCCTGGGCGGCCTGATCGCCGGCGTACCCCTTCCGTCGCCCCGGTTTGCGTCCCTCGAGCAGCCCCTGGAGGTCGCTCGCTGGATGTCGGAGACGCTCGACCACGGTGAGGTGCCGCATCTCTACACCTTTCCCACCTCCGCCGTGCGCCTCGCCGAGGCGTCGGCCGCGGCCGGTCTCTCGCTCCGCGGGGCGCAGTTCTGGCTCACGGGCGAGCCCATCACGGCGAGGCGGCTTGGCGTGATCGGCGAGGTGGGGGCGGACGTGGTCGGGCACTACGGAAGCAGCGAGTGCGGCGGACCCGTCGCCTACGGGTGTCTTCACCCGCAGCGCCGGACCGACCTCCACCTGCTCACGGATCTGCATGCCCTCGTCCAGGCCGGGTCGTCCGACGACGAGAGCCGGGAGCTGCCGCCGCGGGCGCTCCTTTACACGTCACTCCGGGACACGGCGCCGTTCGTGCTGCTCAACGTGACGATCGGCGACGAGGCCGTGATGGAGCCGGCGACCTGCGGGTGCCCACTGGCCGAGCTGGGATGGGGCACGACGCTCCGACAGCTCCGGAGCTACGCGAAGCTCACGGCGGGCGGCATGAACGTGCTCGACGCAGACATGCTGGACGTCCTGGACGACGTCCTGCCGAGACGCTTCGGCGGCGGGCCGACCGACTATCAGGTGGTCGAGGACGAAGACGACCAGGGTCGCCCTCTCGTCCAGGTCCTGGTGCACCCGCGCCTCGGGGCCCTCGACACGCGCGCCGTCGCGGAGGCGCTGCTGGGAGCCATCGGAAGCGGCCACGGGGTCGAGCGGGTGACCGAGCTGGCCTGGCGGGATGCCGGCCTCGTACGAGTGGAGCGGCGGGAGCCCGCCGCGACCGCTTCCGGCAAGATCCGTCACTTTCACCTCGGCCGGGCGCGTGGCGAGACTCGGACGACCCGGTCCGCGGGCCGGGCGTCGTCGTGATCCGCCCCGGATCATGTCGCCGCTGATCGAGCTCACCGGGGTCTCCAAGACCTACGCGGCGACCGACGGGCTCGTCCACGCGCTCGAGGGCGTCTCCCTGGACGTGCCCACCGGGGAGTTCCTGTCCGTCCTGGGGCCGTCCGGCTGCGGCAAGAGCACGCTCTTGCTCATGATCGCCGGGCTGCTCGCCCCCTCGGTGGGCGAGATCCGCGTGGCGGGCCGCCCGGTCACGCGCCCCCAGACCGACGTCGGCATCGTGTTCCAGAACCCCGTGCTCCTCGACTGGCGGACGGTCGTTCGGAACGTGCTGCTCCAGGTCGAGGCCCGCGCGCTCGACCTCGCCGAACACCGCGCGAAGGCCCGGGACCTCCTCCGGGCGGTGGGGCTCGAGGGGTTCGAGGACAAGTACCCGTTCGAGCTGTCCGGCGGCATGCGCCAGCGCACGGCGATCTGCCGCGCCCTGATCCACGACCCACCGCTGCTCCTGATGGACGAGCCGTTCGGTGCGCTTGACGCGCTCACGCGCGAGCAGATGCGGCTCGACATCGAGCGGCTCTGGCTCGAGCGCCGGAAGACCGTCGTGTTCATCACGCACTCGATCCCGGAGGCGGTCCTCCTCTCCGATCGGGTCGTGGTCATGTCGCCCCGGCCCGGGCGGATCGACGGCATCCTCGACATCGATCTGCCGCGCCCGCGGCGCCTGGAGGTCCAGGAGTCGCCCCGCTTCGCCGAGTACCTGAAGGCGATCACGGATCTCTTCCGCGCGCGCGGCGTCCTGCGCTACTGAGCCGGAGGCCCCATGACTCGACTCAAGTTCGGGATCTGCCCCACCGAGGGCGGCCACTTCTTCGGGGAGGCGCTGGCCGAGGTGGAGCGCGCGGAGGCCCTCGGCCTCGACTCGGTCTGGCTCGCCGAGCATCACGGTGTCCGCGACCACTACTGGCCCGCCCCGGTCCAGATGCTGACCGCGCTCGCCGCGCGGACGTCGCGCCTCCTGCTGGGCGCCAACGTGTGCGTCTTTCCCTTCTACCACCCGGTGCGGCTCGCGGAGGAGACGGCGCTTCTCGACGTCGTCTCGAACGGCCGCGCCGTGCTGGGCGTCGCCATCGGCTACAAGCCCGACGAATTCCTCCTCTACGACGCGGCCCTCGAGAAGCGGGGAGCGCGCCTCGAGGAGGGCCTCGCCCTGATGAAGGCCCTCTGGACGCGGGACGGCGTGACGCACCGGGGCGAGCACTTCACGGTGGTCGACGGGCGGATCGAGCCCAAGCCCGTCCAGCGGCCGCACCCGCCGGTGTGGGTCGGCGGCTGGGGAGACGTCACGCTCCGGCGCGCGGCGCTGCTCGCGGACGCCTGGCTGCCGGGTCCCACCGCGGATCTACCGCGCCTGCTCCGGAGCCAGGCCAAGATCCGCGAGCACCGGCGGGTCGCCGGGCTTCCCGAGCCGGCCGAGTGGCCGGTGACGCGCGAGCTCTGCATCGCCGAGACCGAGCGGGAGGCGCGCGAGCTGGCGGACCGGCACCTCATGCTCGCCTACGGCAAGGAGTACGGCGGGACGTGGAAGCACCCGTTCATCGACGCGGCGACCGCGGCCGACCTCGACCGCCTCGCGGTGGACCGCTTCCTGATCGGGACGCCCGACCGGATCGTGCAGGGGCTCGAGCCCTACGTCCGCCAGTACGGCATGACCCACGTCATCTTCCGGCTCTTCACGCCGGGCATGCCGCATCGCCGGATCCTGCGCCAGATCGAGCTCCTGGCGAGGGAGGTCCTGCCCGCGTTTCGCTAGCCGGGCTCGGGCGCAGCAGGGATCGCCGACGTCACGGCAGGAGTCTACCGTCGCACACCCGCCATGGAGAGGCCGGCGATCACGTCTTCATCCCGATGGGGATCGATGAACGACCAGAAGAACTCGTTGAGGGCTCCGCGCCGCGCGTGGATCCGTGACGGCGGGCCTCACGCCCCGTCGATGGGACGCCAGGCGTGCCGCACCTGCCACGAGTCGCGGGAGAAGCGAAAGAAGTTCCCCCCTTCGGCCCCGGGTTGCTCGCGCCGGCGGCTGATGGGCTCTCCGAGAAGGTGGCAGAGGAGCAACGTCCCGACGGCGCCGTGCGCGACGATCGCGACCGGCGAGGGAGCGCCTGGCCCGCTCAGGACCTCGGCGACGGCCCGGACGATCCTCGCCTGCGCGTCGCGGGCGCGCTCCCAGCCGCGCACGGATTCGTCCGGGGTCGCGAAGAAGCGATCTGCCGTCGCTTCGAACTCCGTCTGCGGCAGGTACCCGGTCGACGAGCGGTCGTTTTCTCCGAGCCCCTCGAACGCCCGGGGCCTGACGCCGGAGGCCGCCGCGAGGAACGCCGCGCTCTCGATCGCTTTGCGCTCCGTGCTGGAGACCACGGCGCGGAGCGTGGCGGCGAGCGGCGTGTTCGCGAACGCCTTCATACGTTCACGGCCCCGCTCCGAAAGCGACCAATCTGGCACGGGCACGCGCGGGTCGATCGCGACGTTCGGGTGCGTGATGAAGAAGACGTCGGCTTCGGTCATCGATCCGCCGAGGTCATGACGCGCTTCGCATCATTCGCTGCGAGAACATTCGTCACTGACGGCGAAAGAAAGAACTGAGCGACAATAAGGAGGGGAGGAGCACCCATGTACGGCTTGATCCTCGCGCTGCTCGCGTTCGTGCTCATCGCGCCGGCTCACGCCCAGGTGCACGTGGACATCGGCATCTATCTACCCGCGCCACCCCAGCTGGTGATCGTGCCCCAGGTCCCGACCGTGAGGTACGTGCCGGCTCTGGCCGCGCCCGGCAACCTCTTCTTCTACGGCGGACAATACTGGGCCTTCGCGAGCGGCGGCTGGTACGTCAGCGCGGGGTACAACGGACCGTGGCTGGTCGTCGGGCCGCAGTTCGTGCCTCGACCCATCCTGCTGGTGCCGGTGCAGTACTACCACGTCCCGCCCGGGCACTGGAAGCAATGGGAGCGCAGGTACCCGCCGCACTGGCAGGAGGACTGGGGCCGGGAGTGGGCCGACAAGCGGGGCTGGCACGACGATCGGGGGAAGGGGCGCGGCAAAGGACACGGGAAGGGTCGGTAACACCGCGCGGCATCACCTGGCGCCCCGCTACTCCCTAGTCCATGCTGCTGCGGGCGGATCGACTCATTCCGTGAGGGCACATGGAGCCGTACGCGCTCGGAAGGGTCACACCAGCTTGCGGCACTCCTCCATCAGCCCGAGCCAGCGGTCGAGCTTCTGCGCACCCGGCATGAAGGTCGGATCGAAATGCAGCTCGTGGGCACCGATTCGCTTGCACCCCTCGACGTCCTCCTTGACCTGCTCGAGCGTCCCGGTGAAGATCATTCCGTCCTTCGGCCGGGGCTTGCGACCGATCTCCACGTTGGCGCGCACGACCAGGTGGAGCTTCGACGGGTCGCGGCCCGCCTCCTTCGCCATCTGCTTCAACCCCGCGAACATGTTCTGCATCCCGTCCACGGGGATCGCCACGGGGTTCCAGCCGTCGGCCAGCCGCGCGATACGTCCCAGCGCCGCCGGGACGAACGCCGCCATGTAGATTGGCGGGTGAGGCTTCTGCACGGGCTTCACTTCGATCACCGATCTGGGCACTGTGTAGAACTTGCCCTTGAACTCGGCGGGGTCCGTGGTCCAGATGGCCTTCATCACGGCCAGAAACTCCTCGGCCCTCGCGCCACGCTGCGTCATCGGCACACCCAGGGCGTCGTGCTCATCCTTCGACCAGCCCAGACCCAGCCCTAGGCGCACGCGCCCGCTGGACAGCACGTCCAGCGTGGTCACGCGGCGGGCCAGCATCACCGGACTGTAGTAGGGAATGTCGAGCACGCTCGTTCCCAGCGCGATCTTCTTCGTGTGCCCGGCCACGAACGTGAGCGCGTCCAGCGGATCCAGAACGCGCTTGTACTCCTCCGGCAGCGAGCCGTCCGGCGTCGCTCCATACCGGGTCTGCGGCGCCAGAGGCCACAGTAGCCGTTCCACGGTCCAAAGGCTGTCGTAGGCGAGCGCCTCCGCGTGCTGTGCGATCTTCACCAGGTTTTCGGCAGTGCCGATGGAACCGATGTTACCGAGCGCGAATCCGACTCGCATCGTTGGCTCCCTCCGTGCGGGACGTGGATGGCACCCGCTGGCCGCCCACCCGCACTGCCTTTACAATAGCGCTATCTTCTTCCGCCAACACGAACTGCGAAGGAGTATCCCATGACCAGCGTCTCCCCGCTCGGTTACATCGGCATCGGCACCAGCGACGACACGGCCTGGAAGGACCTCGCCACTGATATCCTCGGCATGCAGGGCCCCCGAGGGGAAGTAGAGGGTCCCAATCGTCATTCCGGTCGAGCGCGTGATGGAAGCCGCGGCCAAACTGTCCACGCAGCTCGGGTACCGGGAATCGCCCGCATGAGATGAAAGGAGCCACGATGGACGAGCGCATTCACGGGATCGTCCCCCCGATGATCACGCCGTTCCGGGCCGACGACAGCATCGACGAGGAGGCGCTCCGGGCGGAGACCCGTTACTTGATCGAGACCGCACGGGTCCACGGCGTGGCCGTCACCGGGAGCACCGGCGAGGGTCATGCCATGACGACCACCGAGGTCCGGCGCGTCACCGAGGTCGTGGTCGCGGAGGCGCGGGGGCGGGTGCCGGTGATCACCGGGATCATCACGGACAGCACGTCCTCGGCCATCGAGCGCGGGAAGGCCGTCCGTGACCTGGGCGTGGCGGCCCTGCAGGTCACCCCGGTCCACTACCTCTTCCGGCCGGACGACGACGCCATGGTCCGGCACTTCGAGGCGCTGGCCCGGGGGACCGGTCTGCCCATCATCATCTACAACGTGGTCCCGTGGACCTACCTCTCCCCGCAGCTGCTGGCGCGGATCCTGACGTCGGTCGACGGCGTGATCGGCGTGAAGCAGAGCGCGGGGGACATGAAGCTGCTGGCCGACCTGCTCCTCCTCGTCGGGAACCGGGCCCGGATCATGACGGCCGTGGACGCGCTTCTCTATCCGTCGTTTACGCTCGGCGCCCACGGCGCGATCGCGGCGATCCTGACCGCGGTGCCCCGGCTCTGCGTCCAGCTGTGGGACGCCGTGCAGGCCGGGGACCACAAGCAGGCGCTCGCGCTCCACGAGAAGCTCCTGCCGGTGTGGAACGCGATCGCCCAGGACAACCTTCCCGCGAACGTGAAGTACTGCCTCGCGCTCCAGGGCCGGCCGGGGGGCGTGCCGCGCGCCCCGATGCCGGAGACGTCGAAGACCCAGGCGGGCCCGATCCGGCAGGCCCTCACTCACGCCGGCGCGCTCTAGCTCCAGCCGGCGCTCCTGCGAGCGCCGTGCGGACAAGGAGGATCTCATGCGGCGCAGCATGGTGCAGCTGTTCTGGATCGTGGCGGCCATCGGCTTGGCCGTCGGGCTCACACACGGTACGGCGGCGGCCTTTCCGGACAAGGACATCACTCTCGTGGTGCCATGGGCCGCGGGCGGCGGGACCGACACGCTGGCGCGCACGCTCGTGAAGAACGCCAAGAAGTATCTCGGGGTCAACGTCACGGTGGTCAACCGGGTCGGGGGGAACGGCGTCGTCGGGATGAGCTCCGTGGCCACCGCCAAGCCGGACGGCTACACGGTCGGCGTCATCACGTTCCACCTGAGCGCCTATCGGCTCATGGGCCTCGCGGATCTCTCGTACCGAGACTTCGACCTCATCGCCCTGCTCAACCGGAGCCAGGCCGGCCTGTCGGTCAGGGCCGACTCCCAGTTCAAGACCCTGAAGGACCTCGTGGAGTTCGCCAAGGCGAACCCCGGCGTGGTCACGGTAGGCCACTCGGGGCCCGGCGGCTCCTGGCATCTCGCGGCGGCCGACCTTGCCAAGAAGCACGAGCTGAAGTTCGCCTTCGTGCCCTTCGACGGGGCGGCGCCGACCCGGACCGCCCTGGTCGGCGGCCACGTGAGCGTCGCCGCCACGGGGATGGACGAGGTGCTCCAGTTCTACCAGACGAAGCAGGTCCGCATCCTGGCCGCGGTCAGCCCCACGCGGCATCCCGCCTTCCCGGACGTGCCCACGATGGCCGAGGCCGGGTTCCCCGTGGAGAATCCGATCTTCGACTGGCGCGGTCTGGGCGCCCCCAAGGGCACGCCGCCGGACGTCCTGAAGACGCTCCGCGAGGGATTCCGGCAGGCCGCCGAGGACCCGGAGTACATCGCCCTGCTCGAGAAGCTGGCCTTGCCGCGCGCGTACCTCGACCACGAGAGGTTCCAGGAGTTCCTGGCCGGCATGGAGCGGACCATGGAGCCCACGCTGGAGATGGTCGGGCTCCTCAAGAAGAAGTAGGACTCCGCGCAAGGCGTGCCGCGTGTCGGGGGTGTGCGCACCCGCCGGCGCGCGGCACGGGCTCCGGATCGGAGAGCGCATGCCGCCCGTGTCCATGAAGCCCGTGTCCATGAGGAAGGTCGACATCCTTGCCGCGCTGATCCTCGTGCCGGTCTGCCTCTACGTCTTCTACGAGTCCGGCCGATGGCCCATTCCTCCGGACATGGGGAACCCGGCCTGGATCCCGCGCGGGGTCGCCGCCTGTCTCCTGGGGGCGGCCGGCCTGCTGCTCGTGCGGGCCTGGCAGGGTCGCTCGCTGACACTGCCGGCTCGACTGGCTGGACCGGACCGGGCCCGGGTCCTGTGGGCGGTGATCCTGACGAGCGCCTACGTGATCCTGATCGAGCGAGTCGGATTCATCGCGACCACCGCGCCCTACCTCTTCGGCTTCGGCGCGGCGCTGGGCGAGCGGCGGTGGGCACGGCTCGCGATCTTCGCCCTGGTCGTGCCGGTGGCCATCTACCTGCTCTTCGACGCCGCCCTCCACGTCCCCCTGCCGCGCGGCCTGCTCCGGTGACGGGACCCTCGACCCACCAGTGATCGATCTTGCGCTGCTGTTCCAGGGGTTCGGGACGGTCCTGTCCGGCTACACGGCCGTCGCGCTGATCCTCGGCTCGTTCTTCGGCATCATCATCGGCGCGATCCCCGGTCTCACGGCCACGATGGGGATCGCGCTCCTCGTGCCGTTCACCTTCGGGATGACCCCGATCACCGGCATCGTCATGCTCCTCGGGATCTACACCGGGGCCATCTACGGCGGCGGGATCGCGTCGATCCTGATCAAGACCCCCGGCACCCCCGCTGCGATGGCCACCGTGTTCGACGGTTACCCCATGGCCCAGCAGGGGCTCGCCGGCAAGGCCATCGGGATCGCCACCGTCTCCTCGGGGGTGGGTGGCACCTTCACCGCCCTCTGCCTCGCGTTCTTCGCACCGATCCTGGCGAACGTCGCCCTGCGCTTCTCGGCCCCCGAGTACTTCGCCCTGGCCGTCTTCGGCCTGTCGGTGACCATCACGCTGTCGGGCCGCTCGCCGGTCAAGGGCGTCATCTCCGGCGCTCTCGGCTTGCTCCTGGCCATGGTGGGCCTGGATCCCATGGGCGGGTTTCCGCGATTCACGCTCGGCCTCGTGGAGCTCAGCGGCGGCCTCTCCTTCGTGCCCATGCTCATCGGCCTGTTCGCGCTCTCCGAGGGCTTCCGCCAGGTCGAGACGATCATGACGGCCCCCAAGGTGACGGCGGTGATCCGGAACATCCTGCCGGACCTCAAGGACCTCAAGGCCTGTCTCCCCGCCTACCTCCGGGCGTGTCCGATCGGTCTCTTGGTCGGGATCACGCCGGCGATCGGCGCCGACACGGCGGCCTTTCTCAGCTACGCGGAGACCAAGCGCGCCTCCAAGCACCCCGAGCGGTTCGGCACCGGGGTGCCCGAGGGCGTCGCCGCCGCGCAGTGCGGGGAGAACGCCAGCACCGGCGGGGACGTCCTGCCCATGATCACGCTCGGCATTCCCGGCGACGCGGCGACGGCGGTCCTGATGGGGGCGCTCACCATCCACAACCTGCAGCCCGGTCCCATGCTGTTCCAGAGTCATCCGGACGTCGTGCACCAGATCTTCGCCGGCATGATCCTGGCCAACCTCACGTTCGTCGTCCTGGGCCTGGCCTTCGCCCGGTTCTTCGCCCAGGTCATCGACATCGGCCGGACGTACCTCGTGCCGCTGGTCTTCATCTGCTGCATGGTGGGCGCCTACGCCATCAATAACGTGTTCTACGACCTCGTGACCTGCGTGGTCTTCGGGTTCATCGGCTACTTGATGCTCCGGTATGACTTCCCGGTGGCGCCGATGGTCCTGGCCCAGATCCTCGGCGGCATGATGGAGTCGAACTTCCGCCGCGCCCTGGCGATGTCCCGGGGCGACCCGGCGATCTTCCTGACGCGCCCGATCACGGTGGGCATCCTGGCGCTGGCCGCGTTCACTGCCATCGTCGCAGTGCGCCGGCAGCGCGAGGCGCTGCGGCAGGTGCCGGCCGCGGCCGGGATGGAGGGCTGACGATGGTCATCGACTGTCACGCGCCAACTCCTGGACGATCACGGCAGCGACGCCCAGCTCATCTCGCCGCGCCCCCCTAACCCGATGCACGGCGAGCGACCGGCGAAGCTCATCCACTGGGTCGCGGAGGCCTGCCACGAGTCGACGGGAAGAGCCCGCCCCTGTCCACGGATGCTGTGTTGTATTGACGGGCTGCCATCCTGGTAGCACCATGGGCGGGCGATGACGCCTCGTTCGACAGCCTACCTGTTCGTGCGATTCGGCCTCGGCCATGCACCCGAGGACCTTCAACTCCGGGTGACCGGGAACTTCCTCACGCTCCTCGATGGAGCTGAAGAGCGCCCGTCGGCTCTCCTTTTCTACACCGACGGCGTGAGGCTCGTCTGCGAGGGCTCGCCGGTCCTCGACCAGCTGCGCGGGCTCGAGTCGCGAGGAGCGGAGGTCATCAGCTGCCGGACCTGCCTCGAGTACTTCGGCCTCACGAGCAAGGTGCGGGTCGGGACGGTCGGAGGCATGCCGGCGATCCTGGATGCCATGGCGCGAGCCGGCAAAGTTGTGACCCTCTGACGCGTCACGATGCTGCCCGGACGCTCGGGAGCCCGGTCGCCGTTCCGCTGGCAGGAGGCATCCATGCGAAGTGATGGCATCAGGATGTTCGCCGTCTCGCTGACAGTGACGGTCGCCCTGCTCGGTGGACGCGGGAACAGCGACGCGCAGACGCCCCCTCTGCCTCCGGGGCATCCGCCCCTCGGCGGCTCCGGCGGTCAGCGCGGACTTCCCGGGCCGCCTCCGGACAGCGGAGGCGCTGGCCTCACCTGGAAGTCCCCGGCCGGCTGGACGGAAGAGAGGCCCTCGTCCTTCATGCGCCGCGCTCAGTACCGTATCCCGGGCCCGGGCGGTCCCGCGGAACTCGTCGTCTTCTATTTCGGCCCCGGACAGGGCGGCGACGCCCAGGCCAACGCGGCCCGCTGGGCCGCTCAGTTTCATCGACCCGATGGCCGTCCCGCGGGGGACGCCGCCAAGACTCGCGAGGTCAAGGTCGGTGGCGTCCCCGTGATGCTCGTGGAGGTCACGGGCACGTACGTCGGCGGAATGGGCAGCGGGCCGAGCGGGGCCGAGCGGCCGAACTACATGCTCCTGGGCGCCATCGCGCAGGGCCCGGATGCCAACTGGTTCTTCCGCGCGACAGGGCCCCGTGCGACGCTCGAGGCCCAGCGGGCCGCCTTCGACGAGCTCATTCGCTCGATTCGACCTCGCCACTAGTCACGGCCTGATCCCACTGAGGACGTGGCGGTCAGTCAGCGCGCGCGGTAGACGTCGCCCCGATGGCCCATCTTGATCACGAGGACGAGAAGCTCGTCATCGTGCACGACGTAGATGACGCGCCAGTCCCCGACCCGGATACGCATCTCGCCCTCGCCGCCCTTGAGCCTCTCGGCCCCCGGTGGCTGCGGGTCGGTGCCGAGCGCCTCGATCCGCCGGGCGATGCGGCGCCTTATCGGGGGGTCGAGAGACGCGAGCTGTCGCCGAGCTGCGGGCGTGAAGGCGATCCGGGAGGCCGGCACCATGTTACAGCCCGAGTTCGCGCTTCACCGTCTCCCAGGGGATGAACTTGCCGTGCGCCTCGGCCAGGGCCTTGCGTGCGGCTTCCAGGTCGATCCGGTCCTCGAGGTCACGGATGAGGGCCAAGTCATCGACGGACACGAGGGCCGCCACGGGACGCCCGTGCCTCTGGATCACGATCCGCTCCCCGCGGTAGCTGACGCGGTTCACGGATTCGCTGAGGCGCGCCCGCGCCTGGGTGAGGTCAAGAGCTGGACTAGGCTCTCCCGTGCCCCGGGCGGCCATCGGCAGCGCCATGGCGGCGGCCTTCTGGGGCCGCGCGCGGTCTCGCGGGGTCTTTCGCTTGGCTGACATGGGCACCTCCTCGGAGCACACCATCGGCCAAAATGTACAGAATGTCAACCCTGTACAGTTCATGTCTCGGAGACAGGCGTCCCCGCGTGCGGGGGCGGGCCTGACCCCTGGCCGACCCTGAACGAATCCGGGCCCAGCTACCGCCGTGCGAGGGCGTTTCGCGTGAGGAGCTCCCCGACCAGGTCGTCGAAGGCCGCGACCGTCTCGTCGATGTCCTGCTCCTCGTGGGCCGCCGACGTCATGCCGCCGTTGTAGGAGAGGAGGTCGATGCCCCGCACGCGGAAGCCGTTCTGGAGCGCCCGCACGAGGGTGGGATCCATGCTCTTGAGCGTGACGGTGTCGAGCCACCGGTAATCCTCGGGGCGCGAGACCGCCAGCTTCGCCCCCGGCGCCTCGAGGTAGATGTGAAACACCGAGCTCTCGCCGTACGCGAGCCCCCGGACCGCGCGGCGCTCGAGCACGCCGTTCAGGCCCGCGCGGAGCCGGTCGGCGAGGGCATCCGCCCGGCGCGTCGGCTCCCCGGTGGCCACGATGTTGAGGCAGGCGATCCCCGCCGCCGCCGTCAGTGGTGTCGCGTTGTAGGTGCCCTGGTGCGCGATGCGGCGGAACCGGTCGTGGAAGGCGTCCCCGGTGATGTCGAAGACCCGCATCACCTCGGCCCGGCCGCAGATCGCTGCGCCCGGGACGCCCCCGCCGATGATCTTCGCGTGGGTCGAGAGGTCGGGCGTGATGCCGTACCGCTCCTGGGCGCCGCCGGGCGCCCAGCGGAAGCCGGTGATGACCTCGTCGAAGATGAGGAGCGTCCCGTGGCGCCGCGTCACTTCCCGCAGGCCTGCCAGGAACCCCGGCCGGAGCGGGAGCCGCGCCCACGAGCCGCCGCTCGGCTCGAGGATCACCGCGGCGACGTCGCCCCGCTGCCGAAGGATGCGGTCGACCTCGTCGAGGTCGTTGGCGGGGGTCATCACCGTGCCCAGCCGGAAGCCCGGCGTCAGCCCGATGGACGGCGGCACGTCGTAGGGGGGCGCGAAGCCCGTCACGAGCTCGTCGCCCCAGCCGTGGAAGTGGCCCTCGAAGCGGAGGATCGTCGGCCGGCCCGTGTGGGCGCGCGCCACCCGGCAGGCCAGCATGTCGGACTCCGTGCCCGAGTTCGTGAAGCGCACCCGCTCGCCGCACGGCACGAGGGACTGGATCCGCTCCGCCCACTCGACCTGGAGCGGGTGATCGTTGCCGAAGTGGGTGCCGAGCGGCGCCGCCTTGATGACGGCCTCGACGATGGCGGGATGCGCATGGCCGAGCAGCAGGGCGCCGTTCCCGACGTGGTAGTCGATGTACCGGTGGCCGTCGACGTCCCACTTGTAGGCGCCCTGGGCTCGCGCGATGTAGGTGGGGAACGGCAGCGCGTGCCGCACGTCGTGGCCGAGGGCCCCCCCGACCGCCTGCTTGGCCCGCGCGTACCACGCTGCCGATCCCGCCCGCGTTGCCTGGATCTGCTCCTCGAAGCTCCGTGTCATGACTCTCGCTCCCGCTCTCGGGCGTCCGCCGGCGTCGGGCCAGCCGTGCCCTGGTTCAGATGGTCGATGTCGGTCCCGCTTCCGCTTCAGTGAGTAGAGTCTACCGCGCCACGCCGGCCATCTCGCGCGCCACCCGGAGCACCTCGGGCACGTCCGGCACCGAGAGCTTCTCGAGCGGCGGGCTGAACGGCTTGGGCACGTGCGGCGACGAGACGCGGCGCACGGGCCCGTCGAGGTACCCGAAGCGCTCCTCGCCGACCGTCGCCGCGATCTGGGCGCCCATCGAGCAGGACGCAACCTCCTCCTCCACGATCAGGAGGCGGTTCGTCTTCTCGACCGAGGCGAAGACCGCGCCGTAGTCGAAGGGCGACAGGGTCCGCGGGTCGATCACCTCCGCCTCGAGCCCGTCCTGGGCGAGGGTGGCGGCCGCGTCGAGCGCCCGCTGGACCATCCGTCCCGTCGCGACGATGGTGAGGTCCCGGCCCTCGCGGCAGATCCGGGCCTCGCCGAAGGGAATCGTGTAATCGCCCTCCGGCACCGGGCCCTCCACCTGGTAGAGGAGCTTCGGCTCGAGGAAGATCACCGGGTCCTCGCCGCGGAGCGCCGTCTTGAGCAGGCCCTTGGCGTCGGCCGGGCTCGAGGGGAGCGCGACCCTGAGGCCGGGGACGTGGGCGAACCAGGCTTCGAGCGACTGGGAGTGCTGGGCGGCCACGCCCTTGCCGAGCCCGCAGGTGGTGCGGACCACGAGGGGCACCCGCGCCTGGCCGCCGGACATGTAGCGGAGCTTGGCGGCCTGGTTCACGATCTCGTCCATGCAGCAGGTCAGGAAGTCCGAGTACATGATCTCGGCGACGACGGGCCCGCCGGCCAGGGCCGCTCCGACGGCCAGGCCGACGATGGCGGCTTCCGAGATCGGGGTCTGCCGGAGCCGGCCCGGGTACAGCTCGGCGAGGCCCTTGTAGACGCCGTAGACCCCGCCCTGGGGGATGAGGTCCTCGCCCAGGATGAGCATATTGGGGAAGCGGGCCATCTCCTCGGCGAGGGCCTCGCGGATGCCGTCGCGGAACGTCAGCGTGCGCATGATCTCGGTCCCCTCTCGCGCGCGGGCTCAGGCGGTGACGTCGGTGAGGAGCTCGGAGGCGTCGGGGAACGGGCTCTGGGTGGCGAAGGCGACCGCCTGGCCCACTTCGGCCTCGGCGGCGTCGACGATCGCCTGCCTCTGCGCGTCGCCGAGCAGCCCAGCCTCGCGGAGCCGCGCCTCGAACCGGAGGATCGGATCGCGCTTCTTCCACTCCTCGACCTCGGCCTTCTCCCGGTAGACCTGGAGGTCCCCGAGGGAGTGGCCGTAGATGCGGTACGTCTTGCACTCGAGGAGGGTCGGGCCCAGACCCGCCCGCGCCCGCGCGGCCGCGGCCGCGGCCGCGGTGTGGACCGCCAGGACGTCGTTGCCGTCGACCACGACGCCGGGCAAATTGTAGCTCCGCGCCATGTCGACGACGTGCTCCGCCGCCAGGTTCTCCTTCTGCGACATCCACTGCGCATAGCCGTTGTTCTCGCAGACGAACAGCACCGGCAGCTTCCAGAGCGAGGAGAGGTTCAGGACCTCGTGGAACGTCCCCCGGGTCGCGGCCCCATCGCCGAAGAAGGCGACGGCGATCTGTCCCGACTTACGCACCTGCGCCATGAGCGCGGCACCGGCGGCCAGGCCGAGGCTGGCGCCGACGATGCCGTTGGCGCCGAGCATCCCGCACGAGAAGTCGGCGATGTGCATGGAGCCGCCCTTGCCCTTGCAGGAGCCCGTGGCGCGGCCGAAGAGCTCGGCCATCATCCGGTCCATCCGCGCGCCCTTGGCGATGCAGTGCCCATGGCCGCGGTGGGTCGAGGCGACGTAGTCGTCACGGCGGAGGACCGAGCACACGCCGACGGCGGTCGCTTCCTCACCGATGTAGAGGTGGAGGGCGCCGTAGACGTCGCCCTGGGTCGAGTGGTAGAGGGCCGTTTCTTCGAACCGCCGGATCCGCCACATGTCGCGGTACAGCCCGTGGAGTGTCTCCACCGGCAGCGCGAGGGCTTCGGCCGCAGTCTGGGTCGTCATGGAGCATCCTCCTTGGCGGGGGCCAGCACCCGAGCGGGATCGCCCAGGAGCTCGACGAGAGTCTTCAGCATGGCCGCCCCGCCGGCCCCGTCCACCGCGCGATGGTCGAAGACGAGGCAGAGGGCGAGCTCGCTCACGAACGTGAAGCCGGTCGGCGCCTCGCGCGGGACGCGATTCATGCGGCCGACCCCCAGGATCGCGACCTGGGGCGGGTTGATGATCGGGGTGAACAGATCGATCCCCCAGGCGCCGAGATTGGTGACCGTGAACGTCCCGTCGGCGACGTCGGCCGCACCGAGGCCACTCCGCCGGGCCTTCTCGCCGAGCGCCGCCACCTCGGCGCCGATCTCGGTCACGGTCTTCTGCTGCGCCTGTCGGACGACCGGCACGACCAGGCCGTCCTCGACCGCGACGGCGACCCCGAGGTTCACGTCGCGGACCTGACGCAGCTCCCCCTCGCGCCACCACGCGTTGAGCCGGGGATGCTGGGTCAGCGCGACCGCGGTCGCGCGGAGGATCAGGTCGTTGATGCCGACGCGGGTGCCTCCGGCGTGGCGCGCGTCGAGGAGGGCCGTGACCTCCGCGTGGGTGACCAGCGTTACCATCGGCGTCTCGCGCCAGGATCGCTGCATCCGCTCCGCGATGGTCCGGCGCATCGAGGTCAGCGGGACGACGGTGATGCCGGCCTCCGCCAGGCCCGCCGCCGCCGCCACCGACCCCGCGGCGTCGCGGCCCCTGCCTGGGGACTCCGCCGTGCGGCGGACGTCCTCCTTGGTGACGAGGCCCCCGGGCCCGGTGCCCTCGACGAGGGAGAGGTCCACCCTCAGCTCCTGAGCGAGACTCCGGGCGACCGGGGACACCTGGCGCCGGCCGGCGGGCTTCCCGGGAGCGCTGGCAGGGACGGTCTCGACGCGTGCCTGAGCTGTCGGGCCGGTGGCGGCTCCGGCGGCGGCCGGGCCGAGGTCGGGCAGGGGGGTCCCCGGGGCGCCCACCACCCCGATGGTCGCGCCGACCGGGACGACCGAGCCCTCGCGCACGACGATCTTCAGGAGGACTCCATCACCCGGCGACTCGACGTCGAAGGCCGCCTTGTCGGTCTCGATGACGACCAGCACGTCTCCCTTGCGAACGCGCTCGCCCTCTTTGCGGAGCCACTCCCGCACGGTGCCCTGCTCCATGGTGTGGCCGAGATTCGGCATTCCGATCTTCCACATCGACGAGGCGCTCCTCAGATATCGGCCAGGGCCCCACGCATCGCGCTCGCGGACGGCACCGCACCAATCCTCGCGGGGAGTGTCAACTCGTCCCCCTCGGCCTCATGAGAGCGCACCGTTCGCCCGCGACGCCCCTGACAGGGCCTCAGGGCCGCGTTACGTGAACGGGCGGGACCTGGTTGAACCATTCCGGCTTGGCTCGCTCGAGCTGGGCGGCGACCTGGAGCAAGAGATCCTCGCGGGCGAAGTTGGCGTAGAGCATCGCCCCGATGGGGAGGCCGTCCCGGTCGACGCCGGCCGGCACGGAGATGCCAGGCAGACCGGTCTCGTTCCCCGGCATGGTGTAGCGGCAGGCCTCGGACAGGCGCGCCACCCAGGGGTCGAGGTCCTCGTCTCGGAGGAGGGAGTAGGGGCCGTTGGCGGCCGGCACCCGGATGGCGAGCGTCGGCGTGAGGAGGAGGTCCTGGCGCGTCATCAGCGCCCCGAACGCGCGCGTGACGACGTTGTTGGCGCTCATCATCCGCCAGATGTCGAACTTGTCGAAGCGCTCGGCCGCCACGTAGTGGCGGTAGACCATGGGGCCGAGGTACTTCGTGAGCGCCTCGGCTGCAACCCCACGGCTCTCGGCCATGGTGCGGAACTGCGAGCGCGATCCGGTCCATTGCTGGAGGTAGCCCCACCAGAGCGTGTCCCAGTCGCAGATCTTCCGATCGTCGATCTCCTGGACCCGGTGGCCGAGCCCCTCGAGCACGCGCGCCACCGCGCGGACACGGGCCGCCACCTCCGGGTCCGTGCGGCCCTCCCGCCCCCAGCGGCCGGTCGAGAGCCCGATCCGGAGCCGTCCCGGCGCCTTCCGGAGGGCCCGCACGTACGAGCCGGGCGGCGCGCCCATCGCGATGAAGGCGCCCCCGTTCGGCACCCGCGTCAGGTAGTCGTAGACGGCCGCCGTGTCGCGCACGGTGCGCGTCACGACCCCGTCGATGCTGATGCGGGTGATGTACTCGCTCTGGGCGAGCGGCCGCGGGACCCGGCCCCGCGTGGCCTTCAGCCCGACCAGCCCGCAGAACGACGCGGGGATGCGGGTCGAGCCCCCGCCGTCGGACGACATGCTGATCGGGGTGATGCCGGCGGCGACGGCGGCGGCCGAGCCGCCCGACGAGCCGCCGGGCGTCCGGTCGAGGCGCCAGGGGTTGCGAGTGACGTGGACGTGGCCGAGGTAGTCGGTGGCCGTGTCGAAGGTCATGCCGAACTCGGGCGTGGTCGACCGGCCGATCGGCACCAGCCCCGCCTGGAGGTAGTTCTCGACCGTGGGATCGGTGGCGGGGACGACGTGCCCCGTGAAGAGCCGGCTCCCGGAGTCCTGCCGGCGGCCCTTCAGGCCCGACCCGAGATCCTTGAGGAACATCGGGACGCCGTAGAGCGCGCCGTTGCGGCTCGGACGGTCGGTGTCCGGCTTCCGCACGACGTCCTCGAACACCTCGAGCACCGCGGCGAGGCGCGGGTTCAGGAGCTCGACCGCCCGCGCCGCCTGGCGGGCCAGCTCCCGGGCCGTCACCTGCTTCCGGCGCACGAGCGCCGCGAGCGCGACCCCATCGTGCCGGCTCCATTCCTCCCAGCTCATCGCGAGCCCTGCCTGCACTGGCACTTGCCTCTCCTCTGGTTACGGGGTGGAGGGGACGGGCCATGGGGAGGTCGCCGTGTGGACGGCGACGTCGGCCCCCGAGGCCCGCAAAGACGATGTCACGTGACCGGCCGGTGTCCCGCGTCGACGCGCGGTCAGGCGAGGCAGTCCGCAAGGGGAGCGGGCGTCTCGCCGACCGACTCCGCCACGCCGGCGTGGACGATGCGGCCCTGGCAGACGTTGAGCCCCTTCGCCAGCGCCGGGTTCCCCCGGAGCGCCGCCCCGAGGCCCTTCCCGGCGAGCTCGACGACGTAGGGCAGGGTGGCGTTGGTCAAGGCGAAGGTGGACGTGCGGGGCACGAGGGCGGGCATGTTGGCCACGCCGTAGTGCACGACGCCGTGCACGCGGTAGGTGGGCTCGGAGAGCGTCGTCGGGTGCATCGTCTCCACGCAGCCGCCCTGGTCCACCGCGACGTCGACGATCACCGAGCCCTCCTTCATCGTCTTCACCGTCGACTCCGGGACGAGGACGGGAGCGCGGGCGCCCGCGACCAGGACCGCACCGACCAGGAGGTCGACGCGCGGGGCGAGGCGGGCGATGTTGAAGGCGTTCGAGACCAGGGTGACGACCTGTCCCCGGAAGATGTCGTCGACGTGGCGCAGCCGGTCGACGTTCACGTCGAGGACCGACACGTCGCCGCCGAGCCCCACGGCGATCTTGGCGGCGTTGAGGCCGACGATACCGGCACCAATGATCATCACGTTGCCGGGCGGCACGCCCGGCACACCCGAGAGCAGGATCCCCCGGCCGCCGTGGGCCTTGCCCAGGTAGTAGGCGCCCTCCTGGACCGAGAGCCGGCCCGCCACCTCGCTCATCGGCGTGAGGAGCGGGAGGCTCCCGTCGGGACGCTGCACGGTCTCGTACGCGATCGCGACCGTGCGCGACTTCTGGAGGGCGCGCGTGAGCTCGGGCACGGCCGCGAGATGGAGGTAGGTGAACAGGATCTGGTCGGCCCGGAGCCGCGGGTACTCCGACGGGATCGGCTCCTTGACCTTGAGCACGAGGTCCGCCTCGGCCCAGACTGCCTCGGCCGGCCGGAGATGCGCTCCCAGCTGGGTGTAGTCGTCGTCGCGGAAGCCGCTGCCCGCCCCGGCCCCCGGCTCGATGAGCACCCGGTGGCCGTGGTCGACGAGGGTGTGGACGCCGGCGGGCGTGAGCGCGACCCGCTGCTCGCCGGTCTTGATCTCCTTGGGCACGCCGATGATCACGGGATTCAGTCTCCTCTATGTTGTCCGGCCGACGACGCTCATGGTACCGCCTCTTTCCCCGCCGCGGGGTGTCGACTCGGCGCCGTATCAGCGGCAGGCTTTGCCGGGATGGGAGCGCTCAGGTCAGGCTCGGCGACCGTTTCAGGGAGGAACGACGCGCGTAGAGCGGACTCACCGGGCCTCCAGGTACCGCTGGAGATCCCGATGGACGTTCTCGTGCGGTGCCACGTCGAGGAAGTCGATTCGGTTGGCTCTGGCGTCGAACTGATAGGCCCACAGAAGCTGCTGGGGACCGACCTTGAACTTCACGGCGCGGATACCCTTGAGGCGGCCGGTCTTCGGTTCACCGCTCAGCGGGTCCTGCGCGATCCCCCGGACCGCGTCGTCCACCGCGAGTTGCCCTGCCGGCGGGAGGCGCTGCTTCGACTTGGAGAAGCGCGGCGCCTCGATCAGGATCCGCGAGGATTTCGCGGGCTCCCTCACTCGATCACGCCGAACCGATAGGGCCGCCCCAGCCCCGCCCGAATTTCTTCCTGGCCTTCCAGGACGCCCTGGATGAAGGAGAGCGGGAGATCGGGGTTGTCCTCGGCGATCACCGCGAGGTGGGCGTAGTACTTGATCTGCTCCGAGAGAGACCGCTTGTGCGCGTTCGCTCGCGCGCGCAGGGTCCGAGCCAGCGCCTCGTCACCCTTGCCGAACCGAACCGGCACGGGGTGCGTCCACTTCCTTGCCGACTCCGCCATGGTCCTCTCCCTCCCGCCGCTAGCGTTCATCCGACTACAATGTAGACAACCGAGAGGGCTCCGTCAAGCGATCCCTGTAATGGCTCGCGGGGCGGTCGTCGTCCGCCCCGCATCGCCGTTACGGATGAGACGCAGCGGGGCGGGTCATCCGGACGGGCGCCCGCCCCCACGCGGCGGCCTGCGCGCCGCGCGCTACGCGCCGAACTTCTGGGGGAACTGCTTCACGATCGCCTCGGCCAGCGGGTCGGCGATCATCCGCATGTGCACGGTCGCCGACCGGAGCACGGTGTACACCTTGCGGCTGGTCGCCCGCCGCCTGGGCGTCGATCACGGGCTTGAGCGTCAAGATGTGGTCCTTGACGAGCCCGGCCACGACGTCCTTCGGGAGATTCGGGTTGGCCGAGGCAAGGAAGGCGCCGAAGTCCTGCGAGTAGCCCACCAGATCCTCGACCGCCTTTTGCTGCTTGGCCTGATCCTTGGTCGTGACGCCGACCGTGTAGTCCACCACGAAGCCGATGTGGCGCCGCCAGAGGGGCAGGAAGGCGTCCTGCGCGCCCTGGCCGTACACGGAGCCGATCGCCTTCGAGATGTCGACGCCGTTCGCGTCGAGGGCCGCCGCGGCCGCCTTGAACTCGGGGTCACGCCCGCCCAGCGCGGCACCGGTGGCCCGCGCCGCCAGGTACGTGTCATTCTCGCAGCGCGGAGCGGGGCGGAACGGGCATGAACCACGACCAGTGGCTCGAGCAGGCCGACGTCTACGCGGCGGGCGCCCTCGACGGCCGGGAGCTGGCCGAGTTCGAGGCCCACCTCACCACGGGCTGCGCGATCTGCGCCGAGCGGCTCCGCGAGACGCGGGAGGCGCTCACGCTCATGCCGCGGTCGCTCCCGGAGGTGCCGCCGCCGCCCGCGCTCCGGGCGCGGGTCCTCGACGCGATCGCCGCGGAGCGCCCGCCCGCGGCCGCTCCCGGCGCGCTCCGCCCCGCGCCGCGCCGGCGCCGCGCCATGTGGTGGGCGGGCTGGGCAGGGCTCGCCGCGGCGGCGGCGCTCCTCGTCGTCGTCAACGCACAGCTCAGGGAGACGCGCGAGGAGCTCCGCGCCTTGCGGGGCCGCCTGGCGACGCTCCAGACGGAGCTCACCCAGCGCGAGGAGGCGCTCCGGTTCCTGTCGGACCCGAACGTCCGCTACGTGAGCCTGGGCGGGCTCAAGCCCACGCCGGAGGCGAGCGCCTGGCTACTCTGGAACCCGGCGACGCGCCAGGGCCTGCTTCTGGCACGCGGCCTGCCCGCCGCGCCGGCGGGGCACGCCTACGAGCTCTGGGCGCTCGCGGGCGCCCAGCCCGTGCCTGCGGGCGTGTTCAGCGCGGACGCCGGAGGGCGGGCGCTCCTGCGTCTCCCGCCGCTCCCCGAGGGCCACACCTACGACGCCTTCGCGGTCACCCTCGAGCCCGCTCCCGGCGTGCCGAAGCCGACCGGCCCGATGCACCTCCACGGGAAGGTGCTGTAGCGGGGTCAGGCTTTGACTTCCAAACAATTCCACTCGTCGACCCGGCGGCGCTGATTCCGGCAGGGTCGGGCCCAAGTTCCCTACGCGCCGGACTATCCTCGGTCGTCCGCGGATTGTTCAGAAGTCAAAGTCTGACCCCGGGTGGGCTCGCGTGCTTTCGAGCCCGAAGATCAGCGCGGAGCCTTTCAGGGCCTGGGCCACTACCCGAGGAGGCTGACCGCCCCGCTCGCGATGTCGTAGTGAGCGGCGACCACCTTGACCTTGCCCTGTGCGACCAGGCCGGCGATCACGGGCGAGGCATTCCTCAGGATGCTCGCCTGGATGCGGGCGTTCGCCCGGATCACCCCGTCGGGGTCGGGGCCCGCCTGGTCCACGGCGGGGCGGAGGGGCGCGTAGAGGGCGCTGATCTGGCCGGGGACGGCCTTCCCCGCGATCGCCGCGGTCACCGCGCCGCACGCGCCGTGGCCGAGCACCATGAGGAGCCGCGTGCCGAGGACGGCCGCCCCGTACTCCACGCTCGCGATGATCTCGGGCGTGGCGACGTTGCCGGCGACCCGCACCACGAAGACGTGGCCGATGGTCTGGTCGAAGAGGATCTCGACCGGCACGCGGGAGTCCGCGCACGAGAGAATGGCGGCGAAGGGCTCCTGCTTCTCCGCCGTCTTCTGGGCCAGCAGAGTGAGGTCCTCCTGGAACGAGGTCAGCCGGCCCGCCGTGAACCGCGCGTTCCCGTCCATCAGGGTCTTCAGGGCCTCGTCGGGGGTGAGCGCCGTCTGCGCGTGCGCCCGACCGGGCGCCCCCGCGCCGGACGCGACGCCGAGGCCCAGGGCGACGCTCCCGGCCACGGCCATCCTGAGCAGGTCTCGCCGGGAGGCGACGGTGTCCATCTCGCGATTCGACGGCATGTCACAGCCCTCCTTTGGTTGTGCTCTGGCGGGGTCAGACTTTGACTTCCAAACAATTCGGCTCGTCGCCCCCGCGCCGCTGATTCCGGCCGGCTCGCGCCTGAGCGCCGAGACGCTGAGCCGTCCTCAGTGCTCAGCGGATTGTATCGAAGTCAAAGTCTGCCCCCGTCGTGGAGCGCGAAGAGGCCGCTGATCGACTTGAAGGGGATGAGCACGCCGTGCTCGGAGAGCCGCACGGGCGCGTCGTCGCCCTCGAAGAGCGTCACGAGCTCCTGCTGCTCGGTGAGCGGCCAGTCGCGGTGGCCGGGGCCGAGCCGGTGCGACACGCGCGCCCGCGGCAGCGCCGTGATCAGGTCCCGCCGGAGCGCCCGCACCGCCGCCTCGATCCCCGCCCAGCCCGCGAGGTCGAGGAGGTAGGCCTCGAGGAGCTCCTGACGCTCCCCGAGGGCGATGACCTCGGCCTCGAGCGCCGGGCCGAGCGTCAGGACGAACGCGACCGCGCGCCGGGCGCCGGCGAGATGACGCGCGACCGCGTGGCCGGAGAAGGACGGACCCCGGGCGAGAGCGACCCGGGCCGAGGCGACCGCGGCGATGCGGAGCAGCCGGAGCCGGGCGGCGGGCTCGGCCAGCTCGCCCGCGCGGACCGCCATCGCCCGCGTCGCCTCCCAGACCGCCGCCGGCGCCTCGTCGCGCCGGCGGTACCGCGCCAGCCGGAGGACGGTCCAGGGGTCGATCGGGAGCCGGTCGGGCCGCCAGGGGATGACGTGATCGAGCCGGAGCCGCACGGGGCCCACGTTAGCCTGGATCGCGCGGCGGCGGTACCATTCGTGGCGGCTGGCGCGGGCGGGGGGCGCCCCTTGACGCGACTCACGTCGCTTCTATAATCGACGCGAATCGACGCGTTCTCCACGTCCCCGCGCGGGGCGTGGGCCGGCCTGCCTCGAGATCCCCCGCGAGCGACTGGGAGGAGATGGACGTCATGCAGGGACCGATCGGATTCATCGGGCTCGGGATCATGGGCCGCCCCATGGCCAAGAACCTCCTGAAGGCCGGCCACGCGGTGGTCGTCAGCAACCGGAGCCAGGCGGCCGTCCAGGAGCTCGCCGGCCTCGGCGCGAAGACGGCCGACTCGCCGGCGGCGGTCGCCCGCGCCGCGGGAGACCTGATCATCACGATGCTGCCGAACTCCCCCGACGTCGAGCTGGTCGCGCTGGGTCCGAAGGGGCTGGTCGAGGGCGTCAGGTCCGGCCAGGTCCTCGCCGACATGTCGACCATCTCGCCGATCGTCTCCCAGAAGGTGGGGGCGGCGCTCGCCCAGAAGGGCGTCAAGATGCTCGACGCGCCGGTCTCGGGCGGGGAGAAGGGCGCGATCGAGGGCATCCTGTCGATCATGGTCGGGGGCGAGGCGGGCGTGTTCCAGCAGGTCCTGCCGGTCTTCCAGGCGATGGGGAAGACGATCACGCATCTGGGGCCCCTCGGGGCCGGCGGCTTCACGAAGCTCGCCAACCAGATCATCGTGGCCGTCAACCTGACGGCGCTCGCCGAGGCGCTGACGCTCGCGGCGAAGGCGGGGCTCGACATCGAGCTGACGCTGAAGGCCCTGGGCGGGGGCCTCGCCGGGTCGCGCTGCCTCGACCAGAAGACGCCCAACTACCTCGCGCACGAGTTCAAGCCCGGGTTCAAGATCGACCTCCACTACAAGGACCTCGGGCTCATCGCCGACGCTGCCCGGGCGCTCGGGGTGCCGCTCCCGACGACGGCCGTCGTGCAGGAGCTCTTCAGCGCGGCGCGCGTGCGCGGCCGGGGCCAGCTCGACCACTCCGGGATCGTGACGGTGCTCGAGGATCTCGCGGGCGTCCAGGTGAAGAAGCACGCATGAGTGGCCTCCACCTCGTCGTGACGACGACGGGGCGCGGCCTCGACGCGAGTCGGTGAGCACGCGATGATCAAGGTCAGGCGAGTCAAGAAGGGCGACCTCTCGCGGATGCGCGAGGTCGTCGAGGCGGCCTTCGGCGACTTCTACGAGCGCCAGCTGGGCACCCGCCCGCGGCAGGTGTTCGGCGGCGCGCAGTACGTCCATCACCGCTGGCTCATGGAGCCGTGGGGGTGCTTCGTCGCCGAGGAGAACGAGGGCAAGATCGTCGGCGTCTCGGTCGCGGTGTGCTGGGGGACGCTCGGGCTCTTCGGCCCGGTGGCCGTCTTGACGCCCTACCAGAACCAGAAGGTCGCCCAGCAGCTCGTGCGGGCGGCCCAGGGCTTCTTCGACGAGAACCGGGTGACGCTCCAGGGGGTGGTGACGTTCCCCTACAGCCCGAAGCATCTGGTCCTCTACCAGAAGTTCGACTTCAAGCCGCGGGCCCTCGTCGCCATCACCGTGCGGTCGATCGAGCGGCGCGAGCCGGCGCCGGCCGCGAAGCCCGCGCGCGGGACGCCGGAGATCAAGCGCTTCTCGACGTACGAGGAAGGGAAGAAGAAGGGGCTCCTCGCGCGCCTCCGGACGCTGACGGGGCGGATCTACCGCGGGCTCGACCTCACCAAGGAGATCGAGATCGTCGACGGCCTCGCCCTCGGCGACACGCTCCTCCTCGAGAAGGACGGCGCCGTCCTGGGCTTCGCGATCTGCCACACGCCGGGCGTGTCCGAGGCGCCCCAGGGGGCGCTCTACATCAAGTACCTCGCCATCGACCCCGCGCGCCGGCGCCCGGAGCACTTCGTCCAGCTCCTCTCGGCCTGCGAGGACTTCGGGGTCAACGCGGCGTGCCAGCGCGTCATCGCCCCCGTCTACACGGGCTACTGGCGCGCCTACCAGACGCTGCTCGGGTCGGGCTACCACGTCGACATGCTGATGCTCCGCATGAAGCGCGGCAAGAGCGACGACTACGAGCGGGAAGAGGACTTCGTCCTCGACGACTGGCGCTAGCGCCCATCCGCCCCGCCTTCGCTCCCCCGGCACGATGCTGGGTACTCCGACAGCGACTAGACACTCCGCGATTGACAGGGTGACCACCAGTGACTACTCTGAGTGTATGCGAGCCGTCGGAGTCAAGCAGCTGAAGGCCCGGCTTTCGGAGTACCTCCGCCTGGTTCGGACCGGGGAGACCGTCTTGGTCACCGATCGCGACGAGGTCGTGGCCGAGCTGCGCCCGGCTCGACGGCAGGGCGGCCAAGCCGAGGAGCTCGAGGAGATCTTGGAAGCCCTCGCTGACTCGCGTGAAGTCACACGGGCCAGCCTGCCCAAGGGGGACTGGACGTGGCAGGTGCGCGGCCTCGGGTTACCGCCTGGCACCGCTGACGCGCTGCTGGACTCGATCCGCAGCGACCGATAGCCGACACTCGTGGCTCGTGCCCTGTACCTCGATACGTCGGCTGTGCTGCGCGCTGTCGTCGAGGAGGGGATGACCCCCGAAGTGGAGCGCAGCCTCCAGGAGGCCCGGATGCTCCTCACCTCTCGCCTCGCTCTCGTGGAGTCGGCCCGGGCACTCATTCGGCTCCGCGTGACCGGAGCGGCCCCGGAGGCTCGTCTGGCCGATGCGGAGCGGACCTTGGCCACGCTCTGGAGCCGGTGCGAGATCTGGGAGGTCAGCCCGAGCGTGTGCGAGAGCGCCCGTCACGTCGCGCCCGGCAGGGCGCTGCGGACGCTCGACGCCCTCCATCTGGCCACGTTCCTGCTGGCGCGGCGACGAATCCAGGACATCGAGCTGCTGACGGTCGACGAACGCTTGCGGGACGCGGCTCTCGGCGGCGGCTGACGCCGCGAGTTGACGAGTCGTGTCGGGTTCCCCGGCGATCGGTAGGTCGCGCTCGCGGAGAGCCGGGGACGCTTCGAGGAGGCGCGCGATGTGAGCTAGGTCCTTCCGCGGCTGGCTCCAGGGCCGCCCGAGCGGGCCGGATGCCATGGGGGCGGGCTCAATCGCGGTCGACCCACCAGCGGAAGATGAACCCCCTGGAGCGCGGAGAGCGCGGGGAGGGTCGAGTCCTCCAGGAGGTAGACCGACAGAGCCCACCCGATCATGCCAGGCCCGCGCCTGGCGGGGCCGGGGGTGGGGACGCCCCGGCAGGGGATGCATCTGGAGTTTGCTCCCCAGCTGACGCAAGGGGTGTCAGTGACGCTGGGATCCGGAACTACCTTCAGCCGCGTCCCCGCGAGGAGCGTTCCGAGAATCGCCGTCACTCGCGTCACCGGCGTCACTCGGCGTGCGAAGCCGGATGCCCTGCCAGAGCCTGGTCCCTCCCGCTGCCCGTCTGCTCCGACATCCGCGCGCCTCGATCCGGGCCGCGAGTTTTCGGGCGCTGAGCGGAAAGCGAATCCCCTGGTCGCGGCACCACTCCTCGTAGGCCTGGCGAAGCATGCGCGCGGACAGCTCGCCGGCCGGGTCGAGCACGCACACGTCCTCGAAGAAGCCGGCCAGGGGATCTTCCTCCGCCCGGTAGGACGCGGTCGCCGTGTCGATCTCCGGTGCCGATCCGAGCCTGTGGGCGAACCACTCCGCCGCGCCCTCGGCCATCCACGCGAGGATCGGCGTGCCGGCCTGCGTGGGATCCGTGAGGAAGGCCTTGACGTCCGGATCCCGTTCGGCGGCCGGAATGCTCGCCCCGAAGGGGATCTCGACGACCCGGCGCCAGAACGCCTCGTCGTCGTGACGGGCGCGGGGCCGCTCGTTGGCGGCGATGACCAGCTTGCACTGCGGGACGAACTCGAAGCTCTCCTGATAGAGGCGGCGGGCGACGACGAGGTCGCCGCCGGTCCAGGTCTTGAGGAGGCCCTGTGCCAGGGGCGTCCCGTCTGTGACCTCCGCCGACACGACGAGCCGGGCGCCGTGGAGGCGCGCGAGATCCTCGCGCGGCCCGCCGTCGACGCGGCGCTCGGTGAACGTGGAGAAGTCCGCGGTCGTCGCATAGTCGCCCAGGGTCCGGCGCAGCGCCCCGAGGAGCGTGGACTTGCCTCCCGCCGTCGGCCCGTGGATCAGGAAGAGCTTCTCCTCGATGGTGCTCCCGGTGAGGAAGTAGCCGGCCGCGCGCTGGACGTATGCCCGCGACCCCTCGTCGGGCAGGCCGCGCGCGAGGAACGCCTCCCAGGTCGGGTGCCGGGCCCCTGCCTGGTACGGGGCCGCCGTGACCTTGGTCAGGAAGTCCTCGCGGCGGTGCGGCCGGAGGTGGAGGGTCTGGAGCTCGAGGGTACCGTTCGGGCAGTTGACCACGAAGGGATTCGCGTCGAACTGGGCCGCCTTCACGGGCAGCTCGCTCTGCGCCAGGAGGAGCATCCGGCGGAGACTCGGCTCGCTCTCCGAGCGCGTCGCCCACGCGTGGAGCCGCCGGCGGGCGTCCTCGCCCGCCTCGAGGGCGGCTTCGCGATAGATGGCCCGGGCCGTCTGCTTGGCGAGGCGCATGGCGTTGCCACCGGTCTCGCGCTGCCAGTGCGTCCCCGTCCAGAGGAGCCAGCTTTGCCACTCGTAACAGTATCGAGCGACGGCGCCATGCTGGCGGGCGAACCGGATCGCGTTGCCGGCATCCGTCGAGGTCGGCGCCTCGTCGGTCCCGGTGGCGCCGAGCCACTGCCGGATGAGGGCGACGGCCGCCGTCCCGTCTGCGCGCAAGCACTCTCCGAGCCGGGGCCCGCCGGTGGCAGCGTCGCCGCGCGCGAGGGCCGTGGCCGTGCTGAGGACGTCGGCGCCCCGAGCGGCCCACTCCTCGTCGCCGGCTACGCGGGCCGCCGACCGGACGATCTCGGCCGCCACCGCCGCATCGAGGCGGCACCGGAGGAGCAGCCCTCCCGCCGCGAGCGCCGCGTGGTGGCGCGCCCCGGGGCCGGGCCAGTGGCGGGCCAGGAGAGCCGCGGTCGCGAGCCGCGCCAGGTGGGCCAGAAGCTCCGCCCCCGTGACGCGCCCGGGCTCGGCGTCCTCCGCCCATTCGATCGGCTCGCCGCCGGGATGGACGCTCGGAGGGAACATGGTCTGAGCGCCCGTCGCCCGGAGTTCGACCAGCATCGCCCCGGGGCGCGATCGGCCCTCACCCGCTACGTCCAGGAATTGAGCCGTCTCGGGCAGCGGGTGCGCGATGTAGAGCCGGTGGCTACTGGGCTTGCTGGCTCGCCCGAAGCGGGACGCCGTGGGCGGGAGCAACCGCTCCGCCAGCGCGAGCGTCTCGGGGCTGTCGAGGTCCACGTCGACGAGCCCGCCCGACGGCTCGCCGAGCAGCACGCCGATGTTCCGGCGTGCGCCGTCGAAGTGCTCGGAAAGCTCGGGCTCGGTCAGACGAAGGCGCTGCCAGCCAGGCATCGTGGGAGCCTTCGCGCGCGCGGGGAGCGGGAGCGGCTGCCAGCCACGAGCCAGGTACTCGCGCGCCGTGTCGAGGGTGGGGTTCGCGGGCGGGTGGGCCGGACCTAGGGAACTCACGTGCCGCTCTGTGACCCTGGTCGGCGCGGAACGATCGCAGCTGGCCCCGGCAGAAGGGAGTGCCGACCGCGGTCATCGGGTGAGGCCGGTCGCCGCGACATGGCTACCCTCGGCGATCCGAGCATCGCCGCCGCCCGACCCCCAGGCTGGGATCGACCGGCAAGCGGGACATGGTCACACACGACGATCCGAGAGCTGCCGCTGCAGCATGCCCAGATACACGAGGGCGAGCTGGCGATGGGCGCCCGAGATCGTCGGCGACTCGAGGGCGCGCACGATGAACCGGACGATCCCTACCACCGCGCTCACGCCGAGCTCCTGCAGATCCGGGCTCGGTACGGCTTCGTGCTGAAGCGCGGCGAGCCCCTGCAGCACCGACATCCGTCCTAGCCGGCCCGCGCCGTCGCCCTCGTCGAGGAGATGCCGGGTGAGCTTGCTCATCAAGCGGGGGCCATAAAGCCACAAGTCCCCGAGATTCGTCGCGAACCAGTGGGCGCGCCGGGTGTACATGACCTCGACGATCTGGTCTACCGCCGCGCCCCGGGGCCCCGCTGGCTCCCACCCGGGGTCCACGGGGGCGACATCGGTCGCTGGAGTCGATCGTCGCAGGGCCCCGGCCCCCGCTGGCGAGTCCCAGACGGCGTGCAGAGGAGCGATCTCGGCATCGACAGCCGCGCAGAAGCCCTCGACGAACTCGTCCTCGAGCCGCGCCACGAGCGCTTTGAAGGCGGCCTCGGTCCGCCACTTCCTGACCAGGCCGTAGGAGACCCCGACCTCCTTGGCGGCCTGCTTCACGTCCTCGCTCGTGAGAGCGGACAGGGCCGCGGCCATCTTTTTACGGGAGAACCCGACCGGCGCCCCACGCGGCGTCCCCAGACGGGTCGGCTCGACGTGCTGCGCAAGCTGCTCGCGGATGAACCGTATCAGGAGCCCGTCATCTGTTTTCTTCCGAGGGGTCTCGGTCCCGCGTGAACCTGACTTCTCGACCATGGTCACATCATGTCACTAAGGTTACCCTGATTGTCAAGTGCCGGTCCGAACGGATTCTCGGGGGCCGGGGTTTCGGGATTCCTGGGGATCCGCCGTCGATCCCGCGCTACGAGCGGCCGAAGTCCGTCATCGCGATGTGGTCCCCCAATGCGCAAGTACTCAGACACCTCCCGCGGGGGAGGAGACCACGGCCCGGTTCAGGGCCGGGCCCGGGGAGTGGGGGAAAGGTTTTGAGAAACAGCTTGGGGGAAACCTTTTGGGAAATCACAACGTCTCCGCGGAAGCCTCGCAGTGGAGCCGGATGACCTTCTGGCTTGAGGTGGCGTGCTGTGGAGCAAGCCACTGATGTCATGAGGACCAGGCGGTTGCCGCCGTTTCGTGGCGCAAGCCTCCCCCCGCTCGTCACGTCTATTCGGGCCTGGGCCTCCGCGCTGAGGCTCACGACACGCTGGCGGCCTCGGGGACGAACGAGTCGGTAGCCGAGATGTGACCTCCCCGTCATCCTGCCTCAACGCGCCGTCAGTACCGTTCGGTGCGGACACGGCCCGTCGGAGCCGGCGCACGGTTCGTGCTGAAGCGTTTCTCGACCCCCCCGCGCGCCAGGTTCACGCCGGACTGGCAAAGAACCGGCGGATGGTGTACAGGTAACGGTACTCCATGGCACATCACCGTAGGGGGGAGGCCTCGTCGGGAGGGGCACAGCCGGACCTCCCTGGTGTCAGGCACCCAGTGGACCGGCTTGCGCGTATGATTTTACCTCCGTCCTCTCGACCGAGTGCGAGCGACAGCGAGGCGTCAAGCGACGCGCGCGGGCCGCTTCACCCTTATCTCGACGAGTACCTGCCGCTCCTCTCGCTGAGCCCGCGCATGGAGGCGCTGGGCCATCTCATCCAGGAGGTGGCCCGCACCGACGCGACGGTCCTGGTGCGCGGCGAGAGCGGGGTCGGCAAGAACCTGGTCGCCCGAGCCATCCACGCGACGTCGCCTCGGCGCGAGAAGCCCTTCGTCCTGGTGAACTGTGCCGCGCTCCCGGGCGAACTCCTCGAGTCCGAGCTCTTCGGCCACGAGAAGGGGGCGTTCACGGGCGCTCATCGGCGAAAGCTCGGCCAGTTCGAGTTCGCCAGCGGCGGGACGATCTGCCTCGACGAGATCGGGGAGCTGCCCCGGAACCTCCAGGCGAAGCTCCTCCACGTCCTCCAGGACCTCCAGTTCTCGCGTGTCGGAGGGCGGGAGCTGATCCGCGCCGACGTCCGCGTCGTCGCCACCACCAACCGCAACCTCGAGGCGGCGATGCGGGACGGGGAGTTCCGGGAGGACCTCTATTACCGCCTGTACGTCATCGAGATCCATGTCCCGCCGCTCCGGGAACGCCCGGAAGCGATCCCCGGCCTCGCGCAACACTTCCTGAGCCGCTCGAACGTGCAGTACCGGCGAAACGTGACGCTCCCGTCCGACCTCGTCGCGCTGATGGGGGAGTACCACTGGCCGGGGAATGTCCGTGAGCTGGAGAACTTCGTCCGGCGATTGGTGGTGATGGGGAACTCCGATCGGGCCCGTGAGGACCTGGCGAGCCGGGTCGCGGCCGCCCGCCAGCGCGGCCTCCTGGACACCCCGGCCTCCCCGGAGTCGGTCCCGCTCCGTCCCTCCCCCGTCTCGGCGGCGCCGGCCGGGCTCGACCTCAAGGAGATCGCCCGTAACGCCGCCCGGGAGGCCGAGCGGAGGGCCCTTCTGGAAGTCCTCGAGCGCGTCCGCTGGAACCGCGCGGCGGCGGCCCGGATCCTCAAGGTGTCCTACAAGACCCTCCTCAGCAAGCTGACGGAGTGCGGGATCACCCCCGGCAAGCTCGGGCCGCAGACCTGAAAGGGCCGCCGGTCATCGCGCTCGACGCCAGGACCCGACCGTCGTCGAGGATGTCGCACCTGTGGACGAGGCGGTTGCGGAGCCCGGCCGAGGACGCGAGCCGCTCGGCGAGATCGCGGGGGAGGACGCCCAGCTCGCCGAGCCTGATGAACCCCCGATAGGAGTCGTCGGGCACCTCGGCGGCGAGGGGGGCGTTCACATCGAGCGCGGCTTCGATGGCTTCCTGCAGCCGGCCCACACCCGGGAGCCGAACAGCACGACGAGCGCCCCCTCGGGTCGGACCTGCGTCAGATCGCGCAGCCGGGCACGAGCGTGGGTTCCTCGGTCATCGGTTCTCCCGGACTACCGCTTCAGCGCCCGGAACAAGCTGCTGTACCGATCCGTGAATGGCACTTCGCGGTCGCCGAGCGGCCGTGGTTTCGCCGCCACTATGGATGGGTCGTCGAATGCGCGCCGGTCGCGCTGGGTCGGGCGTTGGCGGCCCGCGCGCAGAACAACCCGCACCCAAGCCTGGCGCGCGCAACAGCGGCTGCATCGTCGATACCGCCATCTTGTGGGGCACGGTAGACGCCCCCCGTCGCGGTGATCGCCCTCGCCCGCGAACTGGTCGGCTTCATCTGGGCTGCCATGACAGCCACGCGCGGTCTGGCATTGGCGAGCCAGACGCTATCTACCTCGGCAGGCGGCCGATGGCTACAATGCCGTCATGGCCCCGTCGGTCGTGAACTGGGGAGCCGGACAAGAGCGGCGAGCCCGGCTCGAGGCCGAGCTCCGGCGCCTCCTGCCGATGCTGCCGCGCCTCGGGGTCACCAGGGCGATCCTCTTCGGATCCATGGCGTCGGGCGAGGTCGGGCAGACGAGCGACCTCGACCTCATCCTGGTGGCGCCGTCGACGGAGCCCTTCGTCCGCCGCCTGGCTCGCTTCTCCGAGGCCCTCGCCCCGTCGGTGGCCCTCGACCTGTTCGTCTACACCCCGGAGGAGTTCACGGCGATGGCGGAGACCAACCCCTTCGTGCGGAGGGCCCTCGCGAGCGGCCGGGTGGTCTATGCGGCCTGACCCGCGGGCCGAGGGCCTCCGCTGGCTCCGGCAGGCCGAGCACGACCTGGACGACGCGCAGTACAGTCACGCGGGTCGCCGGTACAGCCTGGCCTGCTTCCTCTGCCAGCAGGCGGCCGAGAAGGCCCTGAAGGGCTTCCTGTATGCGCGGGGGGCCGAGCAGGTCCTCGGGCACTCGGTGGCCGACCTCGTGGCGGAGTGCGCCACGCTCGACGCGGCCTTTGGCCAGCTGAGACCGCAGGCGGCCCCTCTCGATCAGTACTACGTGCCGACGCGCTACCCGAACAGCCTGCCCGGCGGGATCCCGGCCGAGGCCTTCGATGAGACCGATGGCCGCCGCGCGCTGACGCTGGCCGGGGACGTCCTGGCCCTCGTGCGGGCGACGCTCGGGTGAGGACGACGCCCCACCCCATCGTCATTCACCCGCCAGGGGTCGGGGGACCGCCCCGCGTCCCGGGCCGCGCGTAGCGCCAGCGGCTCCGGGCCACGGCATCGAGGAGCAGGGATGGCGTCCGGGCCGCGATCTCCTCGCGTGTGAACGGGAACAGGTCGACGCCGACGGGGAAGGCGCCCGGCAGCAGATCCGGGATCCGGTCCCGCACGCCCTTCGCCGAGCCGCTCAGGACCACGAAGACATCGAGGTCGCTCCCCGGAGCCCAGGTTCCGTCGGCGAAGGAGCCGAAGACGATGATCTCCTCGACCTCGGGGTGCGCCGCGAAGAGACGCGCCGCGTAGGCATCCATCGCTCGCCGCACAGCCCCTTCATCGATGGATTTGACGACGACACCACTCAATGAGAGCCTCCGCATTGGCGATGGCCTGCTCGGCCTCGCGCCGCGTGTAGAAGTCGACCGGCGCCCCTCGTTCGAACCCGTTCGGATACCGCGTCGGGATGTAGTGCTTGTCCAGCTCCTTCGCGGCGTCGACCAGGTCCGTGGATGGCTCGAGCGCCGGGCGGAGGCTCTCCAGGAGCACGCTCAGCGTGTGGCCCCACGCGTCGAGGTGCCGCCGCTGGAAGACTGCCTTGATCGCCTTCTCGGCCGCCTGGTGTGCTGCGAAGGCGGACCAGTCGTAGTCGGCGTCATCCCGCGCGTGGTGCGCGTGCCGGAGATCGGCCTCGGCCTGCCGCAGCCAGTCACGGGAACGCTCAGGCATGATGCGGTACCGGCTGCAGCATACGCCAGACCACGCGCGGTCTGCCATTGGCGAGCCAGGCGCCATGCTTCACGGCCTGCTCCACGTCTCTTACCTCGAGCTCCAGGCGCTCGCGAACGAGCCGCCTGCCCGTCCAGGACATCCAGGGTCGGCGGCTCGGCTCTCATGGTACCGGTCTTGGACGATTGCTCCGCGTACCGACGCGCTACCCGAACAGCCTGCCCGGCGGGATCCCGGCCGAGGCCTTCGATGAGACCGATGGCCGCCGCGCGCTGACGCTGGCCGGGGACGTCCTGGCCCTCGTGCGGGCGACGCTCGGGTGAGGACGACGCCCCACCCCATCGTCATTCACCCGCCAGGGGTCGGGGGCCCGCCCCGCGCGCCGAGCCGCGCGTAGCGCCAGCGGCTGCGGGCCACGGCATCGAGGAGCACGGATGGCGTGCTGCGGGCCGCGATCTCCTCGCGTGTGAACGGGAACAGGTCGACGCCGACGGGGAAGGCGCCCGGCAGCAGATCCGGGATCCGGTCCCGCACGCCCTTCGCCGAGCCGCTCAGGACCACGAAGACATCGAGGAGGGCGCGGGACTCAAGGTGCAGGCCGCTGGGCAGGACGGCCATGAGCGGCCAACACCTGCATCAACAATTCGAAGGGCCCTCGACCCACGTCGCGTCCGTGCTCTGTCCAGAGGCGATAGGCGATCATCGGTTCGCCCACAGCCACACGACCCAGCATGGCGACGGGTAGCAGGTAATGGCGGCGCTCGGCGGGCTCGTCCCCGGCCCCCAGCAACTTCTCCGCGTGCTCGGCCATGCCGCGTCCATCGCGGAGCCCTACCGCTTTCAGGAGATCGATCCAGTCACGCTCCCGCGACGTGGGAGCCGCGGCGCATGGCAGCCGCTCGAGGCGTGTCCAGACCTCGCTCAGCTCCTCGGGGTGGAGATACGGGACGATGTTCAGGGCCACCGTGAACAAGAGGCCGCGCTTGTCCGCCGACCCGGACGCGTCCGTGCAGTCTCGGAGCATCCCTCTGGCCTGCTCGAGCACCTCAGGCACGAAGGTGCCTGGGGGTGGCTCCATGTTCCGAGCGAGGTCATGAAAGAGAGCGGCCCGATGGGCGGCGACGGCGACGGGCATGTCGACGTCGGGCTTGGCCGAGCCTCCCGCTCGTGGGCGTAGGATCCCGGTCAGCGTCTCGAGGACGGGGATCGGTCGCAACCCGATGAAGAGCAGCGCTTGAGCATTCTGGTCCATGAAGCGGGCCCGGGCGGCGCGCTGGTCCAGGATCGGGTAGTAGTCCGAGTTGGGGGGCATCCTGCAGGGACTCGAGCCAGGGTGCCAGCAGGCGCTTATCCCCGACCTTCCGGATCGCCAGATCCCGGACCTCGTGAATCCGGATTCCGGCGAGTTCCTTGGCGAGCGCCGGGTTCGCGAACACATGCGGCCTGGGCTTCGGGTACCGGGCGATCGCGGGTGGCCACGATGAGGATGTCGCCCGTGTTCGCCGCGTAGATCGCGTAGTCGGCGAAGGCCGGCTGGAGCGCCTTCAGCACCGATGCCACCAGGTCCAGGTCGAACTCGTAGAGCTGAAGCCACTGGACGAGGAGTCCGCCGGGGTTGAGGTGGCGACTGGTCAGGCGATAGAACTCCACGGAGAAGAGCCCCGCGACCCCGCTCACCCAGGGGTTCGATGGCTCCGAGACGATGACGATCGTACCGACTGTTGTGGGTCGAGAAGAACGTCTTGGCGTCGTCGATGTGGATCCGGCTTCTCGGATCGCGGTACGCGCGGGCGTTGCGAGGCAGGAAGCCGGCCGCCGCCTCGACCATGGCCTCCTCGATCTCGATCGTGTCGACGACCTGCAGCGTGGGCGCGCTCAGCAGCACGTGCGTGGTCAGCCCGGAGCCCATCCCGATGTTGGCGGCAGTCCTGGCCGTGGGATGGAGCAGGAGCGGCAGCGCGCCGCTCAGCACCATTGTTGACTCGTCCACCGGGCGCCGATCCGTCGGCCCCAGGTTGAGGAGCGCGTCGATCTTGCCGTTGGTCCGGATGGACACGAAGCCGTGCTCGTCGACTAGGTGGACCGTCGCCGTCTTGCCGTCCTTGTGGAATAGGATGTCCGCGCCCTCGGAAGAGAGGACCCTCTGGAACCCCCTGAACACCCCCGATGCCATTCCGTATGCGTCCAGCTCGACCGCGAGCAGGGTCACGGCGATGGCGCTGGCCCCGAGTACGGTCGCGACCGCTGGCAGGCGGACCCCGATGGTGCCGCGGAGGCGCCAGAGAAGCAGGAGGCCCAGCCCGATGTCGAGGGCGGCGCCGGAGGAGATCAAGGTCCGGAGGCCCAGGGTCGGCATCCCGAGGTGGATGGCGAAGAAGACGCCCGCGATGGCGCCCACGGTGTTGGCGCCGTAGACGGCCCCGATGCTTCCCTCGCCCCGCCCGCTTCGGATGAGGACAGTACGTGATGAGGGGAAGGGTGGTCCCCGCGCAGAACGTCGTGGGCAGCATGATGGCGGCGGCGACGGCATGGCTCGCGAGATTGAACTCGAGATAGCCCGTGCCGGTCTTTGGCAGGGTGGCGACCAGCCAGCGCATCACACCGAAGGTGCTGTTGTAGAGATAGAGCGTGGAGAGCGCCAGAAGGCCCATCGCCACCTGGACCACGCCGAGGAACCTGAGCGGCTCTCCGAGCGTGTCGATCCGGCGCCGGATCCACAGCCCGCCGAACGCCAGCCCGAGAATGAACGCGCTCAGCATCAGCTCGAAGGCGTGGGTCGAGCTCCCGAGCACCAGGCTCAGCAACCGGATCCATCCGACCTCGTAGATGAACGATGCGGCGCCCGTGAGCAGGGCGACGAGCAGGAGCAGCGCGTAGCGCCCCCGGTCCCGCGCCATCTCCGGGGATTCTGACGGCCCGAGGAACGCCGGCTCCGGCCGCGACCCGGCCTGCCACCAGGCCACGGCCGCCAGCGCGAGGTTGATCGCGCCGGCGACGGCTCCGGTCCCGGGCAGTCCTACGAATCGGATCAGGAGGAAGCCGCTGGCGAGCACGCCCAGAGCCCCGCCCACGCTGTTGCAGAAGTAGAGAGTCGCCAGCGCGGTCCCGGGCTGGTCCGGAGCGCGGCGGATCATTCCGCCGGCCATCAGGGGGAACGTCATCCCGAGCAGAATCGACTGCGGAAGGATGAGCAGCGCGGCAAGCCCCCACTTGAACGCCATGACGGCTTCCACGGAACCGAGCGCCGGCATGAGGGTGCTGTAGGCGAGGCTAACGGATCGCTCGAATACCGAATGGAATGCGAGTGCGATGAGCCCGATGACGGCTTCAGCGAGGGCATACCCGCGGAGGAGGTTTGGCCACCGGGCCGACCAGCGGCCACATAACCATGAGCCGACGGCCATCCCGCCCATGAAGATGGCGAGCACCAGCGTCTGGGCGTACGCGGCGTGTCCGAGGAACAGCTTGAGATAGTGCGTCCAGAGAGACTCGTAGATCAGCCCGGAGAACCCGGAAGACGGTGAACACGAGGAACAGGACGCGCGGGGAGGGTGCCCGCCCGACGACCGTTTCACCCATTCGGCTCGGGCTCGTGGAAGGGTTCCTCCCCTGTCGGTGAGCATGCCGAACCCCAGAACCGGCCGGGGTCGACGGTGTCGTATTGCAGCATGCCTGCGCGGTGCGGTCAATCAGTCGCGTGCAGCCGCCAGCGTATCGGCAACGGGCGCCGCTTCCGGAGCCTCAGGCGGAATCGTTAGGTCGTCGACGTGAGCCGTTCTAGACGGGATGGCTCGTATCGGTAAGGTCTCCCGCCGTCACACCGACTTGTCGGTCTCTTTTCGACCCGCGTGGATGGCGGCACCGGATGGGAGTCCCATCGATGCTCAGACGCCCAGCACGCGGGAGGTCCCGATCGGACGTGGCCGGACCGCGACGGTTACGGCGATCCTCGATACTGGGGCCCTCGCTCTGCGCTCGCGCGTGGGCCACGGCGCTGGCGCGTCGGCCGATCTTGGGAGGAGGCGTCGTCACCAGGCAGCCGTGGCGATCGAGGGGGGACCGCGGCACCAGGGTGGAGGCGATCAATGCCAAACAAAAGCACGAGCGCCAGGGCGTCGACGACGCGCCTGGCGCTCGTGTCGGGGAAGAGACGTTACTTGCGGCGGCGGCTGACCACTCGCCGCGCCACACCGACACTCACGAGACCGGCACCGAGCAGCATGAGCGTTCCCGGCTCGGGAACCGCCCCCGGTTTCTCTCCCGCGAAGACCGAGCCTGTACCGGTGTCTCCCGGCACACACTCGGAGCCCTCGCAGCCGTCCGGGCCGATGTTCCCAATGTGGACCGCGGCATCAACGCCGGCCGAGTTCACGAAGAAGAAGTCACTAATGTCCAGAGCGCCGCTATCGTTGTGGAACACCAGCGTGGCCGTGTCGGTCGTACCGATATTCCCCTGTCGCTGGGACGTCGATATCGAAGCAGCCGACGCAGCCATCGGCATTGACACCGTCAGGGGAGAAGGTCAGGGTAGTCGCGTCACCGGTGACACTCAAGTCGTCCCCGTCCGGGCTACCATCATAATTGAGCTTGACTGAGAGGATCTTGTTCCCCGTCCCGGTCAGATCGATGTCGAGCTGCACATCGTCCCCGAGATCCGTGAACGTCAGGGTGCCGTATGAGCTCGTATCGCTACAGACGCCGCCCGAAAAAGCGCAGTTGAGATCCGAGGTGGTGACGGCGTGCGCCTGGAGTGGCAGCCCGATGGCCACAATCGCCCCCACCAGGAGGCCAAGAACGGTCAAGAAAGACTTCATTTCGCTCTCCTTTACTCTTGTATTGACGTGTGATCCAAGGCATCTGCCATAGAATAAGCAGGCTATCGTGCCACTCAGAGGATCTACAATAGAATTAATGGTGTTACAGCGCGGCAGATTTTCCTGACTGACTCCCATCAGTAAAGCAAGCCGACAGATTTCCGCCAGTCCTCTCAAATGTCCTCGGCCATAGCCCGTTGCAACCCCTCAACAAATAAGCGATCTGGGAACGCCTCGGACCGGAGTGTCTGTGTTCCTTACAAGCTGCCAGCCTGCCCGGAGGGATTCCGCCCCCCATGTCTGTGGCTCTGAGGCTGGATCCGCCCCGCGCGCCACGCAAGCCCTCCGGCCGAAGCCCACAACGCAGCCCTGGGGCACGGCTAGCTCTCGTTAAGGTTGGCGCTCGGTCGGAGGAGGCGACCGTCGATGGCGTGCTTGTCGAGGAGGTCGTGGAGGGTGGGCCGGCTCACCCCGAGCTCCTTGGCCGCCTGGCTGATGTTGCCCCTGGTCCGGGTCAGGGCTTCCAGGAGGAGCTCCCGCTCGAGCTGGTTGCGGGCCTCCTTGAGAGGCCGGGGCGCCTCCCCGGATCCCGTAGCCGCCGCGAACCCGAGGTCGGCCGGCTCGATGAACTTGCCCCGCGCCATGATGACGGCCCGCTGGACCACGTTCTCCAGCTCCCGGATGTTCCCAGGCCACGCGTACCCCGCGAGGGCTGCCAAGGCATCCTGGCTGAACTGGAGCTTGCGTCGCTGTTCCTGGCAGTTGCGACGGAGCAGCGTGTTGGCCAGGAGGATGATGTCCTCCCCGCGCTCGCGGAGCGGGGGGAGCGTGATCGTCACCACCGAGAGCCGGAAGTAGAGGTCCTCCCGGAAGCGGCCGCCCGCGATCTCGGCCTTGAGGTCCTTGTTGGTCGCCGCGACGACCCGCACGTCGACCTTGATCCGGTCCCGGCCGCCGATCCGCTCGATCTCGCGCTCCTGGAGGAACCGGAGGAGCTTGACCTGGAGCAGGAGGCTCATCTCGCCGATCTCGTCGAGAAAGAGCGTCCCGCCGTCGGCCCCCTCGAGCTTCCCCTTCCGCTGGACGTGAGCGCCCGTGTACGCGCCCCGTCTCGTGTCCGAACAGCTCCGCCTCCAGCAACGTCTCGGGGATCGCCCCGCAGTTGATCGGGACGAACGGGCGGTCGCGCCGGCGGCTCTTCGCATGGACGGCGTGGGCGAGGAGCTCCTTGCCGGTCCCGCTCTCGCCCTCGACGAGCACCGTGGCGTCGGTCCGGGCGACCCGCGTCACGATGTCGAAGATCTCGCGCATCTTGGGCGAGTGGCCGACGAGGTCCTCGAACCGGGCGGACGCCTCCGCGTCCCCCACCTGCTGAGCCGCTTCGGTCTCCACCCCGTGGAGGAACAGGGCGCGGCGGAGAACGACCCTCAGCGCGTCGATGTCGACGGGCTTCGCCTGGTAGTCGAAAGCCCCGGCCTGCACCGCCCGGAGGGCGTTGGCCCGGTCGGCGTTCCCCGTGAGGACCACGACCCGGGTGGACGGCGCCGCGCGGAGGATCTCCTCCAGGGTCTTCAGCCCTTCCTCAGCCGTGTGGGCGGCGGGCGGGAGGCCCAGGTCGAGGGTCACTACCGGCGGCTGGGCCTCGCGGAGCCGCGCGAGGGCCTGCGAGCGGTCCCCGGCGAGGATGAGGCTGAATTCGTCCCTCAGCGCGTATTTGAGCTGGGTCTGAATGGCCTCGTCGTCCTCGACGATCAGCAGCCGCGACTGGCTCACGGCACTCCCGGCCCCCGGTCCCTTGGCGAGCGGCTCAATCACGGCCGGTCCACACTTGCATGGGCGATGAGACTGAGGGACGTCCGGGGGAGGGGACGCCTCTCCTGGCGCGTACTCCTCTTCGATCATCTCGAACACGTGGACCAGTTCGGCCTGGGCCTCGGCAGGCGTCCGGCCGATCGCGTCGCAGCCGGACGTGCTGTCGTCGGGTCGAATCACGATCGTGTAGCGATGGGCGCTGCTCATGTCGATGCCCGTGAAGATCGATGCCCGTGAAGACGTCATCATGCCTCGCTGTTCACTATAATGCTCGATATCCCTGCCGAGTGGGCGGAGACAAGAGTTCGGCGCTCGTCTGGCCTCCAAGGAGGGTTGGGGCGCGCCGCCCACGCGCGGCCGTGATCCCATTCGAGGCGAGCAAACTGGACGGATGGCCTCGTCGTCTTCGACGATCAGGAGCCGCGGCTGGCTCACGCCGGGCCTTCCCGCCAGGCCCCGCTCACCCCGGCGACCGCCTCCCCGGCGACCGGCAACCGCACCCGGAAAGTCGTGCCCCGGCCGGGCGTGCTCGTCACGGCGATCATGCCCCCGTGCCGCTCGATGATGTCCCGGGCCTGGAAGAGCCCGATCCCCCAGCCGCCGTCCTTGCTCGAGCGGAAGGGCGTGAAGAGGGACGTCCGCATGAACTCCTCCGACATCCCCGGTCCCGTGTCGGTCACCGAGACGACCACGGCGCCCTCCGTCCCCTCGACCGCGACGGTCACCGTGCCCGCTCCGGGGATAGCCTCGGCCGCGTTCTTGACGAGGTTCTGGAGCGCCTGGAGGAGGGCCTCGGCGTCCGCGGGCACCGGAGGGATCGGTCGGATGTCGGTCAGCACCGTGAGACGCGCGTCGGCGCGCAAGGGCCGGACAGCCTCGTCTACCAGCGCGGCGAGGTCGACCGGCTCGAGGGTCAGCTCGGCGGCCTTCTCGGGCGACCCCAGTTTCCCCAGCAGCCTCGTCATCCGCTCGACGGTGCGGGAGAGCGTCCGAATGCTGTCCTGCTGGAACTCCGGGTCGTCGAAGTAGGTGAGGGCGTTGCGGGCCAGCAGGGACAGCGCGGAGACCGAGTTCTTGAGGTCGTGGATCACGTACGAGGTCAGGCGGTGGAAGGCGTCGAACTCCCGGGTGCGCGCGAGCGCCTCCGACATGTGGGCGGTGGCGATCGAGCCGGCCGCCTGCTCACCGATCGTCGCCATGAAGAGGAGGTCCTCGAGCCCGTACCCGAGGCCCGAGCGCTCGGGGCCGAGGAGGATGAACCCGGTCAGCGTCCCCTGCCAGACGAGCGGCAGCGCCACCGAGCCCTCGCCGAACGCCCCAGCCAGCTCGGCCAGCAGCGCCGGGTCGACGCCCCCGTCGAGGACGATCGGGTACCGCGCCTCCCGGAGGCGGCCGACCAGGGGCGCGTCGGCCAACACGCCGCCCGGCGAGGCCGGCAGGTCGAGCGTCGCCACCGCGCGATACGGTCCCCCGGGCGCGTCGGCCAGGTAGAGCGCCGCCCGGGTGCTCCCCACCGCCTCGGTCAGGGCCTCCAGGAGCTGGGGCCCGATCTCGTCGACCGTCACCAGCGAGGCCATGCGCTTGGTGAAGGCGACCCAGTGCTCGCGGTAGTCGTACTTGCTGCGGTAGAGGTTCAGCGCGACGAAGCGCTTGATCCGCCACCGCACCCGGTCGGAGAGCAGGACGAGGGCGAGCAACAGCGCCGAGACGAAGATGACCAGCGAGCCCCAGAACGCCTGCTCCGGGATCTCGAGATAGTTCAGCAGCCAGGCGAGGGCCCCCACGGCGAGCAGGTAGACGCCGAGCACGCTGACCACGACCGACCGGTAGAGGAGGGCGCGCGAGATCGTCAGCTCGATGTCGCGGAGGCGCTCGCGGGCAACCCCGACCGCCATGAGGGCCGTCGCGACCAGGAGGGTGGCGGCCCCGATCATCAGGGAGTCCGCGGTGACGACCCGGAAGGCGGCGACCTGGCTCGCTAGATAGAACCGCACGAGAAAGATGCCCCCGAGCCCGAGCGCCAGGAACTTGACGCGGCCGCGCGCCCGGACGCCGGCGCTGCGGAGCGCGGTCTCCAGGCCGGCCAGGATCGCGACCGAGAGCAGGATCTCCAGGACCGCCAGGTAGACACCCAGGGGCTCGACAGCGGCGATCTCGAAGGGCCCCGACACGGGCGGGAACCGGAAGAGGTCGCCCGTCACCAGGACGGCGGCGCCCGCGACGACGAGCCCGCTCGCCGCCACCATGGCGCCGCGCCAGCCGGTCGGGATCGCCGCCTGGCGGTGGGTGAGCGCGGCAACGAACACCCCCCAGAGGAGCGGCGCCGCCAGCGCGGCGACGCCATGCAGCTGGAGCCACGGCCCGGGGTCGCCGGTGATCGCCGTTCCGGCCAAGAGCGCCCACGCCGCGGCCGACTGGACAGCGAACGCCAGCATCCCAAAGGCGAAGCTCCACTCGAGCCGGCTGAGCGGGCGCCGGACGAGCACCGCCACCGCCAGCGCGATGCAGGCGAGGCCGGCGGCGACTGGGAGCAGAGACCCGACGGGCAGGCCGGTCAAGGGGACGTCGTCAAGGCGGCCGGGGCCTCGTTCCGTCCGAGAAATGTCGACGCTGAGGCGCCATGTCCATCACTCACGATGTGGAGGCCGCTGAGTGTCTTGAAACGTGACGCCATCGTGTAATCCATTCCGTATGCGCCACAATACCTTTCAACCTTTCTGCCATCGGGCATGAGAGCCCGACGTGGTGGCATGACCTCTAAGAAGGGCCATAGAATAGGGGCCTGGTTGGGCATCGGTGGAACTTAGCGCGGCGCGTCATGAGGCAGGTGGCCTTCCACCGCTACTCACCCTGTGCCCCCTGCTTCGGCATTTGGGTAATCTTTTTCGCAGGCTGGTAGTTTCGAGCCACGAAGCCCTTGATATTCGAGATCGATCCCGGTTGGTACCTGGATTGCCTATCAGTAGTCGCGCGATGCGGACGATTCACCCGCCCTGCACTGGTTCCATGGGTTCTGGCCGCGCCCGTGCTGGCGGGGCTGGTATGGCCGCCCGGCAGGCCGGCGGCAAGATTGAGCGAAACGCTTCCCGACCGCCATCCGTCGTCTCCTCAACGCCGGGGATGAACTGTCGAGAAAGGTCGTCACGATGACTTCTGGAATCCGCCGCTGGGCCCCCCTCCTGCTGATTGTCCTGGTCGTCGCGACCGGGTGTGCCCGCTCGCCCGAGGCGAGGAAGGCCCGCTACCTCGAGCGCGGCGACGCGTACTTCAAGAAGGAGCAATACCGCGAGGCTGTCATCGAGTATTGGAACGTGCTCCGGCTCGACCAGAATCATCCCCGCGCGATTGCGCAGATCGGGCTCGCCCACTTCCAGCTCGGCGAGGCGGCCCAGGCCTTCCGGTTCCTCCTCCGCGCACAGGAGCTGACGCCGGACGACCCCGAGGTTCGCCTGAAGCTCGGGACGATCTACCTCATGGTCCGGAAGTCCCAGGAGGCGACGGACGAGGCCGAGGCCGTCCTCGCCAAGAACCCGGGGTCGCTCGATGCGCTGGTCCTCCTGGCCAACGCCGCGGACTCGCCGGAAGAGATCGCCGCGGCGCTCGCACGCCTCGAGGCCGCCCGTGGCGAGCACGACGGGCGGGCCCGATTCCACCTGGCCCTCGGTACCCTCTACCTCCGCCAGCGTCAGCCCGATCGGGCCGTCGAGGCCTTAGAACGGGCGGTCGCCCGGGAGCCCAAGTCGGTCGAAGCCCACGTCGCGCTCGGGAGCTTCTACACCATTCGGCGAGATGCCGGGCGCGCCGAAGAGGCCTTCAAACGGGCGGCGGAGCTCGCGCCGCCCGGCTCGGGGGCCCGGCTCCGATTGGTCGACTTCTACCTCGCCTCCCGGCGTCCGGACGAGGCCAAGCGCCTCCTCGCCGAGATGACGAAGGCCGCGCCCGACTACCTCCCGGCCTGGCGCCGGCAGGCGGAGCTGGCGCTGCGCGAGCGGCGCTACGACGACAGCCTGAAGGCCGTGGAAATCATCATGAAGAAGAGCCCGCAGGACCTCGACGGCCGCTTCCTGCGGGGGCGCATCCACCTGGCCAAGCGCGAGACGACGCTGGCGATCCAGGAGTTCCAGGAGGTCCTGAAACGCGAGCCCAAACTCGCCCCGGCCCGCTTCCAGCTGGCCCAGGCGTATCTCCAGGCGGGCAATGTCCAGCAGGCGAAGACCGAGCTCAAGGAGGCCACGTCGAGCGCCCCGTCCTACGTCGAGGCGACGCTCGAGCTGGCGAGGCTCAACATCCAGTCCGGGGCGACTCAGCTCGCGATCGAGGACTTGGCGAAGCTGATTCAGAAGGAGCCCCAGGTGGTGCAGGCCTATGTCCTGCTCGGGACGGCCCACATGGCGCGACGAGAACCGAAGAAGGCCGAGGAGGCCTACCGGCGTCTCGTCGCCGTGGCGCCCAAGGACGCCCGGGGGCCCGACTTCGTCGGGCTGAGCCTCGTCGCCCAGGGGAAGTTGGCCGAGGCCCGCCGGGAGTTCGAGGCGTCGCTGACTCTCGCCCCGGGCTTCGTCGACCCTCTGGCCCACCTGGTGCGGCTCGACGTCCGCGAGAAGAAGCCCGAGATCGCGCTCGAGCGGGTCCAGCGCCAGATCGCCCGGGTCCCGCAGTCAGCCGGGTTGCATCAGCTCCTGGGGCGCCTCCACCAAACGCGGCGTGAGACGCCTCAGGCCGAAGCAGCCTACTCCAAGGCGATCGAGCTCGAGCCGCAGCGAATTGGGCCGTACTTCGACCTCGCGCGGCTCTACGCAAGCACGGGGCGCCTCGATCAGGGTCTGGCGCGGGCCGAGGAGGCCCTCAAGCTCAACCCGAAGAGCCAGCCATTGCTCATGCTCGTCGGGATGCTCTCGGAGGCGAAGCGGGACCACAAGAGAGCGATGGAGGCCTACGAGCAGCTCCTGGCAGGGAACCCCCGCTTCGCCCCGGCGGCGAACAATCTGGCCTACCTGCTGAGCGAGACCGGCGGGGACAAGGAACGCGCGCTTCAGCTCGCTCAAACTGCGAAGGAGGCCGCCCCCGATGACCCCCAGATCTCGGACACGCTCGGATGGATCCTCCATCAGCGTGGGGTCCATCAGCGCGCGGTCGTGCTCCTCGACGAGGCCGCGACCAAGCTGCCCGACAACGCCGTCGTCCGCTACCACCTCGGGATGGCCCAGCTGGCGGCGGGGAACAAGGACGCCGCCAAGCGGGAACTCCAGGAGGCGCTGAAGCTCCAGTCCGGCTTCCCAGGGGCGGACGAGGCCCGGCGGGCGCTGAGCCAGCTCCCGTAATCCAACGTTGGGCGCGCCTCCCTTGGAACGTCGGGATTCTTTATAGAAGAGGCAGTCAATCGTCGGGATTCTTTACAAAACTGGGCAGTCGGTGCGGCACTGACTCAGAACTACTTGGAATTGTTGGATTTATTTGACGGCATAGCACTTGCTCCTGCGGTTAGGCCGGGAATCACCAGACCCAAGACCGAACAATCGAACTTGGAGGGTGCACATGACAGGCTTGCGAGGACTCACATGGGCGGCCGTTGTTATGGGAGTCCTCCTCACGGGGGCTGCCGCCGAGGCCATCGACTTTAACTTCGCCACAGACCTGGGAGGCGGGGTCAACAACACGCAGCTCACCGCCAGTGAGACGACGAACACGATCACGGCTGACGGCTTCGACAACATAGATGCCACCACTGACCCCATCGACCTGTCGAGCGGTAACTCCGAACTCCTGTGGCTACGGAACCAGCCGAACGACCATGGTCTCGGGGTCTGTAATAATTTGGGTGGTACCGGGACCTGCATCAGCGGGGGCGGTGACGAAAACGAGCTCGATAATGGCGACAGCTCGGAGGGCATTCGTCTCACCAAGGAGGGGGGGACGTGGACGTCGCTCTGGGTCTCGTCGCTCGACGGTAACAAGGGGACCGGCTCGGAGACGGGGACGCTCTTGTGGTCAGATGACCCCAACCAGTTCTCGGTCTCTAACTCCTTCACCTTTTCGTTTGCCGACATCGCCCTTTCGGGACAGACCGGCGTCGAAGTGGATCTCTTCACGCTGAACGGGTTCGCTGGGTCGGGGTTCAACGCCAGTGCGCCATACCTTCTGTTCATCGCTGGAACGCCCGGCGGCGGCGAGGGCAACAACGACTATCTCGTCTGGAAAGGCTCTGTGGACGTGCCTGAGCCGGGGACGCTGGCCCTCCTCGGTGCCGGCTTGGTCGGGATGGCAGTGGCGGCACGGCGGTGGCGTCGCGGCTAGCTGAGCGTCATACCCGCTTGCCAGGAAGGACGACGGCCCCCCGGGGGGCCGTCGTCGCGTCTGTGGCCGTGTCCGAATGGCGCCGCGTCCGTAAGCTCTGGCTTCCCTGGTCGTGGCCGAACCGCGTAACCTTTCGCCCCGACGGAAGCTGGGAGGCGCAATGCGAGGCTTGCGCGGGGTCGCGCAGCTATCGCCCCCGCGGAGCCCCCTCGCGTCTGTAGCCGTGTTCGATCCCGAGCCGCGGGTAATCGTATCTTCGACGTGACGCTGAAGGGGGTAGGGGGCACCTCGCCATCAACGGCCTGGGCATCCGGGCGGCGGCGGCCATGGATCTCGCCTTGAGCCGGTGCCCTGGGGACCTCGCCTCAGGGCTCGTCCGAGACGAGGAAGGTCGCCGTCACCACCTCGGTCGCTCCCGTCGCCAGCTCGATGGCCGCAGTGATCGTGTGCGGGCCGCTGGCGAGCTGCGAGGTGTCGAAGGGATTGGCGAGCGAGGCCGTGCCTCCGGCGAAGTCGTAGGGCGCCGTCCGCTCGGTCTGGCGGGGCGGACCACTCATGTCCGGATCGTCGAGGAAGAACCGGACGCTGATCACGTTCGTGACGGGGCTGCTGAAGACGTAGACGTTGCCGGTCACGGTGGCGCCCTCGAGTGGCTGCGGATTCCCCCGATCCGGCTGGAAACTGACTAGGACCGTGTACTCGGAGCCGACGGTGAAGGCGACGTCGAGTGAGTCCGAGGCAGCGTCAGGAGACTCGGCGGTGAGCGTGGCCCGGTGGACACCGGTGGCAAGACCGGTAGAATCGGCGGTGAGGCGCAATCTGGTCGGAGTGGTTCCGCCGGCCGGCGTGACCGAGAGCCAGGGCGCGCCCCCCGTCGTGGTGAAGGCTGCCGGATCGCCGGTCCCGGTGTCGACGTCGACATCAGCCGTGGCAAGCCCCCCGACCGGCGCGACGAGGAGGGCGCTCGTCGGGCTGAACAAGAGCTCGAGCGGACAGCTTCCCAGGGTGTACTCGAAGCGGTCCTGGAGGATGGGAGGCGTCCCATCGCCCACGACCCCGTACGTCTCGAGTTGGATCGAGCCGGACGCCCTGACCGACAGCCGTGCGAAGTGGTGGACGCTGTTGTCGCGAACGGCGGTCCAAGGCGGTGGCGGCTCGGTGCGGAACTGGGAGAAGTTGCCGTTGATGTTGCTCCGCTTGCCGCCCGGGCTCACCTTGACCCAGGTCACCCCGTCCGCCATCGTGTAGCACGCTCTCGCTGACGAGGTCGGGGTGTTCGTCGCCGGGACGTCGACGAGAGGGTAGGTCCGCTCGAACGACTGGTCATGTGAAGAGATCACGACCTTGACGCCCAGGCGCTCGAACAGCGGACCGAGCTGAGAGCGGAGGGCCAGATTGGACGGATGGTTGGTCCCGTCGGAGAACGGCGAGACGTGGAAATAAGGAACGATCCACCGCTGGCCGGCGTTCAGGGCGGCAGTGATGTCCTGCTCGATCCATTGAAGCGTCGTGGTCGCGAGACCGACGGTTTCGGCGACAGCGTAGATCGACACGAAATGGACGTCACCGATGTCGAAAGAGTAATTGCGCTGACCATCGAAGCCGGGCGGCGTTGGGAATCGAGCGGCCCACGCGGCGAAGCCCTCGCCGGCCTCGTGGTTGCCGTAGGCAGGCATCATCGGTGACCGCGTCCCGATCGGCTGCATCTGGTTGAACCAGGCGTCGATCGTGCTGTTGAGAGAGCCGAACCGCTTGTCGGTGTCGAAGTAGGCATAGTCCCCGCCGAGCAGTACCACGAGAGGGTTGAGCGCGGCGATCTCGTCGATGACCTGCTCGGTGCCGGTGGCCAGCCCGTCGAGCCGGCCGATGATTCCGGTGTCGGCCACATACACGGCGTCAAAATCTTGGGGTCCGCGTGGAGGGGCCGTCCGCGTCGTGAAGGTGGGGCTCCAGATGCCCTGGGTGCCAGAAACGCGGTATTCGTAGGCCGTGGAGGGAGTCAGCAAGGTCAGGACCGCTTCGTGGAGGGTCCCTGTGGTGCCCGACGGGCGCGCTGTCCCGGTGACGCTCTGCCACGGCGCTGTGCCCGCCGGCCGATACTCGACGACGGACGGCGCGTTCGGATCGAAGGTGCGCCAGACCACGACGAGGGTGGTCGACGGGTCTCCCACCCAAGCCAGATGGACCTGATCCGGCGGCGGCGGCGGGCCAACAGTCAAGCTGACGGCCAGGCCATCCGAGGCGTAGCCGGGCGCGCTGGCGGTCACCGTGGTGGTGTAGGTGCCGGCCGCCAGGCCAGCCGCGTCGATCGTCAGGGTGACGCTGGCGGGCGTCGCCCCGCTGGCCGGGCTGACGGTGAGCCAGTCAGCGGCTTCGCTCAGCGTGAAGGCCGCCGTCCCGCTCGTGGCGTTGAGATTGACCTGGGTCGTGGTGCTGCCTTCCTCGGGGACGTTCAGGGTGACGGGGTCGGGGCTCCACGCGAGGATGGGGCCGCTGTTGGCCACGGTGAAGGTGGCGCTCACCACCGTGGTCCCGCCCGCGGCGAGGTCCAGGGCCGCCGTGATGACGTGGGCGCCGTCGGCCACCTGGGCCGTGTTGAACGGCTGCGCCGCGCCGCCGGCGGCCGTGCCGGCGAAGTCGAAGGGGGCGTTGCTCTCGGTCTGGCGGGGCGTGCCCCGTCATCCCGGGGTTGTCCAGGAAGAAGCGCACCCGCGTCACGCCCGTGTCGGGACCGGTGAAGACGTAGATGTTCCCCGCCACGCTCGCCCCCGCGAGGGCGATCGGACTGGCGCGGGTGGGGGCGGTGCTGAGGAGCAAACTGTAGCTGTCCGTGCCCACGCGGAACGTCACCGTCAGGGTGTCGGTGAGGTAGCCGGCGGCGGTCGCGGTCACGGCGGCCGTATACACGCCCGGCGCCAGGCCGGCAGCGTCGGCCATCAGCGTGATGGGGGCGGGCGTCGCCCCGCTGTCCGGGCTGACGGTGAGCCAGGCGGCGGTCTCGCTCAGCGTGAAGGCCGCCGTCCCGCTCGTGGCGGTGAGCGTGACCTGGGTCGAGGTGTTCCCGCCCTCCGGAACCGTCAGGGGGACGGGGCCCTCGGGATTCCACGCCAGGGCCGGCGCCTGGTTCGCGACGGTGAAGGTGGCGCTGACCACCTCGGCCCCGCCCGCGGCGAGGTCCAGGGCCGCCGTGATGACGTGGGCGCCGTCGGCCACCTGGGCCGTGTTGAACGGCTGCGCCGCGCCGCCGGCGGCCGTGCCGGCGAAGTCGAAGGGGGCGTTGTTCTCGGTCTGGCGGGGCGTGCCCGTCATCCCGGGGTTGTCCAGGAAGAAGCGCACCCGCGTCACGCCCGTGTCGGGACCGGTGAAGACGTAGATGTTCCCCGCCACGCTCGCCCCCGCGAGGGCGATCGGACTGGCGCGGGTGGGGGCGGTGCTGAGGAGCAAACTGTAGCTGTCCGTGCCCACGCGGAACGTCACCGTCAGGGTGTCGGTGAGGTAGCCGGCGGCCGTCGCGGTCACGGCGGCCGTATACACGCCCGGCGCCAGGCCGGCAGCGTCGGCCATCAGCGTGATGGGGCGGGCGTCGCCCCGCTGTCCGGGCTGACGGTGAGCCAGGCGGCGGTCTCGCTCAGCGTGAAGGCCGCCGTCCCGCTCGTGGCGGTGAGCGTGACCTGGGTCGAGGTGCTCCCGCCCTCCGGAACCGTCAGGGGGACGGGGCCCTCGGGATTCCACGCCAGGGCCGGCGCCTGGTTCGCGACGGTGAAGGTGGCGCTGACCACCTCGGTCCCGCCCGCGGCGAGGTCCAGGGCTGCCGTGATGACGTGGGCGCCGTCGGCCACCTGGGCCGTGTTGAACGGCTGCGCCGCGCCGCTCGCGGCCGTGCCGGCGAAGTCGAAGGGGGCGTTGTTCTCGGTCTGGCGGGGCGTGCCCGTCATCCCGGGGTTGTCCAGGAAGAAGCGCACCCGCGTCACGCCCGTGTCGGGGCTGACGAAGACGTAGATGCTCCCCGCCACGCTCGCCTCGGCGAGCGCTGACGCGTTCGACCGATTCGACGAACTGCTCACGAGCAACGCGTGGTCGGCGGCCTCGGCGTCGAGAGCTGGATGTCCGATCAGCCCGTAAGCGAGCATCCCGATGGCGAACACGGCTGCGCGCATGTCCACCAGCCTCACCGAGTCCGGATGTCGCGGTCGCATCGTGGCCCGGACTGGGGCCTTACGGACTGATGCTGAAGGCCTGATTGACGTTCGTGAAGGAAGAGCCGGCGGCGGCTCCGCCCCCGACCACGTACACGACGCCGTCGATCGTCCCGCTGGCCGTGCCGTGGCGAGGCGTGGGCATCGGGTTCAGCTGGCGCCACGTGTCCGCCACCGGATCGTACTCCTCGTTCTGGGAGAACGTGCCGCCGGTGGAGGTGCTCTCCCCTCCCATCAGCTGCGCTCGCCCGTTCAGCGTGCCGACGGCCATCGTTCGGCGGCCGGTCGGCATCGGGGCCCGAGTCGTCCACACTCCCGTGGCCGGGTCGTACATCTCCACCGTGTCGAGGGTGCCGTTCACAACGCTGCCGTCGGCGTTCCGCGTCCGCCCACCGAACACGTAGAGCTTGTCGGCGAGCACGGCCGCTCCAGGGTTATCTCGCCGGGTGCCCATCGAGGGCCCGGCGCTCCACGAGTCGGTCGAAGGATCATAGACGGCCATCGTTTCCAGCGACGCGCCGCTTCCATCCATGCCGCCGACCACGTGAATCAGTCCGCCGACGACCTGGGCCGCGGCACCGCCGCGCGCGACGGGCATCGGGGCCAGCGTGGTCCAGTTCGCTGTCACGGGATCGAACACGGCGACATTCATGACCGCACCGGAGACGGGGCCAGTCGATCCGCCAAACACGTACAGCCTACCGTCGTACTCCACCACGGCCGGATTTTGGACAGCCGGCCCGGGCAGGCTTGGACCGGTGGCCCACGTGTCCGTCGCGGGGTCGTACACGTACATCGTCGACTGGGGGCCGCTAGACGTCTGGCCAGCGATCACGTACAGTTTGCCGTCCAAGGCGGCGCCGCCCGCGTCGAGGATCACCTGGGGCAACGGCTGCCGGGTCGCCCAGCATCCGAGCTTGACCGGCGTGAGGACCGTCACCATGTTGCCACCGAACTCGCCGACGTAGACGGACCCATCCGGGCCCACGGCTAAGGGGAGGGGATCGTTGAAGCCTCCCGCCAAGGATTCCAGTGCCACGACCGAGAGTCCGTCGGGGGCGAGTCGCACCCGCGTGATGTCGTCTCCGCTCGAGTAGTTCGCGATCAAGAGGTCCCCCATCAGCGTTCCACAGAAGGCGTCCGACACGTACTCGATGGTGCCGTTGGCGGAGAGGTGGAAGCCGAGGTTTGCGATCGCGGGCCTGAAGTTCGGCAGCGGGGGCACCCCCTGTTGGCTCCCGTCGCCGAACACGCACTCGTCGCGCGCCGGATTCGGGTGGCCGTAGTACCCGCCCTCCACCAGCCGGTGCAACGTGTCGGGTTGGACGCCCGGGTCAAACGCCGCCGAATAGGACACGATGCCCTGACAGTCCGGCGTCGGCGTCCTCGGGAACGTTCCCTGCACACCGAGCCCGTTGTCTGGCGCATAGATCTGGCCATTGGAGTGGTGCACGAAGTCGTACGCGTTCCGGAGCCCGCTCGCGTAGACCCGCACGTCGCAGGTCGGCGGAATGGTCTTGTCCGCCGTGCCGGTCGCGTCGTCGACCCAAGACGCGCAGGCGCCTTGGAAGCCGGGGGCGAAGACGTCGGCCACGAGGAGGGCCGCGGACAGGGGTTGCTCGGGGCGCGTGCCGAACTCGGTGGTGGCGGTGTTCGGCGCCCCCGCGCCCGTGTTGCCAGCGACCGCGATGTAGAGCCTCTGGTCCGGCCCGAAGTGGAGTGAGTTGACGGCGTGGTTTGCAATGGCGCGGGGGAGGCCCGTGATGATGTCTTGCTTGACGGCGAACCCCGGTCCGGACAGCCGGCTCACCATGCTCGAGTTGGCTATGCCAGCGCCAAAGGACGGGCTCGAGTGTGACACCCATAGAGCAACGTCACTCGGGGCGGAGAAGGGATCGACGGTGATCCCCAGGGTAAGTCGGGATCCCAGGGTCGTGATCACCTGATCGGCGAGCGGCTGTCCGTTGGCATCGAAGGTCACCGCATGGATCTTGCCGAACGCCTCGGTTACGTACAGGCGGTTGTCGGGTCCCCAGACCATCGAGGTCGGGAACGGCACCGCGAAGGACGAGCGCACGAACGCGACGTCCCCGGAGGGCGGTGGCGTGGGCGTGTCGTCGGCGACCACGGCGAAGCGTCCGAAACGTGTACGCAAGCGCCGCCGGCCCGCTGCGGTGGCTGGCCAAAATCCCGCCGAAGCTCCGGGTCCCGATGCGCGGGTCGATGCCTGCCGCGTCGAAGCTGAAGAACTCCGGCGGCGCGACGACGGTGCCGACGGTCTGCACGGGAGCCCTCGCCGATCCGGTAGGTTCCGGTGAGCTGCCGGTTCGAGGGATCCGCGCGAAGGAAGAGCTGCACCGTCGAGCTGCTGAGATTCAAGACGCCCGTCGCCACCGTTCTCAGTCTGGAGTCCGCCGACCTCCAGCAGAAGCTGGATCACGGTACCCGAGGAGGTGGAGAGCACGACCAGCTTGACGTAGTTGTCCTCATCGATGCCAAACCAGAGCCCCGCTTGCTCGGAGTTCCCCGATCCCGCCGGCGGATCGACCAGCGTGGTCGAGAGCAGGCTGACCTGGCTCGGCGCATCGATCCCGACCCCCAAGGCGTTGTCCTGGGAGTTCACGTCGCGGTGGAACAGTCCGGACGTCGTCACGATCCGGAGCGCGCCGGCGATGGTGTCGACCGCGAGGTTGGCGGCAATGTACCCCACGCCCCTCGAAGGCCGGTCGATGTAGGTGAAGCCGGTCCCGATGCCGGCACCGTCGAGGATCTTCCCGTGGTCCTGATCGAACTCCAGCTCATACGGCAGCGAGACCAGGATCTGAGCAGCACGGGACCGGCTGACATTCGTCGGGATCCCCCACCGTCAAACTGACGGATGAGGCCATCCGAGACGTAGCCGGGCGCGCTGGCGGTGACGACGGTCGTGTAGGTGCCGGCGGCCAGTCCAGCGGCATCGATCGTCAGGGTGACGCTGGCGGGCGTGGAGCCCGTCGTCGGGCTGACGGTGAGCCAGGAGGCGGTCTCGGTGAGCGTGAAGGCGGCCGTCCCGCTGGCGGTATTCAGGTTGACTTGGGTCGTGGTGCTGCCTCCCTCGGGGACGTTCAGGGTGACGGGGTCGGGGCTCCACGCGAGGATGGGGCCGCTGTTGGCCACGGTGAAGGTGGCGCTGACCACCTCGGTGCCGCCGCCGGCCAGGTCCAGGGCGGCCGTGATGACGTGGGCGCCGTCGGCCACCTGGGCCGTATTGAACGGCTGCGCCGCGCCGCCGGCTGGCCGTGCCGGCGAAGTCGAACGGCGCGTGGCTCTCGGTCCGGCGGGGCGGCCCCGTCATCCCGGGGTTGTCCAGGAAGAAGCGCACCCGCGTCACGCCCGTGTCGGGACCGGTGAAGACGTAGATGTTCCCCGCCACGCTCGCCCCCGGCGAGGGCGATCGGACTGGCGCGGGTGGGGGCGGTGCTGAGGAGCAAACTGTAGCTGTCCGTGCCCACGCGGAACGTCACCGTCAGGGTGTCGGCGAGGTAGCCGGCGGCGGTCGCGGTCACGGCGGCCGTATACACGCCCGGCGCCAGGCCGGCAGCGTCGGCCATCAGCGTGATGGCGGCGGGCGTCGCCCCGCTGTCCGGGCTGACGGTGAGCCAGGCGGCCGTTTCGCTCAGCGTGAAGGCCGCCGTCCCGCTCGTGGCGGTGAGCGTGACCTGGGTCGAGGTGTTCCCGCCCTCCGGGACCGTCAGGGGGACGGGGCCCTCGGGATTCCACGCCAGGGCCGGGGCCTGGTTCGCGACGGTGAAGGTGGCGCTGACCACCTCGGTCCCGCCCGCGGCGAGGTCCAGGGCCGCCGTGATGACGTGGGCGCCGTCGGCCACCTGGGCCGTGTTGAACGGCTGCGCCGCGCCGCCGCGCGGCCGTGCCGGCGAAGTCGAAGGGGGCGTTGCTCTCGGTCTGCCGGGGCGCCCCCGACATCCCGGGGTTGTCCAGGAAGAAGCGCACCCGCGTCACGCCCGTGTCGGGACCGGTGAAGACGTAGATGTTCCCCGCCACGCTCGCCCCCGCGAGGGCGATCGGACTGGCGCGGGTGGGGGCGGTGCTGAGGAGCAAACTGTAGCTGTCCGTGCCCACGCGGAACGTCACCGTCAGGGTGTCGGTGAGGTAGCCGGCGGCCGTCGCGGTCACGGCGGCCGTATACACGCCCGGCGCCAGGCCGGCAGCGTCGGCCATCAGCGTGATGGCGGCCGGCGTCGCCCCGCTGTCCGGGCTGACGGTGAGCCAGGCGGCAGTCTCGCTCAGCGTGAAGGCCGCCGTCCCGCTCGTGGCGGTGAGCGTGACCTGGGTCGTGGTGTTCCCACCCTCCGGGACCGTCAGGGGGACGGGGCCCTCGGGATTCCACGCCAGGGCCGGCGCCTGGTTCGCGACGGTGAAGGTGGCACTGACCACCTCGGTCCCGCCCGCGGCGAGGTCCAGGGCCGCCGTGATGACGTGGGCGCCGTCGGCCACCTGGGCCGTGTTGAACGGCTGCGCCGCGCCGCTCGCGGCCGTGCCGGCGAAGTCGAAGGGGGCGTTGCTCTCGGTCTGGCGGGGCGTCCCCGTCATCCCGGGGTTGTCCAGGAAGAAGCGCACCCGCGTCACGCCCGTGTCG
>CAWDVE010000020.1:0-78431 GCA_963805625.1 uncultured Candidatus Rokubacteria bacterium
CGGCGAACACGATCACGGTGATGAGAAACAGGGTCACCAGCGAGATGAGACTTCGCTGGATCAGGAACTCGGCCACGATATTCCGACGACGGGGCGGGGAGCCCCCAGTGGGCCCCCGGCCCGCTCAGGCTAGTTCCAGCTCGCGCCCTTGATGCGGATCAAGCCGTCGGGCACGGCCTTGTAGCCCTTGAGGTTCTTCGGGAAGGCCGCGATGTAGTTCTGGTGGTAGAGGTACAGGACGTTCCGGCGCGCGGCGAACCGATCGAGGGCCTGGCGGTAGAGCTCCGCACGCTCCTTCAGGTCGCTCACCTCCCGGGCCCGATTGAGCAGCGTGTCGACAGTCTCGTCGCACGCCTGCGTTGTGTTGAGGCTGCCCTGACACGTGTGGAACTGATGGATGTTGGCGTCGGGGTCCACACGGCCGCTCCAACCGACCAGGAACGCCGGGAGCTTGCCCGCGTCGTCGTCGCTCAGGGCCGCGGCGAACTCCGAGGGCCGGATCGAGACGTTGAAGCCGGCCTCCTTTGCCATCTGCTGGATCACCTCGCCGACGCGGCGCTCCGGCGGCTGGTTCTGGACCGTGATCTCGAAGCTGTAACCACCGGCGAGGCCGGCGGCGGCGAGGAGCTTCTTGGCCTGCGCCACGTCACGCCCCGGGCACTTGCGGCTCTTATCGTAGAACGGGCTCACCGGAGAGATAGGCGTGCAGCCCGGCGTGTACTGACCCTCCCAGGCAACTTGGTTCAAGGCCTCGCGGTCGATGGTCAGCTCGAACGCCTCCCGCACCCGCGGGTCATTGGCGAGCGGCGTCCCGAGGTCGCCGGGGAGGGCCGGCGGCTTGCCGTTCTTATTCCGCAGGTTGATGTTCATCCCTGCATACCCGAGCCCCGTCACGCTCGAGACCTCGAACCGGCCTTCCTTGCGCAAGCTCGCCGCGTGCGTCGGGGTCACGATATGCATGAAGTCGATGTCGCCGGAGCGGAGGTTGGCCAGCCGGACGTTGTCGTCCGTGATGATCCGGAAGACGAGCCGGTCGAACTTCGCCTGGCCCGGATCGAAGTAGTGCGTGGACTTGTCCAGCACGATCCGGTCCTGGGCGACGCGCTCGGTGAAGGCCCAGGGGCCGACGCACACGGGCGCGGTCCCAAACTTGTCGTCGAGCTTCCGGGCCTGGACCGGCGACACGGGCATGCCGGCGCGGTCGGCCAGGATCGCCGTGATGGGTGAGAACGGCGCCTTCAGGCGGAGGCGGACCGTCGTCGGATCGACCACCTCGACGGCATCGACGTGGTCGAGCTCGCTCCGGCGGCTCGAGCCCTTCATCCCGCGGTGGCGGTCGAGGGAGAACCGGACGGCCTCGGCATCCATCACGGTGCCGTCGTTGAACTTCACGCCCGAGCGGAGCTTGATCGTGACCGTCTTGCCGCCATCGCCGAACCGGGGCAGCTCCGCGGCTAGCTGCGGGTAGATGTTGAGGCTCTCGTCAATCTCGTAGAGCTTCTCGCACATGTGCTCGAAGATAATGCGCCCCACGTACGTCCGGGCCAGGGTCGGGTCCAGGATGTCCGGATCCTGGTTCAACCCGATGGTCAGCGTCTTCTTCTGGGCGTCCGCCGGACCGGAGGCCAGGAGGACGATCCCGAGCATTCCCAGGGCGAGCCACGCTCCGATCCGCATCCTCATGACACCTTCCCTCCGTCAGGCCAAGGTCGGTTCACTCGACTGAACGCCGGCGGCGCCACGCCTGTTCCCGTCGCCCACGGCCGGCCGGGCGCGCGTCACCCCACGCGGAGCTCGGCGGCGATTTCCTGGATCTGCCGCCACGTCTCGGCCTCGACGGGGATGCCGTGAGCCCGCCGGTGCGCTTCCGAGCGCGCCTCGGGTTCGCCGGGGACCAGCACCTCGGCGACGCCGGGCGCCGTCGCCGAGGACTTGACCCACCGCACCAAGTCCGTCACCTGCCCCGTGAAGTCGACGAGCGGGAGGAAGCGGGCCACCTCGATCAGCAGCAGGAACGTGCCATTGTGCACGGGGCCAGTGCGGTCTCCGATCGCGCCCTCCCCGGACAGGATCCCGCCCAGCACCTCGACGATGAGGCCGAGGGCCGTCCCCTTGTGGCCGCCCATCGGCAGGAGCCCCGCGCGCGGTGGCCCGTAGAAGCCCTCCGAATCGGTGACCGGGCGGCCCGCCGGATCGATCGCCCAGCCGTCCGGCAACGGCTCCTTGCGGTTCCGCTTCACGCGTACTTTCCCCTCGGCGACGATGCTGGTGGCCATGTCAACCGAGATGGCGACGCCACCGCCCGGCCCGGGGACCGCGACCGCGAGCGGGTTGGTGGAGAGGCGACGGTCGAGGCCGCCGTAGGGAACGACGGAGTGCGCCGTCGGTGCGTTGGTCCAGACCAGCCCGACGAACCCCCGTTCGGCCGCCAGCTCCGCGTAGTCCGCCAGCCGGCCGATATGGTTCGACCGCCGGATCCCGACGGCCGCGAGCCCGAGGCGCGCCGCCTTGTCGATCGCCACCTCCGCCGCGCGCCGCGCGACGACCTGCCCCAGACCAAGATCGCCGTCGACGATCGCCGTGGTCGGCGTTTCCTCGAGGACGCGCATGGCCGGACGCGGGTTCGTCTCACCCTTCCGGATCGAGCCGACGTACTGCGGCACCCGGATGACGCCGTGCGAGTCGTGTCCACGGAGGTTGGCGCGGACCAAGAGCCGCGCGACCCACCCGGCGTCGCCGTCCGGCACGCCGAGAGCGGCGAAGATGCGGGTCGCGAGCGCTTGCAGCTGGTCGGGAGCGAGAGTCTCCACCTCAGGGCCTCCTGGGAGCGCGGGGGATCGTCCGCCCGGTGAAACGGCGGACAGGATACCACGACCACCGGAGAGCGCGGGGGCGCCCCGCGCGCCTCACCCGGTCTTGACCCTCAGGGCCTCCCCGCCCTATCGTGCGGGCGATGGCACTCCAGGATTTCCTGCGGCTCTTCTGGTTCCGCCCGGGCGGCCGCGACGGCCCGGCGCCCGTGCCCCGCTGGCGCGCACCCACGCGCGTCCACGTGGGGATGCGCGTGCAGCTCCGGATCCCCATCGCGAGCCCGCACACCACCTGGATCCCGGCGGGGGCGGCCGGCGTGGTGGTGGGCGGGGACACCCGGGCGCGCCAGGTCTCGGTCGAGCTCGACACGCCTCGGACCGTCATCACCGTGCCCTGGACCTGGGTCGAGGAAGAGCCGGCGCCCACCCCGGAGGATGGTCCGGCCGAGTCGCCCGCCGCACCCCCGAACTCTTCGTAGCCTCGTCCGCCACACGGTGCGCGCGCCGCGTCACAGCGCCAGTCCAGCCACAAAGGCAAGGGTTCGGCGGGGGCGATAGGCGCCTCGCTCCGGAGCGCGGCCGAGCGCCCGGCGCCTCGGCGCGAGGCGGCGGCATCCGCGGGCGGCCCGGAGTGATATAGCATGAGAGGGTATGCGCCGGCTCGCGCGGGTCGTCGGTTTCACGGCTCTCGGACTCATGGCGTGCTCGCGCGGCGGGATCCCGCCCGAGCAGGTCCAGGCCTGGGCGGGTCGGCCCGCCGCCGACCTCGTCCGCGAGTGGGGAGCCCCGACCAAGGAGGTTGTCGACGCCGGCCAGCGAGTGCTGATCTACGAAGAAATCGAGCAGACCAAGGCCACCGAGTTCTCGCGAGAGGTCTCCCCCCGCACGGTGGGCGGCACCCCACCCCCGTCGACCGTGGGGTACTCCTCGTACGCCCGGTCATACCTTTTCTGGGTCGACGCCGCCGGCAAGATCACCCGCACCGAGATCCGACGCCCCTGACGGCCGCATCCCCGCGGGCGCGTCCTGTCACCCCGCCGCGGTCTTGGCGAGGCCGGGACCCCAGGATAACGTAGCGACGCATGGCCCTCTGGCCCCGGCCCGCCGACGAGACCTCCCCGCCCGACCTCGACGAGATCTCCCGTGAAGTCCACGCCTTCGGGCGCGGGGGCTTGCCCGACTGGGAGGCAGGCTACCTCGAGTATCACCGGCGACGGTACCAGGACACGCTTCGGCTTCTGCCTCCGGGCGAGGGACGGCGGCTCCTGGACGTCGGGTCGTTCCCCGGACACCTCTCGGCACTGGCCCAGGCCCGCGGCTGGGACGTCGTCGGGCTGAACAACGCGATCGAGGGCGGCGGGGCCTGGACCAACTTCCTCGAGCGCTGCGGCGAGCGCAAGATCACGATCCGCGAGTGCGAGGTCGAGCAGGCGCCATTCCCGCTGCCGACGGCGTCCATGGACGCCGTCCTCTTCTGCGAGCTCTTCGAGCACCTCCACCTGAACCCGTTCCACACGCTCAAGGAGATCTTCCGGGTCCTCCGCCCGGGGGCCCTCCTGCTGCTCACTACGCCCAACCTCCGGCGCGTCGAGACGCTCTCGCGTCTCTGGCACGGCTGGGGGACGCAGCCGCCGGTGAGTCGCGCGTTCCACGAGCTCTTCCCGTCCCTGCTCTATCACCGGCACAACCGCGAGTACACGGCGGACGAGCTCGCCTACTACCTCGCTCTCCAGGGCAAGGATCTCTACGACTTCCGCCTCGACCGCGTCTACTACTCCGACGCGCTCGACGCCCCGCACGAGATCCCGGGTGTCCTCGGACAAGCCGTCGGGCCGCGCGAGCAGCGGCTTGCCGGCCGTCTCCGGCGGCTGTTCCCGAGGCTCCGGGGCCAGCTCATGGCGCGGGCGTGGCGGACGGACGCGACCCTCGTCGAGTGGAGCGCGCTCCGCGCGGTCGAGGGGTTCGGGCCGGTGGAGGAGGATGCCCGCCAAGCCCAGGGCTTCACCCGACGCCTGACGTTCCCCTTCCGGCTGACGGGCGCGCGTGCCGGGTTCGAGGTGCCCTTGCCGGCGGGAGAGGGCCCCGCGCTGGTGTCGCTGGTCGTGGCCAATCCAGACGGCGAGGCGCCGCCGCTCCGGACCGACTGGACCCTCGACGGGGTGCCGGCCGCGACGCTCGAACTCGGGGTAAGCGCGCGGCCTATCCGGATCCACCTCCTCGTCCCGGAGCCCGTGGCCGCGCGCGGGGCGGTGCGCGTTGATCTCGCGACCCCGACGTGGCGCGATCCCTTTCGGGGGCGCGAGGTCGGGCTTCACGTGGGAACGCAGTGGGTGCTGACCCAGCGCCTCCCCGGAGCCCCGGCCATCGACGCGGCCATCGCCCGGGTGCGGGCGGAGCGGCGCGCCGAGGAGTCGCTCGAGGGGTGGTGGGTTGCGGCGCAGAGCCTCTATCTTCCCCACCGTACGCTCCCTGGGGCGCTCGAGCTCGGGCCCGGGGACGAGGACCAGCTCGGCCCGGGATGGTTCGGGCGAGAGGCCTGGGGGAAGCTCGGCGCGATGCGCTGGACCGGCGGGCGCGCCGAGGCGTATCTCGGCCACGACGGCCGCACCCGGCGTGCCTGTGTCCGCGCCTACTCGGGAGAGCTGCGGCTCGGCCCGGTCTCGGGGCGACTCGTCGTGGAGCGCGTGGAGGCCGACGGGCGCGCCACTCCGGCGGGGGAAGCGCCCTTCGCGCTTGCCCCCGACACGTGGGCCGAGCTGGCCGTGCCGTTCCAGGCCTCGGCCGGGCTCGTGCGGGTCACGCTCCACGCCGAGCCGCTCCGGGTGCCGCGCGAGCGGGTGCCCGGCTCGGGTGACAGCCGCCGGCTCGGCCTCGCGATCAAGCGCCTCTGGCTCGCCGGCTGACCGGCCGAGTCCTCAGGGGTTCTGCGTGCCGAAGGTTGCGGAGCGGTCGCGCGGCCGGACGGTGATCGTCTCGAGAGCGCCGTCCCGCCAGACGCCCAGCTCGACTGGCTGGTTCACGGGTTGCGCCCAGAGCCACCGGTAGAAGGCCTCGACGTCTGCGACCCGCTCCCCGTTCACGCGCAGGATGACGTCGCCCTGGCGGAGCCCCGCCGCCTGGGCCGGCCCCGCCGGCGAGACGCCCGCGATCCCGATCCCGCCGTCGATCCCGATCGCGCGGATGCCGAGCCACGGCCTCGGCGGGCGAGCGGGCCGGCCGGTCCGGACCATCGCGTCGCGCGCCGGCGCCAGGAGATCGATCGGGATCGCCAGGTGGCCGGCCGACAGCCGGAGCGAGACCACGCCGACGAGGGCGCCGTCGGGGTCGACCAGCGCGGCGCCGCCGAAGGACGGGTGGTGCGGCGCGACGAACACCGCGCGATCGAGGAGGTACTCCCAGTAGGCGACGAACGGGCCCACCCCCGTCACGCGGACCATGACGCCCACCGCGGGCCCCGCGGGACCGACGCCCACGATCGCCACCGGATGGCCGGCCGCGAGCGGCGCGGACTGGCCCAGCTGGGCGGCGGGGTACGGCGCCCCGGCCGGGTCCAGCCGGATCAGCGCGAGCCCACTCTCGAAATCGTGTCCGACGATTCGCGCCGTCGTGCTGCGCCCGTCCTCGAGCGTCACTTCGATCCGCGCGGCTTCCAGGACGAGGTAGCCCACGGTCACCGCGAGCCCGTCGGGGTCGATGATGGTCGCCGAGCCAGCCCGCTCCTCGCCGAGCGTCGCCGCGGATGGCCGATCCGGCGGGACGAGCGCCTGGATCCCCACGACCGCCGCACGCACACGGGTCACGGCCGATGGCGTCGCCGCCGCGGCACCCGGCTCCGGGCGCGGGGCCGATGCGGGCGGCGCGGCCGCCCCGGCGCCACTGACGAGCAGGAGGCTCAGCGCGGCGCCACCCACCCAGGCGCCGAGCCGCGCACGCGGCACACGCGTCACGGCGTCACCGAGCGTGGCCGTGCGGCGTGGGTCGGGACGACCGTCCCGGCGCGAATCCCGTAAATCAGCGGCAAGCTCACCACCGTCACCGCCATCTTCACGACGTACTGGCCGACGACGAGCGGCAGGACCGGCAGGACGCCCACGAAGGCCAGCGTCACGAACACCAGCGAGTCTACCGCAGTCGACACCGCGTTGGACACGAGGACCCGTCCCCAGCGGTAGCCGCCCACGCGCGCTCGCCACCAGGCGAAGATCTCCGCGTCCACGAGCGAGGCGACGAGATAGGCGACGAGGCTCGCCCCGACGATGCGGGGAGTCGCGCCGAGCACGCGGGCCACCGCGTCCTGCCCGTCGAAGAACGCCGGGGCCGGCCACCAAACCGTCAGCTGCGCGTACGCCGCCAGGAGGAGGTTCGCGCAGAACGCGGTGCCGATGACCTGGCGCGCGCCGCGCTTGCCGAGCTGCTCGTTGATCAGATCGAGCAGCGTGAAGGTGATGGCGTAGATGAACACCCCGGCCGGGACGACGAGCCCCCCGACGACGATGGGCTTGACCGCCGTCACGTTGGCGATCAGCTCACAGGCAATGTAGAGGCCGATCGCGAGCGTCATGCCTCAGAGTCCCCGGAGCCAGGCGGCCTGCGGCCCGCGGGCCCGGGGGCCGGCGGCGCCCGCCTCGGAGGGCGGTGGGTCCCCCTCGAGCCGGGCGGCAAAGCTCTCGGCGTCGAGAACCGCGGCGCCGCGGCGGCGCGCTCCCTGCTGGACCGCGCGATCGGACGTGACCACCACCGCCTGGGCATGGTCGCCGACCCATCGCACGATGAAGGCGTCGGCTCGCTCGCCGGCCCGCGTGAACCAGACGGTGACGGGCCCGTGGGCCTCCGTCCGGGCTTCCCGGGTACCTCCCGCCCACGCGTCGAATACGAGCACGACGCGACGGTTCCGGGCGCGCGCCCACTCGACGAGGTCCCGCACGAGCTGCGCCCGACTCTCCGGCGCGGGCGCCTCGCCTCGCGCGTAGAGGAGGTTGTACCCGTCGACGATCACGGGGACGGGCATCGGCGGGCGCTCAGGGCGCGGCGCGCGGGGCGGCCACCGCCTCGCCGCGGCGGCCGGGCGCGGACCCGTCCCCGTAGAGGCGCCGGTAGTGGTGCCAGCTCGTGAACACGCGCTTGGCAAACCCCCGCGTCTCATCGAAGGGGATCTGGTCCACGAACTCCTCCATGTCGACCTGCGGGCGCCCCGCCACCCATTGCTGGACGCGGTGCGGACCGGCGTTGTACGCGGCGACGGCGAGGAGTGGATCTCGGAACCGGGCGGCGAGCTGGGCAAGGTAGCGCGACCCGAGCGTGATGTTCACGGGCGGCTCCCAGAGCGCCCCGAGCTCCCCGAGGGGACGCCCGAGCTCTTGCGCGACCACGCGGGCGGTGTCGGGCATGAGCTGCATCAGGCCGATCGCCCCGACGCCGGAGCGCGCGCGAGGGTCGTAGGAAGATTCCTCGCGGATCACGGCCGCGACGATGTACGGGTCGAGCCCCACCGTGCGGGCCGCGGTGCGGACGTGTTCGCCATACCCGAGGGGATAGTAGAGCTGCCAGAGGCGCGGCGGGAGACCCGGCGCACCCGCTTCCACGGCCGGGCCGAGCGCCCGGCGGAGGTAGCGCAAGCTCCGCCCGGCCTCCCCGAGATCGGCGAAGGCCACACCGAGCGCCCAGGCTCGATCACTGTCCGCGGCCGCGTCCCGGCCGAGCGCTTCGAGCTCCAGGATCGCGAACCCGTCGAAGCCGATCGAGCCGAGCGCCTGCGCCCGCTGGTAGCGCGCCTCGGACCGAAGAAGACCGACCGGATCCACCGTGAGCTTCACGGGCAGGGCGACCGGGGGCGGCAGCTTCTCACGCGCGCGGCGCGCGGCCAGGATGCCGTAGTATCCCTGCGGGCCGCGGCTCAGCACCTCGCGATAGAGGGCCAGGGCCGCCCCCTTCTCCCCCAGCTGGTCGAGCGAGCGGCCCGCCCAGTAGAGTCCGGCGAGACGCGCGCTCCCGACCGTGGAGGAGAGCTGGCGGAAGGCGAGGGCCGCATCCCGGAACCGGCCCGCGCGGTACTCGAGCCAGGCCACCTCCCAGCGCGCCGACGCGGCCGCCGGGCTATCGGGATTCCGCGCCACCACCCCCTGGAACGCCTCGCGCGCCGCATCGAACTGGCCGAGCTCGGTGCGCGCGCGGGCCAGCTGGAGCGCGACATCCGGCAGGTTGGAGGCCTCCGGATGCTCGGCGAGGAGGCGCTCGTACATCGCCGCCCCCCGGCTCGTCTGGCCGCTCCGCTGAAGGAGGCGTCCGAGCTCGTAGAGGAGCGCCGCGTGCGACGGCGTGACCGGCTCGGTCAGGGCGGCGTCGAGCCGGGCGATCGCCTCGTCGCTCCGGGCCAGGCGACCGAGCATCGGCGCGATCCGGGCGAGCGCGCGGTGGCGCACGGCGAGCTCCGGCCCCTGGGCCAGGAGCCCCTCGAGCAGTCGGACCGAGGCGCTCTGCTCTCCCGCGTCCGCCAGACGCTGCGCCTGGAGAAAGTGCTCCTCGATGGTGAGCGGCGGCACGGGGAGCCCAGCTCCGCGTGCCAGGTCTTCCAGGCTCTCCCGCGCCGCCTCGCCCCACGCGGACGCGGGCGCCTCGATCCAACGGCGCCGAAGGTCCGCGATCGCCTCGGCCACCTGTCCCTGCGCCGCGCGCGCCTCGGCTAGCCGGACCAGGACCCGCCCCGCCTCCGGGTGGGCCGGCGTGCGGGCCAGGAAGCGCCGGGCCTCGCGCTCGGCCTCCACCCACAGGCCCAGCCGGAACACGGTGTCGAGGGCCGCGAGCTGCGCCTGGGGCAAGAGGAGGGACTCCGGGAAGCGCTCGATGAACGCGCGGAAGCGTGTGACCGCGAGCGCCTCGTCGCCTTCGCGAAGCGCGGCCTCCGCCGAGAAGAAGGTCGCGTAGTCTGCGAGCAGGAATCCCGGGGGCAACTCGTCGAAGAGGGCGCGGGCCCGCGCGTACTCCCCTCCGGCCAGCGCCACGTGGGCCTCGCGATAGCGCTGGAGCGGGCTCGGTGACACCACCACCGCCGCCCCGGCGCGGGGGGCTGCGAGGGCCACGAGGAGCCCGGTCACGACGACCGCGGCGAGCGCGGACCGGCCGCCCAACATCATCGGCCAGTGTACCAGGAGGGACCGGCAGACCATGCCGATCAGCGCAGAACGCCGCGGGTGGCCCGCCAGGTGTGGACGATCCGGTGGACCGCCGTCGCGTTCGCCCCGAGCGCGACCACCCAGATCGCCGGGACCAGCAGGTCCAGCAGTGCGCCGACGATGAGCACGAGCATCCGCTCGCCTCGCTCCATGAGCCCCACCCGGCACTCGACGTCCACCGACTCGGCGCGGGCGCGCGTGTAGCTGACCATCACGGTCCCGATGACAGCCAGGAGCACCGCGGCCACCGTCTCCAGCCGGCCGAGGCGGGCGAAGAGGAAGACGATCCCCGCGAGAACCAGGAGGTCGGAGTAGCGGTCGAGGACCGAGTCGAGGAAGGCGCCGTACGGCGAGGCCTGGCCGGAGACTCGCGCCAGCGCTCCGTCGAGGATATCGAGCGCTCCGGCGAGGGCCAGGCAAAGGGCCCCGGCCCGACGCTGGTCCGCGGCGAAGGCAGCCGCCGCGATCATGGAGCACACGAGGCCGAAACAGGAGAGCTGGTTGGGCCGGAGCCGCAGCCCGACCATCGCGCGGGCCACGGGCTCCGCGACCCGCGAGACCTCGGCCCTATACCGCCCGAGCACCGTCCACCACCTCCCCGGCGAGGGCGGTCTGGATCGCCTCGCGCAGGCGCGCGAGGGCGGCAGGGTCATCGACCTTGCGGCCCCCGCGATCGGTCACGTAGAAGGCGTCGAGCGCATGATCCAGATCGGTGGCAATCTTCGCGGTCGCGATGTCGAGGCCCTCGGCGGCCAGGGCCCGCGTGACGAGGTAGAGGAGCCCGAGCCGGTCCACCGCCTTCACCTCCACGACGGTGTGAGTGTCGGACAGCGAGTTATCGACCGTCACCCGCGCCGGCCCGGGCGTGGAGGGCCGCACGAGTCCGGGGCGGCGCGGCCGCCGCTCGGCCAGAAGCGCCTCCACCGAGCATTCGCCCGCCAGGGCCCGGCGGAGGTCCCGGGTGACGGCCTCCCAGCGGCTCTCGTCGAGTATCGCGTCACCGCCCGGGTCGTTGACGTGGAAGGTGTCGACGGCCACGCCGTCGGCCCGCGTCTCGATCTGGGCGGACAGGATGTTGACCCCGTGAGCCGCCAGCGTACCGGCGATGAGCGCGAAGAGCCCGGACGTGTCGCGGGTGACGACGACGAAATCCGAGGCCCCGAGGTCCGGGAAGTGGAACACTTCGGTCACGGCCGCTTCCTCCCGCAGCCGGTCGATCAGCCGGAGGTGGGCCGCCATGCGCTGGGGCGACGTCGTGCGGACGTAGCGGTCCGACATCGCCTGGAGGTGCTGCTCCGCGGCCTCCCGGTAGGCCGGGTCCGCGAGGGCCTGCACGATCCGCTGGGCCACGACCGCTCGGCGCGGCGCCTTCGGGGAGCGTCCCGCGAGGTGGGTCCGCGTCCGGAGGTAGAGCGCGCGAAGAAGGGCCCCCCGCCACGCGTTCCACACCCCCGGACCGACCGCCCGGATGTCCGTGCAGGTCAGGAGGTAGAGCATCGTGAGCCACGCGGGAAAGCGCGCCACCGAAGCCAGGCGCTCCGCGGTCTTCGGGTCGTCGATGTCCCGGCGCTCGGCCATGTGCGACAGCAGGAGATGATGCTCGACCAGGAACTCGACGGCCGCGGCGTCGTCAGCGTCCAGGTTCAGCCGACGTGTCACGGCCTTGATGAGCGGCACGCCCTTCGGCGCGTGGCCGTGGCCGAGCGCTTTGCCGATGTCGTGGAGGAGGATGCCCAGCATGAGCAGCTCCGGCCGCTCCACCTCGGCGAGGATCTGTGCCAGCTCGTCCGTCTCCGGGCCCTGACCGGGACCGAGCCCCTCCAGCACCTCCACGGCGAGGAGCGAATGCTGGTCGACGGAATAGCGGTGGTAGTGATCGTACTGGACGAGACAGTCGAGCGCGCCGAACTCCGGCAAGTAGGCGCCGAGGACACCCGTGTCGTGCATCCGGCGGAGCGTGGTCGCCACGCGGCCCCACGAGCGGAGGATCGATAGGAACAGCTCCTTGAGCTCGGGCGACGCCCGCCACGCCTGGTCGGCGAGCGTCGGTGCGGCCTCTTCGAGCGCCCGCTCGAGCTCGACGTCGAGCGCGCACCCGAGCTGCTGAGCGTGCCAGAAGACGCGCAGGATGCGCGCGGGGTTCACCTGGAGGGCGCCGGGCTCCGCCAGGTGGAGCCGGCCATCGTAGACGACCAGCCCGTCGGCGAGCGCCGCCCGCCGGCCGCGGCGTCCGACCGTGCCATGACGCGCGAGCCCCTCCTGACAGCGCGCGATCAGGCGCGCGGAGATGCGGTGGATCGTCCGGGCGTGGCGGTAGTAGTCGCGCATGAACGTCTCGACCCCGAGGCGGACCTCATCGTCCGCGTAGCCGAGACTCTTGGCGACCGGCGCCTGGAGGCTCCGCTCGAGCACGTCCTGCTTCGTCCCCGCCAGAAAGTGGAGCTCGTTCCGCACCCGCCAGAGGAAGGTGAGGGCCGCATCCGTGGCGGCCCGCTCCTTGGCGGTCAGGTGCCCCTTGTCCTCGAGCTCCCGGAGTGTCCGCGTGCCGAACCGCGCCGAGGCGAGCCAGAGCGCCGTGTGGACGTCCCGCAGCCCCCCGGCGGACTCCTTGACGTTCGGCTCCTGGAGGTACACGGAGCCGCCGTGCCGGCGGTAGCGCTCGTCGCGCTCGACCAGCATCTGGGCAAGGAACTCCGGGTAGTCCCGGCGGTAGACCTCGCGGCGGAGCGTCTGCTGGAGCGCGCGGAACAGGCGGTGGTCGCCGGCGAGCACGCGAGCGGCCTGCATCGACGTGCGGCTCGGCAGGTCTGTCCGCGCGAGGGCGAGGCAATCGTCGAGGGACCGGCAGGCGTGGCCCACGCGGAGACCGAGGTCCCAGAGGGTGTAGAGGATCTCCTGCGCCATCCGCTGGACATAGGGGGTGACCTCGCCTCCATGGATGAGCATGAGGTCGAGGTCGGAGGAGGGGTGGAGCTCCCCGCGCCCGTACCCGCCGAGCGCGACCAGGACGAGGCGCGAGGGCGGGTGGCCCGCAGCGCGCACCTCGGCGGCGGCCGTCTCGTAGAGGCCGCGCAGGAGATCGTCCATGAACGCCGCGTGGGAGCGAACGCTCTCGGCGCCCGACGCTCCGTCGGCGTGACGGGTCTTGAGGCGGTCGTAGGCGGTGGTGATGTGCTCGCGGAGCACGTCGAGACGCGCGCGCCGGCGCTGTTCGGGCCACTCCGCCTCGGGGCCGACGAAGCTCTGCCTCACCGTCGCCTCCGCGCGACGCAGGCGCCCCACCAGCGTCTCAGCCATTCCGAAATCGACGCTAGCATGGGGGGTAGGGGGTGTCAAACCCGCGCCACCATTGGCGCAGCGCCGATTTGACAGCCCTGCGTTCGGCCTCGTATCATCCACCCGCGACCCGGGACCCGACGGGTCCCGCACCGTCCCCCGGGGGTGGTGACGCACCCCGCACCCGTGAGAGGAGAACACCCCATGAGGACCTCGCGACGCCAGTTTTTCCAGGTCACGGCCGGGGGTCTCGTTGCCGCCAGCGGCGTCGCCGGGCGCGCGCGCCCGGTAGCGGCCCAAGGGCCCACCGTCAAGATCGGCACGGCGGTTCTCGGCGACTTCTCACTGGTCGCCCCCATCGTCGTGGCAATCGAGAAGGGGTTCTTCCGGACCCAGGGCGTCACGGGCGAGTTTCAGCCCCTCCGCGGGGGCCCGGACCTGGTGAAGGCCGTGATGGCCGGGCAGCTCCAGATCGGGGCCACCGGCGCGACCGACGTGCCCGTCTTCCGGGCCACCGGGGTGCCCATCCGGTTCATCGCCTCCCAAGTAGACGGGAACCACTTCACCCTCAATGTCACCCAGACGATCACCAAGCTCGCGGATCTCAAGGGCAAGTCGATCGGCGTGACGCGGGTGGGTGCGACCACCTGGATCTTCGCGATGATGCTGGCCAAGCAGCAGGGCTGGGTGCCGGAGAAGGACATCACCGTCGTGGGCCTCGGAGGGCTCGACGCCCAGCTGGCGGCGCTCACCCGCGGTGAGATCGCCGCGTTCATCTGGGGGGACGGCGGGGCCGTGACGGAGCTCCAGGGCAAGTCGAAAATCCTGCTCCGACTCGACACCGTCACGCCGAAATGGATCAGCCAAGCGTACTACGCGACCGACGACTACATCAAGGGCAACAAGGACACGCTCCAGCGGACGTTGAAGGCGCTCTTCCAGGGAGCGCGCTTCATCCGCGAGAACCCCGGGGAAGCCGCGACCATTGCGAGCAAGACACTTCAGTGGCCCGAAGAGGCGGTTGCTCGGGCCCAGAAGGTCTCGGGCCCGCTACTCTCCAAGGACGGGGTACTGAGCGTCGAGGCTCTCGAGGTGATGCAGACCACGCTCCTCGAGTACAAGGCCCAGGAAAAGCGTGTCCCGACAGCCGATCTCTACGCGGCGGAGTTCACGCCCGTCCGGCTGTAGCGACCCTCGTCGAGAAAGTCGCTCATCGGCGCGGGCTCGCGCGGCACGCGCTAGCGCCAGTGGCCGAGGCGCCGGTTCAGGCGCTCGAGCCCGAGGACGACGCCGACCGAGAGGAGCGACACCAGTGCCGTCGCGGCGAAGAGCTCGGGCGCTCGGAACGCGTTGGCGAGACCGACCAGCAGGAAGCCCATGCCCCGGATCCCGCCGAACATCTCGACGACGAGGACTCCCAGGAGGCAGAAGACGATTCCGAGCCGCATCCCCGCCAGGGCCGCCGGCAGCACGGCTGGCAGGATGACCTTCCGGTAGAGCTGCCACGGCGTCGCCCCCATCGAGCGGGCGACCAGGAGCGGCGTCCGGTCGACGTCCCGCACCCCGCCGGCCACCAGGAGACAGATCGGGAAGAATCCCTGGAGCACTCCGTAGACGACCGCCGGCGTCGCGGCGAGTCCGAAGGTGAGCATGATCCACGGCAGGATCAGGATTTTGGGCAGTGCGTACAGCGCGACGAGGAACGGGTTGAGGACGTCGTGGAGATAGCGCACGCCGCCGATCAGGAGACCGGCGCCGACGCCGAGCCCCACGGCGAGGGCGTAGGCGACGAGGGTCTTCCCCAGGGTCTCGCCGAGCAGGCCCAGCGCCTCCGGCGCGATCGCCCGGAAGGCGCGCGCCACCGCCGATGGCGCCGGCACGAAGAGCGGATCGGCCCAGCCGACTCGCGCGGCGACCTCCCAGGCCAGGACGAGCGCCCCGAGCGAGACGGCCTGGATCAGCCGGCGGCGGGCCGGGCTCACGCCGCACCCTCCATCCACCGCCGAGCGCGCGTCTCGGTCCAGGCCGCGGCGCCGTCGACGACCAGCACGAGCCCGAGCGCCAGCAGGGCGAGCGCCGCGTAGTCCGCCGTCCGGAAGAAGCCGTACGCGTAGTTGATGAGGTACCCGAGCCCCCGCCGCGCGCCGAGGATCTCGCCGACGAGCACCCCGACGACTGTCAGCGCGAGGCCCGCCCGGAGCCCGGCCACGAGCGTGGCCGTGATCCCCGGCAGGATGACCTTGACGAAACACGTCCCCGATCCCGCCCCGAGGCTCCGCGCGACGGTCAGCAGATGCGGATCCACGGAGCGGATGCCGGCGAGGACGGCCAGCACCACGGGGAAGAACCCGAGCAGCACGCCGAACGCGATCTTCGACGCGGGGCCGAGGCCGAAGAAGAGCATCAGCGACGGGTACCACACGACGCTCGGAATCGCGTAGAGAGCCGAGAGGAGCGGCTCGTAGATCTCCCCGACGTGACGCGGCAGCCCGAGGGCGAAGCCGAGCGCGAGGCCGAGGCCGACGGCAAGCGCGTAGGCGACGAGCACCTCGTACACCGTCAGTCCAAAATGCCCCAGAAGGGTCGGGTAGGCCTCCAGCCGGAGCAGCCGGACGAGGGCGGGCAGGACGCGCGAGGGCGGGACATAGAGGAGCGGATCTCGGCCTCTCGCCCCCAGCTCCCAGAGGACCAAGAGCCCGGCCAGGACGGCCAGCCGCGAGAGCACGATCCGTCTCACGCGCCGCCGTCCAGCGCGCGCCGCGACTCGTCGCGGATCGCGTCCCACAGCGCGTGCCGGAGGGTCGCGGCCGGCACTGTGTCCAGATCGCGCGGGGTGGGGACCGTCACCTCGAAGCTCGCCTTGATCCGCCCCGGCCGCGCCGTCATGACCACGATGCGCTGGGAGAGGAGGATCGCCTCCTGGAGGCTGTGGGTCACGAAGACGACGGTCTTCCGGGTCCGGGCCCAGATGCCGAGGAGCCACTCGCCCATGAGGAGCCGCGTCTGCTCGTCGAGAGCCCCGAAGGGCTCGTCCATGAGGAGGATGGGGGCGTCGAGGGCAAGCGCGCGCGCGATGGCCACGCGCTGCTTCATCCCGCCCGAGAGCTCCCGGGGGTAGCGCGCCTCGAACCCGCGGAGTCCCACGGGCTCGAGGAGCGCGCGGGACCGCTCGCGCCGGGTCCCCGCGGACACGCCCTGGAGCTCGAGCCCGAACTCGACGTTCTCGAGCGCCGTGCGCCAGGGAAACAGCCCCGGATCCTGGAAGACCATCGCCATCTGGCGCGGGTCGGGGCCGTTCACCGGCCGGCCCGCGATCCGGACCTCGCCCGTGTCGGGCGTGGCGAGCCCGCCGATGATCGAGAGGAGTGTCGACTTGCCGCAGCCCGAGGGGCCCAGCACCGTGAGGAACTCCTGCGGGGCGACGTCGAGCGAGACGGCCTCGAGCGCGGGGACGGGCTGGTCCCGCGTGCGCCACGCTTTGGCGACGGCGCGCACCTCGATGTGGGCGGCGGTCACGGGCCGCATCCTATCCCGGCCGGCCGGTCGCCCGCGAGGGCGGCTCGGCGGGGCGCTCAGCGCGGGGTGGCAGGCGCGGCCGTGAGCCAGGCCGGGGCCAGCCCGGCAAGGCGCTCGGCCAGGGCCGCCCGCACGTCCGGCATGACAGTCGTCCGGTCCACGTCGAGCGTGCCGCGGCCATGGTAGTGCACCTGGAGCTCGAAGTCCACCGGCTCCAGCTCCGTCGCGAACGGCAGCACGACCTCCTCCCACGCCCCCGGCCCGGGTCTCGGAGTCCAGTCCAGAAACGCGACCGAATCGTACCCGCGCCCCGGGAGGTGTCGGAGGACCTCGAGCCGTGCGATCGGTCCCGCAGCCGCAGGCGCGCCGCGCACGCGGAAGGTCGCGAGATACCGGCCACGGAGGAAGTGCTCGGGCAGCCAGACCTTCACCACTCCGGCCGGAGTCGCGCCGCCCACGGCCCGCAGGAACTGCCCCCCGCCGGCCGTGGCGTCCTCGACGACGACGCCGATCCGCGCCGGGCTCGACTCCGCTTCGCCCCGGAAGATGTGCCCGTACCAGGTGAAGCGCCCGCGGCCGAGGAGGGCCGCGTAGCGCGCCCGCCACGCGTCCCCGTCCGGGCGGGCGGCCAGCTCGACGAGCCCCTCGAGGAGGCCGGGCGCGGCCCGCTGAAGGTCGCCGAGCGCCGCCCGGGCCCCGTCCGGCTGCCCGGCCCGCGCGCGCGCCCAGGCCAGGTCGAGGAGCCGGGCCGGCTCTATCCAGCGCGCACCGCGGCATGCGTCGAGCTGGCCGATGGCCCCCGTCCAATCCTCGAGCGCGAGGAGCTGCTCGGCCACATCGCAGGGCGTCCGGAGCAGGCGGACGGCGACGCGGCCCGTGCCGGGCTCGAGCCCCAGGCGGTAGACGTGCTTGAACCAGGGGAACCCTCGCCAGGGCGCGAGCTCGACGATGGTCGCGCGCCGGGAGTCGACGGACCAGCCGCGGCTCCGGAGCCCCCAGCGCACGCGGAGCCGGCCGTCGCCGGCCAGCGCGAGCACGATCCGGGGGAGCGGCGTCCGCGACACGAGCGTCCAGGTGCGCGGGTGACCCGGGGTCACGACGACGACGGCCCGGTCTGGGACCGCGTCGGGATCCAGGAAGACGACGTCCTCGTCCGAGGCGGCGTCGTCGGGCGGGGGGAACGCGTACGGCACCCCCATCGATTCGAGGTCGTAGTAGCTGATCGTCGGCGCGATGAACCCACGGGGGAGGAGCTCGAAGCGTCGCAGGAGCTTTCCCTCTCGCTCGAGCCGCGCGACCGTCTGGATCATCGGCTCGCTGCGCTGCGCCGAGTACCAGACGTGATGCCGATCGTCGCTCTGGGTATCCATGGCGAGGATCGGACCCCGCACCGTCGGATCTGCCTGCGCGTACTCAGGGAGAGAGATAGACCGCACGTCGGGAGGCCAGTGGCGCTGCCGCCACCGGAGCGCAAGCTCCCGCGTGTCGTCGGTCCAGAAGAGGTAGGCGACGTGGAGCGCGTCCACGGTCCCGAGCGCGACCAGCGCCAGCGCCGCCCCGAGCGCCGCCCGCCGCGACCACCGGCCGAGGCTCACCACGGCCACCGCCGCGGCCAGCGCCACGAAGGGAGCGAGGATCACGAGGTAGCGGTCGTCGAGGCCGTGCGGGCGGAACCAGACGTAGATCGCGAGCACGATCGCGGGGGTTGTCAGGACGAGCGCGCCCGGCCAACCGCGACGCGCCAGGAGGGCGATCCCGGCGAGGGTGGCCAGGCACACGGGAAGCCCGCACCACTCGAGCGCGAGGCCGAGGACCACGCGGCCTCCGAGCCAGAACCGCTGGAGCACCGGCGGGGGCTTGCCGATGAACAGCTCCGGGGAGTCCTGGACCTGGCGAAGCCAGCGGCCCGGCTCGAGCAGCAGGAGCGGCGTGCTCAGCGCAAAGGCGACGAAGGTCAGGGCACACGCGCCCCCGAGGAGGGCGGCGGCGTGAGCCGGCGCGCGGCGCTGGCCGCCGACGATGGCCACGAGCGCCGTGGCAAGTACCACCACCCCGAAGAACTTGGCCGAGGCGGCGAGCCCCGCCAGCGCGCCCGTCGCCAGGATCGCCGCCGAGCGCCCGCTCAGGAGGGCGATCGTCGCTGCGCCAAAGGCCGCGACGACGAAGAAGGTCTGCGCGACGTCGCCCATCTCGTAGTGAGCGTTCACGATCGACGCCGGGCTCAGCGCCAGGAGGCCGGCGGCCAGGAGTCCAACGCGCCAGCCGAACAGCCACCGCGCCGCGACGGCGAGGAGGCCCACGGTCGCCATCCCCAGGACCGCGTTGATCAGGCGCACCGTGACGACCACCTGCGGCCACGAGGGGCTCTCCGCCGGGCCGTGCGGATCGATGAGGGCGCCGACCCGTAGCAGCAGCGCCGCGAGGTACATGTGGAGCACCGGGTACGTGTCCTCGGGCACGAGGTCGCCCCGCAGGAAGGGCACGACACGCAGCAGCTGCTTCGTCGTGTCGGAGTGGTAGACCCAGTCGGGCAACCCGTAGCTGACGCCGGCCATGCGCAGCAGGAACGCTACGGCGAGGATCGTGGCGAGGAGCCCGCGAGCCCACACGGGACGCGACTCGACGCCCGAGGCCGCGACAGGCGGGGGCGACGCCGGCTGCACGCCTCGATTGTACTCGGCGCTCACGCGCGGGCGGAGCGGCGCCGGCGGGGCGGCCGGGCGAACGATGGTACACTCCGTCCGCCATGCCACCCCGCTGGCGACCGGTCCTCGCCGAGATCGTCCCCTACGTCGTGCCGCCGCCGCTCGACGCGCTCGCGGCCGAGCTGGGCCGCCCGGTGCTTCGGCTGTCCGCCAACGAGAACCCGCTCGGTCCCTCGCCGCTCGCCGTGGCCGCGATCCGCCGCGAGGCCGAGCGGATCCATCTCTACCCCGACGGCGGCGCCCCGGCGCTGGCGGAGGCCGTGGCCAGCACGCTCGGCGTCACACCGGACCAGCTGGTCTTCGGCAACGGCGGTGACGAGATCCTCACGCTCCTCGCGCGCGCCCTCCTCGACCCCGGCGACGAAGTGGTGGTGCCGGAGCCCTCGTTCGAACCGTACACGACGAGTGCCCGGCTCGCCGGCGCCAAGGTCGTGACGAGCCCGCTCCGCGATTACCGGATCGACCTCGACGACGTCCTGGCGCGCATCGGGCCGCGCACCAAGCTCGTCTGCCTGTCGAGCCCCCACAATCCGACGGGGACGGTACTCGGCCGGGCTGCGTGGGAGGGGTTCTGCGCGCGCTGCCCCGGCGACGTCCTGGTGCTCCTCGACGAGGCGTACGTCGACTTCATCGAGGCTCCCGAGCGCGCCGCGGACGGGCTGGCGACGCTCCGGATGCGGCCCGAGAGCCTGGTGCTCCTTCGGACGTTCTCCAAGATCACCGGCCTCGCGGGGCTCCGCGTCGGCTACGCGATCGCCGGCCCGGACGTGATCGGCTCGCTCGAGCGCACGCGCGAGCCCTTTAACGTCGGCCGGGTGGCGCAGGCCGGGGCGGTGGCGGCCACGCACGACCTGGCGCATCGCGAGGCGACGCAGCGCGTGGTGTGGGCGGAGCGGCGGGCGCTGGCGGCGGCGTTCGCCGGTCGGGGGCTGTCCCACCCCCCGACCGAGGCGAACTTCTTCCTGGTGCGCCTGGGGCGACCGGCGGGCCCCGTGGTCGCGGCGCTCCGGGCCCGGGGCGTGCTGGTGCGGGACGGCGCCGCAGTGGGCTACCCGGAGCACCTTCGCATCAGCGTCGGCACTCCGGAGCAGAACGCGCGCCTGCTCGACGCGCTCGACCGAGCCCTGGCCGCCTGACGGCGCTCGGCGCTACGCTACGGCGTGCGCTTGGCCGGCGTCGGGCGACTGGCCACGGGGGTGGCCTTGGGCCGGGCCGGCGCCGCCGTCGTCACCTTCGTCGCCGCCTTCGGCTTCTCAGCCTTGGCGGCCACCGGGCGCGACGACGCGGCCTTCTCCAGGGTCACGACCCGCTCGGCGAGGGAGTCCTTCTCGGCCGAGATCGCAGCGAGCCGCTTCTGGATCAGGTCCACCTGCCGCTGGGCGTCCTCCGCCCTCAGGCGCTGCGTCTCCGCCTCGGCGCGGATCCCGTTGACCTGCGCGCCGAGCGCCTCGGCGCGCGTGGCAGCCTGGTTCCACTGGTAGCCGACGAACACGAGCGCGAGGGCGAGCACCACGCTGGCGATCGCGCCCCAGGCGCGGCGCCGCGGCTCCTCCTCGTACATCTCGTCCAGGTCGTCGTCGGACGTCTCGCGTGGTTGCGGCTTCAACTCCTGTTGGATCGTTGCCATGCGTCCCTCCCTCGCGCAAAATTGTCCCACCCGTCCCAGGGAGCACCCAAAGAAATTCGCCGGTCTCGCACTCGGAAGGCTGCGTCGTGACCAGTCGCTGCGGTATAGTACGCCGCGAGGATCGGAGGCCGATGATGGCGACAGGCGATCCGGCGCGGACGCCCAGCCTGGCCCGCTTCTTCGAGCGCGTCGTCCGTCAGGGGCTCGCTGACCTTCGACTCGGGGGGCCGGCCGAAGGGGCCTACCTCGCCGCGCTGCTCACCCGATTCGGGCGCACGGACGAGCTCTACGCGATCCGGGACACGGCCGGGCGGCCGCTCGACTCGGTGGCGGCGCTCCTGATCGAGGCCGAGCGCGCCTGGGACTTCCAGGCGCCGGACTTCGATCCCTTCCGGGAGCGGCGAATCCGTCAGCACGTGGGCGACTACGCATTGTTCATGACCGGTCTGTTCCGGGAGCACGTCGAGCGCCGGGTGGGGGCCGCCTACTATGTGCGGCAAGGGCAGCGCGCCTACCAGGCCGTCGCCGACTTCGAGCGATCGGCCCTCCGGCCGGAGGCACGGCTGTTCTCGACCCTGGCCGCGGGGTTCGAGCGCTACGCCGCGGCGCTCGCCTACTTGAAGCGCGTGTACTTCTGCCCCGCCGACTCCCCGCCCACCTTCCAGCCCGTGCTGCGGCTCTTGACCCAATGGTAGCCACGGCCCTGGACGCCCTGGTGGGCGGCGAGCCCGCCGACGAGGCCGTGGAGACCGCCCTGGCCACGATCCCCGCCGGCGAGCTCGAGGCGGCGCTCGGGTGGCTCGCCCGTCAGCACGGGGCGGCCGCGCTTCCCATCCTGCGTCGCTGTTTGACCGACCGCCCGGAGCGGGCGGTCGCGGCCGCGCAGGCGCTCGGTGCGCTCCCGCTTCCCGAGGCGGCCGATTTGCTCGACGCCGTTCAGACACGCGGAACGACCAAGGCGGTGCGCACGGCCGCGCGGCGGGCGCTTTACCGGCTCCGCCAGGCCGGCGTTGATCGCCGCCCGACGACCTCGCCACCCGCGACGCCTCGGATCGGGCTCGGGGAGGCGTGGGTGTCCGCGGTCGATGGCACCGGCGGCCGGGGCCTCTGGCTCACCCTCGCGGGTCCCTATGGGGAGCGAACGCTCCTCGCAGCGATGCTCTCGGACGAGACCGGCCTCATCGACTTTTCCTCGGGCGCGCTCCCGAAGAAGCGAGTTGAGGAGCGCCTTCAGGCCCTGCGCGCCGAGAGTCCCCTCCCCTGGGTGGCGGTCCCGGCGCGCTGGGCCTGGGCGACCCTCGTGGCGGCCGCGAAGCGCGTCGGCGCCGCGGGCGGCACCGTACCCGCGGAGCTCGGCCTGTGGATCGAGCGGCTCGGCACGCCCGCCGCCGAGCCGGCTCCCATCCACGCGCGGCTGCCAGCCGCGGCCGCCGAGGATCCTACCCGCCTCGAACGCTCCGCGGCCCTCCTTGCCCTCCCCGAGCTGACGGGTTGGTTCCTGGATCCGGCGAGCGTGTCGAGCGAGTCCCTGGAATGGCTCCAGGCTCGGGAGAGTCGCCTCGTCGTCAGCGACCAGATCAAGGCCGAGCGGCTCGCCGCGCTCATCGACCGGATCATCGAGACCCGCTTCGATGCGCCCGCCCGGCGCCTCTGGCAGGGGCGCCTCGAGGACCAGGCCTACGTCCTCCTCGCGCTCGGGCAGGCGCCGGAAGCCGCGAGCGCGGTCGCGGTCGCCCGTGCGCTCGCGGACCCGGGGGAGGACCTCCGACGCATTCCCTTCCTGCGGGCGCTGGTCGAACGAAGCCTCGAGATCGCGGGCGAGGTAGCCACCGGCCGGCTCTCCTCCGAGGCGGCGAGCCGGGCGCCTCGGGCCCGGGCCGCGCCGGCCCGCGGCGGTTAGGTGGGCGCTCTCACTGATGTCGCCGGGCTCCTGGTCGGCCACGCCGCCGACCTCGTCGGACTCACCGGGTGCACCGCGGTGCTCTGCCCCGCCGGCGCGGTGGCCGCCGTGGAGGTGCGCGGTGGCGCCTCGGGTGTCCTCGGCCTCGACTTCCTGGCCCCCGGTCACATCGCCACGCGCGTCCACGGCGCCGTCCTCGCGGGAGGGAGCGCCTTCGGGCTCGAGGCGTGCTTCGGCGTCATGGCGCACCTCGAGGCACGCGGGATCGGCCTCCCCACCGCGGGCGGCGTCGTGCCGCTGGTCGTCGGGGCCATCCTCTACGACCTCGCGGTGGGAGCACGGGACGTCCGGCCCGACCGCGGCATGGGCGCACGCGCCGCAGCCCAGGCGGCGAGCGGCCCCGTCGCGGAAGGCTCGGTCGGCGCGGGCGCCGGCGCGTCCGTCGGCAAGGCGTTCGGTCTGGCGCGCGCCATGAAGGGCGGACTCGGCACGGCGAGCCGTCAGGTCGGCACGGCCACCGTGGGGGCACTGGTCGCCGTCAACGCGTTCGGTGACGTGCGGGATCCGGCGACCGGGGCCCTCCTGGCCGGAGCGCGCGACGCCCCCGCCGGTCACCGCCTGGTGGACACGGCCCGCCAGCTCCGCGAGGGCCGCATCACCCCGGGGTTCCGCCAGACGCACACCACCATCGGCATCGTCGCCACCGACGTGCCGCTCGATGGCGCCGAGGCGCGCCGCGTGGCCGCACTCGCGCACCTCGGGCTCGCCGCGGCGCTGTCGCCTCCGCATCTCAGCGTGGACGGCGACGCCCTCTTTTGCCTCGCGACGGGTTCGGGCGCGCGCGCCGACGCGCCCTCCGCCGATACCCTCGGGCTCGTCGCGGCGGACTGCGTGGCCGAGGCCATCGTCCGAGCGATTCGCACCGCGGCCGCGCTCGGCGGGCTGCCGGCCTGGCGCGACCTCGTCGCCGACTCGGGCCAGGACGCCTGAGAGACAGGCGGAGGCTCGCCGCGTGGCTGGCCGCGTGATCCCGTTCCCATCCCGTGCCCCCGAGCCGCCGGAACCGGACAATGAGCGTGGGTTCGAGGAGCTGACCCGCGTGGGCGACCAGGCGGAGGCGCTCGTCGTCCGCGGCCTCCTCGAGGCGCATGGGATCGAGGTGCTCCTGCGCAGCCAGGTCACGCCCTCCGTCTATCCGTTCTCGGTGGGCGAGCAGGGCGCCGTCCAAGTACTCGTCCGCCGCGAGTCGCTCGCAGCGAGCCGCCTCCTCCTCGCCCGGGTCACCCCGGGCCCGTCCTTTCCGTAGGTCCTCACTAGCCAGCATCTCCTCCCGGGATGAAGTGCAAAGCGAACCGCGGATGGCGCTTTCAGCCAGCGCACCGGAGGAATGTCCTGGTGAGACCCGTGTGTGACCTTCTCGATTGGCATCTCCTGGCGATGGTCGCGCTCGTCGTCGCTCAAATGTTCCTCACCGGCCCCCGCGCCGCACTGGCACATGCGCGCTTGGTCCGCGCGACCCCGGCCAACCAGGCAAGGCTGGCCGCACCCCCGGAACGCGTCGAGCTGTGGTTCAGCGAGCTGCTCGAGGACGGATTCAACTCGGTGGAGGTCGTCCGGGCCGCCGAGGTCACCGCGAAGCCGCGCACCAACCTGGCGCGAGACGTCCCGACGGTCGACCGCGACGACCGGACGCGCATGACGGTCCCCGTCCAGGAGCTTGGCCCGGGCGACTATGCCGTGGAATGGCGGGTGCTGTCTCGCGACGGGCACACCGCGGCCGGGCGCTTCACGTTCCGGGTGCAGACCGCGAGATGAGCGCGGCCTGACTCGATGGAGCACTCGCTCCTCCACGCTCTCCAGCTAGCGGGGCTGATCGTCGCGCTCGGCGGTCCCATCTTCATCCTCGGACTCCTGAGTCCCGCGTGTCGGCGGCTGGGGCCGGAACCCGCACGCGAGCGCTTGGCCGGCGCCCTGTCGGACGGCGTCGCCCGCTGGGTGGCGGCCGGGGCGCTGACCGCGGGTCTAGCGACGTTCCTCGATCTCTTCGTACACGCGGCCGAGATCCAGGGACAGACGCCGTTCGGCGGCGTCGAGCTGGCGCTCGTCGGCCGCTTCGCGACGGGGACCACCTTCGGGCAGCTGGCGCTGGTGCGCATCGCCTGTCTAGTGCTGGCGGCGGCGGTGACCCGGCTGCGCGGCCCACACAGGTGGGGTGTCATCGCCGTGCTCGGCGCCGGCGCCCTGGGGTGCACGGGCCTCACCGGTCACGCCGCTGCCCAGCCCACCGGGCGTATCCCGGCGATCGCGTCGCAGCTCGTGCACCTCGGCGCCGCGGCGGTGTGGATCGGTGTCCTCGCGCACCTCCTCGCGGCGCGAGCCACCATCACCGAGCACACGAGCTCGCCGTGTCTGGCTCTGCTCGCCGCGATCGTCCGGCGCGCCGCGCCGGTGGCCCTGGCGGCCGCGTCTCTGCTGCTCGCCTCGGGCGTCTACGCAGCGGTGCGCTATCTCCACACGCCGCTGGACCTGGTGACCTCCGCCTACGGCCTGACGCTGTCGGTCAAGATGGTAATGGTGCTCCCGGTGCTGGTGGCTGGCTCCATCAACCATCGCATCGTCCGGCCCAATCTCCTGCAGCTGGCCAGCACACCAGGGCTCGCCGCGAGTGAAGCGGTGCCGTGGGTCCAGCGCTTCGGCAGGATGCTCGAGCTCGAGGTGACGGCCGGGGTGCTGGTCGTCACGATCGCCGGCATCGTCGGATCGATCTCCCCGCCCGGCGGGGACGGCTCGCTGCGGCTGACGCCGCGGCAGCTCGACGCGGTGCTGACACCGGTGTTGCCGCGCACGACGCTGGTCGACCCGTCGCACTTCGTGGGGGCCGCCACGCGCACGACCGAGGACCTGCGCTATGCCGAGCTCATGCACAACTGGTCCGGCGTCTTTGTCATGGCGCTCGGACTACTCTGGCTCGCGCAGGGCCTCGGCGGGCGCAGCGGGAGGTTGGCAGCACGGGTGTGGCCGCTCCTGCTGGTGCCGCTCGCGGTGTTCATCGCCATCTTTGCCGATCCTGAGGTGTGGGTGCTGCGCGCCGTCACCTTTCGCGAGGCGATCGGTGATCCGAGCGTCGTCGAGCACCAGATCGGCGCGGTGCTCGTGCTGGTGCTGGCCTGGCTCGGCTGGCGCGACCGGCGGCGTCCGCCACGCGAGCGGCCACTGGGGCCGGCGCTGCCCGTCCTGATGATCGCGGGGAGTCTACTGTTGCTAGGCCACGCCCACGCCGGCGTGCGGTCGACGGAGGAGCTCGGCACGCTGATCAACGTGCAGCACGGCGTGCTCGGCGCCCTCGGGCTGCTCGCCGGCACGGTGCGCTGGCTGAGCCTGCGCGGGATCTTCCCCGAGCGTCCCGCCGGGATCCTCTGGCCGCTACTCGTAACGGCGCTCGGGCTCTTCCTGACCTTCTGCTACCGCGAGATCACGTGACGTCATGATCCGGACCAGCACCGGCTGTAAACCGCGTGCCGAGCGAGGACCTCGCGCCGGACCGACTTCACCCGGCACCGCCGTCGAGGGTCCGCACGAGGGCCTCGAGCGCCTGCTCCACAGCGGCCAGCGTCGGTAGCTCGAGCGTCTCCGGGAGGTCGTGGACGGTGTGATAGGTCGTGAAGGGTGACGGGCGGCGGGCGGGCGGAATCAGGATGCCGCGCACGCCGCCGTAGATGAACGCCCGCAAGGCTTCCATCGCTGCCTGCGGGACGGCCGTCAGCCCGACGCCCGGCACGCCCCGGTCGGCGAACGGCCGGTGATCGCTCGCGAAGAAGGGCACCGGCGCGGCGAGGTGATACGTCTCGTCCCGGCGGTAGCCGAGGGCCTCCACGACCGCGATGAAGGCGCGGACGAGCGGCGTCCCCTCGAGCGCGGGCGTCACGTCCCAGAGCGCAAGGCTGTCTCCGATGCCGCAGAGCTCGAGGCTCACCACCCCGATGAGGTCTCCCGGGTAAGTCCGTCGCGCGTACACGCGTGAGCCCAGCATCGCGCGCTCCTCGCCTCCGAAGAAGGCGAGCCGCACGCGGAGCCGGCGCGGCGGATCGGCGACGAGCCGGGCGCCGAGAGCCCGCAGGATGCCCACGGCCGCGGCGTTGTCGTTGGCGCCGGGACTGCCCGGGACGGCATCGTGATGGGCCGCGAGCATGAGCGTCCGGGGTCCGCGCCCGAGATCCACGAGGAGATTGACCCCCGCGCCTTCGATCGTTCGATACGGATGGCGGCGGACCGGCAGGCCGGTCGCGAGCAGCACGGCCTCGGTCAGCTGGACCCGCTCCCGGTTGGACCGCCACGCGAGGAGGTTCGCCATGTCGCGCGGCGTGGCCGCGGACAGCCGGCGATACTCGGGGAGGTCGAGCAGGGGCGCCGAGGGCCGGTCCCTGCGGCGGTTCATGAGCCGCGCGGCCGTGACGTTCAGGGCGCCGCCCACGGCGCGGCGAAGGCCCAGCCGCCAGCGCCGCGCGCGCTCCGACGTCACGCGGAGGACGCCAGCGGGCCGGGCCGGAGCGGCGGAAGCGCAAGGAGGCGCGCGGCGTTCGCGCTCGTCGCCGCTGCCAGCGTCCCGATCGGCACGCCCAGGAGCTCCGCCACGCGCGCGGCGGTAACCGGCAAGTATGCCGGCTCGTTGCGCTGACCGCGCCAGGGCTGGGGCGGAAGGTACGGGCAATCCGTCTCGACCACGAGACGGTCGAGCGGGAGCGCCCGCACCACCTCGGCGAGCCGGCGCGCGCTCGGGTAGGTCACCGGGCCCGCGATCGAGATCAGGAGCCCGAGGCCGAGGCCGCGCCGCGCCACCTCGAGGTTTCCCGAGAAGCAGTGAAGGATCCCGCCGACTCTGGCGACCCCCTCGGCCTCGCAGACGTCGAGGAGATCCGTGTGCGCCTCCCGGCAATGGAGCAGGACGGGTTTCCCGACGGCCCGCGCCAGCCGGAGCTGGGCGACGAGCGCGGTCCGCTGGGTGGCCCGGGGCGAGAGGTCGCGGTAGTAGTCGAGCCCGATCTCGCCGATCGCGACGACCCGCGGCGCGCGCGCGAGCGCGGCGATCCGCTCGAGGCTCGCCTGATCCGCCGTGCTGGCGTCGTGCGGATGGATGCCGACGGCGGCATATATGTCGGGCTCCGCCGCGGCGAGGGCGGCCGCCGCCACGGAGGTGCCCTCGTCCGTCCCGATCGTGAGGAAGCCCGCCACGCCGGCCGTCCGCGCCCGCGCGAGCACGGGGGCCCGGTCGGCGTCGAACGCGGGGTCGTGGAGGTGGGCGTGCGTGTCGAACAGCACGGTCACCCGTCGACGCGGAAGCGGAGGCGGCCGATCAGCTGGCCGGAGGCCGTCACCACGTCCACCGTCCAGCGGCCCTGGGCATCGGGCGGGAAGTCCGTCTTCCGGGAGTAGGTGCGGAAGCCGCCCCGCCGGCCGCCCTGCACCGGCGTGGTGAGCCGCACCGTCGAGACCACGCGCCCCTCGTGGCGCCATCGGTGCTCGATCGCCTGGTGCAGGGCCGCGGGTGCCGCGACCGGCGTGAACGCGGTCAGCCCGCCCCACGCGCGGAGCTCGGTCATGGAGACCCGCGCCACCGGCTCGACCGGTTCCAGGTCGGCCACGGTGCGGGCAAGCGTGGGGTGGACCAGGCTCACCGGCGCGGGCGGCACGGCCGGCCGCGCAATCCACGCCGCCCCGACGGCCAGCAGGGCGACCGTGGCCGCCCGCGCGGCGGCGGGCCCCCAGCGGCCCGCGCGCCGGAAGAACGTCGGCGTCAGACCGAGGGCCCCGAGGGCGGCGCTCAGGACCACCGCGCCCGCCGGCGGGACGCCCACGAGCGGAAGCGCTACGTTGAGCCCCGCGAAGAGCGAGAAGCCGAAGAAGGTGAGGCCGAGCCACGGCCGCGGGTGCACCACCGCGCGGTACCAGGGATCGACCGTGGTCAGGAGGGCCGCCGCCGCCAGCACCGCGAAGAACCCGACCGTGATGCCGTCGAACGTCGTGCTCGCGAAGTAGCCCGGGAGGACGAACAGGAGGAGCCCGTGGTAGAGGGTCTGAATCGTGTAGTCGCCGGCGGCGACGACCAGACGTCGCCCTCCGGCCAGGAGCGCGTCGCGGGTCTGGCTCAGCACGGCGAAGAGGAGCCAGAGGCCCAGGACGTAGCCGATGATCCAGTTCACGTGCGGCACCCCGCGCCGGAAGATCAGCAGCGTCACGAGGCCCGAGGCGAGCGACGCGAGCGAGATCCCCCACCGACGGAGGAACGTCCGCCAGGTGCCCCCGTCCGCCAGGGCGATCGTGCGCTGTCGGAGTAGCGGGTCCACCGAGCTGGACACGGGAGCGCGCGCGGGATCTAGCGGACCTTCGCGCCAGACGGAAGGTCCCGGTCGAGGGCGAGGAGCGCGAGCGCCTCGCCCGCCGAGCCGGCGAGCACCATGCCGTTCGAGGTCACGCCCATGAGCGTCGCCGGCTCGAGGTTCGCGACCACGACGATCTTCCGGCCGACGAGCGCCTCGGGCCGGTAGTGCTCGGCGATCCCGGCGACCAGCGTCCGCGTCTCCTCGCCGAGCCGAACGGTCAGCTTGAGGAGCTTCTTCGACTTCGGCACCGCTTCTGCCGCAACGACCTCGGCGACCCGGAGGTCCAGGCGCTTGAAGTCGTCGATCGTGATGCGCGCGGTCGAGCTCTCGGCAGGCGCTGTCGCTGCGGCCGCCCCGCCCGCTGCTGCAGGGGCTTTGGTGTCGACCCGCGGGAAGAGTCCGGACAGGCGCTCAACCGGACCCGGTCCGACGCTGCGCCCCATCACCGCGTTTGCCAGCACCGGGCGACGCGTGTCTCCAACTGCCGCCCGGATTCGGGCGGCCGCCTCCGGCACGAAGGGCTCGAGAACGATGCCGAGATACCGGAGCGAGTCGGCGAGCGTCGCCAGGACGGCCGCCAGCCGAGGCTGCTGCGCCGGGTCCTTGGCGAGCGCCCACGGCCGCGCGGCATCGATGTACCGATTCACCGCGCCGATGAAGCTCCAGATCGAAACCAGAGCCGCGTGGATCACGAAGTCGTCCATCGCGGCCGTGAGCACGTCTGTCGTCTCGCCGGCCCGCCCGACGATCTCCTCCTCCGCCGCCCCCGGCACGGGCGTCGCCTCCGCGACCCGCCGACCGAAGTTCACCAGCATCGTTGTCGCGCGCGAGGCCAGGTTGCCGAGGTCGTTGGCGAGATCCGCATTGAGCCGCTCGACGAGCGCCTCCTCCGAGAAGTTCGCGTCCTGGCCGAACGGCATCTCCCGGAGGACGAAGTAGCGGAAAGCGTCGTTGCCGTACTTCCGGGTGAGCGCGAGGGCCTCGACGACGTTGCCGACGCTCTTCGAGATCTTCCCGCCGCCGAGCGTCCAGTACCCGTGGACACGTAGCCGCGCGAAGCCGGGCAAGCTGACGCTGCCCGAGGCCCCGTCGCGGAGCAGCCCGGCCGCCTTCAGCATGCAGGGCCAGTAGATCCCGTGGGGCTTGAGGATGTCCTTGCCGATCAGGTGGTGGACGTGCGGCCAGTATCGCCGGAACCGGTCGCCGCCCGGCTCGCCCAGCGCGGACACGTAGTTGAGGAGCGCGTCGAACCAGACGTAGGTCACGAACCGGTCGTCGAACGGGAGCGGAATGCCCCACTGGAGCCGGCTCTTCGGGCGGCTGATCGACAGGTCCTGGAGCGGCTCCCGTAGGAAGCCCAGGAGTTCGTTCCGGTAACGCTCGGGCTGGACGACCTCCGGCTGGTCCTCGAGATAGCCGCGGAGCCAGTTCTGGTACACCGACATCCGAAAGAAGTAGTTCTCCTCCTCGATGTAGGTCAGCGGGGTCTGGTGGTCGGGGCACTTGCCGTCGACGATCTCCTTGTCCGTGTAGAAGCGCTCGCACCCGAAGCAGTACTGCCCGCCGTACTTGCCGAAGTAGATCTCGCCCTTCTCGAAGAGCCGCTGCAGGATGGCCTGGACCACGCGCGCGTGCCGCGGCTCGGTCGTCCGGATGAAGTCGTCGTGGGTGATTCCGAGCGCCGTCCACTGTTCCTGGAACGCCTTCGAGTTGCGGTCGGCGAGGGCCTGGGGCGCCTCCCCGGCCTTCGCGGCTGCCTGGGCGATCTTGTCCCCGTGCTCGTCGGTGCCCGTCAGGAAGAAGACGTCGTCGCCCGCGAGGCGGCGGTAGCGGGCCATCGTGTCGGCCACGATCGTCGTGTAGGCGTGGCCGAGATGGGGCGGGCCGTTGATGTAGTAGATCGGCGTGGTGAGGTAGAGCACGCCGTCAGGGGAGCGGCTTGACATGCGGGCGCCCCTCCCACGTGAGCTGGGAGAGCGGAACCTCCGCCTCCGTCCCGTCGGCGAAGCCGACGAGCACCGACTCCTTGAGGACCTTCACGGCCCGGACGCGCCCCTCCATGCACCCGCCCCCGCCGCACTCGGCCTGACAGGCGGAGCCGACGCGCGGCAGCTGGGCGCGCAGCGCCTCGTACTGTGAGAACTCGTAGAGGAGGCAGCACTTGAGCCGGCCGCAGTTTCCGAGGAGGCGGCTGTCGTTCAGCGGCACGTCCTGGCTCTTGGCCATCTTCACCGACACGGGCTCGAACCCGCGCAGGTGGGTCGAGCAGCAGAGCTGGCGGCCGCAGGGCCCGATGCCGTCCTGCACCTTCGTCACGTCGCGGGCGCCGACCTGTCGCATCTCGATGCGGGCGCGAAACTCCCGGGCCAGGTCTCGCACCAGCTCGCGGAAGTCGATCCGCGTCTCGGCGGCGAAGAGCACCGTCACGCGCCGGCCATCCGGCGTCAGCTCGACGTCGACGACCTTCAGCGCGAGCCCGCGCCCCTGGGCCCGGAGCTGGCACGTCCTCACCGCGGCCACCTCGCGCTCGCGGCGCCGCGCTTCCTCCACCACCTCCTCCGGGGTCGCGAGCCGCAGCACCCGAGGATAGACACGGTCGCGCTTGATCGCGGGCAGGTCCCGGGCCGGTCGCCGGACTTGGCCGACCGCGTGGCCACGCGGCACCTCGACGAGGCAGTGATCACCCACATGCAGCGCAAGGTCCTCGACGAGGTAGTCGTCGGCCCGGCCGCCCGCGCGGAGGCGTACGCCGATCAGCCGCCGCGGCGGCGACGGGGCGCCCTGGAGCTCGTCCGGCGCGTCGTGCATTGGCGTTCCGCCCCTACGCGGCCGCCCCGCCGAGCCCGAGCAGCGCGGTCTCGAGCGCAAGCCGGGGGTTCACGTTGCCCTCGAGCGCCACCCAGGCGGCCTTCACCCGCGCGAGCGCCGCGGTGAGCGCCGGCACCGGCATGCGCGCCGCCAGGGCCCGGAGGGCAACCTCCTGATCCGCGTTGACGAGGAGCGCTGGGGAGCCGCCCGCCGCGAGGCAGAGCGCGTCCCGGTACCAGGCCCAGTAGAGCTCGAGGTAAGTCGCCACCGTCGCGCGATCGGTCGGCGCCCCGTCGAGCGCGATGCCGAGCCGCGCCGTGGGCTCCGCCGCCAGCGCAAGCGCCGCCTCCCGGCGGGCCCGGAGCGCGTCGAGATCCGTCCCCAGCGCGAGCCCCGGGCGCCCCTGCGCGAGCCGCGCCAGGAGCTCGCTGGCCCCGGGCGCGACGCCGCGGCCTTCCAGGAGCCGCGCCGCGTCGGTCTCGCTGAGCGGCCCGAACCGCACCCGCTGGCAGCGCGAGAGGAGCGTCGGCGGCAAGGCGCGCGGGTTGGCGATGATCAGCACCAGATAGGTCCGCGGCGGCGGCTCCTCGACCGTCTTGAGGAGGGCCTGCGCGGTCGGGAGCGTCATGCGCTCCGCGTCGTCCAGGACGAACACCTTGCGGCCCGCCTCGTGCGGGGCCAGCGCCGCCGTGCGCTCGAGCTCCCGGACCTGCTCGATCCGGATCATCGGGGCGCCCTTCGGATTGTCCCGCGGCGGCGTGGGCGTGATGAGGTGGCAGTCGGGGTACTGGCCGGCGGCCACGCGCCGGCAGACCGCGCACGTCCCGCATCCCTGGGCGGCGCAGAGCGCTGCCTGGGCGAACGCGATCGCCGTCAGTCGACGGCCGACGCCCGAGGGCCCGACGAAGGCGTAGGCGTGGGCCAGCCGGTCGAGCGCGATCGCGCGCTGAAGCAACGTGACCGCCGCCGACTGGCCGACGATGCCCGCCCAGGCTCCGGGCTCGCCCGCGAGCGTCATGCGGACGCGAGCCCGAGCCGCCGACCAACGAGGCGGGCGATCTCCGCGGCGACCACCGGCCGGGCACGGTCTGTGTCGACCACGATGACGCGATCGGGCTCCCGGTCCCGAATGGCCCAGAAGCCCTTCCGCACCCGCTCGTGGAACTCGAGCGCGAGCCGCTCGAACGGGTCGCACGCGGCGAGCGCGCCTCGGCGGGCCCGCACGCGGCGCAGACCTTCGGCGACGTCGAGATCCAGCACGAGCGTCAGATCGGGCATGACACCGTCCGTCGCCAGGCGGTTCAACTGGGCGATGGTCTCGAGCGGCAGGCCCCGGCCGTACCCCTGGTAGGCGACGGTCGAGTCCACGTAGCGGTCACACAGGACGACCTGGCCCGCCGCGAGGGCCGGGCGGATCACCCGCTCGACGTGCTCGGCCCGGCTCGCGGCGAAGAGGAAGGCCTCCGTCAGGGGCGTGACACGATCGACCTCGCCGAGCACCCGCCGGAGGCTGGCCCCGAGGGCGGTCCCGTCGGGCTCGGCCGTCGCGACGACGGGCACCCCGCGCTCCACCAGCCAGGCGCGCAGGGCCTCGACGTGGGTGGACTTGCCTGCCCCCTCGACGCCCTCCACCGTGATCAGGCGACCCCGGGGGCCGTCGGGACGCGCGACCGCCATGGTGCCGTCACGCTATCACACGCGGGCCGGGGCGTCACGCGCTGGAGGTCGGCACCCCCAGGAGCGGGAAGACGAGCCGCCGGAGTTCGGCGACCTGGCGCTCGGCGAACTCCCGCGCCGGACGCACCGCCTCGAGCGGCAGGACCGGGGGTTCGTCCCACAGGGTCCGCCGGCCGCCGAGATAGGGCGCCGCGTCGACGACGAAGGCGGCCGGGAGCGCGGGCGGCAGCGTCACCCCGTTCATGAGCGCCCAGGCGGCCGTCCACGCCCGGGCAACGTTCGACAGGTCGTAGCCTCCGCCGCCGAGCGCGACCAGGCGCGGCGCGAGCCCGATGATGCGGCGCACGGCCGCCACGAAGCCGTCGACCGACAGCGCGAGGTGCGTCAGCGGATCCGTGCGATGCCCGTCGATGCCGAGCTGGGCAACGACGACGTCCGCGCCGAAGGCGCGGAGCACTGGGGGGACGACCGCGTCGAACGCGTCGAGGTAGACCGTGTCGTCGGTGTAGGGGTTCAGCGGCAGGTTCACCGCGTACCCGCGCCCGGGCCCCTCGCCCAACTCGTCGACGGCCCCGGTCCCCGGGAACAGGCGGTCCCCGCGCTCGTGAGTGGAGATCGTCAGCACGTCCGCGCTCCGGTAGAACGCTGCCTGCACGCCGTCACCGTGATGCGCGTCGATGTCGACGTAGGCAACACGTAGACCGTGGCGACGGAGCGCCAGGATCGCGAGAACCGCGTCGTTCAAGTAGCAGAATCCGGACGCGAGGGCCGGCATCGCGTGATGGAGCCCCCCCGCGAATGCGAAGGCCCGCGCGACGTCGCCTCGTGCCACCAGCTCGGCCGCGAGAATCGAGCCGCCGCAAGCGAGCGCCGAAGCCTCGTACACCCCGGGCCAGATCGGGTTGTCGCCGGGACCAAGGCCGTACCGGTAGGCCTCGGGCACCGCCTCGCCGGCGCCGGCGGCCCGGAGCACGGCGAGGTACTCCTCGGTGTGGAACTCCCGGAGCGCCGCCTCCGTCGCGGGCACCGGCGGGAGCACCTCGGTGCCGGGCAGCCGCGTGAGCCCGTAGGCGTCCATGAGCCCGAACGTCAACCCGAGCCGCTCCATGCGAAGCGGATGCTCCGGCCCGTAGTCGAAGCGCTTGTAGGCGTCCGAGTGGATGAGGGCCGTCCTCATCGTCGCACCCAGTGGCCGCTCCGGCCCCCCGATTTCTCGATCAGGCAGAGGTTCGTGAGCCGTATCCCCCGGTCGATCGCCTTCACCATGTCGTAGATCGCGAGCCCCGCCCCGGCGGCCGCCGTCAGCGCCTCCATCTCAACGCCGGTCTTGTCCACGGTGCGCACGGCCGTCTCGACGTGCACCGCCGAACGCGCGCGGTCCAGAGTGAACCGCACGTCGATGCCCGTGAGCCGGAGCGGGTGGCAGAGGGGAATGAGCTCGGCCGTCCGCTTGGCGGCCATGATTCCCGCCAGCCGGGCGACGCCGAGGACATCCCCCTTAACCACCTCGCCTCTCCGGATCGCCCGGAGGGTGGCCGGCCGGAGACGCAGGGTGACGCGGGCGCGCGCCTCGCGCACCGTGTCGGGCTTGGCGGAGATGTCGACCATGCGGGCCTTGCCCTGGCGGTCCACGTGACTCAGGCCCGACAGGCCGGGCTCGGGGCCCCGGTGGGGGCCCACGGCGGAACGCGCCGCGCCGCGCCGACGGGCACCGAGAGGTGCGGGATCAGCGCGGAGCGAGGATGAGCGGGGGGAGCCCGGGCGCCGGGTCACAGACACACCGCGCCCCGCGCGGGCCCGGGTGCCCGCGGTCGCGCGGGGCATGGGCCGAGAAGACCGCCGGCCTCAGGCCGACAGCTGGGCGGCGGCCTGATTCTGCCGGATGAGGGTCTCCATGCGGTCCTTGCGGATCAGCTTGAGCTTCTTCAGCTCGCTCTCGCGCCACTGCTGCTCGGGTGAGAGGAACGGGCGGGCCTGGAGCTCTGCCAGCTCCCGCTCGTGCGCCTGATGCTCGTCACGCAACCGCCGGAACTCCTCGTTGAGCTCGGTCAGGCGCTGGACGACGATGTCGCGATCCGGCATGCTCCCTCCTTCCGGCTCAGAAAAAAAGGCCAGCGCCCACGCGGGCGACTGGCCATCTCAGTAATCGGGTCTGGCTTTCGGGTGCCACGCACTCGGCCTCCCGTCGACGTCCGGGGTCGGGCCTGCCGCGTTCAGCCCCCTTGTAGCAGACGGCTCCAAGCCGTGTCAAGCCGGGCACGCCCCGGACACTTTCCTGGCGCGGACCGTCAAGACGAGGGACCGGCGCCACGCCGGACGAGATGGACCGCCGTCGCCTTGAACGTCACCTCGACCAACACCCCCGGGGCGAGCGTGAGCGTCTGGACGGCCGGACGCGTCACAAGCGCGGTGAGCGGCACCCCGCAGTCGACGCCCACCCGCCAGAGGGGCCCGAGGGGCGTGACGCGGGCGATGCGGCCGGCCAGACGGTTCTGGGCGCTCGTCGGGCCGCGGACCCCGGGTGGAGCGAGCGTGAGATCCTCCGGCCGGAGGCCGACCAGGACACGCTCGCCCGGACGAGCCTCCCCGGCAACGGTCACCCGCACCGGCCCCACCTCCACCTCGATCAGGCCGTCGGCATGCGCCGCGACGCGCCCGGGCAGGAGGTTCTCGACGCCGACGAAGCGGGCGACCGCCTCGCTGCCGGGCGCCCCAAAGACCCGCTCGGGCAGCCCGAGGTCGGCGAGCCGCCCCTCGAGGAGGACGGCCACGCGGTCCCCGAGCCGCAGCGCCTCGGCGCGGTCGTGCGTGACCAGCACCGTCGTGGTCCGGGTCGCGCCGAGGAGCCGCCCCAGGTCGTCGAGCAGCGCCTCGCGCGTCGGGGCGTCGAGCGCCGCGAACGGCTCGTCGAGGAAGAGCACCTCCGGCATGGCGGCGAAGGCCCGGGCAAGGCTCGTCCGCTGGGCCTCGCCTCCCGACAGCCGGTCCGTCGGCCGATCGGCCAGCGCGCCGATGCCGAGCCGTCCGAGCCAGTCGAGGGCGCGCCGGTCGGCCTCCGAGCGGGCCACGCCGCGCAGCCGACACGCGAGTCGGGCGTTGTAGAGGACGGAGCCCCGGCAGAGCAGCGGCTCTTGGAAGACGCACGCCATGCGGCGTCGCCAGGCGAGCCGCTCGGCCTCGGTCCGCGGCGCCACGCCCTGGAACCGCACGGTGCCTCGGGTGGGCCGTGCGAGGAGCGCGAGCACGCGGAGGAGCGTGGACTTCCCGGCGCCGTTCGGCCCGATCACGGCCAGCACCTCCCCCGGCACCACCTCGAGCGCCGGGACGTCGAGGACGGGCTGCCCGTCGTACCGCACCTCGACGTCCGCAGCCTCGAGGACCGGCGTGCTCACACGCCTGCCAGCACCTGGAGCGCGCCCCGATGCATCGAGACCTGCCATTCTCGATCACGGCCGATGTCTAGGATCTCGTAGACGAGCTGCGGGATCTCGATCTCGAGGTCATGGGTGCCCTGGCTCGGCGGCCCGGGCGCGGTGATCCGGAAGAGCAGCGTCCACGACGTCCCGTGGTCGATCGCGTCGACGACCGTCCCCGGCAAGAGATTCATGTGGTGGACCGGATCGGGCCCGACCCGGTCCTTCCGGATGAGCCGCACGTGCTCGGGCCGGACGACGAACGCGACCGATGTGTTCGGCGGGGCCTGGAACGGCGCGGTGGGCGAGTTGACCGCCTCGACCGTGTGCCCGCGCCAGGCGATCTCGATGCGATCCGGCGCGGTCTTGACCACGGTGCCCCGGACGACGTTACGGAGCCCGATGAGCCGCGCGACGGTCTCGGAGGCCGGGCGACCGAGGACCTCAGCCTTCGGCCCGGCCTGGACGACCCGGCCGCCCTCGTAGAGCACCAGGCGGTCGCCGAGCTGGTAGGCCTCGGCGAGATCGTGGGTGACGAGCACGACGGTCCGTCGGAGCCCGGCCACCAGGGCACGCAGCTCGTCACGCAGCTGCCGGCGGAGCGGGGTATCGAGGGCGGAGAGGGGCTCATCGAGGAGCAGCACGGCGGGATCCGGCGCAATCGCGCGCCCCAGGGCGACGCGCTGCTGCTCGCCCCCGGAGAGGTCCCGGGGATGGCGTGCGGCCAGATCCCCAATCCCCAGCTGGCCGAGGATGTCCGCTGTGCGGCGCCGCCGCTCGCCCGCCGGGCGGCCGCGCAGGCCGAAGGCGACGTTCTCCGCCACGGTGAGATGCGGGAAGAGGGCATAGCCCTGGAAGACATACCCGAGGTGGCGCGCCTGCGGCGGAAGATGGACTCCCGCGGCCGAATCGTCGAAGACCCGCCCGTTGACCACGACCCGCCCGGCGTCGGGGCGAGCCAGGCCGGCCAGGCACTGGAGCGTCAGACTCTTTCCCGCGCCGGACGGGCCGAAGAGCGTGACGACCTCGTCGCCCGCGGCCCAGGCGACGTCGAGCGTGAAGCCGGGCAGCGCCTTCCGGAGCGCGACCTCGATCATGGCCGCCTCAGAGCCGGCTTCCCAGGCGGCTCGCCAGCACGACGACGGCGCATGACAGCGTGGTGAGGACGACCACCAGGACGAGTGCCTCCTCCGTCTCGCCCGTGGACACGGCCGTGTAGATGGCGAGCGGCACCGTCGTCGTCCGCCCCGGGATGTTCCCCGCCAGCATGAGGGTGGCCCCGAACTCTCCGAGCGCGCGGGCGAAGGCGAGGACCAGGCCGGCGACGATCCCGCGGCGCGCGAGCGGCAGGGTCACCTCGAGCGCCGTGCGCCACTCGGAGCGGCCGAGGACGAAGGCGGCACGCTCGAGATCGGGGTTCACGCTCTCGATCGCGGCGCGGGCGGGCCGGACGAGGAGCGGCAGCGCCATCACCCCGGCCGCCACCACCGCGGCGTACCAGGTGAACGGCAGGCTCCACCCGGTGAGCGTGTAGAGCGGGCCACCCAGCCAACCCCGCCGGCCCAGGAGGACGATCAGGTAGTAGCCCGTCACCGTGGGCGGGAGCACGAGCGGCAGCATCACGAGCACGTCGAGCGCCTGCCGGCCCCAGAAGCGCCGCTTGGCGAGCAGGTAGGCAAGCGGGATTCCCACGAGCGCGTCCGCGAGCGTCGCGAGCAGCGACACGCGGATCGAGAGCCACAGCGCGCTGGTCGCAGCCTCGGGCATCAGGGCCGACTGTAGCATGCGGGCGCGGGCGGGCCCTCGGCCCGCCCCGGCCTCAGACGCGGCCGCGCTGCTGGATCCAGGTGAGCGCCCAGTTCACGAGGAACGTGAGCGTCAGCAGGATGATCGACAGCGCGATCGCGACGTCGAAGTTCCCCTTGCTCGTCTCGAGGACCGTCGCCGTCGTGAGGACCCGGGTCTGCCCCCGGATGTTGCCCCCCACCATGAGCGAGGCGCCCACCTCCGAGATCACCGCGCCGAAGCCCGCCATCAGCGCGGCGAGGAGCGGGAGCCGCGCCTCCCGGATCAGGATCCCGAGGAGCTGGAGCCGCGAGGCCCCGAGCGCTTGCACCTGGAGCCGGAAGCGCTCCGGGATCTGCTGGACCGCGGCCAGCGTGAGCCCCGTCACGACCGGGGCCGCGATCACGAACTGCGCGACGATGATCGCCGTCGGTGTGTAGAGGAGCTCCAGCGCGCCGAGTGGGCCGCTCCGCCACAGCACGATCGAGACGAAGAGCCCCACGACCACCGGCGGCAGGCCCATTCCGGTGTTGACCAGGGCGACGACGAGCCCGCGCCCCGGGAAGCGCACGAGGGCGAGGACGGTCCCGAGCGGCATCCCGACGAGAAGGGACAGCACGGTCGCCGCCCCCGAGAGCCTGAGCGAGAGCCACGTGACGCCGAGGAGCTCGGCGTCGGCGGCCGCCAGGAGCGCGCCCGCCTGGAAGAATCCGTCCGCGATCAGCCCCACGCCGCCACCGCGCCCGCCGGCTCTACTCCTTCCCCACGATGACGTCCGAGGCCTTGATGATCGCCAGGGCGCGGTCGCCCCTCTTGAGCCTGAGCTCCCGGATGGCTTCCATCGTCACCGACGCGGTGACGATCGCGCCGCCGCCGACATCGAGCTTCACATGGCCCGTCGTCGTCCCGCGGACGACGCGCACCACTCGCCCCCTGAGCACGTTGCGCGCGCTGAGCTTCACGCTCTGGTCCTCCGTGACCGGGCGCTCACCGGGCGCCCGGGGCTGGCGGCTGGAATCCGAGCTGCCGGAGGACCCCCTGGCCCGCGGGCCCGGTCACGAGCTCGATGAAGGCCCGGGCGAGGGCGACCTGGCGCGAGCCGGCCACCACGGCCACCGGGTAGACCACCGGCGGATAGGTGTCCTCACCCGGCCGAAACGCGGTGCGGACCCGCGGGCCGGCCGCCGCCACGTCGGTGGCGTAGACGAAGCCTGCGTCGACCTCGCCGCGCGCGACGTACTCGAGGACCTGGCGGACGTTCTCTCCGTAGACCAGCTTCGGACCGAGGCGCTCCCAGACACCGACCGCCCGCAGGCTCTCCTGGGCGTACTGTCCCGCCGGCACCGTCCTCGGGTTCCCGATGGCGACGCGCGTGACACGCGGGTCCAGCAGGTTGCCGACCGCCGTGAGATCGAGCGCCGAGTCCGCCGGCTTGACCACCACCAGGGCGTTCCGCGCGAACGCGCGCCGCGTGTCCGGGAGGATCAACCCCTTCTGCTCGAGCTCGTCCATCTGGCGGGTCGCGGCCGCGACGAACACGTCGATGGGCGCCCCGGCCTCGATCTGCTTCTGGAGATCGCCCGACGCCCCGAAGTTGTACCGCAGCGTGAGGCCGGGGCGGCTCAGGGCGAAGCTCCGCCCAACGGTCTCGATCGCCTCCTTCATGCTGATGGCGGCGGAGAGGGTCAGCTCCTGGGCGCCCACCGGCGTGGCCCAGCCGGCGGCCAGCGCGACGACCGCCGCGAACGCGATGCGCGCCCGCGTGCTCCAGCTCACGCGTTGCCCCCGGCTATCACTTCCCGACCTCTTCCTCGCGCTGGCCGGCGATCGGCACGAACAGCGGCTGCCCGTACTTGTCCACGCCGAACGTTCGGATCACCGCTTGGGCCATCGGCGACAGCACGAAGTCGGCGAAGGCCTTCCCGGCCGCGGCGTTCACCCGGGGGCCATTGGCCGGATTGACCTCCATGACGGAGTAGATGTTGAGGAGCGGGCGGTCCTTCTCCACCAGGATCGGCAAGTCGACTCGCTTCTGGAAGGCGAGGTACGTGCCCCGGTCCGTCAGCGTGTAGGCCCGCCGGTCGTTCGCGATGCCGAGGGTCTGGCCCATGCCCTGGCCGGACTCGATGTACCAGGGCGCCTTCGGCTCGATCCCCGCTTGCTTCCAGAGCGCCTGCTCGAGCAGGTGCGTCCCCGACTTGTCCCCCCGCGACACGAATCGCGCCTCCACGGCGGCGATCCGCTGGAAGGCCTCGGCCGCAGAGAGCCCCTTGATACGCGCCGGATCCTCCGCGGTGCCGATCACGACGAAGTCGTTGTACATGACCAGGCGCCGGTTCAGCATCTTGCCCTCGTCGACGTACTTCTTCTCGAGGGCCGGCGCGTGGGCGAGCGTGACGTCCGCCTCGCCGCGCGCGGCGAGGGCCAGCGCCTGGCCCGTCCCGACCGAGATCGTCTTGACGGAGTACCCGGTCGCTTGCTCGAACATCGGCACGAGCCTGTCGAGGAGGCCCGAGTCCTGGGTGCTCGTCGTCGTCGACAGGATGAGCGTCCGCGCGGCCGGCGGCGGAGCTTGGGCGGCCGCGGGGCCGGCGGCGATCAGGAGCGCCAGGGTTGCAAGGACCAGTCGACGTCGCGTCATGGTTGCGTTTCCTCCCGTGGCTTCGCGGAGTTGGGCCGGCGGGCTCAGCCGCCCGGGCGCGTCGGCGCCGTGAAGCCGGGCCGGGCCAGGATCGCCTGGCCCGCCGGTGACCGTATGAACGACACTAGGCAGCCGGCGCGCTTCGCGCGCGCCTCGCTCAGGACGGTGAACCTGTAGTGTCGAGGTGCCGAGCGTGACGCCGGGATCGACCAGGAGCACCGTCCCCGCGCCAAGGGCTCGGGCCGACCGCACGAACGCACGCCGCGGCGCCTCTCGAGCCTCGCCGGCGCCGCTCACGCCACCTCGGCCAGCACCCGGCCCGTCTGCGTCCAGTCGTACCCCCCGAGGCGCTCGAGCTCCCGCCGGAACCGCTCCGAGCGGATGGCCTCGATGAGCGCCTGGATCGGCGGCTGGAAGAAGGTCTCCTTGGGGATCACGAGGTCGAATCGCTCGCGGGTGAGGGGCACGAACCCGAGGCTCAGGGCCGAGGCCACGGTGCGGGTCCCGACTCCGGCGTCGGCCTCGCCGCGGAGGATGCGGAGCGCGACCGTCCAGTGGGTCGACACCTCCTCCCGGTAGCCCACCACCCCTGCCTGCTCGACCCCGGCCGCGGCGAGCGCCTCATCGGTGAACGTCCGCGTCCCCGAGCCCGGCTGGCGGTTCACGAACCGGAGGCCGCGACGCGCGAGATCACTCACCGCCGCGAGCTTGCGGGGATTGCCCGTCCAGACCACGAGCCCGAGCTCCCGGTGAAACAGGTTGACCAGGACGACCGGTCGCCCCGGGAGGTAGCGCGACACCTGGGGCAAGTTGTACTCGCCCGAGGCGCGGTCGACGAGGTGCGTGCACGCGAGGTCCGCCCGCCCGGCGGCCAGCGCTTCGAGCCCGCCCACGCTGCCGAGGGTCGCGGTGAAGAGCAGCGGCCGCCCAGCCTCGCCGTGGAGCGCGTCGGGGAGAAGCTCGAGGGCAGGGTCATCGCTCCCAGCCAGGAAGAGGTTTCCTGCCGGGAGCGCGGCGCGGCCCCGCGCGGGCCGCTCGCCTCCGCGCTGTCGCGCACTCGCCTCCAGCCACTCGTCGAGAAGGTGCACGGGAAAGAGCCACTTCCCGGTAACGCGGCTCGCCGGAATGCCACCGCGTTGAGCCAGGAGGTAGACCGAGCGGGGGTTCAGGCGTAGGTAGCGTGCCGCTTCGGCGACCGTGAGGAAGCGCGACTCCATCCGAGAACCACGGTAGCATCTTGATCAAATTCAATCAAATTGGATCAAAACCAATCAACAGGACTACCTAGACCAATGAACCCGGTCTAGCGCTGTTCCGGGAGGATCTCCTAGCAGGCCGGAGCGAGAACTCGGCCGCTCAGACGGGGGAAGAAGCGCCCCGCCTCCAGCACTGCGCCGCCGTTGATCCACACCCAGTGGATGCCGGCCGGGTAGCGGTGAGGCGTCTGGTAGGTCGCGAGGTCGTCCACCGTCCGGGGGTCGAAGATGATCACGTCGGCGACTGCGCCGGGGCGAAGCACCCCGCGATCGGTGAGCCCCAGCCGGACGGCCGACTGGCCGGTCATCTTGTGGGCGGCGGCCTCCCAGCTGAGCACCCCGCGCTCGCAACCATGCACCCCGTGGCATCCACCACCTGACCCGCCTCGCCCGGCAGGTCTGCCGCGACGGCCGTGGCGCGCTCCCCGGACAGCGCGACGTCCGCCCGCCGTCCCGGGGCCCCGGTCCCGTCGAGGACCGTTCCCCCGCGGATCAGCCAGTCGAACGCCACGCCTGGGGTTCTCAGGCCGCCGGGCGCGCTCCGGCGCCGGCAGGTTGACGGGACCGGTCAGGGCTTGGGCTCCTCGATCTTGACGGTCCGCATCTTGTCGCCGACCTTCAGCCGGTCGACCACGTCCATCCCCAACGTCACCTGGCCAAAGACGGTGTAGTTGTTGTCGAGGTGCGTGGCAGGGGCGAAGCAGATGTAGAACTGGCTCCCCGCCGAGTCCGGATGCTGGGAGCGGGCCATGGCCACGGTGCCCCGGACGTGCTTCCGCTTGTTGAACTCGGCCTTGAGTGTGTACCCCGGCCCGCCGGTTCCGTCGCCCTTCGGATCCCCACCCTGGGCCACGAAGCCCGGCACGATCCGGTGGAACGTCAGCCCGTCGTAGAAGCCCTTCTTCGAGAGGGTGATGAAGCTCTCTACGGTCTTCGGGGCGTCCTCCGGGTAGAGCTCGATCCGGATCTCCCCGCCCTTCTCCATGGTGATCACCGCGGTCGGATGCATCCGCTGTTGCCCCTCCGCGCCGCCCGGGAACACCGGAAGCGCCATCACGAGCCCCGTGAGAACGAACCGTTGCCACGCCCGCATGCCCTGGTCCTCCTCCGCGCCGAAGCGCCGGTCATTCTACCCCATCGGCCCGACCTTCAGCACGTAGGGAGCCCGTAAGCCCGCGCGCAATCGCGTCATCCTTGTCTGCCGTCCGCCGTCCCCGCCCGCCACGGGGTTCCTCACGCTGCCGGGGCCATTCGCTGCCAGTCCGCCTTCGACGCCGTCCGTGCCGGGCGGGTCGCCGGTCGGGGAATCGGGAGGTGGGCGGGGGGTCAACGACCCGACCTGAATTTCCCCCTTTCTCATTCCGGCGGCGACTCGGGACGGCCGTCTTGACGTGGGCACCGGGCATGTTATGGTTGTTGCGACCCTAACTCTGGAGAACCTGATGGCGACCCCGGTCGAGGTGTTCACCTCCGAGACAGTGCAGCCCACCGGCGTGCAGGCGTCGGTGGTGGTGGCCGTGGTCATCCTGAGCATCCGGCCCGACGTCGCGGGCCGACCTCGGCTTCAAGTGCTGCTGGTCCGGCGAGCGGTCCAGCCGTTCAGGGGCTACTGGTCACTTCCCGGCGGCAAGCTCTGGGGAGACGAGGCGCTCGACGAAGCGGCGTGGCGGCAGCTGGCCCAGAAGACCGCCCTCCGCGCGTCCTACCTGGAACAGCTCTACACCTTCGAGCTCTGCGACACCTCGCGCCAGATGGAGGCCGCCGTCGTCGCCTACTACGCGCTGGTCCGCACTGACGACGCCGAGATCGCGCCGGGCCGCAAGACGATGGAAGCGGCATGGTTCCCGGTCGCGGGTCTGCCGGGGGAGCTTGCGTTCGACAACGACGAGATCCTCCACTACGCCCTCCAGCGCCTCCGCAACAAGGTGGAGTACGCCCACGTGGCCTTCCAGTTCCTGCCGCCGCAATTCACCATGGCGCAGCTCCGCGCCGTGTACGAGGTGATCCTCGGCCGCCGCATCGATCCGACGAACTTCCGTCGGCGCGTCGAAGCCACGGGCACCATCGTCCCCACGGGCCGGTTCCTCTCGGGCGGGCGGCACCGGCCGCCGGCGGTCTATCGGTGCGTCGGGGACCCCCTGCGCCTCGCCAAGACCATGCGGCCCCGCCGGCCGCTCAGGTCCATCCCGGACCCACTTCTCAGCCCAATCGCGACGACGTAGTCATGCCCGCCCGAGAAGAGCCCTCGTCCGTGCAAGTAAAGGTTGCCGTGACCTTAACTCAGGCTCCGCAGGCGCCCCTACGGCTCCATCGAATGTGGCCGTGGCGGCCGGAAGGATGACAGATGCCGACCACGCCTTCGATCGCCGCACGCATCAAGGCCGCGCCGCTCGGCGGGCTCTGCAGCAGCGAGCTGAAATGGGATCCCTTTGCGTACGACGCGGCACCGGGAAAGTCTCGCGTGCCGGTCTACGGCGCGGGTGCCAGCCAGTGGGACACGATCCCGGTCTCTACGCCCGTGCAAGGCGAGATCCCCGACCGCTACCGCGACATGCCGGCGCCGGAGGTGGAGCGTCGCATCGCGGCGGCCAAGGCCGCCCTCGGCTCGCGCTTGGTGATTCTCGGTCATCATTACCAGCGCGACGAGATCATCCGCTGGGCTGATTTCCGGGGAGACTCCTTCAAGCTCTCGCAGCAGGCCGCGGGGCGCCGAGAGGCGGACTACATCGTCTTCTGCGGCGTGCACTTCATGGCGGAGAGCGCTGACATCCTGGCCGGCGATCACCAGCGCGTGATCCTGCCCAACCTGGCCGCCGGCTGCTCCATGGCGGACATGGCCGATGAAGCCCAAGTCCTCTCCTGCTGGAAGCAGATCGGCGAGGCGCTGGACCTCGAAGCGGGCGCGGTCATTCCCGTCACCTACATGAACTCCTCGGCGGCCCTCAAAGCCTTTTGCGGCGAGCGGGGCGGCGTGGTGTGCACGTCGTCGAACGCGGCCCGCGTGCTGGAGTGGGCCTTCGAGCGCGGCGAGCGGGTGCTCTTCTTCCCTGACGAGCACCTCGGGCGCAACACCGGGGTCAAGCTCGACATCCCCGACGACGCGATGGTGCGGTGGGATCCACGCCGTCCCCTCGGCGGCAACTCTCCCGAAGCCCTGCGCCGCGCGCGCCTGATCCTCTGGCGCGGCTGGTGTTCGGTGCACGCGCGCTTCACGGTGGCCCAGATCGCCGAGGCGCGCCGCAGGTACCCGGGCATCACCGCCATCGTGCACCCGGAGTGCCGGCGCGAGGTGGTCGACGCCGCCGATCTCGACGGGTCGACCGAGTTCATCCTCGAGACGATCTCGGCGGCCCCACCGGGAAGCCAGTGGGCGGTGGGGACCGAGATCAACATGGTCAACCGGCTCGCCGCCGAACACCCGGACAAGCTGATCTTCTGCCTCGACCCCGTGATCTGTCCGTGCTCGACCATGTATCGCATTCACCCTGCGTATCTGGCCTGGGTGCTGGAGGCCCTGGTGGATGGCCACGTGCTGAACGAGATCGTCGTCGCCGACGGCGTGAAGGCCGCCGCCCGCGTGGCGCTCGGCCGCATGCTCTCGCTCCCCGGCCCGGTCAGCCAGCCCATGATCGCCGCCGGGGCGGGACGGTAGGACCCGTGCCGCTCTCGATCCGCCGCCGGCGGGGTGATGGCCGCGAGGTGCTCGCATGACGGATCCGGGGCTCGTGCATCCACCGCTCCCGCAAGTTCGCGCGATCATCCAGCGGGCGCTCGACGAGGACATCGGCTCGGGTGACGTGACGACTGACCACAGCGTGCCCGCCGATCAGTGGTCCCGGGGCGTCCTCCTAGCCAAGCAGGACGGCGTGCTCTGCGGGGGCCGGGTGTTCGCCGAGACGTTCCGGATGATCGATCGCGCCGCCAAGGTCGAGCTGCTCGTGCCCGACGGCGCGCGCGTCGGCAAGGGTGACGTCGCCGCGCGCGTCGAGGGCCCGACGCGCGCGCTGCTGACCGGCGAGCGGACGGCCCTGAACTTCGTCCAGCGCCTGAGCGGCATCGCCACCGCCACGGCCGCGTTCGTCGCTCGTCTCCACGGTCTGTCCACAAGGGTGATCGACACGCGCAAGACCACGCCGGGGCTGCGGCTGCTGGAGAAGTACGCGGTCCGGGCCGGCGGCGGTCACAACCATCGCTTCAACCTGGCCGACGCCGTGCTCCTGAAGGACAACCACCTGGCGGCCCTGCGCAGCCGGGGGCTCGACCTGGCTGACGCCGTCCGGGCCATCCGGCAGCGTGTGCCGCATACGATGCGGGTCGAGGTCGAGGTGACCTCGCTGGAGCAGATCGCTCCCGCCCTCGCCGGGGGTGCCGACATCATCCTGCTCGACAACATGTCGAACGAGGAGATGCGCGCGGCGGTTCGGCGCATTGGCGGACGCGCCCTCACCGAGTGCTCCGGCAACGTCACCCTCGAGACGGTCCGCGCGCGCGCCGAGACCGGAGTCGATCTGATCTCGTCCGGCGCGCTGACGCACTCGGCGATGGCCGTGGACTTCAGCCTGGAGATCGACGGCTAGCGCCGCGGGCCATGACGACCCCGACGCGCCCGATCTATCTGGACTATGCGTCGACCACCCCCGTGCATCCCGGGGTGCTCCAGGCCCTGGAACCCTATCTGCGCCAGGAGTTCGGCAATCCCTCGAGCCTCCATCCCTTGGGCCGCCGCGCCGCCGAGGCGGGGGAACGGGCGCGAGGCCAGGTGGCCGGGGTCCTCGGATGCCACCCGGACGAGATCGTCTTCACCGGCGGAGGCTCGGAGAGCGACAACCTCGCCCTCAAGGGAGTCGCGCTGACTCGCCCGGGCCGGCGGCATCTCGTCACGACGGCGATCGAGCACAGCGCGGTGCTCGGGGCGGCCCGTGGCCTGCAAGAGTACTTCGGCGTCGATGTGACCTACGTGCCCGTCGACGCGAGCGGGATCGTCGACCCGGCTGCGGTCGCCGGAGCGATCCGCCCCGACACGTTCCTCGTGAGCGTCATGCTCGCCAACAACGAGATCGGGACCATTCAGCCCGTCGCCGAGATCGCGCGACTGGCTCGCGCGCGAGGCGTGCCCGTGCACACCGACGCGGTGCAAGCCGCCGGCTTCCTCGACTTGAACGTGGATCACCTCGGGGTCGATCTCCTTTCGCTCTCGGCCCACAAGTTCTACGCGCCAAAGGGGGTCGGCGTGCTCTTCGTCCGGCGCGGGACGCCGCTGGCGCCGTTGATCCACGGCGGCGACCAGGAAGGGCGCCGTCGCGCCGGCACCGAAAACCTGGCGGGCATCGTGGCGTGCGGCGCCGCCCTCGAGCTGGTCGAGCAGCACCGCCCGGCCACCTGCGCGCGCCTGACCGCGCTACGCGATCGCCTCCTCGAGGGCATCGAAGCCGGAGTGCCCGGCGCGCTCCTGAACGGCGACCGTGGGCGCCGGCTTCCCAATAATGTGAACGTCTGCGTCCGCGACGTCCAGGGCGAGACCGTCCTGCTCGGGCTGGAGATGGACGACGTCTACGCCTCCAGCGGCTCGGCGTGCCACGCCGGCTCCCAGGACCCCTCTCATGTGCTCCTGGCGATCGGTCGGAGCGCCGAGTTGGCCCACACCGCCCTCCGCCTCACCCTGGGAGCGCCGACTACCGAGGCCGAGATCGAACGGGTGCTGGAGCTCCTGCCGCGGGTGGTGGCCCGCATCCGGGGGAGCGTTCTCGCTCGGTCGGGGGCTTCTGCTTGACCACCCTCGTCTTCCGCCCCACCGGGGAGTCTCCATAGATCGCGCCGCCACGCACCGCGCCGACGGATCCGCGCGCTCGACGCGGGCACGCGTCCTCACCCGGAGGAGTCTCGTAACTCCGCGATCCGATTAGCCGGGTGGGCCTTCTACCCCATCTGTTACACTGGTAGAGTTATGCAGACGCGGCCGGACCTCCGGAACGTCGCCATCATCGCCCACGTCGACCACGGGAAGACCACCCTGGTCGACGCGATGCTCTGGCAGGGCGGCATCTTCCGCGCGAACGAGTCGGTCCCCGAGCGGATCATGGACTCGATCGACCTCGAGCGGGAGAAGGGCATCACGATCATGGCGAAGAACACCGCGATCACCTATCGCGGGATGAAGATCAACATCGTGGACACGCCCGGCCACGCGGACTTCGGGGGCGAGGTCGAGCGCACCCTGACGCTGGTCGACGGCGTCCTCCTCCTGGTCGACGCCGCCGAGGGTCCGCTGCCCCAGACCCGCTTCGTGCTGCGGAAGGCCCTTGAGGCCGGGCTCCCGCCCGTGGTCGTGATCAACAAGATCGACCGGGCGGACGCCCGCCCGGTCCAGGTCCTGGACGAGGTCTACGACCTGTTCATCGACCTCGACGCCGACGAGAGCCAGCTCGACTTCCCGGTGATCTACACCGACGCGCGCCGCGGCACGGCCACCGCGCGCCTGGACGAGCCCGGGCGCACCCTCGAGCCCCTCTTCGAGGCCTTGCTGGCCACGGTGCCCGCGCCCCGCTACGACCCGGCCATGGGACTCCAGCTGCGGGCGGCCAGCCTCGACTGGGACGACTACGTGGGCCGGCTCATCATCGGCCGTGTCACGAACGGGACGATCCGGGCCACCGACCGCGTTGCCGTCGTCCGGCGCTCCGGCGCGATCGAGCCCGCCAAGGTGACGGTGGTCTACGTGTACGAGGGGCTCCGGCGCGTGGAGGTGCCCGAGGCCGGCCCCGGGGAGCTGGTGGCGGTCGCCGGCGTCGAGGCCATGGACATCGGGGAGACGCTGGCCGACCCCGAGCACCCGGTCGCCCTGCCGCCGATCCACATCGACGAGCCCACGGTCGCCATGCTCTTCTCCTCCAACGTGTCCCCGTTCGCCGGGCGCGAGGGCAAGTACGTCACCTCGCGGCACCTCCGCGACCGCCTCTTCAAGGAGGCGCGCACCAACGTGGCCATGCGGATCGAGGAGACCGAGTCGCCCGACACCTTCCGCGTGTCGGGGCGGGGCGAGCTCCAGCTCGCCATCCTGATCGAGATGGTCCGCCGCGAGGGCTACGAGCTCGAGGTGGGGCAGCCCGAGGTCATCACCCGGACGGAAGACGGGCAGCGGCTCGAGCCCATGGAGCACCTGGTCGTCGACTGCCCCGAGGAGTACATCGGCGTCGTGACCCAGAAGGTCGGGACGCGGCGCGGCCAGATGGTCAAGATGACGAATCACGGGACCGGTCGGGTGCGCCTGGAGTACCGCATCCCGGCGCGGGGACTGATCGGCTACCGCTCGGAGTTCCTCACGGACACGCGCGGCAGCGGGCTCCTGAACCACCTCTTCGACGGGTGGGCGCCCTGGCACGGGGAGATCCCGCGCCGGACCACCGGCGCCCTCGTGGCGGACCGCGAGGGGCGGGCGACCGGCTACGCGATCGACCACCTCCAGCCTCGCGGAACCTTCTTCGTCCGGCCCGGCGATCCCGTTTACGAGGGCCAGATCGTGGGCGAGCACGTCCGGGAGAACGACCTCGACGTGAACGTGACGAAGGAGAAGAAGCTGACGAACATGCGGGCGTCCACCTCCGACGAGGGCATTCGGCTGTCGCCGCCGCGCCTCATGAGCCTCGAGCAGTGCCTCGAGTGGATCCGCACCGACGAGCTGCTGGAGGTGACGCCGACCTCGCTTCGCCTGCGAAAGAAAGCGTTGGTTGGGCGGCGCCGCTTCTAGGCCGGCGCGACTCCTCGGCCGGCTTGCCGGTCTCAGCCTGGCCGTCCTTCTCGGTGCCGTGCCGGCCCGCGCGCAGCTGGATCCCGAGCCGCGCGCCTATCTGGAGGTCGGCACGGAGGTGCCACTCAAAGGCAACGCGCCTCTCAACGGCTACGCCTTCTTCCTCTGGAACCGCCCCCACTTCCCGGAGGCGGACCAGTACCTGCGCGTGGTCGTGGCGCCGACCTACCTCCTCACAGAGCTCGTCCAGGATCACTGGCCCTACGGCCGCCACGCCGTCAGCGTCGGTCTGAACGGCGGCGGGATCCGGTACGGCCACTGGGAGTACCGGAACGGCAGCTACAAGGGCGAGGAGTCCTTCTGGGGCGACGGCGCCGAACTCCCGCTCTCCTACTACGCGGGGACGAAGCTGTTCGACAAGCTGCCCCTTCAGGGCCAGATCCGCGTCACGCCGTCCTTCATCGTCTACCAGCAGTCCCTCGACACCGCGAACCGGTTCGAGCTTCCCCCCGACACCGGGCTCTTCACCGGCCGCGTTGGGCTCCGCCTGGGCGGGGTGCCGCCGGAGCTCTTGCCGCAGCTCGCTCTCGAGGCCTCGGCCTGGTACGAGGCCACGTACCGGACGAACACCGGCACGTTCGGCTTCCCCGACAGCCCGGAGCAGCTGGAGTCGCTCAGCCAGCGCGCCTGGGGGCGCCTGGCGGCCGTCGTCGCGCCCGCAGACGGGCACACGATCGACGTCTTGGTGACGGCTGGCACCTCGCGCGACGCGGATCTCCTGTCGAGCTTCCGGCTGGGAAGCGCGCTTCCCTTCCGGAGCGAGTTCCCGCTGATCCTCCACGGCTACTTCGTCGAGGAGGTGTTCGCCAAGCGGTTCTGGCTGCTGAACGCGTCCTACCGGTTCCCCGCCTGGCCGGGCTCGCGCAAGGTTACCCTCCGGATCGCGTTCGACATGGCGGGCGTCGACTACATCGAGGGGCACCAACTCCCGCGGGAGCACCTCCGGGGGGTAGGGGGAGACCTCTCCGTCGCGTTCACGCCGCGCGTGACCATGGTCGTCGGCTACGGGTACGGCCTCGACGCCCCCCGCAACGGCGGCTTCGGCGGGCACGAGGCCCACGCGCTGATCGAGCTGAAGTTTTGACTAGGGGGCGGGGGGACCGGGCGGCGCCGCGGGCGCGCCCGGGGCGTTCCCTCGCCGACCGCCCCGGCGGCGACGGCGCGGGCGCCCCGCGGCGGCATCGGGACTCGCACCGGGCGGCGCGAACCTCTCCACCGAGGGCGGCGGGCCCTCGCGTCGAGGCCCGTCCAGCGGGCGGCCCGGCGGGCGGCGCATCGGGCCGCCCGGGCGCGGCCCGCGACCCCCGTGCCCGGCCCGGCGCGCCTCGCGGGCCTCGGCCGACCGGCGGCGCTCCTCGGCCGTCGGCCTGATCTCAGGCAGGAACAGCGCGTCCTCCGCCCACTCCACGCGAATGCGCTGGCCGATGAAGCGCTCGACGCCCTCGAGCGACAAGGCGCTCGCCTCGTCGACCAGGCTGATGGCCTTCCCGAACGCGCCGGCGCGCGCCGTCCGGCCGATCCGGTGGACGTAGTCCTCGGGGTCCTGGGGCAGGTCCCAGTTGTAGACGTGGGTGACGTCGGGAATGTGCAGCCCCCGCGACGCCACGTCGGTCGCCACGAGGATCCGCACGCTCCCGTCCTTGAACGCCTCCAGGGTGCGGAGACGCTTCCGCTGGTCAACATCACCGCTGAGGGCCCGGGCCGCGTGACCATTCCGCTCGAGGCGCTCCACCAGGCGGTGCACCTCGTCGCGCGTGTTGGTGAAGATGAGGATCCGCCCGCCCTGCTCGGCCGCGAGCAGGCCCAGCAGGAGGCCGAACTTCTCGTGGCGCCCCGCGTGGTAGAGCACCTGCTCGACGCGCTCGACGGTCACCTGCTCCGGCGACACCGTGATCTGCGCGGGGTTGTTCATGAACTCGTAGGTGAGCTCGAGGACACGGAAGGACAGCGTGGCCGAGAACAGGAAGGACTGCCGCGCTTCGGGCGGGGGCAGCCGGCGCAGGATCCACCGGATGTCGGCGATGAACCCCATGTCGAACATGCGGTCCGCCTCGTCGAGAACGAGCACCTCGACCCGGGCCGGCGACCACGCGCGCTGCTTCAGGTAGTCGATCAGCCGCCCGGGCGTCCCGATCAGCAGGTCGAGCGGGCCCTGCAGCGACTCCCGCTGCTTGATGTAGTCCACACCGCCGAAGACGAGCGCCGTGCGGAGACCCGTGTAGCGGCCGAGCTGCCGCGCGTCCGCATCGATTTGGACGACGAGCTCCCGCGTGGGCGCGATGATCAGGGCGCGCGGCGACGCCTCGCGGGGTCCGGCCGGCGGGTGGCGGAGTAGCCGGGTGAAGGTCGAGATCAGGAACGCCGCTGTCTTGCCGGTGCCGGTCTGGGCCTGCCCGGCCACGTCCTTGCCGCGGAGGGCGACGGGCAGCGCCGCTTCCTGGATGGGCGTCGCGGTCGTGAACCCGGCAGCCTGGATGCCCTGCTGGACCGCGGGCGGAACGTCGAGCTCGGCGAATCGCATCGGGGTCAGGCCGCCGCGGGCTTCTTCCGGCGGCCGAACAGCCGGGCGGCCACGATACCGGCCTCGTAGAGGAGGCAGAGCGGCCCGGCCATCAGGAGCTGGTTGAAGGCGTCGGGCGTCGGCGTGAGGATGGCGGCCGCCACGAAGCAGAGGAGGATCGCGTACTTCCGATTCTTCGACAGGAACTCGGGCGTCACGAGCCCGAGCCGGGTACCCAGGGTGAGGGCGAGTGGCAGCTCGAAGACGAGACCGAAGGCGAGCGTGAACTTCAGGACGAAGTCGACGTACCGGTTCACCGAGAGCGTCGGCACGAGATTCTGCGTCTTGTAGCTGACGAGAAACTTGACCGCGAAGGGGATGATCACCTTGAGCGCAAAGGTGGCGCCGATGAAGAACATGAGCGTGGACAGGATGACGAACGGGAGCGCGAACCGGCGCTCGTGGGGCAGCAGCCCCGGCGCGATGAAGGCCCACACCTGGTAGAGCAGCACGGGCAGGACCAGGAACGCGCCCGCGATGAGGGCGACCTTCATGTTGACCCAGAACGGCTCGGTCGGCTCGAGGAAGACCAGCTTGATCGGCTCGATCGGCTGGGCCATCCAGGTGATCAGCCGCTCGGAGAAGCTGAAGGTCGCGATGAAGCCCAGCCCCAGCGCGATCAGCGCCACCATGATCCGCTGCCTGAGCTCGCCCAGATGGGCGAGGAAGGGCATGCGGCCCTCCTCGACGTCCTGGGCATCGGCGCCGGGCGGCAAGGCCTTCCGGAAGAGCATCACTCGGCCAGGGTCGCCGGCGCCGTCTCGCGCGGGTTCACGACAAGGGTGACCTCGCCCCGGACGCCCGTGGCGGCGAGCGCCGCCCGCAGGCTCCCCGCCGTCCCCCGGCGGAACTCCTCGAACCGCTTGGTCACCTCGCGGGCGAGCACCACCTCCGCCGCGCCGAAGACCGCCTCGATCGCCTCGAGAGTCGCCAGGAGGCGGTGCGGGCTCTCATAGAGCACGACCGGGCGCTCGAGCGCCGCGAGCTCCCGCAGCCGGGTGAGCCGGCGGCCGGGCTTCACCGGCAAGAAACCCTCGAACACGAACCGGTCCGCGGGAATACCCGCCGCCGACAGCGCGGCGAGCAGCGCGGAGGCGCCCGGGATCGGCACGACCGGCACGCCCGCGTCACGGCACAGCCGGACCAGCCGGAAACCGGGATCCGACACCCCGGGCGTCCCGGCATCCGTCACCAGCGCGATCCGCGCGCCGCCCTGGAGCCGGCGCAGGAGCTCGGGACCCCGCCGCGCCTGGTTGTGCTCGAAGTAGGAGACCAGCGCCGCCCGGACCCCGTAGGCTTGGAGCAGGCTCCGGGTCCGGCGGGTGTCCTCGGCCGCGACGAGGTCGACCTCGCGCAGGACGCGGAGCGCGCGCAGCGTGATGTCCTCGAGATTGCCGATCGGGGTGGCGACGACAAAGAGCGTGCCGGCCGGTAGCGCGACCGGCGGCGCCGGCAGGAGGCCCTCGTCGTCCGGCGCCGGCCCCGGGCCAGCCGGGATGACCAGGGCCCGCTCCGGCCCGCTCAGGCGCTCTCCGCCTTGCGCTCGGTGACGAGGATGGGGCGTTCGGTGCCGAGGATCGCGTCGCGGGTGATGACGCATTCGGTCAGCCCCGGAATCGACGGGAGCTCGTACATCACGTCGAGCATGACGTCCTCGAGAATCGCCCGGAGTCCCCGGGCGCCCGTCCCCCGCTTGAGGGCCTCGCGCGCAATCGCCGCCGTCGCGTCGTCCGTGAACTTCAGCCGCACCTTCTCCAGCTCGAAGTACTTCTGGTACTGCTTGATGATCGCGTTCTTGGGCTCGACGAGAATGCGCAGCAGCGCCGCCTCGTCCAGGTCGTGGAGCGTCGCCACCACCGGGAGCCGGCCCACGAACTCCGGGATCAGCCCGAACTTGAGGAGATCCTCGGGCTGGACCTGGGCGAGCACGTCACCCAGCAGGCGATCCGACTTGCCCCGGATCTCGGCGCCGAATCCCATGCCGGACTTCCCCACGCGCCCCTCGATGATCTTGTCGAGGCCGACGAACGCCCCGCCGCAGATGAACAGGATGTTCGTGGTGTCGACCTGGATGAACTCCTGGTGGGGGTGCTTCCGGCCGCCCTGGGGCGGCACGTTCGCCACCGTGCCCTCGAGGATCTTCAGCAGCGCCTGCTGGACGCCCTCGCCCGACACGTCCCGCGTGATAGAGGGGTTCTCGGACTTCCGGGCGATCTTGTCGATCTCGTCGATGTAGACGATGCCCCGCTCCGCGCGCTCTACGTCGTAGTCCGCGGCCTGGAGGAGCCGCAGGATGATGTTCTCGACGTCCTCGCCGACGTAGCCGGCCTCGGTGAGGCTGGTGGCGTCGGCGATCGTGAACGGGACGTGGAGGATCTTGGCCAGTGTCTGGGCGAGCAGTGTCTTGCCGGAACCGGTGGGACCGATCAGGAGGATGTTGGACTTCTGGAGCTCGACGTCCCCCGCGCTGGCGCCGGCCTCGATCCGTTTGTAGTGGTTGTGGACCGCGACCGCCAGCACCTTCTTGGCCCGCTCCTGGTTGACGACGTACTGGTCCAGGATCGACTTGATCTCCGACGGCTTGGGCAGGCTCCGGATCTCGCGGCTGCGCTCCTCTTCCCACTCCTCGGCGATGATGTCGTTGCAGAGCTCGACGCACTCGTCGCAGATGTAGACAGTCGGCCCGGCGATGAGCTTCCGCACGTCGTTCTGGCTCTTGCCGCAGAACGAGCACTTCAGGACGCCGCCGGTCGTCTCCCGCGTTCGCGCCATTCGTTCCCCCCCGGGGCCTCCGCCTAGCTTCGCCGCCCGTCGCCCGCCGCGGCGGCTGCCCGGAGAACGGGCGCGTGGGACACGATGACCTGGTCCACAATCCCGTACTCCTTGGCCTGCTCGGCGGTCATGAAGAAGTCCCGGTCCGTGTCCTTCGCGATCCGCTCGATCGGCTGGCCGGTGTGGGTCACCAGGATCCGGTTCAGCTCGTCCCGGATGCGCAGGATCTCCCGCGCCTGGATGTCGATGTCCGTCGCCTGGCCCTGCACGCCCGCCAGCGGCTGGTGGATCATCATCCGCGAGTGCGGCAGGGCGAAGCGCTTGCCCTTGGCCCCCGCGCACAGGAGGAGCGCCCCCATCGACGCGGCCTGGCCCATGCAGATCGTCGAGACGGCCGGCTTCACGTACTGCATGGTGTCGTAGATCGCCATCCCCGCCGTCACCGAGCCGCCCGGGCTGTTCACGTAGAGATACACGTCCTTGTCCGGATCCTCGGCCTCCAGGAACAGCATCTGGGCGATGACCAGGTTGGCCATGTCGTCTTCGATGTAGCTCGGCAAGAAGATGATGCGCTCCTTCAGGAGCCGCGAGAAGATATCGTACGCGCGCTCTCCGCGCGGGGTCTGCTCCACAACCATGGGGATGAGTGCCACAGCGCCTCCTACCCTGGCCCGACCTGTCGTCGGGCGTGTCATTCGACTTTGGCGACTTCGGCGGCCGGCTCGATCTTCGCGTGCTCGACGAGGAGTGCCAGGGTCTTGGCCTCGCGGAGCGTCAGCCGCAGCCCCTCCAGCTCGTTGCCCCGCTCGAGCATGCTCCGGATGGCCTGGGGCGCGCGTCCCGAATCCCGGGCCAGGCGCGCCACCTCCGCGTCCACGTCCGCCTCGCCGACGGTCAGCTCCTCCCGCGCGGCGATGGCCTCGAGGAGGAGCGCCCGGCGCACCGAGCGCTCGGCGTCCGGCCGCAGCTCGGCCGCGAGCTTCTGATAGTCCCAGCGGACGGCGTCCGGGTCGACCCCCTGCCGGCGCAGGCTCTCGCGGGCGTGCCCGATCCGGTGCGAGACCTCGCGGACGACGAGGCTCTCGGGCACCACGAAGGCGTGGCGCGCCAGCGCGGCGTCCACGACGGCCTCGTCGAGCGCCTGGCGATCCTGCCGGTGCCGATCGGCCACGAGCCGCGCCCGGACCGCATCCTGGAGCTCGGCGAGCGTATCGTGCGCCCCCAAGCCCCGGGCGAGCTCGTCGTCGATCGCCGGCACTTCCTTCTCCTTCACCTCGACCACTCGCAGCGCGAGCTCGCCCGTCCGCCCCCGAAGCTCCTCGCGCGGATGCCCCTCGGGGAACCGCACCTGAACCCGCCGCTCCGCGCCCGCCTTGAGACCGATCACGGCCTCGTCCATCTCGGGAAGCACCCGACCGCCGCCGACCTCGAAGGCGTAGCCTTGCTCGGCGCGCGGCTCGCCCGTCTCCGGCCGGAGCTCGTAGTCGATCACCACGAAGTCGCCCACCCGCGCCGGGCGCGCCACGGTCACGAGCGTGGCTCGCTGCTCCGCGAGCGCGGTGAGCGTCCCCTCGACGTCGGCATCGGTCACCGGCCGGGGCGAGTGCCGCGCGGTCACGCCCCGGTACTCGCCGAGCGCGATCGCGGGCTTGATCTCGACCACCGCGGTAAAGCGGAGCGGCTGCCCTTCCTCGAGCTGGAGCTCACGAAACTCCGGGTCCTCAACAGGCCGGAGCTGGGCCTCGTCCACGGCCCGGCGGTAGACCGCCGGAATCAGCGCCTCGGCGACCACCTGCCGGACCTCGTCCCCGAACCGCGACCGCACGAGCGTCATCGGGACCTTGCCCCGGCGGAAGCCGGGAAGCCGGGCGTCTCGCTGGACCCGACCGCACGCGGCCGTCCAGGCCGCCCGCACTTCTTCCTCGGGCGCCTCGACGACCAGCTGGCGCTTACAGGGATCGAGCTCTTGAATCTCGACTTTCATCGAATAGACCGTGCCATTGTCCTAGGCGAGGTGTGGTGCGAGAGGGGGGAGTTGAACCCCCAAGGGATTGCGCCCACTGGATCCTAAGTCCAGCGCGTCTGCCAATTCCGCCACTCTCGCGCGTCCCGGGTGTCGCGGCGGCGTCGACCTCCCTGCCCCCGCGCGTGATCTCGTCCCGACCTGGAGGAGTATACCGGACGGGGAGACCCCCGGCAAGAAACCGCGTCTCAGGCGCCGTGCCAGGGCTCGCTGCGGATGCTGACGGTGAGCCGATGACGCACACGCCGGGCGCCACGGTGACGGCGCCGCGGCCGACATTGCCGGATTCCACGCAGAGAAATCTCGGCCACTCGTCGCCGCCGAGATCGGGCAGCGCGCGCGCCACGCCCGGGTTCCACACGACTGTCGCCTCGGAGCCCGTCTTGACGATCTTCAGGCGGCGGTGCGCGACCGGATCCTGGATGACGCAGGTGGCGTGCGTCTCGTCGTAGATGCGGCCCGTCTCGCCACGCACGACGAGGGGCGCCGCGCCGCCTCGCTTCCCCGCGAAGTCCTCCGTCTCGTCGAGAAACGCGGCGCCCTCGAGACCGGTCACCGAGAGACGCGGCAGGCCGCCGCGTCCGGCCGTGAGGTAGGCGCCCGGGGGAAGCGGCCCGCTGCCGGCCAGCAGCCCCGCCAGCGGGCCTCCGACGGACGTCACCCGTCCGGCGCAGGGGTCCGTCGGCCTGAGGTCACTCGGCCGTGGCGTAGAGGCGAATCGACACCCGCCGATTCTGATCGCGGCCCTGCTTGGTCTTATTGTCGGCCACCGGCCGGATGTCGCCAAGCCCGATCGAGTGGATCCGGGGCAGCTCGACGCCCTTCTCGACCAGGAACCGACGCACCGCCTCCGCCCGGCGCTGGCTGAGCCCGATGTTGTAGGCGCTGGCGCCGATGTTGTCGGTGTAGCCCTCGAGCTCCACGGACAGCTGGGGCTGGTCCTGGAGCTGCTTGACCAGCGCGAGGAGCCGCGTCTGCGCGCCGTCGTCCAGCACCCACTTGTCGAAGTCGAACTGCACCACCAGCGTTTCGGTGAGCGTGCGCTTGTCCCTGCTCGCCCAGAGCTTCGTCAGGCGCTGGTCGGTCTCGGTCGCCTTCCCGAGCGCCTCCTTCGCGGTGGCGCCGGCAGCGTCCGCCCGCGTCGCCGCATCGGTGGCCTTGGCGCTCGCCTCGTCGGCCCGGCTCGCCGCCTGAGTTGCCACCGCCGTCGCCTCGGAGACCTTGCGGGTCGCGGCCTCCGTGGCCGCGCGCGTCTCGCCGAGCTCCTTCTGGAGTCCGTCGACCCGAGCCTTCTCGTCACCGAGCGACTTGTCGACGCGGCCGACCTCGCTGCCGACCCTCTCCTGGCTCTTGGCGACTTCTTCCTGGACGAACTTCTTCGTGGCGCACCCCGTGACGATCAGGGCGCCGCCGAGAAGACCGCCGATCACCTTCCTCCACGCCATGGTCGCGCCCTCTCGTCTGTCCGGAGTCTCGCCGATCGCACCGCGCTAGCCGCGCGGACGGGCCCAAGTGTACCCGACCGGGACCGCGCCTGCCGGCGGAACACCCCCCGGCCCGCCAGGCGACCTACACCGGCGGACGCCTCGGAACGCCTGTGCCCAGCACCCCGCTCCCGGCCCCGCGGGCCGACGGCGAGATCGCCGCCCGGAGCATGGACGCCCCAAGGCCATGGGCGGGTCGATTACACCACGGCGAAGGCACCCCGGGCCAGGCGGCCCGGTTGACCCTGCCCGTGAGCCCGGCTAGGTTCCGGGAGAGGAGAAACCCTGGTGTGAAGCGCGACAGCCGCTCCGTGGTGGCGCGCGTTCTGGCGGGCGACGTGCGCGCCGCGGAGCGCCGGCACGTCCAGCTGATGGAGAACGCCGAGGGGTTGCCGGCGCGACCGTTCCTCGGGGGCACGAGCCTCGATGTCGACCGCGCCCTGAGCGAGATCGCGATCTTCAGCGCGATGGTGCGCTGCCTTCCGAGCGGCCCCGGGTCGCTCGTGCTGGACCTGGGCGCAGGACCGTGCTGGGTGAGCGAGTGGCTGCAGCGCCTCCGGTACCGCACCCTGTCGCTCGATCTCGCGGAGGACATGCTGGCGATCGGGCGACGCCGTTTGGCGCCTGGAAGCTGGCTCTGCGCGGCGGACATGGCGGCCCTGCCGGTGAAGGCGCGCAGCGTGGACGCGGCCCTCTGCTACGGCGCGCTCCATCACGTCCCCGAGTGGGTCGACGTTCTGGGCGAGGTGCACCGGGTCCTGAAGGATGGCGGCGTGCTGGTCCTTCAAGAGCCGGGGCAGGGTCATGCGACGCAGGCGCACTCGGTCGCGCAGATGGAGCAGTTCGGCGTCCTGGAGCAGGACCTGCCCCCCCGTCAGCTCGCCCGCGCTTGCCTCCGGGTCGGCTTCTCGCGGGTCGCCATCCGCCCCGTGGCCCTGCTCTCCGGCGGGCGGAGCCGCATCCTCCCGCCCTACACGCTCTGGCGGGCCGCGCCGCGAGTCTTCCTCCACAAGCGGCTCCAGCGACTCGCGGCCACGATCACCGAACGCCTCCTGAACCTCGTCAGTCCGCTCCACATCGTCGTGGCCGCGAAGGGCGCGCCGTGGGCGGATTCCCGGAGGCCGGAAACGCTCCTCGCGCGCTTCCGGCACGTGGAGTGCCCGGTCTCGCTGCACGTCGGGGTCCCGGCGGCCTTCCGGGTCCGCGTGCAGAACACCGGGCAGACGCGCTGGATCGCGCACACGGACCGGTCCGGCGTCGGACAGGTTCGCCTGGGGCTGTCGCTCCTGGATTCGGAGGGTCGGCTCCGCCAGCTCGACTTCGGGCGGTGCAGCCTCGCGCGGGACGTCGCGCCGGGCGAGGAGGTGCAGATCGAGGGCGAGGTCCCGCCGCTTCCCGACGCCGGCCGATACCTGCTGCGCTTCGATCTGGTCGCCGAGGGGGTGAGCTGGTTCGCCGACCGCGGCACCATTCCCTGCGCGGTGCCGATCGAGGTCACGCCCTGAGCTGTTACCGCGCGCTCGGGCCTCCGCCCGTCCGGCACGCGTGGCAGAGGCGATGGGCCTTTGAGTCGCTCCGGAACGGGCGGTCGCAGTCCAGGCAGGTGAGCTGGCGGCTGCCGTCAGGCCAGTCGTTGAGCGACTCGGGCAGTTCCTGGCAGCCGAGATGCGCGGCCTCGCCGGCGGCGACCGGGCGCGCGCACATCCGGCATCTGGGAATTCCGGTGATCATGCGTCCGCCCTTCGGCCCTCCGAACGGTCATGCGGCTCCGAGACTCCGCGAGCGGACATCCCGGGATCAGCGGTTCGGCGGGTCCGCGCGCCGCCGCGCGAGTGTCCTCGGGTCAGAGGCTGCGCTTCCGTCCCCGGAGTCCCCGCCGGCTTCCCTTGCGCTTGAACGACTTGCCCGGGGCGGGCCGGGATCGGTCGCCGGCCCCGCCTGAGCGGTTCGGGTCGAATGAACGCGGGCCGTCCCGCCGCGGCGGGCGGTCCTCGGCGGCATTCACCGTGAGCTTGCGCCCATCGACCTCGCGGTCATGAAAGAGCCGGATTGCCTCGGCCGCCTCGGCCTCGTTGCCGAACTGGACGAAGGCGAACCCCCGCGGGCGGCCGGTCTCGCGATCAGCGGGCAGGTAAACCTCGACGACGCTGCCGGCCTCGGACAGAAGCTGCGTGAGGGCATCTGCGGTGGTTCCGAGGTTCAGATTTCCGACGAAGACACGGGCTGGAATGGCTGGTCTCCTCCCTGGTCAATCGGGTTGGTCGGTCTCGGTCCCCGTCGGGACAGATCGGTCAGTAGCCCTCACGCCGGGCCGCGCGGATCGCCTCGGCCGCCTTGATCTCCTCGGCGAACATCCCCACCTGGAGCGGACAGGGCGGCTCGTTCGCCTCGACGTACTGGCACTCCGACTGGTTGCACTGGACGAAGTAGCCGGTGGGGCGCGTGAGGTGGGTCGGCCGCGTCAGCCGGATCATCACGGGCTCGGACACGACGGGGCACCAGAACTCGCGAGGGCGGGTCGCGCGCATGGGCGTGCCTCTCACCCTCGCCCGGCACGGCCTGCGGGTCGACGCCGCCCCCGGCCGTCGCGACGCCTCGGCCCCGGGCGCGACACCCGCGTGCAGCTCGTCGGGACCCGGCCTACCAACGGGGCGGGCGTCGCGATCCGCCGCCGCCGTTGCCCGGCGCCTTGGCCACGCTGACCAGGAGCTTGCGTCCCTCGAACATCTGATCGTTCAGCTTCGAGATCGCCTCCTGCGCCTCCGCCGCCGTGGACATTTCCACGAACCCGAAGCCCCGGGACTGGCCGGAGAAACGGTCGGTGACCACCGTCGCCGATTCGACCGTGCCACACTGGGCGAAGTACTCCCGAAGGCTGTCCGAGGTCGTCGAATACGAAAGCCCGCCGACGTAGAGCTTGGACGCCATCGTGGCCTCCACTGGACCCTGGGTCCACCGTTTCCGCGACCTTGGTTCGCGCCCCGAACACGCGGAAGTGCTATCGGCGGCGAGGCTGGATCCGTCCTCGAATCCGGCAAGAGTGCCATCGTGGAGAATAGCACACCCGTGGGCTGTCCTGGCGCCCGCGGAATGGCGTCTCCCGCAGACGGGCGCGGGCGGGCGGCGCCGTCGTCGATCGGGGCCGGTGCACGAAAACGCAAGCTCTGCAGGGGCTTAGGCGCCGCGGTCGGGCCCGGGCGCGCCCATCAGTCGCGCGGCCCCTACCCGCCGGCGACGCCCTGCGTGTTCACGTAGAGCGCGTAGAGCCCGTGGCTCGCCGCCATGAAGAGACGATTGCGGTAGCGGCCGCCGAAGCACACATTCGCGCAGCGCTCGGGCAAATCGATGTGGCCGAGCGGCTGGCCGCTCGCGGAGAACACACGCACGCCATCCAACTCGGCATCGCCCATGCCCCAGCCGCACCACAGATTACCGTCGACGTCGATCCGGAACCCGTCGGGAGAGCCACCCGGCCCCGCATCGATCAGCACCTTGCCGGGCCCGAGCCGCGTGCCGTGGGCGGTCACGGCGTAGGCGAGGATGGTCCGGTTGGGCATGGTGCGCGAGGCCACCACGTAGAGGGTCTTCTCGTCGGGCGAGAAGGCGAGCCCGTTGGGACCGGCGATGTCGTCGGCCATCACGGCGAGCTGGCCCGTCTTGCCGTCCAGCCGATAGACCGCCGGCGTGTTCTCCGACTCGTCCTTGTGGCCTTCGTAGTAGCCCAGGATGCCGAACACCGGGTCGGTGAACCATATCGAGCCGTCCTGCGCCACCACGACGTCATTCGGCGAGTTGAGCTTCCGGCCGTTGTAGGAATCGACCAGGACCGTGATGCTGCCGTCATACTCCGTGCGCGTGATGCGCCGTGAATCGTGCTCGCAGGTAACGAGCCGGCCCTGGCGGTCGCGGGTGTTGCCGTTCGCGTTGTTGGACGGCTGGCGGAAGGCCGACACCGTCCCGGTCTCCTCGTCCCATCGCAGGATCCGGTTGTTCGGGATGTCGCTCCACAGGAGGTAGCGCCCGTCGCCGAACCACACTGGACCTTCCGACCACCGGCAACCCGTGAACAGCCGCTCGACGGAGGCCTGCGCCAGCCGGTACTTGCTGAACGCCGGATCGAGCACCCGAACCGCCGGATCCGGATAGCGCTCGTTCGGTTGCCACATGGTGTCGTCTCCCCCTGGCTTGGACCGACCCGAAGGACGCCAGGCTAAAGCAGATCGGGGGGCATTGCCGCCCCCCGACTGTGTGGTGAACCGTGAAGGAATCGAACCTTCAACCTACCGAGTCAGTTCGCGCCGAAGCAGTAGAGCAGGCCGGCCCCGCCCGTGCTCACTAGATTCTGCTGGCTGCACCCATTGCTCAGGTGCACCGCATTCCACGAGGAGTTGGGACCGCCCAGCCGGTCGTGATGGCCGACCATGGCGCTCCCCGCAGCATTGCTCGTCCAGTTGCCGCAGGTGGTCACGTCGGGTCTGCCGATCAACGCACGTCCGTGCGAATCCGAACCTGTCAGGATGTCGTGGACGTTGGGCGTGTCGCCCGATCCGTTGACTATCTCGCCCTTTTCGTTGAGGGCGATGGGCTTTCTGATGTTGTTGCGATCGCGCTGCGAGTCGCCATGCAGCTCATCGACGCTGGCCGCAATGATCACGCCCTTCGCGTTGTACCAGGGACCGCTGCCGATCCGGTCGCGCGCGTTGACGGGCAGCGTCGCGCCCGCAGCGGTCTGGCTGAGATACGCGCGCCATGTGCGATTGCCCGCTCCGGGGGCCTGCGCCAGCGTCTGGCAGTGCTTGTCGGCGCCCGCCAGAACGCCCAGGTTCGCACCATCGCCGAGGCCGACGCTGGTGACGAAAAAGCTCATCGGCTGCTGAGGAGCCTGCGCCTGTTGTGGTGGCGACTGCTGCGCCTGGGCGCCTGCAATCGCGGTAAGTGTCAACGTGGCGACCAGGAGGATCGCGGCGGATCCACTACGCGTCCTGGGCATCACTGTTCCTCCTTACGGTGATGGGTGTCGACCGAGCTCTCTGCGGAAACCCGGCTTCTGGCGAGCCTACTATAATCTTGACCACGCCGAGCTGCTGAATCCGCCGTCAGTCCCAGTCTGGCCCGACCGTCGTCGTCGGGGGCGGCAGGACCTACCCAAGCGCCCGATCTACGACTTGCGGCACACATTCGCGACGACGCCCCTCCCGACGGGAGTGCCCATCACTTACGTCGCCGCCCAGATGGGGCACACTAACCCGCGACGACCTTGCGGTTCTACGCATGGTGGCTCCCCAAGGAGGGGTGCCGCCACGTCGACTTGCTCCTCAGGCCCTCGGCCGAGCTCCCCAGGTGCCGCAGGTGCCGGAGGTGACGTCGTGATATGCGCCACCGGAGACAGATGAGTTGCCGAATTAAAAAAAGGCACCGACGACGGTGTGGCCGAAACGGCCGTCAGCGAAAAGGAATCGGGGGGCGTCGCCGCCCCCCGACTGTGTCGTGAGCCGTGAAGGAATCGAGCCGTCAACCTACCGAGTGAGAGACCGGTGGGTGACCCCGGCCACTTCAGTTCGCGCAGACCAAATGGTTTCACGGAGTTTCGCCGGCCCTCCCCTGCGCGGTTAGGCAGGCACGGCGCAGGTTCTCTGGACACAGATCCAATTCGATCCTCGCCCTTCTTGGCTCACCCTAGGAGCCAGAGGCGCGTCGGGCGGATCCTTCCGGCCGGCTCCCCCCGCCCAGGCCCGAGGCCGGAGGGCAGAAGCTGGTGAACGCACCCCAGTGCTGGCCCCGGCGCCCGTCAACTGGCTCTGGGCAGCTTCGCCCGCCCGGGCCAACGTCTGGCACATGGATTGCTCCTCATCTCGGGGGGCCCGCTGCACGGGCCCGACACGCTGGCAGACACATCGGGACACGGGGGCAGGCACCCGCGGGGAGGGCGGACAATGACGTGGTGGATGGCCCTGAGCCTGGCAATCTCAGCCCTGAGCCTGGCGGGGTGCGGGAGCGGGGCCGAGGAAGCGGCCTGGAGCAAGGAGGCCGCCCAGTATGCGGTCTACGCGACCCGGATCGCGCTCTACCCAGGAACGAAGATCGAGGATGCGATGGGGTCCGAGCGGTACGGCTCCGACCCCGGCTCCTACATCTATGGCATGACGTGGTGGTGCACGGCCCAGGCCACCCGGGATGAGCTCCGGACCTGGTATGAGGCGAAGCTCCCGACGGCACGACGAGCCACCGACGACGATGGCTACCTCGTGTTCACGGTCGTTCCCGAGGGGGCAGCCCCGCGCGAGGTCATGGGCGTTCTCGTCGAGGGAAACGGCAAGTACCGGGTGTTCGAGCTTACCCGACAGAAGAAGGCCGGCACCTGAGCGGCGGCAAGTGCGGTGAGGGTGACCGCCACAGCGTCGAGACTGTCCTCAAGAACCATCGCTGGGCGCTCGACTGGAGAGAACAGGAGATCCCAAATGTCCCCCAGCACTTCGACGATTCCGCCCGCAGAGGCCCTGCGGATCCACTCACTCATCACGCCCACCGAACAGGGGATTGCAAGCCGCGTGCTGGCGAGGACCACCGGGGGGAATATCACGCTCTTCGCCTTCGACGCGGGCCAGGGACTCACTGAGCACACGTCGCCGTTTGACGCGCTCGTCATGGTCCTCGAAGGCGCCCTCAACCTGACGATCGGCGGTACCGCCGTCCGCGCGACGCCCGGAACCATTGTTCGCATGCCGGCTGACGTGACGCATTCCGTCGAGGCGCCTGAGGCGGCTCGCATGCTGCTCATCATGGTGCGTGACCGAACGGAGGGGGGAGCGTAGTGGCGTACCCAGGATCGAGCGGACGCGGTGGCCCCTCCACCGGCGCCGGGGCTCGGCCCGTCGATCCTCCAAATCGCGACTGACGCGGGTCGACGCCGTGATCCAATGACGCCTCCAGGCGGCTGAAGACGACCCGCGCCTGCTCTCGATCAGCCCCGAGGACCATCACCACGCCACGCTGACCCGGAGCGAGGGTGTCTATCGTAAAAGGGAATCGGGAGCGGCGCCGCCGCCCGACTGTGTGGTGAGCCGTGAAGACATCAAACCTTCGGCCTACTGATTGAGAAAACCGGCGGCGAGCGTGACCCCTGCCCTCCAGTTCGCCGCAGACCAAGTGGTTTCACGGGTTTCGCCGGCTCGAAGGAGCGCTCGCTCTTCGAGAGCTAGGTCGGGCTCCTCCCGGGTCGCGCCGCCTCCCGTTCTGCCGTCCGGTCTTCCCCTTCGGCCCGGGCACTCGACTTCCGGATGTCGAGCATGTCATCGAGGCTGGATCTAGGGGTGAGGAGCGCGATCCGCCGGACGTGCTGAAGACGACCCACGATCTCGTAGATCCGTCTCGTCGCCGCAAGGCTCTCGTCGATCCGGCGGCGACCCGACACGGGGGTCTCCTTGGCCAAGAGCTGGAGCTGCCCCACGAGGATGGCGAGGGGATTGTTGATCTCGTGGGCAGCCGCAGCGGCCAGGCTTGCCACGGACCGGACGATGTCCCGCTCGTGGCGCGCTGCCTCTCCCTCGCGCCGCTCGGTGATGTCGCGTCCAATGGAGGAGGCGCCCACTATCCGACCGGCGCGATCCCGGACCGGTGACACGGTGACCGACACCTCGATGCGTCGCCCGTCTTTCCGCATCCGCACGGTCTCGTAGTGATCGACGCGCTCGCCCCGGCGGATCTGCTCGAAGACCTTCGAAAGTTCGTCCGGTAACTCGGGTGGCACGATGAGGGAGACTGACTGGCCGATGGCTTCTTCGGCCGCGTAGCCGTAGAGGCGCTCGGCGCCCGGATTCCAGTGCGTGATGACACCGTCGACCGTCTCGCCGAGAATCGCGTCGTCCGAGGATCTTACGAGCTCGGCGACGCGGCTGAGCGCCGCTTCGGCCCGCTGCCGCTCCGCGACGACGGCGGCGAGCGGGACCGCCATGGCAGCCATGGTGACCATGTAGGCCTGGAGCAAGAGCAGCGACTCGTTCGGCGACTCCCTCACGAAAGGACCGAGCCCCCGCAGCGTGCCCCAGACCGCCACGCTTGACAACAGAGCGATCGCCGTCGCCGACTCGCGCGGACCGAAGCGGAACGCCGTCCACACCAGCGGCGGGCCGCACAAGAACGCCAGCCCATACAGCACCGGGAAGGGCCCATTGAACACCAAGGCCCCTACAAACACGATGCTCGCGAGCAGGAGCACGGCCTCAATGGCGCGCCCACGAGCCATACACGGCCGCGGGCTCGTGGCCCAAAGGATCAGGACGGGCGCGACAACCATGGCTCCCGCGACGTTGCCGAGCCACCACGTCAGCCAGACGGCCCCGAAGCTCCCCCAGGGCAGGTAGCCTCCAACGGCGAGGCAGCCCACGCCCATCGTGGCGCTCACCGTCGTGCTCAGCAGTCCGGCTAATACGGCGAACTTGAAGATGTCCCGGGCGTTATCGAACGCGTTGTGGCCATTCGCGAAGCGCGTGACCAGCACCGCTCCCAAGACGCCTTCGAGCGTGTTCCCCGTGGCGATGCCGAGCGACGTCGCCACCGAGCCGGCGGTCGTGAGGTTAACGAGGAGCGCGCCGACGAAGATGGCGGGCCAAAAGCCAATCCCGAAGATCAGCAGCGCCGCCAGCGCCAGGCCGGTCGGTGGCCAGACGGGCGAGGCGCTGACGTGGAGAAAGGCCACCAGGAGGCCCAGCTTGCCGGCGACAAAGTACGTGCCGATCAATAGTCCCGCGCGGACCCAGGATGTGGAACGCTGCCGCGCGGGTTGCATCGCCATTACGTTGACGATGCACCTTCCATGCCACTCCAGGCGCCGACTCTTCGAGCGCTAGCGTCGATCTTTCCGTGGCTTTCCCTGGCAGGTAACGGCGCCTTCTGGGGCAAATCCCCACCCGCTTAGCCGGATTCCCTCACCCCCACCAGCGCCGCGGCCAGTTCCTCAGCGTCTTGGCCCGGTTCCCGGAAGCCGGCGCCGAGCTCAAGAAGATGCTGGCGGTCGCCCAGGCCGCGGGAGTACCGGCGGGGCGAGGGCCAGGCTAGCGCCGAGCCGGCGCTCGTCCACTATTCCACGCTGTCAGCCGACCACGTGCCCCACACGAAGCGGTTCGCCGAAAAAGCAGTGGCCATCGCCCGCGAGACGGGCGACCAGCACGTGCTGGCCCGGAGCCACTACCTGCTCGGCACGCTCGACCAGATTGGCGGGGATCTCGTGGAGGGCACCGCGAAGTTCGAGGAATCTCTCCGTATCGGCGAGAGGCACGGTTCAAGGACATCGTCGCCCCCGACCTCACGCAATTGGGGATTCACACGAACTGGCGCGGCAACCTCAGACGGGCCCTGGACCTGTCCGCCCGCAGCGCCATCCACCCGGTCATCCACCCGGCCCCACGCCGCCGGACCCCATGTAGCCAGCGAGGAGCCGCGCGACCCACCGGCTCCCCAGGTCGGAGAGATGCCCGTCCCCCCGGAGCGTGAGCTGGGCCCGGTCCGCCTGCTCCCGCTGCATTACCTCGCCGAGGTCGTAGTGCACGATCCCGTGCTCCCGGCAGAAGGCTGCGAGCATCCGCGCGTAGACCGGCTCCTCGTCCCCGGCCTTGCCGGTGGCGAGGAACAGATGGACGAGCCGGAACCCGTGGCGCCGGGCGAGGTCCTGCATCTTGAGGAGCGCGCGCAGGTGGACGCGCATGGCCAGCGCATACCGGGGCTTACTCCGGAAGATGGGCTGGTCCCAGTCGCTCTGAGCCGCGGCGGCTGGGCGGGCCACGGAGCGCTCCAGGTGGTAGTACAGGAACTCGAGCGCGCGGTGAACGTAGAGTTCCCGCCACTGATCTCCCAGCCGCAGGCTGGGCTCGTACGGCGGCTGGATGTCGAAGTACGGCGTGGTGTGGTCCTCGACCGGGAGTGCCAGGAACCGTTCCATGTCCTGGTCCGACAGCGCTACCGTCAGGTCGAAGATGTCGTTGACCAGGAAGAAGTGGAACACGTAGCGGGGCGTGAGCGGGAGGCCGAACCGCTTGAGCACCTGGTATTCCTGATGGATCCCGGCGCCCTGCATGCCAAGGTTGGCGACCGGGCGGCCCAGGGCCTGCTCCAGGTGGTGGCGCACGGTCGACGTCTCCTCGACGCCGTGGCCGTAGATCATCGAGTCCCCGAGCAGCACCACGTCGGCGGCGGTGCGGTCCACGGGGTTGCGGAACCCCATCCAGTCGGTCTTGTGATGCCAGCGGTAGCCGTTAAAGTACATCTCGCGCTCGTAGTGAGGCCGCATCATCAGCATGTTCATCTCGGGGTTGAACCGGAAGATGCCATGGGGGCGGTCGTCGTACCCGAACGCGAGATAGTTCCCGAGACGGTGGGGGAGCAGCGGCGTGAAGAGCCGGAAGCCGAGTTCGACCGTACCGACTCCCAGGGCGAGCGCCACCAAGGTCAGCGCAACATTCGCGCGGCCCCGGAGGTACCCCCGCCGGAGGCTTCGCTCGAACCGGTGGACGGCCCCCCCGAGGCGGCCCAGCACCGGGATCCGCCGCCGGGCCAGGGTCGCGTAGAGCCCGTCGGTCAGGTCGAACAGGACCACGAGGAGCACGGCGGCGAGGAGGACCCGCAGCGGTCGCCCGCCGTGGGTGAGGCTCACGCGAAGGCCGAAGAAGTCCCTCCGCACCGCCCCCCCCGAGGCCACGAACAGAAAGGCCGCGAGCGAGAGGGTCCCCGCAACGTCGCAGGCGGTGGCGAGGAGTCGCCGGACGGTGACGGCCCCCAATCCCCTCTTCCCCCTCGGGCCCTCGGGGGAGAGGGCCAGGGCACCGCGCCCCGCTACCATCGGCTCATCAAAGGGTTCGGCAAGGCCACCGGGGTGCCGGTGCTTCTCCACACGACCTTCAATCTCAAGGGCGAGCCGATTCGTCAATACGCCGGCTGAGGCGCTGGCCACCTAAGCCCAAGACCCGGTGGTCGTGCGAGACAACGTCGACGCTGGACCGCGCGTTCCGAAGCTCCTCGCGAGTTTCAGGGCTAGCCGAGACCGGCCGGCGCGTATGGCGACACGCAATCTCCAGCGGCACCGCCACATAGTGACTCTTCTCCGCCGACGACATCACGATGGCCGCTCGCTTGCCGCCGGGCTTGAGGGCGCGCCTTATGCTGGCCAGAGCGCCCGGGAGATCAGGAATGAACATTAGGCTGAGGCGAGAGATCGCCGCGTCGAACGACTCTGATTCCCCGTCGAGCTGCTGAGCGTCCATCACCTGGGTCGTGACGTTGCTCAAGCCTACCTGGTGCGCCGTCTCGGCGGCAATCTTCAGCATCTGCGCCGCGATGTCGGTGGCCAGCACCGAGCCGGGGGGCCCGACGCGTCGAACGGCCAGGATGGTCTGTTCTCCCGTGCCTGCTGCCACATCGAGGACCCGGCTGCCGAGGACGATGTTCGCCATGTTGAGCATTGTTTCGGTTGCCACTCCCACGGACTGCGCGCGTGTCGTGGCGCTACCTCGCCACACGTCAGCCGCCGCGCGACCCGTACGGTCCGGCCTCCTCGTCCCGATTGTGCTAACCGGTCCCCATGATCCTTTCCTCCAACAACTAGGCGGGCTAACAGACCAGCCTCTCACCCGCGCAGTCGGGCGGACGGAGTTACTCGCATGCGCCTAATTCAATGTCGGTGGAAATCGCAAACCCGGTGGGGGCGCAGCGGTTGGCGGACTCCCGAGACGTGCGCCCGGCGGCCGCACGTCTCAAGGGTCGCCTTACGCAGCGCAGCGCCTGTTCGCCGATCATGTACGACGGCGAGACCGTGGGGCTCGTCCGGCCAGGCTCCCCGTCGCAGCGGCGCGCAGAGGCTACGGGGCTCGCGCCGGCCACACCGGCGCGTGGTAGCCGAGCGGCACCGAGGGCCGGGCCCAGCGCGGTGGTGTCTCGGAGAGGCGCACCACCGGACCGAGATGGTGCAGCCGACCGGCCGGCGTCTCGCTCGTCATCGACCAGCGCTCCAGCTCCGCGGGGGTGAATTCCTTCGGCACGTCCTTCAGTTCGGCCTCCGGCACCTGGCCGCGTCCGACGAGCCAGCGCCCGGTCTGCGCCAGCGAGATGCGCACGAGCCAGCTGCCGCCCTCACGCACGCGGCGGGTGAGGGCCACCACCGCGCCAAACGCCATGAGATAGCCGGTCAGATAGTCGATCGCCGACACCGGATAGAACTGCGGGCCCGGCGCCGCGCCGGGGAAGAGCTCCCCCTGGCGGCTGGTGATGCCGCTGACCGTCTGCACGACCGTGTCGAAGCCGCGGCGCGACGCCCACGGTCCGACGTGGCTGAAGGCGCACAGCGAGACGTAGACGATCCCGGGCCGAAAGCGCGCCAGCGCCTCGGGCGAGAACCCGCGATCGCCAAGGGTGCCCGGCCGGTAACCCTGCGAGAACACGTCGGCCTCGCGGACGAGCCCGCGCAGGGTCTCGATGTCTTTCTGCTGGCGCAGATCGAGATGGGCGGAGAGCTTTCCGTGGCCGGTATCGTATTCCTGATCGCCGAGATTCGGCAGGTGCGCAGCCGTGATCTTCAAGACGTCGGCGCCGTGCTCAGCGAGGCTGCGCGCGCAGGTCGGCCCGGCGAGAACCCGCGTCAGGTCGAGTACCCGGATGCCCGACAACGGCCGATCCCCGTCGGGAAGCCTTTCCGGCGGGCTGTCGCCGATCTTGACGATCTCCATCAGCGGCAGCGAGGCGATCGCGGCGGCCTGCGGGTGCTGAACCCATTCGGTCATGGTGCGCACCATGCCGCCCGCGCCCTTCGCAGCGATGATCGCCTCCTCGAGCGCGAGCGCATCCCACTTCGCCACTGCCTGGCGCACCGCCTCGCGATCTTCCGGGACGCCAAGCACGTGGAGGGCGGCGGCACGATGGTTCGCGAAGTTGCAGTGGAGATAGCTCCAGCGCCCGTCCTTGGCCGGATAGAACCCCATCACCGTATTGTGCTCGGTCGACACGGGTGCCCCGTTCAGCTTCATGTAGCGCCCGCTGCGGAGCGAGGCCGTCGCCTGGCGGCTGTCGACCGCGACCGCCTGACGGCGCCCGGTGCGCAAGGCCCACAGATCGGACACGGCGAGGCCGACCACCGACAGCGCGGCCGCCGCGGTCTCACCGATGCGGAACGGCGTCGGCAATATTGGATCGGTGCCACCGGTGATCTCGACCGTGCGGGCGCACTCTTCGCCCCATTTGGCAATCGGCAAGATCGTGCGCAGGGCATCATTGGTCATGGTCGGGTCCAGGCCTTTTCTGTCGGATGCGCTGGGGCTCCCAGGTCGTAGCTGTTCATGTTGTACGCCAACACCGCATAGCAGGCGATCAGATTCGTCACGGTCATGGTCCCACGCTGAACCTGCTTTAGTGCCACGCTGGCTCTCCCCTTGCATCCTCGCTTCTAGAACAAGCTCGATGACCTGAGTCCAGGTATCGGCTCGCGGTGGCGGAAGTAGAGTTCGTAAAGACAATGATGTCAAACTGTTCAGCCCTGAGCCGCTCGACGTTGCCTGGGGAGTCCTCGATGTAGAGATCGGCACCGACCGCGGCCTTCTCCTGCATGAAGCAGAGGTACGAACTGCAGCTTGTCCGCGTGGAACAGTGAAGACGGGCCTTCCACCCCCTGCCGGGGGTTGTCGCCTCAGTGGCCGCCGGTTCCACGTGTAATGCCTCGCCGACCCTATTCCAGGACGGGCTTGAACACCCCAATAGCCCGGTGAAGGTGCGAGGGCTCCAGGCCATCGACCGCCGGACCAGCGCCGCACGGGCCCTCCTGGACCGCGTTGTACGAGGCTCTGGAGCGCCAGGGCGTGACGTACGCCGTCCGGCTCCGCCAATGACGTCCCGGGAGCGGGCCATCGAGGACCTCCTAACCCGGCCACGCGGGTGGCCCGGCCGCGCCGCGTGATCGGCAAGATCGAGCACCATCTCGGGGAGCTGTTCCCCCAGATCGGCTTCATCGTCACGACTCTCCCCGCGGCACGCCCGGTACTGCGTGCTCCAGCTGGCCGAGAGCTACTTGACGGGGAGTCTCTTTCGGCAGATTTTCGGGCGTATCGAACGACTCGCGTGGCACCCGACGTGATCTGGAGCACCGTACCGGGAGCGGGGGCAACGCGGCGGCGGTGTCTCCGAATGGCACGGTCAGAGTGACCAAGAAGCACCGGGGTCGCCCAGGCCCCAGGCTTCGTCAGAAGGACGGCCATCACGCTGTCGGGAAGGCTGAATGCGCTTTGAATGAGCTGACCGACGAGATGGTCTGCGCGGTGGCCGCCGCCACGGGGGCAGAGATCGGTCCAACTCGGAAATCCCGGGTAGGCCCGCTCAAGCTGGGACTTAGTTAGGGCTTGTCACGAAATAAATGTACCAGATAATGGGATCGTGGCTGCTAGGGTATCCCATGGATGGTGGCCGAGCAGGCCATTCGACGACGGTTCCGGCTGATCGAGCCGCACCTGGACGAGCGGCTGCGCCGGCTGGTGGCCGCGGCGGAAGTCGCGGCCGCGGACAGCGTGTCGGCGGTGGCCCGGGCCACAGGAGTGTCCCGGCGCGCCATTCGCGCTGGGGTCACGGAGCTGAAGGCCCGTGGCGCAGCGGCCCTGGCCCCGGGGCGGATCCGGCGTCCCGGAGGCGGGCGCAAGCGCACGGTCGACCAGGATCCGACGTTGGTGACGGACTTGGAAACGCTGATCGAACCCACGACGCGCGGGGATCCGCAGTCCCCGCTGCGGTGGACCTGCAAGAGCGTCCGGCGCCTGGCCGCCGAGCTGACCCGCCAAGGGCATCGCACGAGCCATCGGATGGTCGCCGCGTTGCTCCAGCAGTTGGGGTACAGCCTGCAGGCCAATCGGAAGACGATCGAGGGCACCCGGCACCCCGATCGCAATGCCCAGTTCGAGCACATCGCCGCCCGCGTCCAGGCCACGCTGCGCCAGGGCCAGCCGGCGATCTCTGTCGATACCAAGAAGAAGGAGCTCGTGGGGCCGTTCAAGAATGCCGGTCGCGAATGGCGGGCCCACGGGCAGCCTCGGCCGGTGCGGGTCCACGACTTCGTGCAGCCGGAGCTGGGGCGCGCCATTCCCTACGGGGTCTACGATCTGGGCGCCAACACCGGCTGGGTCAGTGTCGGCATCGACCACGACACGGCGGCGTTTGCCGTCGCGAGCATTCGCCACTGGTGGCAGGCCATGGGGCGCCGGGCCTATCCTCACGCCCGGCGGCTGCTGATCACGGCCGACGCCGGCGGGAGCAACGGCGCCCGCCGGCGGTTGTGGAAGGTCGAGCTGCAGAAACTGGCGGACCGCCTCCACCTGCCCATCACGGTGTGTCATTTCCCGCCCGGCACGAGCAAGTGGAACAAGATCGAACACCGCCTGTTCTCCTTCATCACTCAGAACTGGCGCGGCCAGCCCCTGCTCAGTCACGCGGTCATTGTGAATCTGATCGCGGCCACCACGACCACCACGGGCCTCCGCGTGCGGGCGCGGCTGGACACGACCCGGTATCCCTCGGGCCTCAAGGTCAGTCGCGCCACCCTGGAGGCCGTCCGCCTGCGGCCCGATCCGTTTCACGGGGACTGGAACTACACGATCCTTCCCACCCAGTCGGCAAAGCGATAGCATCTGGTCCATTTATTTCGCACCGGGTCCTTAGGCGGCATGGGGGGAGATCTGGAGCAGAGCCAAGATCGGGGGGTCTGGTCAGTGGCGACCCCAGGTGAGGACCTCGACCTCGCGGGACGTAGAGTTCTCGTGCCTCCTACCGGACCACCCCGGGAGGCCCGGACGGCCATGACCACCCGGTGGTGACGGGCATGTCCAACCCGGAAACCCCGCCGAGCTCGGTCTCACCCTCGTCGATCGCCCGCTCGGCACGGGCCGTCAGCGGGGTCTGGCTGACGGCGGGCCCGGTGCAAGAATCCATTGAGGGCCTGCTCCTCGAGCTGCTCTTACCCAACCAGCCTAACCCTGGGCTCCGCGAGGCGCTCGTCGAGGAGCTGGGGCGGCCCGTGAAGAAGCTGGATGTGGCGCTGGAATATCTCGGGCTCCGCCCGGCGGGGCTCGATGTCGACGGGCCGGTGCCGCTTCACCTGGTAGCGCCGAAGCCGGGTCGGGACCCGTGGCGCGAGGCGCTCGTCACCCCAGGCGGCGACTGTCCGCTCGGGCTGGTGCTGGCGACGAGCGACCAGGGCCGAGTGGCCCTCGTCCACGAGGTCTACGGCCATCTGGGGGCGGCCGAGCGGCGCCTCGTCCAGCGCTACGCGACGATGGTCGTGGCGGGTGCGCCGCATGACGTGATCGTCGACCGACTGCAGCGCGGGCTCGAGATCTTCGCGACGGTCCTGGCGGCTGCGCGCCGGCAGGTGCAAATCCTGGATCCCTCCGTTTTGTGGAGCGCCGACGGCAGGATCCGCGTGCAGTTCGGCAGCCCGGCCCAGACCACACGTAACCTCTTACGGGAAGGGGTGGACGGCGAGCACGTCTTCGTACTGCCGGCGGCCTTCGTCGATGACCGCACGAACTATGGTGACGTCGAGTTCGTCGTCTATCTGAACTTTTTCGTCCGCCGCGGCGTCCGAACGCGCATCGTTGGGACGGCACAGCAGCGTGATTCGCTGGCCGAGCTCTTGACGCTGACGATCTTCGGGGTCTTCGACCCGCGGGTGCGACAGCAGCCGTCGTTCGAGGAGCTCCGGCAACGCTACGGGGTGCCAGACCGGGAGACCTACGACTTCTTGCGGCTCGCCCACGAGACCTTCGCGGTGCGGGCACTGTCCGAGGCGGACAGCGCCGTGCTTCCCGCGGACGCGTATTTCGCCTACACCGTGCTCGCCGAGGACGGGGAGACCGTCGTGCCCGCCAGCGGAGGGAGCGAAGTCCGGCTGCGCCCATGCCCGGGCGGTTGCGAGGCACGGATCGTCGGCGCCGACGGGCGCGTGACCACCAAGCAGCTCTCGCTGTCCCCGACGCACCGGGCTGCCAGCCTGATCCCGGAAGCGTCCCGAAATGCGCTCCAGTTCGCGACCGGGCGCCCACGCTTCGGCGTCACTCCGCTCGGCACCAGCCACGGGTTCGACCCGGCCGGCGACGTGACGAGCTTCGTCGTCTGGATCAACGGCAAGGGCATCCTGGTGGACCCGTCGCCGGAGTCTCTGACCCATCTCGAGCGGATCGGGGTGGCATCCTTGGACATCCCCTACGTCTTCCTCACCCACGTGCACGCGGATCACGACGGCGGGCTCCTCGAGAAGCTCTTGAGCGGGCGCCGGACGACGGTCATCGCCTCCGACGTCGTGTACCGGGCGCTCGTCGAGAAGATGCGGCTCATCACCGGCCACGACGTCGAGTCCCGTGGGCTCGTCCGCCACATCCCCGCCAACCCAGGCCGCCCGGCGTCGATCGAGGTAACGGGACAGCTCGCGCGGATCGAAACTCGGTGGAACTTCCACCCGATCCCCACGAACGGCTTCAAGCTGAGCGTGGGCGGACGGACGTTCGGCTACTCCGGGGATACCCAGTACGATCCGGGCCGGCTGGCCGTCCTGCGCGAGGAGGGACGCCTGAACGCTCACCAGTACGAGACGCTGATGCACTTCTTCTGGACGCCCGACGGAGTGCCGAGAGTCGACCTCCTCTACCATGAGGCGGGCATCCCGCCGATCCACACCGAGCTGGGGCACCTCCGCGCCCTGCCGGGCGCCGTCAGGGCGCGCACCTTCCTCGTTCACATCGCCGACCGGGACGTGTCGCCGGCCGACTCACCAGCGAAGCCGTCACCCTTCACGACCCATGTGCTGCTGGCCCCGACGCCCGCCTCGCGCCACCGCCTCCTGCTCGAGACGATCCGGCTGGTCGGGTACCTCTACGACACGCCCCTCGAGACACTCCGCGAGCTCCTCGACGACGCGGACGTGCTTGAGTGCGCACCGGACGAGCTCATCATCCGGAAGGGACCCGTCACGCCGGGGGAGCCGCTCCACTTCTTCGTCGTCGCCGACGGAGAGGCCGCGGTTAAGGACGGGCGACGCCTCGTCACCCGGTTGGTGAAGGCCGACAGCTTCGGCGAGTGGGGCATCAGCCATCAGCGGGGGTTCCGCGTCGCCGACGTCGTCGCCACGCGTCCGTGCCAGTGCATCCGGTTCGGAGAAGCTGAGTACTGGCGGCTGGTCAATCGGCAGCCGGCGATCCAGGAGCGGATCAGCAGGCTCCGACGCCTGCTGCCGCGTCTCCAGGTGGCCCAGGAACGCGCTCGCCTCCGGGGCGACGGGCTGACTGAGGGGCGCGGCATCCTGGAGTACCTCACGACCAGCCAACTCACGGGCTTTGCGCTCTTCGGGGAGACCAAGACTGCCCTCCGCGGAGCCGTGATGGTCCGAGAGGGCGACCCAGCGGACGCTTTCTACGTCCTCTTGTCCGGCCACCTGCAGGCCACCGTCGATGGACGCATCGTCAGAGAGCTCGCCGAGGGAGACGGGTTCGGGGAGATTGCATTGCTCCAGGGGGGCACGCGTACGGCGACGATCACCGTCGCTTCCGCCGACGCCGAGGTGCTAGTTATGCACCGCCGCGATTTCGACAACATGCTGACGATCATGCCCGCTTTCGCCTGGGGAGTCTGGGAGACTGCGGACACGCGAGAGAAGGCCAGCCGGGCCTGAGCAATGGGTCTCGGGAGAAGCTCCTACTCACTCCTGGACACGGCGATGGCCGTGTCCCCGGAGCTTGCCCTCACCGAGGGCACGGTTGAGGTCTGGCTCATGGACGCTCAGCCGGTGGCAGTGTCCCCACGGTGAACCGTGAAGGAATC
>CAWDVE010000021.1:0-402023 GCA_963805625.1 uncultured Candidatus Rokubacteria bacterium
TGTCCGCCGCGTGGTGGATCAGCTGGCCTTCGTAGCGATAGACTGTGGAAAACAGCGCATCGCACAGGTGGACTGCGCTGCCCGCGATGGCGTCAAACACGGGCTGCGCATCCGTCGGTGAAACACGGATGACTTTCAGGATCTCGGCGGTTGCCGCCTGCTGCTCCAGTGCCTCAGCCAGCTCGCGAGCTCGGGCTTCAACCGTCGATTCGAGCTCGTCGACCCTGGCCTTCACTCGCGACCGCCGCGCCTTCTCCCGAGCCACCGACTTCCGAAGAGCCGCGTTCTCGGCAACCAACGCAGCCTTCGTCGCGCGCGGTAGCTTCATGCCGGTCTTTCCGTGGCCTCGACGTAAGCGTTATCGCATGGGCTCCGGCGAGACGAATTGCCGGATCTCGTCCGTCGTGATCATGTCGCGCGTGAACAGGTCGAATGATCCGTAGTTTCGAAGCTCCTCGGCAATCTTTTTCATGATCGTCAACGATGCCCACATCAGGGCAGGGCCTAGACTGAGGCGCGCGATACCCGCGTCTTCGAGCTCCCGAATCGTGGCACGAGACGTCGGTGCAAGGACGTTAATCGGTGCCCGGATCGCGGCATGAAGCCGCTTGAGCGTCTGCAGGTCGCCCAGGATGATCGGGTAAAAGCAATCGGCCCCGGCCTCGAAGTAGGCCTTCGCACGCAGGACGGCTTGGTCGAACTTCTCAGCGTCCGTTCCTGGCACTCTCGGCCAGAAGACATCGGTCCGGGCATTGATGACGAGCGGGACGCCTTCCTGGCGGGCCATCTCCCGGACGGCGCGGATGCGCGCGCACTGAAAATCGGTGTCGAAGAGGGTCTCACCCTCGCGGATGCTGTCCTCGAGGTTGATCCCCACGGCTCCCGCGCGTAGCACCCGGCGCATGCTCTCGGCAACGTCTTTCGGCTGTTCCGCGTATCCCCATTCCATGTCGGCCGTCACCGGGACTTTCACGGATGATGCGATGCGGCCTACTACGTCCAGCATCGCTTCCAGGGTGATCTCTTGGCAGTCGTCGTAGCCTAGAGAGTAGGCCACCGAGGCGCTCGCCGTGGCGACTGCGGGGTAGCCCAGCCATTCCATCATCCGCGCACCTCCCGGGTCCCAGATGTTTGGGAGAACGAGGATGCGGCCCTGGTGATGCAACGCGCGCAGCCGCTCGGCCTTTTGACTCAGTTCGCTCATACTCGGTCCTGCCATTGCAGCCCCCTCTCTATCTCCTCTTGCGAATGTTTCAGGTCGGCGACTTTCCGTTCTTAGCCGTTCCCGCCGTTCCTCAAAATGGCTCGCGGACGAGGGCGCGGATCATCTGTGTGCGACCGCGGGGTTGGGGCTGGCCCCCTTTGAAAGCGTCGGCGCAGTCTCGCAGAACTTCGCCTGCGGGCGATTCTCGTGCTGGCACCGGGGACAGTGCATGCCGGGGCCTCCACTTGGGGCAGCCGGGTCGGTTGCCCACGGCGGACGAGTGGGGCGAGCTTAGCCGGAGGCCCTCTGGGGGTCAAGGATCCGCATCGACTCAAAACTTCGGTTACCAGACGCAGGGCTGTAGCTCAGAAGTCACGGTTACCAATCCACCTCAGGAGGGACCCGTGACGCGAGCCAGCCTTCGGGAGTACGCCGCCGTCCAGCGGGAGCGCTACCGGCAGGCGACCCGGGCCGAGAAACGCCAGCTCTTGGATGAGATCGTGGCCGTGACCGGGATCCACCGCAAGGCGGCCATCCGGCTGCTCCGCCGCGCGCCGCGGCCCCGAGCGAGCCCCGGGCCCGGCGGGCGCCCGCGCGCGTACGGCCCGGAGGTGGCCGCCGTAGCCGAGGTCCTGTGGCAGGCCAGCGGCCGGATCGGCGCCCACCGGCTCCATCCCTTCGTGCCGGAGCTCCTCGACCGCCTCCTCCGGGACGGCGAACTGACCCTCGTCCCGACGGTGGACAAGCTCGTGCGGCAAGCGAGCCGCCCCACGCTCGCCCGGCTGTTGGGGCCCGCCCGCGCGCACTACCCGCGGCGCGGCGCGACCCTCACGCGGCCGGGCTCGGTGCTCAAGCATGAGATCCCCATCCGCACCTTCGCCGAGTGGACCGATGCCCGGCCCGGCTTCCTCGAGGTCGATCTCGTCGCCCACTGTGGGTCGAGCACCGAGGGCTTCTATCTCTGCACCCTCTGCGCGGTGGACATCGCCACCGCCTGGGTGGAGCTGGAGGCCGTCTGGGGCAAAGGCCAGGCGCGCGTCGGCGGCGCCGTCCACCGCGTCCGGACCCGCCTCCCCATGCCGCTCCTCGGACTCGACAGCGACAACGGGTCCGAGTTCATCAACCACGCGCTCCTGGCCTATTGTCGCCTCCATCGCATCACCTTCACGCGCAGCCGCCCCTGGAAGAAGAACGACAGTGCCCATGTCGAGCAGAAGAACGGCGCCGTCGTCCGCCAGCTCGTCGGCTATGATCGCTTCGCCTCCCGGGCCGCCTATGGACACCTCCAACGCGTCTACCGCCTCGCCCGCCTACACGTCAACTTCTTCCAGCCCGTGGAGAAGCTCGTGACCAAGACCCGTCAGGGGGCGCACAGCCGTCGAGTCTACGATCGCGCCCAGACGCCCTATCAGCGTCTCTGCGCCGCCGGCGTTCTGACGGCGGAGGCCCGCCGCCAGCTCGAGGTGCTCTATCAATCGCTCAACCCGCTCCAGCTCCGGCGCGCCCTCGAGCGCGAGCTCGATCGGCTCTGGGCCCTCGCCGCCCCCGACCCGCACCGCCTCGAGGGGAATACCCAGATAGCCACCCCCCTCCGAACGATCACTCCTGGAGGCCCCTAGCCGATGGCTCTGGTAACCCTGAGTTTTGAGCTGACGAGAACCGGAGGGTAACCCTGAGTTATGAGCTACGACGGGATCACGGGGCGGCGCCGGGCGTCGGCGGGTTTCCATCACGGTCGCCGGCGAAGCCCGTCCCGTGGCGCGTCACGGAGAGCGAGCAGCACGTCCAGGGCCACGCGCCGGCGTCGCGGGTCCATCCAGAGCCCCCGCAGGGCCTCGATGGCGGACTCCCATGCCCGGTCCCGGCGTCTGTGGGCATTCGGCTTGGGGCTGCCTCCGTCGCGACCGAGGAGCCAATCGACCGAGACGCCCCCAGCCTCGGCCATCCGCCCGAGCGTCGCGCTCTTCGGCATCCGGCCCCCGCGTTCGTAGGTCATGAGCGCGTTCCGCGAGATGCCCACTCGGCGGGCGAACGCGACCTGCGAAAGCCCGAGGCGCTGGCGGAGCGTGGCGATCCGGCGTCCGACCTCGGCCGCCCCATTCGACTCAGGTGAGGTGAGCCCTGGAGCCGGTGGGTCGCCATAGGCGTCAGCGCGGCTCAGGCCGCCCGTACCGCCGCAGCGGGTTCACGGTCTGCTGCGGATCCCAGATCGGTATCATCTGCCACCAGCCGTCGCCCACAGGGACCGGCAGGTACTCCGTCGTGCATCCGCACCAGTCCGGGATCTGGAGGGTCTGCGTCGGCGCCCAGCCGTGCGGCCGAAGGTCGCTGGCTCGGAACCGCATCGGCGCGACCTCCCGGCCACAGGTCCAGCAGGCGAGCCGGGGACGCGGGCGATCAGCGACGTCGAGCCAGGCATTGCGCTCATTGAGGCGCTGATACCGGCTCGACTACCCCTTCAGCTCCTTCTTCAGCTCGTTGAGGAACCGCCAGTCGGTGCCCTGGGCGAGGATCTTTTGAGGGCTCGATTTGATCATGCCAGCTTCGTGGAGCCGTAGGGCATAAAAGCGCACCGAATCCTCGGTGTTGTAGTCGCGCCAACGGCCGTACGGCACCTCGCGGAGCAACTGTAGTGCGGGGTCGTAGCCTGATGCGAAGCCCCGGCCAGCCAGGAGGCGCGCCGTCGGCTCAGGGCTGCTCGCACATAGGTTCGCGCCCTTGATGATCGCCCTCATCGCGCGCTTCGTCGCCACGGGATTCCTGCGGACGAACTCGCGGTGTCCCGTCAGTATGCAACAGAAGTACGTCGACCAGGGCCGGTCAACGGTCATGTTCACAATGACATGCCCAATCCGCTTCGCACGCAGCTCGTAAGTGGCCGGAGGTCCCTGGATGAATGCATCGATGCGCCCGTCGGCCAACTGCTGCTGCGCGTCCGCGCTTGAGAGCACAATCCAGGTGATGTCGCGTTGCGCGTCCAGCCCCACGTGCGCCGCCATGCTCGCGATGAACAAATGCGACGCGCCCCTCAGGCCAGAAATGGCAACGGTCTTGCCCTTGAGGTCGCGAACCGAATGAACCCGACCTGATCCGAAAAGTTCCTGGCAGCCGGGATGGATTCCGGCCAGCATCACGATCGACGGATCGACATCCGTCTGCATCACAAGTGGCGCGATGAAGGCCATGGTGATGTCAATCTCGCCGGAAGCCAAGGCCGGATAGACCTCCGCGCTGCCGGTCATTCGCACGTACTGCACGTCGGAAAATCCCTCCGCGCGCAGCATGTCCTCCGCCACGTACTGCGGCGCGAAGCAGTTGCCCGGAATGTGGACCAGGCGGATTCTGCTCGTCTCCGGAGGCGGCTCCGCGGTAGCCGGTTTGGTAGGCAGGCCCACGAGCCCCGTCATCGCTGGCCCCCCCACTTTCGCCAGAAAGTCGCGTCGGCTCCACGGGTCGGATCGCCGGTTACTCATGACCTACCCCCATTAGGGTTGGATTGACGTCGCCATTTGGAACGTATCCTTACTGAATGACCTCGTCCGCCCGCGCCAGCACCGACGGCGGGATGGTGAGGCCGAGCGCCTTCGCGGTCTTGAGGTTGATCACGAACTCGAACTTGGTTGGCTGCTCGACCGGCAAGTCGGCGGGCTTCGCGCCTCTCAGGATCTTGTCGACATAGACGGCGAGGCGCCTGGGCAGCTCGCGCTCGTCCTCTCCGTACGCTATGAGGCCGCCGTCGCGGGCATAGGTCCGGTGCCCGTACATGGCCGGCAGCCGGTGTCGGACCGCCAGGTCCAGGATCTGTCGCCGGTGAGTCCACGTGACGACCACGTAGGGCACAAAGAGCGCGTCGAAGCCCTCCCGGAGGAGCGCGGTGAAGGCGGGGTCGATATCGTCGGGCCCTTGTAGGTGCCACCACCGGGGCTGCAGACCCAAGGTTCTGGCTGAGGCCTCGAAGGTGTTAACGTAGGCGGGCAAGCGGGGGACGGCGATCGAGGGAGGGACCCGGTCGAGAACCGCCACCTTTGAGATCGTGGGCGCGATCTCCTTCAGCAGTTGCAGCCGCTTCCCGATGATTTCCGGGCCCTGGTCGTCGGACAGTCCCGTGACGTTCCCGCCGGGCCGAGCGAGGTTGGCCACGAGCCCGATGCCGACCGGATCGGTAGCGTTCCACATCACGATGGGAATCGTCGCGGTCGCCCGCTTGGCCGCCGCGGCCGCCGGCCCGCCGCGGGCCACGACCAGGTCCAGCTTGAGGTGGACCAACTCGGCGGCCAGCTCCGGGAGTCGCTGGTAGTTCCCGTCCGCGTAACGCTGTTCGACGAACAGGGTCTGGCCCTCGACCCATCCGCGCTCGCGCAGCAGCTCGCGCAGGGATGTCCAGAGGACGCGGTCCTGCTCGGGGCCTCCGGGGCTGAGGGATCCGATCCGGTACACCTTCCCTGCCTGCTGGGCCTCGGACGCGAGCGGCGCGGCGAGGAGGACCAAGGCGAGGGTGGCCAGAGCTGCGAGCCGGAGCCTCATGGAGTCCTCCCGTCGTCTCGGAAGCCAAAGGGGGGCCGTACCGCCGGGACCCGGCGTGGGAACCACCCCGACCCTACCGCGCCCCGGCCCCGGGCGCCAGACGGGAGCCTAGGCCCGCCGGAGTCGCGCTAAGACGTGCCCGCGCCTTCTGGCGGGCCGCCTCGGGGTGCGTTATGCGCGCAACAGGTGCTTTCTGACGGGGGGACGGGTTGCGAGCATGGCCTGTTGCTCATGATGTGGGGTGATCATTGACACGAGCGCCTCCCAGTCCCCAGTGTTGAGGCGATCTCGCGGCGTCCCCATTGACAGGGCGAAAACGGGGGTTCCCATGCGGCGGGTCCTGCTGCTCGTGGCCTTCCTGGCGGCCTTGGCATCGTTGCTTCCGGTCCCCGCGGAATCTGGCGGTGATGTTTACGTCCGGGGCTACGTCCGACGCGATGGGTCCTATGTGGCCCCCCATTACCGGAGTGCGCCCGACGGCAATCCGTACAACAACTGGAGCACCTATCCGAACGTCAACCCGTACACCGGCCAGCAAGGAACGCGCACCGTTCCCAATCCGCTCCTGACGCCTAGCGCGCCGTCATACACGCCGCGCTCCACGTGCGTTCTCGTCGGCTACCAGAAGGTCTGCTATTAGGCGCCGGAGTACCGACGTTGGCACCCTCACGCCGCCCGCCATAGTATCCCGCCACGCCCGCGACCCTTCCCCCGGGAGGTGCGCTGTGCTCCCTACCTACCCTCACGCCCGCCCTACGTTCGATGACACGGGGAGTGTTCGCCGCTTGCGCCGTATGAAGAGGTATGGCCTGAGTTTGGTCGCCTGGGCACTTACGCTGCTTGTTGCGCCCGTCGCGGCGGATGCGCTGTGCGCTCCGTCCTTCCCGCCGCGGTCCCCGGAGAGCCCCGCCGACTACGCCGCGGCGCTCGTGGAGAGCCTCACGTGGGCCAAAGAGGGAAGGACGCGGTGGGTCACGCTCACCTCGGAGGACGACGCGCGCGTCATCCTGACGTGGAAGCTGGCAACGGAGGACTACCGGTGTGCCGCGCAGACCCTCACGCCATTTGCGGGCAGTGGAAACACCTTCATCGTAACTGGTGCCGGGCTGGTCGCGAGCGTGTACAAGGGTCTCGTCGAAGCCAACGAACGTGGGATCAGTGAAATGGTGGCGGCAATGGACCGGGCCGGTTCGGGGCCGGCCAACCTTGGTACGCTCACGGATCGGCTGACCAATCTTGCCGTCTTCCAGGACCAGATGTGGCGTCAGCTTCCCAATGCTGTCGCCGTGGGGATGTACGGGATTGTCAAGTTCAGCGAGCAAGGGCAGGCTACGGGCCGGCTGCGTCTCAGGCGCGCTCAACGCGCGCAGCTACTCAGGAGCCTGGAAAGTGGCTTCGGCACGAGCGTTCGGCACGGGATGCAGGCAGGCCAACATGCAGTGGACGGCGCCGCGGCGCTTCTCTACAAGCAACTCGCGGACCCAGGCTGGCGCGCTGAGGACGAATAGCGGCGTGTCATTCACTCACTGAGTGTCACCGATCCCGGTGAACCTCGCGTCGAGAGTGGAGGACCGGAATGATGCTCCGGCGACTATTTCGCGGCGTGACCCTCGCGATGATGCTCGCCATCAGTGCGGTTGTCCCGCGGGCGGCCGAGGCGCTCACGGGCCTGGAACTCCTCCGGCAATGTGAAGGACGGTCTCCCCAGGGCCTGGAGGCGCTTGGTCCAATTCTGTGCGCGACCTATCTGAGCGGAATCCTCGACGGCTATCAGGTCCGCACGATGGAGGCTGGGGTTGGCCGCCAGGCTCTATGCCCACCGGCCGCCGGCATCGAGAATGAGCAGTCGAAGCTCATCGTGGAAAAATGGCTGCGCGACCATCCGGACGCCCTTGGTGAACCGGCCCGCGTCCCCGCAATTGTTGCGATTGCGCAGGCGTTCCCGTGTCGTTGACCCTGCGGGGCTCGCGGACTGCAAGTGAAGTCAGCGCTAGAGGGCAATGTTAGCCGCCGGATATCCCGAAAGCGGCCAGGGTGAACCAGACGAGGCGCTTTGGCGTCGAACGATTCAAACGTCTTGACGCCGTGCCGCCCGCCAATATATTCGCAACTGTGCGCCATTCGTCATGAGGACGGGAGGGGCGATGCCTGAACACGCTCAATAGTTACGGAGCGTACGGTTTCGACACGATCAAACCCACCCGCCCGAGACCTACCTGGCGTGGGGACCTGTTCGCTCCCCGGCTCCCCTCTCCACCAGTCCCTAGACATGCAGCACCCATGGGCGCGTCGAATCGGCGCGTCCCCCCCTTTACCCACGGAGGTACACACCGTATGAACGAGCCGACCTACTACACCCCGATGCAAGCCGCCCAACTGCTGTTCAGCACCGAGGGCGCCGTCCGGCAGATGATCCGGCGCGGCCAACTCCAGGCGATCCGGGTGGGCCGTGCGGTCCGCATCCCGCGCGATGCTCTCCAGACGGCCGTCCGCCACCGGCTGTAGGCCCAGTGGTGGCCGTTCGATGAACTCCCACACCGAAGGAGGGGCCATGGACCGTCTGTGCCCGATTGAGCCAGGGCCGGTCTCGTTCGCGCTACTCGCCCACGGCTCCCTGTCGTGGGAGTGCGTGCCGTTCTCGCTCCGCTCGCGTGGCACGACGCCACCGGGCCCCTGGCGCATCGTCCAGGCCACACGACTGGGCTGCCCGCGCCTGCGGGTGACGTGGTGTCCGCTCAACGGTGGGCGGGCGTTCCCGCAATCCGTTTGACCGCGGCCTGAGCCCGTAGGGCACGAGGGCGCCGACCCCTCGTCGCCAGTTCTCCAGGTCTTCGCAGCACCGCCGCCTGCCCGTGCGGCCTGACCCTTCGACGCAACCGACCCGTTGTGACTGACCACCACTCTGAGGAGATCGCCATGCTTAACCCCAGTCCCGCACCATCCCCCGACCTGATCCGGGTCAGCGACCTGGGCGCGATCGCGTTCCTGCTCTTGCGCGGCCATCGAGTTCTGGGCCTAGAAGGCCGGCATGGCCGTCGCCTCTTTCTGTTCGCGAGCGCCGCCACGCCTGACCTGGAGGCATTTGGTACCGATCCGCCCGTGGGCGCGGCCTCGTACGCCGATGCGTTGCGGCGGGCCAAGGGAATCATCAACACGGCCAACATCACGTCCTAGCGAAAACCACTCAGACCAGGAGGCACCACTCAGCTCATGCGTGCATTTGATCCGATGACGGCCGCGGCGTTGCTGGCACAGCCTGACGAGGAGACCCCGTGGATTCTCGACACGCTGCTCGTGGCTGGTGACCTCGCGATCTTGTCATCGGCTCCTAAGGTTGGGAAATCGACGTTCGCCTATGCGGCCGTCGTGGCCATGGCCCAAGCACGCCCGTTCATGGGGCTTGATACGACCTCCACCCCCGGTGGGGTCCTCGTTCTCGCGCTAGAGGAGAGCCAGCGCAGCATCCGGCGCCGGCTCGTCCGGTTCGGCATGCGCGCCGAAGACCCGATCCATGTCTGGGCGGGACCGCTGTCCCCGAACCGACTCCCCGACGTGAAGGCGTTTCTTGCCAGCCATTCTGAGATTGTCCTGGTTGTTGTCGATACGTTGAGCCGGTACTGGATTGGGCACGTGACCGAAGAAAACTCAAATGCCGAGGTCGCCGCGGTCACTGAGCCACTGCTGAGGCTTGCCCGCGACCACAAGGTGTGCGTGCTGCTTCTCCACCACGACCGAAAGAATGGTGATGGCTCGGACCCGCGACACATCCGCGGGGCAGGTGACCTGTTCGCCGTGGTGGACCAAGCGTTGCAGCTTGAGAAGATCCATGGTTCCCGGCGCACCCTACACGTGACCGGCCGCTACCAAGATGAGAGTCCTGCCCAGATCGACATCGACCTGGTTGGCGACGAGTACCGCCTGGTTGTCGACGGCAATACGACCAAGACCGCGGCGGCCTTGGACGGTGAGCGGTGGAAGACCGTCCAGGAACTGAGCGAGGAAACCAGCCAGGGACGCTGGAAGGTCAATGCCGACCTGCGCGCCCTGAAGGGCAAGGTGGAGACGTCGGGCCGGGGCGCAAAGGGCGATCCCCGGCGATACCGACGTGCCCCCGTGGCCGATGATGTTGGTGTTGGCACCTAGAGGATGAACACCAACAGCATCATCGTCGGGGCTGTCCCGGATAGGGGCCCTCCGGTACGGCTAGCCCGCCGGCCGTAGGCTCTCCACCACCATGATGTTGTTGGTCCCTCGTCTCTAGGGACCAGCACCAACACAATCTCCACCCCCGCCGCCCCGCGTACCCTCCAGTCCGCCACGCGGCCCACCCGAGCCCTTCCCCGGGCTCCCGATGAGGAGTTGCTACCGATGACGACCGAGACGCCCCACGTCTCCCAGCCTGCTCCTACCCCGTCTTGGCGCGACCGAGCGCGAGCCCTCTGGCCTGACGCGGTGCAGATCAACGGCGGCGGTCCCTATGCCGTGCTGGTGGCCTGCCAGGCCCTCCGCATCACCCTCTGCCCTGACCTCGATGCCGCCGAGCAGGTCAAGGACCGCTACGACGAGGACGGCTGCGACCCGGCTTGCGTCCTCCAGCACCATCGGATCGACGTGATGCGGGCGAGCGGGAAGCCCTGGACATTGACCCAGGTGTGGAGACCCGCCCCCAGCGCCGCCACGCCCAAGAGCGTCGGCGTCGACGTGGCCGTACAGCTAGTGCGCGACGTGGAACAGGCGTGGCAAGCCTTCAAGGGGCGGGTGGGCTTTGATGTCCGCGACGAGGTGTGGCTGCGGGTGACGTTCGAGGGCGTTTGCCGCGACCTCGACTGCCTATCCCATCCTGTCACGGGCAGTCCCGTAACGGGCACCTTCATCGAGCGCCGGTCATCGCCGTGGACAGGTCGACTGGTCGCCACATGTCCGCTGTGCGGGCTGGCGCTGGCCCTGCGGCAGGTCACGCTCGCGTGGACGGAAAGCGAAGCCGAGCTATGAGCCTCAGCTTCGACGGCTCCGACGATGTGGGTGCATCTGTGCGGGCGACGGGCTAGCGATGCTTCACCACGCTGGCCTACGGGGAAGGGGCATCAACGGCCTTCGGCTCGGTCAGCGAGCTGACGCTCGCGACCTCGCCTCGGCATTACCTGCACCGCACGACCGCTGAGGCTGCGCTATGATACAAGCCAATCTACGTCATTATGTATCAGTCGCCGATCTCGCGAAGGCTGTCCGGCCGTCATCGAATCGCCGATACCTAGTGGCTTCCTTCACCGCCTACTTTGATGAGAGCGGGACACACGCGAGCGCGCCGGTTGTCGCCGTCGCGGGGTTTATCTCCACCGTCGAACGGTGGCGCAATCTCGAACGTGAGTGGAGCACGGTGTTGAGGATGTACAAGCTGGAATACTTCCACATGACCGATTTCGAGAATCGTTGGGGCCCCTACCGCGATTGGGATAAGGGGAAGCGCGAAACGATTATCAAGCGTCTGCTGGGCATTATCAAGCAATATGCCCTCAGCGGCTTCTCGGCCGCTGTGGTCAGGGGAGACTACGAACGCCTCCGCGAAGAGCACCCGGGCCGCTGGGTGACCCCGTATGGGGTCTGTGCGGCGTGGTGTCTGCGTGACGTTGCGGACTGGTTGGAAAGCAGCAATCGCGATGAGTACGCGGGCTACGTGTTCGAGCGCGGGTTTCGAGGCGCTGGGCATATGGCGGAGGCCTTTGGACGCGCGAGCGATGAGGTCCGACGAGCCTACCGGTTTGACGCGCTAAGCTTCGCGGACAAGCGTGCCGTGATCCCGCTTCAGGCGGCAGACATCCTTGCGTATGAGGTGTGCAAGCAAGTCCTGAGGCGCACAGGCGCTGATGGCCGTCCCACACGGAAGTCGGCCGTTAGGCTTGGTTCCAGCATTCCCCTGCGAGGCAAGTACTTCACGTACGAGACTCTCCGCCGTTTCGTGCCCGATGGCTTCAAAGGGTGAAGGCGCGTCGCATGCTGGTCTAGGAGATTGTACGCCGCTCGGGCCTTCGCGGGTGGCGCTGGCCACGCTGCCGCTGTAGGTACAACCGCACCCGTCGCCGGTTCCCACATGCTGGCGTGTCGTAGTCTTGGGTGCGGCGCAACGCCACGAACCACCGCCCACACTCCCGGCACCGGCGGAGTCGGTTGGCGTCGACCCGCGTCAGTAACTCGATGAGGCGGGACTTGATGTTCCCGCCCACGTCGCGTAGCTCGGGCTCCCGCACGAAGGGGCCCCGCCCGTCGGCCGGCCAGGCGATCCGCATGATGCCGTGGAAGAACACCGGGATGGGCTTCGGAGGCTGACCGGCATCGACGGCGGTCCGCATCCCAGCCAAAGCCTCTAGCAATTCGCGCACGGCCTGCTGCCCTTGCTTGAGGTCACGGCGCAGCCTGGAGAGATCGCCCGTCCTTGGCCGCGTCACCCGGTAGACCGCGAGGTCTTCGCCCGCGTTCAGCCAATCCCCCTCGCGCCACGTCGTGAGGTCAGCTTGAGCGAAGTGGAGCACGCGGGCTAGGGCAGCCTCGTTGGGGGTATAACGGTGCGCTGGCATCGGTACACGAGTAACAGCCGCCACGGTCAGTGTCAACCGTCGCGTTGAGGCTAAGATGTTGTATTACACGAAAGGCATTATATGGGTTGACGTACATTAGCGCTCGTCACTATCCTGCGGCCATGACGTGGTGCCCCCAGGCGAAAGACGGAAGTGACGACCGGTTCTTTCCGGCCTCAGAGTGCTCGGCCTGCCAGGGCGTGGCGACCGTGGGCGATCCGACACCATGGCACCCAGTTGGACCGGGGTTGCCTAGCTTGCCGTCGGGACACGAGCGGTTGCCACGCACCCGGGGGTTGGGCCTCGCGGCCCAATCTCCGGGGCTCCTAGGCCGATTATGGGGCGACGAGCGAGGCGCCTCGCGTGTAAGTGCGCGGTATTCAAAGCCTTATCGCACGTCAGGCTGTGGAGTGCGCTAGGGGCTCTATGTGCGCGATTTCATTTGTGCAATCGGTCGGCGACGAAAGTATGAGCTTGGATGTCGAGAATCCCGCCCTCGCCGGGGCGGGCCATTAAGGAGAGACGGCATGGAACCGTTGGTGACGGTGAAGGATGCGGCGGCGCAACTGGCAGTCAGCTCGGCAGCCGTGCGCAAGTGGATCTACCAGGGGAAGCTGCGCGCGGTCCGGGCGGGGCGGCTCGTGCGGGTGCGCCCCGCCGACCTAGAGGCGTTCCTGCATCGCGAGCGTCAGTAGAGCCCGCCATGCGCGACTCCAGCGTCCCCGCGCCTCCAGACTCGTCAGGACGTGGCAAGCGCCGCCGTGATGGCTTGTTCCAGCGCCACGGTTGGTGGTGGATCGACTACCACGACGGGCAAGGCAAGCGACACCGCAAGAAGGCCGCGCCCGACTACCAGACCGCCCGCCTCATCTATCGGAATACCGTCGCCGCCATCGCGCGGGGTGAGGTGCTCGGTGTGCGTGAGGAAGGCATCCGGGTCCGCGCCTTCATCGACACCCGTTACTGGCCCACCGTGAAACCCAACCTGTCCGTGTGGGAGCAGCTCCGGGCGCGCTCGATTCTCGACACGCAGATCCTGCCTCGGTTCGGCGATACCAAGCTGATCCAGCTCGATCGTGAAGCCATCGAGCGCTGGCAAGCGGAGCGGCGCGCTCGCGTGTCGGCCTCCACCGCCAACAAGGAATTGATGCGGCTGGGCCATCTGCTCAATCGAGCGGTCGCCTGGCGTTACCTCCGGGCCAACCCGGCCCGCGGCATCGGTCGCGCCAAGGAACCACCGGGCCGGGTGCGCTACCTCACCCCGGAGGAGCGGAATCGGCTACTCAATGGGGCTGACGTGCCGGTGAAGGCCAAGGATGGGCGAACGTGGGTCACTCACCGGACCCCCAGCCCTACGCTACGCCTCTATATCCTGGGGGCGCTTCAAACGGGCGCACGGCGAGGCGAGCTACTGAGCCTCCGCTGGGGCGACGTGGACTTTCGTGCCCGCACGGTGACATTCCGGCGGACCAAGAACGGCGACGCTCGGAGCGTGCCCATGACAGAAACGCTCCGCGAGGTCCTCCAGACGTTGCCACGACCTCTCAACCCGGATGGGTCCGTGTTCCCGCAGCGCGAGCCCAAGGTGCTGACGCGTGCCTTTGCCCGACTGGTGCGGGATCTCCAGCTGCCGAACCTCCGCTTCCACGACTTGCGGCACGACACGGCGAGCACGCTGACGATGGCGGGGGTGCCCCAGCGCACGATCATGGCCATCCTGGGCCACCGGGACCCGCGCATGACCATGCGCTATCAGCACCTCAGCCCCGAGCATCTCCGCGACGCCGTGCGGGCCCTTGATCAACGGCCTACCCCGGTCCGGTCCGATGCCTCTGCCGAGGCTCGTTAGGCACCATTTCGGCACTGGCCCGGCGAGGGGCGATCAGGTGGATTGCGCAAGTAGCTGAAAAGATGTGGTAGGCGGAGCAGGATTCGAACCTGCGACATCAGCCTTGTAAGGGCTGCGCTCTGTCCGCTGAGCTATCCGCCCGTGCCTGAAACATTAGGGACTTACAGGACGACCTGTCAACCGCGCCTCGACTGTGCCCGCGTTTGTGCTCGTCAGCCTCCGGACGGCCTCCTGGAGGTCGCCGGAGCTGACGATATGATACCGGTCGAACACCGCCCGGGTCTTGTGGCCGGAGCCCTTCAGCGCATCATTCGCTCGAAGCTCGCAGACGGTCGGCTGCCGCTCAACAGCATCCCCCGTCTGGGGTGGCCCCGGCCATGGCGAAATCTGTGACGCTTGCCACGGGGACATCAGCCAGGAAGAGTTCGTGATCGAAGGAATCTCCCTGGCCGAGGGCCGAAAACCGCTTCAACTGCGCGTCGCGTGTTTCTATCTCTGGGAGGGGAACGGCACCTCGTCGCACCGTCCGCGCTGGCATAGCGCATCGACGGCATTGGTCACTCCGCCACCACCGAGTTGGCATAGGCGATTCAGCGGTCGATCCGGGGGAGCCAGAAGCGCGCCCGGTGTGGGGCGGTTGTACCGCGCGCTCGTCAGTCTCGGCGGAGGGCGAAGAAAGACGGCACGCCAGGCCAGCGAGGGCGCTTGGCTCAGGGTGACGGTATACACCGTCTGGTCTCGCTTCTGCAAAGGGACCGCGTCGGGAGGACCGGGAAGCCGGCGGATCGGCATGGCTGTCAGCGCGGCTCGGGCGGCCCGTGCCGCCGCAGCGGATTCACGGTCTGGTCGGGCTCCCCAGATCGGGACCAGGTGCTACCAGCCCTGACCCACCGGCACCGGGAGATACTCCGTCGTGCAACCACACCAGTCCAGGGATATGGAGGGTCTGCGGGGGGCGTCCAGCCGTGCGGGCGGGAGGTCGGCGGCCCGAAACCGCATCGGCGCGGCTTCGCGGCCACAGGTCCAGCAGGCGCGCGTGGGTCGCGGGTGGCCGTGCGCGTCGAGCCAGGTGAGGGGGCACCAGGGCGGTTCGATGGCCCGCACCACGAGGAAGCGGAGGGAGCTCCACGTCGCCGGCGGTCGCCCGGGACAGCTCCGGCCGGGGCCTGCGCCCCGGCAGCGAGCGGCGCGCGAGGAGGGCCAGCGTCAGAACGGCCAAGGCCGCGAGCCGTGCGAGCCTCATGGAATCCCCCGTCGTCTCGGAGGCCAGAGCGGCGCCGGTCCCCCGGGACCGGCTCGGGAGGGCTCCGGCCCTACTAAGCCCCGCCCCCCCGCGCTAGGCGCCTCAACGAAGAGATCATCCGGCTGGCAGACTAAGGGGGCTACTCTTAGGCTATGCCTCTCACGGGCGTCATCATCCTGGTCGTGGAAGATAATCCCGACCATCGCGATCTCACGCGAACCATGCTGGAGAGCCTCGGCGCCGGAGTCATTCTCGCGGCGAACGGCACGGAGGGGCTCAACCGGCTCGACCTCATGACACCCGACCTGATCCTGTGCGACCTGCGGATGCCTGAGATGGACGGGTTCGAATTCGCTCGACGCGTGCGTGCCAATCCCAGGCACAGCCGGACCCGCCTCATCGCCCTCACAGCATTCGGCACCCAGGAGTCGTATCTCAAGACGTGGAGTGTCGGCTTCGACGCGCTTCTGGCCAAACCGGTCACGTTAGAGGCGCTCGACTCGCTCAGCCGATAACGCTCTCCACACCCGCGCCGGTCAGGCCGCCTGAGCCCACCGAGGCGCGCCTGCTAGTCGAGGTGCCCGCGTCGATCAAACTGAGACACTATCCGCGGCCGCCCGGGGGACCCACGTCAAGCCCGTCCTCCAGCCCTACCAAGCACCCGCCCCGGGCGCCAGACGGGCCCGTGGTTCCCTCGCCGGTGAGGTCATGCGCCGCCTCTCGCTGAACGATCCTCCCCAACCGTCGGTGTGACGGAACGCGTCCCGGTGTGACAATTTCCTGTTGGCCTCTGAGCACTCGGCGCAGAGGCCCCCGCACGAACCCCGCGCAAGTTCTGGGCAACACGACCAATCGCTTGAGGGGGGGCACCCGGCACCGTTGATGCACTGTTGGCGTGCCATGACCCTGGACACACCGGAATCGCGATTCGCGGGGGACTCCGCCGCCGTCTCGTGCCGGCTGTGCGGACTGGTCATTGCGGCCGAGGAGTCGTTCGCCGTCGTAGGTCCAGTCACGCTCCACTTCGCGTGCTGGATCATCCGGACTCTCGACCGGCAGGCCCACCAGGACATCTTGGGCCGCCCGCAGCCGGCACTCGCCACAGTGAACCCGTAGTGCATCCCAAACGCGCGTCACAGGTCTGGGACGCCGGTCACCGCCGCCCCTCCAGATCCGGACGATCACATATCGAACGCGAGGATTGACCCATGCGCCCTCACGCCCCGCACCATTCCCCCTGGTCAGAAGAGTGTGGATGCGAGTTGTCTCCCAGCTGCGATGTGCACTGCGCGGCCCCGGATCTCGGGGCGGCGCTGCAGGCCGCGGTGATCGCCCTGAGCGCGCGGATGCCACTCACGGATACCGAGCCGACGGACTACTTTACCCGTGATCCTATTGGGCGAGAGATCGCCGCGGCACTCCAGAAGGCGGGGTTGCTCCTTCTCGAGATGCCGTTCTCCCCGGCCGGTTCCCCACACCGCTAGACTCGCGAGTCGGGTGAGTGTCTAACTCACGCCACCGTCACGGCGCAGTCCGAAGGCGCCCGGCTCGCGACGACGTTCGTCGCTGCACCCGTCAGTCTGACCGAGGACTCGCATCTACGCCACGGCTGAGGTCGCAGGCTGCTCATGAGGACTTCCAACCCGAGTCATTTCGATGACGTGATCGGCGCGTGCCAGCATCGCCGACGGGACCGTCAGCCCGGTGGCCAGGGGGCAAGCCGAGATAAAGAGGCGGGTTCACCGGGCCGGTGCGTCAGGGGTGTCGAGCTCCTCCGACACCACCAGCACCTCGATGCCCACCGGTAGAAGCCGTTCGACGAACGCTTTGGCCTCGGCCCAGTGCACGAAATCTGCGCGTTCCGGAGTATCGATTCCAGAAAGGCGGACGTGCTCACCATGCCGCAAGGTGTGCCAGCCGAGGTCAAGGTGAGCGACGACGGTGTCACCGTCAATCACGCGGACAATCACCGCGTGGACGAGCCAAACTTCCCCATCGAGGAGGCGCGTCGTCAGGGCCGTGGCTTCGGGTGGAGTGAGGGGGTCGGCGGAGGCAGAGACGGTCGGGAATGCACCCACGAGCAGAGCCAGGGCCGCGAGCCGGGCGAGCCTCATAGGGTCCTCCCGCAGTCTCGGATGCCATCAGGCGGCATTCCCTGGGGTCCGCGCGGGCCCGTTCATACTTACGGACAAACCGTGAGCGTGCGGGTCATTCGGGAGTCATCACGGCCATGCCCCCTGCGACCTGGATGGCTCCAACCAGATCGTCCACGCCGAGAACGACGTACCCACGCGTCGTCACATAGACCGAATCAATGTTGATGCCCGCCTGGGACATGACGAGCGCCACGTCACCCAGCGTACCCGGCTCGTCCAGGGCCCTGACAATGAGCACCTCGCGTGTGCTATGGGCGATTGCGGCTGCCTCCAGGGCGCGGGTGGCCTTGCCCTGGTCGTTGGGCACGAACTGAACGATCGCGCGCTTCTCACGGGTAGTCCCGTGGATCGCCTCGATGTTGACCATGGCATCACCGAGAACAATTCCGAGTCGGGCCAACGTGCCGGGCTGATCCTCGAGGATCACTGTGAACTCGGTTGCCATTGTCCTCTCGCGATCCTGCCACGGCGGCCCTGTCACCGTTACCCTGTTCGGCTTCGCTCTCCGCTGCGATCGATCGTCACCAGGCGCCTCGGGAGAGGTAGAATCCAGCCGTTCGATGAGCGCCTCAATGATCTCTTCCTCGTGCTTCAACTGGATATTGAACTCCGGACTGTCGGTCTTGGTCATTTCCGCGTGTAGAGCATCGAGGCGCGCCTTCAGAGTCCGCAGCACGATCCCTCGTTCTTCGTCACTGAGCCGGAACGTCATTTAGCCTACCTCCTTGACCGCCACCTCAGCCTTCTCCAGCCAGAATCCCATGTCCATCTTCCGGTACATAGCTTTCGCGGTGGTCAGTTGCCCCTGGGCCACGGTCGGATCGAGGCTCCCGCCGGCGGTCGCGATGCCGCCGCGATGCTGAAGCTCGCTCATCTTCCGCGGGTAGAAACCGTGGTCGTGGGTGAGGTACGAGCCCCCACGCAGCACCACGCGGGTTGCGGGGCCACGGCGGGCCGGCGTGAACTTCGCGGCGACACGATCGAAGTAGGATGACCCGCCGGCCGTGAGCAGGACCTCTGCCCGACCCTTGAAGGCGTCCAGCTGTCGAGCGCGGTCGAGCACGGCCAGCACGAGGTCGAGGAAGCGGTCCACCGCCACGTTCGTCTCGTCTGCCCCTTCAAGGTTGATGGTGCCCTCGTAGCACTCGATCCCGGCGAGCTCCAGGACGTCTCGGTGCGCCCCGACGGCCTGGAGCACCTCCAGCGCCCGCTCCATGGTCCGAGCGCCGGTCCGCCCTCCTGCGTAGCCCAGCTCCAGCAGCACCTGGAAGCGGGTCCCCGCTGCGAGCGCCGATCTGCCATGGCGGACGAGCTGCTTGACGACCTCCACCGAATCGACGAGGCTGTAGATCGCGGTCCCCGGGTAGACACGCTTCAGTCCGGCCAGCTGCGCCAGGTTCGCCCGCCCCACCACCTCGTTGGCGATGATGATGTTCGGCACGCCGGCCGCCGCCACCACCGCGCATTGCTGGACGGTCGCGGCCGTGATTTCCCAGGCGCCTCCAACCCCGATCCGGTCCTGATAGAGCTGGGGATACATCGTCGACTTCCCGTGCGGGGCCAGGCCCACCTGGTGATGCCGCGCGAAGTCGCGGAGGACTCGGAGATTCTGGCGCATGCGGGCGTCTCGCAGAGCCAGGACCGGGTACATCAGGTCGCCGCGAAGCAGTTCCAGCCTTGCTTCCCCACGTCGCCGAGTCGCACCCGCCCGGCCGCCAGCGGGATGCCCTTCGTCCGGGCGTCCAGCTCGAGGGCGAGAATGTCCTGGATCCAGGCATTGCCGGTCATCATCCCCTCCGCTTGTCGTCCGCAGGCTGTACGCGAGCGCCTCGATCTCTACCTTGCAGTCGAGCCTGAGGTCCGCCCGGACCAGATCGATCAGGCCTGGCCGCGCTCCGGCTCGAAGGCCCGGAGCGAGGCCTGCTGCACGTGGTTCCGGAACCCGATCGGATCGTGCACGCGGGGGAAGACCTCGCGAGCGCCACCGGTGCCGGTCACCACCAGGTCTCCGTAGTTCAGGAGTCGGCCGAGGAGCTTCTGCTGGACGCCGATCGACTCCACCTTGCCGAGGAGCAGCTCCGTCGTGTACCGCGCCACGAGCCCCACCTTGAAGATGAGGCGGGTCGTCGTGACGGCGAACTCCGAGGTCAGGAGCTCGACGGCGTGGATCGCGCTCCAGACGAGACCTCCGACGATCACGAGGAGGCTCAGGTACCAGAGCCACTCGATCCGCGTCGCCGCGCCCAGCGCCACGGCGAGGGCGAAGCATCCGAGCGTCAACACCACGGGCTTCGCGAACAGGATCCAGTGGAGCCGGGTCTTGTAGACCACCCGCTCGTTCGGCAGGAGATGCCGCTCGACGTATCCCACGGACGGGCCTCCTCCGGACGCCGGGCCGCCGCCCGGCACCACTGGCGGCGAGGATAGCCCGCGCCGCCCCGAGCGGCAACGCGCGCCCGCCCTCGCGCACGGCGCGACGGTGGTGGCCGAGCCTCGACCCTCCGCGGACCGCGTGCTAGCATGACCGCGCTCCGCCCATCTTTCGCCCGAGGAGGTCCTACCGCGATGGCCCGCACCGGCAAGGCCGCCGTGTTCCGAGGGCCCGGGAAGCCCTTCGAGCTCCGCGAGCTCGCCCTGCCCGAGCTCGAGCCGGGCGCCGTACTGGTCCGCGTGTCGCTGGCGAACATCTGCGGCTCGGACCTCCACTTCTGGCGCGGTGACGCCCCGCTCGCGCTCCCGCCCGACGGCTGGATCTTCGGTCACGAGATGACCGGGCGCGTGGCCGCGCTCGGGGTCGGCATCACGACCGACTCGCTCGGGCAACCCCTCCGCGAGGGCGATCGCGTGGCGTACTGCTACTTCTACCCGTGTGGCCGCTGCTACGTGTGCCTCCACGGCCAGCGAGCCGCGTGCCCCCACAAGGTGGGCCGCGCAACGGGGCCGGGCGAGTTTCCGCACTGGGTGGGCGCGTTCGCGGAGTACTACTACGTCCGGCCAGGGGGCTTCATCTTCCGCGTGCCCGACGACCTCCCCGACGCGCTCGTCTCCCCGGTGAACTGCGCCCTCTCCCAGGTGCTCTTCGGCCTCACGCGGGCCGACCTCGCGTTCGGCGAGAGCGTGGTGATCCAGGGCGCCGGCGGGCTCGGCATCCAGGCGGTCGCGGTGGCGCGGGAGATGGGCGCTGGCACGGTGATGGTGATCGACCAGCTCGCCGAACGGCTCGAGCTCGCCCGGGCATTCGGGGCCGACCATACGCTTCACCTCGCGGAGGTTCCGGATCGCCGGGCCCGCATCAAGCAGGTCCGCGACTGGACGGGCGGCCGCGGAGCGGACCTCGCGTGCGATTTCGTCGGCTTCCCCCCGGTCGTGTCGGAAGGCGTGGAGATGCTGCGCTTCGGCGGGCGGTACCTCGAGATCGGCTGCATCAGCCGGGGGCGCACGGTCGAGTTCGACCCGTCCTCGCTCGTCTGGGGATCGAAGACCATCATCGGCGTCGTCATGTACGATCCATGGGTGATCCCTCGGGCCCTCGAGTTCCTCGGCCGCTGCCGCGGGCGCTATCCGTTCGACCGGCTGGTCTCGCACACGTATCCCCTCGACCGGATCGACGAGGCCTTCCGGGACGCCGAGTGGTACAACCGCGAGGCGGTCCCGAGCCGGATCACCCGCGCCGCGCTGGCGCCGTAGCGCCCGAGCCCTCCCGCTGCGCTCTCGATGACCGCCCGGCTGGTCCCGATCGGCCTCATCACGTTCGTCTTCAATCTGGGCGGTGGTCTCGTCGCCCCGGCGCTCCCGCTCTACGCCCGCACCCTCGGGGCCGACTACCGGGATCTCGGCCTCATCGGGGCGAGCCACGGGCTCGCGTTCGCGCTGCTCACCATCCCGCTCGGGCGCGCCTCGGACCGCTTCGGCCGCCGCGTGATTCTCCTCCTCTCCACGATCGGAGTGGGAGCCTCGGCGGCCCTCTACCTGGTCGCTGGCCACGTCGCCGGCCTCGCCGCGGGCAAGCTCCTCGAGGCCGCGGCCTGGGCCGCCTTCTGGCCGACTCTCGAGGCCTGGGTCGCCGAACGGTTCGGCACGCGCGCCGGCGCCGCGATGGGCGTCGCCTACGGCGCCTACGCGGCGGCGTTCGTAGTGGGCAGCTCCATCGGCGGCTTCGTCATCGAGGGCTTCGGTCTCCGGGCCCCGTTCGCCCTCTACCTGGCGACGTCGGGACTCGGGGCGATCCTCATCTTGATGCTCGGGGGCGGCGAGGCGGCGGACCCGGAGGCCCGTCACGGCGTGGCGGTGACGCCCCGGATCGTCACGACCAACCCCGCGTGGGCCCGGAGCCGGCGCGCGCTCGCGTACGCGACGGGGTTCGTCTACGTCTACGGGCTCGGCACCATCCTCGCGTTCTTGCCCGCGTACGGGGCGGACCGTGCCCTCTCGCCACGCGGCGTCGGGCTTCTGCTCGGAGCCTACTGGATTGCGCGGGTCGTCGGCTCCCTCGTTGCCGGCCGCATCTCGGACGCGCTGGGTCGCCGCCTGGTCCTCGTTCCCGCGATGATCGCGATGGTGGGTGGCGCGGCGCTCGTCGTGGCGCCTCTCGGCTTCGGGACCCTGTTCCTCGGCGCCGTGGCGCTCGGCCTCGCCGCCGGCGCCTCGGCCCCGACCTGTGTCGGCCTCATCGCGGACCATGTGAGCGCCGCACAGCGGGGGACGGCCATGGGGCTCTTCGAGGCCGCGTGCGGCGTCTCGATCCTGGGCTCGGGTCTCCTGGGCGGCTATGCCGCCGAAGCGCTCGGCGGCGAGGCACCCTATGTGATCGTCGGGACCCTCGCGCTGGCATGGGCGGGCGTACTCGCCTGGGCGCTCCGGGCCCCGGCCCGGGTCTAACCAACCTGTACCGGTTCGGGATCCCCGCGTCTGGCCGGGTAGACACCCGACGGCGAGGGCCCGGGGTGTCCCACGTGGTGGCGCGCGGGGTTCCACGCGCGCCACCACGTGGCACACGCCCTGCTCTACATGGCTCGGAACCATGGACGCGCGCCAGTGGCGCCGGCGGCTCCTCCGGCGGAGCGCACGGACGGCTCACCGGACGGCGAAGGCACTCGGCGCCGCGGGCCAGCGGCTCGCCGAGCGACTCGCCTATCGCCCCCGCGAGGTGGTCGTCGTCGCGCTCCTGGCCGCGGGTCTCTTCGGTGGGCTCGCAGTCGAGCGGTGGCGCGCACGCCACCCGGTGATCGCGGATCGACTGGAGGCGGAACCAGCCCGGCCGACGAGCTCGGCGCCAGTCCAGTCCGCGCCCCGGTTTCGCCCTCGCAGCGGCCCGGCCCGCTGCGAGGAGCCGGGCGTCCGAGCCAGCCGGCTCGGCTGGACTGATGCGGGCCCGGCCAGGCCGCGGCTCGACCTCAACCGGGCGACGCCGGGCGAGCTTGCGCGCGTGGCCGGGATCAGCTGGCGGCTCGCGGCTCGCATCGTCGCCGCGCGCGAGGCCTTCGAGAGCCGTGAGGATCGGGGGACCGACCCGGACGGGACAGGTCCTCCGACCGCCAGCGAGCCCTCCCCGCCGGACACGGACCAGGGAAACACGCCGGCCGCACTGCCGGATGCCGACTCTCCGTGAGCGCGCCGCTCCTGCCGCTCGCGCTCGCGTTCGCCCTCGGCACCGGGCTAGGCCTCACGGTGGAGACGCCCTTCTGGCTCGGTCCCGCCGGTCTGGCCGCGGCCGTCCTCCTCATGGCTGCGCGCGGGCGCTCGCGGGCCGGCGCCAGCACGGGGATCGTCGTGCTCTGCCTCCTGGCAGGATGGGCACGGGTCGCGCTCCCCGACCCGCTCCCGGCGGTACGCGGGGTCGTCCCAGGTCCCGTCGTGCTCGAGGGGCTCGTGGGCGGTGCCCCGGAGGTCGAGGGGCCACGGATGCGATTCCCCCTCGTACTCCGACGAACCGGCACCGAGCCCGTGCGGCCGGCGGCCGGCACGCTCCCGCTGTCTCTCTACGGGTCTGCCCCACCCCTCGGGCCGGGCGACCACGTCCGCGTCACCGGCGAGATGCGGGCACTGGAGCCGTTCCGGAATCCCGGCGCCGAGCCGCGAGGAGCCGGGCCACGCACCCCGCGCTACCTCGTCACCGCGCGCGCGGCGGGCGTGGAGCGCTTGCCGCCCACACGCCTGCCTTGGTGGCTCCGGACCCGGCTCGGGATCCATGCCGTCATCGAGGCCCACCTGCCGCCCGTGTCGGGCGCGCTCCTCGAGGGTCTCCTCATCGGCGAGCGCCGTCAGCTCCCACCCACCCTGCTGGCGGACTTCCGCCGAGCGGGCGTCTATCACGTGCTCGCCATCTCCGGCTTCAACGTGGCGCTGGTCGCGGGCTCGGCCTTTCTCCTGTTCAGGCTCGCGCGCCTCCCCGCGCCCCTCGCCGCTGGCCTGGCGCTCGCGACGCTCGTTGCGTTCGCCGCCGTCGTCGGCGGTCAACCATCCGTGCTGCGGGCCACCGTCATGGGCGGCCTGTTTCTCGCCGCGGGCCTCCTCGGCCGCGAGAGTCGTGTGTGGAACAGTCTCGCGGCAGCGCTCCTCGTCCTGCTGGCCCTCGACCCGGGAAGCCTGGCGGAGCCTGGTCTCCAGCTCTCGTTCGCCGCGACGGCCGGGCTCCTTCATCTGGCGCCGTGGATCCGAGCGCGGCTCGCGCCCTGGTGTCCCGGGCCGATCGCCAGCGCCCTCGCCGTGTCGGCCGGAGCGCAACTGGGCGTCACGCCGGTGATGCTCCTTCACTTCGGCCAGTTCTCACCCCTCGGAGTCGCCGCGAACCTCCTCGTGGTCCCGCTCGCCGGCCTGCTCACCACCGGCGGCGTTCTCACCCTGGCGGTGGCGACCGTGAGCGAGTCGCTCGCCCACCCGCTCTTCCAGAGCCTCTGGCTCCTGCTCGTCCTGCTCCGCCTCGTGGTGCGCGCGGCCGCTGCCCTGCCAGGCGCGATCGTCTACATCCCGCCGCCCCCGGCCCTTGCGGTGGTCGCGGCCGGGCTCGCCCTCGTCCTGCTGCCCTGGATCCGCGGATGCTGGGCTACCCTCGGCGTCGCCGGGGTTGCCCTCGGCGCGGGCGCCCTCACGATCGTCGCGGCCCGGCCGGACGGATTCGTCCGCATCGTCGTCCTCGACGTCGGCCAGGGGGAGGCGATCCTCGTCCAGGCCCAGGATGGCCCGGCGTTCCTCGTCGACACGGGTGGCGGCGGCCCGGGGCGCGGCGACCGGGGCGAGCGCGTGGTCGTCCCCGCTCTCCGGCGGCTGGGTCTGCGGCGCCTGACGGCCCTCGCGCTCACGGAGGGCGCGCCCGACCACGCCGGCGGGCTGGCGGGACTCCTCGAAGGACTGCCGATCGACGAGGTGTGGATCCCGGCGGGTAGCGAGGGGGCGCCCTGGCTCGACCCCGTCGTGGCTCGCGCCATCCCGCAGCGCGCGCTCGCGCGGGGCGACCGGCTCTGGGTCGGCTCGCTCCTCGTCACCGTGCTCCATCCGCCCCCGGCGGGGCTGGCCGAGAAGCCCGAGTCAGGCGGGCGCCCTCGCGAGGCGCCGTTGCTCCTCAGGGTCGAGTGGGGCCTCTTCGCGGCCATCCTCGCGACGGGCAGCGGACCGGCGGCAGAGGCGACGACGCTCCGCGCGGGGCAGCCGCTCGACGCGACCGTGCTGAAGGTGAGCGGGAACGGCAGCCGGCGCGGCTCCGCGCCCGACTTTCTCGCCGCCGTGGGACCCCGGCTCGCGGTGATCTCCGTGGGCACGCGGAATCCCTTCGGGCACCCGGCGCCGGCCGTCCTGGCTCGCCTGGGAGCAGCGGGCGCGATAGTCTACCGAACGGATCAGGACGGCGCCGTCGACATCCGAAGCGACGGCGCCCGCGTGTGGGTGCGGGCTTGGGGCCGGCCCGGCCCGCCGGTGGAGCTCCTCCTGCGGGACGGACCGTGAAGGCCGGCGGGAACGCTAGGCTTCGAAGGCGCGCTCGCGCTGCGCCCGGAGCCGCTCGAGCTCCGCCGCGTCGAGACGCATGCCGAGGGACAGGCTCATCTCGGCGAGGATCGTCTTGATCTCGTTGAGCGACTTCTTGCCGAAGTTCTTGGTCTTCAGGAGCTCGGCCTCGCTCTTCTGCACGAGGTCCGCGATCGTGCGGATGTTTGCCGTCTTGAGGCAGTTGTACGCCCGGACGGAGAGCTCGAGCTCGTCGACGCTCCGGAAGAGGTTCTCGTTCAGCTCGAGGCTCACCTCCGCCTTCACGTCCTCCTCCGACTCGAGGCCGGTCGGGAAGCGGCACAGGAGATTGAAGTGGTCCTCGAGGATGAGGGCCGCCTCGCCCACGGCGTCCTCGGGCGAGACGCTGCCGTTCGTCCAGAGCTCGAGAACCAGCCGCTCGGCCCCAGGCTTCCGCTTGGCGGGCTCCACCTGGAAGTTCACGGTCTTCACGGGCGAGAAGTCCGCGTCCATCGCGAGCGCGTTAATCGCTAGGGTTTCCGACTCGCGCTTGTCGGCGGGCACGTAGCCGCGGCCCTTCTCGACGTGGACCTCCATCTCGAGGGTGACGTCGCGCTCGAGCGTGGCGAGCGGCTCCTCGGGATTGAGGATCACGAGATCATGGTCGGTCTGGAAGTCGCTGGCCTTGGCGACGCCCGGGCCGGTCACCCGGAGGCGGATGAGGCGGCTGCGCTCCCCGTGGAGCTTGAAGACGACCCTCCGGAGACTCGCGAGGATGTCGAGAGAGTCCTCGGTCGCGCCCGGGAGGAAAGAGAACTCGTGAAGGACACCGTCGACCTTGATCCACGTCGGGGCGGCGCCCTCGATGGAGGACAGGAGCACCCGGCGGAAGGCATTGCCAACCGTCAGGGCAAAGCCGGGCTCGAACGGCTCGACGATGAAGACGCCGTGATCCGGCTGGAGCTCCTGCCACTCGTGCTTACGGGGGAGCTGGATAGCGGTGGTCATGCAACCTCCTCAGGTCACACAGGCGGGTTACGGACGAACGCACATTATAGCGGAGCCCTGGCCCTGGGGGAAGTCCCCCGAGGCCATCCCCCGGGAAATTGACAGGGGTGCGGGGACCCCTTAGAATCAAACGGATTTTCGGGATCGGTCCGGTCCGGTACCGACCCGGGCGTTGGCCTCATGTCGAGCCAGATACCTTCGCCGTCTGGGGATCGATCCTCTGGAGCGCACCTCGTTCGCCGAGGAGCGGCCGTGGGTTGCCTCGCGCTCGCGGCCCTGGCCGCGGTCGGAGTCGCTCTGGCGGTGCGACCGCCCGCGGCCCTGGAGCGGGAGTCTCTCACGGTGGAGATCGCCGTCACCAGCGGGGTCCTCGGCATCGCCCGCCACCTGGCCGAGCAGGGAGTGATCCGCAGCCAGGTGGTCTTCGTCGGCCTAACCCTCCTCCGGGGGACGGCCCGCTCGCTCAAGGCCGGGGAGTACGAGGTGCCCCAGGGCGCCCCGCTCCTGGCCGTGCTGCAGCTCCTCGAGACGGGCCGGGTCAAGCCGCACCTCTTGGTGCTGCCCGAGGGGTTCACGATCCGGGACCTCGCCCGCCAGGTCGAAGCCGAGGGCATCGCGCCGGCGGGGGATGTCATCCGCGCGGCCACCAGCGCGCACATGGCCTGGAGCCTCGGGATCGAGTCCGATTCGCTCGAGGGATACCTCTTCCCCGACAGCTACCAGGTCACCAAGGGCATGCGCGTGGAGGAGATCCTGGGGCGGATGGTCCAGCGCTTTCGGGATCGGGCGGGCACCGCCGACGTGGTCACGCGCGCGCGGCAGCGCGGCTTGAGTCTGCACCAGCTCGTCACCCTGGCCTCGATCGTGGAGAAGGAGGCGGCGCTGGCCGCGGAGCGGCCCATCATCGCCCGCGTCTTCCTCAACCGGCTCCGGCTCGACATGCCGCTCCAAGCCGATCCGACCGTCGCCTACGCGCTGGCCAAGGAAGGGCGGCCGCCCACGCGTGAGGATCTCCAGGTCATCCACCCATTCAACACCTACAAGAACCGGGGCCTGCCGCCGGGTCCGATCGGGAACCCGGGTCGGGCAGCCATCGACGCGGTCCTCGAGCCGGCCAACGTTCCCTACCTCTACTTCGTGGCCATCGACGACCGGGTGCATCACTTCTCGACGACCCTGGAGGAGCACAATCAGGCGGTGGCGCGGTATCGGCAGTACCGGACCCGGGTGCGCTCGACCTCGACGCTTGCGCCTGCCAACGGCCCGATGCTATGAAGGCACGTGACCGACGCGCGATGAACCCGAACTGGAAGCACGCTCCGCTGGCCTTTCGCCCCGCCGCGGTCCCGGTGGCGGCCGAGTCGGAGCGTCTTCCCGCCGTGTACGCCGGGCTCAAGCGCGTCCTCCCGCCGCTCTTGCGGCACCTCTTCGCCTTCCGCGTGAGCGGGCTCGAGCACCTGCCGGAGCGGGGCCCCTACATCGTGGCGGCGAACCACGCGAACTACCTGGATGGCGTCGTGCTCGCCACGGCACTGCCCCGGAAGATCCGTTTCCTGGTCATGCCGCGCGTCTACCGGGCCACGCCGCTTCATCCGTACTTCCACGACCACGTGGGCTCGATCCCGGTCTCGCTGGCGCGCCCCGATCCCGGGGCCATCCGGCGGGCCCTCCGCGTGCTCGAGCAAGGCGGGGTGGTGGGCATCTTCCCCGAGGGCCCGTTCAGCCGGTATGGGAGGCTCGTCCGCGGACAGCCCGGCGTGGCCCTGGTCGCGCTGCGGTCCGGCGTCCCGGTCGTCCCCGCCGCCATCTCGGGCACCTTCGACGCCCTGGCAGCTCGACGCTTCTTCGTCCCCCGGCGGGTGCCTCTCAGCGTACGCTTCGGCACGCCCCTCCGCTTCACCACCCCGCGGCAGCGGGTGACGCAAGGGCTCAGGGCCGACGTGACCGGATGGATCATGGAGGAGATCGCCGCGCTGCTGGCCGAGGACGGATCGCCGGTGCCAGCGGGCCTGCCGCGATGACGGGCTCGACGGATTCGGCGCCGAAAAGCCCCTGGGGCGGGCGCTTCGCAGAGCCCGCGGACGCCTCGGCCCGGGCGTTCACGGCCTCCCTGCCCTTCGATTACCGGCTCTGGCCTCACGACCTCCAGGGCAGCGAGGCATGGGCCCAGGCTCTGGCCAAGGGCGGCGTCCTCTCGGAGGCGGAGCTGGACGCGATCCTCCGAGGGCTGGCCGAGGTGCGGCAGGAGCTCGAGACGGGCGTCTTCCCCTACCGGATCGAGCTCGAGGACATCCACATGAACATCGAGCGGCGCCTGATCGAGAAGATCGGCGCCGTGGGAGGAAAGCTCCACACCGGCCGCTCGCGGAACGACCAGATCGCGCTCGACATGCGGCTCTGGCTCCGGGGCGAGATCGACGCGATCCGCCTCGCCCTCCGCGAGGTGCAGGCGGCGCTCGTCGAGCAGGCCGAGCGGCATCGCACGTGTCCGATGCCGGGGTACACGCACCTTCAGCGGGCGCAGCCGGTGTTGCTGGCTCACCATCTCCTGGCGTACGTGTTTATGCTGGCCCGGGATCGCGAGCGGCTGGCCGACGCGCGCCGCCGCCTTGACGTATGCCCGCTCGGAGCAGCCGCGCTCGCGGGCACCACCGTCCCCGTCGATCGCCACGCGCTTGCCCACGCACTGGGCTTCCGCGCCCCGACGGCGAACAGCATGGACGCTGTGTCGGATCGCGACTTCGCGCTCGAGTTCTGCGCGGCGGCGGCGATCGCGGCCACGCACCTGTCCCGGCTCGCCGAGGAGCTCGTGCTGTGGGCGTCGGCCGAGTTCGGCTTCGTCGACCTCCCTGACGCCTACGCTACCGGGTCGTCGATCATGCCGCAGAAGAAGAACCCGGACGTGGCAGAGTTGATCCGGGGAAAGACGGGCCGGGTCTACGGGGACCTCGTCCGGCTCCTCACGGTGATGAAGGGCCTCCCCCTCGCCTACCACTCCGACATGCAGGAGGACAAGGAGGCATTCTTCGACGCGGCGGACACCCTCCGGGGCACGCTCGGCGTCCTCGCCCCCTTCCTCCGAGCCCTCCGCTTCCGCACCGACCGGCTCCGGAGGCTCGCCGGCGAGAGCTTCTCCACCGCGACCGACCTCGCCGGCTATCTGGTCCAGCGGGGCCTGCCGTTCCGTGACGCGCACGAGGTCGTCGGCCGGGCCGTGCGGCTCGCCCTCGAGCGTGGCGTGCGCCTCGAGGCGCTCCCGCTCGAGGACCTCCACGCGCTATCTCCCCTGTTCGGCCTCGACTTCCGCGAGGCGGTCTCCGTCGAGGCCTCCCTCGCCGCGCGGAACGTCTATGGCGGCACCGCCCCTGAGGCCGTGGCTCGCGCCCTCGCGGAGGCGCGCGGGCTTCTGGAGACCCCCTGAGCCTCGCGCGCGTCCCCCGCAAATCCGGTCGAGGAGGCCGTGTCCGTGTCCGCACCGCGCTCGCCCTCGCCCTTCTCTTGCCGCTCCCGCTCGCCGCCTGCGGCAAGCGCGGGCCTCCCGTCGCGCCGGAGCGCAAGCTTCCGGCGGCGGTCCAGGATCTCCAGGCCGCCGTCGAGGGGAACGCGATCCGCCTCAGCTGGACCTTGCCGAAGATCCGGCTCGACCGGAGCCCGTTGAAGGAGATCCAGCGGACCGAGGTATACCGCCGGCTCGAGAACGGGACGCCCGAAGAACCGGTCCGGCCCGCCCTCCTCGTGTTCGGGGGACTGTTCGGCCCCGCCCCGGGGGTCCCCGGATTCGAGCGGGTCGCCGACATCACGGTCGCCGAGCCAGGCCAAGCCCAGGTGCAGGGCAACCAGGTGACCTATACGGACGCCCAGGGTCTGACGTTCGGGCAGCGATACACCTACGTCGTCGTCGCGCTCGACGACCAGGGGCGGCCCAGCCCGCCCTCCAACCGTATCGTGATCGCGCTCGCGGCGGCCCCAGGCGCGCCGCCGCGCGTGGAGGCCCAGCCCGGGGACTCGCAGGTGCGCCTCATCTGGGACGCGCCCGCGACCCTGGCGGACGGGTCGCCGGCCCCGCCGGACCTCGTCTACGACGTGCTCCGGGCGACAGCACCCGGCACGCCGGCCGGTCGGCCACTCAACCCCGAGCCCGTCACCTCCCGCCAGTACATCGACCTGGCCGTCCAGAACGACGTGACCTATCACTACGCCGTCCGCGCGCGGCTCGGGCCCGGTGGCGCCCAGAGCGTGTCGAGCGCAGTCGCCACCGCGACACCGGAGGACGCCACCCCACCCGCCCAGCCACGGGGCCTCGTAGCGGTGCTCGCCGGATCGGCCATCCGTCTCGCATGGCAGGCCGTGCCAGAGGCCGATCTCGCCGGCTATCTCGTCTACCGGAGCACGACGGAGGGCCGGGGCCACGTGCGGCTCAGCGCGGCGCCGCAGGGGACCACGACGTACGTCGACGCCGACGTGCGACCGGGCCAGACCTACTTCTACGTGGTGACCGCGGTGGACCGCTCGAAGCGCGCCAACGAGTCGGTGCCCTCGCAGGAGGCCTCCGTAACCCTTCCCTGAGGCGCCTTCGTCTTGATTCGCGCCGGGGGCCATGCTACCGTCCCCGCGACTGCTCCGCCCGCGCGATCGAAGCTCGTGTAGCGAAGGAGGTTGGGCGATGCGACGAACCTTCCAGGGCTCTCTGGTCGCCATGGTCACGCCGTTCCACGACGGTCGGATCGACGAGGACAAGCTCCGCGAGCTCGTCGAGTTCCACGTGGCGCACGGGACCGACGGCCTGGTCCCGTGCGGAACGACGGGGGAATCGCCGACTCTCACTCACGAGGAGCACAAGCGGGTCGTCGAGATCGTGATCCACGAGACGCGCGGCCGGATCCCCGTGGTCGCGGGCACCGGCTCGAACTCGACCGCCGAGGCGATCGAGCTCACGCGCCACGCCGCGAAGGCCGGGGCCGCCGGCGCGCTACTCGTGACCCCCTACTACAACAAGCCCACCCAGCAGGGACTCTATGAGCACTTCCGCGCCATCGCCCAGTCGGTCCCCGACCTGCCGCTGATCGTCTACAACATCCAGGGCCGCACGGCGGTCAACGTCGAGACCGAGACCCTGGCGCGGCTCGCCCAGATTCCCAACATCGTCGGCGTCAAGGAAGCCTCGGGGAGCCTCGACCAGATGACCGCCGTGATCCTGGCCTGCGGGCCGGAGTTCACGGTGCTCTCCGGCGACGACAACCTCACGCTCCCGCTCATGTCGGTCGGCGGGCGCGGGGTCATCTCGGTGGTCGGCAACTTCCTCCCGCGCGAGGTTGCGGACGTGACGCACGCGGCGCTGGAGGGGGACTGGAAGCGGGCCCGCGACCTCCACCTGAAGCTCTATCCCGTCTGCAAGGCGATGTTCATCGAGACCAACCCGATCCCGGTGAAGGAAGCGATGGCCATGCTCGGGATGATCCGGGCGGAGTGGCGGCTGCCGATGTGTCCCATGACCCCGGCGAACCGGGAGAAGCTCCGCCAAGCGCTGGTCCAGGCCGGCATTCTGAAGGCCTGAGAAGAGTCGACCCGGCCCGTGGTCGAGCTGGTCGTCGCGGGCGCGGCCGGGCGGATGGGCGGGCGGATCATCGCCCTGGCCCGGGACGCGGCAGAGTTCCGGGTGACAGGCGCCTTCGAGCGGGCCGGTCACCCCGCCCTCGGGCGCGACGCCGGGGAGGTCGCCGGCGCAGGCCACTTGGGCGTGCCGATCGCCCTCGATCCCGGGCCGCTCCTCGCCGCGGGGCGCGTCCTCGTCGAGTTCACCGCGCCCGAGCCGACCCTCGAGCACCTTCGTCTGGCCGCCGCCCGGGGCACCGGGGCAGTCGTCGGCACGACGGGTCTCCAGGCGGCTCAGGTCGACGAGGTTCGCCGGCTCGCCGCGCGGGTGCCCATCATGCTCTCGCCCAACATGAGCGTCGGGGTGAACCTCGCCTTCCGCGTCCTGGCGCTGATGGCCAAGGCTCTCGGTGACGACTACGATGTCGAGATCACCGAGATCCACCACCGGATGAAGAAGGACGCGCCGAGCGGCACGGCCGCCAGGATGGCCGAGGTGATCGCCGAGGCGCTCGGGCGCCGGATCGAGGATGCCGGGGTCTATGGTCGCCATGGCCTAGTCGGGGAGCGGACCACGAAGGAGATCGGCGTCCACGCTCTCCGGGGGGGCGATGTCGTCGGCGAGCACACGGTCGTCTTCAGCACCGTCGGGGAGCGGCTCGAGCTGACCCACCGGGCCCACAGCCGCGACACGTTCGCGCACGGAGCGCTCCGGGCGGTGCGGTTCGTCGCGACCGCTCCCCCGGGTCTCTACTCGATGCACGACGTCCTCGGGCTCTAGCCGGGGACGGCCGCCCGCATGAGCCCCGTCCGGCCGAGCCGCGGACCGTCTGATATGCTTTTCGTGGAAGACATCCGGTTCTATGGTCATCACGGCGTCACCCCTGCCCAACAGGAGGTCGGGGCGTGGTTCTCGGTGGACGTCGAGCTCGCGCTCGACCTGACCCCGGCCGCGCTCTCCGACGACCTGGACGCGGGGGTCGACTACGGTCAGGTGGTGCAGCGCGTGGTGGCGGTGGGCACCGGCGGACGGGTCCACCTGATCGAGCGGCTGGCGGGACTGCTCTGCGAGGTGCTCCTTCGGGAGTATCCGGCGCGCGACGTCACGGTGACCGTACGCAAGGTGACCGCGCCGCTCGACGGGGTCGCCGCGGTGCCGGGGGTGTGCATGACACGGAGTCGCTAGGGATGGCGCGGGTTTTTCTCTCGCTCGGCTCGAACCTGGGAGACCGGCGGCGGCACCTCGAGGTGGCGCTGGCCCGGCTCCGCTCGGAGATGGCGGTCCGCGTCGTCACGTGCTCGCAGGTCTACGAGACGACACCCTGGCCAGAGATCGGCTCGCCGCGCGAGACATGGCACCTGAACTGCGCGGTCGAGATTGAGACCGAGCTGCCGCCCCACCGGCTCCTTCGACTGACCCAGGCCATCGAGACCCAGTCGGGCCGGGTCTCCCCAGCGGGACCGCCCGGTCCATCGAGTCCGCGAACCCTGGACATCGACATCCTCCTCTACGCGGACCAGGTCATCGCGGAGGACCGCCTTCAGATCCCCCATCCGTTCCTGCACCTGCGCCGGTTCGTGCTGGTCCCCCTGGCCGATATCGCGCCCGAAGTCGAGCACCCGACGCTCTACCAGTCGATCATGGACCTGCTGGGCGAGCTACCCGGCGAGGGCGACGTGCTCCCGTACCCCGACTGATCCGCGGCCCCTTGCCCGGGGCGGGGCATTCTGCTAGTGTCCCGAGCCAGGGGCCAGCCTTGCCCGAGCCGTCCACCGAGTTTCGCCAGCAGGCGCTCACGCACCTCGACACGCTCTACAACTTCGCCCTGCGGCTGACCAAGCGGCCTCCGGACGCCGACGATCTCGTCCAGGAGACGTACCTCCGGGCCTTCCGGTTTGCCCACCGCTTCGAGCCGGGAACGCACCTCCGGGCCTGGTTGTTCCAGATACTGAGGAACACGTTCCTCACGTTCTACCGACGGGAGACGCACCAGCCGGTGCTCCTCGACAAGGAACTGGACGACGGGTTCGAGGAGGCACCCGCGGGGGAGGCTCCGGACCCGGCAGTCGTGACCGTGCTGGACCTCGAGCGGGCGCTCTCGGAGCTGCCCGAGGATTTCCGGTCCGTGCTGCTCCTCGCGGACCTGGAAGGGCTGGCCTTACACGAGATCGGGCAGATCATGGACATCCCCATCGGGACGGTCAAGTCGCGACTCTTCCGGGCGCGCCGGATGGTGCGCCGGCGCCTGGGCGATTACCGGACGAACTGAGCATGGACTGCCACGCGACCCGCGAGGTCCTCGAGGAGTACCGCCGGCGCGAGCTCGAGCCCGACCGCGCCCGGGCCGTCGAGACGCACCTCCAGGAATGCCCCGCATGCCGGGCAATCCTCGCGCGGGAAGAGGCGGTGGCCCGGCTCGTCCATGCCCTGCCCCGCCCGTCCGCGCCAGCGGCTCTGGTGCGCCAGGTCCAGGCCCTCGGCATGCGTCCTCGGGGGATCGCCGGCTGGCTGGGGCGCCCCTGGGTCGCCGCCGCCGTCGCGGCGATCGTCGTCGCGGCCGTACTCGCTCCGTGGCTGCGCCGGCCGGCGGAACGGCCCGGCGACATCGTCGACGCCCTGATCCAGTCGGGTGTCGCGGAGCACCGGCGGATCCTGCTCGATCTCGAGGCGACTCCCCGGGAGATCAGCAATCCGGATGCCGACGCGCTCTTTCAGCGCGTCCGGTCGGTCACCACGGTCGAGCTCCCAAAGGTGTTCGCGGGAACTGACGAGCTCCACCTCCTCGCCGCGCGCCCCACGATCCTGGCAAGCCGGAAGACGGCGGCCGCCACGCTCCGCTACAAGACCTTGCCCGACACGACCTACTTCGTGCTTCCCGGACCGGATCTGCCCATGCCAACCGAGGGCCGGGTCCAGATCGAGCAATACCGGCCGTACATGCGCGAGGTCAACGGGTTCAACGTCGTGTACTGGAAGCAGAAGGACCTGGTCTACCTCATGGTATCGGGGCTCGACCGGGAGGGGTGCCAGAAGCTGTACCTCAAGGTACGGCAGACGCTGTAGCTGGCCTCCCAGGGGTCCGACGTGGTGCTCTTCGCCAGCGAGCAGAGCATCTCGATCGCCGGCGTCATCGGCATCTTTATCCGGGTTGTGAAGCGGGCGCCTCGCATCATCTGCATGCCCGACTCGGTGAGCCGGCTCAGCCGCCTGAGATTCCGGTCCCTAGCATGGACGGACCGCGCGCCGCAGATGCTGGATCCAGCCGCGGGTGTCCGCGAGGTGGCACGGGAGACTTCCCGCCCCTCCCCGATCGCTGACCGCCGCCGAGGGTCGCGGCGTCAGCTGGCCCGTGGATCCAGGAGGTCGCGGAGCCCGTCGCCGAGCAGGTTGAATCCGAGAACGGCGAGCGCGATGGCGGCGCCGGGAAAGACCGCGTACCAGGGGGAGAGCTGGAGGAAGTTCTGGGCCTCCCGCAGCATGAGCCCCCACGACGGATGGGGCGGCTGGGGCCCGAGCCCAAGGTACGAGAGGGCCGCCTCGGCAAGGATCGCCAAGGGGAACGAGATGGTCGCCTGCACGATCAGCGGCGACACCGTGTTGGGCAGGATGTGGCGCCAGAGGATCAGCCCGTCCCGGGCCCCGAGCGCCCGCGCGGCCGTGACGAATTCCTGCGCCCGAAGCGACAGGACGCTCGCCCGCGTCAGCCGCGCGAAGACCGGCACGTACGCGATGCCGACGGCGATCATGCTGATGAGCACGCCGGGGCCGAACACCGACGTGACCAGGAGCGCGGAAAGGACCGCCGGGAATCCATAGACAGCGTCCGTCACCCGCATCGCCGCCTCGTCGAGCCAGCCGCCGATCCAGCCACCGGCCGCGCCCAGGACCACGCCGACGCTCAAGCCGATCGCGACCGCCACGGCCCCGACGGCGAGCGAGGCGATGGCTCCGCGCATGACCCGGGACAGGAGGTCGCGCCCGTACTGGTCGGTGCCCATCGGGTGGGTCGCGGACGGCCCCTCCAGGCGGGCCGCGAGCTCCATGCGCAGGGGGTCCCGCGGCGTGTACACGAGGGAGCAGACGGCGGTCCCGACGATCGCCACGGTGAGCGCCAGGCCGACCGCGAACCCGGGATGGTGGAGCGCCCGACGCCAGCGCCTACTCATACCGGATCCGTGGGTCGAGCACCGTGTAGAGGACGTCCACGATGAAGTTGAACGTGACGACTGTCACCGCGACGAAGAGCACCACGCCCTGCACGACCGGCAAGTCCCGGGCGCTGATCGCGCCGAGGGCGAGGCGGCCCAGGCCCGGCAGGTAGAAGACATTCTCCAGCACGATGCTGCCGGTCAGGAGCTGGCCGAGCTGGAGTCCCACGATCGTGACGATCGTGAGGAGCGCGTTCCGCAGAACGTGCTTCCAGGTCACCATCCGCTCGGCGAGGCCCTTCGCGCGCGCGGTCCGCACGTGGTCGGCCCGGAGGACCTCGAGAACCGCCGCGCGCGTCGTTCGCGTTAGGATGGCCGCCTGGATCACTCCGAGCGCGAAGGCCGGCAGCAGCAGCGCACGGAGCCCCAGCCAGACGCCGCCCGACCACCCGTCGAACCCGCCCGCCTGCACCCAGCCGAGGCGCACGGCGAAGAGGAGGATCAGGAGGAGCCCGGCCCAGAACGACGGAATCGCGATGCCAAGCTGCGAGAGGAGCATCGCGACGTAGTCCCCCGCCCGCCCCTGCCGGGTTGCCGCGAAGACCCCGAGCGGGATGGCCGTCAGCACCATGAAGGTGGCGGCGAGGACGGTGAGCGGCAGCGTGACGGCGAGACGACTCAGGACCAGGCGCCCGACGCCCACGTCGTATTGGATCGACCGCCCGAGGTCGCCCCGGAGCGCGCTTCCGAGCCACTCCACGTACTGGACCAGGATGGGCCGGTCGAGCCCCATCGCGCGCCGGAGCGCCGCCGCCGCTTCCGGACTCGCCTCCGTGCCCATGATGAGGAGTGCTGGGTCCCCGGGCAGTATCCGGACGACGGTGAAGATCAGCAGCGAGACGACGAAGAGCGTGGCGAGAAACGCCACGGCCCGGCGCAGGATCAGCTGGCGCATGGACAGCTCCGTGCCGCGGACGCCCGAGACGGCGCCGCCCCGAGGCGGACCCCGGGGCGGGCGGCGGCGGGTGACGGCACGGCCGCGCGCGACGCTATTTCGCCCAGCCCACCTCCGAGAGGTCCAGGGACGGGGTGGGGAGGTCCTTCCAGATGCCCTGGACGCCCTTCTTGGCCGCCACCAGGCGCGGGTACACGTAGAGCCAGACGACCGGGGCCTCGTCGGCCATGATCTTCTGGAGCTGGACGTACAGCTCGCGGCGCTTCTTGTCGTCGAGCATCAGCTCGGACTCCTGAAAGACCGTCTGGAAGCGCGGGCTCTCGTACCGGTAGTAGTACTTCGGGTTCGCGTAGTTGCCGGCATCCCAGGCCTCGGCGTGCCCGATGATCGTCATGTCGTAGTCGGCGTTCTTGTAGACGCGATCGAGCCACTGGCCCCACTCGATCTGCTCGAGCTTCACGCGGATGCCGACCTTGGCGAGCTGCGCGAGCAGCACCTCCCCCGTCCGCACCGTGTACGAGTACTGCGGTGTGACCTTGAGGACGGCCTCGAAGCCGCTCGGGTATCCCGCCTCCGTGAGGAGCTGCTTGGCCCGCGCAGGGTCGTGCGGCACCGCCTTGGCCATGTCGACGAAGTAGGGGTTGAGCGGGTCGACGTTGGACCCGAGAACTCGCCCGAAGCCGAACATCGCCCCCTTCACGACCTCCGGCTTGTCGATGGCGTGCGTGATCGCGCGCCGGACCCTGACGTCGGAGAACGGCTTCTTCGAGTTGTTGAGCGCCAGGATGACATCGTTCGTGGTCTCACCCTGGATGAGCTGGAGGTTCGGGGTGCGGCGAACGACCTCGACCGATTCCGGCCCCAGGCCGAACGCCATCACGTCGATATCGCCCGCCTGGAGCGCGGCGAGCGCGGCATTGGCGTCGGGAATGAACCGGAACGTGACGCGCTCGAGCTTCGGCAGGCCCTTGACGTGATATTCGGGGTTGCGCTTGAGGATGATGCGGTCACCCCGGTCCCAGCGCTCCAGCATGAACGGCCCGGTCCCGATGGGCTGCGACTTCTGCTGGTCCACGGCCTCCCGCGGATAGATCACCGAGCCCTGGCGCGCGAGATTGTAGAGGAACATCGCGTTGGTACGCTTGAGCGTGATCGTGACGGTGTAGGGATCCCGCACGTGGATCGTGGCGATGTCCTCGTACTGCCGGGCGTGGGGGTGCTTGGTCTCGGGGTTCCGGGCGCGGTCGAGGACGAACTTGACGTCCTCGGCAGTGAGCTCGCGACCGCCGTGGAACCGCACGCCCTTCTTGAGGAAGAAGGTGTAGTTGAGGTTGTCGGTCGTATGCCAACGCTCGGCGAGCCAGGGGACCAGTCGGCCCTGGGCGTCGACCTTAACCAGGGCCTCCTGGATGTTGTAGAAGACGACGGTCGCCGTCGCCGATGCGGGCGTCGCGGTGAGGTCGAGCCCCGGCGGCTCCGCGGTGGTCTGCACCGCGAGGGCGGCGCCCTGCGCCCTGACGACGGGCGGCCCGAGGAGTCCAGGAATCCCGAGCCCGGAGCCGGCCGCCAGAACCGCGGCCGTTCCGAGAAGCCAGCCCAACCGAGGCCATCTTGCCATGGTCGCGCCTCCACCTGACGGCGGGTAGAAACCGCGCCCACTATACCCGAAGCGTGGAAGCGCGCTCAAGACGCGGACGGTCCCGTGCCATCATGGGCGCGCGATGCGCCGCGCCGCCCTCGTCTTCGTCGCCGTCGCCCTCACCCTGGCCGCCGTCGCGGTGGGCTTGCGCCGCGACCCCAGCGGCGGCCGGGTCGCCCAGCCACCCGCGCCCGGTCCCATCGCCGGGGAGGCCTCCAGGCCCGCGTCCGCGCCGACGGTCGCCGCGACGCCCGCCACCCGGCCGGGCACCACCGGCAGCGCCGCCTCCGTCGGCCTCGAGCGGGCGCGAGACGTGCTGGCCGCGATCGAGACGCGGGGGGGCGAGCCCCCGGCGGGCCACGTCGGGGGGCGCGCGTTTCACAATCGCGAGCGGCGGCTGCCCGCGGGGCGGTACCGGGAGTACGATCTGCACCCGCGGGTCCCCGGTCAGGACCGGGGCCCGGAGCGGCTCGTCATCGAACAGACCTCCGGCCGGGCCTACTACACCAGCGATCACTACCGCACCTTCGTGCCACTGAACTGAGGCGGGCCAGGATGAGCTCACCGTCCCTCTCCGACCGGCTCGCGGCCACCGCGCCGCCCTGGGTCCACCTCCTGGTCGAAGCAGACGACGCGCCGGTGACGCTCCCGGCGCCACCTCCCGGCTTCGTGGTCCGGACGCTCGACGGCTGCCACTGCCGGACGAAACGCGCCCTGCTCGACGAGCTGGCTCGGGCCCTCGGGTTCCCGGCGCACTTCGGGCGAACGTGGGACGCGCTCGAGGACTGCCTCACGGATCTCGGCTGGCTCCCGGGTGCGGGGTACCGGCTCGTCGTCCTCGCCGCCGACCGCCTGCTCACCCGAGACCCGGCGGGCTACGCCACGTTCGTCGCGCTCCTCGAGGATGTCGGCCGCGCCTGGGCCACAGTCGCGACCGGCCACCCGGGTCGGGGCGCGACGCCCTTCCACACGGTCCTGGTGGTCCCCGCACGTCGACTCGGTGCGCGGCCAAGCTGGGGGGTGCCGCGTCCGAGCGACTGACGCGACGGCCGCGCCGCCTCGGGGCACCGGCGCGTTCCTCCGCCACGAACGCTTGACAAGCGACGGTGGGACAACTCACGCTGGAAGTGTCAATGCCGCCTCGCGCGCGTCAACCTGCCCGGGCCAAGTCGAGCGGGGCCCCGGGCCTCGTGACCCCGGAGCGTGCGCCGGCAGCGCCCGCATCGGGGCCAACCCCCGCTGACTTCGAGAAGCTCGGCGTTTTCTACCTCGGGCGCCCCTACGATCTCGCCGCCAAGAAACCCGGATCGGGCCTCCTGCTCTACGACTCGAAGGATCTCGTCACCCACGCGGTGTGCATCGGGATGACGGGGAGCGGCAAGACAGGCCTCTGCCTCGCGCTCATCGAGGAGGCCCTGCTCGACGGCATCCCCGTGCTCCTCATCGATCCGAAGGGCGACCTCCCGAACCTCTGCCTCACATTCCCGGAGCTCCGCCCGGAGGATTTCGCCCCGTGGGTCAACGAGGACGACGCGCGCCGGAAGGGGCTCGCGGTGGACGCGTATGCCGCGCAGCAAGCGGAGCTCTGGCGAACGGGGCTCGCGGCATGGGGCCAGGACGGCGCGCGAATCCGGCGGCTCCGCGACGCGGCCGACGTCGCGGTCTACACGCCCGGCAGCACCGCCGGGCTTCCGATCTCGATCGTCAAGTCGTTCGCGGCCCCCCCGGCCACCGTGCGCGACGACACCGAGCTGTTCCGCGACCGCATCGGGACCACCGCCACGAGCCTCCTCGGACTCCTCGGGGTCGAGGCGGACCCCCTCCGGAGCCGCGAGCACATCCTGCTCGCGAAGCTTTTCGAGACCGCGTGGCGAGAAGGCCGCGACCTCGATCTGCCCGGGCTCATCCAGCAGATCCAGAGCCCGCCGATCGCCAAGGTGGGCGCGCTGGACCTCGAGGCGTTCTTCCCGGGAAAGGACCGGTTCGAGCTGGCGACCCGGCTGAACAACCTCCTCGCCGCCCCGGGATTCGACGCCTGGCTCGAGGGCGAGCCGCTCGACATCGGCGCGCTCCTCCACACGCCCGAGGGTAAGCCCCGCGCCACGATCCTCTCGATCGCTCACCTGTCCGACGCCGAGCGCATGTTCTTCGTCTCGCTCCTGCTGAACGAGATGCTCGGGTGGGTGCGGGCCCAGTCCGGGACGACCAGCCTCCGGGCGCTGCTCTACATGGACGAGGTCTTCGGCTACTTCCCGCCGGTCGCGAATCCGCCGTCGAAGCTCCCCCTCCTCACCCTCCTCAAGCAGGCGCGCGCGTTCGGGGTGGGCGTGGTGCTCGCCACCCAGAACCCGGTCGACCTCGACTACAAGGGCCTCGCCAACACGGGGACGTGGTTCATCGGGCGGCTCCAGACCGACCGGGACCGCGCCCGCGTGCTCGACGGTCTCGAAGGCGCGGCGGCCGGTGGCGACAAGCGCTTCGACCGCGCTGCAATGGAGGAGATCCTGGGCGGTCTCGGGAGCCGGATCTTCCTCTTGAACAACGTGCACGAGGACGCGCCCGAGATCTTCGAGACTCGGTGGGCGATGTCCTACCTGCGCGGCCCGTTGACCCGCACTCAGATCAAGCAGCTCATGGCAGACCGGAAGCCGGTCCCAGGGCGTCCCGCCGGCACGCCGGCCAGCGGCGCAGCACCCGCCGCCAGCCGAGACCCGGCATCCGCCGCCAGCGCCGCGCCGGCGCTCAGCCGAGGCGGGGTGCGGCCGGTGCTCCCGCCCGGCGTTCCTCAGCATTTCGTGTCCGTGCGCGGAACCGCGCCCGCGGGCGCCGCGCTCGTCTACCAGCCCATGGTCCTGGGCGCGGCCACCGTGCGCTTCGCGGACGCGAAGGCGGGCGTCGACCAGAGCGAGGAGGTCGTCGTCGCGACTCCCGTCACGGAAGCAGCGGTCCCGGTGAGCTGGGATGGATCGGTCCCCATCGACGTCGCCGTGGCCGACCTCGAGGCAACGCCGGGCGCCGCCGGCGACTGGGCGCCGCTCCCCTCGGCCGCCGCCAAGCCCAAGAGCTACGAGGGCTGGAGCCGCGACCTGGCGGCGTGGCTCTACGGGCACCGGCGGCTCGAGCTCCTCCGCGACCCCGCCTCGGGTGCGCTCTCACGCCCAGGCGAGAGCGAGCGCGACTTCCGGGTCCGGGTCCGCGAGGCGTCCCGGGCCGAGCGCGACGAGCGCGTGGAGACCCTGCGCAAGAAGTACGCACCCAAGCGCGTAGCGCTCGAAGAGCGTCTCCGGCGGGCGCAGCAGTCGGAGGCTCGGGAGCGGGAGCAGGTGAGCCAGCAGGGCGTCCAGGCGGCGATCTCGATCGGCGCCACCATCCTCGGCGCCGTGCTCGGGCGGAAGACGGTGAGCGTCGGCAACATCGGACGCGCGACGACAGCCGCGCGGGGGGCCGGACGCGTCCTCAAGGAGCGCGAGGACGTCGCGCGTGCCCAGGAAACGGTGGCGGCGGTCCAGCAGGCGCTGGCTGCCCTCGAAGCCGAGCTTCAGGACGAGCTGGCCGCCCTCGAGGTCCGGGGCGAGCCCGATCGCCTCGAGCCCGTGGCCGTGCGGCCGAAGAAGACCGATGTGCGGGTGCGGCTGTGCGCGCTCGTCTGGACGCCCTACTGGCGCGACCACGCGGGCACGCTGACGCCCGCCTGGACATGAGCCCGGGACCCGTCCCCGGAGAGGCGGCACCGACGCCGCCACGAAAGGAGCAGCATCACATGCGGAACCGCTTCACGATGGCCGTTCTCGCCGTCCTCGTCCTGGTGGGCCTCGTCGCGACGCTCTCGATGGCCGCCGGACCCAAGCAGTATCAATGGACCGGGACCGTGACGGAGGTCGACGCGAAGACGAAGACCCTGATCGTCGACAAAGGTGGGGATGTGTGGGAGTTCTCCACCGAAGGTATGAAGGACGTAAAGGTCAAGAAGGGCGACAAGGTCACGGTCTACTACGTGGCGATCGCGAAGAAGATCGAGGCGAAGTAGCCAGTCGGTAGGCGGGCGGCGGCCCCCCTACGCCTGACGCCCCTCGACGGCTCCGAGCGCCGCGAGTGGCTGGATCGCGCCCGCACGCCCCCTCGTTGAGGCCGACCGCGCGCGCCAGCGCCGCGGCGGTCCGTGGCGCTACCCGCTCGTCAGGAACGCGCACGCGACCGCTCCCTGGCGGGCGACATTGACGACGGGCTCCCGGCTCACGCGGCAGTGGAGCCCGAGGTCCCCGGGCGCGTAGAAGAGACCCAGCGAGAAGTAGCAGGGCCCGCCGTAGGCGCGCCCCGCGCGGAGGTAGCACATGGTCCGGCGCGTGCCGGGCCGGCGGGCCTGGACGACCCATCGCCCCGGCTCCCGCAGGGCGCGGGCGATCCGAGCCTCCCATCGCACAGGGCCCCCTTCCCGGCCGAGTAGCACGCCCGCTCCGCTCGATCCGACGTTCGGCTTGATCAGCAGGCGCTCCCGCTCGCGGCGGGCGAACTCCGGCAGGTCGACTCGCCGCCCGGCGATGTCCTCCGTCAGCCTGGCCCCGAGCACGCGGGTCCACGGCACCGCCCGGCGCAGGAGCCGGCGCTCGGCGGGCGTGAAGAGGGGCGCCAACTCGGGCCGCCCCATGCACTCGAGGAGCCCCTTCTGGCTGAACTCTCCCGCCACGCCCGGCAGGGCCGCGCCGGCGTCGAAGCAGTCGAGGAAGCCACCGAGCGCCCGCCCCGCCGGGGTCCCGATGTCCTCGAGGCCGAGATCGCGGTAGACAACATCGACGGCCACGTCGCGGAGGCGCACGCCGGCCCGGGCCCGGCGGAGCTCCGCCGCCGTACCCTGCTCGGCAGGGATGCCGGCCGCGCGGAACGCCGCGACGAGGCGCGGGACCTCGCTGTAGCCGTCGATGGGCAGGGCGTCCTCCACGAACGCGACCCCGCGCAGGCGCCGCCGGCCGAGGCTCCGCGCGGCCGCCTGTACCCAGCGCACCACGAGGGCCAGGAGATCAGGAGGATCGGCGAGGGCGCGCGCCTCCCGGGCGGTGTACACGCGGGAAAAGACCTCGGCCCGCAGGATCCGGACGCCCGCCGCGTGATTGTAGAGCCCCGCGAGCCCCGTGGCGTTGGTTTCGAAGAGAACCGGCTCGAGCGCTCCATGCGGTCCCACCTCGAGGCCCACGTCGGGGCGGATCATGAGCTGCCAGGGCGCGAGAGCCCGCGCAGAGTCACGCGCCACCCAGGCCGCGGTCGCCTCGCTGACGGGGCATAACCCGCGGAAGCCGCCGACGTCGGCCCGCCAGAGGGCTGGCGCGTGGACCTGGACCCGGTGGACGAGGTCGGCGAGCCGCGCGAGCCCGGGCAATGCCCGGCGGCGCACGAGGAACGGCGTGAGGGCGATCGGGTGCGGCACGGCCGGCGAGCCGGCGCGGTGGCGGTGGAAGAGCGCGGCCGTGGCCTCGGCCGCCTCCACCGCGCGGAACAGCTCGTGCCGCCGCCCAGGGGCGAGCCGCGTGATCCGCGTCGTGGCGAGCTGGTCGAGCGCCCTCACGGCTCGCGTATTATAGACTCGTGCCCAAGCAGGGAGCCCTGACGTCAGTGGGACACGAGCAGGCCCTGGCCGACGCCCTCGCGCGATTGCACGCCGAGGGACGCTATCGCGTCTTCGCCGACCTCGAGCGCCACTGCGGGCGCTTCCCCTGCGCCACCTGGCACGGTCCCGAGGGCCCGGTCGAGGTCACGGTGTGGTGCTCGAACGACTACCTCGGCATGGGCCAGCACCCCCTTGTGCTGAAGGCCATGGCCGAGGCGCTCGAGCGCGTCGGCGCCGGGGCCGGCGGAACCCGGAACATCGCCGGGACCTCGCACGCCCACGTCCTCCTCGAGCAGGAGCTGGCCGACCTTCACCACAAGCCGGCGGCGCTGCTCTTCACGTCGGGCTATGCCGCGAATGAGGCCGCGATCAGCACGCTGGCCCAGCTCCTCCCCGGCTGCGTGATCTTGTCCGACGAGAAGAACCACGCGTCGATGATCGAGGGCATCCGCCGGAGCGGCGCCGAGAAGCGGATCTTCCGCCACAACGACCCGGCCGACCTCGAGCGGCATCTCGGCGCGGTCGAGGCTGGCCGGCCGGCGCTCGTCTGCTTCGAGTCGGTCTACTCGATGGACGGGGACATCGCACCGATCCGGGAGCTCTGCGACGTCGCGGCGCGCCACGGCGCCCTCACCTATCTCGACGAGGTCCACGCGGTGGGACTCTACGGCGCCCGGGGTGCCGGCGTCGCCGAGCGGGACGGTGTGCTCGACCGGCTCACCGTGATCCAGGGGACGCTGGCCAAGGCCTTCGGCGTGGTCGGCGGGTACATCGCCGGCTCGGCCGTCGTCGTGGACGCCGTCCGGAGCTACGCGCCGGGCTTCATCTTCACCACCGCGATGCCGCCCGTCGTGGCGGCCGGCGCTCTGGCGAGCGTACGGCACCTCAAGACGAGCCGGGCCGAGCGCGAGCGGCACCAGGAGCGGACCGCGCGGCTCAAGCACCTCCTCGGAGTCGCCGGACTGCCGGTCATGCCGACGTCGAGCCACATCGTGCCAGTGTTCATCGGGGACGCGGCCCTGTGCAAGCAGGCGTCCGACGACCTCCTCAGCCGCCACCGGATCTACGTCCAGCCGATCAACTATCCGACCGTGCCCCGCGGCACCGAGCGGCTCCGGCTCACCCCGAGCCCGCTCCACGACGACGCCACGATGGACCGCCTCGTCGCCGCCTTCGGGGAAGTCTGGGAGCGCCTACGGCTTCCGCGCGCGGTCTGACAGCCGCGCCGCTTCGAGGTCCGAAGGCCCCGACGGGCTCAGGCGTTTCCGAGGAGCGCGCGGAGCCGAGCGTATTGCGCCGCGGGTTGCTCCCCGGACCCCGCGCGGCGTACGATCGCGCTGAGTGAGATGGCCGTCGACCCGTTCTTCAACGACCGCGCGACCATCGGGGTCTTCGAGCGCGCCTTCTACGCGGGGCGCGAGGCCGCCGAGGAGGTCGAGGCGATCCTCGAGTGGGCGCCCCGCCCGCACCGCGTCCTCGACGTCGGGTGCAATGCCGGCCTCCACGCGCTCGAGTGGGCCCGGCGCGGCGTCCAGGTCGTCGGGATCGATTCGGCGCCGGTCGCCATCGCGCTCGCGCGCCAGCGGGCAGCCGGGAATCCCCGTCTCCGCTTCGAGATCGCCGATCTCGCCGACCCGGACCTCGGGCGACTGGGCACGTTCGACCTCGTGACCGTCCTGGGCGGCGTCTTCAACTGCGTCCCGCGGTCCGTGCTCGTGCCCGCCTTCCGCGCGATCCGATCGGTGCTCGAGCCGGGTGGGGATCTCGTCTTCGACGTCCTGCGCTGGCGAGACACACCGCGAACGGTCTTCCTCCGCCGGGACGGACAGGGCGCGCTGCGGATCGTGTGGGAGTTCTCCCTGGACCCGGTCGAGGGGCGCGGGCACGTCGTGGGCCAGTTCCTCGAGACCGGTGCGATCCAGGACTCGGAGCGCAACTTCTACACCGCACCCGAGGTCACGACCCTCCTGGAGCTCGCCGGGCTCGAGCGCCGGGCCGTGGCGGGGGACCTCGCCCTCGCCGTCCCCGCCGAGGAGGCGGAGCCGAGCTTCTTCTTCCGCGCCCGACCCCGCTAGACCCCGGCATCGGCGAGAATGGTACACTCATCGCCGAGGCGATCGATCCCGTCGGGATGCCGCCGCTCGTGACTTCGAAAGTCTTCGCCGAGCGGGTGTTCGCGGCCGACAAGGTGGTATCCCGCCAGGCACGCTCCGGGGAGGCACGACGCGGCATGGCCAGCGAGCCGTTCGCTCCGAAAGACTTCCGGGGGTTCGGCGCGCTGCGGGACTGCTTCCGCCTCCCGTGACCCCCGAGGAGGCGTGGCAGCGGCTCGGAAACGGCACTCCCGCTGAGCGGCGGGCGACCCTCCTCGCCCTCGCCCAGGAGGCCGACGCGCGCGTCACGCCGGCCGTCGCCGCATTGCTCCACGCCGACGATCCGGAGCTCGTCGCGCTGGCCGAAGCCACGCTCTGGCAGATCTGGAGCCGATCCGGCAGCCCGGCGGTCGACGCGCTCCTCGCCGAGGGACTCAACGCTATGGAGAGGCAGGACTGGCTCGGCGCGGTCGCGGCGTTCAGCCGCGTCGTCGAAGCGGCCCCAGCCTTCGCGGAAGGCTGGAACAAGCGCGCCACCGCGCGCTTCCTGGCGACGCACTACGCGACGTCCATCGCCGACTGCGAAGAGGTCGTGCGGCTGAACCCGCACCACTTCGGCGCCCTCTCGGGTCAGGGCCTCTGCCACGCGGCGCTGGGACAGCTCCGCAAGGCGGCCCGATGCTTCCGACGCGCGCTCGAGGTGCATCCCCGTCTCGAGGCGGTCCGGCAGCACCTCGCTCGGACGGAAACCACGCTGGCGCGTGCCAACGGGCACGCGCTCGGTGCCGCGCCGGCCGATGCGCGAGGCACAGGGTGACGGGGCCCGGGCGCCGGGCCGCCGTGTTCGACATGGACGGGGTCCTCGTCAACAACTCGCGGTTCCACGCTTCCCCCTGAATCGAGGAGGCACCCGTGGCGACGAACTGGACGGTCTCTCCTGAAGGCATCGAGCCGCCGAAGTCCGTGGCGGCGCTCGCGGAGCAGGTCGGACGGGACGGGGGCCGCGTCCTGGCGGTCTACCAGGAGCCGCTCAAGGACGCCTGGCAGCTCTTCGTGACTCTGCCGCTCGCACGGGTCGAGCCCACACCCTACCAGCGCGACCTCTCGAAGCCCCACGTCAAACGACTCCAGGAGGTCATCAAGAAGCTCGGCCGGTTCGTCGACCCCATCGTCGTGGTGTCCCCCGGCCCCGGGAAGTACTGGACGCCGAACGGCAACCACCGGCGCGAGGCGCTCACGAAGCTCAAGGCCGAGTGGATACCCGCCATCCTCATCCCCGAGCCCGAGGTCGCCTATCAAATCCTCGCTCTCAACACCGAGAAGGCGCACAACGTCAAAGAGAAGTCGCTGGAGGTCATCCGCATGTACCGCGGGCTCGTCGAGGAGGGCTCGAAAGCGACCGAGGAGGACTTCGCCTTCCAGTTCGAGGCCCCGCACTTCATCACGCTCGGGCTCCTCTACGACGCGCGACCCCGCTTCGCCGGCGGCGCCTTCGCGCCGCTCCTCCGCCGCGTCGACAAGTTCCTGAAGGCGCCGCTGCCGAAGGCCTACACCGAGCGGGAGCGGCGCGCCGAGCTCGTCCGAGCCGCGGACGACGTGCTGGCGGACGTGGTCGCCAAGGTCAAGAAGCGCGGGTTGAATCACCCGTATGTGAAGAACTACGTCCTGGCCCGCACGACCCCGCTCAGTCGGGCCCGGAAGACGCTCCCCTCGTTCGAGCAGACCTTCGAGCGCCTCCGGGAGAACCTCGAAGCCTTCGACCCGGCGAAGGTCCGCCTCGACGAGATTGCCCGCGCCGCCGTCTTCGCGGCACCGGCCTAGAGGGGCACTGGCGCGCGCTAGGCTCACCGGCCGTCTGCCAGCGCTGAGGCTATCCCCCGAGCGTGGGCGTTTCCGCGGGGCTGGCGGCGGACACGTCCACACGGTTAGGCGACCCGTCGGCCAGAAGCTCGGGACGGCAGACCGCCTTGAAGTTGCACCACCGGCAGAGCCGGAGATCCTCGGTCCGCTCGAAGTCCTCGAGTGCCGCCACGTTCGCATCCGCGTCGCGCAGCCAGGCCTTCATGCCCCGGATCGAGAGACGCAAGCGCTCGCGAATCTCGTCGAGCCGCGCCACGTCCCACGGATGCACGGTGATCTCACCCGCGCGAAGGTTCACCTCGAGGAGATCCACGCGCTCCGGCGACACGTCCAGGATGTCCCGGGCATACAGCGCGTAGCCGCCGAGCTGGACCGCCGTCTCGTTAGGATTGGGGCTCCCGGTCTTCCAGTCGACCAGCGCCAGCCGGTCCTCCCGCGTCCAGTACCCGAAGTCGGGTGCCGCGTAGATGGGCGTGCCCTCGAACTCGAAGGCACGAATGTCCTCGATCAGGATCCAGCGCTCCCGCGGCGTGTCTCGGATGTCGGCGAGGAGCGGCAGCCGGTAGAAGTTACGGAGACACCGGCAGACGTGGTCACGGAGGACCTGCCAGACCTGGTCCTTCACCTCGACACCGTACTCGTGCTCGTAGAGGGCGACGGCCTCCTTCGGCCGCTCCCGATATCCCCCACGGTGGGAGAACCGCCACTCCTCGCGCATGCGTCGCACCGTGTCCTCGACCAGGCGCCCCTCGGACAGCTCCTCGCCCGCATGGAGCGCCCGGAGCACGAGCTCCACCGCCGAGTGGACCGTGCGCCCCGCCCAGCCCTGCCGGCCGGTCAGCTGCTTCAGAACGTAGAGGCGCCGGACGTCCGGCGGAGCGCTGCTCTCCCAGCCGCCCCAGGCGCCGTAGTAGTGGTAGTAGTAGCGGCGACGGCAGTCCTCGAACATCCCCGCGCGGGAACGCGACCAGGAGAAGAGGTTGGCGAGATCCGCCATCGCCCAGAGCATAGCACCGGGCCACCCGGCTTGACCGGTCCGGGACCTTCTGGTACCAAGGCAGACGCCGGACCGTCCGGTGCCACGCCTCACGCGCGATCCCCGATCGAGGAGGCTCCGTGGAGACCCGCCAGGAACCCGCGGGACCGGCGTCTCGCGCGGCTCGGACCTGAGCCGCCGTGTCCGGTCCTCTCGAGCGCCTCCGCGTCGTCGACTGCTCGGCGATCATCGCGGGGCCCGTCGCGACGGCGTTCCTCGCGACCTACGGCGCCGACGTCGTCAAGCTGGAGCCGCTCGAGGGGGACGCGCTCCGGACGTACCCGTCGACGCTGCCCGGTCTCTCCCGCTACTTTCTCGGGATCAATCGCGGCAAGCGGAGCCTGGCCGTCGACCTGAAGCACCCGGACGGCCTCGCCATCGCGCGACGGCTCGCGCGCGCCGCGGACGTGTTCGTCGAGAGCTTCCGGCCCGGCGTCGCGGCCCGCCTCGGGCTCGACGAGCCGACGCTCCGTGCCGAGAATGCGCGGCTCATCTACTGCTCCGTGTCCGCGTTCGGCCAGACCGGACCTCTCGCCGAGCGGCCCGGCCTCGATCCGGTCGTGCAGTCATACGGCGGCCTCGCGTGGGAGCAGGGCGCGGCCGCCGAGGACGCGCCGGAGCTCGTGCGCGGGAGCCTCGTCGACTACTACACCGGGAGCCTGGCCGTCTCCGGCGTCCTGCTCGCCCTGATCGCCCGCGGCCAGACCGGCACGGGCCAGCGGATCGAGACCTCGCTCCTTGACGGCGTGCTGGCGATGCAGGCCGGTCGGACCTTCTGGGCCGAGGCCGTGGAGCCCCCGGAGGCGGTCCGGGATCTCCTCGGCGACCGCGTGTCGCGGATCTACCCGACGCGGGATGGCCACCTCTATCTGTACGTGGAGCTGCCGAAGTTCTGGACGGGGCTCTGCCGGACGCTCGGCCTCGAGACGTGGCTCGACGATCCGCGCCTTCGGACCATGGTCGGGCGCCACACGCACAAGGCGGAGCTGATCCGGGCCATCACCGAGCGCCTCGCCCCGCGCACGGCCGCGGAGTGGGAGGCGCGCTTCGCCGAGGCGGACGTGCCGTGCACGCGGGTCCGCTCCGTACCGGAGATGCTGGTGGACCCCCAGGCGCTCCAGAACGGCAGCCTGGCCACCGTCCAGCATCCGGTGCTCGGCCCGGTCCGGATGCTGGGGGTGCCGGTACGCCTGGCGGGCACGCCCGGTGCGCCCCCCGGCCCGCCCCCGGGGGTGGGCGAGCACACGGACGCGATCCTGGCGGAGGCTGGCGTGGCGGCGCCGGAGATCACGCGCCTCCGGCGGGCCGGCGTCGTACGATGACGCCACCCAGCCGGCGGAGCCGGGGCGGGGGGACACCCACCCGCTCCGGGCCGCTTGCCTCAGCGGGCCCGAAAGGGCGATCCTGGGTAGAACAGGATCTCGATCACCATCCCTGACCGGAGGCCTTCATGGGGACGATCCGCGTGCTCTCTCCCGTGGTCGACAGCAAGGTCAGCCAGACGGCGGCTCTGCCCTTGCCGGGCACGCTCGCCGGCAAGCGACTCGGGTTCCTCGACAACACCAAGGCGAACTTCGAGCTCCTCCTTCGCCGCATGGAGGCGCTCCTGCGGGCGCAGGCGGGGCTCACCGACGTCGTCTACGAGCGGAAGGCGAACTCGTCGACACCCGCCCCGCCCGAGGTCCTCGTACGGCTCCGCGAGGTCGACCTGGTCGTCACCGGCTCCGCCGACTGAGGGTCCTGCACGTCGTGGAGTCTCCACGACGCAGTGACCCTCCAGCGGGCCGGCACGCCCGCGGTGGTCGTGACGACGACCGCCTTCGAGACGCTCGCCCATCACGAAGCGCACACGCTCGGGATGGAGGCTCTGCCGCTCTTGGTGGTCGACCATCCGCTCGGCGGTGAGCCCGCGGAGCGGATCGAGATCCGGGCGGCGCACGCGGCGAGCCAGCTCCTGACGCGCCTCGGCGTACGGCCGCCCGCGGGGTGATCCTGCCCCGCCCCGCGCCCGTCCTCTCCTCGGAGGTCATCGAGCTCCCCGACTCGCTCGAGGCCGTCGAGGCCCACTTCCGCGCAGCGGGCTGGACGGACGGGCTACCGATCGTGCCGCCGACCGAGGCGCGCGTCGCGACGATGCTCGCGGGGATCGACGCGGACCCGGACCACGTCGTCGGGAAGATCCCGCCGCTCTGGACGGAGGCGACGGTCGAGAAGGTCGCGATCAACGCCGTCATGGCCGGATGCGGGCCGGAGGCCATGCCGGTCCTGGTCGCGGCGCTCGAGGCGATGCTCGACCTGGCCTTCAATCTCTACGGCGTCCAGGCGACCACGCACCCCGTGGCACCGCTCCTGATCGTGCATGGACCGGCCGCGGCCCGTCTCGGCATGCACGCCGGTCCCGGGGTCTTCGGCCCGGGCAACCGCGCCAACGCGACGCTCGGCCGCGCGGTGCGCCTATGTCTCTGGAATCTCGGCGGCGCGCGGCCCGGGCAGGGTGACATGGCGACGCAGGGCAGCCCGGCCAAATACACCTACGCGATCGCCGAGCGCGTCGAGGCAAGCCCCTGGGGGCCGCTCCATGCGAGCCTCGGGTTCGACGCCGGGGAGGATGCCGTCACCGTTTTCGGTGGCGAGGGGCCCCACAACGTCAACGACCACGTGAGCCAGAAGGCGCCGAACCTCCTTACCGTGATCGCCGACACCGCCGCCACCCTCGGCTCGAACGTGGGCTGGTACTTCGCGCAGAGCCAGCTCCTCCTCGTGCTCGGCCCGGAGCACGCCGCGACGATCGCGGAAGACGGCTTCACCCGCACCGACGTGCAGCGCTACGTGTACGAGCACGCACGGCTGCCGCTCCACCGGTTGAAGCAGGGCGGGATGTGGGGGATCCACGACTGGCCACGCTGGATGGAGACGGCGGATGAGCATGCGCTCCTGCCCGTTGTCCCCGGGCCGGACGACGTCTACGTCATGGTCGCCGGTGGGTCGGGCAAGCACTCGACCGTCGTCCCGAACTGCTGCTTCTCCCGCGCCGTCAGCCGGAGGATCACCCGCTGGCCGCGGTGACGTCGCGTGGCGCCGCGCCGGCCGCGGGGCGGGCGCCGGCCGCGCGCCGGCGCGCGGCGCCCGCTCGCCGGAGGCACCCGGGCTCCCTGGCGAGCCGGCTCGCGCGGGCCGCGATCCGGGCGCCGCTCGCTCTTCGCCTCGCGCTGCTGGGCGCCATGGTTCTGATCGTCCTGGCCGCGCTGAACGTCGCCTACCAGGTCGCCCGCAAGCCGACGGAGCTTCTGGGGCTCGCGTTCGCGCCGGCCCCTCTCACCCCGAGCGAGACGTGGACGCGCTACGGCGCCCTGTTCCGGGACCATGCCACCAACCTCGTCCGCGCGGAGCTCCTGGCCGCGCTGGCCCACGCCGAAAGCCAGGGGGATCCGCTCGCGCGCGCGGCGTGGCGCTGGCGCTGGACGTGGAATCCATTCGCCCTTTACGCGCCCGCCTCGAGCGCGGTGGGGCTCTACCAGATCACCGACGCGGCGTTCGCGGAGGGACGGCTGCTCTGCATCCACAATCACCACGTTGCCCACGCCGGATCGTGGTACGACCTGCACGCCTGCTGGTTTCCCGCCCTCTACATGCGCACCGTGCCCAGCCACGCGATCGAGATGACGGCAGCCCGGCTCCACGAGCATCTCGTCCAGGCCCTTGGGCCCGAGCGGGCAGGCCGGACCCCGATGAGGTCGCGGGAGCGCCTGGCCGCGGTGATCCACCTTTGCGGCCCATCCCGGGGGGCGGACTTCGTCCGGCGCGGCTTCCGCGGGGCCGCCGGGGAACGGTGCGGCACGCACGATCTCGCGGCATATCTGGCGCGGGTCGATCGATTCACGCTCTCGTTCGAGCGGCTGGCCCGCGCCGCGTAGGCGGGGTCGCGCCGGCGGGCCGGGCGCTCTCCAGCGGGCCTGCCTTGCGGCCGCGCCTGACGCGTGATAGGGAGTCAAGCATGGGGGATCAGCCGTCCACCACGTTCGACGTGACCTGCCCGTGCTGCAAGGCGATCCTGACGGTCGACGCCCAGGTTCATGCGGTGCTGGCGCACCGGGAGCCGCCGCGGAGCGGGCCGCTGTCGAGCCTCGACAAGGCCATGGACCACCTCCGGGGGGCCGGCGCCCGTCGCGAGGCGGCCTTCCGCCAGGCGACCGAGGCCGAGCGGACGAAGGGCGACGTCCTGTCGCGGAAGTTCGGCGAAGGGCTCAAGCGGGCGAAGGACGATCCGGACCCGCCGATCCGCCCCATCGACTTGGACTAGAGACCCCACGGACCCTGACGCCGTGACGCGGGCCCGGGCGTCCGGCGAGGTGGCGGTACCCGAGCTCCTGCGCGACATTCTCCCCGGCGTCAGCCGCTCCTTCGCGCTCTCGCTTCGCGTCCTCCCCAGGTCCCTCCGTCGTCCCTTCGGGGTGACATATCTCGTCGCGCGCGCGGCGGACACGATCGCCGATACGCGGGCGTTGCCGCCGTCCAGCCGGCTCGCAGCACTCCACGCTCTTCGTGAATCCCTCGGCGCGGGCGCCGGCACTGCGCCAACCCTGGGAGGATCGACGTCGGGAGGCCACACCCCCGCCGAGCGGACCCTCCTCGCTCGGCTTCCTGAGGTTCTGGCCGCGTACCGCGCGCTCGAGCCGGGCGACCGGGAGCGCGCGCTCGCGGTGCTATTGACGCTGACCCAGGCGATGCTCGAGGCCCTCGAGCGCTTTCCGCCCGAGATGGCGGATCGGGTCGGCGCCTTCGACACGCGAGCCGACCTGGACCGCTACACGCACCTGAATGCGGGCTGCGTCGGCGAGTTCTGGACCGAGATGGTGGTGGCACACCGTCCGCAATGCGCGGCATGGGATCTGTCGGCCATGCGGCTGCGCGGCGCACGCTTCGGCCAGGGGCTCCAGCTCGTCAACGTGCTCCGCGACCTGCCGCGCGATCTCAGAATCGGACGCTGCTATCTCCCGGCCTCGGAGCTCGCGGCGCTCGGTCTCGTGCCCCAGGATCTGCTCAACGCCGCGTCACTGCCGCGCGTCCGCCCGCTCCTCGATGCACTGATCGACGAGGCGCTCCTCCGCCTCGACGAGGGCCGCGCGTATACGCTGGCCGTGCCCCGGCGCGAGCCACGCCTTCGTCTCGCCTCCCTGTGGCCGCTCTTGATCGGGCTCGGCACGCTCGCCCGACTCCGGCGGGCCGAGAACCTGCTCGACCCCGCCGTCACGGTCAAGCTGTCCCGCGGCGAGGTACGGTGGCTCCTCGTCCGCTCGCTCGCCCTCGTGTGGTCCGATCGAGGGCTCAGCGCCTGGGCCCGGCGCCTCGCCGCCGCCGCGACGGCCCGCTGAAGCGCGCGGCCGGCGGCGCTGGATCGTTCAAGCCTAGGGCGAGCGCTCCTCCGGTGGGACCAGGCGCAGGAGCGCCTCGGGGTCGACGCGGGCGCCGTTGAGCTGCGCGGCGAAGTGAAGGTGCGGGCCCGTCACGCGGCCGGTCGCCCCCACGGTGCCGATGACCTGGCCGGCGGCCACCGGCTCGCCCACCAGGACACGTGTCTCGGTGAGGTGGTAGTAAAAGGTGAATAAGCCGAGGCCGTGGTCCAGCACCACATTACGCCCCGCGAAGAAGTGCTCGGTGACGAGCACCGCACGGCCGGCGTTCGCGGCGAGGACAGGCGTCCCCGCCGGCGCGGCCCAGTCGTAGCCGGTGTGAGCGCTTCGCGGCTGACCGTTGATGAGCCGCCGGAGCCCGAACCCGCCCGTCGGCTGGCCGCCCTCGACCGGAGTCCGGAACGGGCCGCGCCAGAGACGCTCCGACGTGCCGGCGGCAAGGGCGGACTTCAGCTCCCCTCGCTCGGTCTCGACCCGGGCGAGCGCCGGCGCGTCGAGGTCGACCATGCCCTTCGGCAGCGTGAGCTGCTGCGTCGGGAACGTGCGGTCCCGCACGGTCACCATCCCCGCCGCGAGCCCGCCGCCGCTCTTCGCCACGCTCGGCCGGATGACACGCCAGCCGATCGGGCCTGGGCGGACGTCGAGGTCGATTCCGATCAACGCAGCGACACCCTGCCCCGTCGGGAACAGCGCGAGCGGGCGGCCATCCCATTCCCCGCGGACATCCGGGGGTGCCCCGGTCACCTGCAGGAGAACCACGTCGCCAGGCTGCGGACTCGGCGGCGTGACCGACACTCGCACGCTGCCGGGCGCTCCACCTGCGACGGTCGCCGGCGACGACACGATGCCCAGGAGCGCGCCGCCGATCAGGCCACCGATCAGGAAGGTCCGGCGCCTCACTCCTGCGTCGGCCCGGGCGGCTGCTGGCGGAGAAAGCGCTCGATCTCGGCCACCAGGTCCTTCCCGTCCGGCAGATCCCCCGCCGGAGGCGGCTCGGCCTCCTCGGCCTCCTGATCCTTCGTCTCCAGGCGGCGCACGTAGCCCGCCACCTTCCGGTTCTGCTGGAGAACCTCGGTCAGCTGGGTGTCGAACTGGGTCGCGGCCTCCTCCAGCTCCCGGTAGTCGAGCGGCCCGTCGAAGAGCCGGTTCACGCGCTGGACCAGGGCGAGGGTGGCCCGCGGGTTCTCCATGGCCGAGATGTAATGCGGCACGTTGGCCCAGAGGCTCGCCGTCGCGAGTCCCGTCGCGCGGGCCGTCGAGGAGAGCACGCCGACGATGCCGGTCGGGCCCTCGTACCGAGTCGGGCGGACGCCGAGGACCGCGCCCAGCTCCGGGTCGGTCGCGAAGCCCGTCAGCCGGACGGGCCGGGTGTGCGGCACCTCCGCCAGGAGCGCGCCGAGGGTGACCACCAGTCCCACCTCGAGCTCCTTCGCGAAGTCGAGCACCGCCCGGCAGTACGTCTTCCATCGGAGGTGCGGCTCGATCCCCACCGCGACGACGACGTCGCGGCTCCCGCGCGTGCAGAGGCTGAACTCCAGCTCCGGCCAGACGATCTCGCGGTCGAGCGTCCCCGGCACGAGGCGCACGAGCGGCCGCTGGAGCCCGAAGTGGTAGAACTCCTCCGGGTCGAGGCTCGCGATCCGCTGGCCGTCCCACGCGCTCCGGAGGAAGCGCGCCGCGTTGGTCGCCGATTCGGCGGCGTCGTTCCAGCCCGCGAAGGCCAGAAGGAGGACGGGCCGCCGGAGCCGGCCTGGATGCTCGTGGATCGTCACCTGGGTCATGGTCGTCGCTCTTAGGCCGGATTGTAGGGTGCCGGGCCCCACGCCACAACCGGTTTGTGGCGAGTGGCGTGCGCACCCGCTCACGCTCGGCTTGCCGTCCTGGCAGCGGCCCCCCCGCTGCGCAGCCCCTCGCGCAGAGCCGGCACAGCCGGCCCGCTCCGGCGCGGCCCCGCGGGGGCTTGACGCTTGCCCCGGGCGAGCGCCATCGTGGAGCCCAATCTCGAGAGGGAGGGATGCCATGCGACGGACGACGATCGAGATCCTGGCCGCGGTGCTGGTCCTCACCCTGGGGGCTCTCGGACCCGCCCAGGCTGCCCAGCTTCAGTGGTGGAGCCACTGGGCCGTCGAGGATTCCAAGAAGGCCGTGCTCTTCGAGGTCAAGCGGCGCTTCGAGGCGAAGCACCCCGGGCACACGGTCGAGATCACCTTCTACGAGAAGAAGAACATGTGGCCCGCCCTCCGGGCGGCCTTCACGGCGGGCTCCGGCTTCCCGGACGTCTTCTACTACGACAACGACGTCCCCGAGTTCATGGCCGCCGGGTGGCTCGCCGATCTCTCGCAGGGGATTCGCTGGGAGAACATCGAGCCCTACGGTAAGGCCTTCTGGACCCGTCCCGGCCCCCCGGGCAAGGTCGGGACGTGGGCCATCCCCGTCGAGGCGGCGTCCGACGAGATCTACTTCAACAAGAAGCTCTTCCGCGACCTCGGCATCGCGGTGCCGGCCAACTTCGCGTTCACCCAGGAGCAGTTCAAGGACGCCGTCGCCAAGTGCACGAAGGCTGGCTATGCAGCGTTCGCTACCGGCGCCGCCGACCGGGAGTGGGCGGCCCTCTACCTCCCGGACATGCTGCTCCTGTCGAAGCTCGGCTACACGGACGTGCAGAAGCTCTACCAGGGCGAGCTCAGCTGGAAGGATCCGCGCGTCGTCGAGGTGTTCCGCTACTACAAGGAGCTCGTCGACCTCGGCGCGTACGCGAAGACGCTCACCAGTATGACGCTCGCCGAGGCCCACCGCTACTTCCACACGGACCAGAAGGCGTGCATGTTCCCGGTGGGGTCGTGGTACACCGGCCGCGCCTTCGTCCCGCCGGAGAAGGGCGGACAGCCCCAGGGCTTCGAGCTCGGGCTCCTCAACTACCCCCTCATGAAGGACGGCAAGGGGCACGGGGAGAAGATGCTCGGGGTGGCCGGCTCCCTCGCGGTCGCGGCGAAGAGCCCCAACCTTCCCCTGGCGATCGAGGTCGCCAACGCCTTCGCGGACGTCGAGGTCGGGAACATGTGGATGGCCAAGACGGGCATCCAGACGGGGATCAGGACCGAGCCCGGGCGGATCGACAGCCCCATCAAGTGGTACTTCGACGAGTTCGCCAAGGTGAACCGGACGACCAGGTGGGTCGACCTCACCGCCCAGCAGGTGAAGGTCATCATGAAGCCGGGCGTGTGGGAGGTCTACGTGGCGACGGTGAACCAGGGACTGCCCAACCGGCTCCTCGGACCGGACGAGGCGCTCGCCAAGCTCGAGGACGCGCGGCTCAAGGGGAAGTGAGGAACCCGCGGGTGCGCCGGGGCGAAACCCCGCCGGGGCGCGCCTCCTCTCCGTGAGCCCTCGAGCCGATACGGGCCGTCACCCTTCGCCGCCGGGCCGCCACAGGCCGCCACAGGCCGCCACAGGCCGAAGGCTGTACGACCCAGGCGGGTACGACCGAGACCGTCCGATCCGACGCAGTGGAGAGCCAGGGGCGCGCCGTGGGTGCTGATTCCACCGGCCGCGTGGACGCGCTCCCCGGAGTCGTCCCGCGCGTCGCCGTCCGGCGCGCGGGACCCCGGCGTCCGTGGGGCGCCATCGCCGTCTTCCTGGGCCCGACGCTGCTCCTCTACTTCGCGTTCACCATCTATCCGGTCCTCGTGACGTTCTACAACAGCGTCCACAGCCTCCGCATGGACCTCGGGATGCTGTACGAGTTCGTCGGGCTCGACCACTTCCGCGAGATCCTCACCAGCGACGAGGTCTTCTGGAAGGCGGCGGCGAACTCGCTGACCTGGGGACTGGTGGCGCCCATCGTCGACATTCCGCTGGCGCTCGGGCTCGCGCTGGTCCTCCACGCGCGAGTGCCCTTCGCGAAGGTCTTCCGCACCGTCTGGTTCACGCCCGTCCTCATGTCCTACCCGGTCGTCGGCGTGATCTGGCTATGGGTCTACAACTACGACTGGGGCATGGCGAACCTCGCCCTCCGCGCCGTCGGCCTCGGCAACTACGCTCAGGCGTGGCTCGCAAGCCCCACGACCGCGCTCCCCGCCTTGATCCTGGTCACGACGTGGATGTTCGCGGGCTTCAACATGGTGGTCCTGCTGGCGGCGATTCACGCGATCCCTGCCGACTACCTCGACGCCGCCCGCGTCGACGGTGCGGGCGTCGCCCGCCGCGTCATCCACGTCCTGGTCCCGCTCCTCCGCCCGACCCTGGTCAACCTCGCGATCCTCGATTTCATCGGAAAGATGAAGCAGTTCGCCCTGGTCTGGGTCATGACGCGGGGCGGGCCGATGTGGGGCACGGAGACGGTCGCCACCTACGTCGTCAAGCGGGCGTTCGAGTGGAAGACCCTCGACCTCGGCTATCCGTCCGCGGTGGCCGTGCTCTGGTTCGTGATCATCTTCGGGCTCTCGTACGTTTTCACGCGCCTGCTCCAGCGGCGCGAGGCGCTGGAGTTCTGAGCGTGCGCGGTCGGCTGGGGCGCTGGCTCCTTCTCGTCCCCGTGCTCGCCTACACCGTCTTCTCCGCGGGGCCGTACGTCTGGACGGCGATGATGTCCCTCCGCACGACGGACGAGATCTACCGCAGTCACTACGGCCTGCCGCTCCCCGCCCACTGGGCCAAGTATCATCGGGCCTGGACCGAGTTCGGCTACGCGACCTACTTCCGGAACAGTGCGATCGTGACCGTCGCGGCCGTCACCCTGGTGACCGGGCTGGGGGCGATGGCCGCCTTTGCCTTCGCGCGGCGCCGCTACGCGTTCCCGGGGCGCGAACCCCTCTTCTTGCTCGTGTTCCTCTCCATCATGTTTCCGCCCCAGATCATGCTGCTGGCGCTCTTCCAGATCCTGGTCCAGTACAAGCTCTTCAACACGCTCACCGGGCTCGTCCTGGTCTACGCCGCAACGGAGCTGCCGCTCACGATCTACCTCCTGCGCGCCTTCTTCGCCCAGATCCCGACCGAGCTCGAGGAGGCGGCCCGGATCGACGGCTGCAGCGACTGGAATCTCTTCTGGCGAGTCATGCTGCCGATGGCGCTTCCCGCCGTCGCCACCACCGTGATCCTGAACTTCATCTACTTCTGGAACGAGTTCCTCTACGCCGTCGTCTTCATCACTCGCCAGCAAAGCCGCACCCTGCCCCTCGCGATCCAGTTCCTCGTGAGCGACCAGTACTTCGACATCGGCATGCTGGCGACCGGGCTTATGATCGCGACCCTGCCCGTACTCGTGCTCTACCTCTTCCTCTCCGAGTGGTTCGTGAAGGGCATGACCGCGGGGGCGATCAAGGGCTAACCCGAGCCGGCCGGCCGGACTCGACCGGAGCGCGATGTGCGTCGATTCCGGCACCTGTCGGGTATAGTGGACCCATGATGACCTCTGGATTCGCCGCCAGGAGCGAGCTGACCACGCGTGGCATCGCGCAGGCCGGACGCTGACCCCGCCGCCCCCGGCGGGGGGGGCCCCACGCGGCGCCTCGACGGACTTCGGAGGGGAACGCTGACGGTCGCGACGCTTCTCCTCCTCTTCCTCGCCTGGACACCGATTCCCTCCCACGCCGCCCAGCCGGCCGACGTCCTGAGCACCGTGGAGAAGCGGGCGAAGGGTGATCTGGACCAGATGCTCGCGAGGCGGCGGATCCGCGTCCTCCTCGTCTACAGCAAGACCTTCTACTTCCTCGACCGGGGGCGCCAACGCGGGGCGACCTACGACCTGGCGCGAGCCTTCGAAGATGACCTCAACCGCCGTCTGAAGACGGGGACCCTCAGGGTGAACGTGGTCTTCATCCCGGTGAGCCGGGATGAGCTGCTCCCGGGGCTGGTGGAAGGCCGCGGCGACATCGCGGCCGCCAACCTGACGATCACCGACGAACGTCGCCAGCAGGTCGACTTCTCGGACCCGCTCGGCACAGGGGTGAGCGAGATCGTCGTGACCGGCCCGTCATCACCGCCGATCGAGCGCGCCCAGGACCTGGCCGGCCAGGAGGTCTTCGTCCGCAAGTCGAGCAGCTATCACGAGAGCCTGCTGCGCCTGAATTCGGAGCTCAACCAAGCGGGCAAACCGGCCGTCCGCCTCAAGCTCGCGCCCGAGACTCTCGAAGATGAAGATCTCCTCGAGATGGTGAACGCGGGACTCGTCCGATTCGTCGTGGTCGACAACCACAAGGCCGAGTTCTGGGCCCAGATCTTTCCCAAGATCCGTCTCCATCCGGACGCGACCGTCCGAACAGGGGGCGACATCGCGTGGGCCTTCCGGAAGAACAGCCCCAAGCTCCGCGCGGCCGTGAACCGCTTCATCGCCACGCACAAGGTCGGCACGTCCTTCGGCAACCAGACCTTCAACCGATACCTGCGCAGCGCCAAGTACGTCCGGAACTCGCTCGCGCCGGAGGAGGTCGCGAAGTACGAGCGCACGGTCACGCTCTTCCGAAAGTACGGCGACCGCTACGGCTTCGACGCGCTCATGCTCACGGCGCAGGGCTACCAGGAGTCCCAGCTCGACAACCAGCGACGCAGCCACGCGGGCGCGGTCGGGGTCATGCAGGTCCTGCCCGCAACGGGCAAGGAGATGCAGGTCGGGGACGTCCGCCAGCTCGACCCGAACATCCACGCCGGGACCAAGTACCTCCGGTTCATGACGGATCGCTACTTCAAGGACGCTCCGATGGATCCCGTGGACAAGATGCTTTTCGCCTTCGCGTCGTACAACGCGGGCCCCGCCAAGATCGCGCGGCTCCGCAAGGAGGCCAAGCAGGCCGGGCTCGACCCGAATAGATGGTTCAACCACGTCGAGCGGATCGCGGCCAAGCGGATCGGCCGCGAGACGGTCCAGTACGTGAGCAACATCTTCAAGTACTACGTCGCCTACCGGCTCCTCGAGGACGAACGGCAAGAACGGGAGCTTGCGAAGCAGCAGAAGCCCGCCGGCTAGGGCACGCCCGGGCTATAATCCCCGCGTCATGGCCCACGACCTCGTCGTGCGGGACGGCACCGTCGTCACCGCGACCGAGACGCTCCGGTGCGACGTCGGCATCGACGGGGGCCGGATCACGGCGCTGGGCGGGGCGCTGCCACCCGGGCGCCGGGAGCTCGACGCACGCGGCCTCTACGTCCTCCCGGGTGGCATCGACAGTCACGTCCACCTCGAGCAGCTCTCCTCGGCCGGCGTCATGTGCGCGGACGACTTCCACTCGGGCACGGTCTCTGCGGCCTTCGGCGGCACCACGACCGTGGTGCCCTTCGCCGCGCAGCACCGCGGCATGAAGCTCCGCGCAGTCGTCGAGGACTACCATCGCCGGGCCAGCGAGAAGGCGGTGATCGACTACGCCTTTCACCTGATCGTCACCGACCCGACCGAGGAGGCGCTCCAGGAGGATCTGCCCCGGCTCGTCGCGGACGGGATCACCTCGCTCAAGGTCTACATGACCTACGACCGTCTCCGCGTCGGGGACGAGCAGCTGCTCGACATCCTGGCCGCGGCCCGGCGGCTCGGCGCCCTCACCATGATCCACGCCGAGAACCACGGCATGATCGCGTGGCTGTCGAGTCGGCTCGTCCGCGCCGGTGCGACCGCCCCGCGCTACCATGCGATCGCGCACCCGCGCCTGGCGGAGGGCGAGGCGGTCCAGCGCGCGATCGCCCTGGCGGAGCTGGTCGACGTGCCGATCCTGATCGTCCACGTGTCGGACGCGGCAGGGGCGAGTGCGATCCACCAGGCGCAGACGCGCGGGCTCCGCGTCTACGGCGAGACGTGCCCGCAGTACCTCTTCCTCACGGCCGATGACCTTGACCGCCCCGGCCTCGAGGGCGCGAAGTACGGCTGTAGCCCCCCGCCCCGCGACCGGGCCTCTCACGAGGCGATCTGGGGCGGGCTCGCCAACGGCACGTTCCAGGCCTTCTCGTCCGATCACGCGCCCTACCGGTTCGACGAATCGGGCAAGCTCCCGAAGGGCGATCGGACGACGTTCAAGGACATGGCCAACGGGGTACCCGGGATCGAGCTCCGGCTCCCGCTGCTCTTCTCGGAGGGGGTCGGCCCGGGCCGGCTCTCGCTCAACGAGTTCGTGGCCCTCGGCGCGACCAACCATGCCAAGCTCTACGGGCTCTACCCCCGCAAGGGGACGATCACCCTCGGCGGGGACGCGGATCTCGCCCTTTGGGATCCGGAGCGCCGGGTCCGCGTCACCGCGACCATGCTCCACGACCGGGTGGGTTACACCCCGTACGAGGGGCGCGAGCTCTCGGGGTGGCCGGTCACGGTGATCTCGCGAGGGCGCGTCGTCGTCCAGGATGGCCGGCTCCAGGCAGAGCCCGGCACCGGGCAGTTCGTGCCGTCCGCGCCCTCGGACTGGGCGCGCCCACGCGGGGTGGCCGTGCCGGAGCTCGAACGGCTCCGCGAGCTCGGCCCCGCCCTCGATCTCTAGGCGCGCGAGGCGGCGGAACGCCCCGGGCGCTCAATCAGGCAAGGAACGGGTAGTACAGGACCGCACCGTACAGGAGCGTCGCGATGACCGGCCCCGAATACAGGCGCCAGGGCTCGGCGAAGTCGGCGCTCTTCGGATCGTCGGGATCGTAGCCGCCCGGCTCGCAGTAGCGATCAGGAGCCGGACCCAGTCCCGGGTCCGCAGCGAGAGTGCTACCCGGCCGTGGCGCGCCGGCGGACCTCGGGCAGCACCTCGCGCCCGAGAAGCTCGAGGCCGGCGAGGATGTCGTCCTGAGGCATCCCGGGCCAGCTGACACGCATGGTGGCATGGGTCACTCCGGCCCGGTGCTGAGCCAGGAGCGCGTCGACCACCTGCGGCGGTGACCCGATCGCGAAGCGATTCGCCGCCAGGCGGCGGAGCTGGGCCTCCGGGGCGGCGCCCGGTTCGAGGGTGATGCCGGGGATCCCCCAGGCAAGGTACGCGGCGTACTTCGTGAGGAGGAAGGGGGCCACCCGGCGAATCGCGGTCGCCTCGTCGGGCGCGCACGCCACCTCGAGCAGGCGGCAGACGTGCCGGCTGGGCGGCAGGCCCGCCGCGACCCGGGCGCCGGCGAAGGCGGCGGCCTGCGTCGCGAACTCGTCCACCGTCGGCACCGGGACCACCATCCAGCCGTCGGCGATGCGAGCCGCTCGCGCGATCCCGGTGGGCACCTGCGAGCCAACGAGAATGGGGGGCCGGGGCCGCTGGAGCGGCCGGGGCCGGATGCTGACCCCGTCGAGCTGCCAGTGACGCCCGCGATGGGTGACCCCGTCCTCGGTCCAGAGCCGGCGGATGATCTCGACACCCTCGACGAGCCGGCTCACCCGCTCGGCCATCGGCACGCCGAAGAGCGCGAACTCCTCGGACCGGTAGCCGAGGCCCACCCCAAGCAGGAACCGCCCGCCGGTGATCACGTCGAGAAACGCGCCGATCTCGGCCACCTCGACCGGATTGTGCAACGGCAAGAGGATCAGGTTCGTGCCCACCCAGAGCCCGTCGGCCTCGGCCGCGAGCCGCTGGAGGAACGGGAGGAGCGGGAAGTAGTGGAATCCCGGCGTGGCGTGGTGCTCTCCACCCCAGATCGAGTCGAACCCGAGCGCCCGGATGAGGCGCACCTGCTCGACCGTCTCGGCGAATCGGCGCGCGGGGTCATCCCCCGCCGGGTGTTGCGCGTTGAGGTAGACGCCGAGTTGCATTCGCCGCCCCCTGCTTTGCATCACGCCCTGGCGCGATCCGGCTCGCGCGGTCACCGTCGCGGGCCATAGGGTACACTCAGTTTGATGGATGCGCTGGCCGGCTTCCACCCCGCGATCCGCACGTGGTTCGGGCGCCGGTTCCCGGAGGGCCCGACGGATCCCCAGGCGCTCGGCTGGCCCGCGATCGCCGCCGGGGCGGACACGCTGATCGCGGCACCCACGGGCTCCGGCAAGACGCTGGCCGCCTTCCTCACCGGCATCGACCGGCTCTTTCGTACGGCGACCACGGAGTCCGACGCCGACCTCGCGACCGAGGTCGTCTACGTGTCGCCGCTCAAGGCCCTCGCCGCCGACATCCGGGAGAATCTCGAGCGCCCGCTCGAGGAGATCCGGGCAGTGGCACGGGAGCTCGGGCTGGCCGTCCCGGACCTCCGCGTGGTCGCCCGCACGGGGGACACGACCCCCACCGCCCGCGCGGCGATGCTCCGGCAGCCGCCGCACCTCCTGATCACAACGCCCGAGTCGCTGTACCTCCTCGTCACCGCGGGCCGCAGCCGCGAGCGCCTTCGGGGCGTGCGCACCGTGATCGTGGACGAGATCCACGCGGTGGCGCGGGACAAGCGGGGGTCGCACCTCGCCCTCACGCTGGAGCGCCTCGACGCGCTGGCGAAGACCCGGCCGCAGCGCATCGGCCTCTCGGCCACCCAGCGGCCGATCGAGACGGTCGCCCGCCTCCTCGTGGGCGCGGGCGAGGGGCGAAGCCGGCCCGACGGCGCGCCGGCGTGCCGCATCGTCGATCTCGGCCACCGCCGGCAGCTCGACCTCACGATCGAGCTCCCGGACAGCGAGCTGGAGGCCGTCGCGTCCCACGAACAGTGGGGCGAGATCCTGGACCGGATCGCGACGCACGTGCGGGCACACCGCACGACACTGATCTTCGTGAACACCCGGCGCCTGGCGGAGCGGGTGGCGCATCTTCTCGGGGAGCGGCTCGGGGAGGGCCAGGTCGCGGCCCACCACGGCAGCCTGTCCAAGGACCGGCGGCTCCGGCTCGAGGCGCGGCTCCGGGCCGGTGAGCTGGCCGCGCTGGTCGCCACGGCGTCCCTCGAGCTCGGCATCGACATCGGGCCCATCGAGCTTGTGTGTCAGATCGGGTCGCCGCGCAGCATCGCGACGCTCCTCCAGCGGGTCGGCCGCTCGGGCCACGCCCGCGGCGCTGTCGCCCGGGGGCGGGTCTACCCCACCTCGCGCGACGAGCTCGTCGAGGCGACGGCGCTGCTCCGCGCCGTGCGTGCCGGCCAGCTGGATCGGGTTCTCCCGCCGCACGCCCCGCTCGACGTGCTGGCGCAGCAGATCGTGGCGGCGTGCGCCGCCGACGTCTGGCCCGAGGACCAGCTCTTCGAGCTGGTCCGGCGCGCGGCGCCGTACGCCGACCTCGACCGCACTGATTTCGACGCGGTCGTGGCGATGCTGTCGGACGGCATCCAGACCGGGCGCGGGCGCCGGGCCGCGTACCTCCACCGGGACCGCGTCCACGGCATCCTGCGGGGCCGGCGGGGCGCCCGGCTCGCCGCGCTGACGTCGGGAGGCGCCATTCCGGAGACGGCCGACTACCGCGTCGTCACCGACCCGGACGACACGACGGTCGGTACCGTCAACGAGGACTGGGCGATCGAGAGCATGCAGGGCGACGTGTTCCTTCTCGGGAGCACGTCGTGGCGGATCCGTCGCGTCGAGGCCGGTGTGGTGCGCGTGGTGGATGCCGAGGGCGCGCCTCCTACGGTTCCCTTCTGGCTCGGGGAGGCGCCGGCGCGCACCGCGGAGGCCTCGGCCGCCGTGTCGGCACTCCGCGAGGCGCTGGACGATCGGCTCGTGACGTGCCCCATCGCGGCCGCCGCGGAATGGCTCGCGCCCGAGGCCGGCGTCGACACCCGGGCCGCGACGGAGGTTGTCCGATACCTCGCGGCCGCCCGCGCGGCCCTCGGCGTCCTCCCGACCCAGCGCCACGTCGTCTTCGAGCGCTTCTTCGACGAGGCGGGCGGGATGCAGCTCGTCGTTCACGCTCCCTACGGGGGCCGGATCAACCGCGCCCTCGGCCTCGCGCTCCGGAAGCGCTTCTGCCGGCGATTCGACTTCGAGCTCCAGGCCGCGGCCAGCGACGACGCGGTCGTGCTCTCGCTCGGCCCGGGGCAGAGCTTTCCGCTCGACGACGTGCCGCAGTTCCTGACCCCCGGGAACACGGCGGAGGTCCTCGCCCAGGCGCTGCTCCTATCACCGATGTTCCAGGTGCGATGGCGCTGGAACCTCGGCCGCGCGCTCGTGGTGCTGCGGCAGCGCGGCGGGCGGCGGACGCCGCCCCCGATCCAGCGCATGGAGGCGGACGACCTCATGGCCGCGGTCTTCCCCGCGCTCGCCGGCTGCCAGGAAAATGCGGGCGCCGGGCCCATCGAGATCCCGGAGCACCCGATCGTGCGCCAGACGATGCACGACTGTCTCCACGAAGCGACCGACGTGGACGGGCTCGTCCGCCTGTTTGACGGCTTCCGGAGCGGGGTCGTGAAGCCCATCTTCCGCGAGACGACCGAGCCCTCGCCGCTCGCCCACGAGATCCTCAACGGCCGGCCCTACACCTTCCTCGACGACGCGCCGCTCGAGGAACGGCGGACGCGAGCCGTCGCGCTCCGGCGGGGGCTGCCCGAGACGGCGCGGGATCTCGCGCAGCTCGACCCGGACGCGATCGCGCGGGTCCGCGAGGAGGCACGCCCCGACTGCCGCAACGCCGAGGAACTCCACGACCTTCTACTCGAGCTGGCCGTCCTCCGCCCCGAGCCCGCGTATGAGCCCTGGTTCCGGGAGCTCGCCGTGACCGGGCGAGCCGCGACGGTGCTCACGGCCGCGGGCCCGCTCTGGCTCCCCGCGGAGCAGCGCCCGCGCGTGACGGCGCTGTTCCCCGGGGCCCGGATCGAGCCGGACGTGCGGGTTCCTGCCGGGATCGCACCGACGGCCGACGAGGAGGAAGCCCGGGCCTTCACGGTCCGGGGCCATCTGGCGCGCCTCGGGCCGTGCACGGCGGCGGAGCTGGCGGCGCAGACGGGCCTCGCCGAGGCGCTGATGCCCGCCCCCCTCGCCCGGCTCGAGGCCGAGGGCTTCGCGCTGCGGGGGCGGTTCGATCCCGCCCGGGCAGGCATCGAGGAATTCTGCGAGCGGCGACTCCTCGCTCGGATTCACCGGTACACGACGGAGCGGCTCCGCCGCGAGATCGAGCCCGTCACCGCGCAGGATCTGGTGCGCTTCCTCCTGCGATGGCAGCACGTCGCCCCAGACACCCAGCTCGAGGGGCGGCAGGGCCTCCTGACCGCGATCGAGCAGCTCCAGGGGTTCGAGATCGCGGCGGGCTCCTGGGAGCCGTCCGTGCTGCCGGCGCGCGTCCGGGGCTACCGGCCCGAATGGCTCGACGAACTCTGTCTGTCGGGGCACGTCGCGTGGGCACGCCTCGCCGTCCGCAGCGCCCCGGCCGGCGAGCCCGGTGAGACCCCGGGACGGGGCGGCCTCACCCCGTCGCACGCCACGCCCGTCAGCTTCCTCGTGCGCGAGAACCTGCCATGGCTCCTGAGCGCTGCACGGGGCGACGCCGCCCCGGTCCTGCCCGGCCCCGGACCCACGCACGACGTGTTCGAGTGCCTGCGGACGCGGGGCGCTCTGTTCTTCCACGATCTCGTCCCGGCCACGGGCCGGCTCGGCGTCGAGGTCACGGACGCCCTGTGGGACCTGGTCGCCCGCGGACTCGTGACCGCGGACGGATTCGGGAGCGTGCGCGCGCTCTTCAGCGCCCGCCATCGGTGGTCGCACCGCGCCGCCAGGCCCGGGTCGACTGAGCGCCTCCGGCGGAGCGGCTCGCGGGCGGGTGGCGGCGAAGGCCGCTGGGCCCTCGTGCCGGCGCCACCTCCGGCGAGCGCCGGTGACGTGGAGACGCTCGCGGAGGCGGTGGCCGAGCAGCTCCTCGCGCGCTGGGGGGTCGTGTTCCGGGATCTGGTCGTCCGCGAGACGCTCGCCGTGTCCTGGCGTGAGGTCCTCTGGGCGTTCCGGCGTCTCGAGGCGCGCGGCACGATCCGAGGCGGCCGCTTCGTCACGGGGTTCGTCGGCGAGCAGTACGCGCTGCCCGAGGCAGTGGAGGGTCTTCGCGAGACGCGCCGCCGCGAGCGCTCCGGCGAAATCGTGCGCGTCGCGGCGGTCGACCCGCTGAACCTAGTCGGCATCCTCACCCCGGGTCCTCGCGTCCCGGCCGTCCGCCGCCATGCTGTCGTTTACCACGACGGGGCGCCGGTGCCGGCGGGCGGCGCCGCCACGACGATTCGCCCCGCGGCCAGCCTCGGCTCCCGTTGAGGCCGGCGATCCCCGCCGCGTCCGCCGGGCGGACGGGCCCGCCTCGCGGAGGTCTCGGGGTTCAACCCCTGATGTGAGGCTGGTTCGTGGGCCCCGATCTCACGGGCTACACTGAAATGCCGGCTCAGCGGGGCGGCGCGAGGAGCGCCTGGAAGAGCGCGCGACCGTCAGGCCCGGTCCACGGGCGCGGGCCGATGGCGCGCCCCACGATCGTCCCGTCACGCGCGATCAGGAAGACGGTCGGCGTGGCGTGGACCCCGTAGGCCTCGCTGACCGCGCCGTCGAGATCCAGCACGACGGGGGCGACATAGCCCCGCTCGGCGGCGGCTCGGGCCACCTTCGCCCGATCCTCACGGATGTCGACCAGGAGCACCGTCACGCCCTTCGGCTCCCACTCCCGGTGCACCTGGTTGATCGAGGGTAACTCCCTCGTACAGTACGGTCACCAAGTCGCCCAGAAGTAGAGGAGGACGACGCGCCCCCGGAGGGCGGCGAGGCGTATGGACCGGCTGTCGAGGGTCGTCAGATCGAAGGCGGGCGCCTCGAACCGCGAGGTGGGCCGCCGGAGCTGGAGCGCGTCGAGCAGCGGCACGGGCACCGCCGCCCAGGCCGCGCCGAGGAGCAGGAGCGGCGCGCTCACGAGGACCGCGGCCCGCACGCGCCTCATCCGGGGCCATCGCATGTGACCCATCATACGCGCTTGCGCCGGAGGGTCGGTCCGATCTCGCAGAGCGGGGTCGCTCGGATGCGGGCGCATCAGTCTGCAGGGGCGAACGCCGGCGCGGCGGGCAGGCGCGCCGGGCGCACCAGCCCGGCCCCCATCCCGATGAGGGCGCAGGCGAGCACCACGAGCCCGAGCGCGGCCGGCAGCCCGAGCGCGTCCGCCACGAGACCGATCACCGCCGGCCCTGCCAGGAACCCGCCGTAGCCGGTCGTCGCCACCGCGGCGAGCGCCACCCCCGCCGGGAGCCCGGGCATCCGGCCCGCGGCACCGAACAGCACTGGCACCGAGTTGGCGAGCCCCAGTCCCACCAGGCCCGCCCCGGTGATGGCGGCCGCGGGGCGGCCCACGATCAGAGCGGCAGCCAGCCCGACGGCCGCGAGGCCGCCGGACAGGCGGAGGAGCCGCACCGGACCGAGGCGGGTCGCGAGATAGTCGCCGCTGAACCGGCCCACCGCCATCGCGAGCGAGAACGCCGCGAATCCTGCCCCGGCCAGCGCCGGCGCCGCCCCGAGATCATCGTGAAGATAGACGGCGCTCCAGTCGCCCATCGCCCCCTCCCCCAGCAGCGCGCAGAACGTCAGGCTTCCGAGCCCGAGGAGCCGCCGCGGGGGCCAGGCGAAGACGGGCGCGTGCGTCGCGGCCGACAGAGACGTCGGCAGGAGCCCTCCGCGCATCGCGATGAGGACCGCGAGGCTCCCGAGCGTCACGGTCAGCACGTGCGCGACCGCCGCGACCCCGACGGCCATCGTCCCCACCGCCACGGCAGCGCCGACCAGGCCGCCCAGACTGAAGAGTCCGTGGAAGCTCGAGAGGACCGGCCGGCCGAGCGCCGCCTCGACCGCCACCCCCTGCGCGTTCATCGCCACGTCGAGCGTCGCGTTCGCGGCGCCGAGGAGCCAGAGGGCCACGGCGACGAGGACCGCGCTCGGCGCGAAGACCGGCAGCGGGAGCACCAGCGCCAGCGTGGCCGCTGCCAGGAGCGTGGCGCGCCGGCTCCCGCCCCGGGAGACGAGCCATCCTGCAGCCGGCAGCACCATCACGGCCCCGAGGGCCATCGCGAGGAGCACGCCGCCGAGGGCGCCGTCCCCAAGGCCGTGCGCTGTCTTGATCAGGGGGATGTAGGGCACCCAGCTGGCGAGCACGAGGCCGTTCACGAAGAAGACCGTGCCCACCGCAACCCGCGAGGATCGGTACCACGACACACCCGGCGGCTGCGGCAGTCCGTCGAAGGGCATGGCGCCGGCGGTCAGCGCGGCGCCGTAAGTCCGGAGCGGAAGGTGCCGCGTCGCATCAGACCGTGATAGAGCGTGGCTACTCCCCGCTCTGCTGGAGGAGCTTCGCGACCACTCCGGTCCAGCCGGTCTGATGGCTCGCCCCGACGCCCGCCCCCGTGTCGCCGTGGAAGTACTCGTAGAAGAGGAGCAGGTCGCGCCACCGCGGGTCGGTCTGGAACTGCCGCGCCTCGCCGTGCACCGGCCGGCGGCCCGCCGGGTCCCGCAGGAAGATCCGCGTGAGGCGCCGCGACAGCTCGGCGGCGACGTCCCAGAGCGTCATCTGCTGGCCCGAGCCCGTCGGAAACTCGACCTTGAACGCGCCCCGGTAGAAGTGATCGAAGCGCTGGAGCGCCTCGATCAGGAGGAAGTTCATCGGGAACCAGATCGGTCCCCGCCAGTTGGAGTTGCCGCCGAAGAGCCCCGTCGTCGACTCCGCCGGCTCGTAGGCCACCCGGTGCTCGGCTCCGTCCACCTGGAGCACGTAGGGATGGTCCTGGTGGAACCGGGACAGCGCGCGGATCCCGTGGGGCGAGAGAAACTCCGATTCGTCCAGCATGTAGCGCAGCACCCGACGGAGGCGGTCCCCGCTCACGAGCGACAGAAGCCGCCGCGACTTTCCGTCGGGGCCGCGCTCCCGCACGAAGTGGTCGCGGAGGTCGGCCCGGTTCCGCAGGAACCACTTCATGCGACGCTCGAACTGCGGCAGCCCGCTGATGTTCTCCGGCTCGAGGACCTGCACGGCGAAGAGCGGCACTAGCCCCACGAGCGACCGGACCTTCAACGGCACGACCGCGCCGTCGGGCATGTGGAGGACGTCGTAGAAGAAGCCGTCCTGCTCGTTCCAGAGTTCGACACCCTCGCCGCCCATGTCGGTCATCGCGTGGGCGATGTAGACAAAGTGCTCGAGGAACTTCGAGGCCATGTCCTCGTAGGCGGGGTTGTCCTCGGCGAGCTCGAGGGCGATCGCAAGCATGTTCAGGCAGTACATCCCGATCCACGCCGTGCCGTCGGACTGCTCGAGGTGGCCGCCGATGGGCAGCGGCGCCGACCGGTCGAAGACCCCGATGTTGTCGAGGCCGAGAAAGCCGCCCTGGAAGACGTTCTTCCCCTCGGGGTCCTTGCGGTTCACCCACCAGGTGAAGTTCAGGAGGAGCTTCTGGAAGACGCGCTCGAGGAACCGCCGATCGGCGACGCCCCGGATCCGCTTCTCGATCTTGTAGACGCGCCAGGCCGCCCAGGCGTGAACCGGCGGGTTCACGTCCCCGAACCCCCACTCGTAGGCGGGAACCTGGCCGTTCGGGTGCATGTACCACTCGCGGAGGAAGAGGATGAGCTGGTCCTTCGCGAAGTCGGGATCGACCAGCGCCAGCGCGATCGTGTGGAACGCGAGGTCCCAGGCCGCATACCACGGATACTCCCACTTGTCCGGCATCGACACGACGTCGTCGTTGTAGAGATGGGTCCACTCGGCGTTCCGGCCGCCCCGGCGCTCCGGCGGGGGCGGGGGCTGGCCCGGGTCGCCCTCGAGCCAGCGCCGGACGTCGTAGTGGTACCACTGCTTCGACCAGAGCATGCCGGCGAGCGCCTGGCGCATGACGCCCCGCGCGTCCTCACCGAGCCGATCCGGGACCACGGTCGCGTAGAACTCGTCGGCCTCGCGCTGGCGCGCGGCGAAGGTCCCATCGAACTCCGGTCCGAAGGGCGCCGCCGGCCTCCCGTCGACGAGCCGGAGCCGCAGGACCGTCCGGCCGCCCGCCGGAATCGTGAGCCGGTGCTGGACCGCGACCTTCGTCCCCTCCTCGCCCGGGAGGAGCAGATCTTCCCGACCGTGGACGATCGCCTCGTGGAAAGCGTCCTTCCGCCCGGCGTCGGGCTGGCCGGCGCCGAACAGGCGCCCGACGTTCGTCTCGTTCTCGGTGAAGAGCAGCCGCGGTGCCCCCTCGGCGTAGAGACGGAAGTCCGGCGAGAGCTCCGGATGCTCCACGCGCACGACCGTGGCGCCAGCCAGGGCCTGGTCTCGGGTCAGGCGCGGCTTCCGCGCGTCGGGCTCCCAGGCCCAGGTGTTCCGGAGCCAGAGCATCGGCAGCACGGTGAGCGGCGCCGCCTCCGGGCCCGGGTTGTCCACCGTCACGCGGATGAGGACGTCATTCGGGCTCGCCTTCGCGTACTCCACCTGGACGTCGAAGTAACGGTCGTCGTCGAAGGCACCGGTGTCGAGGAGCTCGAACTCGGGCTTCTCGCGCCCGCGCCGCGCGTTCTCCTCGACGAGGCGCGCGTACGGGTACTCGTGCTGCGAGTACTTGTAGAGCGCCCGCATGTAGGAGTGGGTGGGCGTGGCGTCGAGGTAGAAGTAGTACTCCTTGACGTCCTCGCCGTGGTTGCCCTCGGGCCCCGTGAGGCCGAAGAGCCGCTCCTTCAGGATGGGGTCCCTCCCGTTCCAGAGCGCGAGGGCAAAGCAGAGGCGCTGGTGGTTGTCCGAGAACCCCAGGAGGCCGTCCTCACCCCAGCGGTACGCGCGCGAGCGGGCGTGGTCGTGCGGAAGGTAGTCCCACGCCGTCCCGTGGGCCGAGTAGTCCTCGCGGACGGTGCCCCACTGGCGCTCGGCCAGATACGGGCCCCAGCGCTTCCAGTGCGCCGTCCGCGCCTGCGCTTCGGCGAGGCGCAGAGTCTCGGCCGCCGGCGGCCGGCTACTAGCTGCCACGGGCAAACTCCGGATAGAGCGTCATTCCGCCGTCGACGAAGAGGGTCTGCCCGTGGACATAGTCGGCGTCGTCCGACACGAGCCACGCCGCCGCTCGGCCGATGTCCTCGGGTTGGCCGATCCGCCCGTACGGGATCGTCGTGAGGAGCTGCTCAACCGCCCCGGGGGTCTCCCACGCGGCGGTGTTTATCGGCGTCTGGATGGCTCCGGGGGCGATCGAGTTCACCCGGATCCGGTGGGGCGCCAGCTCCTGGGCCACGGACTGCATGAACAGCATCATGCCGCCCTTGGACGCCGCGTAGTTGACATGCCCGGCCCAGGGAATACGCTCGTGGACCGAGGAGATGCAGACGATCTTCCCGGTGGCGCGGGAGACGTCGGGGCGCGGGCCTCGGCGGATCATCTCACGGGCGGTCTCGCGCACGCAGAGGAAGGTGCCGGTGAGATTGACCTCGAGCACCGTGCTCCACTGCTCGAGCGTCATGTCGACGAGGGCCGCATCCCGCTGGATCCCGGCATTCGACACGAGGATGTCGATCGTCCCCCAGGCCGTGATCATCTGCTGAAACATCGACCGCACCTCGGCCTCGCGCGAGACGTCGGCCCGGACGGCCATCGCCCTCACACCCACCGTCTTGAGGTCGGCCACCACGCGCTCGGCATCCTCGGGGCGGCTCACGTAGTTGACGACGACGTCCGCGCCCGCGACGGCAAGCGCGCGGGCGACGCCCTCGCCGATCCCGGAGTTGGCGCCGGTCACGAGCGCCTTCTGGCCCTTGAGCGACTGGTGTCCAGTCATGTCGGTCGGTCCCCCCTCTGGTCCATCGGTCCAGAGCTCCAGGCCTCCCCGCTTGGACTCGAGCCCCGGCCGGCGCGGCTCGGGCACCAGCGCCGACGCTCAGGCGGGTGGCCGGCCCACTCGATCGAGCAGGACCCGCCGGAACCGGCCGCCTCGCCTGCACGCCGTTGCCCCCCATGGTCGCAGATGAGCCTGGCCCGGGCTACTGGCCCACGGCTAGGGGACGCCGGCGGGGGCACGGTCCAGAGGCTACCGCTTTCGAACCCCTTGATTCCATCGACGCCGCGATGACCTCTTGACGCGGCTCCCACGCGGGACGATTCTCGGGCTCTATCTGTGGGACGCTTCGCGTCCCTGGGGCGGCGACGGAGCCGCGGACCGAGACTCCGCGATCAGGGAGGATCCTCATGGCGTCAGACGTGCCGAGCGGAACGACTCACACACCCATCTCGCGACGCGCGCTCATCACCGGCGTCGGCCTGGCGGCCGGCGCTGCGGTCATCGCACCTCGTCTCGCCAGGGCCCAGGGCGGGGCGATGGCGCCGCCGAGCACGGTCACGACCCCCCCGCGCGACTTCGGGCCGAATGGCGCGCCGACAACCTACTTCACGGACCCGGACATCCTCAGCGTCGACCCGATGTTCGACGGCTTGGCTCAGCCCAACAGCGCCATCCAGCGCCTCTGGACCGGCGCCCTGTGGTCGGAGGGGCCGGCGTGGAGCGCCCAGGGGCGGTATCTCGTCTGGAGCGACATCCCCAACAACCGACAGCTCCGCTGGCTGGAGGACAACGGCCGCGTGAGCGTCTTCCGCATGCCGTCGAACAACAGCAACGGCAACTCCTTCGATTTCCAGGGGCGCCAACTGTCCTGCGAGCACCTCACGCGACGGGTTGTGCGTTACGAGAACGATGGGTCGATCACGGTCCTGGCGGACTCGTTCGAGGGCAAGCGCCTCAACTCGCCGAACGACGTGGTCCCCCACCCGGACGGGAGCTACTGGTTCACCGACCCCCCCTATGGCGGGCAACTCTACGAGGGAGCGCCCGACGCTGCGGGCGGCGCCAGCAACCAGAGCGGCCGGCTCAAGAACCGGCTCGGCCAGGCCGCCGAGATCGGCGTGGCCAAGCGGGAGCTGCCAACCAACTGCTACCGGATCGATCCGAGCGGGAAGGTCGACCTCGTGGTCACCGAAGCCCAGGTCCCGGACCCGAACGGGCTCTGCTTCTCCCACGACTACAAGAAGCTCTACGTCGCCAGCACCGGGAAGGGACCCGGGGACACCGGCCCGGGCGGTAAGGGCGACATCCACGTGTTCGACGTGGGAAGCGACAACAAGCTATCCAATCAGAAGCTGTTCTCGGACTGCATGGTGGACGGGGTGAAATGCGGGCCGGATGGGGTCCGCTGCGACGTCGACGGCAACGTGTGGGCCTCCAGCAACGCGGGCCGCGCGGTGGGCTACAGCGGGGTGACCATCTGGACGCCCGAGGCCAAGCTGATCGGGCGCATCCGGCTCCCGGAGATCTGCGGCAACGTCTGCTTCGGCGGCCCCAAGCGGAATCGCCTGTTCATGGCTGCCAGCCAGTCACTCTACGCGGTGTACGTCAACACCCAGGGGGCCGCGCCCGGCTAGACCGCGTCGGCCGATTCATCGGGCCTCCGCGAGCCCGGCGACGCTGCTCCCCGGCATCGCCGGGCTCGCGCTCCCACGCCGAGGCTCGTCGCCACCCACGTCCCGGGCGCCCCGCGCCGGAGATTGAAGAGCCGACCATGAGCATCCTCATCCGTGACGCGACGGTCATCACGGTGGACCCTCAGCGGCGCATCCTCGACCCCGGCGCCGTCTACGTGGAGGGCGCGCGCATCGTCGACCTCGGCCCGAGCGACGAGGTCGTGCGGCGGCACCCGACCGCGGCGCGGGTTCTCGACGGCCGGCGCAAGGTGGTCATTCCCGGGTTCGTCAGCGCCCACAACCATGTCGGCTACACGCTCTTCCGCGGCCGGGCCGAGGATGCGGGCCTTGGCTGCGTCACCGGCCAGTACTTCCCCATGACCACCGTCGTCACGCGCTTGGAGCGCCTGGCCGTCGGCTCCCTCACCTACGCCGAGCTCCTGCGGAGTGGCGTGACGACCGTGCTCGAGATGGAGGAAGACGCCGACGTCTACTCGCCGTTCGTCGAACGGCTCGGGATCCGGAGCCTCATGGGGGTCATGACCCTCGACGTGGAGGTGGACGGCCTGCGCCACGACCGCTACCGCTACGACCCCGCCCTCCGGCAGGCCCAGCTCCGCCAGGCCGTCGAGTTCGCCGAGGCCTGGCACGGTAAGGCCGACGGCCGGATCTCGGCCATCATGGCGCCGAACATGACCATCAGCTCGTCCCCCGAACTGCTCCAGGCCTCCCGGGCGGCCGCCGACCGGCTGGGGCTCCGGCTGAGCATCCACCTCGGCTGGGGACCGGGCGAGGTGGCGGCGACGCGCCGGCTCCACGGCATGAGCCCGTTCGAGTATGCCCGGGCCAACGGTCTCCTCGCACCCGACGTCGTCGCCGCACACTGCTACGTCGTGGACGACGCCGACATCGCCCTCCTGGCCGAGACGCGCGCGGCCGTCGCCCACTGCCCGCTCATGAACGCGGTCCGCGGGCACATCGCGCCCCTCGGAGACTTCCTGCGCCGCGGGGTCACCGTGGGTCTCGGCATCGACAACATGTTCGCCGACTACTTCGATGTCGTGCGGGCCTGCGTCCTCACGGCGCGCATTCGCGCCCACGACGCGACAACCATGCTCACCCCCGAGGTGCTCGGGCTCGCCACGATGGGCGGGGCGCGGGCGCTCGGTCTCGACCGCGAGATCGGGTCCATCGAGGCCGGCAAGCGCGCGGACCTGGTGGTGCTCGACTACCGGGCGTTCGGCCTCACGCCGACGCTCGATCCCGTCCAGAACCTCGTCTACCACGCCCACGCGAAGGATGTGGAGACCGTGCTCGTCGACGGCCGGATCGTGGTCGATGGACACCGGCTCGTCCACGTCGACGGCGCCGCGCTCGTCGACGGCGCCCAGGACGCCGCCACCGCCGCCTGGCGACGCTTCGTGGCGAAGTACGGCGGCATCATGGCGGGATAGCGCCTCGAGTGCCGAGACAGGAGATGCCGATGGCGGACACCGCTGCGCTGCGGGCCAGGATCAAGGTGTGCATGTTCGACCAGTACGGCACCGTGGTGGACATGCAGACGGGCCTCACGGCCGTCGCCGCCCCGTACCTCCGGAGCAAGGGCTGGACGGGCGATCCGCACTCGTTCGTGACCTGGTGGCGCCGCACGCACTTCGAGAACTCGATGATCGACGCGCTGCTGCAGCGCGAGCACACGCCCTACCGGGAGATCGGCCACCGGTCGGTGGCCTGGGTCCTGGAACGGGCCGGGATCCCGTACACGATGGACGAGGTGCGGCACCTGGTGGCGCAGATCGAGACGCTCCGTCCGTTTCCCGAGGTGCCCGAGGCCCTCGCCCGCCTCAAGGCCAGGTTCAAGATCGTCGTGCTCTCGAACGGGGATCCGGACATGCTCGAGGCCGCGAAGCTGCATCACGGGATCCCGTTCGACGCCGTCATCTCGGTGGCGGTCGCCAACGCGTTCAAGCCCCATGTCGCGACGTACACCCGGGCGGCCGAGATCGTGGGGGTCCCGATGCGCGACATCCTCTTCGTCGCCAACCACAACTTCGACTGCATCGGCGCGAAATCGGCGGGGATGCACACCGCCTACATCGACCGCCGCCGCCGGCCGTTCGGTGCGACACCGCACCAGCCAGACCTCATCGTCGCTGACACGAAGGAGCTCGCGGATGTCCTGTGCTGATGCTCGGGCGTGTGCCCGCCACCTCATGACGCTCCTCTTCGCGGCTGTCCTCGGACTCTCGGAGAGCCCGATCGCGGGCGCCGGAGCCTTGCTCGGGTCACCCTACCTCGCCCAGGCCACCGGAAGCTCGACCGACCGATCACGCTCGGAGGCACCGTCGTCGGTCTCCAGGGGACCGAGCTCCGCGTCGCCACCGCCGCCGGCCCGGAGGTGGTCCGGCTGGTCCAGCCCCTGGTGATCACCGGAGTGACCCGAGTCTCCTCGTTCCCGGAGCCAGCGTCGTGGTCCGCGCCGTCCGGACGGCCGACGGGACCGCCAGCCCCTCGCGGCTCACGGTCGGGGTGGACGGCACGCGCCTGACCATGTGAGCCGCGCCTCGGGATGCTATGATGCCGGCGGTGATACATGAGGCCAGCGGACTCCCCGCGTGACCGGCCTCCGAACCTCCTCCTCGGTCGCCGGGACTTCCTCGGTCGCGTCGCGGCGATCGGGCTAGGCGCCGGGGCCCTGCCCTCCGCCACCGCGCGGGCCTCCCCCGACACCACCCAGAAGCGCGAGCTCGTGGTGCTCCAGTGGAGCGACCTCACCGCGCTCGATCCCCACGCGGCGACCTACATGACCGACTGTCGCGTCGTTTACAACCTCTTCGACACCCTCGTGCGCCGCCATCCCGACGGCACGCTCCACCCCGGCCTGGCGACCGCCTGGCGACGCACGGGGCCGACCACCTGGCACCTCACGCTGCGGCAAGACGTGCGATGGCACGACGGCACCCGGTTTACCACCGTCGACGCCAAGTACAGTCTCGATCGAACGTTCGACCCGTCCGTGAAGGCGGCCCGCCTCCTGCCGTTGCTCCAGACGATCGAGCGGACCGAGACGCCCGACCCGGGCACGCTCGTCATCCACACTAAGCGACCGGACGTGCTCATCCCGGCTCGGCTCGCCGGCTGGGGCCACATCGTCCCGTGGGCATACATCGACCGGGTCGGGTTCACCGGGTTCAACCAGCGCCCCGTGGGAACCGGGCCGCTCCGCTTCGTGTCGTGGACCAAGAGCGAGGAATGCGTTCTCGAGGCAAACCCAGATTACTGGGGTGGACGCCTCGACCTGGACCGCGTGGTCTTTCGCCCCGTGCCCGGTCCGGCAGCGCGCGTGAACGCGCTGCTCCATGGTGACGCGGATCTCATAACACAGCTCTCTCCCGAGCATGGCGAGCGCGTCGCCTCGAATTCGTCGACCCGGGTCGTCGGGGCGCCCTACGCGGGGCTCTACGTGCTCGCGGTCAACGTCTTGGTGGCGCCGCTGAACCAGCCGCTCGTCCGGCAAGCCCTGTCGTTGGCCGTCGATCGTGACACGATCGTGAAGGAAATCTGGCGGGGACGCGGTCTCGTGCCGAGCGGGCCGATCCCTCGGGGGGACAATCACTACGACTCGTCGCTGCCACCACTCCCGTATGCGCCAAGGGAGGCGCGGGATCGACTCCGCCGGGCCGGTTATCGGGGCGAGCCCATCTTCCTCGAGATGACGGTCGGCTACCTCGCGAACGACAAGGTGATGACCGATGCGATCGCCGAGATGTGGGAGGACGTCGGCGTCAATGTCGTCGTCGAGGTGATCGACGGCGCTGCCCGCCACGTGAAAAGCCGTCAGCAGACCTTCAAGGGGTTGTGGTGGTCGGATCCGACCTCGATCCTGCGCGATCCTGACGGTATGATGGGGCGGCTCCTGAGCCCCGGCCAGATGCACGACTACTGGCGTCACCCGGAGTTCGAACGGCTCCGTCTCGCCGCGCGCGCCGGTGAGGAAGCCGACCGAGGCGAGGCGTACCGGAAGATGACGGCGATCTTCCTGGAACACAACCCCTGGATCGTGGTGCTGCAGCCCTACGAGGACTACGGAGTTCGCCGCTACGTCGAGTTCACACCGAGCCCTGACCAGCGGCTGGAGCTCCGGCGCTACAACTTCCGGTTGCGCCGCCCCTGAGGCGCGCTGTCCCGTCGAGCGCCGGCGCGCCCCACCCAGGCCCTCGAGGTCACTCCGCGAAGCGGTAGCCCTGGCCGTGAACCGTCAGGATGTGCGCGGGGCGCTCGGGATCCTGCTCGAACTTCTGGCGAAGCCGGAGGACGTGGGTGTCCACGGTCCGCGTGGTGGGGAAGCGCTCGTAGCCCCACACCTCGTCCAGCAGGCGCTCCCGTGTGAGGATCTCCCCCGGGTGCTCGACCAGGTAGCGCAGGAGGTCGAACTCCTTCCGCGTGAGCCGGACCTCGACCCCGGCCCGGAAGGCCTGGCGGGCCCGGAGGTGGAGGCGGACGTCGGCAAACTGGAAGACTTCCATCCGCTGGCGCGGGCCAGGGCGCCGGAGGACCGCGCGGACCCGGGCGAGCAGCTCCCGCAGCGAGAAGGGCTTCGTGATGTAGTCGTCGGCCCCGAGCTCGAGCCCGAGGACCCGGTCCGCCTCCTCGCCGCGCGCCGTCAGCATCACCACTGGGATGTCGATCCCCTTCCGCCGGAGCGTGCGGAGGACGTCCCAGCCGCTCAGGCCGGGCATGGCGACGTCGAGGAGGACGAGGTCGGGCCCCTCGCGAAAGGCGAGGTCGAGGCCCTCCTGGCCGCTCGACGCCGCCAGCGTCTGGTAGCCCTCGAACCGGAGGTTGTCCTCGAGCCCTCGTACCATCTGGGGCTCGTCGTCGACGATCAGGATCCGCGACATGCCGAGCCCGATCCCGGCGTCCGTCAGGCCGTGGCCCGGGACTGCGGGAGCCAGAGCGTGAAGCGGCTCCCCTCGCCCGGCCGGCTCTCGACGCTGACGCGGCCCCCGTGGGCCTCGGCGACATGCCGCACCAGGGCGAGCCCCACGCCGCTCCCTCGCCGTCCCTGGGTCTCGCTCCGCCCGACGCGGTAGAACTTGTCGAAGATCCGGCCCTGCTCCTCGCGCGCGATGCCGATTCCTTCGTCGCCGACCGTGAGGGCGAGCCCGCCGTCCCGGAGAGCCGCCTCCACGGTCAGGACCTTTCGCGCCTCGGAGTACTTGATCGCGTTGTCGATCAGGTTCGCGAGCGCCTGGCTCACAGCGTCGGCGTCCATCGGCACCTCGGGAAGGCCCGGCTGCACCGCCACGTCCATCTTGAATCCCTGCTGGGTGAGCACCCAGGCGAAGCTCTCGACCGTGTCCCGGACGAGCGGCTCCACGCTCACCGGCACCAGGTCGTAGGTGCGCCGGCCGCCCTCGATGCGCGAGAAGTCGAGCACGTTCTCGATCAGCCGGGACAGCCGCTCGCTCTCGTGGGCGATGACCCGGTAGTACTCCTGTCGCGTGGCTTCGTCGGTCACACGCCCCATCTCGAGCGTCTCACCGAACACCCGGATCAGGGAGAGCGGGGTCTTGAGATCGTGCGACACGTTGGCGACGAACTCGGCCTTGAGCCGGGCCGTCTCGGTCTCCCGCCGGACCAGCCGGTATGTCGCGGCCAGCCCCGTGGCGATCACGACCAGCAGGAGCCCGAACGCGATCGTGAACAGCATCACCTGGCGGTCGACGGCCGCCCGCGGGGAGAGCCCTGCCGGTTGATAGAGCGCGAGCCGCCATGCCGGCAGCGCCTCGCTGAGCGGGACCTCGGCGACGACCTCGGGTTGCTCGGCGCCCGTCCGCCGGTAGACGGGCCGGTCGCGGTGATCGGTGACCGTGAGGAGCGGCGCTTCCGGCCCGCCGAGGGTGGGCTCGAGCACGTCGCGCCGGAGCACCTCGGCATCCAGCACCAGGAGTGCGAGGAAGGCCGGCCGACCGCCGCCCCCGACCAGACAGCCCACGACCAGCTCGTCGTCGACGACCCGGTGCGCCTTGCCCCCCTGCACCCAAACGACTCGCGCGAGGTCGCCGAGCGGCCCCGTGAGCTCGAGCCCCGGCGCGCCGGCAGATGGATAGACCATCCGGCTGGTGGCGTCGAACAGGGCGAGCCGCGCGATGAGCGGTGTGTCCTTGATCAGAGCGTCGATGGTGTCACCGACGACGGCACCGCTCCGGGTCGCGGCCTCGAGGCGCCCCATGATCCCGTACTCCGCATGCCGGAGGGCGAGGTCGACCTTGTCCGCGACCATCACGGCCATGCTCCGCGATTGCTCCCGGAATAGGGCATCCGCCGACCGGTGCCACTGACGCAGCGAGTGGTAGCCCAGAACGGCCAGGATCACCGCGGGAACGACGACGGCGAGGAGGGCGAAGGCAGCGAAGCGGACGAGGGGCGACCCGCGAGCGCCCGTCATCCGCGCTCGTCCAGGAGTCGGCGGATCATCGCCTCCGTCTCCGCGTAGGCACCCTCCCCGATGTGGGTGTAGCGGATCACGCCCCTGCGGTCCACGAGAACGGCAGTGGGCCACGCCCAGGTGCTGAAGCGCTTCCAGATCGCGAAGTCATTGTCCTGCACGACGGGATAGCGGATGTCGAGCTCACGCACGGCAGCCGCGACGCGGTCGTGCGGCTTCTCCCAGAGGAACTCCGGTGAGTGGACGCCGACGATCGTGAGGCCCGCCCCCGCGTACCGCTCGTGCCAGGCGCGCAGCTGAGGGAGGACGTTCCGGCAATTGGTGCAGCCATGAGTCCAGAACTCAACGAACACGACGCGGCCCCTGAGGCCCGCCAGCGAGAGCGGCTCGCTGTTGAGCCACGGGCGGCCCGTGATCTCCGGCGCGGGCTGACCCACCCGCGCCCCCCGCTGCGCCTCCGTCGCCGGCGCCCAGAGCGCCGCGATCGCCACGACCGCGGCCAGCGTCACGACCGCGAGGGTTCCCCTCGCCGCGCCCCGTCCCTGTCGCATGGCCGGCACCTCCGGGGCGCGAGTCTACCCGGACGCTACCGGCCCGGTGTCACAGAGGTGTGAAATCCGGCCCGCGCCGGCCGGTCATCTGGCTGGAGGAGGGCGCCAAGCAGGCGGCAGGACCCAGCGGCGGTCCTCCGGCGACCCGAGATCGGGCTAGAGCTCCCACGGCGGCTCGATGGCGAGCGGCACCTCGATGAGCGCGGGGCCGGTGTGTGCGAGCGCCTTGTCGAGGGCCGTCCGGAACGTCTCGGGGTCGAGCGAACGGTACGCTTCCAGCCCGAACGCCCGCGCCAACGCGAGGATGTCCGGACCGGCGAGGGCGTGCTCGCCCGTCCGGCCGTAGAGCTGCGTCTGGAGATACCGGATTGCCCCGTAGTCCTGGTCGTTCATCACGACATAGACGATGGGGAGACGGTACTTCGCGGCCGTGGCCAGCTCCGCCACCGTGAACAGGAGGCCGCCGTCGCCGACGACGGCGACAACCGCGCGGTCCGGGTGGGCGACCTTCGCCCCGATCGCCGCCGGGACGCCGTAACCGAGCGTCGCCGAGCCGATCGGGTAGAGGAACGTCCGGGGCGCCAGGATCGGAAGGTGCCACTCCATCCAGTAGTTGAGGCCGGTCTGGTCGCCGACCACGATCCCGTCCGCGGGCAGCGCCTCGCGGAGCGTCCGGAGCAGGCGGTCCACCGTCGAGGTGTAGCGGGGGCTCCGCGCGTCCCGCGCCTGGCGAAGCGCCGCCCAGTCCCACTCGGCCGCCGGCGCCCCGGGCGGCATCGCCGCGAGGATCCCCGCGACACCATCCCGGGCGTCGCCGATGATCCCGAGCGCCGGCACGTGCATGCGGCCGATCGTGCGCGGGTCGAGATCGATCTGGATCAGCGCCTGGTCCGGGCGGAACTCGAGATTGAGGAGCAGACCCTTGGTCGAGCGGTGAGAGAAACGGCAGCCCACGGAGAGAATCACGTCCGCCGCTTCCAGGGCGTCCTTGGTGGCGCGCCGGTTCGGCAGGACGCCGAGCCAGAGTGGATCGGTCTCGGAGATCGTGCCGCGTCCCATCACGGACGTGATCACCGGCGCCCGGAGCCGGCGCGCGAGGGCCTGGAACTCCCCTGTCGCCTCGGCCGCGATCACCCCGCCGCCTGCGACGAGGAGCGGCCGCCGAGCCCGGGCGAGGTAGCGGGCTGCCTCCTCCACCAGCCCGATGTCGCACGGTGGGCGCCGACCCTCGCCGGCGGGGGTGAGCCGCGCCGAGACGGGCGCGTTGAGCAGATCGGTGGGGATCGACAGCGTGACCGGGCCGGGCCGGCCGGTCCGGAAGAGGTGGAACGCGCCCTGGACCGCACCGGGGATCTCCGTGCCGCTCCGGAGGGCGTCGGCCCACCGGCTGACCGGGCGGAAACACTCGATCTGGTTCGGCACCTCGTGAAGCGCGCCCATGTCCTGCCCGACCAGCGCGCTGGGAACGTCTGACATGAGGAGAAGCACGGGCTGCGAGCCCGCGTGGGCCTCGACGAGCGGTGTCAGCGCGTTGGTCGCGCCTGGCCCGGTCGTCACCACGACGACCCCGGGTCGCCCCGACGCACGGGCGTAGCCGTCCGCCATGAACCCCGCGCCCTGCTCGTGCCGCGCGAGGATGTGGGCGATCCGGTCCTGGCGGAGGAGGGCGTCGTAGATCGCGAGGTTGTGGACGCCCGGGATACCGAAGACGTGGCGCACACCTTCGGCGCCGAGCGCGGCCACGACCCACTCCCCGCCAGTGCGCGTCGCGGCGTCCGCGCTCACCGGGCTATGCTCGCTGCTCGCGGGGACCGATCGGGCGGGCCGGCGGGCCCATGGTGTCTCGCAGCGTACCGGGGGGCCTCCCCGACCGTCAAGGCGCGGCCGTCCGTCGGGGCGCCGGCCCTGAGCAAGTCGAACGCGTCCAGCGTCATTCCGAGCGGACGGTCCTTACCGATGACGATCCGGGCCGCCCGAGGGGGATGGACGTCGCGCGCCGCGGCGTCCCCACGATACCACTCGTGGGGCGCCGCGCCGGGCACGCTCAGGCGAGATCCCGATCAAGGCGGAGGAGGACCTCCAGGAGAACCTTACGGCGGTCGCGAGGTGCGTCGAGTGTCCCCGCCCGCCGCCCGATCTGGTTACCGGCGGCGTCGACCGCAGGACCGAGGCCGGCCTCGACCATCCGGCCCGCCAGCCACTGGCGCGCCGACCGATCCTCGTCGGAGAAGGCGCGACGCGTGTACGGACGGTCGGGGCGCGTGAAGGTCTCGAGCGCGCGGAGATCACCGGCGAGCCGCTCGGCCGACGGCTGAGGCAGCCCGGCCGAGAGGGCGTCACTCACGGGCCGTCCGCTGGCGGCCAGCAGCACGCGGTCCTCACGTGGGCAGGACGGCCGACGCGAGCGCGCCCGCAATCCCCGCCAGCGCTCGGCCCGCTGGCGTCTCCCCGTGGTCGAGGACGAAGGGCCGCCCGCGGTCGGCGGCCGCGGCGAGCCGCGGGTCGAACGGGACTCGCCCGAGGAAGGGCAGGCCGTGCTGGGCGGCCGTCGCCTCTCCGCCCGGGCCCTCGAAGAGCGGGCCAACGGTGCCGCACGTCGGGCACACGTAGCCGGCCATGTTCTCGACCAGCCCGAGGAGCCGCGCCCCGCGCTCGCGGGCGAGAGTCATGGCGCGGCGCACGACCAGGTGGGAGACGCCGGAGGGAATCGTGACCACGACCGCGCCGGTCAGCCCGGGCAGGAGGTCGAGGAGCGTCGGCAACCGATCGGCGCCCGGCGGGAGGTCGATGAGGAGAACGTCGAGCGTGCCCCAGGCGGTGTCGGCCAGGAACTCACGGAGGGCCGTGCCCTCCATGGTCCCACGCCAGGTGTGGGCCTCGGCCTGGGTGGGAGCGTCCCACTCGACGGGCGCGTCGTCGCCGGGCAGGAGCAGATCCATCGACAGGACGCGGATCCCCTCGGCGGAGACGGCCGGCTGCACGCCATCCCGCTCGACCCGGAGCGTCTGACCGCGCACGCCCAGCATCTTGCCGATGGACGGGCCGTTGAGGTCCGCGTCGAGGACGCCCACCCGGAGCCCGCGCCCCACGAGCGCCCCCGCGAGGTTCGCGGTGACCGAGCTCTTGCCGACGCCGCCCTTGCCGGAGACCACTGCCACACTGGCGCGGATCGGGGCCATCCGGGCGGCGAGCCGTGCCTGCTGCGCGACGACCTGCTCGCGGATGTTCGAGCCGCCGTCGCCGGCGATGTCGCGATAGCCCTTCACACCCCGCTCCCCTCGTCGCTCGTGTCGAGCGGAGCCGCGGCGGGGTCCCGGAGGTGCGCCCGGAACCGGCACATGAGGTCCTCGCCGAGGAAATCCCCGGACTGGCCGTGACGCTCCGTCTCGAAGTAGTGCCGGATGCGATCCAGGCGCTCCTGCGCCTCGGGGTTCAGGCTCACCGTGCGGATCTCGGCCTTCGCCGCGTCGAAGGCATCGAACGTGAGTTCGGTGAAGCCGAGCTCGCGGATGCGCTTGACCGCCTTCATCATCGCCTGGTTGCGGAACCGGGTGAGGAGCGGCGAGGTGATCTCGGCCACACCCATCCGCCGCGCGCGCCGCTCGGCCGCCTTCCGGATGCCCTCACGGACGAACTCCGGCGCCGTCTGGAGCCGCGCCCAGGCCTCGGGCGTCCAGCGCACGGGCGTCTCCGGTGCCGCCTGCCAGAGCCGCTCGACGACCTCCACGGTGACCCGGTCGAGGCCCGCGCGCCGTGCTTCGATCTCGACGTCCCGCTGGAAGAGGCGCAGCACGAAGTCCGCCATCATGGCCGGGGCCTTCCCGAGACGCGCGACGAGCCGGGCCTCCGCCTCCGGCGTCCAGAGGAGCGGCACCGCTGCCGTTTCGGTCTCGGCCTCCGCCTCGGCTTCCCGGATCAAGGCCGGCGTTACCGCGACCGCGCCGTGCTCGGCCGCCAGCTCCTCGCAGATCCGACGCGTCATCGGCCGCATGAACGGCGGGACGGCGTCGAGCAGCGCCAGCGCCTCGGGGGTCCACGGCGCGGCCGACTGCGGAACCTGGTAGGCGCCGCTCGCGGCCAGACCCATCATCTCGCCCTTGTAGCGGGTCATGAGCTCGGGTGTGATCACGCGGACGCCCTCGGCGCGCGCCCGCTTCTCGGCCAGCCGCCGGACCATGCCGCGGAGGAACACCGGAGCGCGCGCGACCCGCGCCTCGGCCTCCGGCGTCCAGCGCACCTCGCCGGGTTGGGGGTCCGGCGGCGATCCGGCCGCGCTCACGGCTCGCGGCTCCACGCCGCCCGCGCGAGCATCACGGCCGTGACGACCGTGAGGAGGCAGAAGGCCCAGGCGCCGGCCCGCAGGGACACGTCGAGCCCGAGGACGGAGACGGTCTCGGCGCGGGGCATCCGGGCGATCCGCGCCACCTCGATCGCGCGGAGCGCGACGAGAAGCGTCAGGACGCGCGCGAAGTCCCGCCGCGAGAGCACCCAGCGGTCGAACCACGCGCGCTCCTTGACGAGGAGCCAGGGGAAGACGACGACGAACAGGGCGCCCACGACGAACCAGGCCGTGCCCCCACGCTCCATGCCCCGCGGGCCGAGTCCACCGCTGGCCAGGACGAGCCCCCCGAGCCAGTAGACGACGCCGTAGGCGACGTAGGTCCAGGCAGCCTGACGGTATCGCGCCTCCCGGGTGTCCATCGCCGGCTCACCCGTCCCCGGCCACGGGAGGCCGGCCGGAGGCCGGCGTGAACGGTCGCCCCGGCGAGATGCCCCAGCGGCTCCGCACCTCGGCGAGGAGCGCCGGCGTCACCGTCGCCTGCCCCTGGCCGCGCGCGTAGGCCTCGACCGCCTGGACCACCATCGCCCGGGCGAACCCGGGGATGGCGTCGAGCCGGGCGCGGGCCGCCGGCTCCCACCCGAGCGCGAAGCGCACCTCGAGCCCGAACGTCTGCTCGACCCCGAGCCGGATCAGCTCGCCGCCGTGGGCACCCGGCTGGTAGCCGCAGGCCGGGTCCTCGGCGAGGTAGTCGCCGTAGGTCGCGTAGGCGCGGCAGCGGCAGCCGCCGCAGATCTCGCGGAACTCGCAGGCGCCGCACCGGCCGCCGAGCGGGCCCGTGCGAAGATCCGTGAAGACCCGGGACCGCTCCCACAGCTCGGCGAAGCCAGTCTCGCGGAGGTTCCCCGCCGCCACCGGCATGTAGGGACACGGCGTCACGTCACCCGTCGGCGTGATGCGGCAGTAGTACTTGCCGGCGGGACAGGAGCCGTGGGCGTAGTTGGCGAGGAGCGGGGAGCGGGGGTCCAGCTCGTAGAGTACCCGCCGGAAGTGCGGCGCGCACTTGGCCCGGATCAGGAGGCCGCCGGCCCGGCCGATGGGCACGCTCCACGGATCCTCGCGCCGCTCGAGGACGGAACCCGGCGCGGCCCCGTCGGGCGCGCCGCCCGCCCCCTGGGCGCGCGCCAGGTACGTGAGGATCTCCTCGTACTGCGCCGGCGTGATGTCGGTGAGGCCCTCGCCCCGGCCCGTCCGCACCAGGAAGAAGAAGTTGAGCACGCGTGCCCCGAGCTCCCGCGAGAGGTCGATCATCGCGGGGATCTCCCCGACGTTCCAGTCGGTGACGCTCATGTGAAGCGAGAAATCGATCCCCTCCGCCCGGAGCGCCTCCGTCGCCCGGACGGCGGCGCGCCAGGCCCCGGGCAGGTGCCGGAACTCGTCGTGGCGCCCCGGATCGGTCGAGTCGAGGGAGAGCGAGGCGCCCTGGACCCCGTGCGTCTTCATGAGGCGCGCTTGCTTCTGCCGGAGGAGGACCCCGTTGGTCCCGAGCACGACCGTGAAGCCGTGCTCGCGCCCCTCGGCGGCGAGCTCGAAGATGTCCGGGCGGAGGAGCGGCTCTCCGCCCGTTAGGATGAGGAACGTTCCGGGATTCACCCGGGCGATGTCGGCCATCACCCGCCGGCACTCGTCCGTCGAGAGCTCGCCCGCCGCGGAGGCGCCCGGCGCCGCGCTGATGTAGCAGTGGGCGCAGAAGAGGTTGCAGCGCTGGGTGAGGTTCCACGAAACCGCGTACGCCTTGTAGGTCATCGCCATAGCCGAGCTCACTCTACAACCCGTCTTGCAGGATCAGTGGCGCGATGCCGCCGGTCTCCACCACGGCTGGAAGGTCGCCTCGAATTCAGCGCTCGCCCATTCAAGGCCGTCCACCCGCACAATGTACACGCCGCGCTTGAAGGCGAGCAGAGGCTCCCGTTCACCCTGAACGGTATTGACTCGGTCGCCTCGCAGGTAGACCCATAGCCGTGAGCTCCATGGCGCGAGTAGGTGGGGCTCGGCGTAGTCAAGGATGGTCCCCTCTTCGCCCCATGCTCGAACCCGTAGTGGTGGGCCCAGGGTCTCGAGGACTTCTTCGGATGTCATACCGGGACGGACAGATCGGATGGAGGCGGCGCTGACGCCCGGTGCGACCCGCCAGTACGGTCCGACGACGCTCACCGTGAGCCCGCCTGCCACCAGGAGCGCCGTCGTCATCGGTCGCCATCCCGCGAGGCTCATCGGGACCAAGCCTCCCGCCAGTCTGTGAGGCCTGGGCCTCTCCCTCGCGTCCAGGCTGTTGAGCGGCTGCCCACAACTCTCCGAAAACGCTAGCTCTGGGGCTTGTTCTTGATGTAGCCGGCGATGACCTCGTTCATCGTGACCCGCGCGTGGCCGATCCCCTCCTCGCACAGGGCGAGGTCGATGAAGCCCACCTGCTTCTCGCGCGCCACCTTCTCGATCGCCTCGCGCGTCATGTCCCGCATGAAGCCCGCCGGCACGCGGTTCAGCCGCGCGACCGCGTCGTCGGTCCAGGTGAAGGCGCCGTTCGGGTCGGTCACGTCCTTGAGCGTCGCCTGGGCGAACCGCGTGTTGGCGATGAGCGTGTCCCAGCCGTCGCCGAGCTTGTCGCGTCCGACGGTCTCCTCGATCAGCGGGAACGCGATCTCCTTGGTGATCACGGGAATCTTGCGCGTCCGCGCGTACTTCTCGATCCGCGCCTTCGCGCGCCGCCGGAGGTAGGCGTCGGTGACCTCGCGGAGGCCCTCCCGCGCGTCGTTGGCCCAGCGGACCGTCACGCCGGGCATGACCTCCTCCTCGGCGATCCCCCCCTCGGCCGTGGCGATCTGCTCCACCGCCCGGCGGTCGATGTGCGTGAACCCCTCCGGGCCGCCCGAGCAGACCGGGCACTTCACGACGGGGTTCGGGCCCTTCACGACGTAGCCGCAGACCGAGCAGATCGCCGTCACCGCGGCGTCCTCCGCCCGGAGCTTCGCGACCGCCAGGTCCTCGGCCAGGATCTGCATCTTCTCCGCCATCCGGCCCGGCATGAAGATCGCCATCGCCTCGTCGATCACCTTGGAGGTGATGACCGTGTGCCCCTGCTCGATCGCGTACCGGAGGAGCGCCGTCCGGGCCACCCCCGCCACCTGCTCGGGGACCCGCTTCATCCGCTCCCGGGCCTCGTCTGTCCAGGCGATGATCTCTTCGGCCTTAACGTCGAGGGGCGGATAGAACTTGCCCGCGACCAGGAGCACGTTGCACGGCGCCAGGCGGAGGAGGTTCTCCGTGTTGGACCCGAGGTCCGCCTCACGCTCGTCCGAGTGCACGCCGATGCGGCCCAGGATCAGGAGCCAGGGCTGCTCCTTCCGGCAGAACTGCAGCACCTTCTCGAAGCACTTGCCGTCGAGCAGCGTGATCGCGAGATCGACCCCCTCGTCGGCCGCGAGCTTCCGGCCAATCTCGAGGTGCGACTGGTAGATCTTGGCCAGCCCGGTGTCGATGATCTCCTCGTGGAGCTGCTCCTGCTCCTTGAAGCGGAAGACCTTCGAGGCCTGCTCGGTCAGCACGCCGACGATCCCGTTGAACATGGCATAGTGGAGGTAGGGATCGTAGACGGCGACCGCATGGACCGGCCGGTGGAGGGCCTTGCCGAGCGCGATCCCGACCTTGAGCCCGTGGAAGGACTGGGGGCTTCCGTCGAGCCCGACGACGATCGCGCCCTGCTGCGCTTCGGGCGGCTCGGGGCTCCGGATCACCAGCGTGTCGACCGGCGTCTTGCGCACAAACCGCTCGGTCACGGAGCCGAGCTGGCTGTCGCGGACCGCGCCAAGCCCGAGGGCGCCCATGATCACGAGGTCGTAGTCCTTGCCCTGGACGTCCTCGATCAAGGCCTTGTAGTGCTTGCCGTCCATCATCCGCGGCTCGAACGGGAGCCCGGCGGCTTCCGTCTTCTTTCGCATCACCTCGAGGTACGAGTCGGAGACCAGCTGGAGGCCCATCGCGATCAGCGAGTCGTGGATCTTCCGCTGGCGCTCGAGCTCGTGCTCGTCCCGGTACTCCTCGGGCAGCGTGTACTCCATCTGCTTGAAGCGGTAGTCGTGAAGCCGCGCCGCGTAGACGTGGCAGCCGGTCAAGGTCGAGCCGAAGGCTCGCCCGAGCTCCACGGCCAGGTCGATGGCGCGGTTGGAGTAGTCCGAGTTGTCGACCGGCACGTAGATCTTCCGGAACATGAAGGCCTCCCTTGGCGACGCCGGAATCACTTGAGCTCGAACTCGACCGCGCCCTCGCCTTCGCGCGAGGCGGGGACGCGGTGGCGCCCCGGCGGACTCTCACCGATGCGGCACTGGCTACTCTCCGGCGCGGCCACGCCCCGGCGCATCCTAGCGTCGTCGCCTCACGGCCCGCCTGGCCCAGGCTGTCCGGAGGCATCGGTCGGGTCCACCAGGTGGTCGAGCGCCAGCCAGAGCGCCTTGCTGTACCGGAACGACCAGAGCGGGAAGAAGACCGTGAAGGCGCCCCAGACGAGCACCTGCCACCGGGGGGACGGCGCGAGCCACGCCTCGAGCAGGAAGTAGCCGGCCACCGCGAGCCCCACCGTCAGGCCGTAGTTGATGTAGATCGCGCCGATGAAGTACCCGGTCTCGCGCTCGAAGAGGAGCCCACACGCCGGGCAGCGTGGCAGCATGCGAACGAGCCCGGTGAAGAGGGGCGCCCCGCCGCAGCGCGGGCACCGGAGCCCGACCGCTCGCCGGAGCGCCTGAGATACGCGGGCGCGGTCCACCTGGCGCCTCCGTCACACCCGCTCATCCATGATAGAGCATCCAGTACACCACTACGCCCGTCACCGATACGTAGAGCCAGATCGGGAACGTGACCCGGGCCAGCCGCGCGTGGCGCGCGAACTGGGACCGGAGCGCCCGATAGAGGGTCGTCGAGACCAGCGGGACGATCGCGACGGCCAGCACGGTGTGGGTCAGCAGGATCAAGAGGTAGAGCGTCCGAAGCCCGCCCTCGCCGCCGTAGGGACGCGAGCCCACCTGGGCGTGATAGACAAGGTACGAGCAGAGGAACAGCACCGAGAGACCGACGGCCGTCAGCATGCAGGCCCGGTGCACGGCGATGCGCCGCTGCCGGATGGCCACGAAGCCGACGAGCATCGCCACCGCCGCCGACGCGTTCAGCACCGCGTTGATGGTCGGCAGGATGGTGAGACTCACCGGCCGGTCAGCCTCGGGGTCACGACCCGCGTCAATGCTGCGGCGCCTCGACCTTCTTCGAGTCGGCCGTCTGGTGCGGCGCGTGGAGCGAGTCGGGCAGCAGCACCATCACCAGGAGCGCGCCGATCACCACCGGCGTGAGGGCGATGTAGCCCAGCGTCTTCACCTCGAGGCGGAGATGCATGAAGTAGAGCGCCACCATCGCCGCCTTCGTGGAGGCCAGGATCACCAGCAACACGCCGACCGCCATCTTGGCGATGGGCAGGTAGATGACCGCGATCTCGATCACCGTGAGCACCGCCAGGTACCAGAAGATGGCCATGTAGCTCGGCCCGTGCTTCGCGTGAGTGTCCGCCATCGTCGCCTCCGTCCCGCTCGCGCGCCTACAGGAGGTAAATGAACGTGAAGACCATGATCCAGACCAGGTCGACGAAGTGCCAGTAGAGCCCGGCGATCTCCGAGACCATGTAGTTGTACTGCATGTCCTTGACTCGGCTGATCACCTTGTAGATCGAGAGGAGGTAGATCACGCCGCCGGTCACGTGCAGCCCATGGAAGCCCGTGATGATGAAGAAGCTCGCCCCGAAGAGCGTGGACCCCCAGGGGTTCCCGAAGATCTTGAGCCCGCGGTGAATCAGGTGTGTCCACTCGTAGGCCTGGAGCCCGACGAAGATCGCCCCGCCCAGCGCCGTGAGCAGGACGAACATCTTGGCGCGCGCCAGGTTCGAGCTCTTGAGATTCTCGAGCGCCTTCACCATGGTGACGCTCGAGCAGATCAGGAGGAACGTCATCAGGGCGGTGAGCTGGATGCCGAGCACCTGGGCTGGGTGCGGCCAGTCGACGCTGCCGGCTCGCAGGGCACCGTAGGAGGCCAGGAGCACGCCGAATCCCACGGCGTCGCCGGCCAGGAAGATCCACATTCCGAGCTTGCCCCAGCTCTCAGGCGTCAGGGGCGACTCGACCGGCTCGACGGCCGGATGGTGCAGCGCGGTAGCTGCGTCGCTCACGATCCGCTCTCCTTCCCTGCGGTCATACGAGGTAGACGAGCACGTACAAGACCGGCCAGAGCGCCACGACGAAGTGCCAGTAGATCGCGCAACACTCGAGCGCGACGTGCCGGTCTTGCGTGAACCGGCCCCGCCGGGCGAGCCAGAGCACCCCGCCCAGCCAGGCGGCCGCACCGAGCACGTGGACGGCGTGCACGCCGATCAGCGTGTAGAACGTGGCGCCATAGATGCCTGACGACACCCGGAGCCCGAAGTGCACCATCCGCGTCCACTCGACGCCCTGGATGACCAGGAAGAGGGCGCCGAGCCCCCACGTCCAGGCGAGCCAGCGCACGAGCCCCGTCCGGTCGTCGGCGCGGACGGCCCGGAGCGCCCGCACGAGTGTCCAGCTCGACGCGAGCAGGACGAGGGTGTTCACGGCCGTGAGCCCGACGGGGAGCCGTGGCTGGCCCGGCGGCGGCCATACCGCCGCTCCCAGGCGGAGCTGGAGGAAGGCGATCACCAGGCCACCGAAGAACATCGCCTCCCCGCCGAGGAGCATCAGCATGCCCAGGCGAGCGTTCGAGAGCGGCAGTCCCTCCGAGCTCGCGTGAGGCTCGCCATCCCCGTTGCCGTCATGGGGTCCCGGCGGAGCGGGCGGCCGCCCCCCGCGGTCCGGCACCCGATCGCGGGGCGCCTCGTGGGTCCGGATCTCGACGTCGAGCACGGGCACGAGCGAGCTCAGTTCCGCAGCCAGGCCACGGCGGCCGACGCGACCATGAGGAGAACGATCCAGGCCACGAGCACCACCGCCGTCCGGCGGTTTCGACTCGGAAGGCTGCGCGTGACCGTCGACCCGGCATCCGGCCTCGAGGCGGACATCGCGGGCGCGCGCTCGGGCACGGGCTAGCCGACCTTGTCCAGGGCCATGAGGACCAGCAGGAGCGGCAGATAGATGACGGAGGCGATGACCACCCGCCGGGCGGCCGGCGCCGAGGGACGGAGGGCCTGCGCCGTGCCGAAGGCCAGAAACACCGCGCCCAGGACAAGAGCTCCGAAGAAGTAGACGCCCCCCGTGAGCCCGACGAGGGTCGGCAGGAGACCGGCGGCGTGCAGGGCGAGACAGCCGGTCACGATCTGCCGCTCCGTGCTCCCGCCGTCCGGGTCGACGACCGGCAGGACGCGGATGCCGGCGCGCGCGTAGTCCTCGCGATAGAGCCGGGCGATGGCGAGGGTGTGGGGGAGCTGCCAGAGGAACAGGATGGCGAAGAGCACCCCGGCCCCCACGCCCAGCTCCCCGCGGGCCGCCACCCAGCCCGCCACCGGCGGGAGGGCGCCGGGGATCGCGCCCAGCACCGTGCAGAGCGGGCTCACCTGCTTGAGCGGCGTGTAGACGCCGAGGTAGAGCACCGAGGTAACCGCGGTGATCGCGGCGGCGGCGGGGCCCGCCACCACCACGAGGTACGCGAGGCCGCCGACCGTCACCAGGCTACCGAAGGCGGCCGCCTCGATCGGCTGGAGACGCCCGTCCGGGAGGGGCCGGGCACGGGTCCGCAGCATCTGCGCGTCCACGTCCCGCTCGAGGAACTGGTTGAGCGCCAGCGTCCCCCCGCCGCCAGGGCCGTCCCCACCAGGACCTGCACCAGCCGCAGGAGGTCGAGGTCCCCAGGCGCGCCGAGGTAGTATCCGACGAGCGTCGTCAGCACCACCATCAGGACGACCCGGGGCTTCGCGAGGGCGAGAAAGTCCGCCGCCCGGCGGCGGGTCCCGGCCAGCGGGAGCGCTCCCTCCCGCACGATCGCCGTCGGTGAGGTCACGCCGCCACCTCCGTCCGCACCGCGGCCATCCGCGGCGCGGCACGCACGCCGGCGCCGAGGGCACGGCGACGGCCCAGCTGGAGCGCGAGGGCCACCGCGCTCCCGAGGACGAGCGCTCCCACAGCCCGGTGCAGGACCGGCAGGGCGACGACGGCGACCTCCCCCCCCGGCACCCCGAGACTCGTGAAGCGAACGGCGTAGGCGCCGAGACCGAGGAGCAGCTGGACCAGCACCAGGACCTTCACGGCACGCGCCCACCAGGCGAGGATCGGATCCTCCCGGGCGCCGCGGAGGACGGCCAGGGCCGTCCCGACCAGGACGCCGGTCGCCACGATCGCCCCCGCCACGTGCCACCACACGGCCGTCCCGTGCGTGGTGAAGGCCCCGAGCACCACCTGCCCGTAGACCACGGCCACCGCGAGGCTACCAAGCGACGCCAGTTGCGGGGCCCGCGCGGGCACGCTGGACGGAGCTTGCCATCCGCGGCCCGTGACCACGGCGATCCCCACGAGGAGGGCGAAGAACAGCTGCGCCAGGCAGCCGTGGATGAGGGCTAGGGCGTCCCGCAGGAGCACGACACGCAGCCCCCCGATGAGCCCCTGGACGCAGACTAGAACGACGGCCAGGAGGCCCAGGCCGCGCACCCACCGGCGTGCGTCGACGAACCCGAGGACGGTGGCGAGAATGACGGTGAGCATCCCGATCGCGGCGCCCAGGAGCCGGTGACCGTGCTCGACCAGCACGCCCCCGACCATCCCCGACCAGGGAAAGAGGAAGGGATTGTAACCGAAGGTCGTCGGCCAGTCGGGCACGGCCAGCGCGGCCCCGGTGTTGGTGACGAGGCCGCCGGCTACGATCAGGCCGACGGTCGTCCCCGCGGTGGCGCACGCCAGGCGATGCGACCAGCCCAGAGCCTTCATCCGTGTACCCGCGCGCTCGATCGCGGCGTTCAGTGCCCGTGCCCGCCCGCGCGGGCGCCGGCGACCACCTGGGTCTGGGGCAGGTAGTCCTCGATCATCCCGGGGACGCTGTACTCGTAGGGACCCCGGTAGACCGTCGGGATCGCCGCCCCCCAGTTGCCGTGGGGCGGAGGCGACTCCGCCGTCCACTCGAGCGTGTTGGAGTGCCAGGGATTCCGGTCCGCCTTCCGCCCATTGAACAGGCTCGCGACGAAGTTCCAGATGAACAGGATCTGCGCAACGCCGAGGATGAACGCGGACACCGACATGAACACGGCGATCGGCTGGAGGGACTGGAGGAACTCGTACTGCGTCGGATTGTAGATCCGTCGCATCATCCCGCCCACCCCCAGGAAGTGCATCGGGAAGAACACGAGGTTGAAAAAGACGAACGTGAGGATCGCGTGGATCCGCCCCATCGTCTCGTTCATCTCCCGACCGAAGAGCTTCGGGTACCAGTACGTGATCGCAGCGAACATCGCGAAGATGATCCCCGCCACCACGTAGTGGAAGTGGGCCACGATGAAGTAGGTATCGTGGATGAAGATGTCGACCGGCGTGTTGGCCATGAAGATGCCGCTCAGCCCGCCGATCGTGAACGCCGACAGGAACGAGATGGCATGGATCATCGGCGTCGTGAACCGGATCGAGCCGCCCCAGAGCGTCCCGAGCCAGTTGAACGACTTGATGGCGGACGGCACCGCGATGACCATCGTCGTCAGCATGAACGACGTGCCCAGCGCGGGGCTCATGCCGCTGACGAACATGTGGTGGCCGTAGACGATCCACGACAGGAACGCGATCGAGATCATCGAGTAGGCCATCGCCCGGTACCCGAAGATCGGCTTCCGCGAGAAGGTGGACAGGACGTCCGAGGTCACCCCCATGGCGGGCAGCACCAGGATGTAGACCTCCGGGTGGCCGAAGAACCAGAAGAGGTGCTGCCAGAGCAGCGGCTCACCGCCCCCCGACGGGTCGAACCAGTGGGTCCCGAGCGTGCGGTCGAAGAGCAGCATCGCCGCCGCCGACGTCAGCACGGGCAGCGCCAGCAGGAGCAGGATGGCCGTGATGAACAGGGACCAGATCACGAGCGGCAGCCGGAATAGTGTCATGCCGGGCGCCCGCATATTGACGACCGTCGTGATGTAGTTGATCGAGCCCATCATCGACGACACGCCGAGGAAGAACAAGCTGATGAGCCAGAGGTTCTGGCCCCAGTTCACCCCGGTGTACTGCGGATTCGCCGAGAGCGGCGCGTAGGCCGTCCACCCGGCCGCGGCGTGGCCGCCGGGCACGAAGAAGCCGGCCAGCATGATGACGCCCGACAGGGCGCCCGTCCAGAACGAGAGCATGTTGAGCTTGGGGAACGCCATGTCCCGGGCGCCGATCATGAGCGGGATCAGGAAGTTCCCGAAGCACCCCACCATGATCGGCATGACCACGAAGAAGATCATGAGGGTGGCGTGCATCGTGAACAGCATGTTGTAGACCTCGGGCGGGATCACGCCCTCCGTCTCGCTGAAGAGCCAGTGGAGGCCGGGCACCGGCGTCTCGGGCCAGCCCAGCTCCCACCGGATCAGCATGGCCAGGAAGCCGCCGATCAGCAGCATGAACAGCCCGAGAAACAGGAACTGCCGGGCGATCATCTTGTGGTCGGTCGAGAAGATGTACGTGCGCACGAACCCGAGGTCGTGGTGCTCGTGGACGTCGTGCGCCGCTGCCGTCGTGCTCTGAGCCATCGTGTCCCTACCTCCCTCGCGAGAGGGTCTCTGTCCGGCGGGGCCGGCCTAGGAAGGCCATTTTTCCTTGAGCCACTGCTGGTATTCCTCGGGCGTGTGGACGAAGAGGTAGCCCTTCATCCCGGAGTGGCCGAACCCGCACAGCTCGGCGCACGGGATCTCGTACTTTCCGGGCTTGGTCACCTCGACCCACTGGACGATCTCACGGCCGGGTACCGCGTCCTGCTTGAAGCGCGCGGTCGGAATGAAGACGCTGTGGATCACGTCTCGCGCGCGCAGGTGCATGACCACCGGCTTGCCCGTCGGCACGTGCAGCTCGTTGTCGAACGACTGGTCGTCGGCCGTGTCGAACTTCCCGTCCGGCCCCGGGTACTGAACCTCCCAGTTGAACTGCTTTCCGGTGATGCGGACGTGGAGATCGGACTCGGGGATGCGGCTCTTGACCTTCGACCAGCTCGGGATCGAGAGGAAGGTGAGCACGACCAGGATCAGGGAGGGAACGATCGTCCACACCATCTCGAGGGTCGTGTTGCCGTGGCTGTAGACCGCCCTCCGGCCGGGCCGCTCCCGGTACACCACCAGGAAGGCCACCAGCAGCACCGTCACGAGCACGAACACGCCGCCGGTGATGTAGTAGATCAGATAGAAGAGGTCGTCGAGCTCCTTGCCGTACGTGGCAATGTTCTCAGGGAGCCAGCTCATCATCGCAGTCGGCCCGTCCTTTTCGATCGAAGGGGGGTCACGGCCTCGCCGCGCGCCTGGGCTCGGGCCCCGAACTCCGGCGTGCGCTCCCGCGGACCGCCTCGGCTACGGGAGCGCACGCCATTCCGGGGTCCTACTTCTTTAGCTCGAACGCGACCTTGGTGTCCTGCCCGGCCTTGACCTCGACCTCTTTGGTCTGCTTGCCGAGCACCGGGTGAACGACCTCGACCTTGTGCTTACCGGGCGGCACGTTCTCCAGCTTGAACGCGCCGTTGCCGTCGGTCACCGCCGTGGGGTTCTCGGTCACGAAGATCCACCCGTGCATCCAGCTGTGGGCGTCGCACTGGACCTTGACGAGCTCGGGCTTGTCGAGCTTCTCCACCATCTCCTTCTTGAACTTCGGCTGCGCCTTGTTGATCGGCGGATTGGCTGTGGAGAAGGTGTGGATGTTGTGGAGAACGCCGTCCGAGTTGAGGATCTTGAGCTCGCCGGGCGACATCACGAGGAGATCCGGATGAAACTCGCAGCCCTTCTGATCGAGGACGGCCGGCTTCGCCGGCTTGGCGCCCTTGGCATCGGTGACGGACACGAGCGCTTCGCTCAGCCCACCACCGGCGCCGACGACGACGTCGGCGACCTTCTTCTCCTGGCCGCAGACCTCGCTGTCCTTGTTGACCTTGATGACCTTGGGCGCAGGGGCGGCGCCGGTGAACTTCACCTCGCCGCTGATCGACCCTCCGCCCTGGGCGCTCAACGGCGGCCCTGAGATCAGGGCGACCCCCGCCGCGACGACCGCGACGGCCAGCACGCTAACGACGATCGACTGCCTCATTGAAGTCCTTCCTCCTTGTGATCGAGTATCCGAGCTACGCGGCCTCTTGCCGCCGGCGGGCCCATCGCGCCAGCCCGAGCTCGGCGGCCCCTGCCACGAGCGCCAGGATCGGTGGCATGACGAACTGCCGCTTCGAGGGTGGCGGCTCGAGCCGCGCATAGTACCAGGTCGACACGGCCCCCTTCGGGCCGTCATCCCCTTCCGAGCCGTCCCAGGCCCAGAACGCTACCGGGAAGAACTCGCCGGGGCGGAAGGCAAAATCCGAAGAATCCGCCGTCTTGAGCGGGCGCCGGATCACGGCCCGGTACTGGCCGGCATCGTAGACCGCCTGCCCCTTGGCCTGGATCGCCTCCCCCGCCTGCGGCGTCATCTTGCCCACTCCCGTCGCCGTCGCCTCGCCGACATCCACGCCCGCGCGCCAGGTCAAGAGATAGACAGGGTGGCTCCCGTCCCCCATCAGGAAGTACGGACGGTCTCCCGTCCCTTGCCCCGTCGGAAGCTGGATGGCGACCATGTCCGGCTTCGGCGCCCCCTTCGTCGGATCGGACGCCGTGGGGTCGTCCCAGGTCAGATGGAATACCGCCTCCCGCTCAGTGTACACCGCCCGCACGGTGACCATGTCGACAGTCGGGTTGAAGTTGCGGGGGTCCGCGATGACCTGGCCGACCAAGGGGAAGGCGGCTCCGGGCCGCTTCACCCAGAACTCCGCGTTCGGATCGGCCGGCACGTCCCCCGTCGCAGGCGGGATCGACAGGAGGGGCGCCCAGTTGAGGCGCTCCGGCCCCAGCGACCGGACGTAGTTCGCGAGATCCCAGAGGCTCGCGTCCCGCACGTCCGTGTCCTTCTCGTCGGACTTCCGGTAGTCCTCGACCGAGTCGGCGATGGCCGGCATGGGCGTCCCCGCCACCCCGGTCAGGAGCCGCATGACCACGTCCTTCCGCTCCGAGCCACCCCGGAAGTTCCACGGCGCGTGGAGGTTGGCCGGACGGATCGGGTGACCCCAGTCGTCCTTGAGATCCGAGCCCGGCGCCGGATCGCCGCGGCCGGCCTGGCCGTGGCACTTGACGCACTCGAAGGCGTCGAACATCTTCTTGCCCCGGCGGAGGGACGTCTCGGAGGAGGCGACCTCCTTCGGGACCGCGACGGGCTCGAGCTTGGCGCCCTTGTAGGACTCGGCGAACGTCTTCACGTATGCCACGACCGCCGAGCGCTCCTTGTCCGGGAGCGACCTCCAGGAGGGCATCGACGTCCCGGGCATCCCGTCCGTCACGATCCGGAGGAGGTCCTGGTCGGACGCGAGCGGTCCGGCCAGGGTGCGGATCTTGTACTTCCCGGCCGTGAAGTCCCGGGGCCGGGGGACGAGGAGCTCGGCGGCGGGTCCGTCGCCCTTGCCGTCGGCACCGTGACATCCGGCGCAGCGCTTCTCGTAGACCTGCTTCCCGAGCGCGACGTCGCCGGACTGGGCGGCCGCCGGCCGCGGTCCGAGGATGGCGGCACCCTCCGCCAGGAGTCCCGACGCGGGGCCCGGAGCCGCCGCCGGCCGCGCCGCGTGCGACTCCATGACCCTGGGGGGATGGCCCGTCGTCTCGTAGAGGTAGTAGATCACCTGCCAGATCTGCTCCTCGGTCAGCCGATCTTCCCAGGCTGGCATGGCCGAGTTCCATGGCGTCGATTCCTTGGGGAGGCCGGGGCCGCCCTTGGCAATGCGCCAGAACACGAAGCCCTCGGAGAGCTGGGCGATCGTGTTCGGGCCGACGAAGTCGGCGGGCTGCGGGTTGAAGCCGTGGGCGAAGTGCCCCCGGCCGTCCAGGAGGTCGCCGTGGCAATACACGCAGTTCCGGATGTACGTCGCCGCCCCGGCCGCGAGGTGCTTCTCGCGGCTCGCGGGGTTCTGCTTGATGTCCTTCCGGATCGGCGTATCGGCGTGCTGGAGATTGACCTCCTTGCCGCGGAAGCTGATCGAGTCCGGCGGCGCCGGGTGGACCGCGCGGAGCTCGAGCGGTGCCTCGGCGCGCGCCGCCGCCTGGGAATAGGCGTAGTAACCGACCAGGATCGGGATGACGACCCCGAGGAACAGGCGCAGCGGGCGGCGCCCGGGCTCGGCGAGCGTCGCCCAGATGGGCGCCACGAAGGCGCGCCAAGAGTCGGAGTCCGACGAGACATAGACCAGAACGGCCATCAGCGTGACCGCCATGTAGAGCGAGAACACGCTGAAGGGCATGGGCGGGCGGATGCCGTACTTGAAGAGGAGGGCGGCCACGATCAGGACCAGGGCAGCCTGGAGGAACTTCCCGCGCGGCGCTGGCATCGGCTAGGGCTTGGCCTTCGCGGCCGGCTGACCGGCGGGAGCCGGGGCCGGGCTACCCTTGAGGGTCAGCAGGAACGAGACGAGGTCGATGTACTCCTTCGCCGCGAGCTGCTGGCCGAACGTCTTCGGCATGACGCCCGGCGGGAACCCGGACACGGTGCCCTTGGAAGCCGGGTCCAGGATCTTGCCCATGATGTACTCCGGCGTCTGGCTGCCGGCGATGTTGGACAGATCGGGCCCGACCGGGCTCGCCCCGATCGCGCCCGCCTTGTGACACGCGACGCAGGCGCCCTTGCCCGTGAAGACGGCCTGGCCCGCCTTCGGGTCTCCCGGCAGCTCGATCGACGCCGCGCCGGCGCCCCCCTGGGCCGTGGCGATCTGCGGCACGTCGTCGAGCTTGACGTCCACCGTCCCGCCGAGGCTCTCGAGGTAGGCCGTGACCGCCCACAGCTCGCTCCGGTTCAGGCCGATGGGCGGCTTCGACACGTTGGGCATGATGTTCGGGAAGCCCTCGACCACGTAGGCGCTCGGGGTGAGGAACGACTCGACCAGGTACGCCGCCGCCTTGGTCCCGGGCTTCCGGGTCGCCGCGCGGGCGCCGACCCCCGCGAGATCCGGCCCGCGGCCGGCGCGGCCGATGCCGTGACACGTCGTGCATTGCCCCTTCTCGCGGAAGATCTTCTCGCCCGCGGCCACCAGCTGGTCGGGTGTGACGTTCCCGCCCTCGAGGGACAGCTCCTCGGGAGGCTTGGACTCGATCTGGGGGATCGAGTTCGCGTACCAGCTGTAGCTGCCCATGACCGCGAGGGCGAACGCTCCCACCTTGACCGGCACGGGAACCGTCATCGCGCTCAGCGCTCGGTACTGCCGCCGGCGATCGGGGCGGCGGCAGGGGTAGGGTGGCCCCCGGGGGCGCTCTCGGCCGCTGGATGGCCCTTCTCACCGAGTCCCCCAAGCCAAAAAATGAACATGACCATCAGGAAAAACAGGATGGTCGTGCCCGTGATCACGTTCGCCGCGTACCCGAGGGCCGGCGTCAGGGCATCGGGCGACCGATCCTGCATGACCCCGTAGATGTGCCAGTGCTGCCGGATTCCCGACCGCGCGAAGCCCATCAGGCCCATCAACCACGTGAAGGTCACGGCGAGAAGGATGAGCACGTACTGGGAGCGCGGGGCGATGGTCCCCCAGCGGATCGTGCCCGTGGAACGGGCTCCCCGGAGCATCGGGATGTCGATCGCCATCACGATCACGATGCACAGGAGGACCGAGCCCACCTGCAGCGGCGAGAAGCGCCGGATGCGGACGATCGCCTCCACGAAGTATCCGCCGAGTCCCAGGCCCACCACGGCGGCGGCAGCGAGCGCGAAGGTCGCGTACTGGAGCAGCATCCCTGTCCGCGCCCACGATACGGTGGGCTCCCGGTTCGCCCGGCGATACAGCAGGTAGGAGAAGAACGTCGTGAGGATCATGAGGTTCACGGCGGTGTTCTTCGCGCTCATGACCCCGAAGAAGCGGAGGAACCGGTGGTCCGACCCGCCCATGGCCCGGACCTCGCCGAGCGAGGCGATGAGGCTCCGTGGCGTGGCCCAGACCATGAACCCCAGCGCGATCACGAGGAGGAGGTACTTGATCCAAGGCCGGAAGCGCTCGGCGCCCGGGATGCGCTCCATCCCGAGCCAGAGGTAGTAGTTCGAGCCGAGGAACAGCACCCCGATGAGAATGGCCTGGACGATCCAGAGCCACGACATGAAGCCGCCCATCATCGTGATGCCCATCGTCTGGTTGTAGCCGTAGATCTCGAACCCGAGCCAGTACCCGGCGAACGGCAGGACCATCAGGGCCGAGAGCGCCACGAAGTTCCCGATGTAGCCCATCCAGTCGTAGCGGGCCCGCTCCTCGTCGGTCTTGGCGCCGAGGAACCGGAAGGCCGCGTACCCGGCGGCGATCGTGCCCCCGAAGACGACGTTGGCGATGAGCCGGTGGATGTTGACCGGCATCCACGTGAAGTTGTTCACGGCCTGCCAGAGGGTCCCCGTGAACTTGCCGGCGTCGTCCACGCCCGCCGGCGAGATCATGAACGTCACCCACGAGTTCGACACGAACAGGATCGCGGTGCCGAGGAGGTTCGAGAGCACGCCGATCCCGACGTGGAGCCCCTTCCTCGGCCCCGAGAGCCAGTTCCAGCCGTAGTACCAGAGGTACACGGTGAACGTCTCGAGGAAGAAGAGGGCCGCGTACAGCCACATCGTGGGCGCGAAGATCCCGCTCATGAAGGTCCAGAACCTCGGATAAAGCGTGATCAACAGGAAGAGGAGCAGCCCCCCGAGCAGCGCCGTCGTCGAGAAGGCCGCAAAGGTGAGCTTGACGAATTCGTGGGAAAGCCAGTCGTAGCGCCGTCCCTCCTCGCGGTCCAACCCGATCCGCCAGCCCATGAACTCGATGATCACGGCGAAGATCGGGACCCCGAGGATGAACGCCGCGAAGTTCAGGTGGATCTGGGCAATCACCCAAATCGCCAGCCGGGAGCCGACGTAGGGAAACGCCCGGTAGGCGGCCTCCTTCTGCTCCTGGGCCCAGCCCGGGGTCACCAGGAGGGCGACCGCCGCGGCCGCCAAGAGGACCGGGAGGAGGCGCGGGAGTCGGGACGATCCCGTATCGCTCGGGATCAGGCGCGGTCGCGCGGTGGTCGTGCCGAGGCTCCTTCGGGGTCCAGGCACTGCGAGCGGCACCCGGGGGAGCCCGGACCGCTTGTTCCAATCGTCACAAGGACGTCGCCTCTTTGTAGGGCAGCGAGGGGGCCCCTGTCAAGAGCACGCATCGCCTCAAAACTTCGGTTACCGAGGAAGGCTCCGTCACCTCGTGGGGGGGATGTGGTCACCCTGACTGTCGGCTCGCAGCGCGGTCGCGGGTTCCCCCTTCGCGTCGCCGTTGCGATGCCGGGCGCCAGTCTGCTACGATCCGCGCCACGCCGGGCGGCGCCCCGTAGCGGCGACGCCCGCCCCCCAGAGCCAGCACACGTGACCGCCGAGGTCGTCGCCCAGGCCCTCCTCTCCGGCCTCCTCATGGGCTTCGTGTACGCCCTGGTCGCGGCCGGCCTCTCGCTCATCTTCGGCCTCATGGAGATCGTGAACTTCGCCCACGGCGAGTTCCTGATGCTCGCGATGTTCGCGACGTTCTGGGCCTGGGCCCTGGCGGGCCTCGATCCCGTCCTCACCCTCCCGCTCGCGACCGCCCTCCTGTTCGGGGTGGGCTGGATCGTCTACCGGGGCGTGATCAGCCGCATTCTGGCCGCCCCGATGCTGGCCCAGATCTTCGCGACCTTCGGGCTGTCCGTGTTTCTCCGAAGCGGCGCCCAGTTCCTGTGGACGCCGGACTTCCGGCTCGTCCAGAATCCCTGGATCCACGGACGTTTCTCGCTTCTGGGGCTCTTCGTCGGCGCCCCCCAGCTTGCCGCCGCCCTGACCGCCCTGCTGGCCTTCGGGCTCCTCTACTGGTTCATCACCCGCACCGAGACGGGGCTCGCCCTCCAGGCGACGGCCCAGGACCGCCAGGCCGCGGCTCTCATGGGGATCAATACCGAACGGATGTTCGCGCTCGGCTGGGGGCTCGGGGCGGCCTGCGTCGGGGCAGCCGGCGCGCTCCTCGCGAACTTCTTCTATGTGTTTCCGGACGTGGGGGCCGTCTTCGCGCTCCTCGCCTACGTCACGGTCGCGCTCGGAGGCTTCGGCAACGTCGCGGCGACGCTCCTCGGGGGCGTGCTGATCGGCCTGGTCGAGAACCTCGTCGGGCTCTGGGCACCGGCCTTCAAGTACGTCGGCGTCTTCTGTTTCTACCTCTTGGTGGTGCTCTGGCGCCCCCAGGGCCTCTTCGGGCGGTACTGAGGCTGTGGGGGACCGGGGCCGACGTGCGCTCCTGGCCGGGCTCGGCGCCGTGCTGGTCGCCTTCCCCTGGGTCTTCGTCCAGCCCTACCCGCGCGACGTGATGATCCGGATCTTCCTCTACGCGCTGCTCGCCCAGGCCTGGAATCTGCTCGGAGGTTACTGCGGCCAGGTCTCGCTCGGGAGCGCCGTCTTCTTCGGGATCGGCGCCTACACGTCCTCCGTGCTGTCGCTGTGGTGGGGCGTCTCGCCCTGGCTCGGGATGCTGGCCGGCATGGCGCTGGCCGTCCTGGTCTCCCAGGCGATCGGCTATCCCTGCTTCCGGCTCCGAGGTCACTACTTCGCGATCGCCACGATCGGCATCGGGGAGATCGTCCAGACTGTCGCGATCAACTGGGACGCGATCGGCGGCGCGCGGGGCATTTGGCTCCCGATCAAGCCGGAGACTCTGGTGAACTTCCAGTTCCACCGGGCCAAGTGGGCGTACTACTACGTCGCGCTCGCCCTCCTGGCCGCCGTGTTCGGCCTAACCGCCTTCGTCGAGCGCTCGCGGCTCGGGTACTACTTCCGCGCGATCCGCGAGGATCCGGACGCGGCCCAGAGCCTGGGCGTCCCCCTGACGCGCTACAAGCTCCTGGCGATCGCCGGCTCGGCCGCGTTCACGGCGCTGGGTGGCACCTTCTACGCGCAGTACGTCCTCTTCATCGACCCGGAGTCTGTGTTCCCGACGTCGCTCTCCATCCTGGTCTGCCTGGTCGCCGTACTAGGGGGCGTCGGCACACTCTGGGGTCCGGCCCTCGGGGCGGGCGTGCTCATCTCCCTGTCCGAGACGACACGCGTCTGGCTCGGAGGCACCGGGAAGGCCGTCGACCTCATGATCTACGGAGGTCTCATCGTCCTCGTCTCGGTCTTCCAGCCGGGCGGCCTCGTGGGACTTGTCCGACGGCTGGGCCGCCGTCCGGGGGGACCGGCGTCGCCGACGCCGGTCGCCGTGCCCCAGGGCATGGGATAGCCGGGGCCCGCGCGATGGATCTCCGCGTGGATTCCCAAGTGGAGGGGGCCAGGAAGGGAGGGGCTGGGGCTCTCCTGGAGGTCCGCGCCGTCACCAAGCGCTTCGGCGGCCTCGTGGCGAACCAGGAGATCACCTTCGACGTGGCGCCGGGCGAGATCGTCGGCGTGATCGGGCCGAACGGCGCCGGGAAGTCGACGCTGTTCGACGTGATCACGGGCTTTCACCGGCCGGACAGGGGGGACATCCGCTTCGCCGGCGAGACCCTCATCGGCCTCCGGCCGGATCAGATCAACCGCCGGGGCATCGGCCGGACATTCCAGAAGCTCCGCCCGTTCAGTGGCATGACGGTGCGGGAGAACGTCACGGTGGGCGCCCTCGCGCGCGCCGCATCCACCGGCGCGGCGCGCGTCGAGGCCGATCGCTGCCTCGCGCTGGTGGGGCTCGCCGACAAGGCCGGCGCCTTCGCCCGCGAGCTCTCGACCGGACAGCGGAAACGCCTCGAGATGGCGCGGGCGATGGCCACGCGGCCCCGGCTCCTCATGCTGGACGAAGTCACCGGGGGCGTGGACCAGCGGTCGATCCCCGGCTTGGTCGCCCTGATCAGCCGGCTCCGCGACGAGGGCGCCACCCTGGTCGTCATCGAGCACAACATGCGGGTCATCATGAGCGTCGCGACGCGCATCGTCGCGCTCCATCTCGGGGAGAAGATCGCGGACGGTCCGCCCGCGGACGTCGTGCGCGACCGCCGACTCGTCGAGGCCTACCTCGGCGCGGCCTACCTCTAGGCCATGCTGCGAGTCGAGGGGCTCTCGGTCGCGTACGGGGACTTCCAAGTCCTCTGGGACGTCTCGCTCGAGGTCCGAGCGGGCGAGATCGTCGCCCTCCTCGGCCCGAACGGCGCGGGCAAGTCCACCCTCCTCAACAGCGTCTCCGGCCTCGTCCGCGCCCGGCAGGGGCGGATCGAACTCGAGGGCCGGCGCGTCGACGGGCTGCCGGCCCACGAGCGGGTGGCCTTCGGCCTCGCCCACGTGCTGGAGCGCCGGCGGCTGTTTCCCTACCTCACCGTCCGCCAGAACCTGCTCCTGGGGGCCTACCACCCGGCCGCGAAGCCCCACCGCGCGGAGAGCCTCGCCTGGGTGGAGGCGCTCTTCCCCCGCCTCCGGGAGCGCGAGAACCAGCCCGCCCACACGCTGTCCGGGGGCGAGCAGCAGATGGTGGCGATCGGGCGAGGCCTGATGGCCCGGCCGCGCCTCCTGCTCGTCGACGAGCCCACGCTCGGCCTGGCGCCCAGGGTGGTCGCCGACATCCTCGATGTGCTCCGCCGCATCAATGGGGAGCAGGGCGTCACGGTGCTCTTCATCGAGCAGAACGTCGAGGTCGCCCTGTCCCTCGCCCACCGCGGCTACATCCTCGAGTCGGGCCGCCTGCTGCTCGACGGCTCCGCCGCGGCCCTGCGGGCTTCCCCCGAGGTCCGGCGGGTCTTCCTCGGCCTCTGAGCCGCTCGGCGGGGCCGGGGGGCGCGATTGCTCCACCCGCCGCCGCTGTGCTACCGTGAAAGGTGCTAGTTCACGCTCGTCTCGTGATGAGCGTCACTCCGACCGATCGGTCATCCTGAGCGGAGGATCTCCATGGCAGGTCAGGCCACGTTGCACCTCACCGAGGCCGCATTCGACCAGACTCTGGCCGAGCACCAAGAGGCGATCATCGTCGACTTCTGGGCGGAGTGGTGCGGCCCGTGCAAGGCGATCGCGCCGACCCTCGACGAGCTGGCAGTGGAGTACGCGGGGCGCGTGACGATCGCGAAGGTCAACGTCGACGAGCATCCCGGCCTCGCGGCCCGCTTCCAGGTGCGCTCGATCCCAACCCTCCTCTTCTTCAAGGGCGGCCAGGTCATCGATCAGGTCATCGGCGCGGTCCCCAAGGCGCAGATCAAGAAGCGCTTGGACGCGGTCGCCTGAGCGGAGCCCGCCGGTGAAGGCCGGCGAGGACCCTGACCCGGGGCTCTCACGCATCACGCTGGCAGAGCTCGGCGAGCGCGGGCTGATTGCCCGCCTCCGCCACCGGCTCCCGCCGCCCGGGCCCGACATCCTGGTAGGAATCGGGGATGACGCCGCCGCGGTGAGCTGGGGCGGGGAGACTCTCCTGCTGACGACCGACACCTTGCTTGAGGGCGTCCACTTCCGCCGCTCCACCGCCACGCTCCGCGACATCGGCGCCAAGGCGATTGCGGTCAACGTCTCCGATATCGCCGCCATGGGCGGAGAGCCCCGCTATGCGCTGCTCGCCCTCGCGCTGCCCCCGAGCCTCACCGTGGACGAGGTCGACGAGCTGTACGCGGGGTTCCTGGACATGGCCCGGCAGCACGGCGTGACGCTCGTCGGGGGCGACACCTGCGCCGCTCCCGGCGGCGTGGTCCTCTCGGTGACCCTCGTCGGGCGCGTGACCGGCACGCCTCTTCGCCGCAGCGGCGCCCGGCCGGGCGACGCCATCCTGGTCACGGGGACCCTCGGGGCATCGGCGGCGGGCCTGGCCGTGCTCGAGCGAGGGCACGGCGGGTTGCCGCCGGCCGTCGTCGAGGCGGTCGTGCGCCCGCACCGGGTGCCGACTCCCCGCGTCGCTGAGAGCCGGCTCATCCAGGCCTCGGGCTGGGCGACGGCGATGATCGACCTCTCGGACGGCCTCGTGACGGATCTCGGGCACATCGCGACCGAGAGCCGGGTGGGAGCGCGGATCGATATCGATGCCCTCCCGGTGAGTGAGGCAACCCGCGCGGTGGCCGGCGCCTTCGGCGTTGACCCCCTGGGCTGGGCGCTGAGCGGCGGCGAGGACTACGAGCTCCTCTTCACGGCGGCCCCGGACCGGGCGGCCGAGCTCGCCCGCGCGGTGGAGGCGCGGGCGGGCACGCCCGTCCACCGGATCGGGGAGGTACGGCCCCTGGACGAAGGCGTGCGGTTCCTCGACCAGGGCGGCCGCCCGCATGTGGTCGAGCCCGGCTTCGACCACTTCGGCTGAGCCATGGAGCGACTGGTCCTCGATCTTCTCCTGCTGGCGGCCTTCCTCGGTGTCTCGGCGCTCCTGGCCGGCGCCGAGGCCGCCTACTTCTCGCTCACCCGCCTGGGAAGCGCCCATCTCGAGCCGGAGGAGTCCCCGGAACACGCTCTCCTCGTGCGGGTCCTCCGCGACCCGCGCGACCTCCTGATCACGCTGCTCGTCGGCATCACCATCGTCAACATCGCGGCCTCGGCGCTCGCCACGCAGGTGGCCACGACCCTGTTCGGGTCCCGAGGCATCGGGATCGCGATTCCCGTCATGGTCTTCCTCATCGTCGTCTTCGGCGAGGTCCTCCCCATGACGATCGCGGTCGGCATGCCGCACCGCTTCGGCCTGCTCGTGGCGCGTCCCGTGCTGGCGCTCCAGTGGCTCCTCACGCCGGTCCGCCTCCTGCTGGGGACGTTCACCCACTTCGTGTCGCAGGCGGCGGACGGGGAGGGTGTGGCCAAAGCGGCGATTTCGGAGGCCGAGCTCCGCACGCTGGTCGAGGTCGGCCACCAGGAGGGCGTGGTCCAGCGCAAAGAGCGCGAGATGATCCACGGTGTCTTCGAGCTCGGGGAGACCACTGTGGCCGAGGTCATGGTCCCGCGGACGGACGTCTTCGGCGTCGACGTGGCGACGCCGCCCGACCGACTGCTGCCCGCCGTCCGGGCAAACCTGCACCACCGCGTCCCCGTCTACGAGGGAAGCCTGGATCACGTGCTGGGCATCCTCCTGGTGAAGGAGCTCCTGCCGTACTACGCGGGTCTGCCGCCCGACTTCGACCTCCGCGCGCACCTCACCCCACCCTACTTCGTGCCGCAATCGAAGCGGGCTGACGCGCTCCTGCGCGAGTTCAAGGCCAAGAAGCTCCGGACGGCCATCGTCGTCGACGAGTACGGCGGGACGGCGGGGCTGATCACGCTCGAGGACCTCCTGGAGGAGGTCGTCGGCGAGATCCGCGACGAGTTCGAGGCCGAGGAACGCCTGGCCCAGCCCGTGGATGAGCGCACGTGGCGCGTGGCGGCGAAGATGTCCATCGGCGACTTCAATGGCGTCACGGGACTGTCCATCTCCGACGAGCACTTCGACACGGTCGGAGGCTGGGTCCTTGACCTCTTCGGTCGCGTGCCCCACCGGGGGGAGAGCGTCGAGGCCGAGGGCATCCGGGTCACGGTGGAGACAATGCACCGGAACCGCATCCTCCAGGTGCTCGTCCGCCTGGCAGCGCCCGCGGGCTCGCGATCCGCCGCGCCGGACGGGACCCCGATGCCGGACACCGACGTCCGATCCGGGAGCGAGACGTGAGCCTCGGGGCCACCTTCGGCATCGTCCTACTGTGCCTGCTCGCCTCGGCGTTCTTCTCCAGCGCCGAGATCGCCTTCCTGGCCGCCAACCGGGTGCGACTCCGCCACCTGGCCGAGCAGGGGTCGCGCGTGGCGCGCGGGTATATGGCGGCGTTCCAGCAGCCGGAGCGGCTGCTGTCCACGGCGATGATGGGAGTGACGATCGCCCACGTGGTCTCCTCGGCGGTCGCGACCGCGGCCCTCCTCTACTGGGTCGGCGGCCAGGCCTCCCTGTGGGCCACGGTGATCCTCACGCCGCTGATGCTGGTGTTCGGTGAGATCCTCCCGAAGGCGCTGACCCAGCCCCGCGCCACCGAGGTGGCCGTCCGCACCTTCGACCCGCTCCGGGCCGTCGCCTGGCTCCTTGCCCCGATCGTGGGCATCGCGAATCTGCTCGTCCGCGCGATGCTGCGAGGTCTCGGGCACGGGGAGCGCCGGGATCCGTTCGTCTCCCGGGCCGACCTTCGCCTCCTCGTGGAACGCGAGCCGGAGGGGACGACCGACGTCCGCGAGGAAGAACGGGAGATGATCGAGGGGATCTTCGATCTCGTCGAGACGTCTGCGCGCGAGGTCATGGTCCCGCTGGTGGACGTGGTGGCGGTCCCCGAGGACGCGAGCATCGACGACGCGGTGGCGCTGGTGCGGGAGAGCGGGCACTCCCGGCTCCCCGTCTATCAGGAGCGCATCGACAACGTCGTGGGGGTGGTCGCCGCGCTCGACATCCTGGGCCGAGGCGCGGCCGGCGAAACGATCCGGACTCTCATGCGCCCGGCGCACTACATCCCCGCCACCAAGCGGATCAGCGATCTTCTGCCGGAGATGCAGCGCCGGCGGATCCAGCTTGCCGTCGTGGTGGACGAGTACGGCGCCAGCCAGGGCATCGTGACCGTCGGAGACATCATCGAGGAGATCGTGGGAGCGATCCCGGACGACCGCGAGCGGACGCCCTCCCAGCTCGTCCGGCTACCCGACGGAAGCTACCTCGTGGCCGGGCGCATGTGGATCGAGGAGGTTAACGAGGCGCTAGACTGGAGCCTCCCGACCAAGAAGGACTACGAGACGGTGGCAGGGCTGATCCTCGCCTCCCTCGGGCGCATCCCCCGGCCGGGGGAGCAGGTGACCATCGGCGGCTACGAGCTCGCGGTGGTGGACGCCGACGAGCGACGCATTCTCAAGGTGAAGATCCGGGGGCGCGAGCGGGCAGCCGACGCCGCCCCCGCCCGACCGCCCACGCAGCCGCCCACACAGCCGCAAGGAGGGCACTCAGCATGACCGGCAGCATGGTGACGTTTCCCGCGAACGGGGCCACGACGTCGGGGTATCTCGCCACGCCGAAGAGCGGCGCGGGGCCGGGCGTCCTCGTGATCCAGGAGTGGTGGGGGCTCGTCCCCCATATCAAGCACGTCTGCGATCGCTTCGCGGCCGAAGGCTTCGTGGCGCTCGCGCCCGACATGTACCACGGGCAGACCGCCAGCGAGCCCGACACCGCCGGGAAGCTCTTCATGGCGCTCAACATCGCCCGCGCCGAGAAGGACCTTCGCGGCGCCGCGACGTACCTCCTCACCCGCTCCTCCGCGAAGAAGGTCGGGGCGGTGGGATTTTGCATGGGCGGCCAGCTCGCGCTCTTCGCGGCGACGCTCAATCCCGCGGTCGGGGCGTGCGTGAACTTCTACGGCATCCACCCGAACGTCAAGCCCGACTACGCGAAGCTGGCCGGGCCCGTGCTCGGGCTCTACGCCGAGCGGGACGGCTTCGTGACGCCCACGGTCGCGCGGCAGGTCGACGCCGACATCAAGAAGGCTGGCAAGTCGTCCGAGATCCACGTCTACCCAGGGGTCGACCACGCGTTCTTCAACGACGAGCGCGCCGACGTCTACGATCGGGCCGCCGCCGAGGACGCCTGGCGGCGGACGCTCACCTTCTTCCGCCACCACCTCCGGTAGCCGGCACCCCGCGCCGGACGCCACCCGAAACGCCGCAGGTAGCGGAGCGCGGGACCGTCCCGGTCGGCGACGATGCCTAGCCGCGTCCCGCGGCGGCGGCCGCCTTCCGCGCCTTCTTCGCTTCTTTGCCCTTGGGCTCGGTGGACTTCTTGCCCTTGTCGGCCTTTTCCTTGGGAGCCGCGGGCCGGTCGACCAACTCCAGGATCGCCACCGGGGCGGCGTCGCCGCGGCGCGTCCCCAGCTGGAGGATCCGGGTGTACCCGCCCCGCCGGTCCGCGTAGCGGGCGCCGACCGTGTCGAAGAGCCGGCGCACGACCACCACGTCCGGCACCAGGGTGAGCGCCTGCCGTCGCGCGTGGAGGGTGTCCTCCTTCGCGAGGGTGACCAGGTGGTCCGCCAACGGTCGGACCGCTTTCGCCTTGGCCAGCGTGGTCGTAATCCGCTCGTGGGTGAACAGCGCCGCCAGGAGGTTCCGGAACAGGGCCCAGCGGTGAGCCGTCAGCCGGCCCAGCTTGGAGCCGCCGCGCTTGTGTCTCATGCGTCCCTCGTGGCCTCCACGGAGGCCGGGGTCGCCGTCGGCTCGTCGTCCTCCTCCTCCGCGCCCGCGGGCGTGAACAGGTCGAAGTGGTCGCGGAGAAGCTTCGACGCCTGGAGGAAGGCATGGTCCGGCCCGATGCTACCGTCCGTCGCGATCTCGACCACAAGCTTCTCGTAGTCGGTGATGTTACCGAGCCGCGACATCTCGACGTGGTAGTTCACGCGCCGGATCGGCGAGAACGCCGCGTCGAGGCCGATCGCCCCGGACGGGATTGCATCCCCGTGCCGGTCGGCGGAGACGTACCCCCGGCCGGCGCGGATGCCGATGTCCAGCGTGAGCTTCCCTCCGGCCGCCACGGTGGCGAGGTGCAGGTCGGGCGTCACCACCCCGATGCCCTCCCCGGTGAAGTCGGCACCGGTCGCGGCCCGCGGCCCCCGCACCTCGAGGTGAGCGCTCCCCGTCTCGGCGTTGCCGGCAAGCCGCACCACCATCTTCTTCAGGTTGAGCAAGAGGTGCGCGAGATCCTCCTCGACCCCGGAGATGCGCTCGGCCCCGGCGCTCACCCCGGCGACCTTGACCCACACCGGGGCGGTCCCCGGAATCGCCGAGAGCAGCACCCGGCGGAGCGAGCCGCCGACCGTCAGTGCGTAGCCCTTCTCGAACGGCTCGGCCGTCATGCGGCCAAAAGTCGCCGTCAAGTCTTCCCATTCAATGCGACGTGGACGTTGGAACATCAACCGCGGCATGCGCCCGCCCCTCTTACTTCGAGTACAGCTCGACGATGAGCTGCTCTTGCACCGGAATCTGGATGTCGTCGCGGAGCGGCAGGCTCCGGACGGTCCCCGACTTTCCGGGGGCCGCCAGCTCGAGCCACTGGGGCACGTGGCCCCGACCGGCCGACAGGTTGTCGGCCACCCGCTCCTGGAGCTTCGAGGTCGTCCGCAGCTGCACCTGGTCGCCCACGCGCACCAGGAACGACGGGACCGACACGCGGCGCCCGCTCACCTGGAAATGACCGTGCGCCACCATCTGACGCGCCTCCGCCCGGGAGGCGGCGAAGCCCAGCCGGAAGACCACGTTGTCGAGCCGTCGCTCGAGCAGCCGCAGCAGGTTCTCGCCCGTCACGCCCTTCTGGCCGTCCGCCTGGGCGAAGTAGCGCCGGAACTGACCCTCGAGCAGGCCGTAGATGCGCTTGGCCTTCTGCTTCTCACGCAGCTGCTGCCCGTAGGCCGACTGCTTGGACCGGCCCAGGCCATGCTGGCCCGGCGGGTAGTTGCGGCGCTCGATGGCGCACTTGTCCGTGAAGCAGCGGGAGCCCTTCAGGAAGAGCTTCAGTCCCTCCCGCCGGCACAGGCGGCAGACCGCATCGTTGTACCTTGCCAACTCCTATCCTCCTCGTTACACCCGGCGGCGCTTGGGCGGCCGGCAGCCGTCGTGCGGGATCGGCGTGACGTCGTGGATCGCCGTGATCTCCAGGCCCACCGCCTGGAGCGAGCGGATCGCTGCTTCCCGGCCCGCGCCGGGGCCCTTCACGTAGACCTCGACCTGCTTGAGTCCGATCTCCATCGCCTTCCGCGCCGCCGACTCGGCTGCCATCTGCGCGGCGAACGGGGTGCTCTTGCGGGAGCCCTTGAAGCCCACGCTCCCCGCGCTCGCCCACGCCACCACTCCGCCCATCTTGTCCGTGAGCGTCACGACCGTGTTGTTGAAGGTCGCCTGCACGTGCGCGATACCCGTGCGGACCTCCCGTCGTTCCTTCCGCTTCCCGCTCTTGCGCGGCTTGCCGGTCCCCGCCTCAGCCATGTCGTCCTACGCCTTCCCCGTCGTCGGGTTCTTGCTCGTGGCCTTCTTCCGGATGCCGACACCGCGCCGCGGGCCCTTCCGGGTTCGCGCGTTGGTGTGGGTCCGCTGCCCGCGGACGGGCAGGCCCTTTCGGTGCCGAACCCCGCGGTAGCTGCCGATGTCCATGAGCCGCTTGATGTTCATGGTGACCTCGCGCCGCAGGTCGCCCTCGACCCGCTGCTCGCGATCGATCACCTCACGGACGCGCGCGGTCTCGTCCTCGGTCCATTCCCGGACTCGGCGGTTCATATCCACGCCGGCCCGGGCCAGGATGCGACGAGCCGACGAGCGCCCGATGCCCAGGATGTACGTCAAGGAAACCTCACCCCGCTTGTCCCGAGGCAGATCCACTCCAGCCACGCGTGCCATATGCCTGTCCTCTCCGCCGCGCGTCAGCCCTGGCGCTGCTTGTGGCGCGGGTTCGTGCAGATGACGCGCACGACGCCCTTGCGCCGAATCACCTTGCACTTCTCACATCGCGTCCTGACCGACGGTCGTACCTTCATCGAGTGCTCCGTCCGCTCTTCTTCACCCAGGCTCCGGCTACTTGAACCGGTATGTGATCCGGCCCCGCGTCAGGTCGTAAGCCGACAGCTCGACCTTGACCCGGTCCCCGGGCAGAATCCGGATAAAGTGCATGCGCATCTTGCCCGAGACGTGCGTCAGCACACGGTGCCCATTGTCCAGCTCGACGCGAAACATGGCGTTCGGCAGGGGCTCGACCACCTTGCCTTCCACCTCGATCGCGTCGTCCTTCGGCTTCTTGCCCTCTCGCTCCTCGGGGAACTGGCCGCGCCGGCGCCTCGCCATCAGGCCGCCTCCCTCACGTCCGCGGTAAGCACGTCCGGGCCGTGCTCCGTGACCGCCACGGTGTGCTCGAAGTGCGCCGCCAGGCTCCCGTCCGCGGTCACCGCCGTCCACCGGTCCGCCAGCACGCGCACCTCCCAGTGCCCCATCGTGACCATGGGCTCGAGGGCGAGCACCATGCCGACCCGGAGGAGCGGCCCCCGGCCGGGCTCCCCGAAGTTCGGCACCTGGGGGTCCTCGTGAAGCGCCCGGCCGATGCCGTGGCCCACGAAGGCTCGCACCACCCCGAAGCCCGCTCCCTCCACGTGCTGCTGGACCGCCGCCGACACGTCACCAAGGCGCTGCCCGGGGCGGCACTGCGCGATGGCCAGCAGGAGGGACTCCCGTGTCACCTCCAGGAGGCGGCGGACCTCGTCGGTGACCTCGCCGACCGGCAGAGTCACCGCCGCGTCGGCGTAGTAGCCCTCCACGATCGCCCCCAGGTCGAGGCCGATGATGTCCCCCTCCCGAAGCCGGCGCCGCGCCGCGGGAATCCCGTGGACGACCTCCTCGTTGATCGAAGCGCAGATCGTGGCCGGGAATCCCCGGTACCCCTTGAAGGCCGGCTTCGCCTTGCGGTTCCGGATCAGGGCCTCCACCTCGCGATCGATCTCGAGGGTCGAGACGCCCGGCTTCACCATATCGCGGCACACTCGGAAGGCGTCCGCCAGGATCCGGCCGGCCTCCCGCATGTGGGCAATCTGGGTAGGCGACTTCAGCTCGATCACCGCGGGCCCTCGGTCGCCTTGACGAGGTCGGCGTGGACTGTATCCATCGGTCCGGCGCCGGAGATCGTCGTCAGGAGGCCGCGCCGCCGGTAGTACTCGACGAGGGGCCGGGTGTCCCGGGCGTACACGGCGAGCCGCCGCCGGACGGTGGCTTCCTCGTCGTCCGTCCGCTGGTAAAGCTCCCCGCCACAGTGGTCGCAGCGGCCCGCCACGTGGGGCGCCGAGAGCGTGATGTGGTAGTTCCGGCCGCAGCTCCGGCAGACCCGACGCCCGCTGAGCCGCGCCACCGGCTCCTCGTCCGCGACCTGGAAAAGCACCACCCGGTCGAGCGGCGTCCCCTCGGCCTCGAGCAGCTGGTCGAGCGCCTCCGCCTGCGCCGCCGTCCGCGGGAAGCCATCCAGGACGAACCCCTTCCGGCCGTCCGGCTGGGCCAGCCGTTCGCGGACGAGTCCGATGATCACCGCGTCGGGGACCAGTTCGCCCGCATCCATGTAGCGTCGCGCCTCGAGCCCGAGCCGCGTGCCCTTGGCGACCGCCTCCCGCAGCATGTCCCCGGTCGCGACCTGCGGCACGCTCCAGCGCGTGGCGAGCCGACGCGCCTGCGTCCCCTTCCCTGCCCCTGGCGGCCCCAGCAGCACGACCCGCATCTCAGGCACGGACCTTCGTGCGGCGACGCAGGAAGCCCTCGTAGTGCCGCATCAGGAGGTGCGACTCCATCTGCCGCACCGTGTCGAGAGCGACGCCCACGACGATCAGGAGGCTCGTGCCCCCGAAGTAGAAGGGCACGTTGAACGCCCGGATCAGGAAGTCCGGCAACACGGAGATCAGGGCGAGAAACATCGCGCCGGGCAGCGTGATCCGCGTGAGGACCCGGTCGATGAACTCGGCCGTCTTCTTGCCGGGCCGCACCCCTGGGATGAATCCGCCGTACTTCTTCATGTTGTCCGCGAGATCGTTCGGATTGAAGATGATGGCGGTGTAGAAGTACGTGAAGAAGACGATGAAGCCCATGTAGAGGATGTAGTAGAGCCCGTGGCGCGGGAGCGGCCCCGGGGACAGCGCGTCGGACACCACCTGCATCCACCAGGTGGGAATGAATCGCGCCAGCGTCGCCGGGAACAGGATCAGCGACGAGGCAAAAATCACCGGAATCACACCGGCCGTGTTGATCCGGAGCGGGATGTGGGTCGACTGCCCCCCATACACCCGCCGGCCGACGACCCGCTTGGCGTACTGGACCTGGATTTTTCGCTGCCCCTCCTGCATGACGATGACCGCCGCGGTCACCGCGAGCATGAGCGCGACGACCCCGAGGAGCGCGAGGGGCTTCATCTCCCCCGTCCGCAGCAGCTGGTAGGTCCCTTCCAGGGCCGAGGGCAGCCGCACCACGATGCCGGCAAAAATGATCAGCGAGATGCCGTTCCCGATCCCCTTCTCGGAGATCTGCTCGCCGAGCCACATGATCAGCGCGGTCCCCGACGTCAGGGTCATCATCGTGATCAGGCGGAAGGCCCAGCCCTTGTTCGGCACCAGGGTGGCCCCGCCCGCGTCCATGCTCTCGAGCCCGATGGCGATGAACAGGGACTGGAACGCCGAGAGCACGATGGTGCCGTAGCGCGTGTACTGGGTGATCTTCTTGCGACCCGCCTCCCCTTCCTTGGCCAGCCGCTCCAGCGCCGGCACGACGACCGTCAGGAGCTGGAGGATGATCGAGGCGGAGATGTAGGGCATGATCCCGAGTGCGAACACCGTGAGGCTGCGGAGGTTGCCGCCCGAGAAGAGGTCGACCAGTCCCAGCAGGGTTCCCTGGACGCTGTCGAAGAACCGCGAGAGCGCCGCCGCGTCCACGCCCGGGGTGGGTACGTGCGCGCCGAGCCGGTACGCGGCCAAGAGTCCGGCCGTCACCAGGAGCCGGCGCTTGAGCTCCGGGATCTTGGTGACGTTCTGGAGGTTCTGGAGGATCTCGATCACGCCGGCAGCACCTCGGCGCGGCCGCCGGCCGCCGCGATCTTGGCCGCCGCCGCCTTCGAGAAGGCGTGGGCGCGGACGGTGAGCACAGTTCCGGCGGCGAGTTCGCCGTCGGCCAGCACCTTGACCAGGCGACTCGCCCGCGTGGCCAGGAGCCCCGCGCCGACGAGGGCCTCGGGCCCGACGTCGCCGCCCTTCGGGAAGCACCGGGCAAGGTCGCTCACGTTGACCACCGTGAACTCGCGATGGAACGGGTTCTTGAAGCCCCGCTTGGGGATCCGCCGATAGAGCGGCATCTGCCCGCCCTCGAAGCCGGGTCCCTTGCCGCCCCCCGAGCGCGCCTTGTGCCCCTTGTGCCCCTTCGTTGAGGTCTTGCCGTGGCCCGACGCGGGGCCGCGGCCCACGCGCTTGCGCCGCTTCCGGGCCCCGCGCGGAGGCCGGAGATCGCCGAGCTTCATGCGGAGCGCTCCTTCGACGTTGGCGATTTCGTGTCGCGATGGCTCCGCCCGGCCACCGGCGTGTCGTGGCTCTCGACAGGCTCGACCCGGACGGCGTATGGCACGCGCGCGATCATGCCCCGGATCACAGGCGTGTCGTCGTGGACCACCGTCGCGCGGATCCGGCGGAGACCGAGGGCCTGGAGCGTCCGCACGTGGCCCGGCTTCAGCCCGATCGAGCTGCGCGTGAGGGTGACCTTAAGCTTCCTGCTTGGCAAGGACGGCCTCCTCCGCTTCCTGCAGGCCCTTCCGCCGGAGCCCCTGGAGATCCTGGAGCTTCCGGATCCGCCGGAGCGCGTCCAGCGTCGCCTTCAGCACGTTGTGCGGGTTGTGCGAGCCCAGCGTCTTGGTCAGGACGTCCTGGATGCCGGCGGCCTCGAGCACCGCCCGGACCGCGCCGCCGGCGATCAGACCCGTCCCCTGTGTCGCCGGACGCAGGAACACCCGCCCCGAGCCGTAGTGGCCGGTGATCTCGCAGGGCAGCGTCGTGTCGCGGATCGGCACGTAGAGCAGGTCCTTCTTCGCGTGCTCGACAGCCTTCCGGATCGCCTCGGGCACCTCGTGCGCCTTGCCCAGGCCCACCCCCACGTGCCCCCCGCCGTCACCCACGACGACGAGCGCGGTGAAGGAGAATCGGCGCCCGCCCTTCACCACCTTGGCCACGCGGTTGATGGCGACCACCTTGTCCTTCAGCTCGAGCCCGCTCGGATCGATGCGCCCCTCCGCCATGTGCTCTCCAGTCGTACCAGGTCGCTAGAACACGAGACCCGCGGCACGCGCCGCGTCCGCCAGGGCCTTCACGCGGCCGTGGTACTTGTATCCGCCGCGGTCGAACACGACCGCCGCGACTCCGCCGGCCTTGGCCTTCCGGGCGATCAGCTCACCCACCGCCTTCGCCGCCGCCACGTTGCCGCCCGAGCGCAGCGTGTCCTTGAGCTCGGGCGACAGGCTACCCGCGGCCGCGACCGTGACGCCCCGGTCGTCGTCCACCACCTGGGCGTAGATGTGCTTGACGCTCCGGAACACCACCAGGCGAGGGCGCCCCTCCGACCCGCGCACGACGCGCCGGATGCGGCGGTGCCGATTCGCCCGACCTTCCACGCGCTCTGTCACACCCACCGTCGTCTCTCCTCGGGGAATCGCCGGCTACTTCGCGCCGGTCTTCCCGACCTTCTTGCGGACCACTTCGCCCGCGTACCGGACACCCTTGCCCTTGTAGGAGTCGGGCGGGCGGAGGGCCCGGAGCTGCGCGGCCGTCTGACCGACGAGATACTTGTCCACGCCGCGGAGCGTGATCGCCGTCTGCTTCTCGACCTCGGCGGTCACCCCCTCCGGCAGCGCGAACACGATCGGGTGCGAGTAGCCCAGGGCGAACGTGAGGTTGCGCCCGGCCTGCTGGACCCGGTAGCCGATCCCCTGGATCTCGAGCTTCCGCTCGAAACCCTGGGTGACGCCCTGAACCATGTTCGCGACCAGCGCACGGGTGAGCCCGTGAAGCGCCCGCGCTGACCGGCTCTCGGCCCCGCGCCCCACCACCAGCGTGCCGTCGGCGACCTTCACCGAGCAGAGCTCATGGACCTTGAGCTCGAGGCGGCCCTTGGGACCCTTGACCTCGACCTGCTGCCCCTGGACGCCCACCTGCACGCCCTTGGGGATCGCGATCGGCTTCCTGCCTATCCTCGACATCGCCCCGTCCCTCGCCCCACACGCGGCCCCGCGGGCCGCGCTACCAGACGTAGCAGAGAACCTCCCCACCCACCTTGGCCTTGCGGGACTCCCGGTCCGTGAGCACGCCCTGCGGGGTGGACAGGATCGCCACGCCCATCCCTCCGAGCACGCTCGGGATCCGGTCCGCGCCCACGTACCGTCGCCGCCCCGGCTTCGAGACACGCCGGAGCCCGCTGATCACCCGCTCCTGCCCCGGCCCGTACTTCAGGTAGATGCGCAGCACGCCCTGCCGCTTGTCCTCGATGAGGCGGAAGTTCTTGATAAACCCCTCCTCCTTGAGGATCTCCGCGAGCCGCACCCGCAGCTTCGAGGAGGGGATGTCCACCTTCTCGTGCTCGGCCAGGCTGCCGTTGCGGATTCGCGCCAGCATGTCCGCCACCGGATCCGTCACCATCGCCATGGATCGCTCTCCCTCGGGGCGGCTACCAGGAGGCCTTCACCACGCCCGGGATCTCGCCCCGCAGGGCCAGGTTCCGAAAGCAGATTCGGCACAGCTGGAACTTGCGGAGATACCCGCGCGGGCGCCCACACAGCCGGCAACGCGTGTAGCTGCGCGCCTTGAACTTCGGAACACTCCGCTGCTTGTTGATCAGGGACGTCTTTGCCATTGGCTCGTTCTCCGCCCTACTCGCGGAACGGCACGCCGAGGTGCGTCAGGAGGGCCTTCGCCTCCTCGTCCGTCGCGGCCGTCGTGCAGATGATGATGTCCATCCCGCGGATCTTGTCGATCTTGTCGTAGTCGATCTCCGGAAAGATGATCTGCTCCTTGAGCCCGAGCGCATAGTTTCCTCGCCCGTCGAACGACTTCGGGGACACCCCCCGGAAGTCGCGCACCCGTGGGAGGGCCACGCTGACCAGGCGGTCGAGGAACTCGTACATCCGCGCGCCGCGCAGCGTCGTTTTCGCCCCCACCGGCATCCCGGTTCGCACCTTGAAGGCGGCGATCGATTTCTTCGCCTTCGTGATCACGGCCTTCTGGCCGGTGATCGCCACCATGTCGGCGGCGGCGGCGTCCAGCGCCTTCGCGTTCTCCTTGGCCTCGCCGAGCCCCATGTTGAGGACGATCTTCTCGAGGCGCGGCGCCTGGTGCGGGTTCCGGTAGCCACGCTCCTGCATGAGGGCGGGCACGATGGCGGCTCGGTAGCGCTCGCGCAGCCGCGGCGGGATCTGCCCCATGCTGCGCGACTTGGCCGCAGGCGCCGCAGGCGCAGCCTTCGCCGCCGCCGGCCCCCCCTTGCCACCGCGCGCGGGCGCCCCCGACTTGCCGCCTCCGGCCGGCTTCGCGCCGGCCGCCTTCGCGCCGCCCGCCTTGGCCGGAGCGCCCTCAGGCTTGTCTGCCTTCGCCATCGCGTCTCTCCCTAGCTCTTGTCCACGAGCTCGCCGCAGCGCCGGCACACGCGCGCACGGCGGTCGTTCGCCAGCACCCGAATGCCGATCCGGGTCGCCTTGTCGCACTTGCCGCAGACCAGCATCAGGTTCGAGACGTGCAGCGGTGCCTCGCGCTCGATGATCCCGCCCTGGCGGAGCTTCTGCGTCGGACGCTGGTGCCGCTTGACCATGTTGATGCGCTCGACGACGACGCGTTCTCGGGCTGGGAGCACGAACAGGACCTTGCCGCGCTTCCCCTTCTCCCGTCCCGCGATGACCAGGACCGTGTCGTTCTTCCGGATTGCCAACGCTCGCGATGCAGGCATTGATTCAGAGCTCCTCACAGAACCTCGGGGGCGAGCGAGATGATCTTCAGGAACTGCCGATCCCGGAGCTCGCGCGCCACAGGTCCGAAGATGCGCGTCCCGATCGGGTTGTTCTGCGGGTTCAGGAGCACCGCGGCGTTGCGATCGAACTTGATGTGCGAGCCGTCGGGCCGCCGGATCTCCTTCGCCGTTCGCACCACGACCGCGCGCGCCACGTCGCCCTTCTTCACGGACCCGTCGGGGGTCGCTTCCTTCACCGCCACGATGATCGTGTCCCCAATCGACGCGTACTTCTTGTTCGAGCCGCCCATCACCCGGATGCACTGCACCTTCTTGGCGCCCGAGTTATCGGCGACGTCCAGCATCGTCCGCGGTTGAATCATGGCTGTGCGCTCCCCGGGGCGGGCTCAGAAGGCCCGCCCGAGGATCTCCTTGATCCGCCAATGCTTGTCCTTGGACAGCGGGCGGGTCTCCACGATGAGCACGCGGTCCCCCACGTGCGCCTCGTTCCGCTCGTCATGCGCCTTGAACCGCGTCGTCCGCTTGATGACGCGCTCGTACTGCGAATGGCGGAAGGAGCGCTCCACCACGACCACTCGCGTCTTGCTCATCTTGTCGCTGACCACCAGACCGACCCGGGTCTTCAGCACGCCTCGCCTCCCCGCGCCTAGCCGCGCTGCAGCCCGAGCGTGCGCTCGCGCAGCAGTGTTTGGACACGGGCGAGCTCGCGCCGGGCCTGGCCGATGCGCGACGGGTTCTTCGCCATCGCCATCGAGACCTGGAAGCGGAGGTTGAAGACCTCCTCCCGGAGCTCGCGGGCCTTTTGCCCGAGCTCGGTCTCGCTCAGATCGCGCAGCTTTGTCTTTCCCTTCATCGCCTCGCCTCGCTCAGCCCTCTGACGGCCTGTGGGCTCATGCTTGCTCGCGCTTGATCATCTTCGTTCGGATGGGCAGCTTGTTGGCCGCCAGGCGGAACGCCTCCCGCGCGATCTCCTCGGTCAGCCCCTCCATCTCGTACAGGATCCGGCCGGGCTTGACGACCGCCACCCAGTACTCGGGGTTCCCCTTGCCCTTCCCCATCCGCGTCTCGGCGGGCTTCTTGGTGAAGGGCTTGTCCGGGAAGACCCGGATCCAGATCTTGCCCCCCCGCTTGACCGCTCGCGTCAGGGCCACGCGGCCCGCTTCGATCTGGCGATTCGTGAGCCAGCACGGCTCGAGGGCCTTCAGCCCGAAATCGCCAAACGCGAGCGTCGCGCCCCGTTGGGCGGTCCCCTTCATCCGGCCTCGCTGGGCCTTGCGGTACTTGACGCGCTTGGGCTGGAGCATCGCGTCCGGCTACCCGAGCTCGGCCGCCCGGGCCGCGGGCAGCACCTCGCCCTTGAAGATCCACACCTTCACGCCGATCGTCCCGTACGTCGTGTGCGCCGTGGCGACCCCGAAGTCGAGATCCGCCCGAAGCGTCTGGAGCGGCACCCGGCCGTCGCGGTACCACTCGCGGCGGGCGATCTCGGCCCCGCCGAGCCGCCCCGCGCAGGCGATCCGCACCCCCTCGGCCCCGAGCCGGACCGAGCTCTGCACCGCCTTCTTCATCGCGCGCCGGAAGGCCACCCGCTTCTCCAGCTGGAGCGCGATGTTCTCGGCGACGAGCTGCGAGTCGAGCTCCGGATGCACGACCTCCTGGATGTCGAGGTGGATCTCCTTCCCCGTTCGCATCTGCAGCTCGCTCTTGAGCTTCTCGACCTCGGCACCCTTCCGCCCGATGATGATCCCGGGCCGCGCCGTGTGGACGGTGATCCGCGCCCGGTTGGCCGAGCGCTCGACGTCGATCCGCGAGATGCCCGCGTGGTAGAGCGCGTCCTTGATGTATCGCCGGATCTTGATGTCCTCGTGGAGCAGGTTCGCGTACTCCTTGGAAGCGAACCAGCGTGAGCTCCACGTTCGCGTCGTCCCCAGCCGGAACCCGATCGGGTGGACCTTCTGCCCCATTACGCGCTCCTCGTCGTCGTCTTTGCCGGTCGGCGGCCGCCACTCGGACGCGCGCGCGTCGCCCCGGCCGGCCGTTGCCGCGCCGGAGCGGTGCCAGCCCCGGCCTCGGCCAGAGCCACCGTGATGTGGGCAAGTCGATGTCGGATCCAGAACGCCCGGCCCATCGCCCGTGGCTGGATCCGCTTGAGCGACGGGCCCTCGTCGATCACTGCGTTCACCCGGAGGTCATCCAAGCTTCGCACCTGGTGGTTGTGCTCGGCGTTTGCGACGGCGGATCGCAGAACCTTCTCGATGTGCCGGGCCGCCACCTGGGGCGAGTACTGCAGGATCGCCAGCGCCTCCGCCACGGTCTTGCCGCGCACGAGGTCCGCGACCAGACGCGCCTTGCGGGGCGACACCCGGATGTAACGTGCGACGGCCTTGGTGAGCATCCGATCTCCGTCCTACTTCAGCGCCGTCGACTTCTCGGTGTGCGAGCCGTGCGCCCGGAACGTCCGCGTCGGCGAGAACTCACCGAGCTTGTGACCGACCATGTTCTCCGTGACGTAGACCGGGATGAACTTCCGGCCGTTGTGGACGGCCAGCGTGTGCCCGACGAAGTCCGGGCTGATCGTCGACCGCCGGGACCAGGTCTTGATCACTTTCTTCTGCCGGGAGGCATTGAGTGCCTCGACCTTCTCCATGAGATGTGTGTCGATGAACGGGCCCTTGCTGACCGAGCGTCCCACGTCGTCCTCCTACCGCCGCCGCCCGCGGCGGGCGACGATGTACCGGTCCGACGGCTGGCGCCGCCGCGTCTTGGCACCCTTGGTCGGCTTGCCCCACGGGGTCATGGGGTGGTTGCCCTTACCACGTCCCTCACCGCCACCCATCGGGTGGTCGACGGGGTTCATCGCGACGCCCCGCACCGTCGGCCGGATCCCGAGCCAGCGGCTGCGGCCCGCCTTGCCCACCGTCACGTTCTCGTGGTCGAGGTTCCCCACCTGCCCGATCGTCGCCATGCAGGTCTGGCGGATCAGCCGGATCTCGCCGGAAGGGAGTTTGACGTGGGCCATCTCCCCTTCCTTGGCCACGAGCTGCGCCCCGGTGCCGGCGCTCCGGCACAGCTGCCCGCCCTTGCCCGGCTGGAGCTCCACGTTGTGGATCGTGGTGCCCGCCGGGATGGCGCGAAGCGGGAGCGCGTTGCCCGGCAGGATGTCGGCGCTCGGCCCCGAGACGACAGTGTCGTCCACCTTGAGCCCGTGGGGGGCGAGAATATAGCGCTTCTCCCCGTCGCGATAGTGCAACAGCGCGAGGTGGGCGCTGCGGTTCGGGTCGTACTCGATCGCCGCCACCTTCGCCGGCACCCCGAGCTTCTCGCGGCGGAAGTCGACCGCGCGGATCTTCCGCTTGTGCCCGCCGCCGATGTGCCGCGTCGTGATGCGACCCTGCGAGTTCCGGCCCCCGCTCCGCTTCTTGGTGTCAACGAGCGCCTTCTCCGGGCGGACCTTCGTGATCTCGTCGAAGGCCAGAATCGTCTGGAACCGTCGACCGGCCGATGTCGGCTTCAGCGTCCTGACTGCCATGGTCCCGTCCTGTCTCCGTGCCTTCTGGGCGTTTCGCTTACGACTCGAAGAGCTCGATCTTGTTGTCGGGGGCGAGCTGGACGACGGCCTTCTTCCACGACGCACGTCGGCCCACGAAGCGGCCCATCCGCTTCTCTTTGCCGTAGACCACCTGCGTGCGCACGTCGGTCACCTTCACCTTGAAGATCGTCTCGACCGCCCGCCGGATGTCGACCTTGTTGGCGTCCACCGCCACCTGGAAGCTCACCTGGTTGCGCTCGTCCTTGAGCGTCGTGGCCTTCTCGGTCACGAGCGGCCGTAGCACCACCTGCCGGGGGTCTCTCATGCCTGGAGCCCTTCCTGCGTCGCGACCAGGGCCTGGCGCTCCGCCACGATCCGGTCGTGCCTCAAGAGCTCGGCCACCGACACGTGCCCCGGGCGCCCGAGCGTCAGCCACGGCACGTTCTGGCACGCGCGCACCAGCCCGGCGCTGGGCTCGACCACCATGAGGAGCGTCCGCGTCCCCGTGACGCCGAGCCCGGCCAGCAGCCCGACCAGCGCCTTTGTCTTCGGCTGCGTCAGCTCGAGCCGCTCCACCACCGTGAGCTGCCCGCCGGCGACCTTGTCCGTCCAGGCCGCCCGGAGCGCGCCGCGCCGCGCCTGTCGTGGCATCGCCTGCGCGTAGCTCCGGGGCGTGGGCCCGAAGGGCTTGCCGCCCCCCTTCCACTGGGTCGCTCGGATCGAGCCCTGTCGCGCCCGGCCGGTGCCCTTTTGCTTCCAGGGCTTCTTGCCGCCGCCCGACACCTCGCTCCGGCCCTTCGTGTCGTGGGTGCCGGCCCGGCGCCCGTTCAGCTCCCGCACGACGGCCTGGTGGAGCAGCGCGCCGTGGATCGGCGCCCCGAACACGGCCGCGTCGAGATCGAGGGTGCCACGGGCCTTGCCGCTCGCGTCGACGACGTTGACCGTCACCGTGCTCGCCATGGCCGCGCTCACGCCTTCTTCGCAGCGTGCTGCTGCGCCTTCGAGAGCTTGACGCTCTTTCGCACCAGCAGGAGCCCACCCGTGGCGCCCGGGACGGCCCCCCTGATCACGAGCAGGTGCTGCTCGGGGAGCACGCGGACCACCTCGAGGTGCGGCGTCGTGACCCGGACCGCTCCCATGCGCCCCGGCAGCCGGTGACCCGGGAACACCCGCGAGGGATCCGACGAGGCGCCGATGGAGCCCGGCGCCCGGTGGAACATCGAGCCGTGGCTGGCCTCACCGCCCGTCCAGCCGTGGCGCTTGATGCCGCCCTGGAAGCCCCGGCCCTTCCGGAGCCCCGTGACGTCCACGAGCTCGCCCGGCTTGAAGAGGTCTACCGAGAGCGTCTGCCCCACCTGGTAGCCGTCCACCGACTCGAGTCGGACCTCGCGCAGGATCCGCACGGCCCCGACTCCGGCCTTCTTGAAGTGGCCGGCCATCGGCTTCCGGACCTTCTTCCGCTTCGGCTCGAACCCGAGCTGGAGCGCGTCGTACCCGTCGGTCGCCTGGGTCTTCACCTGCACAACCGTGCAGGGTCCCGCCTCGAGCACCGTCACGGGCACGATGTTCCCGTCCTCGGCGAACACCTGCGTCATGCCACGCTTGCGCGCGATCAGTCCCTGCTTCATTGCCTTGGCCATGGTGGGCGTCCCGTCTGGCTAGAACTTGATCTCGACGTCGACGCCGGACGGCAGGTCGAGCTTGGTCAGAGCGTCCACCGTCTGCGGTGTCGGATCGAGGATGTCCAGGAGCCGCTTGTGCGTCCGCATCTCGAACTGCTCGCGCGACTTCTTGTCCACGTGCGGCGAGCGGAGCACCGTCCAGCGGCTGATCGCCGTCGGCAGAAGCACGGGACCGGCCACGCGGGCACCAGTGCGCCGCACGGTCTCGACGATCTCCTTGACGGACCGGTCCAGGAGGCGGTGGTCGTAAGCCCGCAGGCGAATCCGGATCTTCTGATCGGTCAGCAACACCACGGCGTTACCCCACGATCTCCGTCACGACGCCCGCCCCCACCGTCCGCCCCCCCTCGCGAATCGCGAACCGCAGCTCCCGCTCCATCGCGATCGGCGTGATCAGCTCCACCGCCATCGACACGTTGTCCCCCGGCATCACCATCTCCACCCCCGCCGGCAACGTGCACACCCCCGTCACGTCCGTCGTCCGAAAGTAGAACTGCGGCCGATACCCCTGGAAGAACGGCGTGTGCCGCCCCCCCTCCTCTTTCGCCAGCACGTACACCTCGGCCTTGAACGTCTTGTGCGGCTTGATCGACCCCGGCTTCGCCAACACCTGCCCCCGCTCCACCTCGTCCTTGTCGATCCCCCGCAACAGCGCCCCCACGTTGTCCCCCGCCTGCCCCTCGTCCAGGAGCTTGCGGAACATCTCCACCCCCGTCACCACGCTCTTCCGCGCCGCCTCCTGCATCCCCACGATCTCGATCTCGTCCCCGACCTTCACAATCCCCCGCTCGATCCGCCCCGTCACCACCGTCCCCCGCCCCGTAATGCTGAAAATGTCCTCCACCGGCATCAGGAACGGCTTGTCCACCGGCCGCAGCGGCGTCGGAATGTAGCTGTCCACCGCCGCCATCAACTCCCAAATCGCCGCCGCCGCCTTCGGATCCTCCGGATGCTCGTTCGCCTGCAGCGCCGACCCCCGAATCACCGGAATGTCGTCCCCCGGAAAGTTGTACTTCTTCAACAGCTCCCGAACCTCCAACTCCACCAGGTCCAGGATCTCCGGGTCGTCCACCATGTCCACCTTGTTCATGAACACCACGAGATACGGCACGTTCACCTGCCGCGCCAGCAACACGTGCTCCCGCGTCTGCGGCATCGGCCCGTCGTTTGCGGCCACCACCAGGATGGCCCCGTCCATCTGCGCCGCCCCCGTGATCATGTTCTTGATGTAGTCCGCGTGCCCCGGACAGTCGATGTGCGCGTAGTGCCGGTTCGCCGTCTCGTACTCCACGTGCGCCACCGCAATCGTGATCCCCCGCTCCCGCTCTTCCGGCGCATTGTCGATCGATCCGTACTCCCGCACCGCGATGCCCTTGTTCTTCGTGTGCAGCACCTTCGTGATCGCCGCCGTCAACGTCGTCTTCCCGTGATCGATGTGCCCGATCGTCCCCACGTTCACGTGCGGCTTCGTCCGCTCGAACCTCGCCTTGGCCATTCGTCCGTCCTCCCGAGCCTCTCGCTCAGCGGGAGCCCGCGCGGGCGGGAGCTCGGCCGGCCACCTTGGCCATGATTTCTTCGGCCAGGCTGGTCGGGATCTCCTCGTAGCGGGCGAACTGCATGGTGTACGTGGCGCGCCCCTGGGTAGCGGAGCGCAGATCGGTCGCGTATCCGAACATGGTGGCGAGCGGGACATTCGCGCGGATTACCTGCGAGGAGCCCCGGGCCTCCATGGAAGCGATCCGGCCGCGCCGCGACGCGAGGTCGCCGTGGACGGCGCCCATGTATTCCTCGGGCGTCACGACCTCGACCTGCATGATCGGCTCCAGGAGTACCGGGCTTGCCCGCTTCACCGCATCCTTGAACGCCATCGAGCCCGCGATCTTGAACGCCATCTCGGAGGAGTCGACGTCGTGGTACGAGCCGTCGACCAGCATCACCTGCACGTCGACGACCGGGTAGCCGGCGAGCACGCCGCTCTCCAGCGCCTCCCGGATGCCCTTCTCCACGGCCGGAATGTACTCGCGCGGCACCGACCCGCCCACGATCTTGTTCTCGAACACGAACCCCTTGCCCGGTGCGGGCTCGACCTCGATCTCGACGTCGCCGTACTGGCCCCGGCCACCCGTCTGCCGCACGAACCGCCCCCGGGCCTCGGCCTTGCGGCGAATCGTCTCGCGGTAGGCCACCTCCGGCCGCCCGACGTTGGCCTCGACCTTGAACTCCCGCAGGAGCCGGTCGACGATGATCTCCAGGTGGAGCTCGCCCATCCCCGAGATGATCGTCTGGCCGGTCTCGGCGTCCACGGCAACCCGGAACGTTGGATCCTCGAGAGCCAAGCGGCCCATGGACAGGCTGAGCTTCTCGTCGTCGGCCTTGGTCTTCGGCTCGATCGCCACCGAGATCACGGGCTCCGGAAAGTCCATCCGCTCGAGCACGATCGGCCGGTTCCCGTCGCAGAGCGTGTCGCCGGTGCGCGCGAACTTGAGGCCGACCACGGCCGCGATGTCCCCCGCGCCCACGCCCTCGATCTCCTCGCGCTTGTTCGCGTGCATCCGGAGCAGGCGCCCGATCCGCTCCTTCTTCTGCTGCGTCGAGTTGTAGACGTGCATGCCCGACGCGAGCGTCCCCGCGTAGACGCGGAGGAACGTGAGCTGGCCCACGAAGGGATCGTTCATCAGCTTGAACGCGAGCGCCGTGAACGGCTCGGCATCCGAAGCCAGCCGCGTCTCCGGCTCCATGGTCTCGGGGTTGATCCCCTGCATCGGTGGGATGTCGAGCGGCGACGGCAGGTAGTCGACGACCGCGTCGAGGAGAGGCTGCACGCCCTTGTTCTTGAAGGACGCGCCGCAGATCACGGGCACGTGCTTCATCGCCAGGGTGCCGACCCGGACCGCCGCCCGGAGGTCCGCGGGCTCGAGCTTCTTGTCCTCGAGGTACTGCTCCATCAGCTTCTCGTCGACCTCGGACAGGGCATCCAGGAGGTGCTCGCGGTACTCGCGCACCTGCGCCGCGTACTCGGCGGGGATCGGCACCCGCTCGAACTCCTGGCCCAGGCGGGCATCGTTCTCCGGCCACACCAGTGCGGTCTCCTCGATGAGGTCGATGATGCCCCGGAAGCCGTCCTCCGCCCCGAGGGGCAGCTGGAGCACCACCGGGGTCACGCCGAGGCGGCTGCGGATCATCTCCAGGGAGCGGAAGAAGTCGGCGCCGGTCCGGTCCATCTTGTTGACGTACACGATGCGCGGCACCCGGTACTTGTCCGCCTGCCGCCAGACCGTCTCCGTCTGGGGCTCGACCCCCGCCACCGCGTCCAGGATCGCGACCGCGCCGTCCAGCACGCGGAGCGAGCGCTCCACCTCCATTGTGAAGTCCACGTGGCCGGGAGTGTCGATGATGTTGATGCGGCAGTCGCGCCAGAAGCACGTCGTCGCGGCCGAGGTGATAGTGATGCCGCGCTCCTGCTCCTGGACCATCCAGTCCATCGTGGCGGTCCCCTCGTGCACCTCGCCGATCTTGTACGACCGGCCGGTGTAATAGAGGATCCGCTCGGTGGTGGTGGTCTTCCCGGCATCGATGTGCGCCATGATGCCGATGTTGCGCGTCCGATCCAGCGGAAACTGCCGTTCCATCGACTCTTCCCGACCCTTCTCCTGGGCCGCCGCCGATGCCGACACCCGCGCCGCGGTCACGCGGACGGGGTGGAGGCGGGCGCGGCGGCCCGATCGTTACTTTGCTACCAGCGGTAGTGCGCGAACGCCTTGTTGGCCTCGGCCATGCGGTGGGTGTCCTCGCGCTTCTTTACGGCCGTCCCGCGGTTGTTGGCCGCGTCCAGGAGCTCCGCCGCCAGCCGCTCCTGCATGGTCTTCTCCGGCCGCGACCGCGCGAACCCGACGAGCCAGCGCATGGACAGGGACGTCCGTCGCTCCGGCCGCACCTCGACCGGCACCTGGTACGTGGAGCCTCCCACCCGGCGGGACTTCACCTCGAGGGCTGGCTTGACGTTGTCCACCGCCTGCTTGAACAGCTTGAGCGGATCCTGCTTCGCGCGATCGGCCATCAGGTCGAGCGCGTGGTACATGATCCCCTCGGAGAGGCTCCGCTTGCCTCCGTGCATCATGACGTTGATGAACTTCGCCACCAGGCGGCTCCCGTACTTGGGGTCGGGGTTGACCTCCCGGCGCTGGATAATGGCCCGTCGCGGCATGGTCGAGGCTCCTGACTACGCGGCGCCGGCGCCCTTGGGCGTCTTCGCACCGTACTTGGAACGCGACTGCCGGCGGTTCGCCACCCCAGCCGCGTCGAGGATCCCGCGGATGATGTGGTAGCGCACGCCCGGCAGGTCCTTCACGCGACCTCCCCGGATCACGACGATCGAGTGCTCCTGCAGGTTGTGCCCGACGCCCGGAATGTACGCGGTCACCTCGATCGCGTTCGTCAACCGCACGCGGGCCACCTTCCGGAGCGCCGAGTTCGGCTTCTTCGGCGTGGTGGTGTACACCCGGATACACACCCCGCGCTTCTGCGGCGAGCCCTCCATGGCCGGGGCCTTGGACTTCTTCCGCATTGCCTCCCGGCCGTGTCGGACAAGCTGGCTGATAGTCGGCATCGGATCCCTTCCGTTACGGCTCGTTGACGGGTTTCCCGGGGACGGCGTCGCAGGGCACGGCCGACACCAGGGCCAAAACTCCAGTTTTATAGCAATGATCGCCCATTCTGTCAACCATCGGTCTCGTCCCCGGGGATGCGATCGATGGGCATGCTGAGGGGCAGGCTCGGCGCCTGGAGCTCCTCGGTCACGGCCGCCAGCTGCGCATCCTCGCTGCGGCGCTCGTCCCCCAGCGGCTGGAGCTCGCTCTTGGCGTAGAGGGACAGGCCGGTCCCCGCCGGGATGAGCCGTCCCACGATGACGTTCTCCTTGAGCCCCCGGAGGTCGTCCACCTTGCCGCTGATCGCCGCCTCGGTGAGGACCCGGGTGGTCTCCTGGAAGGACGCCGCGGAGATGAAGCTGTCCGTGGACAGGGACGCCTTGGTGATGCCGAGCAGGATCGGCTTCGCCGTCGCGGGCCGGCCGCCACCCTCCACCACCTTGTCGTTCTCCGCATGGAAGACGAAGCGGTCCACCAGCTCCCCGACGACGAAGTCGGTGTCCCCGACCTCCTCGATGCGGACCCGGCGCAGCATCTGGCGCACGATGATCTCGATGTGCTTGTCGTTGATCGTCACACCCTGGAGCCGGTACACCTCCTGGACCTCGTCGACGAGGTACTCCTGGAGTTGCTTGTCTCCGAGGACCGCCAGGATGTCGTGCGGGTTTTCCGAGCCCTCCATGAGCGGCTCGCCGGCCTTGACCCGATCGCCTTCTCGCACGGTGATGTGCTTCCCGCGCGGGACGAGGTACTCCTTCACCTCTCCGTCGTCGGCCTGGACCTCGATCTTCCGCATGCCCTTCTGGATGCCGGCGAAACGCACGACCCCGTCGATCTCGGTGATGGTCGCCTGCTCCTTGGGCTTCCGGGCCTCGAAGAGCTCCGCCACCCGCGGGAGACCTCCGGTGATGTCCTTGGTCTTCGTCGTCTCCCGGGGGATCTTCGCGATGACCTCGCCCGCGGACACCATGGCCCCGTCGGCGACCATGACGTGCGCCTTGACCGGCAGCGTGTAGCTCCCGATCGTCCGGTCCGTCTCGACCGCCTCGGCGCCCTCGCCCTCGACCGCCTTGATCGACACTCGCGGCTGCCGCTGCCCGCCCTGGTCCTCGATCACGACCTTGCTCGCGAGGCCCGTGACCTCGTCGATCTCGTCGTGAATCGTCACGCCCTCCTCGATGTCGCGGTAGACGAGCTTCCCCGCGACCTCGGTGAGGATCGGCGACGTGTACGGGTCCCACTCGACGAGCACCTGGCCCGCGATGGCCTTCTTTCCGTCCCGCACCTTGATCTTGGCGCCGTAGACGACCGGGTACCGCTCCTTCTCCCGCCCCTTCTCCTCCACGACCGCCAGCTCGCCGTTCCGGTTCATGACGACCAGGTCGCCCTCCCGGTTCACGACGGTGCGGACGTTGTGATACCGGACGATGCCGCCGTGCTTTGTCTCGTGCTTCGACTGCACGGTGATGCGCGCCGTGCCGCCGATGTGGAACGTCCGCATCGTCAGCTGCGTGCCCGGCTCGCCGATCGACTGGGCCGCGATAATACCCACGGCCTCGCCGAGCTCCACGAGCCGCCCGGCTGCGAGGTTCCGACCGTAGCACCGGATGCACACCCCCCGCTTCGCCTCACACGTGAGCACGGAGCGGATCTTGACCCGCTCGAGACCGGCATCCTCGATCCGGGTCGCGAAGGCCTCGTCGATCTCCGTCCCCGCCCGCACGATGACCTCGTCCGAGAAGGGATCGCGGATGTCCTCCGCCGCGACCCGTCCCAGCACGCGGTCCTTGAGCGACTGGATGATCTCGCCGCCCTCGACCAGCGGCGTCGCGTCGATGGACTTGACCGTCCCGCAGTCCTGCTCGCTGATGATGACGTCCTGGGCCACGTCCACCAGCCGCCGCGTGAGGTAGCCCGAGTCGGCCGTCTTGAGCGCGGTGTCGGCCAGGCCCTTGCGGGCCCCGTGCGTCGAGGTGAAGTACTCGAGCACGGTAAGCCCCTCGCGGAAGTTCGACGTGATCGGCGTCTCGATGATCTCGCCCGACGGCTTCGCCATGAGCCCGCGCATGCCGGCCAGCTGCCGGATCTGCTGCTTCGAGCCCCGGGCTCCCGAGTCGGCCATCATGAAGATCGGGTTGAACTCCCCGTGCTGCTCGTCCGACTCGAGCTCGCGGAACATCTCGTCCGCGATGTCCTCGGTCACACGGGCCCAGATATCGACCACCTTGTTGTAGCGCTCGCCGTTCGTGATGACGCCGTCCTGGTACTGCTGGTCGACCTCGAACACCTGGCGCCGCGCCTGCTCGATCAGGTCCTTCTTCGACGACGGGGTCTTCATGTCGTCGATCCCGATCGAGAGGCCTGACAGCGACGCGTACCGGAACCCGATGTCCTTGAGGTCGTCCAGGAACTTGACGGTCTCGGCGTTGCCGAGCCGGTGGTAGCAGTCCCCGACGAGCTGCGTCACTTCCTTCTTCTTGAGCTCCTTGTTCACCGGGCGGAGCTCCATCGGCACGACCTCGTTGAAGAGCACGCGGCCCACGGTGGTCTCGATCAGCTCAACCGGGTTCTGCGGGTCGAAACCGCGCACCAGGACCCGCGCCTGGAGGTCCACGTCCTCCGCGTCGTACGCCATCCGGACCTCTTCCATGTCCGCGAAGCGTCGATCCTCGCCCTTGGCGCCCTTCCGCTCCTTGGTCAGGTAGTAGATCCCGAGCACCATGTCCTGGGTGGGGATCACGAGCGGCGCGCCGTTCGCCGGCGACAGCACGTTGTTGGAGGACAGCATGAGGATCTGCGCCTCGAGCTGCGCCTCGTGCGAGAGTGGCACGTGCACCGCCATCTGGTCCCCGTCGAAGTCCGCGTTGAACGCGGTACAGACGAGCGGGTGGATCTCGATGGCCTTACCCTCGACCAGGATCGGCTCGAACGCCTGGATCCCGAGCCGGTGGAGCGTCGGTGCGCGGTTGAGCAGCACCGGGTGCTCCTTGATGATGTCCTCGAGGATATCCCAGACCTCCGGCCGTTCCTTCTCCACCATCTTCTTGGCGGCCTTGATCGACGACGCGAGGCCCTTCTCCTCGAGCTTCCGCAGGATGAACGGCTTGAAGAGCTCCAGCGCCATCTTCTTGGGCAGGCCGCACTGATGAAGTTTGAGCTGCGGTCCCACCACGATGACGGACCGGCCCGAGTAATCGACACGCTTGCCAAGCAGGTTCTGGCGGAACCGCCCCTGCTTGCCCTTCAGCGTGTCGGACAGGGACTTCAGCGGCCGATTGTTGGGTCCGGTGATCACGCGCCCCCGCCGCCCGTTGTCGAAGAGCGCGTCCACCGCCTCCTGCAGCATCCGCTTCTCGTTGCGGATGATGATCTCCGGGGCACGGAGCTCCATGAGGCGCTTCAGCCGGTTGTTCCGGTTGATCACCCGGCGGTAGAGGTCGTTGAGGTCCGAGGTCGCGAACCGTCCGCCGTCCAGGGGCACCAGCGGGCGCAGCTCGGGCGGGATGACCGGGATGGCCTCGAGAATCATCCACTCGGCCTTGTTCTGCGACTTGATGAAGGCGTCGACGACCTTGAGCCGCTTGACGACCTTCTTCCGCTTCTGGGCGGACGTCTCGGACAGCATCGAGACGCGGAGCTCGCGCTCCAGCGTCTCGAGGTCGAGGTCCCGCAGGAGCACCCGGATGGCCTCGGCGCCCATGCCGACCTTGATGCGCTCGGCCGAGTACTCCTCGGCGAGCTTCCGGTACTTGTCGACGGTGACGAGGTCCTTCTTCTTGAGGTTCGACGGCCCCGGGTCCAGGACCACGTACTCCTCGAAGTAGAGGATTTTCTCCAGGTCCCGCAGCGACATGTCCAGAAGCTGCCCGATGCGGCTCGGCAGCCCCTTGAAGAACCAGACGTGCGACACCGGCGAGGCAAGCTCGATGTGTCCCATCCGCTCACGGCGCACCCGCGCCCGCGTCACTTCCACCCCGCACTTGTCGCAGATAACGCCGGCGAACTTCATGCGCTTGTACTTGCCGCACGCGCACTCGTAGTCCTTCGTCGGCCCGAAGATGCGGGCGCAGAACAGCCCATCCCGCTCCGGCTTGAAGGTCCGGTAGTTGATGGTCTCCGGCTTCTTGACCTCGCCGCTCGACCAGATGTTCCGGATCTTCTCGGGCGGCGCCAGCCGGATACGGATCGCGTCGAACGTGATGGGCTTCGCGTATCGATTGTCGAGGATCCCCCACAGATCCTTCGTGGGACGCTCTTCCCTGAGAAGACTCCCGAACGGCCGATCCGTCAGCATTCGCTCCTCCTTCATCGGGGGGAGTCCCCCCGCGCCGTCCAACGGGGACGGCCGCCGCCCCGGCGCACGCGCCGGGGATGCCCTTCCAACGACCCGCGCTTAGGGGCGACGGGCCGAGGTAGCCACGACCTGCACGTCAGGCCTTCCCCTTCCCGTCTCGCTGGATGAGCTCGACGTCCAGCGCGAGGCTCTGGAGCTCCTTCACCAGGACGTTGAACGACTCCGGCGTCCCCGGCTCCAGGAAGTTCTCGCCCTTGACGATGGCTTCGTAGATACGATTCCGGCCCTCGACATCGTCCGACTTCACAGTCAGCATCTCCTGGAGCGTGTGCGCGGCGCCATAGGCCTCCAGCGCCCACACCTCCATCTCGCCGAACCGCTGGCCACCGAACTGCGCCTTGCCGCCGAGCGGCTGCTGCGTGACGAGGGAGTATGGCCCGATGGAGCGGGCGTGCATCTTGTCGTCGACCAGGTGGGCCAGCTTCAGCATGTAGATGTAACCGACCGTGACCTCCTGGTGAAACGGCTTGCCGGTCCGCCCATCGCAGAGGACCGCCTTCCCCGACGTCGGGAGCTTGGCCTCCCGCAAGAGACCCTTGATCTCGTCCTCGGTCGCCCCGTCGAACACCGGGCTCGCGATGTGGAGCCCGAGCCCCCGCGCGGCCCATCCGAGGTGGGTCTCCAGGATCTGGCCCACGTTCATCCGCGACGGGACGCCCAGGGGGTTCAGCACCATTTCCACCGGCGTCCCGTCGGGCAGGTACGGCATGTCCTCCTCGGGCAAGACCCGGGAGACGACCCCCTTGTTCCCATGACGGCCGGCCATCTTGTCGCCCACCGAGAGCTTGCGCTTCACGGCAACGTAGACCTTCACCATCTTGATGACGCCCGGCGGCAGGTCATCCCCCCGCTGGACGCGCTCGATCTTCAGCTGATGCTCCGAGCGGAGGAAGTCGACCGCCTGGTCGGCCACCTCCGCGATCCGGCGGACGTTCGAGGCGAGCCCGTCGTCCTCCTTGACCTTGACCTTCGTCAGCTTGTCCCAGTCGAGCTCGTCCAGCCACCCGCGCTCGATCTTCTGGCCCTTCCGACCCAGCGTCTCTTCGCGCCCGTCGACGAGATCAGTCGTCAGGGTCTTCCCGACCAGCAGGTTCTTGAGCTTCTGGTCGCGCTCCATCTCGACGTCGACGATCTCGTCCTGGAGGTCCTTCTCGAGACGATCGACCTCCTCACGCTCGATGGACTTGGCGCGCTCGTCCTTGTCGATGCCACGCCGCGAGAAGACGCTGACATCGACCACCGTCCCCTCGATGCCCGGTGGTACCGTGAGCGAGGTGTCCCGCACGTCCCCGGCCTTCTCGCCGAAGATGGCGCGCAGGAGCTTCTCCTCCGGCGTGAGCTGCGTCTCTCCCTTGGGCGTGATCTTGCCGACCAGGATGTCGCCGGCCTTGACCTTGGCCCCCTTCCGCACGATTCCCGACTCGTCGAGGTCCTTGAGGGCCTCCTCCGCCACGTTCGGGATGTCGCGCGTGATGTCTTCCTTGCCCAGCTTCGTGTCGCGCGCCTGGATCTCGAACTCCTCGATGTGGATCGAGGTGTAGCGGTCGTCCTTCACGAGCCGCTCGGAGACCAGGATCGCGTCCTCGAAGTTGTACCCACCCCAGGGCATGAAGGCGACGAGGACGTTGCGCCCCAGCGCGAGCTCACCCTGGTCGGTGCCGGGCCCGTCCGCGATCACCTCACCGGCCGCGACGCGCTGCCCCTTCCGGACGATCGGCCGCTGGTTGATGCACGTGTTCTGATTCGAGCGCCGATACTTCGTCAGGTTGTAGATCTCCAGCGTCCGGTCGTGCACCGGGTCGGCCTTCTTGCCGCGGCCCTCGGCCCGGATCACCACGCGGTCGGCGCTGACCGACTCGATCACTCCGCCCCGGCGGGCCAGCACGACCGCCTGGGAGTCCCTGGCGACCACGTGCTCCATCCCGGTGCCGACGAGCGGCGCCTCCGGCTGGAGCAGCGGCACCGCCTGGCGCTGCATGTTCGAGCCCATGAGGGCCCGGTTCGCGTCGTCGTTCTCGAGGAACGGGATCAGGCTGGCCGCTACCGACACCAGCTGCTTCGGAGAGACGTCCATGTACTGGACCTCCTCCGGCGGCACCAGCTTGAACTCCCCGCTCTTGCGGGCCTCGACGCGGTCGGCCACGAACTTTCCGCGCTTGTCGATCTCGGCGTTGGCCTGGGCGATGACGACCTGCTCCTCCTCGAGCGCCGTGAGGAAGATGATGTCGTCCGAGACGGTGCCGGCCTCGACGCGCCGGTACGGCGTCTCGATGAACCCGAACTCGTTGATCCGCGCGTACGTGGAGAGCGAGGAGATGAGCCCGATGTTCGGGCCTTCCGGCGTCTCGATGGGGCAGATCCGCCCGTAGTGCGTCGGGTGGACGTCCCGCACCTCGAAGCCCGCGCGCTCCCGCGAAAGACCCCGGGGACCGAGGGCCGAGAGCCGGCGCTTGTGCGTCAGCTCGGCCAGCGGGTTCGTCTGGTCCATGAACTGGGAGAGCTGCGAGGATCCGAAGAACTCCTTCACCACCGCCGACACCGGCTTCGCGTTCACCAGGTCGTGTGGCATCAGGCTCTCGATGTCGGCAATCGACATCCGCTCCTTGATCGCCCGCTCCATGCGGGTCAGACCCACGCGGAACTGGTTCTCCAAGAGCTCGCCCACCGACCGCACACGCCGGTTCCCGAGGTGGTCGATGTCATCGGTCGGATAGCGCTCCTGCTTGACCGCCAGGAGGCGTCGGACCACCGCCACGATGTCCTCGGTCCGGAGCGTCTTCCAGTTGAGCGGCGACTCCGTCCCGAGCTTCTTGTTCAGCATGAAGCGCCCGACCCGCGCCAAGTCGTAGCGTCGCGGATCGAGGAACATGCCGCGGAAGAGCGCGCGGGCCGACTCCACGGTCGGCGGATCGCCCGGGCGGAGCCGCCGGTACATCTCCACCAGCGCCTCGTCCGGGTTCCGGTGCGTGTCGCGCGTCAGCGTCTCGTGCACGGAGGCGTCGTTCTTGTCGGGATCCTCGAAGACGACCTTGAAAGGCGCCACCGGGCGGGCGGCGATCTTCGCGAGCTCGTTCGAGGTGAGGACCTGGTTTGCCTCCAGGAGCACCTCGCCCGTCTTCGAATCGACGACCCGGCCGCCGGTGCGCCGGTTCTCCAGCCACGCCATGGGGACCTGGAACTTCGCGATCCCCGCCTCGACCATGCGCTCCACCCGGCCCTTGTTCAGGCGTCGGCCGGCCTGCGCGATGGGCTCGCGATGCCGGGGCTGCTTGATGTCCTCGGCCACCGGCGTTTCGTGCCGGTGGATCTCCGGGTTCAGCTTGACGACGGCCGCGCCCTCCTCGAAGCTGACGACCTCCTCGAGGTCGTAGAAGGAGCCCAGGATCTCCTCGTCGGACATCGTCCCCTTCTCGGGCCCCTTCTCGAGGAAGCTGAAGGCGCGGAGGAACGCGGTCGCCAGCATCTTGCGGCGGCGGTCAATGCGCACCTGCAGGATGTCGTTGGCGTCGAACTCGAACTCCACCCACGACCCGCGGTACGGGATGATCCGGGCCGAGAAGATCTTCTTCCCCGAGGCGAGCGTCTTGCCCCGGTCGTCGTCGAAGAACACTCCGGCCGAGCGCTGCAGTTGGCTGACGACCACGCGCTCGGTGCCGTTGATGATGAAGGTCCCCTTCTCGGTCATGAGCGGCAGCTCGCCGAGGTAGACCTCCTGCTCCTTGATGTCCTTGACCGCCCGGTGCCGGGCACTCTTGTCCTGCTCGTACACCACCAGGCGGAGCGTCACCTTGAGCGGGATGGCATGGGTCATGCCCCGGTCATGGCACTCCTCCACCGTGTACTTGGGGTCGCCGAAGTGGTACCCCACGAACTCCAGCGAGGCGTTCTCGTTGTAGTCCGAGATCGGAAAGACGCTCTTGAACACCGCCTGGAGGCCCATGTCCTCCCGGTGCTCCGGCGAATAGTCCTTCTGCAGAAAGGCTTCGTACGAGTTCCGCTGGATCTCGATCAGATTCGGGATCTCGACGATCGACGCAATCTTCCCGAAATCGCGACGGACACGACGGCCACACTGAATCTGTCCCGCCATCTATCCCCTCAGCCCCGGTGTTCCGGGGTGCCCGGAGTCAATCTGCGCCCACTCCGTCCAGCCGACCCCGACGGCCGCCGCCCGCCCGCGGGGCGTTTCCCGGAGCGATGCAAGCCCGCCATACCCGCGGCGGGCTCGGTCCGGCGTGCGACCGTCGACACCGCGCCCTACTTGATCTCGACGGTGGCGCCGACCTCCTCGAGCTTCTTCTTCATGTCCTCGGCCTCGGCCTTCGACACCTTCTCCTTGACCGGCTTGGGGGCCTCGTCGACGACCGCCTTGGCCTCCTTGAGCCCGAGCCCCGTCAGCTCCCGCACGACCTTGATGACCTGGATCTTCTTCTCGCCGGCGCCCAGGAGGACCAGATCGAATTCGGTCTTTTCCTCTTCGGCCGCCGGGGCCGCCCCGCCCGGCATCCCCATCCCGGGCATCGCCGCCATCGCCATGGGCGCCGCCGCCGACACGCCCCACTTTTCCTGGAGGAGCTTGGACAGCTGGGCCGCCTCCAGAAGGGTCAACTGGTCCAGCTGCTCGGCCACCTGATCGACCTTCGTCATCCTCTGTCCCCCTTGTCATCGGCGGAGCCCCGTAGGCTCCGTCCGCTCTCGTCCGATTCCGTCCGTCACGCGTCCTCGGCCGATTCGGTCGGGGCCTGCTTGCCCCGCTCGGCCAGGATGAATGCGAGCTCCCGCTGCGGCGCCTGGAGAAGACCCACCAGCTGCGCCAGCGGTCCCTGGATCGCTCCCACGAGCTGCGACCGAAGGGCCTCCCGCGACGGCAGGTCCGCCACCGCCTTGAGTCCCTGGAGATCCAGGAGCTGCCCATCGACGACGCCCACGCGGAGCTGGAGCGCCGGGTTCGTCTTGGCGAACCCCTGGAGCGCCTTGGCCACGGCGGCCGGATCCTTCCGGGCGATCACGACACCGATCGGCCCGGTGAGGTGCGGCCGGAGCGAGGCCAATGGCGACCCCTCGATGGCGACACGCGCCAACCGGTTCTTGACGACGCGGTACTCCGCGGAGGCCACCTTGAGCTGCTTCCGAAGCTCCGAGATCTGATGGACCGTGAGACCCCGGTACTCGGTCAAGACCGCCGCCGTGGCGCCGCCCAGCCGCTTCCGGAGCTGCTCGATCGTCCCTGCCTTCTCTGACGTGGGCACGTTGACCTCCTACAGCTTGTACTGACTGGCGATGCGCTGGACGTCCACGTGCACGCCGGGCCCCATCGTCGTCGACACCGTGATACTGCGCAGGTACTGCCCCTTCGCCGCCGCCGGCCTCGCCTTCACCAGCGCTTCGATGATCGCGCTGACGTTCACCGCCAGGTGCGCGGCCGCGAAGGACCGCTTGCCGACGGGCACCTGAACGTTGCCGGCCTTGTCCACCTTGAACTCGACCTTGCCGGCCTTGACTTCCCGGATGGCCCGGGCGACGTCGAACGTCACGGTCCCGACCTTGGGGTTCGGCATGAGCCCGCGGGGCCCCAGGACCTTCCCGAGCCGCCCCACCTGACCCATGAGGTCCGGCGTCGCAACCGCGGTGTCGAACTCGAGCCAGCCGCCCTGGATCTTCTCGACCAGGTCCTCGGCGCCGACGATGTCCGCGCCGGCCTCGCGCGCCTCGCGCTCTTTCTCGCCCTTCGCGAAGACGATCACGCGGACCGTCTTGCCGGTCCCGTGCGGGAGGAGCACCGCACCCCGAACCATCTGATCCGCATGCTTTGGGTTAACGCCGAGCCGCACGGCGAGCTCGACGGTTTCGTCGAACTTCGCGTGGGCCACGCGCTTCGCGAGGTCCACGGCCTCCTCCACGGAGTAGGCCTTGTCCGCGTCGATCTGCGCGCTTGCCTTCGCGTACGCCTTCGCCACTGGCATGCGCCCGCCCTCCTAGCCCACGACCTCGATGCCCATGCTGCGTGCGGTCCCCTCGACGATGCGCATGGCCTGGTCCACGTTGTCCGTGTTCAGGTCGACCAGCTTCGTCTGCGCGATCTCGCGGACCTGGGCTCGGGTCACCTTCGCGATCTTGATCTTGAGGGGGTTCGCGGAGGCCTTCGCGATCCCGGCCGCCCGCTTGAGGAGCACCGCCGCCGGCGGCGTCTTCACCTCGAACGTGAACGAGCGGTCGGCGTAGATAGTGACGACCACCGGCAGGATCAGACCCTCCTGGCTCGCCGTCCGCGCGTTGAAACCCTTGCAGAACTCCATGATGTTGACGCCGTGCTGGCCGAGCGCCGGCCCGACCGGGGGCGCCGGATTGGCCTTCCCCGCCGGGATCTGGAGCTTGACGACGGCCTGGACCTTCTTCGCCATGGTGCGCTAGCCTCTCCCGGTTCCCACGCGCGCGCCGCCCATCAGCAAGCGCTTCCCTGCGCGCTCAACCTGCCGGCGCGCGACATCTATGCGCGCTCGACCTGGTAGTACTCGAGCTCCACTGGCGTCAGCCGCCCGAAGATCTGGACCATGACCTTCAGCTTGCCGCGCTCGGGGCTCATGTCCTCGATCATCCCGCTGAAGTTGACGAACGGCCCCTCGATCACCCGCACCTTGTCGCCTTTCTGGAAGACCGACTTGGGCTTCGGCTTCTCGGCGCCGAGTTCCATCTGGTGCAGGATGGCGTCGACCTCCTCGCGGGGCAGGGGCGACGGCCGCGCCCCCGAGCCCACGAACCCGGTCACCTTCGGCGTCGACTTGACGAGGTGCCAGGAGTCGTCGGTCATCTCCATCTCGACCAGCACGTAGCCCGGGAAGAACTTCTGGGGCGTGATTCGCTTCTGCCCCTTGCGCACCTCGACGACCTCCTCGGTCGGGATCACGACCTGGCTGATCGCCTCTTCCTGGCCAAAGATCTTGGCCCGCTGGCGGATCGCCTCCGCCACCTTGTTCTCGAACCCCGAGTACGTGTGCACGACGTACCAGTCTCTTGACATGCGCACCTTACCGGAGGACCAATCGGACGATCCACGTCAGGGCGTGGTCCACGACCGCGAGAAACGCGGCCAGGACGAGTACCATGACGATCACGACGCTCGTCGAGCCCGTCACTTCCTTGCGCGTCGGCCACGAGACCCGCCGGAACTCGATCAAGACGTCGTGGAAAAACTCCCGGACCTTCCTCAGCGCCTCCATCCCGTGTCTACGTGTCCCCGTCTTTGTGGCAGGGCAGGAGGGATTCGAACCCCCATCCCCCGGATTTGGAGTCCGGTGCTCTAGCCGTTAGAGCTACTGCCCTGGCTCGGCCTACTTCGTTTCCTTGTGAGCGGTGTGCTTCCGGCACCACCGGCAGTACTTCTTGAGATCCAGCCGATCCGGATGCGTCCGCCGATTCTTCGTCTGGGTGTAGTTCCGCCGCTGGCAGTCACCGCACGCCAAGCTGATGATCTCTCGGGGCATGGTGTCTTGGTCCTCCGCCTACGCCACGATCTCCGTCACGACGCCCGCCCCCACCGTCCGCCCCCCCTCGCGAATCGCGAACCGCAGCTCCCGCTCCATCGCGATCGGCGTGATCAGCTCCACCGCCATCGACACGTTGTCCCCCGGCATCACCATCTCCACCCCCGCCGGCAACGTGCACACCCCCGTCACGTCCGTCGTCCGAAAGTAGAACTGCGGCCGATACCCCTGGAAGAACGGCGTGTGCCGCCCCCCCTCCTCTTTCGCCAGCACGTACACCTCGGCCTTGAACGTCTTGTGCGGCTTGATCGACCCCGGCTTCGCCAACACCTGCCCCCGCTCCACCTCGTCCTTGTCGATCCCCCGCAACAGCGCCCCCACGTTGTCCCCCGCCTGCCCCTCGTCCAGGAGCTTGCGGAACATCTCCACCCCCGTCACCACGCTCTTCCGCGCCGCCTCCTGCATCCCCACGATCTCGATCTCGTCCCCGACCTTCACAATCCCCCGCTCGATCCGCCCCGTCACCACCGTCCCCCGCCCCGTAATGCTGAAAATGTCCTCCACCGGCATCAGGAACGGCTTGTCCACCGGCCGCAGCGGCGTCGGAATGTAGCTGTCCACCGCCGCCATCAACTCCCAAATCGCCGCCGCCGCCTTCGGATCCTCCGGATGCTCGTTCGCCTGCAGCGCCGACCCCCGAATCACCGGAATGTCGTCCCCCGGAAAGTTGTACTTCTTCAACAGCTCCCGAACCTCCAACTCCACCAGGTCCAGGATCTCCGGGTCGTCCACCATGTCCACCTTGTTCATGAACACCACGAGATACGGCACGTTCACCTGCCGCGCCAGCAACACGTGCTCCCGCGTCTGCGGCATCGGCCCGTCGTTTGCGGCCACCACCAGGATGGCCCCGTCCATCTGCGCCGCCCCCGTGATCATGTTCTTGATGTAGTCCGCGTGCCCCGGACAGTCGATGTGCGCGTAGTGCCGGTTCGCCGTCTCGTACTCCACGTGCGCCACCGCAATCGTGATCCCCCGCTCCCGCTCTTCCGGCGCATTGTCGATCGATCCGTACTCCCGCACCGCGATGCCCTTGTTCTTCGTGTGCAGCACCTTCGTGATCGCCGCCGTCAACGTCGTCTTCCCGTGATCGATGTGCCCGATCGTCCCCACGTTCACGTGCGGCTTCGTCCGCTCGAACCTCGCCTTGGCCATCTCTCTCTATCCTCCTCGAGCGGCGCTCACCCGGCGCCTGGCAAGAGGGCTGGAGCCCATGACCGGACTTGAACCGGTGACCCCGTCCTTACCAAGGACGTGCTCTACCGACTGAGCTACATGGGCCTCGATCACGTCCCAAGTCCAAGCGCGGCCGGCCCGGGGCCGACCCGCCGCCACACTGATCATGGAGCGGGAAACGGGATTCGAACCCGCGACCCCCAGCTTGGAAGGCTGGCGCTCTACCGCTGAGCTATTCCCGCGTCTCGGAGTCACACGTCGGCCGAAGACTCGCGGCCGGCCGCTCGACTCCGCTCTCGTTCCGTTCACCGCCCGATCGCACGTCGGCTCTACGATGGTGGCGAGGGGAGGATTTGAACCCCCGAAGGCGTTCGCCAGCAGATTTACAGTCTGCCCCCTTTGGCCACTTGGGTACCTCGCCATTCGGACCGTGGACTCCAGTGGAACTCGCTCCGCCGGCAGACGGCCGGCGCTGGTTGCGAAAGTTATCCGGGGCCCGCCCGGTCTCCTCACGGTGGAGCTGGCGAAGGGAATCGAACCCCCGGCCTGCTGCTTACAAGGCAGCCGCTCTACCCCTGAGCTACGCCAGCAAGCGACAAAACTCCATCCTATGTACCACTTCCCCCCGTGTCAACCCAATTATTACCGGCGGCGTCCAGGGGCGCCCCCGGCCCCCTCCTGGCGCTGTCGCCGGACCTCGTACAGGAGGGCCGCGCCGGCCGCGGCGACATTGAGCGACCCCACGTGCCCGGCCAGGGGAATCCTGACCAGCAGGTCGCACGTCCGGGCCACCAGGGGCCGGAGACCCCGCCCCTCGCTACCCAGGACCAGGACCACAGGCCCCCGGAGATCCGCCGCCCAGGGGGGCTGGACTCCCTCGGCGCCGCCGCCTTCGGCCATGGCTCCGACGATCCAGCACCCCTCCTGCTTCAAGCGTTCGAGCGCTTGGCCGAGGTTCCCGACCCGGGCGACCGAGAGGTATTCGAGGGCCCCGGCCGCCGCCCGGACCACATGCGGAGTCAGCCCGGCGGCCTGGTGCCGCGGCACCAGCACCCCGTGGACCCCCAGGGCCTCCGCGGTTCGGAGGAGGTTCCCGACGTTTCCCGGGTCCTGGACCTGGTCTAGGGCCAGAAACAGGGCCGGCTCGCCCCGCTTCGCGGGAACGGTGAGCAGATCGTCCAATTCCGCATACTCCCGGGGGGCTACCCGGGCCACCACCCCCTGGTGGTGGGTGGTACCGGCCAAGCTTGTAAGGGCTGCCCGGGGCACCCGGCTCAGGCGCACGCCGCCCTGGCGCGCGAGAGCCAGGATGTCCGCGTGGCGGTCCCGCGCCTCGGCCTCGACCAGCACCTCCTCGATCGGCCGGGTCCGGCTCCGGAGGGCTTCCAGAACCGGGTGGCGGCCGGCGAGGATCAGGGACCGGTCCGCGCCTTCAGCTTCCACTTCGGGCCCGTCGGCGTGTCTTCGACGGCCACGCCCAGGGCGTCGAGCTCCGCCCGCAGGGCATCGGCCTGGGTCCAGTCTCGCCGCTCCCGGGCCAGCTTCCGCTTCTCCACGAGGTCATCGATGTAGGCGCGCCGCTCGGGCTCGAACACCTGGGCCCGCTCAGATCGGTGTCCCTTCATCGAGAGCCCCAGCACCTGGCCGAGATCGATCAGGACGTTCACCCCTGTCACGAAGTCCTGTCCGCCGTGGATTCCTGTCCGGACGCGCTCCCGCTCCTCCCCGAGGGCCGTCGCGAGGAGATTCAGGACCCCAATGGCCTGGGGGGTGTTGAAGTCGTCGTCCATCGCCGTCTCGAACCGCTCGCGAAGAGCGGCAACCGTCGCCAAGAACGACCCGTCCGGGCTCGGCTCGGTGGGAACGAGCCTCCCCGCCTCATCGATCAGTTGTCGGAAACCCTCGAGATCGTCGACCAGCTCGCGGACCCGCTCGAGGGGGCGCCGCATCCCCGCGACCCCCTCTTCGGTGAACTCCACCGGATTCCGGTAGTGGGTCTGGAGCAGGTAGAGCCGGAGCGCCTCGGGGTCGTGCCGCTTCAGCAGGGCCTCGATCGTCAGGGTATTCCCCAGCGACTTAGACATCTTCTCGGACCCGAGGTTCACGAAGCCGTTGTGCAGCCAGAATCGGGCGAACGGCTTCCCCGTGGCGGCCTCGGACTGGGCGATCTCGCACGAATGGTGCGGGAAGACCAGGTCCTCCCCCCCACCGTGCAGATCGAGCGTCTCGCCGAGATACTTCATCGCCATCGCCGAGCATTCGATGTGCCACCCCGGCCGGCCGGGGCCCCACGGGCTCGGCCAGGACGGCTCGCCGGGCTTGGCCGCCTTCCAGAGCGCGAAGTCCCGCGGGTCGCGCTTCCGCTCGTTCACGTCGACCCGGGCACCCGCGAGGAGCTCATCGAGATTCTTGCCCGACAGACGCCCGTACGCGGGGAACCTCGCAACCTCGAAGTACACGTCGCCGGCCACCGCGTAGGCCGCCCCGGCCGACACGAGCCGCACGATGAGCTCCACCATCCCAGGGATGTGTTCGGTCGCCCGCGGAGCCTTCGTGGGCGGCATGACGCCCAGCTTGGCCATGTCGTCCTCGTACGCCTGGATGTATCGCTGGGTCAGCTCCGCGATCGGGGCCTTCAGCTGGTTTGCCCGGGCGATGATCTTGTCGTCGACGTCGGTGTAGTTCTTGACGAACGTCACCCGGTATCCCCGGTAGCGGAGGTAGCGGGCGACCACGTCGAAGACGAGGGCGCTCCGGGCGTGCCCGATATGGGAGACGTCGTACGGCGTGACGCCGCAGACATACATCCCCACCTCACCCGGGACCAAGGGCGTGAAGGGCTCCTTCTGCCGGGTCAGCGTGTTGTAGATCCTGAGGCTCACGGTGCCCCCCGCTCCGAGTCTTCCTGAGACGGGGCCCGCGGCCCGAGGGATTCAGGCTTGCCGGCCCCCTGGGTCACCCGGCGACCTCGACCAGCGCTACCGCCATCGCGGCGATGCCCTCGTGGCGCCCGAGGGCGCCGAGCTGCTCGGCGCGCTTGGCCTTGACGCTCACCCGGTCGACCGCCAGGCCAAGCGTCTCCGCGAGCCGCGTCCGCATCGCGTCGAGCCAGCCTGCGAGCCGCGGGGCCTCCGCCACGACCGTCGCGTCCACGTTCACGATGCGGCCGCCGTGGCTTCGCACCTGCTCCACCACCTCGCCCAGGAGTCGGAGGCTCGAGATCCCGCGGTACCGGGGATCCGAGTCGGGGAAGTGTTGCCCCAGGTCTCCGAGGGCGAGCGCGCCGAGGAGGGCGTCCGCCACCGCGTGGGTGAGCACGTCGGCGTCGGAGTGGCCCCTCGGGCCCCGCTCGGCCGGGACCTCGACCCCCCCCAGCACGAGGGGCCGGCCCTCGACGAGCGGGTGGACGTCGAACCCCAGGCCGACCCGTGTCACCGGGACCGCCGGTGTGGGCGCCGCGCGCCGCGGGCCCGCCCGCCGGGCGGCGCCAGGAGCTGCCGGGCGAGCGGCAGATCCTCGGGGTGGGTGATCTTCAGGTTGCCGGGGAGCCCGGGAACGAGGCGGACGGGGGCGCCCAGCCGCTCGACCAGCGCAGCATCGTCCGTGCCGAGGATCCCGTCCGCCCTCGCCCGGCGGTGGGCTTCCCGCAGGAGCTCCGCCCGGAATCCCTGAGGGGTCTGGATCGTCCAGAGCCCGTCTCGCGGCACCGTCTCCTTCACCCACCCCTCGGCGCCCCGCTTTAGCGTCTCCGCGACGGGGAGGGCCGCGATCGCGGCCCCGTGGGTCCGCGTGGCCTCGACGACCCGGCGCACGAGCTCGGGTGTGATGCACGGGCGGGCGCCGTCGTGGACCAGGATCCACCGCGCCGCCGGGGGCACGGCCGCCAGGCCTCGCGCCACCGACTCCTGGCGCTCGGACCCGCCCGCCACCACGGCCCGGACTTTCCGGCACGCGCGCAAACGGCGGCGCCACGCCGCCACGTCCTCGGCGGGAACCGCCACCACGACGCCCTCGACCTCGCGGGTGGCCGCGAGGACGTCGAGGGTCCACCGAAGAACCGGGCGAACGCCCAGCCGGATGTCCTGCTTCTTCCGGCCCATGCGGATGCCTCGGCCGCCCGCCGGAACCACGACCCAGACGTCCGGTCCGCCAGATGCGGGCCGGGTCACCGGCGGCCCGCGGCCTCTTCCTCCGCGAGCCGGGTGAAGATCATGCGCCCGGCGGCGGTCTGGAGGACCGTGTTGACCATGACGTTCACCGTCTGGCCAATGTGGCGGCGGCCCTGCTCGACGACCACCATCGTCCCGTCGTCGAGGTAGGCCACGCCCTGGCCGGCCTCCTTCCCCTCACGGAGCACGTGGACGTGCAGCATCTCTCCGGGGAGGACGACGGGGCGCAGAGCGCCGGCGAGCTCGTTGACGTTCAGGACCCGCACCCCGTGCAGCTCGGCGACCTTGTTCAGGTTGTAGTCGTTGGTGACGATGACGCCCCCGACGGCGCGCGCCGTCTCGATGAGCCGTGCATCGACCTCCCGGATCTGCGGGAAGTCGAGGTTGTGTAGCTCGGTCTGGATGCCGGGCAGCCGCTGGAGGCGCTGGAGCACGTCGAGCCCTCGACGCCCGCGATTCCGTTTGAGAGGGTCGGAGGAGTCCGCGATCTGCTGGAGCTCCCGGAGCACGTATTGCGGGATCAGGAGCGTCCCTTCCAGGAACCCCGCCTGGCAGACGTCGGCGATGCGCCCGTCGATGATGACGCTCGTATCCAGCACCTTGTAGCGCGCGTCGCCGCTGGTGGCGCCGGGGAACACGATGCGTGTGATGCCGCCGAGCTCCTCCTCGCGGCGGAGGACGAAGACGACCCCCATGTAGGCCAGGAGCAGCGAGAGGAAGCCCCGGCCGGCCGAGCTCCCCGCCGCCGGGAGAAACACGATCAGGGCCGAGGCCACGAGCTGGGCCAGTAGCACACCGCCAAGCGCGCCGATGGCCGCGAGGAACAGCCGCGGCATCGGCAGCCGCCGGGCCGCCTGCTCGAGCGCGACCACGGCCACACCGGCGAGCACGCCGCCCAGGACCGCCAGCGGCGCCCAAACGAACCACCGCGCGGGCGGCGCGAAGGATTCGACCAGGAGGTAGCCGCCCAGCCCCACCAGCGACACGAAGATCACGCGGGCGACACTGATCGCCGAACTCGTGCTGCTCCGCCGCGCCCCCCCGCTCACGCTCGGTCCTCCGTCCCCCATCATGCCCTCTGCATCCTCCTGCCGCGTCATCCCACGAGGAGGCCGAGCGCCTCCTCCAGCGTCGTCACCCCGGTCGCCGTGATCGGGTACCGAGCCCCGGCGACCAGGCTCGACCGCGGCACCACCGCCTGCGCAAAGCCCAGCGCCGCGGCCTCGCGGAGCCGGGTCTCGAGCCCTCCGATGGCCCGCACCTCGCCCGTGAGTCCCACCTCCCCCAGGACCACCACGTCCGGCGCCAGGGGCCGCTCCGCGTAGCTCGAGGCCGACGCCACCGCGATCGCCAGGTCCGCCGCGGGCTCCTGGCAGCGCGCGCCACCTGCCACGTTCACGAACACGTCCTGGTTCTGCAGCGGGATGCCAGCGCGCTTCTCCAGGATCGCCAGCAGCAGGCACACTCGATTGTAATCCGCGCCGAGTACGGTGCGGCGCGGCGTCCCGAAGTGGGCCGGCGTGACGAGCGCCTGCAATTCGAGGAGCAACGGTCGCGTGCCCTCGAGCGTGGCCATGATCACGGAGCCCGCCGCGCCGCGGGGGCGCTCGGCTAGGAACATCGCCGAGGGGTTCGCCACTTCCCGCAGTCCACCGTCGGTCATCTCGAAGACACCGATCTCGTTGGTCGAGCCGAACCGGTTCTTGACGGCCCGGAGGACCCGGTACGTCGCGTGCCGCTCGCCCTCGAAGTAGAGCACCGTGTCGACCAGGTGCTCGAGCACGCGGGGGCCGGCCAGCGCGCCTTCCTTGGTGACGTGGCCGACCAGGAACACCGCGATGCCCTGACCCTTGGCCAGCCTCATGAGCCGCCCGCCGCACTCCCGCACCTGGCTCACGCTTCCCGGCGCCGACTCGAGATCCCCGAGGTACACGGTCTGGATCGAGTCGACGATCAGAGCCCGTGGCTCGGTCGCCGCCACGTGGGCCTCGATGGTCTCGAGCTGCGTCTCGGCCAGGATGAGGAGCTCCGACGCGGCCAGCCCGAGCCGCTCCGCCCGGAGCTTGACCTGGGCAGCCGACTCTTCACCCGACACGTAGAGGACCGGCCCCGCCGTCCCCGCGAGCGCAGCCGAGGCCTGGAGGAGGAGGGTCGACTTTCCGATCCCCGGGTCCCCGCCGATGAGGACCAGCGAGCCCGGCACGACGCCACCGCCGAGGACCCGATCCAGCTCGGTCACGCCCGAGTGGACGCGGGCGGCCCCCTCGGCCGACACGGCGGCCAGGGGGACGGGCGCAGCCGTGGGAACTGCTCCCCGGCCCGAGGGCGCGCGACGGCTACCGCCCGTCCCGCGGGGGACGCCTGTCCGCTCCTCGACGATCGTGTTGAACTCCCCGCAGTCGGGGCAGCGGCCATACCACTTGCCCGCCTGGAAGCCGCAAGCCTGGCAGCGGTAGACGGACACGGGCCTCACGGTCGTGGGGTCCCGGCGCCAGGGGGCGGCGCGGCGCCCGTGGCGGGCGTCCCACGGCCGATCGCGGCGCGGATGAGGGCGCGCAGGAGAAGACTTCGCTGAGCGCCTTCCAGGAACGCGGCGAGGTTCTCGTAGACCGTGGGATCCTGGACCAGTCCGCCCAGGGTGCCCTGGCCCGCCTCGATCCGTCCCGTGATGGCGCGGAGGTCGGCCATCGCCTGGCGGAGATCGGCCAGCGTCTCGCCGAGTTTCGCGTCGCCGCCGACTCCCTCGGTGAGCTGACCGAGGCGCGTCAGCGCCTGCGTCGCCTGTTTGATGCTCTCCTCTCCCCCGGGCTGCGTGAGCGCCCCGAGCACGCCCTCGCCCCGGACGAGCCGCCCCGTCACCTCGCGGAAGCCTCGCGCCGTCTCGCGGAGGTCCGCCGCGAGCGCCGGGTCCTCGAGCAGAGCGCGGAGCACGCTGTCGTCGGTGCGGGCACGCTCGACGGCCTGCGCGAGCCCGTCGGCCGCCGTCACCACCCGGCGCACGACGCGAGCCGCGTCCGGATCCCGGAGGAGGACGCCCAGCGCACCCTCGCCCCGCTCGACGCCGGTGAGCAGCGCGCCGGCCCGCGCGAGCACGCCCTCGAGATCCTTCAGGACCCGCCCCTCGTCGTACACGAGCGCGTGGAGAATCCCCCGGCCCTCCTCGACCTCGCGCAGGATGCGATTCACCCGCTCCGCGGCCGCCCGCGCCTCGGCAAGGGTCCGCTCCGCTTCGCCCGCCAGCCCGGCCGTCCGCGGATCGGCGAGCACACGGTCGATCCGGCGTACGGTCTCGCCGACCTGCCGGAGCGTCTCGCCCGCGTCGGCGAGCGCCGTCCCGAGCTTCCGATCGTAGACGAGTCGGTGGAGGACTCCCTGCCCCCGCTCGATCTCGGTCGCGAGACTCCGGAGCGCCCGCACCGTCTCGGCGGCGTCGGCTCCGGCGGAGCTCGCGGTGATGCGCGAGAGGGTCGTCCGGAGCTCGGTCGAAAGCTCGACCAGGTTGCGGAGGAGCTCCGCCCCCTGCTGCGTGAGGTGCGCCGTATCGAACGGCTCCTCGGTCCGGAGCTCGCCGCCATCCTGGAGGACCGCCGCCCCGGAACTTCCGAGGGTGACGTCGATGATCTTGTCCCCGAGGAGTCCCAGGGTCTCGATCCGGGCGAGGGAGTCGGCCCGGATCCGATCCTGCACGCGCCGGGCGATCAGGAGCTCCACCCGGACCTTGGCGCTGCCGGCCTCGGGCAGCCGGATCTCCCCGACGCGCCCCACCGGGACGCCGGCCAGCCGCACCGTCGCGCCCTGGATGAGCCCCCCGATCTGGCCGAAGCTCGCGACCAGCCGGTACTGCCGCTCGAAGAGACCGGCCGACCGGCCCAGCATGTAGACCAGCCCCGCGAAGACGAGGAGGCTCGCCAGGACGAACACGCCCACGCGGAGCTGGAGAGCGGTGCCCGATCCGGGCTGGGTCGCGTCCATGCTCAGCGGGCCTCGCCCGCCAGGAAGGCCTGGACCGCCGGTTGCGCCGAATGGCTCAGCGCCTCGGCGGGCCCGATCTCGGCGATCCGGCCGTCGATGAGGACGGCGACCAGATCCGACACGCTGCGCGCGAACTCGAGGTCGTGAGTCACGACCATCGCGGTCTCGGACGCGCCCTCCGCCCTGAGGCTCTCGACGAGCTCGGTGATGAGCCGGGCGTTCGTCGGGTCGAGCCCGGCCGTCGGCTCGTCGTAGAGGACCAGCTCCGGGCCGAGCACGAGCGCCCGCGCGATCCCCACGCGTTTGCGCATGCCCCCCGACAGCTCGGCGGGCAGCTTGGCGTCGACGTCATGGAGGCCTACCCGCGCCAGGAGGCGATGCACCCGCTCGGCGACCTCGGGCTCCGGCAGGCTCGCGTGCTCGCGGAGGGGATAGGCGACGTTCTCGTAGACGGTCAGGGAGTCGAACAGGGCGGCGCCCTGGAAGACGAAACCCATGCGCCGGCGCACGGGCAGCAGCGCCTCCTCACGGAGCGGCGTGATGTCCACGCCGAGGGTCAGGACCCGCCCGCGATCGGGTTTGATCAGACCCGCGGTCAGCCGGAGGAGCACGGTCTTCCCCGATCCGCTGCCGCCCATCACGGTGACCGTGCCGCCGCGGGGGATCTCGAGATCGAGGCCCCGGAGGACGGGCACCGCGTTGAAGGCCTTCCAGATCCCCTCGAGCTGCACGGCCGGCTCCGCGGGAGCGCGCGGCGCCGCGTCGGGCGCCTTCGCGCCCTCGCCCGGCGGGTCGTGGTCCGGCCGCTCGAGCTGCCCGCTCGCTCTCATAGCAGCAGGAAGAGCTTCGTGAGGAAGAAGTCGGCGATGATGACGGCAATCGAGACCTGCACCACGGTGGCCGTCGTTGCACGCCCCAGCCCCTCGGTCCCCCCGGTCATGGCGAGCCCGTTGTGCGCCCCGATGAGCGTGACGATCACGCCGAAGAAGAAGCTCTTGCCCACGCCGGTGACGAGGTCGCGGATCACGACCCAGTAAAAGATCGTGTTCCAGTAGAGGTACACGTCGATCCGACGCTCGTAGACCGCGATCAGCATGCCCCCCACCAGCGCGATGAAGTCGGCGAGACTCGTCAGCAGCGGGAAGACGAGCAGGGCAGCCATCACGCGTGGCACGATCAAGCGCTTGACGTAGTTCACGCCGATCGCCCGGAGCGCATCGATCTGCTCCGTCACCTTCATCGAGCCCAGCTCGGCCGTGATTCCCGAGGCGACCTTCCCCCCGACCAGGATCGCAGTGAGGACCGGTCCCAGCTCGCGCAGGACGGACAGCCCGACGAGCGGGCCCACGTAGAGATCCGCACCGAAGCGCGAGAGGTAGACGGACGACTGGAGCGCGAACACCATGCCCGTGAAGATCGCCGCCGTGCCCGCGACGACGAGCGAGCGGACGCCCATGCCGTCGAACTCGGCGATGACGAGCGGCACGTAGCGGCGCGGAAGCCAGCCGTTCCGCAGGACCTCCCAGGTGAGGAGGGCGAGACCGCCCCAGTACGCCGCGACGTGCCGGGCGCGGGGCCCGACGAGCCGCCAGCTCGCGGTCATCGTGACGCCCCCGTGAGGGCGAAGCTCCCCGCGAAGCGCTCGAAGTCCGGGACAAGCGCCCCGAGCGCGTCGGGAGGGGCCACGCCGACGAGGTCGTAGACGCAGCCGGCCCCCCGGAGCGTCACCGCCCGCACCGCGACCGGTACGCCGTCGAGCGTGGCGCGGAAGCGCTGGGCCGCGCCGGGAAGCCCCCCGAGCGTCACGGGGGTCTCGACGAGGCCCTGGACGTCCCTGAGGCCGAACCGGAGGTGCCGGACGAGCACCGGGAGCGAGCGCGCCGGGGGCTTGCCTTCGCAGGTGGCGTGAGCCATCAGTCCGGCCGCGGCGTCCGTGCGCCGGAGCGCCAGGTCCGCTTCGCTTTCGATCCGTGTCCAGCCATCCGGGGCGCCCACGCGATACCCCTTCCGTGCGACCAGGTAGCTCCCGTCCTGAAGACGTACCCCGCCGCACCCTGCAAGCCCGGTGAGCAGAGCCGCCACCGCTAACAGCCTCCGGAGCCACACGCCCCGGCGCCCTGGTATCGCTCAGTCCTCCTGGAAGGGCGCGGTCGCGATGTCACGCGGCGGCGGCCCGCCGCCCGGGCGGTGCCGGCGGCCCAGCTCCGCGAACACGTGGCGCGCCGAGAGACCCCGTGCCCCCATCAGCACGAGCGTGTGGAACCAGAGGTCGGCCACTTCGGCGATGAGCCGCTCGGAGCCTTCCGCGAGGGCCGCGACCATGACCTCGGCCGCCTCCTCCCCGACCTTCTGCGCGATCCGGGCGTCACCCCCGGCGAGGAGCCCCGACACGTACGAGCCCTCGCGCGGCGCCACTCGCCGCGATTGGATGAGGCGCTCGACCGCGTCGAGGATCCCCGGGCCTGCGCCGGGCGCGCCGGCTGGATCCACCCCGGACTCCGCCGGCCGGTCGAGGCGGGCGAAGAAGCACGTGCGGCTCCCCGTGTGGCAGGCGACCCCTTCCTGGTGCGCGAGGATAAGCAGCGTGTCCGCGTCGCAGTCTGCATAGACCCCGTCGACGTGCTGGCGGTGGCCCGACGTCTCGCCCTTCTGCCACAGCGCGCGCCGCGACCGGGACCAGAAGTGAGTCAACCGGGTCGCGAGCGTGCGCTCGAGGGCCTCCGCGTTCATCCACGCGACCATCAGGACCTCGCCGGTCGCCGCTTCCTGGACCACGGCCGGGATGAGGCCGTTCGCGTCGAAATGAAGCCCCGGCGAGGCGGCCGTCACGCCGGAATCTCCTCGAGACGGATCGGCACACCGCGGGCCCGGAGGTAGCGTTTGGCCTCCGGCACGGTGTGCTCGCCGAAGTGGAAGATCGAGGCCGCGAGCACGGCGTCGGCCTTGCCCAGAACAAGGCCGTCGTGAAGGTGAGCGAGCGTCCCGACCCCGCCCGAGGCGATCACCGGGACCGAGACGGCCTCGGCGATCGCCCGCGTCAACTCGAGGTCGTACCCGTCCCGCGTCCCGTCCCGGTCCATGCTGGTAAGCAGGATCTCGCCCGCCCCCAGGTCCACGGCCTCGCGAGCCCAGGCGACCGCGTCCCGGCCCGTGGATCGCCGGCCGCCGTGAGTGTAGACCTCGAACGTCGTGTCCGGCGCTGTCGCACGCCGCTTGGCGTCGATCGCGATCACGATGCACTGGCTGCCGAAGCGCACCGCCGCGTCGCGGATCAGCTCGGGCCTCGCCACGGCCGCCGTGTTGAGGGACACCTTGTCGGCGCCGGCACGGAGCAGCGTCCGCACGTCCTCCAGGCTCCCGAGCCCGCCGCCGACGGTCAGCGGCAGGTACACGGCCTCCGCCGTCCGTCGCACGACGTCGAGCATCGTGGCGCGCCCCTCGTGGGACGCCGCGATGTCCAGGAACACCAGCTCGTCCGCGCCCTGCCGGTCGTAGGCGATCGCGGCCTCGACCGGGTCGCCCGCGTCGGCGAGGTCGAGGAACCGCACCCCTTTAACGACCCGGCCGTCCTTGACGTCGAGGCACGGGATCACGCGCCGGGCCAGCATCGCCGTCAGGCCGCCACCGCGGCGATCGCTGCGCCGAGGTCGACGGCGCCCGTGTAGAGGGCCCGGCCAACGATGGCGCCGGCCACGTTCGGAATAGCCGCGAGGCGAACGAGGTCGTCGACCCTGGCAATCCCCCCCGACGCGATGACGGGCACGGACGCGCCCGCCGCGAGCGCCGCCGTGGCCTCGAGGTTCGGGCCGCGGGCCGTCCCGTCCCGGCGAACGTCGGTGTAGATCGCGCCCACCGCGCCGGCGGCTGCCGCGCGGCTGACCAGCTCATGCGCCGTGAGCGGAAGCACGTCGGTCCACCCGCGCACCGCCACCCGTCCGTCGACCGCGTCCACCCCAACGAGGATCCGGCCCGGCCATCTCTCGCACGCGGCCTCGAGCACGGCCGGCTCGAGCGCCGCCGCCGTCCCGAGAACGGCCCAGCGGGCCCCGGTGCCGAGCGCTGCCTCGAGGGTGGTGAGGTCGCGCAGGCCACCCCCCACCTCGACGGGCACGGCCGGGACCGCCTCCACCATCGCGCGGATCAGGGCGGCGTGGCGGGGCACCCCGTCGAACGCGCCGTCCAGGTCCACCACGTGGAGCCGCCGCGCTCCGCGCTCAGCCCACCGGCGCGCCATCGCCACCGGGTCGTCGCCGAAGACCGTGGCGCTGTCGGCCCGGCCCTCGACCAGCCGGACACAGCGGCCTCCCTGGAGGTCGATCGCGGGGATGACGATCACGCGCGCACCGTCTCCGCACCGCCCGCAAGCCGGGCGAAGTTCGCGAGCAGCCGGAGCCCCCAGCCCTGGCTCTTCTCCGGATGGAACTGGGTGCCGTACAGCCGGTCGCGCACGACCAGAGCCGGGAAGCGGAGCCCGTACTCGCAGTGGGCCGCCTGCACGCCCTCCGCGTGGAGCGCGGCCGACACCTCGGGGTAGTACGAATGCACGAAGTAGAAGTACGCACCCGCCGGGATCCCGGCGAGGAGCGGCAGGGTCCCGTCGTGCCAGAGCTGGTTCCAGCCCATGTGGGGCACCTTGAGCCCGGGCGGGAAGCGGCGCACGACCCCAGGCAGAACGTCGAGACCCTTGGCGTGGCCGAACTCCTCGCTCTCAGTGAACAGGAGCTGGTAACCGAGGCAGATGCCGAGATAGGGGCGGCCGGCCGCGATGTGGGCGCGGATCGGCTCGGCAAGTCCCAGGCGCTCGAGGCTCCCCATGGCATCCGCGAAGGCACCATCCCCGGGGACGACCAGCGCGCGAGCGCGCGCCACCGTCCGGGCATCGTCGGTGACGACGACCTCGGGCGCGAGCTCGGCCAGCGCCTTCCGGACGCTCCCGAGGTTGCCTCGGCCGTAATCGACGATGGCGATCACAAGGCGCCCTTCGTGGAGAGCACGCCCTCGATGCGGGGGTTCATGCGCGAGGCCTCGGCGAGGGCACGTCCGAACGCCTTGAACAGCGCCTCGGCGATGTGGTGAAGGTTCTCCCCGTAGTGGAGGTTGACGTGAAGGTTCAGCATCGCGTTCATCGCGAACGCACGGAAGAAGTCCTTCAAGAGGTCGAGGTCGAAGTTCCCCACCCGCGTCTTGGCGAACGGCACGTTGTAGGAAAAGTAGGGCCGCCCCGAGACGTCCACGTGGACGGAAGCCAGGGCTTCGTCCATCGGGACGTAGGCCGTCCCGAATCGAACGATCCCCCGCTTGTCTCCGAGCGCCTCGTGGAAGGCCTTCCCGAGACAGATCCCCACGTCCTCCACCGTGTGGTGGAGGTCCACCTCCGTGTCGCCCCGGGCACTCACCCGGAGGTCGAGCAACCCGTGCTTCCCCGCCGCCTCGAGCATGTGGTTGAAGAACGGGATCGTGGTGTCGATCGTCATCTCGCCGCGCCCGTCGACGTTCAGCTGGAGGAGGATCTCGGTTTCCCGCGTCCGCCGCTCGATCCGCGCCACACGGCCGGCCGCCGGCACACCGCCGTTGCCGGCCGGCACCGACTCGATCGCCCCCGCGATTCCCACCACCGGGGACTCCGCGTTAGCCGCCCCGTTCCCCGGTCTCGGTCCACGTCCGTATCGCCGCCGTCGTCGTGCCATGCCTAGTGGTCTCCTCGCGTCCGGGGGCCTTCCAGGCGGATCCGCGCCGCCTCGCTGTGCCCGTGGAGCCCCTCCGCTTCCGCCAGCGCGGCGAGATGGGGCCACGCCGCCCGGAGCCCGGCCGGCGTGTAGTGGATGAGGCTCGAGCGCTTGATGAAATCCTCCACCGACAGGCCGGACGCGAAGCGCGCCGTCGCCCCGGTGGGCAGGACGTGGTTCGGGCCGGCCAGGTAGTCGCCCACCACCTCGGGTGTGTGCACGCCGAGGAAGATCGCCCCGGCGTGCCGGACCGCCGGGAGCCAGGCGAAGGGGTCAGCGACCGCGAGTTCGAGATGCTCCGGCGCCAGGCGGTTGGCGATCGCCAGCGCCTCGTCGAGGTCCCGCGTTACTACCACGGCCCCGTGGCTCCGGATGGCGGCCTCCGCGATGGCCGCCCGGGGCAGGCCCCGGCACTGCCGACCGACCGCGGCCACGACGCGCGCGCCGAGCGCGGCGTCGTCGGTCAGACACACGGCCCGCGCCATCGGGTCGTGCTCGGCCTGGGCGAGGAGGTCCGCGGCCACGTGGGCCGCCTCCGCCGTCTGGTCCGCGACCACGACGACCTCGCTCGGGCCAGCGACCAGATCGATGCCGACATCGCCGAAGACGAGGCGCTTGGCGAGCGCGACGTACAGGTTCCCCGGCCCGACGATCTTGTCGACGGCGGGGACGGTCGCCGTCCCATACGCGAGTGCGGCCACGGCCTGGGCGCCACCCACCCGGTAGACCTCGGTCGCCCCCGCGAGGCGGGCCGCGGCCAGTACCGCCGCCGGCACGCGCCCCTCCCCGCCCGGCGGCGAGACCACCACGAGATCGCGCACGCCCGCCACGCGGGCGGGGATCAGGTTCATCAGCACGGTGGACGGGTAGGCCGCGGTCCCGCCGGGGACGTAGCACCCCACCCGGTCGAGCGGTGTTACCTGCTGGCCGAGCAGTGAGCCGTGCTCGTCCCGTACCCACCAGGAGCGGGGCAGCTGATGGCGGTGGAACGCCTCGATCCGGCGAGCTGCCTCGGCGAGGGCCGCCTGGAACCGGGGGGGAACTGTCGCGGTCTCCCACTCGTCCTCAGAGACCCGGAGCTCCTCGGGGCGCAACTCCACCCCGTCGAAGCGCTTCGTGAAGTCGAGCAGCGCGGCATCGCCGCGCCGCCTCACCTCATCGACGATCGCCGCGACCCGCGCGACGGCGTCCGGGTCGGTCGCCGCGTGCGGCCGGGCGAGCGCCGCCACGACCCCGTCGGGCGACAGCTCCACCGTCTGGAGGAGGCGGATCACGGAAGGACCCCGGCGCGCAGCTCGTCCAACAGCCGGCCGACGGCGCGGTGCGCCGTCTTCTGCGCGGCGCGGTTCACGATCAGCCGCGCCGTGGACTGCAGAATCTCGGCGACCTCGACCAGTCCATTGGCCCGGAGCGTCTCTCCCGACTGGACGAGGTCCACGATGCGCTCGGCGAGCCCCACGAGGGGCGCCAGCTCGATCGAGCCGTCGAGCCGGACCACCTCGACCTGGATGCCCCGCTCGGCGAAGTACCGCCGCGTGAGGTTAGGGTACTTGGTCGCGACGCGCACCCAGGACCATTTCGCTGGGTCGTCGCGCTCCCAGAGCTCCCGAGGCTCCGCGACCACCAGCCGGCACACGCCGAACCCCAGGTCGAGCGGCTCGTAGACGTCCGGCTCCTGCTCGAGCAGGACGTCCTTGCCGACGATCCCAGCGTCGGCCGCCCCGTGCTCGACGTACGTCGGCACGTCGAGGGGCTTCAGGATCAAGAGGCGGAGCCGCCCCGTCGGGTCCGTGAACAGAAGCCGACGGCTGTCATCCTCGGGCAGCCCCCGGAAGCCGGCCCGCCGGAGAAGGTCGAGCGCCGGCCGGAGCAGGCGGCCCTTCGGCAGGGCCAGGGTCAGCGGGCGCCCATTCCCGGTCACGGTGGCCGCCTTCCACTCCACGCGTCACCGCTCCCGGCGGATCCGCGCCCCAAGCGCGGCGAGCTTCTGCTCCATCCCCTCATAGCCGCGGTCGAGGTGGTAGACGCGCGATACCTCCGTGGTGCCCGTGGCCGCCAAACCCCCGAGCACCAGTGAGGCCGAGGCGCGGAGGTCAGTCGCCATGACCGGCGCGCCCTGGTAGCTCGGCACCCCCCGGATCACGGCGCGGCTTCCCTCGATCTCGATCGACGCCCCGAGGCGTCTGAGCTCCGCCGCGTGCTGAAAGCGGTTCTCGAAGATCGTCTCGGTAATCACGCTCGAACCCTCGGCCAGCCCCAGGAGAGTCATCATCTGGGCCTGCATGTCGGTCGCGAACCCCGGGAACGGGTTGGTCACGATGTCGGTCGCCCGGGGCCGGTCCTCCGCGCGGATCCGGATGCGATCAACGCCGACCTCCACCTGCGCGCCCGTTGCCTCGAGCTTGTCGAGGACGGCGCTCAGATGGGCCGGCACCACGTCCCGGACGGTGACGTCCCCCAAGGTGATGGCCCCGGCCACCAGGAAGGTGCCCGCCTCCACGCGGTCCGGGATGATCCGGTGCCGCGCGCCGCCAAGCTCGGGCACGCCCTCGATCTCGATGCGCTCGGTCCCGGCGCCATGGATCCGCGCGCCCATCGCCGTGAGCAGGCGGGCTAGGTCCGGGATCTCGGGCTCCCGCGCCGCGTTCTCGAGGATGGTGGTGCCCTCCGCGAGGGCAGCGGCCATCATGAGGTTCTCGGTACCGGTCACGGTCACGAGGTCGAACACGATCCGCGCCCCCTTGAGCCGCGCCGCCCGGGCCTCCACGTAGCCCTGGGCGAGCGTGACCTCGGCGCCGAGGCGCTCGAGCCCCTTGAGGTGGAGATCGATCGGCCGAGCCCCGATCGCGCAGCCGCCGGGCATCGAGACGCGCGCACGGCCGGCACGGGCCAGGAGCGGCCCGAGCACGAGCACGGACGCCCGCATGGTCGAGACCAGCCCGTACGGGGCCTCGACGGATCGGAGCGCGGGCGTCCGCGCGACCGTCGATCCGTCACGCTCCTCGATCTCGGTGCCGAGACCCTGGAGCAAGGCCCGGATGGTGGTGATATCAGCCAGGCGGGGGACGTTCTCGAGCACGACGGGTTCCGCCGAGAGAAGCGACGCGGCCAAAAGCGGCAGGGCCGCATTCTTCGCCGCGCTGACGCGAACCTCCCCGCGGAGGGGGATGCCGCCCTCGATGACGAGCCGGGCCGCCACCTAGCGCCTCCGCGCCTCGAGCACGCGCTCGCACCCGCGGAAGTCCCGGTGCACGAGGGCCTCCGCGTACCGCCCGTCCGCCTCAATGAGCGCGCGCGCTGCCGGCCCCTGTTCCTCGCCGATCTCCGCGACGAGCCCACCCCCCGGGCGAAGCCACTCGGGGGCCTGGGCGAGCAGCCGGCGAATGACCGCGAGTCCGTCCGGGCCGCCGTCGAGCGCCTCCCGTGGCTCCCAGTCGCGGACCTCGATGGGCAGAGCCGGCAGGATGGGCGTGGCGAGATAGGGCGGGTTGGCCACGACGAGGTCCGCGGCGCCCACGGGCACGGAGCCCCGGAGCGGCCCGAAGAGATCGCCCTCGCGCACCCGGACGCGCCCATCGAGACCGAGCCGCCGCACGTTACCCCGGGCGCAGTCGGCCGCCAGCGCTGCCCGCTCGATGGCCCAGACCGTCCAGCCGGGCCGACGCGCGCCGAGAGCGCACGCAACCGCGCCCGAGCCGGTACAGAGGTCGAGGACCGTGGCCCTCTCCGGCGGACCGAGGGCCAGCGCCCGGTCGACGAGCGCCTCGGTCTCAGGGCGCGGGATGAACACGCCAGCACCGAGCTCCAGCACGAGCCCGCAGAACTCCGCCTCGCCCAGGAGATACTGGAGGGGCTCATGGCTCGCGCGCCGCGCCACGAGCGTTTCGAACACCGCGCCCTCGGGGCCGGTCACCGACGCCTGGCCGCTCGTGTACAGACCGAGCCGCGTCGTTCCGAGCGCCCGGGCCAGGAGCACCTCGGCGTCCTGTCGGGCGGTCTCGAGCCCGGCCGCGGCAAGGCGGTCGCCGGCGACCCGGAGGGCGTTAGCCACGGTTGGGGCCACGGTCGGCCCGGGGGTGGCGACGACGGCGGGCGTCATGCCTCGAGCGTCTCGAGCTGCTCGGTCCGCTCGGCCGCGAGCAGCGCCTCGGCCAGCTCGTCGAGATCGCCCTCGAGGACGTCGGGCAGCTGGTGGACCGTCAGCCCGATGCGATGATCCGTCACTCGCCCCTGGGGGAAATTGTAGGTGCGAATCCGCTCGCTGCGCTCGCCTGTCCCGACCTGGCTCTTCCGCGCCGCGGCGATCTGGGAGCGTTGCTCCTCCTGCGCCTGCTCGAGGAGCCGAGCCCGCAGGACCCGCATCGCCTTGGCCCGGTTCTTGATCTGCGACCGCTCGTCCTGGCAGGTGACGACAAGCCCCGTCGGCAAGTGCGTGATGCGCACCGCCGAGTCGGTGGTGTTGACGCCCTGGCCCCCGGGGCCCGACGAGCGGTAGACGTCCACCTTGATGTCTTTGTCGTCGACCTTCACTTCGACATCCTCGGCCTCGGGAAGGACAGCAACCGTCACCGTGGAGGTGTGGATGCGGCCCGCGGACTCTGTCGCGGGGACCCGCTGGACTCGATGCACACCCCGCTCGAACTTGAGCCGGCTCCAGGCCCCCTTGCCCTGGACGGACAAGATGACCTCCTTGAATCCGCCCTGGCCCGTCGGGTGGGTGTCGAGCACCTCGAGCCGGAAACCGTGGCGCTCGGCGTACTTCGTGTACATGCGCGCGAGGTCGGCGGCGAAGAGCGCGGCCTCGTCCCCGCCGGCGCCCGCCCGGATCTCGACGAGGACGTTCTTGTCGTCCCGGGCGTCCCGGGGCACCAGCATCGTCCGGAGGCGCTCCTCGAGGTCCCGCTCTCGCACGCGGAGCTCCTCGAGCTCCTGGCCCGCCAGCTCGCTCAGCTCCGGGTCGCCGCCTTCGCCGAGGATGTGGTTGGCCTCCTCCATGCGGGCGAGCACGCTCTTGTACTGCCCGAACGCCGTGACGACGGGCTCGATCTCCGCCGCCGCCTTGGCGAGCCGCGCGTACTCCGTGCGCCCGCCGGGCGCATTGGCGGCCTCGGCGAGACGGGCGGACAACTCCTCGTAGCGGCTTTCGATCTGCCGGAGCTTATCGAACACGATCCGCGCTCAGGCCCTCGGGGCTCGCGTGCCCGGGCCTGGCCCCGCGCCGAGGGCGGCGGCTAGCGCTTCCGGTTGGCGTACTTCTTCTGGAAGCGCTCGACGCGCCCGGCCGTGTCCACCAGCTTTTGCTTGCCGGTGAAGAACGGATGGCACTTCGAGCAGATCTCCACCCGGATGTTCGCGCTGGTGGAGCGGGTGTGGATGACCTCGCCGCAGGCGCAGGTGATGGTCGTCTCGACATACTCGGGATGGATACCGGCCTTCACGGAAAGTCCTCCCCACACAAGCGAAAATGAGTGCTGGACTAGCCTACCACACGCCGCAACACCCCAGCAAGGAGCGGGGGGTCACCGCCGGCGCCCCGGATCAAGGGCGCCCGACCGCCCCGCCAAGGGGCCGGGGAGGGTGAGGGCCGGCCGATGGCGTGAGGTCCCCGCCTCAGCCGAGCGACTGCATCGAGGCCAGGAACTCCTTGTTCGACTTGGTCATCCGGACCTTGTCCACGAGCAGCTCCATCGCCTCGACCGGGTTCAGCTGCGACAGCGCCTTCCGGAGGAGCCAGAGGCGCTGGAGCTCGTCCCGCTCGATCAGGAGCTCCTCCTTGCGAGTGCCGGACTGCTCGATGTTGATCGTCGGGAAGATGCGTTTGTCCATGAGGCGCCGGTCCAGGTGGACCTCCATGTTGCCAGTCCCCTTGAACTCCTCGAAGATCACGTCGTCCATCCGGCTGCCGGTGTCGACGATGGCGGTGGCCATGATGGTCAAGGATCCGCCCTCTTCGATGTTGCGGGCGGCGGCGAAGAACCGCCGCGGCCGCTGGAGCGCATTCGCGTCGAGGCCGCCCGAGAGCACCTTCCCCGATGACGGGATGACCGCGTTGTGGGCGCGCGCGAACCGCGTGATCGAGTCGAGGAGGATCACCACGTCCCGCTTGTGCTCGACGAGTCGCTTCGCCTTCTCGATCACCATGTCGGCAACTTGGATGTGCCGCTGCGGCGGCTCGTCGAACGTCGAGGAGATGACCTCCCCGCGGACGCTCCGCTGCATGTCGGTGACCTCTTCCGGGCGCTCGTCGATCAGGAGGACGATGAGGTAGACCTCCGGGTGGTTCTTCGCGATCGCATTGGCGATCGCCTGGAGGAGCATCGTCTTGCCGGTCCGCGGCGCGGCGACGATGAGGCCGCGCTGCCCCTTCCCGATCGGCGTGAGGAGATCCATGACCCGGGTCGGGAGATCCTCGGGGTTGTGCTCCAGCCGGATCCGCTCCATCGGGTAGAGCGGCGTGAGGTTGTCGAAGAGGATCTTGTCCTTCGCCTGCTCGGGCGTCTCGTAGTTGATCGCCTCGACCTTTAGCAGCGCGAAGTAGCGCTCCGAGTCCTTCGGCGGCCGCACCTGGCCCGAGATCGTGTCGCCGGTGCGGAGGTCGAAGCGCCGGATCTGCGAGGGCGACACGTAGATGTCGTCCGGCCCCGGGAGATAGTTGTAGTCCGGGGCGCGCAGGAATCCGAAGCCGTCGGGCAGGACCTCCAGCACGCCTTCCGCGTAGATGAGCCCGTCGCGCTCGGCCTGGGCCTGCAGGATCTTGAAGATCAGCTCCTGCTTGCGGAGGCCCGAGAAGCCCTGGACACCGAGATCGCGCGCGAGCGTGTTGAGATCCGGGATCCCCTTCTCCTTCAGCTCGGTCAGGATCAGCCCACCCGTGCGGCCGGCGGTTCCGAGCTCGCTCGGGCTCGGCTCGGCGGGAATGTCGGGCATGACGACGCGCTCGCGCTCCGGGCTGGGATTCTGACCGGCGCCGGGTCGACGGGGGAAGCGGTGGCGTGGATGGCGGGGCGGTGGAGGTGTGCTCACGGCTGTGAATCGCTCCTTTGAGGTGCGGTGTGGCGAGGACCGTCAGGGGATCGCGCGCGCGGTAGCGTCACGCTCAGTCATCTATAGCACCGGCGGCGGGGCCCTGTCAACCAACGGGCCCGTGCGGTAGTGGCCGTCCGCCTCACAGACGGATCGCGATCAGCGCCCGTCGCCGGAGGCCTTCCAGCCACTCGTCGAACCGCTCCTGCGCCTTCTTCTGGAGGAGCAGGTCGCGCCCCTGCTGTCGCGCGTCCGCGAGCCTGTCCGCCGTCAGCTCCTCGCGGTCGTCGAGCTTGAACAGGTGATAGGCGGCGCCCGACCGGATCGGGGCGGTCACCTGCCCCTTCTGGAGTGCCAGGAGCGGCTGCTCGAAAACCGCATCCAGCTCGCCTCGGGCCAGCCAGCCGAGATCGCCGCCCGTCGGGTCCTTGGCGCGGGTCCGCGCCAGCTCGGCGAAGTCGGCGCCACCCGCCAGCGCGACCGAGATGCTCTCGATCTCCCCCTTCGCCTGCTCCCAGGCCCCAGGCGAGCTCGTCGCTTCGACCGTGATAGCCATGTGGAACGCGTGGTACTTCAATCCGGCCTCGAACTTGTCCCGGTTCTGGGCGAGGTACTGGTCGACCTCGGCCTCCGTGACCGTGGACCGGCGGACCACGCGGCGGCTGCGGACTCGCTGGGCGAGGAGCTGCTCGCGCATCTCGCGCCGCAGCGCCTCCCAGGTCACGCCCTGCACCTGGAGCTGCGCCTCGAACTTCTCCCGGTCGCCGCCGTTCCGCTTCACGACGTCGTCGACGGCCGCGCGCAGCTCGTCGTCCGTAATCTCGATCTTGTCGCGCTTGGCTTCCTGGACCTGGAGCCGGTGGTCGACCAGCCGGTTCAGCATCGTCCGCTCGAGTTCGGCGCTGTCGGGCACGCTCCGGCCGTCGCGGCGGGAGAGGATGATCGCCTCCTGCAGATCAGACATCATGACGACGTCATCGTTGACCACGGCCACCACCCGATCGATCACGACCTGGTTCTCCCGGAGCGGCGGCGGCTCCCCGACGCCCACCAGGACGCCGCCGCTCCCCGAGGGCACGGGCGGGAGCGGCCCCGCCGGCGCCCTGCACGCGCCGAGCGCTCCCGCCACCACGAGCCCCACGAGCGCGAGCCGCGCCCTGTTCATCGGCGTGCCTCCGTCGGTCCTCGGAACTCGCCGAGGAGCCGGGTGAGGGTCTGGAAGGTCTCCGGCCAGGGCCCTCGGGCGACCGTGGCCTCGAGCACGAACTCCCGCACGGTCCGGAGGCGGCGCCCGTGGAGCCGCAGCAGGTCGACGATCCGCTGGGGCGGCACCGGCGTGCTCGGCGCGAACGTGAGGAGCGCATGGCCCCCGCGCACCTCGAGCCGCTCCAGACGAAGGGCCTTGGCGTCGAGCCGGAGCGCCACGACGTCGAGGAGCCGCGCGGCCGCCTCGGGAAGCGAACCGAACCGATCCCTGAGCTCCCGCCGGATCTCCTCGATCTCGGCCGCGGTCCCGATGCCCGCGAGCCGCTTGTAGAGCGCGAGCCGCTGCGCGGGCTCGGCGACGTAGTCCTCGGGCAGGTAGGCGGCGGCGTCCACGGTGACGACGGGATCGACCTCGTCCTCGACGGGGTCCCCGCGAAGCTCCCGCACAGCTTCCTCCAGGAGCTTCAGGTAGAGATCGAAGCCGACCATCTCGATCTGCCCGTGCTGCTGGGCGCCGAGCAAGTTCCCCGCCCCCCGGATCTCCATGTCGCGGAGCGCGATCTTCAGCCCCGAGCCGAGCGCCGTGAGCTCCTGGACCACCCGGAGCCGCTTGGCCGCCGTCTCGTCGACGCGACCGTCGGCGGGGATGAGGAGATACGCGTAGGCCTGGAGGCGGTCGCGACCCACCCGGCCGCGGAGCTGGTAGAGCTGCGCGAGGCCGAGCCGGTCCGCACGGTTGATGATGATCGTGTTCGACGCCGGGATGTCGAGCCCCGACTCGATGATGGCCGTGGCCACGAGCACATCGTACGCGCCGCCCACGTAATCGAGCATGGTTCGTTCGAGGGTCGTCTCGCGCAGCTGGCCGTGGGCCATCGCGATCCGCGCCCGAGGAACGAGCCGCTCGATGAAGCGCACGAGCGCCGGCAGGGACTGGATCCGGTTGTGGACCACGAAGACCTGCCCGCCCCGGCCCAGCTCGCGCTCGATCGCCTCCTTGATCACCCGGGCGTCGAACCGGCAGACGATCGTTTCGACCGCGAGGCGGTCCGCGGGTGGCGACTCGATCACCGACAGATCGCGGATCCCCGCCATCGCCATCGACAGGGTCCGGGGAATGGGGGTCGCCGTCAGCGTGAGCACGTGGACGGACTTCCGGAGCTGCTTGAGGCGTTCCTTGTGCCCGACGCCGAACCGGTGCTCCTCGTCCACGACTAGGAGGCCGAGGTCCTTGAAGACGACGTCCTTGGAGAGGAGCCGGTGGGTGCCGATGACGACGTCCACCGTCCCCGCGGCCAGCCCGGCGAGGACCGCCTTCTGCTGGACAGCCGACCGGAAGCGGGAGAGCATCTCGACCCGCACCGGGTAGGGCCCGAAGCGCTCGCGGAACGTGTTCCAGTGCTGCTCGGCGAGGATGGTGGTGGGCACGAGGACCGCCACCTGGTGCCCGTCCAGGGCGACCTTGAGGGCCGCGCGCATCGCGACCTCGGTCTTGCCGTAGCCCACGTCGCCGCAGACGAGGCGGTCCATCGGCTGGCGCCGTTCGAGATCCGCCTTCACCTGGCGAATCGACTCGAGCTGGTCCGGCGTTTCCTCGAACGGGAACGCCGCTTCGAACTCATGCTGCCAGGGTGTGTCGGGGGCGACCGCGAGCCCCTCGACGACCTGGCGCTCGGCATAGAGGCGCAGAAGCTCCTGCGCCATCTCCCGGAGGGAAGCCCGCACCGACTCCTTCGTCCGCTGCCAGGTCGTGGCCCCGAGCTTGTCGAGCCGCGGCACCTCGTTGCCGGAGCCCGTGTACTTGGTGACAGCGGCCATCCGCTGAACCGGGAGATAGAGACGCGCGCCCTCGGCGTACTCGAGCAGGAGGTAGTCCGCCGGCTGGCCGTCGACCGCGAGGGTCACGAGGCCCGCGTACCGGCCGATCCCGTGCTCGATGTGAACGACCAAGTCTCCCGGCGCGAGGTCCGTGAACGCGGCGATCGCGGCGCCACGCTGGTAGGTCGGGCGGCGGCGCATCGTGCGCCGGTGCCCGAAGAGCTCGGTCTCCGTGAGGCAGACGAGACCGAGCCCGGGGCACTCGAACCCGACGTGGGCACCTCCCACCAGGACGGCGAGGGGCTCCGGTCCGAGCAGCGCCGAGACGACGGGCACCTCGTGCTCGAGATCCCGGAGGATCTCCTGGAGGCGGTCCGCGGTCTTCGGATCGGGCGCGAGGAGCCGCACCCGGAAGCCTTCGGCCCGCCAGGCGCCGAGCGCCGGCTCGAGCCGGCGGAGCTGGCCGCGCACGCCTTCGATCGAGCGGGTCTCGAGGCGGTACGCATCGGGGGCGTCGGTCAGGAGCACGCCGCAGTCGACGCGCGGCCGCGACTCGAGCGTCTCGAGCGCGGCGGCCTCCGGCGCGCCGGGCGCGAGGAGCGCCGGATCCGCCACCGCCACCGGCGCGTCGGCCGGCAGGTAGTGCCCGAGCCGGGCCTCCGCCTCGGCCTCGCCGGCCAGCATCGGAAGGACCAGGAGCGTCGCGACCGCCCCCGTTGACCGCTGGGTGGTGGGATCGAACGTCCGGAGTGATTCGACGTCGTCCCCGACCAGCTCGAGTCGCACCGGCAGCGACCCCGCCGGCGAGAAGACGTCGACGATCCCGCCCCGGAGCGCCCACTGCCCGACGCCCGTCACGGTCTCCACCCGCTCGTAGCCAGCGGCCTGGAGGTGCTCGACCAGCGCCTCCCGGTCGACGCTGTCGCCGGTCCCAAGTGTCAGGACCTGACGCCGGAAGGCGGCCGGGGTCGGGAGCGGCGCCTCGAGACCGCGGGCGGGCACGATCACCCACAAGGGCTCCCCGCGAAGTAGGCGGCCCAGGATTCCCGCGCGGCCCGCGTCCTCTTCGCGCACGCCCGCATCGCGCCAGAGGGCGGCGTGAGGCACCGGCATCAGGACGACCTCGCCCGGCGCCTTCCGGCCGAGCGCTCCGGCGAAGGCACGGAGGTCGTCGAGGGTACGGAGTGCGGTCGGCTCGTCCGCCACGACCACAACCGCCGGGCGGCTCGGCGTGAGGAGCGCTGCCAGGGCGAGGGACGTCGCCGAGCCCCACAGGCCGTCGAGCTGGATCCGCCCCGTCGCGCGCCCGAGGGCCGCCCGCGCCCGGGCGAGGTCGCCCCAGGCGTCCAGGGTGGGGAGGCTCGCCGTGACGAGCGTCGCGGTGGAGCCGTTGCTCACCGCAGCGCCTGCCCCAGGTGGAAGGACAGGTTCTCCAGCTCGATCGACAGGTCGACGTTCTGGAGACGCACGTCTTTCGGGACCTTGACGCGGCTCGGGGCGAAGTTGAGGATCGCCCGGACACCGGCCGCGACCAGCCGGTCCGCGACGCCCTGGGCCGCCTCGGCGGGCACCGCGACGACCCCGATCTGGATCGCCTGGCCCTTCACGACGCGCGGCAGCTCGGCGAGCGCCTGGATCGCGAGCCCGTTCACCGCGCGCCCGACCTTGGCTGGGTCGTCGTCGACGATGGCCGCGATCCGGAAGCCCTGCCGGGCAAAGCCGCGGTAGTGGAAAAGCGCGGACCCGAGGTTGCCGAACCCGACCAGCACGACCCGCCACTCACGGTCGAGTCCGAGGATCCGCTGGATCTCCGCCCGGAGGTTCGTCGTGTCGTAGCCGATCCCCCGGATGCCGAACTCCCCGAAGTAGGCGAGGTCCTTCCGGACCTGGGCCGAGTTCAGGTGAAAGCGCGCGGCGAGCTCCTGCGACGAGATGGTCTTGACGCCGTCCTCCTCGAGCTGCGCCAGGCAGCGGAAGTAGACGGACAGGCGCCGCACGGTCATCTCGGGGATGCGGGGCAGGCGACCTCCGGAACGCGGCATGCCTTAGGCCACGACCGGCCGGACGGACGGCGTGGAGCCGCCCGCCCGACCCGCCGCCTTTACTTGAACGGGTTCGCGAAGAGCAGGATGATCGCGATGACCAGGGTGTAGATCGCCAGCGACTCGATGAGCGCCAGACCGATGATCATCGCGGTCTGGATGCGGGCCGCCGCGCCAGGCTGGCGCGCGATGCCCTCCAGCGCCGCGGCGATCGCCCGCGCCTGACCGAGGCCGCAGAGACCGGCCGCCAGGGCCATCCCGATGCCCGCCGCGATGACCGTGAACGGCCCGACCCAGGATCCCGTCGCCGCGGCGTCCGCCGCGTAGGCAACACCCTCGGCGAGGCTCAGTGACAGCCCCAGAAGCATGAGAGCGATACGCACCTTCTCTCCTCCTTCCCCGTCCCGCCCGGGCCCCCGGGCCGTCTCGGGGGCGGTGTTAGTGATGGGCGGGTGCCGTGGCCTCCTGGCCGCCGTGTCCCGCGTAATCGCCGTGGCCCCCCGGAGCCCCGTGCCCGGACTCCGAGCCGTGCTCGGCCTCGAGGGCGCCCGCGATGTAGAGCATCGAGAGCATGCAGAAGATGAACGCCTGCAGGAACGCCACCAGGAGCTTCAACGGGAACAGGAAGCCGACGGTGAACAGGATCGTCGCGACCGTCCCCACGCCGCCGATCACGAGACCGATCACGCCCGACGCGCTCGAGAGCGCCCATGTCGAGAGCCCCACGGTCATGAAGAAAACGATCGAGAGCAGGATGTGCCCCCCGAGCATGTTACCGAAGAGCCGGAGCGTGAGCGAGAGCGGCCGCGCGAGATGGCTGATCAGTTCGATCGGGACCATGAGCGGCGCCAGCGCCGGCATGGGGCCGGCGAAGTGCTTGAGGTAGGCTCCCAGCCCGTGCGCCCGGATCCCGATCCAGTGATACGAGAAGAACACCACGAGGGCACACGCCAGGTTGGTATTGACGTTGTCGGTGGGCGCCGTGAAGCCGGGAACGAGCCCCAGGAGGTTCGAGGCAAAGATGAAGAGACCGAGCGTCGCGATCAGCGGGAGGAACCGCCGCCCCGCCGGCCCGATCACGTCGTCGATCAGCGCGAGCACGAACTCGAGGACCGCCTCCGCCGCATTCTGGACGCCCCGCGGCACGAGCGCCGGCCGCCGCGGCACGAGGTACGCGACGCCGATGAGGATCGCCATCACCAGCCACGCGAAGACCACGTGATGCGGGAGACCGAACGTGTTGAAGACGGGGGGCTCGAGCGCGTGCACCGGCGCCTCAGGCGACCCGCGCGGCCCGGAGGCCCGCCAGGATCACGGCCACCGGAACGAGGGTCAGCGACAGGAGGAGACCCGGGAGGCCGACCCCGGTCTGGGTGACGGCGAGGCCCGCGACGCACCCGAGCGCCCCCAGACGGAGCCCGCTGGCCCCGATCCAGACGGGGCGCGAGGTCGCGCCCCCGGCCAGGGCGCGCTCCGCGGCCCAGGTGAGCCCCCCGAAGTTCAGCAGGGTCAAGGCACTGCCGAGCAGGGCGCCCATGGCGTCCGCGGGTCCGCGCAGGAGCGCGCACGCGCCGGCGAGCCCGAGCCCCAGCAGCCCGGCGACGAGCCAGACCCCACGGCCAAGATCAGTCGGAGCGGTCACGTTCAGCCTGCCCCCCCTCGCGCCCGAAGATCCCCGCCGCGCGGAAGAGATTGACGAAGCCCGACGCGATGCCGAGCAAGAGCCCCACCAGCATGAGCCACGGAGCACTCCCCAGCCACCGGTCCAGGACGTAGCCTCCCCAGAAACCCAGGACGGTGGAGATCACCAGCGTGAGCCCCACCCCGCTGAGGGACCCGAGCTGCCGGATCCAACGTCGATCGGACTGACCCGGCTCGGCTGCGCTCACACCCGTGCTCCCCGAGGGGTGGTAGGGGACGCTTGTGAACACTAGCACAGCATGCCGCGCCCGACAACCGGGGGAGCTCCGCGCACGGGGTGCGGGACCTCCCCGTTCGGCGGATGCACGACCTTGACGGCCCACGTAACGTGGCCCTCAGAGAAGGAGGCCTGCGATGGCCGAGACGATCGACACCAGGGACACGCTGAACACGCTATCTGACCAGCTGGCCGACGCGGCCGAGCACGGGGGCCGAGCGGTGGTCCAGGTCAACGGCCGCCCGCGGCGCCCGTCGAGCGGGGTCGTGTACGCGCCCACACTCGTCCTCGTCGCCGAGCACGCCCTCGAGCGCGACGACAATCTGACGGTCGAGACGGAGACCGGGCCGTCCCTCGGCGCCCAGCTCGTCGGCCGGGACCTCGCCAGCGACCTCGCGGTGCTCCGCGTCCTCGGTCTCGCCGCCGAGCCGGCGCGGGCGGCGTCGACACCCGCCCGGGTGGGGCAGTTCGTCCTCGCCGTCGGCCGGCCGGGCGGCCGGGAGCTCATGGCCAGCCTCGGCATCGTGAGCGCGGTCGGGGGGCCGGTCCGCACGCGCGGCGGGATGCTCGAGCAGTACATCCGGACCGACGCCACCCCGTACCCCGGGTTCTCGGGCGGCGCGCTGATCGACGCCCGCGGTGCCGTGCTGGGCATTCTGACGACCGGCCTGGCCGGAGGCGCGGCCCTCGCCGTGCCCGCCTCCCTCGCCTGGCGCCTCGCCGAGCCGCTCGCCCGACAGGGGTACGTCTCGCGTGGATGGCTCGGGATCGGCAGCCAGTCCGTTCGGATTCCCGCCGGCCAGCGCGGGGGCCGGGGGCACGAGACCGGGCTCCTCATCGTCGACATCGCGCCCGACAGCCCCGCGCTCCGCGGCGGGCTCCTGCTCGGCGACGTCCTGGTGACCCTGGGCGGCCAGGCCGTCGACGATGGCGAGGCCCTCCAGGCGCTCCTCGGCGGCGAGCGGGTCGGCCGGCCCGTGACCATTCAGGTCCTCCGCGGCGGCACGCTCGTCACGCTCGAGGTGACGGTCGGCCAGCGGCCCGGGCGGGGGCGATGAGCCCGGTCCTCGAGGCGATCCCCCGCACGCGTGCATGGGTGGGCCTTCCCGACGAGGTCCTCGAACGGATCAGGCCCAGCATCGTCCGCGTCCACGGCCGGGGACCGGCCGGCGCGGGTGGCGTCGTCTGGCGTCGGGATGCCGTCGTGACGAACCACCACGTCATCGCCGGCGCGCGGCAGGCGCTCCGCGTGGTGGACATCGACGGTCGCGCGCATGCCGCCCGGCTCCGGGAGACCAGCCGACGGCTGGATCTCGCCCTCCTCGAGGTGCCGGGCGCCGACCTCGTGCCGGCGCCGCTCGGCCGGTCCGCGCGCCTCCGTGTCGGCGAGCTCGTCTTCGCGATCGGCCACCCGTGGGGCCAGCCGTGGGTGGTGACGGCGGGCGTGGTCAGCGGGCTCGGCGCCCTCTCGGTTCCGGGGCGCGCGGAACCCGGCTCGTACATCCGCTCGGACGTGCACCTGGCCCCCGGCAACTCCGGGGGCCCGCTGCTCGACGCGCGCGGGAAGGTCGTCGGGCTCAACGCGATGGTGGTCGGCGGGGACCTCTCCATCGCGATCCCGAGCGACGTCGTGCGGCACTGGCTCGGCGAGGCCTCATGATCCGTGTCTTCGTGGCCGCCCCAACCGCCGCGCTCCGTCTCGCGCTGCGCGCGCGTCTTGACGGGCCCATGATGGCGGTCGTCGGGGACGGACCGACACCGGACGGCGCACCCGCCGATGTGGACGTCGTGGTCATCGGTAACGCCGAGCGCCTTCTGGTGAGCAGCGACGCGCTCGCCGAGGTCGGGGCGCGCGCCGTTGTGGCACTCGCCGACGATGAACGGCCGGCGCGTACCCTGCGCGGGCTAGGGCTCCGGGGCTGGGCCATCGTGCCCCGCGATGCCTCGGCGGCCGAGCTGCGTGCGGCGACGATGGCTGCCGCCGAGGGCTTCACCGTGCTCCCGGCAACCCTGTCCGCCCGTTTGCTGCCGGCGCGAGCCCCGGCACCGGAGGGGCCAACCGAGGAAACGCCCGAGCCTCTCACCCCACGCGAACGAGAGGTCCTGGAGCTCCTCGCTCACGGGCTCTCCAACCGCCAGATCGCCGAGCGGCTCGGCATCAGCGAGCACACCGCCAAGTTTCACGTGGCCGCGGTCTCTGGGAAGCTCGGCGCAACGAGCCGGACCGAGGCGGTGAGCCGCGGCGTCCGCCGCGGCCTCATCACGCTCTGAGCAGGAGGACTCCAACCGCGAGGCGCGCGCTTACCCGAACATGCCGCCCATGCGCGCGCCGGCGATCCGGTTGATCAGGACGACGCAGACGGCCGCCACCGCGATCAGGACCACACCGAGTGCCGCCGCCTCGCTCGTGCTCCCGGCGATGTAGAAGTTGAAGATCCCGACCGTGATCGTCTCCCACCCGCCGAGCGACAGGAACAGGACGGCCGAGGCCTCCTGGAGCGACGTCATGAACGAGAAGAGCCCGCCGACCAGGACACCCTTCCAGATCAGCGGCAGCGTCACGTCCCGGAACGACTGGAGGCGCGAGGCGCCGACGCTCCCCGCCGCCTCCTCGAGCGCGGGGTGGACCAGGAGCAGCGAGGCGTAGCTCCCGCGGACGGCGTAGGGAAGCCGGCGCACGGCCAGGACGAGCGGCAGGATGATCCAGAGGCTCGTCAGGGGGACGCCGAGACCCGGAAGTTCCCCGTGGAACGCCCGCACGTACGCGATGCCGATCGCCGTCCCGGGGATCGCCAGGATCAGCGTGTTCAGCGCATCGAGCGCGCCCCGGCCCGGCAGGCGCGTCCGCGCCAAAATCCAGGCGATCGGAAGGCCCACGACGACGCACAGAACGAGGGCGAGGGCCGCGTAGAGCAGGCTGTTCGCGACGTACTTTGGCGTCTCCACCAGCACCCGCTCGAAGAACTGGAGCGTGTAGTGCGTCGGGAACGGCGTCAGCGACCAGCCGCGGCCGAACGCGGCCAGCGCAATCCCGAGGTAGGGTAGGAAAGCCAGGAACATGACGCCCGACAGCGCCGCGACGACCAGCGCCTGAAGAAGGGGCGGGAGCCGGCGTCGCTCCACCTTCGTGTACGCGAGCGAGGAGTAGTCCTTGATCGCCACGTAGTGCCGCGCCAGGAGCAGGAAGACGACCGCCAGGAGCACCAGGAGGGCCGAGATGACGATCCCCATTCGGAAGAGGCGCCGGTCCACGAACTGCACGATGTTGAGATAGGCCTGGGAGGCCAGGAGGTCGTGGACTCCGACGACGAGGGGGGTCACGAAGTCCGCGAACGTCCAGATGAAGACCAGCAGCGCGCCCGCCACGTAGCCCGGCGTCGTGAGCGGCAGCGTCACCGTCCAGAGCTTCCGCCAGCCGCGCGCGCCCACGCTCTCCGCCGCCTCCTCGAGGGCGGGGTCGACCTTCCCCAGGGCATCCACCACGTTCAACGTGATCATCGGGAAGAGATGGAGCGTCTCGACGAGGAGGACGCCGTGGAGCCCATACATGAAGTTCACGGGCTGGACGAGGTCGAGGTAGTCCATGAGAAGCACATTGACCGTTCCCGCCCGGCCCAGGATGAAGACGAACCCCAAGACCCCGACGAGCGGCGGCGAAATGATCGGGATCAGCGTCAGGTAGGAGAACACGCGCCGGCCCCAGAACTCGTAGCGGACGAGCAGGAACGCGACGCCGATTCCGAGGACCGAGGACGCAGCGACGACCCCGGCCCCGAGGAGGAGCGAGTTCCCGAGAGACCGCAGGTAGAAGCCGTCCGTGAGGAACGCGTGGAAGTGCCCGAGCGTGAACCGACCGGCGTCGTCGCTGACCGCGTCGTAGAAGATCCGGGTGAGCGGGTAGAGGAGGAAGACCCCGAGGAACCCCCAGAGCAGGACGACACCGAGGGCCGGGGCCACGCGCCACGCGGGGGCGCTGGCGGCGCGCGGGAGCGCGAGGGCGCGACCACTCGGGCTCACGGATCTACCGCGGCTCCACACCGGGCCGGGCGCCGGCCGTTCTCACCGGCTCGTCGTCCGGCAGGGCGAGCGTGACCGACGGGGGAAAGGCCAGCGTGACAGGCGTCCCGCGCGCCAGCGGCTCGTGGTGCCACGCATCCGAGATATCCGCCTTCAGCGTGAGCCCGGCGGCCGTCTCCACGTCGTACCGGAGCGTGTTCCCAAGATAGGCGGCCAGGGCGATCCGCCCGGCACAGCGGTTCCCGTGGCTGGAGGTCGAACCCGCCCCGGGCGCTTCCACCGTGACGTTCTCCGGCCGGATCGCGAGTACCAATGGACGGCCGACGCCGACCCATTCGCCCTCCTCCGGGCGCTGAGCCCGGAGCCGCCCGAGCCCGGTGTCGACCGTGAGCGTCTCACCCGCGACCTCGATCACGATGCCGGGCACCAGGTTGTTCGTCCCCACGAAGTCGGCGACGAAACGCGTGCGGGGGCGCTCGTAGATGTCGCGCGGCGGCCCGATCTGGAGGACCCGGCCCTCGCGCATCACCGCCACGCGGTCGGACAGGGACAGCGCCTCCTCCTGGTCGTGCGTCACGTACACCGTCGTGATCCCGAGCTCCTGCTGGAGCGTGCGGATCTCGCTCCGCACCTGCACGCGGATCTTCGCGTCGAGGTTCGAGAGCGGCTCGTCGAGGAGGAGGATGTCCGGGTTCAGCACGAGCGCCCGCGCCAGGGCGACCCGCTGCTGCTGGCCGCCCGAGAGCTGGCCAGGGTACCGCGCGCCCAGACCCGAGAGGTTGACCTTGCGGAGCCCGTCCTCGACGCGGGCGCCGAGCTCCGTCCCCCGCACGCGGCGGAGCCGGAGGCCGTACGCGATGTTCTGGAACACGGTCATGTGCGGCCACAGCGCGTAGTTCTGGAAGACCATGCCGATGTTGCGAGCGTACGGCGGGAGGTGGGTGACCTCGCGCCCATCGAACAGGATGCGGCCCGCATCGGGCGGGTGGAAGCCGGCGATGAGACGGAGCAGCGTGGTCTTGCCGCACCCGGAGGGGCCGAGGAGCGTGAACAGCTCGCCGTCCAGGATGTCGAGCGTGACGCGGTCGACGGCCAGGACGCTCCCGAACCGCTTGCTGAGCCCGTCGAGCGCGATCTTCAGGGGAGCCGCTCCCCTCCCGGGCCCGGCCTGCGACGCGCGAGGCCGGGCCCGGCGGGGCTCACGGCTTCTTCGGTGGCTCGGGCGCGGGCACCTTGTTCCGGACCGGCGGGAGCGACCGGAGGTAGGCGATGATCGCGCGGAGGTCGCCCTCCGCGATCCCCTGCGAGTAGTGCTGGGTCGGCATGGGGGGGAGCACCCGGCCGCCGCTGCGGCGCGCGCCGTAGATGGCGGCGATGATCTCGCCGTCCTTCCAGGCGCCGAGGCCGGTTTCCGCGTCGGGCGTCAGGTTCGCAGTGTAGCTCACGCCCCACGGTCCGGCGATCGGGAGCCCACCGGCGCCCAGCCGGGTCGTGTCGGGCCGGCCTTCGGGGAGATAGGGTGTGTGGCAATCCATGCAATGCGCCACCGGGCCCGCCAGGTACTCGCCGTACTTGATGGGATCCTGCCGCGACGGATCGGGCACCGAGCCCACCGGCGGTCCGTAGGACGTCGGTAGCGGGATCTTGTACTGGCTCCGTGGCACCATCTGGCGGACGGGCGTGACCGTGCGCAGGTACGCGACGATCGCCTTGACGTCGCTGTCGGCCAGCCGGCGATAGAGGTAGAACGGCATCGGAGGACCGAGCGTCTTCCCGTCACGACCTCGGCCCTCGCGGATCGCCCGGATCACCTCGTCGTCCGTCCACCGCCCGATCCCGGTTTCGGGATCCGACGTGATGTTCGGGGTGATCCAGATCCCGAACTCCTCCGCGAGCTCGAAGCCCCCGGCGAGGTGCTTCCCGGGCAGGTCGCCCTCCGGGCCCTTGGGCGTGTGGCAGTTGCCGCAGGCACCCAGCACCTCGACCAGATAGCGCCCGCGCTCGACCGGGCTCTGGGCGGACGCAGGCAGGGCAGTCCCGGCGATGAGCCCTAGGCACAGCAGACCAATCAGTCCGCGCACGAAGTCCTGCTCCTTTCTCTGGCCCCGGCGCTGGTCCAGCGCTGGGGCTGTTCGTCAGCTGCGACGGCCCTCGACGACCATGGCGGATACACCGGCCCGGGGCCGGCTCGTCACTTCTTGAGCTGGTCCCAAACGGCCTCGATCTCCTTGTGATACCGCTCGTTCACCTCCTGGTAGCGCTTCTGGGCGATGTCATCGTCGTAGACGTTCGACGTCTCCGCCTCGAAGTAGGACCGGACTCCGCCCGTGAACTCGACAGCCTTCTCGGCGACCGAACCCGGCGGGCCCTGGACCTTGTACTTGGGCGTGATGGGGAACAGTCCCCGCTCCATGAAGACGCGCTGGCCGCGCTCGGTGAGCAGGAACTCGATGAACGCCCGGGCCGCGCGCGGGTGCTTCGCCCCGGCGAGGACCGCCATCGGCTCGGGTGTCACGAAGGCGTTCTTCGGCGCGACGAACTTGATGTCGAAGCCCGCCAGCACCTCCTCGAACGCCATGTAGGAGGGCACCGCGAAGCCGGCCGCGAACTCACCCTTGGCCACGACCGACGGCACGTCGCGGCTCCGGGCCGTGAAGATTCCGGAGTTGGCGGCGAGGCGTTTGAGCCACTGCCAACCGGGCTGATCGCCCCGGCTCTGGAGGATGATCTCGTATGTCGCGTGGCTCGAGGAGGAGCGGGTGGGCGCGCACTGGGCGACGTTACCTTTGAGCTTCGGATGGAGGAGATCCTCCCAATCCTTCGGCTCCGGCACGCCGAGCCGCCGGATGAGCCGCGGGTGGTAGACGAGCCCGTAGGGCTCGAGCGCCGTCCCGACCCAGTATCCGTCTGCGTCCTTGAGCGGGATGGGCTTGGGCTTGCCAAGCCCCGCCGGGATCGCCTCGACGATCTCCCGCGGCAGCTCATGCTTGACCAGGAGCTTCTGCTCCGCCAGCTTGTCGAAGAGGGCCGACTCGCCCCCCCAGAAGATGTCGGCCTCGGGCTTTCCCTTCCACTCGACGATCCGGCCGTAGGACACCGGGGTCCCGGCGAACTGAGCGTTCGTCCTGACCGTCACCCCCCACTTCTCCTTCGCGAAGTCCGCGAAGGCCTTGAGCGCGGCGTCCACCACGAACTTCGAGACCGGCGTCTGGAGGACGAGCTCGTCCTCGATCGGCGGCCCCTGGCCGCGCGCGGGGGCGGGAACGAGGAGCGCCAGAAGCACCAGCAGGACGGCGGTATAAGGCACGGCTGACCTCCTAAGGATTGGTCGAACGTTTCCAGACGGTAGCACTCCGGGCGTCCGGACGGAATCCCCGCAACCGTCGGGCCGCCCGGCAGTCCGAGGGGTCACGGGCCCTCGCGAGCCCAGTCCCGGGCGCGGTCCACGGCCCGCCGCCAGCCCGCGTAGAGCGCGTCGCGCTGCGCGGGGGGCATGGCGGGCTCGAAGGCGCGATCGAGCCGCCAGAGGTCGCGGAGCGCTTCCGGGCCGCGCCAGACCCCCGCACCGAGCCCGGCGAGGTAGGCGGCCCCGAGCCCGGTCGTCTCGCGCACCCGCGGCCGCAGGATGGGGAGGCCGAGGATGTCCGCCTGGAACTGGCAGAGGAAGTCGTTCTCGGTCGCGCCTCCATCGACCCGGAGCTCCGCGGGGAGGCGGCCGGCCTCCGCGGCCATCACCTCGAGCACATCGCGCGTCTGATACGCGATCGCCTCGAGCGTCGCCCGTGCGACGTGGGCGCGGGTCGTCCCGCGGGTCAGCCCCACCAGGGCGCCCCGCGCGTACATGTCCCAGTAGGGGGCGCCGAGCCCCACGAAGGCGGGCACGAGGTAGACGCCCCCCGTGTCCGGCACCGAGCGCGCCAGGGGCTCGGTCTCGGCGGCGGTCTTGATCAGACCGAGTCCATCCCGGAGCCACTGGACGGCGGCGCCGGCGACGAAGACCGCGCCCTCGAGCGCGTACGCGACGACGGGCGGACCGCCGCCCGGGGGCGGGAGCGACCAGGCAACCGTCGCGAGGAGGCCGGCCTCCGATGCGACCGGCGTCGGGCCGGTATTGAGGAGGAGGAAGCATCCCGTCCCGTACGTGTTTTTCGCGCCCCCCGGGGCCAGCGCTCCCTGACCGAAGAGGGCGGCCTGCTGGTCCCCGGCGATCCCTGCCACTGGAATGCCGGCCGGGAGACCGTTGTGGGCGACCGTCTCCCCGAAGATCCCCGCCGACGGGCGGACCGCGGGGAAGACTTCCCGCGGGATGCGGAGGTGGCCAGTCAGCTCCGCGTCCCAGTCGAGACGCCGGATGTCGAAGCAGAGGGTCCGCGAGGCGTTCGAGGGATCGGTCGCGTGGACGCGCCCGCCCGTGAGCTGCCAGAGGAGCCAGCTGTCCACCGTGCCGAAGGCAAGCTCGCCACGGGCCGCCCGCTCGCGGAGCTCGGGCCGGGCATCGAGGAGCCACGCGATCTTGGTTCCCGAGAAGTAGGCGTCCAGGACGAGCCCGGTCCGGGCGCGCACCAGCGGCTCGAGGCCGTCCGCTCGCAGTCGCTCGCAGAGCGGCGCCGAGCGGCGGCACTGCCAGACGATCGCCCGGTGGACCGGGACGCCGGTCCGCCGGTCCCAGAGGAGCGTGGTCTCGCGCTGGTTGGTGATCCCGATCGCGGCCAGGTCGCGAGGCGCGACTCGCGCCGCGATGAGTGCGGCCTGGGCGGCGTCAAGCTGGGTCGCCCAGATCTCGGCCGGATCGTGCTCCACCCAGCCGGGCTGGGGATAGTACTGGGGCAGCTCCGTGTAGCCGCGCCCGAGAACCGCCCCGTCGTCGCCGACGACTAGGGCGGTCGATCCCGTCGTTCCCTGGTCGAGCGCGAGGATCGCCCTCACGATGGCGCGGGGATCGTCGCGGGCGCTGTCAGGGCCGCGCGTCGCGCAGCCGGAGCGCGAGGTCCGGCTGATCCGTCGTCACGTAGTCCACGCCCGCCGCGAGCGCTTGGCGGAGCTCCTCCGGCTCGTTCACCGTCCACACGCCGATCGAGAGCCCGGCGTCGTGCGCCGCGCGGACTGCCTCCGGCGTGAGCAGCGTGCGCTCGATCCCCAGGTCGTTCGCGCCTAGGCCTCGGAGCCGGGAGACAACCGCCCCGACGCCGCCCACGCGCTCGGCCCCGCTATGGGAGAGGAGGCCGGTCAAGCGGACAGACGGGGACAGGATGCGAAGCCGCTCCAGGATCGTCCAGTCGAAGGCCATCACCGTGGTCCGGTCGGCGAGCCCGGCGGCCTGGACAAGGGCCAGCACCCGCTCCTCGATGCCGGGATAGCGCGCGCCCTCCGGCCCCGTCTTGATCTCGAGGAGGAGCCCGACCGGCGTGGGCCGGAGCAGCGCAAGGACCTCGGCGAGCCGCGGCAGCCGCTCGTCGGCCGTCCCCCGGATGCTGACGGGCGAGAGCTCCGCCCAGGTCAGATCGCGCACGGCCCCGCGGCCCGTCGTCGTCCGTTCGAGGGTGGAATCGTGGACCACGACGACCTCGCCGTCGCGCGTCTGGTGGACGTCCAGCTCGACGAGATCGACCCCGAGCCCGAGCGCCCCGCGGAACGCCGTGAGGCTGTTCTCCGGCCAGAGGCGCGCGCCGCCCCGGTGGGCGGCGATCGCCGGCCGGACGGCCCCGGCCACCGCCGGGGGCGTGAGGCTCATCAGCAAGAACCCGGCGAGGAGCGCGGCCGTGCCGGCGCGCAGTCGGTGACCGCCCCGATCACGAGCCCGACCACGACCGGACTTCCACCAGCTCCTCCTCGTACCCACGTAGATAGTCCTCCAGCCGGACCCAGTAGCGGATCCTGGGGTTGTACCAATACGCCTCGAGCCGCCGGGCTCCACCCCAGCGCTCAACCCGGAGCGTGTAGAAGCGGCCCGCGACGGTATCGATCGGCTCGACCGTCGAGCCGACCTTCCAGGTATTCGCGTACCGGCCGTCGTTCCGTCCATCGGTGTACTGGAACTCCTGCGCCCACGTGTCACCGGGCTTGAACGGCCACGAGAAGAACAGCGCGGGGGGGTCGTAGCGCACGAGCGCGCCGTCCGCCGTCGCCTCCTCCACCAGGTGGAGATCGAGGGTCCACCGACGCGTGACCTCGGGGACGAGCCCCAGGATCCGGATCGTGTAGCCCTCCGACGTCGCCGCGACGACCTGGTGTGTGACCACCGACGTGGCGCCCGCGAGAGCCGTGCGCTTGAAGGTCCAGCGGTCGCCCATGCGCCACTCGGGCCGCGGGAGCGACTCGGCCGCCACCTTCTCGGCGGCGTCCTTCGGCATGTCCAGGGGACACCCGGACGCCGCCAACAGGACGGCCGCCAGCAGCGCGCCTCGTCCCCACCTCCCCACTGGCGTCCCGCTCACTTCTCGGTCTCGATGAGGCCTCGGACGAACCAGCGCTGCGTGAGAGCGACGACAACGACTGGGGGTATGAGCGCAAGCACCGTGGTAGCCATGATCAAATTCCAGTCAATCAGCGCGTCCCCCGTGCCGATCATCTTCGTGATCCCGATCACGACGGTGTCCATGCCTCGGCTCGTCGTGATGAGGAGCGGCCACAGGTACTGGTTCCAGCCGTAGATGAACAGGATCACGCAGAGGGCCGCGATATTGGTCCGTGACAGGGGCACCACCACTGAGCGCAGGAACCGGAGCGGTCCCGCCCCGTCAATCTTCGCTGCCTCGACCAGCTCGTCGGGGATGGTTAGGAAGAACTGGCGGAACAGCAGCGTCGCCGTGGCCGACGCCATTAGCGGTACGGTCAACCCGGCGAAGGTGTTCACCATGCCAAGGTCGGAGACGACCTTGTAGGTGGGGATGATCCGCACCTCAACCGGCACCATGAGCGTGAGAAAGATGAGCCAGAAGAAGAACATCCGCAGCCGGAACCGAAAGAACACCACCGCAAAGCCTGAGAGCAGCGACAGGGCGATCTTCCCAGTGGTGATTACCATCGCCATGATCAGGCTGTTAACCATCATCTGCTTGACCGGCGTGCCGCGGACGCGTTGGCCGGTTCCCTGCATCCAGGCCTGGTGGTAGTTCTCGGAAGCGAAGCCACCCGGTGTCAGCGGCAAGTTGCCCCGGCCGATGGTTCCGACGTCATGGGTCGAAGCGATCACCGCCACGTAGATCGGAAACGCAAAGACGGCGATTCCGACCAGCAACACCGCGTAGGGGAGCCAGCCGCCTCGGCCGCGCCGCTCGACCATCAGTAGTGCACGCGACGCTCGACGTAGCGAAACTGGAGCGCGGTCAACGCTGAGACGATAACCATCAAGATGACGGACTGCGCCGAGGATCCGCCCAGATCGAGGTTGATGACACCGTCGACGTACACCTTGTAGATCAGGGTCTCGGTGGCCTTTCCGGGCCCGCCGCCGGTAAGCGCGTGGATCGTGCCGAACGTATCGAAGAATGCATACACGAGGTTGACGACCAGGAGAAAGAACGTGGTGGGCGACAACAGCGGAAAGACGATGCGCCAAAACCGTCGGGAAGGCCCGGCCCCGTCGATGGCCGCGGCCTCGATCACTGACCGTTGGATCGCTTGGAGTCCGGCCAGGAAGAACAGGAAGTTGTAGCTCACCTGCTTCCACGACGCGGCGAGGATCACCAAGAGCATGGCCTGGAGGCCATTGAGCCTGAAGTCCCACGGGATGCCCGCCCCGCGGAGCGCACGCCCGAGCACCCCGACGGCCGGGTGGAAGATAAACAACCAAAGCACGGCGGCCACGGCCGGCGCCACCGCGTAGGGCCAGATGAGGAGCGTCCGGTACACCGTCGCGCCGCGTACGCGCTGGTCGGCCATCACCGCCAGGAGGAGCGCGACGCTCATCGACAGCGCCGTCACCGCCGCACCGAAGACGAACGTGCGCCCGATCGCGTCGAGGTACAGCGGGTCCCGGAGGATCACTCGGAAGTTCTCGAACCAGACGAACGTCTGGCGGAGCCCGAACGCATCCTGGAGGAAGAACGCCTGATAGACGGCTTGACCGGCGGGCCAGAAGAAGAACACGAGCGTGACGAGGATCTGGGGCCCGAGAAGGGCGTAGGGCAAAAGCCGCCCCTCAAAGACTGCTCGCCGGTTCACGGTGGATCGGTCGCGGTTGCGGGGAGCCCCGTGCATCCGGGGCCCTCCACTCCGCCGCACATGTCAGCCGTGGGCAGCCACCGCTCTGTGGCAGCCGAGCCGCCCCTTGCGCTCACGCGCCCCCTCCAGCAGGAGCCGGCAACCGGCTCGGCGCGGAACAGACCCCCCGTCAGCGATTCGCCCGCTCGAACGTGCGAAGGACCACATTGCCGCGTTGGACCGCGTTGTCGAGCGCCTGCTGAGGGCTTTGCTGGCCCTGCAGGGCCTTCTCCATCTCTTCCTGGATGATGTTGCGAATCTCCGGCATGTTCCCCAGACGGAGGCCGCGGGAGTTCTCGGTCGGGGTAGTACTCGTGAGCTGGAGGAATGGGACGTCCGCACCCGGGTTCTTCTGATAGATAGCCAGAGCTTTTCACTCGCTCGAACGCGGCAGCCGTAATCGGGAGGAACCCCGTGTCCGTGTGCCACTTACCGATGACCTCCGGCTGGCTCAGGTAGCGGAAGAACTCGGCCACAGCCTTGTACTCCTCCGGGCGTCGGTTGGGCGCGGTCATGACCCAGAAGCTCGCGCCCCCGATGATCGAGTTCTTCGGCGCCCCTGGCGCGTCCGGATAGTAAGGGAGCATCGTCGCTCCCCACTCGAACTTCGCCTCGCGCACGATGCGGCCGCGGAGCCCGGAGGACCCCTGCAGAATGGCACACTCCCCGGAGGGGAAAAGTGCGTCTCCCGCAGCATCGCGGCCGCCGTACTTGAACGTCCCCTCCTTGTGCATGTCGATCAGCGTCTGGAGGTGGCGGACATGGAGCGGGCTGTTGATCCGGAGCTCGGCATCGAGGCCCTCCATCCCGTTCGCCCGCGTGGCCAGTGGCACGTTGTGCATGGCGCTGAACTGCTCGATCTGCGTCCAGGTGGGCCAGGCGAACCCGAAGGCGCACGGGGCCGCGTTGGTGGCTTTGATCTTGCGCGCTGCCTGGACCACTTCCGGCCAGGTCGCGGGCGGCTTCGCCGGATCGAGACCAGCCTTCCGGAAGGCGTCCTTGTTGTAGAAGGTGATCGCGGTCGAGCTGTTGAACGGCATCGACATCAATCGACCGTCGGGGAGGCTGTAGTAGCCGCGCACGGCGGGCAGGTAGATGTTGGGATCGAGTGCCACGCCGGTCTCACGTACCAGCTCATGCACAGGCTTGATCGCCCCCCGCGCGGACATCATCGTCGCTGTACCAACCTCGAACATCTGGACGATGTGCGGAGCGTTGCCGGCGCGGAAGGCCGCGATGGCCGCCACCATGGTCTCGGGGTACTGTCCCTTGAACGTGGCGTTGACCTGGTACTGGGTCTGAGAGGCGTTGAAGTCGGCCGCGATCTGCTCGAGGAGGCCGCCAGCAGGGGGATTGAGCCCGTGCCAGAACTCCACCTGGGTCCGCTGTTGCGCGGCCGTGGTCCCGGCAACTGCGACCAAGCCGATCAGCACCAGTCCGAAGAGGCCTACCCAGCGTCCTTGCCGTGGTCTCATCTCAGCTGACCTCCTTCGCTTCGGGCCACGTCACATGCCCCGCTTAGGGACCATCCCCCGCGCGCCCTATTTTCCCCCAGGCCGCGCCCATCATACCCGGCTTCCGTGACGGGCGCGCGACCGCGCCAGCCCTCACTCGCTCCGGAACCGGAGGCCCTGGCGAACGGTGCCCTCGTAGGCGTCGAGCTCCGCCTCGGCCCGCCGCGGGCTCCAGCCAAGGAGGGCGCCCATCCGTTGGGCGATCGCCGGGGCGCAATCGAGACCGAGGCACGGCCCGGTGCCGAGGCCGGTCCGCCGGAGGAGCACGTCCTGGAGCGAGACCGCCAGCTCGCTCTCCACGGCCCAGTACAGCTGGGCGACGATCTCCGGCGCGTTCTTGCAGAGCCGCTCGGTGCCCCCCGGCAGCCGCCGCGCCGCGTCCAGCACGGCGCCCGCGCGGCGGCCATGGGTGGTCACGAGCATCTCGATCTGCTCGGGCTCGAGGCCGGAGCTCCGCACCGCCTCGGTGACGTCCAGCATCGCGCGGACCTCGAGGGCACCCGCCGCCTCGTCCTGTCCGTCGAGCGTGATCCGCGCCGTGTCGGACGGGCCGCCCCGCCCGAGCAGCCGCGCGACGATCCGGCCCACCTCCTCCGCCAGGCTCCGGAAGCACGTCAGCTTGGTGCCGGTGATGGAGAGGAAGCGGCCGCCCGGCCCCTCGGCAACGACCCGGTGCTGGCGGGAGACGGACGAGGCCCGCGTCCCGGCCGACCCGTCGAAGGTGAGGGGCCGCACCCCCGCGTAGGTGTACGCGACGTTGGCCTCGGTGATCCGCGAATCCATGAGCAGGCGGCCCGCGGCCTCGAGGAGATACTGGACGTCCGCCTTCGTCGCCCAGACTCGGTCGGGGCTCTCGGCGTAGTCGGTATCGGTGGTGCCGACCAGCGAGAACTCGCGCCACGGGATCACGAACACCAGCCGGTCATCGCCGGTGGCGAGGTAGATCGCGCCCTCGGTCAGACGCGGGAGGAGCACGTGCACGCCTTTGGTCGTCCGGAGGATCCGCTCCCCCCGATCCTCGACGCCCGCCCGCCCACGGACCCGGTCCACCCAGGGCCCGGCGGCGTTGACGAGCACTCGCCCGTGGAGATCCACGACGTCGCCGCCGACGAGATCCCGGACCCGCGCCGTCCAGCCACCGTCGGGGCGCCGCTGGAACTCCTCCGCCTGGGCGTAGTTGACCACGTGCGCGCCCGCCCGGCGCGCCGAGAGCACATTCTCGAGACACAGGCGCTCCGGGGACAGCAGCAGGTCGTCGAAGTAGTACCCCGCGCCCAGGAGGCCCTCCGGCTGGAGGGTGGGCTCGAGCGCGCGGGCCCGGGCCGCGTCCACCGTCCCGTAGCGCGGCGTCCGCTTGCTCGGGGTGAGGAGGTCGTAGAGCCGGAGCCCGAGGCGCACCTTGACGAGGCTCCGCGGCCCGCCGCGGTAGACGGGCATCAAGAACGGCAGCGGGCGGATGAGATGGGGCGCCAGCCGCGCGAGCGTCTCCCGCTCGCGCAGGGACTCCCGGACCAGCCGGAAGTCGAAGAGCTCGAGGTACCGGAGCCCCCCGTGGATGAGCTTCGACGAGCGCGAGGTCGTCCCCGCGGCGAAGTCGACTTTCTCGACGAGGACGCAGGAGAGACCACGCTGGGCGAGGTCCCGCGCGACGCCCGCGCCAGCCATGCCCCCCCCGACGATGACGGCGTCGAAGATCTCCCGGTCCAGGCCCGCCAGCCGGCTGACGGAGGCGCCGGGCGGCGAGGCGGGCGCGCGGTCGCTCACCGCGCCGCGCTCCCGGAGGCGGCGACCCCGTCCAGGAGCTCGCCGAGGGAGTCGACGACGTGGTCGGGGCGCCAGCGCGCGATCTCGGGGTCGCCCGCCCGGGTGATGCCGCTCAGCACCAGGATCGTCCCGAGACCGGCGGCCCGGCCCATCGCGATGTCGGTCTCCAGCCGGTCGCCCACGACGGCGCAGGCGGCCGCCGGGAGCCCGAGCTGGTCGAGCGTCACCCGGAGGGTGATCGGGGAGGGCTTGCCCACCACCGGATCCACGCGCCGCCCCGTCACGCCCTCCACCGCGCCGATCATGCCTGCGGCGTCGGGGATTTCTCCACCCTCCACCGGGCACGTCCGGTCGGGGTTGGTGCCCACCAGCCGCGCCCCGTGCCGCGTGACCGCCTGGAGCGCCACGTCGAGCTTCCGGTAGTCGAACGTCCGATCGAAGGCCACCACGACGTAGTCTACCCTGGCATCATCGACCGGCGCGAGGCCGGCCGCCCGCAGCTCCTCGACCAGCGGGGGCTCCCCGATCACGAAGCAGCGCGCCCCCGGGGCCTCGCGGGCGAGGTAGCGGGCGAGGACGTACGAGGAGTTGATCACGTCGTGGACGGTGGTCGGCACGCCGAGTCGCGTGAGCTTGGCCGCGTAGTCCGCCCGGCTCTGGATCGGCTTGTTCGAGAGAAAGCACACGCGCCGCTCCGCGGCACGCAGGGCCTCGATCGCCTCTCGAGCCCCCGGCAGGAGCCGCTCGCCGAGGTACACGGTGCCATCCAGGTCGAGGATGAACCCCCGGTAGGGGAAGCGCGGCGAGATCACGGCCCACTCTAGGCGGCCCTCGCGAAACGTGTCAAGGCGACGGCCGGTCCCTGGCGACGGCCGGTCCCCCGCCGTTCGCAGCCGGGAGCCGGCGCTTGGGATGCACCACCGTACATCCGCACCGCCCGGCTGGCGGCGAGACGGCGGGAATCCTGCCGGGGGATCCTTACCGCTCAGGCGCGGCGGGGAACGACCGCGACCGCCTCGATCTCGACGAGAAGCCCCGGAAGGGCGAGGCGACTCACCTCGACCAGGGTGCTCGCCGGCCGGTTCGCGCCGAAATATGCCTGGCGCACCTCGTTGACCCGCGGCCGGTCGTCGACGTTCGCCAGGTAGACCGTGACCTTGACGACGTCGTCGAGGGTCGCGCCGCCCGCCGCGAGGACCCGCCGGACGTTGTCGAGCACCTGCCGGGTCTGGGCGGCGACATCGCCCGGACCCACCAGGCGACCGTCACCGTCGAGGGCCACCTGGCCGGAGACGTAGATCGTGTCTCCGACCTTGACGCCGTTCGAGTAGTGACTGATCGGGGCGGGGAGCCCGGGAGGGTTCAGGAGCGTGTGGCCGGACATGGGTCAGCCGCTCACGGCAGGAGCTGCGCGACCGCGCTCTGGGCCATTGCCAGGACCGGGCCGGGCCAGAGGCCCAGCTGAAGCGTGACCCAGGCCGACATCAGGAGGGCGATCGACGCCACCGGGGTGACGAGCGCGGTGGTCGGCGTCCCCTCCGGCTCCCGCATGTACATGTAGACGATGAGCCGGAGGTAGTAGTAGGCCGCCACGACGGAGTTCAGGACCGCGATCACCGCGAGCCCCACGAGCCCCCGCTGGATGGCCGCGCTGAACAGGTAGAACTTCCCGACGAACCCGGCCGTCGGCGGCATCCCGATCAGGGCCAGCAGGAACAGCGTGAGCCCGAACGCCAGCATCGGGCGCCGCGCGCCCAGACCGCCGTAGGCGGCGAGGTCGACGGCCTCCTCCCCGTCGCGCTCGAGGAGCAGGATCGTGCCGAACGCGCCCACCGACGCGACGGCGTAGACGCCCAAGTAGAAGAGCACCGCCGGCGCCCCGGGATAGAGGCCCGCCGCGAGCCCGACGAGCATGTAGCCGACGTGGGCCACCGACGAGTAGGCCAGGAGGCGCTTGACGTTCGACTGGACCAGCGCCACCACGTTGCCCACCGTCATCGTGAGGGCGGCGAGCACCCACAGCGCCATCACCCAGTCCGCCTGGAGCGGGCGCATGGCGACCAGAACGCGGAGGAGCGCCCCGACGGCCGCGGCCTTCGAGCCCGTGGCGATGAGCGCCGCGACGGTGGTCGGCGCACCCTGGTAGACGTCGGGCGCCCACTGGTGGAAGGGCACCGCGGAGGTCTTGAACCCGAACCCGACGAGAAGGAGCGCCAGGCCCGCGAGGACCATCGGGTTCCGGGCCGCGCCCGGCGCCGCCAGCGCCACGCCGAGACGCCCGAGGTTGGTCGTGCCCGTCGCGCCGTAGAGGAGCGCGATCCCGTACAGGAAGAAGCCGCTCGCGAAGGCGCCGAGGAGGAAGTACTTCAGCGCGGCCTCGTTGCCCTCGGGTCGGGTCCGGAAGCTGCCGGCCAGAACGTAGAGGGACAGGGACATGAGCTCGAGGGCAAGGAAGATGACGAGGAGGTCCGTCCCGGCCGCCATCAGCATCATGCCGACGGTGGCGAAGAGGATCAGCGCGTAGTACTCGCCGGGCTCCACGCCGAGACGCGGCAGATACCCGACCGAGAGGAGCAGGATCAGGGCGGTCGCCCCGCCGATGATCACGTTCAGGAAGAGCGCGAAGCCGTCCGCGACCAGCATCCCCTGGAAGCTGGTCGCGGGGCCACCCCAAAGGAGGAGCGACACCACCACGGCACCGGCCACCCCCAGCACCCCGGTGGCCGCGAGAACACCCGGGCGGGCTCCCCGGGGCGTCGCGTCGAGGAGCAGGCAGGCGAAGCACGCGACGGTCACGAGCAGGACCGGATAGAGGGCCGGCCAGTCGAGGGTCGGGAGTCCCGCCGTCACCGCGGCGCCGTTTCCCCGAGCGTGCGCCACGCCGTCGACGCGGGCGCCCGCTTGTCGCGCACGACCTGGAGGAGCTCGGCCACCGCCGTCTCCGTCACGGCCGTGAAGGGCTTCGGGTAGATCCCGATCCACACGATCAGGACGAGGATCGGGACGAGCGTCCAGATCTCTCGCGCGTTGAGATCGGGCAGCCGCCGATTCTCCTCGTGACGCACCTCCCCGAAGACGACGCGCTGGTACATCCAGAGGAGGTACACGGCGGCGAAGACGATCCCGACGGTCCCGAGGACTGCCGCCGGGGGACTCCACTGGAACGCCCCCACCAGGATCAGGAATTCGCCCACGAAACCGTTGAGGCCCGGGAGCCCGATGGACGAGAACATCACCACCAAGAGGATGGCCGAGAACACGGGGACGACGGCCCAGAGCCCCCCGAAGTCGGCGATCAGACGCGAATGCCGCCGCTCGTAGATCATGCCGATCAGGAGAAAGAGCGCGCCGGTCGAGAGCCCGTGGTTGACCATCTGGAGGATGCCGCCCACGAGCCCCTGGGGCGTGAAGGTGAAGAGCCCGAGCATCACGAAGCCGAGGTGGCTGACGGACGAGTAGGCGATGAGCTTCTTCATGTCGGCCTGGACGGTCGACACCCACGCGCCGTAGAGAATGCCCGTCAGCGCCAGCACCACGATCACGGGCGCCAGGCGCACCGCCGCGTCGGGGAAGAGCGGCAGGCCGAAGCGGAGGAATCCGTAGGTGCCCATTTTGAGGAGCACGCCCGCCAGGATCACGCTGCCCGCCGTGGGCGCCTCGACGTGGGCGTCGGGGAGCCACGTGTGGAACGGGACCATGGGCACCTTGATCGCGAAGGCGAGCGCAAAGGCCAGGAAGAGCGGCACCTGGAGCCGCGGGTCGATGCGGAGCTGCATCACGGCGGCATAGTCGAACGACGCGGCGCGCGCGTCCTGCAGGAAGTAGAGCGCCAGGATGGCCAGGAGCATGAGCGCGGACCCGGCCATCGTGTAGAGGATGAACTTCACCGCCGCGTAGACGCGGCGGGGTCCGCCCCAGACCCCGATGATCAGGTACATCGGGACCAGCATCGCTTCCCAGAAAACGAAGAAGAGGAAGAGGTCGAGCGCCACGAAGACGCCGAGCATCCCCGTCTCGAGGAGGCACATGGCGACCAGGAACTCCTTCACGCGCGTGGTGATCTGCGTCCAGGCGGATAGGAGGCAGAGCGGCGTGAGGAGGGTCGTCAAGAGCACGAGGAGCAGGCTGATGCCGTCCACCCCGAGGTGGTAGCTGATCCCGGCCCCGGGAATCCACGCGCGCTGCTCGACGAACTGCATGCCCGGCCGGACGCGGTCGAAGCCGATCCAGAGAAGGCCCGAGACCAGGAACGTGACCGTCGTGACGGCGAGCGCGACCTGCCGCAGCCGGCGGGTGTCCCGGCGATCCAGGAGGAGGAGGGCGGCCGCCCCCAGGGTCGGCAGCCAGACCAGCGTGCTCAGCAGCACGGCGGTCCTGTCATCGTGGCCAGAGGAACCACCCCAGGAGCGCCACGACGCCAACCAGCATCGAGAGCGCGTAGTTCATCACGAAGCCGGTCTGGTAGCGCCGGAGCCGTCCCGCCGCCCGCTCGACCACCGTCGCGACGCCGTTCACCGCGCCGTCGATCACGCCCACGTCGAACGCCTCGGCGCACCACCGCGAGAGCGCGAGGATCGGCCGGACGATCGTCCGGTCGTAGAGCTCGTCGACGTAGTACTTGTGGAGGAGGAGGTGATGGACCCCGTTCTGGGCCACGCCGACCTTCGCGAGATCCGCCCGCCCGCGGACGTACATCGCCCAGGCGACCACGAGGCCGGCCAGGGCGGCGGCGACCGATACCGCCATCAGCGCCCAGGCGGGACCGTGGTGGCCGCCCGCGCCCTCGTGGTCTCCGGCCAGCACGGGCGCGAGGAAGCGCCCGATCGCCGATCCGTGCTCTCCGGGCAAGCCCCACACGCCCGCCCCCGCGGCGAGCACCGCCAGGATGGCGAGGGGGATCGTCATGACCGGCGGCGACTCGTGCGCGTGGTGCGCCACGTCGTGGTCGACTCGGGACCGGCCCAGAAAGGCGAGGAAGACGAGCCGCCACATGTAGAAGGCCGTCAGCGCCGAGCCCACCAACCCGAGGGCGAAGATCGCGGGCTTCCCGGCGAAGAACGCGCCCGCAAGGATCTCGTCCTTCGAGAAGAAGCCCGAGAACGGCGGCAGCCCCGAGATCGCCACGGTGGCGATCAGCATGGTGTACCAGGTGACCGGGAGCGTCCGCGCGAGGCCGCCCATCTTCCGGAGGTCCTGCTCGCCCGAGAGCGCGTGGATGACCGACCCGGCCCCGAGGAACAGGAGGGCCTTGAAGAACGCGTGAGTGACCAGATGGTAGACGCCCGCCGTGTACGCCCCCACGCCGACGCCGACGAACATGTAGCCCAGCTGGCTCACCGTCGAGTAGGCCAGCACGCGCTTGATGTCGGTCTGGACGAGCCCGATCGTGGCGGCGAAGACCGCGGTCAGCACGCCGACCCAGGCGACCACGTCGAGGGCGACGCCCGACCTCTCGAAGAGCGCGTGGGCGCGTGCCACGAGATACACGCCGGCGGTCACCATGGTCGCCGCGTGGATCAGGGCTGAGACCGGCGTCGGGCCCTCCATCGCGTCCGGGAGCCAGGTGTGGAGCGGCAGCTGCGCCGACTTCCCGCAGGCCCCCAGGAAGAGGAGCAGGCTGATGGCGGTGGCGGTCCCGACGGCCAGGGTCGGCGCCTTCGCGAACACCTCTGCGTACTCGAGGGTCCCCACCGTCGTCCAGAGCAGCATGATGCCGAGGGCGAACCCGCAGTCGCCCACCCGGTTGACGATGAACGCCTTCTTCCCCGCGTTCGCGGCGGACTCCCGGCGGTACCAGAACCCGATCAAGAGGTAGCTGCAGAGCCCGACCGCCTCCCAGAAGACGTAGAGGAGGAGGAAGTTCCCGGCCAGCACCAGCATGATCATCGAGAAGACGAAGAGATTCAGATAGGTGAAGAAGCGCGGGTAGTCGGGGTCCTCGTGCATGTAACCGATCGAGTAGACGTGGATGAGGAACCCGACGCCGGTCACGACCAGCAGCATCACGGCCGAGAGCTGGTCGAGCTGGAGCGTCACGGGGGCGCGGAAGGTCCCGGCGACAATCCAGTCGAAGAGTGTGCCCGTGAAGGTCTCGTGCCCCCGCCAGACCCGGAGGAAGGCGAGCAGCGCCACGCCGAAGGCCAGGCCGACGGCGGGAGCCGCCACCCAGTGTGCCCGGCGCCCGAGATGGCGTCCGAAGGCGAGGTTGAGGAGAGCGCCCGCGAGCGGCAGCGCGGGGATCGGCCAGACGAGGTGGATCATCCGTGTGCGGCCATCGGGTGCAGACGCAGCGCGGCCCGGGGCGCGCCCCGGGCCGTCACGACGTGCGCCCTTACCCTAACGGACCCCCCCGGGGGTGTCAAGGCGCGTGGCCCAGAAAGGCTGCCGGAGACCACGGGGTGGCAGAATGCGTAGGCCATCGACCCGCCGGGAGGATACACCGGCCCGTGCCAGGGAGGGCAAGGTGGCCGCTTGACCTTGACGTCGGCGGACGCGCCGGGCGTATAGTCGACGGTACGGGCGATGGGGTTCGCCTCCTGAACCGCCGCCTCCCGAGGCGGCTGATGACTCCTACTGGGTGGTCCCGGTGGGAGTTTTTTGTTCCCGGGGGTCGAAATGGGCAGCGTCCCGGGCGTGGCGGCCGGCGAGTCAGGCTCGGGGCGGGCGGGCCGTGGTCGGGCACCCGTGGTGGCGGCGGCGCCCGGCGATCGCGTTCGCCACGCGCCCGGCTCCATGGACGACGGCGGGAGCGGCGCGTGGCCGGGCCGCTGGCCCCGTCCACCGACCTCGCCCTGAAAGGAGATCCTGCGCCGTGCGACTGCTGCTCATCTGTGTGGGGGGCGCCCTTGGGACCGGGTTCCGCTACATCATCTCGGGTGCCATGGTCCAGTGGCTTGGCCTGGGGTTCCCCTACGGCACCCTCGCCGTGAACCTGCTGGGGTCGTTCATCATCGGTCTCGTCCAGGAGGTGGGGACAACGAGCCTGCTGATTCCCGACACGACGCGGCTCTTCCTGACGGTCGGGATCATGGGCGGCCTGACGACGTATTCGACGTTCAGCTACGAGACGGTCCGCCTGATGGAGACCGCCGCCTGGCATCAGGCCTGGCTCAACGTAGTCATCACGCCGACGGTCTGCCTCACCGCCTGCGTGCTGGGCATCGCGGTGGGCCGCCTGCTGGTCGGGGTGAAGGGGGTGTGACATGCGCAAGCTCGAGGGCGAGCAGATCCTCATGCGGATCTTCATCGGCGAGTCCGACCAGTGGCAGCACCGGCCGCTCTACATGGCCCTCATCGAGCTGTTCCGCCGGAACGGGCTCGCCGGCGCGACCGTTTTGAAGGGGGTCGCTGGCTTCGGCGCCCGCTCCCTCGTCCACACGGCGAGCCTTCTCCGACTGTCCGCCGACCTGCCGCTCGTCGTGGAGGTCGTGGACTCCCAGGCGCACCTCGACAAGGTCCTGCCCGAGATCGACGCCATGATGGGCGGTGGGCTGGTCACCATGGAGAAGGTCCGCGTCATCCGGTACGAAGCCACCCGCGCCTGACGGCCGGAGCGGCTCGACGGCGACCGCACCGGTGCTAGAGTGAGCGTGTCGTCGGCCCTCCACCATTCGGCATGCGAAGGACAGCGGCCATGCGCCAGATCGAAGGTGAGCAGGTCCTGGTCCGAATCTACCTCGGGGAGTGCAAGCGGGTGCACCACCGGCCGCTCTACCGCCAGCTGCTCGAGCTCCTCCGGGAGGAGGGCCTGGCCGGCGCGACGGTCCTCAAGGGGTGGGTCGGGTACGGACAGGATGGAGTGGTCCACACCGCGAACATCGAGTCCCTCGCCGCCGATCTCCCGGTCGTGATCGAGACGGTGGACACGCCGCAGCACGTCGAGCAGCTTCTCGGGAAGATCGACGCGCTGATGACCGGCGGGCTGGTGATGACCGAGCGGGCCCACGTGGTCCGCTACCGCCCAGGATCCTAGGGAAGGCCGGGCCGGCGGGCGACGCGGGACGACATGACTCGGACGATGCCACCCGCCCGGGTGCCCCTCAGGTGTCGGCGCCGCCGGTCGTGAGCCCGAGCTGCCGGAGCTTCTTGCGCAGCGTGTTGCGGTTGATCCCGAGCAGCGCGGCCGCGCGCAGCTGGTTTCCGCCCGTCTCGCGCAGCACCGCGCGCAGGAGCGGCCGCTCCACGAGCCCGATCAGAAGGTCGTAGAGGTTCGCGGATTCGCGCCGCCCCAGCCCGTGCACGCACTCGGCGAGTTTCTGCTCGACCAGCTGCTCGAGGGTCCCGGCCGCGGCCGGGGGCGGCCCCGCGCCCGGGGCGATCGGCAGGTGCTCGGGCAGGATGACCCCGCCCCCCGCCATGACCATCGCGTGCTGGATCACGTTCTCCAGCTCGCGGACGTTTCCCGGCCAGCCATAGCCCACGAGGCGCTCGAGGGCCTCGGTGGCCACGGCGCGCTCGCCCAGCTCGGTCCCGTACTTCCCGAGGAAGTGATCCACCAGGAAGGGCACGTCCTCGATCCGCTCCCGGAGCGGGGGCAGGGTGAGCGTGACGACGTTCAGACGGTAGTAGAGGTCCTCGCGGAAGCGTCCCTCCCGGATGAGGGTCTCCAGATCGCGGTTCGTGGCGGCGACGACGCGGACGTCGACGGGGATGACCTCGCCGCCGCCGATGCGCTCGAGGTGCCGTTCCTGGAGCACCCGCAGGAGCTTGGGCTGGAGCTCCGGTCCCAGGTCGCCCACCTCATCGAGGTACATGGTGCCGCCGTGCGCCAGCTCGAACCGGCCGAGGCGGCGCTGGTGGGCATCCGTGAACGCGCCCCGCTCGTGCCCGAAGAGCTCGGACTCGAGAAGTGTCGCCGGGATCGCCGCGCAGGAGACCGCCACGAAGGGCTTGCCAGCCCGCCGGCTGTAGTGATGGATCGCGCGCGCGACGACCTCTTTCCCCGTCCCCGACTCCCCGCGCAAGAGGACGGTCACGTCGGTGCCGGCGATCCGGCCGATGGTCTTGTAGACCTCCTGCATCCGGGCCGACTTGCCGACGAGCGCGCCGAACTCCCAGACCTCCTGGATCCCCGTCCGGAGCTCGACGACCTCGCGCGCGAGGGCTCGCGCCGAGAGCGCGCGCTCGGCCAGGAGCCGCACCTCGTCGTTGTCGAACGGCTTCGTGAGGTAGTCGTAGGCCCCGCGCTGCATCGCCTCGACCGCGGAGCGGACGCTTCCGTGGGCCGTCATCACGATCACGGCCGTGTCGGGCGCGGAGGTTCTGAGGCGCGAGAGCACCTCGAGCCCGTCGACGTCGGGCATCCGCACGTCGACGAACGCCAGGTCGTACGGCTCGGCGCCCGCCCGCGCGAGCGCGCCGGCGCCATCCTCTACGACGGTGACCGAGTGGCCCGCCTGACTCAGCACCCGCTCGAGGAGCCACCGCATCGACGGCTCGTCGTCGGCGACGAGGATCCGGGCGGGACTCATCGCGGGGCCGCCGGCGGCTCGGGCCGGAGGGCGCCGCCGGCGGGAGGCCCCGCCGGCGGGCCCCCGCTCGCGGTCGGCGCGATCGGCAGGTAGGCGCTGAAGATCGTCCCCTTGCCCGGCGTGCTCGCGACGCGGAGGGCGCCGCGGTGCTCGTCGACGATGCGATGCGCCAGAGCCAGGCCGAGCCCGAGCCCCCGGGGCTTCGTGGTCACGAATGGATCGAACACGCGATCGAGGAGCTCGGCGGGAATGCCCTCCCCCTCGTCCGTCACCTGGACCTCGACCAGGGGCCGCGGTCCAGCGCCCACGTCGACGCGCCCGCCGAACACGGTGTCGAGCGACAGGCGCGTCGTGAGGGTGAGCCGCCCGCCCCCGGGCATGGCTTCGATCCCGTTCTGGACCAGGTTCTGGAACACCTGGACGAGCCGGTCCGCGTCGGCCCACAGCGGCGGAAGGCTGGGGTCGTAGCGGCGCACGAGCTGGACCTCGTGGGCCCGGGCGGCGGGCTCGCCCAGGAGGGTCACGCGATCGAGCAGCTCGTGAAGATTCACGAACCCGAAAGTGAAGGTCAGCGGCCGCCCGAGATCCAAGAGAGCTTCCATCACGCGGTTGACACGGTCGATCTCGGCGAGCATGACGCTCACGTGCTCCCGGAATGGGCCGCTCCCCCCGAGCTCGTCCCCCAGAAGCTGGGCGACGCCCCGGATCGCCCCGAGCGGATTCCGGATCTCGTGCGCGAGGGCGAGCGCCATCTGCCCCAGCGCCGAGAGCCGCTCGCCGCGCCGGACCTCCGCCTCGAGGGCTCGGATCCGCGACAGATCGCGCAAGACGGCGACCGCGCCGCGAAGGCCGCCGCTCGGGCCGTGGATGGGCGCCGTCAGCACGCTCACCGGGATCGAGCGCCCGTCGATCGTCGTGACCTCGGACTCCGGCTCGGCCCGCCCCTCGGCCAGCCGGACCGTCTCACTCAGATGGCGGATCAGCCGCGCCCCGGCGCCCAGGCACTCGGGTAGGAGCCGCTCGAGCGCGCGCGTCGCCGAGCGCCCGGTGAGCGCCTCGGCGGCACCGTTCCACAGGAAGACGGTGAGGTCGGGCCGCACGCCGATGACCGCGTCCGGCAGGCTCGCCAGGAGCCGGTCGACCTCGGACATGGGACCGCCGGTACCGCCGGTCGTCATGGCGTCACGCGAGTGGGAGGGTCGCGTGGGCGTTGAGCGCGAGGTCGGCCCGCTCGCCCGCGGCCAGGCGCGCGGCGCCGGCGGCGGCGATCATCGCCGCGTTGTCCGTGCAGAGCCGCGGGGGGGGCGCTGTCCAGCGGTAGCCGCGCTCGGCGCACTCGACCTCGAGGGCCTCGCGCAGGGCGCCATTGGCCGCGACCCCACCGGTGAGCAGAATGCGCCGGATCCCGAGCTCGCGGGCGGCGCGGATCGCTTTCCGGACGAGCATCTTGACGGCCGTCGCCTGGAACGAGGCGCACACGTCGGCGACGTCCCCGGGAGCCAGGGGCGCGTGCTGGCGGACGTACTGGCTCACGGCGGTCTTGAGCCCCGAGAACGAGAAGTCCGGCGCGCGGTCCTGGAACTGGGCGAGCGGGAACGCGATGGCCTTCGGGTCCCCCTCCCGCGCCGTGCGCTCCACCGCGGGGCCACCCGGATACCCCAGCCCGAGGAGCTTCGCGACCTTGTCGAAGGCCTCGCCCGCGGCATCGTCCCGTGTCTGTCCCACCAGACGGTAGCGGAGCGGGACCTCGCAGGCGTAGAGGGCCGTGTGCCCTCCGGACACGACCAGGGCCAGGAACGGTGGCTCGAGGGTCGGGTCCGCGAGGCGCCCGGCGAAGATGTGGCCTTCCAGGTGGTTGACCCCGACGAGCGGGAGCCGGTGCGCGTAGGCCAAGGCCTTGGCCACCGAGAGCCCGACGAGGAGCGAGCCCACCAGGCCGGGGCCGTGGGTCACGGCGATGCCGTCGAGATCCGGAAGCCGCATCCCCGCGTCATCGAGTGCCTGGGCCACGACGGGCAGTACAACCTCGAGGTGCCGGCGTGAGGCCAGCTCGGGCACCACGCCCCCGTAGCGGACGTGGATCGGGTCCTGGGACTCGACGACGTTGGACCGCAGAGTCCCGTCGGCCAGGACGGCCGCGGCCGTCTCGTCACAGGAGCTTTCGATGCCGAGGACGACCATGCGCGGGACGAGGACCGCCCGGCGGACCGGGGATCCGCGATCCCGGCCGGCGGCGCGCCCGGCCGGGATCCGTCGCTCTAGCCGGCCTTCGCGGTCGGCTTGGTCTTGTCGAGGATCCGGGACGCCTTCAGGATCTCGATCGCGCGCTGGAGCTGAACGTCCCGCTTCATCTGCTCCGCCTCGGACAGAGGCGGCGCGCCCGGCTTGGTCGCCGCGTCGTCCTTCGGCGGGTCGATGACGATGTCCGGCGTGATGCCCTTGCCGTGGATGGAGCGGCCCTTCGGCGTGAAGTAGCGCGCGGTGGTGAGCCGGAGCCCCGAGCCGTCCGCGAGCGGGATGATCGTCTGCACCGACCCCTTGCCGAAGGTCTGTTGCCCGATGACCACGCCGCGGCCATGATCCTGGATCGCCCCCGCCACGATCTCCGACGCCGATGCCGAACCCTGGTTGACGAGCACCACCAGCGGGACGTCCGTGATCGCGCGCTTCGCGTGGGCGGTGAAGCGCATGTTCTGGTTCCGCACCCGCCCCTCGGTGTAGACGATCAGCTTGCCGTCGCCGAGAAACTCCTCGGACACCTCGACAGCCGCCGAGAGCAGCCCGCCCGGGTTGTACCGCACGTCCACGATGAGACCGGCGAGCTTCCCGCCCTTGTCGAACTTCTCGACGGCCGCGACCAGATCCGGCGCCGTCCGCTCCTGGAACTGGCGGATGCGGACGTAGCCGATACCGGGCTCGAGCTCCTGGGCCTTGATGCTCTGGACCTGGATGACCTCGCGCATGAGCCCGACCTCGAACGGCTCCCGGGTCCCGTCGCGCACGACCGTGATCGTGACCTTCGTCCCCTTGGGCCCGCGCATCTTCTTGACCGCGTCGGCCAGGCTCATGTCCTTGGTCGCGAGTCCCTCGATCTTCACGATGCGGTCGCCCGGCTGGATCCCCGCCCGCCACGCCGGCGTGCCGTCGATCGGCGCCACGACGGTCAGCACGTCGTCGCGGACCGTGATCTCGATGCCGAGGCCACCGAAGCTCCCCGAGGTCTCGACCTGCATCTCGCGGTAGCTCTCCGGGTCCATGAACGAGGAGTGCGGATCGAGCGCCCGGAGCATCCCGCGGACGGCGCCGTAGATGACCTCGCGCGGCTCGGTCTCATCGACGTACTGGTTCTGGATGATCGACAGCACGTCGGTGAAGAGCTTGAGCTGCTCGTAGGTGGCGCTGCGATCGACGCCCTTGGACGCGCTGGTGCCGCCTAGCGAGAGCGTCAGCACCGCCAGCACGGCTGCCGTCAGGAACACCTTGCCGACCGGCTTCCCCGCACGCATGGCCGACTCCTTCTCCGCGACGACCGAGTCGCGTCGATCCGGGTCGCTCATGGGCGACGCCGGAGCCAGAGCTGGGGGTCCTCCGCCCGGCTCTGGTAACGCACCTCGAAGTGCAGGCGCGGCCCCTCGACCGATCCGGTCTCGCCGACTCGGCCGATCAACTCGCCGCCCTTCACCTGGTCTCCCTCGTCGACCAGAAGCTGCGAGGCGTGGGCATAGAGGGTGTAGTAACCGTCCCCGTGATCCAGGACTAAGAGGTTACCATAACCCTTCAGCCAGCCGCGATACGCGACAGCCCCCGCCGCCACCGCGCGGATCGACGTCCCCTCGGGCGCCTCGATGTCGATGCCGGTGCGAAGGGTCTCGGTCCCGAAGCGCGGATGGGTCTCCCGGCCGAAGCCTGTCACGACGCGACCTTCGGTCGGCCACGGGAGCTGGCCCCGCTCCCGCCCCAACCCGACCGCAGGGCTGGGAGTGGGCGCCGGGGTGGCGCGGGCGACCGCGCGCTGCGCGGGGGCGCGGCGCGCCAGGTTGCGCACCAGCGCCTCGAGCCGCCGCGCGGCGTCGGTCAGCTCCCCCGCCAGGCGCTCGTGCGTGGCGCGGTCCTCCCGGGTCTCGGAGAGCAGCGTGCGCCGTCGCTCCGCCTGCGCCGCGACCTGCGCCCGCTCCGTGTCCACGGCGCTCCGGAGCTCGACGAGCTCGCGACGCGCCCGCGCCGCGGCTTCCTGGCGCGCGGTCAGGCGGTCGGCGGTGGCGTCGTAGCGCGTGAGCCGGTCCAGGTCATCGCGCGCGATTCCGGCCAGGTCGGCGACTGCGCGCTGACGCGCGAGCGTCGCCGCCCCCACGGCCCAGGGCGGCCCCGCGGGCGCCGTCGCGAGCCGAGCGAGCGTGTCGAGCCGCGCCGAGAGCGCGGCCTGCTGGCTCACGAGGTCCTCCACCACGCGATCTCGCCGGCCTTCGAGGGCGTCGAGCTCCGCCTCGACCTGGACGATGCGGCGATCGAGCTGCTGGAGCGCCCCACGCTTCTGGGTGAGGGACCGATCGATGCCCTCGAGCTCCGCGAGGAGCGAGATCTCTCGCCGCCGCGCCGCCGAGGCGCGCTCGCGAGCCTCGTCGAGTTGGCGGCGCACCTCGCCGAGCGCCTCCTGCTTGGCCTTGAGGTTCTGCCGGCCGGTCGGTGGCGGACCGGCGCGCGCGCTCGGGCCGGGGAGCTCGGCGCAAAGGCCGGCGAGCGCGAGCACGAGCAGGAGACTGGGAGGGACGCGTCGGCCGGACTGCCTCACGTCCGCCCCGATCAGGCGCGGCCGGCCGCGAGGGCGCCGACCAGCCCGAGCGCCGCCCCACCGCCGGTCAGGGTCGCCAGCCAGGAGGGCGGGAGGAGCGGGAGAGGATCGAGCCCCAGGACCGCGCGGAGCCAGCTCCCGGTCCAGGGCGCGCCGGGCTCGGAGGCGAGGAGCAGCACCGCGAGCCCGAGGAGCGAGCCGAGCGCCGCCAGACCCACGCCCTGGAGCACGGGCGGCGCCGCCAGGCGGAGCTCCGGCACGCCGGCGAGGCGCAGAATGCTCACCTCCGCGGCACCCGCCCGCCGCGCGGCCAAGGTCGCTCCGGCGGCCCCGCTGAGCGCCGCGAGCCCGAGGACGGCGCCCAGGGCGAGGCCCCCGAGGCGAAACCCGCGCCGGAGCCGCTCGAGTGGCTCCACCCAACCGAGGGCCGCTTGCACCTCGGTCACCCCCGGCAGCCGATCGAGCGTCTCGACGAGCGCCTGGAGGTTATCGGCACCCATCGTCGTCGCCGGGGTGACCTCGAGCCGGGCGGGCAGCGGGTTCGACGGGAGGTGGTCCAGACCGTCCCCGCGCGGGCCGAGCAGGCGGCGGAGCTCGGCCAACGCCACTGCGGGCCCGACGTATCGAACCTCCGCAACCCCCGGCAGGGCACGGGCTCGCGCGACGATACCGTCCGGCGCCTCCGGCCGAGTGCCCGCATCCCGCAGCACGACCACCAACTGGAGCTCTGCGCGCCACGCGGCCTCGGACAGGCCGAGCGCGAGATCTCCGGCCAGCGTTCCGCCCACCACGAGAACGGCAAGCGCGGAGAGCAGCACCGCGGCCGCGGCGGTCGCGCCGCCTCGCCGGCAGCCCCGGAGCGTCGCCCCGAGGAGGTAGCTAGACAGGATCGCCCTCGGGTCGGAGCCGCCCCGCTGCGAGCTGGAGCACCCGCCCGTCGAGCGCGCGGGCAAGCTCGATCGACTGGGTCGCGACCAGGCACGTGGTCCCTCGCAGCGGCAGACTCCGCAGGAGCATCCCCACCATTGCGGACGCCGGCGCGTCGAGCATCGCCGTGGGCTCGTCGGCGAGCAAGAGCCGCGGCCGGGTCGCCAGGGCGCGGGCGAGCAGCACCCGCCGGCGTTCACCGACGGCGAGCTCGTGGGGGAGCGCGTTCCGCGCTGAGCCGAGCCCGACCTCGACCAAGGTGGCGAGGGCGCGTTCGCGCGCCTCCGCCCACCCCGTGCCGAGCGCGCGCAGGACGAAGGTCAGGTTGCCGAGCGCGGTCCGGTCCGGGAGGAGATGGCCGTCCTGGCAGACGACACCGAGGCTCCGGCGCAACCGGGCTAGGCCGCGCGCCCCGAGCGTTCCTACCTCCGTCCCGTCCACAAGCACGGTGCCTCGCGTCGGGCGCTCCTCACCGGTGACGAGGCGGAGCAGGGTCGACTTGCCAGCGCCAACCGGACCGACCAGGACGGCCAGCTCGGTCGGCTTGACCTCGAAGGAGAGGTCCGCCAGCGCCTCGACGCGCCCGCCCGCCGCGCGCCCGTAGACCTTGGAGACGCTACGGAGCTCCAGCATGGGGCCCACGGTCATTATAGGAACCGGGGTCCGCGGGCCCGCCGGCTTTTCTCGAGCCTGGTCCGACGGGGCCTCGCCGGAGGCGGGGTGGCGACGGCTCGGGTCAGCCGGCGCCAAGGCGCTCGGCGAGCAGCCGGTTGACGACCTGGGGATTGGCCTTCCCCTGGGTAGCCTTCATGACCTGGCCCACGAGGAAGCCCGCCGCCTGCTTCTTGCCCCGGCGGTAGTCGCCGACCACGCTCGGATGGGCGGCCACGACCTCGTCGATCACCCGGCCGATGGCGCCTTCGTCGGCGACCTGGCGGAGACCCTCCCGGCGCACGATCGCGTCAGGCTCCTCGCCGGTCCGGGCCATCCGCTCGAAGAGCTCCTTGGCCATCTTCCCGCTGATGGTCCCCTCGTCGACCAGCGCGATCAGCCGTGCGAGCGACGCGGGGCGCACGGGGAAGGTCACGACGGCTGCCGGGTCCCCCTTGAGCTCGCGCAGGAGCTCGGACCCGATCCAGTTCGCCAGGGCCTTCGGGTTCGCGTGGACGCGCACGGCCTCCTCGAAGTAGTCGGCGAGCGCCCGGTCGCCCGTCAGGAGCTCCGCGTCATGGAGCGGGAGACCGTACTCCCCCACGAGACGCTGGCGGCGCGCGCGGGGGAGCTCGGGCAGCTCGCGCTCGATCGCGGCGACCCAGGCCGCCTCGGGCTCCACGGGAACCAGGTCGGGGTCGGGGAAGTATCGGTAGTCATGCGCGTACTCCTTCGAGCGCATCGACACGGTGACGTCCCGCTCCGGATTCCACAGACGCGTCTCCTGGACGACCCGCTCGCCCCGATTGAGCGCACGGGCCTGGCGCGCGGCCTCGTGCTCGAGGGCGTCCCGCACGTGGCGGAAGGAGTTCATGTTCTTGATCTCGACCTTCGTTCCGAGCTCGGTCGCCCCGTTCCGCCGGACCGACACGTTGGCGTCGCAGCGGAGCGAGCCCGCCTCCATGTTCCCGTCGCAGACCCCGAGATACCGGAGGATGGTCCGGAGGCTCCGCAGGTACTCGGCCGCCTCCACCGGGGACCGGAGATCCGGTCGCGAGACGATCTCCATGAGGGGGACTCCGGCTCGGTTGAAGTCGACCAGGCTCGCGCTCGCCGTCTCGAACACGCCGCCCTCGTGCGTGAGCTTGCCGACGTCCTCCTCCAGGTGCAGGCGCTCGATCCCGATGCGGCGCACCGCGCCGTCGAGCTCGATCTCCAGCCAGCCGTCCTCGGCCAGCGGCGCCTCGTACTGGCTGATCTGGTAGTTCTTCGGCATGTCGGGATAGAAGTAGTGCTTCCGGGCAAAGCGGCACACGCCGTTGATCCGGCAGTGGAGCGCGCGGGCGGTGCGGACGCCGAACTCGATGGCGCGGCGGTTGATGACCGGCAGGACGCCCGGCATGCCCTGGCAGACGGGGCACGTCTGGTGATTCGGCGGCGCGCCAAAGGCCGTGGCGCAGCCGCAGAACATCTTCGAGCGCGTCAGGAGCTGCGCGTGGACCTCGAGGCCAATCACCGTCTCCCAGGCGGAGCTCATGTCGGGTGCGCACCGGGGACGGGCGCCAGCTCCGGCCGGCGCCGCTGCGCGCCCGAGGCCGCCTCGTAGGCGCCCGCCACACGGAAGAGCGTGGCCTCGTCGAAGGGCTTGGCGATGACCTGGAGCCCGATCGGGAGCCCGGCGAGCGAGAACCCGCACGGGACCGAAATCGCCGGCACGCCGGCCAGCGGCGCCGGGATCGTGAACACGTCGTTTAGGTACATCGCGATAGGGTTGTCGGTCTTCTCGCCGATCTTGAAGGCGGGCGTCGGCGCCGTCGGCGACACGATCGCATCAACCTCGGCAAAGGCCCGCTCGAAGTCTCGGCGGATCAGCGTGCGGACGCGCTGGGCCTTCGCGTAGTAGGCATCGTAGTAGCCGGCCGACAGCACGTAGGTGCCCAGCATGATGCGGCGCCGCACCTCCGGGCCGAAGCCTGCCGCCCGCGTGCCCGCGGTCATGGAGACGAGGTCCCGACCGTCGGCCACCCGGAGCCCGTACTTGACCCCATCGTACCGGGCGAGGTTCGACGACGCCTCCGCCGGCGCCACGATGTAGTAGGTGGCTACCCCGGCGTTGGTGTGAGGGAGCGACACCCGGCGGGTCCGGGCGCCAGACCGCTCCAGGACCCGGATGGCGTCGCGCACCGCGTGCTCGACCTCCGGGTCGAGCCCGGCGACGAAGTACTCGTCCGGGATGCCGAGGGTGAGGCCCTCGACGCCCTGGCCCAGGGCGGCCTGATAGTCGCCGACCGGCTCGGCCGCCGCGGTCGAGTCCAGCGGGTCCGCCCCGGCGATGGTCTCGAGCAGGAGCGCGGCGTCGCGGACGTCCTTGGCGAGGGGCCCCACCTGGTCGAGCGACGAGGCGAACGCGATCAGCCCGTAGCGCGAGACCCGGCCGTAGGTCGGCTTGAGCCCCACGACCCCGCAGAGGGCGGCGGGCTGCCGCACCGAGCCGCCGGTATCGGTGCCGAGGCCGCCGGCCGCGAGGTCCGCCGCCACGGCCGCCGCGGACCCGCCCGACGAACCGCCCGGGACCCGGTCGAGACCCCAGGGGTTGCGGGTCACGTGGAAGCCGGAGTTCTCCGTCGAGGAGCCCATCGCGAACTCGTCGCAGTTGGTCTTGCCGAGGACGATGGCGCCGTCGCCGGCCAGGCGCACGATGGCGGTCGCGTCGTACGGGGGAACGAAGCCCTCGAGGATGCGGGAACCGCAGGTAGTGCGGAGGCCGCGCGTGCAGAGCACGTCCTTGATCGCGAGCGGCACCCCCTCGAGAGGCCGCAGTGGGTCCCCGCGCCGGAGCCGCTCGTCCACCGCATCGGCCTGGGTCCGCGCCGGCCCCGCCGCAACCGTCAGGTACGCGCCCAGCGTCTCGTTCAGCCGCGCGATGCGCCCGAGGTAGGCGTCGATCAGGGCCCGCGCCGTGACGCGCCCGTCCCGCAATGCCTTCACCGTCTCGTGGATGGTGAGCCCGGTCCAGTCGGTCACCGGCTCACTCCTCGAGGATACGCGGCACCCGGAACTGCCCGTCCTGCGCGTCGGGCGCGTTCGCGAGCATGGCGTCCGCCGGATACGAAGGCCGCACCTCGTCGTCCCGCATGACGTTCACGAGCAGGAGGACGTGGGCGGTGGGCTCGACGCCCGCCGTGTCGACGCGGCGGAGCTGCTCGACGTAGCCAAGGATCGCGTCGAGCTGGCTCCGCATCCGATCCTTCTCGTCGGCACCCAGGGCGAGCCGCGCGAGTCGCGCGACGTGCTCGACCTCGGCCAGCGTGATCTTCACGTCGCTCATAGTCGCCCTCGTGGCGGACCGATCGATCGGGGTGACGCCGGATCGCCCGGTGCGGCCGACCCGGGTACGGGACCCGGCCCGGCACGGGCCGCCCGGAGGCGGCAGCACCCGCAGGCCGGGCGTGCCCCGAGTCTACACCTCTTCGAGCGGGGCGTACTTCAGGAGGAGCCGCTTTCGGCCGACCGAGGCGAAGTTCACGGTGACCACGACGTCCCCGCCGTCCTTCTGGATGCCGGTGAGGATCCCATCGCCCCAGCCCGCGTGCCGGACGCGCGCCCCGACGCGAAACGGATACTCGTCGGCCGGGTCGGGGCCAGGATCCGGCCCGGGCTCCGACACGCGTCCGGGCCACGCCGCCGGCCGACCGAGGCCGGCCTCCGCGCGCCGGCTGCCGATCGGTACGACGGCGTCGGCCGGCATCTCGAGAAGAAAGCGTGAGGGCTCGCGCAGGCCCGCGTAGCCGCCGAGGCGGCGCTCTCCCGCGTACGACAGGAAGAGCCGCTCCTTCGCACGGGTGAGGCCCACGTATGCCAGCCGGCGCTCCTCCTCGATCCCGTCCTCGTCGTCCAGGGCGCGGCCGTGAGGGAAGACTCCCTCCTCCAACCCGGTGAGGAACACCGCGGGAAACTCGAGCCCCTTGGCCGAGTGAAGCGTCATCAGCGTGGCGGTGGGGCGCGCTTCCTGAAGCTCGTCCACGTCCGCGATCAAGGTGACGGAGTCCAGGAACCCCGCGAGGCCGCCGCCTTCCGGACGCGCGGCGAACTCCTCGGCGGCGACGATCAGCTCGTCCAGGTTCTCGAGCCGGCTCTCGGCCTCGGCCGTGCTCTCCCGGCGGAGGGCCTCGCGGAGCCCGGTGCCGTCAACGATCGTCGCCACCCGCTCGCCGAGCGGCCCCGGCGCGGCCGCCGCCGCCGTGAGCTGTCCGACCAGGCGCACGAATTCCCCGAGCGCGCGGCCGGCCCGGCCCCCGATCTCCGCGGACGCGCGTGCCGCCGTGGCCAGAAGCGGCGCCCCGGCGGCCGCCGCGAGTTCCTCGAGGCGGCCGAGCGTGGTCCGCCCGATCCCGCGCGGCGGAGCACCCAGGGCGCGTCGGAAGGCGAGGTCGTCCGCGGGGTTCGTGACGAGCCGGAGGTACGCGAGGGCGTCCTTGATCTCCCGCCGCTCGTAGAAGCGGACGCTGCCCACGATGTGGTAGGGGAGGCCCGCCACCCGGAAGGCGTCCTCCAGCACGCGGGACTGGGCGTTCGTCCGGTAGAGCACCGCGACGCCGTCGAGCGGCTGGCCGTCCCCGCGCAACTCGGCCACGGTCCGCGCTACCCACAGCGCCTCCTCGGTCTCGTCCCGGGCCCGGAAGAGCCGCGCCGCTTCACCGCGCACGTTCTCGGTCCAGAGGCTCTTCTCCTTCCGCGCCTGGTTGTGCGCGATCACGGCCGCGGCGATCTCGAGGATCCGGCCCGTCGAGCGGTAGTTCTGCTCAAGGCGGACGACGCGACACCCCGGAAAGTCCCGCTCGAAGTCCAGGATGTTCCGGAGGTCCGCACCCCGGAACCGGTAGATGGACTGGTCGGGATCGCCGACGACGCAGAGATTCCGGTGGACGGCGGTGAGCTGGCGCAGGATTCGATACTGGGCGGCGTTGGTGTCCTGGTACTCGTCGACGAGGACGTACCGCCAGAGGTCCCGGTAGTAGTCGAGGACGTCCGGGTGCCGCGTGAAGAGCTCGACCGTCAAGCCCAGGAGGTCGTCGAAGTCGACCGCGCCCAGGGCCCGGAGCCGGGCCGCGTACCGAGTGTAGAGCCGCGCCACGTCGGCCTCGCGCGGCCCCCGCACGGTCTCCTCGACCGCCTCGGGGCCGAGGAGCTGGTTCTTGGCGCGCGAGATCCGGGCGATCGCCGCCGCCGGGCCGAGCACCCGCTCGTCGAGCCCGAGCTCCTTGTAGCACTCCCGCACGAGCGCGAGCCGGTCGTCCTCGTCGTAGATCACGAACGACCGGGGATACCCCAAGTGGTGGATCTCGGCCCGGAGCACGCGCGCGCACGTGGCGTGGAAGGTGGCGACCAGCGGGGGACGCCCGCGGCCGGGACGGGCGGCGAGAATCGCCGCCACGCGCTGCGCCATCTCGCCGGCGGCCTTGTTCGTGAACGTGACAGCCAGGATCTGCCGCGGGTCCACGCCGCGGGCCACCAGGTACGCGATCCGCTGCGCGATGACGCGGGTCTTGCCGCTGCCCGCCCCGGCCAGAACGAGCAGGGGCCCGTCCACATGGAGGACCGCTTCCTGCTGGACCGGGTTCATCCCGGCGAGCAGCGCCGCGACATCGGGCTGGTCGTGGAGGTCTCGCGGCTCGACCATCAGGAGTGTTTCGCGACGGCCCGACGCCGGAGCGAGATGGGCGCGTCTCCCGAGCGGTCACCGGCCGACACACGAAGGCTCACGAGGAGCCAGAGTACACCGGAAGCGCAGGCGCCGAGCGGACGCGCGCGCCGGCTACTCGACCGTCACGCTCTTCGCGAGGTTCCGCGGCTGGTCGACGTCGCAGCCCCGGCGCACCGCGACGTGATACGCGAGGAGCTGGAGCGGTACGGCCATGACGACCGGGTTCAGGAGCTCGCTCGCGACCGGCACGCGGAGGACGTGGCGCGCCTTGCTCTCAATCAGCGCGTCATCGGGATGCGCGAGGGCGATCAAGAGGCCATCGCGCGCCCGCACCTCTTCGATGTTGGCCAGCATCCGGTCGTAGGTGCCGTCCCGGGGCATCAGCGCGACGACCGGCATGTCCCCATCGATCAGGGCAATGGGCCCGTGCTTCATCTCGCCGCCCGGATAGCCCTCCGCGTGGACGTACGAGAGCTCCTTCATCTTGAGCGCGCCCTCGAGGGCGATCGGATAGTGGAGCCCGCGCCCGAGATAGAGGAAGTCGCGGAAGTGCCCGAGCGTGCGCGCGAGGTCGGCGATCGCCTCCTCCGTGCCGAGCACCGCCTCGACGAGACGCGGCAGTTCGAGGAGGTCCGTCAGGAGGTGGCGCCCCGCCTCCGGCGGCACCACGCCGCGGACGCGCCCCAGGTGCAGCGCCAGGAGGTAGAGGGCCGTCACCGTCGCGGTGAAGGTCTTCGTCGAGGCGACGCTGATCTCGGGCCCGGCGTGGATGTACAGGACCCCGTGCGCCTCGCGCGCAAGCGCGCTGCCGACGGCGTTGCAGACGGCGACGACCGCCGCGCCCTTGGCCTTGGCGGCCTGGACGGCGCCGAGGGTATCCGCCGTCTCCCCCGACTGCGAGAGCGCCACGACCAGGGTGTCGGGCCCGACCTGCGGGTCCCGGTACCGGAACTCCGAGCCGATGTCCGCCTCGGCGGGGATGCGGGCGAGGCGCTCGATCATCTGGCGCCCCACTTGGGCCGCGTGGTACGAGGTGCCGCACGCGACCAGGACGATGCGCGCGAACCCGCGCAGCTCCTCCCGGGTGAGGTTCAGATCCGGCAGGAAGCAGTCACCGGTCTCGGGCGAGATCCGGCCGCGGAAGGTATCGGTGATCGCGCGGGGCTGCTCGTAGATCTCCTTGAGCATGAAGTGGCGATACCCGCCCTTCTCGGCCATGATCGGGTCCCACGTGATGTGCGTCACCGGCCGCTCCACCGGCCGGCCGGCGAGCGTCAGCAGCCGAACCCCCTCCCGGGTCACGACGGCCATCTCACCATCCTCGAGAATCAGGACATCCCTCGTATGCGCCAGGATGGCGGGAACGTCCGACGCCACGAAGTACTCGCCGTCGCCGAGCCCGACCACCACGCCGCCGGCCCCGGTCTTGGCCGCGACGAGGGCGCCGGGCTCCCGGTCCGAGAGCACGCCGACCGCGTACGCGCCCCGGACCTCCTGGAGCGCGCGGCGCACCGCCTCGGCGAGCCCCCCCGCCTCGGCCCAGTACTGCTCGACCAGGTGCGCCAGCACCTCCGTGTCGGTTTCCGACTTGAACAGGTGGCCCTCGGCCTGGAGCCTGGCCTTGATCGGCAGATAGTTCTCGAGAATGCCGTTGTGCACGACAACGATGGAGCCCGTGCAGTCGGTGTGCGGGTGGGCGTTCTCCTCGGACGGGCGGCCGTGGGTTGCCCACCGCGTGTGGCCGATCCCGAGCGGGCCATCGAGCGGGCGCTCCCGGAGCACCGCCTCCAGGTTGCGGAGCCGGCCCGCGCTGCGCCGGACCTGGAGCACGCCGTCGGCCACGACCGCGACCCCCGCGGAGTCGTACCCGCGGTACTCGAGCCGCTTGAGTCCGTCCAGGATGATGCCGGTGGCCCCGGCCGAACCGATGTACCCGACGATCCCACACATCGCGCCATCACCTCACTCGGAGTGTCTTACCGCTGCTGCATCGCCGAGGATAAGCAACCCGCGTGCCAGCCCGGGGACGATCACCCCGCTCGCCCGCCCGAGGTCTGCTGCTCGGCCACTTGGGTTCGGCGGCGCCGGGCTGTTGCTGTCACGCAACCTCGAACCCCATGCCGCGTTTCACCTCGGGCGCTCGGGCGCGCGCCGTCCAGCTGCCTCCCTGAACCGGTCAGGGCACCGGGTCGACCCGACTGTTCTCCACTCCGGGACGACCCCGGCGCCGCGCCGTCCAGCCCTCCTTGACGTCCTGCGGCGCCCGCTCGACCGCCAGGGCTCCGGGGGGCACGTCCCGGGTGATCACGGACCCCGCGCCCACGTACGCGTCGTCTCCGATCGTGAGCGGAGCCACCAGGCTCGCGTTCGTCCCGACGAACGCGCGCGCGCCGATCCGCGTCTGGTGCTTCCGCATGCCGTCGTAGTTGCAAGTGACGGCGCCGGCGCCGATGTTGGCACCCTCGCCCACCGTGGCGTCGCCGATGTAGCCGACGTGGTGCGCCTTGACCCGGCGTCCGATCGTGGCTTGCTTGATCTCGAGGAAGTTGCCGATCTCGGCTCCGGGCCCGATCCGCGCGCCTCGGCGCAGGCGGGCAAACGGGCCCAAGGTCGCGTCGTCCTCCACCCGGGCTTCATCGAGCACGCAGTAGGGGCGGAGCGTGACGCGATCCCCGAGGGCCGTGTCGGTGAGCTGGGAGCCCGTCCCGATCACGCACTCTTCCCCGATCACCGTGCGCCCGGCGAGGCGTACGCCGGGATGGAGCACGGTGTCGCGGCCGACGGTCACGGCCGTGTCGACGTACGTCGCCGCCGGATCGACCACCGTGACCCCGGCGGCCATGAGCGCGTCGAGGGTGCGCGAGCGCAGGAGCCCCTCGAGCGCCGCGAGCTGCCGGCGGTCGTTGACGCCAGCGACCTCGCGCGGGTCCGTCACGCGCACGGCCTCGATCCGGCTCCCGCGCCGCGCCAGCTGGCCGATCACGTCCGTCAGGTACACCTCGCCCTGTACGTTGGCAGGCGCGGGCCGGGCGACGGCCTCGAGAGCCGGCCATAGTCGGCGCGGGTCGAAGCAGTAGATCCCCGAGTTGCACTCGCGGCCGCGCCGCTCGGCCGGCGTCGCGTCGCGCTCCTCGACGATGGCGCGGACACGGCCGTCCCGGCCTCGGCGGACGCGCCCGTAGCCGCTGGGATCGGTCGGCACGAACGTCAGGAGGGTGGCGGCCGCGCGCGCCGCCCGATGGCGCGCGAGAAGCGCAGCGAGGGTCGCCCTGTCGAGAAGCGGCACGTCACCGTAGAGGAGCAGGAGCTCGGTGGCCGTGTCCGGCACCTCGGGCCGCGCCCGACGGAGGGCGTCTCCCGTGCCCCGGGGCTCCGGCTGCTCCACGAAGCGCGCCCCGAGGTCGGCGAGCGCCGCTCGTACGGTGTCGGCCCCGGGGGCCACGACGACCACCGTCCCCGCCGTCCCGGCCTCCCGCACGAGCGCGACCGGATAGCGGACCAGCGGCTGTCCTCCCAGCAGATGGAGGATCTTGGGCCGACCCGACCGCATGCGCTTGCCCTCGCCCGCGGCGAGGATCACGGCCCAGGTCTCGCGCGGGATGGGGCGGCTTCGGGAGCGGCCCATCCCGGCCGGCCTAGACACGGGCCGTCACCGGCCGCCGGGCGGGGCCGCCGCGCCGGATGAGCCGCGCGAGGACGCGGCCGAGCTTCTCAGGGTGGTGCCGCGCCAGCTCGGTGGGCCCCGCCACATCCGCCTCGGTGAGCCAGACCCCGAGGGCGCGCACACGCTCCCGATCGATCGTGAGGGGGCTCGCTCCCGCCCGCGCGTAGCGAGCCACCACGTCCGGTGGAAACGGGCGCCCGTGCACCACGATGCCGTCGATGACCCCCCGCCCGCCGTGGGCGTACATCGCCTCCAGGTGATCCCCGAGCGACATCCGATCCGTCTCGCCGGGCTCCGTCATCAGGTTCGCCACGCAGATCTTGAGCGCCGCCGCCGCCCGCAGCGCGTCGGCGACCCCCCCGACCAGGAGGTTCGGGATCAGGCTCGTGTAGAGCGAGCCCGGCGCCAGGACCACCACGTGCGCGTGGGCGATGGCCTCGAACACCTCCGGCAGCGCCCTGACATCGCCGGGCTCGAGGAAAACGCGCTGGATGGGCACGCCCTGCCGCGTGATGTTCGACTCCCCCAGGACACGTGTGCCGTCGGCCAGCTCGGCCCCGAGCCGCACGGCGGTGAGCGTCGAGGGCAGGATGGTCCCGCGCACGGCCAGCACCTTGCCGGAGATGCGAATCGCGTGCAGGAAGTTGCCCGTGACCTGAGTGAGGGCGGCGAGGAAGAGGTTCCCGAAGCTGTGGCCGGCGAGCTGCCCCTCGCCCGGGAACCGGAACTGGAAGAGCTCCGCCATCAGGGGCTCGACCTCCGCCAGGGCGACGAGGCAGTTGCGGATGTCGCCCGGGGGAAGCACCTGGAGCTCCTCGCGCAGACGACCGGAGCTGCCCCCGTCGTCGGTCACGGTGACCACGGCCGTCAGGGCGGCGACGCGTCCGCCGAGGTAGCGCTTCAACGCCGTGAGGATCACCGGGAGGCCCGTGCCGCCGCCAATCGCGACGACCCGGCGCCCACCATTGTGTCGCCCGCGCGCAGCCATGTCTCGATCTTAGCGCACGCGGGTCCGCGGGCCCTCGGTCCACGGCAGCTCGCGAAGCCACGTCAGGAGTGCGGCGAATGCCGGCGGGGGCGGCGCCTCGAAGCGGAGCCACGCCCCGCTGGCGGGATGGGTGAACCCGAGGACTGCCGCGTGGAGCGCCTGGCCGCCGAGCCCGCCCACGTGCGCCGCAAGCTCGGGGTCGAGCGGCGCCGTCCCGCGCCGCCGATAGGTGCGGTCGCCGACGACGGGGGCTCCCAGATGGGCGAGGTGCACGCGGATCTGGTGTGTGCGCCCCGTCCCAAGGGTGGCCTCGACCAGCGTCAGCGGGGCCGGACGCACGAACCGGTCGACGACTCGATAGCGCGTGAGCGCCGGCCGGCCCGCCCCGGCCGGGCGCACGGCCATCCGGAGCCGGTCGCGTGGATCCCGTCCGATGGCGGTCTCGACCACGCCCGCCGCGTGCGGGAGCCGCCCGTGAACCAGCGCCAGGTAGCGCCGCTCGACAGTCCGCGCCTTGAGCTGGCGGGCGAGCGCCAGATGCGCGTGATCGTTCTTGGCGACCGCGAGGAGTCCGGAGGTGCCCCGGTCCAGCCGGTGGACGATGCCGGGGCGCCGCGCCCCCCCGATGCCGGAGAGCCCCGGGCCGCAATGGGCGAGCAGCGCGTGGACGAGGGTCCCCGTCCGATGTCCCGCGCCGGGGTGCACGACGAGCCCCACCGGCTTGTTTACCACCAGGAGGTCGGCGTCCTCGTAGACGACGGAGAGCGGGATGGGCTCGGGCGTGAGCGCCACGGGCTCGGGAGGCGGGACCTCGACGGTGACCCGCGCGCCCGCACGCAGCCGGTGACTTGCCTTGGCGTGGCCGTCGGTCACCAGAACCCGCCCGGTCGCGATCAGCGCCTGGAGGCGTGTGCGCGAGAGATCGGGCGCGCGCACCTGGAGAAAGTGATCGAGCCGGGTCCCTGCAGCCCCGGGCTCGACGACGAAGCTCCGGGGCGCCGGGGCGCCGGAAGCCGCGCCAGGCTCAGGCGTCGGGGGGGGTCCGCCGCGGGACATCGTCCCGCCCGAACGCCAGCTCGGCGGCCAGGAGTGACACGCCCACGGTGATCGCCGAGTCGGCCACATTGAATGCCGGCCAGTGGTAGCTGCGCCAGAAGACGTCGAGGAAGTCCACTACCGCCCCGAACCGCCAGCGATCGAGAAGATTGCCGGCCGCGCCGCCGAACACGAGCCCGATGGCCAGGCGCGCCACGATGCTCCCGCGCGGCAGGATGCGGAACGCGAGGGAGCCAAGCAGTGCCAGCGCGGTCAGCGAGAACAAGCTGACGATCCAGCGCCACCCGGGCGGCACGCCCGCAAAGATGCCGAAGGCGACGCCCGGGTTCATGACAAGCACGAGGTGGAAGAAGTCCGGAATGACCACGACCGGGTGGGTCGCGTCCAGGCGCGCGAGCGCCCACTTCTTGGTCAGCTGGTCCGCGACGAACACCGCCGTCGCGATTCCCAGCACGAGCACCATCAGACCGTGCCCGCGCGGATGATCGGCAGACAGCGCTCGCAGAGCGCCGGGTGCTCCGGGTTCTGGCCGACGGCGGGACTCCACGTCCAGCAGCGGCCGCACTTCTTGCCGTCCGCGTGTCGAACCTCGACCGCGAGGCCCGGGAGCGCGGTCTCGCGCAGCACGACGCGATCCGGTCCCGTCGCGAGCCCGGCGGGCGGTCCGCCCCGGACGATTTCGAGCTGCGAGACAATGAACAGCTCCCGCAGGAGCCGAACGCCCGCCTGCTCCACGAGGGCCTGGAGGCCCGGGTCGCTGACGTAGAGGGTCACCTGGGCGTCGAGCGCCGCGCCGATCAGCTTCGTGGCGCGCGCGGGCTCGAGTGCCTTCGCCGCCTCGCCGCGGACTCGGAGCAAGACCTCCCACCCCTGTTCGACGCTCTCGTCGAGCCATGACCGATCGACGGCAGGGAAGTCGGTGAGGTGGACACTCCGCGCCTTGTCGGCCACCCGGAAATGGTCCCAGACCTCCTCGGCCGTGAACGACAGGATCGGCGCCATCAGGCGAAGGAGCGCGTCCAGGATGCGGTAGCAGGCCGTCTGGGCCGCACGGCGCTCCGGGGCGTTCGCCGCCGAGGTGTAGAGCCGGTCCTTCAGGACGTCGAGATAGAGCGCCGAGAGGTCCACCGCACAGAAGTTGTGGAGGCTCTGGAACGCGAGGTGGAACTCGTACGTCTCGTACGCCTTCCGTACCCGCTCGATCGTCCGGTGGAGCCGCAGCATGGCCCAGCCGTCCAGGCCCGTGAGCGCGGCATCCGGGACCGCGGCCGCCGAAGGGTCGAAGTCGGCGAGGTTCCCGAGGAGGAAACGGCAGGTATTGCGAACCCGCCGGTACGCCTCCCCCAGCTGGCCGAGGATTTCGTCGGACAGCCGGATGTCCGCGGTGTAGTCCTCGCCCGCCGCCCAGAGCCGCAGGACCTCCGCCCCGTGCTTCGCGATGACGTCGCCCGGCGCCACGGTGTTCCCGATGGACTTCGACATCTTGCGCCCGGCGCCGTCGACCACGAACCCGTGGGTGAGAACGGCGCGGTACGGCGGACGCCCGCGGGTGCCCACGGCTTCGAGCAGGGAGGAGTGGAACCACCCGCGGTGCTGGTCCGAGCCCTCCAGGTACATGTCCGCCGGCCAGCGCAGCTGGGGGTGCTTTTCCAGGACGGCCGCATGGCTGCATCCGGAATCGAACCAGACGTCGAGGATGTCAGTCTCCTTCCGGAACGCACGGCCGCCGCACTTCCCGCACGCGGTCCCGGCGGGGAGCAGCTCCGAGGCCGAGCGGAGGTACCACTCGTCGGCGCCCTCGCCAGCTTCCATCCGGGCGGCGACGTGCTCGACGATCGGCTCCTCGAGGAGCGTCGTGCCGCAGGCCTCGCAGTAGAACGCCACGATCGGGACGCCCCACACGCGCTGGCGCGAGATCGTCCAGTCGGGTCGGTGGGCGATCATGTTCGTGATGCGCTCCTCGCCCCACGGCGGGATCCACTCGACGGTCGGGAGGGCGGCGAGCGCCTGCTCACGCAGGGTCCCAGCATCCCCTCCTCGCGGCACCTGGTCCAGCGTGATGAACCACTGCTCGGTGGCCCGGAAGAGCGTCGGGTTCTTGCAGCGCCAGCAGTGGGGATACGTGTGGGTGAGGGGCACCTCGGCGACCAGCGCCCCCCGTTCCTTCAGGAGCGCGATGATCCGCGGGTTCGCGTCCCAGACCGTGAGCCCGGCGAAGTGGGTGACCTCAGGGATGAAGCGCCCGTCGTCGTCGACCGGGTTGTAGATCGGCAGCCCGAGCGACCGTCCGAGCTCGTAATCCTCCTCGCCATGGCCCGGGGCGATGTGGACCAGGCCGGTCCCCGCGTCCATCGCAACGAACGAGGCCGCCGCGATCCGGCCGGTGCGCTCGATCCAGGGGTGCCGGTACTCGAGCCCCGCGAGCTCGGTCCCCTCGAAGGTCCGGAGGCGGCGCGCGGACGTGAGCCGAGCCACCCGGACGACCTGGTCGGCGAGGCCCGCGGCCACGATGAGGGTCTCGTCACCCGTGTCGAGGGCCACGTACTTCTCGCTCGGGTTCACCGCGACGGCCAGGTTGGCCGGAAGGGTCCAGGGGGTCGTCGTCCAGATCACGACCGACTGGCGCGGGGCGCCGGCGAGCCCGGGCGCGGGCGCCACGAGCGGGAACTTCACGTAGACCGACGGGGTCTCCTGCTCCTCGTACTCCACCTCCGCCTGGGCGAGCGCCGTCTTGCAGTGCATGCACCAGTTGACGGGCTTCAGCCCCTTGTAGACGAGACCCCGGCCGACGAAGCGTCCGAACTCGCGAACGATGGTCGCCTGGTACGCGGGCGCCATCGTCAGGTACGGGTGCGCCCAATCGCCGAAGATCCCGAGCCGCTGGAACTCCCCGCGCTGGATGTCGATGAACCGGAGCGCGTAGGCGCGGCAGCGCCGGCGCTTCTCGGCCGGATCCATGGCGCGGCGCACATCGCTGCCGGCCTTGTCGAGCCCGAGCTCCTTGTCGACCTGATGCTCGATGGGCAATCCGTGGCAATCCCACCCGGGCACGTAGACGGCATCGTGGCCGAGCATCGTCCGGGACTTGACCACGATGTCCTTGAGGACCTTGTTGAGCGCGGTCCCCATGTGGATGTGCCCGTTCGCGTAGGGCGGGCCATCGTGGAGAATCCAGCGCGGGCGGCCTCGCCCGCGGGCGCGAAGCTCCCCGTAGAGGTCGTCGGCGTCCCAGCGGCGGAGGAACTCCGGCTCCCGCTGGGGCAAGTTCGCCCGCATGGGGAAGTCGGTCCGGGGAAGGTGGAGGGTCGTCTTGTAGTCCATGAGAGTGAAAACTGCGCGGCAGCCGCCCGCCGCGCAGTGGACGAAAGCGTAGCATCCACGCGTACTTGTGTCAAGGAATGCGCCGTCGAACGAGAGCGCGCGCGTGGTTCTCGGGGGCGCGGCCGACGGCCGCGGCTCAGCCGCCCAGAGCCGCCGAACAGGCCAGCGGGGCGGGCTGGCGGGCCCGGTGCCACGCGGTCTCGTACACCGCCATCGTGGCGGCGCCGGCGACCACGTTGTGGGCGAGGGTCACCCCCGTCACCGGCCGGAACAGGTCCGCCCGCGCCGCGAGTTCGGGAAACCAGGCCGGGAAGATGACGAGGTATTCCGGGCACCGCCGGCCGAGGTAGCGGAGCAGACTAGCCTCGCCCTGCCGGCGGTACGGCAGGATCTCGGGTGTGACCAGGCCCACCAGGTCGATCACCCGACGCTCGCCGAAGTACGCGAGCGCCCCGACGTCGTTGAGCGCGATGAGCGTGTCCGGCGGCGTGTGGGCCGCGACCCAGCGGCCGAGCTCCACCTGCATGGCGTTGATGTTCTGCACTCCCCACGCGTAGGCGGTGGCCCCGGCCGGCAGCCGCGAGGCGAGGCCGAAGAGGAGCAGGACCAGGACCGCGCCGCGCAGACGACGAACGGAGAGCCACCCGAGAACGCGTTCCAGACCAATGAGCGCCACCACCACGGCGAGCGGCAGCAAGTGGGAGGAGTAGCGCCCGCTCTGAAAGCCGGGCCCCCGGTACGGAGCGACCAGCGCCATCGCGACGGGGTGGAGGAGCAGCGCGGCCGCCAGCCAGGAAAGGCGGCACGCGCGCCCTGCGACGAGACCCACCACCACGAGCGCCGGGAGCGCGAGATGATCGCGCGCCAGAACCGCGCCCCACTCGACGAGGAACGCGGTCCCCTGGTGCATCGCTACCGCCCAGGCGTTCGCCAGGCCCTCGGCCTGCCCGAGGAGCCCGCCCTCGACCTTGGCGGCGGCAGGCGCCGGAATGAGCCGGCCTCCCACGATGAGGTTGAAGACGACCGCCGGGGCGACGATCGCGGCGGAGACCGCGACTCGGCGGAGCGCCTCCCGCCACCGGCCGGCGCCGAGCGCGTGAAGCCCGACCAGGAGGCCCGCCTCGGGACGAGCCAGCGTCGCGAGCCCGAGCCCCGCGGCGCCCAGCCCGGCCCGATCGGCCGCGACGGCCCAAGCACCGGCCGCCACGCAGAGCGCCGCGAGCGGCACCTCCATGCCCGAGAGGGCGCCCCACACGAGACGACTCAGCACGACGACGGCGAGGCCGGCGCCCCAGGCGAGACCGGGCGGGAGTCCGGCCGCCCCTGCGAGGCGGCGCGTGACAAGCCCCGTGGCCGCCCCGCAGGCAAGGCCCAGCGCCTTCGCGGCCGCCAGGCCCGGCACTCCGACCATGAGGAGGCCCGCGAGCGTCACACTCCAGAGCGGGGCCGTCGACGCCGCGACCGGCTCGCCCCGGTTGATGCCGAACCCGCCACCCGTCGCCAGGTTCCGCGCGAGCCGGAGGTGGATCCATCCGTCGTCGAGCGGCAGGCCCGGGGCGCCTGCGATCCGGCTTTCCGCGACGAGGAAGACGGCGACGGCTAGCGCGCCGGCGGCGAGAAGCAGGAGGTCCCACCGGTCGAGGCCCGCGGGCGACGACCGCGCGGCCATGCTGCCTACCGGAGGCGAGCGACCGCCGTCACGGGGACCAGCTCATAGCCCGCATGGTCAACCGTGCCCCGACGGACCCGCAGCACGTAGAGCGAGCGGCCGTGCGGGAGCGGACGAGCCTCGAGCGCGCCCGGCCGGGGAAGACCCGGGTGCCACTCGTCGACAACCCAGACGAGCCGGCGAGTCGTCAGGGGGAGCGGCACGCGCCACTCCGCCACGGCCGCCATGCTGCTGAGCCCCCGCGAGGCCAGATAGCCGGGACGGGCCTCACCGAGCCTGAGATGGTACGTCGTGTACTCGGGCAGGTAGTACGTGACGTGGCGGAACCAGGGATACGAGCGCGGGTTGCCGAGCTCCGTCACGAGCACGGTGTCACGCGGGTCGAACTGACTCCGGATGGCCGCCACGTAGTCGCCGATTACCGCCTCGTGCTCGCGCAGCCCGGCAGCGGTGTGGCCCCAGAGCCGGAATCGGTAGAGCGCACGGAGCTCGGACGTCACGCGGGCCCGCCACGACATGGCGGCTGCGGGGTTCGGCGCGTCCACCGGGCCCGCGGTGGTGAAGAACGCGACATGCGCCCCGAGCGTCCCGGCCAAGGCCAGGCCCGCCAGCGCGCCGCGCCACGCGGCCGGCATGCGGACCTCCTGGAACCGCTGCCAGAGCGCCACGAGGGACCGACCGACCACGAGGTAACAGGCCGGCAGTACCGTCAGGAGGTAGCCGTGCTGGCCCAGGTGCACCACGGTATAGACCACGAGGGCTGGCAGCGTCCAGAGAGCAAAGAAGACCGCGCGGTCACTGCCCTGGACGAGGCGGACCGGTCCCCGCCAAAGCCCCCACGCCAAGACGGGCAGGAAGACGCCGACCCCGATGAGGAATGCCTCGCCCAGGCCGCCGACGTTCCGGGTCCAGCCGCCCCCGAGGAGGGTGGTCGCGCGGACCGTTGACTCGTAGAGCTCGGCGGTGGCGGTCAGATAGCGATCGACGCCGGTGAGCCACAGCATCGGCCCGAGCCAGGCCGCCGTCGTGAGCAACACGAGGCCGAGGCCGGCAAGAACGGGCCCCGGCCGTCGGAACCCGCGCCACGCCATGCCGAGCCAGAGCGGGCTCAGGACCAACAGCATCGACTGGCGCACCCCGCCCGCCAGACCGAGCAGCACGGCCGAAGAAACGAGCGCCCCCATGCTCCCCTGTCGCATCGCCCACGCGCCGACCGCAATACCCGTGGCGAGCGCGGCCTCGGCGGTATAGGAGAGGCCGACCACGCCGTACGACCAGAACAGCGGGCTCACCACGAGCCCAAGCGCGGCCAGCGTGGCGACGCCGCGGCCATAGAGATGCCACCCGAGCTGGTAGAGCAAGAGCACCGCGAAGGCACTCGCGACAATGGCCAGACCGCCGAGGGTCGCAGCGGGGTCTCCCAGCACCACGCGGGCGAGCCGGCCGAGCGCCACGTAGAGGATGTAGCCCGGCGGGTGCGGCTGATGCCGGACCACGTCGTACCGCTCGAGGGCGAGTGCGAACTGGATCGCGTCCCAGGTCGGCAGGAGGCGCACCCGGTAGGGCCAGCGGGTTGCCAGGGTCAGGCCCGCGATGGCCAAGGCGAGTGCCCAGTCCGCCCGCGGCATCGCGACGCGAGGCCCTGGCCCGAGCCCGAACGGCGGGGTCATGCGGGTGACGGTCAGCGTGATAGCGGGACCGTGAAGCGGGAGGGACGGGACGGGCGCGTCAGGCGGAGCTCAGGCGCCCTTCTTCTCCTCGTGGGGCTTCTCGGCCTTGGCCTCGTCCTCGCTCTGCCCCTTCTTGAACTCAGACATGCTCTTCCCGAGACCCCGCGCCAGCTCGGGCAGCTTCTGCGCCCCGAACAGGAGCAGGACGATGACGAGGATGATCATCAGTTCCTGGTAACCCAGACCGAACATGCGAGCCCTCCGCCGTGAAGTGTGCCATACCTTACGCCGTTTCAGCGGCCTGTCAATCAGCGCGGACCCCCACCGGCAGGATGACTCCCAGCAGGAGCCCGAAGCCGTCAGCCCGCGCCGGATGTCCCGTCCCGAAGGACCCGCTTGTCACCCACCCGGATGGTCAGCCGCTGGGTGTCGAGCCACTCGAGTAGCGGAATCGCGTACTTCCGGGAGATCCCGAGGAGGTCCTTGATCTCCTGCGGGGTGATGGCCTGATGCTCCCTCAGGAAGGCGAGGACCCGCCCGACGGCTTCCTGGAGGGGCTCGGCGTGGAAGTAGAGCCCCTCCCGGATCCGCACGAGCCGCCGACCCTCGACCAGGAGCTGGGCCATGGCCTGGGCCGCGGAGCCCGCGAGCCCGAGCTTCGCGAATGCCTCGTCCAGGGTGGGCGGCGCCACTCCGGCCTCTCGGAACTCGGTCTCGATCCGGTCGGACGCCGCCTGCTGGGCCGGCGTCAGGCGGACCGTGTGCCCGGCCCCCCGAACCTTGTCCTTGTCGACGACGAGAACCCCGGCCGCGGCAAAGCGCTCAAGGAGCGCGAGGAAGACACGCTCCTCGAGGCTCCCGAGCCGCGTGCGGAGCTCCTCCTTCGACATCCCCGGCTTGAGAGGCTCACGCGCGTGGAAGGCGGCGAGCGCCGCCTCGGCCTCCCGGCGGAGACGCTCCGCTGTCTCCGCGTGGACGTACCACTCCCGGTCGATGACGAAGACGCGCTCGCGCGCCACGAGATCCTGGAGGTACCCGCGGAGCGCTTCGGGGCCAAACGGCGTCCGCGCGCGGAGCTCCGCCGTCCGCACCCCGCCCCCGCCGACACGCTGGATATGGGCCTCGAGGACCGCTGCCGGCGGGCTCGTCTCGAGAGTCCGGAGACGCCCGGTGAGGGCCGGGCTCCGCCGCGCCTTGGGCGGGGCGACATCGAGGAGCTCACCGCCACCGATCGTCACCATCGGGGAATAGCTCCGGATGACGTAGCGGTCGCGGGGCAGCGCCACCACTGGCGTCTCGAGCCGGAGCTGGACGTAGCCGGTCTCGCCCGGCTCGATGGCGGTCTCCCCCAGGGGGTGCACGCGCGCCATGACCTCGCTCGTCCCGATGTGGAAGCGCACGCGCTGGCGTGTCCGGAGGGGGGCGGGGGCGTCCTCCAAGAGCTCGCACGTGGCGTCGAGCATGTAGGTGGGCTGGAGGAGTCCCGGCAGCGAGAGCACGTCGCCACGCTCGATTGCCGCACGCTCGATTCCCTGGAGGTTCACAGCCGCACGCTGGCCGGCAACGGCCGTCGAGACGGGCTGCCCGTGGGTCTGGATGCCACGCACCTTGGCCTGGAGCCCGTGCGGGTACACCTCGACCCGCTCGTCCAGGGTGAGCTGGCCGGCCGCCACCGTGCCGGTCACCACCGTGCCGAACCCCCGGATCGTGAAGACGCGGTCGATCGGCAGGCGGAAGGTGGCATCGGTCCCCCGGGGGGGACGGCCCGCGCGAGGGCGGCGAGCGCCTCGCGCAGCCCCGGCAGCCCCTCGCCCGTCTTGGCCGAGACGGGAAGGATCGGCGCACCGTCGAGGAACGTCCCGCCCAGGAAGCCCCGGACGTCCTCCTGGACCAGCTCCCGCCACTCGGGCTCGGCCAGATCCGCCTTGGTCAGCACGACGAGCCCGCTCTGGATGCGGAGCAGCTGGCAGATCGCGAGATGCTCCCGAGTCTGCGGCATCACCCCCTCGTCCGCCGCGATGATCAGCATGACGAGGTCGATCCCGCCGACCCCCGCCAACATGTTCTTCACGAACCGCTCGTGCCCGGGGACGTCGACGATGCCAAGCGTCACGCCATCCCCGAGATCGAGGTGGGCGAAGCCGATGTCGATGGTGATGCCGCGCTCTTTCTCCTCCTTGAGGCGATCGGGATCGATCCCGGTCAGCGCCAGGACCAGGCTCGACTTGCCGTGGTCGATGTGCCCCGCGGTGCCGGCGACGACGTGGCGCACGGCGGATGGACTAGACGAGCGCCGTCAGGGCGGCGGCGAGGAGTGGCACCTCGTCGTCCATGACGGTCCGGCAGTCCAGCAGCAGACGGTCGGCGGCGATGCGGCCGATGACCGGCAGGCGACCCGCCCGGAGCCGCGCGTCCAGCGCCGCGGCCGGGTGTCCGGAGGTACCGAGCACGAGGGTGGCGGTCGGGAGCTCGGCCAGGGGAAGCGCGCCGCCGCCCACCTCGGACCGGCCGGCCACGACCGCCAGACCGAGGGCCGTGCGGGCAGCCCCCGGCACGCGGTGGAGCACGCGGAGCGCGCGGCGCCGGACGACGGCCGCCGAGTCACTCAGCATGCGGAGGGTCGGGATCTCGCGCGGCGCGGTCGTCGGGTCCTCGTACGCCCGCAGCGTCGCCTCGAGCGCCGCCAGAGTGAGCTTGTCGATCCGGAGCGCCCGGTTCAGCGGGTTCTGGCGCAAGCGCTCGATGAGCGCCTGGCGGCCCACGACGATCCCGGCCTGCGGGCCGCCGAGGAGCTTGTCGCCCGAGAAGGTGACCACGTCAGCGCCGGCGGCGACCGTCTCCGGCACCGTCGGCTCGCGCGGAAGACCCCACGGCCGGAGGTCGAGGAAGCAACCGGAGCCGAGATCCTCGAGCACCGGAACGCCACGCGCCCGGCCCAGCTCGGCGAGCTCCGCCGTGAGGACACTCTCCGTAAACCCCACCACCCGGTAGTTCGAGGGATGCACCTTGAGGAGGAGCGCGGTCTCGGGCGTGATTGCGCTCGCGTAGTCGGCGAGGCGCGTCCGGTTCGTCGTCCCGACCTCGACCAGGCGAGCCCCCGACCGGGCCATGATGTCCGGGATCCGAAAGGCGCCGCCGATCTCGATCAGCTCGCCCCGGGATACCACGACCTCGCGCCCTCGCGCGAGGGACTCGAGCGCGAGCAAGACGGCCGCGGCGTTGTTGTTGACCACCAGCGAGGCCTCGGCTCCGGAGAGGCGGCAGAGGAGACCGTCCACGTGCTCGTAGCGCGAGCCGCGCGCCTTCGTGCGAACGTCCAGCTCGAGATTCGAGTACCGGGCGGCGACGAGCGCGAGCCGCGCCAGCGCCGCCCGACCGAGGGGCGCCCGGCCGAGGTTCGTGTGCAGCACCACCCCGGTCGCGTTGACGACGTGGTCGAGCCCCCACGCCCCGGCCGCGTCGAGCGCGGCGCGCACGCGCGGCAGGAGCGCCGGGGTCTCGAGCGTGAGCGCGTCGAGCTCGGCCGGCGACGCCGCAGCCAGCACCGCCCGGCGCCGCTCCGCGAGGACCGTCCGCACGGCGTCGACCACACGCGTGCGTGACGCGGCCGGCCGGCCGTCGAGCGCCCGGACTACCTCGTCGACCGAAGGGAGCGCGCGGAGCCGGCCCCGCCGGCGGGCCGTGAACCCGTCCGGCCCGTCGGCGCCCGGCGTCGCGCCGGCCGCCGGACGCCGGGGCGCGGAGCGCGGGCCAGCCATGTCAGGGCCTGAGCAGCGTCCGCACGGTATCGAGCAGGTTCGCCTCCCAGCGACCGGTCGAGGCACACGGGAGCCCCGACCGGGGCCTGGGCGGCCCGCTGCCCCGGGTGTACGTGTCCGTCCGCATCCGCGTGTTCACCTGGACCGCGGTCTGCGCGGCCGACACAGCCTCTACGAAGATCGTGAACGCGACCTGCGCGTCGCCCTCGACGCGCTCGTCCCCGAAGCGACCGCAGTCCGCGTAGAGGCCGATGGTTGTCGGCACCGCCTCGGAGGCGATCACGCCCGAATCCCGCGCGATGGTCCGGATCTGCACGTTCTCCCGCGCGAGCGCCCGGACGAGCGCCCGCCACACGGCGTCGTAGGGCGCCTCGATCTGCTCCGTGTACGCGGTCGGCAGGACCGGGGCCACGTAGGCGCGGCTACAGCCCGCGAGCGCCAGGAGCGCCATCGCCCCGATGAGCGTGCGCGCGTCGCCGCGTCGTCTCATCTCGTCAGCGCGGGTGGTGGTCGATGCCGCGATACGCCTCGATGAAGCGCACCACCCGGCGCTCGTCCAGCTCGTCCAGCTTGTCGATGCGCGTCCACGCCGTCAGCGCGATGCAGCGATCGAGCGTCGGGTAGGGGGACAGGACCACGCGGTCCGGATAGCGATCCACGATCGCGCGGAGCCCGGCCTGGACCTGCTCCGCGCACTGGGGCTTGTAGCTCACCACCACGCCGCCGTCCTCGAGGTTGTGCACCTGGAGCTCCTTGGCGATCGGCCGCGCGTGGACGCCCCAGGGGGCGATGTACGGCAGATGCGGCCCCGACGTCGGGGGGTCCGAATTGTAGGCGACGTGCGGGGTCTCGGACGTCGGGATGTGGTCGTTGCCGAGGCTCGGAACGAACTCCCCCGGAATCGGTCCGCGGGCACGCGCGTACAGCCAGCCGCCCATGCCGACGACGACCAGGATCGCAACGGCCGCTGCCGCCCAGCCGAGCCGCCGGCGCTGGCGGCGCGTCAGCGCGAAGCGCGACGCCGGCGCCGGGCCGGCCGGCCGGCCCCCGACTCGCTTCGGTTGTCCCTTACGCGCTTTGGCCATCTTCTCCCCGTCCCTCCGCGATCTGCGACGCCCGCGCTCCCGCCCCGCCCGGCCATGGCGGAAGCGCGTGGGAGTCGAACCCACCTCGAGCTTGTCTAGAACCCGACACCGGATTTGAAGTCCGGGAGGCCCACCGGGATCCTATGCGCTTCCGATCCGGGAAATCGAGTAAATCGAGTGTATCACCGCGGATGGCGCCGGGGCACGGGGCCCAGCCCTCGCCGGGCTTCCCAGGGGCGCCGTCCCGACTAGCCGCCGGCGAGGGGCGGGAGGAGGTCCACGACGTCGCCGGGGCTGAGCCGCGCCGTGGATTCGACGTCGCGGCCGTTCACCAGGAGCAGGCGTGGGACCTCGTCGGGAATGCGGAGCCGGCGGAGAAGATCGCGGACGGTCGCGCCCTCCGGCAGCTCGACGCGGGCCGCGCCTCCGCGGGTGCCCGGCGGCCCGTAGTCGGCCAGATTCGCGAAGAGGTGGACCTCGACCTCCACGGGGCCGGAGCGCGCGGCGGCGTCAGGCGCCGTAGACCTTCCGCAACTCCGCCGCCGCCCACTTGACCGCGTCCTCCGGGGTCGCGCCCTGGAGGCTCCGCGCGAACATGTCGACGAGGATGAACTTCGACAGCGCTTCGGTCGCCTTCCGGCCCGCCGGCCCCGCGTACCCCACCTGCCGCGCCGACTGGAGCGTTTCGCGGAAGACGGTGGTTTTCGGATCCTTCGTCCAAAGTGGGTGGTCGAAGTAAGCCTTCGTTCCCGGGATGCCGAAGGTGTCCATCGTCTCGAAGTACTTGTCGTACTGGGCGCGGTCCATGTAGAAGCGGATGAAGTCCCTGGCGAGCGGCTGGTTCTTCGAGTACTTCATCACGCAGCTGTTCCAGGCCGGCAGCCAGTAGAAGCGCCCCGCCGGGCCCGGAGGGAAGTGGCCGTGGCTGGTACCCCGATAGACGTCGGGGGCCTGCTTCCGGGCGGCCACGTAGATGCTCGGCGCGTTGCCGGTCAGCGAGATGTCCGAGGCGAGGAACGCGCGGTTGTTGTTCGAGTCGTCCCACCCGAGGCCGCCCTCGTCGAAGACCTCTTTCCAGAGGACGTTGTTGAACTTGATCGCCTCGACGACGGCCTTCCCGTCGAGGATGACCGTCTTCCCGTCCTTGTCGACCTCCATCCCGCCCCACATCCACACGAGGGGATAGCACCAGTTGTTCGGGTCGTTGATGCTGTGGCCGAACGCCTGGCCGAAGGGCCTGCCCTTCGCTTTCAGGGCCCGCCCCGCCGCCCGGAACTCGTCCCACGTGTCGGGGTACTTGAGGCCCTGTTCCTTGAACCAGTCCTCGCGGTATGTGATCGCCCACGAGATGATGAACTGCGGCACGCCGATCCAGCGCCCGCCCGCGACCGTGTTGACCTTAGCGTAGTCGTACCAGCCGCCCTGCCGCCGCCCGATCTCCTCGGCCACGTCGGACACGTCGGCCAGCGCGGCCTCGTAGAGGAGAGCGTGGTTGTTCGCGATGATGATGATGTCGGCCCCCGTCTGGGCCTGGACGGCCGCTGTGACGCGGGCCTGAATGTCGTTCTGGTTGATCCGTTCGACCTGGACCTGCACACCGGCCTGCTTCGCGAACTCGGCCGCCTGCTGGTCGAAGAGGACGTCCGCCGCCTGGACGAAGTGCGACCACTGGAGGAGGTGGAGCCGGGTGCCCCGGGGCGCAGCCGGAGCCTGAGCGTGGGCAAGGATGCCGGGGAGGCCGCTGGCCGCCACCGCGGCGCCGGTCGTCGCGACCGCACCGCCCAGCCAGGTGCGCCGGGTGATGGCTTGTGGGCTCGTCGGCTCCCGTCGGTCGTCGCGTGTCATGGCGGGCCCTCCTCGCGTGGTGAAGTGCCAAGCGGCCGAGCGCCGGGATCCCGGTCCGGCGCCGTGCCAAGTCATTGTGCGACAGAGCCTCCCCCGGGGGAAGCCGGGGGGCCAGACCGGCGCGAGCGCTGAGGGAGCTAGGGCGAGGTCAGCCGGAGCCGCGCGCCCACAGCCAGCGGATCATCGAGGTCGATCCCGTTCAGCCGGGCCAGGGCTTGCGGCGTGACTCGATGGCGGGCGGCGATGGCCCAGAGCGTGTCCCCCCTGCGGACGACGACTTCGCGGGGGACGCCGGGCGCGGTCGCGGCGGAGGCCACGGCGACGGCGCTCGGCCCGGCAACCGCCGGCACGACTAGCTCCCGGATCCCTCGCAGCCGTTCTCCGGACAGGTGGTTGAGCTCGCTCAGGCGCTGGATCGTCACCCGATACAGCCGCGCGATCTCGGCAAGCGACTGGTTACGCCCGATCCGGTGCACGACCCACGTGGGGAGACTGGCCGGCGGCGCGGCCTGGAGCGCGGCGTCGAACCGGGGACCGGCGCCGGGCGGCAACCGGAGCGTGTAGCTCCCGAAGGGCGGCGTGATCCGGGCGAGCAGGGCCGGATTCAGGTCGCGGATCTGCTCGACGGAAACACCCGCAAGCCCCGCGATCGTGTCGAAGTCGAGCGCGCGCCGGGTGGTGACCTCATCGTACGCGAGCGGAGCCTCGAGCGTGACGTCGAAGCCATAGCGCGTGGGAGCACGCGTGATCACCGCCGCGGCGAGAATCTGCGGGACGAAGAGCTTGGTCTCGTCAGGCAGATGCCGCGTCTGGGTCAGGGCCCAGAAGTCGCTCGTCCGGGCGCGCTGGATCGCCCGCCCCACGCGGGCCTCGCCCGCGTTGTAGCCCGCCTGGGCCAGGAACCAGTGACCGAACAGGCCGTAGAGATCACCGAGGTACTCGGCGGCCGCTATCGTGGACTTCACTGGATCGAGACGCTCGTCCAGCCAGCGGTCGATGACGAGACCGTAGCGCCGCCCCGTGGCCTCCATGAACTGCCACATCCCCTTGGCGCCGACCCGCGAGACCGCTCGGGGCGAGAATCCGGACTCGATCATCGCCGTGTATGCGAGCTCCTCCGGCAGCCCGCGGTCCCGGAAGATTCGCTGGATCATGGGCAGATAGCGGCCCGACCGTGAGATCCACATGCCGAACCGCTCGCGGTCCTTGGCGACGAACTGGTCGATCAGCGCTTCCACCGGGGCATTGACCACCACCGGATAGGTGGGCACCGGCAGGCCGGGCGGCACCCGGACCGTCGTGTCGGCCCAGGGATCATTCGAGCGCTCGTCGGGGCCGGCTAGGGCCGGGAAGGCGGGGCGAATTTTCACACCGAGCCCACCATCCGGCTCGCCCTCCGCCAGCTCTTCTTCCTCCGCCTCCTCCTGAACCCTGGGCGGCTCGGCTAGCGACTGGGTCGGGAGCCGCGGCGGGGCCGGGGGCTCTGGGACTGCGGCGAGCCGGTACCTATCGGGACCGGCTACATCCGGGGCGGCCTGGGCGAGCGCGCCGAACGCACAGGTTCCCCCTATCGCGGTGGCCAAGGCCACCCCGATAAGCCACGACCTGCTCCACCACCACAGTTGCACCCTCATGTAATCGAGACGGAGAACGGCGGGACTACGAGTCGCGCCTTTTTAGCACGCGCTCCGGGCTGGTGTCAACCCTAAAACGCCAACTGCTCGATTCCTAAGTGACCGCCGCTAAAGGCGAACAGGTCGAAGCGCCCTCAATCGGCCGACGGGAGATCTAGCGGAGCGGGCCCACGAGCCACCGGGCGCGGTCGGTCAGGTTCAGGCCCACGCGCTCCCCCGCCACCACCCGGACGCGCGTCACCCAGAGCTCCGCCTCCTTTGCGAGACTGGCCGTACGCGGGAGGAACTGCTGGGTGCGGCTGGTCTGCCGGGGTCTGGGCTCAGCCCGGAGTTTCTCCGCCGCGTACGGCGCGACGCGGATCGCGACAACCAGCCAGTCGCCCGACGGCACCGCGGCGAACGCGAACAGCCCGGCCGGGTCCGTCTTCTCACGCCAGGGGTGCGGGGGCTCCCCGGGCTCCTGGGGGCCGCCGCCCGGCACGGCCGTCCCCCCGGGACGCGCCGTGAGGCCACCCGGGCGGAAGAAGCCAGGCTCGGGGGGAACGGGTGGCTTGGCGACCCGCGGAGCCGCCACGAGGGGCGGCTCCGCGACCAGGCCTTGCCCCGGCGAAAGCGGCGGCGCCGTCTGGCGATCGATCCGACCCTGGTGGGCGGCGAGCGCCGTCCGAACCCGTACCACCGCGGACTCGTACTGGGCGGCGGATGTCCGCGCGCTCTGCCGGATCCGCTCGAGGTCCGTGATGAGGGCGGGCGTGGCCGGGTAGAGCGTGACCTCGACCCCGCCGAGCGGCGTCCAGGCCCCCACGGGGGATTCCTCTTCGGTGGCGAGGCGGCCCCACACCAGCCCCGGCGGCCCCAGGCTTCGGAGCGCCTCGGTCAGCTCGGCGGCCGGATCCTCGCCGACGGCCCCGGCTCCCCCGGGGGCTCCGGCCATCCCGAGCGCGAAGAGCACCGCCCCGAGCGCCAGCGCGCCCATCGGTCGGCGGCGGCTCACGCGGGCCGGCTCTTCCAGCGCCGGTGGACCCAGAACCACTGCTCGGGGTGGGCCAGGACGTGGCGTTCGATCGCCTCCGTGTAGCGCGCCGTGTTCACCTCGATATCGTGATCGAGGTCGCCCGTGATGGCCAGCGGAATCTCGGGATCGAGGACGAGCTCGTGGCCGCCGTCGGGGAGCCGGTGGATGAACGCCGGCACGACCGGCGCCCGGGTCTTGATGGCGAGCACCGCCAGGGCCCGGGACGTCGAGGCCGGATGACCGAGGAAGGGCACGAACACACCATCCCGACCGGCATCCTGGTCGAGCAGGATGCCGATGCACTCCCCGCGAGCGAGGGCCGCGCGGACGCCCTGCACCGCATCGCGCTTGGAGATGGCGCGGAGGCCGCTCCGCTCGCGGGCCCGCGCGATCAGGGCTTCGAGGTATGGGTTGTCGAGGGGCCGCACGACGACGCTCAGGCCGAAGCCCGCCTGCCCGTGCGTGGCGGCCAGGAGCTCCCAGTTGCCGAAGTGGCCGGTCAGGAAGAAGACGCCCCGCCCGTGGGCCATCGCCTGCCCGATGTACTCCATCCCGTGGCCACGCACCCGACCGAGCAGGCGCTCCGTGGGACCGAAGAAGAGCCGGCAGCACTCCATGGCCGTGATGCCGAGGTGCTCGAAGCACTGGCGCGCGAGCGTCGCCCGGGCCACCGGGGACAGGGTGTCGCCGTACACGAGCGTGATGTTGTCCAGCGCGACGCGGCGCCGGCCCCGCAAGACCCAGTACGCGACCCGACCGAGGCCGGCCCCGAGACCCTGCGCCAGCCCGAGCGGCAGGCGACCCACGAGCCCGCCGACCAGGCCGACCAGCGCTGCGACCAGACGCTGGCCGGCGCGGCGCCAGAGCGAGGCGGGTCGCCGGCGCCGTCCCACGGGCCTACCTCAGCCAGCCGAGGAGCGCCGAGCTCACCCCGGCGATCAGCGCCGCCGCCGGGATCGTGAGGACCCACGCCCAGACGATCCGCCCGGCGATGCCCCAGCGCACCGCAGAGAGGCGGGTCGTGGCTCCCACGCCCACGATGGCCCCGGTGATCGTGTGGGTCGTGCTGACCGGGATCCCGGCCACCGCGGTGCCGATGAGCATCAGCGACCCGGCGGCCTCCGCGCAGAAGCCACCGACCGGCCGCAGCCGCGTGATCCCCATGCCCATGGTCTTGACGATCCGCCAGCCGCCGGCGAGCGTCCCCAGCCCGATCGCCGCGTGCGCCGACAGAATGACCCACAGGGGGACGTAGAACTCCGATCCGAGGTGACCGGTCGCAAAAAGGAGCCCCGCGATGATCCCCATCGTCTTCTGCGCGTCGTTAGTACCGTGCCCCAGACTGTAGAAGGCGGCCGACACGAGCTGGAGCCGCCGGAAGAGCCGGTCGACCCGGCCGGGGGACGCGCGGTGGAAGATCCAGAGTACGGCGACCATCAGCCCGAAGGCGAGCGCGAGACCGAGGAGCGGCGAGAGGACGATGAAGAGGGCCACCTTGGCCAGGCCGGCCGGGACGAGGCTGCCCACGCCGGCCCGGGCGACCGCCGCGCCGGCCAGCCCACCGATGAGCGCATGGGAGGAGCTGGACGGGATCCCGCCGTACCAGGTGATCAGGTTCCACGCGATCGCGCCGATCAGCGCGGCCAGGATCACGAGCGCGTCCACACTCTCCGGCCGGACGATGCCCTTGCCGATCGTCCGCGCCACGCTCACGCCGAACCCAAACGCCGCGACGAAGTTGAAGAACGCGGCCCAGACCACGGCCTGGGTGGGGCTGAGCACCCGGGTGGACACGACGGTCGCGATCGAGTTGGCCGCATCGTGGAAGCCATTGATGAAATCGAAGAGCAGCGCGACGACGATGATGAAGACGACGAGGGCGAGGGGCTCCATGCGGGCGGGCCTAGCCCATCTTCAGCATGATGCCCTCGATCACGTTCACGACGTCCTCACATCGGTCGGTGACCTCCTCGAGGGTCTCGTAGATCTCCTTCCACTTGATCACCTCGATCGGGTCGGTCACGTCCGCGAACAGCGCGGCGATGAGCTCCTTCAGGAGCCGGTCCGCTTCGTTTTCGAGCCGGTTCACCTCGACGCAGTGCTGGTGATACCCCTTGCTCGACGTCCGGAGGCACTCCACGGCCGTCTTCACCGAGTCCGCCGTCTTCACGATCACGTCCGCGAAGGCCCGGGCGCCCGAGGTCGGCTCCTTGATCCGGTAGAGGACCAGCCGGTCCGCGGCCGCCTCGATGAGGTCCAGCACGTCATCGAGCCGCGAAGCCAGCGCGTACACGTCCTCCCGGTCGAAGGGGGTGACGAACGTCGTGTTGATCTTCCGGATGAGGTCGTGCGTCAGGACATCGCCGGCGTGCTCGAGCTCCTTGATGGCCATGGACTTCGCCGGCGCGTCCGCGAAGTCGAAGATCATCTCGCGGAGCCGCCCCGCCGCCGCGACGATGTTCCGCCCTTGCTCCTCGAAGAGGTCGAAGAAGCGCTCCTCCCGCGGGATCAGCTGGAACACGGGCGCTATCGCGGCCGGGCCACGGCGTCACCGCCCCGGGCGCGGGCGCGCCACCATTCCACGCCGATCGGAATCACCGAGAGCACGATGACGATGCCGATCACGATGTGGATGTAGCGCCCGATGTCCGGAATCGTCCGGCCCAGGAGGTAGCCCGCCCAGGTCAGCCCGACGACCCACCCGATGCCGCCCAGGACGTTGTAGGCGAGGAAGCGCCGGTACTCCATCCGCCCCACGCCGGCGACGACCGGCGCGAACGTCCGGATGATCGGGATGAACCGGGCGAGGACGATGGTCTTCCCCCCGTGGCGCTCGTAGAACTCGCGCGTGCGCACCAGATGCGTGCGGCTGAACCACCGCGAATCCTCCCGCGTGAAGATGTGCGGCCCCGTCCGGTACCCGATCGCGTAGCCGACGCTGTCCCCCGCGATCGCCGCCACGCTCAGGAGCCCGTTCAGCAGCCAGATGTCGAGGCCGCCTGCGGCGGCGACGAGGCCCGCCGTGATCAGGAGCGAATCGCCCGGCAGGAAGAAACCGATCAGGAGCCCGGTCTCCGTGAACACGATCGCGACGAGGGCAACGTACCCGCCCCAGCGCACCAGCTCGTAGAGTGCGCCTGGATCGGTGAGGACCTGGACGAGATATTCGACCACGCCTCCGTCCCGTCAGCGCGCCAGCGTGCCGATCCGCATGCCGTAGAAGGATCGCCAGACGAACACCATCGAGATGATGAAGAAGACCGCCGCCAGCGTTCGGCTGATCGCGGCACCGCCCTCGGCCGTCAGCGTCACTGCCAGCTCCACGGCGAGCAGCCCGAAGAGCGTCGTGAACTTGATGACCGGGTTCATGGCGACCGACGACGTGTCCTTGAACGGATCGCCGACCGTGTCACCGATGACGGTCGCGGCGTGCAACGGCGTGCCCTTCTCCTTGAGATCGACCTCGACCACCTTCTTCGCATTGTCCCAGGCCCCGCCGGCGTTCGCCATGAAGATCGCCTGGTACAGCCCGAAGAGCGCGATCGAGATCAGGTACCCGATGAAGAAGTACGGCTCGACGAACGCGAAGGCCAGCGTCGAGAAGAACACGGTCAGGAAGATGTTGAACATCCCCTTCTGCGCGTACTGCGTGCAGATCTCGACCACGCGCTTGCTGTCCTCGACCGAGGCCCGGGTCGCCCCCTCGAGCCGGATGTTCGCCTTGATGAACTCCACCGCACGATACGCCCCGGTCGAGACGGCCTGGATCGACGCGCCCGTGAACCAGTAGATCACCGAGCCGCCGGTGATCAGGCCGAGCAGGAACGGCGGATGGAGCAGGGAGAGCTTGTCCAGGTTCTCGGTGAGCCCGTGGGTGAGGAGCACGATGATCGAGAAGATCATCGTCGTGGCGCCGACCACGGCGGTGCCGATCAGCACGGGCTTCGCGGTGGCCTTGAACGTGTTGCCGGCGCCGTCGTTCTCCTCGAGGAGCGTCTTGGCCCGCTCGAAGTCGACGTCGAACCCGTGCTCCTTTCGGATCTGCTGCCGGACGCCGGGGATCTGCTCGATCAGCGACAGCTCGAACACCGATTGCGCGTTGTCGGTCACGGGCCCGTACGAATCCACCGCGATCGTCACGGGACCCATGCCGAGGAAGCCGAAGGCCACCAGCCCGAAGGCGAACACGGCCGGCGCCACCATGAGGCTCCCCAGGCCGGTCGTGCTCACGAGGTACGCGATCCCCATGAGCGCGGTGATCGCCATGCCCAGCCAGTACGCGCTGAAGTTCCCCGCCACCAGCCCGGACAGGATGTTCAGGGAGGCCCCGCCCTCGCGCGCCGACGTGACGACCTCGCGGACGTGCCCCGACTCGGTCGACGTGAAGATCTTGACGAACTCGGGAATGATCGCGCCCGCCAGCGTGCCGCACGTGATGATGGTCGACAGCTTCCACCAGAGCGTGCCGTCGCCGAGCCCAGGGACCAGGAGGTAGGAGGCGACGTACGTGATCACGACGGACACGCACGACGTCAGCCACACGAGGGACGTGAGGGGCACCTCGAAGTTCATCTCCCGGGCGCCGGTGTAGCGGCTCCGAGCGATCGCCTCGTTGATTAGATAGGAGGCGCCGCTGGCCACGATCATCAGGACGCGCATCGTGAAGATCCAGACCAGGAGCTGGACCTGGACCGTCGGGTCCTTCACCGCGAGGAGGATGAAGGAGATCAGCGCGACCCCGGTCACCCCGTAGGTCTCGAAGCCGTCGGCGGTCGGGCCGACCGAGTCCCCGGCGTTGTCGCCCGTGCAGTCGGCGATGACGCCTGGGTTGCGGGCGTCGTCCTCCTTGATGTTGAACACGATCTTCATGAGATCCGAGCCGATGTCCGCGATTTTCGTGAAGATGCCTCCGGCGATCCGGAGCGCCGCCGCACCGAGCGACTCCCCGATCGCGAAGCCGATGAAGCACGGCCCCGCGTACTCCCCGGGCACGAACAGGAGGATGCATAGCATCAGGAAGAGCTCCACGCTGATGAGCAGCATCCCGATGCTCATCCCCGATTCGAGCGGGATGGAGTAGACTGGCAACGGCCGGCCCGCGAGGCTGGCGAACGCCGTCCGCGAGTTCGCGAAGGTGTTGATCCGCATGCCGAACCACGCGACCCCGTAGCTCCCGCCGATCCCGATGAGGCTGAAGAGGAGGATGATTAGGACGCGCACGGGCTCGTATCGGAGCAGGACGCCGAAGTAGAGGACGATGATGAGCCCGATGAAGATCTCGAGGATCAGGAGGAACTTGCCCTGCGTCACGAGATACGTCTTGCACGTCTCGTAGATCAGCTCCGAGATGTCCCGCATCGACGGATGCACGGGCAGGTTCTTGATGCGCCGGAAGATGACGAGCCCGAAGACGAGCCCCAGGACGCACACGACAAGCCCGCCGAGGAGGAGGATCCGTCCGTTCACGCCCATGAGTTGGATGGACCCGACGTCGGGCATGCGGAGGCTGGCCTCGCCACCGCCCGCGTGAGGCGCGGCGGCCGGCGTCCCCACAGCCGCGCTCTGAGCGAAGCCCGGGATCGGCGCCGCCAGCGGGGCCAGCAAGACCGCGAGCAGACAAAGAGCCAGCAGCGGCGCCGCGCGGCGGCGGCCGGACGAACAGCACATCGCGTTCATGTAGAGGTCTCCTGAGGCGAAAGGATGGCGTACGGGTCGGCCGTAGACCGGCGAACAGTATAGCAGAGCCGACTCCGCCCGAACCGGGAGCCGGGCAGGGCCGCACGGCCCTTGCCGGGTCGCGGGCGCCATGGCTACGATGAGGCCGTGACCGAGGCTCGCGAGCGGCCGGCCGGAGCGCGTTGCCCGACGTGTGACCGCGCCGTCTCGTGGCCGGGGAATCCCGCGCGGCCCTTCTGCTCGCTCTCCTGCCGGCTGATCGACCTCGGAGGCTGGCTGGACGGGACCTTCCGGGTGCCGGGCGCGCCGGCCTCCCGTCCCGCGCCCACCGCGCCGGACGGGACACGCGCCGACGAATGATCGACGACCTCCTGCGCGACCCGGCGGGCGCCGTGCAGATGCTCCTCCTCATGGTCCCCGGGCTCCTCCTGGCCGTGACCGTCCACGAGGTCGCGCACGGCTGGGTGGCCGAGCGCCTGGGAGACTCGACGGCGCGTCTCGCGGGGCGGCTCACCCTGAACCCGCTTCCGCACATCGACCCGCTGGGCGCGCTCGCGTTCGTGCTCGCCGGCTTCGGGTGGGCGCGGCCTGTCCCGGTCAACGCGCGGAATCTCCGGCGGCCCGTGCGCGACATGGCATGTGTCGCCGCCGCCGGGCCGCTCTCGAACCTCGTCGTTGCCTTCCTCGGCCTGGTTCTCCTCGTCCTCACCAGCCGACTCGTGGACGCGCCGTTCGTCACCCGGCCGGTTGCGGGAATGCTCCGCTACGTGTACACGTTCAATCTCGGCCTTGCGATCTTCAACCTGATCCCGCTCCCGCCGCTCGACGGGGGGCACTTCCTCCCGTACTTCTTTCCCCGCCGGTCGTGGCCACTCCTGGCGCGGCTCGAGCAATACGGCCCGCTCATCCTGCTGCTGCTCGTCTTTTCCGGAGCGACCCGCTACATCGTCGGGCCCCTTTTCGGCCTGGTTAACGCGCTCTACCTCACGGTGCTGCGGGCGCTCCTCTAGCCGGCCGGAGAGCGGCGGCCCCGGAACAGGTCCCGAAACAGACGAAGGGCCCGGATCTCGCGATCCGAGCCCTTCGTGGTAATACCCCGGCGACGACCTACTCTCCCGCGCCGCTACCAGCGCAGTACCATCGGCCCTGGAGGGCTTAACTTCCGTGTTCGGGATGGGAACGGGTGTGGCCCCTCCGGTAAGGCCGCCGGGAATCGGCAAGCCTCACACGCGATCCTCGAGCGCCGTCACGTCGAATCAGGATTGGAAAGAAGCCAATCCGCGGTCAAGCCGCACGGCCGATTAGTACCGGTAAGCTGAACCCCTTACGGGGCTTACACCTCCGGCCTATCAACCTGGTCATCTTCCAGGGGCCTTCAGAGGCTTACGCCTGGGAGGTCTCATCTTGAGGCGGGTTTCGCGCTTAGATGCTTTCAGCGCTTATCCCTGCCGCACATAGCTACCCAGCATTGCCCCTGGCGGGACAACTGGCACACTAGCGGTGCGTCCACCCCGGTCCTCTCGTACTAGGGGCAGCTCCCCTCAAACCTCCTCCGCCCGCGAGAGATAGAGACCGAACTGTCTCACGACGTTCTAAACCCAGCTCACGTACCGCTTTAATGGGCGAACAGCCCAACCCTTGGGACCTGCTCCAGCCCCAGGATGCGATGAGCCGACATCGAGGTGCCAAACCTTGCCGTCGATGTGGACTCTTGGGCAAGATCAGCCTGTTATCCCCGGAGTACCTTTTATCCGTTGAGCGATGGCCCTTCCACTCGGGACCACCGGATCACTAGGCCCGGCTTTCGCCTCTGCTCGACTTGTAGGTCTCGCAGTCAGGCCGGCTTTTGCCCTTGCACTCGACGCACGATTTCCAACCGTGCTGAGCCGACCTTGGGGCGCCTCCGTTACCATTTGGGAGGCGACCGCCCCAGTCAAACTGCCCACCTGCCACTGTTCCCGATCCGGATCACGGACCAAGGTTAGAGCCCTAGCACAGTCAGGGTGGTATCTCAACGTCGGCTCCACCGACACTAGCGTGCCGGCTTCAAAGCCTCCCACCTATCCTGCACAGACTCCGCCAAAACTCCATGACAGGCTACAGTAAAGGTTCACGGGGTCTTTTCGTCTACTCGCGGGAAGCCAGCATCTTCACTGGCGCTACAGTTTCACCGGGTCTCTCGCGGAGACAGCGGCCAAGTCGTTACGCCATTCGTGCAGGTCGGAACTTACCCGACAAGGAATTTCGCTACCTTAGGACCGTTATAGTTACGGCCGCCGTTTACCGGGGCTTCGGTCGAGAGCTTCGCCTTGCGACTAACCCCCTTCCTTAACCTTCCGGCACCGGGCAGGCGTCAGACCCTATACCTCCTCTTACGAGTTGGCAGAGTCCTGTGTTTTTAGTAAACAGTCGCTTGGCCCTCTTTACTGCGACCCCTTCGGGCTCAACACCCTAGTGGGGCACCCCTTCTCCCTAAGTTACGGGGCAATTTTGCCTAGTTCCTTCGCGAGAGTTCTCCCGAGCGCCTTAGGATTTTCTCCTCGCCCACCTGTGTCGGTTTGCGGTACGGTCGCCTCAGTGACTCCCTAGAGGGTTTTCTTGGCAGTCTGGGATCGGCCCGTTTATGGCCCGAAGGCCTCCCCATCGCCTTTCAGGGTTGATGCTCCGACGGATTTGCCTGTCAGAGCCCCCTACGGACTTGGACCCGCACGACCAATCGCGGGCGGTGCCTACCCTACTGCGTCACCCCATCGGTGATAGCGCCACTGCGGCGGTACAGGAATATTAACCTGTTGCCCTTCGCCTACGCCTTTCGGCCTCGGCTTAGGACCGACTAACCCTGGGCGGATTAACCTTCCCCAGGAACCCTTAGGCTTTCGGCGAGCAGGTTTTTCACCTGCTTTTTCGCTACTCGTGCCGGCATTATCTCTTCCGCTTCGTCCAGCAGTCCTTACGGTCTGCCTTCGACCTGGTGCGGAATGCTCCCCTACCGCTCGCCGCTTGCGCGGCGAACCCGCAGCTTCGGTATCGGGCTTGAGCCCCGTTGAATTGTCGGCGCAGGATCGCTTGACCAGTGAGCTGTTACGCACTCTTTAAAGGATGGCTGCCTCTAAGCCAACCTCCTGGCTGTCTCGGCGACCCCACATCCTTTCCCACTAAGCCCGAACTTGGGGACCTTAGCTGGCGGTCTGGGCTGTTTCCCTCTCGACGACGGAGCTTATCCCCCGCCGTCTGACTCCCACGCTTAAAGATGCGGCATTCGCAGTTTGGTTGGGATCGGTAATCTGGTAGGACCCCTAGCCCATCCAGTGCTCTACCACCGCGTCTCATACGTGAGGCTAGCCCTAAAGCTATTTCGGGGAGAACCAGCTATCTCCGAGTTTGATTAGCCTTTCACTCCGACCCCCAGCTCATCCGAGCTGTTTTCAACCAACACCGGTTCGGGCCTCCACAGGCTGTTACACCTGCTTCACCCTGGCCAGGGGTAGATCACTCGGCTTCGGGTCTGCTCCGTGCGACTGGACGCCCTATTCGGACTCGCTTTCGCTACGGCTCCGCGCTCTCCGCGCTTAACCTCGCCACACAGAAGCAACTCGCCGGCTCATTATGCAAAAGGCACGCGGTCAGGCCTTCCGTCTTGCGACGGCATAGCCCTCCCACCGCTTGTAGGCAGACGGTTTCAGGTTCTATTTCACTCCCCTCGCCGGGGTTCTTTTCGCCTTTCCCTCACGGTACTGGTGCACTATCGGTCGCCAGGTAATGTTTAGCCTTGGAGAGTGGTCTCCCCAGATTCCCACAGGGTTTCACGTGTCCCGTGGTACTTGGGAACCGGGTCCAGGGAGTCCGAGCCGTTTTCGCCTACGGGGCTATCACCCGCTCTGGCGGACCTTTCCAGATCCTTCGGCTAACGGTCGGTTTGGTAACTCCCCGACGAGTCCGCAGCTCGTCAGTCCCAGCCCCGCAACTCCCGACCGGCAACGCCTGCGGGCTATCACGCCGGTCGAGTTTAGGCTTTTCCCCGTTCGCTCGCCGCTACTTGGGGAATCGCGGTTGCTTTCTTTTCCTCGAGGTACTGAGATGTTTCAGTTCCCTCGGTTTGCCTCCGCCGCCTATGTATTCAGCGGCGGATACGCGAGCATTACCTCGCGTGGGTTCCCCCATTCGGGCATCCGCGGATCAATGCCTGCTTGCGGCTTCCCGCGGCTTATCGCAGCTTGCCACGCCCTTCATCGCTTCCTGGCGCCAAGGCATCCACCGTCCGCCCTTAGTAGCTTGACCACGGACTAATTTCGAAGACGCTCTGGCTTCTCGAGGATCGCGTATGCGGTTGTCAAAGAGCCGAGGGACCCCTGAGGGCCCCAAACCTTCCGACACCTGGTGGAGATGACCGGAATCGAACCGGCGACCCCCTGCTTGCAAAGCAGGTGCTCTCCCAACTGAGCTACATCCCCCAAGTGGTGGGCCTTCCTGGGATCGAACCAGGGACCTCGCGCTTATCAAGCGCGCGCTCTAACCAACTGAGCTAAAGGCCCGGGGAAAAAAATGCTACTGGCTCGACCGGCAGGTGTTCCGACCTAGTTGATCTGATCAGGAGCTCCTCGGTCGAGGCGCTCCCGATTCGATCTCCTTAGAAAGGAGGTGATCCAGCCGCAGGTTCCCCTACGGCTACCTTGTTACGACTTCACCCCAATCACCGACCATACCTTCGGCGCCTGCCTCCCTTGCGGGTTAGCTCAGCGACTTCTGGTACAACCGGCTTTCGTGGTGTGACGGGCGGTGTGTACAAGGCCCGGGAACGTATTCAGCGCAGCCTGCTGATCTGCGCTTACTAGCGATTCCGCCTTCACGAAGGCGAGTTGCAGCCTTCGATCTGAACTGAGACCGGCTTTTTGCGATTCGCGCCCCCTCACGGGTTAGCAGCGCTTTGTACCGGCCATTGTAGCACGTGTGTGGCCCTGGGCATACAGGGCATGATGACTTGACGTCGTCCCCACCTTCCTCCAGCTTACCGCCGGCAGTTCCCCAAGAGTGCCCGGCATTACCCGGTAGCAACATGGGGTAGGGGTTGCGCTCGTTGCGGGACTTAACCCAACACCTCACGGCACGAGCTGACGACAGCCATGCACCACCTGTGTCGGATCTCGGTTTTACGAGTCCCTCCCCTTTCGGTTTGGTACTCCCGACATGTCAAGCCCAGGTAAGGTTCTTCGCGTTGCGTCGAATTAAACCACATGCTCCACCGCTTGTGCGGGCCCCCGTCAATTCCTTTGAGTTTCAACCTTGCGGCCGTACTCCCCAGGCGGGGTGCTTAATGCGTTAGCTTCGGCACGGGAGGGGTCGATACCCCCCACACCTAGCACCCATCGTTTACAGCGTGGACTACCGGGGTATCTAATCCCGTTTGCTCCCCACGCTTTCGCGCCTCAGCGTCAGTCACCGTCCAGAAGACCGCCTTCGCCACCGGTGTTCCTCCCGATCTCTACACATTTCACCGCTACACCGGGAATTCCATCTTCCTCTCCGGGACTCAAGAGAAGCAGTCTCGGGCGCAGTTCCTCGGTTGGGCCGAGGGATTTCACACCCGACTTACCTCCCCGCCTACGCGCCCTTTACGCCCAGTGATTCCGAGCAACGCTTGCCACCTCCGTATTACCGCGGCTGCTGGCACGGAGTTGGCCGTGGCTTCCTCTGAGGGTACCGTCAAATACCGGCGCTATTCACGCCGGTACCCTTCTTTCCCTCTGACAGGGGTTTACGACCCGAAGGCCTTCGTCCCCCACGCGGCGTCGCTCCGTCAGGCTTTCGCCCATTGCGGAAGATTCCCCACTGCTGCCTCCCGTAGGAGTCGGGGCCGTGTCTCAGTCCCCGTGTGGCCGGTCATCCTCTCAGACCGGCTACCCATCATTGCCTTGGTGGGCCGTTACCCCGCCAACTAGCTAATGGGCCGCGGGCCCGTCTGGGAGTGGCTGCTTGCGCGACCTTTCCTCCCCGAGGCTTGTGCCCCAGGGAGCGTATCCGGTATTAGCGGCCCTTTCGAGCCGTTATCCCGGTCCCCCAGGTGGGTTACCCACGTGTTACTCACCCGTCCGCCGCTAACCGTTCAAGTTTCCCCAAACGGTTCGCTCGACTTGCATGTGTTAGGCACGCCGCCAGCGTTCGCTCTGAGCCAGGATCAAACTCTCCAGTTTGATATCGAGCATATTACACAGCCCCGTCGTCGGCCTTGCGGCCTCGGACAGGGCAAGGGCATGCACACCATATCGGTGAGCCAGTAGCATATTCGGCTTTCAAAGAGCAGAGACAGCCGGGTCAAGAACGACGACCGGTGATGCGAGATCAGCCGGGCGGGTGTCTCAACCGAAGCCCAAGCCGAAGACGGCCTAGGCAAAGGCAAATATTAAGACCTCAGGCGCTCCCTGTCAAGGGGTTTTCCCGGACGGGGAGGAGCCCGGTGCCGGGACGCCCCGGAGCCGGGCAAAATCGCGACGCCCCCGTTGCACCAGGCGCGTCTCCCCGGGCCGGATCTCCACGGTTTGATAGGGATCTTCGACCCGGTCCCCATCGATCCGGATCCCGCCCTGCTGGACGAGCCGGCGGGCCTCACTGGCCGAGGAGGCGAGCCGGGTGGCGAGGACGACCTCGAAGACCCGCACCGGAGTCCCAGGTGGGGATACGGGGTAGGTGACCTCGCGCACTTCGTCGGGCACCTCCCGGGCCTGATACTGCCGGACGAAGCCGTCATCGGCGGCCTGCGCCGCCGCCGCCCCGTGGAAGCGGCTGACGACGAGTTGGGCCAGCCGTTTCTTCGCCTCCATGGGATGGAGCGAGCCGTCCTGGACGCCCGCCGTCACCGCCTCCACCTCGGCGGGCCCGAGGCCGCTCACCAGCGGGTAGTACGCGAGCATGACGGCATCGGAGACGGACATGAGCTTGCCGTACATCTCGGCGGGCGGCTCGGTGATCCCGATGTAGTTCCCGAGGCTCTTCGACATCTTCTGGACGCCGTCGGTGCCCACCAGGATCGGCATCGTGATCGAGATCTGGGGCTCCTGACCGACCGCCCGCTGGAGGTCCCGTCCCACCAAGAGATTGAAGGTCTGATCGGTGCCGCCCATCTCGACGTCCGTCCCGAGCGCGACCGAATCCTGGGCCTGAAAGAGCGGGTACAGGAACTCGTGGAGGTGGATCGGGCGCTCGGCCTCGTAGCGCGTGGCAAAGTCCTCGCGGGAGAGGAGGCGTGCCACCGTGACGTGCGCGGTCATGCGGATCACGTCCTCCGCCCTCAGCGGGGCGAGCCACGCCGAGTTGAAGACCACGCGGGTCCGCTCGGGGTCGAGGATCTTGAATACCTGGTCGCGGTATGTCTGGGCGTTGGCCTCCACCTCGACCCGGGTGAGCGGCTTTCGCGTCTCGGACTTCCCCGTCGGGTCGCCGATCAGCCCGGTGAAATCGCCGATCACGAAGTGGACCGTGTGCCCGAGATCCTGAAACTGCCGCATCTTCTGGATCACGACGGTATGCCCAAGATGCAGGTCCGGCGCGGTCGGGTCGAAGCCGACCTTGACCCGGAGAGGCGCACCCGCACGCCGCGCGCGCTCAAGCTTCCCCCGCAGCTCGTCCTCGCTGACGATCGCGGCGGTCCCGAGGCGGATCCGCGCGAGCTGCTCGTCGACGGGCGGGGAGGAGGCCATGGCGGGAGGGTTGTAGCACAGGCCCCGGGCCCTCGCAAGCAACGGAGGTCCAGGAGGGCCGAGGGTATAATGGGCGAGTTTCCCAGGCTTCACGGGAGGTCCGCGCCATCGTGTCCGCACGCCGTCGCCGTCGCCCTTCGGTGCCCGGTCAGCGCGCTGCGTCCGGCAGCCGTCGCCGTCGCTGGCGCTTCGTCCCCCCGTGGCCCTCGTGGCGTGTTGTCCGATGGATCCTGCTGCCTCTGCTCCTCCTTGCGGTCCTCGCGGTCGCTGGCGTCGCCGTCGCCGCGTATGTGTACTGGCCGACCGACCTCCCGCCGGTGAAGGCCCTGGAGGAGTACACGCCGAGTGTCGGGAGTCGGGTCTACGCGGACGACGACGAGTTCCTCACCGAGTTCCAGGCGGAGAAGCGCATCTTCGTGCCGTTCCAGCAAATCCCGGTGGCTCTGCGCAACGCGATCATCGCCGTGGAGGACGCGCGCTTCTACTCGCACTTCGGGGTCGACGTCCGGGGCATCCTCCGCGCCGCCTATGCGAACTTCCGCCATGGCCGCGTCGTGGAGGGCGGCAGCACCATCACCCAGCAGCTCGCCAAGGTGCTGTTCCTCACGCCGGACCGGAGCTTCTCCCGCAAGGTCAAGGAAGCCCTGCTGGCGTTCGAGCTCGAGAAACGGTACTCGAAGGACCGGCTCCTCGAGCTCTACCTCAACCAGGTCTACATGGGTCACGGCGCGTTCGGGGTCGAGGCGGCGGCCCGGATGTACTTCGGCAAGTCGGTCCAGGACCTCACGCTGCCCGAGGCCGCCATGCTCGCCGCGCTCCCGCGCTCGCCGGGCAACTACTCGCCCTTCGAACGTCCCGAGCTGGCCCAGCGGCGGCGGGCGATCGTGGTGGGCCGCCTGCTCGAGCACGGGTACATCAGCGAGGCCGAGGCCAAGGCGACCAACCGGGCGCCGCTCGGTCTCGTCTCCTCGGAGCGCCGCCGGGGCAGCGGCCAGTACTTCCTCGAGTACCTCCAGCAGAGCCTCGAGGCCAAGTACGGGAGCGACGTCCTCTACAAGAGCGGTCTCGCCATCTATACCACCCTCGACCCGGTCCTTCAGCGAGCGGCGGAACAGGCCCTCCGGGACGGACTCCAGTCCCTGGCCGGGCGGCAGGGCGCGCGCGCCGCTGCCCGGGGCAAGGGCAGCACGGCCCCCGTGGTGCCAGAGGGGGCGGTCGTGGTGATCGAGGCCGCCACCGGCTACGTCAAGGCTCTGATCGGAGGGGACGACTTCGCCCGGACCGAGTTCAACCGCGCGCTCCACGCGCATCGCCAGCCGGGATCGGCCTTCAAGCCGTTCGTCTACCTGGCGGCGCTCGAGGCCGGCCATGCCCCGACCGAGATCCTCGACGACAGCCCGATCCGATACGTATCCGCGGGCAAGGTCTGGGCGCCCGAGAACTACGACGGCAAGTTCCGCGGGCCGGTCACGCTCCAGCAAGCGCTGGAGGAGTCGATCAACGTGCCGACCATCCGGCTCCTCGAGCAGGTCGGCGTGAGTCCGGTCATCGAGGCAGCACGGCGGGCCGGCATCCAGAGCCCGCTCCCGCATGACCTCACCCTCGCGCTCGGCAGCGGTGACGTGACGCTCCTCGAGCTCACCGCAGCCTACGGCACCTTCGCCAACCAGGGCATCCGCATGGAGCCGCTCATGGTCCGGTACGTGACGGACGCCCAGGGCCGCCTCGTCGAGGAGAACATCCCGCAGGGGCGGGAGGCCATCGACCCCGGCATCGCCAACGGGCTGACCCAGATGCTCCGCGGCGTCGTCGAGCGAGGCAGCGGGGTGGGCGCGCGGGTCCTCGAGCGGCCCCTCGCGGGCAAGACGGGCACGACGAACGACTTCTCCAATGCCTGGTTCGTGGGCTACACGCCCTCGATCGTGGCCGGGGTCTGGGTCGGCCACGATCGCCCCCGGAGCCTCGGCCACGACGAGACGGGCGCGCGCGCCGCGCTGCCGATCTGGGTCGCGGTGATGCGCACGGCGCTCAGGGGCCAGCCCGTCGAGGACTTTCCCGCCCCCCCGGCCCCGCCGGCTGGCGCCCAGGCGGCGCGGCCCTGACGGCCGCGCCCGGCGGCGGGCGCGCCTACCCTTTGGGGTGCGGGGCGCGGGTCCGGGCCAGGAAGCGCGGCGCCCGGAGCGGGGCGCCGATCAGCGCCGCGAGGTAGTCGTCGAGGACCGTGGCCGCCGCCTGCTCCACGGCGGGCGCGAGCCGGGCGCCGAGGCGCGCCTCCCACGACGCCGTCTGAAGCCCCCGGAGGGCCGCTGCCACCGCCGGGGCGAGGAACGGCCCGCCCGCGCGGCAATACCCGCAGACCATGCTGCCCTCGACCGCATCGAACGCGACCCCCTGCGTGCTGACCGGCCGGTCGCAGCGTCCACACCGATCGAGCCGGGGCCGGTGGCCGAGCAGGTCGAGGAGCCGGAGCGCGAAGGCGAGCTGGACGCGGGCCGGCGCCGCGCCCGCGTCCAGCGCGCGGAGCCCCCGGAGGAGGAGCGCGAAGCAGAGGGGCTGCGCATCGCGCTCGGCCGTGAGCCGCGACACCGCCTCGATCATCCGCGCCCCCTGCCCGAGGCATTCGAGATCGTCGCGGAGCCGCCGGAACGGCTGCCGGATGTCGAAGTGATCGAGCTGCACCAGCGCGCGCCCCTCGCGCTCGAAGCCGACCGCATCGCCCCAGGTGAAGAGTTCCAGCGCTCCGGCGAAACGCGAGCGGAGCCGGCGCGCGCCCCGGGCGACGACCGCGAGCCGCCCGTGCTCCCGGGTGTAGAGCGTGACGAGCCGATCGTACTCCCCCAGATCCCAGGCCTGGAGGACGATCCCCTCGGTCCGGAGGAGCGGCACCGCGGCCGCGCCTCAGGACGTCCGCTGGAAGCCGAGCTCGCGCAGCGCCCGGTCGTCCTGCCGCCAGTCCCGCCGCACGCGGACGCGGAGATCGAGAAAGACCCGCACTCCGAAGAACGCCTCGAGCTCCCGCCGCGCGGCCTGGCCAACCCGCTTGAGCATCGCCCCACCCTCGCCGATGACGATGGCCTTCTGGGACGGGCGCTCGACGAAGATCTCCCCGCGAATGTAGAGCGGGGCATCCGGCCCCCGCTCGACGAGCTCCTCGACCCGGACGGCGCAGGCGTACGGCACCTCCTGCCGCATGGCCAGGAAGAGCTTCTCCCGGATCGTCTCGGCGACGAAGAACGTCTCCGGCTGGTCGGTCACCGTGTCGGCCGGGTAGAGCGCCGGGCCGATGGGAAGGAGCCCGAGCGCCACCGCCTCGAGCCGGTCCACGCCCGTCCCGTTCTTGGCCGAGATGGGCACGAGCGCTCGAAAGGGGTAGCGGGCGGCGTAGGTCTCGAGGCGCGGCAGGAGCTTGGTCTTGGCGGGCACGAGGTCGATCTTGTTCAGCGCCAGCACGACGGGCGCGGTGACGGATCGGAGCGCCTGGAAGGCTTCCTCCGTGCTCGCATCCACGGGCGCCGTCGCGTCGGCGACGAGGATGACGACGTCGACCTCCTGCAGGGCCTGCGCCACGGTCGACGCCAGGAACCGCCCGAGCTTGCCGCGCGGGGGATGGAGGCCGGGCGTGTCCACGTAGATGATCTGGCCTTCCGGGCGCGTTCGGATCCCGCGGATGCGGTTCCGTGTGGTCTGCGGCTTCGGGGTGACGATGGCCAGCTTCTGGCCGAGCAGGCGGTTGAACAGCGTCGACTTGCCGACGTTGGGCCGGCCGATCAGGCTCGCGAAGCCGGCGCGATGATCAGGCGCCGACGTGGAGGGTTCGGGCGGGGCGCTCATAGAGCCGTCCAAGCAGGTCCATCTCGCGCGCGTGCATCAGGCGCGCCTCCCGGGGCTCGCGGTCGTCATAGCCGATGAGGTGGAGACACGCGTGGCAGCACAGGAGGTCGAGCTCCTCGCGCAGGGAGTGTCCCAGCGCCCGCGCCTGGCGCCGCGCCGTTTCGACCGAGATGATCGCCTCTCCGACCACGGCGGCCGGTCCGGCCAGGGGGAACGCGAGGACATCGGTCCGCCGGCGCACACCGCGGTAGCGGGCGTTCAAGGCCCGGATCGTCCGATCGTCCACAAGCGTCAGGCTCAGCTCGTGGTCCCACACGCCCAGCGCCCGGAGCGCGGTCCGGACCGTACGGCGGATGCGCTGGAGGTCGACGGGCAGGGACTGCCGGTTGGCGACGACGATCACGTCTCGCGCCGCCGGCTCCACTCGTCGTAGGCGCGCACGATCTCGGAGACGAGCTCGTGCCGCACAACGTCCTTTTCGGTGAAGTAGACGAAGCGGATCCCCGCCACGGACTTGAGCACCGATTGAATCTCGATCAGCCCGGACGCGCGCGTCGAGGGCAGGTCCACCTGCGTGATGTCCCCCGTGATCACCATGCGCGAGTTGAACCCAAGGCGCGTCAGGAACATCTTCATCTGCTCGGACGTCGTGTTCTGCGCCTCGTCGAGCACGATGAACGCGTCGTTCAGCGTGCGGCCGCGCATGTACGCGAGCGGCGCGATCTCGATGGCACCGCGCTCGGTCATGGTGGCGGCCTTCTCCGGCTCCATCATGTCGTAGAGCGCATCGTAGAGAGGCCGGAGATAGGGGTGCACCTTCTCGTACATGTCGCCGGGCAGGAAGCCGAGCCGCTCGCCCGCCTCGACCGCCGGCCGCGTCAGGATGATCCGCGCGACCTCGCGGCGCGTCAGGGCCGAGACCGCCATTGCCATCGCGAGATACGACTTCCCGGTCCCCGCGGGGCCGATCCCGACCACGACGTCGTGCCCGCGAATGGCCTCGACGTAGCGCTTCTGGTTGAGCGTCTTCGGGGTGATCTGCTTCTTGCGAGAGGGCACCGGGATGGCATCGAGGAAGATGCTCTTGAGATCGGCGCTCGCATCGTCGGCCAGGACGCGCAGGGCGGCGCGAACGTCCGACGCCTGGACCGGCAGCCCAGCCCCGAGCCGAGCCAGGAGCTCCTCCACGATGCGGGCCCCACGCTCCACCTGCCGCTCGTCCCCCCGGAGGGTGATCTCGTTCCCACGGGCGACGATCCGGAGGGCAAGCTCCGCCTCCAGCAGGCGCAGGTTCTCGTCGTTCCGGCCCAGCAGGGCCCCGAGGTCGACCTCGGAGGCAAGCGTGAGACGCTGGGTGGTGGGCTCAGCCACGCGGCGGGCTCTCGACCTCCGTCACAACCCCTCGGGTATCACACGCGCCGGACCGTGTCAATTTCCCGGTGCTTCGCGGCGTCACTCGTCCACGGCGCGACCCGGCGGGGGCTCGGCCACGGAGCGGGGTACGGCGACCTCCAGGGCGAGCTCCTTGAGCTGCTCCGGGCTCACCGGCGTGGGGGCGTCCGTCAGGGGGCACGTGCCCTTCTGGGTCTTGGGGAACGCGATGACGTCCCGGATGGAATCGACGCCGGCCAGGATGGCGACGATCCGGTCCAGCCCGAACGCGATGCCGCCCATCGGCGGGGCGCCGTACTCGAGCGCCTCCAGGAGGAAGCCGAACTTGGCGCGCGCGTCCGTCTCCCCGATCCCGAGGATCTCGAAGACCCGCTGCTGGAGCGCCCGCGAGTGGATCCGGATCGAGCCGCCGCCGATCTCCTGACCGTTCAGGACGAGATCGTAGGCCTTCGCGCGCGCGGAGCCAGGATCCGCCAGGCCGGTCTCGGCGTCAGCGTCCTGGGGCGCCGTGAAGGGATGGTGCATCGCGTCCCACCGCCGCTCGTCCTCGTTCCACTCGACCAGCGGGAAATCGACGACCCACAAGAGGTCGTACGCCCCCCCGGGGATCAGCCCGAGGCGATGCGCGAGCTCGACGCGGAGCCGCCCCAGCACCGTCGCGGCGAGCGGCATCCGGTCGGCGACCAGCAGCACGAGATCGCCCGCCTTCGCCCCCGTCCGGGCGAGGAGCCCATCCCGGACCGCCTCCAGGTGGCGGGCGGCCGGGCTCTGGAGCGTGCCCTCGCCCACGCGGACCCAGACCAGCCCCTTCGCGCCCGCGCCCTTGGCGCGCTCCACCAAGTCGTCCAGGTCTTTGCGCGAGAACGCGCTCCCCGGCACCGTGAGGGCCTGCACGGCGCCGCCCTGGGCGACGGTCTGCGCGAAGACCTGGAACGCGCCGCCCCGGAACAGGTCGGAGCAGTCACTGAGCTCGAGGCCGAAACGCAGGTCGGGCTTGTCCGAGCCGTAGCGCCGGATCGCCTCGTCCCAGGTGAGCCGGCGGAACGGGCGGGCCGGCTCCAGGCCCTTCGTGCGGCGGAAGATCTCCGCGACGAGGCCCTCGATCACGGGCAGGAAATCGTCCCGATCCAGGAAGGCGGTCTCGATGTCGATCTGGGTGAACTCCGGCTGGCGATCCGCACGCAGATCCTCGTCCCGGAAGCAGCGCACGATCTGGAAGTAGCGCTCGAGCCCGCCGACCATCAGGATCTGCTTGAAGAGCTGGGGCGACTGGGGCAGAGCGTAGAAGGTCCCGGGGGTGAGGCGGCTCGGCACGAGGAAGTCCCGCGCGCCCTCCGGGGTCGACCGCGTGAGCATCGGCGTCTCGACCTCGACGAAACCCTGGCCGTGGAGGTAGTCGCGCGTGGCGCGGCAGACCTGGTCCCGCAGGAGGAGGTGCCCCAGCATCGCCGGCCGGCGGAGATCGAGGTACCGGTACTTGAGCCGCAATGATTCGACCGTCTCCTGGGACTCGTCGAGCGGGAAGGGCAGGGGCTTCGACTCGTTCAGGATGCGGAGTCGCCGGACCGACACCTCGATCTCACCCGTGGCGAGATGGGTGTTCACGGTGCCCGGCGGCCGCCGCTCGACCGTCCCCTCCACCGCCAGGACGAACTCCACCCGGATCCGCCCGGCCGCCTCGTGGGCGGCGGGGTCCAGCGCCGGGTTGAACACGAGCTGCGTCAGCCCCTCGCGGTCCCGGAGGTCCACGAAGATGAGACCGCCGTGATCGCGGCGCCGGGACGCCCATCCCATCAGGGTGACCGTCTGTCCGGCGTGCCCGGCGCGGAGCGCGCCGCACGAGTGGGTCCGGCGCATCCCCCCGAAGGACTCCGTCATGTCCGGCTCCCCGACTGGCGATGCGCGCGCTCGGCGAACCACTGCACGCTCGGCAGACCCTCGGCACCGATCGTCGCGACGCCCTCGTATCCCTGCTTCTCCAGCGCGGCGCGCTGCGCGCCCGGATTCCGCGTCTGGCGCTCGAGCGCCACGAGATAGCCCTGGCCCCGGAGCGCCTGCGCCGCCCGCAGCACGCCAGCCATCTCCTGGGCCGCCTCGTCGAACAGGAGGGCGATCCGCCTGTCGTCGCGCACCGTCCGGCTTTCGATCCGGCCGAGGATGTCCACGACGCGCTCGAAGCCAATGGAGAACCCCGTGGCGGGGACGTCGCGGCCCAGCATGCGCCCGATCATCCCGTCGTACCGCCCGCCCCCCGCGATCGATCCCGCCGCGAAGCTCGATGAGCGGATCTCGAAGATCGGCCCCGTGTAGTAGCCCATGCCCCGGACGAGCGTCGGATCGAAGTCGATGCGGAACCGGCCGCCGGCCGCCGCGCCCACGGCCTCGACGATGCGCGACAGCGCCGCGAAGGCGCCGTCCGCGCTCGGATCCCCCAGCCGGCCGTGCAGGCCCGCCAGGCTGTGCGAGGCGGCGGTCGTCGCATAGAGCTCCAGCATCCGGGCGATGGCGGCCCCTGGGTGGCCCGCCTGCTCCAGCTCCTGGCGGATCTCGCTCGCCGGGAGCTTGTCCCACTTGTCGAGGGTGATGAAGACGCTCGCGTGGCGCGCGGGCGCGAAGCCGCACCAGCTGGCCATCGCGGCCAGGAGGCGGCGGTCGTTGATCCGCACCGTGAGGCCCTCGAGGCCGAGCGCGCCGAGCGCCTCCGTGGTGGCGAGGATCAGCTCGATCTCGGCGATCTCCGACGCGACGCCGAGGATGTCGATATCGCACTGGGTGAACTGACGGTAGCGGCCGCGCTGCGGCCGCTCGGCGCGCCAGACCGGCCCGATCTGCACCGCCCGGAGGGGATGCGGCAGCTTCGCGAGATTGTGCGCGTAATAGCGGGCGAGCGGCACCGTCAGGTCGAAGCGGAGGCCCAGGTCGGCCAGATCGGCCTCGGTCGTGGCCGCGCCCAGGTCCAGCTTCTCCCCGCGCTTGAGCACCTTGAAGATGAGCTTCTCGTTCTCGCCGCCGCCCCCGCCAGTCAGAAGCTCGAGGCTCTCCAGCGCCGGTGTCTCGATGCGCCGAAACCCATACCGGCGGTACACGCCGAGGATTGTCCCCGCGGCGGCGTCGCGCAGCTCCGCCTCGGCGGGCAGGATGTCCCGCATACCCCGCGGCGGCTCGCTGGGCAGCCTAGATGCCACCGCGGTAGCGCTCCATCAGCTGCACGTAGTTGTTCGTCGGCCGGTGGATCAGCTCGAGATCGGCGTCGGTCAGCGTCCGGCGAGGCTTGGCGGGGCTGCCCATCATGAGGGTCCGGCGGGGGATCCGCGTCCCGGGCGAGACGAGCGCCCCGGCGGCGACGATGGACTCATCTTCCATCACGACCCCGTCCAGCACGATCGCCCCGATGGCAATCAGGCAGTGCGAGCCCACCCGGGCCCCGTGGAGCCGGACGGCATGGCCGAGGGTCACGTGGTCGCCGATCTCCACCGGGTCGGTCCGGTTGACGTGGATCACGGTGCCGTCCTGGACGTTGGTGTGGTGCCCGATGCGGATCCGGTTGACGTCGGCGCGGATGACGCACTGGAACCACACGCTCGAGTGCGCCCCGAGCTCGACGTCGCCGATGACGTGGGCAGTCTCTTCCACGAACGCCGTTTCGTGGATGCGCGGGGACTTGTCCTCGAACGCGCGGAGCATCCTGTCCCTCCAGAGGACCCGTGGACAGCGAGTCGGAAAGGCCCAAGAACAAGGCGAAATGGTAACAGGGGGGGTGCACGCTCGCAAGAGACGCGGCGCCGCGCCTGGCAGCCGCTCGGAGCGAGTGCTATACTCCCCGATGCGACGGCCTCGGACGACGCCGTCGAGCCGCAGGGCGCGGAGGCGCGCCCTTTTTGTTGGAGGGGGATGGAGTGCCCACCTACGACTACCGATGCGACCGGTGCGCGCGCACCTTCGAGGTCCGCCAGCGCATCTCGGACGAGCCGCTGACCGACGTGCGACCGCTGCGGCGGACCGATCCGCCGGCTCCTGTCCGCGGCGCCGTTCATCCTCAAGGGCGGCGGCTGGTACGTCACCGACTACCCCTCCGCGGGCCGGAAGAAGGGGATGGAGGCCGAGAAGAAGTCGAGCGGCGACGCGGCCCCGAGCTCGGCCCCGGCGACGACCGGGACGGACGCCGCTGCCTCGACCGGGGCGTCTTCGAAGAGCGAGAAGAAGAGCGACGGGACCTCGGGCGACGCGGCGCCGGCGAAGCCGAAGCCAACGCCGACGCCCTCCAGCTGACGGGGGCGCCCGGGCCCAGCCCGAGCCGTCGGCGCGCGCTGCCTTCCCGCACGAACACCTCCACCCGGCCCGAGCTGTCGATCAGCGCCCCGAGCGCCCGCCGGGGCCGCTCGGCGTAGGTCCCCACGAGCCCACGGACGCGCGACCCGCCGATTCGCAGGACGCCCCGATCGGCCGGCCCCGGTAGCTCCCGCCCTCTGAGGTTCGTCAGGAGGTTCCCGAAGCGGTCGACCAGCAGGACCTCCCCGTCGACCCGGCCGCCGAGCCGCCGGGGCTCGGACCGGGACAGACGCACCGGGTGGCGGAGCGGCGGCCCGAAGGCCGCCAGCCGGACGCCGCGCGAGCAGTGGGCGGCCACGGGCGCGAAGATGTCGCGTCCATGGAATGTCCGGCTGACCGGCCGCCGATGGTACCGCGCGTCGGCCAGCACGACGCCCCGCGCGCCCGGCAGGTCGAAACAGAACCCGAGGAGCCCGTTGTCGGGTCCGACGAAGCAGTGGCCGCCCGCCTCGATGGCGATCGGCCGGCGGGAGCCGCCGACCCCCGGATCCACGATCGCCAGATGCACCGATCCGCGGGGGAAGAACCGCCAGGCGGCCTCGAGGAGGAGGGCGGCCCGCCGGATGTCTTGCGGCGGCACCCTGTGGGTCAGGTCGACGAGCCGGGCCCGCGGGTTGATCGCGAGGACAACGCCCTTGACGGTGCCGACGTACGCGTCATCGAGCCCGAAGTCGGTGAGCAGGGTGACGATGCCGTTTGGGCCGCTCGGGCGCGGTCCCCGGCGCCGGCTCATCGATCCCGATGGATCACGTACTCGGCGATCAGGGCCAGGATCTGGCGCCCGGGGGAATCCGGGAGCCGGTCCAGCGCAGCGATGCCCGTCTCCGCGTACGCCAACGCCCGCGACACAGAGTAGCCGACGCCGTCGTACACCTTGACCAGCCGATGGACCTCCGCCACGTCCGTCTCTGGGAGGCCCGGGCGCCCGAGCGTCTCCAGGATGCGCGCCCGCTCGCCGTCCGTGGCGCGGTCGAGCGTGACGATCAGGGGCAAGGTGCGCTTTCCCTCGAGGAGGTCGTGGCCGATCGCCTTGCCCAGGCGGGTAGGGTCCGCGGCGAAGTCCAGCGAATCGTCGATGATCTGGAACGCGATACCGATCCGCTCGCCGTACGTCGCGAGCGCCTCGACCGCCTCGGCCTCGAGCCCTCCGGCGAGGCCGCCGATCCGGCAGCAGGCCGACATGAAGGTGGCCGTCTTCTGGCGGATGATGCGGAGGTAGTCGGCCTCCGACAGCTCGCCCGCACGCTTGCGTTCGAGCTGGAAGACCTCGGCCTCGGTCATGGACACCATGACGGTCGCCAGGGCATCCATCACCGCGAGGTCCCCGTCCCGCACGAGGAGCGCCATGCAGCGCGAGTAGAAATGGTCCCCCACCAGCACGGAGGCGTCCACGCCAAACCGGGCATGCGCGGACGGCCGGCCCCGCCGGAGGGGCGCCTGATCGACCACGTCGTCGTGAATCAGGGTCGCGGTGTGCAGGAGCTCCACGATGCACCCGAGCCGCACCGCGCGCGCGCCCGGATCCCCGCCGAGCGCCGCGCCAAGCAGGACCAGGATGGGCCGGAGCCGCTTGCCCCCGGCGAGCGCGACGTGCTCCCCGAGATCCCGGACGAGCTGGACGGGCGAGTCGGCCAGCTCGCGATTGATCTCCGCCTCGCAGGCACGGAGCGCACCGCCGACCAGGTGCAGGAGCCGATCCCTGAGGGCACCCTCCAGGCCGAGGCTCACGGGACTCGTCTCGTGAACGGCAGGACCTCGCACCGCGTCACCACCGGTCAGCGAATGACGGGGAACGGCAGGGCGGAGCGGCGGGGAAACTCGGCGTTCGGATCCGTCTGGAGGGTCCGGTCCTTCCACCCAAGCACGAGCCCGGCCAGTCCCCGGTCCAGCGCCGCGGCGGGAATCCGCAGGAACACGCGGTCGCCTTCGCGCCAGTCCCCGCCGCCGAACGGCACGGTGTCGGCCCGACCGCTCGCCGTGAGGTCGCCGTTCCGCACATCCCACAACGGGCTCCGGACGACGAGGAGGCCCATCCCGGCCTCCTCGCGGAACCGTCCGGCCAGGGCGGGCGGGATCGGCTGCTCGAACGGCGCCGCGACGACGGGCACGCCGGCGCCAGGAAGGAGAGCCGGCCGAGCGAGCGGCAGCTCGACCAGCGGGCGCGACGGCTCGGCGACGAACAGGCTCTCGAGCACCTGCGTCACGGTATTGCGCTCGCCGCCAACCTCGAGCAGGAGCACGTCGTCCGCCCCGCTGCTGGACCGGCTGACCTCCACCTCCGTCCACGCGGCGCGACCCGCGGGCGCGCGCACCGCCCCGAGCGCGAACCGCCCACGGCCTCCGAGCGCGCTCGACTCGGGCTCGGGAACCAGTCGAATCGGCTTCCAGACGAGTGCCTGCCGCTGGATCACCCCACGCTGCCAGGCGAAGACCGTCCGGTCGACGACCCCGTCGTCGACCGCCTCCCGCAGGGCCGGGTTCAGGGAGCCCCCGCTCGCCCGGTGCTGCTGGATGACCCACTGGGGCAACAAAGCCAGTCGGATGACATGTGAGGGGGCCTGGGGCCGGGCCAGCCCCGTCACACCGGCCATCAGAACTACGGTGAGCCCGACAACCACCAGTCGACGCACCGCGATCCACCCCCTCGGTTCCATCGCGCGAACATTGTCTGGTCGCCCCCCACGGGAATCAAGGGGAAAGAAAAACGCCCCAGGGGGGTGACCCCCCTGGGGCGTCGGAGCACCCGGTCAGGTTCTAGAAGGAGTACTGCGTCCGGAACGTCACCGCCCAGGCATCGTCGCCCGTGTCGGGGAACATGTATCCGGCGAACAGGTTGAAGACCAGGTTCGGGTTGAAGCGATACGTGGCCCCCGCGTCGAATTCGATGAGGCCGTCGCCATAGGGGCCCGCTTGATCGGACACGTTCACGTACGTCGCGCCGCCTCCCACCGAGAAGGCGGGTGTCAGGGCGTAGGTGACCGAACCGCCCACACCCATGGTGCCGGTCGGGTCCGCATACTGGACCTGGCCGATCGACGGCGCGCCGATGGAGCTGTTACCGAAGAGCCACTCCGCGATGTACGGGCCGCCGCCGCCGAACCAGGAGGCTTGGGCCTCCGGCATCGGGAGCTTGTCCGAGTCCTGGTTCAGAACGCGGGTAGTACCCGCAGCGCCACAACCCACGTTGCTGAGCTTGTTGACGACGCCGGTGCCGCTAATGCCGCAGCCCGCCGGCCCGACCTGACTGTCACCCGTCGTGTACCAGGCAGTCGCGAACACGTTGACGGGCCCCACCGGCATCTGCGCCGTCACGAAGGCGCCGAATCCCGCCTCCGAGAAGGGGTCGCTCGGGCTTCGGCCAGCAGCGATGGCGCCCGGCGAGGGCGCGAAGGCGCGCTGCCCGTAGACCACCGCGCCGTCGAGCTGAATCGTGCCGACCTTGGCGCCCACCGTCGCGCCAATCCAGAAGGTGTCACCAATGGCCTGGCCAGCGAGGGCCTCCTCGTTGACCAGCATGCCCTCGATCGTGACCCGGATCTCCTTCGTGGCGTTGAAGCCCACGCGCGCCACGTACATGTCCGTGTCGTCGGCGTTGGCGTTGTTACCCTCGCCGGTCTTCGCCGCGTAGACCTCGACGTCGACCGGATCGAACTTCATGTTGATCTTGATCGCGGCGCCATCGTCGTCGAAGTACCCGCCGAGCGGGCCGCTCATGAAGACGATGTTCTGGATGCCGAGCGTGAGGGACGAGCCCGGCAGCCACTGCCCGGTGTCGAGCCAGATGTACGCGTGCTTGGTCTCGACGGCGACGCCGTCGGCGCCGAGACACCCGCCGGCCCCGTTACCCGTTCGCACACCCGAGCCGGGCTGCGAAACGACCGCGCTCGCGGATGGTGCCCCCGCAACCGGGGGCGGTAACGTGACGGCCGGGTTGAATGGGGTCCGACCCGTGCAGCCACGATACTCAGCGCCCGACGCGCCACCGCCCGTACCCCAGGTGAGGTCACCGACCTCCAGGCCCCAGACCGCCTTGGCCTTCTTGTCGGCGCTCTCGACGTTGGTCCAGAGACGCCACCGCTGGAAGTAGAAGCTCTGACTGTCGCGGTTGCCGCCGTTCGGACCGCTGTCCGTGAAATCCGTGATGTTGTTGAACGCAAACCCGTAGACACGCATCTGGCCGCCGAAACTCACGGTCGGGGCCTGCGCGTGCGCGGCGAGGGCCGATCCGAGGATCAGCACCCCCCCGACGAGCAACGCCAGCGCTCGCTTCATTACCCGCACCTCCCGGTGCCACCCGCTTCGGATGGCGCCCGTCTGTGGTGGACTACGAAACTACGATGAGTGCCTTGTTGGGTGTAACGCGGGCTGTGACGCTCCGCTGGTGCCCAGCACCACCCCCCTTCCCGAATGAAGTCTCCCCCCTGACCGGTCGCCAGGAACACGTCGAATTAAGTGCCAGTAAGCCGTCGCAACCCTAGCATCGGCCGAAAAGCCGTGTCAAGCCCTGTTTCGAGGCCGCTCCCGGGGGGCTGGCCGGTCGACTCGGCCCCCCTACTGCCCGTTACGGCAGTTCGTAGGCGAGGATACGACCCCTGGGGCGCCCCACCGGATTGAGGGTCTCCAGATCGAACCCGCGCGGCACGACCCCCACCACGACCTCCGCCAGCCCGTCCCCGTCGAGGTCCCCGTAGGCGAAGTCGGCGATGTAGCCCTCCGTCACGCCGCTCTGCCAGACCCGGACGAAGGCCCCGTCCTTCCAGCGGAGCCGGTGGATCCGGCCGCGATTGAACAGCGTCGCCGCCAGCCGGGGGAGGATCCCGCGTCCCTGCTGGAGCGCGGGAAGGAGGTTCTCGTAGACGAGGATCTCCGGCCCCGGGGCTGTCCCGGGCAAGGGCACCACCCGCCCCGCGATGCGCGCCACTATGGTGTCCCCGCCCGCCTGGCGCCGGGCGCCGCCGGTGGGCAGATACTCGAACGTGACGGCCGAGCCGCCCAGGGGGTCCGCGCTCGTCCAGAGGCGCTGGCCCTTGGCGGTCCACACGGTCAGGCGATAGTCGTCCGTGAAGGCCACGACCTCCGGCTCGGGGCTCCCGGTCAGGCGCATCAGGGCGAGGCCATAGACGCTGACGCCCCGCGGCACGCGCAGGCGCGATACGTCCCGAAAGCGCTCCCCGTCCCAGAGCAGGCGGCGGATCTCGGTGTCGAACGGGTCGTCCTCCCCCGCGTCCTGCTCGAGGAGCCAGTTCTCGGTTCCCACCCGCACGACTCGCAGGTACCGGCCGGACGTGTCGTACAGCACGCGGAATCCGTCGGATGCGCTCCACTCCAGCACCCGCGCGCGCACTCCCGGGCGGCCCTCGCCTCGCTGATCGACGACGACCAGCTGAGTCCGGCCGGAATCCGTGACCGGGGCCGCGTCCACCGAGAGGATCAAGCCGCCGGGGCGGAAGCTGGTGCCCTCCACCGGGACCGGGCTGCCGCCCTCGACCGTCCGGTAGGCAATCAGGTTCTGCTCATCGGCCACGATCAACTCCGCATGCCCGTCGCCGTCGAGGTCGCCGAGCGCGAGCGCGCGAACCGGTCCATCCAGGGGATACCGGCGCGCGAGCTCGGGGGTCTCCTCCCAGGCGAAGCGCGGCGGGAAGCTGGCCGGAGTTAGCGGCGAGCGGACGGCCACGAGCGTCTCGCCGGTCTGTCCAGAGGTCCACGTGGTCTCGAGAACGCGGGTCGTCCCATCGCGGACCAGCCGGGAGCTGAGCACGGCCACCCCGCCGAGCCGGCGGGCCACCTCGAGGGGCGAGGGGCTCGATCCCCGCGTCTGGCCCACCAGGTCCAGGACCCGCTGAGGATCGACCGACAGGAACCGTCCGGTCTTGTCGAGGATCGCGGAGAACCGCGCTACCAGCAGGAGCTGGGTCTGGTCGGCGCTGTCGAAGGCGGCCTGCACCCCGCTGGTCGGGAGCACCGCGACGGGGAGCCGCCCGGCGCTGATCCGCGCGCCATCGCCGGGGCCAGGAGCCGGGGCGGCCCGGCCAGCCAGGGGCACGAGCCGTCCGGTCGCGGCGTCGGGCTCGACCGCGGTCAGGACGAGCGTCCCCAGCACCTGTTCGGTGTGCCCCAGCGGCTGATTCGTGACGGGGTGGCGGAAAATCACTCCGCGCCGGAAGAGCGTGAGCTCGAGGCCGGGCCTGAGACTCGCGATCCCCGCGCCCTCGACGCGGATGGTGTCCCCCGTGGCCGCGGTCACCTGGAGCTCGACCCTCGGGAAGGCCGCGGCCAGCTGCTCGGCCGTCTTCTGGTAGGTCGCCCCGAGATCCTGCAGGACGTCGGCTCGCGCCGGGCCGGCGGCTCCGAGGAGCCCCAGGGCCACGATCAGCGCGACGATCACGACGCTGCCCTCGCCACCGCCGCCCCAGCCCGGACCCGAGCGTCGCATGGGGTCAGAAGCCCACGGACGGACGGTGGACGCCAAAGACCGCGCGCAGGCGCGCTCCGATCTCACCCAGGGTGACGTCGGCCTGCACGGCGTCCAGCAACCGCGGCACCAGGTTGTCGGTGCCGCGCGCCGCCCGCTCGACGGCATCGAGCGCCCGCGCCGCCCGATCCCCGTCCCGGCGCCGCCGGAGATCGCGGAGCCGCTCGGCTTGCCGGCTCTCGACCTCGGGATCGGGCTGGAAGAGCGCAGCTGGCGGGGACGCGGCGGTCACGAACTCGTTGACGCCGACGACAACCCGTGCACGGCTCTCAACTTCCTGCTGGTAGCGGTACGCCGCGTCCTGGATCTCCCGCTGCATGAACCCGATCGCCGCCACCGCGCCCCCCAGACCGTCGATCTTGTCGAGGTAGGCCATCGCCCCGTCCTCGATGTCCCGGGTGAGGCGCTCGACCAGATAGGCCCCGCCGAGCGGGTCGACCGTCGCCGCCACGCCCGACTCGTAGGCGAGGACCTGCTGGGTCCGGAGCGCCGTGCGCACGGCCGCCTCGGAGGGAAGCGACAGGGCCTCGTCCATCGAGTTGGTGTGCAGCGACTGGCAGCCCCCCAGGATGGCAGCCAGCGCCTGGACGGCGACGCGCACGACGTTGTTCTCGGGCTGCTGGGCCGTCAGGGTCGAGCCCGCCGTCTGGGCGTGGAACCGGAGCGTCCACGCGCGCGGGTCCCGGGCCCCGAACCGCTCCCGCATGAGGCGGGCCCAGAGTCGGCGCGCGGCGCGGAACTTGGCGACCTCCTCCAGGAGGTCGTTGTGGGCATTGAAGAAGAACGAGAGCTGGGGAGCGAACTCGTCGACCTGGAGCCCCGCAGCCTGCGCCGCCTGCACGTAGGCCACCGCGTTGGCCAGCGTGAAGGCCACCTCCTGCACGGCGGTCGAGCCGGCCTCGCGGAGGTGGTAGCCCGAGATGGAGATCGTGTTCCAGCGCGGGACGCGGTCCTTGCAGTATCCGAAGACGTCCGTCACCAACCGGAGCGACGGTCCCGGCGGGAAGATGTAGGTGCCGCGCGCGATGAACTCCTTCAGGATGTCGTTCTGCACGGTGCCGGCGAGCGTCGCCGCGGGAATGCCCTGGCGCTCGGCCACCGCCAGGTAGAGGGCCAGCAGGGTGGCGGCGGTGGCGTTGATCGTCATGGAAGTCGAGACGCGGCCCAGGGGCAGGTCGCGGAGGAGCTCGGCCATGTCGTCGACGCTCGAGATGGACACCCCCACACGCCCGACCTCGCTCCGCGCCTCCGGCGCGTCCGCGTCGTGCCCCATCTGCGTCGGCAGGTCGAAGGCGACCGACAGCCCGGTCTGCCCCTCCGCGAGGAGGTAATGAAACCGCCGGTTGGTCTCGGCGGCCGTCCCGAACCCCGCGTACTGCCGCATGGTCCAGAGGCGCCCGCGGTACATGGTCGGCTGGACCCCCCGGGTGTAGGGATACTCCCCCGGGAACCCGAGCTCGGTGACGTAGTCGAAGCCTCCGAGGTCGGCGGGCGTCGCCAGGCGGGGCAGGGGCGCCCCCCAGGACGTCTCCAGCCGGGGACGCTCGGGTGTCCGCGCGACCGCGGGCCCCAGCGTCTCCCGCTCCCAGCGCGCCAGGGCGTCCTCCAGCGTTGGCAGCTTGGGCGGCTTGGGCAGCCGTGGCTGCCCGGGCCCGGGAGGCTCGGGAGACTGGGACGGGCGGGCGTCGGGCAGGGGGGGTGGGGAGCTCACAGCGGCAGGTTCCCGTGCTTTCTGGGCGGGTTCTGGTCCCGCTTGGTGCGCAAGGTCTCCAGGGCCGAGACGAGCCGGCGGCGCGTCTCGCGCGGCTCGATGACGTCGTCGACGTACCCGCGCGCCGCCGCCACGTAGGGATTGGCGAACTTCTCCCGGAACTCGGCGACCCGCTCGGCCCTGAAGCGCACGGGGTCGTCGGTCTCCCCGAGCTCCCGGCGGTACAGGATGTTGACCGCCCCCTCGGGCCCCATCACCGCGATCTCGGCGGTCGGGAACGCGAAGTTCGCGTCCGCGCGGATGTGCTTGCTGGCCATGACGCAGTAGGCGCCGCCATACGCCTTGCGGGTGATGACGGTGAGCTTAGGTACCGTCGCCTCGGCGAAGGCGTAGAGAAGCTTGGCCCCGTGCTTGATGATGCCGCCGAACTCCTGCGCGGTGCCGGGCAGGAATCCCGGCACGTCCTCGAACGTGACGAGCGGGATGTTGAAGCAGTCGCAGAACCGCACGAAGCGGGCACCCTTGAGGGAGGCGGCGATGTCGAGGCACCCCGCCAGATGCGCCGGCTGGTTCGCCACGACCCCGACCGGCCGGCCCCCGAGCCGTCCGAAGCCCACGACCAGATTCGGCGCGTACTCCGCCTGGACCTCGAAGAAGTGCTGGTCGTCGAGGACCGTCTGGATCAGCTCCTTCATGTCGTACGGCTTGGTCGGGTTGTCGGGCACGAGGCGCTGGAGACTCTCGTCCATTCGGTCGGGCGGATCCGCCGTCGGGCGCACCGGGGGGTCCTCGAGGTTGTTCGGCGGCAGGAAGCTCAGGAGCTCCCGGATCGCCTCGAGGCACGCGTCCTCGCTCTCCGCGGCCAGGTGGGCGACCCCCGAGACCCGCGCGTGGGTGTCGGCCCCGCCGAGCTCCTCGAAGGTCACCTCCTCGTGGGTCACGGCCTTGAGGACCTCGGGACCGGTCACGAACATGTAGGACGACCCGCGGACCATGAACGTGAAGTCGGTGATCGCCGGCGAGTACACCGCCCCCCCGGCGCACGGGCCCATGATCGCCGAGATCTGCGGCACCACCCCCGAGGCCAGCACGTTCCGGAGGAAGATGTCGGCGTAGCCGGCCAGCGAGACCACGCCCTCCTGGATGCGCGCCCCACCGGAGTCGTTCAGGCCGACGATCGGCACGCCGACCTTGAGGGCGAGGTCCATGATCTTGCAGATCTTCTGCGCGTAGGGCAGCGAGAGCGAGCCCCCGAACACGGTGAAGTCCTGGGCGAAGAGGTAGATCGGCCGCCCGTTGATCCGCGCGGACCCCGTCACCACGCCGTCGCCCAGCACGCCTGGCCCGGGCCCGTCGACGTCGGTGGCCGGCTGGACGACGAACCGGTCGAGCTCCTCGAAGGAGCCCTTGTCCACGAGGCCCGCGACCCGCTCCCGGGCGGTCCGCTTGCCGGCGGCGTGCTGGCGGGCGATCCGCTCGGGCCCGCCGCCGAGCTCGGCCGCCGCGCGCAGCCGGGTCAGCTCGGCGAACCGCTCGTCGAGACTCAACCGGCGCTCCCGGACCAGGGGCGAGGAGGCTCCGCGACCTCATGAAACATCGGTTGGACAGTATACGGGGCCTTTGGAGAGACCGTCAAACTCACCGGGCCCAAATTTGACGCCGGCCCGGGGCCTCTGTTACGTTGGGAACTCACCCTCGCGACGACAAAGGGGCCCCCCGTGCTACAGGTAGCGGCGCTGATTGCCAGCCTGGCTTTCCTCGCGCTCGTGATCGCGGTCATCCCGGCCCTCCTCCAGGTGGCCCGGACCGCGCGCGCGGCGGAGCAGACGCTGGCGTCCGTCGACCGCGAGGTCAAGCCCCTGACCACCCAGATCCAGGCCCTGCTCCAGGAGCACCGCACCCTCGCCCAGCAGGCGACCAAGGACCTCCGGCAGATCGAGGGCATCGCGCTGATGGCGCAGGACGTCCTGGCCCGGGTGACGAACCTCACCAGTCTGCTCGCGGGCTTTGGGACCGTGGGCCGCGTGGTCGGCGTCGCGCGGGGCCTCCAGAAGGGGATCGACGTGTTCGTCCACCGCCTGGCGCGCCACCGCAGCAAGGAGTGAGCCATGAGTGAAGACCGTGAAGACCTGAACTTCCTGGGAGCGTTGGGGCTCCTCGCCGTGGGCGCCCTCATCGGCGCCGCCGCCGCGCTCCTCCTGGCCCCGAGGAGAGGCGACGAGACGCGCGAGCTACTCCGCGAGAAGGGCACCGACTGGGCGCGCCAGGCCCGGGAGCGCGGAGCGGAGCTGGCCAAGCGGGCCCAGGAGACGGTGGGCGATGCCCAGGTCCGGGCCCAGGAGTACCTCGGGCGCGGCCGCGAGGTCGTCGAGGACACCTCCGCCCAGCTGAAGGCCGCGTTCGAGGCCGGGCGGGGCGCGATGCGGGAAGAGATCGCGCGGCTCCGCGGCCGCGACGAGCCCCTCGAAGGCGTCTAGGAGCCCCTTCTCCCCGACCACCCGCCGGGCGGGCCGCCTCCGGCCCCCCGGCATCGGCCCGCGCCGGGCGCCTGGGCGGGGGAGTCGGTCCTTAGAGGTGGATGGCCTGCCCCATGGCGTCGAGGGCGGCCTCCATCACCGCTTCGGCCATCGTCGGGTGGGCATGGATCGTGTGGCCCACCTCCTCGACGGTGGCCTCGAGCGTCTTCCCGAGCCCGAACTCGGCGATCAGCTCGGTGGCCTCCGCCCCCAGGATGTGGACGCCCAGGATCTCGCCCGTGTCGGCGGCCGCGACGATCTTGACGAGACCCTCGGGCTCGGCGAGCGCCTGGGCCTTGCCGTTGGCCAGGAACATGTACTTGCCCACCTTCACCGCGCGGCCGTCGGCCCGGGCCTGCGCCTCGGTGAGTCCGAGGCTCGCCACCTGCGGGTGACAGTAGGTGCAGCCCGGGATCGTCCGGTAGTCGACCGGGTGCCCCGGGTGCCCCGCGAGCGCCTCGGCGGCCACGATGCCCTCCGCGCTCGCCTTGTGCGCGAGGAGCGGCGGGCCCGCCAGGTCGCCGATCGCGTAGACGCCCGGAACCGACGTCTCCATCCGGGGTGAGACCTTGACGAACCCCCGGTCCATGGCCACCCCGAGCGCGTCGAGCCCGAGGGCCTGCGTGTTCGCTCCTCGGCCCACGGCCATCAGGACGAGGGCGCCCTCCACGCGGGTGGCCTGGCCCTCCTGCTCGAGCTCGACCGTCACCCCGTCGGGGCCGACGCGCACTCCCTGGACCTTCACGCCCGTCCGCACGTCGATCTTCCGCTTCGCGAAGCTCCGCGCGAGGAGCTTCGAGATCTCCTCGTCCTCGATCGGCAAGAGCCGCGAGAGGGCCTCGACGATCGTGACCTGGACCCCGTACGCGGCGAAGACGTCGGCGAACTCGACGCCGACGGCCCCGGCCCCGATCACCACCACGGAGGGCGGCAGGCGCTCGAGCCGGAGCGCCTCGTCGGAGCTGATGATCCGGGTCTTGTCGATCGGCACGCCCGGCAGGCTCTTGGGCGCCGCGCCCGTCGCGAGCACGATCGCCCGCGCCTCGAGCGTCCGGACGCTGCCGTCCGGCGCCTGCACGCGCACGGCGCCGGGCGCCGTCACCGTACCGCGACCGGGGACGAGGGTGATCTTGTTCTTCCGGAACAGGAACTCGACGCCCTTGGACATCCGGTCGGCCACCTGGCGGCTCCGCGTGTAGGCGACCCGGTAGTCGGCGCGGAGGTTGTCCACGGTCACGCCGAACTCCCCGGCCCGCTGGAACAGCTGGAGCACCTCCGCATTCCGGAGGAGCGCCTTCGTGGGAATGCAGCCCCAGTTCAGACAGATGCCGCCGGGCCGGTCGGCCTCGACGACGGCAACCCGCTGCCCGAGCTGGGCAGCCCGGATCGCCGAGACGTAGCCGCCCGGGCCCGAGCCGATGATGACGGCGTCGAAGCGCTCGCTCATCGCGTCAGACCAGGAGCGCCAGGGGGGCCTCGAGCGCGGCCTTCAGATCGGCGAGGAAGCGGGCGCCCATCGCGCCATCCATGACCCGGTGGTCTGCCGACAGGGTCACGCGCATGCGCTTGCCCACCGCCAGCTGGCCATCGACCACGACCGGCTTGTCGACGATCGCCCCCACGGCCAGGATCGCGCCCTCGGGGGGATTGATGATCGCGCTGAACTCGTCCACGGGAAACATCCCGAGGTTCGACACGGAGAAGGTCGCCCCGGAGAGCTCCTGCTGGCGAAGCTTCCGCCCCCGCGTCCGCTCGACCAGGTCCCGCGCCTCCGCGGCGATCTGGAACAGCGACTTCCGGTCGCAGTCCCGGAGGACCGGCGTGATGAGGCCGTCCTCGACGGCGACGGCAATCCCGATGTGGGCAGCCCGATGCCGCCGGATGGCGTCGCCGGTGAAGCTCGCGTTGACCCCTGGGTGCTTCTGGAGCGCCACCGCGCAGGCGCGGACGATCACGTCGGTGAACGTGACCTTCGGCGCCCCCGGGAGCGCCTGGAGCTCCTCGCGCAGCGCCGCCGCGCGCTCCATGGCGATCTCGGTCGTGATGTAGAAGTGCGGGACCGGGGCCTTGGACTGCGTCATCTGCCGCGCGATCGCGGCGCGGATCGCGCTCAGCGGGACGTCCTCGGTGTCCGGCCCGGTGCGCGCGACGGCCGGCGACACCGCCGCGGCGGGCATGGCCGCCGCCACGGCGGTCGGGCGCCCAACCGGAGCCGGGGGCCGCGCGGCGACGAACGCCTCGATGTCCCGCTGGATGATCCGGCCGCTTGGCCCGGTCCCGGTCACGCGGGCGAGGTCGATGCTCGCCCGCTGGGCGAGCTTCCGCGCGAGGGGCGAGACCCGCAGTCGGCCCGGGGGGAGCACCGCGGCCGCGCTCGCCACCCCGGCGGGCGCGGGCGCGCTGGGCACCGGGGCGGCGGCCGGAGCCCGCGCGGCGACCGCCGGCGCAGCGGCCGGCGCCGACGCCGAGGGAGCCGCCGGAACGGCCGCGGGCCGGGCGGGCGCTCCGCCGACCACGGCACTGATGTCCTCGTCCGGCTCGGCGATCACGGCGATCAGCCCGCCGACCGGCACCGCCGTCCCCGGCGTGGCGAGCAGCTTTCGGAGCACGCCGGAGCCGAACGCCTCGAGTTCGATGTCGGCCTTGTCCGTCTCGATCTCGGCGATGATGTCGCCACCCGAGATCCGGTCGCCCTCCTGCTTGAGCCAGCGCAGGAGCTTTCCGGTCTCCATCGCCTCGGACAGCTTCGGCATGACAACCTTGGTCACTGCCATGGCCCGCTCACCCTCCTCGGGGAATCGTCAGACGGAACAGAGCTTGCGGATCGCGTCGATGATCCGCTCCTTCGACGGAGTCTTGAGCCGCTCGAGGTTCCGCGCGTACGGCATCGGCGCGTTGGCGCCGAAGATCCGCGTCACCGGGGCGTCCAGGTCGTCGAACGCGCTCTCCGTGATGAAAGACGCGATCTCGGAGCCCATCCCGGCGAACCCCGCGCCGGACTCGGCTACCAGGACGCGATGCGTCTTCCGTACCGAGGCCAGGATGGTCTCGGTGTCCATCGGGCGGAGGGTGCGGGGGTCGACGATCTCCACCGAGATGCCGTCGGTCTTCTCGACCTCCTCGGCGGCCTCGAGCACCCGGTAGTACATGCCCGAGTAGGCGACGGCCGTCACGTCGCGGCCCTCGCGCTTGACCTCGGCCACCCCGAGGGGAATGAGGAAGTCGGCGTCGTCGGGCACCTCGCCCTTGACGCCGTAGAGGGTCTCCGATTCGATGAAGATCACCGGGTTGTCGTCCCGGATCGAGCTCTTGAGGAGCCCCTTGGCGTCGCGGGGCGTCGTCGGGCGCACCACCTTCAGCCCGGGCACGTGGCAGAAGTACGACTCCATCGACTGCGAGTGCTGCGCGGCCAGCTGGTGGGCGGGGCCACCCGGCCCCCGGATCACCAGCGGGATGGGGAACTGGCCGCCCGACATGTAGAAGAGCTTCGCCGCGTGATTGACGATCTGGTCGAGCGCCACCAGCGCGAAGTTGAAGGTCATCATCTCGACGATGGGCCGAAGGCCCACCATCGCGGAGCCGATCCCGACTCCCGTGAATCCGGACTCGCAGATCGGTGTGTCGACGACGCGCCGCTCGCCGAACTTCTCGAGCAGCCCCTGGCTCACCTTGTAGGCGCCGCCGTATACCCCGACCTCCTCGCCGACCAGGAACACCCGGTCGTCCCGCTCCATCTCCTCGCGAAGGGCGTGGTTCAGCGCCTCCCGGTACGTGATCACCGCCATGCCTGCCTCCTTCTCCACGCGCCCCGGTCCCGGCCGCGCCTCACGCGTAGACGTCCGTGGTCAGCCACTCCGCCGGCGGCTCCGGTGAGGCCTCCGCAAACTCCACCGCGTCGTTGACGCGCGCCTCCACCCGTTCGGCCAGGGCCTGCCAGGTGGCCTCGTCGAGCGCCCCCGCCTCGCGGAGGCGCTCGCGCAGGCCGACGATCGGATCGCGGCGCTTCTCCTCCTCCACCTCGTCCTTCGTACGGTACACGGCCGCGGCGGGATCTCGCATGGAGTGGCCGCGGAACCGGTAGGTGCGGGCCTCGACCAGCGTCGGGGCCTTGCTCTCCCGGGCCCGCGCGACCGCGCGGCCCACGCACTCTCGCACGGCCAGCACGTCCATGCCGTCGCAGGCTTCCCCGGCCATCGCGTACGCGGCGGCGAATTTCGAGATGTCGGTCTGCGCCAGCGCCCGCTGGATGGCGGTGCCCATGGCGTAGCGATTGTTCTCGCAGATGAACACGACGGGCAGCTTCCAGAGGGCGGCCAGATTCATCGACTCGTGGAACTCCCCCTGGGGCACCGAGCCATCCCCGAAGAAGCAGAGGATCACCCGCGCGCGGTCCTCGTACCGGATTGCGAAGCCGACGCCGGCGGCAATGGGGAGATAGCCGCCGACGATCGCGTGGCCCCCGAGGAAGTTGATGGCGCGGTCGAACATGTGCATCGAGCCGCCCTTGCCTTTGGAGACGCCGTCCCGCCGGCCGAACAGCTCGGCCATGATCCGCCGCGGGTCCCCGCCCTTCGCAAGGATGTGCCCGTGCTCGCGGTAGCCCGCGATCGCGTAGTCCTCGGGCCGGAGGGTCGACATCGCCCCCACTGCCACCGCCTCCTGCCCGATGTAGAGGTGGAGGAAGCCGCCGATCTTGCCGAGGGCGTACATCTCGGCCGCCTTCTCCTCGAACCGCCGGATGAGCTGCATCTGCTCGAGGAGGGCGAGCCCAACCGCGGCGTCCCCGCGGGCCACCGTTCCCACCACGGATCCCGTCGTCGCCACTGTCCGACCTCCCTTGTCGCGCGACCGCGCGGGTTTCACCAACGCATCAACGCCAGGTCGTCGACGTTGATCCGGAAGCGAGCCCGGAAGATCGCCACGATGATCGCCAACCCGACCGCGACCTCGGCCGCCGCGACCGTCATCACGAAGAACACGATGATCTGCCCGTCGGCCGCGCCGTGGGCGCGCCCGAAGGCGACGAACGCCAGGTTCGCGGCGTTCAGCATGAGCTCGATGGACATGAAGATCACCAACGGGTTCCGCCGGACCAGGACGCCCACCACCCCGATGGTGAACAGGATCGCCGACAGCCCCACATAGTACGCCGGCGGGACCATGCTCACTGCGGCACCCTGGCTCTCTGGGAGCTCATCCGACGGCCTCAGCCCTGTGCGCTCATGGCGCGCTCGTCGGGCGCTTGGCCAGGGTGAGCGCGCCCACCAGGGCCGCCAGGAGCAGGAGCGAGGTCACTTCGAAGGGGAACAGGAAGTCGGTGAAAAGCAGCCGGCCGATGGTCCCGACCCCTCCCGGCGGCGCTTCCATGGCCGGGCCGCGCGTGCGGCCGGCGACCAGAACGATCGCGATCCCGAGCACCGCCGCCAGCGGGAGCGCGAACCGGCGCGCCCGCACGAGCGGGTCCGGTCCCTCTTCGGCGCGGCCCGGAATCAGTAGCATAATCGCGAAGATGAAGAGCACCATGATCGCCCCCGCGTAGACGATGACCTGGGCGAGGGCGAGGAACTCCGCACGGAGCATGAGGTAGAGCACCGCGACGCAGAACAGGTTCGCGACGAGGAAGAGCGCCCCGTGGAGGGGATTCGGCCGGATCACCAGGCCGAGGGCAGTCCCGACCGCCGTCACGGCCACGAGGACGAACACCACCCACTCCATCAGTTCACCGTGAGGGGGCGGGCCGTGGCGGCAACGGCTAGGGAGAGGCGGCTCATCCCTCGAACCCCCGGCGCACCAGGGCCGCTGGCGGCGCCATGGTCGGCAGGCCGTTCGGCCCGGCAGGCTCGAGTGCCAGGAGCACGTCCTTGGAGTAGACCAACCCCTCGCGGCTGAAGGCCGAGAACTCCAGGATGCCCGTGTCCATGCGGATCGCGTCTTCGGGGCAGGCCTCGACGCAGTACCCGCAGAAGACGCACTTGCCGAGGTCGATGTCGAACCGCGTCGGGTACTTCTCGATGTCCGGGTTCGGGTGCTCCCCGGCCACGATGTAGATGCAGTGCGCGGGGCACACCGTCTCGCACATCATGCAGGCGACGCACCGGGGCGACCCGTCGTCGCGCCGCACCAGGCGATGAAGGCTCCGGAGCCGCGTCGCCAGCGGGCGCCGCTCCTCCGGCCACTGGTAGGTCACAGCGCCCTTCTGGCCGCGCACCCAGCGCCCCATGTTCCGGAAGAAGTGGCCCGCGGTCACCCCGAGGCCGACGAGCACCTCGGCGACGTAGAAGCGCTCGCGCGGGTTCGCCGGCACCTGCCGGCGGACCCGCAAAACCTTCGGGGGCGGGGGAGACACGGGGGCACTCGCCACGGTGCTCACCTCCCTAGAAGAGCAGCATCGCGGCCGTCAGGACGATGTTCAGCACGGCCAGCGGCAGGAGCCCGAGCCAGCCGAGACGCATCGCCTGATCGTACCGGAAGCGCGGCAGGGTCCATCGGATCAGCATCAGGAACCAGATCATAGCCACGACCTTGGTCACGAAGGCCCCGACCTGGAGCAGCGCCACGACGAGCTGCGGGAGGTGGAGGCTGAGCCCCCCGGGCAGGTGGAACCCGTAGTCCCGGAAGAGCCAGGGCACCTGCCAGCCGCCGAGAAAGAGCGCGGTCGTCATCCCGGCGACCACCACGGTCTCCACGAAGTCCGCCATCAGGAACATGCCGAACTTCATCCCGCTGTACTCGACGTTGTAGCCGATGATCTCGGACTCGCCCTCGGGAAAGTCGAACGGCGCCCGCTTGGTCGTGGCAATGCCGGCCGTCAGGAACAGGACGAACCCGAGCGGCTGCGTCAGGATGCCCCACTTGGGGATGACGCCCCCCCAGTACGCCCCCTGGCCGCGCGCGATCTCCTGGAGATCGAGCGACCCGTAGACCATGCAAACGCCCATGATCGAGGCGCCGATCGCCACCTCCGCCGAGATCATGAGGGCGGCCGCGCGTTGGCCGCCGAGGAGCGCGAAGTTGTTCGCCGAGGCCCAGCCGGCCAGCACGACCCCGTAGACGCCCATCGACAGCATCGCGAAGACGTAGAGGATGCCCGCATTGAGCTCGACCGCCTGCAGCGAGATCTCCCGGCCGCCGATCCGGAGGACGTCGCCGAACGGGATCGTCGCGAAACCGGACAGCGCGAAGAAGACCGACACCACCGGCGCGGCCAGGAAGAGCACCCGGTCGGCGCGGGCCGGCATGAAGTCTTCCTTGGTCAGCATCTTGAGTGCGTCGGCGAGCGGGTGGAAGAGCCCGAACAAGCGGAGGCCGAGGATCGAGGCCCGATTCGCGCCCACGCGGTCCTGCATGACGGCGGACTGCTTGCGCTCGACCCAGGTCAGGAGCCCGCCCAGGTTCAGGACGAGCCCCATGACGAAGGCGACCCGGGCGAAGGCGATGCCGAGGTCGACCATGACGGCGCTCACGACGCGACCCGGGTGCTCCGTCGGATTGATCGGATAGCCTTCGGCCAGTAGCGGCCTAGGACGACCTGTGGGGTCACGGAGCCCCCGCAGCGATGCTCGCGCCGTGATCCGCGAGCGTGCGGTAGCTCAGCTCCGCGAAGCCGGGCGTCGCGACCGCCAGATCGCGGAAGACGTTCGCCGCACGGAGCGGCTGCCAGTCGTGGCCGAGGGCGCGCGCGACCGCCGCGAGGATCTCCCAGTCCGGCCGCGCGTCCCCGCGCGGCAGCACAGCGCGCCAGAACCGCTGGATCCGGCCCGCCACGTTCGTCCAGGTCCCCTCGCGCTCGACCCAGGCCGCGCTCGGCAGGATCACGTGCGCCCGCGCGCTCGTTCCGTTGGCGTTCGGCCCCTGGAAGACCACGCCCTCGACCCGCGCGAGCGCCTCCTCCACCTCCGCCTCGGGCCAGCCCGAGTCAAGGAGGTCGTGGTCGAACACCCACAGGAGCCGGAGCCGGCCCGCCCGGGCGGCGTCGAGGACATGCCGCCCGTCGGCGGCCCCCGCGCGTCCACAGCCGAGCAGCTCGGCGCCCCGACTGTTCGGGGTCTTGTCGGCGACCCGCAGGAGGTCGTCCTGCGAGCCCGGCATGCGCGGGGGCACGCGGAAATCTGCGTGGGCGGCGCCGAGCGTGTCCACGAACAGACGCCGGGCGAGCCAGAGGTCCTCGTTCGACATCCGGGAGGAGAACAGGACGCCGGTGCCCGCGGGCCCCGCGGCCCGGAGGCCGTCCGCCACCGCGGCCACGACCTCCTCCCAGCTGAGCGGGCGCGCGGACCCGCTCTCACGCAGCTCCGGGCGCTCGAGCCGGGTCGGCGCGTCGACGTCGCCGAAGCCGTAGCGCCCCTCGTCGCAGATCCACCACTGGTTCACGTCGGGGTTGAAGCGCGGCTTGAGGCGTACGACCCGCCGACCCTGGGCGTGGTGGGCGCGCTTCGTGTTGGTGTGGACCTCGATGTTGCACCCGCGGGCGCACCCGGGGCAGACCGACTTCGCGCGGTCGAGGTACCAGACACGGGCCTGGAAGCGGAAGTCACGGTCGGTGAGCGCGCCCACCGGGCAGATGTCGACGACGTTGCCGGAGTACGCGTTGTCGAGCGAGGTGCCCGGGAACAGCCCCAGCTCCGAGTGGTCGCCCCGGTTGAAGATCCCGAGCTCGCCCGTCTTCGTGATCGTGTCGCAGAAGCGCACGCAGCGCGAGCACAGAATGCACCGCTCGGCGTCCAGCATCACGTGCGGCCCGATCGGCACGGCCTTGGGCTTGTGGACCTTGTCGTCGATCATCCGGGGCTCGTAGAGCCCGTGCTGCATGTAGTAGATCTGGAGCCAGCACTCGCCTGCCTGGTCGCACACCGGGCAGTCGAGCGGGATGGTTGATGAGGTGCCACTCCATGACCGAGCGCCGCAGCTCCAGGACGCGCGGGGTCTGCGTCATCACCACCATGCCCTCGGCCGCCTGGGTGTTGCAGGCGATCGTCGGGCGCGGCGCCTTCTCGAGATCCACCATGCAGAGGCGGCACGCCCCGGCGATCGGGAGTCCGGGATGGTAGCAGTAGTGGGGCACCTCGATCCCGAGGCGGCGCGCCGTCTCGATGAGGTTCGTCCCGGCGGGGACCTCGACCGGCTGGCCGTCGACCGTCAGCTTCGGCATGCCGGCCTTAGTGCGCGCCCACGGGCGCCTTCGCCCCCGGGCGGACGTCGCAGGCCCCGTGGCGGACGTGGTGGTCGAACTCGGCCCGGAACTTCTCGACGTAGGAAATGTACGGGCCGATCGCGCCGTCGTAGAACGCGCAGATCGTGCTGCCCACGCCGCGGCGGGCGACGTCCACGATCGTGTCCGGGTCCTGGGGGACGCCCTTCCCGGCGAGGATCCGGCCCGTGATCTTGTAGATCCAGCCGGTGCACTCCCGGCAGGGCGTGCACTGCCCGCAGGACTCGTGGGCGTAGAAGCGGGCGACGACGTGGAGCGCCTCGGGGATGCACGTGGTCTCGTCCATGACCACCACGCCGGCCGAGCCTGCCATCGTGCCCGCATTGCGGAGCCCGTCGACGTCCATCGTCACGTCGATCTCGTCGGCTCGGAGGAGCGGTGCCGAGGAGCCGCCGGGCACCACCGCCTTCAGCCGCCGGCCGTTCGCCACGCCGCCCGCCCGCTCGATCAACTCCCGGAGTGTGATCCCCACCGACGCCTCGTAGACGCCGGGCCGGGCCACGTGGCCCGACACCGAGTAGAGGCGCGTCCCGCCCTGGGTCTTGGAGCCGAGCCCCGCGAACCACTCGCCCCCGCGCGTGATGATGTGCGGCACCGCGGCCAGCGTCTCGACGTTGTTGACCACCGTCGGCTGGCCGAAGGCGCCCTTGATCGCGGGGAACGGCGGCTTGACCTTCGGCCACCCCTTCTTGCCTTCGAGGGAGGAGATGAGGCCCGTCTCCTCGCCGCAGATGTAGGCGCCCGCGCCCCGGTGCACGACCATCTGATGGTCGAACCCCGAGCCGAGGATGTTGGCGCCCAGCAGGCCGGCAGCCTCGGCCGCCTGGACGGCCTCCTGGAACACCCGCCATGGGCGGACGTACTCGCCCCGGATGTAGATGAAGGACGTGTGGCAGCCGATCGCGTAGGCCGAGATCAGCATTCCCTCGATCAGGGCGTGGGGATCGCGCTCGAGGATGTAGCGATCCTTGAACGTCCCCGGCTCGCCCTCGTCGGCGTTGACGACGAGATAGACGGGCCCCGTGCGCTTCTGCGGGATGAAGCCCCACTTCGTCGCCGTGGGGAAGCCCGCGCCGCCCAGGCCGCGGAGGTTCGCCTTCTTGACCTCGGCCGCGATGCCCTCGGGGCCGAGCGCCAGCGCCTTCCGGAATGCCTCGTAACCGCCCCCCGCGCGGTAGCCCGGGAGCGTCCGCGCCTCCGGCCGGTCGAAGTTCCGCGAGAGCACCGGCTCGCTCACCGGAGCCCCTCCAGCACGCGATCGACGGCGCCGCGGTCGAGCGGCCCCACGTACTCCTCGTCGACCTGCATCATCGGAGCGGCCTCGCAGGCGCAGAGGCACTCCACCCGCAGGAGCGTGACGCGCCCGTCGGGGGTGGTCGCGCCCGCCTCGACTCCGAGCCGCTCCTGGAGGTAGGCGACCACGTCTTCCGCCCCCCGGAGCGAACACGACAGGTTGTGGCAGACCGAGATCACGTGGCGCCCGACTGGCTGCTGGAAGAACAGCGTGTAGAAGGTGACGACTTCGTGGACGTGGGCGGGCGACAGCTCGAACAGCTCGGCCACGTAGACCTCGACCTCGGGCGAGACGAACCCGAAGGTGTCCTGGGCCATCCGGAGCACCGGGAGGAGCGCCGCCTGCCGCTCCGGGTAGAGCGCCTGGAGCCGCCGCACTTCGGCGAGCTGGGCGTCCGAGAACCGGACCGGCCCCGCGGGAGACCGGGTGGCCGGCGCCGACGCGCTCACCGGTCCAGCTCCCCGCCGATCATATTGACGGACCCGAAGGTGGGCACGATGTCGGCGACCATCCCACCCTCGAGCATGCGGTGGAGCGCCGCCATCGGGGGCAGACAGGGTGGCCGGCACCGCACCCGGTAGGGCCGGTCGGTACCGTCCGACACGATGTAGAACCCGAGCTCCCCGTTCGCCCCCTCGACGGGGAAGTACACGTCCCCCCGGGGCGGCCGGATCCCGTAGCCGTCCATGATCAGCATGAAGTGGTTCATGAGGCCCTCGATCGACCCGTACGTCGTCTCCTTCGGCGGCAGTACGGTGCGCTTGTCGGGGGCGTTGACCGTCACGTGGTGCCGCCGCTCCTGGCCGGCCAGGTTCGGCGAGAGCCGGATGTCCGTGATCAGGAGGCCCTCGGTCTTGCCGAGCTTCCCCCGGTCGACGTACTCGGCGGGCAGGGCAAACGGGCGCCCCTCGTGGTCCACGTTGACCGGGCCGCCGGGCAGCTGGGCGAGGGCCTGCTCGGCGATCCGCATCGACTGCTCCATCTCGGCCATGCGGACCAAATACCGGTCGTAGTTGTCGCCCGTCTCCCCGATCGGGATCTCGAAGTCCAGCCGGTCGTACACCCAGTAGGGCGTCGCCCGCCGGACGTCGAAGGGCACGCCCGAGGCCCGGAGGAGCGGGCCGGTGACCGCGTACGCGATCGCCTCCTCCCGTGAGAGGATGCCGACGCCCTGCATCCGGTCGACGAAGATCCGGTTGCTGGTGAGCAGCTTGTGCGACTCCTCGAGCACGGTCCGCGTCTCGGCGAACGCCAGGCGGACGCGCGCCTCGAAGTCGGGTGGGAGGTCCGCTTTGAGCCCGCCCACCCGGCCGTGCGAGATCGTGAGCCGCGCGCCGGTGACCGCCTCGATCACCTCCCACAGGAACTCGCGCGCCTTGATCATGTAGAGGAAGACGGTGAACGCCCCGAGCTCCATCGCCGACGCGCCCACGCACGTCAGGTGGTCCGACATGCGCGAGATCTCGCTCAGGATCACGCGGATGTACGCGCACCGCTCCGTCACCTGGATGCCGAGGAGCTTCTCCACCGCCGAGCAGAACCCGAAGTTGTTGATCAGGGGCGAGACGTAGTTGAGGCGGTCCGTGTACGGCATCGCCGCGTTGTAGGGACCGATCTCGCATTCCTTCTCGAACGCCCGGTGGAGGTAGCCGATCTCGACGTCGGTCTTGACGACCTGCTCGCCGTCGAGCTCCGTGACGATCCGGACGATGCCGTGCATCGCCGGGTGCGACGGCCCGAGGTTGACCACGAGGTTCTCGGTGCCGCTCTCCGGCACGCCCTCCCCGAGGAAGATCTCCTGGATGTGCCGGGAGCCGGCCGCGGGCGGAGTCGCGCTGGTGGTCTCGGGCGTCGGCGTCATGGGCGTCCCGGGGGGGCTCAGTTCCTGGGACCGATCAGGGGCTGCCGCCGGTTGACGGGGTAGTCCTTGCGGAGCGGGTGCCCCTCGAACTGCTCGTACAGGAGGAGCCGCCGCAGGTCGGGGTGCTCCGCGAAGCGAAGCCCGAACATGTCCCACACCTCGCGCTCGAGCCAGTCCGCGATCGGCCAGAGCGGCACCGCGGTCGGGACGACCGGGTCGTCCTCCTCGACCCCCGCCTTGATCCGTACCCGGTGGTTGTGGGGGACCGAGTAGAGGTGGTAGACGACTTCGAACCGCGGGGCTTCCTCGCGGCCGGGGTAGGTGAGGTAGTCCACCGCGGTGAGGTCCATCAGCATGTCGAACCGGAGGGCCGCGTCGTCCCGGCAGAACCGCAGCACCTCGGGGAGCGCCGCGAGGTCCACGAGCAAGGCGTCGTCGCCGGGCACGGCGTGGGCCGCGAGGACGCCGGCGCCGAAGCGCTCCGTCAGCCGCGCGAGGATGTCCGGGCCGTTCATGGAAGGGGGGCGCGGGCGGGCGCCGGCCTCAGTACCGCTGCCGCCCCGCAGCGATCTTGTCCTGGAGCTTCATGAGGCCGTCGAGCACGCTCTCGGGTCGGGGGGGACACCCCGGGATGTAGACGTCGACGGGGAGGATCGTGTCGATGCCCTGCACGGTCGCGTAGTTGTCGTAGAACCCGCCCGTGCAGGTGCACACTCCGAAGGCCACCACCCACTTCGGCTCCGTCATCTGGTCGTAGACCCGCCGGAGGACCGGCGCCATCTTGTGGCTGATCGTCCCCACGACGAACAGGACGTCGGCCTGGCGCGGCGAGAAGCGCGGGAGCCCCGCCCCGAAGCGGTCGACGTCGTAGTGGGAGCACGAGGTGGCCATGTACTCCATCCCGCAGCAGGCGGTCACGAACGGGTACTGGAAAATGGAGTACTTGCGGGCCCAGCCGAGCGCCGCGTCGAGCTTCGTCGTAAAGAAGTCCGCTACTCCCACTGGAGCCCTCCCTTCCGCCAGACGTAGAGGAGCCCCAGCATCAGGATCCCGAGATACACGACCATGGTCACGAATCCGTAGAGCCCGAGGCTCCGGTACACCACGGTCCACGGGAAGACGAACATCAGCTCGATGTCGAAGATGATGAAGAAGATCGCCGTGGTCGCGAACTTGATCGCGAACCGCCCCTCCGGGCGCGCGAGCACGTCCTTGCCGCACTCGAACGTCTCCTGCTTGACCGGGGTGGCCCGCCGCGGGCCGAGGAGCGCGGGGAGGTACGCGAGGAGACACGCCACCCCGAGCGAGATCGCGAACACCATCAGGATCGGGACGTACTGCATCAGTCCACCGGCGGCGGCGCGTCCGCCGCTTCGACCTGGCGCTTCGCGTGATAGGACGAGCGCACGAGCGGACCGGCCTCGACGTGCCGGAACCCGAGCGCGCGGCCGTCGGCGGCGAACGCCTCGAACTCCGCGGGCGGCACGTAACGCACCACCGGGAGGTGCGCGGGGGACGGCCGGAGGTACTGGCCGAGCGTCAGGAGCTGGACCCCGGCGGCCCGGAGATCCGCCATCGTGGCGCGGACCTCGTCCGCCGCCTCGCCCAGGCCGAGCATCATCCCCGACTTCGTGACGGGCTCCGTCGCGTGCCCGCTCGCTCGTCGGAACAGCTCGAGGCTCCGGGGGTAGCGGGACCCGGGGCGCACCGGCCCGTACAGGCGCGGGACCGTCTCGATGTTGTGATTGAGGACGTCAGGCCGGGCCTGGAGCACGGTCTCGAGGGCGGCCGCCGATCCCTGGAAGTCCGGGATCAGCACCTCCACGCGGCAGCCCGGCGCCGCGCGCCGGATCGCCGTGATCGTCCGGGCGAAGATCTCGGACCCACCGTCGGTCAGATCGTCCCGGTTGACGCTCGTCACGACGACGTGCTCGAGCCCCATCTCGGCGACGGTGCGGCCCACGCGGTCGGGCTCCCCCCAGTCTTCCCACTCGGGCCGGCCGTGCGCCACCGCGCAGAACCCGCACCGGCGGGTGCACACGTCACCCAGGATCATGAAGGTCGCCGTCCGCTCTTCCCAGCACTCGCCGATGTTGGGGCAGCGGGCCTCCTCGCAGACCGTGTGGAGGTTCCGCTCGCGCATGAGCGCCTTCAGGCGCATGTAATTCGCGCCGCCAGGCGCACGCACCTTGAGCCAGGCCGGCTTGCGCGCCTGGAAGTCCCGTAGAGCGTCGGGCTGGATGACGGGAAGCGTCTGCGTCATGCGTGGCAAGGGCTTGCGTCGCTGCTCATTATGCCACAGGGCCCCACACGTCCGTAGTGCCGACCCCTCCCCCTCAAATCACAACGGGGCTCCAATCCGGAGCCCCGTCGCTCCCCGCGCGCAGGGGGGGAGTGGTGCCGAAGGGGGGACTCGAACCCCCACGGGTTACCCCACACGCCCCTCAAACGTGCGCGTCTGCCAATTCCGCCACTTCGGCGCAGGGCGTATCTTGCCGTCCCGCCTCGCGCATTGTCAAGACCGCGGGGGTGCGGGCGTGGCGTCCGAAGGCTGCGGGCGAGGCCTCCTCGCGACGGCCGGACCGACGGCGGCCACGGCAGGGCCCGATCCCCCGTCAGCCCTCGCGGAGCCGCGGGTTGAAGGCCTCGCGCAGCCCCTCGCCGAAGAGGTTGAAGGCCAGCACGACGACCAGGATCGCCGTCCCCGGGATGAGAGTGAGCCACGGCGCGTCGAAGATGTAGCGCTTGCCGTCGGCGAGGATGTTGCCCCAGGTCGCGTCCGGTGGGGGCACGCCGAACCCGAGGAAGGACAGGCTCGACTCCGTCAGGATCGCCCCTGCGACACCGAGCGTGGCCGAGACCAGGACCGGGCCGAGTGCGTTCGGGAGGAGGTGGACCCCGATCATCCGGGCGCCCCGGGCCCCGGCCGCCTGCGCCGCCTGGACGAACTCCCGCTCGCGGAGGGACAGCACCTCCGCCCGGACGAAGCGCGCCGTCCCCTCCCAGCTGGTGACCCCGATCACGACCATGATGTTCCAGATCGACGGCCGGAGGATGGCGATGACGGTCAGGATGAGGAAGAACGTCGGAAACGAGAGCATGACGTCGATGAGCCCCGTGATCAGCGTGTCCACCGTGAGGAGCCGCACGGGACCGAGCCGGAAGCGCACGGGGCCGTAGTACCCGGCCAGGCCGCCGAGGGCGATCCCGATCGCGACGGCCAGGCCGACCGCGACGAAGCCGACCGAGAGGGAGACGAACGCCCCCTCGAGCATGCGGGCGAAGACGTCCCGCCCGAGCTCGTCCGTGCCGAAGAGGTAGATCCCGAGCCGCGGGAGGCTCGCCGCCGGCACCGCTGTGCGGTTCGGCCGCGCGAAGGGGCCCTGGAGGCGGTCGGGCAGGCGCACCTCGCGCGGGTCGAGGACCGGATGCGCGCCCTTCGTCAGCAGGATCCCGACGAGCGCGATCAGGAAGAACCCGAGGACGACCGCGAGCCCGAGGACCGCCGGGCGGTTCTGGCGGAAGGCCCGCCAGACGAGCCGACCCGGCGACTCGCTGCGCGCCGCGGGGCTCACCCGCGCCTCATAGCCGGATCCGCGGGTCGACCAGCATGTAGAGAAGGTCCGAGAACAGCGTGCCCGCCACCGTGAGGAGCGCCGCGATGAAGTTCAGCGCGATCACCACCGGATAGTCGCGCGCCAGGATCGCCTCGTAGCCGAGCCGGCCGATGCCCGGCCACGCGAAGATCGTCTCGAAGATCACGCTGCCGCCGATTAGCCCCGGGATCAGGAGCCCCAGCATCGTGACGAAGGGGAGGAGCCCGTTCCGGAGCGCGTGGCGGTAGAGCACGGCGTCCTCGGGCAGCCCCTTGGCCCGGGCGGTCCGGACGTAGTCCGAGCTGATGACCTCCAGCATCTGCGACCGCACGTACCGGGAGAGCACCGCGATCCCGGCCGTCGCGCCCAGCACCGAGGGCAGGACGAGGTGCCAGGTGCGGTCCATGATCCACCGCCACCCTGTGGGATCGCGTCCGAACGTCTGGAAGCCGATCACGTCCACGTGGAACGTCCGCACCACGAAGATGATCGCCAGGTAGGAGAGGTAGAAGCCGGGGATCGAGATCAGCGCGAAGACGACCACCGTCACCACGCGGTCGAACCAGGAGTTGCGCCGGACGGCCGACGCGATCCCGAGCGGGAAGGCGAAGCACCAGACGAGGACGGTGCCGACGACGAAGAGGGGGAAGCTGTTCCACGCCCGCTCGACGATCTTCGGCAGGACCGGCTGGTTGTCCTTGAACGCGCGCAGCTGGCCGGTGAACAGCCGCTGGTAGAAGAGCCCGTACTGGACGTAGAGGGGCTTGTCCAGATCGAACGCGGCCCGGTAGCGCTGGAGCTGCTCCTTGGTGAAGCGGGGGTTCAGGGGGTCGATCTGGCTGGGCGACCCGGGGGCGAGATGGACGACGGCGAACGAGACGATCGAGATGATGAGGAGCGTCCAGAGCTTCCGCCCGAGGGCCCGCAGGACGAACGGGAGCATGCTCAGGTCGGGCTCAGCTCGGAGCGATAGGGCGGCAGGACCGGCGTGGGCGTTTTCCGCCACTGGTTGAAGTCGAACCCGATGGCCCCGAGCCGGTTCACCTGGAACGGCAGGTAGCGAGGCTTCCCGTCCGGCCCCGGCACCTCGCGCACGACCTTGCCGTCCATCAGCGAGAGGACCCGGCGCACGTACAGGAACGTGTAGGGCTGGTCGTGGGCGATCAGCCGGTGGAGCTCCCGCGCCATCGCCGTCTGGCGCGCGTCGTCGTACTCCTGCCGGATCCGGATCATGAGGTCGTCCGCCTTCGGGTTCTGGTAGCCCACGAAGTTGAGCTGGAAGTGATCCGTCTGGCTCGAGTGGAAGAGCTGGTAGATGTCGGGGTTCAGGTCCATGGCCCAGCCGAGGACGACCGCGTCGAAGTCGCCCTTGTCGACGCGCTGGTTGATGAACACCGCCCATTCGAGCTCGAGCGTGTCCACCTGCACGCCCAACCGCCGCCACGCGTTCTGGGCGATCACCATGATCGCCTTCCGCTCCTCGTTCCCCGAGTTCGTGAGGAGGGTGAAGGCGAGGGGCTTGCCGTCCTTTTCCAGGAGCCCAGCCGCATTCCGGTGCCAGCCCGCCTCCCGGAGGAGGCGCGCGGCGCCGTCCGGGTCGTAGGGGAGGGGCCTCACGTCCGGATCGTAGTAGGGCACCTGGCGCGGGAAGGGGCCGGCGGTCCGCTCGCCCTGGCCGTAGAGGACGTAGCGGATGATCTCGTCGACGTCGATCGCGAGCCCGAGCGCGGTCCGCACCCGGACGTCCTGAAAGACCGGGCGCCGCATGTTGTAGCCGATGTACGTGTACCCGAGGGCGAGGGCCGTGGCGGCGTGGAACCGGGGGTCGTTCCGGAGCCGGGCGGCCTGGTGGGGCTGGGCGCTGTAGCCGTCCGCCGTCCCGGCGTAGAAGGCGAGCTCCGCGGTGAGGAGATCCGGGATGATCCGGATCAGGTACTCGCGGAAGTTCGGCGCGCCCTCCCAGTAGTCGTCGTTGCGCACCAGCCGGATGAACTGGTCGGTCTTCCACTCGGCGAAGCGGTACGCGCCGGTGCCCACCGGGCGGCGGTTGAAGCTCGCGTCCCGGACGCTGAACTTGGCCGGGTCCTTGCCGGCCGCCCGCGCCTCGGCGGTGAGCCGCTCGCGGTTCAGGAGGTGCTCCGGGAGGATGCCCATGGCCCAGCTCTCGAAGCCCGGCTGGAAGAGCCGCTTGTACGTGACGCGGACCGTGTAGCGATCGGGCGTGTCCACCCGCTTCACCGGCTCGTAGTCGGGGACGCGGGGCGAGAGGTTCTTCGGGTCCACGATCGTCTCGTACGTAAACTGCACGTCGCGCGACGTGAGCTCCTGGCCGTCGTGAAACCGCACGCCTCGGCGAAGCGCGAAGACGATGACCGGGTTGGCCTCGGCGGGCTGGACGTGCTCCTCGGCGGCGAGGCGCGCGAGCGCGGGGTCGGGCGCCTCGACGTAGCGAAGCGGATCGAGCTTGTCCGCGTACCCTCCCAGGACCCGGTCGACCTCCCGGAAGAAGTCCTGGTCGACCTCGCTCAGCGTGAACTTGATCCGGGGCGGGCGCCGGATCGTGACCGGCACCGGGGCAGCGGGCGCCGCCCCCCGGGCCGGAGGGCCTGTCGGGGGCGGCGTCAGCTGGACCGTCAGGGTCTCGGCCGGCAGGATCTCCATGGCCTGGACCCGGCGGAGGGGCGGCGCGCCCGCCGCGCGAGCGGCCTGGAGCCGGTCGAGGAGCGCGCGCGGCGCGGCCGGCGTGCCGTCCCGGAGCCGCAGGGTCTCGTCGGCGAAGAGGTAGGCCTCCTCGGAGATCCGCCAGGACTCAGCGAGGCGCCCCCGGAAGGTGAGGTCGAGGTTCCGATCGATCAGCCCCTCGAACACCTGGTTGTTGACCTCGCTCGACGCGGAGTCGGCGGAGAGCGTTGGGTTGAGGATGGAGGCGTCGCCGATCCGAGCGACGACGTATCGGGTGAGGCGCCCCGCGTCGCCCCGCGCCTGGTCCTCGAACGTCGGCACCCAGAAGTACGACTGGAGCAGGACCAGGCTGACCAGCGTCGGCGCCGCGAGCAGGAGCCCCTTCGTCGAGCGCATCCGGCGGGCCTCGTCCGCTCCCTCAGCTCGCGACCGCGTCGTCCTCGACCACCTCGAGGTCCAGCGCGGCGGCGATGAGCGCCCGCGTGTAGGGGTGCGCCGGCCGCTCGAAGATCTGGGCGGTCGGCCCCCGCTCGACGACCGACCCCGCCCGCATCACGATGACCTCGTCGCTCAACGCCCGGATCACCCCGAGATCGTGGCTGATGAAGAGGTAGGCGAGCCGGTACCGCGCCTGGAGCTCCTGCAGGAGGTCGATCATCTGCGCCTGGATGGACCGGTCGAGCGCGGAGGTAGGCTCGTCGAGGATGATGAGCCGCGGCGTGAGGACGAGGGCGCGCGCCAGCGCGACCCGCTGCCGCTGGCCGCCCGAGAGCTCGTGGGGGTAGCGGTCGCGCACCTCCGGATCGAGTCCCACCTCCGCCAGCGCGCGGGCGATCAGGGCCTCCCGCTCCTCGGCGCTCCGGCCGACGTGGTGGACGCCGAGCCCCTCCCCGACGATCTGGCCGACCGACTGCCGGGGCGACAGCGAGCCGTAGGGATCCTGGAAGACCATCTGCATCTCCCGGCGGAGCGGCCGGAGCGCCCGTGAGCCGAGCCCCTGGAGCTCGCGGCCCCGGAACTGGATGCGCCCCTCGCTCCGGAGGAGCCGGAGCAGCGCCAGCCCCAGCGTGGTCTTGCCCGAACCGCTCTCGCCCACGACGCCGACCGTCTGGCCCTCCCGAACCGTGACGCTCACCCCGTCCACCGCCTTGACGTGGTCCACCGTGCGCCGCAGCACCCCTGCCTTGACGGGGAACCAGACCTTCACGGCCTCGGCCATCATGATGACCGGCGACTCCCCGGCGGGGCCCGGCAGCCGCGGCGCCGGGTCGGCGGCCAGAAGGCGCTGCGTATACACGTGCTGCGGCCGCGCGAAGACGTCGGCCGCGGCCCCGGTCTCGACGACCTCGCCCTGGGTCATGACGAGAACGCGATCGGCCATCTTCCGGACGATCTTGAGGTCGTGCGTGATCAAGAGGAGCGCCATCCCGAACCGCGCCTTGAGGTCCCGGAGCAGCTTCAGGATCTGCGCCTCGATGGTGACGTCGAGCGCCGTCGTCGGCTCGTCCGCGATCAGGAGGTCGGGCTCGTTGGCGAGCGCCATGGCAATCATCACGCGCTGGCGCTGGCCCCCCGAGAGCTGGTGGGGATACGCGTCGAGCCGCCGCGCCGCCTCGGGGAGGCCGACGAGGCCCAGGAGCTCGAGCGTCCGCGCCCGCGCCGCCCGCCGCCCGAGCCCCTTGTGGACGAACAGCACCTCATTGATCTGCTTCTCGATGGTGTGGAGCGGGTTCAGGGATGTCATCGGCTCCTGGAAGATCATCGCGATCCGGTTGCCGCGCACCTGCCGCAAGGTCGCCTCGGGAGCCCCCAGCAGCTCGCGCCCCTGGAAGACGATGCTCCCGGAGGGATGGCGCGCCGTCGGGTAGGGCAGGAGCTGGAGGATGGACAGGGCGGTGACGGACTTGCCCGAACCGCTCTCGCCCACGAGTCCGACCGTCTCCCCCTTCGCGAGGTCGAGCGACACGTGGCGCACGGCCCGCACCTCGCCGCCCGGCGTGTCGAACGACACGGACAGGTCGCGGATCGACAGGATCGGCGTCGCCGCCATCACACGGTCTTCCGTGGGTCGAACGCGTCCCGCACGGCCTCCCCGATGAAGATCAGCAGGCTCAGCATCACGGCCAGGACCGCGAACCCCGTGATGCCCAACCACGGGGCCTGGAGGTTCGCCTTGCCCTGGGCCAGCACCTCGCCGAGCGACGCCGAGCCCGGCGGCAGGCCGAAGCCAAGAAAGTCGAGCGACGTCAGCGTCGTGATGGAGCCGTTCAGGATGAACGGCAGGAAGGTCAGCGTGGCGACCATCGCGTTCGGCAGCACGTGCCGGAACATGATCACGCTGTTCCGGACGCCGAGCGCGCGCGCGGCGCGCACGTAGTCGAAGTTGCGGGCACGCAGGAACTCGGCGCGGACCACGCCGACGAGCGACATCCAGCTGAAGAGTAGCATGAGCCCCAGGAGCCACCAGAACGTCGGCTCGACGATGCTGGCGAGGATGATGAGGAGGTAGAGCACCGGCAGGCCGGACCACGTCTCGATGAAGCGCTGGAACCACAGGTCCGTCAGCCCGCCGAAGTACCCCTGGACCGCGCCCGCAATGATCCCGATCACGGAGCTCAGCACCGTCAGGGTGAGCCCGAACAGGACGGAGATCCGGAAGCCGTAGATCAGCCGGGCCGTCAGGTCGCGCCCCTGGTCGTCGGTCCCGAGCCAGTTGACCCGCGACGGCGGCGCCGGCGCGGGCACCGGCAGGTCGTAGTTGATGGTGTCGTAGCGGAACGGGATCGGGGGCCAGAGGAGCCACCCCTTCTCGCGGATCATCCCGATGACGGCCGGGTCGCGATAGACCGCCTCGGTGGGGAACGCGCCACCGAAGGCCGTCTCCGGATAGGCGCGGAGGACCGGGAAGTAGAACGCTCCGTCGAACCGGACCACCAGCGGGCGGTCGTTCGCGATCCCCTCGGCCAGGAGGCTCAGACCGAACAGCACCCCGAAGATCCAGAGCGACCAGAAGCCGCGCCGGTTCGCGCGGAAGTTGTGGAGGCGGCGCCGCGTGAGCGGGCTCAGGCGCCGGCTCACCCCCTGCGGGCGCACGTCACGTCTCCCGGCCGGCGAAGTCGATGCGCGGGTCGATGGCGACGTAGGTGAGGTCGCTCACCAGGTTCAGTAGGAGCCCGACGAACGTGTAGATGTAGAGCGTGCCGAACATGATCGGGTAGTCGCGGTTGATCGCCGCCTCGAAGCCGAGGAGCCCGAGTCCGTCGAGAGAGAAGATCACCTCGATCAGGAGGGCGCCGGTGAACAGGATCCCGATGAAGGCGGCGGGGAAGCCGGCGACCACGATCAGCATCGCGTTGCGGAAGACGTGGCCGTAGAGCACGCGCCGCGCCGTCAGCCCCTTGGAGCGCGCCGTCGTGACGTACTGCTTGTTGATCTCCTCCAGGAAGGAGTTCTTGGTGAGCATGGTCAGCCCCGCAAACCCGCCGACGAGGAGGGCGACGACCGGCAGCGTGATATGCCAGAAGTAATCGACGATCCGGCCCGCCCAGCTCAGCTCCCGCCAGTGGTCGGAGGTGAGCCCGCGGAGCGGAAACCAGTCGAGGAAGCTCCCGCCGGCGAACAGAACGACCAGGAGGATGGCGAAGAGAAAGCCCGGGATCGCGTAGCCGACGATCACGACGGCGCTGGTCCAGACGTCGAAAGTGGAGCCGTCACGCACGGCCTTGGCGATCCCGAGCGGGATCGACACCAGGTAGATCAGCAACGTCGTCCACAGGCCGAGCGAGATCGACACCGGCATCTTCTCGACGATCAGGTCGACGACAGGGCGATCCTGGAAGAAGCTCGTGCCGAAGTCGAACATGACGTAGCTCCGGATCATGCGCACGAACCGCTCGGGGGCGGGGCGGTCGAAGCCGTACTGCCGCTCGAGCTGGCGGATCAGCTCGGGGTCGAGCCCGCGCGCGCCGCGGTACTTCTCGGTCACGTCGCCGGCCTGGGCCGCGCCCTGGGCGGGCCGCGCCGCCCCCGTTCCCGTCTCCCCGCCGCCCGAGCCGCCGACCCGCGCGGTCGCCTCCACCGCGTGGCCACGCAGGCGGGCAATCATGAGCTCGACAGGCCCGCCCGGCGCCGCCTGGACCACGATGAAGTTGATGACCATGATGCCGAACAGCGTGGGGACGATCAGCAGCAGGCGACGGACGAGGTAGGCGAGCATCAGCGCTCGGCGAGACTACTTGGGGATCTCGCCCTTGCGCCGCGCGAGCGCGGCCTCCTTCTGCGGGTCGACCCACCACGTGTCGAACCCGAGCGCGTACTTCGGCGAGACGGCCGGCCGGCTGAACTTGTCCCAGTGGACGACGCGGTAGGCCCGGATGTGCCAGTGCGGGATGACGTAGTGGCCCCACAGGAGCACGCGATCGAGCGCGCGGGTGCGGGCGACCAGGCTCGCCCGGTCCGGGGCCGTGACGACGAGGTCGATGAGCCGGTCCACCGCGGGATCCTTGATGCCGGCGAGGTTCCGGCTCCCCTTGGTGCCGGCGGCCTCGGACCCCCAGAAGTCGCGCTGCTCGTTCCCGGGCGACAGGGACTGGCCCCACACGAACACGGCCACGTCGAAGTCGAAGTCGTCCTGCCGCTTCTCGTACTGGGCGGCGTCGACGGTCCGGACGCGCGCGGCGACACCGAGGCGCTCAAGGTTCTTCACGAAGGGGAGCGCGATCCGTTCCCACGTCGGATCGCTGAGCAGGACTTCGAACTGCATCGGCTCCCCGTGGGCGTTCACCAGCTTCTGCCCCTTGATGGTCCAGCCGGCCTCGCCGAGGAGCCGGAGTGCCTCCCGCGCGCCGTCCCGGATGTTGCCGCTGCCGTCCGTCGTCGGCGGCTGGTACTCCCGCGTGAAGACCTCGTCCGGGACCTTGCCCCGGAACGCCTCCAGGACCTTCAGCTCCTCGGCGCCCGGGAGCCCGCTCGAGGCGAGCTCGGAGTTCGAGAAAAAGCTCCGCGTCCGCGTGTAGGCGCCGTAGAAGAGGTTCTTGTTGGCCCACTCGAAGTCGAACGCGTAGGCCAGCGCGCGGCGCACGCGGGCGTCCTGGAAGATGGGCCGCCGCGTGTTGTACACGAAGGCCTGCATGCCGGTCGGAACCTCGTTCGGGATCTCTTCCTTCTTGATGAGCCCGTGCGTCACCGCGGGGGAGGCGTAGGCGGTCGCCCAGTTCTTCGCCACGTTCTCCTGGCGGAAGTCGTACTCCCCGCCCTTGAACGCCTCGATGGCCACCGTGGTGTCCCGGTAGTAGTCGAAGCGGATCGAGTCGAAGTTCTCCCGGCCCACGTTCACCGGCAGCCGCGCGGCCCAGTAGTCCTTCACCCGGCGATACGTGATCGACCGGCCGGGCTCGACCGACTCGATCCGGTACGCCCCGTTGCCGAGCGGCGGCTCGAGCGTGGTCTTCTCGAAGTCCCGCTTGCTCCAGTACGCGCGGGACAACACGGGCAGCTGGCCCACGATCAGGGGCAGCTCGCGGTTGTCCCCGGGGGCGAAGCCGAAGCGGACCTTGCGCTCCCCCACCTTCTCGGCCTTGGCGACCTGGGCGTAGTAGCTCCGGTAGAAGGGATGGCCCTTCGTCTTGAGCGTCTCGAACGTCCAGATCACGTCCTCGACCGTGATGGGGCTGCCGTCGTGGAAGCGCGCCTGCGGCCGGAGCGTGAAGGCGACCCATGAGCGGTCCGCCGGCATCTCGATGCTCTCGGCGATGAGCCCGTACTGCGAGAACGGCTCGTCCTCCGAGGCCACCGTGAGCGTGTCGACGGTGCCGCCGAGCCCCGTGGCCGGAACGCCCTTGAGGACGAACGGGTTCAGCGTGTCGAAGGTGCCGATGGCCGCCAGCTTGACGTCCCCGCCCTTGGGCGCTTCCGGGTTGACGTACTGGAAGTGCCGGAACTCCGGCCCGTACTTGAGGTCCCCGTACATCGAGTGCCCGTGGCCGACCGTGACCTTGGGCGCGCCGGTCTGGGCCGCGGCCGGCCCGGGCGGCCAGAGGAGGAGACCCGCGAGGAGCAGGGCGCCGATGGATCCCATGGACCTCCCTCCGCGCGGTGTTCGGCTCATGTCCCCGCCATCCGACCGCGGGCTCCCCGCTACTTCGGCACGGCGGGCGGCACTGCCGGCACGGCGGGCGGCACTGCCGGCGCGGCGGGCGCCGGGGTCTCGGCCGGCGCGGGCACGGTCGCCGGCACGACCGACTGGGCCCTCGAGGAGAGCTTCGCCAGGCTGAACGAGGTGATCATGAACAGGATCGCGACCACGGTCGTGATCTTGCCCAGGATCGTCGGCGTGCCCATGGAGCCGAAGACCGCCTGGCTCCCGCCCCCGCCGAACGCCGAGCCGATGTCGGCTCCCTTGCCGGCCTGGAGCAGCACGATCCCGATGATGGCGAGGCACACGAGAATATGCACGGCGACCAGCACGTAGAACACGGCAGGCTCCTCACTCGGGCGGCAGGGGCGCGCGGCGCGCCCCCGACGTCCCGCGTCGATCATGCGGCCCGATCTGGCCCAACACTCCCAAAGCGGCCCTGGGTCGCCAGCAGTCCCAGCAGTCGATGACACCAGTCATGGTGCCTCAGCGCGCGAGCGCCCCGCCCGCCCCTTGGCCTCGAGGCCGGCGCGGACGATGCCGATGAAATCGGTCGCCTTGAGGCTCGCCCCGCCCACGAGGGCGCCGTCGATGTCGGGCTCCGTCATGAGCGCCGACGTCACCTCGGGCTTGACGCTGCCGCCGTAGAGGATGGGGCACGCCGCCGCGACCGCCGGGCCCGCCCGCCGCCCGAGCGCCAGGCGCAGCTGTGCGTGAACCTCGGCGGCTTGCGCCGGGGTCGCCGTCTGCCCCGTCCCGATCGCCCAGACGGGCTCGTAGGCGAGCCAGCAGCGCCCCGCCTCCGCGGCCGACCGCTCGCCGAGGGCGGCGTCGAGCTGGCGGGTGACCACCGCGAGCGTCCGCTCGGCCGTGCGCTCGGCGGCCGTCTCGCCGACGCAGACGAGCGGCGTGAGGCCCTGGGCGAGCGCCGCCGTCACCTTCCGCCGCACGACCTCATCGGTCTCCCCGAAACCGTGGCGCCGCTCGGAGTGCCCGAGGATGACGAGCCGAGCGCCCGCGTCCCACACCTGCGCCGGCGACACCGACCCCGTGAAGGCCCCGGCCGTCTCCCAGTGCGCGTCCTGGGCGCCGAGGAGGACGGTGGACCCGGCCAGCACCTCCGCGACCGCAGCCAGCGCCGTGAAGGGCGGGCACACGGCAACGCGGATCCCTGCGAGCCCGCGGCAGCCGTCGCGGACAGCCGCCGCCAGCGCCCGCGCCTCGGCGAGGCTCGCGTGCATCTTCCAGTTGCCCGCGATCACGGGCGTGCGCGGCACGCCGCCGTCCATCATCAGGCGTCGTCCAGGGCGGCCACGCCCGGCAGGGTCCGTCCCTCGAGGTACTCGAGGAACGCGCCGCCGCCCGTGGAGAGATAGCCGATCCGATCGGCGACCCCCGCCGCCTGGATGGCGGCCACCGTGTCCCCGCCGCCGATGACCGACAGGGCGGGCGCGTCCGCCACCGCGCGCGCCAGCCCGAGCGTTCCGGCCGCGAACGGCGTCCGCTCGAAGACGCCCATCGGCCCGTTCCAGACGATGGTCCGGCTGTCGCGGAGGGCGTCCGTGAAGTGCCGGACGGTCGCGGGGCCGATGTCGAGCCCCATGAGATCCGCGGGAATCGCGTGGCTCTCGACGACCTGGCCCGCCCCGGCGTCGGGCGAGCCCGCCACCACCGTGTCGACGGGCAGCCGGAAGTCCACTCCCCGCGTCCGCGCATGCTCGAGGAGGTGGCGGGCTGTGTCGACCAGACTCGCCTCGAGGAGCGACCGCCCGACCTCGTGCCCCTGGGCGCGGAGGAACGTGAACGCCATCCCGCCGCCGACCAGCAGCCGATCGACACGGCCGAGGAGCGACTCGATCAGGGCGAGCTTGTCGGAGACCTTGGCGCCCCCGAGGATGGCGACGAGCGGGCGCACGGGGGCGTCGAAGATCCGCGCCAGAGCGGTGAGCTCCTGCTTCATGAGGAGCCCGGCCACGGCCGGCCGGAGATGCCGCGTGATCCCCTCCGTCGAGGCGTGGGCGCGGTGGGCCGCGGCGAAGGCGTCGTCCACGTAGACGTCCCCGAGCCGCGCCAGGGCCCGCGCGAACACAGGATCGTTCGCCTCTTCGCCCGGGTGGAAGCGGAGGTTCTCGAGGAGGAGCACGCCCCCCAGCGGCAGCGCCCCCGCCTGGCTCTCGACGGCCGACCCGACGCAGTCGGCCGCCAGCGGGATGGACTCCCCGAGCAGCGCCCCGAGGCGCCGCGCCACGGGCGCCAGCGAGAACTTCGCCTCTGACCCGCCCTTGGGCCGGCCGAGGTGCGAGGCCACGACCATCGCGCGCGCGCCTCGCGTCCGCGCGTGGCGGAGGGTCGGCAGCGCCGCCCGGATCCGCGCATCCTCGCTCACCTCGCCGTCACGCCCGAGCGGGACGTTGAAGTCGACCCGCACGAACACCCGGCGGTCCCGGAGGTCGAGGTCCTCGATGGTGCGCTTGGGCATGGCGAGGGACAGGCGCGGCCGGCCGGGCCCGGCCGCTCCGGGGTCCGGAGCCTACCGGCTCCGCCCCATGAAGGCGACGAGATCCCGCACGCGGCTCGAGTAGCCCCACTCGTTGTCGTACCAGGCCAGCACCTTCACGAGCGAGCCCTCCACCATCGACGTCGACGGCCCGTCCACGATGGAGGAGTGCGAGTCGCCATTGAAGTCGACCGACACGAGCGGCTCGTCCGTGTAGGCGAGGATGCCCTTCAGCGGACCCGCGGCGGCGGCCCGGAATGCCTCGTTGACCTCGTCGACCGAGGCGGGCCGCCCGAGCTCGGCCGTGAGATCGACGACCGACACGTTCGGCGTCGGGACCCGGATCGCGATGCCGTCCAGCTTCCCCTTGAGGGACGGCAGGACCAGCCCCACCGCCTTCGCGGCGCCGGTGGTGGTGGGGATCATCGACAGCGCCCCCGCGCGGGCCCGCCGGAGGTCCTTGTGCGGGAAGTCGTGGATGGGCTGATCGTTCGTGTAGGAGTGGACGGTCGTGCAGTATCCGCGGCGCACGCCGAAGCGATCGAGCAGCACCTTGGTGACCGTGGCGAGGCAGTTGGTCGTGCAGGACGCGTTCGAGACGACGTGGTGCTTCGCGGGATCGTAGGCCTGCTCGTTCACCCCGAGGACCAGCGTCACGTCCGGATCCTTTGCGGGCGCCGTGATGACGACCTTTCGAGCGCCCGCCTCGAGATGCTTGCCCGCGCTCGCGCGGTCGACGAAGCGCCCCGTCGACTCGACCACGACGTCCACCCCCAGCTCCCGCCAGGGGAGGCTCCCCGGATCCTTCTGGGCCAGCACGCGGACCTGCCGGCCGTCGACGAAGATGGCGTCACCCTTGGCGACGACCTCCGGCCCGAAGGTCCCGTGCACCGAGTCGTGCTTGAGCAGATGCGCAAGCGTGGCCGCGTCGGTGAGGTCGTTCACCGCCACGACCTCGAACCCTGGCGTGCCCCACGCCGCGCGGTAGAACACGCGGCCGATCCGACCAAACCCGTTGATGCCCACCTTCAGCGCCATTGCTCCCCCTCGTGCGGAAACCCGGCCTTGGCTGTCAGGAACGTCGCGGATTATCGATGATTATAGGGTGCAGGCGGGAGGCGGTCAACGAGCGCGCGGCTCCCCGCGCGGTCACCCCGCCGGCGTCAGCGCAGGACGACGCGCGCGAGGGTGAGCACGCCGACGGCGACGGCCCCCGCCGCTCGGAGCGCCCGGGCCGCGGCGCCGACGGTCGCGCCCGTCGTGAGGACGTCGTCGACGAGCAAGACACGCCGGCCCTCTACCGCGGCCGGCCGCGGGACCCGGAAGGCGTCCCGGACGTTGGCGCGCCGGGCCGCCGGGTCGAGGTCGGTCTGGGGGAGCGTCGGGCGCGTGCGGACCAGGACGCGCGGGAGGACCGGGACGCGCCACCGGGCCGCGCACGGCGCGGCCAGGAGCTCGGCCTGGTTGAACCCGCGCTCCGCGAGGCGCGCGGGATGGAGGGGGACGGGGACCAGCCCGTCCGCCCAGTCCCCCGGCGGGGCTGGCAGGGCGCGGGCGCCCACCTCGGCCAGGAGCCGCCCGAGCGGCGTCGCCAGGACGGGCCGGCCGGCGAACTTCAGCGCGTGGATCGCCTCCCGCATCCCGTCGCGGTACTCGGCGACGGCGCGGGCGAAGGCGTAAGGCGGCGGCGTTCGCCGGCACGCGTCGCACGGGAGCGCTCCGCCCAGCCCCGGGAAGGGCTCGCCGCACACGGAGCAGCCCGGTCCGAGGCCCACCGGCAGCGCCGCCCAGCAAGGGCCGCAGAACGGGCGGTGGGCGGGATCGTCCGAGCGAGCGAGGCAGACCGGGCAGACGACCGGAAAAACGAGATCGAGGACAGGCTCGAACCAGCGGACGAGGTCGAGGGCCATCGTGGGGCCCCCCGGGGGAGCCGGGCTCAGCCGGCGGCGGCCTTGTCCTCGCGCTCGAGGCGCCGCTGGCACTCGATGCAGTAGCGCGCGAACGGGAGGGCGTCCAGCCGCTTCTCACCGATCCCTTCCCCGCACCGCTCGCACTCGCCGAAGCCGCCCTCGTCGAACTTGCGGAGCGCGGTCATCACCTCGCGCAGGAGCCGCCGGTCGCCGTTGCCCAGCTCGAACTGGAACTCGCGAGTGTACGCCGTGTTGGCCTGGTCGCCGAGGTCCTTGGTGGTGTCGTCGTCGAGGCCCTTCTCGTACGCCACACTCCGGCCGACCTCGTCCTCGAGCTGACGGCGCTTGGCCACGAGCGCCGCGCGCAACTCCCTCAGCCGCTCAGGTCCGAGCGTGGTCGCCATCGCCGCTCCGCATCCTCCGCAGCGCCCAGGCTATCGCGCCCCGGGCGCGTAGGTCACCGTAGCACGCGCTCCCGGGGGTGTCCACACTCAGGCTTCGATGGGTAGCTCGGGCGCGTCTCCCCACAAACGGTCGAGCGCGTAGAAGGCTCGCGTCTCCGGCAGGAAGACGTGCACGACGACGTCTCCGTAGTCGAGGAGGAGCCAGCCCGACGCGGCGACGCCCTCGCGATGGAGGGCACGATAGCCCTCGGCCTTGAGCGCCGCCTCGATCGCCTCCGCGATCGTCTGCACGTGCGTCGTCGACGAGCCGGTGCAGAGGACGAAGTAATCGGCGATCCCGGACAGGGCGGCGAGGTCGAGCACCTGGAGGACCTGCGCCCGCTTGTCGAGGGCGGCGCGGGCCGACAGCCGAGCCTTCTCCGCGACGGACTTGGGCACGCTAGGCGGGCTCCTCGTAGAGGCCGTGCTGGCCGATGTACTCGGCGACGGCCAGCGGCACTTCGGCCCGGACGCTCTCCCCGGCGGCGAGGCGCTCGCGCACGCCTCGCGCCGACACGGCGACCGATCGCGTCTCGACCAGCGCGCAATCGCCGGGCGCCAGGGCCTCCGGAGCGACCGGGGGCACGCGACGCCAGCTCGTCCGGCCGAGCCGCGCGAGCACGGCCCGCGCCGCCGGGCCATCCGGCTCGAATGCGCTGCCGGCCCGGTAGCCCACGCCGAAGGTCGCGAAGATGCCCAGCCGCTCCGGCGTCCGCCAGGTGGGTAGGTCGAGGAACGTGTCGCTGCCCATCAGGAGGAACAGCCGCGCGCCCGCCCAGTCGCCCGCCAGCGCCTCAACAGTGTCGACCGAGTACGACGGCCCGGCCCGCTCGATCTCGACCGGGCACGCCACGAAGCCCGGGTGCCCCGCCACGGCCAGGCTCACCATCGCGTAGCGGTGGAGGGCGGAGACGAGCCCGCACGGCGGCTTGTGGGGCGGCGTCCCGGCCGGCACGAACAGGACGCGGTCCAGCGCCAGGCGCTCGCGGAACGCCTCCGCGAGGACCAGGTGCCCCAGATGGATCGGGTTGAACGTGCCGCCGAAGATACCGAGCCGCCACTCCGCCATCGGCGGCCCGTCAGAGGGAGGCTCCCGCCACGGCTACTCGCGGATCTGCCCGGAGCCCATCACCACGAACTTCGTCGTGGTGAGCTCCTCGACGCCGACCGGACCGCGCGCGTGGAGCTTCGACGTGGAGATCCCGAGCTCCGCGCCCATGCCGAACTGCTGCCCATCGACCAGGCGCGTCGAGGCGTTGACCAGGACGCAGGCGGCGTCCACCTCGGCCACGAAGCGGCGCGCCGCCAGATAGTCCCGCGTCACGATGGCCTCCGCCAGCCCCGAGCCGTGCCGCCGGATGTGCTCCACGGCCTCGTCGAAGCTCGGGACGACCCGGACCGCCAGGATCAGATCGAGATACTCCGTATCCCAGTCGGTCTCGGTCGCCGGCCGGGTGCCCGGGACGAGCTCGCACGTGCGGGAACAGCCCCGGAGCTCGACGCCGGCGGCGCGGAAGCGCGCGGCGACCGCGGGCAGGAAGGTGGGTGCGGCGTCCGCGTGGACCAGGAGCGTCTCGAGCGCGTTGCACACGCCGGGGCGCTGGGCCTTCGCATTGACCGCGATGTCGGCCGCCATGTGGAGGTCGGCCCCAGCGTCGACGTAGACGTGGCAGAGCCCCTTGTCGTGCTTGAGGATCGGGATCGTGGCGCGCTCGGCCACCAGACGGACGAACGCCTCGCCGCCGCGCGGCACGATGAGGTCGACGTACCGGTCGAGCGTGATCAGGATCTCGACGGCCTCGCGGTCGGGCACGTCGATGAACCCGAGCGCCGCGGGCGGGAGCCCGGCCTTCTCGAGGCCCTTGGCCAGAATCGCCGCGATGACCCCGTTCGACTCGAGCGCCTCGCGGCCGCCGCGCAGCACGCAGGCGTTCCCGCTCTTGACGCAGAGCGCCGCGGCATCGGCGGTCACGTTCGGCCGGCTCTCGTAGATGAACCCGACCACGCCGAGCGGCACGCGGACCTTCGCGATCTCGATCCCGTTCGGCCGCCGCCAGCCGCGGACCGTCTCCCCGACGGGATCCGGGAGCGCGGCGACCTGGCGGATCCCCGCCACCATGCCCTCGACCCGCGCGTCCGTGAGCGTGAGGCGGTCGAGGAACGCCCGCGGATGGCCCTGCCCGCGCGCCCGCTCGAGGTCCGCCCGGTTCGCCTCGAGGACGGCGGGGACCTTCTCCTCGAGCCCGCGCGCCATGGCGAGGAGCGCCTCGCCTTTCACGCGCGCGTTGGCGAGCGCCAGGGTCCGGGCGGCCTCGCGCGCGGCCCGGGCACGCGTCTCGACCAGCTCGCGCACGTCGATCGCCGGCACGGCCCTAGACTATCATGGGGTTACGGGGTTAGAGGATGACGAGGTTGTCACGGTGGATGACCTCGTCCGTCACGCGATACCCGAGCAGGCGCTCCATGTCGGCCGTCTTCGCGCCCCGGAGGAGCTCGAGCTCGCGGGCGTCACAGCTCACGATACCCCGGGCGAACTCGCGCCCGTCCGCGTCCCGCACCCCCACGGCGTCGCCGGCCGCGAACTGCCCACTCACCGCCAGCACGCCGGACGGGAGGAGGCTCTTGCCGCGCTCGACGAGGGCGCGGCGCGCGCCGGGGTCCACCGCGATCGCGCCCTGCACCGGCAGCGCGAAGGCGATCCAGCGCTTGCGGGCCGCCAACCGGTCGGTGCGCGGCTCGAAGTAGGTCCCGACGGCCTCGCCCTTCACCACGGCCCGCAGCACGCCGGGATGCCGGCCGTCGGCGATGACCATGGGGATCCCGGCCGCCATCGCCTTCTGCGCCGCCTGGAGCTTCGTCACCATGCCGCCCGTCCCCACCGGCCCGCCGGCGCCCGCCCGCGCTTCCATCTCGGGCGTGATGGTCTCCACGCGTGCGATCCGGCGCGCCGTGGGGTCGTGGCGCGGATCGCCCGTGTAGAGCCCGTCGATGTCGGAGAGGAGCACCAGGAGGTCGGCGTCGATCAGGGCCGCGACGAGGGCGGCGAGGTTGTCGTTGTCGCCGACCTTGATCTCCTCGACCGCGACCGTGTCGTTCTCGTTGATGACCGGCAGGACGTGGAACCCGAGCAGTGTCATGAGCGTGTTCCGGGCATTGAGGTAGCGCTCCCGGTGGCTCACGTCCTCCTGGGTGAGGAGCACCTGGGCGACGCGGACGCCGTGCACCCCGCAGGCCTGCTCGTAGTGCCACATGAGCGCCGCCTGGCCGACCGCGGCCGCCGCCTGCTTCTCGGGAATCGACCGCGGCTTCCCGCCGAGCCCGAGCCGCGCGGTGCCGGCCGCGATGGCGCCCGAGGTCACCAGCGCGACCTCGACGCCGCTCGCCATCACCGCGGCCACGTCGGCCGCCAGGGGCTCGATGCGCGCGGGATCCGGCCCCTCGACGGGATCGGCGATCAGCCCGCTCCCGACCTTGACCACCACGCGGCGAAGCCGGCGGCGCGTCACGCGTGGGCTCCCGCCGCGCGGTCGACGGGCGCCGCGGCGAGGGCGGCCCCGAGGGCCGCCCGGAGCTCCGCGAGCCCGTGCCCCGTCCGCGCCGCGAGAGGGAACACGAGGAGCCGGCGACGCCGCCCCATGGCCACGACGCGCTTGAGCCGAGGCGCCGCACCCTCGAGGTCGATCTTGTTCGCGGCCACAAGCTGCGGGCGCGCCGCCAGCTCGGGCGAGTAGGCTCGGAGCTCCGCCTGGATCGTCCGCCAGTCCTCCACCGGATCGCGCCCGGTGGCGGGATCGAGGTCCAGGAGGTGGACCAGGACGCGCGTCCGCTCGAGATGCCGGAGGAAGCGGAGCCCGAGACCCTTGCCCTCCGACGCGCCCGGGATCAGGCCCGGCACATCCGCGATGACGAAGCTCCGCTCCGCGTCGAGCCGGACGAGCCCGAGCGTCGGGACGAGGGTCGTGAACGGATAGTCGGCGATCTTCGGCCGCGCGGCCGAGAGGCGGGCGACCAGGGTCGACTTGCCCGCGTTCGGGAATCCAACCACCCCGACGTCGGCGAGGAGCCGGAGCTCGAGCCGGAGCCCGCGCTCCTCGCCCGGCTCGCCCGGCTCGGCGTGGCGCGGGGCCCGGTGCGTGGAGGTGGCGAAGCGCGCATTGCCGCGGCCGCCGCGGCCGCCGCGGGCGATCTCGAGCCGCTCGCCGTCGGCCGTGAGGTCGCCGAGGAGGAGCCCGGTGTCACGCTCGCGCACGGTCGTGCCGACCGGGACGCGGAGGACGAGATCCCCGCCGTTGGCGCCGTGCCGGTCGGAGCCCTCACCGTGGCCCCCGCGCGGAGCGGCGTAGTGGCGGCGGTACCGGAAGTCGAGGAGGGTGCCGAGGCCTTCGTCGGCCTCGAGGATCACCGAGCCGCCGCGGCCTCCGTCGCCCCCGTTCGGACCGCCCCGGGGGACGAACTTCTCACGGCGGAAGCTGACGCAGCCCCGGCCTCCGTCGCCGGCCCGGACGTGAATTTCGACTTCGTCGACGAACACGACGGTCCGGGAGGCACGGGGGCGCGGCGGAGGCTAGGAGGCGGCGGCTTCTTCGCGGACGCTCACGAGCCGCCGGCCGTTGCGCTCCTCGAAGCCGACGACGCCGCTCGCCTTGGCGAACAGCGTGAAGTCGACCCCGAGGCCAACGTTCCGGCCCGGGAAGAAGCGCGTCCCGCGCTGGCGGACGAGGATCGAGCCGGCGGGCACCCACTGCCCGGAGAAGCGCTTGACCCCGAGCATCTTCGGCTGGCTGTCCCGGCCGTTCCGTGAGCTGCCGACACCCTTCTTGTGTGCCATGGTTCGGGGGCTCCGTGTGTCCTCAGGCGCCCGCGACGATCCGGGTGATCCGGACCTGCGTGAACGCCTGGCGATGGCCTTGCCGGCGCCGGTAGTTCTTCCGGCGCTTGAACTTCCCCACGACGATCTTCTTGGCCCGGCCGATCCGGACGACCTGGCCGAGGACGCGCGCGGCCCCGAGCTGGGCGGGGTCTATCACAGGATCACCCTCGGCGCGCAGGTACGCCACCTCGCGGAACTCCACCGTGTCGCCCTGGGCGGTCGGGAGGCGCTCGAGCCGCACGAGGTCTCCCTCCCGGACCCGGTACTGCTTGCCTCCGGAGATGATCACGGCTTCCACGGGGCTGCCTCCTCGGAGAATGGCGGCGAATGCGGGCTGTCCGAAGCCCCGATTTGACCACAGCGGTGCGGGGCTGTCAACGTATCCGCCCCCACGTATCCGCCCCCGCGGCCCGGGGGCGGCCGAGGCGTGGCTCGGCCCGCGCGTGCGTGCGCGGCTCGGGGTCTCGACGCCGGCCGCCGAGCCGGAGGGCTGACCCGCGGTCAGCCGTGCCGGAAGTACTGCTCGAGGCGCTGGCGCAGGAACAGGCGCGAGCGGTGCACGCGGGACTTGACCGCCGGCAGGCTGATCTCGAGCATCTCGGCGATCTCCGGGTTCGAGAGCCCCTCCATGTCGTGGAGCACGAACGCCGTCCGGTAGTCCGCCGGGAGGCTGTCGATCGCCTCGCGAAGGCGCCGCCGCGCTTCTGCCTGGAGCGCGGGATCCTCGGCCTGCTGGGTCCAGTCGTGTCCGGGTTCGACGAGGTGGCCGTCCCGATCGAAGGCCGGCAGCAAGGCTTCCCAGGACACCTCGTCCTTGCCACGCCGGCTCCGGAGCTTCTCATAGGCGGCGTTGGCGGTGATGCGATAGATCCAGCTCCCCAGGGCGGACTCGCCCTTGAACGTGCCGATCTTCCGGACAATAGTCCAGAGGACGTCCTGGCTCACCTCCTGGGCGTCTTCGGGGCTGCCCGTGATGCGGAGCGCGAGCCGGTAGATCTTCACGCCGTAGCGGTGGACCAGCGCTTCCACGGCGCCGGGGGCTTGGGCGAGGAGATCCTGGTGAAGCCGCTGGTCCGGCGTCTCGGCGGACACGACCGGGGCGCGCTCGGTGGTCATGGTCCCACGCCCGCCGCCACGGGCCGCTCGGCGCGGTGATAGAGCGCGAGATGGCGCCGGAGCTCGCCGACGCAGTGCTCCATCACCCGGATGTCCTTCTTTACCTTCGCCAGGAGGATGGCGCCCTCGATCCCCGCAACCAGGAAACGGGCGAGCGCCTCGGGGTCGACGTCCGCGGCAAGGTCGCCGAGTGCCCGGGCGCGCGTCAGGGCCGCGGCCAGGTACTGGCGCCACTGCTCGAACCCCCTGGCGAGCCGCTGGCGGAACCCTTCATGGGTATCGGCTAGCTCGGTGGCGAGGTTGCCGATGGGGCAGCCGCCAACGCACTTCCGGGCGCGCTGGGTCGCCAGGACCTCGTCGAGGAAGACCTCGACCTGGCCGAGCGGGTCCCGTGTGTGATCCCCGAAGATCGGGGCCAGGGTCCGCGACTCGAACCGGTCGAACAGCCGATCGAGGATCGCGTACCCGAGGTCCTCCTTCGATCGGAAGTAGTGATAGAAATTACCCTTTCCAGCACCACTCTCCCGGAGGACGTCGTCGAGCGAAGTCCGATGGTATCCCCGGACGGCCATCAGCCGGGTGGCCACCTCCAGAATCTGCTCCTTGACGGGCGAGGGGCTCATTGGGGTGTACCGACCGGTCGGTAAACTAGCAGCGGCCCCGGAGCCTGTCAAGCGAGCCCCCACGTAATCCCGCGAGTGCCTCGCTCGCGCAACTTCCGCGGGCTTGATCATCCAGACGTCGGAGAATGGACACGGCGCTCTCCGACGGCGCTTGACGGGGGTGGAGCCCCCTGCTTAGCTGAGGCGGGTCCTGAATGTGTCCGGCGGGGGGCCGTCGGAACAGGCGACAGGAAGAGGGGACGGCGTGATGGCAACTGGTGCGCGTAGTCTGCTCATCGGGATGGCTCTCGGTCTCTGCCTCGGGGTCGGCGTCGCGCCCGGCTTCGCCCAGGCGCCTAGCCCCCCGCCGCCGGTCCAGGTGGAGAAACCGGCCCCGTCGCCCGGCCCCCAGTTCGTGTGGATCGCGGGCCACTGGGCCTGGCAGGGTGGACGTTGGGCGTGGGTCCCCGGACGCTGGGTCGAGGCGCAGGGCGCGTGGATCCCGGGGCGCTATCAGCAGACGCCCCAGGGCTGGGTCTACGTGGAGGGCCGCTGGAAGAAGTGAGCGCCCGGGCGGGCGCGGCCGTCAGAACAGCGGGGCGGCCGCCCGCAGCGCCGAGTCGAGCAGCGGCCCGGGATAGAGTCCCAGTAGCACGACCGCGACGGCGCTGACGACGAGCACGAGGGCGAGCGCCGGCGGGACCGGCACCGGCGTGGACCGGGCCGGGGCGTCGATGTACATCTGCTTGGCGACCTGGAGGTAGTAGAAGAGCGCCACCACGGTCAGCACCGCCGCCAGCAGCACCAGCCCGTAGAGCCCCGCCTGGGCCGCCGCCCAGAGGATGTAGAGCTTGGCCCAGAACCCCACCACGAACGGGATGCCGCCCAGTGAGAGCAGGAACAGGAGCATCGCGAGCCCGAGCGCCGGCGAGCGCTGGGCGAGCCCCCGGAAGGTCCGGAGCGCGGACGAGCCCTCGGCCTGGGCCACGGCCTCCACGACCATGAAGGCCCCCATGTTCGAGAACAGGTACGCCACCAGGTAGAAGAGCAGCATCGCCACACCCTCCGCGGAGAGCGCCGCCACCCCGAGCAGCATGTAGCCGATGTGGGCGATCCCGGAATAGGCGAGGAGCCGCTTCGCGTCGGTCTGGGGGATCGCCATCATGTTCCCGGCCACGATCGTCAGCGCGCCGAGGAGCGCCGCCACCCCCGCCCAGAGCGCGGCCGGGGGCCCCGCGCGCTCGATGAAGACGCGGAGCAGCACGGCGAACCCGGCCGCCTTCGGCGCCACCGACAGCCACGCGACAAACGGGGTCGCCGCGGCCTCATAGGTGTCCGGCACCCACATGTGGAACGGGAACGCCGCGATCTTGAATCCCACTCCGCCGAGGACCAGGACGAGGCCCAGGAGCAGGAGCGGGTCGCCCGCGCCCACCGCCCGCGTCACGACGTCGAGCCGGGTGCTGCCCGTCACGCCGTAAACGAATGAGAGCCCGTAGACCAGAAACGCCGTCGAGAGGCTCCCCACCAGGAAGAACTTGAGCGACGCCTCCACGGCTCGCGCATCCCTCTTGACGAATCCGGCCAGGACATAGAGCGGGATCGACATCAGCTCGAACGCCACGAAGAGGAGCACGAGCTCGCGGGCCGAGGCGAGCACCATCATGCCGAGGAGCGCCGTCAGCATGAGGACGTGGTACTCGAGGCCGCGGCGGCGCTCGACGGCATCCTGGCGCGCGAGGCCCCCGACGACCGCGAGGAGCGTCGCCAGGAGGAAGACCTGCTTCAGGAACACGGCCAGGCCGTCGACGATGAACGCGCCGTCGAAGAGCGGGCCGCGGGCGTCGATGACGAGCGACAGCCCGTAAAGTCCGGCCAGGCCGACGGCGGTGACCAGCCCGATCTCGCGCGAGCCGCGCCCGCGCCCGCCGACGCCCAGCAGGAAAACGATGAGGGCGAGCGCCGCCACCCCGAGCTCGAGCGCCAGGAGCATCACGGCAGCACCCCGATCCGGTCGAGGAGCGCCACGATCGCCGGGTCGACCCGCGACAGCGCGAGGCCCGGCACGAACCCGAAGAGGATGAGGATGGCCGAGAGGAAGACCAGGCTCACCCACTCGGGCCCCCGGGCGTCGGGGAGCGCCGCCCACTCCCCGTGCGGCCCGGCGGCCAGCGGGCCCCAGAAGATCCGCTTCGCCACGCGGAGCACGTAGATCGCGGTGAGCAGCGTGCCGAGGACGGCGGGGAAGAGCCACCACCGGGAGGCCGATTGCCAGGCGCCGAGGAAGGTCAGGATCTCGGCGACGAACCCCGCGAGGCCGGGCAGCCCGAGGGACGAGAGACCGCCGAGGGTGAAGCACGCGGCGATCCCGGGCATCCGCCGCCCGAAGCCGCCCATCCGGCCGATCTCCCGCGTGTGGGACTTCTCGTAGATGAGCCCCACCAGCGCGAAGAAGAGCCCCGTCATGATCCCGTGGGCGAACATCTGGAAAACGGCCCCGTTGAGCCCGGCCTCCGTCAGGGTGGCGGCGCCCAGCATCACGAGCCCCATGTGGGACACCGACGAGTAGGCGATGACGTACTTGAGATCGTTCTGGGCCATCGCCGAGAAGGCGCCGTAGACGACGTTGATCACCGCGATCGTCCCCACGAGGGGCACCCAGTACTGCGTCCCCTCGGGGAGGAGCGTCATCGCTACGCGGAGGACGCCGTAGGCACCGAGCTTCATCAGGACGCCGGCGTGGAGCATCGAGACCGCCGTGGGGGCGGAGGCGTGCCCATCGGGCGACCAGGTGTGGAGCGGCCAGATGCCCGCCAGGATGCCGAAGCCCACGTAGAGGGCGAGGAACACCCAGCGCTGGGTGCCCGGGCTGAAGGTCACCTCGGAGAGCGCGAGCAGGGAGAACGAGTGCACGCCGCCGGCGAAGTAGAGGACGAAGAGCCCCACCAGGATGAACGCGGACCCCAGCAAGAGATACAGGGTCAGCTTCATCGCCGCGTATTCCTTGGTGCCCACGCCCGTCTCGCGGAACGCCCAGGCGAAGACCCCCTGGGGGCGCACCTCGCCCGTCGAGCCCCAGATGCCGATGAGGAGGTACATCGGCAGCACCGCGATCTCGTAGAAGAGGAAGAACACGAAGAGATCGAGCGAGACGAAGACCCCGAACACGCCGGTCACGAGCGTGAGGAGGAGTGCGTAGAACTCCTGGTCGCGGAGGCGCACGGTCCAGGACGCGAACACGCCGGCGAAGATGATGATCGCCGTCAAGAGGACCATCAGGACCGACATGCCGTCGGCCCCCAGCTCGACCGAGATGCCGAGCACGCGCACGAGCGGGTACTGCTCGCGGAACTGGTACCCGCCGGCCGCCGGGTCGTACGCGAGGTAGAGGTAAAGGGACAGCCCGAGCGTCACGGTCGCCGCGCCGACGGCGATCAGCCGCACGCCGAGCGGGCGCGTCCGGCCGACCAGCATGATGAGGCAGGCCGCCACGAAGGGCGTCGCCGTCACGAGCGCGAGCACGGGGAAGTCGGTCACGCCCAGAACCTCCAGAGGACCAGGACGAGGAGCACCCCTGCCGTCACGCCGTAGAGGTAGTCCTGGGCGCGGCCGGTCTGGATCTGGCGGAGGTCCGCGCCCGCCCGGAGGGTGGCGGCGCTTGCGACGTTGACCAGTCCGTCGACCACGTACCGATCGACCCACCCCACGAGGCGGCCCAGCGCGAGGACGGCGCCCCGGTAGACGGCCACGTAGAGCGCGTCGAGCCCGTAGCCCTGGGCCGCCCACGCCGGCAATGGCCCGAGCCCCCGCGTGAGCGTCCGGACCGAGACCGCCCGCCGCTGGTAGACGAGCCACGCCAGGAGGAGGCCCGCGAGCGCGAGGCCGACGGAGAAGGGGGTGAGCCAGCCCGGCCCGTGCGGGAGCGCCGCGCCCGGGTCGCCTCGCATGAACTCCGGGAAGGTCAGGCCGAGCACCGCCCCGCCGAGCACCGTGCCCAGGATCGACAGCACCGCCAGGAGCCACAGCGGGCCCATCATCACGCCCGGCGGGTCGTGGGGGTGGCCGCCCGCGCCGCGGGCCCCGAAGAACGTCAGAAAGACCGCCCGGAACATGTAGAACGCCGTCAGGAACACCGTGACGGACAGGAGCACGAACGGTCCGCGGAGGCCCGCTTCCCAGACCCCGCCAAGAATCGCTTCCTTCGAGACGAAGCCCGCGAAGGGCGGCACGCCGGCAAGCGCGAGCGTGCCCACGACGAAGACGATCGCGGTCTTCGGCATGGCCCGCCCGAGCCGGCCCATGGCGCCCATGTCGTTCGTGTGGACCGCGTGGATCACGGCCCCCGCGGCGAGGAACAGGAGGGCCTTGAAGAAGCCATGGAGCAGGAGATGGAGCACCCCCGCCACGAGAGCACCGGCCCCGAGCGCGGTCATCATGTAGCCGAGCTGGGACACGGTCGAGTACGCGAGGACGCGCTTGAGGTCGGACTCGCCGAGCGCGAGCGTCGCCGCCAGGAGGGCGGTGAACGCGCCCACGTAGGCGATCAGGAGGAGCACCCACGGCACGGCCTGGAAGAGCGGGTAGGCCCGCGCCACCAGGAACACGCCCGCCGTCACCATCGTGGCGGCGTGGATCAGCGCCGACACAGGCGTCGGGCCCTCCATCGCGTCGGGCAGCCAGACATGGAGCGGGAACTGGGCGCTCTTGCCCACGGCGCCGAGGTAGATCAGCGTCATGTAGAGCGCGAGGTTCGCGGGGAGAGCGCCGCCCGCGACCGCGCGGAAGAGCGTGTCGAACTCGAACGTCCCCGTCGCGCCCCAGAGCAGCACGATGCCGAGAAGGAAGCCCACGTCGCCGAGCTTCGTCACCCAGAAGGCCTTGACCGCCGCCCGGGCCGCCGCCGGGCGCTGGTAGTAGAAGCCGATCAGGAGGTACGAACAGAGCCCCACCAGCTCCCAGAAAACGAAGAGCTGGAGGAAGTTCGGCGCGAAGACGAGCCCCAGCATCGCGAACGCGAAGAGGGACTGGTAGAGGTAGTAGCGCCCGAGAGCCGGGGGCGGCTCGTCGGCGAGGTAGCCGAGCGAGTAGAGCTGGACCAACCCGGCGACGAGGGCGACCAGCGTCGCCATCACGGCGGCGAGCGAGTCGACGTAGACCCCCGCCGTTGCCAGCGGCACGGGCCCGGCCTGCGCCAGCCAGGGCAGGGTCAGCGTGGCCTCGCGGACGGCGCTGCCCCCGTGGGCCACGTACGCGGCCCGGGCGAGCCAGAGCCCCGTCACCAGCCGGGCGGCTGCGAAGAGGGCGACGCCGATCCCGGCGAGCGAGACCAGCGCCGCCAGGCGGCCCGCGCGCCGGAGGGGCGGCACCGAGCCGAGCAGGAGCGCGGCCCCGAAGGGACCGGCCAGGATCAGGAGGGCGAGGTCGGTCTCGGTCACGCGGCCCGGCTCAGCCTCGCAGGAGGTTCAGGTGGTCCGCGTCGACCGTGCGGCGCACGCGGAAGATCACGATGACGATCGCCAGCCCGACGGCGACCTCCGTCACGGTGATCGCGATGGTGAAGAGCGTCAGCACCCAGCCGGCCACCGCCCCATTGAAGTGCGCGAAGGCGACCAGGTTGATGTTGACCGCATTCAGCATGAGCTCGAGGCCGAGGAGGATGCCGACGGCGTTCCGCCGCGTCAGGACCCCGAACAGCCCGATCGCGAACATGGCGGCGGCGAGGAGGAGGTAGGCGCTCAGCACGGACGCCGGGCTCCGGGACGGGACGCGGGCCGCTGGGACACCGGGTTCACGCGCTCTAGTCCTCGGTCCGGGCGAGGTAGAGGGCGCCGAGGAGCGCGGCCACCAGGAGGATGCCGAGGACCTCGAAGGCGAGCACCCACTCGGTGAGCACCGCGCGGCCGAGCGCCGCGGTGGTGAGCTCGGACCCCGGCAGGGTCCCGGGCCGCGCCGCCCGCAGGATGGTCCCCGCGAGCCCGGCGAACACGGCCAGGGCCGCCAGCGCGCCGGCGACGATCCCGCGGTTCGTCTGTCGGAGAGAGTCCCCGACCAGGCGCTCCGTCAGCATGATGGCGAACACCACGATCGTGACGACGCCGCCCGCGTAGAGGAGGACCTGCACGGCGGCCAGGAACTCCGCATGGAGCAGGACGAAGAGGCCGGCCGTCCCCACGAGGGCGAGGGCGAGCCAGAGGACGGAGTGGAAGAGGTTCCGCGCGAGCACGACTCCGAGGCTCGCCCCCAGGACCAGGAGACCGATCCCGCCCAGCCCGAGCGCCTGCGTGGTCATCCTGATCGCCGCGCCGCGGTCGGGCGACACGTCCCTCCGGTGGTCGAGCGCCGTGCCGCCGCAGGGACGTGCACGCCGGTGGCAGGGCCTCGCGCGCGCCGGGCGCGGGACTCCGGGACCCGGCTCACTCGGCGGCGTCCCTCGCGGCTTCGCCCTTGGCGCCCCCCCGGGCCGGCGGCGCTTGCATGGCCCGGAGCCCAGTCCCGGTCGCCCAGGACGGCGTGAACTGCCGCCCGAGGGCATGGAGGCGATCCTTGTCGAGGAGAAGCTCCCGGCGGTCGGTCGTGGCGAGATCGAAGGTCCGGAGCATGATGATGGCGTCGGTCGGGCAGACCTGGACGCACAGCTCGCAGAACTCGCACGCGTACAGCTCGAGCGTGAAGAGCTTCGCGTAGTTCCGCTTCTCCGCCTTGAGCATCTCGACCTTGATCACCTGCGGCGGGCAGATGAACTCGCAGAGCCGGCAGCCGATGCAGTTCTCCTCCGCCGTCTCCGGGTCGTAGGTGAGCGCGAGCACCCCGCGGAAGCGGTCGGGGTAGGGCCGCGTCACCCGGGGGTAGTGCACGGTCACGGGCGCCCGGAACAGATTCCGGAGCGTCACGGCCATCGCCGTGCCCGCCGCCCGCGCCATCTGGAACGCGGTTCGCACGCCGCCCTCAGGCACCGGGCCCTCCGCCCGCCGCCACCACCGCCGCCGCGGCCAGCAGGAGCGCGACCGAGGCCGGCAGGAAGACCTTCCAGGAGAGCGCCAGGATCTGGTCCACCCGGATGCGGATGAACGACCAGCGGACCCAGACGACCAGCAGGAAGAGGAAGAGGGCCTTCAGCACGAACCAGGCCGGGCCGAGCGCCGCCGGGCCGGGACCGAGCCAGCCCCCGAGGAACAGGAGCGTGCCGAGACAGGCCACGCCGAAGAGGTGGACGAACTCGGCCAGCTGGATCAGGGCGAACTTCATTCCCGAGTACTCCACCCGGAAGCCTGCGACCAGCTCCGACTCGGCCTCGACGATGTCGAACGGGATGCGGTTCTCCGATGCGAGGGTCACCACCATGAACGCGACGAAGGCGAGCTGGCCGAGCACCGGGTAGAAGACGAACCAGCCGAGGAGGCCCTGCTGGGCGTCGACGATGGTCGAGAGGCGGAGCGAGCCCGTGAGCACGACCGGGACCAGCGCCACCAGGATGAACGGGACCTCGTAGGAGATGATCTGGTTCACCGCCCGCATGGCGGAGAGGAGGGCGTACTTGTTGTTCGATCCCCAGCCGCACATGAAGAGGCCCACGACCTCGAGCGACGAGACCGCCAGGACGAAGACCAGGCCGATCTCGAGATCGGCCAGCACCCAGCCCCGGGCGAACGGCATCGCCGCGTACATGAGGAACGCGGGGACCAGGAACACGATCGGCGCCAGGTTGTAGACGAGGCGGTCGGCGGCCGTCGGGACGATGTCCTCCTTCAGGAGGAGCTTCACCGCGTCGGCGATCGGCTGGAGCCACCCGTGCGGCCGCCCCACCTCGTAGGGCCCCACCCGCGACTGGAGGCGCGCCGCGAACTTGCGCTCGAGGAGCGTGAGATAAGTGACGAGGATCAGGACGCCGTTGAGAAGGAGGAACGGCGGCCCGACGGTCCACAGGAGGTCCGTCATCGGGCTAGCGGTCCACCTCGCCGAAGACGGGGTCGATCGAGCCCAGGATGGCGACGGCGTCGGCGATCTTGTGGCCCGGGAGGATGTGCCCCGCCACCGCGAGGTTCGAGAACGAGGCGCCCCGCCACTTCATCCGGTAGGGCTTCGTCGACCCGTCCGAGACGAGGTAGATGCCCACCTCGCCCCGGGGGCTCTCGACCCGCGCGTACGCCTCGCCCTTGGGCAGCTTCACCTGGCCGATCGACTTCACCCCCGGGCGCGAGGAGATCGGCCCGGCGGGCAGCCCGTCCAGCGCCTGGCGGACGATGCGGATCGCCTGGCGGAACTCCTGCATCCGCACGCGGTAGCGCGCGTGACAGTCGGCCGCCGTCTCCACGGGCACGTCGAACTGGAACTCCTCGTACGAGGAGTAGGGCTCCACGCGGCGAATGTCGTGGGAGAACCCCGAGCCTCGGAGGAGCGGGCCCGAGACGCCCACCTCCTGGGCGAGCTCCCGGGAGATCACGCCCACGCCCTGGGTGCGCACCAGGAAGACCGTGTTCCCCTCGAGGAGCGCCTCGTACTCGAGAAGCCGCCCCTCGACGTGGGCGATCGTCTCCCGGCACTTGTCCGCCCACCCGGCGGGGATGTCGTAGCGCGTCCCGCCCACCTGGTGGAACCCGTAGAGGAGCCGGGCGCCCGTCAGCGCCTCGAAGAGGTCGAGGATCATCTCCCGCTCGCGGAAGCAGTAGAGGAACATCGTCGCCCCGCCGCCGAGCGCCCCGCCCATATCCATGCACCAGGTGCCGAGCCAGAGGCAGTGGGAGGCGACGCGCTGGAGCTCCGCCACCAGGACGCGGAGATACTGGGCGCGCTTCGGCACCTCGATCTGGCCGAGCTGCTCGGCCGCGCGCACGTAGCAGAGCTCGGCGGTCATCGCCGAGACGTAGTCCGTCTTCGAGGCGATCGACGGGTACTGGACGTAGGTCAGGGTCTCCCCGAGCTTCTCGTGGCAGCGGTGGAGGTAGCCGATCATCGGGTCGACGGCGACGATCGTCTCCCCCTCGAGCGTCAGGATCATCCTGAAGACGCCGTGGGCGGAGGGGTGCTGCGGCCCCATGTTCATCACGAGGCGCTCGTTGCCCCCGTAGCCGTACTCGACGACGGTCCGCCCGGGTCCGGGGTCGCTCGTCATCGCCGTCGGTCGTGGGTCCATCGCGCGCTCGCTACCGGCAGGGCGAGTAGCTCGTGGGCACGAGGATCGTCGCTTCCTGGGACTGGAGCAGCGGCATGAGGCGCCCGGCGGCCGCCTGCCACGTAGTGTCGGCGGCCAGCGCCCGCCTGACCTCGGCGCGATGGGCGAGATCCCGGTAGCCCCAGAGGTGGACGATGCTGTTGAGCGGGCCGATCTCGACGTGCCAATAGCCCACGGGGGCGGAGTGCTTCTCCCGGATGGGCAAGGCCTCGCGCATCGTCTCGCTGTAGGCGGCCGTCTTCCCCGGGTGGAGCCGGTAGACGCGCAGCTCGTGAATCCCCATGCCCGTCGTTGGCCGGAACGGCGCCCAGTCGAACGGGCTGAGGATCATGTTCTCCTGCGCGTCGAGCAGCGGGCCGCTCGCCGGCAGGTACTCCTTGACCCAGCGGTCGTCCTTCGCGAGGCCCGCCCGTGCGGCCGCCCGTGCCGCGAGATCGGCGAACTCCCAGAGGTGCACCACCTGGTTGAGCGGCCCCAGCTCCGTCGACCAGTAGCCGAGGAGCCGGCCGTAGCGATCGCCGCGGATGGGCCGGCCGATCGAGCCAGACTTGTCCACGTAGTCGGCGAGCTTACCGGGCTTGACGGTGTAGCGGCGGAGCTCGTGGATCATCGGGGCCCTCCGTGCGGGTTCAGCGATACGGGGGATGCGGTGTGTCCACCGCGTAATCCTTGCGGAGCGGGTAGCCTTCCCAATCCTCCGGAAGCAGGAGCCGCCGGAGATCGGGATGCCCCTCGAAGCGGATCCCGAACAGCTCGTGGCACTCCCGCTCCATCCAGAGCGCGCCGCGGTAGAGGCCGGTGAGGCTCGGGCACGGCGCCTCGCGCGGGATGCGCGTCTTGACGGTCAGCCCGAGGTGCGTCTCGAGGCTCTCCACCCGGCAGACGACCTCGAACCCCTCCGCCTTCCAGTCGACGGCGGTGAGGTGGCAGAAGTAGCGGCACCCCAGCGTGTCCCGGGCGAAGCCGAGACCCTCGATCCACCGCTCGACCGGCACCGTCACCACGAGGTGCCGGGCATCGAGCGGGCGCTTCGGATCCTCGCCGGTGGCCTCGACGCCGAGGGCCTCCCGCAGGCGGGCGATCGCGGTCTCGGCGGTCACGGGCGCGAGCGGCCCACCCGAGGCGGCGCGCTCCGCTGCCTCCCGATGCTCCCCGCGCTCCGGCCATCCCGCGGGCGCACGTCAGTCTGGAGGAGCGTCCGGCGCACTCCGCCGGCCTGTCTGCTGGAACTCGGCGACCCGCTCGTGGAGCTTGAGGATGCCGAACATCAGGGACTCGGGCGTCGGCGGGCAGCCGGGCACGTACACGTCGACGGGCACCACGCGGTCCACACCCTTGACCACGTGGTAGCCGTGCCGGAAGGGCCCCCCCGAGTTGGCGCAGGAGCCCATGGAGATGCACCATTTCGGGTCGGCCATCTGTTCGTAGATGCGCTTCAGCATGGGCGCCATCTTGATGGTCACGGTGCCGGAGACGATCATGAGGTCAGCGTGGCGCGGCGACGCCCACGGCACCATCCCGAGGCGCTCGACGTCGAACCGGGACGCGAACGTCGCCATCATCTCGATCGCGCAGCACGCGAGCCCGAACGTCACGGGCCACATCGAGGACTTCCGCGCCCAGTTGAAGACCTTGGTGGTGGAGCTGACCGCGAGCCAGCCGCCCGGGAAGTGCTCGAGACGGTCCCAGAGCCCCTGGACCGCCTCCGAGACCTGATCCCCGCCCGGCCGCTCCTGCCGGTACTTCACCCACTCCTGAAGGTCCTTGACCTCCTCCCAGGCCGGCGGTGGGATCACCGGAATCGGCGACTTTATCTCCACGCGAGGATCCCTTCGCGGTAGGCGTAGAGCCAGCCGAGCCCGAGGATGAGGAGGAAGAGTACCATCGGCCCGAAGGCCACCCAGCCGAGCGCCCGGAGGACCAGCGCCCACGGGAAGAGGAACACCACCAGGGCGTCGAAGACGATGAAGACGAGCGCCACCAGGTAGAAGCCGACCGGAAATCGGATCCAGGCGGGCCCGACGGGCTCCGGCCCGCACTCGTAGCTCTGGAGCTTCGCCAGGGTCGGACGCGAGGGCCGGATCAGCGCGGCCGCGGCGAGGCTCACGCCGCCGAAAGCCACGATCATCACGAGAAAAATGAGAACGGGGAGGTACTCTGCCACGGCGGGCGGTATTATACCAGGGAGGTCACCCCCGGGTCCCGGCGCCCCGGGAACCTTGCCAAACCATCGCCCGTTCCCCTGGCGAGGTCGTCGCGCCGTCCACGCTCACCCCAACGAGGAGGCATGCCATGCGGACCTGGATTACCCTTTCGCTCGCGCTCGTGGGGGGGCTCGCCGCCGTCGGCTCCGCCTGGGCCTTCAGCTGTCCCACGCTGGTCAAGGCCGCCAACGAGGCCATCGCCGCGGCCGAGCCCAAGGCCGGCATGGGCGACGACCGCCAGAAGGCGCGCAACGCCGGCATGATCGAGGAAGCCAAGGCGCTCTCCAAGGAGGCCGAGGCCTCTCACGCCGCCGGCAAGCACGGGATCTCCGAGGCGCAGGCCAAGGCCGCGAAGTATCTGGCCGAGCAGGTGAAGTAGCGGCCGGCGACTCCCGCCGTGGGCGCGGACGGCGCGCTCACTGACGACGCCGGCCCCCGGATCACTCCGGGGGCGGTTCGCGTTTCGGCGCTCGAGGCGGGGCTGCGCGTGGACGGCGCCGCGCGGATCTCAGCCCGCGTCGACGTCGTGCGGCCGCTTGAGCGCGCCGCCGGGCGGCGCGTTGAGAATCGCCTCGGGAAAGAGCTCCGCCAGCCACTGGACGATGTCGTTCACGGTCATGACCCCGATCGGCCGCCCCTGGGCGTCGATCAGGGGAATCGTCCGGTAGTTCGCGTTGTGGAGCCGATTGATCGCGTAGGCGATCAGGGTGTCCGGCCCTAGCGTCTCGGGCTCGCGGGTCATCACGTCGTCGAGCGGCGTCGTCTTCGGGTCCCGGCCCGGCGCCGCCACCCGGCGAAGGAGATCCCGCTCGGTGAAGATCCCGCGCAGCTGGCCTTCCTTGTCCACGATCACCACCGACGCCCGCCGCTTCTCCATCATCTGAAGGATGGCGGCGTGCACCGTGGTGTCGGCCGAGCACTTGATCGGCTCGTTCGGCGCCAGGATCTTGACCGTGTCGCTGAGGAGCGCGCTCTCGAGCTCCTGGAAGTCCGCCTCGAGCGACTCGGAGTAGGCGTCGTGGTACTCGCGTGCTTCCATGGCCTGCTACCTCCAACTTGCTGGCAACTTGCTGGCAACTTGCCGGCAACCTGCTGGCGACTGGCTGGCGACCAACTCGCATCGGGCCCGCCCAGCGCGGTAGGGCCGGCCGACGGGCTTTCAGCGACTCTATGCCGCACCGCGACAGCTGTCAACGCGCGGCCTGCCCGGACGCCTGCAGGGGTCAGGAGACCCGCCGGGGTCGGGTCAGCGCCACCAGCCTTGCATGCGTCCCGCCATGGGGAGGTAGAGAAGGATCGCGAGCAGCAGGACGATACCGACGATCAGGAGGAGCGAGGGGTCCCCGCCCACGCCGAGCTCCCCGGCGCGCTGGGCCAGCTCGGCGCGCTCGCCGGGTGTCAGGCGGGCGAGGACGATCTCGGCATCGGCGGGCGACAGGCCCTGGGCGACGAGCGCCTCTCGGAGGACGCCCACCTCGACGGCGCTCCCATCGGCCCCGTCCGCCGCCGACGCACGCGCCGGCGGAAGCGGCGCCCCCTCGGCGGGCGCCGGCAGGGTGAGCCAGGCGGCGGCCCAGAGGACCAGGGCAATGGTGAGCCAGTGCGGGCGGAGGACGCGGGTCCGGAGCATCGTGTTCTCCCAGGGATGGCACGGGCGTGCCGGGCCCTCCCGACCATCTCGGGTTCAGTCTCCCACCGGCCCGCCCGCCACCGGACAGGAATTCCGCACCCTCCACCCCGCCGAGGCCCTCACGCGGGCGGGCCCGGGGCGCGCCACGTCCCGAGGCGGCCGGTCGACCGCGGGCGCGCAGCTCCCCGGGCGGTGAGGATGCGCCGCGCGAACCGGGTGTGGTAGTAACGCCCCCACGCGAGGTCACGTGATGGTACCACCAGTGGCGCGGGTCGTCGGGCGGGGCGGGCCGGTCGCCCCGAGGCTCGTCCGGACTGAGGCTCGCGCCGGCGCGCCCGACACGATACTGGAGTCGGCATCCTGGCAGGCCACCGCGGCGGCGCCGGGTAGGTCAGCCGACCCGGCGCCCCGCCGCCTCACGCGCAGAGGTAGCCGCCGTCGACCTGGAGGACGTGGCCGGTCACCATCGAGGCGGCGGCCGACGCGAGGAAGATCGCCGCGCCCACCACCTCGCGCGGCTGCCCCAGCCAGCCGATCGGCGTGCGGGCCAGGATGAACTCGCTCGTAGCGCTCGCGCGCGCGTCGGCCCTCCGAACGAGTGGGGTGGTCGAAGAGCGAAGGCGCGATCGCGTTGACAGGGATGCCGCGAAACATCTCGCCTTCGGGTACGGCATCCACTACTGCATCGGCGCGGCGCTTTCGCGCCTCGAGGTGCCCATGGCGCTCGCGGCGGGCCTCGATCGGTTCCCGGGGATCCGTCTCGAGCCGGGCGCGCCGCGCGAGTGGAAGCCGAACCTCACGTTCCGCGGGCTCGCGCAATTGATCGTGCGGGTCTGACGGTCGCGAGAGGCCAGCACCGAGGCTCGACCGCACCCGGATGGCCCGATCCGCTCCCCCGTGACCCCGGCCGCGGTGTCTGGGACGGCCTTGGTCGGCCTCACCCTCCGGTTGACGATCGCCTCGCCGCCGGGCGTGACGGCAAGCAGCGGGGACGTGGATCGGGAGGCACGAGCCGATCAGCGCGCCCGCCGGTGACCTCTTCGGCTCGGGGGCCGAGTCCTCGGGCCCCCAGGAGACAGCGCGGCGCGACTACCGGAGCGGCGCGAGAGTGCCGGCGTTGGCCGGCGCGCCGAGTGCGCGCTCAAGGGCCTGGGCCCGATTGAGCGCCGCGCGCTCCACGTCGAAGTCGGCGTCCGTCATCGGCGCCACGCCAGAGACGAGCCAGCGGCCGAGCGCGCGCCGCCGCTCCGGGGTCTCCGCCAGCGCCCCGACGGCCGAGGTCAGCGCAGCCTTGAGCCGGACGGGCAGGCTCCGCCGCATCACGATGGGCTGGATCGGCCAGGGTCCGAGGCCGGCGACCACACGGAGGTCGGCCTCGAGCGCGCGGTCCTGCCGCCAGCGCAGCGCGAGTACGGTGGAGTCGATGGCGGCGGCGTCGATCGTCCCCCGGCGGAGGCCGCGGAGCGAGGCCAGGTGGCTCCCCATGTCGCGGAGGCGGCCCATGAAGGAGGCGTCGGCACCGTGCTCCGCGGCCGTCTGGAGCACCGAGTAGTAGCCGCTCAGGGACTCGCGGTCATTGTAGCCCCAGCGCGCGTCCACGAGATCCGCAAACGAGCGCGCAGAATGGTCCCTCCGCACGACGATGTCCGAAAAGTAGACGGGCCGGCCAGCCCCCCGGGAATCCTCGAACACCAGCCCGAACGGGACCAGCTCCACCGGCGGGTCGGGCCGCTCCTGGAGCCAGATGTAGGGCGGCGCGCAGAAGAACCCCAGGTCCAGCTCGCCCGCGCTGAACGGATCCGGCCGGCCCCGGGGCGGTCCGGAGTGACGCGTCTCGATCTGAAGCTCGGTCGCCACCCCCAGGCGCTCGCCCAGATATTCGGCGAGGTAAGCGAAGAGGCTTCGGGGCACGCTCGGGGTGAGGTAGGTGCGGAGCCGGAGGACCCGGACTCCGGAGCGCCGCCGGGGGAGGTCCCGCACCGTCCGGCGCCCGCCGCGCCTCGACCGGCCCGCCTGCTTCATCCGCTCTCCCCCGACGCCTTGGCCGCCGGCCCCGAAACAGTGAATCCGCGGGGTTGGGCCGTCGCCTCACCCCGCGGATTCGAATGGTGGAGCTGAGGGGGATCGAACCCCTGACCCCGAGACTGCCAGCCTCGTGCTCTCCCAGCTGAGCTACAGCCCCGTAAGCTTTGGACGGTACCGTGCGCGCCGCGGCCTTGTCAAGGACGCGCATCGGGTCAAAACTTCTGTTACCAGAGCAGGGGCCGCAGCTCAAAAGTGACGGTTACCAGACCCAATCCAGATGGGGAGGTGACCGTGACGCGGACGAGCATGCACGAGTACGTGGCCGCCCAGCGACCGCGGTACCTGGCGGCGTCGCGCCGGGAGAAGCGTCGCATCCTGGATGAGGTCGTGGCCGTGACCCGGTATCACCGCAAGGCCGCCCTCCGCCGACTGCACCGGCCACCGCGCACGACCCCGCGCGCGGCGCGGACCGGCCGGCCTCGGGTCTACGGCCCGGACGTCATCGTCGCCGCCCAGGTCCTCTGGGAGGCCAGCGGGGAGATCGGCGCCGTCCGGCTCCAGCCGTTCGTCTCCGAACTCCTGGACCGGCTGCTCGCCTTCGAGGCACTGCGGCTGACGCCCGACACCGCCGCAGCGCTCCGCCGGGTGAGCGCCGCCACGCTCAAGCGGCTGCTCGCCCCGATCCGCGCGACTCGGCCGCCCCGCGGCCGGGGGACGACCCGCGCCGGCACCTGGCTCAAGCATCAGATCCCCATCCGCACCTTCGCCGACTGGGATGACGCCCGCCCCGGGTTCCTCGAGGGCGACCTCGTCGCGCACTGCGGCCCGACCACCGCGGGCTTCTATCTCCACACCCTCTGCGCGGTCGACATCGTGACGGCCTGGACCGAGCTCCACGCCGTCTGGGGCAAGCATCAGGAGCGGGTCGGCGGGGCCATTCATCATGTCCGGCAGCGCCTGCCCATGCCCCTGCTCGGCTGGGACAGCGATTCGGGCTCCGAGTTCATCAACGAGGCCTTCTGGCGCTACTGCCAGCGCGAGGCCATCACCTTCACCCGGGGCCGCGCGTATCGCAAGAACGACAGTGCCCACGTCGAGCAGAAGAACGGGGCGATCGTACGCCGATGGGTCGGCTATGATCGCTTCACCACCAAGGCCGCCTATGCCGCCCTCCAGGTCGTCTATCGTCTGCTGCGCCTCCACGTGAACTTCTTCCAGCCCGTGCAGAAACTCGAGGCCCGCGTCCGCGTGGAGCAGCGCGTCCGCCGAATCTACGATCGCGCGCGGACCCCGTATCAACGCCTCTGCGCCACCGGCGTCCTCAAGCCCGAAGCCCGCGAGGCGCTCGACCAGCTCTATCACAGCCTCAACCCGCTCCAGCTCCGCCGGCAGCTCGACGCGGCCCTCGAGCGGCTCTGGGCGCTCGCCACCCCCGCCCCGCCCGTCCCGAGCGGGATCCAGCCATGATCGCCCGTCCCGACCTTCGCACCATTGGCCCAGGAGCCACGATCTCGGCCAAGGCCATACCCGGATATCCCCCTCGCCGGCCGGCCGGTGGGCCCTTCCGCCCCGCCCCGCTGGTAACCGTCACTTCTGAGCCACTGACTGCCGGAGGGTAACAGTCACTTATGAGCCGAGACGGGACGCGGGCCTCGATCGGTCGCTCTCACGCGGGGTCCTGCGCAGGCGGCGCGCACGGGTCCCCAAGCCTTGACCCTCCCCGGCGTGCCCCCTAGACTCGGGGCACTGGCCGGGATGGCGGAACTAGGCAGACGCGCCAGACTCAAAATCTGGTGGGCGCAAGCCCGTGGGGGTTCGATTCCCCCTCCCGGCACCAAATCTTTTCGGTCACTTCCAGGACATCACCTACGTTGGCTTCATCGAGTACCGGCGGCACCGTGGCCGACTTCGTGGCCGGCCCGAATTGGAACAACTCGCGCCGGGCCTCATGCGACGCGCGTTCGCGATCGACGTGTTGGCGTGTCCCCGCTGTGGCGGACGGCTGAGAATGGTCGGCACGGTCGAGGATCTTTAGAAGCAAAGGGGCCGCCTAGAGGGCGACCCTTTCTAAACGTCAAGCGAGAGGGGCTGTCTGATCAGGCTCTGAAACGCCGCCAGGCGGCCAGCCCGGCGACGCCTGCGCCGAGGAGGAACAAGCCGTCGGGCTCGGGCACCCTCGCGCTAGGGCCCGCGATGGTGAAGCCATCGATGCCGAATCCGTCGTTCTGTCTACTGCCGGCGTCGGAAAAGAACTGGAGCCCGCCGATCCCGGCGGAGTCCGTCACGGTGATGTAGAAAATCTGACCATCGTTGAGTTTCTGGGAGAACGGCTGGAAGGACTGGACTTTAAAGAGCGCGTTGACGTCGTTGATGTCGGTGACGAAGAACCCGACCGAGGTGACGTCCGTCGAGGCCGTCCAGGCCATGGCCTTGTAGTCGTTGCTGTCGAGCCAATGGCCATCCGGGCCCTCTACCGCGAATCGGCCGACGTAAGGGCTCGTGCTGGCGTCGAGAATGGCGAGCCCGTCGTTGCACTTTGTCCCACACCCTTGGCCGGAGCCGTTGTTGCCGGGCGTGAGTGGCACGAAGGTTCCGACCGACGTGATGAAGGATCCTGGGTCACCCGAGTAGGTGCCGGCGCCGAAACCCTCGAAGTGCTCGGTTACCACGCTCAGACCGCCCAGACTGCTCAGATAGGCGCTCTCCGCGGCCTGGGCTTGGGCGAGAGAGCCGTCCCCATGGACGGTGAAGATGGGAACCGCCTCCGCTTGGACGATAGCGAATAGGCCGATCACAACCGTCACCAAGCATCCGAGCGTTCGCGGAATGGTCATACCCTCGGGAAAGCAATTCTAGGACCGGATCGGGGAGTCCTTTTATGGCAGCCATTTAGTCCGCTAGGATGTTCCCGCCACCGATCAAATGTAAAGAGAACAGACATCTTGGTGTAACGAGAGAGGACAGCATCGCAACGCCGGGCAAGGCTGAGGCGCCACCCAGGTCAGACCCACAAACCCTGGGCACGCTCGCGACGCCAGGCCGCTTACTGGCGGAGCGTGTCGAGGACAACCTGGTCCGTCTGGGCCATCGGCCAGGCTGCTGCGTTCTGGCAGGCCCTCGGAGCCAGTGGTACGCGCACGTGTAGAGATCCCGCGCCCGGACTTGACGCAACGGTTCCGGACGACCATCGAGGTGCCACAAGCCTGGTAGGTCAGCATGCCGGTCAGGAGGTACTTCGAGGCCACGTCATTCGAGGGGCGGCCCCATACTCGGCCGTTGGTGTCCCGGAGGGACGATTGCTCGCTCGACCAGGTTCAGCCACGACGCGCTGGGCGGCGTGACGTGCACAGGACAGCGGGGTCGCTTCGCCAATCAGCGTCGAATCAGGCCGTCTTGTGGGTGCCGTAGTTGTCCAGGATGAGATGGACATCCAGGTCAGCCGGGACCTCGACGTCGATCGTATCCAGGAACTTCCGGAACTCGAGGCTGCGATGGCGCCGATGGAGCTGGCCGATGACCGTGCTCGTCTTCGCGTCGAGCGCCGCGAACAGCGAGGTGGTGCCGTGGCGGACGTCGTCGTGGGTCCGCCGCTCGACTTGGCCGGGCCGCATCGGCAAGAACGGCTGGCTTCGATCGAGCGCTTGAATCTGCCTCTTCTCGTCGACACCCTGCACCAGCGCGCGGTCTGGCGGCCGGAGGTACAGGTCCACGAGATCGCGGACCTTCTCGATGAACAGCGGCTCGGCCGACCGCGTGAACGTCTCGTGCGGGGGGCTGCCCGCGAAGGCGCGCCAGATGCGGTGCACGGCGCGCCGGCTCAGCCCACTGGCCTGCGCCATCGAGCGGGTGCTCCAGTGGGTGGCGTAGAGGTAGAGGAAGCGATGGGCGAACTGCCCCCGGTAGAGTAACCGAAGAGATCGAAGCGGTCGCTCTCGACCGCGTGGCAGCCCGCGACCTCCTCCACCATCTGTAACAGACACAGGTCATGGCGCACCGTTGTTCCGATGCCTAGCGTCTGAAAGCCGCTCTCGCAGTCGAAGCGGGGTGCGAGTACGAGGCACCGATGTGTGGTTGCAAAGTCGCGGAAGAGTTCGACGGCGCGATAGCGGGGAATGCGCGGGTGGACCGGCAGGACCGAGACGAGCAGCCGAAAGGCGTGGCGGCCATCATACGTAGCGGGAACATACAGGTCATAGGTCGCGGCGTCGGCGAGCTGCTTCCAGGGTCATCATCCACCTTCCTTTGCGGGCAAGGGCCGAAACCATTCCCCTAGACCGAGCTGGTTTGGAGCCAGGATTTTCAGAGGCCAGGGATGCCGCCTATGCCAACCGCAACCCCAACCACTCGCTCCGCCTTCGGTCCCTTTCGCTGCGACCCCTTGCCTGCGGCGGCGAAGGTCACCCCTGGCGGAATAGGGAGTCGTGCAGCTTATCCCGCTGGCGTTGGGTTCAGGGGCGGCACGCCGGTTCGGGCGCGGCGACCGGTTGTAGCGTCGCGTCTAATCGATCACTCAGCCAGATTAGCCATCCGCTGAACCCGCACTATTGTAGGTGTGTTCGCCTTATCAAGGATCTCCGATGGCACGACTTGGGCCTAGGCTGCCAAGTTGGCCGATAGCCCACCTTCCGCAAATGTCCTGACGGCCGGCGTCAGCCCCCGCCCGGCCACCTTGCCACTGGGCGTGACATTCACTAAAGGCTCACTACATTCTATTTTCCTCTGGTTCTTTCTTTAGATACTAATCGCAGACGCTCTGATCGTTGAACATTGGTCCGTATATTGCTAAGTCCTTCGCCCGGCGCAGTGGGATGCCGAATCGAAACCCCGAACGAATGCTGACCGGGCGAGGAGAGAGCCTTCGATGATGCGCTACGGACGACGAGTCGTGGTCCTGATCGCTGCCGCGTTGGGCGTACTACCGGGGAGCCCTGCCAACGCGGGTCCGATCCTCGTTACGGGCGCAGGGCTCGCCGGTGGGCCGCACGTGCGGGTCCTTGACGCGGCGACTGGAGCTGAGATCATCTCTTTCTTTGCTTACGATCCCCAGTTCACGGGGGGTGTCCGGGTGGCGACTGCGGATGTCAACGGTGATGGAGTGCCAGATGTCATCACGTCGGCGGGGCCGGGAGGTGGCCCGCACGTGAAGGTGTTCGATGGAGCCTCGCTACTCGTGGGCCAGGTCGTCGAGCTGCAGAGCTTCTTCGCCTACGACCCGCTTTTTGCCGGTGGGGTGTTCGTGGCGGCGGCCGACACAGCACAGGCTGGGCCTCCGGGTCCGCAAGGTCCGCAGGGACCCGTCGGCGCCCAGGGAGCGACGGGCGATGTGGGACCGATCGGCCCTGCCGGTGCTGTCGGCCCCGCGGGGCCTGATGGACCTCCTGGGCCGGCGGGACCGACTGGCGCTGCGGGACCAATCGGCCCTGCCGGCCCGACTGGCGCCACTGGCGCTGCGGGACCAATCGGCCCTGCCGGCCCGACTGGTGCCACTGGCGCCGCGGGACCAATCGGCCCTGCCGGCCCGACTGGTGCCACTGGCGCCGCGGGACCAATCGGCCCTGCCGGCCCGACTGGTGCCACTGGCGCCGCGGGACCAATCGGCCCCGCGGGGCCCCAGGGTGATCCAGGCCCGAGTGCCTTCATCGTCGGCGGGGGCACCGGAGGCCAAAACCTGAGTGCCATCGCGGACAGCTTCGTCCCAATGCTCGACAGCCTGCGTACAGCAACCGAGAGCATAGCGCAGCAGGAGATCACGGTCGCCGGCACCCTGTCGAAACTCCGCGTTCGGATCGACGGCGCCGCGGGCACCGCCGGCAGCGGCAAGTCCTACACCATCACCGTCCGCGTGAACGGCCTCGACACGGCTGTGACGTGCACGATTCTTGAAACCGCGACGACCTGTTCGGACTCTGCGCACACCCTGACCCTGAACGCCGGTGACCTCATCTCGCTGGGCGTGGTGCCGAGCGCCTCGAATCCTACTGTGCGGCCGCTACGCTGGACCGCTCAGTTTTCCGCCTCGTGACGTCGCGCTCCGTCCAGCGAACGATCAACGCCTGAGCGGACACGCAGATCTGGCCGGAGCCACGCCTCAGGCAGGAGGACGGACCGCGTAACCCGGCCCGGGAGACGCCTGCCGTGATACCGGCGCGGGGCTCCACCGAGCTCAGCGTCCGAAGAGCCGGGGCGTCCCGCCGAACACGGCGACGAACTCGAGTCCGTCCCGCACCAGAACATCCGCTCCGCGATGCTCATCGACCTTCGATCGAGAGGCGGCGCCTCGGGCAGCACCCGGCATCACCATGTCGCGGTCGTTCACCAAGATGACGACCTCGCTATGTCGGCCACGCGTTGCAGCGTCTGAGCGTCATCGACGCACGGCTCTGGCGAGGGAAGGCCACGTGCCCTCCAGGCGGCCGTAGAAATCTGATTGGTGTTCGACCTTCACGGCGAGGTGCAAGGCCGCCCGGGCCTCAGCGTGACGCGAAGACCGTCTGCCGGCCGCCCTTGTCGAACGCCAGCACCTGGTAGGGTGCGGCGGGCTGCCCGGAGGTCTCCATGCCGGGAGACCCGGGCGGCATACCGGGCACCGCGATGCCCACGACCGACGGACGCTCCCGGAGGAGCCGATCGATCACGTCGGCCGGCACGTGCCCCTCGACGATGTATCCGGCCACCAGCGCGGTGTGACAGGCCGCAAGCGCCGACGGCACCCCAAGCTGCCGTCGAAGCCCATCAAGATTCTCCGTGTCCTGGATCGCGACCGGGTAGCCGTGTGTGCGCAGGCGGCCCGCCCACGCTTCGCAGCACCCTCAACTGGGGGAGCGATGCACCGTGACCAGGGGCCGGCCGGCCGGGGCGGCCGCCGCGAGCCTCGCCGCTGGAAGGGTTATCAGTCCGCCGATTAGCACTTCGCGCCGTCCCATTCCCCGTACCATCTGTCGTCTCCCCTCCCGCACGCGCGGGTTACGCACAGCCTCGCCAATTGGAAGCACAGTCGCACGCGCTGCCTTGAGGATCATGCAAGACCGATGCCGCACCAGCCCGCGGGGTGAGATATCACACTCGCCTGGACACGGCTGTCGGATCGGTGGTTTCTGCGTCGATTCACGGCAGCCGAGACTGTGTCCGGAATCCCGCTGGGGTGCCCCGGCCACGGGATGGTGCGGCTGTGCCCCAGCCGCCAGGCGATCGGCCACGCTCTTGATCTGGTCGTTCAGGCCCACCACTCCTGGATCACCACGATGCTCCGTGCGCCGGCCGCCGAGAGCACACGCCTTGCCCCGCCGCATCGGCCCTCTCGAGCGTCGTCGCGACGAGGACTTCCCGTCGCCGGTCGGGGTGAAGCCGGCGCGCTAGCAGACCTCTGACTCCACGACCTCCGGCATATGCTCGCGTCTCGGCTGACCATGTCCAGCGTGGATATCCTGACGGTCAACGAGCTCCTCGGCCACAAGACACCCGCGACGACCTTCGATACAGCCACCTTTCGCCGGGACACCAGCGGGACGCGGTGGAGCGACTCGTGGCCGTACGTACCCACCTGATGATTCCGTTCAGGCATCTACACGAGAGAGGACTCGCTGGCTGTCCCACGCGGGCCCATTGACGCGGTATTTCCCCTTCCGGACTTCAGAGCGCGCTTGCTGCATCAAGATGTCGCTCAGGTCACCTACAACAGCGCCGTCACGTATGACGGAGTGGTTCAGCACGCTCGACGCAGCTCGATATGGTCACACACTCCGAACGGGTGGGTACGAAGATTTCACCAGGGCACACCGTATGACGCTTAACAGGTGCGCCGGAGCAAGCTGGTGCCGGGAGGGGGCCTCCATGCCCCGAAGCCCACCAGGTTCCTCGTCCAACCGGATCGGCACTGCCGGACCGTCACGGCCGGGATCCTGGTCGTCGCTTCCTTGGCGGCCGGCGCCGCCGCGTCGTAACGATCACGATCAGTCCACCTTCAGCTCGACCAACTCGTTCACGAGGCGCGGCAACTCCTCCACCTCGCCATCCGCATGGAGCGCCGGGCTGGGTCGCCCGCTCGAGATTGCGGCCAGCGGTGCGGCGACCGTCTTGCCGGCACCGAGCGACAGCCCCCGTCGGGATCTTTTGCAGTTTGTTACTGTTCTGGGGATGACACTTGCCAGATGCTTGAAATCTTTGGGGCGCGCTGCCTGGCACGAGGCGTGCTTCCTCTTGACTGACAGATTCCGACAGCAGCTGAGCCATGAGGAGCGCCCCGCCTCGTGTTGACTTCGATCACCCCAGCCCTGCGACCCCCGTCAGCGTCCCGGAATCGACCACGCTCGCGCTGCTCTCGGCGGGCGCCGCGGCCGTGGCACTCGGGGCGCATGCTGGTTCCGCCGCAAGTAGTCCCGGCCCCGCGCGGGGTGCCTGAGAAGGGAGCGAGCTGCGGACGGGGCTACCGCCGCCGGGGGTGCTAGTGTGGCCTTCGCTCTGCCAAGCGTGCTCGGCAGCACACCTCAAAGAGGAGAAAACAAAAGTGAGCCGTTTTGTCTTGGCCATCGCGGTTATTTGCTTGACACTCAGCGCGACCGCACATGCAACTGTCTTCCGCTTCGACACTGACCCGTTCGCCGGATCAACCGCATTGACAACACCAGGACGACAAATCGTCGGCGGGGAGACTTTTATCACCTTTGACATTGCAACGGACATCTTTTCGCTGGAATCGACTGTATTCGGTGTGGGAAGCTCAGTCCTATTCGTAAACGATTTGGCTGCCAATCTGCCAACTGGCGGCGTGAACGTGATCGTGTTGCAGACTTTTGACAACGATGCCGATCCGACAACGCCGTTCGCCGCCGGTAACGCCGCAAATTTGATTGCGGACCAAATTACATCGCCGGGCCCAGGGTTCTTCATTTATTTCAACCAAAATCTCGACCTGCCCCGTCTGGTGTTTTCTACCGATCTGGACGACAATACCGCCGACTTGAAGATCCTCTTTCGCATGACAAACCTGACCGCTCAAGGTGGCCGTGACGCAATCCCCACGTTCACTGAGGCGAACTTCGAAATCACGACAGTCCCTGAACCATCCACCCTGCTAATGGTGACGACGGCTGGCGCATCCCTGGCCTGTCGCTACGCGTGGCGGCGCAGGCGGACGCGGGGTTGAACTTCTCCGAACGATCTGTGAATCCAACGCGGCACACTTGAACGCGGCCGCCGTGGAGCCGGGGTGCTAGTGTTACCTTCGCTCGAAAGAAGAGAGTGAGGCGAGGGCTAAAGAGGGAGAAAGCGTAAGAGAGAGCTTAGTCGGAGACGCACTCCTGCGATTCGGATTGGCTCCCCCGTGCGGAAGTTGCGCCCGCCGTCGCGCCTGAGGAGCGCGTAGAGCCCCTTGTATGCTGAGCTGTTGCGGGTTCGCAGGGTCAGCAATCGGTTGGCCTGGAAGCTCGACTCCTGGACCGTGACTGATTCCGCCACCTCGCCGCGCACCAGCGGATGTAGCCGCCGAGGCGAGCCGGGCCGCTTCCCCTTCCGCGACGAGCGGCCGGTCCTCAGGCACCGGCAAGGCGTCGAGGCTCCGCGCGATGGCCGCCGACCAGGCGGCGCACGCGGGCCGGTGCGCCTCGGGGATCCCGAGGAGGTCGCCGATGATCGCGCGTGAGAGCGGCTCGGCCAGGTCGGCCACCACGTCCATCCAGTCGGCCGCCGCCACGCGCTTCAGCAGCACGTCGACGTGGGACTGGACGCGCGGACGGTGCACCTCGACGGCGCGCGGCGTGAAGGCGCGGCTCACCGTGTCGCGGAGCCGCGTGTGGTGCGGCGGGTCGCGGAAGAGCATCGACTGCCGGTGGCCGCCGGTCGCCGGGCAGCTGGCGAGCGTGAGGCCGGCGCCGGCGCTGGTCGCCGCCGACCCGCCGCCCATCCCGAAGTAACGCTCGAACCCTTCGCGCCCGAACCGTTGGTCGCAGCGGACCGCCGCCACGTCCGCGTGGCGCGTGAGGACCCAGAGGCCACCGGTGTCCGGCGGACCGGGGCCGTGGCGTTGAGGCGCGTGTAGCGCGGATACGGGTCGGTGAAGAGCCGCGGGGGCGGGCGGGCCGAGGAGGCCGTCTGGCTGCCGGGGCGCGTCGAGCGATGGGCGAGTCATGCCCGGGGGAGAGGGCAACCGGGGTGCCAGCGCGGCCTCGTCGGCGGGCCGCGTGTCAATCGGGCTGCCGTGATGCGGCCCTGCCCGGCGCATCGCCCGCCAGCCGCCGCCGGCGAATCCGCTCCGAATCCGCACGGAATCCGCTCCGGAGCGGATTGGGGAGCGGATCACGGAGCGGATTCCGGGCCCGGCCGCGATACGGGACGTGGGCGCCCCAGGCCGCCCGGCGTTCGCGGCGCCGCGACGCAAGCTCGCGCCGGGACGCACGTGGGGCTGCCGCGTGCCGCGGTCGTCCGGGCGCCGATCGGGCCACGCCCCCGAGTGTCCGCCCGGATGGCGCGGCTCTTGCCCGGCTCCGTCCCCCATGACGCGCGACCCGGTGACGCTGCCCGCCGTCCTCGCCGAGCTCCGGGGCGTCCAGCGCGCCGGCGCCGGCTGGAGCGCCTTCTGCCCCGCCCACGAGGACCGGCAGAAGCGCAGCCTGTCGGTCGCGGAGCGGGACGGCCGCATTCTGTTCAAGTGCTTCGCCGGCTGTCCGGTCGACCGCATCGCGCACGCGCTCGGGCTCGAGATCTCGGCGCTCTTCGCCGCCGGGAGCGGCGGCGCGCATCGACCCGCGCGGCGTCTCGTGGCTCGGTACCAGTACCGCGACGAGCGCGGCACGCTCCTCTACGAGGTCTGCCGGTTCGAGCCGAAGGACTTCCGGCCCCGGCGGCCGGACGGACGGGGCGGCTCGGTCTGGGGCCTCGGCGACGTGCGGCGGGTGTGCTACCGGCTCCCGGACTTCGTGGAGCACGAGCGCGTCTTCTGGGTCGAGGGGGAGAAGGACGTCGAGCGGCTGTGGGCGCTCGGTCTGCCCGCGACGACGACTCAGGGCGGCGCCCGGAGCTTCCGGCGGGAGTACGCCCGGCAGCTCGCCGATGCGGCGGTCCGCGAGGTCGTCGTCATCCCCGACGCGGACGCCGCCGGCCACCGGTACGCCGCGGAGGTGGCGGCCGCCGCGGGCGCAGCTGGGCTGACCGTCCGCCGGCTCGAGCTCCCCGGCCTGCCCGAGCACGGCGACGTGAGCGACTGGCTCCAGGCGGGCCACACGGCGGACGAGCTCCGCGCCCTCGCCGACGCGGCGCCGGCGTGGGACGGAGCGGCGTCAAGAGACGGATCGTGTGCGCCGGTCGACGGGATCCCGATGGGTGTCGCGAGGCCGATCTCCGGCGCCGCGGGGGCGAGCGATGCGCCCGAGCGCATCGCCGAGGGCGAGGACGTCCGCATCCGCTGGCCGGGCCCGCCGGCGCTCGAGGTGCTCGCCGTCGCGCCCCACGAGTCCGGCGACGGGATCCACGCGGAGGTGACGGTCAGCCTCGCGGGCGCCGTGCTGTCGTGGGGACGGTTGAACCTCGTGTCCACCGTGATGCGCGAGGGCCTGGTGAAGAAGCTCCGGGAGACGGCGCCCGAGGTGCCGTGGCGGGAGCGGCTCGAGCTCGCCTGCCGGCTGATCGCCGAGCAGCTCCGGACCGGGGCGCCCCTCGTCGCCCTCCGCCCGGCGCCCCGCGCCGGCGGCCGCCGGGACCTGGTCGACGGCATCCTGCCCCTCGGCGAGACGTCGCTCGTCTACGCCGACGGCGACACCGGGAAGGGCTGGGTCGCGCTGCTCCTGGCGGTCGCCGTCGCGACCGGGCGGGCCTTCCCGCATCTCCGCCCGCTCCGGGACGACGTCACGACGGCCTATCTCGACTGGGAGACCACGGAAGAGGAGGTGGCCGAGCGCGTCGACGCGATCTGCCGCGGCCTCGGCGTCACCCTGCCGCCGGGCGCGATCCTCTACCGCCCGATGTACCGCGCGCTCGCCGACGAGGCGTCGCGGCTCCGCGCCGATCTCGCCCGGCACGGCGTCGGCTTCGTGATCGTCGACAGCTTCGCCCCGGCGGCGGGGGTCGAGCCCGAGAGCGCCGACAGCACGATCCGCACCATGAACGCCCTGCGGAGCTTCACCGGCACCACACGCCTCGTCCTGGCGCACGTCAGCAAGGCCGCCGCCGACCAGCTGAGCGGCGCCGCGCGCCCGTACGGGTCCGTGTTCGTCCGCAACCTCGCGCGCTCGGCCTGGGAGCTCCGCCGCGCCGAGGAGGCCGGAGGCGACGAGCTCCTCCTCGCCGCCTACCACCGGAAGGACAACGGCGGGTGCCGGACGCCCGCGTTCGCCTTGCGGCTCCGCTTCGATCCCGACGGCGCAGTGTCGGTCGCGGACGCCGACCTGGCGGACGCGCCCGACCTCCTCGCCCGCACGAGCGTCGCCAAGCGCGTCACCGTCGCCCTCGCGGCCGGGGCTCTCACCGTCCCCGAGCTCGCCGCCGAGGTCGCGACGTCCAAGGCCACAGTGGGCCGCACCGTGCGGCGACTCCGCGACGAAGGCCGCGTCGTCCTCGTGGACGGCGTCCGGCCCTGCCGGTGGGCGCTCGCCAGCCGATGAGCGGGGGCAACCCGAGCCCCATGAGTGCCGGCACCCCGCACATGTTCGCCGGATCGTCTCCGGCCTGTCCGCCGAGCTGTCCGCCCGGACATCCGGATCGCACGTCCGGTTCGCGAGTACCGGGACCCATTCGTGGTCCCGTACGAACCGGACGGACAAGTTCTTTCCTATGGGGTGTCCGCTTGTCCGCTTCGGGCGGCAACAGCCGCTCGATCTGGTCTCGGCCGGCCCGCATCGGGGGACTCGAGCCGATCAGGGTGTCGATGGCACCCACATCGGCCGTGTGCGGCACTGAGGCGTCCGAGTCGTCTAGCCGGTGAGGTACGTGGGTCATCGGGACTCCCCTTCGCGGCTGGCAATCAGCCTTTGATAGACGAATCGGGAATAGTGGCGCGGGAATTCGTGTGGGAGTCGGATGTCGTGTTCCGGGTCTACGACAAGGAAGACGTTTCGCTGCGGCTCGACGCCGTAGCAGGCCGGCTCGATGAGATTCTGGTCGACGCGGTGCTGTCCGCGACTTCGAAGTCCTCGAAGTCCTCGATCACTTCGCGATCGGACCTCGCCGCCCGGTCAGACCTGGCGGCGCGCTCGGATCTGGCCGCGCGCTCCGATCTCGCGGCCCGGTCGGACCTGACTGCGCGACACCGATTAAGGAGCTGAGCTGGTTGGGCAGACGCTTCCCGCCGGTGGACGGGTGCCCGAGCTCCTCGGGGCGCCCGTGCCGGCGGGTGGGACTCCGATGTCCCTAGTTGGCGCCGGCGACGAACACCCCGCCCAGGAAGCCCGGCGGGTAGGCGAAGAAGCCCTCGAGGGGACCCGCGATCGGGGTGCCCGTGGCGCCGCTGAAGACCCGCACGTGGGGTCCACCGCCCGGCCCCGGGGTCGTGATGATGTCGGCTCGAGCGTCGCCGGTGAGGTCGCCAGCGGCCGCGACGAAGACGCCACCCGTGAAGCGCGGATCGTAGGCGAAGAAGCTATGCACCTCCACCGGGGCACCGACGCGCAGGGCGGCGCCGTCGAAGACCTGGACGTGGGGTCCACCGCCCGGCCCGGGCCCGGTGATGAGGTCCGGCACGCCGTCGCCGGTCACATCCCCGGTCGCCACGTGCACGCCGCCGGTGAAGGCCGGATCATAGGCGAAGAACTCGGCGAGCGACGTGCCCGTGGCCCCATCGAGGACCCGTACGTGGGGCCCGCCGCCCGGTCCGGGGCTCATGATGAGTTCCGCTCGATCGTCGTTGGTCAAGTCGGCGGCCGCGACGAAGACGCCCCCCGTGAAGCGCCGATCGTAGGCGAAGAAGCTTCCGAGGGGACCCGGGATCGGGGCACCCGTGGCCCCGCTGAAGACCTGCACATGCGGGCCGCCGCCGGGCCCGGCGCCGGTGATGATGTCGGCTCGACCGTCGCCGGTGAGGTCGCCAGCGGCCACGAAGACGCCGCCCATGAAGCCCGGATCGTAGGCGAAGAAGCTATACACCTCCACCGGGACACCGACCCGCAGGGCGGCGCCGTCGAAGACCTTGACGTGGGGTCCACCGCCCGGCCCGGGCCCGGTGATGACGTCCGGCACGCCGTCGCCAGTCACATCCCCGGTCGCCACGTGCACGCCGCCGGTGAACGCCGGATCATAGGCGAAGAACTCGGCGAGCGACGTGCCCGTGGCCGCATCGAGCAGGCGCACGTGGGGTCCACCGCGCGGCCCGGCACCGGTGACCATCAGCGGTCGGGGCGCCACTGACGCGGGGGTCGAAAAGATGGCGGTGACGATGGTGGTGTCGGCGGTGACGGTGCAGGTGGGGCTGGTTCCCACACAACCGCCGCCGCCCCAGCCAGAGAAGACGAAACCCGCGCCGGGAGTGGCAGCCAGGGTGACGCTGGCACCGCTCGGGTCGATGTGGATGCAGTCGTCGCCGCAGTTGACCGCGTTGGCGGGCGTGATGCTGGTGACGGTGCCGGTGCCGATCTTCGCGATCATGAGCAGAGCGGCGGCCGTGTGGCAGGCCTCGTTGCTGGGGGCGGAGCTACCTGTAGCATTGTAGGCGCGAACGCGATAGCAGTAACCTTGCCCTGCAGTCGCCGTGGTGTCGACGTAGCTGGTGACGTCGGCGCCGACGGTCGCGATCTCGGCGTGGGCGCCCGACGGGATGAGGCGGCGCTCGATCCGAGAGCCCAACGCGTTCGTGGCATTGTTGGTCCAGCTCAGGCTGAGCTGGCCGGCGAGCACGGGGCTGCCGACGAGGATGCTCGCCACGATCGCGGCAAACTGGATCCGGGTGAAGCGAGTCATGTGGACGCCCGTGCAGGCAGTGCAATGTGTGTACCCGTTTCGCCAAGAAGCGAGCATGAAAGCTAAGTAACGTGAACTTCTGCTATTATTTGCAATCCTGTTCGGACCCGAGATCCCTACCGCCACGGGTGGCCCTGACAAAACTGGGGACTGGAGGTGCCAAAAGACGGCCTGCCCCCCGAGAGACGGGACCCCCGTGTCCAGCCTCACGGTGGTCTCGTGGCGCTCCTCGACTCAGACCTCACCTCGGGAACGGGAAGCGGTCGCTCCTCGTCAGCGTTCCCTCTCCTCGCTCGCGGTCGCCCGGCGTGGGGCTACCGGTGGCCGGGTTTCAGTAGGCGAAGAACCCGGGGGTGACCGCGGCGCCAGCCGAGGTGAACGGAATGACGTGAGGGCCGCCGCCGGGGCCCGGCCCCGTGATGATCTCGGCGGCGACGCCGCCAGTGACGTCCCCGGCGGCCACGCGGACGCCCGCGGTGAAGAGAGGCGAATAGGCAAAGAAGCCGCCGCCAAGCGGGATGCCGGTTCCGTAGAAGGCACGGGCGTGGGGGCCGCCGCCAGGACCGGGGCCCGTGATGATCTCGGCAACGACGCCGTCGCCGGTGACGTCCCCGGCCGCGACGAACACCCCGCCGGTGAAGGCGGGGTCGTAGGCGAAGAACTCGGCGACGCTCAGCAAGGCGGCACCGGTGAACCCCAGCACGCGGACGTGGGGGCCGCCGCCCGGGCCGGGGCCGGTGACGATCTCGGCGCGGCCGTCTCCGTCGACGTCGCCGACGGCCACCTGGACGCCGCCGGTGAAGCCACCGTAGACGAGGGCGTCGAAAACGGGGAGGACGCCACCGGGGGAAGCCGGCGCGTAGCGGAGGATGCGGAGGTGGGAGCCGCCGCCGGCGCCGGCGCCGGTGACGATGTTGACGATGCCGGGGCCCTCCACGGGCCCGCAGGCGACGAAGACGCCGCCCGTGAAGGCCGGGTCGTACGCGAAGAAGCTGGCCAGTTCGCCCACCACGCTGCCGGCGGGATCCAGCTTGAAGACCCTTACATGGGGCCCACCGCCGGGGCCCGGGGCGGTGACGATCTCGTCCCGACCGTCGCCGTCGAAGTCGCAGCCGGAGGCGACGCGGACGCCGCCGGTGAAGGCCGGGGCGTAGGCGAAGAACCCGGGCCCAATCGGGACACCGTTCGCGTCGAAGATCTTCACATGAGGGCCGCCGCCCGCGCCGGCCCCGGTGATGATCTCGGCGGGGACGCCGGGTGCGTCGATCCGGCCGGTGGCCACGTAGACGCCGCCCGTGAAGATCGGGAGGGGCGTGGCGTCGACGGCGTCAAGCGCGTCGGCGCGGCCGAATCCGGAGTCGGCGTCGAAGCCGGCCGGCCCCAGGTCGACCGCGGCGCCGGTGAGGATCCCGCGAACCTCGGGCGGGGTCAGCCCGGGGTTCTTCGAGAGAGCGAGCGCGGCGATGGCCGCGACGTGAGGAGCGGCCGCGGAGGTACCGAAGAAGGGGTTGAAGCCGGGGCGGGTGGTGCTCACCCCGTCGATGCCCGTCAGGTCCGGCTTCGGCCGCTCCTCGGCCGCCGGGAACACGGTCGTCGACGGTCCAGCCGAGCTGAACGGCTCGATGACCGTCGGGGTACCGGAGAACGCGGCGGCCACGGCGAGCACCTCGGGGACGGCCGGATGCCCGAAGATGCTGCCGGCGGGGACGGCGAACTCCTGGAGCGTGCAGCGCAGGCAGTACAGCTTGAGGGGCCGTGCCGCCCCCGAGACGCGCGTGATCTGGATGTCGCCGGCACAGCTCGGCCCTGGCGGGCACACGAGCAGTATGCTCTCGATCGGGTCGTCGTTGCCGTCCTGGACGAACTGTGAGCAGCTGAGCCCCACGCCCGGGGTGGTACGCACGCAGAGATCGTAATTGTCGCCGGCCGCGCCGAAGGGGTTCGCCCACTGGAGGACGACGAAGGCACTGGCGCCGCCGGGGGCGGTGAAGCGCATGAGCGTGTCGCCGCCGCCGAAATCGTGCCGCGTGCCGGACACCTCCGGGTCGAACACGCCCGGGGTGAACAGCGCGGCCGCGTAGTGCCCGGTGCGATCGTTACCGGCGGCGGACACCCGGAGGACGCTGTTGCCCACGGCCCGGTCGTTCAGGGCGATTAGCCCGTCCTGGAAGTAGGGCTCACCGTAGAACCCGAGGTCGTCGACGATGATCCGCGCCCCGGCGGCCGTCAGGTTGTTCACGGCGTTGACAAAGGTGAGCGCACTCGCAATGCCGGTCGCGAAGAGGAGCGGCGCGCCGGGCGCGCAGTCGTGGACGATCTCCAGCATCGCGGTGCCCTCGTCCCCGGGAGCGTCGGCGAGGACCGTGACGCCCGCGGGCAGGTCCCCGGTGGCCTGGGAGGCGGCGAGGCCGGCGACGCCGTCCGAGATCACCCCGACTGCGGCCCCGCTGCCGGTGAAGCCCAGGGCGCGTGCCTGGTCGCAGCGATGGATCGCGTCGCCCTGGGAGGTGACCGAGCCGGTCCTCGTCGTGCCGTAGCTCGGCGGCCGGACCTTCAGGACGACCGGCTCTCCGGCCAGCGCCTCCAGGTTCTCGATGGGGATCCAGCCCTCGACAACCCGGAAGTCGGCGTTGACGATCTCGATGTCCAGCCCGTGGCCCCGGAGCTGCATCAGCGTCCCGTCGTCCGCGTCGGCGACGGTCACGTCGACCTGTACTCGCCCCGCGTCGTCCACGCGTTGGGCCGCCGACGAGAAGCGCCCGGCGGCGCCCATCGCGGCCGCGTTCTGGGAGGTGATGCCGAGCGACTGGAGGTCGGCGATGAGCGCCCGGAGCCGTGACACGATCTTCTCCGAGGCGGCACTGGTCACGGGGCCGGATGAGCTGAGCTGGCCGACCGCCCGAAAGTCCTGCGCCCCGGCGATCGGGGGTGCCAGGGCGAGCAGGACCACGGCCAAGAGCGCCGCGAGACCGGCGCGGCGGCTGGCCCCCGCGCGTATTGCGCACCGCAGCGCGGCACGGCCGGCGGTGGTCGACGAGATCCGACGGGCACTGACTCGCACGGCTCCCTCCCTGGTCCAAAGGCGTGGGGCGCGGAGTCCGGCAGCGACCTCCCGACATTGGCCCCTGCAGCGGAAGAGCCCCCAGATCATTTCACCGGCTCGGCGATGTAGTTCAGGTCCTTCCGTTCGCCTTCCGCTTCTTGTCTGTCTACGAGTTCTGGGACAATCCGACCAACGAACACCCCATCTGGATCTTCAAGCGGACGTACCGCTCCTGGCCCGGCTCAAGCACAAAGGTTAGCTTCTTCTCCGTGGCGGCGGTGACCTCGTAGGTCCCGGAGTCCCGGTCGACGAAGTAGGAACCATGAGGCGTAGCGGTACCGGCCTTCTCTCCGTTGAGCTCGATGTCGGGCCGCACCGCGGCACCCATGGCGCTCGACCGGTAGAAATAGATCCGACCCTTCTGCGGGGCCAGCGACGGGAAGGTCGAGGCGACCATCTAGTACTTCGGCCCGGTGGCGCAACCGGAGAGCAGCAGCACCATCAGCACAGTGGTTCCCCGAGCTGCCGTGTTGATCATCATGGTCACCTCCTCTGGAAAGAAAGCCGTGTATCCGACCCGGACACCGGGGAGAATGCACGCTCCACTGGTAGGTAGAAGCCCACGATTCGCTCCCCATCGAGGACGAGACACGCCTCGTGTATGTGAGCCCCCTCGGCCGTAAATACCGGGTCAACCGGCTTGTATACGTCCCTCTCTCCGGTCCATCCGATTCGCGTCCACACGCTACCTTTGCTAATCACTCGGCTGTACCCTGGGCCCACTGCGACACCCGGTTGTTGTCTGGCGTGATGACCAGCACGATCGGCCGGCTGCTCGGGACAGACGTCCCTCCACCCGAGACGGCGAAGTTCACGGTGCCGCGGTAGGTGCCCGGAAAGATCTGGCTGCTGCTGGAGCAGCACGAGGCCGAGGCCGATCCATCGGATCATCATCGCCCCACCTTGTTCTCGCTGTGATCGCCGAGTTCGAGCGGGACCTGATCCCGGCGCCTCGGATTGGACCACGCCACCGATTGGACCCACCGATTGGACCTCGACAAGACCGCACCCCGCGGGATAGACTCCCCGTCGAACTCGCCCTGGCCTGGACCGGCAGTAAGGGATGGGATCGACATGGCCTCGGGGCCCAAAGCGACGGAAACGCCTGCCGTGACGCGCGGAGCGGATGTCGAGTCAGCGGGGCTTGTGGAGCGGGATCTCTCATCTCCTCGTGGCCAGGGTGCGGGCCGGCCGCGCCTTCGTGTGCTCCGGGATGAACCCGGCGCGCGCGGCCGGCTGATCGCGCGAATCCTCACCGGCGCCTGGCGGATGGCGCCGCCACCGCCCGACTTCACGGCCGACGAGTTGGAGGCTGCCGCACCGCTCCTCCATAAGGGCGGATCAGGTGCGCTGGTCTGGTGGCGAATCCGTGGCACACCGCTGGCCGAGACCCCGACTGGCCAGGGGTTCCGCAACGCCTATCGGCTTTGCACTCTCGAGGCGGAGATCCACGCGATCGAGATGGTCCGGGTGCTACAGCGACTCGACGCGGCGGGCGTAGAGACCCTCGTCGCTAAGGGTTGGGTGGCCGCGCGCCACTATCCCGAGGTCGGGCTCCGCCAGTATACCGACCTGGACCTGTTGGTCCGACCCGCGCACGTAGTGGCGGCCCGGACCGCTCTGGCGAGCCTCGCAGGTCTCGAGTATCTGGTGGACCTCCACGAGGGGGCGAGGCACCTGGACGCGCTCAGTTTCGATGACCTGGCGGCGCGGGCGGAGCACGTCAAGGTCGGTGAACGGGACGTGTGCGTTGTCGGTCCGGAGGACCACCTCCGGGTGCTTGCCGTTCACGCCCTGCGCCATGGCGTCTTCCGCCCTCTTTGGCTGGTCGACCTCGCCGTGGCGATGGAGGCCCGGCCGACGGACTTCGACTGGACCCGCTGTCTCGGGCCTGACCCGCGGCGCGCGGACTGGGTGGCCTGCGCCCTCGGGCTGTCCCACCGCCTACTCGGGGCGGACCTCGACAGTGAGTTGGTGGAGGCGCGCGCGCGGCGACTGCCAGACTGGCTGCTTCGGGCCGTCCTGCGGGCCTGGGATCGCTGCGAGGACCCCAGTCTGCACGAACCCTTCGCGTGGGTGCTCGCACGGGAGCTGCGGCGACCGGCCCGTATCGTCGCGGAGATCCGGCGCCGCTGGGACCGCCCGATCCAGGCGACGGTCGCGGTGGGCGGCCCGTTCAACCGGCTCCCCCGCTGGCCGTTCCGGCTGGCGGCGATCGTCCGCCACGCGCCCGGGATCGGACGGGTGCTCAGGCAGACGATCGGCGCCAGGGCACGGTGATCTCCGCCGAGGCAGGTGGTTCGACGGGCCGTCGCCATGGTCGCGGAGGTCGACGGGGTCAGGGCGACGCTGGGCGCTCGAGATCGAGGCTCCTGAGGAGCGCGTCCGCCGTCTGCCGCGCCTCCCCACGGACGACGCGGAGGATCGGGGCCCTCAGGACAACCTGCTGGATCGCCACGAGGGCTCGCGGAGGGTCCCGCCGGACAGAGACGGTGTTGGCCAGGAGCTCGAGCGCTCCTTCGGCGGCCGAGAGTCGCCGCGGACGCCAGCGCGCCCCGGCCCGGTAACGGCTTACGACTACGAGGCCCACCGGAAGCGACCGGGTTCCGGTGCGTCCGCCGAGCGCCGCGGCGGACCAGCGCGATCGGTCCAACCCGCGGTCCCCGCGAAGCGAGAGGCGTCGCGCGTACGGGTAGACGCGCCCGCGCAGGTCGAGCACGGCGTACTCGTCCGAGTAGTACGTCGCCCCCGCCCGGACCAGGTCTGCGACGAGCCTGCTCTTGCCGCTCATGCTGGGTCCGGGCAGGAGGATCGCCCGCCCGCGCCAGCCCACAACGCCGGCATGCACGAAGACGCGCCGCGGCGCTCGCTCGGCGACGTAGAGTTGGAGGTCGGACTCGAGGCTGTCAAGGATGCCTTCCAGGGTCCGGTCCCGGGTCACGGGCGCCGTGTCACCCCAGAGGCGATGCCACCCCTCGCGGCGCGGCACGACCAGCGAGTACAGGCGATCGACGATCCGCGCGTCGGCCAGGCGCCAGCCGGGCGGTAGCCGGTCGCGCAGCGACGCCAAGACCGACAGTTCGTTCGCACGGACCCCGATCCGCAGCCCGTAGGCCGTGATGGCGAAACCCAGCCGACACGCGGGCGGCCCCCAGCGTCCCGAACGTGGAGTCCCGGGCTTCGGGGCGACGCAGAGATCCTTGAGCCCGCGGCCGATACGGGGAAGCTCCGCGGCCAGGCAGACGATCGAGGCGAACCCCCTGCCCTGGCGGACGGCAAGGCAGGGTCCGGAACACGATGCCGGCGCAGGCGCCGGCTGACCCCTCACGTCCCTGGCGGGTGGGCCCGCGGGCTCTCGATGATCGGCGCGACGCCGGCCAGCGCGAGGACGTTCCGCGCCCCGATTCCGATCGTCGAGGCGACCCGGCCCTCAGCGTCTATCAGCACGGCCGACGGCGTTGCGCGGGCCTCGAAGACCTTGCTCACCTTCAAGCCCTCGTCGAGGACGACGGTCGAGCGGAAGCCCAGAGCGCGGTTTGCCTCGACCGATCCCGAGGAGACCACGAGCAGACGGGGGGCGCCGCGGGGGGGCTCGGCCTCCCACCGGTGAAGATCCTCGGCCATCCGCTGGCAATACGAGCAGTCCGGATGCCAGAAGACGAGAAGGGTGTCCCGTCCGCGGTAGTTGCGGAGGTCGATCATCCGGTTGTCGAGGTCGGGAAGCGTGAATGGCGGCGCGAGCTGGCCGGGGCGGGGCGGCCCTCCGGCCAGCACCGGCAGCGATCCGTGGCTCTCCCGGCCGTTCGTCCGCGCCGGGAACGGGGCACCAGGTGAGGCGACGGCGTGGGCAACAAGGGCGCGGATGGCAGCGTCCCCGAAGACGACCGGGCCTGCGATCCGCCCGGTTCGCCCGATGAGGACCGCGCCGGGAGTCCACTGGGCGCCGTAGGCGTCGGCAACTTCACTCCGCGCCTGGAGGAGCATGGCCTCGGACGACATCCCACCGAACTTTGTCCGGTTCTCGTCGGTACTCCCGGTCGTGACCAGCGCCAGCGTGAACGCCTCCGCGTGCTCGCGCTGCCAGCGGGCGATCTCGGGCGCGAGGGCAGTGCAGGGATCACAGGCCGGCCCCACGAAGAGAAGCAGGACCGGCCGGCCAAGTCCAAGGAGGGTGCCGAGCGAGCGTGTCTCACCGTCGCCAGCGGGCAGGGAGAAGGCCGGCGCCAGCGCGCCCACCGGGAGGGCACCCACCGTGAGGCCCGTGTCGAGTTGTCTGCCCTCACTGGGCGCGCCGATTCCCTGTTCCACCCGTGCCTCGATCGCGTCGAGCCGGGTCAGGACCCGCGCCTGCTGGATGAGCAGGCGCAGCACCATCCCGACGACCGTGCCAAGAACCGCCAGCGCGGCGAGGCCCAGGACGGCCAGGGTGCGCTCGGCGGGCGGCAGCGCACCGAGCCAGCCCACGACGCTCAGCCCGGAGTCGTTCCATCCGGCACCGACAACGAACACGGCCAGCGCGCCAAGAACAACGTTCCGGAGCAAGGTCGGCCAGCCCACTGGGGCCGAGCGCAGCTGGCCAAAGCAGCGGCACTCGGGCCGCTGGCCCCGCGCGAGACTCAGCGCAATGGCGATCGTGAACGCCACGAGAAGGCCGAGGGCCCCGAGCCCACCCCACCACGCGGAGGTGCGCGGAACAAGGGCGGTGGCGACAGACAGCTCTGCGGCCGGGAGAGCCACCGCGAGGGGTCCCACGAGCCAGGCGGGCAACCCGAATCCGGCAAGGCCCTCGCGGGCGCCGGTCCGGTCCAGGAGCTTGGTGACGCCGGCAACCGTGAACACGCCGGCGAGCGCGAGTCGGGCACTGAGGAGGACCGCGTCCATCTGGGACTCTACCTCACACCGATTCCGCTGGGCGCAAGACCGGGGACCTCTGGCGCGTGGGTGTGACGCAGGGCCTGCCGGGGGACCGGAGCCGCCGATCCCCCGGCCCCCTCAACCCGCTGCCGCTGACCGAACTCGAGCAGCGCTCCTAGCGGCTGCCGACCGTTGGCACTCCCGGCGCTGGCAGCGCGGAACCGGCGCCGCCGGGGCACGGTCCTACACACACACCGGCGGCACCACAGCAGGTGTTCACGACGCAGGCCTGGCCGGATGGGCAGCCTGCACTCGCGGTGCACGCCGTGAGGCCTGCGCAGGGCGTCGCCCCGTCAACGCAGAATCCCGACCCCTCGGAGGTCGTGGCGCACACGCAAGTTCCCCCGGGACCGCACGTCTGGAAGTTCGTGCAGGTTCTCCCTGCGCAGGCCGCCGTGGTCTGCGCCGCCGCGGGATGGGGCGCGACCACCGAGGTGACGGCGGGGAGGATCAGGGCTCCGGCGGCCACGCTCAGCCCCAACCGCGCTAGCACCTGCCGCCGGGACACCGCCCGCTGCATCGGCAGCCGCTCCTGGAGCAGCTGTGCCCGGTCCAGCTCGGCGAGGGCGAGCCACACGACCTCCTCGTTGGCCCCGGGCAGCTCCGGCTGGAGCCGACTCGTGAGCTCCTGGACGCTCGCCCGCCCGTCGCATTCCCGCCACACGAGGAGGGCAGGGCGATTTAGCGCGTGCGCCCGGTGCTGATCGAGATCGTAGACCAGCACTTCGTCGGCCACGTCGCGGATGACCAACCCCTCATGTCGGGCCTGCGGTCGGAACGCCGCAGCCGACACCCACCCCCCTTGCGCCTCGGGTCTCCGTTGCTCCATCGTCGGCCCCTCCACTTTCGAGTCGGGTTGGCTAGTGGTCGACAAACGCTACCCTTCCTATCACGCGCTCAGGCCTCAGGTCAACATCTGAAACATCTCTCCGTTGGGCGCTGACGCGTCTGCCCGCGACCCCACGGCCTGCGGATCCGGAGTGTGGCCGTGCGGGAAGGTCGGGGAAGGGGGCGCGAGTGCTTGAACTTTCTTCTTGCTTTGAGTTCTTCCCTCCTTTTGGGCTCTGCTCTCATCTGAGCAGCTCACGCCAGACGGGCATGAGCTACTCGTCGCGGACCGGCTGAGCGAGGACGAGGTCGCCGAGCGTGCCGGCACCACGGTCGAACGGATCCGGGAGCACGTGTGCCTCGGGCTCCTCGCGCGCGAGGCCGGCGGGCTCGCCCGCCGTGACGTCATGCGCGCTCGCGTGGTCGCCGAGCTTGAGCGCAAGGGCATCGAGGTCGGCGCGCTCGCCGCTGCGATCGCGACTGGCGAGCTCACGCTCGGGTACCTCGAGAGCGCCGGCCGGAGGACACCGCGCTCGGATCGCCCGTTCGAGCAGCTCGCGGCGGAGATGGGGATCGCGTTCGAAACCCCGGCATCGAGGCGGTCGCCATCGCAGACCTCACTGGGTACAGTCCCTCGAAGGGTTGGTTGGAGAAATTGGCTTTCGTTAGTCCTTCTGGATTCCCAGGGGGCGGGTCCCGACGTGACCTGGAGACGGACGCCCAGCGCCGCGCTCAACCTTGGCCCGGCTGCTCAGGCGGCGACCTTCATGCGGCAGAAGCAGGAGGCCCTCACCGGCACCTCTGATCTTGCCAGCGCCAGGTCGAGGCGCTGCTTGATCAGGGCCGCCTCGACCGTCTCGCCGCGCCGGGTCAGGCATTCGTGCAGTCCGTGCAGGCTCCAGAGATTGTCCGGATGCTGGCAGGCCCGGCTGAGCTTGCCGTCGAGGCCGAGATCCGAGCGATAGATCGCCTCGGCCTCGGCGACCCGGCCCTGCTCCAGCAACAGCGCGCCGAGCGCGTGCCGGGTCGGTTGCATCCAGCCCCACGGCTCATCGTAGGGCAGCGCATCGTCGAGCTCGACCGAGCGGCGCAGGTGGCCGAAGGCCACCTCGTAGTTGCCGCGCCGGTACTCGATCTCGCCGTTGAGCATCGCCTCGGCCACCCCAAGCAGGTCCTGGACGGTGTTGTTGTGCACCCGCCGGCTCTCCGGCACCCGGAGCTTCGCCTCCATGAACGCCGCCTTGGCCGCTTCTGCCTCGGCGATGTGGCCGAGCGCGGAATGCGCCACCGCCTGGGCGTAGAGCATCATCGCGGTCGTCGAGCAGTAGAGCTCCCGGTCACGGGGCAGCTCCTGCGCGATGATCTCGTGCCACTTGCCGAAGCGCACCAGCACGTGCTGCTTCATCGGCAGGTAACCCTCGACGAAATCGGCCATCGGCGGCGAGGGGATGCGCAGGAGCTCCTCGGGCGTGGTGTCGATCAGCTCCTGCGCCGCCTCCATGGCCGGCCCGTACTGGCCGAGGAACATGGCTCCGTAGATGGCGAAGTGGTAGTCGTGGGTGCGGTAGAGCGCATAGACGTTCAACGCTCCCTCGCGGGTCAGGAACTTGCGGTCGGCGGCGATCGCCTTCTGGTTGTAGACCAGCACGTCGCGGTAGTGGCCGCAGAGCACGTCGATGTGGGTGGGCATGTGGATCAGGTGCCCGGCATCCGGCACCAGATCGCGCAGCCGGTCGCCCGCCCGCAGCGCGCGCTGCGGGAAGGGCGACATCTCCATCAGGTGGACGTAGAGATGCAGGAGCCCCGGGTGGTCCCACGAGGCGGGGATGTCGCGGAAGGCGCCCTCCAGCACGTCGACCGCCTCCGCCGTGCCGGCGCCCTCGGCGACACCCCCGGTCTTGAGGTCCCACATCTTCCAGGGCGTCAGGTTCAAGATCGCCTCGGCGAACACGGAGCGCACCTCGAGGTCGTGGCGGTGGGCGTGGAACACCCGGCGCATGGCGTCCGCATAGGCGGCGTCCCACGGCGACTGGTCCTCGAGGGTCTCGCGCTGCGGATAGCGCGCGGGCAGGGCGTGGATCAGCGCCTGCTCGACCGCGCTGGCGCCGCCGGCAAGAGCCAGGGCGCCCTGCATCGCGTCGTAGGCGGCGGCGAGCGCGGCCGCCTTGCCGGCCGGGTCGTAGAGGTGCCAGGGCAGGTTGTAGTTCGGCCCGGCCGCGTAGGAGATCCCCCAGTAGGCCATGGCGCAGGCGGAGTCGCGCTCCAGCGCCTTCCGGAAGCAGGCGATCGCCTCGGCGTGGTTGAAGCCGAAGAGCCAGTTGAGGCCCCGGTCGAACCAGAGCTGGGCCTCGGGCACGGCGGTGGTGACCTTGCGGGTGTACGAGCCAAGGTCGTAGTAGTCCATGGATCCTCCACTGAGCGAGAGTGGCACCGACGATCCGGTTCCCTGGGGCGTCTGGGCCCGGCCGATTATGACACGCGGACCGCGGCGGGCGCACGGGGCGGCCGCAGCTGGTGATGCGGACGTCGGGGAGGACGCCGCGAGGGCATTCCTACCCCTTCACGGCCCCGGCGGTGAGCCCGGACACGTAGTGCTTGACGAAGAACGAGTACAGGATGGCGATCGGGACCGCGCCGAGCACCGCGGAAGCCATCAGCGATCCCCAGAACAGGGTGTCCGCCTTGATCAGGTCGCTGACCGTCCCGACCGAAATGGTCTTCATCGAACCGGACGACATGAAGATGAGGGCGTAGAGGAATTCGTTCCAGGACAGGGTGAAGCAGAAGATGCCGGCCGAGAGGACCCCGGGGAGCGCGAGGGGCAGGATGATCCGGAACAGGGTCTGGAGCCGGGTGCAGCCGTCGGCCATCGCGCTCTCCTCGATCTCCTTCGGGATCGTGCGGAAGTAGCCCATGAGCAGCCACGAGGCGAACGGGATGAGCTGGGTCGGATAGGTGAGGATCAGCGCCCAGTAGGTATTGTAGAGCCCCAGGCTGGAAATCACCTGTGCCAGGGGCAGGAACAGGAGCGTCGGGGGAACGAGATAGGCGAGGAAGATCCCCACTCCGAGAAAATTGCTCCCGGGGAAGCGCAACCGGGCCAGGGCGTAGCCGATCAGGACGCTGCAGACCAGCGAGATGATGGTGGACGCGATCGAGACGATCAGGGTGTTCTTCACCCAGGACGGGAAGTCGGTGTCGCGAAACAGGTAGAGGTAGTTCTCGAGCGTGAAGTGCTGGATCCAGAATGGATTGTACTTGAGCTCGAACAGGTCGTTGGTCGGCTTGAAAGAGACGATCGCCATCCAGTAGAAGGGGAACAGGAGGAACGCGACGTAGGCACTCAATGGGAGGTAGATGCTCAGGATGCGACGGCCGAGGCGATTGCTGCCGACCAAGCTAGTCCTCCTTCCGCAGGTACATCAGGAGCAGCGCGGCGAAGAACGCCAGGATCGGGAACATGTACAGGGCGATCGCCGCCCCGGTGCCGATCTCGGTTGCCGCCAGCCCGATCTGGTAGGCGTAGGTCCCGAAGATGTGAGTCTGGTTGGCCGGGCCACCCTTGGTCAGGATGTAGATGAGCTGGAAGTCGGCGAAGGTCCAGATGACTGACAAGAGGCTGGCGATCAGGATCACGCCCTTGATCGCTGGGATAGTGACGTGGCGGAATCGCTCCCAGGTGCTGGCGCCGTCGATGGCGGCGGCCTCGTGGAGCTCGTTCGGGACCGCCTGGAGACCGGCCAGAATGGTGATACCGAAGAAGGGGACCCCGCGCCAGATGTTGGCCAGGCAGATCGAGGAGATCGCGAGCAGCGGATCGCCGAGGAAGTTGATGTTCGACCCGATCAGGCCGAGGTGTCGCAGGAGCCAGGAGATCGGGCTGAACACCGGGTCGAAGATCATGAACCAGCCGAGCGTGCTGAGCGCGGTCGGGACGATCCACGGCATCATCACCCCGGCTCGGATCACGTTGCTGAAGCGCATGCCCTGGTTGAGCACCAAGGCCAGCCCGAGGCCCAGGACCGCCTTGAACGGGACGGTAACCAGCGCGTAGACGAAGGTGTTCTTGGTGGTCTGCAGGAAGATGCTGTCGCCGAGCAGGTCGCCGAAGTTGCGGAGGCCGATGAACTTCCCCATGCGGCCAATCATGCTGTCGGTGAGGGAGAGCCAGATCCCGAGGAAGAACGGGTACGCCATGAAGACCATCAGGAGCAGCGCCCCGGGGATCATGAGCAGGACGCCGAGGCTCGCCTCGCGGTCCAGGAGGCGCCGGGCCCGCGACGGTAGACTCGGGCGCGCCCGCACCGCGTCCAGCATGGTCGGGATGTCTCCGGCTCTATTCACCTGGACCTCCGAGACGAGGGTGCCCGGTCGGGCCGGACACCCTCGTCCCTCCGTCCCCCGCCGAGTTCGCGGGGGGCACGAGTTCCGCTACGGAGATGATGGTCAGCCGTAGATGCGCTGCAACTGATCGGCTCCCCACTTGATCGCCCCGGCGGCGTCGCTGCTCTGCACCGCGCGGGCGAAGGTATCGACCACGATGTACTTCGACCAGGCGAGCGACGCCTTCTCGTTCGAGGGGCCTGCGTAACCCTGGTCACGGCCGTACTTGGGCTGCTCCCTGAAGGGCGCCATCTTGACGTCCTTCTCCCACATCGGGTCGGTGTCGTACTTCACGACGTGCGGCAGATGGTAGCCTTCCTGGAGCCGCCACCATTCGTCGTACTTCTCGGCGAACCACCACTTGAGGAACTCCTTCGCCGCCTCGACGTTCTTCGAGTTCTTGAGGATGGCGAAGGTGCGACTGCCGAGCAAGTAGAACCGCCCGGCGGTGCCCTTGGGGATCAGCATGTGGTGGGTGTCCTGGGCGATGTCCGGCTTGTCCTTCTTGGCCGCGAAGTAGATGCTCGAGCCGTTGTAGGTGCTGGAGATCTGGCCCGACAGATACGCGCGGTTGTTGTTGCTGTCGTCCCAGGAGGTGCCGGTCTCGTCGTAACCGTCCTTCCACGCCTGGATGAAGCGCTTCATGCCCTCGACGAACTCGGGCTTGTTGAACAGGATATTCTTCTGGTCTTTGTCCACCTCCATCGCGCCGGTGCTCCACATGTACGGGTAGCAGAATCCCGGCGGATCCCCGGTGCTGTGGCCGAGCGCCTGACCAAAAGGCTTGCCCTTGGTCTTCAGCGTCTTGGCCACCGCGAAGTACTGCTCCCAGGTCATGTCAATCTTGCGGCCATCATCCGCGTTGGCGACTCCGGCTTCCTTGAACATGCTGATCCGGTAGGCCATGGACGCGTTGGACTGTCCGGACGGAATCCCGAGGTACCGGCCAGCGACCCTGGCCGAGTTCAGAACATAGGCCTGATAGCCGCCACCGCGCTTGCCGACCTCCTCGGCGAGGTCGGTAACGTCCACCAGGTGGTCGCGATACAGCCAGTTCCACGATGGCCACAACTCGACGATGTCGACGCCGCCGGCCTGCACTGCCGCCGCGATCTTGGGCTGCAGGTCCGGCCAGTTGAGGAAGTCCGTGTTGATTGTCGCCCCGGCCGCCTGGGCGAACTCCTGGGCCTGACGCTTGTAGAGGTCCTGGGCGGGAGCGATGAAATACGTACCCTGAAGGATAGCGAGCTTGGCGCCCCTGGCGCCCGTTGGCGCCTGCGCGCGGACCGGGCGGGGCCCGAGGCCCACGCTTGCCGCACCGAGCCCGGTCAGACCAGCGGTCTTGAGGAATCGCCGGCGATTCACGCGACGGTTCGTCCACCTGGTGTCCGACATTCAGCACCCTCCTCGATATCAGCTGCGAAACCGCCTTGCCGGCGTTCGGCACACGACGTACCACGTCATGAGGCTCGGGCACCTCCTCCCTCGGCTGCGGGTCAGCGAGCGGCCCCGCCGGCTTTCGGAGTCCTGCGTCGCTGGCAGCGGTACGGTTTAGAGGAAGACCTCCCGTTTCAAGGCCTATCAAGTCGCGTGCCAGGGAGGGAGCCCGGGAACTCCCGCGAGGTCCCTGGCGCTTGGGCATGGCTGGTCGCCGTCGCTGGGACAGTGGTGGGACAGCGAGGCGCCGACGCCACACCAGGAGGGTGCCCTCTGCCGATCGCCACCGTGATGACTGCGGCCCACCGAGCCGCATCAGCCAGGACGACTCCGCGGCCTAGATGTCAGGAGGTTGTTCACGAGCCTCGCCCGGGAGGCTGGTAGTTCCCCGTATCGGTGGCAAGTCCAGCAACGGATCACGGTTCTGGGAACGTGGAGGACCACGGCATGGCGGCGGCGGGTCGCCACCGCGGGGTTAGCGCGAAGACTGTTCGGCGCCGGCGGGACCGCTGGCAGGCCGGCGGGGTGCCCGGCCTCGTGCCCCGCGCGGAGCTAGCGCGGCGTCAGACCCAGAATGGTAAGCGCAACTCGGCGGTGAACCCCGAGGAGTAGGTGGGAGCGAGGCGGTCGCCTGGCGGGTATCGACCGAGACCTCCTGGCGACGCCCGGTGCGCAATTCCCACAGATCGGAGACGGCGAGGCCGATTACCGCGAGCGCCGCGGCACTGGTCTCGCCGATGCGGAACGGCGTCGGCGTCGGCAATATTGGATCGGTGCCACCAGTGATCCCGACCGTGCGGGCGCGGGCGGGGGAGGGGCTCCTCGAGGATCCGCACGACGTTGCCGCTCAGAACGGTCATCCCGCCTGCCATGAGCCTCTCGAAGCTCCGCACGTGGCGGAGGCGTGATGTCCAGCCGAGCGCATCGAGGGGGCAGCCGCACGCACGCTCGTCCAGCCGGAGGTCGCGGAAGAGCCGCGCGGGTACGCCGGTCGCCCGGGGTGGGCCCGCTGCTGGAGGCCTGATCGATGGACGTGCCACCCTCAGGGTGTTTTCGCGGTCTCCGGAGGACTAGCGGCGCGAAGCGTGAATGATTCCATCGACACCGTGATCTCTCCCGTCGCCGCATTGTGACGGAGGCAGGAGGCAGTCGGATAGAATCCGCTGATCGCCACTGCCTTCGGTGACTTTATGGGGAAACACGACTGGGGCTTGCTCAGCAAGACCGCCCGACTCACCATCTCCTCGTAGAAGATAACCCTGCCCCCGTAGACCCCGAAGATCCAGCTTCGTGTGAAGGGCTGCTTGTTGAACTCCGGACCGGTGACATCGATGAGATGGTTGCCCATCGCGGGGACGACGGCGTCGACATCGCGAAAGTCGGGAGGCAGGTAGTTCGAGGGCACCGGCTGTTTCGCGACCTCGAACTGGTCGCAGCGGACGAATTCCGGCCCGCAAGGGCCCGACTCGAGCGCGAAGACGTTGGCGATCGGCTCGATGTAGAAGTGAACGTCGAAGTGCGGGACGTCATAGATACCGGGCGGAATATGCCCCGCCGGATTCCAGTTCAAGAGCACCCACTTGAACGGGACGTCCCCTCGCCTGGCCACCGCGTCCGGCAGGGGGATGACGTGTTCGTAGGTGGCGATGCACTCGGTCGCGTGATCGACCGTCCCGTCCTTGTTGCGGTCGAAGCAGTGATGGAGGTCCGAGCCGTCCGTGGGCAACCCGTCCAATGCGGCGGGCCCGAACACCACGCCGATCGCCGTGGGCTCACCCTGGCGATTCAGCTCGGCATAGCTCGTCACGGTCCCCTTGCCGAGCTCCATCTGCCCTCCCAAGTGGCGGGCTGCAGGCGCGTCAGAGCCCCGGCCGAGGAGCGCGCACCCGATCAGGATCATCGTGACCAGTGGGACAACTGACAGAGACGTCCACCGTGCCATGCGGTCCTCCTCCATGTGTCAGGCGAATCGGGGCCAAGGCGCCCCGGAGGCTATCGATAAGAACGAGATAGCAGGCTCCTGAGACTAGTGTCGAGGCTCGACCCGGTTCAGGGTGATGTTCCTAGGCGCGGCCCCAGTGCCGCCTCCGCCTTCTTCAGCCAGAAGGTCATGCCCATCCCGCGGTACGTCGCCGTTATCGATGGCCGCGATTCATTCCGTCTCCTGCGTGCCGACGGCCTTGTGGATGATATGTCTTGTTCCCAGAGCCCGTGATCCGCCGAGGATTCGCGAGCGCCTTCACCAGGGTGTCCGACAGCCAGGCTTGGTACTGGTCCGGCATCCAGCCGCCCTCGCGCACTAGCATCCGATAGACGTCGCGGCTCGTATACATCCACAGGAGGCGCCGGGCTTCGTCGAGTCCGAGGCGTTTTGCCTCCATCCCCTGGGCGAAGAGGAGTCTCACGCGCTCCTCCTGCATCTCGTAGCGCACTTTCTCGAACTCCTGCTCCAGCTTCCGGAGCGCAGGCGAGAAGGCCGAGGCGCCGCGGATGAGGCCGAGCTCAGCGGCTTCGCTCTCATAGATGGCTCGCGCCACGTGCGCCGACAGCGCGACGAGCCGGACCGGGTCGGTCACTCCCTCGAGCTTCTCCCTCGCGGCCCGGAAGCGCCGGCCGAAGAGAGACGACCGCATCAGCGCGCGCAGGACGCCCTCCTTGGACTTGTAGAGGGCATAGACCGTGGACCCCGAGACCTCCGCCTTGTCCGCGATCTGCGCGATCGTGACCCGGTCGATGCCATGACGCACGAAGAGCGCCTTGGCGGCCTTGAGCACCCGATCCTTGGTGGCGTCGGCTGCCCGGCTTCGCCGCTTCGAGACGTATGCTCGCTTGGATCCTCTTGACATATTGGATATAGTCTACCACATGCAATACAGATACTGCAGGAGGGTCACCGCATGAGCTTCCAAGCGTACCTCGACAGCATTCGGAAGAGGACGGGGAAGACCCCGCACGACTTCTTCGCCCTGGCCAAGAAGAAGGGCCTGGTTGGCCCCGACCTCACCGCCGGACGCCTCGTCGCCGGCTCAAGGACGCCTTCGGCCTCGGCCACGGCCACGCCATGGCGATCTGGGCAGTCTTCAAGTCGGAAGGCTGGGTCGCCCCCTCGGCCAAACGTGCCCGGGCTGCCGGGCTTGCCAGACCCGCGAGGGTGAGATGACCACGGCCGTCTCGTCTCGATCGACGGTGCTCGAGGACCGGACGGGATGGGCGCCACGCTTCGCGGCCGCGGGAGCCATCGCCGTCGCCCTGATCATCTTGGCCTTGCACGCGATCAAGCCCGAATTCGAGCCATCCTGGCGTTTCATCAGTGAGTACGCGATCGGCCGCCATGGCTGGACCATGAGACTCGCCTTCCTGATCTGGGCCGCCGGTTGCGCGGCGCTGGCGCTCGGCCTGCGGCCGGAGATCAGGGGGCGTCGCGGCAGGACTGGCATCGTCATTCTGCGGACGACCGCCATCGCCCTCGTTGCCGCCGGCCTGTTCCTCCAAGACCCGGTCACGGCAACGCCGGAGGAAGCCTCGACGAGCGGCATGCTTCACGCAATCGCGTCGCTGGTCGGCATCCCGGGCATCCCGTTGGCCGCGATGCTTCTCAGCTCCAGCCTGTGGCGATCGAGCCCGAAATGGGCGCGCCATCGCCTTGCCCTCATGGGACTCGCCCATGCCACCTGGATCAGTCTCGCGCTGATGGCGGTCTATCTCGCGTGGGCCGTGCCGCGGGCCGGAGGCTTCACGCCCGACGTCTGGGCCGGCTGGATGAACCGGCTCGTGGTAGCCACCTATCTGGCCTGGCAGCTGGGGATCGCCTATCGCCTCATCGCTCGAGATCGGTGAGGCAGCGGGCGGGGCCATGATTCCGTTTCTCGTCGGAGTGGAAGCGATGGAATCGTGGCAAGGAGCCACTAGTGTCCGGAGTCCGAGATCCGATGACAAGAGCGAGCGACACTCGCTAGGATCTCGTCGGGCTCGCTGAGGAATTCGTCGCGTGCTTCCGGGACCAGGCGGCGCGCAAGCCGCAGAGCCCGGCGGCGAAACTCGTCGGCCGAGGCTTCGCCGCCAGAGTCGCCGTCAACCCACTGGACCGCTGACGATGTTCGGAGACCGCTGGCGCGGCTGCCCATCGGCTGTAGTGTCGCCGCGCCCGGGTGAAGCGGACTATGGCCGAGCCGACCGATGGTCTATCCAGCGCCAGGTCTCACCGGGCGCGTTCGTTACTTCGTGGGGCGTTCGCTCACCGCAAGCCTGGCGTAGCGGGATGGGGCGGCGGGGAGAGACCTTCCTCCGGCAGGATCACCACATCGTCACCCTCGAGGCGGAGGGCCCCCTCCACGAAGTAGCGCCGCCGCCAGCCGACCCGGCGGTAACCGACGACGCCCAGGTGAAACCAACCCACGGCGGCGGCCCACGCGACGCTCGTGCGGTTCCACGACGCGATGAGGCCGACCAGTCGCCGCGCGCCGTGACCGCGCACGCTGTCGAGCTTGGCTTGCAGGAGCATCGTTCCGGCGCCTGCGCGCCGGTGGCCCGGGAGCGTCCGGGCCTCGATTGTGATGACGTCGCCGGGAGCGCCGCGGAATCGGCGCCCGAGATACGGCAGGTACGCCGCTCCGGCCGCGTCCCACCGGTACGCCGCGACCTCTGGTCCGATCCAGCACACGAGGCACACCTGCTGCTCGCGCCATCGTCGCCGCACCCCCCGTATTGACATCGCCGGGCAGGCTTGCACGAACGCGATCAGGTCCTTCTCCTGCAGGACGTCGTAGCGCGCCGCCGGAAGCGCCGCGACGTCTAGGCGCGCATCAATCGCACCGGCGACGACGTGGAACTCCCGCGCGAGGAGCCAGCGGGGCGCCATCCGCAGACTCCGGCGCAGGCCGAGGTCCCGGACAATGTCGCGAGTGTGGGTCAGACCGGCCCGCAAGAACAGTCCCGCCAGCTACGGATCTGGACGGCCACGCCTCGCCGCAGACGCTCTACCCGGACACAGACCGACTTCAACGAGCTTGCCCTCGTCGCAAGGCCTTGCTCCTGCGAGTCTGCTGCGCCGGGGCGGTTGGCGCCGACATGTGCCAGCATGTGAACGACTCGGCGCTCAGCGGAGATCGGCGATGAACCCGAGCAGCAGGCGGTTGACCTCGTCGGGCCGCTCCTGCTGGGTCCAGTGGGAGCAGCGCCGGATGTTCTCGATGCGGAGACCGGGGATCCACTTCGGCATCGACTCGGCCAGGGCCGGCCGGAGGATGGGATCGTTCTCCGCGCTCCGCGCCATGGCCGCTCCCAACGAGCGCCAGGTACGCGCCGAAGTAGGCAAGCTTGCCCGTCCCGCCCGCGAGGAGGACGGGCCCCCGCGCCGCCGGGCGGCCAGGATGTACCCGAGCCCCCAGGCGATGAGTTGATCCAGATGGCGCGAAAGAAGAACGCCTGGAGCGGGGCGGCGAGGGACAGGGCGGCGCCGTAGAGCTGGGCGAAGTGGCGCGGGGTCGGCGAACGCGCTCGCCCCGCCGACAACGTTCCAGGCGCCCGCGACGTACAGTACTCGCCGCCGCCACGTCTCACAGTCATGTCCCCATGCCCCCGCGCGTCATGGGTCGAGGTACACGATCTCGCCCCGCACGCCCGAGCCGCGGATGGTCAGGAACCCCATCGCAATCGGCAGCGTGAAGCGCCGGGGGCCAATGCTGCCGGGATTCATGAACAGGATGCCTCCCTGCTTCACGAGCGACGGCTTGTGGGAGTGCCCGGCGATGACGGCGTCGATGGCCGCCGCCTGCGGGTCGACCGCGAGGGACTTGACGTCGTGGAGGATGTGGAGCCGGACCTTCCCGGCCACCAAGACCGCCGTCTCGGGCAGCGCGAGCGCCCACGGACCCCGGTCGTTGTTCCCGCGCACGGCCGTGACGGGCGCCACCGCCGCGAGGGCGCGGAGTACGTCCGGACTGCCGATGTCGCCCGCGTGCACGATCCGATCGACGCCGCGAAGTCGCCGGAGGGCCTCGGGACGGAGGAGCCCATGCGTGTCGGCGACGACCCCGATCCGCATCTGGGTTGGCATCGACCGAGCCTGAGCCCGGGCCAACGCCGCCGCTCAGCGGTCCGGGGCGAGGTCGGCTTCGAGGGCGCGGCGCTGCTCGGGCGTCAAGGCCGTCTCGGCGGCGATCGCCGGGAGGTCGATCCCGAGCGCGACGGGGACGCGGCTCCCGACGGCGAACTTCAGGTACTGCACCGAGGAGACTCGCTCCGTCCCGACTTGCGGGGGTCGAACGTGGGCCGGACGCGCGTGCCGTCCTCGAGGCGAGCGTAGACGTGGTGCGGGAGATCCAGCCACTCGCGGAGCTTCATGGCCCGCACCGCCGGGTCGTCGATCTCGATGAGGAGGGTGGCGCCGAGCTCGCCCGGGCCGCCCAGGAGCTCGTTGTGCGTCTCAACCTCGTGGAGGTCTCAGCCTCGACGTGGTCCGGGATGACCCGATGCCACATCGAGGCTGTTCGGTTACGAGACCCCTAGGGCCTATCCTCCGGGATCACGCCAGGTCGTAGCGATCGAGGTTCATCACCTTGGTCCAGGCCGCGACGAAGTCCTGGACGAACTTCGCTTGCGCGTCCGAGCTTCCGTAGACCTCCGCCAGGGCGCGGAGCTGGGAGTTCGAACCGAAGACGAGATCGACGCGCGTGCCGGTCCACTTGAGTTCGCCCGTTCTGCGATCGCGCCCTTCGAACACGTCTTTGGAGTCCGATACCGCCTTCCACTCCGTGCCCATGTCGAGCAGGTTCACGAAGAAGTCGTTGGTCAGCGTTTCGGGCTTCTTGGTGAAGACGCCGTGTTTCGTCTGCCCGACGTTGGTGTTCAGGACGCGCATGCCGCCCACGAGCGCCGTCATCTCGGGCGCGGTCAGCTTCAGCAACTGCGCCCGATCGATCAGCAACTCCTCGGCTGGTACGGGGTACTTGCCCCCGAGGTAGTTTCGGAAGCCATCCGCGACCGGCTCGAGGACGGCGAAGGACTCCACGTCGGTTTGCTCCTGCGAGGCGTCCATGCGTCCCGGCGCGAAGGGCACCGTCACGGCGTGCCCGGCATTCTTCGCCGCCTGCTCGACGCCGGCGCACCCGGCCAGCACGATCAGGTCGGCCAGCGAGACCTTCTTGCCGCCAGACTGCGCGCGGTTGAACTCGCTCTGGATGCCCTCTAGCGTTCTGAGCGCTTTCGCCAGTTGGCCAGGCTGGTTGACGTCCCAGTCCTTCTGCGGCGCGAGGCGAATGCGCGCGCCGTTCGCCCCGCCGCGCTTGTCCGAGCCCCGGAAGGTGGACGCCGACGCCCAGGCGGTGGAGACCAGCTGCGAGACGGATAGCCCCGACGCCAGGATCTTGCGCTTGAGCGCCGCCACGTCCTGGTCGTCGATCAGCTTGTGATTGACCGCCGGGATGGGGTCCTGCCAGAGGAGCTCTTCGGCAGGAACCTCCGGGCCGAGGTAGCGTGCGCGCGGGCCCATGTCGCGGTGCGTCAGCTTGAACCACGCCCGCGCGAATGCGTCGGCGAACTGATCCGGATTCTCGAAGAAGCGCCTCGAGATCCGCTCGTACGCGGGGTCGAACCGCAGGGAGAGGTCCGTGGTCAGCATGGCCGGCGCGATGCGCTTGGACTTGTCGTGGGCATGCGGCACCGTGCCGGCGCCCGCGCCGCCCTTCGGCCGCCACTGGTGCGCGCCGGCCGGGCTCTTGGTCAGCTCCCATTCGTAGGTGAACAGGTGCTTGAAGTAGTCGTTGCTCCACTTCGTCGGCGTGGTGGTCCACGTGACTTCCAGGCCGCTGGTGATCGTGTCACCGGCCTTACCCGTGCCGAAGGTGCTCCTCCAGCCGAGGCCTTGCTCCTCGATGCCGGCCGCTTCGGGATCAGGCCCGCAATGGGACTCCTGGCCTGCGCCGTGCGTCTTGCCGAAGGTGTGGCCGCCGGCAATCAGCGCGACGGTCTCCTCGTCGTTCATCGCCATGCGGGCGAACGTCTCGCGGATGTCCCTGGCCGCCGCGATCGGGTCCGGGTTGCCATTCGGGCCCTGCGGGTTGACGTAGATCAGCCCCATCTGCACGGCGCCGAGCGGATTCTCGAGATTCCGGTCGCCGGAGTACCGCTTGTCACCCAGCCACGTGTCCTCGGAGCCCCAGTAGACCTCTTCCGGTTCCCAGACGTCCGGACGCCCGCCGGCGAAGCCGAAGGTCTTGAAGCCCATCGACTCGAGCGCCACGTTGCCCGCGAGGATCATGAGGTCGGCCCACGAAAGCTTCCGTCCGTACTTCTGCTTGATCGGCCACAGGAGTCTGCGCGCCTTGTCGAGGCTCACGTTGTCGGGCCAGGCGTTGAGCGGGGCGAAGCGCTGCTGGCCGGCGCCGGCGCCGCCGCGACCGTCGCGGATGCGGTAGGTGCCGGCGCTGTGCCAGGCCATGCGGATGAACAACGGTCCGTAGTGGCCGAAGTCCGCCGGCCACCAGTCCTGCGAGTCGGTCATCAGCGCCGTAAGATCCTTCTTCACGGCCGCCAGGTCGAGGCTTTTGAACTCCTTGGCGTAGTTGAAGTCCTTGCCCATGGGATGGGACTGGGTCAGGACCTTGAGATTCAGCTGATCGGGCCACCAGTCTCGGTTCGACCGGCCGGTGCCAGCCGTGTGCGTGAACGGGCACTTCGCTTCGGTTGACATCTATTCTCTCCTTTCGTCCTGCACCCGCCTGGGTGCGACTCCTTCTCCTGAGGGGCCCGGGCGGGGCCGCGTGGCGTGGGTTCGGGTCCATTCCGAGGCGGGGCGCGCGGCCGGCGGACACGTCTCGCACCGGCCGACGATGCGAACATCGACGTCCTCGACGACGAAGCGCGGCCGTACCTGGGCGGCCACGCGACCGACCTCCACCGTGGGCGCGTGGACGTCGGTCATGCGGCCGCAGACGCGGCAGATCAGGTGCTGGTGGGGCGTCAGGTTCGCGTCGAACCGCCCCGCACCCCCTGTGGTGCTCACTCGTCGGAGCAGGCCGTCCTGGACGAGCGACTCGAGGACGCGGTACACGGTGCCCGGCGAGAGCGACGGCATCGCCCCCCGGAGCCGCCGGTAGATCGCGTCCGCTGTCGGATGGCTCGGGTCCTCGGCCAGCGCCCGGTAGACGGCCAGCCGCTGGGCCGTGACCCGCACCCCCTGCTCCCGGCACCGGCGCGCGAACGAGAGAGACAGCGGGTCGGCGCCGGACGCCGAGACTGATTCTCTCCTGCGAGTGGTTCTCATCTGTGAGTCATTCTCACCGAGACCGGGCGGGCTGTCAAGCAAGGGGCCGCCGGCGCCCACCCGGGCGCTCCCGGCGAGCGCCCAGGTGAGAGGCGCGGGAGCTAGCCGCGGCGGGCGGCCGCCAGGGCGGCGTCGTAGTCCGGGTGCTCGGTCACCTCCGGCACGTACTGGACGTGCTTCAGGTGCCCGTCCCCGCCCACGACGAAGAGTGCCCGCGCCTCGAGCCGAAGCGGCTCGATCAGCGTGCCGTAGGCGCGGCCGAAGCCGGCGTCGCGGTGATCGGAGGCGGCCTGAACCCGGTCGATGCCCTTGTCGCCACAGAAGCGCGCCTGGGCGAACGGCAGATCCATGCTCACCGTGAGGACAGCCACGTTTGCCGGCAGCCGGGCGGCCTCCTCGTTGAAGCGCTTCGTCTGCGCCTCGCACACCGGTGTGTCGAGCGACGGCACCACGCTCAGCACGAGCGTCTTGCCGGCGAAATCGCGCAGACTGACGTCACGGAGGCCCTCGGGCCCGCGCTGGTGCAGCTTGAAGTCGGGGGCGCGGTCGCCGGCCCGGAGCTCCGGGCCCAAGACGGGCAGCGGGTTGCCACGCATCTTCACCGTTCGTGCGGACATGGGCGTCTCCTCCCTGAGGGGAACCATGGGGATCGGACCGCAGGCCGGCACCGACGGTGCCGCGCGATGCGATCCAGATTCATCCTACCACCCGCAGCCGGTAGGGGTCAGGCGGGTTCAGTCCGGCGGGGCCCCTGGAGATAGCGGTCGCGGAGGGCGTCAAATCCGGTCTCGAGCGCGCGCGCCCGGGCCTCGGCCACGGAAGTGGCCGCGCCGGCGGCGTCCTCCGGGGGCCCCACGTGCCACTCGGCGAGGTACGCGTCCTCGCCCCCCAGCCCGTCCTGCATGGCGATCCGGTCGACGAGGTCCTGGAATGCCGGCCCGAGCGGCACGCTGACCTCGTCGCCGCCGTCCCGGGCCGTCACCAGCATCGGGATGTCGCGCCAGTAGGTGATCCGGACCGTTGTCATGGCTCCTCGCTCGGCGTCTGGCCCGGGCCCTAGCGACGGCTCCGGCGTTGACACCCGGTAACCGTCCAGCTAGAGTCGGGCTCGTCGATGATCAGCGTCGCCGCCCACCGCATCAAGCAGTACGGCATCGAATTCTACCAGGCCTCCTTCTCGGCCCGCGAGATCGACCGACTCGTCAAGTTCGAGGTCCTGGGCTACAGCGGGCTCCCCGAGGACAAGTCCAAGCGCCGCGTTGCCCGGACGCGGGTAAACTGGGAGATCCTCGAGAGCCGGATCGGTGAGACCTCGGATGCCTACCAGCGCCCCGTGATCCGCCGCAAGATCGAGGAGCTGGTCGCCTACTTCCGGGACTGCCGGGAGGCCGGGAAGCTCCCCGCCATCCCCGGCGCCGTCATCATCACTTCCGACAAGCGCCTCAGTTTTCGGCCCGTGCCCCACCACCCGGACCTCGGCTTTCTCGAGATCCCCGAGGAGGCGGGCGTGCTCCGCGTCCTGGACGGCCAGCACCGGCTGCTCGCCCTCCACGCGCTCGCGGCCGAGGGCGACCTCCGGGGGCTCGACGTGCCTGCCGTCCTCTTCGACACGCTCGACGCCCAGCAGATCGTGGAGCTATTCGTCACGATCAACGCCAAGCACACGCGGCTCAACCCGTCGCACCTCGTGAGCCTGGCCGGGCGGAAGCTCTATCCGGACGAGACCCAGGCGCTCGCGCACGACATCATCCGGGGGCTCAACGAGGACGAGACCTCTCCCCTCCAGGGCGAGATCAAGATGCTCGGGATCGGCCGCGGCCGCGTCGCGCAGGCGCCGCTCGCCGAGGAGATCGTGGACCTGGTCGAGAGCGTCGAGAAGATGGGCGGGCGCGGCCGGGCGAAGGAGCTCCGCGAGGCGGGGCGTCGCTTCTTCCTGAACTACGTGAAGGCGCTCGCCCAAACCTTCCCGCACGCGTGGGCCGGCCGCAAGTACTCGATCAAGACCGGGACGGCGCTCCGCGCCTTCATCCGCGTCGTCCCGGACGTGATGGCGCAGGCGCGCGAGCTCCGGGGCGACCCGTACGAGCTGCGCGCCATCCGGGAGGCCCTCCGCCCCTGGGCCGAGCGGCTCGGCGACCGGCGCTTTCTGACCGAGGGCGAGTGGCGACAGAAGCTCGCCGGCGGCACGCGAGGGACCGTCGAGACCCTCGCCCGCGAGCTCCGCGACGCCCTCCGGGTCTAGTCCCGCTCCCGCTTCCTCGGACGACGCAGGCGCCGCATCGGGCGGAGCGTCAGCCCGCGCCGCGCGGCCCGGCCTCGTGGCGCGCGCCCGCTAGCTGCCCGCGCCGGCGGCCGGCCAGGGGAAGTTCGCCGCCACGATCTCGAGCTCGCGCGCCCCGCCGGGCGCCTGCACCTTCACCTCGTCGCCCACCTCTTTGCCGATCAGCGTCCGGGCGATGGGCGAGAGGATCGAGATGCGCCCGAGCGCGGGGTCGGCCTCGTCGGAGCCGACGATCTGGTAGCGCATCTCCTTGCCGTCGGGGGCGCGCAGCCTGACCGTCGACCCGAAGGTGATGCGCGTGCCGTCCTTCGGCGGCTCGATGACCTCGGCCCCGCTCAGCTTGGCCTCGAGCTCCCGGATCCGCCCCTCGATGAATCCCTGCCGCTCCTTGGCGGCATGATACTCGGCGTTCTCGGAGAGGTCGCCGTGCGCCCGCGCCTCGGCGATGGCCTTGATGATGCTGTGGCGCTCGACGCGCTTGAGCTGGTCGAGCTCCTGCTGGAGGCGGGTGTGCCCTGCTCGGGTCATCGGGGTCCGTGGCATGGGTCGTTCCCTCGCGCGCGGAGCGTCGGCAGCGCCGGCGGGCGCCGCCCGAGCGGCCATTGTACTACCCCCCTGGTACAATGAACGCCTCCCGTGGCGCCCACACCCAGGCCCCCCCGCTACTCCGCCTCCCGCGCGCCCATCGCCGCCGTCCTGTTCTTCGGACTCGGGGGGCTCCTGCTTCCGTGCGGCGCGGGGGCGCAGCCGCGCGCGCCCGGGCCGGCGAAGGGCGGCGCCACCCCGGCCGAGCCCGCGCCTCTCCGCGTCACGACTGCCCTCGTCGAGGGCCGCACGGTCCAGCGGAGCATCGATACGGTCGGGAGCCTCCTCGCGTGGGAGGAAGCCGTCGCCCGCTCGCAGCTCTCGGGCACGGTCGTCCGGCTCCACGTGGACCTCGGGGACGCCGTTCGGGAAGGCCAGCCGCTCGCGGATCTGGACCGTCGCGAGGCGGACCTCACGATCGACCAGCTCCAGGCGGATCTGAGCGCGGCCCGCGAGAACTTCGCGCGGGCGCGGTCGGCGGCGGACGCGAGCCGTGCCAACCTCGAGCGGGTGCGGGACAGTCGCCGGGCCCTCGCGGCCGACGTCGAGCGGGCCCGCGCCGACGCCGAGTGGAAGCGCCGCGAGCTCGAGCGGAACCAGGAGCTTCTGGCCAAGGAGCTGATCGCGGCGCGCGATGTCGACCAGGCGCGCGCGCAGTCCCAGGCCGCCGAGGCCGTCGTCCAGATGGCCGAGACCTCGCTCGGCCAGCACGCAGATCAGGTGCGGACCGCCGAGTCTCAGCTCGAGGCGGATCTCGGCGCCATCAAGGCCGCCGAGGCGCTGGTCCGCCAGCGGGAGGCGGCCGTCGAGCTCGGGCGGAAGCGCCTCACCGACACGGTCGTCCCGGCCCCGCTCACGGGGGTCGTGGCCAAGCGCCACGTCTCCGTGGGCGAGTTCGTCAAGGACAACACCCCGCTCTTCACGGTGGTCGCTACCGACCCGTTGAAGTACACGGGCACCGTCGCGGAGCGCGCCGCGCCCGAGATCCGCGCCGGCCAGGAGGTGCGCCTCACGGTCGACGCCTTCGGCGCCCGCGCCTTCCCCGGGCAGGTGACGCGCGTCGCCCCCGTGGTGGACGTGCCCACGCGCACGCTCGCCCTCGAGGCGCGCGTGCCGAACGGCCAGGGTCTCCTGCGGCCCGGATTCTTCGCGCGGGGCGCCGTCCACGTCCGCCGCGAGAGCCGGGTGCCGTTCGTCCCCGCCGAGGCCCTCGCCTACACCGTCGGGATCAGCAAGGTGTTCGTGGTGGCGAACGGCCGGGCGCAGGAGCGCCTGGTCAAGGCCGGCCTCCGCGAGGCCGGCTGGGTCGAGATCCTGGACGGGGTCAAGCCCGGCGAGACGGTTGCCACCTCCGGGCTCGGCCAGCTCTACGACGGCGCGCCGGTCGCGCCCGCGGTCCCCGCCTCCGGACCGGCCGCGGGGCGGGCCGCGAAGCCGTAGCGCCGTGTCGCTCGTCGATCTCTGCCTCCGCCGGTCCGTCTTCGCGACGATGCTCGTCGTCGCCCTCGTGGTGCTGGGGCTCGCCTCCTACCGAGACCTCGGCCTCGAGGCGGGATTGAACGGCCAGCGGGAGACATGACGCCCCCGAGCCGGCGCGAGGCGCTCGCCGCGCTCGCCGCCCTCACCCTCGGGCTCCGGCCCACGCGGCCGAGCTGGGCCCAGCCGGTCCCGCCACCCCCGACGCAGCCCAAGCCCCCCCGGTCGCCGGCCGCCCCCAGCCCTTCCGCGGCCCCCGCTCAACCCGCTGCGCCCGCTCAGCCCAGAGTGCCCGCTCTGCCGGCAACGCCGACGGCGGACCCGCGCCCCGGCACCCCAGCTCCGCCGGCCGTGGTCGAGGAAATCCGCGCCACGCTCGCCCGCGCCGTGGAGCGCTTCGAGGCGCGAGACGCGGAGGGCGTTCTCGCAAACGTGTCCGAGGAGTACTGGACCGGCCCCCTGGGGAAGCCCGCCGTCCGGGCCCAGCTCCTCACGATCCTCCAGGTCCACCAGCAGGTGCGCGCGCGCGTCCAGCTCGACGAGGTGCGGCTGGTCGGCGCGCATGCCTGGGTCTGGACGACCGGTGACATGAGCGGCCAGCTCGCGCTCGTCGGGCAGTGGATGCGGCTCTTCGTCTGGGAGCGGGAGCTCGAGGTCGCGCGGCGCGAGCAGGGCGTCTGGCGCCTCTACGGCTACCAGCAATAGGAGGCGATCCAGCGCGAGGCGCGGCGGCGCGCCGCGGGGCCGCCGGCTAGTCGAAGCCCCAGGCGTAGATGCGCCGGGGCGTGATCTCGACCACGACCGAATCCCGGTCGCCCAGCGTCGCCTCGCGGGCGTACTGCGGGTACTTCGCGTAGAGCCGCCGGCGGATCCGGCGGAACGTCGGGTTCCGCGCGTGCACCGCGGCGGAGCCCTGCACCACAACACCCCGGAGACCCTTCCAGGCCTCGGTGTAGTCGTCCGCGCTCACGGCGATCTGTGGGTTCGTCCGGAGATTCTCGAGCTTCCGCCCGGTCTTCCCGGACGCGAAGTAGAGCCGGCCCCGCTCCACGACCAGGCACACGGGCACGACGTGCGGGCCGCCGCGCGAATCGGCGGTCGCCACGTGGGCCACGCGCTGGAGCGCGAGGAAGTCGGCGTAGGCGCGGCGGAGCCGCATTGTCGGCGGCCCGGGCCTAACTGTCGGAGAGGAGGCCGCGGTTGACCTCGATCTTCGCGCCCGCGCGGGCCGCGGCCAGCCACGCCTGCCAGAGCCGCGCCCGCTTCTCGCGAAGAAGCCGCGTCTCGAGGGCGGCCCGCGCCGGCTCGAAGCCCGCCGGATCCGGCCGTTCGCGCGCGAGGAGCTTCACCACGTAGAAGCCGCCCGGGCCCTCGACCGGCCCGCCGATGCCGCCCTCGCCGAGGGTGAGCGCGACGGGGCTCAGAACCTGCCCCAGCGCCCGGTCGCCGAGGGGCTCGGCCCGGGAAAGCGGCCCCACCTCGCTGTAGGTGACGTTCCCCTGGCGCGCGAGCGCCCGCGGGTCCTCGCCCTTTCGGGCCGCCTCCGCGAGCTTCTCGGCCCGCCCCTTCGCCTCGTCGAGCGCCTTCTGGCGGCGAACCGCGCGCAGCACGTCCTGGCGCGCCTCGTCGAGCGGCAGGAGCCGCGCGGGCTCGATGCCGACGAGCCGGAAGATGACGAGCCCCTCCGGGACGCGGACGGGACTGCTCACGCCGTCGGGAGGCAAGGCGAAGATGGCGTCGCTCGCCTCGGCCACGCGGCCGACGCCCTCGACCGGGTCCCCCCGGCGGAGCGGTCCCGCTTCCCGGACCGTGAGGCCGAGCCGGCGCGCCTCCGTCGCGAAATCGGGCGCGACTAGGAGCGCCCGCTGGGCCTCCTGCGCCCGGTCCCGGTGAGCCTTCAACTGCCCCTCGGCGGCGAGCGTCGCTCGGAGGGTCGGGGCCACCTCCTTCAGCTCCTTCCGCGAGCCCGGCACGACCTCGAACACCTTGAGGATGTGGTAGCCAAAGGGGCTCCGGACTGGCCCGCCGAGTTCGCCGGACTTCAGGCTCTGGATCGCCTTGTCGACCTCGGGCACGAGCTCGCCCGCGCCGATTAGGCCCAGGTCGCCGCCGCGGCTGGCCGTCGACGGGTCCTCTGACGTCTCCTTCGCCACCTGGGCGAAATCGGCGCCGCCGCGGATCCTGGCGAGCGTCGTCTCGGCCCGGGCCTTGGCCTGGTCCTCGGCCGCGCTGCCGCCGACCGCGGGCACCTTGATGAGGATGTGCGAGACCTTCGTGCGGGCCGGCTGCTCGAACTGGCTGCGGCGGGCCTTGTACGCTGCCTCGACGTCGGCATCGGTGACGGCCGGCGCCGGCACGCTCGCGGCCGGCAGGATCGCTGCCAGGGCGCGCCGGCGCTCCGGCTGGGTGAACTCCGCGGGGTGCGCCTTGTAGTAGGCGTCAAGCTCGGCGTCGGTCGCCGAGAGCCCCTCGCCGCCGCCGACCGCGACCAGGACGTAGCCCGCGCGCACGCGGCTCCGGTCGGCCTCCCAGGCCTGGCGCGCCTCGGTCTCGGAGATTTTGGCGCCCTCGGCGATGAGGGTCTGCAGGCGCTGCCGCACCAGTTCCGCCCGGAGTTCGGTCTCGAAATCGCCGGGGGTCATCGGGGGCTGGGTCATCGCGAGGAGCCGCACGTAACGGTCGCGGGAGAAGCGCCCGCCCTCCTGGAACGCGCTGATGCGCGTGATCTGCTCGACGAGCTCGGCGTCGGAGACCGTGATGCCCTCGCGGGCCGCCCCCTGGGCGACGAGCCGCTCGTCGATCAGGCGCTCGACCACCTGCTCGCGGAGGCGCAGCATCCGGGGCAGATCCTCCGTCCAGCGGTCGCCCGCCCTCTGCCGGGTCTGCTCCACCGCCGCGCGGTACGCGCGGTCAAAGGTCACGGCGGAGACCGTCTCCCCGTCCACCGTCACGACCGCGGCCCCGCCGCCGCCCCCGCCGCCCGAGTCCCGCTGGGTCCCGAAGTACGCGAGGCTCACGACGAACGCGATCAGCACCGCGGCGAGCAGATACGGCGCGACTCGCCGCATCCAGGTCATCATGGCCATAGGGGGATTAGCCTACCACACGGCTCCAGCCGGGCCGGCGCATCGCCCCGGGGCCGAGCGGAGCCTAGTGGAGCCCGAAGTACAGCAGGAACGCGGCGGCCGCGACGTACAGGAGCGGGTGGACGGCGCGCGCCCGCCCCCGGACGAGCTTGATGACGACGTAGCTCACGAAGCCCGCGCCGATCCCGTTCGTGATCGAGTACGAGAACGGCATGATCGTCATGGTGAGGAGCGCCGGAAAGCCCTCCTCCAGGTCCGAGAACGGAATCTCCCGGACGAGCGCGCACATGAGGTAGCCCACCACGATGAGCGCCGGCGCCGTGGCCTCCGGGGGCACGATCCCCGCCAGCGGCGCGACGAAGAGCGCGAGCGCGAAGCAGCCGGCCACGACGACCGAGGTGAGCCCGGTCCGGCCGCCCGCCGCCACGCCCGCCGCGGACTCGATGTAGGTGGTCGCGGAGGACGCGCTCGCCGCCCCGCCGGCGGCGGCGGCCAGAGAGTCGACCAGCAGCACTCGATTCATGCGTGGCAGGCGTCCCGCCTTGTCGAGCCACCGCGCCTCGGCCCCGATCCCGATCACGGTGCCCATCGTGTCGAAGAAATCCGACAGCATGATCGAGAAGATCGCCAGACAGGCAGCGAGGACGCCCAGCCGGGCAAAGACCTCGAAGTTGATGCCTGCGCCGAGCGTCGAGAAGTCCGGCCAGGCCACGACCGAGGTCGGCACCACGGCCACCCCCGGGATCGTCCACACGCCCCCCCCGTGGAGCGTGTTGACGAAGGTCGCCAGGATGGTCGTGCCGAGGATCCCGAGGATCAGCGCCGCGCGAACACCGCGCGCCAGGAAGAGCAGGGTCAGGAACAGGCCCGCCACGGCGACCAGGACCTTCGGACTCGTCAGGGCCCCGAGCGTCACCGGGATGCCCTGGCCGGGCCGGACGAGGCCGCCGTTCACCAGGCCGATGAAGAGGATGAAGAGGCCGATCCCGACCGAAATGGCTCGCTTCAGCGCGAGGGGGATGGCGTTCACCACCGCCTCCCGCACACCGACCAGCACGAGGACGGTGATGGCGACGCCTTCGAGGAAGATCACGCCCATCGCGGCCGGCCACGGGAGCTTCTGGGCGGCGATCAGCTGGAAGGCCACCACGGCGTTCAGCCCCATCCCGGACGCGACGGCCAGCGGGTAGTTCGTGACGAGCCCCATCGCCGCCGTGGCGAGGGCGGCAACCAGGCACGTGGCCGCGAGGGTGGGCGCGAACGGGACGCCCTGGGCCTGGAGCGGCGGGATGCCGGCAAAGGACAGGATCGCCGGGTTCACGAAGATGATGTAGGCCATGACCATGAACGTCGTGAGGCCCGCTACGACCTCGGTGCCGACGGTCGTGCCGTGCTCCTGCAGCCTGAAGTAGCTCTCGAGCATCACGCCCCCTCCAGGTCGGAGCGCTCTGCCTGGTCGGCGTCGGCGGGCGCGCCGGGCGGGGGCGGCCCCGAGCTGCCGCCGGCGTCCGGCTGGACCCGGCGGGCCAGGGTGAGAAAGCCGGTGTGCGCGACCATGCGGTGGGCCGGCCGGACGGAGGGGCCGGCGATGTTCCAGGGTCGGAGAAGAGTCTCGAACGTCTCGGCGAGCGCGAACGCCGGGTGCGCGACGAGCGCCTCGTGGACGCGCTGGGACTGGGGGATAGTGGGGACGTAGGCGCAGAAGATGCCGCCCGGGCGGACGGCCACGGCCGCCGACTCCACCAGCCGCCACGGCTCGGGCAGGTCCAGCACGAGCCGGTCCACCTCGCGCTCCTCGATCCCGAGGTAGATGTCCTGCGGCCGGACCGTCAGGGGGACGGCCGGGCCCAGCCGCGCCTCGATGTTCCGCTGGGCGCGGCGGGCGAACTCCTCGCGCATCTCGTAGGAGATGACGCGGCCCGTGGGGCCCACCAGCCGCAGGAGGACGAGCGTCAGCGCCCCCGAGCCCAGGCCGGCCTCGACGACCGTCTGGCCGGGGCCGATGTCCGCGAAGAGCGCGATCATCGCGAGGTCCTTCGGGTAGATGATCTGGGCGCCCCGCGGCATCTCGAGCACGTACTCGGCGAGCGTCGGGCGCAGCGCGAGATACCGGGCCCCGCGGGTCGTCACGGCCACCACGCCCTCGGGCAGGCCCACCAGGGTGTGGTGCGAGATGAAGCCGCGGTCGGAGTGGAACGCCTGGCCCAGGCGGAGGGTCACCAGGTGACGCTTGCCGCGACGGAGGTCGACGAGAAGGACCACCTCCCCCGCGCGGAGCAGCGTCTCGTCGCCCATGGTGCCGCTCAGGCGAAGGCGTCCAGCCCCGTCAGGTCCCGCCCGATGATCAGCGTGTGGACGTCGTGGGTGCCCTCGTAGGTGATCACCGTCTCGAGGTTCAGGAGGTGCCGGATGATCGGGTGCTCGTCGACGATCCCCGCCGCGCCCAGGATGTCGCGGGCCATCCGCGCCGTCTCGAGCGCCATCGACACGTTGTTCATCTTGGCCATCGACACCTGCTGGGGCCGGGCGCCGGCGCCGTCCTTGAGGCGCCCGAGCTGAAGGCACAGTAGCTGCGCCTTCGTGATCTCCGTGACCATCCACACGAGCTTCCGCTGGACGAGCTGGAACCCGGCGATGGGCTTGCCGAACTGGACGCGCGTCTTCCCGTACTGGAGCGCCCAGTCGTAGCAGGCCTGGGCGGCGCCGACGGCGCCCCAGGCGATCCCGTAGCGGGCCTGGGACAGGCAGGCGAGCGGCGCCCCGAGGCCCTTGGCGCCGGGGAGCCGGTTCGCGAGCGGGATGCGGCAGTCCTGGAAGGAGAGCTCCGAGGTGATCGAGGCCCGCATCGAGAACTTGCCGTGGATGTCGAGGGCGCCGAAGCCCGGGGTGCCGCGCTCGACCAGGTAGCCGCCGATCTCGCCCGACTCGTCCTTGGCCCACACGACGGCGACGTCGGCGATCGAGCCGTTCGTGATCCAGAGCTTGGTGCCGTTGAGGACGTAGTGGTCCCCCCGCCGGACGGCGCGGGTCGCCATCCCGCTCGGGTCGGACCCGTGGTCGGGCTCGGTCAGCCCGAAGCAGCCGATCGCCCCGCCCCGCTGGAGCTCCGGCAGCCACCGGTCCTTCTGCGCGTCGGACCCGAAGCGATGGATGGGGTACATGACGAGCCCGCTCTGCACCGAGGCGAAGGAGCGGAGTCCCGAGTCCCCGCGCTCGAGCTCCTGCATGATCAGCCCGTAGGCCACATTCGACAGGCCCGCGCACCCGTAGCCCTTGAGGCTCGCGCCGAAGATGCCGAGCTCGCCCAGCTGCGGCACGACCGTCACGGGGAAGGTGCCGGCCCGGTGATGCTCGGTAACGAGCGGCAGGAACTCGGCCTCGACCCAGTCCCGAATGGCGTCGCGCACCATCCGCTCCTCGTCCGAGAGCAGGGCCTCGACGCCATAGTAGTCCACGCCGCGGAACTTCTCCATTCCGTCCTCTCCTTGGCGTCCGTCCGGCGGCCGCTGGGGCCGCCCCTCCGGAGTCTCGGCTCTAGCCGCCGGTCAGCAGGGTGAACATCCGCCGCAGCAGGGCCTCGTGCTCCTCGACGTTCTGGCGGAAGATCCGGAGCTCGTCGTGGGCATGGAGATCCAGCGCCGTGACGGCGCTGCCCGTCGCCCAGGGCCCGAGATCCACGACCTGAAAGCACGACCGCCCCGCTTCGGGATGGTCGGTGACGAAGACGAACACCAGGGCCGGCCAGTGCCGCTTGGCGACCGTGAACAGGGAGTGCGGGCCGCGCTGGGATTCGATGAGCAGGTACTGGGCCACCTGGGGTCGATAGCGCACCTCGACGACGCACGGGGCGGGGACGTGGCCCCCGCCCGCGGCCGGGAGGGTCGCCTGGAAGTCGGGAATGAGGTCCTCTCGCCCCAGGCGCTGCGACGTCTCGACGGCGACGGGAGGGGAGAGGGTGAAGCCGGCCCGACGGAAGATCGATTCCACCAGGGCCACCGCGATGCGCCCCTTGATCTCGAGGAGGTCCACGGGTCAGCTCGTCGCCCGGGGGAGGCGGTCTACGCACAGCACGCGGCGGAACGCCTCGGTGAGCTCGCCGTCGTGGCGATGGTCGCGCGCGAAGATCCGGCACTGGGCCACCTTGCCCGGAAGGTACTTGAAGAGCGCCGCCAGCGCCTCCCGGGACACGCGGCCGGTCACCCCATCGTAGACGTAGATCTGCCGATCCCCCATCGCGAGGGGATTCTCCGGGCGCGGGTCCTGGAACGCGAGGTCGACCTGGAACTCGAGCCCCTGGAGCGCCCGCGGGAGCGCGGCCCGCACCTCGGTCGCGACGGAATCGGGGCGCATGCCCGCCCAGCCGGGGATCTCCGCGTCGTCGAGGACCTCCTCGTGGACCATGCGCCATCGGATCCGCCGGTCGAGCACCTGCCGCCACTCCCGCCCGAGCGCGCGCCGCTCCGGGTCATCCGCGTCGTGCCAGCGGCCGACCTCCTCGAGCAGCGTCCACTCCGTGAGATGGAGGTAGGGGTGGAGGTCCTTCCGGAGGTCCCACGGGAAGACGATGCGCATCGTCGGGCGGAAGATCTCCTTGAGGTGGAGATCGATGGCGCGTGTCGTCCGATGGTAGTAGACGTTCGTGTACATGTAAAAGCGCGCGGTCAGGAACATGATGAGCGCCTGGGTCCCGCTCCGGTCGAGCGTCAGACCCTCCGGCGTGAAGAAGCTGTAGTAGATGATCCGGTCGAGGTCCGCCCCCACCGCGACGCCGCACATGTGGGCATCCCGGAGCACGTAGTCGAGGTTGTCCGCGGTGTAGATCCCGGAGAGCACGGGCTTCAGGAACGCGAGCCAGCGCGGATCGCCCGGGGCCGGCTGCGTGTAGGCCTTCCCCATGAGGTAGCAGATCCACTCGGGCTCGATCGCCTCGCCGGGGGCGAACACGCCATGGGGGCTCCGCCGGAGCCCGCGGATCGCGTCCCCGAGCTCTTCCCGGATGATCCGCTGGCCGACCAGCTCGTGGGTGAGGTCGATGTCGGCCAGGAAGTTGTCGTCGAAGAAGTGCCCGAACGGTCCGTGACCCACGTCGTGGAGGAGCCCGGCGACGCGGAGGAGCTCCTCCACGAGCGGGGCCGAGGGGGCGTCGGGAAAGACGGCCCGGAGCGACGGCCAGAGCTGCTGCGCGAAGCGGCCGGCGACGTGCATCGCGCCGAGGGCGTGCGGAAAGCGGCTGTGTTCGGCAGTGGGGAACACCCAGCGCGCCGACTGGAGCTGCGGGATCCGCCGGAGGCGCTGCACCCACGGCGTGTCGATCAGGTCCTGCTCGGTCGCCTCGCCGGCGATGAGGCCGTCGGCCCGCGTGTAGAGGAGGTACCCGTGGATCGGGTCGACGATGAGGCCCTTGCCGCGGTAGGTCTCGGCACCCGTCATGTCCGCTACACGAGCCCGACCTGGCTCCGGTCCCCCAGCATGAGGTTGTAGGCGCGGGGCTTCGTGGCCGCGCGGTAGACGCGGACGCCCCGGCCGAGGAGGCTCGACTCGATCCGCGCGCCCACGTCGGTCACCGACGAGCCCTCGAGGATGATCGAGTGCTCGATCTCGCTCCCGCGGATCGTCACGCCGTCCCCGAGGGCCGTGAAGGGCCCCACGTAGGCGTTCTCGATCACGGCGCCCCGGCCGATGATGGCCGGGCCGCGCACGACGCTCCGCACGACGCGCGCCTCCGCCTCGATCACCACCCGGCCGGTGACCTCGGAGTCCTCGACGAGGCCGTCGACGCGCCGGTCCAGCGTGTCGAGCACGATCCGGTTGGCCTCGAGGAGATCCTCGAGCTTCCCGGTGTCCTTCCACCACCCCTCGATCACGTGGGGGCGGACGGCCAGGCCGTGGTCGATGAGGTACTGGATGGCGTCGGTGATCTCGAGCTCGCCCCGCCCGGACGGCCGGATGCCCCGGGCCGCGTCGAAGATGTGGTCGTCGAACATGTACACGCCCACGAGCGCAAGATCGGACGGCGGCACGGGCGGCTTCTCGACGAGCCGCACGACGCGGCCGCCCTCCAGGATGGCGACCCCGAACTCCTGGGGGTTCGGCACCTTCGCGAGCAGGATCTGGGCGGCGGGCGCCTCGGCCTGGAACCGCGCGACGAGCGGAGCCAGCGGCTCGCGTATCAGGTTGTCGCCGAGGTACATCACGAACGGCTGGCCCCGGAGGAATGGCTCGGCCGTCAGCACGGCGTGCGCCAGTCCAAGCGGGGCCTCCTGCGGGATGTAGGTGACCCGCACGCCCCAGCGGCTCCCGTCACCCACGGCGTCGCGGATCTCCTGGTGAGTATCGCCGACGACGATCCCGACCTCCTCGAGGCCTGACGCGGCGAGCGCCTCGAGCCCGTAGAACAGGATGGGCTTGTTGGCGACCGGCACGAGCTGCTTGGCCGACGTGTAGGTGATCGGCCGGAGACGGGTGCCGCGCCCTCCCGAGAGGATCAGCCCGCGCATGCCCATCGCCCCCACATCACCCGAGATGGCGGTGCTGCCACGCGCGGTAGAGCGTGAGGATCATGATCTTCAGGTCGAGCGCCAGCGACCAGTTCTGGATGTAGTAGAGATCGTACTCGATGCGCTTCTCAAGGGAGGTGTCCCCCCGAAGCCCGTTGACCTGTGCCCACCCCGTCAGCCCGGCCTTGACCTTGTGGCGCAGCATGTACTGCGGGATCCGCGTTTTGAACTGGTGGACGAAGAACGGGCGCTCCGGCCGGGGCCCGACGAGGCTCATGTCCCCGGTGAGGACGTTCCAGAGCTGGGGCAGCTCGTCGATCGAGAAGCGCCGGAGCATCCGCCCGAACCGGGTCGCCCGGCGGTCGCCGCGGCGCGCCCACACGGGTCCCGACCCGCCCTCGGTGCCCTCGGGCATCGTGCGGAACTTGACGATGTCGAACGAGCGCCCGTCGAGCCCCGTACGCTCCTGCCGGTAGAAGACGGACCCCGGCGACGTCAACCGGATCGTGAGGGCGATCGCGCCGAGGACCGGGGCCAGCAGGACCAGCCCGAGCGTCGCCAGCAAGAGGTCCATGCCTCGCTTGAGGAGGCGCGCCCAGCCGATGATGGGCGACTGCGCGAGGCTGATCACGGGTAAGCCCTCGAGCTCCTCGACGGCCGCTCGAAGCGTGACGAACTGGAGCACGTCCGGAACCATCTTGACGTCGACCAGCTCGCCCTCGATGGCGTTCAGGACCTTCAGCACCTCGTGGTGCGCCTCGAGCGGCAGCGCCAGGAAGATCTGGTCCACGCGGTAGTCGGCGAGGACGCGCGTGACCGCCTCACACCCCCCGAGGACTTCCTTGCCCTCGATCCGCTCGCCGACGGGGATGCGGTCGTCGAGATAGCCCACCACGCGCACACCGAACTCCGGGTGGCCCCGGAGCCGGCGGGTGACCTCCTGGCCGAGATCCCCAGCCCCGACGACGAGCGCGCGACGGACGAAGCGCCCGTGGCGCCGGAGCGCGCGGACCACGTCGCGGATCGCGAGCCGGACGCCAAAGACCGCGACGACGTCGAACGCCCAAAACACCAGCATGAACCAGCGCGAATAGGAGAAGCTCCGGAGGAAGAACGTCCCCGCCACCAGGAGGAGCGTGGCCAGCGTGACGCCCTGGAGCACGACGAAGGCCTCGTCGGCCTTGGTCCGCTCGTGGCGGTACTCGTAGAGACCCACCGCACGGAGCGACAGGGCGTGGAGCGGCAGGAGCAGCGCCAGGAGCAACAGATAGGGCTCCATCGGGGGGATCCCGAGCGGCGCCGGGATCATGTCGGCCCGGAAGCGGACGAAGTAGGCCGCGATGAGGGCGACGGCCCCCGCGAGGGCATCCCCCGCCGCGAGGGCAAGGACCAGCCAGAGCCGGCGTTCCTTCAGCACGCGGCGCGCGACTCCTGGCCCGCGCCGAGCGCGGCCTCGACGAGCGCGGTCATCTCCGCCCGGAACCCCTCCTCGCCGAAGCGGAGCGCGTGCGCCCGAATCTTCTCGGCGCTCCAGCCCGTCACCTCGCCCTGCCCGAGCGCGTCAATCAGCGCCGCCGCCGTCTGCTCCCGGAAGAAAAGCCCGGTCACACCCTCCACCACCGTCTCGGTGAGGGCGCCCCGCCAGTAGGCGATGACCGGCCGCCCGGCCGCCGTCGCCTCGAGCGGCGCGATTCCGAACTCCTCCTCCCCGGGAAAGAGGAACGCGCGGCAGCGGGCGACCGCCAGGCGCACCGCCTCGTCGGGCTGCCATCCGAGGAAGCGCACCGTGGGGCCGGCGCGCCGGCGGAGCCGCGGAAGCTCGGGGCCCGTGCCGATGACGTCGAGCCGGCGCCCGAGCCGGGTGCACGCGTCCACCGCGAGGTCCACGCGCTTGTACGGCGTCAGCGCGGACACGCACAGGTATGCGTCGCCGACTGCGCCGGGCGCGACCGGCCGGAAGAACGCCGTCCGCACCGGGGGGTAGACGACACGCGCCTCCCGCTCCCAGACCCGCCGGATGCGGGCAGCCACGTGCCGCGAGATGCACCCGAGGCGGCCAGCGCGCCGGCCGGCCGCGCGGTCCCACCGGCGGAGCGCGGCCAGGGCCACCCGGAGCGGCCCGCGTGCGAGCGGCGGCACCCGCCCCACGTAGGCACCTTCGAACGTCCACGCATAGCGCATCGGGGTGAAGCAGTAGACGACGTGCGCCGCGCCGGCGGGCGGCCGGGCCCCGACCGCGACGCAGTGGCTCGTCGCCAGGACGAGATCGTAGCCCCGGAGGTCGAAGCGGCGCACCGCGAGCGGGAACAGTGGTAGGTACTGGCGGAATCGACGCGGCGCGCCGGGCAGCCGCTGGATGAAGGACGTCCGGATGGGCCGCGCCTCGATGGCCGGCACGACGCTGCCGGGGACGTGGACGAGCGTGAAGATGTCCGCCGCGGGAAAGAGGCCGACCAGGGCCTCGAGGACGCGCTCCCCTCCCCGCATGCCGGTCAGCCAGTCATGGACCAGCGCGACCCGCATCAGTCACCCACGTTCCTCAGGCCCCCAGCGCCTCACGGTAGACGGCGACCGTGGCTTCGGCGACGTGCCGCCACGAGAATGCGCGCGCGCGGGCCAGTCCACGGGCCCGGAGCGCGGCGCGGAGAGGTTCTTGACCGGCCAGAGTATACATAGCCTCACGCAGAGCGTCAACGTCGGTGGGGTTAACGAGCAGACCCGCATCGCCCACGACCTCGGGCAGACCGCCTCGGTTCCCGGCGACGACGGGCGCGCCGCACGCCATCGCCTCGAGCGCCGCGAGCCCGAACCCTTCCCAGAGCGACGGGCACACCACGACGGTGGCGCTCTGGTAGAGACGCGCCAGGACGGGCGCCGGCACCGCGGCCAGCACGCGCACGCGACCCCCGAGGCCGGGCCTGGCACAGAGACCGTCGACCCAGGCGCGCGCGGCCGGCGGAATCCCCACCAGCACGAGCCGGCCCAGGACCGGGGGGAGCCCGGCGAAGGCGTCGAGGAGCCGGGTGACGTTCTTGTGCGGGAGCGGGTTGCCCACGAAGAGGAAATACGGCCGCGACACGCCGAGCTCGTCGAGCGTCGGGGCCGCGGTCCCGGAGGAATCGGCGGGCCCGAACGGCGCGCCCACGCCGTTCGGGATCACACGGATCCGCTCCGGCCGGGCGCCGAGCCGCTCGACGAGGTCCCGGCGCGTGGACTCGGAGACGGTGATCAGCCGACGCGCCCGTCGCACCGCCAGGCGGAGCATCAGGCGCGCGTAGAGCGGCGCCAGGAGATGGCGATGGCGCACCGGGAAGCGAAGATGGATCAGGTCGTGCACGGTCACGACCGCCGGACACGGGAGCCACGGCGGGCAGACGTAGTGCGGCGCGTGATAGAGATCGACCCGGTCTCGGCGCGCGGCGAGCGCGAGCTGCCAGAGCTCGGACACGGAGTAGGGGCCCGCCGCCACCGGACGCCAGAGGGCACGCGCACCCCACGCCGCGGCAGCGGGCGCCGACGGCGGCCGGCCCGGCGGGAGATAGGCCACCAGCCCCTCGGGCTGGCCCACCCCCGGAAGCGCCTCGAGGAGTCCCTGGATGTACGTGCCGATGCCGAAGTCGTCGATCTTGCGCGCGTCGACCGCGACCTTCATCGGTGGCTTCGCCGGCCGTGCACGGCCTCGTACACCGCCAGCGTCTGGCGGGCGACCGTGTTCCACTCGAACCGCGCCGCGCGCGCGTGCCCGCGTGCGATCAGGCGCTCCCGGAGCTCTCCGTCGGTGAGCACGGCCTCGATCGCCGTCGCGAGCTCGCCCGGCACGCGGGCGTCGACGAGGAGGGCCGCGTCGCCCGCCACCTCGGGGATCGAGCCCGCGCGGGCCGCGACCACCGGCGCGCCCGCGGCCATTGCCTCCAGCACCGGCAGCCCAAAGCCTTCGTAGAGGGACGGAAAGACGAAGCACGTCGCGCCCGCATAGAGCGCCGGCAGGTCCGCGATCGGCACGTAGTCGGTGAACGCGACGGCGGTCCCGAGGCCGTGCTCCTCGACGGCGCGAAAAATCCCGGCATGGAGCCAGGCTCGCGTCCCGGCGAGGACGAGCTGTGCCGAGCGGCCCGCGGTCCCGAGGCGCCGCCGCACCTCCGCGAACGCCTCGATCAGCCCCGGTAGGTTCTTGCGCGGCTCGAGGTTCCCGACGAAGAGGCAGTAGGGGCGCTGGAGCCCGTAGCGGCGGACCACGGCGTCGACCGCCTCGGGGGACAGGGGCCGGGCGAACTCCGGCCCGACCGCCTCGTGGATCACGACGATCTTGGACGGGGGCACGCGGAGGATCTCCACGAGATCGGCCTTCGTGGCCTCGGACACAGCGATGATCCGATCCGCGGACCTCACGGCGAGCCGCGTCATGAGGCGCATGTAGAGGCTGTACTTCCGCGGCACGGTCTCGGGGAACAGGAACGAGACCAGGTCGTGGATCGTGACGACGGTGCGGTAGCCGAGCTTCACGTGCGGCAGGAAGACGGCCGGGCCGTGGTAGACGTCCGTCCGGAGGGTGCGAAGCCGGAGCGGCAGGTAGCCGAGGAGCCAGAGATCCCCCCGGAGATGGTCCTCGAAGGACACGCGGGTCGGCAACGCCGCGACGTTGGCCTGGCGGACCGGCAGCCCCGGGCCATCGGCCGCCACGAGGCACGTGTAGCGGTTGTCGTGATCGATCGTCGCGAGCCCAGTGAGGAGGCGCTGGGCATACGCGCCCACGCCCGACTGGCGCCGCGCGATGTACCGGGCGTCGAGGACGACGTGCATCACCCCACCCCCGCCGCGGAGGTCGGGCCGGAGCGGCCGAGGGCGCCGCGCAGGAGCCGCAGGCAGACCGAGCGCGGGATGGGCCGCAGCACGATGAGCGCCACCGCGTACGCGAGGAGAGCGCCGGCGAGCCGGCCGGCGCCCGCCGGCAGGAGATTCGCGACAGCCAGGCCGGCCGCGGCGGCGGCCAGGCCCTTGGCCGCCCCGCGCCCGAGCGGCCAGCCGGCAAGCCGACGGACGCCCACGAGACTCGCGGCCAGGGTCACGCCCTCCACGACCAGGACGCCGACGGCCGCGCCCAGGGCTCCGCCTGCCGCCACGAGGCCCGGGATGGCGGCGAGCCCCGTCACGAACGCCAGCGTCGCGACCGCGCGCAGCCGACGGGGCCGATCGAGCGCCAGCAACACGACCCCGAGAAGGTGTCCCAGCATCGCGCAGGCGACGGCGGCGCCCAGGACCGCCAGGACCGGGCCCGTGGGACCGTACCCGACCCCGTAGATCCGCGGCGTCAGCCAGGACGCGCCCACGCCGAGCCCAAGGGCGATCGGCAAGGCGACGAGCAGTAAGGCCTCGAACGCCTGGGTCGTGAGCGCCCGGAAACGCGGGAGCGCGGGCGGCGTCCGCGCCAGCACCGGGAAGACGGCCGCCTCCAGGCTCGCGAGCACGACCCACGCGACGTCGTAGACGCGGAACGCCGCCCCGAAGTGCCCCGCGGCCTGGTCGCCCGTGAGGAGCACGAGGGCGACGGGCGCCAGGCGCGAGGTGGCGACGCCGAGGAACTGCGCCTGAGCGACCGGGGCCAGCTCCCGGGCCAGGCTCCGCGCCCCCGCGGGGCGCCACCACCGGTCGAGCGGGGCGACCCGGCGATGGATGCGCCCGATCGCGAAGACGAGCGACACGGCCGGGGCCAGGACGAACGCCGCCGCGATCCCGAGGAGCCCGGCACCGAGCCCGAGGGCGGCGAAGCCGACCGTCACGAGCACGCCCTTCTCCAGGAGGCGCATCTGAAATTCCTGCTCGAGCCGCTGGACCGCCGTGAAGATGGACACCCCGTTCTCGAGGAACGCCTGGAGCGTGATGGCCAGGCCGAGGAGCCACACGGCCGCCGTCGTGTCCCACGGGCGATGCAGGAGGAGGGGCACGGCGAGATAGACGGGCCCGACCAGGCCCAGCAGGAGGAGCTTCAAGGTCGACGCCGTCCCCCATCGCTCGGCGGTCGCGCCCGGGTCCCGCGCCACCGCCCGCGTGAGCACGACCGAGATGCCGAAGTCGAGCGCGATCCCCAGGACCGTCGCCAGGGCGTACGCGAAAGTGAACTTGCCGAACTCGGCGGGGCCGATGACCCGCGCGGTGACGATGATGAGGACGAGGGATCCGAACCGGGTCGCCTGGCCCAGGACCTTGAGGGCCGCGCTTCGCGCGACGCGCTCGGCGCTGCCTGGTGCCGCGATCATGCCGCCGCCGCCCGGTAGACTGCCAGGGTCTCGCGCGCCGTGCGCGCCCAGGAGAACTCGGCCGCGCGCGCGAGGCCGGCCGAGCGTAGCCGCTCCCGCAAGGCCGGCTCGGCAAGGAGCCGCGCGAGGGCGTCGGCCAGCGGCTCGGGCGCGGGGTCGACCAGTAGCGCCCCGCCCGCTGTCACCTCGGGCAACGCCCCTCGGTTGGAGGCAACGACGGGCGCGCCGGTCGCCATCGCCTCGAGGGCCGGCAGTCCGAACCCCTCCCACAGCGACGGAAACGCGAACGCGAGCGCCCCGCCGTAGAGGGCCGGCAGGTCGGCGTCCGGCGCCGCGCCAACGAAGCGAACCGCACCGTCAATCCCGAGCGCGTGAGCACGCCGGGCTGGGTCCGGGCCCCAGCCGGGCGCCCCCACGACCACGAGCTCGGTCTCGCCCCACACGCGGGCGCGACGCAGCCGGGCCACGGCGTCGAGGAGGACGTCCAGGTTCTTCTTCGGCTCGAGGAAGCCAACGAACAGGACGTACGGGCGGATGAGCCCGTAGCGGGCGCGCGCCGCGGCGAGCGCCGCCGGACCGGGGGGCACGAAGTGAGGCGCGGCGGCCTCGGGCACGACCACGACGCGCGCGGGCGGCAGACGATAGCGGGCCAGGATTTCTCCCCGCGTCGTCTCCGAGACTGCGATGACGCGGGAGGCCCGGCGCAGCGCCCCGCCCAGGAGACACCGGACGGCCCACCGATGCCGGGCAGGCACGAGGCCCGGCAAGCGAAACGGCACCAGGTCGTGGACCGTGGTCACAAGCGCCCACGGCCCGCGGCCCGGTAGCTCGAATCCTGTCACGCCGTGGAAGACGTCGACGGGGCGCCGCCGAAGGTCCCGGGGGGCGTGCCAGAGAGACCAGAGGAGCCGCTGGGGCCATGGCAGGCACCGCACCTCCGCCCCGCCGAGGGTCGGCCCGGGAGCGCGATCGACATAGAGGATCCACTGCTCCTCCGGGGCAAGCTGGAGGAGGTGCTCCATCAGAGAGCGGGTGTATCGACCGATCCCGCTCCGGGGCTCCGCCCAAAGCCTCGCGTCGATCGCGATGCGCATCTATCAGCCAACATTAGCCAATTTTTGATTCTTACCCGGGCGACTCAGTCTAGCCCGCCCCAGAGGATGGCTCAAGGAAGAAATATCCACCTGGACCCGATCGGGATATGTGGTAATGTCTCCATTCGGGCGGGCCGAGGGGGGCTCGGCCCTGGCTCGATCACCCGCGCGCCTGAGGAGTTACCTGATGAAGACGTATCGCGATCTCGTCGCCGAGGCCAAGCGCGCCATCCCCGAGGTCACCGTGGAGAACGTGCACGCCCGTCTCGCCCGGGGCGAGACCCTGGCCCTCATCGACGTCCGGGATCCGGACGAGTACCGGGAGGGGGCCGTCGCCGGCGCCGTGCCGATCAGTCGCGGCTTCCTCGAGTTCAAGGTCCCGGAGGCCTTCCCCGACCCTGAGACCCCGCTGGTGCTCTACTGCCTGTCTGGGCTCCGCTCGCTGCTCGCGGGCAAGGTGCTCCACGACCTCGGGTACACCAACGTGACCTCGATGGCGGGGGGCATCCGGCGCTGGAAGGAGCTGAAGCTCCCGCTCGTCAAGGACCAGCCGCTCACGTCGGACCAGATGGAGCGCTACAGCCGCCACTTCATGCTGGCGCAGGTGGGTGAGCCGGGGCAGAAGCAGCTCCTCCGGTCGAAGGCCCTCCTGATCGGCGCGGGGGGGCTCGGCTCGCCGGCCGCATTCTACCTCGCCGCCGTCGGCGTGGGCACGCTCGGCATCGTCGACGATGACGTCGTCGACCTGTCGAACCTCCAGCGTCAGATTCTCCACCGGACGTCGGACATCGGCCGGCCGAAGGTCGAGTCCGCCCGGGACTCGATCACGGCGCTCAATCCCGACGTAACAGTAATCCCGTACGCCGAGCGACTGACCGTGGACAATATCGAGCGGATCATCAAGGACTACGACGTCATCGTGGACGGGTCGGACAACTTCGCGACCCGGTACCTCGTCAACGACGCCTGCTACCTTGCCGGCAAGCCGAACGTCCACGGCTCGATCTTCCAGTTCGAGGGCATGGTCACGGTGCTGGCGCCCGACCGCGGGCCCTGCTACCGCTGTCTCTACCCCGTCCCGCCTCCCGCCGGGCTCGTCCCGTCCTGAAACGAAGCCGGCGTCCTGGGCGTGCTCCCGGGACTCATCGGAGTGGTGCAGGCGACCGAAACCGTCAAGTTGCTCCTCGGTAAGGGGGAGTCGCTGATCGGCCGGCTCCTGACGTACGACGCGCTCGGGATGCGCTTCCGCGAAGTGCGGCTTCGCCGGGACCCGAAGTGCCCGCTCTGCGGCGAGGCGCCGGTGATCCGCGACCTGTCGATCCACGCGGCGGGCGACGAAGCGTGCGCGGAGCCGTCTCCGGCGACGCCGGTGGCCCGCTAACCGTCCGGCGCGGCGGTCAGCGCGGCGGGCGCGGCGGGCGCGGCGGCGCGGCCTCGTCCGGGAAGCGGCCGACCGTCACGGTCAGCTCCTGGGCCTGACCGTCCCGCCAGAGCGAGACCCGCACCGGCGTCCCCACCGGCGTGATCGAGATGACCCGCTGGAGCTCCCGCGGGCTGGCGATGACCCGGCCGTCCACCTCCAGGATCACGTCCTTGGCCCGGATCCCCGCCTGGGCCGCCGGCTGTCCCGGCAGGACGCCCTCGATGCCGACGCCGCGCGGTGCCTCGAGCCCGTAGTCCCGGACGTTGTCCTCGGTGATCTCGTCGATGCGCACGCCGAGCCATCCCCACTCGACCGTGCCCTTGGCGAGGAGCTGCGGGAGGAGCGTCTTGATCAGGTTGATCGGGATGGCGAACCCGATCGAACCGTTGCGCGCGGCCATGGTGTTGACGCCGACGACCTGCCCACCCATATCGACCAGCGGGCCGCCGGAGTTGCCGGGATTCACGGCCGCGTCGGTCTGGATGAAGTCGAACCCCGGGGCCGCCGCCTGGAGCGGCGCGCCCTTCCGGCTCACGATCCCGAGCGACACGGTCTGCTCGAGCCCGAACGGGTGCCCGAGCGCGAGCACGAGCTCCCCGACCGCGAGCCGCTCGGAGTCGCCGAGCGGGAGTACGGGTAGCGCCTCCGACGCGTCCACCTTCACCAGGGCCAGGTCCACGCGCCGGTCCCGCCCGATGACGGTCCCTGCAAGGCGCCGCCCCGCGGCCAGCCGCACCTGGACCGATGTCGAGCCCTCGACGACGTGGGCGTTGGTGACGACGTACCCGTCGGGGTGAATGACGAACCCCGAGCCGAGCGCCCGTCGTGGGCCCTCTTCGGGGTCCGGCTCCTCGGTTGGCCGCTGGACGCGGATCTGGACCAGCGCCGGCTTCAGCCGCTCCGCGAGGCGGGTCAGCGCCGTGTTGAGCCGGACGAGCTCCGGCTCCGGCGAGACGCCTGGCCCCTCGCGCCAGAGTTGCGCCGGGGGCGCCCCCGCCGGCTGAGCCGCGACCGGGCCCGCGAGCGCGAGGCCCGCAACGACGCCGAGGATCCACCGCCCAACCGCCCTCATGCTCCCCTCCCCGGCTCGCCGCCCTCCGGCCCGAGCCTCATCACTCTATCCGAGATCGCCGGCGGCGGCACGGCTATCGGCCGAGGAGGCCGGCGATGTGCGAGAGCTCGGGCAGGATCAGCCGCTCGACCGCGAGCCGGCACGCGGCCGGCGAGCCGGGCAAGGAAAAGACCACCCGACCCGCCCGCACCCCCGCCTGGGCGCGGGAGAGCATCGCGGCCGATCCGATCTCCTGATAGGAGAGCAGCCGGAACAGCTCGCCAAACCCGGGCAGACGCTTCTCCAGCAAGGTGTCGATCGCCTCGAAGGTCTGGTCGCGGGGCGCGATACCCGTGCCGCCCGTGAAGATCACGGCCTGGACTCCGGGATGGGAGCACGCCTGGTGGATGACCGCGTGCACCTGGCTCGGCTCGTCGCGCACGAGGTGGTAGCCCACTACCTCGTGGCCGGCGCCGGCGAGGAGCTCGCGAATGAGGCGGCCGCTCGTATCGGTCTCGAGGGTCTTCGAGTCCGAGACCGTGCACACCACGCAGCGGACCCGCGTCGGGGCGTGGGCCTTGTGCTCGTCGACGGGCGACCGCCCGGGGGCTCCGGCCGGCGCGCCGGGCTCCGTCACGGCGGCGAGCGCTCCGCCGCCGCATACGCCCGGTCCAGGACCTCGACGACGTGGAGCACCTCCACGTCTCGCCCGCGCGCGCGGAGGCCGGCGGCCAGCTGCAGGATGCAGCCCGGGTTCGCCGTCACCACGGTCGCGGCGCCCGTGGCCTCAACGTGAGCCATCTTGCGATCGAGCAGCCGCTGCGCCATCACGGGCTCGGTCAGATTGTAGATCCCCGCCGAGCCGCAGCACATCTCGGCCTCGCCGAGCTCGACCAGCTCGAGTCCGGGCACGGCCCGCAAGAGCGCGCGGGGCGCGCTCCGGACCTGCTGCCCGTGCGCCAGGTGACACGGGTCGTGATACGTCGCGCGGAGCGGGAGCGGCCCGAGCGGCTCCGCCAGCGGCGCGCGCGCGAGGAACTCGGTGACGTCCACGACCTTCCGGGCGAAGGCCGCCGCGCGCCCGGCCCATGCCGGATCCCCTCGGAGCAGATGCCCGTAGGCTTTCATGTGTGCCCCGCACCCGGCGGCGTTGACCACGACGGCCTCGAGCTCCGCGGGCTCGAACGCGGTGATGGTGGCGCGGGCCAGGGCGCGGGCGCGCTCGGGCTCGCCCGCGTGAGCGTGGAGCGCGCCACAGCAGCCCTGGGCGCGCGGGACCCGCACCTCCACGCTCTGGCGCACGAGGCACCGGATAGTCGCCTCGTTGTGCGGGCGGAACACCGCGTCCTGCACGCACCCGTGAAGGAGCCCCACCCGCCCCCGCGGCGCCCCGCGCGCCGGGATCGTCTCGGGCAGGGCTCCGCTCCGCCCCGCCGGTGGAAGCGGCGGCAGAAGCGCCTCTGACGCCGCGAGGGTCGCCGGAAACAGGCGCAGGAGGCCGCTCGCCCGGACGAGGCGCTGGAGCCCGCTCCGCTGGTAGACGCGGAGCGCGCCCGCGACGAGGCGCAGGAGGGCCGGTCGGGGCAGGAGACCGTCGAACGCAGCGCGCCGCACCAGGCGCCGCGCCGGAGCGCCCGGGCGCCTCGCCTCGAGCTCGGCGCGGGCCGCCTCGATCAGGTGACCGTAGGGCACCCCCGAGGGACACGCGCTCTCGCACGCCCGGCATCCAAGGCAGAGCGAGAGATGCTCGGCCGCGGAATCGCCGAGCGCGATCCGGCCGTCGGCGAGCGCCTTGATGAGGTAGATGCGGCCGCGCGGCGAGTCCGGCTCCTGCCCGAGCTCGGCGTACGTGGGGCAGCTCGGCAGACACAAGCCACAGTGGACGCACTGGAGGAGCTGCCCGTACTCGAGCTCGGCGAGGACGCCCGGCCGCCGGGCCGCGGGCGGCGGCCCGCCCGGCGGGGTGGAGGTGGTCGTCGCCGTTGTCATGCGCCGCGCGCCCGGCCCATCAGATCCCGCCCACGAAGCGGCCGGGATTCAGGACGCCCTGCGGGTCGAGCCGCGCCTTCAGCCCCCGCATGAGATCCACGCCCGGCCCCGGAGGATCCCACACCGGGCACGCCTCGCGCACGCCGAGCGGCGCCCACTCGACGGCAAGATGCCCGCCGCGCGCCCGCGCGGCATCGCGCCACGCGGCCAGCACCACGGCCGTGGCGGCGGCTGGGCGGGGGGCGCCGCCAGGGGCGAGGACGAGCGTCACAAGCCCGTGGCCCGCGTGCGCGACCGTGGCGAGCTCGAACCCTCCCGCCTGGGCGGTCGTCTGGGCCGCCCCGAGGTAGGCCCCGACCTCCGCCGGGACCACGCCCACGGTGGCGATCGCCACCGGGCTTGCGAGAAGACGTCGCGTCTCGCGCACGGCCCCGAGCGCGCGCGCCGTCCCGCCGGCGTCGAGCGCCTCGACGGCGCGCGCCCCGGCCCCACGAAGACGCCGCGCCGCCTCCTCCCTCTCCCACGCGACGGCGCGGGCGAGGCCGTCGAACGCGACCAGGACGGCGGGGGCGGCGGCGGCCGGGAGGCCGACCACCGGCGCGCAGGCGTCGGCCGCCCGCGCGTCCAGCAGCGTGAGCGCCACCGGTCCGAGCTCCGAGCCCGCGAGGACCCCCGCCGCGCCCGCCGCCGCGTCGAGGCTGGCGAACGTCGCCCAGCAGGCGCCCTCCGCCTCCGGCCGGGGGCGGAGCTTGAGCGTCGCGTCCACGATGATGCCGAGCGTGCCGAGGGATCCAATGTAGAGCTTCACGAGATCGTAGCCGGCCACGTTCTTCACGACCTTCCCACCCGCCCGGATCAGCTGGCCATCGGCCGCCACGACGCGCATCCCGATGACGAGGTCCCGCGCGGTGCCGTACCCGTGCCGCCGGGGCCCGGCGGCGTTGGCCGCCAGGACGCCCCCGAGCGTTGCCGTTCCGGGCGCCGGGGGATCGAGCGGGAGCCACTGGCCGCCCGTCCCCAGCGCAGCCTGGAGCGCGTCAAGCGTGATCCCGGCCTCGGCCGTGGCGGTGAGGTCGCCCGGCTCATGCTCGAGGACGCGCCCGAGGCGCCGGAGGCCGACGACGAGCGCGCCGTCCCGCGGCGGGGTGCCCCGGGACATCTGGGTCCCCCCGCCCCACGGGACCACCGGCACCCCCACCGCCGCGGCGGCCCGCACCACCCGCGCCACCTCGTCGGCCGAGCCCGGCAGCACGACCCCGCACGGGGTGCGCCCGTCCACGACGTACGGCGCGCGATCGGCGCCGCCCAGGCAGTGGGCGGGGCCGACGATCTCGGCGAGACTCCGGAGCAGGGTAGCGGTCATGCGAGCCGGCGCACCCGGGGCGCGCCCTACAGGCGCTGGATCAGCCCGCTCGCCTCGAGCGGATGCGGCTGGTAGGCGATCTCCCCGGGGGCGCAGGACTTGCGCGTCGGGAAGACCTTGCCGGGGTTGCACCGCCCGGTGGGATTGAACACGGCCTTGATCGCGGCCATCGTGGCGAGATCGGCCTCGGAGAAGATCCACGGCATGAAGTCGCGCTTCTCGAGGCCGATGCCGTGCTCGCCCGAGATCGTGCCCCCCACGTCCACACAGGCCCGCATGATCTCGGCGCCCGCGGCCAGCACCCGCGCCTCCTCGCCCGGCTTCTGCGGGTCGTAGAGGATGTTCGGGTGGAGGTTACCGTCGCCCGCGTGAAAGACGTTCCCGACCCGGAGCGCGTGAGCCGTGACGATCCGCTCGATGTGGCGCAGGACCTCGGGGAGCCGCGTCCGCGGGATCACGCCGTCCATCACCATGTACGCGGGCGCGATCCGCCCGTAGGCGCCGAAGGCGTGCTTGCGCCCCTTCCACAGAAGCTGACGCTCGGATTCGTTCTGGGCGAGCCGAACCTCCCGCGCGCCGCTCTCGCGGCAGGCGGCGGCCACGCGCGCGGCCTCCTCGTCGAGCCCGGCGTCGAGCCCGTCCAGTTCGATGAGGAGCGCCGCCGCCGCATCGCGGGGGTAGCCGGCACCGAACGCGTCCTCGACGGCCTGGATGGTGAGCTGGTCGATCATCTCGATCGCGGCAGGGGTGAGCCCGCGCGCGGTGATCGCCGCCACGGTCTGCGACGCCTGGTCGAGCTGGTCGAACACCGCGAGCAGCGTGCGGACCGCGGGGGGGCGGCGCACGATCCGCACGACGACCTTCGTGACGATCCCGAACGTCCCCTCCGAGCCCACGAAGAGGCCGACGAGATCGTAACCCTGGGGGTCCCGGACCTTGCCCCCGAGCCAGACGACCTCGCCGTCGGGCAGCACGACCTCGAGCCCGAGCACGTGGTTCGTCGTGACCCCGTACTTGAGCGTGTGCGGGCCGCCCGAGTTGTTGGCGACGTTGCCGCCGATCGTGCAGGCGAGCTGGCTCGAGGGGTCCGGCGCGTAGTAGAACCCCCGGGGCGCGAGCGCCTGCGACAGGTGGAGGTTCACCAGGCCCGGCTCCACGACGGCGAGCTGGTTCGCGTAGTCGACCTCGAGGATCCGCGCCATGCGGGTGAGCGCGATCACGAGGCCGCCCTCGCTCGGCAGGCACCCGCCGGCGAGGCCGGTCCCCGCTCCGCGCGCGACGAACGGCAGGCCCTCCGCGTTCGCGAGCCGGACGCAGGCGGCGACCTCCGCGGTGGAGCGCGGGAAGACGACGGCGTCGGCGGTGGCGCGGAAGATCGTGAGCCCGTCCGACTCGTAGACGAGCAGCTCCTCGGGCTCCGTCAGGACGCCATCGGGGCCGGCGATGGCCTGGAGCGCCGAGCGCAGCCGCGCCCGGTCGAGCCCGGGGCGTGACGACATCGACACCTCCTCGCGAGGGACTCCCTGCGGTGGGTCGGAGTATAGCACGCGGGGCCCGGGGCGCGGCGAGGACGCCGTCCCCGCGCTCAGATGAGCTTCATGACGGTCTGCCCCTCGAGGACGGTCTCGCCGCGCTGGTTCGACGTGCGCGCCCGGAACACGAGCTCCCGCCGCTCGGGCCGCGTCTCGGCGAGCGTGAGGGCCGTGGTCACCGTGTCCCCGATCCGGACGGGGGCGACGAACTTCACCTCGTAGCGCGAGGAGACGCCGCCCGGCGGCGGCAGGAGCGCGGTCATCCGGGCCATCACCGTGGAGACGAAGCCCACGAGTAGCGCGCCGTGGGCGATGCGCCCACCAAACCGCGTGCCCTTGCAGAACTCCTCGTCGACGTGCACCCCCGAGAAGTCGCCGGTGATCCCGGCGAACAGGTAGACATCGGACTCGCCCACGGTCTTGCGGACGGACTCCGTGTGCCCGAGCGGAATCGCCTGGAGGGCGGGGCCCCAGTCGCGCGGGGCTGTTTCACCAGTCGCGGTCGCCAACGCCCCACCCGCCGTCGATGTAGATGGTCTGCCCGGTGATGTATGCCGCCAGGTCCGACGCGAGGAAGGCGACCGCGCCCGCCATATCGTCCGGCCGGCCCAGCCGCCCGAGCGGGATCTTGCGGGTCATCGTCTCCTCCTTCCCAGGGTTGGCGTCGAGGAAGGGCCGCACGAGCGGCGTCACCGTGATCCCGGGCCCGACGGCGTTCACGGTAATCCCGTGCGGGCCCCACTCGAGCGCGAGACACCGTGTGAGCTGCGCCACCGCGCCCTTCGTCGCGCAGTAGGCGGCCCGGTTGACGAGCCCGAACTCGGCCCCGATGGAGGTGATGTTGACGATGCGGCCGCGCCCGGCCCGCCGCATGACGGGCGCCACCGCGCGGCAGGCCCACGCGGTGCCCTTCAAGTTCAACTCGATCATGTACTCCCAGTCGGCCTCCGCCTGCTCGAGGGCCGGGGCGCGCTTCGCCGTGCCCGCGCAGTTGACCAGGATGTCGACGGTCCCGTGGCGCGCGACGACCGTCTCGATCATCCGGTCGACCTCGGCCTTCTTCGCGACGTCCGCCGCGAGGGTCGTGACCTCGCCGTCCCGGGCCGGCCCCGCCGGGCTTGCGGACGCGGATCGGCTGACGGCGACGACGCGGGCGCCGGCGGCGGCGAGGTGACGCACGATCGCCTCGCCGATGCCCTTGGTGCCGCCCGTGACGACAGCGACGCGGCCGGAGAGATCGAGCAGGTTCTTCGTGGGGGTCAGTGCGCTCACTGGACTGTCCTCGCTTTCACGGTCTTCGGCTGTGCCGGCTGATGGCGCCCGAGGGGCCGGTCACTTCAAGAGCTGGCGGCTGATCACGACGCGCTGGATCTGGCTCGTGCCCTCCCAGATCTGGTACACGCGGACGTCTCGGTAGAGGCGTTCGAGCGGGAACTCGGTCGAGTAGCCCGCGGCGCCGTGGATCTGAAGCGCGTCGGTCACGACCCGCTGGGCGACCTCGGAGGCGACCAGCTTGGCCTCCGCCGCCTCGCGGATGATGGGCCGCCCCTGGTCCTTCAGGAAGGCGGCCTTACGGAGGAGGAGCCGCGCGCCCTCGATGGCCGCCGACATGTCGGCCAGCAGGAACTGGATCGCCTGGAAGCCTGCGAGCGGCTGGCCGAAGGCCGAGCGCTCCTTCGCGTAGCGGAGGGCCGCCTCCATGGCCGCCTGGGCGATGCCGAGCGCCTGGGCGCCAATCCCGATGCGTCCGGCGTCGAGGGAGATCATCGCGCGCCGAAAGCCGGCGCCCGGCGGGACCAGGAGGGCGCTCGCCGGCACCCGACAGTCGTCGAAGACGAGTTCGCCCGTTGCGAGGCCGCGCATCCCGAGGAGGTGCTCCTTGCCCCCGCGCGAGAAACCGGGCGCGCCCATCTCCACGAGGAACAGCGCAATCGCCTCCCGCCCCTTCGTCCGATCGGTCGTGGCGACTACCACGGCCAGATCGCACAGGAGGGCCTCCGTGATGAAGCGCTTCGTGCCGTTCAGCACCCAGCCGCCGTCGGCGGTCCGCGTGGCCGTCGTCTGCACCCCCGCGACGTCGGAGCCGGTGCCGGGCTCGGTCTGGGCAATGCAGCAGATCTTCTCGCCCCGCACCATCGCCGGAAGGTGGCGGCGCTTCTGCTCCTCCGACGCGTTGTTCAGGAGCATGTCGCACATGAGCTTGCAGAGGAGCTGCGCGTCCGCCACGACGGCCGATCCGCGGGCGAGCTCTTCCTGGGCGACGCACCAGCTGACGACGTCGGCGCCCGAGCCGCCGTACTCCAGCGGCACCGTCATCCCGAGGAGGTCGAGCTCGGCCATGCGCTTGTAGAGATCCCAGGGAAACTCGTCCGTGCGGTCGATCTCGACCGCACGGGGACGGATCTCGCGCGCGACGAAGTCGCGGCACAGGTCGCGGATCTGGCGCTGGGGCTCGCTGAGGTCGAAGTTCATGGCACCGTCCAGGGGCTCAGGTTGAGGCGCGGCCGCGCCGGAGCGGGCGCCCGGCGAGCACGCCAGTGTGGCGCCCCTGGTCCACGACGACCCGCCCGTTCACGATCACCTGCTCGATGCCGATCGGGAACTGCTTCGGCTCGCGCCGCGTGGCCGGCGCCTTCACGGTCTGGGCGTCGAAGACGACGACGTCGGCCTTGAACCCGTCCCGGAGGAGCCCGCGGTCGGGCAGGCCCAGGCGCTGCGCGGGGAACGACGTCATCTTGCGGATGGCGTCCGGCAATCCGAGCCAGCGCTCCTCGCGGACGAATTCGGCCAGGATCACCGGGAAGGCGCCGTACGTCCGCGGGCTCGGATAGTCCCCGATCAGGACCGCGTCGCTGCCGACCATGTAGAGCGGGTGGCTCACGAAGCGCGGCATGGTCGCCATGTTCGCCCCGGCGGACACGAAGGAGACTTGCTGGTCCTCCAGCAGGAGCAGCTCGCAGATCGCGTCCACGACGTCGAGTCCCATGAGCTCCGCGACCTCGGCGAGGGAGCGCCCCTCGAAGCGGTGGTGCTCCGGGCGCTTGAAGTGCGTCACCCACATGTCGTGCCACGACGCCGCCCGCGGCCCCATCTCCTTCTTCATCCGGGCGCGCGCCGCGGGGTCGCCGAGATTCCGCCGCAGCGCGGCCAGGCCGCCGTCGAACGCCCACTGCGGGATCACTATGTTCAGCCGCGTCGAGCTGTAGGCGTAGGGATAGCCGTCGAAGGTGACGTCAAGCCCCCCCTCACGCGCGTCCTCCACCAGGGCCAGCATCCGCGCCGCGCCGCCGGGCGCCGTCGTCCGCTGGTAGAAGTGCGTGATGTGCGCGGGGATGCGGCCCCGGCGGCCGATCTCGAGCGCCTCCCGGAAGGGGTCGAGGAAGCGATCGCCTAGGCTGTAGCGGACGTGCGTGTGATAGATGCCGCCGAGCCGGCTCGCCTCCTCGGAAAGCCCGACGAGCTCGTCGGTGTCGGCATAGCTCCCGGGCGGGTAGTCGAGCCCGGTCGACATGCCCCAGGCTCCTTCCTCCATCGCCGTCCGGAGGAGCGCGCGCTGGTTCGAGAGCTCGGCCGGCCGCGCGGCGCGATCCGCCCAGCCGACGGCGCCGATCCGGAGCGGGGAGTTCCCGACCAGGTAGACGATGTTGACCGCTACCCGGTTGGTGAAGAGGTCGAGGTACTGCTCGACCGTCGCCCACCGGCCGGGCAAGGGCGGGCAGCCGTCGAGCCCCGCGTTGATCTCGATGAACGCCTCGAGGTCGGCGTGGGAATGGAACGGCGCGTAGGAGCAGCCGTCGATGCCGATGACCTCGGTCGTGACGCCCTGCCGGACCTTGGGCTCGTGCCGCGGCTCGGCGAGGATGACCAGGCCGGAATGGGCGTGCATGTCGATGAAGCCGGGGCAGACGACCCGCCCCGTCGCGTCGAGCGTGCGGTGGGCCTGGACGCCGTCGCGGGCGCCCCGGAACAGCCGCACCCGCTCTCCTTCGATCCCGACCGCGCCGTAGTAGCCCGGGTTGCCGGAACCGTCGATGACGAGACCGCCCGCGATCAGGATGTCGAGCATGCTGGGCCGTCCGGCCGGCAGTCTATCACGGGGTCCCGGAGGGCGGCGGCGGCGCGTGCCGCGGACCCCGGCCTTTCCACCGGCGCCTGAGCCACACCCACCCGCGCCGGCCCGCCAGGTAGAGCCCGGTGCTGAACACGGCCCACGACAGGCCCGCGGCCACGAGCGTGAGCTCGACCCGAGCGCGCTCGGTCACCGGCCAGAGCACGAGGATGGGGTACGCCGGGTAGACGAGGAAGCTCCCGGCCATCAGCAGCACGCCGGTCATGAATCCGCGACGCCCCCGGTGCGCCAGCACCGGCTCGCCGTGACCGTGGTGGCGGTGGTGCGCGCGCTCCGTGCTCACGGAGCGCCCCGGACCGCACGGGGACTCAGGAGACGGGCGGGGCCGCCGGGCTGGCGCGGCCCTCGCCGCCAGGGCGCCGGCCCGGCGGAGGCGGGGGACCCCGCGCCCGAGACGCCGCCGCCGAGCCCCCGCGCGTGGTCCACCGAGGCGGCATGGTAGCATGCGCCCGCACAGCCCACGCCGGCGGAAAGCGAGGCCCCTCGATGGAGAAAACCGCGCTCCTCGTCATCGACGCCCAGCAGGAATACTTCGCGCCGATCGGGAAGGTCGTCCTCCCCGACGCCCCCCGCGCCGTCGAGCGCATCGCGCATCTCCTCGCCTGGGCTCGCGGCGCGGGCGTGCCGGTAGTGCACGTGGTGCACGAGAGCCGCCGGCCGAATCCCACGACGTTCGTGCCCGGCAGCCCGGCGCTCGAGATCCACCCGGCGGCCCGGCCGGCGGCCGGTGAGCCCGTCGTCACGAAGCACCTGCCCGGCTCGTTCACCAACACGGGCCTCGAGGAGCACCTTCGCCGTCACGGCATCGAGCAGATCATCGTCTCGGGCTTCATGACCCAGATGTGCTGTGACACCACCGCGCGCGAGGCGGCGCATCGCGGGTTCAAGGTCCTCATGGCGGCCGACGCCATGGCCGCGATGCCCGTCAAGGGTCCCGACGGTGTCCTCGTCCCTCACGATCAGGTGCACCGGACGCACCTCGGGAGCCTGAACGGCTTCCTCGCGACCGTGACGACCTCGCCCGCCCTCACGGGCGGCGCGCCCGCCCGCTGAGACTCGCCGCGGCCCCAAAACGCCGAAAGCCGCCGGCGTTGCCGCCGACGGCCCTCGCGCGATTGGCTCCCCGGGCAGGACTCGAACCTGCAACCTCGTGGTTACAAGGGCCCCCGCGTTTCCACGGGGCTTGGACTATCTCATCCCCGTAGGCGCCCGGCGGGCGCCCGTAGGGGGCGGGCACTTCCCCCGGCGCTCGACGGTCGAGCCCCGGAGTACGACCTCGCGGTCTAGTCTCTGCACGGTCCCCCAGGCTGCTCCCGCCCGAGGGCTTCGCTCAGGGTTCCCCTATCCTCCCGGACGTAGGGTTCCCTGAATTCGCCCGCTTTTCCATCCCGCCTTTCGGCCGGGACGCTGCCGACTCGACAGCCACTTGCTCTACCGGTTGAGCTACCGGGGAATGCGCGCATTGTACCTCAGCCCCGCCAGCGGCGGAACTTCGGCCGCTCAGACGGGGACCAGCATCCAGAGCCCGGCGGACGCGAGGAGGAGCCCCAGCCCGAGGAGGAGACTGCCCCACCCTGACTGGAGGCCCAGCGCTCCCCACGCGTACGCCATGCCGAGGACGCCGAGGCCGAGCAGCAGCGAGCCCAGGACGTTCCAGGCGCGCCACACGAACTGGGCCGTGTGTCGCCGGGCGAGGAGCCAGCCGAGAACGTGTGCCAGGGCGCCGATCAGGACGACCCCGCCCAGGATGAACACGAGGGTCTCCGCGAACTCGACCACCACTCTCATCGTCCCGGATCCTCGCGCCTCGCTTCCTGGGCTGACCGCGCCGGCACGTGCCGCGCCGCGCGAGTGTAGGCAGCACGCGCCGAGGGTGTCAACGCGGCAGGGTCCGCGGCGGAGCGCAGGAGGGCCGGGCCTCGCAGCGATGCTACGATGAGCGTGTTGACGACGATCCGCGTAGGGGGTGACTCCATGCTGAGACTGACGCATCGCTCACCGGGGGGGCACCTGGCGCTCCGCCTCGCGCTGGCCTCGTCCCTCGTCGCCGGCCTGACGGGGGGCGCCGCCGCCCAGGCGTCCAAGGGCACGGACCAGGTGGTGGAGGGCGCCAAGAAGGTGGGCAAGGGCGTCGAGGAGACCGCCAAGGGGATCGGCAAGACGGTCACCGAGGGCGCGAAGGAGGTGGGGCAGCGGGCGACGGCGGCCGGCAAGGAGGCCAAGCCCGCGGTCGATCGGATGCACGACAGCGCCAAAGGCTTCGGGGAATCGCTCTGGGACGGGATGAAGTCCGCCGGCCGCTCCATCCAGCGCTTCTTCACCGGCAAGTAGCAACCGCCCGCCCGCGCCCCCTCACATGTCGCGGCGCCCTTCGAGGGCCCGCGAGAGGGTGACCTCGTCCGCGTACTCGAGGTCGCCCCCGACCGGCAGTCCGCGCGCGATGCGCGTGACGTGAACGCCGAGCGGTCTCAGCAGCTTCGCGAGATAGAGCGCGGTCGCGTCGCCCTCGACGTTCGGGTTCGTCGCCAGGATGACCTCGCGAACGTGGTTCGTCTCGAGCCGGGCGAGGAGCTCCCGCACCTTGATCTCGTCCGGGCCGATGCCGTCGAGCGGGGAGAGCGCCCCGAGGAGCACGTGGTAGCGCCCCCGGTACTCGCCCGTCCGCTCCATCGCCACCAGGTCGTTCGGCTCCTCCACGACGCAGAGCAGGCCCGCGTCCCGGGCGGGGTCATCGCAGATCCCGCACGGATCCTGGTCCGTCACGTTGAAGCAGCGTGAGCAGTGAACCACCCGCGCCTTCATGTCGACCAGCGAGTCCGCCAGGTCGTGAACGGTGGCGGCCGACTGCTTCAGCAGATGGAAGGCCAGGCGCTGGGCCGTCTTGGGGCCAATGCCGGGCAGGCGCTGGAGCGCCTCGATGAGCCGGGCCACGGCGGGAGGGTGTGCGGCCACGCGCCCGCTTACATGAGCCCGGGCAGCTTCCCGCCCAGTCCCCCGGTCACCCGAGCCATCTCGCTCGCCACCAGCTCGCGGGCCTTCCGGAGCGCCTCGTTCGCTGCGGCGAGAACCAGGTCCTCCAGCATCTGCGGATCGTCCGGCGTCACCACCTCGCGGTCGATCCGGATCGACACTAGCTCCTGGTTGCCGTTGGCCTCGACGACCACCATGCCCCCGCCCGCCGACGCCTCCACCTTCTTCTTGCCCACCTCTACCTTGAGGGCTTCCAGCTGAGCCTGGAGCTTCTGGGCTTCCTTGACGAGATTCCCGAATCCCTTCATGGGGCCTCCCCGCCGCCGGTCGCTGGCTCCACGGGCGCGCTCGCGCGCGGCCCGGGGGCGGCACGGACCTGGGTGATCTCTCCCTCGAACAACTCCATCGCCGCCTTGACCACGGGATGCGTGCCGGCGGGCACGCCACCCGGCGCGCCCCCGGCGGTGAACGCGACGTCCCGGAGCCCTGGCTGGAGCCGCCGGGCCGTTTCGAGCACGAGCTCCCTGTTCTCCGGCTTCTTGAGCTGATCATGCGCGAACGCGCTGCCGTTGGGCACCGAGACGGTGAGGCGCCCATCTTCATCCCCGACGACCACCCCTTCGGACAGGAGGTGTCCGAGCGTCGGCCGGACCCGGATGACCTCGGCGACGATGGCCGACCAGGTTTCCGCGGCACTCCGGGGCGCGGGCTGGCCCGGCGCACGCGCCAGGACCGGGGTGTCGCGGACCGGCGGCGCGGGCTCGCGGCTCACCCCGCCGCGCGGGGGTGGCGCCGGGGCGCGCTCGCCACCGCGCGGCACCGCAACCGGTCGGGAGAGCGCCGGCTCGGGCGGGGCGTCGAGGAGGTCCGACTGGACCGGGCCCGCGGGAACGGTGGGGCCGCCGTAGCCTCGGAGCCGGGCCTCGGCCCGCTCGAGCCGCTCGAGCACCGTCTCGATCAGCTCCGCACGGGGGCGGTGACACAGCCGCACGACGGCGATCTCGAGATCGACGCGCGGGTGCGGCGAGCGGCGCATCTCGGTATCGGCATCGAGGAGGCCACGCAGGAGCAGGAGGAGATCCGGCTCACCGGCGCCCGCCTCGGGCCCGAGCGCCCCGAGCCGGGCCGTCTCGTCCTGCGTCGCGTCCGGCCCCGGGGTTCCGGTCACCGCGACCAGGAGCGCCCGGCGCAGGACCTCCATCGTCTCCTCGCACAGGAGCGCCAGGTCGAGCCCCCCCGCCGCGGCATCGGCGATCCGCTGGAGCGCCTCCGGAGCCGCACGCCGGACGAGGGCACTGGCCAGGGCCCAGGCCGCCTCGGCACCGCCGCTGCCGAGAAGCTCCTCCACGGTCCGCGCGCCGACACGCCCCTCGCCGTACGCGAGCGCCGTGTCGAGGAGCGACAGGGCATCCCGGAGACTCCCGTCGGCCGCCCGCGCGAGGAGCCGGAGGGCATCGGGCTCCACGGCATCGGCCGGCACCTTCTCCTCCTCGAGGATCCGCCGGAGCGCCTCACTGATCTCGGCGCCCGCGATCGGCCGGAAATCGAAGCGCTGGCAGCGCGAGAGGATCGTCGCGGGCAGGCGCCGCGCCTCCGTAGTGGCGAGCACGAAGACGACGTGGGCCGGGGGCTCCTCCAGGGTCTTCAGCAGCGCGTTGAAGGCCGGCTCCGTCAGCATGTGGACTTCGTCGATGATGTAGACCTTGCGCCGCCCGCGCGCCGGTGCGTAGCGCGCGTTGTCACGGAGCGTCCGCACCTCATCGATGCCGCGATTCGAGGCGCCGTCGATCTCGAGCACGTCGAGCGCCCGGCCCGCGGCCACCTCACGGCAGGGCTCGCACGCGGCGCAGGGCACGGCGCCGCCGGTCCGCGGCCCCTCGCAGTTCAGGCCCATCGCGAGGAGGCGGGCCGTGGTCGTCTTGCCCACCCCCCGCGGGCCGGCGAACAGGTACGCGTGGGCGATGCGCTCCTGCGCGAGCGCGTTCCGGAGCGTCCGGACGATCGGCGCCTGGCCGACGACCGCTTCGAAGGTGAGCGGGCGCCAGCGCCGCGCGAGGACCTGGTAGGTCATCGCGCGCCGGGCTCGGGAGACCCGGGCCCCCGGTTCAAAGAAAAGTGGCCGTGCACCCGCCGTCGATGACCGGCGTCCTGCGATCTCCCCGAAGAGACAGCTCCAGCCAGGGAATCCCACGGCACACGAGAGGGTCTGCGGACCGTTGCTCCCTTCCGGGCCTGGCGGGGTTGGCAGATTCTCGTCGCGTGGGGCCCAGCCTTCATCACCACTCCTCGGGGCTCAATTCAACACGCCGGCACCTTGGGCGGGGATTCAGCCTCGCTGGAGCGGATTGCGAGTACAGGGCACCGCTACCTCCCCGCCTAGCACGGCCACACTCGATCATGCTCGGCCCCACCGCGGCCCGGTGGGCGTCCCGCCCGCCATAGGGCGCCTGCCCAAGGAATGGCGGAGAGGGAGGGATTTGAACCCTCGACACGCCTTTTGGACGTGTACACGATTTCCAGTCGTGCCCCTTCGGCCGCTCGGGCACCTCTCCATGGCCTTGGATGTCGCGCGCTCAGCCACGCCCCGTGGCGAAAAAATGGCGGAGGGGGTGGGATTCGAACCCACGTGGGGGCTCATCACCCCCAACTCGATTTCGAGTCGAGCCCGGTGCGACCACTTCGGTACCCCTCCGCACGTCGCGTCCGAAAGAACGTCTGCATCAGCTCGGCCGCCTCGGCGGCGAGCACGCCGCCGGTGACGCGCACCCGGTGGTTCCACGCGGGCTCGTCGAGGATCCTGCCACGGCTGACGATCGCTCCGGCCTTGTCGTCCGGCGCGCCGAAGACCAGCTCCGCGATCCGCGCGTGAAGGCACGCGCCCGCGCACATTACGCACGGCTCGACGGTGACGTAGAGCATCGCGCCCATCAGCCGGTAGTTTCCGACGTGACGGCCGGCGGCACGCAGCGCCTCGACTTCGGCGTGCGCCGTCGGATCCGACGTGGCCACAGGGCGGTTGTGCCCCCGCCCGACCACTGCGCCGTCGACGACCACCACCGCGCCCACCGGCACCTCCCCGGCCGCAGCGGCCCACCGTGCCTCCTCGAGCGCGACCTGCATGAACGGCTCGTGGACACCCTGGGCCGCGCCCGAGGGGGGCGGCTGACTCAGCGGGACGGGACCCGGCAACCCGTGCTCTCTGAGTGTATCGCCGCAGGACATGGTGGCCAAGTATACTCGCGGTCGTGGGCCCTCGGGTGTGAGCGCGTCAGGGGTGGTGCGCCCAGCAGGATTCGAACCTGCGACCTTCGGATTCGTAGTCCGACGCTCTATCCAACTGAGCTATGGGCGCGCCCAACCGCTCGGAGGAATGGCGGAGAGGCCGGGATTCGAACCCGGGACCAGGCTCAACACCCGGTAACCGCTTAGCAGGCGGTTGCCATCGGCCGACTCGGCCACCTCTCCGTGCGCAGCGCTTCATCTTCCCGGTGGGCCGAACCTTTGTCAACTCAGCGGGCTGCCATGGGACGAATGGCGGAGGGGGAGGGATTCGAACCCCCGAGGGCTTGCGCCCATACCGGTTTTCAAGACCGGCGCCTTCAACCGCTCGGCCACCCCTCCGGTGTCGGGATTCCGCGTACTTCCCTGAGGCCGCGCTTCGAGTATAGCGTCATGTGCCCTTGGCCGCAGCGGTGGGGGTAAAGGTCAAGCCGTCGAGTCGAGCGACGGCCCCCCGGAGGTGGGTCGGAGACAGGTGGGCGTAGCGGAGGGTCATGGTCAGAGTGGTAGGCGGCCGTGGACGCGCAGACCCAGGGCGTGTGCCGCCGTGGCTTGGGCACCCGGCCTGCCACGATCCCCAAGCACTTCGACGGCAGCTCCCCCACGCCGGGCGACGAGAACCTCACCGCGGCCGCGGCGCGAGCCCTGACGATTGACGGCCGGCCGCACTGGCCTCTGCAGCCTGTCGGGAGCTACTCCTGTTCTTGGAAGAGACCGCCCCGCCGCGTTACCGCTTGACCCCGACTCGTCGCTTCAACTGCTCAAGAGAGCGCGTGGGTTGGCGTCGCCGCGCGCGGATGAGCCTCCAGAACTTCGGGTCTGTTTGGACCACGACCGCGTCCCAATCCTCGCCCTGGACGCCGACCAGCACGGCCGCCGGCTTACCGTGGCGCGTGACGATCACGCGGTCTCGCTGGGCGTCGTCCACACATGCCTTCACCCGCTTCTGGAGGTCGCGCACGGTCACCGTCTTCACAGGATGTCCTCCGTCCTCTTCCCCGCGCGCTTGAGCCGGATCGCGCGGACGTAGACGACGCCTTCCTCGGGAGCGACGTCGTAGAACACCCGATGGGCTCCGACTCTCAGTTTAGAAGACGAGCACGACCGGCTTCTTGCCACGGTAGTCGGCCAGCGCGACCGCTCGGCCGGCGGCGGATACAGGTGCGCCGACCGTATGCTGCGCGGGCATGGCCGTCAAGCCGTGCGAGCCCAGCCGTACGAGCCCGGCCGCGCTCGGTCGGCGCCGGCGCGCGCTCAGGCCGGGGTGAGGCGCTCGAGCCCGTCGAGATAGGCCCGGAGCGCGCGCGGCACGACGACGGTCCCGTCGGCTTCCTGGTAGTTCTCCAGGACGGCGATCAGGGTCCGGCCCACCGCGAGCCCGGACCCGTTCAGCGTGTGGAGCAGCTCCGGCTTGCCGCCGCCGACGGGCCGGTAGCGGAGGTTCGCGCGCCGGGCCTGGAACGCTTCGCAGTTCGAGCAGGACGAGATCTCGCGATAGCGCCCCTCCGCCGGCAGCCACACCTCGAGGTCGTAGGTCTTGGCCGACGCGAACCCCATGTCGCCGCTGCAGAGGAGCATCGTCCGGTACGGAAGCTCGAGCTCCTGGAGCACCCGCTCGGCGTCGTGTGTCATGGCCTCGAGCTCGTCGTAAGACGCCTCGGCGCTTGCCAGCTTCACCAGCTCGACCTTGTCGAACTGGTGCTGGCGGAGGAACCCCCGCGTGTCCTTCCCGTAGGAGCCGGCCTCCCGCCGATAGCACGGCGTGAAGGCCGTGTACCTCCGCGGCAGGGTCTCGCCCGCGAGGATCTCGCCCCCGTGCAAGGCCGTCAGCGGGACCTCCGCGGTCGGGATGAGGTAGAGCGGGCGGCCGGCCTCCGGCTCGACCGTCTTGAACAGCTCCTCCTCGAACTTCGGGAGCTGGGCCGTGGCGAGCATCGTCTCCGCGCTCACGAGGTGCGGGACCCAGAGCTCCTGGTATCCGTGCCGCTTCGTGTGGACGTCCAGCATGAACTGGGCGAGCGCCCGCTCGAGTCGCGCGCCGAGTCCCCACAGCACCGTGAACCGCGCCTTCGCGAGTCGTGCGCCCCGCTCGAAGTCCAGGATCCCCAGGATCTCGCCGAGCTCCCAGTGCGGGCGGGGCTCGAACGCGAAGGCCCGGGGCTCGCCCCAGCGGCGCACCTCGACGTTGTCGTCCGCGGAGGCGCCCCGTGGCACGCTCGGATGCGGAACGTTCGGGAACTGGAGAGCAATCTCCGCGAGAGCGCTATCGAGCGTTCGGAGGTGGCCTTCGAACTCGCTGATCTGGCTACCGAGGGCCCGCGAGCCCTCGACCAGGGCCGCCGCGTCGTGGCCCAGCCGCTTTGCGGCGGCGACATCCTGGGAAAGGCGATTCCGCCGAGCCTTCAGGTCCTCGACCTCTCGCAAGACCTGGCGCCGACTTGCATCGTGATCGAGGAAGACGTCAATCGGGGCCGCAGACCCTCGTGCTTGAAGGGCCTCGCGCACGACCTCCGGTCGCTCCCGCACGAGGCGGGGGTCAAGCACCGTTGCCCCGCTCGCCCTCCACCCGCGCCAGGCTCACGACGCGATCGTCCGCCTCGACGTCGATCACGCGGACGCCCCAGGTGTTGCGTCCCTGGGAGGACACGTCCTGGGCGGCGAAGCGGATCAGCTTCCCCTTGGTCGTCACGATCAGGATGTCGTCGCCTTCGCGCACCTGGATGAGGCCGATCACGAGCCCGTTGCGGCCGCCCGTCTTGATGTCGATGATTCCCTTGCCGCTCCGCCCCTGGAGCCGGTACTCCTCGAGCGGGGTCTGCTTGCCGTAGCCCCGATCGGTCACTGTGAGGATGGCGGCCCCCGCCAGCACCACCTCGGCCGCGATGACGGTGTCCTCCGCGTCGACGTCGATGCCCTTGACGCCAGCGGCGGCGCGGCCCATCGGACGCACCTCCTCCTCGCTGAACCGGATGGCCATCCCCTGCCGGGTCGCCAGCAAGACCTCGCGCTGGCCGTCCGTCAGCCGCACGGCCATGACCTCGTCTCCCTCGTCGAGCGTGATCGCGCGGATCCCGCCCCGCTGGGGCCGCGAATACGCGGCCAGCTCGGTCTTCTTCACCCGGCCCTGGCGCGTCGCGAAGAACACGTAGCCGCCGGTCGTGAAGTCCCGCACGGCCACCGTGGCGGCCACCCGCTCCCGCTCTGCGAGGTGCAGCAGATTGACGAGCGCCTTGCCGCGCGCGTCGCGCTTCGCCTCCGGGATCTCATGCACCTTCAGCCAGTGGACCTTGCCGTCGTTCGTGAAGAACAGGAGATAGGCGTGCGTCGAGGCGATGTAGACGTCCTCGACGACGTCCTCCTCCTTGGTCTCCATGCCCGTCACGCCCTTGCCGCCCCGGCGCTGGCTCCGGTACGCCTCGATCGCGGTCCGCTTGATGTAGCCCGAGCGGGTGACCGTGACCACCATCTCCTCGTCGGCGATGAGGTCCTCGAGCGTGAGCTCGACCGTCTCCTCGACGATCTCGGTCCGGCGCTCGTCGGCGTACTCCGTCCGGAGGGCGACCAGCTCCTCCTTGATGATCTGCCGCACGAGGGCGTCGGAGCCGAGGATCGCCCGCAGCCGCTCGATGAGCTGGAGCACCTCGGTGTGCTCCTGGACCACCTTCTCGCGCTCGAGCTGCGTCAGGCGCTGGAGCCGCATGTCCAGGATGGCCTTCGCCTGGATCTCGCTCAGCTCGAGCTGGCTCATCAACGCCTGTCGGGCGGCGTCGACGCTCTCCGCGCCCCGGATGAGGCGGATCACCAGGTCGAGGTGCTCGAGCGCCTTCCGGAGGCCTTCCAGGATGTGCGCACGCTCCTCGGCGCGCGCGAGGTCGTAGCGGGTGCGCCGGACCACGACCTCCCGCCGGAAGTCGATGAAGTGGTCGAGCATCTCCCGGAGCGTGACCACCTGCGGCCGCCGCCCGATGAGGGCCAGCATGTTGACCCCGAACGTCGACTGCATCGCGGTGTGCTTGTAGAGCTGGTTGAGGACGATCTGCGCGATCTCCCCCTTCCCGAGCTCCAGCACCATACGGATGCCGTGCCGGTCCGACTCGTCGCGGATCTCGGAGAGGCCGTCGAGCTTCCCCTCGCGCGAGAGCTCGGCGATCTTGGTCATCAGCGAGGCCTTGTTGACCTGATACGGGAGCTCGGTCACCACGATGGCTTCGCGCCCGCCGCGGAGCTTCTCGGTGTGCGCCCGGGCCCGCATCGTGATGATGCCGCGCCCGGTCGTGAACGCATCCCGGATGCCCGCGGTGCCGTAGATGTACCCGCGGGTCGGAAAGTCCGGGCCCTTGACGGCCTGGAGCAGCTCCTCGACCGTCGCCGCCGGGTTTTCGAGCACGAGGACGAGCCCGTCGACGATCTCGCCAAGGTTGTGCGGAGGGATGTTCGTCGCCATGCCGACCGCGATACCGGACGAGCCGTTGACCAGAAGGTTTGGCAGGCGCGCCGGCAGGACCACGGGCTCCTGCTGCGTCTCGTCGTAGTTCGGGACGAAGTCGACGGTGTCCCGGTCGATGTCCGCCAGCATCTCCTGCGCGATCTTCGCGAGCCGCACCTCGGTGTAGCGGATCGCCGCCGGCGGGTCCCCGTCGATCGAGCCGAAGTTCCCCTGGCCGTCGACGAGCGGGTACCGCAGGGAGAACTCCTGCGCCATCCGCACGAGGGCCTCGTAGACGGGCGCCTCGCCGTGGGGATGGAACTTGCCGAGCGTGTCGCCGACGACGCGGGCCGACTTCCGATACCCGCGGTTCCACGCCAGGCCCATCTCGTGCATCGCGTAGAGCACGCGGCGATGCACCGGCTTGAGGCCGTCGCGAATGTCGGGGAGGGCCCGCCCGATGATGACGGACATGGCGTAGTCGAGATACGACCGCCGCATCTCGTCTTCAATCGGGATCGCCAGCTGGCGTTCAGGCATCAGGCACTCCTGCAAGGCCCCCGCGCGCGGCCCGGGCCGGGCCGCACGGGGACTACACGTCGATGGTGGCTTCGAGCGCGTGGGTCTCGATGAACTCGCGCCGCGGCTCCACCTGGTCGCCCATGAGCTTGGTGAAGATCTCGTCGGCGGCGACCGCGTCGTCCATCGAGACCCGGAGTAGCGTGCGCGTCTCCGGGTTCATGGTGGTGTCCCAAAGCTGCTCCGGGTTCATCTCGCCGAGCCCCTTGTACCGCTGGATACCGGTCCCCTCGCGGCCGAGCAGGAACACGTGCTCCACGAGGGCATCGCGGGAGGCGGCCGTCCGCTCGGCGCCGCCCGCGGCGACCAGGGTGAACGGCGGGCGATCCATGGGCTCGATCTGGCCGTAGACCTCGAGGAGGCGCGCGTACTCCCCGGACCCGAAGAGGTTCAGGTTCAGCTTCCGCTCCTCCCCGTCGAAGACGCCCACGGCCACGACGCTGTCCTCGGTCTCGGTCTGCACCGTGAACTCGACGTCCTGGCGTCCGAGCGCCCGCGGGATCTCCTGCAGGAGGCTTTCCCGGGAGATCCGCTTCCGGGCGAGCGGCCGGTGCCGCGCGAAGGCCTCGAGCCAGTCGGCCGGGACGCCGCGCTTGACGAGCCGGTCCCGGAGGCGCCGGAACTCGATGAGATCGCCGACGAACCGCCGAAGGCGCTCCTCGGTCAACGTCTTCCCGTTGCCCTTGTCGCTCCCGACACGAAGCTGGGCCCCGGCGGTGCCGAGGACCAGGAGCTCCTGCTCGAGCTCGCGCTCGTTCAGGAGGTACTTCTCGGTCTTGCCGCGCTTGAGCTTGAACAGCGGGGGCTGCCCGATGAAGAGGTACCCCCCCTCGATCACCGACACCATGTGGCGGAAGAAGAACGTCAGGAGCAGCGTCCGGATGTGCGCGCCGTCCACGTCGGCATCCGTCATGAGGATGACCTTGTGGTACCGGAGCTTCCCGACGTCGAATTCGTCCGGGCCGATGCCGGTGCCCATCGCCGCGATCAGGAGCCGGATTTCCTGGTGGGACAGCACCTTGTCGTAGCGCGCCTTCTCGGCGTTGATGATCTTGCCCCGGAGCGGCAGGATCGCCTGGATCCGCCGGTCGCGGCCCTGCTTCGCCGAGCCCCCGGCCGAGTCCCCCTCGACGAGGAAGAGCTCCCGTGCCGCGGGATCGCGCTCGGAGCACTCCGCCAGCTTCCCGGGCAGGTTGTCGCCGTCGAAGCCCTTCTTGCGCGTGAGCTCGCGCGCCTTGCGCGCCGCCTCCCGCGCCTGCGCGGCGTGCACGCACTTCTCGGCGATCTTTCTCGCGCTGGCGGGATTCTGTTCGAAGAAATCGGAGAGCGTCTCGTTGACGATCGATTCAACGATTCCGCGGACCTCGCTGTTGCCGAGCTTGGTTTTGGTCTGGCCTTCAAATTGCGGATCGGGCACCTTCACGCTGATGACCGCGGTCAGGCCCTCGCGGACGTCGTCCCCGGTCAGCACCAGTCCGTCGCTTTTGATCAGATTGTTCTTCTGGGCGTAAGCGTTCAAAGTTCGGGTCAGCGCGGTTTTATACCCGATCAGATGGGTGCCGCCCTCGGTGGTTGGGATGTTGTTGACAAAAGTGAAAAGGTTTTCCTGGTAGCTGTCGTTGTACTGGAACGCGACATCGACCTGGGTGTCGCCCCGGCCGCCCTCGAAGTACTGCACCTTCGGGTGGACGGCCGTCTTGTTCTGGTTGATGTATTCGACGAACTGGCGGATGCCCCCCGTGTAGTGGAACGTGACCTTCTTCTCGTCCCGCTCGTCCT
>CAWDVE010000022.1:0-79193 GCA_963805625.1 uncultured Candidatus Rokubacteria bacterium
GTGGCACGTGAGATCGAGCGGTACGTCGCGAAGACCCCCAAGTCCCGGGCGCTCCAGGCCGAGGCCGAGCAAGTCCTGCCCGGCGGCAGCTCGCGCGGGACCGCGTACTTCGCCCCCTATCCCTTCTTCGCGGACCACGGCGACGGCCACTACGTCTACGACGTCGACGGCAACCGCTATCTCGACTTCATGCTGAACGCGACGACGCTCATCGTCGGCCACGCCAATCCCATGGTGGTCGAGGCGCTCGGCGAGCAAACGCGCAAGGGCACGGCGTTCAGCACGCCGACCGAGGTGCAGGTCCGGGTCGCGAAGCTCCTCTGTGACCGCATCCCCTCGCTCGACACGATCCGCTTCACGAACTCGGGGACCGAGGCGACGCTGATGGCCATCCGGGCCGCCTGGGCGTTCACCGGCAAGCACAAGCTCGCCAAGTTCGAGGGCGGCTATCACGGGGCTCACGAGCACGTTGCGGTGAGCGTCAGGCCGCCGGCGGACCGGCTCGATCCGGCGGGCCCGACGGCGATTCCGGAGTACCCGGGCCAGCCGGTGGGTGTCCTCCGGGACGTGATCGTGCTCCCGTACAACGACCTCGCCGCCTGCGACGGCATCCTCCGCGCCCACAAGGACGAGGTGGGCGCGCTCGATCATGGAGCCAGTCGTGTCGAGCTTCGGCTACGTCCCCGGCACCCCGGAGTTCCTCCGGGGCATCCGGAAGCTGACGGAGGAGCTCAACATCGTCCTGATCTACGACGAGGTGCAGAGCCTCCGGATCGCGCCCGGCGGCGCCCAGGAGCTCTTCGGCGTGACCCCGGATCTCTCCTGCTTCGGGAAGATCATCGGCGGCGGGCTGCCGATCGGCGCGTTCGGCGGGCGGCGGGACATCATGGCGCAGTACGATCCCACGGCGGCCGGCGGCGCCCGCATCGCTCACGCGGGGACGTTCAACGCGAACCCGATGACGCTCGTGGCGGGCGAGGCCGTCATGCGCGCGCTGACGCCGCCGATCTACCGTCGGCTCGCCGAGCTGGGCGAGTCGCTCCGGCAGAAGCTCCGCCGGACCCTCCAGGCGACGGGCGTGCCGACCCAGGTGACCGGGATCGCCTCGCTCTTCGGGATCCACTTCAACGCGCGGCCGATCAAGAGCTACCGTGACGTGGTGGCGGACGATGCCGAGATGACGCGAGGTCTCTACACGGGCCTGCTGAACGAGGGCATCCTCCTCCAGACCACGTGCGCCGGCGCCCTCGGCGTCATGACCACCGACACCGAGATCGACACGCTGGTCGACGCGGTCGGGCGCGTGGTCCGGCGCCTCCGCGAATAGCCGCGCGCCTGGATTGCCCGTGATGCCGGCCGCCGACGTCGTCGTCTGCGGCGCCGGCATGGCCGGGGTTGCGGCCGCCTACCATCTGGCCGTGCGCCACGGCGTGCGACGCGTGGCGCTCGTCGACGAGCGTCCGCCGCTCTCGCTCACCAGCGACAAGTCCACCGAAGCCTACCGGAACTTCTGGCCCGGTCCCGACGATGCGATGGTCAGGTTCATGAACCGGAGCATCGACCTCCTGGAGGAGCTCGCCGAGGCGAGCGGCAACGTGTTCCGGATGAACCGGCGAGGCTACGTGTTCGGCACGGCGGATCCGAGCCGTGCCACGGAACTCCAGGCGATGGCCGAGATCGTGGCCGGCTGGGGCGCCGGCCCCTTCCGGATCCACGACGGGCGCCCGGGGAACGCCGCCTACCCGCCGCCTTCTGCGGGAGACTGGCGCGCGCAGCCGGCGGGGATCGACCTCCTGCTGGACCGGGCCCTGATCCGGCGGCACTTCCCGTACATCGTCGACGATATCGTGGCGCTGCTGCACGCCCGCCGATGCGGCTGGCTGTCCGGTCAGCAGCTCGGCATGCATCTCCTCGAGCTGGCCCGCCGCGCCGGGACCGACCTGATCGAGGGCCGCCTGGCCGCGGTGGACGTCGCGGGCGGCCGGGTCACTGGAGTGCGGATCGAAGGCCCCGGGGGTCGCCGGACTCTCGCCACGGACCGCCTGATCCTTGCCGCGGGGCCGCTCCTGCCCGATGCCGCGCGGCTCCTCGGCCTCACGCTCCCCGTGTTCTCGGAGCAGCACCACAAGATCGCCATCGAGGACGCGCTAGGTGCGGTGCCGCGCGACGCCCCGTTCCTGATCTGGGACGACGCCCAGATGCTTGCCTGGAGCCCCGAGGAGCGCGCCGCACTCGAGGCCGAGCCCGGGCTTCGCTGGATGCTCGAGCCGTTCCCCCCGGGTGTCCACACGCGCCCGGAGGGCGCCAGCCCGGAGAGCCGAACGCTGCTCGTCCTCTGGTCGTACGACTCCACGGCGACCGACGTCGTCTTCCCGATGCCGGAGCCGCCCTACTACACCGAACTCGTCCTCCGCGGGATGGCGCGCATGGTGCCGGCATTTTCCGGCTATCTCGACCCGATGCCGCGCGCCTACGTCGACGGCGGCTACTACGCGAAGACTCGCGAGAACCGCCCGCTGATCGGCCCGCTGCCGGTGACCGGCGCCTACGTGTCGAGCGCGTACTCGGGCTTCGGCATCATGGCGGGGTGCGCCGGCGGCGAGCTGGTCGCCGCGCACGTCACGGGGTCGGCGCTACCTGACTACGCGCCGGCCTTCGCCCTCTCGCGCTACGACGACCCCGCGTACATCCAGCGCATCGAGGCCTGCAGCGCCACCGGGCAGATCTAGGGACTGCCCCGGCGGTGTCCGAGCCCTCGGGCGCGGCCCGGGTCAGCTCGGCGGGGCGATCCGGATGTGCACGACGCCGGGCTGACTCTCGGCGGCGCGCAGCAGCCGTCCAGGGTCCAGCAGCGCTTAGCCGCCGTCCGCTCGTGGCCGCTGCCCCGGCGGCACCGAGTAGACCGGGACGGCCTGGCTCTTGCTCTTGAATTGCGCGGGGCCATGCGACTCCACGCGGATCCCGCTCCCCAGCCCGGCTCGCGTGTTCTCGTCGATGAGGATCGGCTGGCCGACAACCTTGGTATGCGCCTCCAGGTGAGCGGCGAGGTTCACGGTATCGCCCACGCAGGTGTAGGTCACGCGTCGCTCGGTGCCCGTGAAGCCGGCCACCAGCGGGCCGGACGCGATGCCGATCCCGATGCGGATCTCGGCCCCACCCCGCGATGCCTGCTCCTGGTTGAACCCGTCCACCAGTTCCAGCATCTCCAGCGCCGCCCGCACGGCTCGGGCCCGGTGATCCGCGTGGGGCAGCGGAGCCCCGAAGATCGCCATCAGGCCGTCTCCGAGCATCTGGTTGACGATCCCGCCGTGGCCCCCGATGGCGTCGAACATCAGCGTGTAGTAACTGTTCAGGAGCTCGATCGTCTCGGCCGGCGACAGGGTCTCGCTGAGGCGCGTGAACGCGCGGATGTCGGAGAACATCACGCTCGCCTCGACGTGCTTGCCGCCCAGCGCCAGGCCGGTCGTCAGGAGCTCCTCGGCGACCTCGGCGGTCGCGAACTTCCGGAACAGCTCGCGTTGCCGGTCCCGGAGCCGCTTCTTCTCCAGGCTGGCGCCGACGCGGGCCCGGAGCAGGACCGGGTTCACCGGCTTGAAGAGGTAGTCCTCGGCGCCCATCTCGATACACCGGGCGACGCTGTCGACCTCCTCTACCGACGACATCATCACCACCGGCAGGTCACGGAGGTGCGGGTCGGATGTCAGCGCCTCCAGGACCTGGTAGCCGTCCATCTCGGGCATCTCGATGTCCAGGAGGACCAGGTCGACCCTGCGCTGCCGCAGCACCTCCAAGGCCTCTCGCCCGTTCTCGGCGAACGTGACCGTATGCCCCAGCTGCTCCAGCGCCCGTCCGAGTAGCAATCGGTTCACCCGGTTGTCGTCGACCACCAGCAGGTCGCCGGCCTGGGAGTTACGTGGAGAGGTCACGTCGGAGCTCCTCCAGCGCGTGGGTGACGATCTCGTGCGAGCTGATAATCTGCTTGACCCGATCGTCGGCCCCGTCCAGGCGCCCGGCCCGGGCCATGAACTCCAGCTCTCTCGCCAGGCCGGCCAGGCCGATCGCGCCGACCGTCTCGCTGGTGGACTTAAGGGAATGCGCCGCGCGACGGAAGGCGTCGACATCCGTCTCGGCCAGGGCTCGTCGCAGCGTGCCGACCAGCTCCCGGGCGTCCTCGCCGAACGTGTCGATCAGCTCGACCACGAACGCGCGGCCCATCGTCGCCGTGAGCCGGTCGAATGTTAGCCGGTCGATGACCGCGGGCGCCACCGCGCTCTGAGGGCCCGCGGAGTGCGGCGGCTCCTCTCCCGATCCCGTGGGCGAACCGGTAGGGAGGGGTTGCGGTCTCGGCGGCGCGTTCCCTGCGCCGGCGTCCGTCGCCGGCGCGCCCACCTCCGGACGCGATCGGCAGCGTTCGAGCGCGCCGACCAGCTCCTCGATCCGGATCGGCTTCGACACGTAGTCGTCCATCCCGGCCGCGACGCACAACTCGCGGTCGCCCTGCAAGGCGTTGGCCGTCATGGCGACGATCCGCGGGTGACGCTCCCCCGGCCAGCGGCGGTTGATCTCGCGCGAGGCCTCGAACCCGTCGAGCTCCGGCATCTGCACGTCCATCAGGATCACGTCGTAGGTTTGCCGCGCGACGGCCTCGATTGCCTCCAGCCCGTTGGCCGCGACGTCCGCTCGGTAGCCCATCTGCCCGAGGAGCCGGAGCGCCACCTTCTGGTTGACCACGTTGTCCTCGGCCAGGAGGATCCGGAGCGGGTGTCGGCGGGCCAGGTCCGCGTCGAGCTCGCTTCGCGTCACGCCGCGCTCTCGCACGTGGACTGGCTGGTCGGCCAGGACCGAGACTAGCGCGTCGAAGAGCTGCGATGGCTTGATCGGTTTGTGGAGGTGCGCGGCGAATCCCTCGCTCTCGGCCCGCGCCTCCCGTCGCCCGAGCGACGTGAAGAGCACCAGGGGCACCGCGCCGCCCGCCGGCTCCTCCCGGATCGCCCGGGCCAGGGCCACACCGTCCATCTCCGGCATGTGCATGTCCAGGATGCCGACGTCGAAGCGCTCGTCAGCCTGGATCCAGCCGAGTGCTTCGAGGGGTGATCCGGACGCTCGCGGCCGCATCCCCCAGGCGTCCAGGTACGACGTGAGGATGCGTCGATTGGTCGCGTTGTCGTCAACCACCAGCACGCGCTTGCCCCTGAGGGAGGGCTGGACGCCTCTCAGGTCGCGCCGGGGCACGGCGCGCTCCTCGGCCGCCGCCGCCCGGATCGTGAAGCGGAAGTCGCTGCCGGTCCCCACCACGCTGGTGACGTCGATCCGGCCTCCCATGAGCTCGGTCAGCCGCTGGCTGATCGCCAGGCCCAGGCCCGTGCCCCCGTAGCGCCGGGTCGTCGAGGCGTCCACCTGGGTGAACGACTGGAACAGGTGGCCCAGCCGGTCCGCCGGGATGCCGATCCCGGTGTCCCGGACGGAGAACGTCAGCTCGTGGAGCGCAGTGGCGCCGTCCAGGCGGCGGGCGCTCACCGAGAGCACGATCTCGCCCCGCTCGGTGAACTTGACCGCGTTCGAGAGCAAGTTCAGGAGCACCTGGCGCAGGCGGGTCACGTCGCCGACGATCGCGGCCGGGGCGCCATCGCCGACCAGATACGCCAGGTCCAGACCCTTCTCGGCGGCCCGCGTGGCCACGAGGTCGAGGGCGCCCTCGACGCACTCCCGCAGGTCGAACGGCTGGGACTCGAGCTCGAGCTTCCCCGCCTCGATCTTGGAGAAGTCGAGGATGTCGTTGATGACGGTCAGGAGTGCGTCGCCGCTCTGACGGACGACCTCCGCGAACTCGCGCTGCTCGTCGGTCAGCGGGGTGTTCAGGAGGAGTCCGCTCATCCCGATCACGGCGTTCAGCGGAGTCCGGATCTCGTGGCTCATCGTCGCCAGGAAGGCGCTCTTGGCCTCGTTGGCCGCTTCGGCCTCCCGGCGGGCCCGGAGGAGCTCGGTGATGTCGTGATAGATCCCGATCATGCCGACCTTGGCGCCGTCGACGACCACGGGCATGGACGAGAGCTCGACGTCGACCGGCGTGCCGTCCTTCCGGGCGCGCCGCGCGATCGCGCGGATCCATTCGCCCTCTAGCGTCTTCTGGATGTTGGCGCGGACCTCCTCGCGGGCCTCCGGGGGCGCCACGAGGTCTTCCATGTGGCGGCCGAGGGCCTCCGCCGGCGTGTACCCGAAGAGGCGCTCCGCGCCGGGGTTCCATCCCACGACCTTGCTGTCGAGGTCCATGGTCGCGATTGCCACCGGACTGGTCTCCACGAGCGCGTCCGAATACTGCTTCTGGCGCTGGATCTCCCGGAAGAGCCCGGCGTTGTGCATGGCCAGGACCGACTGGGTCGCGAAAGTTTGAAGCGTGGCGACGACCGCGGGGGAGAAGGCGCCCCGCTCGCGCCGCAGGATCACCAGGCCTCCGAGCAGCCGATCTTCGCGGACGAACGGGACCGCAAGGAGCGAGCGCATGCCTTCCCGCGCGAGCAGCCCCCGCACCTGTGGGGCGACGAACTCGCTCTCGTTTTCGATGTCGGCCACCTGGACGGGCTCCCGGATCACACCGGCCCGCCCCATCGCCCCTTCGCCGAGCCTGATGGGCGCCGCCCGGACCGCCTCCGCGTGCTCCGGCGTGATCTGATGCGTGGCCCGCTGGTGAAAAGTCTGGGTGGCATCGTCGAACTCATAGACGACTCCCTCGTCACTTCCGGATAGCTGGACCGCGCGGCTGACGATGGTGGCGAGCACGGTGTCGAGGTCGAGGGTGGAGCTGACGGCTTGGCTGACCTCGCCGAGCGCCCGGAGCTCGTCCACGGATCGCGTCAGATCTCGAGTCCTGGTCTCGAGCTCCTTGAACAGGCGGACGTTCTCGATGGCGATAACCGCCTGGGCGGCGAATGTCTGTAGGAGCGCGACATGTGTCTCGCTGAACGGGCGCACTTCGAACCGGCGTATCCCGATGGTGCCGATCGCCCTGTCTTCATGCAGCAGTGGAACGCTGACCATCGACCGGGTCCCCTCAAGCTGTGAAATCGCAGCGCCTACAGGGAACTCGCCGGCTTCGGCTTGGAGGTCGGCGACGTGCATGGTGCGGCGCTCGATGACGGTGCGACCGCCGAGGGTTCCGGGAATCAGTGGAATCGGCCCCGCCTTGACTGGACCGTGGCGCGCGACCGGACGCAACATATCTCCATCGGCAAGATAGACGACGGCATCGCGGGCCTCGCAGAGCCGCGCCGCGCTCTGCGCGATCGTGTCGAAGACCGGCTGGACGTCGGTCGGAGAGCTGGAGATGACGCGAAGGATCTCGCTGGTCGCCGTCTGCTGCTCCAGCGTCTCGGTCAGGTCGCGATTGCGAACCTCCAGCTCTTTGAACAGCCGCACGTTCTCGATGGCGATGACCGCTTGGTCCGCGAATGTCTTCAGGAGCTCGGCCTGCGTCTCGGAGAAGCGCCCGGGCCGCCCGCGCATGACGCCGATCATCCCGACCGGGCTCCCGTCGCGCAGCAGCGGTACGCCGAGTAGGCTCCGCCAGCCGCCGGCCCGCCCGAGCTCCTGCGCGTAGTCGGGATCCTCCAGTACGTCCTCGATGTGGACGATGGCTCCGGTCAGGATGACACGTCCCGATGCTTGCCGGCGGTCCGGCCGCATCGGATACATCTGCTGTGCGACGCGGAGCGCTTCTGGAGTGTAGTTGAAATGGGCAGCGAAGTGTATCTGCTCGCCGTCGAAGCGGCCCACGAAGCCATACAGCCCGTCGCACAGGCGGACGGCGCTCCGGACGATGGCGTCGAAGACCGGCTGGACATCGGTCGGCGAGCTGCTGATCACGCGCAGGATCTCGCCCGTCGCCGTCTGCTGCTCCAGCGTCTCGGTCAGATCGCGATTGCGAACTTCCAGCTCCTTGAACAGCCGGACGTTCTCGATCGCGATGACCGCCTGATCGGCGAACGTCTTGAGGAGTTCGATCTGCCGATCGGGGAAGAGCCCGGCGTGGGATCGCGACACAACGATCGTTCCGATCGGGACCCCGTCACGTAGCATCGGGACCGCCACGATGCTCCGGAAGTTGGCGTCTGTCGCGACCGCCCCAAGGGCGTAGTCGGGATCCGCGTGGACGTCGGGAATGTGCGCGACGGCAGCGGTGAGCACGGACCGGCCCGCAGCGAACCCCCGGTCTGCCGCCGAGGGAAACGTGCGTCGCACGGCCTCGACCCCCGCGGGCGAAAGTCCATGATGAGCCGCGAAGTGGAGGCGTTGCCCATCGAATCGGAAGACCCAGGCGAACTCACCCAAACAAAGCCGCTTCGCGCTCTGGGCGATCGAGTTGAACACCGGCTGGACGTCTGTCGGCGAGCTGCTGATGACACCCAGGATCTCCGCCGTGGCCGTCTGCTGCTCCAGCGTCTCGGTGAGTCCCGCGTTCGCCTCCGCCAGCTCGCGCGTGCGTCCCTCGACCTTTCCCTCGAGGTTCGCGTAGGACTCCTCGAGCTGGCCCGCCGTCCGGTTCAGCTCGTCGCCGAGCGCCTCGAGCTCGTCGCCGGTCCGGACCTCGATGCGATGGCCGAGGTCGCCGGCGCCGATTCGAGCCGCGCCCTCCTGGAGCACCCGGATCGGCGCGACCATCCGCCGGGCGAGGAGGATGCTTGCCAGGATAGAGAGCCCGAGGCCCAGCACGAAGATGACCACGCTCCGGATGATCGGGGCCCGGAGGGGCGCGTAGGCGTCCGCGGCCGGCCGTTCGACGAACACCAGCCACCCGAGGGGCCCGATCGTCGCGTGCGCCGCGAGGACCCGCCCGCCCCCGAGGCCGTCGGCGACGACGGCGACCGGAACGTCGCTCGCCGACCCCGAGCGGTCGGCCCGGGCCGACCTGACCTGGGCGAGGGCGGAGAGATCGCGCTTCGCTCGCAGCACCCGACTGTCCGGATGGGCCACCAGCTGGTCGCGGGAATCCACCACGTAGGCATAGCCGCCCGGGCCGACCTCGCTCTGGGAGACGGTCTTCAGGACCGCGCCGAGGCTGACCTCCGCTGTGGTCACTTCGACGGCGTACTTGCCACCCGGCACCGCCAGCGTCACGTACGGCTCGGAGTCGTTCTTGAAATACACGGGACTCCAGTACGTCTTCCCCGCCCGGGCCTCGACGAACTTCGGCGCCCTGGAGAAGTCCTCCTGGCTTCCGACGACATCGGGGTCCAGGCGAGAGACACGAAGCTGCTCCTTGCCGGAGAGGTCGAGATGGCTGAGCTCACCGATGGCGGGTACGTTGCGAAGGACCCGAAGGAAGTCGAGCTCGCGTTGCTCCGCCAGCGCCGCGCCCAGTCCTTCTCGAAAGCCGAGGCGGCCCGGTCCAACCTGGCTCGCGTCGGGATCGTCTGACGCGGTGCGGGTCGTCTCGCGGACCTGCTGCTCGACCTCCTGGAGAAACCGCTCGATGCTGGCCGCGGCCGCCACCGCCCGCGCGCGCTCCACGCGGAGGATCGCGCGCTGGGTCTCGCGGTAGGAGAAGTAGAGCTCGACCAGGCTCGACGCCATCAGCACGCCGCCGACCAGGACGAGGAGGACGACGATGTACTTGCGGAAGAGCCGCCCGCGCAGCATCGAATTCTTCATCGCCGGAAGGCGTCGGCGCGGAGGAGGATCTTTCGCGGCACGGTGATGCCCAAGAGATCGGCCGTCTTGAGGTTCACCGCGAGGTCGATCTTCTCGGCCCCTTCGACGGGCAGGTCCTGAGGCCGCGACCCCTGCAGGATCTTGACGACCAGCGCCGCGGCCTGGGCCCCCTCGGCGAAGTAGTCGGGGCCGTAGGAAACGAGACCGCCATAGCCGATCCAGAGCGCCGTCTCGAAGACGGCCGGAACGCGCTGAGCGAGCGACTGCTCCAGGATGGTGACGGCGATATCCGGGTTCGAGCCTTCGGGAGCGAGCACCGCGTCGCCGCGGCGGACCTCACTCAGGACGCGCTTCAGCTCGCCGGCGTCGAGCACCCCCTTCGGCACGACGTCGAGCTTCATGCGCTGGGCCGCCTCGAGTGCCTTCCCAATCATCGGCGCGGGGCTCCGGTCGACGCCGTAATAGATGAGCCAGACCCTGCGGACGGTCGGCGTGAGGGTCTTGAGAACCTCCAGGCGCTTGGCCACCAGCTCCGTCTGGAGGCTCGAGACCCCCGTCACGTTGCCTCCGGGCTGGGCGAGCGTGCTGACGATGCCGGCGCCGACCGGGTCACCCACCAGGGTGAAGACGATCGGCACATTCGTCGTCGCGTCCTTCGCTGCCAGGGTGGCCGCCTCCTGGCTGGTGAAGATCAGGTCGACGCCGGCCTTGACGAGGGCCGCGGCAGCAGCCGGCATCGCGTCCAGCTTGCCTTCGGTGAAGCGGATGTCGAAGGTCACGTCGCGGCCGTCCTCGAGCCCGCGTGCCTTGAGGCCCGCCTTGAGCCCTTCCACGGTCGGATGGCTCGCCGCCCAGGCCGCATTGAGGACGCCGATGCGGAGCGGGCGACGAGCCTCCTGCGCCTCGGCCGCGGGGATGAGAACCCAGAGCGCAATCGCGGCGGCGATCCAGGAGCAGCCGGACGCTCTGCGTTGAGTCGTCATCCGGCGACGAGCTGATGGTAGGCGCCTTCGGCGACGCGATCCCAGGGGCCCACGAGCGCCTGGAATTTCGTGAAGGACGCGTGCACCTTCCGGGTCATGGGCGTCTTCTCGGATTCCTCCTTGACAACCTCGGCCGCGAGCTTCCTGAGATCGCGCAGCACTCGCACCGGGAGCTGAAGAATCTCGACCTTGCCCTTGAACTCGGTCTTGAGCCGCTCGAGCGCGATCGCGTTCTTCGTGTGGTGCTCCGTGCCGCCGTAGACCTGGACGGCGGCCGCGGCATGGTCGAGCGTCCGCCGGAGATCGATCGGCAGAGCCTCGTACGCCTTCTTGTTGAAGCCGAAGTCGAGCATCGTGCCTGGCTCGTGCCAGCCCGGGTAATAGTAGTAGCGCGCGGTCCTGTGCAGGCCGATCTGCATGTCGTAGTGCGGGCCGATCCATTCAGCGGTGTCGATCACGCCCCGCTCGAGTGCGGCGTAGATCTCGCTGCCCGGGGTGAGAACTGTCGTGGCGCCGGCCCTCGCGTAGACCTTGCCGCCGAGGCTCACGATCCGCATCCTGAGCCCCTTGAAGTCGCCGGTTGTGTTGATCTTCTTCCGGAACCACCCGGCCATCTGGGGGGAATCGGCCATGGCTGGACGAGGGACGATGTTGAAGGCGCCGTACGCCTCCTCCGCGAGCTTGAGCCCGTCGCCCTGGTAGAACCACGCGGCCATGCCCTCGGGGTTCATGCCGAACGGGATGGTAGCGAACCACTCGATCGCCGGTTCCTTCACGCTCCAGTACTGCGGCGACCCCATGAACGCCTCGATGGTGCCCTTGGAGGTGGCGTCGAAGCACTCGAACGGAGGTATGATCTGACCGCCCGGGAAGACCTCGATCCGGAACCGTCCTCCGCTCGTCTCCTCGACGACCGTGGCCAGCCGCTCGGCGGCACCTTGGATCACGTCGAAGGTCGCGGTAAAGGTCGTGGACATGCGCCACTGGACCTTCGGCTGGGCGATGAGGTGCGGGGCGTCGACGACGGCGGCCGCTCCCGCGGCTGCCAACGCCCCCCCGGCTGTAACGATGAATCGGCGTCGTTGCATGTATGGAGCCTCCCTCTCACGCGAAGGGGCGCGCCCGGTCCATGGCGACTGGGTCTCCGCTCAGGGTGTCACGAGCTGATGGTAGGCGCCTTCGGCGACGTGGTCCCACGGGCCCACCAGCGCCTGGAACTTCGTGAAGGACGCGTGCACCTTCCGGGCCATTGGCGTTTTCTCGGATTCGTCGCGGACGACCTCTGCCGACAGCTTCCTGAGATCACGGAGCACCGGAAGGGGGAGCTGGAGCACCTCGACTTTGCCTTTGAACTCCCCCCGGAGGCGCTCGAGCGCGATTGCATTCTTGGTGTGGTAGTCCGTGAGGCCATAGACCTGGACGGCCGCAGCGGCGTGGTCGAGCGTCCGCTGCAGGTCGACCGGAAGCGCCTCGTACGCCTTCTTGTTGAAGCCGAAGTTGAGCGTGGAACCGGGTTCGTGCCAGCCCGGATAGTAGTAGTACCGCGCGGTATTTTGAAGCCCGAGCTTCATGTCGTCATGCGGCGCGATCCATTCGCTGGCGTCGATGACGCCCCGTTCGAGGGCGGCGTAGATCTCGCTGCCCGGGGTAAGCACCGTCGTGCCGCCTGCTCTAGCGATGACCTTGCCGCCGAGGGGCGCGCCCATGCGCATCTTGAGACCCTTGTAGTCGCCGATCGTGGTGATCTTCTTCCGGAACCATCCGGCCATCTGCGGGGCAACCGCCGTGGCGGGGCGCGGCACGAGGTTGAAAGCGGCGTACGTCTCCTCCATGAGCTTGAGCCCGTCACCCTGGTAGCACCAGGCGGCCATGCCTTGGGGGTTCATGCCAAATGGGATGGTCGTGAACCACTCCATCGCGGGCTCTCTGTCAGTCCAGTATTGCCCCGACCCCATGAACGCTTCGATCTTGCCCTGGGAGGCGGCGTCGAAGCACGCAAACGGAGGCATGATCTGGCCGGCGGGGTAGACCTCGATCCGGAACCGCCCGCCGCTCATCTCGTCGACGATCTTCGCCAGTCTCAGGGCCGCCCCGTGGTGCATGTCGAAGACCGCGGTAAACGCCGTGGACATACGCCACTGGACCTTCGGCTGCGCGATGACACGCGGCGCGTCGACGACGACGGCCGTCCCCGCGGCTACCAGCGTGCCGCCAGTTTTCACGAGGAATCGGCGTCGTTGCACGGTATCGAGCCTTCCTTTCACGCGAAGGGACGAGTGCGGTCCATGGCTACTTGGTCCCTGCTCACCCCGCCACGAGCTGGTGGTAGGCGCCTTCAGCGACGCGGTCCCAGGGACCGACGAGCGCCTGGAACTTCGTGAAGGACGCGTGCACCTTCCGGGCCATGGGCGTCTTCTCGGATTCTTCCTTGATAACCTCGGCGGCCAGCTTCTTCAGATCGCGCAGCACCGGCACCGGAGTCTGCACTAGCTCGACCTTTCCTTTGAACTCCGCTTTGAGGCGCTCGAGTGCGGTGGCGTTCTTCGCGTGGAAGGTCGTGAGACCATAGACCTGCATCGCTGCGGTGGCGTGGTCCAGCGTTCGCCGCAGATCCACCGGGCCTCCCGCGAAGACCTCGATCTGAAAGCGCCCGCCGCTCATCTCCTCGACGACCTTCGCGAATTGTTCGGCGATGCGCTGGACGTCGAGCGAGCGAGCCCAGGCCGTGGACATCCGCCACTGCACCTTTGGCTGCGCGATGACGTTCGGGGCATCGACGACGACGGCCGCCCCCGCGGCCGCCAGGGCCCCTCCGGCCTTCACGAGGAATCGGCGTCGCTTCATCGAGGCTACCTCCGCTCCAGCTGGGTGGAGGGCAAACCCAGGGTTGGCCACAAGACGACCCTTCGTGCGGGGAAGACGCTCGCCGCGGACGGAGCCTCCATCGTCACCTCCCCCGCCTGTCGGTCACGCGGTGTGGGACGACGCAGCACGGGACGATCTCGGCCGAGTGCCGAGCCGCCCCACAATACTCCAAGTCCGAGGTCCCGCGTCAGTAGGGTGCCCGCGCCCATTCCGGGAATAGGCGCGATCACCGGCGGTAGCGGCGCTGGACCAGCACGTTCGACGCCACGGTGAGGACGAGCGTGGCCGTCATCAGGACGAAGGCGAGGGCGGCCCCGAACGGCCAGTTGTTGAGGCCGGCGAACTGGCCGTAGACGACCGGTCCCATCATCTGGAAGCGGGGACCGCCGAGGAGGACGGGGGTCGCGTACGCGTTCATCCCGAGGATAAACGTGAGGATCGTGCCGGCCAGGATGCCCGGCATCGCCAGGGGCCAGATCACCCGCCGGAACGTGGCGAGAGGCCCCGCGCCGAGGCTCAAGGCCGCCTCCTCGAGCGCGGGGTCGATGCCCTCGATGACCGCCTGGAGCGTCAGGACCATGAACGGCAGGTTGACGGCCGTGATGCCGATGATCACGGCGGTCTCGGTGTACATGAGCTGGATCGGGGCGGCGATCAGCCCGAGTGCGCCGAGCACGCTGTTGACGACGCCCTTGCTGCCGAACATGACCATCCAGCCCGCCGCGCGGACGGCGTTCCCCACGAAGAGCGGCAGCACGACCAGCATGATCAGCAAGCTCTTCCACCGGACGCGGGTCCGGGCGAGCCAGTAGGCGAGGGGGAAGCCCGCCACCAGGCAGAGCAGCATGCACACCCCGGCGACGCGGAGCGTCCGGGCCAGGACCGCGAGGTAGAAGGGATCGGTGGCGAACTTGACGTAGTTCTCGGCCGTGAGCGCCTCGACCATGAACTTGCCGGGGACGAAGCGGTTCAGGCTGTACCGGAAGAGGAGCGCGATCGGCAGCAGGAGGCCGACCACGACGACGGCGGCCGCCGGCCAGACGAGGGGCGCCGCGACCGGGCGGCGGGACGCCGCCCGGTCGGACCCCGACAAGACGTCTACACCCTCGCCCGGCTCACCCCTTGAAGGTCTTGTCCCACCATTCCTTCAGGGCCGAGTCGTTCTTGGCGATGTAGTCGTAATTGGGCGTGAGCAGCTTGGCCTGCTCGTCCTTCGTGAACGCGACGCGCTTCGCGATGGCGTCGGGCAGCTTGGCGTTGTCGACGGTCGGGTTGTACCCCATGGTCTCCCCGAACGCGAGCTGGGCGGTCGGGTCGAGCATCGCGTCGAGGTACCCGTACGCGGCGGCCTTGTTCTGGGCGTTCTTCGGCATGACGAAGTCGGACACATAGAGGGGGACGCCTTCCTTGGGGGCAACCATCTGGATCGGGACGCCGGCGTTCTGCCACATGACCCCGCGCGCCTTCCACATGATGCAGAGCCCCACCTCGCCGTTCTGGAGCGCCTGGGCCATGGCCTCGTTGGTCGGGTACATCTTCACGCCCATCTTCTTCAGGTCGAGAAGCGGCGCCTTGGCCGGCTCGAAGTTGTCGACGCTCCCGCCCCCGACGAGCGCGGCGGCCAGGAGGGTGAACACGTACTGGATGTCGATGACGCCCACCTTGCCCTGGTGCTTCGGATCCCAGAGGTCCTTGAACGAGGTCGGCGCCGGGCTGATCATCGCCGGGTTGTAGAGGACGACCTTGCCGCTGTAGATGTGGCCGACGGAGTACTTGGTCTTCATCGGCGCGAGGAGGTGCTTCGAATTCGGGATCTTCCCGTAGTCGAGCTCCTCGAGGACGCCGGCCTGCCACATCTCGTAGGAGCCGGCCGCGGAGAGGGCCTGGAGGTCCGTCGTGCCCCGCGGGAGCCGCTTCTCGGCGACGAGCTTCGCGCGGCGCTGGGAGTCCCCGGCGATGTCCTGGACGACCTCGATCCCCTTGGGCTTCAGGATCGGGGTCTCGACGTTCTGCGTGAGGAGCTTCGCGTAGTCGCCGCCCCAGGTGCCGACGACCATCTTGCCGTCGGCGGCCGCGTGGCGGGGCGGGAGGCCGCCGAGCGCGGCGCCGGCCGCGACGCCCAGGCCCCGGACGAAGGTCCGGCGGGAGAGCGAATCCGGAGTGCGGCGATCGGATGCAACGTGGCGCATGGCTGAATCCTCCTTCATGAGGGTTGCCGTGGTGGTCGGGGGGCGCAGGGTCATGCCTCGTCAGGGAGAACGAGCCCGGCCTCCGGCGGCCAGGTCAGGTGGACGGTCTCGCCGGGGCGGAACACCCGGGCGCCCGCGGCCCCGGTGTTGGGCGCGTGGACGCGCACCAGATCGCCCGAGTGGAGGCGGACGTAGTACTCGACGACGGCGCCGAGGTAGGAGACGAGCTCGACGGTGCCGGGCAGCGTGTTCCCGGCCCCGAGCCGGGGCCCCGCGGCGATCGTGACGCGCTCGGGCCGGAGCGCCAGGGTGTGCCGGGCGCCGTCCGGCGTCCCGTTCGCCACCTGGAGCGCGAGGCCTCCGTCGGTCTCGAACCGGCCCGAGGCGGCGAGCCGGCCGGGGAAGAAGTTCGTCCGCCCGACGAAGCCGGCGACAAAGCGGTTCACCGGCAGGTCGTAGAGCTCCTGCTGGGTTCCGATCTGCTGGATCACGCCGTTCGACATCACGACCAGGCGGTCGGCCATGGTCAGCGCCTCCTCTTGGTCGTGCGTGACCATCAGGGTCGTGAGCCCGAGGGTGCGCTGGAGCTGGCGGATCTCGACCCGCACCTCCTCGCGGAGCTTGGCGTCGAGATTCGAGAGCGGCTCGTCGAGGAGGAGCAGCTCCGGCTCGATGACGAGCGCGCGGGCGAGCGCCACGCGCTGCTGCTGGCCGCCCGACAGCTCGCGCGGGAGGCGGTCCCCGAGCCCCTCGAGGCGGACCAGCCGGAGCGCCTCGGTGACCTTCTCCCGGATGGCGGCGGCCGCGAGGCCGCGCATCTCGAGCCCGAAGGCGACGTTCTGGGCGGCCGTGAGGTGGGGGAAGAGGGCGTAACCCTGGAAGACGAGCCCGGTGTTCCGCCGGTAGGGCGGGAGCGCGGTGATGTCACGGTCGCCGAGCCGGACGCGGCCCGCCGTCGGCTCGACGAACCCACCGATCATGCGGAGGGTCGTCGTCTTGCCGCAGCCGCTGGGCCCGAGGAGGACGACCAGCTCGCCCTGCTCGATCGCCAGCGAGACGTCGCGGACGACCCAGTGCTCGTCGTAGCGCTTCGACAGCCCCTCGAGGACGAGCCGCGACACGGCGGTCAGAGCACCGTGGCCAGCCGGACGTAGCGGTCCGTCAGGACCATGCCGGCGGCGACGATCAGGATCTGGAGGAAGGACACCGCCGCGATGACGGGATCGATGCGCCACTCGAGGTACTGGAGGATCGCGATCGGCAGGGTGGTGCGTCCCGGGCCCACCAGGAACAGCGACATCTCGAGGTTCCCGAAGGAGATGATGAAGCCGAACAGGGCGGCGGCGACCAGGCCCGGCCGGATGAGTGGGAGCGTGATGCGGCGGAACGTCGCCCACGGGGTCGCCCCCAGCGAGAGCGCCGCCTCCTCGACGGAGCGGTCCAACCCCGCGAGGCTGGCGGTGACCAGGCGGACGGTCCACGGGATCGTGATGAGGACGTGGGCGAGGACGAGGCCCGGGAGCGACGCCACGAGGGGGAGCGTCGTCAGGATCTCGGCCTCGACCTGGAAGACGTAGATCGCCGTGCCGGCGACGATCCCCGGCACCACCAGCGGGAGCAGGAGGAGCGTGTTGAGCGTCTCCCGGCCGCGGAAGCGGTGGCGCGCGAGCGCGAGGCTCGCCGGCACCCCGATCCCGAGCCCCGCCAGCATGGCAAAGACCCCCACCTGGAGGCTCATCAGGAACCCGTCGACGAAGTTCCGCTGGTCGAGGATGGCCCGGAACCAGCGGAGGGTGTAGCCCTCCGGCGGAAAGGAGACGACCGCGTTCCGGAAGAAGGCCAGCCAGGAGATCAGGACGAGCGGCAGGAGGATGTAGCCGAGGGCGAGGCCTGCCGCGGCACGAAGGACGAGTCGGCCCGCGGTCGATCGGGTCGCGGGCTCGGCCGTCATCCGGCGCCCAGGCGGTTTCGGTGGAAGCGCCCGCCCTGCATCACCACCGGAATGTGCGCGCCCTGGTCCTGGAAGACACTCAGGTCCTTCAGCGGGTTGCCGTCGACGACCAGGAGATCGGCGAGAGCACCCGGGGCGATCATCCCGAGCTCGCCCGCGCGGCCGAGGAGCTCGGCCCCGACGATCGTCGCCGAGTGGATGATCTCGCGCGGGCTGAGCGCCTCGCCCCGCAGGAGTAACTCCTTCGACTGGTCCGGTTGGAGCTGGCCGAGGAGATCCGACCCGAAGGCCATGCGGACGCCCGCCCGCTTGGCGAGCTCGAGCGAGCGGAGACCCGCCTCCAGGACGACCTTGTTCTTCTCGAGGCTCTCGGGACCCATGCCGAACTCGGCCGCGTGGCGGTTGATCGCGTCGTAGGCGACGAGCGTGGGGACCAGGAACGCCTCCTTCTTGGCCATGAGCTTTGCCGTGGGCGCGTCGATTAGGTTCCCATGCTCGATCACCCGCACCCCGCACTCGACCGCGCGGGCGATCGCGTTCGCCGGGTAGGAGTGAGCGCAGACGTAGCGCTTGAAGGCGGTGGCCTCCTCGACAGCAGCGCGGATCTCGTCGGTGGAGTACTGGAGGCTGTCGAGCGGGTCGTAGGGTGACGCCACGCCGCCCGACACCATGATCTTGATGTGATCGGCGCCCTGACGGAGCTGCTCGCGGACGGCCCGCCGCACCTCGGTCACGCCGTCGGCGATCGCCATGGTGAACGCCATGGCATTCTCCGTGGGACAGCCGCCCCCGAGGTCGGTCCGCCGGCGCGGGTCGCTGTGACCGCTGGTCTGGCCGATCGCGCGTCCCGCGATGAACAGGCGGGGCCCGGGGAGATACCCGCGCTCGACCGCCTCCCGGATGCCCCAGTCCGCGCCGCCCGTGTCGCGCACCGTCGTGAAGCCGCGGTCCAGCATGGCGCGCATGAGGGGGGCCGCCCGCGCCGTGAGGAGGGTGAGGGGCACGGCCTCGAGCGCCCGGATGTTGACCTCCGGGAGGAACACGTGGACGTGGCAGTCGATCAGGCCCGGCATGAGGGTCTGACCGCCCACGTCGACGACGGTCGCACCGGACGTGCGGATCGGCCGGGGCGACACCTCCCGGATCCGCGAGCCCTCGACGAGGACGGCGACACCGTCCTGGAGATCGGCCTTCGTCGGATCGAGGAGCTTCGCGTTCTTGAACAGGGTCAGGGGCATCGGACGGCTCCTTTCGGGTCGATGGCCGGCCCGCGCGACCCGGGCACGCCGGCATTGTCCGCCAGGGACGTTCCGGGGCGCAACGGGCGGTGGATCGCGGCCGTGGCGTGGCCCGCGAGGCCCTTGACAGTGTCCAGCGCCCCGCGGACACTCGGCGCAACCGCCGGCAGGACACGCGGCGCGACGCCGACCCGCGAGAGGAGCCGCAAGACCGGATGTCCAGGATCGCGGGTCCCCTCACGATTTCGATGTTCCTCGGGAGCTTCGCCTGGTCGTTCGCCTTCATCAGCCTGCCCTTCTACATCCAGTCGATCAGCCCCTACGACCCCGCGACGACGCTTCGCTGGGCCGGATGGATCCTCGGCGTCTCGTCGCTAGTCACCGTGCTGACCAGCCCCGCGTGGGGCCGCGTGGGAGAGCGCGGCGATCCCCGGGCCCAGTACCTCCTGGTCCAGGTCTTCCAGGGGGTGGCGTTCATGGGGATGGCGATTGCCCACACGCTCCCGCAGCTCCTCGTCGCCCGGCTCATCCTGGGCGCGATGGGCGCGGCGTCGACGCTCGCGTTCATCATCGCGGGCCGGCGCTCCGATCCCGCGGAGGTGCGCCGTGAGGTGGCGGCGGTGCAGCTCGCGATGACCATGGGGCAGGTGCTGGGCCCGCTGGGCGGCGCGATGGCCGCGGCGCGCGTCGGGTTCCGGCCGTCGTTCGTGCTCGGCGGCGTTATCCTGCTCGGGTCGGCGGCATTCGTGCACTGGGGGGTGCGCCTCCCGGCTCACCTGGAGCGCCCGCGAGTCCCGCCGGGGCCGGTGCGGGTGCTCGACCTCGTCACGCCGGTGGCGCTCGTCCTGGCGGTGTCGAACCAGCTCTTCTTCCTCACGGCGGTGCTGCCCGAGGTCCTGCCCGGCCTGGGCGTGGGGCCCGAGCGCGTGGTGGAGGTTGGTGGCCTTCTGGTCTTCGTCTCGGCCGTGGCCGCCGGCCTGGGGGCGCTCGCGACGCCGCGTCTCGCCGTGCTGCTGCCGGAGGGGCCGCTGATCGCGGTCCTGCTGGTGTCCTCCGGAATCCTGATGGGGACGATGGCGCTCCCGCACAGCGCGTGGGGCTACGCAGCCGTCCGGTTCCTCCAGGTCCTGTGCGCCGCCCCGATCTTCCCGCTCGTGGTGGCCCGGACCGCGCAGCATGGGAGCGGCGGCGCGATCGGGGTCATCAACTCGGCCCGGATCGGCGGCTCGTTCATCGGGCCCGTGCTTGCCACCTCGATTCTCTCGGTGTCGTCCCCGGCGGTGCTCTACGTGACGCTCGGCCTCGCCTGCCTGGCTTGCGTGCCTCTCGCCCTGGGACAGTGGGCCCGGCCCGGCGGCCGTAGAGGCGTGTAGAAAGCCTCACTGTCTGTGCGGCGCGGAGTCTTCTAGGAGGCGAAGGCCTCGCGGCACACTGGCGAGGCCTTGAAGCCGCGGAGCAGGCCGGGGGCGCCGGTCAGCCCGGCGGCCACCTTCTCGAGGAGACGCCGTGCCTCGGCGCGCGCCGCGCGCGCCTCGACCTCGCGCCCGGTCGCGTCGAGCAGCCGCGCGAGCGCGAGGCTCGCGCGCCAGCCGGCCGGAACCGCACCGAGAGCCGCCGCCTCGGCCTTCACCGCCCGGATCCGTGCCTCGCCCTCGTCGCGACGCCCCAAGGCGACGAGCGCCTCGCCCTCAGCTCGACGCGCATCGAGCATGTACAGGGCGAACTGGGAGGCGATGGACTCAAGGCGCGCGAGGTGGCCGAGCGCTTCGGCGGGCTGCCCAGTCCGGAGCGCGAGCTCCGTGAGTGCGACACCGGGCCGCACGGTGAACTGCACGGCTTCGTGGGCGGCTTGAATCGCTTCGGCGAGGTGGCGGGCGCCGTCGGCGATCTCGCCCGCGGCGACCAGGTCCTGGCCGAGCTCGCCCAACGCGTCGGCGAGCCACAGTGTGGTGCGAAGCTCGCGCGCGATCCCCAGCATCTCCTCATGGCACGCTCGCGCCCCGGCGATGTCGCCGCAGTTCCGGCGCACGCGCCCGAGCACCGAGAGCGCCGCGGCCGTCCACTCGCGATGGCCCAGCTCCCGCGCGATCGCCAGCGCCGTCTCGCCCTCGGCGAAGGCGCGGCCCCACTCGCCGTACGGTTCGACCAGCTCCCCGCCGGCGGCGTGGGCATATGCCTCCTGTGCCCTGGCGCCGATCGCTCGCGCGGCCTCGAGCGCTCGAAGAATGCCCGGTTCGCCTTCGGCGCGCCGGCCGCGGTAGAGGAGCGCCCAGGCCAGGTTCGAGAGGCAGGAGGCCTCGGTCTGCCGATCGCCCGCCTCGACCAGGCGGGGGAGGGCTTCCCGAGCGTGCGCGACGGACGCGTCCAGCTCTCCGACGATCATGAGCGCCATGGCGAGCGCGTCGAGGACGCGTCCCTCTCCGCCCACGTCCCCGGCCTCCCGGAAGAGGCCGAGAGCGCGGGTCAGCTCGTGCCGGCTGGCCGTCATGTGTGCCAGGTTGAGCTCCATGAGCCCGACACGCAGGCGTGCCTCGGCGGAGACGCGGCGCGCATCGGGAGTGTCGCCCGCCCGCTCGGCGACCGCGACCGCCTCGCGGCTCAAGGACAGGCCCCGCTCGTAGTCCTTGTGGCCTCCCCACAGGCCGGCCAGGGTGCCGAGGATCCGCGCCTCGGCGAGCGGGCGTGGCGGCTCCTTCGCCAGCCCGAGAGCTGCCTCGTAGTCGACTCGGGCTCGCTCGAAGTCCCCGAGGACCGCGTGGACGTCCGCGCGCCCCTCGTGGAGCAGGAGCCGAGTCGCCGCCGGAAGCCCCCCGCGCTGGGCCGCCGTGATGGCCTGGTCGTAGCGGGCGCGGGCCTCCCGGTTCGCGAACACGGCGCGGGCGGCCTCGGCGGCCCGGTGCGCATGTGTCGCGGCAGGCCCCCATGCCTCGGCCTCCCCGTAGTGATGGGCGAGTCGGGGCGCGAGCTCGGCGAGGCGCTCCGGGTGGAGGCGCTCGAGCGCCTCGCCGGCCCGCCGGTGGAGCTCGCGCCGCCGCGACGGGAGGAGTGTCGCCTCAGCCACATCTTGCGTGAGCGCGTGCTTGAAGGCGTATACGACCTCCTCGCCGGTCGTGTGCTCGAAGAGGAACTCCTGGCGCGCGAGCTCACGGAGGTGCGGCTCGAGCGGCCCCGGGCCGTCCCAGATCGCCGCGAGGAGGTGCGGGGCGAACTCCCGCCCCAGCACCGAGGCCGTCTGGAGCACGCGCTTCGGCTCCTCGGCCAGCCGGTCGATGCGCGCGGTGAGGACACCGTGCACGGTGTCCGGGACCGGGAGCCCTGCCGCGAGACCCTGGTCGCCGACCGCCCGGGCCAGCTCCTCGAGGAAGAACGGGTTGCCCTCGGCCTTGTCGAGGATCAGCTGCGCGAGCGGGTCCCCGGAGTCCGTGGCGGGCAGGAGCGACCGGACGATGGAGAGGCTCTCGTCCACCGCAAGTCGCCGGAGCGAGAGCTGGGTCGCGAACGACCGATCGCTCCAGGGCGGCCGGTAGCCGGGGCGATAGGTGGCGATCAGCAGGACCGGGGCCCCCACCAGGCTCTCGGCGAGGAACGTGAAGTACTCCTCGGAGGTGCGGTCCACCCAGTGGAGATCCTCGACCTCGAGGAGGAGGGGCCGCCGGCGACTCCCGCGCAAGCACATCTGCCGGAGGGTCTCGAAGGTCCGCGCCTTGATGACCTCGGGGCCGAGGGCCTCGAGCGGCCCGCCGACGTCCCCGCCACCGAGGAGACGCACCAGGTAGGGCGTCCCCTCGCCGGGGTCCATGCCCACCTCCTGAAGCCCGAAGCGTACCTTCTCGGCGATCGCCTCGGGCGGGTCGGCCTCGGCGAGGCCGCAGTTGGCGCGCACGATGTCCACCACGGGCCCGTAGGGGATGGCCGTCCCGTAGGAGAGACACCGTCCCTGGAGGTAGGTGACGCGCCGCCCGGCGAGGCGGTGCCGGAATTCGAGGAGGAGCCGTGACTTCCCGACCCCGGGCTCGCCGACGATCCCGACGGCCTGGCCCCGGCCTTCCTCGACGGCGGCGAAGAGATCCAGCAGGCCCCCGAGCTCCCGGTCGCGGCCGACGAAGTGGCTCAGCCCGTGGGGGCCCAAGCCCTCCAGCGGCGAGCGGCGCGGCCCCACACCGAGGAGTCGAACCACGACGACCGGCTCGCTCCGGCCCTTGACCTGAACCGGTCCCACGCGCTCGCCGCGGACGTAGCCCTCGACGAGACGCCACGTCGCCTCGCTCGCGAGGATCGCGCCCGGCTCGGCCAGCTGCTGAAGGCGAGCCGCCAGGTGGGTGGTGTCGCCGACCGCCGTGTAGTCCATGCGCAGGTTGTCGCCGATCGCGCCCACGACCACGAAACCGGTGTGCAGACCCATCCGGACCGTCAGGGAGATCTCGATCCCGGGGGCGATGGCGACGGGGCGGTCGCGGAGCGCGCGGGCGACGCCGAGGGCGGCTAGCGCCGCGCGGCGCGCGTGATCCTCGTGGGCGAGGGGGGCGCCGAAGAGGGCCATGAAGCCGTCGCCGAGGAACTGGTTGACCGTGCCCTCATAGCGATGCACCTCGGCGAGGGCGGCCTCGAAGAATGCGTTCACGAGGACGTGCATCCCCTCCGCTCCGAGCCGCTCGGCCAGCGCCGTGGAGCCGACCAGGTCGCAGAAGAGCACAGTGACGGGCTTGCGCTCGCCTTCCAGCGCGCTTCTGGAGGTGAGGATCCGCTCGGCGAGGTGCCGCGGCGTGTAGGCGGCCGGCGCCGGCTCGGCCGGGGCGGCCCCTCCCGCTCCCGCGGCGGCGACGGGGCGGCCGCACTCCGGGCAGAACTTCGCGGACTCGGGGAGCTCCGCCCCGCACGCGATGCAGGCGAGAGCGAGCCGCTGCCCGCACTCGAGACAGAACTTCGCCCGCGCGGGATTCTCGTGCCTGCACCGCGGACAGAGCATCGGGGTTCCCCGGGAGGTTTCGGTTCTGAGCGGTCGCTACCCGGTCGTGACCAGCTGGCAGAACTGGCCGACCAGGTACGGATCGTGGAACGTGCCGGCGCGCGACCGCAGCACGTCCAGCGCGGCGGCTTGCGAGAGCGCGCGGCGGTACGGCCGGACCGTGCAGATCGCATCGTAGACGTCTGCGATCGCCGTGAGCTGGCTCGCGAGGGTCGGGGCGCGCGAGACGCGCACCACCGGGTAGTTGGGCTCCCCGTCGTACCGGAGGTGGTGCTCGAAGGCCACGAGGATCGAGAGGGGCGAGCTGTTGGCGAGGGCGCCGAGCTCCCAGGCGCCGAGTTCCGCATGGCTCGCCATCGTCGCCCACTCGTCGCCGGAGAGCTTTCCCGCCTTGTTCAGGACGTCCAGGGGAACGCGGAGCTTGCCGACGTCGTGCAGCAGGGCCGCCACGCCGATGGCGTGGAGGAGGGGACCTTCGAATCCGAAGCCGCGCGCCTGGGCCAGGACCAGCAGGGACACGTTGACCGAATGGACGAACGTGTATTCGTCGTGCGACTTGAGCGGGACCGTGGGGAGGACGGCCTGAGTCGAGCGCGCCACGGCGTCCGCGAGGCCCCAGACCAGCTCCTCCACGGGATCGAGTTGCGTCACGCCCTCGTACCGGATGCGCGCGAACACCTCCCGCGCCATCTCGACGTGGGTCACCGACATGCCGCCCCGCCCTCCGTCGGGCGAAAGCTCCGACGGCTCAGGGGGCGCCCCCCCGGGAGCGGTGATCTCGACCTGGCCCACCACGACATGGGAGGTCGAGTCGGGCCGCTGGCCGGCCGCGAGCGCATCGACCAGGGCGCGGCACTCGTCCTGGTCCAGGTCGCGCGCGAGCGTGAGCCGCGCGACGCCGCTCCGGCCGAGCGCGCGGATGAACGGCTGGAGGTAGAGCGCCCCGCTGCGAAGGGGCCGGCCGTCGACCACGATCTCGTCATCCAGCCGGAGGAAGGTGAGGGCATCCTGGCGGCGCTCGTCGCACGCCGCCACCACGCCGTCGCGGAGCTGCGCGAGCGTGCCGGTCACCGCCGGGTGCGCGGGTGGATAAAGCGCGCTGGTGGTGAGCGCCCCGGCCATCTGGGCGATCAACCGCTCGACTGCCGCTTGCCCGGGTGGCGCGCCCGGCTCGATCGCACCGCGCCCGGAGAGACCGCCGGCGGGCCCGGTCATCCGGCGCTCCGGAGGCGCTCGCACACGGCACGGATCTCATGGTCGCGGGAGCGGAGCCCGCGCATCACCAGCCACGCCCGCGCGTCGGACGGGTAGCCCCGGAGCGACTCATAGGCCGCGCGTCGCTCGGCAATCGAGCGGAAGGGGACCCAGCGCTCGCCGAAGAAGCGCGCGAGACGCGGCAGGGCCTCGGGGCGGCCCATCCGTCCGAGGGCCTGGAGCGCGGCCAGGCGAACCGCCCGGCGGCGCCCCCGGAAGTCCCAGGCGGCGAGCACGTCGAGGAGCGGCACGACCATCGTCGGCCCCCCGCGCTGACCTGCCAGCTCCACCGCGGCCGTGGCGGCGCGGGGGTCCGGGTCCGCGATCGCGCTCAGGAGGTACCCGTGCCCGATGGCGGGATCGAGCTCGAGCAGGCTCCGCAGCGCCTCGAGCCGAACCCGTAGATCGGCGTGCCCCGTCAGGCGGCGGACCGTCGCCAGCGACGAGCGGTCGCCCACGGCGCGCAGGAGCGCGATGATGTTGCGGAGGACGTACCAGTTGGGATCCATGAGCCAGCGCGTCGCCTCCGGGACCACGTCGGGACCGAGCGCGGACAGGAGATCGAAGACCCGCCGCCGGCGAACGCGGACCTTCTCCTCGACGAGGACCTGGAGCAAGCTCCGGATCGCACCGGGCCCGAGGAGGCGGACCAGCCGGCCCGCGGCCGGCCCGGGCATCGCGCCCAGGGAGGCGGCGAGGGCCGACAGGGTCTCCGCCCCCGCGAGATGGTCGAGCTGGCGGCGCATCGCGGCCCGCGTCGGCTCGGGCACCGCCTCGTCGACGGCCAGGCGCGCCATGCCCTCGATGGCGAAGGCGGCCTCGTCGAGAGACCCCCGGGCCAGCGCTCCCTGGACCAGCTGCTCGAGCCTCGAGAGGACGGGCCCCGTCTTGTCGTCCGCGTGGTGGCCCAAGAGCTCGAGGAGCGTCTCGGTGAGCTGCCGGCCCACCGCCTCCTCCGTGAGCGTCCCTACGCGATCCCCGAGGGTCTCGAGCGTGCCGAGCACGACGGGCGTCCGAGTCGGCCAGGCAAGCATGGCGCGCGCGAGGAGCGCCAGGTGGTCCTCCGGGTTGTACCGGTCAATGTCCTCCTCGCGGAACAGCGTGAGGAGCTCCCCGCGGAGGGCCTCGAGATCCCGGCTCGCCGGCGCGTCCGCGTCATCCGATTCGGTGCGTGTGGAGGCCAGGAGCTCCACGAGACGCTGGGCGTGACGCGAGAGCGGCACGCCCTCGGCTCCCAGCTGGCGCATCACGCGGAGCACGGGGTGCGCGCTCATGGAGGAGGTGAAGGCCTGCAGCGCCTCCTCGCCCTCGGGGTCGGTGGCCACGACACGCAGCGCGGCGCGCATGAGGCTCTCCCGGAGGGGCTCCGGGAGTCGCATGATCAGCTGCGCGGTCTGGCGAGCCGCGAGCGCGCGGCCCGCCCCGGACATCTCCTGGAAGTGCTCGGTCGTCGCGTCGGTCAGCCGGACGAGGAGCTGGGCGGGCGTCACCCCGGGGGGCGCTCCACTTCCGTCTGGCGTGGCCTCGTCCGTCGAAGCGCCGGAGCCTGCGGCCAGACCTGAGCCCTCGGACCAGGCTGAGCCCGGGGGGGCCATCGCGGCGGATTGCGGGGCTCCGTTCGGCTCCCGCGCGTCGTCCTCGCCGGCCCCGGAGCCGTTGCCAGTCCCGCCCGCGCTGCCCGCACCCTCGGCCGATCCCGCCATGCCGGGTCCCGTGACCTCGCCGCTCCCGTCGGGCCTGGCGGCCTCGCTGCGCTCCCGGGCTGCCTGGGCCTTCAGGAAGTCCCTCAGCCAGACCACCATCGCGAGTTCGGCTGGAACCACGGATCCCGTCCCGGGCTCATCGCCGCTCCAGGACGCGTCGCCGGGCGCTCCCCACTCGAGGACCACGTTGAGGAGACGGTCGCTGAGCGAGACACGGGCCTGCGGCGGGATTTCCGCCGGGGCCTCCGTCGTGTGGTCGGTCAACCGAACCGCCGAGTAGTCGAGGGGCTGGAGATAAAGGTGACGGGTTCCCGGGAGCCCCGCGGCCGGCGACCCGGGCTCGAGGGGGACGACCGGACCAGCAAGCCACTGTACGAGCGCTCGGAGCTCGTCCGGCTGGATGCCCCGGTCCATCCGCAGCACGGCGGCTTGCCGCTGGTAGAGCGCCTTTGCCAGCGCCCGCGCCTGGGCTGTCTCGAGAGTCCAGACGCCGACCCGGAGGTGGTTTCGCGAGACGCCGATGGCCACCGAGCCGTGAACCGACAGCATCCCGCCGACGCGCGTCTGCGCGGCGCCCACCGCCTGGGTCACGTTCGGATGATCGGATGGATAGGCCGCCCAGGCCCGACAGGCGATCGCCAGCGACCGTATCGCCTCCAACACCAGGGAGCGGCCCTCGATCACCGGGTCCGCCACAGCCAGAATTCTAGGGCCGTTGGGCGGGGGAATCGAGGGAAATACGGCGCCCAGGATCGTCGGGCAGGCCACGGGGCTTGGGCGGGGCTGTCGATCCGGGCCGGGCCCGTTCGACCATATGGTGAGACGAGGCCGGCACGGCCGGAGCCGATCGGACCTCACCCGCCGGTTGCCCGGGGGCCCACGTCAGGACGCCCGTCCCCGAAGGGGTGGCGGCGGCCGAGGATCGCCTCGGCACGCCCGGCACATGGCGGCGCGGGTCCGGTGGCCGCCAGGAAGGAGACTCTGTGTGGGAAAGGTGTTCGTCGATATCGGAATGTCCCTCGATGGCTTCATCGCGGGCCCAAATGGCGTCCCGGGAATCCCCTCGGCGATGGCGGCCTCGCGATCCATCAGTGGGTGTTTCAGCTGGCGAGCTTTCGCGAGCTCATGGGAATGGCCGGCGGCGACGTCAATCGGGACGACGAGATCGTGAGAGCCGTGTTTACCCGCGCCGGGGCCTACGTGATGGGCAGGCGGATGTTCGAGGAGGGCGAGGTGGGCTGGTCGTCGAATCCTCCGTTCCGCGCGCCGGTGTTCGTCCTCACGCATCATCCGCGGGAGCCGTGGGTCCGGGAGGGAGGGACGACGTTTTTCTTCGCCACCGACGGCATCGACGCGGCGCTCGAGAGTGCCAGGAGAGCGGCGGGGAGGAAGGATGTCCGGATCTCGGGCGGGTGCGAACACCGTTCAGCAGTTCATGAGGGCGGGAGTCGTGGACGAGCTGACGATTCATTTCGTCCCCGTGCCGCTCGGGACCGGCGTCAAGGCGCTCGATCATCTGGGGCCGCAACCCGCGACCCTGGAGCGGCTGGGCGTGATCGATTCGCCGCTCGTGACGCACCTGTCCTATCGTGTGACCAGAAAGTCGTAAAGGCAGGCGGAGATCGAGGCTGGGCGGCTCCGCCGCACCGGACGACAAACGACAAGAGGAGACGATGAGATGCAGCGGATCATGCCGTGCCTGTGGTTCGACGACCAGGCCGACCAGGCAGCGCGCTTCTATACCTCGATCTTCGAGAACTCCAAGATCGACACGGTCACTCACTACGGCGAGGGTGGACCTCGGCCGAAGGGCAGCGTGCTGACCGTGAAGTTCCGGCTCGACGGGCAGGAGTTCCTCGCGCTGAATGGCGGGCCCTTGTTCAAGTTCACGGAGGCCGTCTCGTTCATCGTGAACTGCGAGACGCAAGAGGAAGTGGACCGGCTGTGGGAGACGCTCTCCGAGGGCGGAGAGCAGGTCCAGTGCGGCTGGCTGAAGGACAGGTACGGACTCTCGTGGCAGATCGTTCCGACGATCCTGGGCGAGCTGATCGGCGATCCGGATCCCGCGCGGGCAAGCCGAGTCTTCCAGGCGATGATGGGCATGAAGAAGCTCGACATCAAGGGACTGAAAGAGGCCGCCGGGCGGCAGTAGAGGGGCGGTCGCGGGCATAGTTTTCGGGCGTAGCGAGATCGGCCGCCGCAGACTCGCTCGTATGAGCGTTGGCTACTGATTCAGGAATCGGGGGAACTCATCGGGATCCACCTGCGCGTCGGGCATTAGGTGGCCGACTGTACATGCACGTGCATGCATCAGCAAATCCGAAGGGCACTTGCCACGAAGGCCAGTGGTCACCCGGGCATAGTTTGGGCATAGTGTGGTCAGGGCTGCCCTTGACCACAGGCCCCAACAAACCTCACGCCTCATTCACAAGCAGCGCCACAGGAAAGCTACTGAACACGTCGGCCAGTAACAGAGCTCCGCGGTCCACCGTGAGGCGCTCACCGGTCAGTGGATTGACAAGCCATGGTCCGGCGTCGGGCGGCACGAGCAGCCTGGTCTCGTCGCCCCAGTAACTCTTGCCGAGCGGAAGCTGTTCGAACCCACGGCGGGCCAGCAGGCGGGGGACGATCGTGAGCGCGATGGCCCCCTTCGCGACTCGACCGAAGGCGAGTACGTATTCGGCGAGTGGTCCGCGGCTTTCCAGGAGCCTGTACTCGCCGTCATCGAAGAGTGCCGCGTGCGCGTTGCGACACGCAAGAGCGTGACGGATCAGGTAGAGTTTGACCCGACCGTCATCTTTTCCGTCTACAAGCTTCCGGATGTAGGCCGCCCGATCCGGAGCGGTGTCCGCCGCTTTTGTCAGCTCCTCGAGCATGTGTCGTCGCAGTTGCCAGTCGACAGGACGCCGATTGTCGGGATCGACCAGGTTGAGATCCCAGAGCTCGCTGCCCTGGTAGAAGTCGGGAACGCCCGGAGCCGTGATCTTGACGAGGGTCTGGGCCAGCGAGTTGAACGCGCCGTAGTGCGCAACGCGGGCCTGAAATGGGACGAAATTCTCGAGAAAACGGGACGAGCGCACAGGATCGAGGATCGCTTCGGCGAAGCGCGTGATGGCGTTGTCATAGCGCGTGTTCGGATTGATCCAGCTCGTATGCGATTTGGCTTCACGGATCGCCTTCAAGAGGTAGGCGCGGAACCGCTCGATGCCGATGGGCCAGGCCCCGACGAGCGTTTGGTAGATCAGATACTCGGTATTCGCCCCCGGCGTCGGCTGGGCGTCGACGGTCGTGCGGTGACTTCGGTTCAGCTTCCGCCAGACGCTGACTCGGTGCCGCCATTCATCCGGAATCTCCGAGAGGACGTTGATCCGGGCCCGCATGTCCTCGCCCCGCTTGGCGTCGTGGGTGGACGTGGCGGACAGCCCATGTGGGTACGTCTGCTGCCGCTCGACCATGGCGGTATGGAACTCCGTCACCGGGGTCCCGAAGCGGCTCGGGTCGGCTCCGACCTCGTTGAGCGACACCAACCGGTTGAATCGGTAAAGTGCGGTGTCCTCGTACCCCTTGGCGGTCACCGGCGAGGTGATCTGCTGGAACCGCATGGCGAACTCGAGCCGCTCGCGCCGTTCAGCATCCTGCGCCCAGGGCGGGAACCGCAGCGTGAGGATGTCCTGGATCCAGTCGTAGATCGACGGACTGGTGAGTGGCGAGCGGCGCTTCGCCTGCGCCACCGCCCGGGCGATGAACTCGCGGTCGTGCTCGCTCACGCCTCGCTGATCCTCACCCACGTAGGTGCGGTAGACAGGAAAGTTCGCGACGATCTCGGTCAGCGCGTGCGCGAGGCTGCCGAGCGTGAAGTCACGGGAAGACCGATGCTTCTCCGAGATCGCGTTCAGCCGGTTCGCGAGCATGTTGAGCTCGGAGGACATCGACGTCTGCATGACGAGTCGCTTGCATTCGTAGACGATCTCCCCAAAGGGCGGGCGCTCTTTGATCAACCGGGCGTACAGATGCTCCATCGCCCGCGCCTGGCTGCGGTCGACGAAGATCCCATTGAGGAGGTTGAGGAAATCGTAGCCGGTTGTACCCGCGATGGGCCAGCTCTGCGGCAGCGACTCGCCCGGGCTCAGAATCTTCTCGGCCACGATGAAAAATGGTCCATCGACACCTGGAGCGGCGCGGGCACACTCGCGTTGCAGGCTCCGGAAGTATTCGGCCGGGGCGTAGAGCCCGTCTGGATGGTCGACACGGAGCCCGGTGACCCGCCCGGCACCGACGAGACGAAAGACGAGCCGGTGAGTCTCGGCGAAGACGTCCGGGTCCTCCATACGGATGGCCGCGAGCTCATTGATGTCGAAGAAGCGTCGGTAGTTGATCTCCTCGCCGGCCACCCGCCAGAACGCGACTCGGTAAGCCTGCTCACCCAGCAGCTCGTCGAGAAGGTCGAAAGACCGCGGGTCCTCGGGCGTCCCGTTGAAGCGGCGGATGGTCTCGTCGAGGAACGTCTGCACCTCGGGAGACTGCCGCAGTAAGGCCGCCAGGCGCTCGACTCCCGCCGTTTTGTCCTGAAGGCGCCCCCTCGCTCGCTCCCGGTCCCGGTCGGGCCGCGGGGCAAGGGCTGCGAACCAGGTGGTAAGAGCCTTCAGCTCCAACAGACCGGGGTGCGACGGCCCCACCGTGGCTTCAAGCTCGTCGATCCGATGCCCGAGGACGCGGCTGTAAGACCGCGGGGCGATCGGCAGGACCGTCTCGTCATAGCGAACGGTGAGGACGCCGTCATTCAGCTCGAGGCGTAGTTCCCCACGCTCCAGCACGATGCCGTACTGGTCGCCGAGAACGGGCAGCAGTACCTTTCCGGCTAGCTCAGGTTTGGCGGGGTTCCAATCGATATCGAATACGTGAGCGAAACGAGAGTCGGCCCCGTGCTCGAGGACGTCCAGCCACCAACGGTTGCGATTCCCGGCGATACCCATGTGGTTCGGGACCAGATCGACGAGCAGGCCCAGGCCGTGCTGGCGGAGTGCGTCCGAGAATCGCACGAAGGCGGACTCGCCGCCGAGCTCCTCACGGATTCGATTGTGATCGGAGACGTCATAGCCGTGCGAGGCGTCCGAACTCGTTTCGAAGAAAGGCGAGACATAGCAGTCGGAGATGCCCAGGGCCGCGAGGTAGGGGACGAGCCCGGCCGCATCGTCGAACGTGAGCCGAGGCCCGAGCTGGAGACGATACGTGGCGAGCGGAATCCGGGGCGAGGCCGGCATTGTCTACGGGGTCGCTTGGCCCGCCAGGGCGAAGCCGAGCGCATCAAGCAGGGGCCGCAGCGTGTCACGCGCCTCCGGGTGGTCGCGCCACAGCGCGAAGACCCGGTTCTGCGTGTGCCAGAGCCCGAACCGGAGGCCGATCCGCCTGGCCCCGAGGACAAGTGTGACGAGAGGGGCCACCCGCTCCGCCGTCATCTGCTCGGCCAGTGCGTCCAGGCTCCGCCCGACCATCAGCCTGATGCTGGGGCGGACCGCGGCGCAGTCCAGCTCGAGCCCCAGGGAGCGTGCCTCCTCTGAGATCTCGAAGGCCCTCTCTGGCAGCGTGGTCGAATCGGCGGCGCGCCCGAGCTCGGCCACGAGCTCCTCCTCGAGGACGAACTTGGCGGTGATGCCGAGGACCTCGGGGATCGGGGCGTCGGCCTGGCGCAGATACCGGACCAGCTTGCGGCTATCTTCCCAGACGCGCCGGTACGTTTGCTCGTGCTTGCTGAGCACCGCCTGTATCACGCCGGCCAGCACGCGTCGGCGCTGCTCGAGGAACAGGTGCGTCAGGGAGAACAGGCCCTCGGGGAAGTGCTCATCGAGCCCTCGCACCGTATCGGCCATGCTGCGCTGAGCGTACCGACGCAGCAGATCGGCCTTCATCGTGTCATAGGCGGCCGGTTCCTCGTAAGTCCGGATGCCGCACGAGAAGTCGTGGCCCCCGAAGTGCAGCACGGTGTACTGGAGGTCCTCACTCTGGCCGGTGATCTCGGAGGCGACCCGGACATGCCCGACGCGTAGCCGGCTCCCCTCGTGGCTGTCACCGACATCGTCGAGCCGCTTGACCAGCCACGCGTAGATGGACGCCTCGTCCGGATACTCCTCGAACAAACCACTGATCGCGTAGTGGGCGACAACCCGGCGCAGGTCGACGACGGCTGGCTTGATCAACGCGCGATAGACGTCGCCGCCGTTCGCGAAGAGCGCCACGTTGGTCGGGGCGGCTTCGAGCCGCCGGATGAATTCGTTCTCCAGGTCTTCGCCCCCAAGGTCCCTCAGGTACTGCAGGGCCATGGCCGCGTACTTCAGGATCTGGGTGGGCTCGAGCGCCGAGATGTCGTCGAAGAACCATCCGCAGGACGTGTACATGAGCAGCCGATTGCGCTCCATCTCGAGCAACCGGCGAGTCTCCACCTGAGCGGCGGCGTCCAGCAGGACTCGCCGATGACGAGCAAGCCAGGTGGCCAGTCCGTCCCGACTGCGATCGAGGATCACGTCGATGTACGCGTCCCGTGCCTCCCAGGGGCTCTTGAGGAGGGCTGAGGCGTGCGATTCGTAGAAGGCGTCGATGTGGTCCCGCAGCCAATCTAGTGCCTCGCGCAGGGGGGCGCGCCAGCGTTGATGCCAGTCCGCGCGCGTCCTGCATCCGCAATCGCTCCGCCACCGGTCGACCCCATGGGCACAGCTCCACGAGGTGAGCTCCCGAATCTCGACCTCGAAGATGGGCGGCTGTTCGGCCAGGAATACGCCGTAGTTCGTCAGCGCTGCAAGCCCGTCCGCCTCGATCTGGGCGATCGCGGCCGCCAACGCCATGTCCCCGAAGGGCTTGTGGTGGCCGTAGGACTCGCCGTCGGTGGCGCAGTGGACGAGCTGCGCCCCATCGCGGTCCGGGACGAAGCCGTCCTTCAGGCGCGCGACGAGGTTCTCGCCCCGGTCGAGGGCGTTCTCGAAGGCGATGGCTCGCGAAATCGGTCCGTCGTAGAAGAAGATACTGAGCGTCCGGCCTTCAGACCCGCGCCAGAGATAGGGCCGACTCGGATCGACCCGATCGTTGACTTCCTGCCACGGCTCGGTGCCGATGCGGCGGATACGCCAGGCCTGGTGAGGCGCCAGGATCGTGAACTTCATTCCCGCATCAGCGAGCACCTCGAGTGACTCGTTGTCGACGGCGGTCTCCGACAGCCACATTCCCTCGGGGTCGCGTCCGAATCGCTCCTGGAAATCCTTCCGGCCCCATGAGACCTGCGTCACCTTGTCGCGCCGCGAGGCCAGCGGCAGGATCATGTGATTGTAGACTTGGGCAATGGCGTTGCCGTGACCGCCGTGGGCCTGTGCGCTGCGACGGTCGGCCTCGAGGATGCTCTGGTAGACGTGAGGCGCCTGGCGGTCGAGCCACGAGAGGAGGGTGGGTCCGACATTGAACGAGATCTTTTCGAAGTTGTTGACGATGTCGATGATGCGGTTGTCCTGGCCGACCCGGCGGGCGGCGGTGTTCGGCGCGTAGCACTCCGCCGTCACACGCTCGTTCCAGTCATGATGGGGCGCGGCTGAATCCTGAACTTCGACCGCCTCGAGCCACGGATTCTCGCGCGGTGGCTGGTAGAAGTGGCCGTGGATAGCGACGTAGCGGGCACCCGTCGGAGGACGCTCATTCATCGTTGGTGCTCAGCGCGCGCCCGATGCTCCGTGTCCCACAGGAACCAACCCACACTCCAGGGCGGCAGTGCCGCCCACCGAGGAGCCGCGAGGCCGAGCGCGTAGAGCCGCCGTCCCCAGCCCCCGTCCGGGCCCTCGTGCATGACGGCGTTGGCCCCCAGATTAGCCACGAGGCGCAGGACTCGTCTACTCGGGAAGATCCACACCATCTCCAAGCCCGTTCCTCCGAGGAGCCTCGAACCCACCTCGGGTACGGTCTCTCTAGCCGTGAGCGGCGCAATCTCCCGCTCTCGGAGTCGCAGGAGGCTTCGGTGGAAGGCCACCCATTCCTGGTGGAGGGTCTCGCCGGCCCAGCTCCAGTCGAGTGCCGAGCGCTCGCGGCTCTCTGGGGACTGTGGATCGGGGATGCGGCGGCGAGTGTCGGGACTGGCGAACGCCGGAAAGCGGGCGAACTCCCGCCTCCGTCCTTCCGATACTCGGGGGCCCAGGTCGGGGCCCAGATCGCTGAAGAACAGAAACGGCTCACGGGCCGCCCATTCCTGCCCCATGAAGAGTAGAGGCAGCGACGGGGCCAGAAGCAGCACGGCCGTGGCCGCCCGGACCGCCTCCGCCGAGGCCAGGGTCGTGATGCGCTCACCGAAGGCCCGGTTGCCAACCTGATCATGATTCTGGAGGAACCCGATGAAGGCCGTCGGCGGCAGGTGCCCGCTCGATTCGCCGCGCGGCCGACCCTGGAACCGTGAGTAGTCGCCCTGGTACGCGAATCCCTCGGCGAGGCACCGCCGCAGATGGGAAAGCGGCGGGTGGTAGTCCTGGTAGTAGCCACCGTGCTCATTCGTGAGGAGCACGTGCAGCGCGTGATGGAGATCGTCGTTCCATTGCGCCTGATAGAGAGGGCGACCGCGGACACCTCGGCGCTCGAGATACCGAGCCTCGTTGCCGTTGTTCTCGAGTACAAGGTGCACGGCCCGATCCCGCCCCGGCCCCTCTGCGACCGCTCGCGCCAGCTCCGTCAACACGTGCGATGCAGACGTGTCGGCGATCGCGTGCACGGCGTCCATGCGAAGGCCGTCGAGATGATACTCCTCCAACCAGTACAGCGCGTTGTGGATCACGAAGGCCCGGACCACGTGTGACCCGACGCCATCGAAGTTAATGGCGTCACCCCACGGGGTGCGCCGGTGAGGATTGAAGAAGGCCGGTGCGTAGTGGTGCAGGTAGTTCCCTTCGGGGCCGAAGTGGTTGTAGACGACGTCGAGAAGCACGGCGAGCCCGCGTTCGTGACAGGTTTCCACGAGCGCTTTGAGTGCCTCGGGCCGGCCGTAGCTCGAGTCCGGTGCGAAAGGCAGGACGCCGTCGTAACCCCAACCCCAGCGTCCGGGAAAGTCTGCGATGGGCATGAGCTCGATCGCCGTCACCCCCAGCGACACCAGGTGATCGAGTCTCTCCGCGATGCTGGAGAAGGTTCCGGCGGGCGTGAAGGTCCCCACGTGGAGCTCATAGAAGACGAGGCGCTCCGCCGGGACGCCCGTCCATCGCGCGTCGTGCCAGACATGGGATCGGGGATCGATCACTTCGCTTGGCCCGTGTACGTCATCGGGTTGAAATCGGGACGCGGGATCTGGCACGAGCGCGTCGTGGTCGATCCTGAACCGGTAGCGTGTACCCGCCGGCGCGTCGCCCGTGGTGAGTTCCGCCCATCCCTCGGCGTTCATCGTCATCGGATATGCGCGAGCGAGATCGTCGAGCCACAGTTCGACGATTCGGGCGGCCGGGGCCCACAGTCGGAACCGTGTGCTTCCATCGCCCTGCAAACGGGCGCCGAAGGGCATCCGGTACTCACGTCGTGTCGGGACAGTCAGGTCGGCCATAGCCTCCCAAGGCTTGTGTGCCCGGTCTCTCTATACGCCGGGCCTCTGTTCCGAATGGTAGCTTGAGGTGGGGGCGGGGTGGAACTCATGGGACAGGGCACTGGACCCTACTCACCGGCGCGCCTGACGAGAATGCGTTACACCCCGGAGCTCAGCCGCCTGGGGTTCCATGGTGCCACGGTTGTTTTCCGGACCGCTCCGCACCGGACCGGCAGTGGTCGCGCGCGCCGGGGAACGTGTGGGTGGGCCCGGGAGGGCGCGGGGTGGCGCATGGTCCACCAGCGCTCACGTCTGCCCGCCATCGGGGATCTGCCGGGGGGATCACAGTGTCCAGGGATCCCCGTCGCAGCGAGGCGCGGCGAGTCACCCGCGACGTCGAGCCGTCGGCCCTGAAGGATCTGCTCGAGCACCCGCCGCGAGCCACCGTGGCGTTCGTCGACCGGGACGCCGTCGAGGTCCTGCCCGTACAGGCTCGATTCCGTGCTGCCACCTATCAGTTCGGCGTCCAGCCCGAGGTCGCCACGGACTTCGAGCATCGGGAGGTGGTGCTGGTGATCGACGACGGGGCGTACTGGCCTCGGCGCTGCGCGTGGAGCTGTGCAGTATTGGGCGGTGGCGCCTCCGGACGCTCTACTACGGGCAGGTGAAGGGTGGATCCGGACACCTGCGAGTCATTCCCACGTCGGCCGAGTTCCTGGAGCGGGTCGGCGTGTTCTCCAGCGATGCTCCCAGCTGCTACAAGGGGGGTGCAGGCGACCGTCGAGGCGTTAGGGGCCGATAAAGGCGATAGGTCCAATGAGCGTGGTGGCGCTGGAATGCGTGTCGTTCGTGTCGATCGAGATCGCGATTACCTTGGGGCTCTCCTCCGGCCGCTCCCCGTATACCCGGCGGTAGTCGTCGACGACGTTGCGGCGTTCCGTGAGCCAGCGGCCGAGGTTCTCCGAGCCAGACCGCAGGATGAAGAACGTGACCGTGCTGGTCTTCTGGCTGCGCTCGATGCTGCCCGCCGGCTCGACGCTGCCCCAGGCGTAGGCGATCAGGCGTGAGCGCAGGGCCTCAGGGAAACGCGGCCACACGACCACCAGGTACCCAGCGAGATCGGACGTGCCGCGCCTGCGAACATCGGCCCCCGCCGGAAGCTCGACGATCTTCCAGCTCCACTCCAGGACCGGCGTCGCCTCGAGATCGACGTTGAACTCCTTGGCGATCGTCGAGTGCTCGTCATGACTGACGACACGGAGCGCCCGTCGACCCTCATCCTCCGTAATGACGAAGTCGTACGCCGGGCGTCCCCCGAGCGTGGTGTACGGCGTCCATCCCGACGGAATACCATGGCCCCCGGGCGCTTGAGAGGTCCAATTCTCGATCACGGTCTTCGCGGCGAAAGCGAACGAAACCAGTGTGAGGACGAGCGCGGTGGTGACGAACAGCGGGCGTCTCATGAAGCCAGCTTACCAACGCGTCGCACAATTGGAAGCTATCGTCTCCCGGTTCGAAATACACGTCCGGAAATTGGCTGGCCCACGTGCTATCGTGTCCACCCCGTGGGTGACGGTCCGACCGCCGGCGCGCGTCACGCTAGCTGAACTGCCTCCGAAAGCGCCAGACGCTCAGTGACACGAGCACGAGCGTGAAGATCAGCAGCGCGAGGAAGTTCGGCCACAGTGTTCCGAATCCGCTTCCCTTGAGCATGCCACCCCGCGCGATGGCCGCGAAGTGATGAATTGGATTGAGAAGGGTCACGGGTTGTAGCCAGCCCGGCATCGCTTCCACCGGATTCAGGGCGCCGGAGAGCGAGGCGAGCGGCGGATTCACGAAGAAGGCCGTGAGCTGCGACTGCTGCGCCGACTTGCTGAACGTCGCGATCACCGTACCCAGGCCGATCCCGGAGAGGATGCACAGCACACCGCCACCCAGGACGAAGGGGAGGCTCCCGTGAAATGGCACGTGGAACACGAGCTTGAGGACGACGAGGGCGAGCACCATCATCATGACCAGCAAGACGAACAGCGGCATGATCTTCGCGATGATGATCTCTCCCGTGCTCGCCGGCGACATGAGCAGCTGCTCGATCGTCCCCGCCTCACGCTCCTTCACCATGGCCGCCGACGAGATCAGCGAGCTGTTCAGAATGAGAAGAAGACCGAAGACGCCGGTCGCGATGAACCAGGAGTCGACCAGTCCCGGATTGAAGAGGAACGCCGGCACGAGGAGCACCTGGCCGCGACCGCTCGCTGCCGCGGGGGCGCCCGCCAGCGCGCGCGCGAGAACCCCCGCCCGTCGGAGCTCCTGGTTGTAGCTCTGGATCACGCCCTCGGCATAGGCTTGCCCGATGGTGGCGGTGTTAGCGTTCACGGCGTTCAGCAGGAACTGCACGGTCGTCGGCCGTCCACGCCACAGGTCGCGCGCGTACTGATACGGGATGACCACGCCGGCGTCGATGCGCGCCTGACTGATCGCCGCGCCGAGCTGCTCCGCCGACGCGTAGTAGCCCCCCAGACGGAAGCTCTGGCTCTCCGTCAGGACCGCCACCAGCTCGCGACTCTCGGGGGTCCGGCTCTCGTCGACGACGCCCAGCCGCAGGTTCGCCACGGACGCGCTCAGGGCAAAGCCGAACAACGTGAGCTGCAGGACCGGGGGCACGATCAGCGAGATGACAAGCCGCCGATCCCGCCGGATCTGATCGAACTCCTTCCCGACGAGTGCACGGACCCGGCCCGTGAACAGGGATCGTCTCAGCGGCCTCATCGTCACGCCCGGAGCTGCATCTTGCGCATGCCCCACCAGCCGACGGTGTAGAAGATCGCCCCGATGAGCACGATGATCGCGACCTTTGGCCAGACCGCGGGCCAGCCGCCGCCCTGGAGCAGGGCGTCGCGCACGATCTCGATGTAGTAGCGGCCCCAGATGAAGTTCGAGATCCAGCGCAGGCCGACCGGGATGTTCTCGACCGGGAAGATCAGGCCAGACAGCAGGAAGATCAGCAGGAATCCCCCGAGCGCCACGACCTGCATCGCGGCGACCTGGCTCGGAATCGTTGCGCCCACCATCGTTCCAAACGCCGCCACGCAGAACGCGTACAGGACCGTGGCGACGACGAAGGGCGCCGGATCGCCGACGAAACCTAGGTCAAAGTACGTGAACAGGAGGACGAGCATAATCAGGCACTCCGCCAGCGCCACCACCGCGAAGGCGATGATCTTGCCGAGCAAGAACTCGTGCGCGGAGATGCTCGAGACGTAAACCTGGAGAATCGTCTTCTGCTCGGTCTCCCGGGCCATGGCGAGCGCCGCCAGCAGGGGCGGAAACATGGAGATGGCCAGCACGAAGATTCCCGGACCGTAGAACTTCCTGGACGAGAGCCCCGGATTGTACCAGAGACGGATCGCGGTCTGGATGGGTTCCGGGTGCGGAGAGGCCGTCGTCCGCCGGTTGTGCGCGCGGACGATCTGCGTCGCATAGCCGGCCGTGAGCTTGGCCGTGTTTGCGTCGGAGCCGTCCACGAGGAGCTGGACGGGCGTATCGACACCCCGCGCGATGTCCCGCTCGAAGTCCGCGGGAATGATCAGCACGGCGCGCGCAACGCTCGCCGACAGGGCCTCCTCAGGATGTCGGCCCACGGGCCACGGCACCACGCGGAACGTGATCGAGGCGCGGAACGCGTCGACGAAGGCGCGGGATGCCGGAGAGTCATCGAAGTCCTGCACGACGACCGGCAGGTTGCTCACGCGCAATGACAGGCCCGCGCTGAGGAGCATCAGCAGCACGACGGGCAGCACGAGCGCGAGCGCGAGCGTGCGCCAGTCGCGAATGATCTGGATCAGCTCCTTGCGGGCCTGGGACAGGATCCGCCGCATCGGCGCTGCGCCTCAGCCCGTCGCCGTCACCCGGCTCCGTTGGCGGGCCTTCTCGACGATGCTGATGAACGCGTCCTCGAGCGAGTACCGCGCCTCGTGCACGGCGGCGACGCGGATACCGTGCCGCTGGAGCCGGTCGACGGTGGCCTGCGCGCCGGACTCGACGTCGTCGTCGACGATGACATGGAGCCGGGGCCCGAACAGCGAGACGCGCCAGCGCTCCCGCTCGGACTTGAGCGCTTCCACCGCGTCCTGCGGTCGGTCGACGACGAGCTCCAGCAGGTGACCGGTCTGGCGACGCTTGATCTCGCTTGGCGTGCCTTCGGCCACGAGCTCCCCCGCTGCCATGAAGCCCAGACGATTGCACTGCTCCGATTCTTCCAGATAGTGCGTGGTCACCAGGACGGCGGTCCCGACATCGGCGCGCTGGTTGATCATTCTCCAGAAGGCGCGCCGGGCCAGCGGATCGACGCCCGCGGTGGGCTCGTCCAGGAAGAGCACGCTAGGCTCGTGCATGATCGCCGTGCCGAAGGCGATGCGCTGCTTCCAGCCCCCGGGCAAACGGCCCGTGAGCTCGTCCTGCTTTCCCTCCAGCCCGGCGAAGGACAGGACCCACTGAGTCTTCTCGTCACGCTCGCCCGCCGGGACGCCATAGACGCCGGCGAAAAACCTGAGGTTCTCCCGGATCGTCAGGTCGTCGTAGAGCGAGAACTTCTGCGACATGTACCCGACCTGCTGGCGCACGCCCTCCGAGCGGAGGTTGCCGCGCTGTCCCGCCAGCTGCATCTCCCCCTCGGTGGCGTCGAGCAGGCCGCACAGCATCTTGATGGTGGTCGTCTTGCCCGCGCCGTTCGCGCCGAGCAGCCCGTACACCTCGCCGTACCGGATCTGAAGACTGACGTCGCGAACCGCCGTGAAGGACCCGAACCGCTTCGTCAAGCCCTCGGCGCCGATGGCGACCTGGCCCCGCCGATTCGCGAGCCCGCCGCGTCCAGGGAAGGGAGCCTGCGCCGGCTCCTCGCCGAGGGCCCGCAGGCTCGTGACGAACACGTTCTCGAGGGTCGGCTCGTCGACGCGGAAATCGATCACGCGCAGTCCGGCGGCGTCCATCTCCCTCTGGACCCGGTCACGCGCCGGCTCCGGACGGCGGACGAGGAGATCCAGATGGTCCCCGAACCGCTGGACGTCGGCGATGTCCTCCCGGGGCCCGGCGAGGCGGGAGAGGATCCCCTGGGCGTCACTCAGGGCGTCGGTGTGGACTTCCAGTCGCTTGAGGCCCAGGCCGGTGCGGAGCTCGGTCGGGGTCCCCACCTGGCGAATCTCTCCCTGGTGGATCAGGGCGAGCTGACGGCAGCGCTCGGCCTCGTCGAGGTACGGCGTCGCCACCAGGATGGTCAGCCCCTCGGCGGCGAGGTGGGCGAGAGCGTCCCAGAACTCCCGACGCGAGACGGGATCCACGCCGGTCGTCGGCTCGTCGAGCAGCAGCACCCGCGGCTGGGAGACCAGTGCGCAGGCGAGGGAGAGCTTCTGCTTCATCCCGCCGCTCAGCTGCCCGGCCAGCCGGTCACCGAAGCGATCCAGGTCGAACAGCTCGAGATATCGCCGGCCCCGCGCCGAGATGTCATCGGGCGGCACGTGCCGCAGATCCCCCACGTAGCGAAGGTTCTCCAACACCGTGAGGTCGGGGTACAGGCTGAAGGCCTGCGTGAGGTAGCCGGTGTCCGACCGCGCCTCGCGCGGCGGGCGGCCGAAGACCTCGGCCTCTCCGCCGGAGGCCTCCATCACGCCGGCCAGGATCTGGAACGTGGACGTCTTGCCCGCGCCGTCGGGGCCGATGAGGCCGAAGATCTCGCCCTGGGCGACGTCGAAGCTGATGCCGCGAACGGCGCCGAGGCCGTCGTAGCGCTTCCACAGCCCGCGGACCCGGATGGCCGGCGCACTGGGCTTTGACGCCTCGGGACGCATTCGAGGCTCGCCCAGCGCGGCCCTCATCTTCGGGTCGGGCGCGCCGGCCACTCGCTTCCCTCGACGAGAATCTCGCCGTCGGCGGGCATTCCCGGCTTCGCGAAGCCCGCGGCGCCTCGGAGGAGGAGCTTCACGCCCACCACCTGCTTCACCCGATCCTCGCGGAAGTACGTGTTCTCCGGCGTGAACGTCGCCTGGGGATCGATCCGCAGCACGACCGCGGCGATCGGGGTCGCCGGGGCGGAGTCGAGATACACTCGCGCCGGCTGGCCCACTCGGACGCGGCCGATCACACCCTCGGGCACGAAGGCGCGCAGGTATACCTCGGACAGGTTCACGAGGGTGACGATCGGGGTGCCAGCCACGACCACTTCGCCAGGCTCCGCCGTCCGGGTCGCCACCGTCCCGGTGAACGGGGCGAGGACCTGGAGATCCTGCCGATTGGCGCGGGCCTCGTCGAGCTGCGCGCGGGCGCGCTCGGCGTCGGCCTGCGCTGCGGCCATGTCCGCCTGCGCCTGGAGGATCTGGGCCTGGACCGCGGCGGCCTGCGACGAGCGGATCGCGGGGTTGGTGAGATTCGCCTGAGCGGCCGTGAGCGCGCCGCGCGTGGCCTCGACCTGGCGTCGGGCGGCCCTGACCAGCGCCGCCTGGGCTCGCTCGTTGTTCTCTGCCTGCTTGGCCTGCTGCTCGGCGATCAACTCCCTCTGGTACAGACGCGCGAGCGCATCGCGGTCCCACTCCGCCTGCGCGTGCGCGGCCTCGGCCTGGGCGAGCTGGGCCTCGGCGGCAGCCAGGCGGCCCTCCGCCTCGCTGACGCGACCCTGCGCGTCGGTCCGCGCCTGCTCGATCTCGAGCTCGTTCTGCTTGAGCTGCTCCTGGAGGATGGCGATCTGCTGCCGGGCGACCCGGGTGCGCGCCTCCGCCTGACGGACGCCGGCCTCGGCCTGCTGCTCGCGCGCCCGGACCTGGTCGTCGTCCAGGACGGCGAGCGTCTGACCGGCCTGGACCGGATCGCCCTCTCGCACCGTGATCTCCTGGATGCGCCCGCTGGTCTTGGCGGCCACGGCCGCGTCGTCCCCCTCGATTCGCCCGTTCGCCGCGACGATGCCCGCCGGCAGCTCCGGCCGGGCGAAGAAGAGCCGCCAGGCGGCGAATCCGGCCGCGGCCAGGGAGATCAGGAGCATGACCGCGACGATCGAGCGACGCGCCCGGCGCGCAGGCTCAGCGGTCGGGGGCGGAGCGCTGGGGCCGGTTACGGCCGGCGCGGCCGGCGTCTCGCGAGGATCCGTGTCCGGGTGCGGCATTGCGATGGGGGGGTGTCCAGGGCTCGACCGCGTGTCTCCGCGGCGGCCAGCCCGTGCGTGGCGAGGTCCTGGATGTGCTTCACGTAGGCGTCGGGGGTGGGCGGGGCGATGCGGCCGTGACCTGAGAGAGCGCGCCCGCGGAACCGCGCGGTGGCGAAGAAGAACACGAGGCTGCCCACGAGACTGAGGTGCGTTAGCAGGGGATCCACCGGACGAAAGGCGCCCTCGCGGACTCCGCGCTCCACGACGCGCTTCACCGCGGCCAGGACGCGCAACGGCATGGCGACCGTCTTCGGGTCGAGGTGCGGGCCCCCCGCCAGGAGCTCGCGGAGCATCATCGTGCAGAAGTGCGGATGACGCCGGCTCGCGACGTCGCCCACGACGGCGATCAACGCGCGCAGCACCTCGGGCGCCGGCGTGCGCGACCCGGCGAGGCGCTCCACCCGGGGCACGATATCGGCGAACGTGGCCTCGACGATCGCGAGGTAGAGGTTCCGCTTGCCGCCGAAGTGGTAGCTGATCATCGCTTTGTTGACGCCGGCCTTCTCCGCGATCGCCCAGACCGGCACCCCCTCGTACCCTCGCTCCGCGAAGAGATCCGCGGCGGCGGCGAGGAGGGCCTCGCGCGTCGCGGCAACGCCCGGTCGCCGTCCGGCCTGGGCTTGCCCGTGAGGAGTCGCGGTCTGGCGAGGTGCCATATCAACCAAACGTATGGTTAATTTTGGCCCCGCATCTCGACCCCGTCAAGGGCAACGCATGCTGCCCTTGTCGCCATCTCCATTGGCGGTTCCGGCGGAGTCTTCGGGCCCTCGCTGTTCATGGGTGCCACGTTCGGAGCCAGGCTGGATCTCGCCCGCGAGCTCACGGCGCGTCCATGCGCGGGGTCGCTTGGATACGCAGTACGCCTTCCAAGTGCTGCACGGGCAGAACCGATAGATGAAGTCGGCCAACGTCGGGACCAACCGGCCACTCGCTGGGGGGACTCATGCGTTCCTTCGCCCACGTCAAGCTGCTTTCCCCGCCACTCGTCCGCCATGCAAGAACTGCCCGGTTGGGGGCAAATCGACACGACTCGAAGGGCCTATCCCCAGGTGCCGACCGGGCCGGGGGTCGAGGATGGCGCCCTAGGCATTTGAACTGGTGCCCGGTCCTCCCGATCCGACCGGCATGGGTCTTGCTCGGTCTCTCCGGAAGGAGACTCCTGGAACGGCGCAGCTCGATACAATGGCTCTGAGAGGCTAGAAGGTCCACGGCTCTCCGGACCCGGCGCCGATCTCCAGCCACGAAGAGGAGGTCTGGGATGAAGGTCCGCGTCTGGATCGCTGTCGGACTCATCAGCTTCGGAGGCTCCGTCAGCAGCTTGGCTTGGGGGGCAGACGACCCGTTCGAGAAGCCGGCCACCACCGTGAACAGTGCTGCCACCACCTCGGCCGGCTCGCAGCAGGTGGCGGGGAAGATCGCGAGCGAACTGAACACCGCCTGCTCGTGCACCACCTTTTCGGCGTCGTCCGTGAGCGCCCAGCGCACCAAGACGGGCTGGGGCTGGGGGGAGGTGCTCATCGCCGACCGCCTCGCGCTGGCCATCAGCCAGCAGTCGAACATCACCTTCGCGGCGGCCCTCGGGCAGGTGACGACCAGTCGCCAGCAGGGCATGGGCTGGGGCGCCATCGCGAACGCGCAGGGCTTGAACCTGGGCAAACTGGTCAGCAGCGTCAAGCAGTCAGCCAATGCGGTGGCGAATGCCGGCAAGGCGGCTGGCCCCGCCGCAAAGGGTCAGGGCCAGGCCAACGTGGCCGCGGGCGGTGGCCAGGGCGCGGGGGCCGGAGCGGGTCACGGCGGCGGCGGGGCCGGCGGCGGCCAGGGCGGCGGCGGCGGAGCCGGCCACGGTGGGGGTGGCGGGGGTCAGGGCGGTGGCGGCGCTGGCGCTGGCGGTGGTGGGGGTGGGGCCGGTGGGGGCGGTGGAGCCGGGGGAGGCGGAAAGAAGTAGGTCTCGAACGCCTTACTCTTAAGAAGACTGTGGGGCCCGGGGTGACTCCCGGCGCCTACGGCGTCTCCTGGCGGTCAGCGGTCCGAGGCCGCGCTCCCCCTCGGGCCGCGCGACCCCTCCGGAGCGCAGGAGTTCGGGTCGCGACGAGGTGAACGCACCATCGGGCACCTTCCCCGCGGACGCCCAAGTAGGCTAGGCCGCCTGGCCGCCCCCGATCGACCCGTGGGCGGGAAGGACGCCGATGCCGAATACCATTGTCCTCGAGCCGTATCAGGCCCTGTGGCCCGCCGACGATCCCAACGCGGAATTCCGACGCCACGTGGCCGAGTACTCTCGCCTCGACCCGTTGCCGACGCTTGAGGAACCTGAGTCATAGCACCGGGATTCCCGTTGGATCGCTGGCGCGCTTTGTTCTGGTCCGCTACTGCACCTCGGGCAGCATCCCCGTCGTGATCGCCCCGCTCCGGACGGTCCCGGCGGGCCATCGCGCGGACCCGCCCCGGCCGGGGATCTTCAGGCGAAATGGACGCCCGTTTCGCCTCGTCCACCATCGGGCCGCCTGTTCGCGGTCACCGGGGACGATGCGCACAGATGTTCTTGAGCGTGTCCATGACCTCCGTGCCCGACAGCGAATGCTTTTCGCTCTTCGCGTCCGCGCGGAGGATGAGGTCGTTGATCGAGACGATCCCCTGGAGCTTCCCGTCTGAGTCGAGCACCGGCACCCGCCGCACCTTTCCCTCGCGCATGATTCGCAGGCCCTCCCTGGCGTCGTCGTCGGGACGGACCGCGTGCAGCTTTCCGGTAACCACCTCGCCCACGCGGATCTCGGCGGCGGGACGGTTGTTGGTCGCCGCGGCCATGCAGATGTCGCGGTCTGTGATCATGCCCTGTACCCTTCCGGAGACCGGATCCACCACGGGGATCGTGCCGCAGTCACATCGCCACATGAGCGTTCCCACCGCGGCCAGGTCGGTGGACGGGCTGCAAGACTGGACTTCAGGCGTCATTATCTCGTGGATCTTCATGCTGGTCCTCCTCGAGATTGAGGGGTCGCTGCATCCGAACTCGGGTTGGCGTGCATCCGTGCCACCTCGTCTTGACCTAGCGTCGGCGGCCTACGACGATCGTGTTCTAACCACTTCGAGTCCGTCTGCTACCATCTGTGCCTCGTCGTTTACCAGGACAGTGGCTCTCTCGCGGCTAGGCTCCGGCCGGACAACGCTCGCAGTACGGCGCTCTGGGGGAAGTCCCCAATGCCGAGAGCCCGAAGGCGCTCAGGGAGACGAACGCGACGGACGTCGTCGAGAGAGACGAACACCACGAGCGCAACTCCGAGGATGTGGAGCGCGATGTCCATCAATACTTCTCTTCTCCTGGTCTGGCGTCTCACTCTAGGCGCGCGTGCCCAGCTCGCCTATGAGACCTAGGTCCAATACGCGCTCTCGTGTGAGGCGCGTACCGTGGGTACCAGAAGAATCAATGGAGGGGTGCTGGGGAGTTCCCACAACTGACGCTGTGGTTGGGGCGCCGGATCCCTTGACGGGAAGTTGTCATGTTTCTGGCTCTGTTCGTCGTGTTGGCGGTGGTCTGGCTACTCGGCTGGGGCGTGTTTCACGTCGCGGGTGGCCTGATTCACCTGCTCCTGATTGCGGCGGTCATCTCGGTGATCGTCCACTTCGTGCGCGGCCGCGGCGCCGAGGCGTAAGGATACTGCAACCGTCGTCACGGAATCGCCCACACCGTCGGGACGCGATGAGCCGCCGCCGGCCTGGTTGACGAATCCCAGAGCCCTGTACGATGCCTCACGAAGGCAATAGAGGAGGAGGGCGGACATGCGAACCAGTGAAGCGTTCGTTCTCGGAACGATGACGGGCGCAGCCGTCGTATGGTTCTGGGGAAGAGGGATTGCGGACTACGTGGGGGAACAGACGCGCGGCGTGCGGGCAGAGTTTCGGGCATAGCGCGATCGGCCGTCCCCGACGCATTGGCGGAATATTGGCACTACCGATTCAGCAGTCGGCGGAACTCCTCGGGATCCACCTGTGCGTCCCGCATCAAGTGTCGCAGTAGGCCCGGCTTGAGCGTGCGGTGGTCGGGAATCGTAAGCGGCTTTCTCGAGGGATCAGTCGCGTGGCGTAGCCGGATATGGCTGCCGCGCTCCCGCACAGACGCCGTAGCCGAGCTGCTCGAACACGCGGATGGCCTCCCGTCGGGAGACGACGGGAAGCCCAGACGTCATCGGGTGACGACGACGCTTCCGACCAAGACTCGCGAGGGATCGGGATGACCTCCTCGTGGGCCTGCATGTCCTCCAGGCAGAGCTCGATGGCTTCACGAATGTTGTCCAGGGCCCCGTCGACCGTGTCGCCCTGGCTGTAGCAGCCTGGAAGAGAGGGACACGTCGCGACGTACCCACCGGTCTCGTCCGGTTCCAGAAGCACCTTGAAGTCGTAGGCCTTCATCCCCCGTGTCCCCCGTAAAGGCCATTACAAGAGGCCAGCAGGGTAAGGTCGGCTATCGACGTGCGCCGGGGGCCGTGCGCGACGCGGCGAACGCTGCGACCGCGTCAGCGCACTTCCGGCCGCCGTCACGACTTCTTCGTTTCCAGTGACTCCATCGGGGCGGACGCTGTCTAGGAAGTGCGCGTGTAGTAGGCGAGACGCAGCCGGTCCGGTGGTCTTTCCGATGCCTTGGGGGTCGGCCGAATGGAGGGCGATGCGGTCAGCCGCTCGTCGCTCGACGCCGTGAGCGCGGGGCCGCGGAGGACCGGACCGGCCGGTCGCCCCTGGCGCCGGGCGTGGCCCGGCGCGGGCGCGCCACACGGGAGCCTTCGGGATCGCGGAGGGCGGCTCGACTCCGCGGGATCCGGGAGGCCGCCGGCGCGGCCGTCCGCCGTTTCCGTGATGCGCTTCGCGGTGGCGCGCCACTCACCGTCGACGACTCATCCAGCTCGATCCCGAAGACCTCCGCGAGCGCGCTCTCGCCGATCCGCTTGCGCATCCCACCGCCCTGCGCCGCCAGGGCCACGCCGCTGCTGGCGGCCGTGAGCAGGTCCAGCTGATCGACGCGCCGGAGCCGGAAGAACAGCTCGGGCTCGGTGTCTAGACGCGTGCCGACCCCGTACAGGGTGGCCGCGACATGCTTGCACATCGCTGCCCAGTCGGGGCAGGAGCACTCGAAGGTGATCTCCTTGGCTGACGGGAACAGGCCGGTCTCTCGCCGGATCAGCATCTCCATGACCGCACGCGAGAACTTCCCCTGCAGGAGCTCGACCAGCGAGCCGATCTTCCCGGCGCACTCTTTGACGACGGCCCGCCAGCGAGGCTTGGACAGGGGCGCGATCACGACCGAGATCCGATAGAGATCGCTGCCGCTGACCAGGGCCCTGACCGTGCCCGGGCCGAGCTCGAGGTCCATGACCGAGCCATTGCGGACGTAGGTCCGGCCCCGAGGGAGCCGGTTGGCGAAGTCGCTGTACCGCTCGAGGTTGTCGCACCAAGCCTTGCCCCAGAAGCTCCGGGCGATCGTGCGTCCCTGGATCCGCACGGGGGCGAGGGACTCCCCCTTCTTCTTGAATCGGGCGATCTCTCGCGCCGCGTTCTGGCGCCGCACCGCGACCGGCACGTAGGGCCGCCACTCGTACCAAGCCATGGCCCGTTCCTTCACTCCTCGGCGAGAGCGCTGCGGAGATCGAGGGAGACGATCCGCATGACGTCGGTGTCGCTCATCTCGGTGACGAGGCCCTCCCCGGCCGCCTCCAGGAGGTCGGCCGCCAGCCCCTTCTTCTGCTCGATCAGGGCGTCGATCCGCTCCTCCACGGTGCCACGGCAGACGAACTTGTGGACGACGACATTGCGCCGCTGCCCGATCCGGAAGGCGCGGTCGGTCGCCTGGTTCTCGACGGCGGGGTTCCACCAGCGGTCGAAGTGGATCACCTGCGAGGCGGCCGTCAAGTTGAGCCCGGTCCCGCCCGCGCGGAGGGACAGCACGAAGAACGGGATCGTCTCGTCGGTCTGGAAACGCTCCACGAGGCCCATGCGGTCCTTCACGGGGGTCTGACCGTGGAGCACCAGGCCGGCCCGGCCGAAGACCTGGCCGAGGTGCTGCGACAGCGGGAGGGTCATCTCACGGAACTGGGTGAACACGAGGACCTTCTCCTGCCGGAGAGCCAGCTCCTCCCCCAGCTCGGCCAGCCGGCCGAACTTCCCGCTCTGGTCGGGCGCGTAGTCGCCGTCGCCGAGCCACTGCGATGGATGATTGCAGATCTGCTTGAGTCTCAGGAGGGTGGCGAGGATCGTCCCGCGCCGCTCAATCCCCTCGATCGCGCCGAGGCGGCGCTCGAGCTCCTTCACCGCCTGCTGGTAGAGGACGGCCTGCTTCCGGGTGAGGGGGCAGAACGCGCGCACCTCGGTCTTGTCCGGCAGGTCGGCGATGACCCGGCGGTCGGTCTTGAGCCGTCGCAGGATATACGGTCGTACCAGTGCCCGAAGGGGCCCGTAGTGGCGATCGCCGCCGGCCGCCAGTTCCCGGCTGACGCGCGTGAAGGCCCGGGCGCTGCCGAGAAGCCCGGGGTTCAGGAAATCGAAGAGCGACCAGAGATCGCCGAGCCGGTTCTCGATCGGCGTGCCCGTCAGGGCCACCCGGGCTCGGCTCCGGAGGCGCTTGACCGTGCGCGCCTGCTTGGTCGCCGGATTCTTGATGGCCTGGGCCTCGTCGAGCACCAGGACATTCCACTCGACCTCGCCGAGCCAGGGCAGGCGTGGCACCTGACCGTAGGTGGTGATCACGAGATCCGCGCCGGTCAGTTCCTCCGGGGCGAGAGTGGCCAGCTTTCGCCCTGGCCGCTCCGATGGGTGGGCCACAACCACATCGAGATCGGGGGCAAAGCGGCCGATCTCCTGCTGCCAGTTGGCGATCAAGGATGCCGGCACCACGAGGAGGCTCGGTCGGGGACCCGCGTCGCCTCGGGACCTCACGCGGCGAGACCCGTCCCCGGCCTTCAGCAGGAGGAGCAGGCCCAGGACCTGGATCGTCTTGCCCAGTCCCATGTCGTCCGCCAGGCAGGCGCCCAGGCCGAGGCGGGAGAGGAACCAGAGCCAACGGACGCCGATCTCCTGGTAGGGACGCAGCGCCGTCCGGAGGGCCTGGGGCTTCGTCGCGGCCAGCGCCTCGGGCGTCCTGAGCTGCGCCAGCGTGGTCGCGAGCCACTCCCCCGCGACCACCCGGGACCAGTCGTCCCCGTGCTCCGGCACCGCGGCCGGCTCTCCGTCTTCGATCGCGGTCCCGGCCATGAGGCGCATCGCCTCTCGAAACGAGAGTCCCTCGCGTGCCGCGCGCCGCGCCGTCTCCCAGTGGCCAAGGATCTCGCGGAGCTTCTCCCGGTCGAGCTCCACCCACTTTCCGCGCACGAGGGCGAGCCCGTCCGTTCCGGCGAGAATCGCCTGCCACTCCGAGTCGGAGATGGGCTCGCCGTCGAGCGTCAGCGCGACCGAGAAGTCCAGGAGCGCGTCCAGTCCCAGGGTGGACGGTGGCCGGCCGCCGACGGTGACGCTGACCTCGAGCCGGCGGGGACGATCCCGCCGCCACCAGTCGGGCACCCGGACGATGACCCCGGCCGCCTCGAAGGCGGGAACGTCCTGGAGGAACCGGTGGGCCTCGCGGGGCCCCCAGGCGAGGGGCTGGAAGACGTCCCCGGTGTCCACCAGATCCTTGAGCAGGGGGCTCGCCGCGGCGGCGCGGTCGACGGGGGCCAGCAAGGACAGGAGCGCGGTCCGGTTACCGGATAGCGTTCGGAGCGCCTGGCCGAGGGGCTGATGCTGCGGCCGAGCCTGGCCCGAAAGGCGGGTCGTGTAGGTGGCGAGAAAGGCGAAGGGATGATCGCTGTCCTGCTTGTTCTCCGCCAGGTGAAAGTAGACGCGTCCGACGAGGTTCCAGACGGGGTTCTTGGCCTGGAGATAGGACTGGACGCTCCCCTGGTGGCGGCTGATCTCCTCGCGGAAGAATGCCTCAAGCTCGGCCCACCACGTCTCGAGCCGGGCCGCATCGACGTACTCGGCGCCGGCGAGCGGCGGTACCTCGCCCGCGAGCTGGTCGAGCACGCCTGGCGGGATCGGCACGTCGATCTGGGCGCCCTGCTCCTCGAGGTCGCTGATGGCGCAGAGGCGGGCGATGAAGAGCCGAGCGAAGTCCCGGAAGAAGCCAAGCGCCGGCGGAAGCGGGGTGGCGACCTCGACGGCGCCGAGGTGAAAGAGCCCGGCGCCGGTTCCACCGTCGAAGGCGGCCGCGATCGCCTCCGCTGGCTTCGGGTCGAGCGATGGCGAATCGGGGCTCGCGAGGAGGCGGAGCCGACCCGAGGGTGAGACCGCGAGCGTGACCTGTCGCTCGAACGAGGGCTTGCGCGCCGTGTCAGCGGGCACGACGCCGCCGGGGCCGAATCCGCGGCTCGATGATGATCAGCCCGTCGATATCACGGAGGGCGAGACACTGCGAATCCACGTGACGAAGAGATAGCGCGATCGGCCGGGCGCGTCAACCTAGTCCCCCTCCGTCCGGCCTATCCGGCCCAGAGCCAGCCCAGGCACCCGTTCGAAATGGCGTCGGTTCCGTGTCAGGAGGACGGCGTGATTGTCCACCACGATCCCGGCGATGAGGCTGTCGGCCATGCCAATGCCGACGCCGTCTCGTTCCAGGGCTCGACGGATCTCGGCCGCGGCGTCGGCACCCGGCTCGTCGAGTGGAAGACACGGCAAGGCGGCGAGCAGTTCGCCGACGAGCTTCAGCTGGCGCGCGGTCTTCGCGCTGGCGAGGAGCTCGAAGCGCGTGATCACCGTCGTCCGGAGCTGAACTGCGGTCGAGCTCCAGGGCGATCCGATTCGCCGCCGGGGCGCGACCCTCCAGGAAATCGATGAGCACATCGCTGTCGGCGACGATCATCGCCAGGATCTCCGGAGCGCCTCGGCCGTGTCCCGCAGGGACTTGGCCTCCGGGGACGGCATGGCCCCCTTCAGCAGCACCGCGCGCTTGCGTTGCGCCTCGCGGTCGGCCTCGGCGCGGAGGTAGGCCTCCAGGGCCTCGCTCACGAGCTGCGAAAACCCCTTGGCCCCCCGGTGGGCCGCGAGTTCGAGCAGCTTGGCGCGATGTTCCGGCTTCATCTCGATCGTCGTGCGCATCGACAGGTCCTCCCTAGCCCATGATGCATGCACGTGCATGCATGATCAATCCAGATGAGCCACTGCCCCAAGAAGCCAGTGGCCACCCGGGCATAGTTTGGGCATAGTTTGGATGTCATCGCCTTGACCGGTGCCGCCTAAGTGGTTATCGTTACGTGGGGGTCGTGGTGCAGCCTGGTTACCACACTGGCCTGTCAAGCAGGCGGGCAGATCGCAGCCCCTCGGTAAGTCGCGGACTTGCCGAGGGGTTTTTCTTTGGCTGCTTGGCTGGCGGTGGCTGGTTTTGGGCCCTTGAGGGGCGGTCGCGGGCATAGTTTCTGGCATAGCGGAGCATGCCGTCCCGGCGCATTCGCGAGGCATGTTGTCTGCACCGAGCCGGTCTAGACTCCCGAAACCGACTGACAGAAAGGCATGGCGCCATGCGGAAACTGATCTACGGCATGAACCTGACCCTGGACGGCTACGTCGCCGCGCCCGGCGACGACCTCGGCTGGAGCGGGCCGAGCGACGAGCTGTTTCAGTGGTGGCTCGACCAGGAGCTAGCGATCGGCCTGTTGTTGTACGGGCGCAAGCTGTGGGAAACCATGAGTTCCTACTGACCGACCGGCGACCAGCAGCCGGGTGCCACCCCGGCGCAGATCGAGTTTGCGCGGAACTGGCGGGATACGCCGAAGGTGGTGTTCTCCTCGACGGTCGACAAGGTCGACTGGAACACTCGCCTGGTCACCGGCGACGCGGTCGCGGAGATCACCCGGCTCAAGGCCGAGGACGGCGAGCCGATGAGGGTTGGTGGCGCAGCGCTCGCTGGGGCGGCCATGCGGGCCGGGCTGATCGACGAGTACGAGATCGTGACCCATCCGGTGCTGGTGGGCGGCGGCACACCGTTCTTCACCGCGCTGGATAGCTGGGTGAACCTGAACCTGGTGGAGACGCGGACGTTTCCCGGCGGCGTGGTCCTGACCAGGTACGAGACGAGGCGTTGAGCGTGATTCCTTTGCTGCTTGCCTGAGGGAGTGGCAGCATGCCCCGGAGCAAGGTCGGGCGCGTAAGAACCCGTAGCGTGAGCTGGGGAGCAAGGTCGCGGGGGGGCCGGGTTGAGGGGCTCGCAACCAGGGGAAACGCGGCGAGAGGAGGGCGGAATGACGTTCGCCGGGCGCAGGTCGCCATCGGCTCGCGGTCCAGGCGGTCCTGTCAGGCGAACACCTGGTCGCATGCGGCACTCGATTCGACCGAGGGCGGTGCGCGAGCTGTGGCTGGCAGCGCGTTGAGGATCCGCTGCGCGACCTCGTGGTCCGCGACGACGGCACGCACATCGAGCCTGCCACCGCAGCGGGCGCAGGCGGTGACGTCGACATCGAAGGTGCGAGCGAGCAGCGTGGCCCACGGAACGTTCGAGGTGGCGGCGTAGAGGAGGCCGCCGGCTATCCGGCCGAGGTGCTTGGCCGAGAGGACGTTCGGCATCGGAACATCTGCGCCCTCGATGCTGCATGCGAGCGTCGTGGCCGATACGGACAGCGCCGCCGGGATGACGGGGCCGGTCTTGTCGCGGGGAGCTGAACGCTCCCCCGTGCCACCGCGCGCGCCAGATCAGGGCAGAACGCGCCGAACTCGGCCTGCAGGCGGCGACGGCGGAGAAGATTCGCGAAGAAACAACACGGCGTCCCCGCCGGAATTACACTGAAGGCCAGGTTGCAACCCCTCGTCGGCTCTTCATGTCCTGCGCGAGCCGTCGGCTCCGCTTACACTCAGCCGCCTGCTAGAAGATGAGGTAACCGCCGTCGATGATGAATGTATCGCCGGTGTGGTAGCGGCTGGCGTCGCTGGCGAGATAGACCGCGATCCCGCCGAAGTCGTCGCCCACGCCCCAGCGGCGCATCGGCACGCGGGGCAGCACCTTGCCCATGAAGGCCTCTCCGTGGAGCGCCACTTCCGTCATCGGCGTGTCGATCCAGCCCGGCACGATCGTGTTGACGCGGATCTGGTGCCGCGCCAGCTCCACCGCCATGGACCGTGTCATCGCCATTAGCGCGCCCTTGGTGGCCGAGTAGTGCTCGCTGCGCGCCGCGCCCATGACGGCCGCGAGACTTGCCGTCGAGACGAGCGAGCCTCCGCCGCCGCGCTCGATCATGTGCCGCGCCGCCGCGCGCAGGCTGAAGAAGGCGCCGTCGAGGTTCACGCTCATGACGCGGCGCCACTCGGCGGTGGTCATCTGGGCGAAGCCGCCCGTTGACCCGCCGCGCCCGCTGACGCCCGCATTGGCGAAGAAGGCGTCCACGCGCCCCAATGCCTTGACGGTCTCGGCGAAGCACCGATCCACCGCGGCCTCGTCGCTGACGTCGCAGCGAAGCGCCAGGGCCTTGCCACCCTGCCCCTTGAGGCGCGCGAGCGCCGCGGCGTTCTTGTCCTCGTTGGTGCCCCAGACGCAGACGGCGGCGCCGGCCTGCGCCATCGCCTCGGCCATACCGAGCCCGATGCCGCTATTGCCGCCCGTGACGAGCGCCACCTTGCCGCTGAGATCGAATCCCTTGTACGCCATTGGTGTCCTTTCGCTGTGAAGGGGCGCTCAGCCGGACAGCAAGCGAGCGGCGGCGCGAATCTGCGACGGATCGTATGGGGGCTCGACCAGGAGGATGAGCCGGTCGACACCGGCGCGCGAGAGAGCCGCGCGGTTTTCGGAATCGGCGCGGAGCCAGGCCGGGGCGAAGCCTGCGAAGGCGCTCACGCCGAAGCGCGCGGGGTCGCGCCCCGCCGCCTTGTGGCTGTCCAGCGCGATCTGCGCGAGCGCGGCCAGTCGCGGGTGGTGCGCCTGGGTGTTGAAGCCGTCGCCGTGCGTCCCCGCGATCGCCGCCATGCGCGGGCCGAAGCCGCCAATGACGATGGGCGGCGCCGGGTCGGCGGACAGATAGCCCTCGGGCCGATCGAGACGGTAGTGCGCGCCGGTGAAAGGCCCGGAATCACCGGACCAGAGACGACGGAGGATCTGGACGGCTTCGATCACGCGCTGGGCGCGCACCGCATCGGGCTCGACGGCCAGGCCGAGCGCTTCCTGCTCGCGCGCATACGGTGTCCGCCTGCTTCCGCCGGCTCCAATGCCCAGGATGAACCGGCCGCCGGAGACCTGCTGCATCGTGGCTGCCATATTCGCGAGAAGCCCCGGATGTCGGTTCGCGACGTTCAGAACGAGAGGCCCGATCGTCATCCGACGCGTCACTTCGGCAAGCGCTGCGAGCGTTGTCATGCATTCGGGCACGCCGGCGGGATCACCGTCCGGATCGCGCAGGTGGTCCCAGGTCCAGAGCCCGTCGAATCCGCCCTCCTCGGCTGCCACGGCGGCGGCGCGGAGGTCGGCCCAGCGCGCGCCCATCGGGATGAGGAGCAGGTCGGTCTTCACCGCGGGAGTATAGCCCGCCCCGAACTTGCTAGACTACCGGCCATGAAGAATTCGCGGCGCGTGTACTCGACAGAGAGCGGGCGCATCCGCCAGCCCGCGCCCGCGCAGTCGGGCCCGCCGCTCTGTGCAGCCCCGCAGGCTACAGACGACGGCGTGGTGCGGATCTTCCGCGAGCGCGGCGGACGGAACGGCAAGGTGGTGACGGTGATTCGAGGCCTGCCCGCACGCGATCTCGAAGCGCGCGCGACGGAGCTCAAGCGCCTCTGCGGCGCAGGCGGCGCGGTCAAGGACGGCGCTGTCGAGATCCAGGGTGACCACCGCGAGCGCATCGCCGAGCGCCTCCGCGGCCTCGGGTACACGGCGAAGCTGGCAGGCGGCTAGCGATGACCGAGTACGGCCAGCAGAGTCAATTTCGGGACACGGCCGGCCTCGACGCGGTGAAGGCGCGCGAGCTTGCGGGTCGCCTCGAGCTCCGCGCCAAGTCCCCGGCCGAGGTCGAGGCGCGGCAGGCCTACCTCGATCTGCTCAGCGTGCAGGCGGGGGAGTGCGTGCTCGACGTCGGGTGCGGCAGCGGCGCCGTCACGCGCGACATTGCCCGGCGCGTTGTCGGCCCGGCAGGCCGCGCGGTCGGTGTCGACCCGAGCCCGCAGTTCCTCGTGGTGGCCCGCGAGTTGGCAGCAGCGGCGGGGCTCGGAAGCGGGCTGGAATTCTGCGAGGGCAGCGTGCTCCACCTGCCCTTTCCCCTCGGCTCCTTCGACGTCGCGGTCGCTGTCACGGTGCTCGCGCACACTCCGGGGGGCGAGAGCGCCGTGGCCGAGATGGCGCGCGTGGTGCGCCCTGGTGGGCGCGTGGGGGTCTTCGACCTCGACACCGACATGACCACGGTAACGCATCCGGACCGTGCGCTCACGCGCCGCATCGTCGCCGCCGCCTCGGACTCCTCCGCCGTGGACCGCTGGCTCTCGCGGCGACTGCCGTCGCTTTTCGCGCGGGCCGGACTCGAGGACGTGCGGGTGCGGGGCTTCTTCCCGCTCGAGACCGATCCGCTGGGCTTCTACGCCAGTATGCTGGAGCGGGCCTCCGAAATCGCCCTCACGGCGGGGGCGATCACGGAGGAGGAGCGGCGCGGCTGGCTGGAGGCGCTCCACGCGGAGCAGGCGCGCGGTCCCGTCATCGCGGGCAGGCTCCACATCTTCACCTGGGGCCGCAAGCCGGCTTGACGGCCCTCAGGAACGCATAGGAGCTCTGGTCTACCCTCGACACGTCCACGTCGAAGGACCCTCCGTTGTCGGGGGCAAGGGCCATCGTCTGCCCTGAATCCGGAGGATACGGCCGTGGAATACCAGCATCTTTCGGGCGATTGCCGCGCAGACAAGCCCGAAGTGCCATCAGGGGCGCCCCTGGCTGCGCATCTCATCGGCACCATAGTGGGACAGGGCACCGCACAGGTCAGGGAGCCACGGGCCCAGACGGATACATTGACGAGAGTCCGAGACGAAGCCCATGATCACCCATCGTGCCTATCCCTCCAAGCGCGCCCAGGGTTCGGCGACTGGGTCAGAACCTGAACCGCCCGAGCGGGCAGTGACGGGCAATTGCGAGGCCCTTCAAGGTGAACACCGGTCCGCCCGAATCGGCTTGGCGTGGGCGTCGGAGCGGCTGTCTCGACGCTCAATTCGCGCCCGGGGCATTGGACGAAGGCCATCGGAGGAGGGCCTCAACCCGATCGCCTTGATCCGCCGCCTCATCGCCGCGATGAGGACGCGCGAGGCCACCGGGGGCGCAAACAGCCCGGACAGCGGTCTAATGAGATGGGTCACCTCCCCGAGGCGCATCCCCACCTGGGGGTTGGCACACGCTATCAGCTTCGGCCGATACCAGTTGAACAGCCGCACCGAGAGCGACCGCTTGCCCATAGTGGCCGGAAGTCGCAAGTCATCGGCTGCTGCGAACAACCACGGCGTCATTTGAAAGCCTGCCTGCGCGGAGAAGAACCTGCCTGGCAGCCGCGGGTCGGCGACTCCGTATGTGGCCAGGCAGTCCTTGAGGAGCCGCGCGGATACCGTGGCGGCGCTCATGCCCTGACCAAACCGGGGATTGTACGAACAGGCCGCGTCGGCAATCGCGACGAACCTGCCGAGCGGTGTGCGCCACCGCTCATAGTGACGCCACCGATTCCGCGTCGCGCGGCTGGGATACACGGGAGAGATCGGTTCCATCCGCTGGACCATTTCGTGGACGACCGGCGACGCGAGCCGCTTCAACGCCGCGGTGAATTCGTCCTCGCGCGTCGGAGGATACGCCTTGTTCACGCCGATATAGCTCAGCAGCCACCGTTGATTCTCCATGGGGAAGAACGCGATGAAGTACGGCTGCTCTGGCGTGGCGAGCCGAAGAAAGAGCACTTTCCACCACCACTCGGCCGGCCACGCGTGCTGCCTTCCCAACATGAACCAACGCGAGCAGTAGCCACTGTGTCCGTCGACCACTTCGTCCTCGGGTAGCTCAAGGTTCAACCGCCGCAACCACTCAGCGCTCCTCGAATGCGCGCCGCTCGCATCGACCACCAGGTCGGCGTCGAGGTGCCGAGTCGACTGGTCGCCGCGTGCGAGCACGTCCACCCCTGTGCAATATCGCCGCGTCTCTCCGGCGGCGCGGAGCGCGGTCACCTCGGTGCGTTCCAGAAAGGCCACGTTGGGCAGGTCCCGGCACAATTCGCGGACAGTGCCCTCGATCAGTGTCCGGCTCGCGTAGAGTTGCCATAGACTGGTATGGTTGCGTCGATTCCATCCGTGTGGCCACAGTGTCGCGACGTCCCAGCCGCTTTCCACCGCCACCGCTCCGCGATCACGCATCCGACGCTCGAAGCCGGGGAAGAAGCTCTCGAGCTCGCGAAGGCCGCGCGCTAGCAGATTGTGCACATGGCGGGCTTGCGGGACTCCCGGTCGAAACTCGTCGGCTGATGGGTAGGCATCGTGCTCAATGATCGTGACCCTGTCGACGACGTCGCTGAGCACACGGGCGGCACACATGCCCGCCAAGCTGCCACCGATCACGAGAGCGCTGGTCGTGGGCATGGCGTCCCCCTTTCAGGAAGAGGGTAGGAGACATAAAGCCCCTTCTCGGTCGGGTCCCATGGGGGGTGTTATAGGGCTTCCCACCGACGACCGCTTCCAGCAACGCCCGGCTCGGGAACGAGAACCTAGCATGAGCGTCGGTGAGCTAGTCGACCTGGTGGCCTATCTGAAGACTCTCGGCGGCCCATCAGGCGGGGCAGGGCCCGGCCGGGCGCCGTGAGGCCATCCTCAGTACTCGTCGAATATCCGCTGGACCTCGGCGGGATCGTCCGAGCGCGTCAACGCCAGCATCGCCAGCACGCGGGCCTTCTGCGGATTCAGGTTGTCGGCGACGACGAAGCCGCGCTCGCGCAGGACGGTGCGAGGCAGCACGCGTCCGCTGCCCGCCCGGCTCGACAGCACGATCAACACGCCGCGCCGGCGCGCCTGCAGCAGCGCGTCGCCCTCGGCCGGCGTCGTCACCCCCGGCGGCAGCGACGCGGAGACGATCGCGCGGGCGCCGGCGGCCACGAAGGCCTCGATGGCCGTGCCATCGGCGCCGGCGTACGACGCGACGACGTCGACACGCGGCAGGTCGATCCGGCCGCGCACGTCGAACTCCGTGTCGGGGGCGTGCCGCCGCGTCGGCTTGCGGTAGATCGCGATCCGGCCGTCGGGATCCGCGTAGCCGAGCATCCCGAGGTCGGGGCTGCGGAACGTCTCCAGGCGGAGCGTGGAGGCCTTGGTCACCTCGCGCGCGGCCTGGATCTCGTCGTTGAGCAGGACGAGCACGCCGAGCCCGCGCGCTTCGGGCGATGCCGCGACGCGGACCGCATTGAGGAGGTTCATCGCCGCATCCGAGCTGAGGCCGGTGGCCGGCCGCTGCGCGCCCACTATCACCACCGGCGCGTCGGTCCGGAGCGTGAGGTTCAGGAAGTAGGCGGTTTCCTCAAGGGTGGCCGTGCCGTGCGTGATGACCACACCGTTCAGCGGCGCCTCGCGGGCCAGCGCGTCGTGCACCGTGGTGACCAGCGCCAGCCAGTCGGCCGGGCCGATGGCGGTGCTGCCCACCGCGCGATACTTCACCGGCACGATCTCGGCGGCTGCGGGCACTTCGGGGAAGCGCTGCAGCAACTCGTCTGGCTCCGCCTTGCGGGCGGTGTCCATGTACTCCCAGACGTCCAGGCTGTCGCGGCCGATCGAGGAGATCGTCCCGCCGGTGCCGATCAAGGCCACGCGCGCTTTCGTCATCGAAGCCTCCGGCCGCCACGATACGGCAGCGTCCGATCCGGCGCTCGTAGTATCTTGCGGACGTCATGAAGGTCGGCGTGAACCTCCTGAACTTCGGGCCGGGCGTGACCCCGGAGGCGCTGGCGAGCTGGACGGAGCTGGCGGAGACGCTCGGCTATCACGTCGTGATGGAACCTGCCCCCGCCCGACCCCCGCCCTGCCCAAGACGGCCCGGCCACCCACACCACCAGTCCCGGCGAGGGCCGGAACCCCTCACGCCTTCTGCCAGCCTGACTCTCGGCGGCGTGCCCTCCTGACCTGCGCCCGGGATCCCACCTCCCGACGCGGTTGCCTGGCTGACCGGCCGCGCGCTACCTTCGGGGGCACGGGGCCGACGGGGGCGCGGCGGTCCGGGGCGCGGGAAGGGGCCGCAAACGTGGCGCCGCCTGCCTTCGGGTCTCGGAGGAGGGCACGATGTCGAGCCGGTCGGTGTACGAGGAGGTTTACGCGCGATCCCTCCGCGACCGCGACGGCTTCTGGGCCGCCGCAGCAGAGGCGATCCACTGGGAAAAGCGCTGGGACCGGGTCTTCGACGACTCACGCCCGCCCTTCTACCGCTGGTTCGTCGGCGGGGCGCTCAATACCTGCTACAACTGCCTCGACCTCCACGTGGATCGCGGCCGGGGCAAGCAGCCGGCACTCGTCTACGACAGCCCCGTCACGGGCACCGTGAAGACGTTCACCTACGCGGAGCTGCGCGACGAGGTCGCGCGTGTCGCCGGCATGCTCGTCGCACTCGGGATCCAGAAGGGCGACCGGGTCATCGTCTACATGCCGATGGTGCCCGAGGCCGTCATGGCGATGCTCGCCTGCGCGCGGATCGGCGCGGTCCACTCGGTCGTCTTCGGTGGCTTCGCCGCCAACGAGCTGGCCAAGCGCATCGACGACGCCAAGCCTCGACTGATCCTCTCGGCCAGCTACGGGATCGAGGTCAATCGCCGGATCCCCTACAAGCCGCTGCTTGACGCTGCGATCGAGTTGTCGTCGCACAAGCCCCAGAAGTGCGTGATCTTGCAGCGTCCCGGAGAGGCGGCTCCGCTTGTGCGGGCGCGCGACCTCGAATGGGCCGAGGCGCTGGCGGGGGGGCGGCCGGCCGAGTGCGTGCCCGTCGCCGCGACCGACCCGCTCTACATTCTCTACACCTCCGGCACGACCGGGATTCCCAAGGGTGTCGTGCGCGACAACGGCGGGCACGCGGTCGCGCTCAAATGGTCCATGCCGAACATCTACGGCGTGGGATCGGGCGAGGTCTACTGGGCGGCCTCCGACATCGGCTGGGTCGTCGGCCACTCGTACATCGTCTACGCGCCCCTCCTCAACGGCAACACGACGATCCTCTACGAGGGCAAGCCCGTGGGTACGCCCGACCCGGGCGCGTTCTGGCGGCTCATCGTCCAGCACGGCGTCAGCGTGCTCTTCACGGCGCCAACGGCGTTTCGCGCGATCAAGAAGGAGGACCCACACGGCGAGCACATGCGCAAGCACGATCTCAGCCGCTTCCGCACGCTCTTTCTCGCCGGCGAGCGCTGCGATCCCGACACGCTCCTCTGGGCGCGCGAGAAGCTCGGTGTGCCGGTGATCGACCACTGGTGGCAGACCGAGACGGGCTGGCCGATCGCCGCCAACGCCGTCGGCCTCGGCGCGCTGCCGGTGAAGCCCGGCTCGCCGACGAAGGCGATGCCCGGCTACGACGTGCGCGTGCTGGACGAGCGGGGTCAGGAGATGGCCGCCGGCCAGATCGGCTCAATCATGATCCGCCTGCCGATGCCGCCGGGCTGCCTGCCGACGCTCTGGAACAACGACGCGGGCTACGAGAAGTCCTACCTCTCCACGCACGCGGGCTACTACCTCACGGGCGATGCGGGCTATCGAGACGCCGACGGATACCTGTACATCATGAGCCGGGTGGACGACATCATCAACGTCGCCGGCCACCGGCTCTCGACGGGCGCGATGGAGGAGGTCCTGGCCTCCCATCCCGACGTGGCGGAGTGCGCGGTCGTCGGCGTCGCCGATGCGATCAAGGGCGAGGTCCCGGTGGGCTTCGTCGTGACCAAGGCTGGTGTCACGCGCGCGGAGAGCGAGATCGTCCAGGAACTGGTCGACAAGGTCCGTGAATCGATCGGGCCGGTCGCCTCGTTCAAGACGGCGGCACTCGTGAAGCGCCTGCCCAAGACGCGGTCGGGCAAGATCCTGCGCGGCACGATCAAGAAGATCGCCGACGGCGCTACGTGGACGATGCCGGCGACGATCGACGACCCGGCGATCCTGGACGAGCTCGGCGAGACGCTGAAGGGACTGGGCTACCCGCAGAAGTGACGGCGTGATCGCGCGGCCAGAGCCATCTAGGAATCACGCTCTTCGGTGCGTCGTTTGACTAGAAGACGAGTCCCGCACAAGGAGCCAAAGGCGCCAGGATAGCCTGGCGCCTTTGGACATGTGGGTTGGCGCTTGGATCGTCTACGTGATTCTCCTTGCGGTCATGTCTAGCCCGCCCGCTCTACGAGCTTCACTTCGCCCGACGTGACTTCCGGAGCTTTAGGCACTAGCGCGGCGAGGTGTTCTTTGATGTATTTCGCCGCGGCCTTTGTCGACTCTTCGGCGCCGGACGGTGACGTGAAGCCGCTAATCGTCACGAGGGTACCCTTCCCGGCGTCCAGCATCGAATAGCTGGCGAACCCCGGCACGCGGGTGACGAGGGGAAGAAAACCGCTCTTGGCTTGGGTCACGATCTGATCGACGTTCTTCGGATCGACCTGGTAGCGGCGAACCACTCCGTACTTGGGCAAGTCCTTGATCTCCCGCAGTCGGATCTCGCCCTGGAGCACGCGTGGCGGACTCGGTACCATCGGAGCAATGTTCTCCTTGATCCACGCCGCCGCTTTCTTTGTCGACTCCTCAGCGCCGGTCTTGTTCTGGTAGACACTGTAGGTGACGAAGTGGCCCTGGCCGGCGTCCATAATCCCGTACGAGACAAAGCCTGGGATGGCTTTGATGATCTTGATGCCATCTGCGGCAACACGGCGAACGATCTCGTTCACGTTCTTGGCGTCGAGCGTGTAGTGCCTAAGAACTCCGTGCATAGGACAACTCCTTTGATGGTTCCGGCGTTCATTCGCGTATCAGACCGGATGGGTTAGAGGGGAAGTGAGTGCAGCGGAGACCTCCGGCTCCGCTCGCCGAAGGAAGATGCGCGGCACTCTACGCCCGGTCTGTGGAGGAGTCAACCGCCGCCGGCGTCCCTTCCTGGCGGTAGCATCGCAGGCGAGTACGCCGATCGAGGCCGATGAGTACGGCCGCAAACAGATCCGAGTGCTCGCCCCATGCTTTCCAGGTGGCACTCAGGCCCTCCCCGTGGGGAGCTCTCCCGGGGCCTTCGCCTTGCAGAGGACCAGCGCACGGCTCGGCCCCGGCGCGGGCTCCGGTAGCTGTTCCCAGGAAGCTTTCACGCTCCCTCCACTCCCCGGGGCCTTCGGCGTGCATCCGCGGCGCATGCCTTGGCCCCGCGCACAGGCTCAGCCCGCTGTGGCATGCGGTGCCCACGCGGGGCCGGCGGCATGCATCCGCGGCAGCACGCCTCGTCCCCGGGCGCAGGCTAAGGTAGCTGTTCCCCGGAAGTTGCCGCCCGCCGGTTGCATTGCCGGGGCCTTCGCCGTGCAAAGGCACGGCGCACGGCTCGGCCCCGGTGCAAGCCGAGCATGCTGTTCCGCGGAAGTTGCTGATGGCCGAGACGGCTGGCGCGTGCGGTTGTCGCACGCCGTGAAGTAGCCCGCCCGCCGGCTGTCTCAGCGTATCGCCCCTTTCGCCCCCGTCAACCCCTCCGACCCGGGCTGGTGAGCATAAACGGCCTGCCTCATCCCTCCCAGCCCGGGCCTCCGGGGTCCGCCTGACGGCGGCCCTGCGGGTGACGGGGGCGAAACCGCGTCGGGCGGCCCTGATTGATTCATCTGCCGAGGCGGCGCGGCGGCACTGCGGTGAGGGCCGCCCGCCGCTGGGGCGATCCCCTGACCCATCCGGCGAGCGGGCTCGCTGGGTCCGCGCTCGGGAGCGCGGCATTTCGTCGATGGGAGGGTACGACATGGCCAGACAGCGGAAGGTGGCAGGGGTGGGGACGCAGACGATGCGGCACACGCGGGCGTCGCAAGGTCCGAGGCGGCCGGCGTCGGAGGGCCGGCCCTCGGGCCTCGCCCGGATCTTCGCGGTGCCGGACGGCGAACCGATCGACGCGCGGCTCGCCCACATCCGGCAGCTGACCTCCGGGGAGCGGCTCTGGTTCGAGGCCGGCGCGCGCGTGGGCGATCGCGTGCTCGTGCCCTACGAGCGCCTCGACGACGGGAAGCCCGCCGCCCTCGAGGTGGACCGCCTGATGCGCCGGCTCCGCTGTTCGGCCAAGGAAGCGTTCGACCTCGGGGAGGCGCTGCTCGCCCTCGACGCGGACCCGACGGTGATCGCGCACTACGTCGGGGAGGCACGGCGCCGGGGCGTGGGGCCGGTGCTCACCGAGCTCCTGGCCTGGGCCGCGCGGCTGGGCGCCCTCACTGCGGTCCCGGACACGGACGCCCTCGAGCACGCCGAGCCGCTCGGCGACGACGTCGAGGACGTCACGGACGCAGGTGAGCTGGCCGCAGCGCCCTTGGCCGCCGACCCCGACGCGGCCCCGACACCGGAACCGGCAACGCTGGCCTGGCGCGTGCTCGGGACGATCGACGTGCCGCGGGTGCGCTGCTCCCGATGCGGCGCCGACTACCTGGCCGACGACGAGTCGGCCGAGCTGCCAGCCTGCCCCCGCTGTGGGACGCCCGACACGTGGGAAGCCCGGCAGCCCCCCGCGTTCAGGGCGCTCCTGGCTGCGATCGAGGCCTGCCGGACGCGGCCGGCGCTGGCGGATCTCGGCCGCCGGCTCTATGCTGCGCAGCTGCCCCGGGCTCAGGCCGGGGTCGCGTGGACGCGCTACCGGATCCGGCAAGCGGCGCTCGATGCCGCGGTGGCGCTCAGCGCTCCTGCCCGCGAGCTGCTCGCGACGATCGAGCACACGGACGCCCGAGCGCTGCCGCGGCTCGGGGCTCGGGGCGGCGCTCTACCGCCGCCAGCACGCGGCCGCCGAGCCCGGCCTCACGCCGGCGGAGTGGCGGCGCCTCTGGGCGGCGTACCGGGCGCGGCGGCCGGCGTAGATGGGGTGCGGAATGTGCCGCTTCGGAAGAACGTGATGCACCAGTCGCCCGCCTTGGCGAGCTCGCGCTTCAGGCCCTCGGCGTCGTTGTTGAGCAGCTCGTCGCGAGTCGGCGCCTTCTTCGTGTCCTCGTATTCCGGCTTGTAGGCGCAGAAGCCCTCGCCGATCACCGTCTTCTGCTGCCGGTCGATGACCCGGAGGCGAGCCGAGTAGAGGATGCGGTAGTGGCTCCAGTCCGTCGGAAAGTAGATGAACATCCAGTTGATCGTCTTGACGTCCAGGATCAGATCGGCCTCCCCATAGGTTTGCACGAGCGCCCCGATGTCGTCGGACTGGGAGACCTTCGGCTCGGATGTCGAGAGCTGGAGCCCGTACCGCTCCACGAGCGTTTGCGCGGCCTCTTGGCTGATGCGGACCGCCGGGTCCTCGACGGCGTGTTCCCGGACGATCTCGTTTCCCGCCTGGATGATCAACGCAGCACCGATCACACCGAATCCAGCCTTGCCCGCGGTGTAGGCGGCAAAGTCCGGCTTCGGATACACGCTGCGCTGCAACGTCCGACCCGCGAATCGACTCGATTCGGACTCGGGCAGCGGAGCCTGCCGGACGGCGACGCAACCGCTGACGATGACGGCGCACACGAGGAGCAGGATTCGCAACCGTGACATGTCCCATCCCTCCCTCTCCGGACCCGTTCGCACGCGATGCCAGAGGGTGCTTCCCGGGAGGGCGAGGCATGTGCATCCCGAGGCCCTCCGCTGGATAGCGGAGCCCACGGTATCGCGCGAACACGGCGCTGGCAATGCCTCCTCCGCCTGGTGGAGTCGCGCGCGGCGTTTCGTCGATGTCGATCACAGACCCCGGAATGAGCGTGCTGCGCCGCGCCGGATCTGAATCGGGGTGGGTCTGGGGGTGACCCACCCGGCGCGGCGGTGACCCGCGCGTGGTGGTCCTGCCCGCGGCGGCACGGCGCCGCCGACGCGCGCCTCATCCGCGTCACCCGGAAGGAGCCCGGCCATGGCCGGCATCAATTGCGTCTTCCTGCTCGGCCGTCTCACGCGCGACCCTCAGATCCGCCTCACCCCGGATGGTGCGGAGGCCCGCTTCGCCCTCGGGATCGAGTACCGGACCCGCGACGCCGCGGGCGTCTGGCGCACGGTTCCGTGCCTCGTCGAGGTCGTGGCGGTCGGCCGCCAGGCCGACCTCGCCGGGGCGCATCTCCGGAAGGGGCGCGCCGTCTTCGTCGAGGGGCGCCTTGACGGCGACGGGGTAGAGTCGGCGGACCGGCTGCGCGTCCTCGCCCAGCGCCTGACGTTTCTCCCGCGCGTCCTCGGCGCCCAGCCTCGGGACAACGGTGAGGTCGCCGTCGTACCGACCTGGATCGATCAGGAGGGCTGAGCGATGGAGACCCTCGTCGACGTCGTCCAGCTCGATCTCGTGCCGCTCGTGTCCCGCGGCCCTGAAGGAGATGGCGCGCTTAACGGCCGCCGTCGAGGGCGTCGCGCGCGAGCTCGACCATCTCACTGCTGAGCTCCGGGACGGTGAGCTCCGGGACACGAACCGGCTGCTCGGCGCACTCCTCGGTCAGCTCGGCTGCCCCTACGAACGGAGGTAACCCATGAACCGGACGCTCCTCGAGCACCCCTTTGACCTGGCCCAGATCAAGCAGCGGAAGGGCCGGAACGGCGTCCTCGACTACGTCGAAGGCCACACGGTGATCGCGCGCCTGAACACGGCGCTCGACGGCGCGTGGTCGTTCGAGGTGGTCGCCCACGAGGTCCGGGACGACGAGGTCCTGGTCCTCGGGAAGCTCACGGCCGCCGGCATCGTGAAGATGCAGTTCGGCGCGTCCCAGGTGACGCGGGACCGCGAGACCAAGGCGCTGATCTCGCTCGGCGACGACCTCAAGGCCGCCGCCACCGACGCGCTGAAGAAGTGCGCGACGTTCCTGGGGGTGGGGCTCTACCTCTACGCGGAGCGCCCGCTCCGGCCGGGGCCGGCACGGCCCGCGTGGGTTGGACTCTTGCCGGGGGCAGTCCCCGGGACGGTGGCACCGGCGCCGGACCGGAACGACACGGGCGGGACCGCGGCCGCGCCCTCGCGTTCGCCGGCTCCGACCCCGACTCCCAGCCGCTCCGGAAGCAGCGCCACCGCACGATCGGTATCGGCGACCCCGGCCACCCGTGAGGCTGCTACGGCGCCGCCGCACGGCGGTGCCGCCACGCCGCGCCAGCTCTCAGCCATCTGGCGGATCGCCCGCGCCAAGGGGGTCGACCCCGGGGCGGTGGAGGAGATGAGCCTCCGGGCGTTCAACCGGAAGCCCGACGCCCGCACACAGAACGAGGCGTCCGCCCTGATCCGCGAGCTCTCAACGATGCGGCGCGTGGCCTGACGGCCACGCGCCTGGTCTGACCCCGCGGCCGGGGAGGGCTGACGCCCTCTCCGGCCGCTTTCGTTTCATCACGCAACGCATCCGACCCGCCCCGCGGGGCGGGAGGAGGAACTCCCATGGTGCCGCCCAAGCTCCGCCAGGAGCCGCACGTCAGCTTCACCCAGCTCGACACCTATCTCCGGTGCCCGCTTCGCTACCGGCTCCAGTACGTGGATCGCGTCGAGCCGGACTTCGTGCCAGCCGCCCTCGCCCTCGGCTCCGGCATCCACGGGGCGGCGGCCTTCCTGTTCCGGGGGATCGCCTAGGGCGCCCGCCCGGACGTGGCCGGCGTCCAGGGCTACTTCGCGAGCCTCTGGGCGCTTGAGACCACCCACCGGCCGGTGCGGTTCGGGGAGCGGGACTCCCCGGAATCGCTGCTCGACCTCGGGACCCGCATGCTCGCGGTCCTCTGCGCCGAGGTGCCCGACGCGACCGAGGTGGTCGCCGTCGAGTCGGCGTTCGCCGTGCCGCTCGTCGACCAGGCGACGGGCGCCGTCCTCGACCGGGACCTGGTCGGCACCCTCGACCTCGTCGAGCGCGATGCCGACGGGCGCCTGGTCGTGGTCGACCTCAAGACCGCGGCCCGGAAGTACTCCGACCTCCAGGTCGAGGCGTCACTCCAGCTCTCGATCTACAGCTACGCGACCGCCATGAACGGCCTCGCTGACGAGGCCGACCTCCGGCTCCGCTTCGATGTGCTCACGAAGACCAAGTCGCCCGAGCTTCACCGCTACTGGACCACCCGCGACCGGGCGGCCAACGTCCGCCTCTACCGGCTGGCCGCCGAGGTCCTCGGCGCTGTCGAGGCGGGCGTGTTTCCGCCGCGGGTGGGCTGGCACTGCCCCGACTGCCCGGTGCGGAGTCGGTGCTGGGCGTGGGGGACCGAGCCGGGAGAGCCGTCTTGACCTCGCCTGCCGCTGCGCCAAAGATCGAAGACGCCATGGCGCTCGAAGCCCGACCAGGTATCGGCGAGCGAGGCGCCGGGATCCGACGCCAACTCGGGCTGTCGCAGGCCGCGTTCGCGCGGCTCCTTGGCGTCAGCCGGAACACGCTGGCCAAAGCGGAGCGCGGCCACGTGCCACGGGCCGTGACCCTCGGCCGCGTGGCGCGTGCCGGCGGGGTGAGCGTCGACTGGCTGATGCAGGGGTCGCGAGACTCGGGCGCGGGCCGAGACCAGGCCTGGGAAGAGGCCGTGGGAACATTGCGCTCGGTGTGGCGGCATCCGCGTCGCCGGCGCTTGGTCATCGAGGTACTGAGAGCGCTCGACCGCCACTGAGGGGTGGTCAGGTGAAAAGGAATCGCGGCCACGGGGCAGGCTGAGTGGGCCGCGAGAGCAACCGGGGAGGCTTCCGATGGATCTCGGCACGGTCGATCATCTCCTGACAACGACGCGCTCGGTCCGTCGGCGCCTCGACCTGTCTCGGCCCGTCGAGCCCGAGGTGATCGAACGCTGCCTCGAGATTGCGATGCAGGCTCCGAGCGGCGGGAACCTGCCCTGGCCCTACTTCGTCGTGGTCACCGATCCGGCTAAGCGGGCGGACCTGGCCGGGCTCTACCGCAAGGTGTTTTTCGAGGAGTACGCGCCGACGATCTCAGCGGAGCGCCGGGTGACCGACCGCAGGAACGTCGAAGCCTGGACCTACCTCGCCGAGCACCTCCACGAGGTTCCCGTCCACGTGGTCGCCTGCGTGCAGGGGCGCGTGGACGGCAAGCCGCCGTTCATGGCTGCCTCGCGGTATGGCAACATCCTGCCCGCCGCGTGGTCCTTGATGCTGGCGCTCCGGGCGCGCGGTGTGGGTGCCGCGTGGACCACGCTTCACCTCCGGTACGAGGAGGAGGCGGCCCGACTGCTCGCGATCCCATCCGACGTGACCCAGGCTGCCCTTCTGCCCGTCGCCTACTACCTCGGCGTCGACTTCAAGCCAGCCCGGCGCGTGCCCGCCCGGGAGCGCACCTACTGGAACCGCTGGGGCGCCATGCGTCCGGCCGGTGGTGGACCGCCAGCAGCTTGACACGGCCATCGTAAGGCCAGGATCGCGCGGGTGCCGCCCACACGGGGTCGCGAGTTGTGAGCCGGAGTGAGACGGGGCGGAAGGAGGAACCTAGGCAGTGAAAACGGCCTTTCTTGCCCCCGCCACACGGCCTGGTGTCCGCCCAGGTGTCGCGTCATCACGGTGGGGCGTCGCGTCATTACGGTGGGCGGAGTGTAGCGCGCGGCGGAGGGGCCGGCAAGACGACGGGAGGTCGGTGAGATGAGGGCCGGAACCCGTCCCGCCGGGTCCGCGAACAGACGGGGGCGGCGGCGCCGGCGGTGGGCGCGATCGCGCGGGGTCAGGCGGCGGGGGCAGGCCGCCCCGGCGGTGGCTCGGGCGCCAGCCCCAGCGCCGCGAGGAGCCGCCGCACCGCATGGGGTTCGGTCACCGCGCCGAGGATCCGCCGCCGGCCCCCGCAGCGATCGCACACCAGCACCTCAAGGCCGAACACCCGCTGGAGTAGCCGAGCCCAGGGCCAACGCCTCGGGGCGCGCGTGTCGACGTCTCTCCGTGAGTCGGGCGGCGATGGCTTCGGAACGATGGCCGCTCTCCAGCGCGACCGCGGGCCGAGGAGCCCAGCCAGGACAGGCGGCGCGGTCGCAGTGCCCGAGGTATCGCGCACACGCGATGCAGACCGCCACCGGGAAGGGCTTCACGGGAGACTCCGGGTCCAGCTCATCGACCGTCCACACACACTCGGCGACCCACGCCCAGGCGTCCCCGAGGTAGCGGCGCCGATGCTGTTCCAGGGCGACCTGCTGGCGCGCGTGCTGGAGGTCGGCCAGCGTGGGGGTCATCCGTCGGGGCGTGCGGGGCCATCGCGGGTTTGGCCGGCGATCTCCTCCAGCAGCGCCGAGAGCTGCACGAGCTGCGCGTCGGGAAGAACCGTCAGGTCCGCGGGCAGAAGTGCGCCGCCTTCAGGCCCGGAGTGCTCGAGTGCTTGCACGGGCCGGCCCCAGCCGCGATCAAGCACCGCTTGCGCAGCCGCCACGCGGGCCGACTCGTTTTGGCCGTGCTGCATGATCTCGACGAGCGCCAGGAGGGCCGGCTCCGTGTAGGTGCGGGCGAGCGCGCGGATCTCCGCGAGGACCCGCGGGCGGCCCCCTGGGTTGCCACTCACGCCCTTGGGGAAGGGCCGCAGGTTCCTCACTGTTCGGCCACTGTTCTGAGTGGGGCGCCAGTTCGCGCTACCGGTTCCTACCTTGCTACAGTCGGGGCGACGATGCACGCTGAATCCAGGGACGTTCCCGTCCAATCGCCGATCAGCGGGATGTCTCCCGGGGCCCCGAAGGAAACGAATTGACCCGTCGGTGGTGAGGTGTTGCTATTGCTGAGGTAGAAGGTGCTGGTGCTGGGCCGGTAGACGCCAACCACATCAGGACAGGGCGGTCCACAGAGTCTCCGGACCACGGGGAGGTCGCCCGGAGCCCCGAACGGGATCGTGAAGGCCACGGCGGTCAGCGCGCCCAGCAGGCGCCGCACGGCCTCCGGCTCGGTCACCGGGACCCGACCCGCGCCTTCACCTCCGTGCGTATGGCGGCGGCGCACATGGCGATGATCGCCGACCCGCTCACGGAGGCGATCGCCCAGCAGTTCCCCGAGCGGTTCATGGCCGCGCGAAGTACCGCCGGACGCCCGTCCTCGACGCGGGGGCGCCCCGGTCACGCCGGGGCGCCCTTCGTCCGTGCGAGGTCAGCCGTTGTCGCCGCCGCGGCGGCACGCGATCACCCGCGGAGGAGGCGTTCGAGCTCCTCGCGCGCGGCCTGCACGCGCGGCCATTCCTGGAAGGACCGGCGGAGCGCGGCGTCCGGCGCCCGCGCGGCAACCAGGTCGATGGTCTCGATGCCGATCCGTGCCGTCGCGCAGGCCTCGTCAGGGCGCCGGGCTTCCGCCTGCGCCCGCGCGAGCAGATGGGCCGCCTGCCAGGTGAGGGTGGGGTACTCGATCCGGCGCCCGATCGCCAGCGCCTCGCTCAGCTCGGTCATGGCGTCGTCCCAGCGGCGGCCATGGATCGCCAGCTCGCCGCGGAGGACGTGGCACTTGCCCAGGTACTTCGCCGATCCGGTGGGACGCGCCGTCGTCGCCGCGCGGTCGATCCACGCGAGCGCTTCGTCACCCCGCCCGAGGGCGACGAGCGCCTCGGCGAGGCCGACCGACACGCGCATGTCCCATCGCCAGCGGTGCGAGCCGAGCCCCTTCTCCACCCGCCCGACCATCTCCTCGAAAAGTGACAGCGCCGGCCCGAGCTCCCCGCTCCGCACGAGACTCCCGCCGATGTCGAGCCGAGCGCTCACCTCGATGTTGCCGATCTGGTGGTGTCGGCCCAGCTCGGCTGCCTCGCGGTTGAACTCCAGCGCGCTGCGGAAGTCCCCGAGCTCCTGGTGGAACCAGCCGAGGCTGTTGGTGATCCGGCCGATATTGTAGTGGCTCTTCCGCTCCCGGGACTTGACGAGGGCGTCGTCGAGCACCGCGCGTGCCTCGGCGTGGAGGCCGCGCCCGATGTGGGCTAGGCCGAGGTTCCACAGCGCGAGCCCCTCGTTGAACTCGTCGTGGATCGCGGCCGCCTCTCGTGCCACGCGGCGCTGGATCTCGATGGCCTTGTGGAACTCGCCCCGCCAGTTGTGGAACAGGCCGAGGAACATGAGGCCGTGCAGGTACAGCTCAGGCGCGCCGAGTGGCTCTCCGAGGCGGACCGACTCCTCGATCAGCCGGGTGGCCTGATCCATTTCTCCATAACTGCTGTGCACCTGTCCACGGGTGGCCAGCGCCTTAGTGAGGATCCGGTCGTCCCCGATCTCTCTGCCGATTGCCGTGGCCTCGTCCGCGTATCGTGCCGCCACGACCTGGTGCTCCCAGAGCAGCGTGAACCCATGGGTGAACGCGAGATCGGCGAGCGCCTCGCCCTCCAGCCTCCGGTCGCCGGCAGCGCGAGCCAGCCCGAGCATCTCCTCCAGGCCCTTGATCGCCTCATCGTTCTTCGCCACGACCACCTGGAGCCGACCCCGCCGCTGGTAGACTTCGAGGACGGCCGCCAGCGGCAGGGCCGGCGTCACGCGCGAGGCGACCTCGATCGCGCGAGCGTAGTGGGTGATGGCGGCTTCGTTCGCATAGGTACCGCGGGCCTTGTCGCCCGACCGGACCAGGTACTCGAAGGCCTTGGCCCACGCCTCGCCCTGCGCGAAGTGATGGGCCAGCTCCTCGTCGTGGTCGGCGAGCCGGTCGGCGTAGAGCTCCTCGATCGCCTGACCCACCGCGCGGTGGAGATCGCGCCGCCGCTGCACGAGCAGGCTCTGGTAGGCGACGTCCTGGATGACGGCGTGCTTGAAGATGTAGGCGGGCTCGGGCAGGAGCCCCAGCTCGTAGACGATCTCGAGCGTCTTGAGCTCGCCGAGGAGGCCGTCCAGCTCGTGCGTGAGCCCGGCGATGCGCCCGAGGAGCCGCTTGAGGAACTGGCGCCCGATCACCGACGCGAGCTGGACTGTGCGCTTGCCGTCCTCGCCAAGCCGGTCCAGACGCGCCATGATGATGCCCTGGATCGTGTCGGGGACGCTAACCTCCTCGAGCCGCCGCACCAGGCGAAAGCCGCCGTTCTCGCGGCGCAGCACGCCGACGTCGAGCAGCGTCTTCGTTACCTCCTCCACGTAGAGCGGCACGCCCTCGGCCTTGGCCATGAGCGCCTCACGCAACTCGTTCGGGAAGTCCTGCGTGCCGAGCACCTGGCCCGCCATCGCCAGCGACTCCGCGTCGGACAGCGTGTGCAGGGTCAGCGTGGTGTAGAAGCTCTTGCTGCCGAAGGGAGGCGTGTAGCCGATCCGGTAGATGAGGACCAGCAGGAGGGGCACGCTCGCCACCGCATCCATCAGGGTGGTGAGGTACTCCTCGGTGCTCGTGTCCACCCAGTGGAGATCCTCGAAGACGAAGACGATCGGCCGGATCTGGGCGCCGCGCAGTGACATGGCGCGCACGGCGTCGAGGATCCGGCTGCGGCGCGCGGCCGCGTCGATGCCCGACACGACCGGGTCGCCGGGGTCGACGGCGAGCAGATACCTGACGTACGGGATGTGGGCATCCAGCCCGCCCATGCGCCGCATGCCGTGCTCGATCTTGGCGACGATCTCTGGCTCGCCGTCGAGCTCCTCAATCCCGAAGTTGCGCCGGAGCTGGTCTATGACCGGCAGGAACGGAATCGACTGGCCGAACGAGACGCACTGGCCCTCGAGCCAGGTCGCGTCCTCGCCCGCGTCCGCGAGGCCCCGGCGGAACTCGAGGAGCAACCGCGACTTGCCGATCCCCGCCTCGCCGGCCACGAAGACCACCTGTCCACGCCCCGCGCGCGCTTCGCGAAAGCGCTCGCGCAGGGTCTCGAGCTCGCGCTCGCGCCCGACGAGCGGGGTGAGTCCGCGCTCGACGGCGGCGTCCAGGCGCGAGCGCCGCCCGCGGACCCTCACCACCTCGTGAGCCCGCACCGGCGCGTGGCCCCGCACCGTCAGCTCGCCGAGGTCGAGCATCTCGAAGAAACCGCCGATCGCCCGCTGCGTCGCCTCGCTGACGAGCACGCTGCCGGGGCGGGCGGCCTGCTGCAGACGCGCCGCTACGTTGGTGGTGTCGCCGACCGCAGTGTAATCCATGCGGAGGTCGTCGCCGATGCGCCCGACGACGACGGGGCCCGTGTTGAGGCCGATGCGCATCTGGAGGGCCGGCCCCTGGCGGCTCTCGAGCTCGCGGCTGAGGTCGCGGATCGCGCGCTGGATGCCGAGCGCGGCGTGCGCCGCCCGGCGCGGGCTGTCCTCGTGCGCGATGGGCGCGCCGAAGAGCGCCATGACGCCGTCGCCAGTGTACTGGTTGATCGTGCCCTCGAAGCGGTGCACCTCGGCGGTGATGGCCTCGAAGCACCGGTCGAGGATCGCGTGGACCTCCTCGGGGTCGCGCGCCTCGGCGAGGCTCGTGAACCCCGCGATGTCAGCGAAGAGCACGGTGACCTGGCGGCGCTCGCCCTCGATCGCCGAGCGGGCCTTGAGCACTTTCTCGGCGAGATGCTTCGGCGTGTACGCGGCGACGGCACGGGCGCGCGGGGCGGAGGTGGCCGCCGGGCGCGGGGTCTCCGCCGGCGCGGTGGGAGCCGGCGCCAGGCGGTGACCACAGGCGCCGCAGAAGCGCGCGCCCGCGCCCAGCGTCGCGTGGCATTGCGGACAGCGCGCCTCGAGCGGCGCGCCACATTGCTCGCAGAAGCGGTTGACGGCAGGATTGTCGGCTCGACACGCAGGGCACTGCATCCGGGCGCGCCTCCGTGCAGCGATTCTACACGATCGCTAGAATCCCTCGCGTGGCGATAGTGATCCTCGGGTCCGGGCCGAGAACGTAGGGCGGTCCTAAGCATGTTCACCTCCGACCCCCGTGTCGTAGGGGCCCTGCAGAGTGGCCTGACACCGTAGAGACGCCCACGCCGCGCGCACCTGTCCCCGGAGCGGCACGGTCAACCTGAAGCGGTGGTGTCCCCGACGGGATTCGCCGGGCGTTGACGTTCCGCGTGGCGGGCCGCGCGGCGTAGGGGCCTGGACCGACCGCGTGTCGAAGTCGCGCCCGACGCCGTGGGCAAGAAGGGCCTGCACGACGGCCGGGTCCTGCAGCGCCCTCATCCGGATGGGTGGAGTCTGGGGGCGCTGCTTTGCCGGGTTTGCTGCGGATCAGGCGTGGGACATGGACTCGGACGCGGGGCGCGGCGGTTGCTGCCGCCTGCCTACGAACGGTTCACCGAGGGCTTCGGGACTCCGGATCTGGCCGCGGCGAAGCGGCTCCGCGCAATCTGACCCAGGGGACGCGCGCGGTCCTTCAAGTGTCCGGTCACCCTGTCGCGAGCAGGTAGACACCCGCGCCGGTCAGGCCCAGCCCGGCGGCGTAGGCGAGCCAGTGGCCCATCGGCAGCAGCTTCTCCAGGAGCACGTAGGCGGCGATGCCGGCGATCCAGTAAAGGTTCATCACGCCACCGACGAACAGCAGCGCCATCAGGAACCAGCAGCAGCCCAGGCAATAGGTGCCGTGCTCCAGGCCCATGCGGAACGCGCCGCCACGGCCATCGCGCCAGTGCCCGGAGAGGTAGGCGACGGGCGAGCGACAATGGCGCAGGCACGTGTGCTTCATCGGGGTGAACTGCCACACCCCGGCGACGATGAGAATAGCGGCGCCGAGCCAGAGGCTGGTCGTCACCATCATCGCCGACAGCAGTCCGGCCCGCCCCAGCCCCCACTGCATGACGACCGCCACGGCGCTGAACCCGGCCCAGGCGCAGAGATAGCCGGCGGCAAAGATGCCGGCAGGCACGAAGGGTCGACCGCCGGCCTGCTCGCGACGGCTGATGCGGGCAAAGATCAGCAGCATCGGCAACGCGCCGGGCAGCATCATCGCCACCATCATCACCCACCACATCGCGAGCATCAGCGCGGCATAGCCCGAGGTCCAGACCGCTGGACTCATGACCATGTCGCGGGGCATGCGGGTCATCTCGAGCGCGCTCATGCCCATGCCGCCGCCGAACACGATCCAGCCCCAGGACAGGGCGATAACCGCGAGAAGCGCCGCGATCACCACCGCCTGGTCGCGGCGGAGTACGGTTTCCAGTGCCGATCCCCGCGTGGGCACTATCGCCCGGTCTGGGGGCGGCTGCTACGGCCGGCCGAACTTCTGCTTGTACTCCTCATAGGAGTAGACGAGCCCGTTCGGGCCCCAGGCGACATGGGCAAGCGAGCTGTGCCGGCGGCTGAGGTCGAACTTAATCGCACCGATTCCCTTGGCGAAGCCCGAGGCACTCTCGGCCTCATGGAAGACCCAGCCGTCCGGGAGCACCGTGATCATGCGGTGTTCCTCGTCGGTCACGGGATTGCGGATCGGCTCGCTGCGCGCCCGGACGATGTTTGGTACCTCGATGCGCGCGGTACGCTTGTCGAGATCCCAGTCGAAGGTGATCTTGGCGAACTGCGGATCCTTGATTGTCTCGACAATGGTCGAGAAGATCTGGAACATGGTGCCGACCTTCTGGTCCTCGCCGGACAGGATGTAGAACAGCGCATCCCTCTGCGCCTCGTCCGCCCGTTCATCGATGATCGGCTGGAACACGCCTTGCCCGTGATGAATGCCCGCGGGAAATAGAACGTGCCGGCGACGGCGAGGTCGTCGAGCCTAACCTTCTCGCAGTGCCCGGTGTCGATCTTGAACGCGACCAGGCCGGTGCAGATGCCCTGGGTCGGATCCGCCATCGACTCGCATGGGCAGCCATGATCGCAGCTGCAGTACTCGACGTATTTCCCCTCGATACGCCAATCTCGGCTCGCCATGATGTACTCCTTTCGACAAGCTCTTCTCGCTCCGAGCCATGCTCCGCCACGTGCGCATAGAAGGAACGATTAACGCCATCTCCGCGGGCGAAGCCGAGGTCCGGCCTTCCTCCTGCCTCCCCGGCGGCCGGCCCCAGGCCCCGGGGCAACCCCGAGCACCGCCTCACAACGCGACCCTGCGCCGGCGTGGGGCGCCCCGTCAATGGCCGCCAGGCTCAGGCGCCGACGCGAGCGGCGCACGGAGCAGGCAGCAGGACATGCAGGCCGATAAAGCTACATTTGTAAGCAGGCTAGTTGCCGTTCCTGGCCGCGAGCTTGGTCAGCACTAGGTTCGCGCAGGTCAGGCTTCCCGTCACGTCGAGCGTCCCCTGACTTGGTTTTGGCGCGCGACTAGCTCGATGTCGGACGCCAGGGGCGGGGCGCAGGGCGTCTCGATACCGTGAAGCTGCGCTGTCAGCTCGAACCCGCCGGGCGCGGTGTCCCGGAACTCGAACTTCCCGTCGTTGTCCGTGACCCCCGAGGCGGCCACGGCGCCGGTCGAGTCCACGAGCCGGACGGTGACACCGGGCGCGTGATGCTGATCCACCGGCGCCGCGCCGGTGAGCCTCGTGACCTCGCGGGCCACGATCGTGCCGTCCCCGAGCGGCTGACCCTCCACCTTGACGAGGTCGCCATTCTGCAGGGTCGCGCAGCTCGTCCCGTCATACTCGGTGAGGCCGTTCGCCCGGATGCCCGAACCTAGCGGCGCCTCGCGGGCCAGCGCGTCGTGCACCGTGGTGACCAGCGCCAGCCAGTCGGCCGGGCCGATGGCGGTGCTGCCCACCGCGCGATACTTCACCGGCACGATCTCGGCGGCTGCGGGCACTTCGGGGAAGCGCTGCAGCAACTCGTCTGGCTCCGCCTTGCGGGCGGTGTCCATGTACTCCCAGACGTCCAGGCTGTCGCGGCCGATCGAGGAGATCGTCCCGCCGGTGCCGATCAAGGCCACGCGCGCTTTCGTCATCGAAGCCTCCGGCCGCCACGATACGGCAGCGTCCGATCCGGCGCTCGTAGTATCTTGCGGACGTCATGAAGGTCGGCGTGAACCTCCTGAACTTCGGGCCGGGCGTGACCCCGGAGGCGCTGGCGAGCTGGACGGAGCTGGCGGAGACGCTCGGCTATCACGTCGTGATGGAACCTGCCCCCGCCCGACCCCCGGCGAACCTAGCGTCTCTCCGCCGACATGGAGATCGTGGCGCTGAAAGCGTGCGGGGTGAGCCCGCTCCGCCTCCTCCGGCCCGTCATGGTCTTCGGGGTCGGCGTGACGGCCATGACCGCGTACCTGATGATCGACGCCGTCCCGAAGAGCAACTACGCCTTCAAGTCGCTTGTGTTCGAGATCGTCCGGACACAGGCGACCGTGGGGTTGAAGGAGCGAGTGTTCAACGACACCTTCGGGAACTTTGTCATCTACGTCGACGAGATCGCGACTGACCAGGTGGCGCTCCGGAACGTGTTCGTATCGGACGAGCGGAAACCCAACGAGCAGCGCTTCATCACGGCTCGGGAGGGCCGGCTCCTCTCGGACGAGGTGAACCGGCGGGTCACCCTCCGGCTACTCGACGGCGCGATCCACGAGACCAGCCCCAGCGCGCTCCAGAAGTACCGGGAGGTGCGCTTCCGCCTCTACGACATCACGCTCGTGCTGGAGAATCCCCTGCTCAAGCAGGGGGGCACGCCCAAGGGCGACCGCGAGATGAGCCTCGCGGAGCTGCGGCAGGCAACGCAGAAGGCGGTCGACCTCAAAGGCAACCCGAACCCGTATCTGGTCGAGATCCACAAGAAGTTCGCGATCCCGGCGGCGTGTTTCGTCTTCAGCGTGAACCTGC
>CAWDVE010000023.1:0-3574 GCA_963805625.1 uncultured Candidatus Rokubacteria bacterium
CAAACTCGAGGAGGAGGGTTGCCATGGACCGACGCATGAGAAGCATGATGGTGCTCGGAGTGGCGATCGTGATCTTGAGTAGCGAACTGCTGTGGATGTCCGGATCTGCAGTCGCAAATTCCTGTGTCGACGGTACGGTCGCGGACATCCTCGGTATCACCTGCAGCACCGGCAATCTGCAGTTCAGCTTCCAGCAGTGGTTTGCGGTGGGAACCCCCGTAGCCGCAGCTTCTTCCGTCTTATTCGAACCGGATGATTTCGGCTTTACCCTGACCGCCCCGGACCAGAACGTGTCCAGCTCGGGAAACGACGTTCAAAACGCCCAAGGCGTCCTGACGTTCTCCCTCCACGGACTGAACGGCTACGCGTCCACGGAGGTGATAGCCGAACATACAGGCGTTTTCGAAGTGGCTGGTAATGGTTCGGCCGCGGTGGCTTACGGGGCCATTGGTCCTCACCCAATTTTTGATTGGCACCAACTCAACCTCTTTGGCACCTTCTCGCAGCAGCTGAATGAGCACTATGTTAGCAGCGGCGGAGCACCGGGCGGCTACGCCGTGGTCGAGCCGTACTTTCTTCAGGTCTCGAACGGCGCAAGTGCCACGCTGGCCGGGCCGACACACTTCACGTATACCCTGGTGTTTGTCCCCGAACCCTCGACGCTCCTCCTCTTGGCATGTGGCCTCGCCGGGCTGGCCGGCACCGCCTGGAGGGCGCGCCGCCGTCGCTAGCAAAGCATCGCGGGTCATTGTCATCCGGCCGACGGTCCCCCGCGTGGTCCAGAGTCGGCCGAACAGGCGCGGCTGGTCGGGTTGTGGACGGCGAGCGTGTCCCCGTCCTACCACTCGAGGCGTCCCAGCCGCCCGGGATCACGGGCCAACCCTCGGCGTCCAGGACGACCCGTTAGCGGGAGCGGCCGGCCAGCGAGGTCAGGGCGTGGCGTGTGGTCGAGAGGTCGAGTGCGCGTGCCGGCCCAAGGTGAACGCCCGGATCGGTCGAACGTGAACGCGGGGATCGGTGCAACGTGAACACCCGGATCGCTCATGGTGAACGCCAGGATCGGGATGGTGAACACGTAGATCGGTGATCGTGAACAGGCGACCCTGCCCCGAACGGGGGGCGGGCGCCTGAGTCGGCGACGCTGGATGGTCCAGCGCGCCGTCCGCCCCCGCAGCCGAAAGGGGCGCGATGGCGACCGAGCGACTGTCCATGCGGCAGATCCGTGAAATCCTGCGTCAGAAGTGGGCCCTGGGGCTCAGCCACCGGGCCGTGGCCCAGAGCCTCAGGGTCGGCCTGGGCACGATCAGCAGCGTCGTCACGCGGGCTCAAGGAGCCGGGCTGGACTGGCCTCAGGTCCAGGCGCTGAACGACGCCGTCTTGGAAGGCTGGCTGTACGGCCGGCCGGAGGCGGCGGGCCAGCGGCAGCGCCCGGCGCCCGACTGCGTCTGGATCCACGCCGAGCGCCGCCGGCCCGGCGTCACGCTGGAGCTGCTCCACCTGGAGTACCTGGAGCGGCACCCCGATGGCTACCGCTACACGCGGTTCTGCGACCTCTACCGCCAGTGGCTTGAGCGCCGGCGCCTGTCCATGCGCCAAGTCCACCGCGCCGGCGAGAAGTGTTTCGTCGACTACGCGGGCCAGAAGCCGCGGCTCATCGATCCGACCACCGGGGAGATCGTCGAGGTCGAGCTCTTCGTCGCCGCCCTTGGGGCCTCGAACTACACCTACGCCGAGGCGACCCGCACCCAGCAGGTGCCCGACTGGATTGCCAGCCACACCCGCGCTTTCGCCTTCTTCGGGGGCGTCACGGCGGCCATCGTGTGCGACCAGCTCAAGAGCGGCGTCGTCGTGCCCTGTCGCTATGAGCCAGGGCTGCAGCGCACGTACGAGGATTTCGCCGAGCATTACGGCACTGCCATCCTCCCGGCCCGGCCGGCGAAGCCCCGTGACAAGGCGAAGATCGAGGCCGGCGTGCTGGTCGCCGAGCGGTGGATCCTCGCGCGGCTCCGCCACGAGACCTTCTTCTCCCTCGCGGCCCTCAACGCTCGCATCACGGAGTTGCGCACCGACCTGAACCTGCGGCCCATGCGCCTGTACCGCGCCAGCCGCCGGGAGCTCTTCGAGCGGCTGGACCGGCCCGCGCTGCGGCCGCTGCCGGCCGAGCCCTTCGTCTACGGCGAGTGGAACGTGGCTCGCGTCAACATCGATTACCACGTCGAGCTTCACCGCCACTACTACTCTGTCCCCTACGCCCTCATCCACGAAGTCATGGACGCGTGGATCAGCGCGACGACCGTCGAGCTCTACTATCGCGGCGAGCGGGTCGCCGCCCATCGGCGCGATGACACGCCGGGCCGGCACACCACCACCCCCGCCCACATGCCTAAGGCCCACCAGCAGCATCTCGAATGGACGCCCTCCCGCCTCATCCAGTGGGCCGAGACGATCGGCCCCCAGACCGCCGCGCTCGTCACCGCCATCCTTGCCGATCGCCCGCATCCCGAGCAGGGCTACCGCTCCTGCCTGGGGTTGCTCCGTCTCGGCCGCCGCGATGGCGCCGCCCGGCTCGAGGCCGCCTGTGCCCGGGCCCTGACCGTCGGCGTCCGCTCCTACCGCCACGTCGACTCCATCCTCAAACACGGGCTCGACCGCCTGCCCCCGCCCGAGCCGGCCGAGCCCCTCCCCCTGGCTCCCGTCCACGAGCAGATCCGCGGCCGGGACTACTACCAGTAAGGAGGCGCCCGATGCTCGCCACCCCGACCCTCGACAAACTGCACGCCCTCAAGCTGCCGGCCCTGGCCCAGGCCTGGACCGAGCAACAGCAGAACGCCGAGCTCGCCACCCTCAGCTTCGATGAGCGTCTCGGGCTGCTGGTCGACGCCGAGTGGCTGGCGCGGGAGAACAAGCGCCTGACCCGCGCCCTCCAGGAAGCCAAGCTCAAGCTGCCGCAGGCCTCTATCGAGGCCATCGACTATCCCGCCCGCCGGGAGCTCGACAAGGCCGTGATCCGCCAGCTCGCCACCTGCCGCTGGATCGCCGAGCACCAGCAGGTCCTCGTCACCGGCGCCACCGGCACCGGCAAGAGTTTCATCGCCTGCGCCCTCGCCCACCAGGCCTGCCGCCGCGGCTATCGCGCCTACTACCGCCGGGCCTCCCGCCTGTTCGATGATCTCCGCGTGGCGCGCGCCGACGGGACCTACGGCCGGCTCCTCGGCAAGCTCGCGCGCATGGACGTCCTTCTCGTCGACGACTGGGGCCTGGCCCCGCCACAGGACCAGGAACGCCGCGACCTGCTCGAGATTCTGGAAGATCGCTATGGCAGCCGCTCCACGATCGTCACGAGCCAGCTCCCCCCGGCCCAGTGGCACGATCACATCGGGGAGCCCACGCTGGCTGACGCCATCTGCGATCGGCTCCTGCACAACGCGCACCGACTCGTGCTAAAAGGTCCCTCACGGAGAAAGGAGGGCAAGCTCGACAGCTGATCGGCCGGCCAGCGTCGCTCCGCTCCGATCACGATCCCCGACCGGCGCGTTCACGATGGGCCGATCTGGGTGTTCAGCTTCGCCGGTAT
>CAWDVE010000024.1:0-179092 GCA_963805625.1 uncultured Candidatus Rokubacteria bacterium
CGACGTGGGACCGGCAGTGGGGGCGGCCGCGGCCCCCCCGCGCGGGATGGAGGCGCTCACCCTGTTCCTCGCGCTGCGGGCGTTCGCGTCAGGGTGCGCCGCGCTCACGGGGATCGAGGCCGTCTCCGATGGGGTCCCGGCCTTCCGGACGCCTGAAGCGCAGAACGCTCGCCAGGTGCTCGCGGCCCTCGGCCTGATCCTGATCGTCCTGTTCGTGGGCATCACGTTCCTGGTCTACGTGTTTCACGTGGTGCCGGTCGCGGGCGAGACGACGAACTCCCAGCTGGCACGCCTGGTCTTCGGACAGTCGCCCCTCTACTATCTCGTGCAGGGCGTAACGGCCTTGATCCTGGTCTTGGCCGCCAACACGAGCTTCGCGGACTTCCCCCGGGTCGCTTCCTTCCTCGCGCGCGACGGTTTCGTGCCGCGTCAGTTGGCGAACCGAGGGGACCGACTCGCGTACTCGAACGGCATCCTCATCCTGACGGTGCTCACAAGCCCCTGATGTCCGTCCAGAACGTCAAGCGGATTCTCCTGGGCACGCCCATTCCGACCGCGCACGCGGCCCACGAGCGGCTGGGGCCTCTGACCGGCCTCGCGATCTTCGCGTCCGATGCCCTTTCCTCCGTGGCTTACGCGACGGAGGAGATCCTGCTGATCCTCATGCTGGCCAGCTCGGCCGCGCTGGCGCTCGCGTTCCCGATCGCGGTGGCCATCGGCGCCCTCATCGCGATCGTCGTGAGCTCCTACCGGCAGACGATCCTCGCGTATCCCCAGGGGGGCGGATCCTACATCGTCACCCGCGAGAACCTCGGACGCTATCCGAGCCTCGTTGCCGGGGCGGCACTCATGGTCGACTACGTCCTCACCGTCGCGGTGAGCGTCGCCGCCGGGATCGCGGCGATCACGTCGGCGATCCGGCCGCTCTACCCCTATCGGGTGACGCTGTGCATCATCGGCGTGGTCGTCATCGCGATCGGGAACCTCCGCGGCGTGCGCGAATCGGGCCGGCTCTTCGCCTTGCCCACCTATCTGTTTCTCGGCGCCTACTTCCTCCTGATCAGCTGGGGCGGGCTTCAGTGGCTCCGCGGGGCGGCCGGTGCCGCGGCTCCTCCCGTTCCGGCCGGCGGCAGCGAGGTGTTGACCGCCTTCCTGATCCTCCGGGCCTTCTCGTCGGGGTGCGCCGCGATGACCGGAATCGAGGCCGTCTCCGATGGCGTGCCCGCCTTCCGGCCCCCCGAGGCCCAGACCGCCCGCCGCGTGCTGTTGGCGCTGGGCGGCATCCTCATCGTGCTGTTCCTCGGTATCTCCGCGCTGGCTCACGCCTTCGGCGTCATGCCCGTAGAAGGGGAGACGGTGAACTCTCAGCTCGCCCGGCTCATCTTCGGCGAGTCGCCGCTCTACTACTTCATCCAGGGTGTGACGATGCTGATCCTCATCCTGGCGGCCAATACGAGCTTCGCGGACTTCCCCCGGCTCGCCTCGTTTCTCGCGCGTGACCGGTTCATTCCCCGGCAGTTCGCGAACCGCGGGGATCGCCTCGCGTTCTCGAACGGGATCATCATCCTGGCGCTCCTCTCGATCGGGCTCGTGGCGGCCTTCCAGGGGAACACGCATGCGCTGATCCCGCTCTACGCGCTGGGGGTGTTCGTCTCCTTCACGCTCTCGCAGGCCAGCATGGTGCGCTACTGGTTCCGGCACCGGCGGCCCGGCTGGCCGATCCGCGCCCTCCTCAACGGGACGGGCGCGCTCGCCACCGGCGTGGTGGCGGTGATCATCGGGCTGACGAAGTTCACCCACGGCGCGTGGATCGTCGTCGTCCTGATCCCGTGCATGATCGCCCTGTTCGTCACGATCCGACGGCACTACGACGAGGTGGCCGTCCAGCTCTCGGTGGAGGGCGTGGTGCCCCGTCCTCCGCCGGCCGGGCACGCGGTCCTCGTGCTGGTGGGCGACGTCCACCGGGGCATGCTGCGGGCCATCGAGTACGCTCAGTCCCTGTCTCCGGCCGCGCGCGGCGTCTACGTCGAGGTGGACCCGGAGCAGACGCGCCGGTTCGAGGAGCGGTGGGCCAAGTACGCGGAGGGGATGCCGCTGGTGGTGCTGCGCTCACCCTACCGCTCGGTGACCGGCCCACTCCAGGAGTATCTGGATCTGCTCCAGCGTCAGGCGCCGCACGAGATGGTCACGATCGTTCTCCCCGAGTTCGTGCCCGCCCGCTGGTGGCAGCACCTGCTCCACAACCAGACGGCGCTGCTCATCAAGGGTGCCCTCCTCTTCCGCAAGGGCGTCGTCGTCACGAACGTCCCCTACCACCTCGAACGGTAGTCGCCGCGCGCCGGTGCTGCCCGCCGGGCCTTCCGGTAGGCGTCGGGCGGGATGACCTGGCGCGCCCCCGGGATGTGACCGCACTTCTTCGGCCACTCCTGATCCTCGAAGACGATGGCCTGGGCGCCCGCCGCCTCGTAGGCCTGGACGGTCCGCCGGACGTTGAGGGGGTTGCCGTAGCCGGCGTCGCCGTCGGCGAGCACCGGCAGGGACACCGCGGCCGCCACACCCCGGACGTGCTCGACCATCTCGCTCATGGTGAGCTGCCCCACGTCCGGGCCACCCAGGCGGCTCGCGGCGACCGGGAAGCCGCCCAGGCCGACCGCGCGAAAGCCGACGCGCTCGGCGATGCGCGCTGACAGAGCGTCGTACACCGCCGGGATCACGACACATCCGGGCTCGGCGAGCAGGTCGCGGAAGGTCCCGGATGTCACATCGCGCCCCCTGTGCTACACTTCGCTTCCGCCTGGGCGTCATCGCGCGATCCTCGGCGGCACGGTCTTCTTAACAAAAAAATGCAGCCTCCTTCAAGCAACGGACGGGCTCTCCTCGCGTTCCGACCCCGGCCTCCGCTCGACGCCCAGCAGACGCTCGCGCGGTACGGGCGGTGGGGCCTCGATCCGTCGAGCCCCTACCGCGACGGGACGCTCCACCGGGTGGCGCGCGTGGGTGACCGGCTGGTGCCGTTCCGGCTCACCGTCGCTGGGCCGCCCGCCCGGCCCCGCGCGACCCTCGCCTTCGCCGAGCCGAACACGCCGGCGGTGCGGACTGCCCTCCGGCAGGAAGCCGCGCTCCTTCTCGGCGAGCGCTGGGATCTTCCGGGCTTCTACGCAGCCGCGGCTGCTGACCCGGTGCTCGCGCCGCTCGTCTGCCCGTCGAGCGGGCTCTTCGGCCTGCGCCCGACGCTCGTGCCTGATCCGTTCGAGATGCTGGTCGGCGCGATCAGCGCCCAGCAGGTGAACCTCGCCTTCGCCTTCGCGACGCGCGTGCGCCTGGTCCGGCGGTACGGGACACCGGTGGAGTTCGAGGGCGTCACCGTCCACGCGTTCCCTACCCCGGCCGTGCTGGCCGCCGTGCCGGTTCCCGAGCTCCGGGCGATGCAGTTCTCGCAGCGCAAGGCCGAATACATCGTCGGGCTCGCGCGGGAGCTTGCCACGGGTCAGCTCGATCTCGGGGCGGTCGCCGGGGCGCCGGACGAGGCGGTCATCGCCCGGCTGACCGCGGTCCGCGGGTTGGGCCGCTGGTCCGCCGAGTGGTTCCTGGCGCGCGCGCTGGGGCGGCCCGACGTGTGTCCCGCGGACGACCTCGGTGTGCGACGGGCGGTCGAGGCCCTCTGCTTCAGGGGACGCGAGCGGGACGCGGCGGCGGTCCGCCGCCGGGCCCGGGCGTGGCGGCCGCACCGGAGTCTCGCCACCCACTATCTCCTGGCGGCGCACGCCGGGGAGCGTCGGGTCGCCAGCCCGGCGCTGGCTGCCCGCGGCGCCTGACGGGGACTGACCGTGCCACGCTCCTTGCTGCCTCTCGTCGGAGCCGATCCGAATCGTCCGGTTGCCGTGTCGCTCGTCGGGCGCTACGCACTCGGTGTGACGTGGCAAGACGGGCACGGAAGCATTTACCCCTTTGCCGTGCTCCGCGTGGCCTGCCCGTGTGGTGCCTGCCCGCCGGTCCCAGACGCCTGGCCGACCGAGATCCGCCGCGAGGCGGGGGCGCTGCGCGTCGTGTGGCAGGATGGGCACGACTCGGCGCTTCCGTACGCCGATCTCCGCCGGCAGTGCCCGTGCGCCCAGTGTGCCACGCCGCGGCGGGGGACCGGATCGTGAGCGCCCCGCCGCCGCCTCACCGGGGGCTCGTCGTTTCGGGCGTGATGCTGGGGCTGTTCCTCGGCGCCATGGAGTCGACCGCCGTCGCGACCGCCATGCCGACGGTGATCGCGAGCCTGGGCGGCCTCGCCATCTACTCGTGGGTCTTCTCGGGCTACATCCTCGCCGCGACGATTTCCATGCCGCTCTGGGGGCGGCTCGCCGATCTCTACGGCCGGCGGAGCGTGTACCTCACCGGCTTGACGATCTTCCTGGTGGGATCGGTGCTCTCGGGATTCGCCTCGTCGATGACGGTGCTGATCATCTGCCGGACGCTCCAGGGGCTCGGCGGTGGCGCGCTGATCCCGCTCGGCATGACCATCATCGCGGATCTCTACGGACTCGAGCAGCGCGCGCGGATGCAGGGCTACTTCTCGGCGACCTGGGGCCTCGCCTCCATCGTGGGCCCCCTGATCGGTGGTTTCCTGACCGACCACCTGTCCTGGCGCTGGGTGTTCTTCGTCAACGTGCCGTTCGGCCTCCTCGCCGGCGCCATCCTCGGGGTGGCCCTGGCCGGCACGGATCGGCCGCGCGGAGCGGTGAAGATCGACATCCGCGGCGCCGCGCTGCTCACGGCCGGGATGGCAGGGCTCCTGGCTGCCCTCGTCGAGGGAGGCCGGGCCGGGCGGTTCGGTCCGGGTCACTACGCCCTGGCCGCCGTCGCGGTCGGGCTCCTCATCGAGTTCGCCCGCTGGGAGCGCCGCGCCCCGGAGCCGCTCTTGCCGCTGCGCTTGTTCGCGAACCGTATGTTTCGAGCCGCCGCGGTGTCGGGATTCCTGGCGGGCATGGCGATGTTCGGGACCATCTCGTTCATCCCCCTCTTCGTCCAGGGTGTGCTCGGGGGCAGCGCCACCGAGGCGGGGTCCGCGCTCACCCCGTTCGTGCTGGGGTGGGTGACCTTCTCGGTGGTGTCGGCCCGGCTCCTCCTGCGGATCGGCTACCGCTGGCCGGTCGTCGGCGGCATGGTCTGTCTCGCGGTCGCCTTCCTCCTGATGAGCCACATGGGTCTCGGCACGAGCCGCGCCGTCACCGCGCGGAACATGCTCCTAGCGGGCATGGGGATGGGGCTCATCATGGTGCCGCTCCTCCTCGCGGTGCAGAGTGCGGTGCCCCGGACGGACTTGGGTGCGGCGACCTCGGCCACGACGTTCTTCCGGTCGATCGGCGGCGCCGTCGGCGTGGCGGTGATGGGGGCGGTGCTGTCAGCCGAACTCGGTCGGCAGCTCACGGCGGTGCTGGGAGGGCTGGAGGGCGCCGCCCGGGCGCAACTCGAGGCGCTCATCGCGCATCCGGATGCCCTGATCGAGCCGACGCTGCGGAGCGCGCTGCCGCCGCCGGTCCTCGCCGCGTTCAGCCAGGGGCTGGCCAACGCGCTACACGGCGTGTTTCTCGTCGGGCTGGGCATCGCCTCGCTGGCCCTGCTCTCGGCATTCCTGGTCCCGGCGGGGCGGGCCCAGGACCTGGCGCTCGCCGACAAGCGGCCGGCGCGTCCGGCGTCCTAATCCCCGGTCACGCTGGGAGGTCATCGTGGGCCATCCTGCTCGCGCCGAGAGCCTGAAGATCGACCGGGAGATTCGCATCCCCGCCGGGACCGGCGCGGGGCTCCGCATGGCGGCGGGAGAGTACGTCCAGATCGTGGACGTGGAGGGCCGCGGCTGCGCGGACTTCTTCGCGCTCGCGGCCTCGAATTCCGCCGAGTATCTCTCCGCATCGCATACCCGGGTCCAGATCGACCGGCTCTTCCCGCAGGTCGGCCAGTCGTTCTTCTCGAGCCTGCGGCGCCCGATGCTGCAGTTCGAGGAGGACCGCACGCCGGGCGTGCACGACATGCTCTTCGCGGCGTGCGATCCTGCCCGGTACGCCCAGTATCACGTCGCCGGCCACGCCTCGTGCGCCGAGAACTTTCACGCGGCCCTTCGGGCGCTCGGCGCGAGCTGCCCGCTCGTCCCTCAGCCCGTGAACTTCTTCATGCACGTCGCCGTCCGTCCCGACGGGAGCGTGACGTTCGGCCCGCCCCAGACCGAGGCGGGCGACTGGGTACTCCTGCGAGCCTTCATGGACTGCCTGGTCGTGTTCTCGGCATGCCCCCAGCAATGGAACCCCGCGGCGAACTACCATCCGTCGGATCTCCTGGCGCGAATTCTGACGCGCTGACGCCGCCGCCGGGCGGCTTCGTGAGCCCGGTCACCGCGGCCGAGATCCGGCGGGAGAAGGGGCGCGCGCGCGAGCTTCGCGCGAGCGCGTGGTGGAAGCGCCGGCTTGGCCGGGAGCGATGCGGCTACTGCGGGCGCCACACGCCATCGCGGGATCTCACGATGGACCACCGCGTCCCCCTGGTTCGCGGCGGGCGCTCCATCCGCTCGAACCTCGTGCCCGCGTGCCGGGCGTGCAATGCGGCGAAGAAGTATCTGCTCCCAGTCGAATGGGCGGCCTACCTGGCCCGCCTGGCGGATGACGCGGACAAAATCCCGTAGACAATCTTTCCGGGCCGAGCGTAGGATGTGCGCGAGTCGATCGGGGTTACACAGCCCCCTCGCGCTCCGATCCCGACGGACGAGCCGGGCGGAGCGGATCGAGCCGCGAGCCGGCAGTCGGCGGCCGGTTCTCGGTGGCGGGTGCATGGGCCCGCGTGGTGGGTGCGCCGAGAAAGGAGGTGGTCCAGCCGTGAATGGCAGTCAACCGGTGAGTTGTGAGGTGGTGACCTCCTAGGTCTTGCGCACCCGTTAAGCAGCGAGGGTGGCTCGCCTGGAGGATCCAGGCACCACCGGCCCCGAGGGTCCCGCGACCTCACCTGCGGGGCGGCCTGCGCCGGACGCGGCGGCGGGCCGCAGATGCCCTCGGGGCTTCTATTTCTGGAGCCTGCCCCGGGAGCGGGGCTCAGTTGAGCAGCCCGAGGAGTCGATGTATCTCGGCGCGCGCGGGCTGATACTGAGGCGCGATGGCGAGCGCGACGCGCAGCTGGGCAATGGCGGCGTCGAACTGTCCGAGCTTCACGTACACGCGAGCAAGGTTCACGTGCGGGTAGTGGCGGGGCTCGTAGCGTGCTGCCCCCATCGCCTTCCGGAGCCAGGGCACCGCATCCTTCGGTCGGCCGAGCGCGATCAGGTACGAGCCGATGTCGTTGTAGGGATTGCCGAACCCAGGATCGACCTCGATCGCGCGGTGGCACTCCCGGATCGCCCCCTCGTAATCCCCCTTGGCGGACAGCGTCCAGCCCAGAAAGGTGTGAGCCTCCGCCGTGGGCACGCACGCGAGAGATTGCTGGTAGAGGGCGATCGCCCCGTCCAGGTCGCCTTGCATCTGCGCGGCATAGGCAGCCCGGAAGTAGCTTTCCGCTTGCCGGCCCGCTTCGTGGTCCATGTGGAGCTCCGTGGGCGGAGCATGGGCGGGTGCCGTGCTGCGTGTCAAGCCGACGCCTGGCGCGATGCGTCGCGTGCAGCGATGCCGGGGCGCTCCCGCCACGGTGCATCCCCCCGGCCGCGAGGCGTTGACCAAGGCACGTCGCGTTCCCCGACGTGCGGGGCGAGGGTGGATCGGGGGCCGTGTCATCGAGCGTGAGCGGTCTCGCCATGCATTTTCCCCGCGCAGAGCTCCTGGCCAGGGTGTCCACGGCCTAAGCGAGACCGTAACACATGATTCCAAAAGACAAAATTGATCGTTTTGCCAGGCTTGTCCCTATTCAATGCCTTGTGCTATCGTCAAAGCCAGTATTCAGTCCGCTCCAGGAGGAGTTGATTAGATGCTGTTTACTCTAGTTGCGGGTTTCTTCTCAAATGACATGGCTATTGACCTGGGAACGGCCAACACGCTCGTGTATGTCAAGGGCGAGGGCATCGTGCTCAACGAGCCCTCGATCGTCGCGATCCACCAGGCCGACAACACCGTGCTGGCCGTCGGCAAAGAAGCCAAGGCGATGCTCGGGCGCACGCCCGGCAACATCGTGGCCATCCGCCCGCTCAAGGACGGCGTGATCGCGGACTTCGACGTGACGGAGAAGATGCTGGGCTACTTCATCCGTCGCGTGCACAAGCGCCGCGCGCTCGTGCGCCCACGCATCGTCATCGGGGTGCCGTCGGGGATCACACAGGTCGAGAAGCGCGCGGTCCGGGACTCTGCGATGCAGGCCGGCGCTCGCGAGGTCTACCTGATCGAGGAGCCCATGGCGGCCGCGATCGGCGCCGGGATGCCGATCACCGAGCCGGGCGGTAACATGGTCGTCGACATCGGCGGCGGGACGACCGAGGTCGCCGTCATCTCGCTCTCGGGCATCGTGTATTCGCGGTCCGTGCGAATCGCCGGCGACGAGATGGATGAGGCGATCGTCCAGTACATCCGCAAGAACTACAACCTGCTCGTGGGCGAGCGCCGGGCGGAAGAAATCAAGATCCGGCTGGGCTCGGCTTACCCGATGGGCGGCGAGCGTCGGACGATGGAGGTCAAGGGGCGGGATCTGATCGACGGCATCCCGAAGACCATCGTGATCGGCGACGACGAGATTCGCGAGGCGCTGCGGGAGCCGATCATGACGATCGTCGACGCCGTGCGGACCGCGCTCGAGCGGACGCCGCCTGAGCTCGCGGCCGATATCGTGGACAAGGGAATCGTGCTGACCGGCGGCGGTGCTCTCCTCAAGGGGCTCGATCTCCTGCTCCGTCAGGAGACCAACTTGCCCATCACGGTCGCCGAGGATCCGCTCTCGTGCGTGGCGCTCGGGACGGGCAAGGTGCTCGACGAGCTCAATCTCTTGAAGAAGGTTGCGATCCCGACCTGATCGCTCCGGAGGGTCCGGCGTGGTTGACCTGCTGGTCCGCTACCGGAAGTACTCGATCCTGGGGCTTGTCGTCGTGGCGGCCGTGGTGCTTCTCACCGCGCAGCAGACCCGTCCCGGCGAGGGACTCTGGCTCGCCGAGGGGATCGCCGCCGTCACGGCCCCGGCGCAGATGGCGTTCGCGCGCGTCCACCGCGGCGCCGCCTCGCTCTGGGCCGGGTATCTCGACTGGAAACACCTCCGCACCGAGGTGGCGCGATTGCGAGCCGAGACCGTCGCCCTCCGGCTCCGGCAGCTCCGCCAGGAAGCCCTGGAGGCCGAGAACCTGCGACTCCGGACCCTGGCGACCCTCCGCGAGCGGCTGCCCGAACGGACGCTGGGGGCGGACGTCGTGGCCCGGGACTGGAACGGGTTCACCCGGGGCCTCACGATCGACCGCGGGCGCGCCGATGGCGCGGAACGCCTCGCAGCAGTCATCGTGACGAGCGGGGTTGTCGGGCGAGTCGCGGTGCTTCGCCGCCAGTCCGCCATCGTGCAAGTCCTGACGGATCCTGCGTCGAGCATCGGCGGCGTCGTGCTGCGGACGCGCGCCCAGGGACTCGTCGAGGGGGTTGCGGGCGGGCGGCTCCGGATCAAGCTGGCCGTGAGCGAGGAGGCCCTCCAGCCGGGCGATCTCGTGGTGACCTCGGGGATCGGGGAGCTCTTTCCCAAGGGGCTGCCACTCGGGCGGGTCCTGCGAGTCTACTCCGCGACTGGGCTCTTCCGCACGGCCGAGCTCGAGCCCGCCGTCGATCTCACGAGCGTCGAGGAAGTCCTCGTGCTCCCACGCGGGACGAGCGGGGATCTTGCCCCGGCGTTCCCAGAGTCCTGAGCTGTGCGACTGCCCCTCTACGTGCTGGCCGTCAGCGGGGGGGCGCTCGTCCAGTGCACGGTCGTTCCGGTGGTGGGCGTGGGCGGCATCGTCCCCGACGTGCCAGTCGTGCTGACGGTGCTGCTGGCGCTCCGCTTTGGCGCCGAGGCGGGGTGCCTCACGGGCTTCGCGCTGGGCCTCGCGCAGGACGCGGTGGCCGGCGGACCGCTCGGTCTGCACGCTCTGTCCAAGGCGCTCCTCGGCTTCGTGGCCGGCGACCTGCCCCGCTGGGTCCTCGTCACGCGACCGATCGTCCCGGTCGGCCTTGCCGTCCTGGCCACGATCGTCGACGGCCTCGCGCGCTTCGCTCTGCTCCAGCTCTTCCACTATCCGGCGCCGCTCGGCGAGATCTTCACGCGAGTCATCGTTCCCCAGGCGGGGTATAACGGCATCCTGGCCGCCGCCGCGCTGGCCTGGCCCGCGGGCCGGCTGCTGTCGCGCGGATGATCCGGCCCCGCGCCACGCCTGTTGCTCCGCGGCTCCGGCTGCGGCTCCTGGCCTCTGTGCTGGGTATCGGGTTCCTCCTGGTTGCCGGTCAGCTGGCGAATCTCCAGATCCTGAGCGGCGAGCGGCTGGCGGCGCTCTCGGACCGGAACCGGCTGCGGCTCCGACCCATAGCCGCTCCCCGGGGAATCCTGTTCGACCGGACAGGGCTTCCGCTGGTCGACAATCGGCCGGCCTTCACGCTGGTGGTGGTGCCCCGCGACGTCCCGGATCTCGGCGCGGTGGTCGAACGGCTGGCACGACTGCTCGCGGTCTCCGAGACTGAGCTCCGAGACCGGCTGGCGCGTGTCTCGTCGGACTCGCCGTGGCCGATCCGGCTCGCGCGGGGGCTCACGCTCGAGGAGGTCGCCCGCGTGGAGGAGTGGCGGCTCGATCTGCCGGGCGTGACGGTCGAAGTGGAGCCCCAGCGCGCCTACCCGGGCGTCCGCTTCGCGGCCCACCTCCTCGGCTACGTTCGCGAGGTCTCGGATCAGGACCTCGGGCGGAACGGCGCGCGCCGGGGCGATCTCGTCGGGCAGACCGGCCTTGAGCGGCTCCACGACGAGCACCTGCGGGGCCGGGACGGGGGCGAGCAAGTCGAGGTGGACGCCTACGGGCGATTGATCCGGGTCCTCGACCGGCTGGAGCCCGTGCCCGGCGCGTACATGTGGACGACGATTGACCGGCGGATCCAGCAGGCGGCCGAGGATGCGCTCGGCGCGCGCGCGGGTGCGATCGTGGTCATGGATCCGCGCAACGGCGACGTGCTCGCCCTGGCCTCCCACCCGGCGTTCCCCGTCGAGCGGTTCGCGCGGCCGCTGGATCGCGAGACGTGGCTCGCGCTGGTGCAGGATCCGGCGCGGCCGCTCTTGAACCGGGCGGTGCAGGGGATCTACCCACCAGGCTCGCTGTTCAAGATCATCGTCGCCGCCGCGGGCTTGCAGGCTCAGGTCATCACACCGTTCGACCGCCTGTCGTGCCCACGGCAGTGGATGTTCGGCGGGCGTCCGTATCACAACTGGGAGGACCACGACCGGGGGGCGCTCACCCTCCACGAGGCACTGCAGTTCTCCTGCAACACGTTCTTTTACCAGCTCGGCCTGAAGCTGGGACCCGAGAAGATCGCCCAGATGGCCGAGGCGTTCGGCCTCGGTCACGCGACGGACAGCGGGCTCATCGGGGAGCGGCCCGGGCTCGTGCCCTCGCCGGCCTGGAAGCGCGAGACGCTCAAGGATAAGTGGCACCCGGGCGACACCGTGAGCCTGTCGATCGGCCAGGGCTTGATCACCGTCACACCGCTCCAGGTGGCGCGCATGATGGCGGCCGTCGCGAACGGCGGCACGCTCTGGAAGCCCCGTCTCGTCGACCGGGTCGCGACGGCGGACGGGCGCCTCATCCGCGAGGAGGCGGCCCAGATTCAGGGGCGCGTCGAGATGGCTCCGGTCATCTTCGACTTCTTGCGCGAGGCCCTTGGTGCGGTCGTCGCGGAGGGCACGGGCAAGCAGGCCCGAGTGCCCGGCGTGGCCGTCGGCGGCAAGACCGGCACCGCACAGACCCACGAGTTCCGGAGCGACGCCGAGCGCAAGCGGCGGGACCAGGACCATGCGTGGTTCGCGGGCTTTGCCCCCCTCGAGGAGCCGCAGGTCGTCGTCGTCGTGTTCGCCGAGCGGGCGGGGCTCGGCGGCCAGGTGGCGGCGCCGATCGCGCGCGAGGTCCTCAAGGCCGTCTTCCTCGAGAAGGTCGCTCGCGCGGATCTCCCGAGATGAGGTCGCTGCGCCCTCCTGCGCGTCCGACCGCCGGCGGGCCCTCCGACCCGTGCGGCGCGTCCCGCGGATGGGCCTGAGCCGTGCTGCGCGTCGATCGCCGCCTCCTGGTCCAGTTCGACTGGCAGCTCTTCGGCCTGGCCGCGCTCCTCATCGTCGCGGGGCTTGTGACGGTGTCGACGCTCGTGCCCCGCCTGGGTGCCCGGCAGCTGATCGCCCTCGGGATCGCGACGGTGGCCGCGATGGTCGTCGTCGCCGTCGACTATCGCACGCTGGCGCGCTGGGCCTGCTGGGCTTACGGCCTCGGCTTGCTGACCCTCATCGGCGTCCTGCTGGCCGGACGCTCCGCCCTCGGAGCGCGTCGCTGGATCGCGATGGGCCCGATCGGCGTTCAGCCGTCGGAGCTCTTCAAGCTCGCGTTCATCGGGACGCTCGCCGTGTACTTGGCGGCCCGGGGGTCGTATCGGCCCGGCTGGGACCGTGTGCTCATCCCGCTGGCGCTGACGCTCCCGGCGGTCGGCCTGATCGTCAAGCAACCCGACCTCGGAACGGCTCTCACGCTTCTGCCGGTGGCGGCTGCTCTGATCATCGTGGGCGGCGCCCGCTGGCGCCATCTCGGAATGCTCGCCGGCTGCGGCCTCGCGGTGCTGCCGGTCTTCTGGTTTCTCCTTCGCGACTACCAGCGCGAGCGGATCCTCGTGTACGTCGACCCGTCGCGGGATCCGCTCGGCAGCGCGTGGAACGTGATTCAGGCCAAGATCACCATCGGCTCCGGCCAGCTGGCGGGAAAGGGTCTCTTCGGAGGCACCCAGAGCCGCCTGGCCTTCCTGCCGGAGCGCCACACCGACTTCGTATTCGCCGCCTTCGCCGAATCGTGGGGGTTCCTCGGGGCCATTGGGTTGCTCATCGTGTACGTCCTGCTCGTGCTCCGCGGCTTCGAGGTCGCGGCGACCGCGCGGGACACGCTCGGCAGCCTGCTCGCCACCGGGGCCACTGTGCTCCTCGCTACCCAGGCGCTGATCAATCTGGGGATGGTGACGGGGCTTCTCCCGGTGGTGGGCATTCCCCTCCCCTTCGTCAGCTACGGCGGCTCGGCCCTCCTGACGGCGGTCGGCGCCGTCGCCCTGATTGCCAACGTGCGGATGCGTCGCTTCGCCTGAGCCATGCCTCCCCGTCTCTGTCCGATCCGTCCCGCGGGATCCGGGCGCGATGGCCCTCGTCGGCCGATCGCGCGCCCGCGCGCGGAGCGGCCCGGGGGCCGGGATCGCCCGGGCGGACCTGGCGTCTCTGCGGGAGCCACCGACCTATGGCACGCCACATCGTCGTCAACGCCGGAATCAGCGAGACCCGCGTCGCCGTCCTCGACGGGGGCGTCCTCACCGAGCTCTTCGTCGAGCGCCGCCGCCACCGGTCCATCGTCGGGAGTGTCTACAAGGGCGTCGTAACCAACGTCCTGCCCGGCATGCAGGCCGCGTTCGTGGACATCGGCCTGGCCAAGGACGCCTTCCTCTACGCCGGCGACTTCATCGCCAACCTCGGCGAGTACGAGCGGATGATGCTGGCCGAGGACGAGGAAGCGGATATCGAGCTCGACGGCGAGGACCCCGTCGTCAGCGCAGAGAATGGGGAGCGAAGCGAGGCGCCGCCCGAACGTGAGCGGCGGGCGATCACGCCCATCGAGGACGTGCTTCACAAGGGCCAGGAGATTCTGGTCCAGGTGTCCAAGGAATCGCTCGGCACCAAGGGCGCCCGGATCACGTCCTTCATCAGCCTGCCGGGCCGCTATCTCGTGTACATGCCCCAGGTGAACCACCTCGGCGTCTCGCGACGGATCCACGACGCGATGGAGCGCGACCGCCTGCGACAGCTCGTCCGGAGCCTGCGGCCACCGGGGGGAGGCGGGTTCATCGTCCGCACCGTGGGTGAGGGGCGGGGGGAAGCGGAGTTCAACGCCGACATCCAGTTCCTCGTCCGGCTCTGGCAGCAGGTCCAGGCGCGGTTTGCCCAGGCCCCCCCGCGCTCGGCCCTCCACGAGGAGGGCGATCTCGTGTTCCGGGTCGTCCGGGACATGTTCGCCGCCGACATCGAGGAGATCCTGATCGATGGCGACGAGGAGTACCGCCGGGCGCTCGAGAACGCCGAGGCGCTCGTGCCCGCGCTCGCCCACCGCATCCACCTCCACGCCGAGCGGGAGTCGATCTTCGAGGCGCGCGGGATCGAGAAGGAGATCGAGAAGGCCATCCGGCGCCGCGTGTGGCTGAAGTCCGGCGGCTATCTGGTGATCGACCATACCGAGGCGCTGGTGTCGATCGACGTGAACACGGGCAAGTACGTCGGCAAGCGCGACCTCGAGGAGACGATCCTCAAGATCAACCTCGAGGCCGTGGGCGAGATCGTGCGGCAGATCCGCCTGCGCGACCTGGGCGGGATTATCATCATCGACTTCATCGACATGGACACCCAGGAGCACCGCGGGCAGGTGTTCCGTGCGCTCAAGCGCGCGCTGGGGGACGACAAGTCTCGGACGAACGTGCTCGAGATCTCCGAGCTCGGCCTTGTGGAGATGACGCGGAAGCGCGTGCGGCAGAGTCTGCACTCGCTGCTCATGCAGTCCTGCCCGACCTGCAAGGGCACCGGGGTGGTGAAGTCGGCGCCCGCCCTGACGGCCGAGATCTACCGGAAGATCCAGGTCGCCACCCGGGACATCTCAGGGCAGGAGGTGCTGATCCGCGTGAATCCGGACCTGGCGGCCTATCTCCAAGAGGAGGAAGGGGAGGGGCTCGAGATCCTCCAGCGGCGGATCCAGCGGAAGGTCACCGTCCAGAGTGTCCAGGGGCTCCACAAGGACGAATACGAGATCATCACGCGCTGACGCCGGGCGACCGGCACCCGGCCGGCTGCCCTAGTGCGCACCGCACAGCGGGCCGTAGGCGGCGGCGAGTGTGACCTGCGCCCCGGACGGACGTCCTTCTCGAGCTCCTGTTTCAGCTGATCCTGGAGATCCTGGGGCAGATTCCCTTCGAGCTCGCCGCGGGACTGGGCTGGGAACCGCTCACGCAGTCGCTTCGGAAGGAGCGTAAAGCATCACCCCACTGCTGGCTGGCCTGGGGGATTTTCTGATAGGCCTGGGCGCGGGTGTTCTCAGCCTGCTGCCGCTCGGCCAGCGTGTGACGTCCATCTCCGGGAACCCGGCGTGGGGATGCACGGGCTCTGCGAGTTCTGGATTCCGTCCGGCATGGATCGTCCGGCGCTTCTTTCGTTTCACGCGGGAGCCATCTTCGCTTTCGGCATGGCTCTCGTACGCTTCGTGTACCTGGCCCTTCGGTGGAGGCCGTTCCAGATATTGCTGCGTCGGGTTGCGGTTAACCTCGGCAGGAGCGAGCGGCCCGGGACCTCCTGATCGCCGGCACGGGCCGAGCCGACCGGAGGAGAGGCGCTCCGCCCGTCAACTCGGCGCCGTCAGGGAACACCTGGCGGCGCCGAGTTCGGGGCTGAGCGGCTCAGGCCTGACCGTTTTTCTTGCCCTTGCCCTTGCCGTTGTTCTTGCCGTTGCCCTTGCCCTTGCCGTGGGCCGTGCGGAAGGCCTCGATATCGGCATCGCTCACCCCGGCGTGACCGAGGCCGATCACGCTGGGATGGACGTTGAAGTGCTTGGCGATCCGTCCCCAGCCCCACCCGGACTCTCGGAGCTGCAGGACGGGGTCGGCCGACACGAGGCCGGCGGCCTTGGCGATGTTCAACAGGTGGGCCATCTGTGCGTCGTTCGCGAGGATGATCGTGGGATCGGTTTCCGTGGCCACCACGGTCACGGCGCCGACATTGACGAGTGATTCCGTCACGGTTCCGGTGATGGTGGCGGCGTCCCCCGCCCCGACGGTGAAGGAGTCGGGCGGGTCGACGGGTATGTTCTGGAGCGTGAGCGGGTCCTGGACCGTGATCGTGTACGTCCCGGGCACCACGTTCGAGAAGGTGAAGTTGCCACTCGCATCGGTCTGCACCGTGGCCGTCGCCCCGTCGTCCAGGCGCGTGAGGATCACGTTCACGCCCGCGACGGGCGCCGCCTCGGCGAGGCCGATACCGAGGGCCGTGCGGAGCACGACGACTACGACGGATTCGCCGCTGGCCGTCCGGCGATTCACGAGCTGGCCCTGGATGACGGCGCCCGAGCTCCCGCCTCCGCCCCCGCTAAAGCTGGACGGCCCGGTGTTCGAGCTGCTGCCGCCGCCACAGCCGGCGAGGACCGCTGTCAGAAGGCCCAGCCCACCCAAGAGTGCAGCGGCGGCCAGCCTCGTTCGCATGCCTTTCGCCCTCCTTGCTAGTTCCGTCGGGGGCTCGAGATGCCCGTCCGGTCGAGCTACCCGTCGGGCTGCAAGGCGGCTGCCGTCAAGGGCCCGGCACCCCGGCCCATCGGGATGCCGGCGTGGGCTCTTGGCTTGTCAATAGGTTAGGGGCCATTCGGCTCCCAGGGCCCCCAGGAATGCCTGCCTCGAGCCACCGGGTCCCGCGAGAGGAAATGCCCGCGCCGCCCGGTGAAATGCACTCGGCGAGGCTTGCTATACTGGCCCGGCTCGAATGGCCAGTCCCCTCCCCCTCGGCAAGCTCCGCCCGGCCCTGCTCCGTGAGCTCTTGGCCCGGCATGCGATGCCCGATGCGCGGGTCGTCGTTGGGCCCCGGGTCGGCGAGGACGCGGCCGTGCTCGACATGGGCGACCGCTACCTGGTCGCCACGACGGATCCGATCACGTTCGTGACGGAGGACCTGGGCTGGTACGCCTTGGTGGTCAACGCCAACGACCTCGCCGTGCGCGGGGCGGTTCCGCGCTGGTTCCTGGCTACGTGTCTGCTTCCCGAGGGGCGTACCACTGAGGCGGAGGTCACCACGCTCTTCGCGCAACTCGGTGCCGCGTGCCAGTCGCAGCGCGTGGTTCTCGTGGGCGGCCACACCGAGGTCACGCCTGGACTCGATCGGCCCATCGTGGTCGGCACCATGCTGGGGGAGGTCGACAAGGCGCGGCTCGTGACGACCGGCGGCGCCCGACCCGGGGATGTCCTCGTGCTGACGAAGGGGGTACCCGTCGAGGGGACCTCCATCATCGCCCGGGCGCGGGCGGCCGAGCTCCGGGCCCGCGGCTACGACGACGCGTGGCTCGCCAGGGCTCACGGCATGCTGGCGCGACTCTCCGTCGTTCCCGAAGCGCTCCTGGCGGCCGATCTCGTTCCCGTCCACGCGATGCACGATCCGACGGAGGGCGGCGTCGCGACCGCGCTCTGGGAGATGGCCGATGCGGCGGAGGTCGGGCTTGCCGTGGAGGCGGAGCGGATCCCTGTGCTGGCCGAGGGGGCCGCGCTTTGCCGGGAGTTCGGGCTGGATCCGCTCGGCACCATCGCGTCGGGCGCGCTGCTTCTCGCGCTCGCGCCCACTGATGCGGGGATCGTCCTCCACGCGCTCGCCCGGGAGGGCATCGATGCGGCCTTCATCGGCCGGGTCATTCCGCGCGAGGCGGGGGTCATCCTGACGCGCGGGGGTCAGCCGGGACCGCTGCCCCGCTTCGACCAGGACGAGATCACGCGCCTGTTCCTCTGATCGAATGGACACGTGGCGGCGCCATGCGTTCCGCCGGAAGGCCCATCCCCGGGACGGCGGTCTCGCGCTAGGGTAGGGGGAGAGGAGAACCGATCATGAGCCTCCCCGTCCGCGACGTGATGGCTTCCGACCTCGTGACGGTGCGGCCTCACGAGACCGCCCGGCACGCCTACCGGCTGATGCGAGACCATCGGTTCCGGCACCTCCCGGTCGTCGAGGATGGCCGGCTCGTGGGCATCCTGTCCGACCGGGATCTCCGGCCGGTCCTGCTCTCTCCGGGGCTGGCCCGGGCGCGGGTCCGGGAGCTGATGAGCGAGGACCTCACCACCGTCGGTCCCGACGCTCCGCTCGAGGAGGCGGCCAGCCTGCTCGTGGTCAAGAAGATCGGGTGCCTGCCGGTGGTGGAGCAGGGCCGGCTGGTAGGCATCGTGACGAAGACCGACCTGCTCGCGGTGCTCGTCGAGCTGCTGGGGCTCTTAAGCCAGTCGACGCGCCTCGACGTGGGGGTCGCCGGTGGCCCGGACGCCTACGAGCGGATCGTCGAGATCATCCGCGCTCACGACGGCCGCATCATCAGCGTCGGCGCGGTCCCGGGCGCCGAGGGCAAGACGGTGTTCAGCGTGCGGCTCGAGCCGTGCGACACTCGCCCCATCGTCGAAGCCCTGCGGACGGCCGGCTTCGAGGTGCTCTCGCACCGCCGGGGCGGGGCATGAGGCTCCGGCGGGGTCTTCTCTTCGTTCCGGGCACCCGACCGGAGCGCGTCGCCAAGGCGGCGGCGATGGCCGTGGACGGTGTCATCCTCGATCTGGAGGATGCCGTCCCGCCCGCCCAGAAGGCACAGGCGCGGGAGTGGGTGGTCGCGGCGCTCCGCCGTGTGGACTTCGGCCCCCGCGAGCGCATTGTGCGCGTCAACGCCGCCGGCGCACCGGAGCACGCAGCGGACCTCGCCGCCGTGGTTCCGGTGGGACCCGATGCGCTGCTCCTGCCCAAGCTCGCCGATGCGGCGGAGGTCGGGCGCCTGGACGCGGAGGTCGGGCGCCTCGAGCGGTCAAGCGGGCGTCCGCCGGGAGGTATCCGCTTCCACCTCCTGGTCGAGACCGTCGCGGCCGTCGTCGGCCTCGACGCGCTGGCCCGCGCCGTCCCGCGGGCGGCGGCCCTCTTCTACGGGGCGGGGGACCTGGCGCGCGAGACACGCGCGCGGCTCGTGGCCGGCCGGCTGACCGAGCTCTACACGATGAGCCGCGTCGTCCTCATCGCGCGCGCCACCGGTCTGGATGCCATCGACTCTCCCTGCTTCGATCTCGGGCAGCCCGACCGGCTTGAGAGCCACACGCGCATCGGCGCCGATCTCGGCTTCGACGGCAAGGCCCTCATCCACCCGAGCCAGATCGAGGTCGCGAACCGCTGCTTCACGCCGTCCCCCGAGGCCGTGGCCGAAGCGCGGCGGGTGCTCGCCGCTTACGAGGAGGCGGAGGGTGGCGGGCGCGGCGCCCTCGCTCTCGAGGGGCAGTTCGTCGACGCAGTCCACGTCCACATGGCCCGAGAGACGCTGGCGCGCGCGCAGCTCGCCGGGGTCCTCGCATGACGCGCGCGGGGCGCATCGGCGGGGGGACCCGGGCCCGCCAGGAGGTGCTCGGGCTCGTACTCGCCATGGCGGTGCTCGCGGCCGCGGGGGGGCTTGGCGCGGAGAATTGGGGCGGCCTCGCCCCCGGGGAAACGATGCGGGCGGGCGTGGAGACGCTCTACGGCCGGCCAAGCCGCGAGCGGACGCTGGTCGAGGAAGGGCGGACCGTGGCCGAGTGGACGTATGCGGGGGAGCGCGCGCCGCAAGGTCTCGAGCGCATGGTCATCAGCTTTGGTCTCGTGGCCGGTGGACGCTTCGCCCCCGACGTGGTGCGCTCGATCGTCCTCTACCCGAAGCCTCACATCTTCTCGCTGCGCTCGATCTCGAACGGGTGGGGGCCGCCGGAAGCAATCGGGACGGAGGAAGCGACCGGGCGGCCCTCGTTCCACTACCGCACCAAGGGGCTGTTCATCATCTTCGACAAGACCGGAGCCTGGGCCGAGCTGATGCTGTTCGCTCCCCCCCAGCCCGCCGGAGGCTCCTGACCGGCGGCTGGCCGCAGCTTCGGCTGTGAGGTTCGGGTGCCCGCTTGCGGTGGGCGCCCCTCCGGATGGGCCGCCGGGTGGGCCGCCGTTGTGGGGCCCGAGGCCCGGTGTTAGGCTTGGTGGGCCATGTCGCCGGCCCTGGATCCCGTCGAGACTCTGTGCGCGCTCGATGTGGGAGGCCGCGGGATCAGCCGTCTAGTCATGGCGGGCGCGATGGCCGCGGCGGCGCGGAGCCTGGCGCGTGCCCAGCGGGTGGTCCTGGTCACGGGGTTCGTCGCCCGACCGGGCTGGGCTGCCGAGACGGACGGTCCATCCGGCACGATAGTCCTCGGGCGCGCCCTCCGCCGAATCGGGGCGGGCGTCACCTACCTCGCCGATCCTCCGGTGGCCCCCCTCCTGGAGGCGTGTCTCCGGGGCACTCGGGGAGCCGCGCGATCTCATCGCGGTGCCGGCCGAGCCGGTGGCGGCGCTCCGGGCGGCGCGCGAGAGGGTGCGCGCGTTCGATCCCACGCACCTCGTCGCAGTCGAGCGGCCCGGGCGGGCTCTGGACGGCGGATACTAACAATGCCCGGGCGCGGTCGGTGGCGGCCCTGAACGCACCGCTCGACGCGCTCTTCCTCCGGCGGCGGTCGGGCACGGTCACGATCGGGGTCGGCGACGGTGGGAACGAGATCGGCATGGGGCGAGTGCGGGCGCGGGTCGTGCGCGACGTCCCGAACGGCGCCAAGATCGCCTCGGTGGTCCGGACGGACCACCTGATGGTCGCCGGCATCTCGAACTGGGGAGCCTGGGTGTGATTCCGCACATGGGACTCCTCCTGGAGGACCTTTAGGAGTGAACACGATTCGCGTCATTCACTATGGCCTCGGCCCGATCGGCGTCGGGGTGGCGAAGTTGATTGCAGCGCGCAAGGATATGCAGATCGTCGGCGCGATTGACATTGACCCGCACAAGGTCGGCAAAGATTTCGGTGACTTGCTGGGCGCAGAACGGAAACTCGGCGTGACGATTAGCAATGATGCGCCAGGGGTACTGGACAAGAACAAAGCAGACATCGTGGTGCTGACGACGGCATCATCGCTCAGGGGAATCACGTCACAGCTCAAGCAGATTGCCGTGAGGGGCTTGCCCGTCATTTCGACGTGCGAAGAGTTGTCGTATCCGCCCGCGCACAACGCCGATCTCGTCGCGGAACTGGACGCGGTTGCCAGGCAGCACGGTGTCGCGTTCTATGGAACGGGTGTGAATCCTGGGTTCACGATGGACGCGCTGCCGTTGATGCTGAGCGCGCCGTGCGCCGACGTGCAGAAGATTCGCGTGGTGCGCCTGCAGGATGCGAGCGTGCGCCGCCTGCCGTTCCAGCAGAAAATCGGCGCCGGCATCACGCGTGAGGAGTTCCAGAAGCGTATTGACGATGGCTCGGTGCGGCATGTGGGTCTGCGTGAGTCCGTCTTGATGATTGCCGAGTCGTTCGGCTGGGCGCTGAGCGATTATCGCGAATCGATCGAGCCTGTCATGGCTGCCCGCGATGTGACCACGCCGTTCCTGACGGTCAAGGCGGGGGCTGTCGCGGGCCTGAATCAAATCGGACGCGGTTTCGTGAACGGCGAGGCGCGCATCACGCTGGAGTTGGTGGCGTATGTCGGCGCGCCCGAATCACGCGACACGGTGCATATCGAAGGCACACCGAACATCACGTCAACGATCGTGGGTGGACTGCATGGCGACATTGCAACGGCCGCGATCGTCGTCAACTCGATCCCGCGCGTCATCGGCGCGCGGCCAGGTCTGCTGACGCCCAAGGATCTGCCGATCCCGCATTGGCGCAGCGGTGTGTAGTCGAGCGGACTGCGACGGCGGCGTCGTATGGCGAAGCGACCATGCCGTGCCGCCGCGCTAGAGGACGTGGGTGTAGACCATCGTCGTCTTCACGCCTTCGTGACCGAGCAGTTCTTGCACGATACGAAGGGCATAGCCGTCTTGCAGGAGGTGCGTGGCAAGAGTATGGCCGAAGGTGTGGCAGTCTTGCCTATTCCCGATGAGGAGGCGCGGCCTTGCCGGGTCATGGTCGCCGGCGGCGACGTGGACCGGGTCCCGGGAGAGGCCCAGCCGAGCGTGGACAGCCTGCCGGTCGAGGTGCGCCAGGTGCTGTTCGAAACACTCCGGGGGTTGGTTGTGCACTTGAAAACGCGGCGCGGCCCCATGGCCGCGGCACGTGAAGAGGAGACTTCGTGATGCGGGAGACGGTGAGCGAACGGTATCGGAAGGCCCTGCCCGGCTCGTGGGCGCGCTGGGAGCGCGCCCGGCGCGTGATTCCGGGCGGCATCACGCACGACGGCCGGCACCTCACGCCGTTCCCGCTCTACATCGAGCGCGCCGCGGGTCCACGCAAATGGGACGTCGACGGCCGCGAGTACATCGACTACTGGATGGGGCACGGGGCCTTGTTCCTGGGGCATTCCCATCCGGCCCTCGTCGAGGCGGTCCAGCGACAGGTCGCTCGCGGCACGCACTACGGAGCCTGCCACGACCTCGAGGTGGAATGGGCCGAGTGGATCGCCCGGCTCATCCCCTCCGCCGAGCTGGTCCGCTTCACCATGTCCGGCACCGAGGCGACTCATCTCGCGCTCCGCCTCGCGCGCGCCTACACGGGGCGCCCCAAGGTCGTGAAGTTCACGGGGCACTTTCACGGCTGGCACGACGGGGTCTCCTCGGGCGTGAATCCGCCCTTCGACGTGCCGATGTCGGCCGGGATTCCGGGCGCGGTTCTGGGCGAGGTCCTGCTCGCGCCGCCCAACGACATCGCAGCGGTCGAGCAGCTCTTGGGGAGCCGGAGCGACATCGGGGCCGTCATCCTCGAGCCGAGCGGTGGACAGGCCGGCGTCTTCCCGATCGATCCCGGATTCCTGAAGGATCTCCGCCAGCTCACGCAGGACCGGGGCACCGTCCTGATCTTCGACGAGGTCATCACTGGGTTCCGATACGCTCCGGGCGGCGCCCAAGAGTACTACGGGGTGACGCCGGACATGACCACGCTCGCCAAGATCGTGGCGGGCGGGCTCCCGGGAGCGGCCGTCTGTGGCCGTCGGGACATCCTGAGCCTGATGGCCTTCGGCGACGACGCCGCATGGAACCGGACCAAGCGCGTCGCCCAGAACGGGACGTACAACTCGAACCCCGTTGTGGCGGCGGCCGGCATCGCGATGCTGTCCCAGATCGCCGACGGTAAGCTGCACGAGAAGGCGAATGCCCTTGGCGGGGAGCTCCGGGCAGCGCTGAACGACGTCTTCCGGAGAGCCGGCGCGCCGATGGCTGCCTACGGCGACGTCTCGATTGTGCACATCTCGCTCGACGGGCCCCCGCCCACGCCGGGTAAGAGCGCCCCGAAGGCGAAGAACGCCGGGCTCGTTCACAAGTGGCGCTGCGCCCTGATCCTGCAGGGCGTCGACATGTCCCAGAACCACGGCTGGGTGTCGGCCGTCCACACGGACCGCGAGATCGAGGAGACGGTGCAGGCGGTCACCCGTGCCGTGGCCGATCTCCAGGCCGAAGGGGCGGTCTAGCCCGACCCGCGCACCCCAGGGCATGCGCCGACTCGGGCTCCGTCGAGCCCGCCGCGCGGCACCCCATGGCCGCCAGAGCCGGGCATGGGTCGTTGCCGTCGCGGGCGCGTGCGCGGTGGGCGCGTGGGTGTTCGCGCTCGGGGGTTCGGCGGCCCGTCCGGCCGCCGGGCAGCCCACCAGGTCGTCCGGGGCGCTCGCGTTGGCCCATCCCGGGCTGGCCGTCTACGAGCGCCACTGCGCCACGTGCCACGGGCCGACCGGAGGCGCGGACGGTCCGGGGGCGTCCGCGCTTCCGATCAAGCCACCGCCTTTCACGGACGGCCGTCTGCTCAACCCTCTCTCCGATGCCTTCCTGACCACGGTGGTCCGGGACGGGGCGGGGGCGGTGGGGCTCGCCCCGCAGATGCCGGGCTTCGGGCGGCTCCTGACCGAGCGGGAGATCCGGGACGTGGTCGCCTACGTCCGGACGATGGCCCAGCCCCCGTACCGGCCGCACCCGGGGTCAGCGGTCCAGCCGGTCGCGCCGGGGCCCGTCCAGCCGATCGAGTTCAGTCACGCGATCCACGCGGGATCGTACGGGATCGACTGTCAGTTCTGCCATGCTGACGCCCGGCGAGGCGTCTATGCTGGCCTGCCCTCGGTCGCGCGGTGCATGGGCTGCCACAAGATCGTCGCCGCCAAGGGCAACCCCGAAGTGCAGAAGGTCCACGAGTACTGGAACCGGAAGCAGGCTATCCCGTGGGTGCGCATCCACAAGCTGGCGGGGTTCGCGCACTTTCCCCACAAGCGGCACGTGCAGGTGGGGCTCGCCTGCCAGACCTGCCACGGCCCCGTCGAGACCATGCAGCGAGTTGCCCAGGTGGCGCCCCTCACGATGGGGTGGTGCGTTGCCTGCCACGCCGAGCGGCGCGGCCCGCTCGACTGCGTGGTCTGCCACCACTAGGAGTCTAGGTACGCGCAGCCTCGAGAGGCCGACCCCCGGACTGAAGGCATATCGGCCCGTGGGCTGACAATGTTGGGCGCCGGGCTTGCCAATTCCCGTGCGCGGGCGCTGCCATCTCTGACAATCGAGCGGGTCCTCGGAGCTTCGCCATGCTCTAAGCCACTGAAAGTGTTGATGTCACGCGGCCCCGTGGAACGCCGGGCACCGTATCTTACTAGCGGGTGCGGTTTATGCATGTACGCTGCGGTCGGGAGGAAGAACCATGGTTCGCCGAGACTCGTCGGGTGTTACCCTGGTCGAGCTGTCCGTGGCTTTGGTCCTCCTTGCGATCGTGGCGGCGATCACACTCCAAGCTGCTGGGCTCCTCCAGGGGGCGCTTGGCGCTGGGAGAGCGAAGGGCGCCGCCGACAACATCGCTCAAGCGATTCGACACACGCGGCAGCGCGCCATCACCGATGCCCAGGACTACTGCGTCGCCCTCCGCATCACGGGCGGTGTTGGCCAATACGAAATCTACACGGGGGCCCGCTCCGGTACGACTTGCTCTGGCACAAGCGTCGAGGGGCCGGTGAACCTCCCGGGCAGCGCCACCATCGGGGGAGCCGTGGCCATGCGTTTCACGCCCGTCAGCACGGTTGACCCTGTTGGGCCGACACCCATCGTGGTGACGTCGACGTCCGAGGGAGCCACGTGTTCCGTCACCCTCACGGTCACGCCCGAAGGCGGGACCCAGCTGCCGGGCAACTCCTGCTAGGCCCGCCAAGGAGCTGCGCCAATGCGCGACCAGGGCATGACACTCATCGAGGTCCTCGTCGCCGTGATGCTGCTGGGCACGACTCTTGTCGTCCTCGGCGCGGCCGTGCCCGCCGGCCTCACGGCGGTCCATGGCTCCGGGCTTTCTCTCACGGCCGTAGGCCTCGCTCAAGAGCCCATCGATCTCGCGAAGCGCACGACCTTCGCGAATCTGTCGAGTCTGGCCGCGTCTCGAGCAACGGTGTCCGGGTTCACGGGATTCGAGCGGGAGGTGGTTGTCTCCAACTATGCCGCACCGGGATCGTGTTCCGGCACACCGTGCTCCGCGAGCTGTCCGACGCTGGCGGGGCAGCCGACCTGCCGGACGGTCGAAGTCCGAGTGTACTATCGTGGGCCATTGGGCGACGCGACGGCCACCCTGACCCAGATCATTGCAAAATGACGCGCCCCCGGTTCGCCATCAGCATCCGTCCCTGGCGTTTCTCCCAAGATGCACATGGCTATACGCTCATGGAGACCGTGATCGCCATGGCGATGTTCGCCTTAATCATCACCGGCATCCTCGTCGTCTGGGAGCAAAGCCAGAGCGCCTACTTTGTGAGCTCGGAGCAGGCGGAAATCCAGGGCGACGCACGCGTCGCGATCGATCAAATGGCGCGAGATTTCGCCAAGGCGGGCCGCGATGTAATTCAGTGCGCCTTCGACAGCGAGGCCTACACGCAGTGCTCGGGGGCCAAGCTAGCCCGGTGCCAGTTGCTGTTGGGTGCCGGTTTCACATGTAACGACAGGTGGATCATTCCCGTGGCCAGCAGCAGCGGGAGCGCCGTCACCATCCAGGTTCAAATGGATTTGGACAGCGATGGCCTTATCGACACGAGCGCCCCATCCGAAGAGAGCATCACCTACGCCTGGACTTCGGGGACCAAACAGATCACTCGGCGGCAAGGCGTTGGCACCGCACGCCCCTTGGCGGACAACATCGAATCCCTGAGCCTGATCTTCCAGGGAAAGCCCCCTGTTAACGGTGTGTGCACAGGGGCGTGGAGCACCATTGTCCCTGTGAGTCAGACCGAGCGCGACTGCATCCAGCGGATCGAGATCGATCTGGTGGCAAGCGGTACGGTCGGCAAGTTCGGAGGAAGCGGCCTCACGACCGTGCGGCGCACGCTGCGAACGTCGGTGGACCTTCGCACGCGATAGGTCCGTCACTCAGGAGGCAAATGCCATGCTGCACCGATCATCCGACCGGCGACTTCGATCCGACCGGGGGAGCGCCTTGGTGGCCGCCATCTTGGCGATGCTACTGCTTGGTGTGTTCGCTCTATCGGTCTCGGTGCTGGCCGATCTCGAATCTCGGCTGGGACAGAACCAAAAGGCCGCCCAGCAGGCGGTCGCCCTCGCGGAGGCCGGCCTCGAGCACGGTCGCAACATGGTGCGCGATGCGGTGAACGCGGGCGACTTCAACGCCTTCATCGCCAGTGCGGCCACGCGGCAGCTCGGGGTGCCGGGCGCAGGCATCTCCCTTGGGCCCGGCCGGTATTGGGTACGCGTCGACAACGATTGCGCGGCGCCAACGGGCTTCGTAGGCGCACCACCATTCGTGCCGGTCGTGGTGCAAGACGATCCCGGCGGCGGGTGTTCGGACACCGTCGATGCGAACGAGACCGTCGTCTTGACGGCCTGGTCCGAGGTGACCGATGGGGCCAATCGCATCATCGGCCACGCGCGAATGCGGGCGCATTACACGATCGGCAACCCGTGGAAACACGCCTGCTACGACCAAGACGGTGGGCTGTGCATTGAGGACGCCGTATCGGGATGTAACAACAATCCTTGCATCGACCCGAGTGATCCGCACCATCCCAATGGACCGGCGACCGGGGATCTGCCTATCCCGAGCGACATTCGCTGTGGGACCGCTGGAAGTGGGTCGTATCCGCCGATCCCGGCCGCGGACCGTCCAACCGATGTCTCAGCCACGATGTCAGCGAACGCCCCGTGTGTCATCTACCCGTATTATCAGTGGGCGCTGTACCAGGCGGCTCCCACCCGCACGTGGTGTCCCCACATCCAGGTCGCGAGCGGGGGCTACGGGACGGATCCGTGCAGCTTGTCCACTGGCACGCTGGCGTGGGACCCGACGAACGCCACCTGCATCGCGACGCCGGAAAAGTGTCATGGGATGGTGTTCTTTGGTCCCGGGACCAGCGCGGCCACGCTGGCGACCGGCGCGGACGTTGATTTCGGCACCAGTGGATCCAGCGAGGCCGGCTGCATGGGGACGTATACTGCTGACGCCAACTGCCCGGGGTCTAACAGCTCTATCGTCGTCTACGTCATGGGTAAGGTGACCATCACCAACAATGTGGGCGTCAATGGCACGGTGGTTCTGCACGGCAACGGGGCTGGCGGCGGCGGGGGAAACAAGGACTTTGGGCTCACCGGCACCAATCGCATAACGACGCGGCCGTGCACGGGGGGTCCCAACACCTGCGGCTATCCGCTGGCGATCCTCGCGTATAACCCCAACGAAGCTGCCCCGACGACAGCGGTTGGCCAGACGATCCAATTGGACCTGTCGAACGCGACGAGTGTGGTGTCCGGGCTGATCTTTTCGGGCGGGACCGCAGACTTCAACCCCCTGACCGTCGATGGCGGCCTCATCGCGTGGGATGTCAATATTACGAACACCGCCTCGCGCATTACCTACAATCCGACCTACGGCAACGCCGCACCACCCCCGGCGTTCACGATGCCACTGGATGGTACCGGGGTGCGGATGTTCCCGCCGACATGGGTCCATTGCACCTACAACGCGAACGAGACGACCGTTCCGACGCCCTGCAGCTAGGGATGCGCAAGTAGGAGGCAGTAGGGACCGTCGCCCGGCTGGCCGGCCACGGCGCCACCATAATGCGGTGTGAGCGCCCGCAGAGGTCTTGAGAACCACCGATCGGCGCGACTTGAGCGTGGACGTGGCCCGACGACGCCAGCTGCTCGCGCTCCGCCTTCCCGTGTCCTTCGCGGCGCCGCTCTGAGACGATCCACTCGCCGGGGTCCTCGTCGAGGTCGAGTGGGGACGGCACAATCTTTCCCTGGAGCTCACGAACTACTGGCGGGGCCGACGGCTCAATGGACGTCTCCTCACCGATGACGCCACCATTCGGCCACGGGTTCACGCGCTCCTGAGCGCGAGCATTCCGCGGCACGTCGACGAGCTCATCGACATGGAGCTCCCCCCGCCGGAGACGCGGAGTCGGAGCGCCCGGGCTCCCGTCGATTCCCCGACCGAGACCGCGCCGGATGGTGCGGGCCCGCGGCATCAGAGCACAGCGCCCGCTCTCCATCCGGATGTGGCTCTCCTCGTGGCCACGTTGGTCCGCAAGGGGCTCCTGACCCCCGACGACATCGATACGACCCGCCGGAAGATCGCGGAGGCGCCCGAATCCTACTCGCCGTCCGCCTCACCGCTGGCCGGCTCGTCTTCGTGATCCTCTGGACGCTAACGAGTCCCTTATACCGATCGATGGAAACTGGTTCTTCGCGGCGAGGTCCGCGAGCCCTCGGAGACTTGCACGAATTATCGCGTCGTCGATCACCATCACCACGTCGACCCGCCTCGTGACCATCGCCGAGAAGGCGTCGCGAAACTTGTCAGGTCCTCGGACCTCCAACGCCTGTCGAGGAGCCTGAACGCTCGAGCGCGGAGGGCCTCACCGACCTCGGAGGTCAAAAACACGCGCTGGTGAGGGAGCGCAAGGGGCGATGCGGGAGCGCACAGCCCCTGTCGCGCGACGGCGGACTTGCCGGTCTACTGCAGCCTGAACGGAGGGGTGAACTGCGCTCCGAGGTCGAGAACTGAGCTAGCGGGCACCACCCAGAGCGAGAAGTTGACCGGAACACAGCCGTCGGGGGTGCCGTAGGAGGACACGTGAATGAACACGGGATCCAGGCCAGTATCCCCGTAGACTCGGTAGCTCTGGTCCACGCCCGTCGCCAGCAACGTGCTGAGGACACGCTCGATGTGCGCGGGACCCGTGCAGTCCCCCGACTGAAAGTAGGGGAAGCCGGACCCGTAGAGCCTGTTGTCGACGAGCTTCAGCGCGAAGACGAGCCCCCCGACCTTGAAGGCGACGACCGGGTTGAGAAACTCCACACCCACCACCGATCCGACCGTCCTATCCTCGCTGTCGAGCACCTGGAGGAACGCGGATCCCGCTGGGCCTGGGGGCCCCTGGGGTCCGGGGGGACCTTGGGGACCCGTGATGTTCCAGTGCACGGCAGTCTCGCTGGGTCCGCATGGATCGTTCGCGCCGACGATCCGGGTGATGCCTTGTTGCGTCTTGGCGCAACCATGAACGACGCTCGGGTCGCCGCCATGGGCCTCGGACAGGCTAACCCCGACCGGAGGTAGCAGGGTCGAGAGCAGGACGACGAGAGCGCCTGAGAGCGACAGCCGGTACCAGCTTCGCGGGGCTTCAGACAGCATGCGTTTGTCCCTCCTCCTCCGGGTAGACTCCCTGGCCCGGGTGAGAGAAAGGCTAGTGCAAAGAGGGAGCCAGAGCGCCCCGCATCCTAGTGGCGCCAGCCAATCCGTCCCGACGCGTGGATTGACATCGGAAGTGCTCCTGGCCGGGCGGTGGTGACAAACTCCGGAACCAAGGCGCGAAAATCTGGCGGCTCCCAGGTGCGCCCGGGAGCCGCCGATCCGCGAAGGCGCCCTTCGCCCTCGTGACGCGCCGCCGCTACGCGGGGCTTCGCCGGTCGAGGACGATCTCGCCCGCGACCACCGACAGGACGGGCTCGATCGCCGCGATCTCCGACTCCGGGCACGTGAAGACATCAGCCGAGCAGACGACCAGGTCCGCCTGCTTCCCCGGCTCCAGCGTGCCGAGCTCGGCCTCCTGGTGCGCGGCGTACGCGTTCCAGGCGGTGAAGGCGCGGACCGCTTCCGCGCGCGTCATCCGCTGGTCCGGCTGCCAGCCCGGATCCGGGCCCGTACGCGGGCGTCGCGTCACCGCGGCGTGAATCCCGTGGAACGGATTCGGTAGCTCGACCGGGAAGTCCGAGCCGCCGGCAATCAGGGTTCCCGTGCGGAGCAGCGAGCGCCAGGCGTAGGCCCCGGGGATCCGCTCCGCGCCGAGCCGTGTGTCCGCCCAGGGCATGTCCGAGGTGCAGTGCGTCGGCTGCATGCTCGGGAGCACACCGAGCGCGCGGAAGCGGGGAATGTCCGGCTCCGCTAGGATCTGCGCATGCTCGACGCGATGGCGCGGGTCCGCTCCCGGGATGGCCGCGAGGCGGCCGCCGGCCGTACTCGGGCGCCCCATGATCACGGCTTCGAGCACGTCGAGGACGAGCGTGTTGGCCCGGTCGCCGATCGCGTGGACGCAGACCTGGAAGCCCCGGGCGGCGGCGGCCCGAGCGCGCGCCTCGAGCTCATCGACCGGCAGCAGGAGGAGTCCGCGATTCGCCGGGTCGTCGCAGTACGGCGCGTGGAGCGCGGCGCCCCGGGAGCCCAGCGCGCCGTCCGCCATCAGCTTCACGGCCCCGACGGCCAGCCGGCCATCGCCAGCCCGTGCGGGGCCCTCGTCGAGCGCCGCCTGCCACGCGGAGGCGTCGGCCCCCCTGAGCGCGACGTGATTCCGGAAGGGGAACGCCCCCGCGGCGGCGAGCCGGCGGTAGGCGGCGAGGGCGTCCAGGTCGGCCCCCATCTCGTGGACGCCGGTGAGTCCGACCGCGAGGCAGTCGGCGATGGCCGCTCGCACGGCGTCGTCCAGCTGGGCCGGGCCGGGGCGTGGCTCGACCCGTCGGACGAGCTCCTGGGCGGTATCCACCAGGACGCCGGTGGGTTCGCCGCTTCCGTCGCGCTCGAGGCGGCCCCCGGGCGGGTCGGGCGTGTGCCGGTCGATCCCGGCGATCCGGAGCGCCGTCGAGCTGGCCCAGATCGCGTGGCCATCCACGCGGACCAGGGCCACGGGATGATCGGGTGCCGCGCGGTCGAGTGACGCCCGGGTCGGAAAGCGCGCGCCCGGCCACCGATTCTGATCCCACCCCCGACCCGCGATCCACTCGCCTGGGCGGGCGGACCCGGCCCGCGCGGCCACGCGCCCGGCGCACGCCGCCTCGGAGGCGAGCCCCGCGACGTCGAGCGCCAGGCGGAGGCGCGCGAGGTACATGAGGTGGCCATGGGCGTCGACGAGTCCCGGCAGCACGGCCCGCCCGCGGAGGTCGATCTCGGGCTCCCCGGCCGGGACGTTGACGTCCCCCCGCCGGCCGGCGAAGACGACGCGGCCTGCCCGGACGACCAGGGTGTCGACGACCCGATCGCCTGGATCGAGCGTGTAGATGCGGCCGTTGGAGAGGAGCATCGCTCGCAGCCTACACGGCTCTGGCCGGTGACGGCGCCGGGCGACTGCCGTGGGCGCCGAGGATCGGCCAGACCGAGAGCCAGATGTAGAGCCCGATGCCAAGGAGCCGTCCCGCGCCGCTCGCGCCGAAGATGACCTGGAACCCGAACGTGTCGGCGAGCCAGCCGCCGAGGAGCGGCCCCACCACTGCGCTCGCAAACACCACCGTCTGGTAGAGCGCCACCGCCTGGGGCCGATGGGATCCGGGGGTGAGTTCGAGCAGGAGCGCGAAGTTGGCCAGGTTGTAGCCGGCCCAGGCGAGTCCAGCGTAAGCCTCGAGCACGCCGACCTGCCAGGGCGCCGTCACCCAGATCCAGGCGGTGGGGATGATCGGGATCAGGAGGCCGGTCAGCGCCTGGGTCTTCAGCGCGCCCAGGCGGTCCATGACACGGCCGAAGAGGGCGCTGCCGATGAGCCCGAAGAGCGTGTTGACGCCGGCGAGGAGGCCGACGGTCCCGGCCCCCGCGCCGAGGTGACGGACCAGGTAGACGTTGAAGAAGGGCGCCGCCACCTGAAGCGCAAGGTTCCACACGAAACCGCTCACGATCAGTCCGAGGAATGCCCGATTGCCGGCGACCGCGCTCCAGAGACCGGTTGTCGTGCCTGCGGCCGGGCGCGCCCGGCTTGCCAGGTGCGGCTCCGGGATCATCAGGAAGCAGGCGGTGCCGGCCAGGCCCGTCAGGAAGGCGAGGGCGAACACGGCCTGATAGCCGAGGTTCGGCTGGCCGAGCCAGCCGTTCCCGGCCTTGATGAGCCAGCCGGCGAGGGGCGCGACCAGGAGTGCCGCCAGCATGATCATGAGGTTGCGATTCCCGAAGTACTGCGCGCGCAGGCGCGGTGGGACCAGATCGCCGACTAGCACGGTCCACGCCGGGTTGCCGAAGTTCGACATGAAGGACCGGACCCCGTTGAGGGCGATGATCAGCCAGATGGCGGTGGCGGGGACGGGGGTCATCCACGGCACCAGCGCGAGGGCGAGCAGCGCGATGCGCGCGAAGCCGCCGACGGTCCACGTGACGAGGGGCTTCCGGTGCCGGGCCGCGTCGGCGGCGCGCGCTCCCGGGAACAGGGAGACGGCGCCGAGGAGGTTCTGAATCGCGGCCACGAGACCCAGCTGGCTCGTGCTCGCGCCGTAGGCGAGGGCGTAGAGGACGATGAACCCGAGATAGAGGTTGTCGCTGACCGTGGTGAAGAAGCCGTCGAGCCACGACCACCGGATCCCCGCGAGCCGCCGGGGTGTGAGGGCCTCGTCATCTTCTCCCGCCTCGGGCTTGGGGTGCTTGAGCGCCTCCCAGTTGAGCCGGTGCGGCCGGAGGTGATCGAGGCGGCTCACCCGGCGCTGCACGACGTGCAGGTGCCAGCGGCTCGGTGCGAGCAGGGTCTCGCGGGGCACGATGAAGCGATCGAGCCAGGCGAGCCGCGCGCGGCCGCGATCGTGGAAACTCACCGCGCCATGGTGACCGCTCGGCCTGAGCGGCGCAAGAGCTAGACTGGACGCCGTGGCGCGCGGGGCTCGGCATTCTGGACGGGGACGGGTGTGGCGCCGGCTCGCGCTCCTCGGGCTCCTGGCCGTGAGTGCCTGGCTCGCCTACGAGGTCTGGACGTGGCCGCGCATGGGCGCCCTCGCCGCGCGCCCGCCCCGGACCACGGCATTCATCGACCGCTATCGAGCGGAGCAGCGCGAGACCGGACGGGACGACCGCATCCAGTGGACGTGGGTGCCCTACGCCGCCATCTCGGTGCACGTCAAGCGCGCCGTGGTCGTCGCCGAGGACATCGGATTCTTCGCCCACGGGGGCGTCGACCTCGACGAGGTGGAGGATGCACTCGAGCGCGCCGTCGAACGGAAGGAGCTGCCGCGCGGGGCGTCCACCATCACGCAGCAGCTCGCGAAGAATCTCTGGCTGACGCCCTCGCGGAACCCGCTCCGGAAGGGGCGGGAGGCGCTCCTCGCGTGGCAGCTCGAGCGAACGCTCACCAAGCGGCGGATCCTGGAACTCTACCTCAATGTCGCCGAGTTCGGGCCAGGATGCTACGGGGTCGAGGCGGCGGCGCGCCGGTATTTCGGGAAGTCCGCTGCGGACGTGGCTCCACTCGAGGCGGCGCAGCTCGCGGCGAGCCTTCCGAACCCGCGCGCCTGGCACCCGGGCTCGACGGGCCGGGCCTACCAGGCGCACGTGGCGCGGATACTCCGTCGCGTCGAGCGCGCCGACTGGCTCGGTCGGCTCCTCTGACGGCGGACGTCAGCGACTGATGCCGAGAATCGGCCGGGTCGAGCCCCCGAGCGCCCGGATGACGGCAGTCAGGACCTCGTCCGGCGTGTCCGGCCAGACGGGCCCGCCGGGCCCGACGACGAGCCCCTCTTCCCTGACATCCGCGAGGGCGTTGCGCGCGGCCAGCACGGCCGCCGCCGGCGGCTCATCACGGAGGGCTCTGGGGTCGAGCCCCCCTAGCGCCGCGGCGCCCAGCCGCGCGTGACCGTCCACGAGCGCGGGCAGGTCCGCGCTCGGTGCCCAGCCCACCACGTCGACGGGCCAGGTCGCCACCCGCGCGAAGGGAACGGGTCCGGTGACATGGACCACTCGGAGCGCCGCCCGGCCGTCGAGGGCGGCCAGGACCGCCCGGTCGTGGGGCTCGAGGAGCTCGGCGTAGGTCGACGCCCCGAACGCGGGCTCGGCGGGCGCGTGCACCGTGTAGAGCACCCCGGCCAGGCCCTCGGCGAGGCAGAGCTCGGCGAAGCGGATCTGGGTCTCGGCGAGCGCCCGCAGGGCGTCGCCGACGAGCCCCGGCCACTCCCGGAGATGGGCGGCGAGCCGGCCGCCCCCCAGGCGCGCCGCCACGGTCGAGGGCGCGGGAAGCACCACGATCACCGGGGCATCCCCGATACGGCGGTCGAACCCCACGCGGACAAGCGTTTCCACGACGTCTCCGTAGCCGGGGGCCGACGCCGGATCGAGCGCCCGGATCGCCCCCCAGTCCTCGGGCCGGGTCACTGCGCAGCGGGTGCAGGGACGGCTCCCATCGTTCCGGGGGGCCTCGGCCTCCACGCAGCCCCAGGCCTGGGCGGCATAGCCGGCCCGCGGCACCACGGCCAGGAAGTCCGACCCGTACCGGTCGTGGAAGCGGAGGGTCGCCTGGGCCAGGGCCGCGGGCGACCGATCCGCCGTGGGGAAGTAGCGCCAGAAGGCATAGGGGGGGCGGTCCACGGGCTCGCGCCGGGCCGCGGCGCGGACGCGGTCGAGACGACCCAGGGGCGCCATCGGCGGGGATGCTAGCACGGGTCGACCTTGGCGGGGACTTGGCGTATCCTTTTCGGTCGGAAGTCCGATGCCATCTTCCACATCATGTCGTCCGACGGACGGGAGGGTTTCCTGACATGACACGGTTCAGTGTGCGGTGGGCAGTGCCGGTGCTCGCGGGCGTCGCCCTGCTGGTGGCAGGCTGCGATTCTCCCCCGGAGGCCGAGAAGAAGGCGGCCGATGCGGCGATCGCGGCGGCCAAGTCGGCGGAGGCGGACAAGTACGCCGGCCCCGCCTACAAGGCGGTGACCGATCTCCAGCGGCAGGCCGAGAGCTTCATGGGTGAGAAGAAGTACAAGGAGGCGAAGGCGGCGTACGAGCGGGCCAAGGGCCTCGCCGACGACGCCAGCAAGGCGGCCGTGACAGGCAAGGCCACGATGACGGCCGAAGTGGAGAAGGGCATCGCCGCCGCCGAGGCCGCGTGGACGGGCCTCGAGAAGCAAGCTCAGGCCGCGGCGAAGAAGATGAAGCCGGACATGAAGAAGGCCTGGACGGACGACGAGAAGGCGGCGAAGGACGCGCTGCAGGCGGCGAAGGCCGCGGTGGCCAAGGCGCCGGCCGAGGCCAAGGACAAGCTCGCCGTGGTGCTGGCCTCGATCGAGAAGTGGACGAAGGATCTTGCCGCAGCCGCGACGCCGGCGCCGAAGACGCCCCAGGTCAAGACGCCCGCTCCCGCGAAGAAGCCGTAGCAAGTCTCTGATGCCGCGGCCGGCCGCGCTTCGTACCGGAGCCCGGTCGGCCGCGGTGGCTTCCCGGGTCGACGCGCGATCAGTCGACCCCCCGCTCGACGACCAGCGTCACCTCGTCCTCGATCGCGCGACCGCGGTTGCCGGGTCGTACCGTCCAGTCCGGATGCGCGCGAATCGCACGGACGGCGGCCTCCACCACCCGCGGGGCGATCCGGTCCTGGAACTCGCGGAGCCATCCGTAGCCGTCCAGCTCGCCGTCATAACCCTCCTCGAACGCGCAGCGGAGATCGAGTCTCAGCGTGAAGTCCCGCTCCTCGACGAAGCGCATCTGGGCTCCTTCTGCCGGTGTCCGGTGGTGGTTGCTCGTGGGGCGACGCTGGGGAGCGGTGCCGGTCGCTAGATTGTACGATGGCTGTGATCGGAGGCTGAGTCCGCGATCCGGAACCTTCTTCGCTCAGGAGGTGCGCCATGAGCGTCGTGATTGGTGCGGTGGGGTTAGCGCTCCTCGCTCTCACGGTCCTGCCGGTCCCCGCGACCGCATACTCCATGGTGGCCGTCATCGAGACCCAGAGCCAGGGTCCACTCGCCTGTGGCAACACCGCGCGAGGCCTGGAAGGGACGCAGACGCTCCTCGGGATCTCGGACGAGATCCTGCTGCCCTCGGCGGAGGGCGTGGGCGGCGACCCCAGTGGGGCGCTCCAGGTCCGGCCCGTCGTCGTCATCAAGGAGCTCGATCGGTGCACGCCGCCGCTGTTCCTGGCGCTCGTGAACCGGGAACGGATCCGCCTCGTCGAGATCCGGCTGTTCGACCGGCAGGGCATCCACTTCTTCACGATTCGACTGGAGGACGCGCTCGTCACGCGTATCTCGCGACAGGTTCGCTCGCACGGCCTGCACGAGGAAGTCGCGTTCACGTTCCGGGCGATCCAGCTCATCGACGAGCGGAGCGGGGCGAGCGCCTCTCACCAGTTTTCCGGTTGACCTCGCCTGGCCCGCGCACTGGCCCGGCGCCTCAGGGGGCGCCCGCGGCGTGAGGCTTCAGTACCCCGAGGGCGACCTGGTGGAACGGGGTGTCGATCCCCGCTGCCCGCCCCAGCCGCCAGACGGCGCCCGACAGCCAGTCGACCTCGAGCCGCCGCCCCCGCTCCAGGTCGATCGCCAGCGACGCCCGCCACGTCGCCGGCATGCCCTGGACGAACGAGAGCGTCCGCCGCACGTCCTCCTCGGTGAGCCCGACCCCGTGCGCGTTTGCCACCGCCACGACCTCGCGCATGCCCTGCTCCGCCAGGCGCCAGGTTTCCTCGTGGGCGCGGACGCGGGCGAGCGCCACGCGGGTCATCGCGCTCAGGGCCCCCATCGGGGCCATGACCAGGAACTTCCGCCAGATCTCGAGGCGAATGTCGGGGCTCGACACGGTCTCGATGCCGGCGCGATTCCCGAGTGTCACGAGGCGGGCGAGCCGTGCGCTCTCCCGCCCGTCCAACTCGCCCACCGTGAGGCGGTTCAGCGCGTTGTGCTGGATCACGCCCGGTGCCGCGATCTCAGCATTGATCAGGACGACGCCGCCGACGGCGTGTGCCCGGCCGCGGAGGCGCTCCACGATATCCGTGGCATCGATCCCGTTCTGCAGGCACACGATCGCGGTGTCGTGGCCGACCATCGGCGCGATCGCCCGCGCGGCGGCCTCCACGTCGTAGAGCTTCGTCGCTAGGAGCACGGCGTCGACGGCACCGACCGCAGCCGGATCGTCAGTGGCGGCGGCCGGCGCGATCAGCAGGTCACCGAGCGGACTCCGGACCGTGAGCCCGTGCGCGCGGATCGCCGTCAGATGTGGGCCACGCGCCACGAAGGTCACCTCGGCCCCGGCCGCCGCCAGCCGCGCGCCGAGGTAGCCGCCGATGGAGCCGGATCCCATCACCGCGATCTTCATCGATGACACCTCCCGGAGTCGCTCGGGAGCCCGCGGGCCCACCGGAAGCGAGCTGAGCCTCGCCGTGGAATCGGCGCTCTGCGCCGACTCAGGTCAGGGGCGTGGTTGGCCCTGAAGCCGCGAGCGCCGGGCGAGCTTTGTCACCTGGTTGAGCCCAACCTCGGCGAGGTAGAGGTTCCCGCGCGAGTCACCCCAGACGCCGTGGGCGCCCACGTTCACCGGCCGGCCGCGGGCCACGAGGCGCCCCTCGGGGGAGTACATGCTGATGCGCGGGATTTGGTCGGTGACGTAGACGGTGCCGGTGGCGTCGACGTAGATGTCCATGGGGTGGTAGAGGTCTCGCCACTCACCGTAGTAGTCGCCCTCCGGGCTGAACAGCTGGACCCGATCGTTCTCCCGATCGGCGACGAGCACGCGGTTCTGCCCGTCGACCCAGATGCCGTGGGGCGTCGTGAACTGGGCGTGCCCCGAGCCCGGCGTGCCCCAGGAGCCCAGGTACCGGCCCTCGGCCGAGAACCGGTGCACTGACGAGTTGCCGTACCCGTCCGCGACGTAGATCTCGCCGGCCGGCGACACGGCGACGTCGGCGGGGTGATTGAACGGCGCCTGAAGCGAGGGGCGTCCGCGCTGGCCCAGCACCAGCACGATCCGACCCTCCGGCGTGAGCTTCAGGACCTCGTGCTCGTCCCGGTTGCAGAGATAGACGTGATCGTCCGGGCCAATGAAGATCCCGTGAGCATCGCGCAGGCGCTCGCTTCCCCACCCGCTGAGGAAGTGGCCGTTGGCGTCGAAGACCAGGACCGGCGGGTCCTTCCGCTGGTAGAAGTAGACGCGGTCCTTCGAGTCCACCGCCACGTGGCTGACCAGCCCGAGGCTCCAGCCCGCCGGCAGGGTGCCCCAGGGCCGCACCACGTCGTAGACGAAATCGCCGGTACCCACCACGAGCCCGGGCGCCTGATCGCTCGACATTCGCTGTCTCCCGAGGTCGGGCGCCGATTGCCCCCCGCCCGCCCGAGTATAGGGCACCGCGGATGGAATCGGCGCGGCCGGTCCGAGGAGGGGCGACGGGTGCGGCCTGGCGCGGGCTGACGCGCCGCGCGCGTTCCTCCTGACGAGTGGCCGCGGCGGCGGCGTGCGCGTCGAGCTGCCAGACGCGCGGGTCACGCCCCTTCTGGCGAGCTGCGTGGTCCACGCTCGCTGGGACAACCACCTCGCCGTTGGGCGGACGCGGCCGCCGGCCAGCTAGCTGGTCGAGCGCCGCGCCGAGCGGCCCGGGTCGGACCGCCCTCGCGGAGGCCTTTGTAGGCGGGCCGGGGGCGAGGACCCGGGCGCGTCGAGCGTCGCGAGCAGGCGTCGCGCGCACTCGCGCTTGGACGGGTCCTGGTCGCGGGCGACGATGCGTTGGAGGACGGAGCGCGCGCGCGGGTCGCCAGCGTCGCCGAGCGCGAAGCCCAGGACATCGCGCCGGTCGAACCACGTCCGGTCGAACGGCACTTCGACGAGAGGCAAGCGGGTCCAGTAATACTGGAGCTCGTCGGAGCGCCAGCCCGCGTAGACCTCCTCCCACGTGAAAGGCTGGCCGTCGGGATTGGCGTTGTCCGGATTGAAGGCGTCCCGGACGCGCTGGAAGCGGCAGTCGATCGACATCCGGAGACGGTCGCAGTGGATGCACGGAGCGTGGCTCGACCATTTCACGGTAGCGGGCAACGGCCTGGTCGTCGACGTGTCGGACCCGATCTGGCGGCGGGATGGTCAGCGCAGCTCGTGCGCCTGGCGCTTGACAGTCCCGAGGGAGGCGTCGAGCTCGGCCTGGCTGGCGAAGATCTCGTCGGCGGGGAGCACCTTGACGATCTGGAACACCTTCAGCACGGCCGCCTGCGCGTTGACAAGGGCCACCCGTCCCCCGCGCCCCTCGATCACCCTGCGCGCCTGGATGACGCACCGGATTCCCGCGCTGCTGATGTACTCGAGGCCGTCGAGCCGGAACACGAGCGACGTGATGCCCGGTCGATCGAGCAGGAGGGCGAGCTCCGCCTCGAGCTGCGGCGCGGTGGTGGTGTCGAGGCGCCCCCGGAGGGCCGCCCAGCGCTCCGTCGGCCCGAGGCTGCCGATCTCGATGTCGAGTGCGAGGGCCCCGCCCGGTCCAGGCGGCGTCCCGACCTCGAAGGGCGCGCCCTCCGAGGGATCGGCGGGTCGTCCCCAGTGGAGCGTGACGACGTTGGCCCCTCCCTCACGCGCATACTCCCAGCGGTCGACGAGGCGACTGACCAGCAGGAGACCGAGCCCCCCGATCGGACGGGCGGCGAGAGGCGCCTCGAGGTCCGGTGCCGGAGCCTCGAGCGGATTGAACGGCGGGCCTGCGTCCTCGAGCCGGATCTCGATCTTCTCCGGGAGGAGCCGGAGCCCGATGTGCGCTTGGCGCCCGGGCTGGCCGCGATAGGCGTGGGTGACCACGTTCGTCAGAAGCTCCTCGACGGCGAGCACGCAGTCGTGGACGGTCGGCGGGGGAACGTTGCGGGCCCGCAGGATCGCCTCGATCCACCGCCACGCCCGGGGGGCAGTCTCCGGCTCGCTGTCGACCGAAAATCGCCACGCTTCCCCGTCGCGCGCGTCCACGGTCACGCCGGGGGGCCGGTACTGCAGGGCCAGCATCGCCAGATCGTCCCGAGGCGCTCCGCCGGCCGAGAATCGCTCGACGGCGTCGACCAGCCGATCGGGGAGGGTGGCGAGAGCATCCGCGGGTGTCTCGGCGACGACGCGCTGGAATCGCTCCAGGCCGAAGGCGGTGCCCGCTCGGTCGAAGGCCTCGGTCACCCCGTCCGTGCAGAGGACGAGCGTGTCGCCGGGCGCGAGGTGCCCGGTCCACACGGGGAACCCGGCGCCCGCGCCGAGGCCGAGGGCGGCCCCGCCCTCGAGGACCAGCACCGTCGTCTCACCGCCGAGCCGACGCAGGAGCGGCCGCTCGTGGCCCGCGCTCGAGTAGCGGAGCTCACCGCTCTCGCCGTCGAGCACGGCGCAGGCCATGGTGACAAACATGCACATGTCGTTGCCCTGGGACAGCCGCATGTCCAGCTCCTGCAGGACGTCGTCGGGACCGGTGTCACCCCGGCCGATCGCGCGCAGGAGCCCGGTCACGCGCGCCATGAGGAGCGCGGCGGGCATTCCCTTGTCCGCCACATCGGCGATGGCGAAGATGAGCCGGCGGCCGTCGAGCAGGAAGAAGTCGTAGAGGTCGCCGCCGACCTCGCGGGCCGGCTGGAGCGTCGCGGCGATCGCGCAGCCGGCCAGCGGCTCCGACGGAGCGATGGGGAGCATCGACTGCTGGATCTGGCGCGCGATGTCGAGCTCCCGGGCCCGCCGCTGCTCCTCCGCCAGCCGGGCCGCACGCTCCTCGATGTGCCCCCGGAGCATGCGGCGCATCCGGTCCGTCACGTCCCGGAGCGCGCCGACCTCCAGCGGATTCCACACCTCGGGGAGCGGGGTATCGAGGTCGCCCCCCCCGATCCGCTCCACCGATCGGGCCAGTGTCTCGAGCGGCCGGGAGATGCGGCGGGCCGAGAACCACACGAGACCGAGGGTCAGCCCGAGGATGCCCAGGCCGATCAGGAGCTGCCACTGCGCCAGGCCGCGTGCCTCGGCGACCAGCTCGTCGCGGGGGGCCGCCAGAACCAGGGTGAGCGGCTCACCGACGTCCACCTGGATCGACCGCTTCCCGCCGATCCACGCCCGGCCCTGGACGGGCAGGGTCGTGTGCCCGCGCGTCGAGTCGTCGGGGCGGGCGAGGAGTTGCCTCAGCGCGGGGTCCTCGAGGTCGGTCACGCGGGTGAGGGCGGGGTCGCCGGGCCCTGGGCGGACCAGTCGTCCCGGGTCGGGGTGGGCGATCACGAACCCGAGGCGGTCGACGAGCGCGATCTTGGCGGAGGGGGTGACGCGGGACTGCGCGAGATGACGCGAGAGCTCCTGGAGCGTGATGTCCGCGCCGACGACCGTCGCGCCGGTCTCGCTCCGCTGCGCGAGCGTCGTGCCGATCTCGCGCGTCGTGAAGAACACGTACGGGCTGGTCCGGATGAGCGTCGCGCTCGACACCGCTTGGCGGTACCAGTCGCGGGTCCGCGGATCGAAGCGGTAGGCGGGCCGCGGCTCGTCCTGGACCACGGCGAGCTGCCCGTCCAGGAATAGGTAGCGTCCCGGCGTCGGGCGGTCAGTGGCGGCCAAGCTCTGGACGAGGAACGTGGCCCCCGCGGGCGCATTGAGGCTCTGCCGGACGGCATCCCTCAACGAGCGCACGAGAAAGAAGTCACCGTTCCCGAAGCCGACGTAGACGGCCGAGATCTCGGGGTGCGTCACGAGGGCGGTGGTGAGCAGCGGGAGGGCTTCGAGGCGCGGGGCTAGGGCGGTAGTCCGCGTCAGGGGGTGTCGTGCGAGGAGTTCCACCAGGAGCCGGGCGGGGGCGAGCAGATTTCGCACCTGGTCGGCAGTGTGCTCCGCGACGTGCAGGAACTCCTCGTCGCCGGCGGAGAGCAGAAGACGCGTGGTGGCGCGGTAGCCGTAGGCGACGATGGCCAGGCCGGCGGCCGCGATGAGCGCCACGAACAAGGTCGCGATGTGCACGCGGAGCCGGAACCGCCTCCGCGGCGAGTGGCCGGCCTCGGAGACATTCCCGGGATCCGGTCGGACGGGATCAATGGCCGACATCAGCGTAGATCTCCCGACGGGCCCGGGCTGCCGCCGATGGGAGGGTGACGGCGGGATCGCGTCCAGCCCGGCGGGGGCCGCGGAGCCCGGGACCGCGGGGCGCCCCGGCGCGGGGAATGTCCGGTCACGTGGATTCCCCGCCGCGTGTTCACGAGCTCACCCGATCCTAGCATGGGAGCTAGGGCGGCCCCCTGCACTCACGCTCCAGTCCGAGTCCGGTCCGCCGAGGACCCGGGCGGCAACCCGCCGGGCGCGGCGGCTCCGGCCCGCTCGGCCGCCCTAGGCCTTGAGCCCCACGTTCCAGAAGAAGGGGCGGTAGCGGTTCGCATACCCGGCGACGCTCTTCTGCTTGATCCGGAGCGTGAAGAAGTCGCCGAGCTTCGCGACCGGCACCTCGTCCCAGAACCAGCGCTGGATCTCTTCCCAGACGGCCTTCCGTCGAGCGAAGTCGGTCTCGCACGCCAGCCGTGACTGGAGGGCGTCGAGCTTCGGGTCGCACGTCCATCCCGGCCAGTCGCAGAACAGGATGGGAAGCTGGGAGGGATCGGTCTGGAAGCCGATGCCGGTCGTGAACACCTCGTAGAGCTTGGGGTCGTTGCGGCGCTGGACCACCGTCGCCCACTCGAGCACCTGGAGGTCGATGTTGAAGCCCACGTCCTCCAGTTGTTGCTTGGCGGCAAGCGCCGACTTGTACATCCAGTCGTAGAACTGGGTGGCCATCCAGCGGATCGGCTCCCCTTTGTAGCCGGCGTCCCGCATGAGCCGCTTCGCCTTCTCGCGGTCCGGGCGGCTGTAGACGTCCTTGCCGGCGTCCGACCACCACACCTGCTCCCGGAAGATCAGGCTGGGGTCGAGCCGGTAGAACTCGGGTGCCCCGACCGCCGCCTTCATGATCGGCTCCATGTCGAGGGCGGCGACGACCGCCTGGCGGAGCGCCTTCGAGGTGAACGGCCCCTGCTTCTTGTTGAAGATCGCGCTGACCCACTCGTTCGGCTTGACGATCATCACGTCGAGCCGGGGATTTCGGTTCAGGCGCTCGTAGTTGTCGGGGGAGATCCAGTCGCTGAAATGGAACTCGCCCGACTCGACACCCGCGGCCCGGACCGACACGTCGGGCACCGGGATGAACTGGAGCTCGTCCACGTAGGCCGTCCGCCGGCCGCCGTAGCCGCTGGTCGCCTCCGGCCGGGCGGCGTAGCGGTCGAAGCGGGCCATGCGGGTGTACCGGTCGGGGATGCGCTCGACGAAGCGGAACGGCCCCGTGCCGACGAAGTCCTTGATCTGGCCGTCGCCCGCCGCCTCGACGACCTCCTTCGGGTAGATCGCCGGAAACTGACTCGCGTTCCCCAAGGCGGCGAGGACGGCGCCCGCGCAGCCGCCGAACCGGAACTCGACGGTGTACCGGTCCTTCGCCTGGAAGGACTGGACGCTCTTGAAGAGGCCCTTCCCCACGGTGGCGATCCGCCCCCACCGGGCGAGCGACGCGACCACGTCCTCGGCGGAGCACTCCTTGCCGTTGTGGAAGGGCACGCCGCGCCGGAGCCGGATGGTCCAGGTCTTGTCCCCGTCCGCGACCGCGTGGCCCTCCGCCAACATCGGAACGACGCCGTAGCGCTCGTCCAGCGTAAACAGAGGCTCGTACAGGTGCGACGTGACGTCGTACGTGAGAGTCGCGGTCGTCCAGTGCGCGTCGAGGGAGGGCGGCTCGCCGATGATCGCGACCTTCAGCACGCCCCCGGGCCGAGGGTCCTGAGCATGGGCGGGACGCCGGAGGATGGCAGGGGCAAGGGTGCCGGCGATCCCGAGGGCGGCGACCCCCCCGAGAAGGCGCCGGCGGGACGGCATCGTCGTGGCTCGGGGCTCGCGCATCGCTCTACCCTCCGTGGGCGGCCGGTTGCCCCGCCGCCATCTGCTGCTGAAGTGCCTCGCGCAAGTGGAGCATCCGCTCGACCCGGTCGGCGAGGGCCTGGCCCGTGGCGGCCCGGTCGGTGGTGATCTCGGCGAGCAGCTCCCGCTCCCACGCGTGCCAGACACGCTGCACGGCGGGCGCGCGCCCGGCCGGATCGCGCATGACCTCGTCCCCGAGCGCCTTCATGAGCCACCACGCCGACCGCCCGTCCGGCTCGCCCGTGCCCCGCGTCAGCGCGTCGGGGAGCTCGACCCCGACGGCGACCGGGAGGAACACGCTCGTGCACGGGGTGGTCTGGGCGCACCATGCGATCAGGGGACTCTCTCGGCCCAGCTCCGCCACCATGGCGGCCGCCGTCGCGCCGGTTGCCGGGTCGGGATGCATGCAGACGGACCATCCCTGGGGATCGCCGTCCTTCCGGCCGGGGCGATGGATGGTGCGGCCGTCGTAGTGGTCGCGGAGGTGCCGCTGCATCTCGGGGATGCCGGGCCGACCGGTCGACGCCAGGAAGCGGCAGCTCGCATCGTACCGGGCCTCGGCCCGGTAGCGCGGCTCGGGGTTCTCGAAGGCGGCGCGGAAGTCGAAGCGGCGGCCCGGCTCGGGCCGCCACCATCCGCGCTCCGCAGCGTTGGCCTCGATGCCCGGCGACGCCTCGTCCCAGTCGTCGCCGATCGTGGCGAGGTTGGAGATCGCCGCGCGGCCGCGGACCCGCCGGGCGACCCAGTGGCGCCCCGACGTCTCGAGCACCCACGCGGCGCCGGGGTCCGCGATGATGAAGCTGTTGTGGTAGAAGCGGCGGCCCCCGTGCTGGGCGCTGCCGCCCTGGCCGTGACGCGCGAGGAGATCGGTGATCACCCGCTTGGCGTCGTCGGCGGTCCGCCCCCGCTCGAGCCCCAGGCGCAGCAGATCCATGCCCAGCAGGCCCGTCTCGGCGGGCGTCTCTCGCGTGTGGAGGGCCTCGTTGCCGATCGCCACGCCGGATTCGTTGACGCCGTGCTCGAATCCCCAGATCCACCAGGGGCGACTACCCAGGACCGTGAGGGTCTCGGGGACCTCGGGGATCTCGAGATACGTGCACCGGACGGTCGCGCCGGAGGCGTGCCGCCGCGCCGGCACTGCCTGGAGCGGCTGGCATTCCGTCGACGGGCGGTCGCTGTTCTTGGCGAAGAGCGTGCGGCCGCTTCGCGTGTCGGATCCGAGGGCGACGAGCGTGTCGCAGCTGGTGTTCACGGCGTCCTCTCTCGCGGGTATCGGCTCCGAGCATAGCATCCTCAGCGGCTGGCCGGCTCGATGACGACCGCAGTGCCGTACGCCGGCACCTCGGTGACGCCGGGGGCGACCTCGTTCGCGTCGTAGCACGTGGCGATGACGGCGTTGGCGCCGACCTCGGCGGCGTGCCGCATCATGAGATCGAAGGCGTCCTGCCGGGCGTGCTCGCAGAGCTCGGTGTAGAGCGTGATGTTGCCGCCGAAGAGCCTGGATGGACGCGCCGAGACTGCCCACCACGCTGCGGGAGCGCACGACGATGCCGCGCACGACGCCGCGGTGCTGGACGACCCGGTATCCCTCGAAGCCCATCGCGGTCGTCACACGCCCATGCGGGATGGCCACGCGTTCCTCTCCTCGGTCCGCCCCACGGTCGGCGCGAACGGGTCACGCCAGGGGAACGTAGTCGTACTCGCCGATGCCCTGCAGGACGAGGAAGGTGGCGGAGCCGTCGCCGCCGTTGGTGACGAGGTGGGGGCGTCCGGGTCGCACCGAGTACGTCTCGGCGGGCCCGAGCCGCACCTCCTCCTTGGGGTCGCGGAGGAAGAGCCGGAGCCGGCCCTCCAGCACGTAGAACGTGTCCTGGACGTGGGTGTGGCAGTGCCAGGGGACCCGCTGGCTCGGGGAGATCTGGAGCTCGGTGATCCGGAAGCCCGGGCGCTCGGCGTGACGGGCGCGCCGCTCGACCTCGTAGAGATGGCTCGAGTCCCTGACGGCAGCCATGACGGCCTCCTCGCGTGCTCGCGAAGCGGCCAGCATACTGCCGCGGGGCGAGTCCCCCGGGACCCGCCGCCGATCTGCGCCGGCGCGCTCACGGCTTCCGGGTCGGTGACCGGCCTAGCGCTCCTCCGCGGGCGCCCGAGGACCGCGGGGGGCGATCGGGAGCACGCGCTGGAGGGCGACCAGGGTGAAGAACAGCCGGATCCGGAGGCGCGCCGCGAGCGACGGCCGCCAGTTCCCGGCAAGGACGGAGAGCACGGCCTGGTAGATCCCCCAGCGGTTGGTCCGGCGGAACCAGAGGTCCCGGAAGTTCGGATTGTAGAAGCCGACCGCGAAGCGCCGGAAATGATGGTAGCGGGCCCGCACGAGGCGCTCGTACGCGGTGAATCGCCGCCGGGACAGGTCGCCATCGCGGAGGCCCGCGTCGATCGCGGCCGCCGCGTCCAGCCCGCCCTGCATCGCCAGGAGGACGCCGGTCGAAAAGATCGGGTCGAGAAACGCCGCAGCGTCGCCGACCGTCACCCAGCGATCCCCGGCCACCTTGGTGCCGAGGTACGAGTAGTCCGCGTCGAACCGGGCCGGCGAAACGCGCCGGGCGGCCGCCAGGAGCTGGGCCGCGCTCGGCGTGCGATCGACGTAGTGCGTGAGGCTCTCCTCGGGCGTGGCCTTCGACTCCCGGCGGTGAACGGCCTGGGGGATCACGGCCCCCACGCTCGTGACGGTCTCCGAGATCGGGATCAGCCAGAGCCAGCCCATGTCGGGCCGCGTGAACATCCGGATATCCCCCGCGCGCCGCCCGGGGAGGCGCGGGATGTTCTCGTACTGCGCGTGCACGGCGATGTTACGAAGGACAGGATCGAACGTGTGACGCCCGAGCTTCTTGGCGAGAAAGCCGGTTCGCCCGGACGCGTCGACCACGACGCCCGCGCGCACCGCGTGCTCCACGCCCTCCGGATCGGCGAATCGGAGCGTGACCCCGGTCGGATCGAAAGCGGCGTCGAGGGCGCGATGCCGCTCGCGGACGGTCACGCCGGACTTCTCGGAGTGACGGAGCAGGAGCTCGTCGAACGTCGCCCGCGGGACCTGGATGGTCTGGGGGGTGGGCGTCTCGACCGCATCGGCGAAATCGGCGTACTGCTCGACGGCGCCGTCGAGCGTTCGGAAGCTCGCCCCCCACTTGCGGACGAATCCGGCGGCGGCGATCGTGTCGTGAACGCCGAGCTCCCGGAAGATCTCGTTGGTCCAGGGAAGCTGAGACTCCCCGATGTGGAAGCGGGGAAACTGCTCGCGCTCCAGCAGGAGGACCCGGCGTCCGTACCGCGCGAGCGCCGTGGCGGCGCTGGAGCCGCCCGGGCCGCCGCCCACGACGACGGCGTCGAACTCCCAGTCGCTCGGCGCGGTCATTCGTCGCGGACCGGATGCCTCGGCGTGCGGGCGGCTACGGCGCGAGGCTCGCGATCGACTGCTCGTACTGGCACGTGCCCATGGCGCCGTCGGTGAAGATGCCGCGCTCCGCGACCCACTGGACGGTCTGGTCGAAGACCTCCTTCGTGTAGGGCTCGAACACGATGCGCTCGCCCGGGCCCCAGCGGCGGGTGTCCATGAGCGGATGGAAGCGGACCGGGAACTCGTTCCGGTAGTAGTGGGTGTAGCGATCGGGCCGGACATCGATGTCGCGCTGCGCCCGCTGGAGCGCCCGGAAGAACCGGCGCAGGTCCTCGGGGTCCGGCTGGCCGTGGATCATCGTCGTGATCATGAAGGAGGTGTCGATGATCTTGCGGAAGCCGAGCTGCTCCGCGAAGTAGTACGGGCCGCTGAACAGGGCGGCGGCGGGCACCTTGGCGTCGATCAAGAGCTCCATGCGGCGAAAGAGCATGCCGTCGTTGAACGACAGGTTGATCCGGGGCGCGGGGAGATACGGCTCGAGCGCCTGGATCGTCGCGTAGTGGCTGCCGGATTGGTAGCCGACCGAGATCGGCACCCCGGCCAGCTGGTCCGGCGTCCTCACCGGCGACTCGGCGGGGACGAAGATGCCCGCCGGCGCGACGGAGTAGGCACCGGGATAGAGCTTGCCGTGACCCGCCGACGCGGCGATGCCCACCGTCCAGTGGCACGCGCAGCTGACGTCGGCCGCGCGGCCCGCCTCGAGCGACTGGTAGGCGCCGACCTTGTCGCCCTGGTCGTGGATCCGGCCGTCCGTGGACTGCACGAGCTCGCGAAAGACGTAGTCGAGCCCTTCCTGGGTGAAGTAGCCCTTCTCCTCGGCGACCCACTCCTGCAGCCGGAAGTGCGGCTCGATGACGAATTTGCCCATGTCACTCTCCTCGATCGGGTCGCCTCAGACGCGATGTGCATCCGCTCGGGCGGCCGTGACCACGGCCGCTATGGCGGCTGCCCGCTCCGGAGCGCGCTTCTCCAGCATTCTACAACCAGGTGGAGCCGATCGCTCGTGCCCGGCGCGGCGCTCCAGCGGCCTTCCTGTGTTCGGCCGTGGCGGCGCTCCCCGAGGCGTCGCAGGAGCATCACGGCGCCGCCGCCGAAGACGGCCAGCTCGGCCCCGAGGTCGGTGGGCAGAGGAGGCAGGGCTGACGGCTCCGGCACGCCGCGGTGATCATCGGCTCCTCCGTCCGGCGCGCTACGGAAGTTTCGGCGCGCCGCCGTCGGCGATGGTCTCTCCGTACCAGAGCCGAGAAACGCCAGCCCAGTAGGCTCCGGCCTGACACATCGGGCAGGCCCGGGCCGTCCCGTACATCTCGCAGCCGGAGAGGTCGCGCGTGCCGAGCCGGCGGGCGGCGTCCCGGATCGCCTGCATCTCGGCGTGGGCGGTGGGGTCGGGCGTGGTGACGACGGCGCTCACGCCTTCGCCGACGATTCGGCCGCCCCGGACGAGCACGGCGCCGTAAGGCTCGTCGCCCCGCTCGATGGCCAGGCGGCGCAGATCGAACGCCCGGCGCATGAACGCGTCGGCCGTCGGCCGGGCAGGCTGCATGATCTCGCCGGGCGGATCGGTGGCGGCGCGGACCGGCCGGCCCGCGAGCGCGGCGACCAGGCCGGTCAGCATGGCCAGCGCGCGCCGCCGGCCGACGTGTGTGCTTCGCATGGCGTCTCCTCGATGCGGGGGGACCGCGCGGATGCCGGCTGCCGGCTCAGCGACCCAGCGCGTCCTCCCGGAACCGGTAGCGGCGCACCACGGTCTCGTCCACGTTCACGCCAAGACCGGGGCCCTCGGGCGGGGCGACCCAGCCGTCCGCGTGCCCGATCGGGTTCGTCACGAGCTCGTGCTGCATCGGCGAGGGCACTGGCTTGAGCTCGAGGAGCAGTGTGTTGGACGCGGCGACGGCCAGGTGGAGCGCGGCCGCGGTGTTGAGCGCGCTGCTCCAGGAGTGCGCATTCCAGGCGCGGCCGGCCGCCGCCGCCATCTCGATGACCCGCCAGGCCCCCGTCACGCCCTCCGCCCGACCCGGATCGATCATGATGACGTCGATGGCGCCGGACTCGATGAGGCTCCGGTAGTGTGCCGTGTGCCAGCCCTTCTCCCCCGTGCAGATGCGCGTGGCCACCGCGGCGTGAAGGCGCCGGTAGCCGTCGAGGTCGTGCTCGACCAGCGGGTCCTCGAACCAGAACAGGCCCACGTCGCCGTCGATCTCCCGGCACATGCGGATCGCGTGACTCGCGTCCCAACCCGTGAGCGCAGCGACGTCGACGATCATGTGGATGTCCGGGCCGATCGCGTCCCGGACGGCGCGCGCGACGGCCCGGTCCCGCCGCTCGTCGCTGCCGAAGGCGATGGAGAGATCGTGGCCCCAGCCGCCCTTCACGTAGCGGTAGCCCTCGGCCACGAACCCGCGGAACTCCCGCCCGATGCGGTCGAGGTCGTGAGTGGCGAAGATGGTCGAGGCACAGGCGGGGAGCCGGTCCCGCCGCTTGCCTCCGAGCAGCCGGTAGAGCGGCACGCCGGCGGCCTTCCCGGCGATGTCCCACAGCGCCATGTCGATCGCACTGATGCCGAACGTGACCAGCCCGCCGTTGCCGTCCCAGTAGGTCGCGTCGCGGAGCCGGCTCCAGACGCCCGCGACGTCGCGCGGGTCCCCGCCCACGACCAGGGGCGCCAGGCGGCGTTCGACGACGAAGGCCACCGCCAGGGACGTCTCCTGGCCGCCCGTGATGGCCTCCCCCCAGCCCACCAGCCCGTCGTCGGTCTCGACGCGGACGAGCGTCAGCGCGCGGATCTTGCCGTCATTGTTCGGTTCCGGGTAACGAACGGCGAACGCCTCGACGCGGCCGACTCGCATGAAGCCTCCCTCGGTGTCGAGCGCGGCCGCCCGGCGGCTCGCTCCGCGACCGGCTGATTCTACCTCGCCGGCGCTCTCTCCAGCGGCACGCGGTCTTGACACCACCACGGACGAACGTCGCGAGCATGTGCGCCCGGTCGTCCCGCTTTGGCACCGAGAAATGATGGACCCGATGGCGTCCCAGCCGGACGACGCGTTCCTCGACGTCTCGGGGATCCTGGGCCGGGAGGACGCCGGCGAGCGGCGCGAAGCGCCGCGTCAGCCGCAGACCAGGCGGCCGTCGTCGTTCCGGATCGGGCTCTTGCAGCGCGTGACGTCGATCTCCGTGTCCCGCCATTCGCCGTTCCGGCGCCGGCAGCGCGCCTCCAGGCGGCGGTTCTCGAGCGAGAAGTCCCGGCAGCTCTCGCGGTAGCTTCCCGCGGGCAAGCGCGTGATCTCCTGTCGCCGGCACTCCAGCCGGCCGTTGTTGTTCACGATCCCGCGGTCGCACTCGCGAAGGTCGAGGCGGGTGTCACGCCACCGACCGTCGAGCCGCTGGCACTCGGCCTCGAGGCGGTGGCGATCGCGATCGACGCGCATGTCACGACAGCTCTCGGTGTAGCTTCCCGAAGGGAGCGAGCCCCGGTACTCGACGCGGTCTCCGCCGGACGTGCCGCTGTAGCCGCCGCCGGCTCCCGGGTAGTAGGAGGGGGAGGAGGAGCTGTCGCCGTCCGGCATCGGGAAGATGCAGCCCGTCAGGAAGAGCAGGATGCCCCAGCCGGCCAGCATCCGCCTCGAGGCTCCGGCGATCGACATGCCTCCCTCCGCTCCGTGACGGTCCGCGGTTCGACGCCGCGTGGCGATCCCCGGCCGCCTGGTCCTAGTCCTCGCACCCCTCCCGCGCGTCGCGGAATAGCCCGACGAGTCGGTCCACCACCGCCGGCCGGCCGAAGACGGCGCTCAGGAGGCGGCCCTCGGGCGCCGGGAAGTCACGGACGACGGCGTAGCGGCCGCCGGCCTCCTCGGCCAGCACCTGGCTCGGGGCGAGGTCCCAGACGTGGTTGTGCATGTCCACCATGGCGTCGGCGGCGCCTGTCACGGCAGCGGTGTGGGCATAGGCCGCCCGATAGATCCGGTGGTTCGGGTAGGCGCGGGTGAGGCGCTCGAAGAGGGGGCCCTCGTCGACGTGGCGGCTGAAGTTGACCCGGGCGCTCAGCACGAGCCGCACTTCCTCGGGCCGCGCGCTCGCCGGCGTGGCGTCGAGCCGGACCCGGCGGCCGTTCCGGTGCGTCCCCAGGCCGACGCCGGCGTTCACGCGGATGTCGAGCGCCGGGTGATCGATGACGCCGACCAGCGGCACGCCGCGATGGTGGAGGGCGAGCATCGTCCCGAACGTCGGGATGCCGTGGACGAACTCCTCGGTCCCGTCGATCGGGTCCATGATCCACTGGAACGCGCTCGCGGGTCGCGCCGGAGGGTATTCCTCGCCGAGCAGGCCGTGGTCCGGGAACCAGCGCTCGATCAGCTCCCGCCAGCGGCGCTCGACCGCGCGGTCGACGTCGGTGACCGGCGACCGGTCGAGCTTCGTCTCGACACGGAAGCCGTGCTCGAGGGCGGGCCGCACGATATGCCGCGCCTCGTCGGCCAGCTCCAGCGCGGCGGCGTGGTAGCGCTCGATGTCGCGGGCGGATGCCTCAGTCGACGCGACCTCCATGACGCGTGATCCTAGCGCATCGAGTCCGACCCTGAAAAGGAAAGACCGCCGGGCGTCGCGCGGCGCGGTTCAGCCGGCGCCGGCGCGGCGCCGCAGGGTCTCGACGAGCGTCCGCACGGCGGCGTCGGCCGGGTCGAGGGCGGCGAGCTTCTCGGCGTATGCCAGCGCCCGCTTGACGTCGCCCCGCTCCGCGAGATAGGTGGCGAGCGCCGCCAGGGTGTCGCGGTCCGCCGGGCGCTGCCGGTGGGCGCCCTCGAGGACCGTGATGGCGTCGCCGACCCGCCCGGTGTCGTGGAGCGCCACGGCATAGACGTAGGCGAAGCGTGGGGAGTCGGGCCGGGCGCGCACGGCCCGGCGGAGGAGGTCGACGGCCTCGGAAAGCTGGTTCTGGCGCACGCGGAGCAGCGCCAGCGCGTGAAGCGCCTCCGCGCGATCGGGCGCCGCCCGGAGCGCCTGCTCGAGGAATCGCTCTCCGTCCGCGTCGCGGCCCTGAGCCCGCATGAGGTCGGCGAGGTTCACGAGTGCCGGGACGAACGACGGGTCGAGCCAGAGCGCGGTCCGAAGCTCGGACTCCGCGTCGGCCACCCGGCCGAGACGCGCGTAGAGATTCGCGAGGTTGAGGTGGGATTCGGGCCGGTCGGCGTTGACCAGCTCCGACTGGACCAGCTCCGACACGACGCGATCGAGGTCGGCGCGCTGACCTTCCGCCAGCGGGGCGCCCGCGAGGGCCTGGGCCGCGGCGAGGCGAACCGCCGTCACGGGATCGCGGAGGAGGGGCGCGGCCACCGGCCCCCGCCGGTCGGGGGGCATGGCCTCGACGGCCCGGAGCGCTCCCAGGCGGACCAGCGCGTCGGGATCGCGGAGCGCGCCCTCCACCGGAGCGGCCATCGCGGGCGTCGAGAACTCCGGGAAGTGCGAGAGCGCGGTGGCCCGCACGATCCCCGGCTGGCTCCGGTCAGCCGCGAGGGCGATCAGCGCGGGGCCGGCTTCGGGGAGCCCGCGTCGCGCGGCGTCGAGGGTCCGGGCGAAATCCGCGGTGCCCTTGCGAGTCCCGCCCCAGGCCGTGACCCGGTCGGCCGCCCACTGCGGGGAGCGGTCCCGGTGGCAGGCTGTGCAGGCGTTCGGCGTGCCCAGCGCCACCGACAGGTCCGGCCGCGGGACGCGGAAGCTGTGATCCCGGCGCGGGTCGACCACCATGTACGTGCGCGCGGACATGTGGCAGCTGACGCAGCGGGCCGCCTCCGATTCGGGCCGATGGCGGTGGTGGCTCGCCGCGTCGAACTTTGCCGGCAGGTGACACTGGGCACAGACTGCATTGCCCGGCGCGCGCAGTGTCGTGCGATGGGGCTCGTGGCAGTCCGAGCAGGTGACCCCGGCCCGCTGCATCCGGCTCTGGACGAACGATCCCCACTCGTAGACCTCTCCCAGGATCTGGCCGTCCGCGTGATAGAGACGGGCCTCGAGGAGAGCCGGCACGTGAGTGTCGAGGAACGGCCGGCCGTACGGATGCGGGTCCACGATCGGCCGCCGGCGCGCGTGACAGCGGGCACAGACGTCGAGCTCCGCCGAGGACCGCGCGGGTCCCGTCCACTCGGCGATGCCCCGCTGGCTGTCCTTGATGGTCCACGTCCCGTCGCCCCGCCCGAGGCGCACGACGAGGCCGGTGGCGCCGGGTGTCGCTCGGGGCGCCCCGGCCGGCCGCCCCTCGGCCCAGGCGGCATGAGCCGAACCGGGGCCGTGGCACTCCTCGCACGACACCGTGAGCTCGGCCCAGGCCGTGGCGTAGCGGTTCGCGGCCAGGTCGTACCGCTTCCGGAGATCCGTCGAGTGGCACTCGGCGCACTGGAAGTTCCACGTCTGCTCACGACCCGTCCAGTGAATCGGGTCCGTGGGGCGAAGCGTCGCATCAGGGTAGAGATGGAACCACCGCTGGCCCCCCTGGGCACGCGGCCGCGTGTCCCAGGCCAGGCCGAGCGCCTGGAGCCGGCCACCCGGGAACGGCACGAGGTACTGCTGCAAGGGGTCGACACCGAAGGTGTAGGCGATCTCGAACTCGGCGGGCTTGCCGTCCGGGCCGTCGGTCCGAACGAGGAACTTGCCGTCGCGGCGGTAGAACGTCGACGTGACGCCCCGATGGGTGACGCGCGCCTGGTCGAAGTTGCCGAGGACCGTCTGGTCCGTGGCGGGCTGCATCGCGCGGGCGTGATCGGAGCCGCGGTACGCCTCCGCTTCCTTCGCGTGGCAGCCGGTGCACTTCACGCTGCCGACGAAGGTCGGGGGCGCTGCGGGCGGAGCCTTCGGGGCCTGGGCTGGCTGGTCGGCCCGCTCGCAGCCGATGGCGAGGACCAAGCTGACGAGTGTCAGAGCCAGGGCCGCGAGGCCGACGAGCCTCCGGCGCGGACGCGCGAGCCCATCGCGTCTGGCGCCCGGGCCCGCGCGGCTCACCGCTCCGCGTTCGAGAGGTCCGCTCGCTCGTGACATCACGAGGCCTCAGAGTATCAAAACGCTCGGAATGGGAGAGCGATCCTCCGCGGGCGGCCAGCCCGGCCCCGGGCGGGCGCTCCTGCCCGATGTGCGAGGGGCGACTCTGGGATGCTGTGTCAGTTTCCGAGGGCGAACGGGCATCGTCACGCGGGCCGCCGAGGGGCACCCCCCGTCCGCCTTTCCCGCGCTCTTGGGGCCTACTGCGGAGACGCGATGCAGGCCCACGAGCGCGGCTGCGCCGCCGCCCGGGAGACCACCATGGTCGCCTGCGCCCGGCCGTTTCCCGTCGTCGTCACGACGAACGGCGGCTATCCGCTGGACCAGAACCTCTACCAGACGGTGAAGGGGATGTCGGCGGGCGCGCAGATCGTCCGGGACGGCGGTTACATCCTGACGGCAGCGCGCTGCAACGACGGGTTCCCCGCCCACGGGAACTTCAAGCGGCTCCTCGTCGAGCACCGCACACCGCAGGCGATCCTGGACACCGTGCTCGCGCCCGGCTTCTCGATGTTCGACCAGTGGGAGGCCCAGGTGCTGGCCATGATCCTCGTCCGCGCGCGCGGGCCTCTACAGCAACCCGCCGGATGAGCTCCGCCGGACGCCGTGGAGCCGGTGGCCGACGTGGGGGCGCGGCTCGCCGAGGAGCTTCGGCACGCGGGGGGCGATGCTCCCGTGGCCGTGCTGCCGGAGGGGCCGATGACGATTCCCTACCTGCGAAGCTAGGCTGGGACGCCAGGGCCCGGCGCCGGGGCACCGCGCCTTCCGCGGTGAGCCGCCCGGCTGGCTGGTGAGCGGTGACCCCCGTCAGGGCCGGGGAGCCAGGAGCGCGGACGGCTCGATGTCGAGGGTGGTGACCCGGCGGAGCTCGCGACGGTGCGTCATGTCGTCGAAGGGTCGCGCCCGGTGCATCGTCGCCCGGTTGTCCCAGATGACGAGGTCGCCGACCGCCCAGCGATGCCGGTAGACGAACTGGGGTTGCGTCGCATGCTCCGTCAGATCGCGGAGGAGGAGCCGCCCCTCGGGAAGCGGCCAGTCGACGATCCGGGAGGCGTGCGAGGCGAGATAGAGCGACCGGCGGCGCGACCGCGGGATGACGCGCACCAGCGGGTGGACGGCCCCCTCGAGGCGACCCGCCTCTTCCGGGGAGAACTCGAAGCCGAGCGTCTGGCGCGAGTACGCGATCGAGTGATGGACGCGCAGGCCCTCGAGGCGCCTCTTCGTCTCCGTTGGCAAGGCGTCGTAGGCGGCGCGCATGTCCGCGTACTCCGTGTCGGCCCCGACGGGCGGGACGACCTTCGCGGACAGCATCGAGTAGCGGCCCGGCGGATCCTGGAACGACGCGTCGGTATGCCACAGGCGGTTCCCGAGCCCGTACACGCGCCGGCGGTTGTCGGATGCCGTGATGTCCCCGCGCTCGTCGAGGTTCGAGATGTCGACGAGCGCGTCGTTCCCCAGGCGATTCAGGCCCAGGGCGGCGGTTCCGGTCTTCGAGTGGAGCTGGCCGTCAAGCCGCTGCGCGAAGGCGAGCTGCTGGTCGTCGGTGAAGGGCTGGTCCCGGAACACGAGCACCGCATACGTGTCCATCCCGGCCCGGATCTCGGCCAGCGTCTCTGCGTCGTGCACCTGACGTAGATCGACCGGGCCGACCTCGGCGGCGAAGTGTGGATGCAGCGGGCGGAACTGGAGGGCCATGCGGACATCCTCCTCCGAGCGCGCGATCGGGGGGCCGCGAGCGCCCCCGACGACCTCGCAGCTGGCCGCGGATCCCCGGGCACCGGTGTGCGCGCCCGGCCGCCGCGCCAGAGTGATCGTAGCATCGCCGGCCGGGCGCCGTCGAGGCGAGGAGCCCCGGATCGATCACGGCCCGCGCGGTCTCGCGTCCGGGGCGCGGGCCGCCCGGCGACGGATGCCGCGTCGGGCCGGAATCGCGCCGGTCGAAGTCGCGAGGCCAGCGGGCGAGTCGTCCTTCGGGCGTCGATCCGGCGGTCATGGCATCCTGCCAGCAGAGGACCGCCTGCAGCCGAGAGGAGAACGGGCATGGCTCGGTACGACTATCTGATCGTGGGTGGCGGCATGACGGCGGATGCCGCGGCACGCGGGATCCGGGATGGGGACGCCAAGGGCTCGATCGGGATCGTCGGGGCGGACCCTCATCCGCCGTACAATCGCCCGCCGCTGACCAAGGGTCTGTGGAAGACGGACGCGCCCGACAGCGTCTGGCGCAAGACCGAGGAGGCGCAGGTCGACCTGCACCTCGGCCGCAGGGTGGAGACGATCGATGCGGCGGGCCGGCGGGTCACGGACGATCGTGGGGCGACCTACGAGTACCGCCGGCTGCTGCTCGCCACCGGGGGCGAGCCGCGCCGCCTTCCCGACTCCCCCGACGGGGTGATCTACCTCCGGACCCTGGACGACTACCGCGCCACCCGGCAGCTCGCCGACCGAGGAGCCGGGTTCGTGGTGCTCGGTGGCGGGTTCATCGGCGCGGAGATCGCAGCGGCGCTCCGGATGCAGGGCCGCGACGTCACCATGATCGTCCCGGGGCAGGGACTCGGGACGCGGGTCTTTCCGGCCGAGCTCTCCCGTTTCCTCGTGGAGTATTACCGCGAGCGTGGCGTGAGGATAGAGGTGGGGGCGTCGGCCGAGCGGGTGGAGCGACGGGACGGGCGGTTCGTGGTGCACCTCCCGCGCAGCGGGGCGATCGTGGGCGATGCGGTGATCGCCGGCCTCGGCATCGTCCCCAGCGTCGAGCTCGCCCGTCAGGCGGGGCTCACGGTCTCGGACGGGATCGAGGTCGACGAGCGGCTTCGCACCAGCCAGCCCGAGATCTTCGCCGCCGGGGACGTGGCACAGTTTTTCAATCCCGTCCTCGGGAAGCGCATGCGAGTGGAGCACGAGGACAACGCCAACACCATGGGGAAGGTGGCGGGCCAGAACATGGCTGGGGCCGACCTCCGGTACGGGCACTTGCCTTTCTTCTACTCGGATCTCTTCGACCTTGGGTACGAGGCCGTGGGAGACGCCGACGCCCGTCACCAGACCGTCGTCGACTGGAGGGTGGAGTTTCGCGAAGGAGTGATCTACTACCTGGACGGCGGACGGGTGCGCGGTGTGCTCCTCTGGAACACGTGGGGGCAGGTCGACGCGGCGCGAGAATTGATCGCGCAGCCAGGCCCGTTCCGGGCCGAGCAGCTCAAGGGCCGGCTGCCGGCGGGCTAGCCTAGCCTAGTACACACGGATCTCCACGGTGAGGGATGCTTGGTCGAGCCGGAATTTCGCCTTGTCGAAGCTGGGGAACCAGAGGATCTTCCCAGAGTAATTGGAGATGCCCTTGAGCTCCGAGGAGAAGGGATTCTGGTCGATCGTTCCGTCACGATTCACGTCGTGGCCCACGATGATGGCGTACGCCCCGTAGGGGACGTCCGGGATCACGAACTCGCACTGCCCGCTCTTGATCGGCCGCGCGCCCTTGACGATGGGGCCATCCTTCGTGGCGAAGGTCTCCTTCTTGTCGAAGAGACCGAACCGTAGCTCGCCCTGGTCGGATCGCAGCCCGACGACCTTCACCCGGATCTCGCCCCGCTCTTGGGCGAGGGTGGGAGGCGCGAGCAGGAGCGCGAGAACGATACTCACACCGAGCCCCCGGCCCGCGACGCCTCCGATCTGACATCGTCCCCGGGTCACCGAGACCGTGCCTCCACGCGTGGGCCACGAGCCCATCCTCACCAGCCCAGTTCCAGTCTAGCCGAGGCGTGAGAGGGGAGGCGAGCGGCCGCGGCGGCGCGCCCGGGCTCTGGCGGTACAGTAGGGCATGCCGCGATCGAGGAAGCCGCCTCGTACCCGGGCGCGCCGGCCGCCACTCCCCGGCGCGGCGGCACTGAGGCGTCTGATCACGGGCAACGGGCGGTTCGTCACGAGCGAGCGGCGCCGGGACGATCCGGGCCGCGCGCTGCTGGCGCGGCTGGCCAAGGGCCAGCGTCGTTCGCCACGATCCTCGGGTGCAGCGACTACCGGATTCCGCCGCAGCTCCTGTTCGACCAGGGGTTCGGGGATCTCTTCGTGGTGCTGGGGCACGGGGGCTGCGGCGCGGTGCAGGCGGCGCTCGCCTTCAAGTTCCGGGGCGCGAGGGCGCGGTCGGGCATCGAGGCGCTGCTGCGGAGCATCCTGCCGGGGCTCCGGACCGTCGCTGCCGCCCGAGGCCCAGCTCCGGGCGGTCGTGGAGGCCAACGTGCAGTGGTCCATGCACCAGCTCGCGGAGACGTCCGAGGGTCGCCGCGCCATGGCCAAGCGGCGGGCCACCCTGATCGGCGCCCTCTACGAGCTCAGCACGGGTGGCGTGCGATTCCTGGACGTGTGACGCGGCGTTTCTCTTGCTGACTCCCTCCGAGAGCCTCCGGTGTCCGGCAGCCGGGGGCGCCTTGCCGGGGCGGCGCGGGGTCCGCCTGGCCGCGCGGATTCTGAGACGGCCGGCGAGGGTTGCCTGATACGGTGAAACTGGCATGGCCGCGCGGGGTGACCGTGTCGACCGTCTCGCGGGTGGAGACCAGGGCGGGCCGGCCTCGCCGCGACGGCGGCTCTGGGTCAGCCGGAGCCCCGGGCGCGTGGTCGTCCGGTATGCCGACGGGCGGATTCTGAAGGGATACGCCGACTTCGATCCGGAGCAACCCTGCCTTCGCCTCGTCCCCCTGGGCGATCCGGATGCCGAGGGCGTCAAGATCGCGCTGACGGAGCTCAAGGCCGTGTTCTTCGTTCGGAGCTTCGACGGCGACCCTGGGCGCGACGAGTCGAAGGATCTCTACCAGGCTCGACCCCCCGACACCCGCAAGGTGAGCGTACGGTTCCGGGACGGCGAGGAGCTCGTCGGGCACACGCGACAGCTCGACCGGTACCGCTCCGGGCTCTTCTTCACCCCGCTCGATCCGCGGAGCAACAACCTGCGCGTGTTCGCCGTCTTCGACGCGCTCTGGGGGGTCCGGCGACTGCTGTAGCTCCGCGCCCACCCCACGCGGCACGCGATCGGATTCGCGCCGCTGGTCGGGGAGGCCGGCCGTCTCGACTCAGGGCGCGGGGGGCAGCGCGGGCGCCGGCTGGCGTGTGTCCAGCGTGGTGTGAAGGCCCCGGCTCTTCGCGAGCTGCCAGCGGACCATATGATTGACGTAGGAGTCGACATGGCGCCCTCGCAAACCGACGTCTGCGTGGTGGGTGGCGGCCCCGCCGGACTGCTCCTCGGCTTGCTCCTGGCCAAGCGCGGGGCCAATGTGATCGTGCTCGAGGGGCACGAGACCTTCGACCGCGAGTTCCGCGGCGAGGTCCTGCAGCCAAGCACGGCGCGCCTCCTCGACGAGATCGGGCTCCTCGAGTACATCCTCGCCCAGCCACACCTGACCTTGACCACGGGCCGGCTCCTCGTCAACGGGCGCCCGGCGGGCGGGTTCGACTTTCGCCACATTGCGCCCGAGTACCCCTGTGCCATCTGGATGCCGCAGCCGGTCTTCCTCGAGGCGCTCGCGCGGAAGGCCGGCGAATTCCCGGAATTTCAGTGCTGGATGGGCGCCCGCGTCACCGAGGTGGTAGAGGAACATGGCCCCGTGGTCGGCGTCCGGGGCCGGCGACACGGCGCGGAGTCGTTCGAGATCCGGGCCGACGTGGTGATAGGCGCCGATGGCCGCCACTCCACGATCAGACGGCTGGGCGGTTTCGTCACCGAGTACGAGCACGACGACTTCGACGTGATCTGGTTCGCCGTCGAGCCCCCGCCGGACTGGCCCAAGACGATCTACTTCTCGGTGGGCAAGGTGCCGCTGCTGATGCTGCCGAAGTACCCGAACCAGATCCAGGTCGGTCTCCTGCTCACGAAGGACGAGTGGCGGCGCTGGCGGCAGGAGGGCGTTGCGGCGGTGGCCGCGCGCATCCGGCGGCTCGACCCGTTGTTTGCCACCTTCGCGGCCGGGCTCCGCGACTTCACGCCTTTCTTTCCGCTGCCGGCCCTGATCCTGCTCGTCCGCGACTGGGCGCGGGATGGGCTCCTGCTGATCGGCGATGCCGCCCACACGATGAGCCCGGCAGGGGCGATCGGGGTGAACGTTGCCCTGGCGACGGCCGCGGTCGCCGCTCAGGAGGTCTACCCGAGGCTGGGCAAGGGGCCGATTCCCCGGAGCGCGTTGACCCGGGTCCAGGAGCTACGCGAGCAGGACGTGAGGACGCTCCACGCGCTCCAGCGTCGGGCGGGCCGGGCGCTGCTGGGATCGGGCAGCGGGAATCCGCTGCTGCGCTGGCTCGTGCAGAGGGCGCTGCCGCTGGCCGTCCGCTCGGGGCTGTTCCCGCGGCTGCAACGGCGTCTGTTCTTCGGCGCTCCCCTGCCGCCGCTCGACCCCGCGTTCAGCTTTCGCGCCGGCCCACCCTCCGTCGGCTAACCGCCCTTCCTCGAGTCGCCTGGCAATCGTGGTATGGTGCCCTTGCCTTCCACCGGGTTCCTGGTTGACGCGCCGGGCGTCGTGCCCCCTGGCATCTGGCTCAGGATCTCGTTTCCGACCGCGTGATGCCGCGCGACCTCGTGCGTGCCCGCGCCGAACGGAGTCCTGCCAAGATGGACGAAGCCGTCCTCTGTCAGCGTGCCCGCAATGCCATCCGGGAGGGGAGGCTTCCCACGCGCACTCCCGATCGCACGTGGGGAGGACCCGGCATCGGGGCGCCGTGTGCGGTCTGTGACCTTCCGGTTCCGCGCGACGGCATGCAGTTCGAGATGCAGTTTGCCATCCACGAAAACGCCCCGCATTTCGATGTCTATCACGTTCACACGGGCTGCTACGCCGCCTGGGAGCTGGAGCGAACGCGGCCCGCGAGCTAGTGCTACCGCAACGATATTGAGTACTTCCCACCTCGTCCCCGGTGGCGGGACTCACGATTCAGGCCGTCGCTCCCCCGCCGGTGCCGGCCCCTCCGGGGCCTCTTGACGTGCCTAGTACTACTGTACTATTATACTCATACAGTATGAAGATCCCCCTGCGCCTCCAAGTCGACACCCACAGCCCGATCCCGATCCGCTGGCAGCTGACGGAGCAGCTGAAGCACGTGATCGAGGGGGGCGGCGTTCCGCGGGAGCAGTCGTTGCCAAGCATCCGTGAGCTGGCGGGCTTCCTCGGCATCAATCCGAACACCGTGGCGCGCGCTATCGAGGATCTCAAGCGGAGCGGGCACGTGGAGGCGCGGCGGGGCAAGGGCGTGTTCGTGGCCCCGGCTCTGGCCGCCCGCCCGTTTCCGACTCGCCGCGAGGACTTCCTGAGGGACGCGGTGATCCGCGCGGCGGCGCTCGAGATGACCCCCGACGAGGTGGCGGTGGGCATCCTGAGCGTGGCCGGCGTCGGGTTGGCCGCCCTCCGGGACGCCGTCGCGGTGCTCCTGGTCGAGTGCAGTCCGTCGGAGCTGGATTTCTTCGGGCGGGAGCTTGAGGCCCAGCTCCCCGTCCGGGTCGACAAGGTGCTCCTCGCCGGGCTGGCGGGAGTTGTGCGGCGCCGGAGGCCAACAGATCGCTGGGCAGCCGCGGTCACCAGCTTCGGGCATCTCCCGGAGGTGGAGCGCCGGCTGAGCGGCCTGGGGGTCCCGGTGGTCGCGCTCCTCGCCGAGGTGCACCTGGAGACGCTCCATCGTCTGGCCCAGCTCCCGGCAGGGACGCGAGTGGGCGTGGTCTCCGCGGAGCGCGAGACTGCCCACAACCTGGAACACTCAATCGCCAACGCGGCCCTGCCGAACATCGCGCGGGTCGAGGCCAGCCCGGCCGAGGGCCCGGCACTGAGTCGGTTGGCGCGGCAGGTGGACGCCATCGTCTGCTCCACCTCGGCCGCCGCGCGGGTGAGAAGCCTCGTGGGTCCGACGGTGCCGGTGATCGTCGACGATCGGGCCCTCAACCAGCGGGGCATCCAGATGCTCGGGGCCATCCTAGCGCAGCACGACGGCGACCGCCCGACCGCGACGCTGCCCCTCACGCGGAAACCGCTCGGTGCTGGTGCAGTCCGGGGCGTCCCCCGCCAGGGGGCAGCCCGAGGGGAAGACGGGAACGGGGTAGTCAGGCGGCGGAGCCAAGATCCGATGAAGGGGGAAGAGTGATGAGTTTCGTCATGTGGGTGCTCGTGGCGGTATTGGCCGGCTTGCTCGCTGGGTTCGTCATGAAGCGAGGAAGCTACGGCCGGGGGTGGGATATCGCGCTCGGACTCACGGGAAGCATTGTCGTGAGTTGGTTCTTCCAGAGCCAGTGGGCCGCTCCCGATCCCAGTCTGGTCGCGGTGATCTTCGTCGCGGCCATCGGCGCAGCGGGTTTGATCGTCGCCCAGCGCGCGATCTTTCCGTCGCATGTCTAGGGCCCGAAACGTGGATGGATCCATCCCGGCGCGTCGCGCCGGAGTCCGACAAACGTCGCGAACATAGGGGGAACCAACACATGGAAGCGAACAGAGGCAAGCTGAGCATGGGACAGCGGTGGAGTGAGGCGCGACCGACGAAGACCCTGCTCTTCTGGTCTTGCGTGGCCTCGATGGTGCTGACGATGATCGTCGGCTTCAGCTGGGGCGGATGGGTTACGGGCGGCACGGCCCGCCAGACGGCGGAGACCACGGCCTCCGACGCGATCGTCCTCCGCCTGGCCCCGATCTGCGTCGTCCAGTCCGCTCGGGACTTGGGAAAGGGTCCGAAGCTCGTGGCCATGAAGGACGAAAGCAGCTGGCAGCGCGGCGAGTATGTCGGCAAGCAGGGATGGGCGACGATGCCGGGTGAGCAGGAGCCCGATCGCCGTGTGGCCGAGGCCTGCGCGACGCTACTGATGCCGACGAGCTAGGGGTCCGTGAGTGGCGCACCCGGAGATGGCTCCCCCCGGGCCATCTCCGCTCTCACGCGCGGGTCTCGTGGGTGGCCCGATGCGTCCGTGGCGGCCAGCGCGCTGGCGACGGAAGGTCCAGATCTTCACCCACAGCCGGGAGCACCATGCGAGAGATGACGAGTTTTAGGACGCTTCGCGAACAGAGTCGGATCACATGGATTGAGCGGGACCGCGGCTGGGTCGCGGCGCCGGAGGACATCGTGACCGTCCTCTCGAGCGAGGGCTTCGCGGAGTGCAAGCGTGAGACGACGACGAGCCGGCGTGATAGCCACCCGGCCGGCGGCGTCTGGCAAGGCGTGGACCCTCGAACGGGATCCGTCGCGTCCGCGGTCTGGGTGAATCACGCGGCGTGGCCGCACGCGCTCGTGTACATCGAGGTCGACGGGGAGTCACTGACGGGTGCCGTGGGTACGCGCGTCGAGTCCTGAGACCCACTCGGCAAGGGGCCGGGTCCAACCGGACGCGCAACCCAAGGGGCGCGACGCGCCCAGGAGCCATGCGGCGATGGAAACGCGATCGCGATGCGGAGCGGACAACTGGTCCCGGAGTCTGGCCCGGGGCCGTGGCGGTGAGTCCGCTCTGGCCATGAGCGGGAATGTGAGCGCCGAGGCGCCCGCTCATCGACCCGAGCACCAGAGCAGTGAGTCGGACCGTGGTGGCCCCGGACTTGAGCCGGATCCGTATCGGGATGAGGGCGGAGAGGCGTAGGCGCGCTCGGACAGTTCTCGTCTGAGGGCGCGGCGCCGGGCCCTGGCAGGGGAACAGGCATATGAAGGTGAGAGATCTCGCGTGTTGGCCTCCGAGATGGCGCCGGGCTTCCGGCCCGTCCGGCGAGGTCACCAGTGGTGAGCGCGGGGTTCTCATCGCCGCTCACTGGGACTACAAGACCCAGTCCCTGTCCCTCGTCATGGAGGACGAAGGGGACCGACACGTCGGGGTCCTCGAGGACACGGTGCCGGTGCTGTCCACGCTCGCCCTCATGCTCGATTGGCACGTCGGCCGACCGCTTGCCAAAATTGGCGGCCTGGAGATGACTGTCTAGGCTCCAGGGTCGGCCGGTTTCTCCCTGTGAAAGTCGGCGCCCGGGCCAGGCCATTCCAGGGTTGGCCTCACGGCTAAGGAGCCGGAGGCGCACAGAGGCTGGCGATGCTCGTATCCTGGTGGGAGGAGTAGGTTCGTCTGTGGAGCGCGTCGCGTGAAGGGTGGAAGCAACCACGGAAGAAGCCCCGCACCCTCGGCGCTCACGGAACGAGGGGACATCGTCTTCGACTGGACACTGATCGTCGCCGGACAATGGGCCGGGGCCAGCGACGAGTCGCCCCGAGTGGCGCGCCGGGTCCCAAGGCGACTGGCTCGCAGGTCGCCCGTCCGCGCCGTGGCAGAAAGGCTGCCGACATGCCGGGGCTGAAAGCCAGCGCACTGTTCCGAGACCTGGGGTCGCGCGCGTTCTCGTCCGGGTCGCTGCCTGACTCGCAGGACCCGATCAGGGCCGAGCTCTTCAGCGCCGAGCGCCTCGAACAGCATGCGGAAAGCGTCGCCGCGCAGCGTGTCCACGTCGAGGGTGGGAGGGGACGCCCCCTCTCACCGCGCGTGCGAGACAGCGGGCGCGTGCTGCTCCGATGCTATCGCGAGGTCGCCGCCGTGATCCGAGAGGAAGGCGCGATCACCCCGGCCGCGGAGTGGTTCGTCGACAACTTCCACATCGTGGAGGACGTCCTTCGAGAAGTCCGGGAGGATCTTCCTCCGGGATTCTACCGCCGGTTGCCAAAGCTCGCGGAGGGACCCCTCGAGGGCTACCCCCGGGTACTCGGGCTGGCCTGGCCCTTCGTCGCCCACAGCGACAGCCGCTTCGAGCCCGAGACCCTCCAACGCTTCGTCCAGCGATTCCAGCACGTCCAGGTGCTGACCATCGGCGAGCTGTGGGCCGTCCCGATCGCCCTACGTCTGGTGCTCCTGGAGAACCTCCGTCGTCTAGCCGAGCAGATCGTCAACGGTCGCGCCGCGCGCCGTGACGCGGACGCGCTCGCGAACGAATTGCTGGGGCTCGGAGGGGAGCCGGCGCGCCGTCTGGCCTTTCGGCGGCTCGAGGCCGCTGCCCTGCCGATGGCCTTCACCGTGCAGCTCGTCCAGCGCCTGCGGGAGCAGGATCCGGAGTCGACACCGGCGCTCGCATGGCTCAGCGAACAGCTGGCCGGCCTGGGCACGTCGCCCGAGGAGCTCGTGCGTCAGGAGCATCAGCGCCAGGCGGCGATGAACGTGACGGTCCGGAACGTGATTACCAGCATGCGAACGATGTCGACGTTCGACTGGGCGGAGTTCTTCGAAAGCGTCAGTCTGGTCGATGCCGCGCTGCGCGCCGGGAGCGACTTCGGCGCGATGGACTTCAAGACGCGCGACCGTTACCGTCACGCGATCGAGGACCTCGCTCGAGGTTCACGGCGGACGGACATCGACGTCGCCCAGGAGGCGATCGCTCGAGCGAACCGCGCCGCTTCGGAGCGAGAGCCGGCGGGCACTCCGGCTGAATCCCGGGTCGAGGACCCTGGTTACTATCTGATCTCGAAGGGGCGCCGCGGCTTCGAACGGGAGATCGGCTACCGGGTCCCCCTCACACAGTGGCTGCTGCGAGCCTACGTGGGTGGAGCCACGCCGGGCTACCTGGGCACCATCGGCGTCATCGCGGGATTGCTCGTGGTGGTTCCTCTCGTCGCCACGCATGCTGCGGGCGTGAGCCCGGTTGTGCTCGTTCTTCTCGGACTCGCCGCCTTGATTCCGGCATCCGATCTCGCCGTCGCGCTCATCAATCGCTTCGTCACGGAGCTGCTCGGTCCCCGAGCGCTGCCGCGCCTCGAGCTCGCCGAGGGCATCCCGCCGGCCCTACGAACCCTCGTGGTGATGCCGACCCTGCTGGTGAGCGACGCCGAGATCGAGGAGCAGGTCAACCGCCTGGAGCTCCACTATCTGGCGAATCTGGAGGGCGCCATCCACTTCGCTCTCCTTTCTGACTGGATCGACGCGCCGGCGGAAACCATGCCGGCTGATGATCGGCTCCTCGAGACCGCCATCGAGGGGATCGCCCGGCTCAACCGGCGCCATGGTCCCGCTCCCGACGCGGGGGCCCGATTCCTCCTGTTCCACCGGCGCCGGCTCTGGAATGACAGCGAGGGCCGGTGGATGGGATGGGAGCGCAAGCGCGGCAAACTGCAGGAGCTCAACCAGTTGCTCCTGGGGCACGACGGCACGACGTTCATGGGGTCCCGGCTGGACGTGCCACCTTCGGTCCGATACGTGATCACCCTCGACGCGGACACGCGCCTGCCTCGAGGCGCCGCCATCCGCCTCGTCGGGACGATGGCCCATCCGCTCAACCGGCCTGTCTTCGATGCGCGCGTGGGCCGGGTCGTCGAGGGCTATGCGGTCCTTCAGCCGCGTGTCACTCCCACGATGCCCACCGATCGCGACACGTCACTCTTCCAGTGGCTCACCGCCGGGCCGGCGGGGATCGATCCCTATGCGGCGGCGATCTCCGATGTCTACCAGGATCTCTTTGGAGGCGGCTCATACACCGGCAAGGGCATCTATGACGTCGAGGCATTTGCCGGGGCGTTGGAGGGCCGCGTACCCGAGAATGCGCTCCTCAGCCACGACCTGTTCGAGGGCATCTTCGCGCGGACGGGACTGGTCACCGACATCGAGCTTTTCGAGGAGTTCCCGACGGACTACGAGGTTGCAGCGGCCCGGCAGCATCGATGGGCGCGGGGCGACTGGCAACTGCTGCCCTGGATCGTCCGGGGGGCCGCTGGCGCCGGGGCGCATCGAAGCTCCATCCCGCCGATCGATCAGTGGAAGATGGTGGACAATCTCCGTCGTACCCTGTCAGCTCCGGCCGCGTGGCTGACCCTTGCCACCGGCTGGACGCTGCCCGACCGCCTGCCGCTCGTGTGGACGACCTTCGTCCTCGCCACGATCGCGATACCCGCCCTCCTGCCTGCGTTCGCCGAGGCGATTCCGAGGCGAGCGGGAATCTCCAAGCGGACCCACATCCGGGCGGTCGGACGGAGCTTCGCGCTGGCGGCCTCCCAGATTGCGCTGTGGATCACGTTCATGGCGCATCAGGCGTGGCTGATGGGCGACGCGATCGGACGGACCCTGGTCCGCGTGTATGGGACCCATCGACGGTTGCTCGAATGGATGACGGCCGCGCAGGCCAAGTTGGGACTATCCCTCACGCTGGCCGGTGCCTATCGACGGATGCACGGGGCGCCGATCCTGGCCGTTGTGGCCGGGATGCTGGTTGTTCTCGTTCGGCCAGGCAGCTGGCCGATCGCCCTGCCGTTCCTCTTGCTGTGGGTCCTCTCGCCGCTCATCGCACGATGGGTCAGCCGGCCCCCGCGCGTCGACCCGACGCAGGGGCTGTCGGCGTCGGATGCGAGGCTCCTCCGCTCGACCGCGCGCCGCACGTGGCGGTTCTTCGAAGCGTTCGTCGGTCCGGGCGATACGTTCCTGCCGCCTGACAACTTCCAGGAGGACCCGGCGCCGGTCCTCGCCCACCGCACGTCGCCGACCAACATCGGGCTGTATCTCGGGGCGATCGTCGCCGCCCGCGATCTCGGCTGGCTCGGGATGCTGGAGACCGTCGACCGGCTCGAGGCGACGCTCACGACGATGGGGCGGCTCGAGCGCTTCCGGGGCCACTTCTACAACTGGTATGAGACGACCGACCTTCGCCCGCTGGAGCCCCGCTACGTGTCCACGGTGGATAGCGGGAATCTGGCGAGCCAGCTCCTCGTTCTGGGAAATGCCTGCCGCGGGGCGCTCGAGCGCCCGCTACTCGATCACGAAGCCTTCGCCGGAATCGAGGACGCCGTATTGCTCGTACGCGAGGCGGCGAATGCCCTCGTGGATGACCGGCGCACGCAAACGGTGAGGCTCGGCCATCTGGACCAAGCCTGCGAGGCGCTGGTCATGATGCTGCGCGACCCACCTCGACCGGCGGCCGACTGGGTCGTCCGCTTGGGTCAGCTCGCCGGCCAGGCCGATGCCCTGGTGGACATCACACGCACGTTGACGGCGGAGCGCGGCGATGGCGAGGACTCAGACGTCCTCGTCTGGGCGCAGGCGACGCGCGCCACCATCGCGAGCCACACGCGCGACCTCGACCGGCAGATGCCGTGGGCATCCCGTCTCGAGGCCGTCGTCGCCGACCTCCCCCCCGCGTCCCGCGAGGCCGCGATCGCGAGCCGGGCCCTCTGCTCCTCGTTTCCCACCCTGGCCGCGCTGGCTGACCTCTGCGAGTGTGCGGTCAGTGAGCTCACGGCCATGCTCGACGGCGGCCCTCGCGCCGGATCCGCCCGTGGGGGTCGAGTCGAGCACGTCCACGAGCTCATCGGACAGCTGGAGGGCGCGGCCGTGGCGTCACGAGCGCTCGTCGAGCGCCTCTCCGCCATCGCCCGCGTCACGAAGCAGCTCTTCGATGCGATGGACTTTGGCTTCCTCTTCCACTCTGCACGCAAGATCTTCTCGATCGGCTATCGCGTCACGGAGGGGAGTCTCGATCCGAGCGCGTACGATCTCCTCGCCTCCGAGGCGCGGCTCGCGAGCTTCATCGCGATTGCCAACGGCGGGGCACCCACGTCGCACTGGTTCCACCTGGGTCGCCCGATGACGCCCGTTGGGCTCGGGGCGGCGCTGGTGTCCTGGTCCGGCTCGATGTTCGAGTACCTGATGCCGGCGCTCGTCATGCAGGCGCCACCCGGAAGCTTGCTCCAGCGGACGTATCGCCTCGTCGTCCAGCGTCAGATCGGGTACGGTGCGGAGCACGGGATTCCCTGGGGCATCTCCGAATCGGCGTACAACGTGCGCGATCTCGACCTGACCTACCAGTATTCGAACTTCGGGGTTCCGGGTCTGGGTCTCGAGCGGGGCCTCAGCGAGGACTTGGTCGTCGCGCCCTACGCGACCGCCCTGGCCGCCATGATCGACCCGAGTGCCGCCGCCCGTAACTTCACGCGCCTCATCGCGGTGGGCGGGAGGGGATTCTACGGCTTCTACGAGGCGTTGGACTACACGCCGTCCCGGCTCCCGGCGGGGACGACCGTGGCGATCGTTCGTGCCTACATGGCGCACCATCAGGGCATGACCCTCATCGCGCTGGCGAATGTGCTCCGAGATGGGGTGGTGCGCGCGCGATTCCACGGCGAGCCCATCATCCAGGCGACCGAGCTTCTCTTGCAGGAGCGCGTGCCCCGGGACGTGGCGGTGGCGAGACCGCGGGCGGAAGAGGTGCAGGCGCCGGCCCATGTGCGGGAGTTCGTGGAGCCGTCCTTCCGTCAGTTCACGTCTCCGCACGACCCGACGCCGCGGACGCACCTGCTCTCCAACGGCCGGTACACGGTGATGCTGACGACCGCGGGTTCGGGCTACAGCCGGTGCGCGGAGCTCGCCGTCACTCGATGGCGGGAGGATGTCACCCGGGATCACTGGGGGACCTATCTCTTCCTGCGGGATGTCCAGAGCGGGGCGGTATGGTCGGCGGGGTATCAGCCTACCGGAGTCGAGCCGGACGACTATCGCGCGACCTTCTCGGAGGACCGGGCCGAGTTGTATCGGCGCGATGGCGCCATCACGACCACGCTCGAGGTGCTGGTCTCGCCGGAGGCCGACGCCGAGCTGCGGCGGGTGTCCGTCATGAACCTGGGGGGGCAGACACGAGAGATCGAACTGACCTCCTACGCCGAGCTCGTGCTGGCGCCGCCGGCGGCGGATACCGCGCATCAGGCCTTTTCCAGCCTCTTCGTCCAGACGGAATGGGTAGCCGATCTCGGGGCCCTGCTGGCGACCCGCCGTGGCCGGTCGGCGACGGACCCGGCGATCTGGGCGGCCCACATCGTCGTCGTCGAAGGCCAGTCCGGTGGAGGGACTCAATACGAGACCGACCGCGGGCGGTTCCTCGGCCGGGGTCGCGGGGTCCGCACCCCGATGTCGGTCGTCGACGGGAGGCCCCTCTCGAACACGACCGGCTCGGTGCTCGATCCAATCTTCAGCCTCAGACGGCGAGTCCGTCTCGCGCCGGGAGAGAGCGCACGCCTCATCTTCTCCACGTTCGTCGGCCCGTCGCGCGAAGCCGCCCTGGCGCTCGCCGACAAGTATCGCGACCCCGCGACGTTCGAGCGGACGGTCACGCTGGCCTGGACGCGGGCGCAAATCCAGCTCCATCATCTCGGGGTTCGCGCGGACGAGGCCCGCCTGTTTCAGGATCTTGCAGGCCGGATTCTCTACGCGGACGCGACGCTTCGGCCCGCGGCGGTGATGTTGCGGCAGAATGCGTCCGGACCCGCGGCCCTGTGGGCCCACGGGATCTCCGGCGACCTCCCGATCGTCCTGGTCCGCATCGACGAGCCGGAGGATCGAGGGATCGTCCGACAGCTCCTCCGCGCGCACGAGTACTGGCGCCTGAAGGGGCTCGCGGTCGATCTGGTCATCCTGAACGAGCGGGCGCATTCCTACACGGAGGAGCTCCAGGCGTCGCTGGAGGCGCTGGTCCGGACGAGCCAGTCGGCATCGCGGCACGAGGGGCACGAGATACACGGGAAGGTCTTCATCCTGCGGAAGGACCTGCTCAAGGCGCCCGAGCGCGATGCCCTGCAGACGGCCGCTCGAGCCATCCTCCTGAGTCGGCACGGCACGCTCGCCGAGCAACTCGCGCGGGCCACAATCACTCCGAGCCCGGCCACCCCGCCCCGCCGCCGCCCGGCCAGAACCCCATCCTCTGCCGACGCGCCGCCGGCCCGCCCGGAGTTCGAGTTCTTTAACGGGCTGGGGGGATTCGTCGACGATGGGCGGGAGTACGTGACCATCCTCGGAGAAGGGCAATGGACGCCCGCGCCCTGGATCAACGTCATCGCGAATCCCGCGTTCGGCTTCCAGGTCTCCGAGTGCGGGGCCGGCTACACGTGGTCGCGCAACAGCCGGGAGAATCAACTGACGGCGTGGTCCAACGATCCCGTCAGCGACCCGCCCGGGGAGACCATCTATGTCCGGGACGAAGAGACCGGTGACCTGTGGGGCCCGACGGCGCTGCCCATCCGGGAGGACGCGTCGCCCTACGTCGCCCGGCATGGTCAGGGCTACAGCCGCTTCGAGCACACGTCCCATGGCATCTTCCTGAGTCTGCTCCAGTTCGTGCCGTTGAGCGACCCGGTGAAGATCTCCCGATTGAGGATCGAGAACCGATCCGGCAGGTCCCGGCGTCTATCCGTCACCGCGTACGTCGAATGGGTCCTGGGAGTCTCGCGAAGCGCGACTGCGCCCGTCATCGTCACCGAGATCGATCCGGGCACGGGTGCGCTGTTCGCGCGCAACCCGTGGAACATCGACTTCGGCGATCACGTGGCCTTTGCCGATCTCGGGGGGCGTCAGACCGCGTGGACCGGCGATCGGACGGAGGTCCTGGGCCGGAACGGAACACTCGATCATCCGGCGCTCCTGGAGCGAGGGGGCCGCCCGTCCGGCCGGGTCGGCGCCGGACTCGACCCCTGCGCGGCCCTGCAGACCGTGATCGAGGTGGCGCCCGGCGGGCGCGAGGAGATCGTGTTCTTCCTCGGTGGGGCCGCGACGGCCGCCGAGGCGCGCGGGCTGCTCACTCGCTACCGGACAGCGGACCTCGATCTGACGTTGCAGGCCGTGAAGACTCGGTGGGACGACATCGTCGGCGCCATCCAAGTCAAGACGCCGGATCGCTCCGTGGACATCATGCTCAACCGCTGGCTTCTCTACCAGACGCTCGCCTGCCGTGTCTGGGCCCGATCCGCCTTCTATCAGGCCGGGGGCGCGTACGGGTTTCGCGACCAGCTGCAGGACGTCATGGCCTTGACCGTCACGAACCGGGAGGTCGCGCGGGAGCATCTCCTCCGGGCCGCCAGCCGGCAGTTCGTGGAGGGCGACGTGCAGCACTGGTGGCATCCCCCCTCCGGCCGGGGGGTGCGCACCCGGATCTCCGACGACGCGATCTGGTTGCCCTACGCTGTCACGCAATACCTCGAGGCGACGGGCGATGCCGGCGTGCTTGACGAGGTCATCCCCTTCCTCGAAGGGCCCGTCCTCGAGACGGGGCAGCACGAGTCGTACTTCGAGCCCACGGTGTCCGCCGAGCACGGCACCGTGTTCGAGCACTGCGCCCGCGCGCTCGACCGGAGTCTCGCCATTGGCGTGCACGGCCTGCCTTTGATCGGTACGGGGGACTGGAACGACGGCCTGAACCGCGTCGGCCCCGAGGGGCATGGAGAGAGCGTGTGGCTCGGCTGGTTCCTGCACACGACCCTCTGGGAGTTCGCGCGGTGGGCCGATGCCCGCGGCGAGCGCGGCCGCGCCGAGAGGTGGCGCGGCCACGTCGACATCCTGAAGACCTCGCTCGAAGAACAGGCATGGGACGGGGACTGGTATCGTCGCGCCTTCTTCGACGACGGGACCCCCCTCGGGTCCGTCGTCAACGCGGAGTGCCGCATCGACTCCATCGCGCAGTCGTGGGGGGTGCTCTCAGGCGCCGCGGAGCCGAAGCGCGCGGCGCGCGCGATGGCGGCCGTCGAGGAGTATCTCGTGCGGCGAGGGCAGGAGCTGGTCCTCCTGTTCACGCCCCCGTTCGACCGCGCGCCTGTCGACCCCGGCTACATCAAGGGTTACCCGCCAGGTGTGCGCGAAAACGGCGGCCAGTATACCCATGCCGCGATCTGGTCGGTGATGGCGTTCGCGGCGCTCGGTGACGGCGACAAGGCCAACGAGCTCTTCTCGATCCTGAACCCGATCAACCGCGCGAGCACGAGGGCGGGAGTCCACCGGTACAAGGTGGAGCCCTACGTGGCGGCCGCCGACGTCTATGCCGAGGCCCCGCATGTCGGCCGCGGAGGCTGGACGTGGTATACGGGCTCCGCGGGCTGGATGTACCGTGCGGGGATCGAGTGGCTCCTCGGGTTCCGGCTGCGTGGCGCGGTGCTTCACCTGGACCCCTGCATCCCGCGCGCGTGGCGACGCTTCGAGATCGCGTTCCGCTACCACGGGTCGCGCTATGAGATTACGGTCGAAAACCCCCGTGGGGTGTCGCGGGGCATTGCCCAGATCGAGGTCGATGGCCGTTTGCTGGCGTCCGGTAGCGCGAGCCTTCCCTTGACCGCGGATGGCGCGACACATCAAGTGCGCGCCATCCTGGGGTGACGGCCGCTCCGGAGCGCTGCGGCGCCCGGCCAGAGTTCACAGAGGTTCCCATCGCGCGGCCCTCCTCGCGGAGGCTGGAGCCGCTGCCCGGCGCGTCGTCCAGCATACGGAAGCGGCGTTCAGCCGCGTTCCGCGGCCCTTGGCTCACCGACGATGAGGCGGGTCCAGTCGGGCCACTCGGTCCCGCAGTCGCCGACGACCTCCCCGGAGAGGTCTCTCGTGGCCAGACGGGACACCCGGTCTCGTGGCGACTCAGCCGTTGGCGCGCGCGCGGCGTTTCTGCTCCTTCTTCTTCAGGGCGGCGCGCATGCGTGCGGTCTTCCGACGTCTCGGGGCGCGTTTTTGGGCTGGCATCACAGTTTCCTCTCAGTGTGAACCGTTCGTAGCGCGTTGACGTGGGGCGCCTGCTGATGACGGCTTCAGACCGAAATGCCGAAGGGCCTGTTCGATGGCTTCGCGCTTTTCGGGCGGTAATGGCGTGACGCGACGACCCCGCCCGGCGCGGTTCGGCGCTTGGCGCGTCGACAGACCCCAAACAACCTTGACATGATTGATCCATGCGGGCTTCGGGATGAAGCCGTGGTTACGCTGAACGAACTTCTGTATCTCACTGTAGGTCGGCATGCACCCCTCCTTGTCGCCAACCCGCTTGATTTTCGCCCAGTTCGCCTGTCGGTGCGGCGAGGGCGTAAATTCGTCCGGACAGATCCGGCCGACCAGGGCGCTCGCGAGGGCCGGCTACGGTCATTCCTTCGTCGCCAGGATCGCCACCGCAGCAACGAGCTCGCCGACGTTCACCGGTTTGGCGAGACAGAACTGGAATCCAACACGCAACACCTCCGCACGATCTTGAGCGGCTGCGAGGCCCGTGACCAGGGCGGCAGGCGTTCGCCCCCCATGTTCCGGTGAGAGGGCCCGGACCTGGCGAATCAAACTGAACCCGTCTGCTTCGGGCATGGTCAGGTCCGTCAGGAGCACATCGGGCCGCTCCAGCGGCAGCACGCGAAGTGCCTCGGCTGCCGACGAGACGCTTGTCACCGTGGCCCCATGGGCTTCGAGTATCGTTGTCATAAGCGCGCGAAGAAGGACGTTGTCGTCGACGACCAGGACGTGCACGGCTGCGAGCGAGGGGGCAGGCGCCCCATTTTGCTCGCTCATGATGCCCGTCCTGCTGCGCACGTGGCCAGAGCGTGGCGCGCGGCATCGGCGACCTGGCCGGCGATGTCGGGCTGTCCGACCACGATGAGATGCCCGTCGGCGGCGGTCAACATCGTCTCCAGTGCGTCCTTGTGGGTAGTCGTCAAGATCCATCCACACCGTTGGAGCACGTCCACATGTTGCAGGAGCCGAAGGAAGTTGAGAGCCCGTCCGTCCGGTCGCGGGAGATCCACGAGGATCACGTCCGCGGCGATTTCGGACATCCAGGCGATGAGGTCCAGGGCGCCCATCTGCACGTCGGTGACGTGGGCTGCGGCGGTCCGAAACCCTCCCTCGTCGAGGGCCTGTTGTAGTCGCGCGATTACATCCTCGGACGAATTCAGGAGCGCGACCATGGCTTTGGGAGGAGGTGGAGTGGCCACAGGCTTACCCGTACTCTCTCTGGCGAAAACGCACCAAGATCCGTCTCGATCGCCGGTCGCCTTGGTTCTCTGCGGGCGACCAGACTATGGGGCGTTCGACCTGTTCTATTGTGGAGGGACGGTCGCTGGGTCCACGGCCGAGGAGCCCTCTCATGGACCGTGATGCGGGGAACGGTGCGGCCTGCGGAGGGCCACCCGGCCATCGTCACGGGGTGTGCCGGCGTCTCCCTGCCCCGTGACCCCTCGTGCCTGGCGTGTCGGATTGTAGCCGCGCCGCCAGAGCAGCTCCGCCTCCGCCGGCGCGATCGTTATACTGCACTAGTACGGTGACACAGCGTCGTTGCTCTCGTCAAGTACCGAGCTCCAATCGAGCGCGGCGGGCTTCCTCGAAGCTGGACGTTGCCCACGGAACGAGGCTCCGGCCAGAAGCGCACTCGCTGTGAGGCCTGGAGGATTCGAGCGAGGACGGGCTGTCGTGCATGTGTGAAGGATGCCCTGCCGGGGTGCAGTGTTCCACCCACCCGGGCTCTCACGCGACCACGGCCTCCGAAGAGAACTCCTCGGAGGCCGTTCCATCGTGGACGACCGCGGTCAGCCGGTGTCGGCCGACCACCTCGGGTCCGGAAGACCTAGAAGTCCCCGCCGTGCGGCATGGACGGGGCAGTCTTCTGCGCGTCCTCGGGGATGTCCGTGATGAGCGCCTCGGTCGTCAGGAGGAGCGACGCGATCGAGGCGGCGTTCTGCAGGGCGATCCGCTCGACCTTGGTCGGGTCGATGATTCCGGCGTGCATCATGTCGACGTACTCGTTCAGCTCGGCATCGAAGCCGAGCGCGAGCTCCTTCGAGGCCTTCACCTTCTCCACCACCACGGAGCCCTCCAGCCCGGCGTTCTCCACGATCTGCCGGATCGGCTCCTCGAGCGCTCGCCGCACGATGTGGGCGCCGGTTGCCTCGTCGCCCATGAGCTTAAGGTGGTCCAGCGCCTTCGCGGCGCGGAGCAGCGCCACGCCACCGCCGGGGACGATACCCTCCTCGACGGCGGCCCGGGTCGCGTTCAGCGCATCCTCGACCCGCGCCTTCTTCTCCTTCATCTCGGTCTCGGTCGCGGCGCCGACCTTGACCACCGCCACGCCGCCGGCCAGCTTCGCCAGCCGCTCCTGGAGCTTCTCCCGGTCGTAGTCCGAGGTCGTTTCCTCGATCTGCGCCCGGATCTGCTTGATCCGCCCCTCGATCTCCTTCGAACTGCCTGCGCCCTCAATGATGGTCGTCGTGTCCTTGTTCACGACCACCTTCTTGGCGCGGCCGAGGTCCTCGAGCTTGATGTTCTCGAGCTTGATGCCGAGATCCTCGGTGATGGCCTTCCCGCCGGTCAGGGTCGCGAGGTCCTCCAGCATGGCCTTGCGGCGGTCGCCGAAGCCCGGGGCCTTCACGGCCGTGCAGGAGAGCGTGCCGCGGAGCTTGTTCACCACCAGGGTGGCAAGGGCCTCCCCCTCGACCTCCTCGGCGACGATGAGGAAGGGCTTCCCGGAGCGCGCCACCTGCTCGAGCAGCGGGAGCATGTCCTTCATCACGCTGATCTTCTTCTCGTGGATGAGGATGAGGGCGTCCTCAATGACCGCCTCCATCCGCTCCGGGTCGGTCACGAAGTAGGGCGAGAGATACCCGCGGTCGAACTGCATCCCCTCGACGACCTCGAGGGTGGTCTCCATCGCCTTGGCTTCCTCGACCGTGATGACGCCGTCCTTGCCGACCTTCTCCATGGCTTCCGCGATGAGGTTGCCGATGGTCTTGTCGTTGTTGGCGGCGATCGTCGCGACCTGGGCGATCTCCTTCTTGTCCTTGGTCGACTTGGTCATGTTCTTCAGCTCTGAGACGACCTTCTCGACCGCCTGCTCGATGCCGCGCTTGAGCCCCATCGGGTTGGCGCCGGCGGTCACGTTCTTCAGCCCTTCGCGGAAGATCGCCTGGGCCAGCACCGTCGCGGTCGTAGTCCCGTCCCCCGCGACGTCGGAGGTCTTGGACGCGACCTCCTTGAGCATCTGGGCGCCCATGTTTTCGTAGGGATTCTTCAGCTCGACTTCCTTCGCGACGGTCACGCCGTCCTTCGTGATGGTCGGGCTGCCGTACTTCTTGTCGATGACGACGTTCCGGCCCTTGGGGCCGAGGGTGGCCTTCACGGCGTACGCCATGATGTTGACTCCGCGCAGGAGCGCCGCGCGGGCTTCCTCGTTGAACAGGAGCTGCTTGGCCATAGATCTGTATCCTTCCTCACCGAATGTAGTCGAGTGGGGTGACCGAGGCTGGGGCCGCGAGGGTCACGCGCTGAGGATGCCGAGAACGTCCTCCTCCTTCATGATCAGATACTCCTTGCCGTTGAGCTTCACCTCGCTGCCGGAGTACTTGCCGAACAGGATGCGGTCCCCCGTCTTGACGTCGAGCGGGAGCTTCTTGCCGTCGTCGGTCACCTTGCCGTTGCCGGCCGCGATGACCTTACCCTCCTGGGGCTTCTCCTTGGCGCTGTCCGGGATGATGATGCTCCCGTGCTTCTCTTCCCCCTCCTCGAGCCGCTTGACGAGCAGGCGGTCATGGAGCGGGCGCAGTGAGATCTTCGTTACCTGGGTCATTGGAGCTTTCGCTACCTGAGGCATGGTTCGGGTACCCCCCTCTTCGGGTGTGTGTGAGCGCGGCGGGTCGTACAGCGGTCTTAGTGTACCACTAAACTAGTACAGTAGTACGATAGATCCCCGGAGCGGTGGGCGCACCCGCCAGCACGAGGCCGACCGGGGCGCGGGACTCCCCGCCGGAGCCTCACCTGCAAGTCGCTGCCGGAACGGGGGGATGGGGCCGATTCCTCGAGGCTCCGGGGCTCCCGCGAACGCGCTTGGCTTCAGCGACGGGGTGCGCCGGTGTCCAGGCAGGCGAGGGAGCTGAACTCGACGTGGCGCAGGCCAAGGCGATGCCTTCCAGGCCCACGGACTGCCGGCTAGGGGTAGGCCCTGACGGGGCCGGAGCCTATCAGGCCGGCTGGGCAGGTATCGGGGGTCAGCCGGACAGGAGAGGGGCGGCGGGGCTAGATGGCTACTATTGCTCTAGTGTACTATTATAGTAGTACAGTAGGAGAACCCAATGGACCCGACCCGCCCTGGATGCGCATATTCCCGATCCCGTGTGGCCGAGTCGCGTATGAGTGTCATCGCAGGTGAGAGCCTCCGACGGGGTCCATCGTTGGCGAGTACCCGGGAGCGTTCCGACTCTTCGGGGGTGACTTCAAGTGCGGTGACGCGCGCCATCGAGGATCTCAAGGGAAGCGGATATCGGCCGCTCCACCGCGATCCGACGGGACCACAGCGCGCGTCCATTTCCGGGTACGTCGCGAGGCCCGCGTCAGGGGACGGATGCCGATCCGGTGGGAGGGCGCTCGGACTGATCGCGGCGAGTCATGTCATACCGGCGGATGCGGGCCGGATCGAAGCGGGAGTGAGGTCATGACGTTGAAGATGAGATGGGAGACCAGAATGAGTGACGAATTCGGTGCGACGAGCACGGCCACGCGGCTGCCCCACGCCGAGCGGGTGCGGGAGAGCGTCCCTGACGTGTGCCGTTGGCCCACGATGGCGATCCGGGACATGACGATGGTTGACGCCGACGCCGCCCTAGGCGCGGATCCTCTGTTCCACGTTGGCTCCGACCGCCACCTCGGCCGGGTCGACGTGCGCTATTGGTACTTTCGCCCGGAGCTCAAGTACTTGACGTGCCGCGCGTGCTCCGACGGCGGCGATCCGTCGCCCATCCTGCCCGCGGCAGTTGGCTGCCGGCATCGGATCCCCACGAACTGAATGCTCGTGCCTATCCACCTCTTCGATCGTGGGGTCCCGAACGCAGGCGAGGGCGGCGCCAACCTGGACAGATCTGTCTGAGCTGACCTCATACGTGAGGGCGACCCTGGCAACACACCGCGGGTTTCCCTGCTCGGCCGGGGCATGGCGGTGGCATGGCCGATACACTGCGCCGTCGGGCGACGAGAATCAGTGTCGTGCCTGTCCGCCGGAGAGAGAGAGAGAGAGAAAGAAAGCTGGAGATGCGCTTCCCGCGAGCGCGTGATTTTAGTGCCCCACCATGTCCGAGCCGGTTCTCATTCGGCTGGCTCGCCCCCGCGGGTTGACCCGAGTGACGCCGGACTACTTCGTGCAGTGCGACCAGACTGACTGCCAGTACGTCGAGACGAATGCTCTCCCGTGCCCCCTACGCGCTGACATGTTTCGTGACGACATCACCCGGATGAGATGGCGCGAGCGGCCTTGCGCGAGAGCTGGTCGGAGGATGCGCGGTAGCCGACGGGCGCGCGGATAGCGTGACACCAGCGCTGGGGCGCGGCCGCAATCGGGGCGGGTGGGCAAGACGTCAGGCCCGCCAGTCGTCGAACTCCTCCGTGGCGAGAGTGGCAGGAACGCCTGCCACGGCGCGCAGTTCCTGGGTGTCGGACGCCACGAGGTCGCGACGGAGCGTCCTGATCGGTAGTATGGAAACGGCGGCCGCGGTCGGCTCGCCACGATCGGCGGGGGCCGCCGACACGTGCTTGCGAGCGTTTTGGCCGTCCGGCGACCGCCAAGGAGGGTACTCCATGAGCACGATCACGACGAAGGACGGCGCGCAGATCTACTACAAGGACTGGGGTAGCGGGCAGCCAATCGTGTTCAGTCACGGCTGGCCGCTCAGCGCTGAGGACTGGGACGCCCAGATGATCTTCTTCGCGTCGCGCGGTTTTCGATGCATTGCGCACGACCGCCGGGGTCACGGGCGATCGACCCAGACGTGGGACGGCAACGAGATGGACACGTATGCCGACGATCTCGTCACCCTCGCCGAGAAGCTCGACCTGAAGAATGCGATTCACGTCGGTCACTCGACGGGCGGCGGCGAGGTCGCACGGTACATCGGCCGTCACGGCGCCGGCCGCGCGAAGGGCCGCGTCGCCAAGGCCGTCCTGGTGGGCGCCGTGCCCCCGCTCATGGTCAAGACGGCCGCCAATCCCGGCGGGCTGCCCCTCGCCGTCTTCGACGGGTTTCGCGCGACGCTGCTGGCCGATCGGGCGCAATTCTTCAGGGACATCCCCGCGGGTCCGTTCTACGGCTTCAGTCGTCCCGGCGCGAAGGTGTCGCAAGGCATCATCGACAACTGGTGGCGCCAGGGCATGATGTCGGGCGTCAAAGCCGCCTACGACTGCATCAAGGCCTTCAGCGAGACCGATTTCACCGAGGACCTCAGGAAGATCGACGTCCCCACGCTGATCATGCACGGCGACGACGACCAGATCGTTCCCATCGGCGCCAGCGCGATGCTCTCGAGCAAGCTGGTACGGAACGCGCAGCTCAAGGTCTACAAGGGCTTGCCTCACGGCATGTGCACGACTCACCATGACGTGATCAACGCGGACCTGCTGTCGTTCCTCAAGGCCCAGTTGTAGTAGGAAGGGGACACAGACCGCTCGGCATGAACCTGACCGACAGCGTGGAGCTGCTCGAACGATACAGCGCGATCATCCTGCCGATCCTGGTCGTCGCCGAGCAGGTCGGGATTCCGCTGCCGGCGGTCCCGGCCCTCCTTGCGGTCGGAGCCCTCGCGGCACAGGGGCGCGTGAGTCTCCTGCTGGTGATTGGCGCGATCGCGCTGGTCGCACTGCCCGTCGATCTCGTCTGGCACGAGCTGGGGCGCCGGCGGGGGGCGCGCGTGCTCTCGGGGCTGTGCCGGCTGTCGCTCGAGCCCGATGTGTGCGTGCGGCGGACCGAGAACCTCTTCCTGCGCCACGGCGTCCGGGCGCTGCTCGTGGCGAAGTTCCTGCCGGGGCTGACGACCGTCATGCCGCCCCTGGCAGGAATCTTCGGCGTCCCGCGCCTCCGGTTCGCTCTCTACGACCTGGCCGGGGTCGTGCTGTGGGCGGGCCTCTGGGCGGCGATCGGTTACGCCTTCAGCGAGACCATCGAGGTGGTGGCGCTGCGCGTGAGCGCCCTGGGCCGCACGGCCGGCCTGATGGTGGTCGGCGCCCTCGTCGGCTATGTCCTGCTGAAATACCTGCGCCGCTGGCTCTTTATCCGGCAGCTCCGGATTGCCCGCATCTCTCCGGAGGAGCTTAAGCGACAGCTCGAGGCCGGGGAGGACGTCGCGATTCTCGACCTCCGCACCGCGCTGGACGTGGCCGCCACCCCGTATGCGATTCCGGGCAGCCGCTGGGTCACGGCCGAGGCGCTCGACGAGCACCTGTCGGACATCCCGCGCGATCGCGAGCTTGTCCTCTATTGCTCCTGACCCAACGAAGCGACGAGCGCCCGGGTGGCGCTTCGGCTCAAGCGGCGCGGGATCACCCGCGTCCGTCCCCTCGCCGGCGGGATGGCGGGGTGGATGGCCCTGAACTTCCCGGTCCGCGAGCTGGCCGCGCCAGCGATCCCCGCGCTCGATCGGTCGCAGCAGTGAGGCGTGCGATGATCGCAGCCGATCGCGCTCCACGCCTGCGGCACTGGCGCAGGCCAGCAGGCGCCTGCAGTGACACGACCGGCCGATTTGCCTCGGAGGTTGGCTACCACGTGACCCTGGTGAAGGATGTGACCGCGGCCTTCACTCGGGAGATGATGAGCGCCGCACACGAGCTGAACGATCCGATGTTTCGCGAACAGGATTGTGACGACGGTCGAGCTGGGCGTCGCGCTGTCATGCGCGCGAGGCGGGAAGGAGGGTGACGCGATGATCCAGGTTCGATCCGCCGGGGACCGCGGCCGCACTGACTGGGGCTGGCTCGACAGCCGGCACACGTTCTCGTTCGGGGAGTATCACGACCCCGCGCACATGGGATTCAGCACGTTGCGGGTGATCAACGATGATCGGGTGAAGGCCGGCGCCGGGTTCGGCGCCCACGGGCACCGCGACATGGAGATCATGTCCTATGTGCTCGAGGGCGCGCTCGAGCACAAGGACAGCTCGGGCGGCGGCGGCGTGATCCGGCCGGGGGAGATCCAGCTGATGCGGGCCGGCACGGGCGTCACCCACAGCGAACAGAACCATTCGAAGGTCGCCCCGGTGCACTTCCTGCAGATCTGGATCGTGCCGGATGCGCTCGGCCTGAAGCCGGGCTACGGACAGCAGGTCTTCGATCGGGAGATGGCCAGCCGGGCGTTCGTGCTCCTCGCTTCGAAGGGAGGCAGGGACAACAGCCTCGACGTCCATCAGGACGTGGACCTCTGGGTCGCCTTCATCGGCGCGGGTGAGCGTCGAGACCTCCGGCTGCGCACCTCCCGTCATGCGTGGATCCACGTCGCCCGCGGATCGGTCTCGGTGAACGGGATCGTGCTGAAGGTGGGTGACGGCGGGGCGGTCAGCGGCGAGGACGGCCTGACCTTCCTCGGGCAAGAGCCGGCCGAGGTGCTCGTGTTCGACCTGGCGTGACACAATTCAAGGATACGGGATGGACCGGACCGAGACGTAGGCCGCCGGTGCAACCATTTCTCACACAAGGAGCCCGACATGTTCAACACTCGAAACGATCTGCCCAAGACGACCCGGGCGAAGGTCATCGACCTCCTCGACGCCCGGCTCGCCGATGCGACGGACCTGCAAACCCAGCTCAAGCAGGCCCACTGGAACGTGAAGGGCCCGACCTTTATCGCGCTCCACGAGCTCTTCGACAAGATCAACGAGGCGGTGGAGGACTACGTGGACGATCTGGCCGAGCGCGTGGTGCAGCTCGGCGGGACTGCCCACGGAACGGCGCGGCAGGCCGCCAAGCGCTCGAGCTTGCCGGAGTTCCCGGCAGTGATCGACGGGCGCGCCCACGCCGAGGCGGTGGCGACGGTGCTGGCCGCATTCGGCAAGCTGGCGCGCGCGGGCATCGATCAGGCTGACAAGCTGGGCGACAAGGACACCGCCGATCTGTTCACGGAGATCTCGCGCGGCACCGACAAGTGGCTGTGGTTCGTCGAGGCGCACCTGCAGGCGAACCGGTAGCGCGCTGGTGCGCTTTGGAGCGTCGTGAGGCGTTGCCCGGGACAGGCGCCACGCCGCTGGATGGCTCGATGCGGTGCCGATCCTGGATCGACGTCGCGCTCGACGCAGGCGACCTGAAGAGCGGGCACGTGCGGCCATCGAAGGAACGTCCGCGCGAACGTCACGTCGTCCGTGAGTCCTCGAAAGGAGGCGGGTCATGATCCTGGGCATGTCGCTCACGACGTTCACAGCGGTGCACGTGGTGATCAGTCTGATCGGAATTGCCTCGGGGCTGATCGTCGTCGTGGGCATGCTGAGTGCGAGCCGAGTCGAGGGCTGGACGGCGCTCTTTCTCACCACCACGGTGTTGACGAGCGTCACCGGGTTCTTCCTTCCGGCCGCTCAGGTGCTGCCGTCCCATGTCGTGGGCGTCATCTCGCTGGTGGTGCTGGCGGCCACGCTCGGGGCGCTCTACGTCAAGCGACTTGCGGGATCCTGGCGCTGGATCTACGTGGCCGGCGCCGTCCTCGCGCTCTACCTAAACTGCTTCGTCGGGGTCGTCCAGGCGTTCCTGAAGGTGCCGGCCCTGAACCGACTGGCACCGACCCAGTCCGAGCCGCCGTTCCTCGTCGCGCAACTGACGGTCGTGACGCTCTTCGTCGTGCTCGGCGTTCGCGCTGTCATGAAGTTCCGCCCGGCGGTGCCACGGACGGGCTAGGGAAGAGTCGCCGGGGCGGCCGCTACGCTCACGTGGGCGGATAGAAGGCCGGGTTGTACCGCCGCGCGCAGAAGCCGGTGGCCCGAGACAGGTCGATGTCGTGCACCAACAACCACTCCTTGCCATAGGGCACGTAGGCCACGCACTCCCCATCTGGACCGATGAGGCTGGTCGCGGAATCCTGGTACCGCATCGCGCAGTTGACGCTGGCGAAATAGATCGTGTTCTCGACGCTGCGCGCCACCATCGCCTTCTCATAGTAGGGCGAGCTCGGGTCACCCCAGCGATCGATGGTCACACCGGCGTGATCGCTGCCTGTGAGCTGCGGATGAAAGACCAGCCGGGCGCCGCGGGCGGCCGACCAGCGGACGGCCTCCGGATAGCGCCATCCCTCGTGGCAAATGGTGATCCCGAATGGGATGCCGTCGATCTCGAACAGCCGCCGCCGTCCGTCGGGCACGTAGAACGGCTCTTCTTCGAGCGGGATCTGGTTCTTCGCCTGATAGCCCACGATCGTGCCGTCACGCGAGATCACGAACGCCACGTTGTGCAGGCCGGCGGGGGATTCCCACTCCATCCCGATGACGACTGTCATGCGGCTCCGCTGGGCCGCGGCGCGAATCTCCTCGAGCGCCGCTTGCTGGCGGCGTTGATCAGGGGATGGGACGGGAAAGTCCTGGCCTCGCAATCCCGGGATGTAGGTTTCGGGGAAGCAGACGATGGCCACCCCCTGCGTGGCAGCATCGTCCAGAAAGCGGCTGACCGTCTGGAGGCGCTCCTCGACGGACGGCGCATTCCGCGCGGCCGCCAAGCCGATGCGCAAGCTCGTGATCGCCGTCATCTGTCCCATCCGCCCTCCTCGAACGCTTGCAGCGCCGATCCCACTCGGGATCCCTCATTGGCATTCTCGCATGATGTATCTCACCAACCGCCACCGCCAGCACCGGTTGCCTGCGAGGGGAGCCCAGTCACGCGAATGTGTGTCACTGCGACGCGAGCGCGGAGCCCATCAACCGCTCGTCGCCGCACTGCTTGGCGGCCGTTTCGGTCGAGATCGCCTTCGTCTTCGACACCCTCGACAAGGGCATCGACCAGACGCTGGGGCCGCTGCAGGGACCGGCGCCTCCGCAACAGCTCGCCGACAAGATGCACGCCGCCCGGGTTGCGTTTGCCACCGACGGAGACGCCGTTGGCCGAAGTACGACCTCAGCCGCAGGGCGACCATGCACTTCGATACGACCTCGGAGGTCGTGGACGATCCTCGATTCGTGGAGCGGGAGCTATGAGCGGGAGTGCGTTAGGGCATTCAATGTCGACTGGCGAGGCCAGGACGTTCGCCCGCATGGCTGCCGGGAGCGACGAGTCCGGGAGCGGCCGGTCGATCGCGCATCTTTGCGACGCACTCCCGCGGCATTCAATGGAGGCGGCGTTGATTTCCTATCTGGCCTGGTCCTCTTGGTCTCGACTCGATCGTAGGTGCGCAGTGCGATGCGTCCATCCGCCGGATCGAGGTGCGGCTCGCCCGCCTCGGCCGTAGGATGCAGCAGGGCGTCGACCGCCGCACGTGCGGCTGGACCGCCGAGTCGGCCGCCTGGTCGAGGAGTATCCTGGAAGGTAGGGTTCCTGGGCCGCGCGTCCTGGTACGATGTAGGGGAATGGTATGACCTCGGGCAGCGGGCTCGAGGCCGCGACATGCCGCCGGCCGGCCGTGAATGAGCGATCCGGCGTATCCTCGCCGGAGTGATGAGGAGGTTCGATGCGCACGTACTACGAGATCGACCTGACCGGTCGTACGGTCACGAAGCGGGATCTGCAGGGCGAGGAAATCGTCAGAGCCGGCCGCTACCTCATCGCCCGGACGCTCCTCGAGCGGGGCGCGGCGACGGTCGACCCGCTCTCACCCGCGAACCCGCTCATCTTCTCGGCGGGCCCCTTCGCGGGGACGTCGTTCTCCAACGCGAACCGGACCAGCGTCGGCTGCAAGAGCCCGCTGACGGGCGGCATCAAGGAGGCGAACGGCGGCGGGACCTTCAGCTACGGACTGGGTCAGCTAGGCATCTCCGGCTTCACGCTCTCCGGGGCGGCGCCGGACTGGGTGGTCCTCCACTTCCGGAAGGACGGTGGCATCGACTTCGACGACGCTGCGCCGTACCTCGGCAAGGGGAACTTCCAGGCCGCTGAGATGCTCCACGCCCGCTACGGCAAGAAGGTCTCCCTCGGGCTGTGCGGCCCGGTGGGTGAGTACGGGGGTCTGATCGCCGGCATCTCCTTCAGCGACAAGGATCGCCGTCCGTCGCGCCTGGCGGCGCGTGGCGGCGTCGGGGCGGTGATGGGCGCCAAGCGGGTCAAGGCCATCGTGCTCGACCTCGACCGGATTCCGCCCTTCCACGACAGCCGCAAGGTCACCGCCGCGATCAAGGACTACGCCAAAATGCTGCAGGCCGACAGTATCGTGGAGAACTTCTACGCGAAGCTCGGGACCATGGGCATGGCCGATGTCCAGAATCACATGGGCGGCCTGCCGGTCCGGAACTTCAGCGCCGGGCAGCTCGCGGACACCGGCGCCGGCGAGAGGTTCAAGCTGGGCGCCGACTACATCGGCCCCCTCAACACGTCCCGCGGCGGCGAGCAGACCCACGCGTGCATGCCCGGCTGCGTCATCCAGTGCAGCAACGTGTACCACGACGCAAGCGGCAAGGAGGTCGTCTCACCGGTCGAGTACGAGACTCTGGGGCTCCTCGGCTCGAACTGTGGGCTCACCGAGCCCGACGACCTCGCCCAGCTCAACTTCATCTGCAACGACCTGGGTGTCGACACGATCGAAACAGGCGCGACGCTGGCCGTCCTGATGGAGGCGGGCCTCGGCGCCTTCGGAGACGCGAAGTTCATGGCCGATGCCCTCGGCGAGATCGCCCGCGGAACGGAGAAGGGGCGCATCTGGGCCCAGGGCACGGCGCGCGTGGGGGCCCATTACAACGTGCGGCGGACGCCCGTCATCAAGCGCCAGGCCATCAGCGCCTACGACCCCCGTGTTGTGGAGGCCACCGGCATCACCATGATGGTCACCGCCCAGGGCGCCGACCATACGGCCGGCAACCTGCCACGCCTCAAGACGCGCGAGATGGACCTCGACACGCTCATGAGCCAGAGCCTCCTCCAGCAGACGCGCGTGGCCGCCAACGACTCGCTCGGGCTCTGTATCTTCGGCCAGAGCGTGACAAACCCCAACACCGAGTTCCTGGCGACCACCATCAACGCGGCCCACGGCACGAGCCTGACCAAGGAGTTCTTCGAGGCGCTGGGCCGGGAGACGCTCCGGCTCGAGCACGAGTTCAACCGGCAGGCCGGCTTCACGGCGCGCGACGACGAGCTGCCGCAGTTCTTCTACGAGGAGGCGCTGCCGCCCACCAATCACGTCGCACGATTCCACGGGGCGGACGTACACTCGATCTACGAGCGCCTGCCGACCTGAGCGCCCGCCCGCGGAGCCGAACGAGACTCTTCGCCGCCACAGAGACCCGGACAAGGTCAGGGTCTCGCCCGCGTGTCGACGCTAGCGTGTCAGCGCCCTGAAATGAGAGGGCGGATGCTGGCACGGTGCGTGCGATGGGTCGGGCGGACGGCCGTGCTAGTTAATAGATGGCGCGATACGCACGGTTGCACCTCGGGAGCGGAGTGACCTATCATGCGGGCGCCACCGCCCGAGCCGCACCCAGAGCGGTCGCGCGGGGCAACGCGGACCCGGCGAGGTGATGAGAGGTTTGGGACGACTCGGTGGGATCCTTGGGCTCCCGGTCCTTCTCGGAATCGCGGGTGCGAGCCGGTCGAGGCCGGCAGTCGGTGACTCGACGGCGACGTCGCCAGTGCCACCGGCGACTGCCGGGCCGGAGACGAGGCCCTTCACCGACCGCGAGCTGGCCGACGAGCTGCGGCGCCAAGGCATCGGGGTGGCGGCAACCGGCCAGACGGCAAGGCTCTTCCCCGAGATCAACGCAACCCCCCGCGGGGTGGTCATCACGCTTCCGCACACGGACTTCGCGTTCGACAGCGACAATCTCGTCCCGCAGGCCCGGCGCGTGGTTGCGCGGATCGCCTACGTCCTGAACCATCCTCGCGCGATGCGTCGCCTCGTGGTGCTCGAGGGTCACGCCGACTCGATCGGCACCGAGGCGTACAACCTCGCCCTCTCGCGCCGCCGGGCTGAGGCGGTTGCTCGGGAGCTGATCGGACAGGGGGTGCAGCGCGGGCCGGTCATGATCGAGGCGTACGGCAAATCGCGTTCCATCGGGCCGAACGAGACTCCAGACGGCACGGACAATCGGCCGGGCGCGCGAGGAACCGGCGTGTCGAGGCGGTCATTCGAAACTGGCTGCATCCGATCGGTGTGTCCCCGGGGACATGGGCCAGCCGGAAGCCCCTAGCGATGGGCGTCCCTCCGGACTATTCGCCAAAGCATCCGTTCGCTGACACCGTCGACCCGGACGTCTTCTACCGAAGTCCGATGCACGAGACCGTCTGCGCTGAGCTCTTCGCTGCTGGGAAGACACACCCTGGCTTGCTCGTCCTCTCCGGCGAGCCGGGAACCGGGAAGACGACTGTGTTGCGTCGCGTCGCGCGTCATCTGGAGCAAGCGGGCGGCCGCGTGTTCTGGTGCGGTGACATCCTGTCGCTCCACGAAATGTTCGGCCCGGTTGGCGGAGGGCCGGGTGCCCCCGACACCGCCACACCGGAGGCGCTCCTCGCCACGATGCAGGCTCGCGTCCAGTCGGCCGGCGCGACGGTCGTCGCCGTCGACGAGGCGCAGCGCCTGGAGCCGGGGGAACTCGGCATTCTCTGCGACCTCGCAGAGGCTGGGCGGGGGTCCGGGAGGCCCTTAGTCGTCCTGCTCGTAGGCCTACCCGGGCTTGACGTGAAGCTCGCGCCTCTCGTGGGGAATAGAGCCGGACGGGCCTCCGCGTTTCACGCCCGGTTGTCGCGTCTCGAGACCCCGGAGGTGCGCGCCTACATGGCGTACCGGCTCGAGCGAGCGGGGGTGCGCCTCGATCGCCTCTTCCAAGCCGAAGCGGTGGAGCGCGTCGCCGCCTACGCTGAGGGCATTCCGCGGGTGATCAACCACCTCTGCTACGGTGCTCTCCACGGCGCCCGCGAGGCCCGTCTCACGATGGTATCGGCGCCCGCCGTCGACGCCGCGGCCCACTGGCTCGACCTCCCGCCGCCTGCTGATACACGGGTGACGGGTGCGTGGCGTGCGACGGGTCCATGGAGGGAACTCTGGGCAGCACGCCGGGCGCTGTCCGGGCGCAGGATGATTCAAGCGTGGTCGCCCGGGATTGACGTCGCGGCCCTCGGCCTCCCGGTGCCCAGTGCGTGGGGCGGGGCGCGCCGGCGGCTCAGGCTCTGGGCAGCACGCCGGGCGCTGTCCGGGCGCAGGATGATTCGAGCGTGGTCGCCCGGGATTGACGTCGCGGCCCTCGGCCTCCCGGTGCCGAGTGCGTGGGGCGGGGCGCGCCGGCGGCTCAGGCTCTGGGCAGCACGCCGGGCACAGTCCGGGCGCAGGATGATTCGAGCGTGGTCGCCCGGGATGGACGTCGCGGCCCTCGGCCTCCCGGTGCCGACTGCGTGGGGCGGGGCGCGCCGGCGGCTCAGGCGCTGGGCAGCACGCGGGGCACAGTCCGGGCGCAGGATGATTCGAGCGTGGTCGCCCGGGATGGACGTCGCGGCCCTCGGCCTCCCGGTGCCGACTGCGTGGGGCGGGGCGCGCCGGCGGCTCAGGCGCTGGGCGGCACGCGGGGCACAGTCCGGGCGCAGGATGATTCGAGCGTGGTCGCCCGGGATTGATGTCGCGGGCCTCGGCCTCCCGGTGCCGACTGCGTGGGGCGGGGCGCGCCGGCGGCTCAGGCGCTGGGCGGCACGCGGGGCACAGTCCGGGCGCAGGATGATTCGAGCGTGGTCGCCCGGGATTGATGTCGCGGGCCTCGGCCTCCCGGTGCCGACTGCGTGGCGCGGGGCGCGCCGGCGGCTCAGGCGCTGGGCAGCACGCGGGGCACAGTCCGGGCGCAGGATGATTCGAGCGTGGTCGCCGGGCATCGGCATCGCGGCCCTCGGCCTGGGAGCGATCGCGGTGTTCTTTGCGCCCCGGCTGACATCACAGCCGCCGTCGTCGCCACCGCAGCAGGCGGCACCCGTGCAAGACAGGCCGGTGAAGCCGCCCCCGCTCGTGTCCGCTCCCGGCGTGCCGATGCGCCCGCCAAAGACCGCGCAGATCATCGAGCGTCCACCGCCGCCAGCCACGCCCCGTCGGGTGGAGCCGCCCTTGGACACGGTGCCCGTCCCGCAACCGTCTGCCCGAGGGGGGACGTGCGGCGGGCCGCCCCCTCGGGTGGTCTCGGGGACGCCCGCGTCGGGGCCGGCCCGCCGAGCGCCTTCGGCGGCGGTGGCCCTCCTGCAAAGCGCGGAGGCGGGCAACCTGACAGAAGTGCGAGACATCATCGACGCGGGGGTGTCGCCCAACGCGCGGGATACCGCAGGGATGACGCCTCTCATGATGGCCGTCATCCACGACCACGGTCCGGTCGTCGAGCTCTTGCTCACCAGGGGTGCCAACATTAACACGGGAGACGTCAGCGGCATTACGGCACTCATGCTGGCAGCGAACAACGGGCGAGCTGTGCTCCTCCAGCGGCTTCTTGCGCGCGGCGCCAAGGTTAACGCCCAGACGCGGACAGGCTGGACGGCGCTCATGTGCGCGGCTTGGGCGGGGCATCCGAGCATTGTCCGCCGACTGCTCGATTCCGGCGCGGATCCCGCACTTCCCGACCGGACGGGGCGGACCGCGCTTCAGTACGCAACCTTGCGAGCCGCGGATCCAGCGAACCCATCGGCGGGGAACGCCGCGGCACTGCCTGCGGTTGCCCACCGCCGCTACGTCGAGGTAATCGACGTTCTCAGCAAAGCGAGCAGGCGGCGTTAGCGGCGGACCGGCCGGAAGCCCGAGCAACTAGCTCGTTGGGCTCATAATTCAAAGGTCCCTGGTTCAAATCAGCACATGATGCGTGTCCGCGAACTGCGCCGGACTGCGCGTGAATAAGTCTGCGGAATCGCAACGGCCCGAACCAGCGCCTCCAGTCGTGGTCTCGATGGAGTGTGTCCACGTCGAGGAAGCTGACGCGAAGCCAGATGCGTAGCGGCGTGGCGCCCGCGCCTTTCGCCTCGATGGCCGGTCTCTGAACAGGTCAGCGGGCAAGGGGCACCGCGGGGCGTATGGACGCGACCGCCTTCAGCATCGCAGGTCGCGGACGCCGGGCGGCGGACCACGCTGCCGTCAGTCCCCGGAGCGTGACGCCTTTGGCTTTGAGCTGGGCCAGAGTCGTGTCCGGCGCCACCACTCCTAGCCGCAACGGCGTGAGCGCCTCCAGGAGGCGAGCTTTCTCCACAGCGAGCGCGTGCTGCTGCTCTGAGATGTCGGTGAGCCGGCGCTCGATGGCCCCGAGGAGTGCCTTGGACCTGGCCTCGGTCGTCATGGAGATTCTCCTTCCGCGTGGGGTAGGCGCCGGGCCGCTCTTTCCGTGCCTGGCTGATCATCCTACCCAACGTACGCCGGCCCGCAGCGAATATCGCATCGAGCGCCGCGGTCGGTGTCCGAAGTGGAATGTACAGCACGATCGTCCTCGTGAAGCCGCTTCCCGCCACGACACACTGTCCGGTCCATTCCCCCTGCCCGTTCAACTCGGCTTCCGCTTGGGGCTGTGACTGCAGTAGGTTGCCTTGGCCATGACCTTAATCCCCGCCATCGGACAGTTATCCTTCTGGCCCACATCGCAAATGGCATGCCCTACGGGGGACGGGCACCTGCCCTGGAGGACGCTCGCGGGAAGCGCGCGATATTGGTGGCAGAGCGGATCCGTCTGAGGAAAACTCAGGAGTTGTGCCAGGAAGACTTTCCGCGGTCGGGAAATCTTCCACTGACCTTTCGACGATGGCCTCAATCGGCTCCGGCGCCGCACCGGGCAGCGCGAGCATCCACTCCAGGTTTGGCGTGGCCAGCGTCAGCGTGGGTCAGGCTGATGATACTGAAGCAGAAGCCCGGCCGAAGGACCGTCAGTGCGCGAGCACGTCGCGGACCGCGGCGAGGAGATCGCTCATGCCGAACGGCTTGAGGAGCGTATGGTGGGCGCCGACGTGCTGCGCGGCCGTCAGGCGGTTGAAGCGGCCTCGGACAGCCGTGACGGCGATGACCTTGGCAGCCGGGTGCTGGCGTCGTAGGCCCCTGATAGTCTCGACGCCGTCCTTCCGAGGCATGAGGAGATCCGTGATGACCAGGTCGGCCGGGGCCGCCGCGTAGGCGGCGAGTGCCTCCTCGCCGTCGGCAGTCGCGACCACGTCGTACCCCGCCATGGTGAGTGACTGGTACAGTACCTCGCGCACCCGCGGATCGTCCTCCACGAGGAGAATGCGCTCCCGCGGTGCCTGGCACGATTTCACCGTCTCCTCCGGAGTCTCGACGATGACAAGACCAGGCCATCCCCAGCTGGGCGGCGGGGAACCCCGCCGCTCCCGGATGCGACGGTCGCAAGCGGGGACTTCAACGCGGCGCCGGCGTTCGGCAAGCCGGCGGTCCCAAACCACCTGCATACACGGCTCGGCCCGACAGGTGTCGAGCGTGAGGAACAGCACACTCCGGCCGCGGCGGATGATCGCCAGGTATGGTGCTGAAGAGAACACGGGCGGGCCGGCCATACGAGTATCGTTTTGGCATGGGAAGCTGTCGGGGGCCAAGGGAATTGAGGTGGTGCCACGCGTCAGTGGCCGACGGGGGCCCACGTGTTCGTTCTCAAGACGGCCCGGCCTGGGCCTCGGCCGCCGCCTCCAGCTCCTCCATCAGCACCGGCACGTCCTGCTCTAGTAGCGTTCGGATTCCTCCCGGGCCCCGGGCTGCGAGACTTCGCTTGCGTCATCGAGACGAAGGCGTTCACCGTCCAGGTCACCTGGAGGACTTCGACGCCTTTGTCCTTTCCGTTGCCGAGGTTGGGCGGGCCGGTTATCCTACCTCAGCCTGAGCGGAGGGAACGCGGTCATGCTTTCACTCCCTGCCTACAATGTACCGACGGCTGTCGGTTGGTCGAGCCGTTGACCCTGCGGGAGACCACCCCGGTCGCCGCGCCCAGGTTCCGTGTCCTCGACCGGGTTCGCCGAGCCTTGCAGGCTCGCCCACTACAGTCCGCGCGCCGCTCCTGAACCCAACGCCAGCGGGATAGGCTTGCACGACTCCGCTGCCTATTCCGCCGGGGATGACTTTGGCCGTCGCAGGCAAGGGATGTCTCTGTTGCTGCGAGCCGATCCGGTAGTCGAGTGAGCACTGATCGGCTTCGCCCATCGCGCCATCGTGCGAGACTTCGCTCAGACGTCCATCGCCGTAGAGGTTACTTTCCTCGGGGTCGAAGCGGCACACGGAGAAGTCCTGGCCCTCGCACCCCCGCTGGGAGTGCGCCGTCCGGTGCACGGTCGTGCCGACCTCAAACGTGACCGACTGGAGCGCCCCAGATCACGCTGAGGGTGATGGGATCGATGTGATTCATCGGCCCTTCTGTCCTCATTTGATCTCAAGCTCCAGGCGCTGGCTGTGTCGATCGATCGTCGCGCGGAAGTGTCCCAGGACCTCTCCACCCAGGATCCCGTCCACAGGCGCCACGCCAGAACTGAGGTCGTACACGCCGACGTCGAGGTCCTCAACGGCGAGGGTTCCCAGCCGGAGCGATCGGAGGCGCGCGTAGGGAACCACGATCACTCGCCCGTCGGCGACCTGGCTTGGCCAGCGTGGCGCGTCGGGCGGCGGATTGAGGCCCAGCCGGGTCGCGGCGGCGGAGCGGAGGATAGTCCTCGACGCCCCGGTGTCGAGGAGGAGCGTGAGAGGCTCGGTACCGTTGGCGACCACCTTCACCCGGATCAGGTTGCCCGTCACGACGATGGGGACCCAGGTCTGCCGAGACCCATCCGGTGCTGGCACCGGGTGCCCCGGCGCGAGGGCAGCCTTGGCCCGCTCGATACGCTCGCGGGCGCGCTCCTCAAGGCAGGTGGTAAACCTTCGCCGCTCGTCGGAAGTTCGGGACGAGAATTCCACCTGCCCGCGCCGGTTGATCCCCCAGACGTGCACCCCTGAAGACTCGAGCTCGCACTCTCGGGCCGTCTGCAGGACGAGATCGTGGGGCGTGCTCTGGGGCAGAGGTGCGCTGGTGCAAGCCTCGAGAGCGAACGTGACCAGGAAAGGCCCGAGCACCGTGGAGCCACGCGATGCACTCGTCGTGAGACTGGCCACCCAAGCGGACGGGCGGGGCATCAGGCAAAGCTCACGAGGAGGTTCGCCCGCGGATCGACCTCGGCGGTCGCTCCCGGCGGGAGCATGGTCGTTGACTCCGCCTCTCTCGCTCAGCGGCGGTGAAGATGGTCGGCCACAAGACCCAGTCGATCTATTCCAGGTACGCGATTGCCGACGAATCGATGCTCCAGGACGGCGGACTGAAGCTATCGGCACTCCATGCCAAGGAGGCCGAGGCAGTGCGAGTCGCTGTGCCAATTATGGCAGCCCGATCGCGATCGGACAAGGTTGAGACAAAGTCGAGAGGGTGACGGGCCGACAGGAGAGGCGTAACTACCGAAACGAAATGGTGGACAGCGGGAGAATTGAACTCCCGACACGGGGATTTTCAGTTCTTCGACCGGGCCTGTGGGAGACCACCCCGGTCGCCCCGCCCAGATCCCGTGTCCTCGACCGGCGCGCCGTCCCTGAACCCAACGCCAGCGGGATAGGCGCACGACTCCGCTGCCTATTCCGCCGGGGATGGCCTTCGCCGTCGCAGGCAAGGGGTCGCAGCGAAAGGGACCGAAGGCGGAGCGAGTGGTGAGCACGGCGCGCAGGTCGGAGGCCGAAGTCATCTGGCCGGTCGGCGAAAACCGGTGCATGGTACTGCTGGAGCTCGGTGACGGTGATGCGGCGGCGGGCGAGCACCACCTCCCCGAGGCCGGGGATGGTCAGGTCGCGCACCTCGGGCGCCCAGGTGGCGCAGCACCAAGATTGCCGCCTCTACCGTGGCCCGCACCTCGTTCTCTAGGCGGTCGAAGAACCAGTCGCACGGCAAGTCCACGCGCAGGCCATGGATGCTGGCTCGTAGGTTGGCCGTGTAGTCCTCCACGGGCATCCGCACGGTGCTGCAGTCGTCCGGGTCGTAGCCCGCCATCGCCCCGAGCATGAGTGCCGCGTCCTCGACCGTACGCGTGATCGGACCGGGGTGCTCGAAGATGAAGGATAGAGGGTAGGGTTCAGCCGGTCGATGTGGCGCAGGTACGCCTCGGTCAGCTCCAGCGGCGATAGCTCGTGGGCACGGATCAGCTCCGCGGCCCGCGCGATGGTGAGGCCGGTGACGTCGAGGGCTTGCATGGAGGCCTCCCGGTGTGAGGCTGGGCGATGGCTCAATCTGGCAGAGGCCACGCGCCGTAGGTGGTGCACTCACGCTGTCAGCGGCATGATTCTGTCCGCGAAGTGCTGCATGCGCTCCAGGGTCCGCGCCTGCGTCTCGTCCTGCAGGTTCACCATCATGTGGCGGACGCCCAGTTCCTCATAGCACTTGATGTCATCCGCGATCTGTTGCGGCGTCCCAGTCAGGGGGCGGCGCCGGCCATTGGGTAGCGTCTGGGCCTGCTGGTCGTTCAACCAGTTGATGCTGTACGCGAAATCCAACACCGACGGGTCGCGTCCAGACTCCTGCGCGTGGCGCCTGACTCTGGCCGCGTAGTCAGCGAACTGCTCAGGCGTCCCCACGGGGAAGCGCGGGTTGCTGCCAATGGGATACCAGGCGTTGGCGAGGCGTCCGGCACGTCGCACCGCCACCGGGCTCTCGCCGCCGATCCAGATGGGCGGGTGCGGTTTCTGGACCGGCTTCGGTGCAAAGGCGACATTGGCGAAACGACAGTACTTGCCCTCGAATGTCGGATTGTCACTCGTCCACAGTTCTTTGAAGGCGCGGATGTACTCGTCGCTGACGGTACCGCGCTCGTCGTATGGGGGCGCGCCAATCGCCTCGAACTCTTCGCGCATCCAGCCTACCCCGCAGCCGACGATGAGGCGCCCATTGGAGAGCACATCGAGCGTCGCCAGCATCTTCGCCGTGAGCACCGGCGGCCGGTGCGGGAGCACCAGGACCGACGTCAGCAGCTTCGCGGTGGACGTGATGCCCACCAGGAAGCTCAGAAGTGCCAGCTGCTCCATGCATGCGCCCGATGGGTCACCCGCAAACGAGCCGCTCTCGTTGTAGGGATAGATCGAGGCAATCTTCCTCGGGATGATGACATGGTCGCTTACGCTAATAATCGCGAAACCCAACTCCTCGCCCTTGTGTGCCAATATCGCGAGGCTGTGCGGTGTCGCCATCGGTCCGCGCGTTGGTAGTCCAAAGCCAAACTCCATTGTCGTTCCTCCTCCTGCCACCGGCACAGCGGAACGCCCTCGACCGGGTACGATTTCGTCGTGGGTACGCGCAGGCTGGGTTGAGCATACGTGAAGACTTGGCATCCAACGAGGAAGGCGTCAAGTACCTCGATCGGGAAGGGAGGGAGCACGGGAAGTCGCGTGCGCGCGTGCGGTCCGGCTTCTTCTGCAGACCGGCTCCCAACGATAACGCGCTGACCGAGACGGTGATCGGGCTGTTCCGACCGAGGAGATCCACCGACGCGGAGCCTGGAAGGGCCTTGAGGACGTGGAGTTCGCGACGCTCGAGCGGGTCGCGTGGTACAACAAGGGCCGCCTGCTCACCCCGCTCGGCTACGTGCCGCAGGCCGAGTTCGAGCAGGCCTATCATGACCGTCAGACGGCTCCGGCCGAGTTGGCGGTCCTCACGTAACGAGCTCTCCGGAGAACCCGGGGCGGTTCGAGACGCACTCTGTGAAGGTCCGATCGCCGGCCTGACGAGGTCGCCACATTTTGCGCAAAGGGCAGCGTCCCGATAGCTGTGGAAAAGAGGAATGGCGTATCTTCTCGGAGGTTGGGATTGGAGTCCACCATCCATGGCCTTGGCCGGGGCGCACCGAGAGGAGATACGCCGATGCCGACCTTGCCACAGAAGGCAACCGCGTACAACCTAGCAGCCGTGGACTGGGCCGCCGCTCTCAGGCCGACATGCTGGAGGTTGGTCCGGCGGGCCATTGAGCACGTGGTCGAATCGGAGCTGGCCGTGGCGCTGGGCCCTCGTTACGCACGACAGGAGACGCGCGTCGGCCACCGCCACGGGACGAAGACGCGCACGATCACGAGCCTAGTCGGCACCGTCACGCTGACGGTGCCACGCGTCCGCTTGCAAACGCCATCACCTCGGGCTCTTCGAGCAGCGCGGGGTGCCATCGTCCGACGAGCGCGTGGCGCGGATGCATCACTCCCCGTGGAAGGTGGGGGAGCCCACGGACCTCGTACGCGCGCGGCAGCGGCTGATCGAGACCGGGGCGCTGGTGGGCTCGTCGAACCACGGGGTGAGCCTGTCGCTCTACGCGAAGGATCCCGACGGGCTCGAGTTCGAGGTCTTCTGGACGGTCCCGGATGGCAAGCCCGTCGGCACCAGACCGCTCCATCTCGAGGCCGAGCTGGCCCGGCGCGGCATCACGGTGTCGTAGGGCGCTCCGGGGCCGCGCCTCGTTAGGGGCCCTGATGGATTCCGGCGAGACCGACGCAGATCGAGGGCGCCTCGGGGGTCTGCAGGATGCCTTCGACCAGGCGTGGCGCGCTGCCGAGGCACGTCGCGAGTCGCACTACGTCTTGCTCGGTCGGCCCGTGCGCATCCGCATCGCCGGCGGCGCCCTAGCGGCCCACATTCATGAGGCCTTCGCGCACCTGAGCGCGGGCGCAACCGTGGACGCGCCCCGCCTCACGGTCGACCTCTGGGACGTGCGGGAGACGGGCGTGCCCGTTCCCGACGACGGGGTGCGCTGCGTGGGCGAGCAGACCTGGGGGCCGGCCGAGGACCGCTTTGCCGCCACTCACGATCGGCGCGTCGTCGGCACCCACCTGCCCGGCAGCGGCGCGTGGCTCGACCGGCGCGCCGGGCACGCGATCGGCTGGTTCGCGGACGGCGATGGCCTCACGACGCACGAGCGGAGCAAGCCGCTCTACGCGCTGCTCGCTGTCTGGGCCAGCGATCGCGGCGTCCACGGCGTTCACGCCGCGCTGGTCGGCCGCGATGGGAGCGGGGTGCTGGTCCCGGGCGGTAGCGGTGCGGGGAAATCGACGGTCGCCCTCGCCTGCCTCTGCGCAGGGCAGACCTACTTCGGCGACGACTGGATCGGACTCGCCCGCGTCGGCGACGTCTTCGAGGGCTACGGGTTCTATGGCGCCGCACTCCTGGAGGCACGCCACGCCACGCGTTTCCCGCTGCTCCAGCCCCACATTGTTCGCCCTCCGGGCCCAGGCGAGGGGAAGGCGCTCCTGCCGCTCGCGAGCGCGTTTCCCGAGCGGCTCGGACATTCGACGCGCGTGCGCGCGCTGGCCCTGCCACGCATCGTCGCGAGGTCGGGGACGCGGGTTGGCCCCGCCTCGCCGCGCGAGGCGCTGCTGACGCTCATGCCCAGCTCGGTCTTCATGATGCGGCCCCGCGGTGGACGCGCCGGAATCGAGCGCCTGGCCCAGCTCGCCCGCGAGCTCCCAGCGTACTGGCTCGAGATCGGCAGCGACCTGGACGACATCCCCCGAGGCGTCGACGAGATCCTGGTGCGCGCGACGACGTGAACCGCCCTTGGCCCGACGGCCTGTGTCTCCTGCTACCGACCTCGGAGGAGACTGATCTCCTGCGCGCCTGCTTGTGGTCGGGGCCGGGGGGACGCGAGGCCTGGGAGCGGTGGCAAGGGCGTGTGGGCGGGGTGCGCCGGGGGCTCGGCGACGAAGCCGTGAAGCCGTTGCTCCCGCTGCTCTATCACGCCGTGCGCCGGAACGAGCTCGCGGTCGAGCCCCGCGTGCGCACCACCCTCGGCGCGGCGGTGCTCGCGGAGACGCTCCGGAGCGCGACCTACCAGCGGATCTGCGCGCGGGCCTGTGCGGCCGTCGAGGGGGCCTCCGTTCCGTTCCTCGTGCTCACGGGCGCGGCGCTGGGGGACACCGTCTATCCCGCAGGGGCGCTCCGGCACTCGCACGACGTCGACCTGCTCGTCGAGGCGCGCGACCTGGACCGCGCCACCGAGGCCCTGCGGCGTGGCGGCTTCACGCTGGTTCCCGGCCGGTGCGCGGACCCCGAGCAACGGGAGCTGCGCGACGAGTCCGGCCTCCCGATCCAGCTTCACTCCCGCCTGTTTCCCGTGCGCTACTACGCCATTGCCCTGGACGGCATCCGGGCCCGGGCCCAGGTCTCTGCGATCGCGGGCCGGCGCGTGCCCACGCTTTCCGCGGCCGACCACCTCGTGCACGTCTGCGGGCTGGCTGCCTGCGCGGGCCGCGGTCGGTCGCTGAAGTGGGTGTTCGACGCCTGGTACCTCATCGCCCGGCACCCTGAGCTGGACGGCCAAGCCCTTCTCCGGATGGCGTCCGATGCCCGCGTCGTGCTGCCGCTGACCGTGCTCCTGGGCTACCTGGCCGATCAGCTCGAGGCCCGCCTGCCGAGCCAGCTGCTCGCCGGGCTGGCGGCCGCCGCCGCGAGGACCGATCGGACCGCGCGCGAAGTCGCCCTGTTCGGGGTGCGTGCCGGCGGCCGGGGGACGCTTCGCAACCTCTGGCGGGCCACGCGCAGCTGGCGCGACGGAGCGGATCTGGTCCGCTGGATGCTCGTGCCGACGCCCGCCAGCTTGCGATTCGGCTGGCGGTTCCATGATTCTCGGCCCGTGGCCGCCGGCTATGTCCTGCGGCCCCTGTCCTACCTTCTGCGCCGCCTCGGATCGTGGCGGGGCGCCGCCTAGGCGCGGGCCATGGTGGCCGTCGCCGGCGGCTGACGGCGGCCGGGGACCCCGCCTGCCGGTGCCGTCCAAGGTGAATGAGGGAGGCTACGAATCGCAGTATCATGCAGGTCGACGTGCACAGGAGGTGGCGATGCTGACGAACGACACTCGCCTGCGTCCGAACGACGCCGAGGTCGCGGCCGAGGTGATGGATGGTGAGGCGATTCTGATCAACCTCGCCACCGGCGCGTACTACTCCATGGACAAGGCCGGCGGGCTGGTCTGGCAGTCGATCCAGCAGCACTGCTCGCTGGAGGAGATCGCCCAGCGGCTCACCGGCAGCTACGCCGTCTCGATCGAGCAGGCGCGCGCCGACGTGACCCGGCTCGGGTCCGAGCTGCTGGAAGCGCACCTCGTCACGGTCTCGACGGATGCCGCCCCCAGCGGTGATGCGTACGTCCCCCCGCCCGAGCGGCTGCTCTACGAGTCACCCACGGTGTCGGCTTACAGCGACCTGCGCAACCTGCTCGCCCTCGATCCCCCGATGCCGTCCCTGGAGACCCTCCAGATCGAGGATCCGAGACGGGGGCCGTCCACCGCATGATTGGCACGTGACCGGCGCCCTGGTGAGCTGCGTCGTCCCCGTGTTTAACGGGGAGCGCTACCTGCGGGAAGCGCTCGACAGCATCCTGGCCCAGACCTATCGGCCGCTGGAGGTCGTCGTGGCGGACGACGGCTCGACCGACAGCACGGTGGAGATCGTGGCTGGCTACGCCGACGCCGTGCGCTACGTCCGACAGGACAACGCCGGTGCCCCGGCGGCCCGCAACCTCGGTCTCGATAACGGGCGAGGTGACTTCATCGCCTTCCTCGACGCCGACGACGTCTGGCACCCGGAGAAGCTGGCCCGGCAGATGGCGCGCTTCGACGCGCGCCCCGACCTCGATCTCTGCGTCACCCACCTGCAGGCGTTCTGGATCGCCGAGCTGAAGGAGGAGGCGGCGAGATTCCGCGATCACCCACTGTCGGGGCCGCTGCCCGGGTATTCCACGGTGACCCTGTTGGCGCGACGCGCGCTGTTCGAACGGGTCGGCCGCTTCAACGTCGCGCTGAGCGTCGGCGATCCCATGGAGTGGTTCCTTCGTGCCGCCCACGAGGGCGCGGTGATGGAGCTGCTGCCGGAAACCCTTGTGTACCGGCGCATGCACCAGCGGAACCTGTCGTGGGATGTCGACGAAACCCGGCGCATGACGACGGCGATGCAGGCCTCGGTTCTACGGGTGGTGAAGGAGTCGCTCGATCGCCGGCGCCGCGAGGGATCGGCGGTGCGCGCCTACGACATCCCGGGGCCTCGATGAGCCGGGCCCTGGTGAGCTGCGTCGTCCCCGTGTTCAACGGGGAGCGCTACCTGCGGGAAGCGCTCGACAGCATCCTGGCCCAGACGTATCGGCCGCTGGAGGTCGTCGTGGCGGACGACGGCTCGACCGACGGCTCGGCGGCGGCGGTGGCCGCCTACGGTGACCGGGCGCGCTGGCTGAGCCAGCCCACGGCGGGGCCGGCCGCGACGCGCAACCTCGGCCTGCGGGCCGCCCGCGGGGAGTTCGTCGCGTTCCTCGACGCCGACGATCTCTGGCATCCGGAGAAGCTGTCGCGCCAGGTCGCGCGCTTTGCGGCGCTGCCGGAGCTCGGCGTCTCGGTGACCCATATTCAGAACTTCTGGATCGCCGACCTGGTGGAGGAGGCCGCGCGGCTTCGCGACGATCCGCGCGCAGGCCCGCTTCCCGGATACGTCACGATGACGATGATGGTGCGCCGGACGCTGTTCGACTCGGTCGGGCCGTTCGATGAATCCCTGTGGCACACGGACGCCGCCGACTGGTTCGTGCGCGTCGCCGCCCAGGGCGTCGTGATAGAGATGCTGCCCGATGTTCTCGCCCACCATCGCATGCACCGCACCAACCTCAGCCGCCGGATGGGGCCTGGCTCGCGCCGGGAGTTCGTGGGCATGGTGAAGCGGTCGCTCGACTGGCGACGGCGCTTCGGTGAGCCGGCGCCTCCGTTCCTGGCCTTCGACTAGGGTGGCGCCGGGCGGGGGTCGAGGTGCGGGTCCTCGTGTGGCAGGAGCCCTTCGGCCCTGGGCGCGGCGGCGTGCACACGATGGCGGAAGCGCTGCTCCCGGCCCTGCGGGGACGCGGTCACGACCTCGCCGTCGTCTCCCGACAGGACGCGACCGACGGCCCGCAGCGGGGGATGTGGAAAGGGATTCCCGTCTACCGATTCCCGCTCTGGCAAGCCCTCGAGAGCGCTGATCCCGCAGCGATCATGCGATGGCGACGCGAGATCGAGCGGCTCGAGCGCGACTTCGCGCCGGAGCTGGTTCATCTCAACTCCTTTGGTCCGACGGCCCTCTATCACCTGGAGGCGAGGCGGGCCGCCCCCCCGCCGCTCCTCGTCACCCTCCACTCGTCGAACGTCTTGGTCCCCGGCTCCGCGACCGTGCTGCGACGGACCCTGCGGGCCGCCAGCTGGACGACCGCATGCTCGCATGCGCTACTCGCGCAGGCCCGACGGGTGGCCCCGGAGATCGAGGCGCGGTCGTCCGTCATCCACAACGGCGTCGATCCTCCGGTCGGCGCGCCCTCGCCGCTTCCGTTCGACGAGCCCCGGGTGCTCTGCCTGGGTCAGCTCGCCCCCCACAAGGGGTTCGACCTGGCCATCCGAGCCTGCGCGGTGGTCCGCGCCCGATTTCCACGGTTGCGGCTGATCGTCGCCGGGGAAGGTCCGGCGAGGCGCGACCTGGAGGCGCTGGTCGAGCGGGAAGGCCTCGGCGCCGCGGTCGACTTCGTCGGCCGCGTAGCGCACGCCGATGTGCCAGAGCTCCTCGACACCGTCACGCTGGTCGCGCTGCCGTCGCGGCGCGAGGCGTTCCCACTCGTCGCGCTCGAGGCCGCGGTAATGGGCCGCCCAGTCGTGGCCGCTCGCGTCGATGGGCTGCCCGAGGCCGTGGCCGACCGGGAGACTGGCCTGCTGGTGGACCCGGAGAGCCCGGTGGCGCTCGCCGCGGCGATCACGTTCCTCCTGACCCACCCCGACGCGGCCGTGGCCATGGGCGCGGCCGGGAGGCGCCGCGCCGCGCGGGAATTCGGGCTGGCGCGGCACGTGGACGCCTACGATAGGCTGTACCGGACGCTGCGGGAAGGGCCGGTGCCGGGATGAAGACCATCGACAACCTCGAGATCCACCTCGTTCACAGTTGTAATCTGGCTTGCGAGGGCTGCTCGCACTATTCCAACCAGGGACACCGGGGGATGATCTCGCTCGAGGAAGCGGACGCCTGGATGCGTCAGTGGAACCGGCGGGTGAGCCCGCGCACCTTTTCGCTGCTGGGGGGCGAGCCCACGATTCATCCGAAGCTCGTCGACTTCGTGTCCCTGAGCCGCCGGAACTGGCCCGAGGCGCGGCTCCAGCTGGTGACCAACGGCTTCCTGCTAGACCGGCATCCGGACCTGCCGGTCGTCCTCGGCAACGACCCGAATGCCTGCATCTCGCTCTCGATCCATCACGCCTCACCGCAGTATCGCGACCGGCTCCTGCCCGTCGTCCGGCTCCTCGTCGAGTGGACCCGCCGCCACGGTGTGCAGATCGACTTCCGGCCATCCCACGGAAGCTGGACTCGCCGGTACAAGGGGTTCGGGGCCTCGATGGAGCCCTTCGACGACGGCCGGCCGCGGGAGAGCTGGGAGCGCTGCCCGGCGAAGTACTGCAAGCAGCTGTTCCGGGGCGAGTTGTGGAAGTGCGCCCCGATCGCCTATCTGCCGATGCAGCACGCGAAGTACGGGCTCTCCGCAGCGTGGAAGCCCTATCTCAAGTACAAGTCGCTGGCGCCCGGCTGCACGGACGAGGAGCTCTCGGCGTTTCTTGCCCTAGAGGACGAGTCCTGCTGCCGGATGTGTCCGGCCGAGCCGGAGCGCTTCGAGATGCCGCTGCCCTTCCCGTCTCGCGCTTTCGTCCGCACGCCCCGATAGCGTCGGGTTTCCTCGGGCGCCACGGCCCTCCGGCCGGGCGAGGGTGACGGTGTCGTCCCGCTGGGCGCCGCCGACGCGTGGCCGCCCGGGCCGACCACCAGCGTCGACCCTCCTCGTTCATGGTCCGATGCGCTCTATTGACATCGGGCCCACGTTGGGTCGACGCGGATGATCCGAAAGCGCCGGGACCGCCCGTCGGGAAGATCGAACATGCGTATCCGATTCTGGGGGACTCACTCATCCCCTCAACCCCTTGACGGCTTTCACCCCTCGGCCATAGCGTAGCTCTACCAGCGAAGGACAACCCTATGAGCTGTCGAGTTACGCGAGCCCTGCCCCTCATCCTGCTCGGCACTACCGCCTGTGGCGATGCGACCATCACCGCCACGTCACACTTCCCGAAGCGAGACGAGGACAACCGCGGCGCCACGGTTCGCGTCGTGGCTGAAGAGGCTCCGCAGAGGAGCGAGCCCGAGATCAGCCATCCATGAGAGTCGAGGCCCAAACCTGCCCTGCGCTGGCGCCGGCGCCGTGACTCGGTCGTCTGATTTCCTGGGGGCCTGTGGGGTGGCCCTGTGCCGTCTGGCGCATCCGCTGGTTCGCAAGATCCTGAAGAACCTCGCCCTGGTGGCCCTTGGCCTGGTTGTCGGGCTCCTGCTCGCCGAGCTCGCTCTTCGCGTGCTCGCCCGCTTCAACGCCCCGGTGAGGTACCTGGCGACGATTGGCGCCGCTCCTGAACGGCCGGTCTTCGCTAACCTCGAGGCCTACCTAGCCTCGCAACGCCCTCAGGTGGAGCCGCACCGTGACGTTCTCAACTTCTGGACCAACTCACTCGGACTGAACGACGTCGAATTCGTCGTGCCGAAGCCGCCGGGCCGCTTTCGAATCCTGGCGCTGGGCGACTCGTTCACGTACGGCTCCGTCCCCTACCCGGACGCTGTCATGACGCGGCTCGAGGAGGCCCTTCGGGCAAGCTGCCCACGGGTCAGCCTCGACCTGCTCAACTTCGGCATCGGCGGGGCGGGCGTCTGGGACTACAAGACACTCCTCGAACTGGCAACCGAAACATTCGACCCCGACCTCGTCCTCGTGAACTTCTACATGGGCAACGATGGTCCCGACCTATACGTCCGTCCGCGATCGTCCACGCGGCGGCGCCTGTCGATTCGGCGCTCCTATCTCGTCAGATACGTGCGCAACGCGTTGGCGCTTGCGACGGGTCTCGAGCGGCAGCGTCGAGTTACAGGCCCAAGCCCACGCTCGCCTGGTTCGCCGGGCGCCCAGGGTGGCATGCTGGTGAATCCTGAGAGCTCCCTGCAACCGGACGATTCACGCCTGACGGGACCGAGCTTCACCGAGGAGAAGTTCCTTGAGATCATGAGTGTTGAGCTCCGCCGATTCTCGCGGCAGTTCGAGTCGGATGACCCGGAGCGTGCATGGCAGGCCACACTGACGATACTCGACCTCCTCCGGCACGAGATCACGGGACGGGGCCATCGCCTAGTCATGACCCTCTACCCATCGGAACTCCAGGTCGACTCCAAGAAGGGATCCGAGCTCGTGGAGGAGCTTCGCCAGCAGTCGCGATTGGCGAGCCTCTTGCCGGTACACATCGACCCGCAGATCCCCAACCGGATCTTGCTCGACCACTGCCGACGCGTCGGGATGGACTGCTACGATGTGACGCCCGACCTCATCGCCGCGAGCAGGGAGTCGGCCGAGCCGCTGTACAAGAAGCGCGACACGCATTGGACCGTTCGAGGCAACCGGGTGGTGGCCGAGGCTCAGGCGCGCTGGCTGCGCCGCATCGTGTGTCCCTAGTCTATCCACCACCGTCACTCTCCCTGCTCGTCCAACTCCTCCACATCTCGGGCCAACCGCTGAAGGTGTGGGTTGTCCCGAATGAGGCGCAGGCCAGCACCTCGGTGGCCCCGTCCCGCGCCTCCGATCCCTAGCGCCGGTGGACGAGCGACACCGCCGCCACCGACCCCTCTCCGTGGCACACTTCACAGGTCTCGATGTTCCCCAACGTGTTGATCGCCGCGTGCGTCGCCGCGATCACCGAGTCGTGGCACGTGAGGCACGCATCCGTAATCGGCAGGATGCTGCCCGTCACCGTCTCGGTCGACGGCGGTGTCACCTGGCTCAGCCGAGTCGGTAGGAGGTTCGACGGGAGCGGCAGCAGCTGGCTGCCATTCACGTGGCACGTCGCGCAGTCCCTTCGGTCCCCCGGGAAGCGGATCTCGCTGAAGTCGTGCGCCGTGTAGTTCTGCGGGGCCGATCCGAAGCCGTACACGATGTACGGCTTGTTCTCGAGTTCCTCTCCGGTGTGAACCTTGTGGAGCAGGTGCTTCAGGTTGATGGGCTCATTCGCGAGGTCTGGGCTCGGGGTCCCGGCCTGAGTCTGGCCATAGGTGTAGGCATTCACGCGGCGCGTGAAGTCGCTCACGTTCGGGTTGTGGCAAATGACGCAGTGGTTCGTCTGGTTGCGTGAGCCTCCGTGCACGGCGAAGCCCTGCGAGAAGACCCCGTGGCACTGCTGGCAGTTGCCGATCGCCACCACCGTGCGCCGAGGCACCACGGGCGAGCCGTCCACGCTGAAGTCCCGCACCGGGTTCTGAGCGAACTCGGTGACGGTGGTGGGGCCGCCGACCAGGTTGACGTTGGCGACCGCGCGGCGGGCTTCAAGCCCGACGCGCCAGGTTCCGGTGGCATCTGCCGGCAGCTTGTTCGCGCCCGTCGTCGTGAACGTGAAGGCGTCGACGCCGTCGAACACGGCACCCGTCACGTTCTGACTGAGCATGGGCGCGGAACTACCGCCGAAGTCGGTTGTGGGCCCGCTGGCCCTGAGGCTGATCGTGCCGATCGGAGCGGAAAGGCTGGTGATCGGGCTGTTATCATCGCCGTTCTTGAGACGGAATTTGACCGTGATGCCGTTCCCGGGGGTCCCCGACGCGTCCAGCAGCTCGGCGACGAGCCCCCGCAGCTGCAGCGACTGCTGGGGAATGGTATGGGCCCCGGTCACCGAGACGGTCGCCTCGTTGGCCACCGTCCCGTCTCCGGGCGTGTGGCAGCCGGCGCAGGCCGCCTCGGGCGCGGCGCCGCCGCCGTGGGGCTTGCCGTTGCTCTTGAACCCGGCCGGAATTGTCCCGAGGTTCGACTGGGGCGGTGTCACGATGTCCGCCGTGCTCGGGTTCACGTCGTCGTGGCATCCGGTGCAGGCGGGTGTCGACGGCAGGGTTCGGAACGTGTGCGCGGTGGCCCCGCCGGTGTGGCACTTGGTGCAGTTCCGGACGTCCTGCGGGAAGCCCACCCCCGTCACCGCCGTCCCGGTGCAGGTGCCGGTCCCGCAGTCGGGGTCACCGGTGCAGGGCGCGCCCTCCTTCGGGCCCAAGACGCAGACGTTGATCTTCTCGGAGAACACCGTGTTCCCGACGGCGAACTTGGTGCCCACCGGGCCGGCCACGACCGACGGAAGCTCCTTGCCGCGGTGGATCTTATGGATCATCACCCTGAAGTTGAGGCTGCCCGCGTCGGGATCGACGAGCTGTTCCGTATGGCAGAGCATGCAGAGGCGCACTTCGCGCCGGCCGCCCCCGTGGACCGCCAGAGGGTTGTGGCACTCGTTGCACGCCGCCGTGGACACCGGCTCGCGCTGAAGGGTCAGCGCGCTCCTCCCCGGATTGCAGGCCACCCAGACCCCGCCGGTGAAGGCGGGGTTATAGGCGAAGAAGGAGCCGATGGGTCCGGGGACCTCAAGGCCCGTCGCGCCGTCGAAGGCGCGGACGTGGGGGCCGCCGCCGGGCCCGGCGCCCGTCACCACGTCCAGGATTCCGTCGCCGGTTAAGTCGCACGCCGCGACCTGTACGCCCCCGGTAAACGTCGGGTCGTAGGCCCACAGTTCGAGACCGGCCGCCGTCCCGAGGCCGGTGAAGCCCCGGACGTGAGGGCCGCCGCCGGGCCCGGCGCCGGTGATGATCCGGGCCTCCGTCGAGCCCCGGAGGCTCCCGCATGCGACGAACACCCCGCCGGCGAATGCGGGGGCGTAGGCCAGGAAGGTCGACAGCTGCTGCGCCGGATTCTGTCCGTTGAACACCGTGACGCGCGGCTCTCCGCCGGGCCCGGCGGCCGTCACGATGTCGGCCCGCCCGTCGTTGTTCACGTCGCACGCCGCGACCCGCACGCCGCCGGTGAAGGCGGCGTCGAAGGCGAAGAACGACGCGACTTCGGCGCCGGTCTTGCCGTCGAACGCGCGGACATGGGGGCCGCCGCCCGCGTCGGCGGCGGCGATCACGTCCGGCGTGCCGTCCCCGGTGACATCGCCGCACGCCACGAATACGCCCCCGGTAAAGGCCACATCGAAGGCCATGAACGACCCGATCGGCCCGGGCAGCACCGCCCCGGTCACTCCGTCAAAGGCCCTGACGTGGGGCCCCCCGCCCGGGCCGGCGCCGGAAACTACATCGACGACGCCGTCACCGGTCAGGTCGCACACGGCCACGCGCGCGCCGCCGAGGAAGGCAGGGCTATAGGCGAAGAAGTCGCCCGGCGTCCCGGGGAGCGGCAGACCGAGGACGCTGTTGAAGCCGCGGATGTGAGGCCCGCCCCACGACCCGGCACCGGTCGTCGGGCGCCCGTCGGGCACGAAATCGAAGATCGGGTTTGCAGCGAGGCGCCCCCCGTCAAAGAACCGGTCGACCTGCCCTCCGATCGTGTGAACCAGGGCCGCGGACCCGGGAAAGGGCGCCGGCAGCGTCCTGCCGAAGGTGTATCGGTAGGTGCCCGTGCCCTGATCCTCGAGCAGGAAGCTCCCGCCCGTATCGAAGGTCGGCTCTCCGGACGCGTTGAGGAGGTAGTTCATGTAGCGCGTGAACTGGACGGTGCTGGCGCCGTCCGTCTGCTCGTTGACCTCCAGCCGCGCGATGGCGAAGCGGACCCGGGCCAGGACGGGGTCAGAGGCGGACGAGACCGCACTTGCGGTGGGCGTGAGGGGGACGCCGGCCGTGTCGGTGAGGGTGAACCTCACGCTCGCGATCCCGGTGTCGCTCACCGAGGCGGCCAGGATGGCCACCTCGAGGCCGGGTCCGGGGAGCGGCACCGGCGGCGCGCTCGCGCTCTGGAGAAAGCCGAGGATCAGGACCAGAAGAACGGAGGGAGTGACCGTCTGAACGCCCTTCGGACGCCGCATATGCACCTCCACGCGACCGGCGAAGAAGTCAGCCCCAGCGTTCCCGGCGAGCCATGCGAGCGGACCTCCCTGCCGGATGCATCGCGATCCCGCGGCGCAGGCCAGGTTAGTGTCTTCCAGACTCTCGTACTCTGTCAATGGTGCGAACTAATGATGCGAACTAATCAGACGACCCCGAGTTCGAGCGTGCAACGGGGTCACAAGCTCATGATCGGTCGTGGAACGGGGTGTGTCAGCGGTCCACGTCGAGGCGTACCTCAGTCAGCCTGCGCACCGTAGATAGGCAGCTCGTCCAGGAAGAGCACCCCCCAGGTGGGCCAGGCTGACCTCGCCGGGATGCGGCGGCCGGCCTCCCACCCACGAGTCCCGCGGCCGAGACCGTGTGGTGCGGGGTCCGGAACGGTCGCCGCGTTCCGAGGCCTTTCGGGCACCGGCGTCTGCGGCTACTCGAACAGGCCGGCCTGCTCGGGTTGTCAGGGGTGGGGCGCTTCAACCTGGAGCTCCTGGGTCAACCTGGCGAGGCCTCGGGCGGTCAAGGTCGTGGGGCCCGGGCGCCGTGGGCTGTGAGAGGCGTGGCCGCCGAACTGAGAAAGCCCACGTTTCGAGATCGAACCAGGTGGTATTGGCCGGGTTTCGCCACGATGATCTCGGGGATTCGCTTGGAATCTAGTGGCCCGCGCCCTTCGTCGGGAGGGCCTGCCGGTCAACGTCGCGCTCGAGGTCGGCAGCGGGTCCCCTCCGTAGGAAGACCTGGCGGAGGCCGAAGTAGGCGAAGGCGTCCTTGAGGTTGGAGGCGAGCCGCTTCACCGGGTGCATCGAGGGATCGGTCACGTACTCCAGCGTGAGGCTGACGCGCTCCTCGCCCACGCCAAGGGGCGTCACCGCGTGCCACAGCCGGTCGCCGTTGAACAGGATGAACGTGCCGGGGTGCGTCGCCAGCGCCAGTTCCACCGGCGCCCGCCCCGGGTCCTTCTTGTGGAGCTGGCAGACCAGGCGGCTGGACGAGCGCTCAAGCAGCCCCACCAGCACCGTGTAGCGGGCGCCGCGGTAGTAGGACGTGTCGAAGTGGAAGCCGATGTGGTCGCCCGGCTCCGTGTAGAAGTAGAGGGCGCAGGCGTGTGGGTCACAGGGTGGGCACGGCTGCAGGCGCGCGCCTGTCAGGGACTCCAGGAACGCGATGAAGGGGAGCGTACGGTAGAGCGCCAGGATCGTGGGCGCCCGCTCGACCAGGGTGTGGAAGCTGACGCTGCCGCCCTTCTTGTGGCGGGGGATATAGCTGCGGCTGATGGCCGGCCGCACCGACTCGATCTCGGCCACCATGCGTGCCACCACCGGGGCCGGCAGCCAGCGCTCGAGGTGGACAAACTCGCCCTGCTCCTGGTACGTGCGGCGGAGCGCGTCCACGTCCACGCGCGCAACGGCCTCGGCCACCGCCTCGGCCACCGACGTCGTCGCTTCGTTCACGCACGACCTCCCGTGCTGCGCGCGTGGCGCCCAGCATACACCGGTGATCGAACCGTCGGGGTTCTTCTTCAGGGGAAGGATGTGCGGCGCCCACGCGACTTGGCGTGCTGCTGGTGTCGAGCCATCTGCTTTTGCTTGGGCTTGCTCATAGCTCCTGTCTAGACGCCGCGATGGCGGGCGGCCCGCGCTGAGCCGCCCGCCATGAAGGTCATCAAGTACCTTCGTGTGCCTACTTGCCCATCGCCGCCCGGGCCGCCTCGATCTTCGCTTTCACGGCATCGAGGTTGAAGCTCGCGCCCTTCTGCATCGGCGGGAACTCGACGGCGGTCATGGCGAGTTTCACCACCTCCTGCTGGACGAACACGAAGCGCCAGAACTCGTACTGGAACCACTGGAAGTAGTTCTGCGACCCGGCCTTGGTCCCGCTGTCGGGCCAGCCCGTGCGCTCGAAAGGATCGAGGCGCAGATTGGTCAGGTAGGGCACGTCAGCCTTGGTCTTGTCGCCCAGCCAGCCGCCGGGCTGGTCGATGAAGCGATACTTGAAGTCGCCGATGCGAACGGCGCCAAGCTCGCTTTCCCCGAAGTACCAGATCTCTTGGCGGTTCGACGGCCCCTTGCCGGTGATCATGGCCGTCTGGTCGTACCCGTCCAGATGCACCTTGTAGGTCGTGCCGCCGAGCTGCTTGCCCTGCTTCAGCTCTGCCGCGATGTTCGGGTTGCCGGCTGCGGCCACCAGGGTCGGGAACCAGTCGAGCCCGGAGATGAGCCCGTTCTCGACCTTGCCCGCCGGCACCTTGCCCGGCCAGCGGATCATCGCCGGCGCGCGGAAGCCGCCTTCCATGACCGTGCCCTTGCTCTGCGCGAACGGCGTCTGTCCGCCGTCCGGCCAGGTGAAGACCTCGGTGCCGTTGTCGGTGGTGAACACGACGATGGTGTTATCGTCCACCCCCATGTCCTTGAGCTTCTGCATCACGAGCCCGATGTCGTCATCCATCTGCGCCATGCCGGCTTCATGGATGGACCAGCCATTCTTGGAGTTGCGCGTCGCCTGGTATTTCGGCGACAGGTGCGTGACGATGTGCATGCGGGTCGGATTGAGCCACAGGAAGAACGGCTTGTTGTCGGCCTTGGCCTTGTCGAGGAACTTGAGCGCGAGATCGCGGATCTCGTCGTCCACGGTTTCCATGCGCTTCGGGCACAGCTCCCCCGCATCCTCGATCTTCTGCTTGCCGACCTTGCCCCAGCGCGGATCCACGGTGGCGTCGTCGACGCTGGTCGCCCACGAGTGGACCATGTTCCGCGGGCCCACCTGCGACCTCAGGTCCTGCGGATAGTTCGGGTGGCAAGGATCTTCCATGGCGTCCAGGTGATAGAGATAGCCGAAGAACTCGTCGAACCCGTGCACCGTGGGCAAGAACTCGTTCTTGTCCCCCAGATGGTTCTTGCCGAACTGGCCGGTGGCGTAACCCATCGACTTCAGCACCGTCGCAATGGTCGCGGCCTCCGCCGGCAGGCCGGTTGGCGCACCAGCCTGGCCGACCGTGGTCATGCCGGTGCGGATCGGCAGCTCGCCGGTGATGAAGTTCGCGCGGCCGGCCGTGCAGCTCGCCTCGGCGTAGTAATCGGTGAATAGCATGCCCTCGGCGGCGATCTTGTCGAGGTTCGGCGTCCGGCCCGCCATCATGCCGCGGTGGTAGGCGCCGATGTTCCAGATGCCAATGTCGTCGCCCATGATGACGACGATGTTAGGCTTTGGCTGCGCGGCCGCCGGGCCGGCGCCCCAGGCGAGCGCGGCCAGGACCGCGACCAACACCGCTACGCATCTCTGCATGAGGTCCTCCGTTCTAGGTATGGGTGTGTCTGCGTGAATCGGGCTGGCGGAGCCCGCACTCTGGGTGTGAGGGGGCACCAGTGGCCCGGACTCCCGCCAGCATCAGGAAGGCCCCCAGCAGACTCACGGCCGCCGCACGTCGAGCCATGGTCTCGCATTCTCCGTGGTCGATTCCCGACCGACTTCTGCTGAGGCCATCAGCCTCGCGGCGACTGTAGCCGCACACTCCCCGTGCGTGCTATGGGACTTTGGTCCCATGGCCGCGATAGCGTCGGCCACAGGCGATCTCGGCTCACGCCGGCCCGGGGCTGCGCCGCCGGACGGGATTTGCTGTTTGGCTCGCGAGTATCACACGGGGACTCTTCTCCACATCGAAGGCCTGGCGCTCTCGGAGCGCCTCGCGGACGGACCCGCCGAGGCGGCGTCCCCCCCCGAAGCGGAGCATGGCAGCGACTGGGATACGTCTGGCGCGCAGCCCCGGTGCATGTCGTACCCGGAGCTCACTTCGGGTACCTTTGGCCGCGTGGGACAGCAGGTCGCACCGCGTTTCGTCCTGTCCCTGTACGATCACCTGACGGGTGAGCGGGTGTGGCGAGGGTACGCCAGCATGCGCGACGCCCAATGGCGACCGGCAGCGGAGCTCGACGCGCGCGCTGCCGTGGCCCTGGGGCGCATCGTCGGTCACGCCGCGACGCACGTAGTCCATTACCGCGACTTGCTGCGCGAGGTCGGCCTGCGTCCGGAGGACATCCGGAGCGTCGACGACCTGGCCCACGTGCCGGTCACGACCAAGGCCGCGCTGCGGAACGGGTTCCCGGACCGCGTCACGGAGCCCGATCTGGCGGAGCGGCGCGGCGAACTGGGAAGGACTTCGGGTTCAACGGGATTGCCGTTCGAATTCTACCTCGATCGAGGCGACACGGGCCTCCGGCGCGCGGGCTACCTGCTCTTCCGGGAATGGGCGGCGATACCCCTGCGGATGCCCATGCTCCGGCTCGTGGGCCTGAGGGAGCCCCCGCTGCCTGGCCTGCAGCGTTTCGGGCGGCGCCTCCTGCTGGGCGAGCGGCGCCTGTGGCTGGGCGCCATGACGGCGACACCCGCCCAACTGGGCGAGGCGATCCGGCATCTCGGTGGCGGAGAGTACTTCATCTGGACCCATCCGTCGTACGGCGCGCGCCTCGCGCGGCGCCTCGTCGACGAGGGCACTCGGCTCGACCGGTACCCATCGGCCGTGGTCACCTTCGGCGAGACTCTCAGTCCGATCGATGCCTCGATACTGGCCGAGGTGTTCCGGTGTCGCGTCGTGAATCACTACTCGACCTCGGAAATCCACGGCATCGCCCAAACGTGTCCGGACGAGCCCACCCTGCTCCACGTCAACAGCGAGCGCGTCGTCGTTCGTGTGGTGCGCCACGACGGCCGGGCGGCCGCGCCCGGCGAGCGCGGAAAGGTCCTCGTCACCGACCTGAGGAATCAGGTGATGCCCTTCCTGAACTACGACGTCGGCGACCAGGCCGTCGTGGGGCCGCCATGCCCGTGCGGCCGGGGCTTCCCGACCCTGCGTGCGATCGAGGGGCGAAGTGCCGAGTCGATCGAGACGCCGGACGGCCGGACCCTGGGACCGTCGACCCTCGGCTTGCTCGTCGTGAGCACGGCCCCGGCGCTGTCCCACGTCTGGGAGTATCAAGCCGTGCAGACACGGCCGGAACGAGTGATCCTTCGCGTGGTGCCTTGCAGCGGCTTCTCGGCCGCGGTCGCGGAGCGCCTTCGGGCGCGTCTGCACGAGCATCTCGGGCCCCTGGTGCACCTGACGGTCGAGGTGGTCGACGCGATCGAGCCAGAACCGTCAGGCAAGCGCCTGATGATCAAGCGGCTTGCGGAGTGACGCCGGGTGCGACCGACTGACAGTGGCGACCCTCGGCGGCGATCGGATTCGCATGGCGTGCTAGCGGGAGTCCGCATCGTGTGTCTCGCACGCGAGGTGTCGTGTCAAGCGCACCTCATCCCCGACGCTGATCGTCCCCCCCTCAACCACCTGGGCATTCAGCGCGAGCTTTCCACCAAACCGCTTGACGATGTGGTTCAATACCGAGCGATCTTGCTCGAGCGTGTCGGGGTCGAACGTAGTCATGACGCAGCGACCGCGCAGATCCTGCACGTCGATGACGACATCTCCGATGCGGAGCCAGTGTCCGGGCCACGTGCGCTCGTCGAGACCATCGACATTATCGATCACGAGATTGGGTCTTAGGCGCCGGTGATCGTGTCCGAAGGCCCGGATCGCGCCGTCGGTCGCGACCAGCAGCGGGAGTACGTCAAACCGGTCGAGGCTGGCGTCGCGCACGAGCTTCGCGCCGGGCCCCACGATGGCGGCGACATCCGCTAGCACGCTCGGCTCGGTCCACGGCCGACCGTCCACCAGTGGCTCTCCGGAGGCGCTCAGAGTCGCCTGATGTCCGAGCAATCGTGGGTGCGTTCGTGCCGTGATGACCCGGCCGGCAGCGTCCCGGACATGAACCACCCGATCTCCGACGATCCCCAGAGCATCGACGCCGGTCCGGTCGAGGCGTTCGCCCGCCATGGACTTTACCGGATATCGCCAGATCTCCGAGACTCGCATAATCTACTCCCCAGGATCGGTTCCCGCCTTGGGGTCCAGGCTAGGCGGTGATCCGGAGGGCGGATGGGCGGGACGTCGTAGCGGCCGGCGCGACCTTCTTGTCATAGAAGTTGCGGATCCCGGCCGCGATCTCCTCGAGGCAGTCCTCGATCGCAAAATGCCCGGAGTCCAGTCGATGCAGCTCCGCGCTCGGCAGGTCGCGCAGATAGGCCTCGCCGCCTTCCCGGGTGAAGAAGATGTCGTTCTGTCCCCAGAAGATGAGGGTCTTCGGTTGACGCTGGCGCAGGAACGCCCGCCAGGCGGGGTAGAGCGCGACGTTCGTCCGATAGTCGTAGAAGAGGTCGAGTTGCACGCGGCGCGCGTGCGGACGTTCCATGAACCGGAAGTCCATGTTCCAGTTGTCCGGGCTGATCAGCTCGGGGCGCTTGTGCCCATGGAGGTAGACCAGTTTGATCCCCTCCAGCTCCAGGAACGGCAGCAGTGGCGTCTCGGTCTCCGGGGCGCGTCTCTTCCAGAGCGCGTGACGGATGGCATCCCAGGCCGTGGTGAACCCCTCCTCATAGGCGTTCGTGTTCTGGAGGATCAGCCACTCCATCCACTCCGGGTGACGGCTCAGGATCCGGAAGCCGACGGGGCCGCCGTAGTCCTGCATGAACAGCCCGAACCGGGTGAAGCCGGTCTTGAGGAGGAGCCCCTCGACCACGTCAGACAGCCGGTCGAACGTGTAGGCGAAGGTGGCCGGGTCGGGCATGTCGGTGTTCCCGAATCCCGGGTAGTCGGGCGCGATGATGTGAAAGCGGTCGGCCAGCGCCGGAATGAGATTCCGGAACTGGTGGGACGACGCTGGGAAGCCGCCGAGCAGGATCAGCTTCGGATTCCGTGGCTCACCGGCTTCGCGGTAGAAAACGGAGAGACCGTCAACGGTGGTGGTCTTGTGTCGGGTCATGTGATGCCCTCCTCATTGATCTGGTTCGTGCTCTTAGGGGTCAGCACTCCTCGGTACGGAGCAAGAGCGACGCCAGGACGCCTGGAAGGAACTAACTGACTGAAAACATTGGTTCTGAGGGGCTGAACGCCCGGCCCAACCTGTCGTGAGAATTCACGGCGTCGCGAATCCTCGGCGCCGTCTCGCGACATCTAACGAGCATGGATCTCCTGCCCGTGATTCTCGCCATGGCTCAGGCGGAAGGACCGACGTCGGTGCTGGGCCATGTGGTGGGGGCGGTGCTCGAGCACGACGAGATCGCGCTGGCACGCGTGTGGTTTCTCGATGACGAGGACTGCCCGGTCTGTCCCGTGCCCGGCGTCGAGCCCGAGGCCCCCGCTCTCCATCTCCGCGCCAGTGGCGGGAGTCCCGCTAGGCCGGTCATGGAGTCGAGTCGGATCGAGGGGCCGTGTCATCGAGTGCCGATGCAGGCGCGGTCGAGGATCGCCGACTGTGCGGCGCAGCGGGAGCCGCTGCTGCTGTTCGAGCTCGATCAGGCTGGCGAGTGCGGCGTCGAGCCCGAGTTCGTGCGCCGAATGGCGCTTCGCGGGGGCGTGGCGTACCCGTTGCGCTTCAGAGACAAGGTCGTGGGCGTGCTCGCCGGCTATCTTCGAACACCCCCACAGGATGCGGGACAGCGCTGGCTGCCGACGTTGGCGGCTCATGCCGCGGTGGCCATCGGCAACTGCCGCGCGTTCCAGGAGATCAAGCGACTCCACCGGCGGCTCGAAATGGAGCGTGACTATCTACTCGAAGAACGCGGCCAGGCGGGCGCCTTCGAGGAGATCGTCGGCAAGAGCGAGGCGCTGGAAGGGTTGCTGCGCCAGGTGGAGCTGGTGGCGCCGACCGATGCGAATGTGCTCATCCAGGGTGAGTCGGGAACCGGGAAGGAACTCGTGGCGCGGGCGATTCACCAGCGAAGCCCCCGAGCCGCGCGAGCAATGGTCAAGGTCAATTGCGGGTCGATCCCCAAGGAGCTCTTCGAAAGCGAGTTCTTCGGGCATGTCAAGGGCGCGTTCACGGGAGCCATCCGCGATCGGGTCGGCCGCTTCCAGCTGGCCGACCGGGGCACGTTGTTCTTGGACGAGGTCGCCGAGATTCCGCTGGATCTGCAGGCCAAGCTCCTCCGCGTGCTCCAAGAGGGTGAGTTCGAACGCGTCGGGGAGGAGACCACTCACCGAGTCAGCACGCGCATCCTCGCCGCCACGAATCGAGACCTGCGCGCCGAGGTCGATGCCGGCCGGTTTCGGCTCGACCTATTCTACCGGCTGAGCGTGTTTCCGCTGCGGGTGCCGTCGCTGCGCGATCGACGGGAGGATATCCCGCTGCTGGTGGCCACGTTCGTGCATCAGGCCTGTCAGCGGCAGCACCGTCCGGTGCCGAGGGTGCCGCAACGAGAGCTCGACAAACTGATGGCGTACGACTGGCCCGGCAATATCCGCGAGCTGCAGCACGTCGTCGAGCGGGCCGTGATTCTCGCGTCTCGAGGGGTGCTGCAATTCTTGGGGCTCGTGTCCGATGAGGCGCGGCGCGCTGAGCGAGCGCGCCCGGGCGCAGCCTCGAACCCCGAGTACTACACCGACAAGGAATGGCGACGGATGGAGCGGGACAATCTGACAGCAGCGCTGCGGAAGGCTGGTGGGAGAGTGGCGGGTCCCGCGGGGGCGGCGGCGCTGCTGGGCATGAATGCGAACACGCTCGCCTCGCGGCTGCGTGCATTTGGACTTCGTCGAACCTACCGGAATGATCCGGCGATGCGTGCGGAGGGCGGATCAGACCGGGCTGGCGAGGATTAGGCGACGGTCGGGGTGCCCGTACTGCGTGGTCCCCGCCCAATCTGAGCTCCCGGCGCGATCCACAGAGCTGTTCCGCAGCTGACCGTGCTCCCCTGGGGCGGGATCTGCCATCGTGCTGCTACCAGCCGGCACGTACCCAGGACATCCGGACGGGCTTGCACGCGGTCTCCATCCATGCCCGCAGCGTCTCGGACACGCTCCACGCTTGGGCGATGCACCCGCGCGGGCGGAAGGGGGGATCGCCCTCGAAGAGCTCGGCGATGCTGCCCACGCCGAAGTCGTCGAGGTGGTGCGCCAGCGGCTCGAGAAACGTCCGGGCCGCCGCCGGGTCGCCATAAACGCGCACGTGCGCCAGCACAAAGGGGCCGAGCAGCCACGCCCAGGCCGGCCCCTGACCAGCGTCTTGATCTCCACGTCCATCGGCCCGGCGGCTCGGATCAGCCGATATCGGACGTACGTCGTGTTGGCACCGGGCTCCATGAAGATGCGCTTCTCGAGTAGGGCGTCTGCACAGGCGTACGTCCAGACCGGGGTCGTCCCGTCGAGCCGGAACTCCTGGAGGTCCGCGTGGCCAGATGGTTCGACCGTGCCGTCAGCCCAGCGGTTGGCGAAGAGTGGGTGGGTGAGGCCGGCGTATTCGACCTGCTCGTCGACCTTGGCGACGAGCAGGGTGCGCCCGAGCGGTGGCTCGAGGGCGGCGACGAGGAGCCCGTGATAGCGTCGCGTGAGCACGCCCGGCACCGTGCCCGACGCGAAGCCGCCGATCCCGTTCGTGCAGAGCCACTCACGCGTTTCCGCCGTCGCCAGGTCGCCGCAGATCTCCCGCCCCCACGCGAGGTTCATGGCTGGACCACCTTCAGGGCATGTCCGTCGGGATCGCGGATCAGGACCCCCTTCGTGAAGCCGAGCTCCCGCTCGGGCGGCTCCGCGACGCTCGACGACAGGAGGGCGCAGGGGCCCCCGCGCACCGCGCGCGCCACGGCCTCCGCGTCGTCGCTGGCCAGGGTCGTCTGCCAGTGGACGAGGTCGTTGGATCGCGTATCGGCCGGGATCGGTCGCCCGTCTCGGGGTGTCACGTATTCGAGAAACTCGACGCTCGGGCCCGACGGCGCCCGCAGCGCCGTGATGCGAAGGTGGGCGCCGAACACGTTGTTCAGCCGCTCCTGCTCCGGGCCGTAGTTCTCGCTCTCGCCGGCGACCCGGAGCCCCAGGGTGTCCCGGTAGCACCTGAGGCTCACCTCGGTGTTGCCGACGACGATCGCCGTGTGGTCAATGCCGAGGAAGAGTCGATTGCTCGGCCGGTGCCACTTCGGATCGCCCTTGCCCGGTGGGAACCAGAGGACCTCGAGGGGGTGACCGTCCGGGTCCTTGAAGTAGAAGGCCCGGATCCCGCCCGCGTTCGGGTTCCAGTCCGGTAGGCGTTGAGGGACTGGCGAGGCGTGCTCCGCCCGGTGCTGCCGGAGCCACGCATAGGCGCGATCCATGTCGCTCACGATGATCGCGATGTGCTGGAACCAGCGGTCGTGGCTCCGCGAGTCCACGGGGACCGGCCGCCCCCGGGGCGTCAGGTACTCCGTCAGCTCGATCGCCTCGTCGCCCAGCCGCATCCGCACGACACGCATCCGAAGCCCGAACACCCCCTCCAGCCGCTCATAGTTCTCGCCCCACACCTCGACATCCGAGACCGTCTCGAACCCCAGAACCTGGTGGTAGAAGGCGATCGATCGGTCCATATCGGAGACGGTCATCCCGACGGCATCGACCGCGCGGATGAGGCCCGCCGGTTGTGCGTCCGACGCACGCCCGGCCGGGAGCCCCAGCCCGGCAGCGAGGACGAGGAGTCCCAGCACCGCGATCCGCGATCGGGTGGTCATGTCCGCTCTCCCTGGCGTCCGGGGCCTCACCGGAGCCGCTCGAGCAGGTGGTCTCCCACCCGGAGGGCATTCGCCATGACGGTAAGGGCGGGGTTCACCGCGCCGCTCGACGGGAAGACGCTGGCGTCCACGACGTAGAGGTTGCCCACCTCGTGGGCTCGGCAGTTCTGGTCCAACGCGGACGTCTTCGGGTCGCGACCGAACCGCACCGTCCCGTTCTGATGGGCGACGCCCGCGAGCGGAATGCGTTGGCCGAGGTAGAGGCTCCGGGCGAAGAGCCCCTCGTGACACTCGTGGCCGTGGACCGTGCAGCGCGTCTGCTGCTTCATGAGGTGCTTCAGCTTGTCGATGAGCCGGGTATGCCCTTCCTCGTTGTTCGGCTGGTAGCTGAGCACGATGTTGCCGGCCCGATCGAGGGTCACCCGGTTGTTCGGATCCGGGAGATCCTCCGAGGTGAGCCAGAAGTCCAGCGAGTGCTTGGCCATCAGGTCGAGGGTCCAACCCGGGGCGACGGCGGGCGCCCCAGCCTTCAGCGTGTCCCCGTCGAGCTTGCCGACGAAGGAGATGTGCCCCATCGGGAACTCCCACTCGGACGAGCCGAAGTAGAAGTCGTTCACCGCGAGCGTCTTCTGGAAGACGGTCGGGTTCGGACACTTCGAGAGGGCCATCAGCACCGAGTTGACATGACCCATGTAGTGACGGCCCACGACGTCCGAGCCGTTGGCCAGCCCGTGCGGATGCTTGTCGGTGGCCGACCGGAGCAGGAGCGCCGCCGAGTTGATGGCGCCGCACGACACGACGACCACGTCGGCCGAGTAGACTTCCTTGGCCCCCTGGCGTTCGACGATCACGCGCGTCACCTCGCCGCCCGAGGGGCTGGTCTCCAGCCGGGAGACGTAGGCCCCGGTCCGGAGTGTGACGTTCGGGTGCTCGAGCGCAGGATCCACGCAGAGCACCTGGGCATCGGCCTTCGCGTAGACGAGGCACGGATGGCCATCGCAGGTGCCGCAGCGGATGCAGCGGCTCTTCCGGGGGTTCTGCTCGTCGAGCAGAACGCCGAGCGGCACGTGAAACGGTCGGAGCCCCAGGCGGGCGAAGTCGTCACTGAGCTGCTGCATACGAGGCTCGTGGCTGACCACCGGGTGGGGGTACGGCGTGCTGGCCGGGGGGTCGGTCGGGTCCTCCCCCCGCCGACCGTGCACGTGATAGAGCTGCTCGGCCTGCGTGTAGTAGGGCTCCAGGTCCTCGTAGTGAATGGGCCACGCGGGCGAGATTCCGCCCCAGTGTTTGAGCTCCCCGAAGTCCTCCCGGCGCAGCCGAAAGAGCGCGGCCCCGTAGAACTTGGTGTTGCCCCCGACCCAGTAGTTCGTGTGGGGATGGAGCGGCTCGCCGTCCGTGGTGCGCCAGACCTCCTTGGTGTTGTACTTCCCCTCGAGGTTGACGGCCCGCGTGCTCCAGTTGTCCTTCTCGCGCGGGACATAATCGCCCCGCTCGAGGAGCAGGATGCGCTTGCCCGAGGGAGCCAGACGATGGGCCAGCGTGCCGCCGCCGGCCCCGGTTCCGATGATGATCACGTCGTAGCGGCTCGTCTCGTTCATGGACGCCTCCCTTGGAGTAGGCGGAGTTGAATCAGCTTCGACGACCTAGGCGCTTAGATGCGAGCGCCCGGTGCCGAGGTTCCCGCGCGTCGTCCCGAGTGGTCAGCTCCCGACCGCCGCGCCCGTATTGAGCCGAACCCCCGCCCCCCGCCAGCCCAATCCCAGCCCGTAGAGCCCACGAAACCCGAGGGCCGTTCCGAAGAGGAACGGGCCGAGCACGTCCAGACCGAGATGGCGGGCCAGGACGCCGGCGGCTCCCGGAAGGGCGGCGGTCCCCAGGTAGAACGCGGCAACCTGGAAGCCAATTGCGTGGGTGGCGCGGGTCGTCCCTACCCGCTCGGGCGTAGTTGCGACCAGGAGCGGGAAGATCGGCGCCCCCGACTGCCAGTCCGGCGTAGACGAAGAAGAGGCCGACGTTCAGCCAGACCGCGGGTTGCCGGAGCGCTTCGCCGATCCCAGGGGCCATGCGAGCGAGCGGCGCCGGTCCTTTCTCCCCCGCCCAGCGACCCTCCGTCGGGACGAAGCCGATGGTCATGGTCGCCAGCACGACCCCGATCAGGCCATAGGCCATCCGCCACGATCCCGTGGCGCCGAGGACGGCGCCGGTCAGCAGGGTGGCCCCGATGCCTTAGCTCGCGTGCAGCCAGGTCGTCACGCGGGCCGAGAGGTGCGCGGCGGCGAAAGCGTTAATCCCGGCGTCGATTGCCCCGCGCCCAGGCCAGCCACGACGGCGCTCACGACGACGACCTCCCAGACGGGGGCCAGCGCTTAGGCGAGAGCGCTGGCCGCCGTGGGGGCGCTGCTCGCCGCCAGGACCCGGCCGAGGCCCATCCGCGCAACGAGGGCCTCGCTGGCGAAGCTCGATGCGAGGTAGCCGACCATGGCGGCAGTCAGGCGGCCGCCGAGCGGCTCATCGGCAACGCGAAGCTGCCTCGCATGGACGGCCACGCCACGCCGAGGACGCCGTCGGGCAGCCCGAGACTGAAAAATGCGAGTAGCGCGATCAGGCTCAGCGACCGGCCGGATCGGCTCGATGCGTCGCTCCTCACGGCTGGGTTCGCAGAGCCTGGCTGGGCGCTCTGCTGCGCGGCGAGTCGAGCAGGCGAAACAGGAGATTGTCGGTGAAGCCCAGATCCTGGGTCAGGGCCAGATGGTCCGAGAAGAGGAAGGTTACGCTGCTCCACGCGATCGGGGACGCCAGCCCCGGCGTCCACGCCTGACCGACCCGCTCGTCCAGCACGGCACTAGTCCGGAGCACCGTCCCGTCCCCCGGTCCCTGCTCGCGAACGGCGAGCTGGCCGGAGGCGGGGTCCACGGCCAGCCGGGCCGCGGTCGGCTTCGCGTCGCCGGCGAAGAGGTGGACGTCGAGGCCCGTCGGCGGCGTCGCCAGGCGGTCGAGAGCCGCATGGAGCTGCTTCGCCCGAGCGAGCGCCTTGCGAAGATGATCCCGGGCGATTTGCTGACGGGCGGCGGGCTCGGAGACATCGGGCAGGAGCCACGCCAGTGCGGGGTCGCGCTCGGCCGCCAGTCCCCAGCCGAACCGCTCCCAGACGGCGGGGTCGAACACGTCGAGATCGCGGGCATCCGCTCCCTGGCCTTCGACGACGGCGCCATGTCGCATCCGCGGCAGGAGCCGGTAGATGGACGGCATGGGTGCCGAGCACGGCGGCCGGGTAGCGCGGCAAGATGGGGGCGAACCGTCGGCCCTCGACGAGCTGGATCAAGGCGTCGGCAGACCCGGCGTTCGGCGTCCCGATCAAGATCACGCGGTTCACGTACGCGGCGCCAGCCCAGGTTAGCGGCGGGAGGGAGCCGTCCGCCGGCAGGTCGACGGGTCCATGGCGGAGGTAGTACCGGGTGAGCAGCCCCCCCATCGAGTGGGCGACGATGTCGAACTTGAGGTCGGGCCGATCGATCCCGTAGCGCCGCTTGAGCTCGGCGATCACGTAGGCTCGCTTCTCCAAGATGAATTCGTGGAGCCGTCGCGCGTTCTCCACGTTGTCCCGCCGCCAGTCATACGGGAACTGGAAGCAGGTGAAGTGCCCGGGGCCATAGTCGAGCTGGCCCATGCGGCCGAGGGTCTCGTCCCGATAGCCGCCAACGCCGAGCGTTCGCAGGATGTAAAGATAGGCCTGCGGCTCGATCGGCAGCCCGAGGAGGCTCACGCGCACGCGATCCAGCACGCCCGTCGGCTCCACGGTGTCACGGAGCTCGGCGAGGGGACGCCCCTCGGCCATCGGGAGCGCGACGAGCCGGGCGCCGTCCGGTCGGCTCGGGTTCGCGTAGGTGCCAGCGAACGCGCCCCACACCACCCGGCCGGTGCCCGGATCCATGAGCTTCGAGCCGCCGATGCCGGGCACCACGATCACGGGGTTGCGAGTGGCGTCTCCGCCCTGGGCCGCGCGGTTGTAGAGGCCCCCAAGGTCTGGCGCCGGTGCGAGGCTGGCGGCGCAGCCCGCCATGAGCCCTGCGGCTACCAGCGCGCCGATCGCGGATCTGCGGATCCTCGGCATGACGCCCCTTTCCGAGCCACGTGAGCGGCCCCGCTCGTGTGGCTTTCTCTCGTCAGACGCTCGGGCTAGACGAGCCAGCGTAGCCACCCCGCGCGCCGGTTGCCCCGTGCCGCCGCGCGATCGAGCGGGGGCGCCAGGAACCCGTCGACGCCGAAGCTCCGCCCGGCGTCGGTCAGGAGGAAGAGCGCGGGGAACATGAGGAGCATCGTGTAGGTCCAGCCCCACTCGTTCGGGACATTCAGGATGCTGACCGTGATGTTGGCGGCCATGCCGATCGCCACGAGGGACCCCAGCCGGGCGCCGAGCCCGAGGATCAGCGTCACGGCGATGAAGGTTTCGGTGCAGAGCGTCATCCAGCCGAAGAAGGTCCAGTGGGGGATCACGACGTTGAGCTGGAAGTCCTTGTAGGCGTTCAGCGTCGGGTGCTGGATGCCCTGCTGGAACCAGTACCAGAGGCCGCCGCCGGACTTCCGGCCGAAGTCGTCGGAGGGTACCTTCCAGGCGGACTGTTGCCACCAGAGGTACCCGTAGAGGATTCGGGCTAGCCCGAGCGGCCACAGGGGGGCCGTGGCCCGGAGCCAGCCCGTGCGCGGACGATCCTCCGCCGGCGCCGCGTGGCCATTTCGTGCGGATCCCATCGTGACCGGCTCGGTCTGCAGTGTGGTTGGCAAGGCGTTCCTTCCCCGCGCCGCCCGTCAGCGGGCGGGCGCGCCGTAGTTGCAGCGAAAGATGCAACGTTGTTCATTGTCATGGTGGAGCTTGGCGCACAGGACCGCGGGCAGGCCTCGGGTCGCGAGGTAGAGCTGGGCTGCGGCGAGCATGCCTAGGAGCGGCGCGGTGAAGTACACCCAGAGCGCGGTCCACACGTGGGCGTGGACGGCCGAGCCCACGGTGCGCGCCGGATTCAGGCTCATCCCCGAGAGCGGCGCCTCGAGGACGATGTAACTGGCGACGAGCGCCCCGGCGAAGAATCCCGTGAAGCGGTTCAGGCCGGGCCGGTTGGTGACCGTCAGGATCACTGTCATGAGCGCGAACGTCATGAGGAACTCCGCGCCGAACGCCACGCCGACGCCGCCCGCGCCGGGTACCGTGGCCGCGTAGTTCACGGCAGGGTGCGCGAGCCGCAGGCCGAGCGCGGCCGCGGCGACGGCGACTCCGATGATCCCGCCGACGAACTGCGCCGCGACGTAGAAGACCGCATCCCAGGCCTTCACCTTGCCCAGACGCCAGAAGGTCACCGTGAGTGCGGGGTTCAGATGGGCGCCCGACCGTTGCCCCCACCGCGAGTAAACGATGGTCACGGCAGTCAGTCCCATCGCGAACCCCATCGGGATCCGCCGCAGCATGGCGTTCATCACCGTCTGCCGGACCGGCGAGCTCGGGTACTCCAGCAGCGTGGCGAACAGGCAGGCTGACACCATGAAGAAGCCCAGCCCGACCGCCTCGATCAGATACTCGGGCCAGTGCTGGCGGAGGGCACCCAGCGCGCCGTCGTCCGATCGAGGCAGGGCGGTCTGAGTTATCGCTTCGGGGCGATTGGCCGCACGTGGTTCGGCCTCAGCCCTCAGCGCGATGACATAATCGTTCACCCGCGGCTCCCCACAGATGCCGCTGACCGGGGCCCGGCCTCTGCCCGTGACATCGTCGGCGCGCGCTGCGTCCGAAACTGGACCAGATCCTTCGAGAAGACGATGTCGAGCAGCCAGTCGAGCGCGACGCGAACCTTCTTCTCGAGCCGGGGCAGCTTCGACAGGTAGATCGTCCGCCACAGCCACCACGCGACAAATCCCGAGAAATTGACGCCCAGGATCTGGGCGACCCCGGTCCGCCGGCCGATCGACGCGAGGAGCCCGATCGTCTTGAACGCGAACGTCTTCTTCTGACCGCTACCGATCGTGGCCAGGATGTTCTCGGCCACCACCCGACCCTGGCGCAGCGCGTGCTGCGCGGTGGGAGGATACGGTCGTCCCGTGGGATCCTGGATGACGGCACAGTCCCCGAGGGCCCACACGCCGGGCCAACCGGGGACTTCCATGAAGGCGTTGGCGACCAGCCGTCCCCGCTCCTTCTGGCAGGGCAGGGCCGCCAGCAGGGGATTCGGCGCGGTCCCGGCCGTCCACACCAGCGTGTTCGCCGGGATCGCGGTGCCGTCGCCGAGTTTCACGCCGACCTCCGACATGCCCGCGATCTTCGTGTTCACTCGGATGTCGACCTTCCGCTCGGTGAGCTTGCGCTGGGCGTAGGTGCCGAGTCGCTCGCCGAGCTCGGGCAGGATGACCGGGCCGTCGTGCACCAGCACGACGCGCAGCTGGGCTTCGGTGAGGTTGGGATAGAATCGCAGCGCCTCTCGCACGAAGTCGTTCACGGCCGCTACCGTCTCGACCCCCGCGAAGCCGCCGCCGGCGACGACGAACGTGAGGAGCGGCACCTTGACGCGGCAGCACTCGGGGTCGGCCTCCTCCAGGCACTCGATCAGGCGGTTCCGCAGCGCGATGGCGTCGCCCAGCGACTTCATGGTGAGCGCGCGCTCCTCGACGCCCGGCAGGTTGTAGAAATTCGTGATGGCCCCCAGACCGATCACCAGATGGTCGTAGTCCAGTTCGTGGCCGTGCGCGTCACCGCCGTGCGACACGGCCACCCGGCGCGCCTCGAGGTCGATCGCCTCCACCTCGCCCTGGACAAACTTCACGCGGCGGAGGAGCGTCCGGATCGGACTGACGATGTCCGTGATGTCGAGGTCGCTGGCGGCGACCTCGTGGAGCATCGGTGTGAACAGGAAGAAGTTCTCACGGTTGACGAGAGTGACCTCGAGCGCCGCGCCCCGGGCGAGCGCCTTCTCGAGCCGGAGGGCGGCGTAGATGCCACCGAAGCCACCCCCGAGAATCACGACCCGTGTGCGCGCCCCGCCGTTCATGCGGGTCTCCATGGCCGTGGCCTTAGCCGCCGCTCTGCTGGAGCAGCTTTGCCACGAGCCCGGTCCACCCCGTCTGATGGCTCGCGCCGATACCGGCGCCGTTGTCGCCGTGGAAGTATTCGTAGAACCAGACGAGGTCTCGCCAGTGGGGATCCTCCTGGAAGGCCCGCACGCCCCCGTGGACCGGCCGCCGCCCGTCTGGGCCACGAAGGAAGATCCGGGTCAGGCGGCGCGACAGCTCGGTCGCCACGTCCCAGAGGGTGGCGCGCGAGCCCGATCCCGTCGGGCACTCGACCTGGAGGCCCGGCCCGTAGAAGTGGTCGAACTTCTGGAGAGCCTCGATCAGGAGGTAGTTGATTGGGAACCAGATCGGGCCGCGCCAGTTCGAGTTTCCGCCGAAGAGGCCAGTGCTCGACTCGGCCGGCTCGTAGTCGACCCGATACTCGCGTCCGTCGACCGTGAGCACATACGGATGATCGCGGTGATGCTGGGAGACCGCCCGGATCCCGTAGGGCGACAGGAACTCCCGTTCGTCGAGCATGAGCCGCAGCACGCGGGGGAGCTCTTCCTGCGTGACGATGGACAGGAGCCGACGCTCGCCGCCGCCTGGCTGGGCCATGGCCTCCATGTGCTCGCGGAACTCCGGTCGGTTCTGGATGAACCACTCCATCCGGCGCTTGAAGCCGGGGAGCTTCGCCACGACGTCTGGCTCCAGCGTCTCTACGGCGAGGAGCGGGATCAGGCCGACGAGCGAGCGCACCTTCATGTACCGGTGCCCGCCGCCGGGGAGGTGAAGGGCGTCGTAGAAGAAGCCGTCCTCATCGTCCCAGAGACTCAGCTCCGAACACGCCCGCTTGTCCATGGCGTGGGCGATCTGTACGAAGTGCTCGAAGAACTTTGAGGCCACGCTCTCGTACGCCGCGTTCTCGCGCGCGAGCTCGAGCGCGATTGCCAGCATGTTGAGCGAGAACATGCCCATCCAGCTTGTCCCGTCGGACTGCTCGATGTGCCCCCCCGTGGGCAGGGCCGCCGAGCGGTCGAAGACCCCGATGTTGTCGAGACCGAGGAAGCCGCCCTGGAAGACGTTCATCCCCTCGGCGTCCTTCCGGTTCACCCACCAGGTGAAGTTCAACAGGAGCTTGTGGAAGGCGCCTTCCAGAAACTGGCGGTCCGCGCGCCCCGTGCGCTTCTTGTCGATCTTGTAGATGCGCCACGCAGCCCACGCGTGGACCGGCGGGTTCACGTCGCCGAGCGCCCACTCGTAAGCCGGGATCTGGCCGTTCGGATGCATGTACCACTCGCGCAGGAACAGGGTCAGCTGTCCCTTCGCGAACTCCGGGTCTACCAGGGCGAGGGCGATCGTGTGGAACGCCAGGTCCCACGCGGCGTACCAGGGGTACTCCCACTTGTCAGGCATCGAGACGACGTCGTCGTTATACAGGTGGCTCCACTCGCGGTTCCGCCCGTCCTGGCGTTCCGGGGGCGGCGCGGGCTGGGCGGGGTCGCCGTCGAGCCACCGCCGGACGTCGTAGTGGTACCACTGCTTGGACCAGAGCATCCCCGCGAGGGCCTGGCGCATCACGCCCCGCGCGTCGTCCGAGAGCTTGGCCGGGATCACGCCCGCGTAGAATTCGTCGGCCTCCTCTCGGCGCTGGGCGAACAGCGCGTCGAAGCGCTTCCCGAAGGGCAAGCCGCGAAGCTCGCCATCCGTAAGCCGCAGCCGGACCACCGCAGTCTCGCCGGGGCCGAGAAGAATCCGGTAGCGCGCCGCGGCCTTCGTGCCTTCCTGCGCCGGGTTGACGGCGCCCGTCTGCCCGCAGACGACGGCCTCGTGGAAGGCGTCCTTGACGAACGGGCTCTCGTTCTCGACCCCGTAGAGGCGCCGACGGTTGGTCTCGTTCTCGGTGAAGAGCCACTCGGGGGCGCCGTCGGCGTAGAGCCGGTACGACCCGCCCAGGTCCGGGTGCTCGACGAGGACACACGATGCCCCGCTGGCCGCCGGGCCCACGCGGAGCCGCGGCCGGGCTGCGCCCGCCTCCCAGGCCCAGGTGTTCCGGCACCAGAGAGTGGGGAGGAGGTGGAGCGGCGCCGGGCTGGGTCCACGGTTCGTGACCGTGATGCGAATCAGGAGATCGTCGGGCGTCGCCTTCGCGTACTCGGCGACCACGTCGAAGTAGCGGTCGCCCTCAAAGATCCCGGTGTCGACGAGCTCGAACTCGGCGTCCCGCCGCCCGCGTCGCCGGTTCTCCTCGACGAGCCACGCGTAGGGAAACGCGGCCTGAGGATACTTGTAGAGCCCCTTCATGTAGGCGTGGGTCGGCGTCGAGTCGAGGTAGAAGTAGTAGTCCTTGACGTCCTCTCCGTGGTTTCCCTCGGAGCCGGTGAGTCCGAAGAGCCGCTCCTTCAGGATCGTGTCCTGCTCGTTCCACAGGGCGAGTGCGATGCAGAGACGCTGATGGTTGTCCGAGATCCCGAGGAGCCCATCCTCGCCCCACCGGTACACTCGGGAGCGCGCATGGTCGTGGGGGAAGGAATCCCAGGCGGTCCCGTGCGGGGAGTAGTCCTCGCGCACGGTGCCCCACTGGCGCTCCGAGAGGTAGGGTCCCCACCGGCGCCAGTGCTTCGTTCGGGCTTGGGCCTCCGCGAGCCGTTGCTCCTCTGCCATCATGGTTTGGTCCCCCCTAGCGCCTTACGCGAGGTCCGCGACTTCACAGAACACCTTGATCGTGCCCTTGGCCGTGGTGAGCTTGTCGAGGAGGTCACGGTAGTTCTCGAGCCCCTTCACCGGATGCGTGAGGAGCCGTCCGAGCCAGCCGGCATACTCGGCCTCGGCCTGTGCCAAGTCGCGGACGCCCAGCTCGAAGTACTCGCGGTTCGCGTTGACCGTCCCGACCATGACCTTGTTGCCCAGGACGAACTCGAGGTTGAGCTTGTCCGCCGGCACTTCGACCCGGCGATCACCGCCGGTGACGCTCGAGAGGACGAGGACGCCGTTCTTGCCGAGCGCTTGCATGCTCTCGAACACGACCGGAGAGTAGCCGGTCGCCTCGAAGATGAGGTCGAAGGGCCCGAACTTCTTCCCTCCGTCGGGGATCGGCACGTCGACCGTCGATTCATAGCGGGCGCCGAGCGCCTCGATCAGGTCGGAGTTGAGAAAGGGCTTGCGGGCGAGACCGAAGGTGGTGACCTCGAGGCCTCGGAGTCGTAGCACGAGGGTCGCGAGGAGGCCGATCGTCCCCGCGCCCATGACGGCCGCGCGCCGCGGTCGCCATACCCGCAGTCGCCGCTGGATCTCGTAGGCCTGGGCGATCCCCTTCTCGACGACGGTCATGGGCTCGAGGAGGACGCCGACCTCCCGGAGGCCCCGCGGCACCTTCACGATGAACTCGGCATCGTCCACGTAGTACTCCGTCAGGAACCCGTGCCGCAGATTGATCCCACGCTCGAAATACGTGTCGTCCGTCGTCATGTCGTTCGTGCCGATCAGGTCATACAGGCTGGTTCCGGGGCGACGGACCGTGGCCACGACGTAATCGCCGGGCTTCACGGCCGTCACGTTCGGCCCCACCGCCTCGACCTGGCCGAACCCTTCGTGGCCGATCACGAGGAAGTCGTACCCGGCGGGCGCGGCACCGTACTCCGCCGCGTTGATCTCCTTGTCGGTCCCATCGACGCCGACCCGGAGGACCCTGACGAGGACGCCCTGACCGCCCGGCACGTCCGTGACGGCGGGCTTGGGCAGGTCGGCCAGGTGCACGCTGTTCGGCTTCCCGGGCAGGACGGCAATGGCTCTCATTCGACACCCTCCGACGTGTGGGGGAGCTGACCTGCGCCATCGGTCTGGTCGTTGATCCGACGCGCCTCTCGCAACGAGTTAGACACGTGTCGACCGTGCAGTGGTTCGCCGGCCCCGATTCGCGCGTGATGCCTGGACGTGACCGCGCCCGCCAATACTTGGTGCCCGGGCCCGACAGATGTCAGATGCGTGACGAAACGCGGCCTGGGGAGGGGCCGCGAGGCGAGGGGAGAGCCTCGAACGGCGCTATGATCGCCTGGGGCCTAGTCGACCGAGGAGGAGGTCGCGGAGTCGATCCTTCAGTTCCTCCGGCATCTCGACCCGGCTCACGTCACCGACGAGCCGCCGGCTCCGGTCGTATGTCTTGAGGTAGGCTCGGCAGGGCGCGCAGTCCTGGAGGTGGCGCTCGAACGCGGCCACCGTGTCCGGATCCAGCGCCTCCTCCAGGTAGTCGAGGAGGAAACCGATGACGTCCCGACACGTCAATGGCGGAGTACCGGCCCCAGATGGCGTCGGAACCTCCGGCGATGGCTCAGAACGATGCTTAGGGAAACTCACGTGCCGGACCCTCCTGTCAAACCGTTGCCGCCGTGGCAAGCCCACGCGGAGGGGTGACCTCTGCCCAGGGCGCGGGCATCGTCCCGCGGCGGGCCAGGACACGCTCGGGGTGGCCGAGATCTGACCACTCGACCCCCCGCACCGGGAGGACTGCCAGGAGCGCGGGATTCGGGGCCAGCACGCCTCGGGAGAAGTCCGCGGACGGCAGCCGGTGATAGACGGCCTCCGCCACCGCGGCCTCCACGGGCGTCCCCAGGAACTGTCGGAGCGGGAGGAATGCCTGGGATAGGTCAGGGAGCGCGCGGTCGATCAGGCCAAGCAGACTGGCCACCCGGCCAACCATGACGAAACTGTTCCACAGGCAGCCGTCCTCGAGCAGGGTCCGCGCGAGATCCGGGGCGGGCTTCTCCCAGAAGCGCCGGACCCGATACAGAGGCGACCCCGGCGACCCGGACACCGGGTTGGCGGGCTCGATCCACCCGTACTCCGTCTCGGGCCGATCGGGTGAGACACCGAGGAGTGCGATCAGGTCCGGCCGAGCGACCGCCAGGTCGAAGGCCCTTTCAACATGCGCCATGAACGCCTCGACGTCGGACACGTAGTGGTCCGAGGGGAAGATCGCGACGGAGTCATTCGGCGCGACCGCCGCGACCCGCAGGAGCGCGTAGAGGATCGCCGGAGCAGTCCCGCGGTTCTTGGGTTGCGCTACGAGCTGTCGGGGCGAGACATCGGCCAGCAGCGGAGCATAGAAGCGCTCGTGGGCTGTGGTGACCGAGAAGACCGTCCGGGACGCCGGGACCCCAAGGGCGACTCGCCGTCGCGTCTCACCGAGGAGAGTCTCCTCGCCAAGGAGCGGGCAGAACTGCTTGGGTCGGTCGTCACCGGCGATCCGCCGGGTCAGGTCGCGCAGCCGCGTACCGTCACCGCCCGCCAGGATGATGGCCCAGCGCTCAGGCCGGGCCGGATGAGCCCGGAGGTCCCGCGGATTGTGCTGCCCGTCTCGTGTGGTGATGTCGGCCATCTTCCGCGCCCTCCTCGATCCCTTTGGCCGTTGGACACAGGATCCGACCTCGCGGGTTCGCCCGGGGTGACTCGACGGGCCCTGGCACGGGCGGCTCCCGGGTCGGCCGAACCTCGGGTCCCCTTCGTGTCGAGCCGGCTTCGTCCCGTTGCCTCAACAGCTCGGGACCGGGCGACCGTCTGGGACGCCTCCGAACGCGAGCGACCGCGTCACCTGCTCGCGGAGCGCCATCCGGGCCCGATGGAGCCTGGACTTCACCGAGGCCACCGAATCGTGCAGGATTTCGGCCGTCTCCTCGTTGGAAAGCTCTTCCATGTCCCGCAGCAAGAGGACGACTCGGTAGTGGTCCGGTAAGCTCGCGATCATGTGGCGGACGGCACGTCGGGTCTCATTGGACAGAAGCTCCTCCTCAGGGGTCTCGGACCAGTCGGCCAGGAGCAAGGCCCGGTCCCCCTCGCGGTGCCCGTCCTCACGGAACGTCGGCAGGTGATCTTCGAGGAGCACCTCCAGCTCGACGCGCTTCCCTCGCCGCTTGATGAGCGCGGCGTTGACCGTGATCCGGTAGATCCACGTGCCCAGAGCCGCTCGGCCCTCGAACCCCTCGATCTTTCGGAAGAGGGTCAGGAACACGTCCTGGACGACTTCCTCGGCGTCGGCCTCGTTCCGGGTGATGCCGTACGCTAGACGATGGACCCGGGGCCCGAACTGCTCCATGAGACCCTCGAGGGCGGCTGTGTCGCCGCCGCGCAGCTGGTCGATCAGGGTCGTTTCGGTCTCGGTCCGCATGGTCGCCCCCGAATTCATCCTGGAGTGTTCGGAACCGGTCAGCATGGTAATAGCGCCTTGAGTTGCTCGGAGACGAACGCTGGACAATTCACAACCGTCACGCCGTCATCGACCAGGTCTTTTAGGAGCCTCACTCCGTCTCGCTCGAGGAACGCGACCTCGGCGAGATCGAGTGTCAGCGTGGCGCCAGTCGCCAAAATCCGCTCACACGACCGCCTGAGCTCGCTCACCCACGGGCCGATGACCCGGCCCTCGAGGCTCAGTGTTGCGCCGTCCCCGGATTTCTCGAGCGCCACGATCCTAAGCATTCGGTGCCCCCCGCCCGCCAGCATGGGCAAGAGACGTGCCCAGAGGTGTGGAAGAGACGTATTGCGCGTCAAACGTCGAGAATGGCTGGAGGTTTCCGGATCGGGCCGAGCGCCGGGAGAAAGAACTACGTCCTACGGTATTTCGTGATGCCTGGAGACCTCGTAGTCACGAGGCGGCTACGGCTTACGACATGTCGTGACATGTGGGGCCGGCGCGGCCGGCCCTTCCAAGACTACGAGGCTTCGTGACGGGCTCGCGGGACCGCAATCCCAAGCTTTTCCATGCGGCTCCGGAGCGTATTGGGATGGAGGGCGAGAATCCTGGCGGCACCCCGGGAACCGTGGATCACGCCTCCGGTTCGCTCCAGGGCGGCGAGGATATGCCGGCGCTCCGCCTCCTCCAGCGTGACGAGGTCTACCGGCGTTGAATCGCTCGCGGCCTGTGCTTCCCGTGAATCACGGACCGCCGGCCCCGGGCTCTCCGGTGAGACTTCGGGTTCACGGGCCGGCCCGTCCGCCCGTTTGCCAGGGGCGAGATCCCGGCCCAGCTCCAGGATCGGCCCCTCGCAGAGCACGACCGCCCGCTCGATGATGTTCTGGAGCTCCCGGATGTTCCCCGGCCACGCGTAGGTTGCCAGGCGCTCCATGGTCTCCGGCGATACGGAGGCGATCCGCTTGCCGAACCTCTTAGCGAAGCGCGACAGGAAGAAGGTCACCAGCTGCGGGATGTCCGATCGCCGGTCACGCAGCGGCGAGACTTCGATCGGGAAAACGTTCAGCCGGTAGAAGAGGTCGCTTCGGAACCGGCCCGCACGGAGGGCTTCCTGGAGGTCCCGGTTCGTCGCGGCGATGACCCGCACGTCGACGCGGACGGTCCGGCTCGACCCCACCGGCTCGAACTCCTGCTCCTGAAGGACGCGGAGCAGCTTGACCTGCGTCTCGAGCGGGAGCTCGCCGATCTCATCGAGGAAGATTGTCCCGCCGTCGGCCAGCTCGAAGCGGCCCACGCGGCGCTCGAGGGCGCCAGTGAAGGCGCCCTTCACGTGCCCGAAGAGCTCGCTTTCAACCAAGCCCGCTGAGATGGCGCTACAGTTCACCTTCACCAGCGGCCGGTCGCGGCGGCCGCTACGGTTGTGGATCGCGCGGGCGATCAGCTCCTTGCCGGTCCCAGTCTCCCCGAGGACGAGCACGCTGGTATCGGTCGGCGCAACCTGCTCGACCTGCCGAAGGGTCGCGAGAAGCGCCGGACTCGACCCCACGAGCTCTTCGAAGGGATGCTCTCGACGAATCTCTTCCTGCAGATAGACGTTCTCGCGCGCCAACCGGTCGCGGAGGCTCTGGACCTCCTCGTAGGCTAAGCAGTGGTCCAGGGCGACCGCCACCGCGCCCGCCACCTGGTCGAGCAGGCTGCGACGTAGCTCGGTGTACGCTGCCTTCCTGGCCGCCATGAAGAACAGCACGCCGAGGCAGCGCTGGCCGCTTAGCAGCGGGATCGCGCAGAGGGACTCCATTTCCTCCCGTCGCATGACATCGAAGGTGACCGGAAAACGCGCCCGCAGCTCGTCCCGGGAGGATGCGACGAGCCACTGCTGGGTTTCCTCGGTCCAGCGACAGGCAGTGCCCGCTGCTGGCAGTTCCTCCACCTGCGCCGAAGCCCCGGCGGACCCGGGTGCGAACACGTGAGCCCTGAGCTTGCCCCCGTCGACAGGGAGCTCGATCCCGAAGCGGTCGGACGGCAGGATGTCGCGCAAGCACTGCGCCAAAGTGGCGAACAGCTCGTCCCGGTGCAGATGGAGGGCCACGGCCCGGTTGACCTCGAGGAGCGCCGCCAGCTCGTCCCGGAATTTGCCCAGCTCCTCGTAGGCCACGCAGTGGTCCACCGCCACCGCGACGGCGGCGGCGATCTGCTCGAGCAGGGCCGGGGGGACCGAACCCCAGGCGCCGGCCGGCTTCGCCATCAGGGCGAGCGTGCCCACGCAGCGCCCTTCGGCCAGGAGGGGCACGACGGCGATCGAGTCCATCCTCTCCTGCAGGATCCGCTCGTAGCTAACTGGGAAGCTCTCCCGAACCTCTTCCGCGTGCGCAACGACAAACGGTCGGCCGTGCTCCACGACCCACCCCGCGATTGTCCCGGCCCGCGGAAGGGTCTCGCCCTCGAAGAACTGGATACCTGTCTTTCCGTAAGCCGCGTATACGGTCAACGTCGACGGGTCGCCGCCTGGCAGGAGCAGGACCACGCGCTCCACTGGGACTACCCCGTGGAGCGCCTCCGCAACGGCCGTGAACAGCGTCCGGCGGTCGAGATGACCCGCGACGGCGTGCTGAATCTCCACGAGCGCGGCCAGCTGATCGCGGGCGAGCCTCAGGTCCCGCGCGGTCCGCTCCAGCCGGAACTCGAGATCGAGGCTGGCCTGTTCCAGCGCGGCCTCGGCGCGCAGCCGTTCGAGCTCGACGCGCGCGCGGTCGGCGAAGAGTTGGAACATGTCTTGGAACGTGCGGTCGCCGGTCATCGGCTTGGTGTCGATAACGGCCAGGTGCCCAAGCGTGTTCCCGCTGACGGACCGCAGCGGCACCCCGAGGTAGCTGCGCGCGGACATCTCGACAAGCGGGGTGTCCCGCGGGAACCGCTCCTGCACGCCGTCCAGATGGAGGCAGAGAGCCCCTCGCAGCACCTCCTCGCATGGTGTGCCCTCGAGGTCGAACTCGACGTTGTCGAGCCACTCCCCGCGCCCCCAGAAGGCGATCGTCCGCACTCGCGTCGGCGAGCCGGCGAACTCCGCCACGAAACCGTAGGCCACGTCCAGCGCCAGGGCCAGATGCTTGACGAGATGGCGGAAGAACTCTTCTCCCGCCTTGTCGGCGGTCGCCTCCACGATCGAGCGGAAAGCGAGATCCTCCCGAATGGCCAGATCGTGCGAGCGAGGGGGCTCAGCGGGCATAATGCCTAGATCATAGCGTACCGGAGAACCATCCGGCGGGTGGGTGGGGGTGGAAGCCTCCCGACTGCGGGGGGGCCGGCCCTACCGAAGGAGGTCGAGCGCGGCCAGCGACATGATCTGCACACCCATGGGCAGGGCGTCCTCGTCGATATCGAAGCCGGGGCGATGCCAGATCTCGGTGATGCCCTTCTCCGGGTTCGCGGTACCGAGTAGCATGAGGCAACCCGGCGCCGCGGCCATGAAGAGGCCAAGGTCGTCCGCGAATCGATGGCGCCAGTTCGTCAGGATGTTTGCCTGGCCAATGACCCGCTGCGCCGCCCGCTCGAGGGCGTCGGTGACGTCATCGTCATTGGCGGAGGCCAGGAGCGCGTAGTCGACCTCCTGGCTGAGCGTGCCGCCGGCCGCGGTGACGATGGCTCCGGCGACTTCCTCGATCCGGTTGAGCAGGCGGGCGCGCAGGGTGTTCTCATACAGCGCCAGGTTGAACTCGACGGCGGCGCGACTGGGCTCGCCCCGGCCCAAGAGAACCCTCGATGGCCGCCTGACGAGGCTCACCGCGGCCGCATTGCTCGGCCTCGAGGGACCGCACCCGGAAGGTCACGGGTTCGGGTGATTGCCCCTCGCGCTCCACGAGGGCGTAGGTCATGTCCGTTCCGCTGTCCCCGTCCGCGGTCCCGCGACCGGCTCAGGGGCGGATGCCGACAACGCTCAGCCGGATCCGGTAGAGCCCGGTTTGGGCCGCCAGATAAAGCGTGCGGCCGTCGTCGTCGCCCCAGGCCAGGTTGTGCGGGTGCTCGGGCCCCTTGAGCGTGCCGAGGTGCTTCCCTTCGGGCGAAAGGATCCAGAGGCCACCGGGCCCCGAGACGTAGAGGTTGCCGCGCTCGTCGACCTTGATCCCGTCCAGGGCGTCCTCGCCCGGCGAGCTGGTCATGTCGAAGAAGACCTGCCCGTTGACCAGGCTGCCATCGGGCCGAGCCTCGTACCGCATGACGATCTTCTTCTGGGGATCCCAGTTGCCCACGTAGAGATACCGCTCGTCGGGCGAGAACGCGAGGCCGTTGGGCCCGGCCAGGTCGGTGCCGACCAGCTTCAGCTCGCCGTTGATGAGGCAGAAGACCCCACTGAACGGCAGCTCCTTGCGCGGGTCGTCGGCGAACTTCGGCAGCCCGAACGGCGGGTCGGTGAAGTAGAGCGCGCCATCGGAGCGGTACACGAGATCGTTCGGGCTGTTCAAGCGCTTCCCCTGGTATCGATCCGCGAGGATCGTCAGGGCGCCAGTCTTTTCGAGGCGCACCACGCGGCGATTCCCGTGCTCGTTGATCGTGAGCCGGCCCTCGCGGTCGAGGGTGAGCCCGTTCGAGCCCGGCTGGCCGTAGTCGCCGACGTCCACGCCGGCGTAGCCGCTCTTTGTCCGGAATACCGAGACCTGGCCGTCCGAGGACCAACGATAGATCGTGTTGGCGTTGGGATCGCTGAAGAGGAGATACCCCTCGGTGGTCGCGGTCCGGGGGATCCAGACGGGCCCCTCGGTGAAGAGGAAGTCGTCCGCCAGTTTCTCGATCTTTGCCGACCGCGGCACGATGGCATCGAGGGCCGCGGCCTGCCGGATGATCTCAGTGCGGACCTCCTGGGTGCGACCCGCTTGGCCGGGCTTGTAGAAATCGAGCGTGGCCGAGCGTACCCAGATGAAGTTCCCCGGCGGGTTCGACACGGGGCCGTTCATGCCGAACACAGCGAGCTGGAACTGCTGGCCCGGCCGTGCGTCGCGGCTGAGGACGACGCGATTGGGGGCGTTGAAGCCCTTCACCAGCGGGCCCCCGGTCTGCCCGAGCACGATTGGCAGGTTCCCGTCCACCCACACCTCGGCGTAGTCGTCGATGACGATCTCGAAGACGACGGTCGAGCCGGTGGGGTCGAACGAGCCCACCCGGTCGGGGATCGTCACTTTGGTCCGGTACCAGTTGAAGCTCAGCCGCCCGTTACCCTTGCGCGCCTCCAGCTGTGAGGCAGGCAGGGGCGCCCACGCCGAGTCGTCGAAGTCAGCCGCCCCGGCGTGGGGGGTGATGTCGTAGGTCCGGTTCGCGAAGCCGGAGGGTCTGAGGTCCGGGCCGGGGGCTCGGTGCTCGACCTCGACAATCTTGACGTCGCTGTAGCGCCACTGCCCCTGGACGAGCCGGACACCCTCGTCAGTTGCGAGGTTGATGATCGCCGCGGGCCGCCCGGCCGGCGCATCCGCCGTGGTCTGCGCCGCTGCCCCGAACGGTGCGACGGCCAGGATGGCCATCATCATGACCGGACCGAGTCGGACTCGCGCTCCCATGGGATATCTCCTCTCGCGGCGCGCGTGTGCGCTCGTCAGCGGACCTTGACTACGTAGTAGTTCAGAGATCCTTGGACGTTCGTGAACATATGCGGCACGCCGGCGGGGACTACGATCACGTCGCCCTTCACGATCCGCCGACTCTCCCCGCCGACGATGGCCGAGCCGCGGAGCTCGTTCGGCTCGATCGGCTTCGCGTCGGGGACGTTGCCGCCCGTGACGAACGTGGCTGAGCCCTCCAGCATGTAGATCAGATCGGTGTCCAGCGTGTGAATCTCGGCGATCCCGTCCATTTCGCGGTGGCTGGCATGGACCATGTAGTTGCCCATGTTGACCAGGACCGTGCCTTTCTCGAAGCCGGCGGTCACCATCTGCTGGTCAATGAAGGTGACCTTGCGGGAGGTCTCGGTCCCAGCCATCCCCAGCTTGAGCGTCTTCGCTGCCGCAGCGCCTGCGAGCGCGAGCTCCTCATCCTGCTGGGCCGTCGCCGCTCCACTCACCCCGATGCCGCCGACGACCTCTTCGCCGACGATGATCGGGATCCCACCCTGCAGCGGTGTGAAGTCCGACAGGGCCACCATCGCTGTCCGGCCGTTCTTGATGATGTCCTCGAACGCCTTGGTGGGCCGCTTGAAGAGCGCCGCCGTACGCGCCTTGCCGATTGAGATGTTGGCGCCGGCGGCGAACGTGCCGTCCAGCCGCTCCAGCGCCATCAGGTTCCCGCCGTCGTCGACGACGGCGATGACCCCGCCTGGGGCCTTGACCCGTCGCGCCTCGCCGATGGTCGTCGCGATGATTTGCCGGGCACCCTCGAGGGTCAGCGCCTTCTTCTCCACCACCTGGGCTTGGCCTGGCCCGGCCCCCGCCACCATCACGGCTGCGGCCACGATGCTCGTGAGCCATTTCATGACGAATTTCCTCCTGGAGTCCGTCAGTGTAGTCCACCTCCGGTCGCCGGCCGGCCGCGTCTCGGGCCCGGAGGACCCGGAAGGCGACCGACCGGCGCCGGCGACATGTGCGGCCGTTACTTCATTGCGATTGGCTGAGTGAACGACGCCTCGCCGAGCACGACCTCGGCCCACGCGCACCACATCTGGACCTTGGCGACGTCCGCGATGTGGGCCGGGAGCGTGATCGACCGGTTGACCTTGTCCTCCTTGAGCGTCAGCCGGTCCAGCAGGTACACGGTCCCCTTGCTGTCGACGACCTGCCAGTGAGGGTCGGGCGAGCCCGGCACCTTGAAGTCTGCGGAGACGGACAGCACGTGCTTCCCACCCTGGATCTCGTGTGTGACCGTGCCACCGTTCACGGCCTTACCGGCAAACGGCGTCGTCACGTCGGCCGCGAAGCCGGGAGTGGCGATCAGGCCGAAGACGACGAGCGCCGCCAGGAGCACCACGCGGAACGGATGAAGACCAGTCATGGGACCTCCTCCTTGTGTAAGGTTTTTGAGCCGCGCCTCGGGACGGAGGGGATCTTCTCGTCCCCACTGCGTGCTGGTGTTCCCTGGCGCGACTGCTGCCGGTTGGACACCGCGCCCGGTCGGTGAGGTTCGACCGCTCCGAGATCTCCCGGGTCGGGGCGCTGGCGCTCCTGCCGGTGCCGGGCCCTCTGGACGGAGCCCCGCGCCCGAACCCGCGGGAGAGGTCCGTGTGTCTGACTGCTGAAGCCGCGACGAGACGGCTTCGCGCGTTTCGACCGGCTCGCTCAGCCGAGCCGATGGAGTCTCGAGATCGAGCCCGCGCACCTCTAGGAGGGAGGCGTCATGAAGACCATCCGACCCGCTGTGTTTGGTCTGGCAGTGCTCCTGTCGATCCCGGCGAGCGCCAGCGCTCAGGCGCTGGACAAGAAGGTTCTGTCGTTTGCGGCAGCCGAGAAGATTCCGGCGGCGGCGGCCGATGCCGCGCGCGCCCGAGGCGTCGGCGTGGTCATCGCGGTCGTCGACGATGGGGGTCACCTGATCCTGCTCCACCGGCTCGACGATACTCAGGTGGCGAGCGTCAACGTCGGCATCGGCAAGGCGAGCACGGCGGCGATCTATCGACGGCCGAGCCGAGAGTTCGAGGAGCAGATTCGAGCGGGCCGGATCGCGGCCTTGGCCCTGGCCGACAGCACGCCGCTGCAAGGGGGAGTGCCGATCCGGCTGGATGGGAAGGTGATCGGGGCGATCGGGGTGAGTGGTGACACTCCTCAAGTCGACGAAGCGATCGCCATCTCACGATGGTGATCGGCTCGACGTGCTGGAAGCCGACCTGTCCCTGCCGGGATGTGGACTTGCTGCATCACTGCGCAGAGCCGGGTACGGTGCTGAGCGAGGCGGTTCGAGTGACCCGAGGGCGATTCATTGTCATGGAGTCGGTGTCCCGCAACCCCTGGGAACGGTTCTGGCTTCATCTCCTGGGCGGGGGGCTGAACTTGCACCGGCACGACGGTGGGATGCCAGTGCCCCGGGCCTTCCGGAGCCCCGCCCAGTGGAGAACCTGGTTCGAGTCGCTCGGGCTTCGTTTGGCCCACGAGCGGTGGCTCGGATGGCGTTGGGAGCGGTTCGTGCACCACCCGTTGCTCTTCGTCCTCGAGAAGGATGAGGCGAGGCGTGGCCCCGGTCAGGGATGACCCGCGGCACCCGTGATGGGTAGAAGTCACCTGTCATGGACCGACCTGATCGTGCCTCACCCCGGCCCGCACTGAGTATGGTTCAGTGGACTCCGGCCGTCCGCCCCTGGTGCCGGCGCCACGCAATGTTCACACATTCGTGACACTCGGGTCGGCAATCTGGGTTCGACTGCGGTCGAGCGAGGGGCTGCGGCCGGTGAGCTGGGACGAATCGCGAGCTCCGATGGGTGTGTCCAAGTCAGTAGCTCGCCGGTCCGCCCAGTCAACCGAAGCCCCAGCCCAGGGCTCAAGGCTGGCGGTTGGAGTGATACGGACTTGTGGCATGACCTCGGTGTGCTCGGGTCCCCGGTCGGTTACGGTTCGCGCCGGCCCGGCTTGTCTTCTGGCTCGACCCGTTGGGTTCCTGGCCTCCGCCTGCCCTGGTCCGTGCCCGAGCGTGCGGGCCACCGCTCGAGTTGTGTCCGCGAACCGCCCGGTCGGCCCGACGCGTCCAACGCTCTGGCATGAACACCCTGGCCCCGCCCACAGTCGGGCCTACTCGCACCCCACCCAGATCGCCAGTTCCGATCGACGGGCGCGTGGCGCCGTTCGCCGGTCGGGTTTTCGCGCGCCGCTCGACGTCGCTCGCGCCTCGCATCGTGGTCCTGGGAGGTGGCTTTGCCGGCATCACCACGGCGCTCGAGCTGGCGAAGCGGTGTACCGGCGTCCTGCCCGTGGACATCACCCTCATCAGCGATCGGAACTTCTTTCTTTTCACGCCGATGCTGGCCGAGGCGGCGACCGGGGCGGTGGAGACGCGGCACGTCCTCCATCCGATCCGTCCCCTCTGCACCGCCGAGGGGATCGAGTTCGGCGAGATGCGGGTCGAGGCGGTCGACCTCGCCCGGCGCCGGGTGACGGTGCGCCATAGCCGATCGCGCGCCCACCAGGAGATCCGTTACGATCGGCTCGTGCTGGCCCTCGGCGCCGCCCCGAATGTCGGCATGGCACCGGGCGCGGCGGAGCATGCCCTCACCTTCAAGGGGGCCGGCGACGCGGTCCAGATCCGGAACCGGGTGATCGATCTCTTCGAAGCCGCGGCTTTGGTGGACGACCCGTGGGCGCGGCGACGTCTGCTCACCTTCGTCGTGGTCGGGGCGGGCCACGCGGGCACGGAGCTGATGGCGGCCCTCGAGGAGCTCACTCGCGGGATCCTTCTGCGTCACTACCCCTCCATCCCGGCGGACGCCGTGCGCCTGGTCCTGGTCGGGGGCGCGATCCTGCCCCAGACGGCGACCAACCTTGCGGCCTACGCCAAGGAGCAACTGCTCGGGCGAGCCATCGAGCTCGAGACAGCCCGGGCCGCCAAGGTCTCGGCGGACGGACTCGAACTCCAAGACGGCCGGCTGATCACGAGCCACTGTGTCATCTGGACGGCCGGGAACCGAGTGAACACCGTGGTGACGGCGCTTCCGGCCGCCAAGGCGAAGGACGGGCGGCTGCTCGTGAACGAGTTCTTCGAGGTGCAGGGGACTCCCGGGGTGTACGCACTGGGCGACAACGCGGCACAGCCCGACACCCATACCGGGGAGCCCTATGTCGCCACCGCGCAGGTGGCCCTCCGGCAGGGTCGAGCCCTCGCGGCTCAGATCGAGGCAGACCTGACCGGACGGGCGCGCCGCCCGTTCCGCTTCAAGCTGCTCGGCGAGATGGTGCCGCTCAGCCGACGGACAGCCGTCGCCGACCTCATGGGATGGAAGCTCACCGGGTTTCCCGCGTGGTTCCTCTGGAAGACGGTCTACATGCTCAAGCTGCCGACTCTGGCGACGCGCGTGCGCGTGGTCTTGGACTGGACGGTGGAGCTGTTCTTCGAGCGCGATGTGTCCGAGCTGACCGTCGATGAGAAAGCAGGAGCCTGAAATGATGGAGCGAGCAGGGGCGACGGCATCCCCGCGCGCGCGGCGGCTGCCCCTCTGGCGACGCCTTGGCTGGCGGCTTGGAGCCGCCTTCCTCGCCGTGACGGCGGTGGCGATCCTCGTCGGTGGCGGGCTCCAGTACCGCGCCCAGGCGGCTGGCATCCGTGACTCGCTGGGGGCGCTCCTGCTCAACATCGCGCGGACCGGCGCCCTTCTGGTCGATCCCGCGCTCCACCTCGAGGTCCAGCTCACGCGAACGACGGACTCGGAGGCGTACCGGTACCTGCGCCGGATGCTGGCAGCCATCCAGGACGCCAACCAGGTGGAGACGCCGATCTACACGCTGAGCGACTACGAGCCGTCCGCGCGCCGCGCCCGCTTCGTCGTGACCAGCCGGGGTCCGGGCCTGCCCGGCGAGCCGTACCCGCTCGTGCCGGAACTGATCCCCGCCCTGGAGCGGACCTTCGGCGAAGGCGTGCCGAGCACGACGCCGATCTACCGCAACCAGAGCGGGACCTGGCTGACGGCCTTCGCGCCGGTGAAGGGCGCGGACGGCCAGACTATCGCCGTCCTGGAGGTGGACTACAAGGTGGACGTCTACCTGACCCAGCTGGCGGCGGCGCGCCGGCGTCTCCTCTGGCACCTTCTGGCGGGCGGCGGCCTCGCGGCGGTGGCCGGTGTCCTCGTTGCGAGGCGGATCACCGGGCCGGTGGGCCAGCTGTCGGCGCTTGCGCGGAGCGTCGTGGAGGGGGACCTGACCGCCCGGGCCCACGTACGCTCGCGCGACGAGGTCGGGATGCTGGGCAACGTGTTTCACCTGATGGTCGAGCGGCTTGCCGTCTCCAACCGCAGTATGGTGGATGTCCTGGTTCGCGCCCTCGACGCCCGCAGCGGCGAGCCCGGGGCGCTCGGACGCGTGTCCGCCGCCGCGCAGGAGCTGGCGGCGCCCCTCGGCCTTTCCGCCGCCCAGCGGGAAGCGCTCGAGCTCGGAGCCCTGCTCCACGACATCGGCGAGATCCGGACCCCCGAGGCGGTGCTGCGAAAGCTAGGTTCGCTCGACCCGGACGAGCGCCGAGTGGTCGAGCAGCATCCCGTGGCGGGGGTCGAAATCTTGGAGTCGGTCCCGCTCCTGACCCCCGCGCTCGACGTCGTCGGGGCGCACCACGAGCGGTGGGACGGGAGCGGGTACCCGCGGGGACTGCGCGAGGACGGAATTCCGCTCGCGGCGCGCATCTTCGCGGTAGTCGACGCACTCGACGCCATGACCCACGTCCGGCCGCACCGGGACGCCCGCACGGTCGGGGAGGCGCTCATCGTCGTGCGTGAGGAGGCCGGGAAGCAGTTCGACCCCCGCATCGCTGAGCTGGCACTGGCGATGCCCGCCACCCGGTGGGCGGAGCTCCTGGGCGCGGCCCCCTGATCACGGGTCCGTCCACAGCCACATGGAGGTGACGCGGTGACCGACGAGACGACGAGCAGACTCGACCAGCTCTGCGGTTGAACGAGGTGCTCCGCAAAGGGGCGAAGCCGTGGCCTGCGTTCTCCGGCGGTCTGGATCGCATCGACGTGGTCGATGGCCCGGCACTCCCCGGATCACACAGCGTCTCGGACCCTGTTTCCCCGGAGAACGGTGTACCTCGACCCTATTGGCTCAGCGGCTGCCCTCTCCGCGACGCGCTGGCCGCCAGGAAGGCCGCCCACGAATCCTCCGGGCCCTACGGGTGGCATGATCGGCAGCCTGCCAGATCGGTGTGGCGGCGATCGACGCGGCCGCGGCTGCGGCCTGGGAGACTCGTCGATGATACGTAGGACGGCACTGCTCGTGTGTGTGTTCCTGGCGGGGATCAGCGTTGGACGCGCCGCCGGCCAGGGCAGCTCGGCTCCACGCCCGCCTCGCATGTGGGCTGATCGGATCCTGGACATTGCGACCGAGGAGATCCCGCGGCGGGCCCGGGTGTGGACGAGCTCTGATCATTGGGATCCCGGCGCCGAGACGGGGCGCCACACGCACCCCGGGCCCACGGTCTTCGTCCTGCTGGAAGGTGAGCTGGAGGAGACCCTCGCCGACGGGCGGACCCGGACGCTGAAGGCGGGGCAGGGGTACTGGAAACCGGCGCGCACGGAGCACAACGTGCGCAACCTTGGCGACAAGCCCGCCCACGCGCTGGCGGTCCACCTGGACCCCCGGTGATCGTGCGCCGGGCGGCCCGACCGTGAGCCGGCCAGGATACAATCGGGGGCCGGACCGGCTTCAGGCCGACCCCGGGACCCCCACGTGAGGAGACCGTGCAAGACGGCGGCGTCGCCCTGATCATCCCGGCGCTCGACGAGGAGGCCGCGATCCCGGCCGTCCTGCGCGCGGTGCCGCCGGGTCTCGTGGACGATCTCGTGGTCGTGGACAATGGATCCACCGACCGCACGGCGGCCGTTGCCCGCGCGGCCGGGGCACGGGTCGTCGCGGAGCCGCGTCGGGGCTACGGCGCGGCGTGCTGGGCTGGTGTCGAGGCGCTCGCCCCGGGAATCGCGGTAGTCGCATTCCTGGACGGTGACGGGAGCCAGGACCCGGGCGAGTTGCCGCGGCTCCTGTCGCCGCTTCGGGCGCGGAGCGCCGACCTGGTGCTCGGCGCCCGTACGTTCCCGCGCGGGTCGGGGCATCCCTGGCATGCCATCCTGGGCACGCGCGCCGTGGCCCTGGTGCTCCGCTGGCGGTTCGGGGTGCGTCTCCGCGACCTCGGACCGTTCCGCGCCATCCGGCGCGACGCCCTGCTCGCGCTCGAGTTGCGCGATCGCGGCTCCGGCTGGCCCGTCGAGATGGTGGCCCGCGCCGCCCGCCGGGGCCTCCGCATCGCCGAGGTCGAGGTGACGCAGCGCCCGCGGCTGGCCGGGCGTTCGAAGGTCGCCGGCAGGCTGGGTGCCAGCCTGCACGCCGGGTGGCGATTCATGCGCGTGGCCTTGCGCGAGGGCCGATGAGGATCCCGGTCGCGGTCATGGCGAAGGTGCCGGCAGCCGGGGAGGTCAAGACACGCCTCTGTCCGCCCCTCACGCCGGCCCAGGCGGCTGGCCTCGCGCGCTGCTTCCTCCAGGACCGGATCGCACAGCTCCGTGAGATCCCGACGGTCGCGCCCGTCGTGGCCTTCACGCCCCCGGAGCGCGAGCCGGAGCTTCGCGCGCTCCTGCCCGACGGCGTGCGGCTGATCCCGCAGCAGGGCGCCGATCTGGGGGCGCGGCTCGACCGGCTCCTGACGGATCTCATCGCCGAAGGCGCCGTCGGAGCCATCGCCGTGGACGCCGACAGCCCGACGCTCCCCACCGCGTTCGTCCGCCGGGCGGGCGTGCACCTCGCCGAGCGCGAGGCCGACGTGGTGCTTGGCCCCTGCGACGACGGCGGCTACTACCTGATCGGCCTCCGGCAGGCCGCCCCGGAACTCTTCCGGGAGATGCCGTGGAGCACGCCCGCCGTGCTCGACGAGACGGTGGCCCGCGTCCGTCGGGTGGGCCTCCGCCTCGCGCTCCTCCCACCGTGGTTCGACGTCGACCGTGGCGCGGACCTGGAGCGCCTCCGCGCGAGCGCGCACGGGCCTGGCGCCCACCAGCCCGCCCGAACGCTCGCGTTCCTTGCGCGAGAGCTCGCATGGGCCCTTTGATCCTGGCCGGCACCACGCTGGCCGCGGCGTTCGGTGGAATGCTCTGGCTCGGCGACCTCTTCCACGCCGTCGGATGGTTCGTCGTCCTGTTCGGGCTGGCGAGCGTGGCCTATGCCGTGGCCGTCGGCTGGGTGCTCCACCGGCCTCCCGCGAGCCTCCAGGCGTTGGGCGTGATTCTAGGTGCCGCCGTCCTCTTCCGCCTGCTGCTGCTGGCGAGCGCTCCGACGCTCTCGACGGACCTCTATCGCTATCTCTGGGACGGCAGGCTGGCGATCGCCGGCGTGAGCCCGTACCGTCACCCGGCGAACGCGCCCGAGGTAGCCGGGTTCCGTGACGCGCTCGTGTATCCACGCTTGAACCACGTCGAGTGGCGCACGATCTATCCTCCCGGCGCGCAGCTCGTCTTCGCTGCGGTCGTGGGGTTTTGGCCCTCGAGCGTGATCGGGATGAAGCTCGTGATTCTCGTGGTCGATCTCCTGACCATCGGCCTGCTCCTCGGCTGGCTCCGGGCGCTTGGCCGTCCGGCGGCGTGGGTACTCGTCTACGCCTGGCATCCGTTGGTCGTCGTCGAGTTCGCGGGAAGCGGCCATCTCGACGCGCTCGTGCTAGCTACGACGATCGGGGCGCTTTGGGCTGCCGCACGGGGGCGTCTGCTCGCGGCAGGTGCGCTCGTTGGCGTCGGCGCCCTCGTGAAACTGTATCCGCTGCTCCTGCTTCCCGCCATCTGGGGGAGACAGCGGACGCGCGTGCTGGCGGTGGGGCTCGGCGTCGTGGCCGCGGGTTACGCACTCTACTGGCGCGAGGGCGTTGCGGTCTTCGGGTCGCTCGGGCGATACGTGGCCGAGGAGGAGTTCAACGGCACCCTGCGCGCGATGCTCGAGCTCGGGCTCGCACCCCTGGGGGGGGCCGGCCTTATGGTGGCGCGTCTTCTCCCTCTGCTCGGGCTCGCCGGACTGGCGCTCGCGGTCGGCTGCGGGACGGCGCCGGCGGAGCGGCGCGCCCGCTGGCTGGTGGGTGGCTACCTTCTGACCACACCGAACCTCTTTCCGTGGTACGCGCTGTGGATGGTGCCGCTTCAGGCCGCCGCGCCGGCGTGGCCCTGGCTCTACTTGACCTGTGCGGTCGCCCTGACCTATCTCTCGTTCGCTCAGCCGATCTGGCATATTCCAGTCTGGGTCATCGCCGTGCAGTGGGTTCCCTTTGCGCTCGGGCTGGCTTGGGCGGCCCGGCCCCGCGATACCGCGCCGAGCGACGTCCTCTGGAGGCCATCCTCGTGAGTCTGGCCGACGTGCCCTGGCAGACGCGCTCGAGTCGCGTGGTCTACCAGAACCCCTGGATCCAAGTCGACGAAAACCAGGTCGAGCTGCCGGATGGGCGCACGACGGTGTATGGCGTCGTCCGGTGCGGCGAGTGCGTCGGCGTGCTTCCGTTTCTCGACGCGGAGACCGTAGTCCTGATCCGCCAGTATCGGTATGTCGCGCGCGGCGTCTACTGGGAGATGCCGACCGGTGGAGTCCATCCAGGTGAGAGTCTCGAGGTCGCCGCCCAGCGGGAGCTCGGCGAGGAGATCGGGTATCAGGCGGCCCGCCTCACGCCGCTCGTGTCCTACCATACGTCCAAGAGCGTGGTCGACGAGGTCGCACACCTCTTCTACGGCGAGGCGCTCACGCCGGTTGTCACTCCGGGTGATTCGACCGAGTTCATCGAGGTACGGCCCGTGCCGTTCGCGGAGGCGCTCCGGCTGGTGGAGTCGGGAGAGATCATGGACAGCATGACGGTCATCGCGGTCCTGCACGCAGCCAGGCGGCTTGGGCGGTGAGCGACCCGGGACCGGCCGCGCCCCCACCGCTCCCTCGGTCGCTCTACGTCGAGACGACGAGCCGGTGCAACTCGCTCTGCGAGACGTGCATCCTGACCTTCGGCGGTCGGGAGGCGCCGAAGGATCTCGGCTACCCGGAGTTCCGTCGGATCGTGGACCAGTTCCCGGTGCTCGAGCGGGTCGTCCTCCACGGGATCGGCGAACCCCTCCTCAACCGCGAGCTGCCCGCGATGATCGAGCACGCGAAGGCGCGCGGCGCGCAGGTCCTGTTCAACACGAACGCCATCACGCTGAATGGCCGGTGGCCCGCCGCGCTCGTGAACGCGGGACTCGACGAGATCCGCGTCTCCCTCGATGGCTCGACCGCCGAGACATACCGCCGGGTCCGCGGCGTCGACGCGTTCGACAAGGTCCTCGACAACCTCGAGGCGTTTGCCGCATATCGGCGGGCGCGCGGTGTGACACACCCGCAGGTGTCACTCTGGTTCACCGGCATGCAGGACACCCTCCACGAGCTGCCCGGGCTCGTCCCGATCGCCGTGCGGGCGGGTGCGGCCGGGATCCATCTTCAGCGGCTGGTCTACTACGGGCAGGGTCTGGCCGTGAAGCCGCAGGCGCTGTTCGGCCGGGCCACGGTGGAGCATGAGCGCGTGATACGCGAGACGGGAGTCGCCGCCGCGGCCGCCGGCGTGGCCTTCTCCGCCTCCGGCGCCACCGCGCCCGAGGTCAGCCTGACGCCACACGGCGTCTCGACTCGCCCCTGGAGCCACTGCCGACGACCCTGGACGCTGGTCTACGTGACCGTGCACGGGAACGTGCTGCCGTGCTGCATCTCTCCGTTCGTGGCCGATCCGTACGAGGGCATCGTCCTCGGGAATCTCTTCGAGCAGACCCTGGAGGCGATTTGGGGGGGGGACGGCTATGCGGCCTTCCGGGGGGCGCTCCTGACGGAATCACCGCCCCAGCCGTGCCGTGGGTGCGGCGTATTCTGGAGCCTCTAGTGGCCGACTACCGAGCCGAGACGACGGTCGTGCATGCGCTCCCGAGCTTCGGGAGGTCGGCGCCCGCCGCGGGCTCCCAGTCGATGACGAGACGGTCGCCGCGAGCGAACGGACAGTAGGGGTCAGGCTCCCCCAGGCGGCCGAGCACCGCGCGACGGCCTGCGCACCCGCCTTGACAGGGGCAGCCGGCGCAGGCGGCCGGCCGTTCGGTCGCCTGCCGGAACTCCGGAGCGCTCGTGATGTCGTCGCCGAGCGCATCCAGGTCCGCGAGCGTGAGCCGGCTCGCCGGCCAGTAGGTGCAGGGGAGGATCCGACCGTCCGGCGCGAGCCGGATCGTCGAGCGCCCGCAGCCCGGACCCGTGAAGCCCGGGACGCCCAGGACCCCGGCCAGGACCGGCTCGGTGGTGGCGACCAGACGCGTCGCCCCGAGCAGGCGCCGGAATCCCTCCCAGAACTCGGTGTAGCTGAGCGAGAAGCGGTCGGTCTTCGAGGGCTGGTAGATGTTGACGCGCAGGTTGGCGCCCCGTCCGGCGGCCACGCGTGCGAGTGCGGGCAGGTGGTCGACGTTGATCTTCATCATGACCGCCGTCACGGTCACGGGCACGCCGAGCCCCGCGCAGCGCTCCATCGCGGTCTCGACCGTGCGCCAGTTGCCGGCCCCCCGGAAGGCGTCGTGCTCGCGCTCCGTGGGGAAGTCGAGCGAGAACTCGACGCCGTGGAACCGCTTGACGGCGGCGTCGGGGAGGGCCTGGATGCTGAGGCCGTTGGAGGTGATGCTCGTCTTGATCCCGTGCGCCCACACGAGCTCCAGGATCGCCTCGTAGTCCGGATGCAGGCCGTTTTCGCCGACCCCCAGATTCAACGATCGGATCGGGATGCGCTCCACCACACGCCGGACGTCCGCCAGGGTCAGGCGGGCGATGACCGCGTCCGGCCGGTAGCAGTGTGCGCAGCGCAGGTCGCACTCGTTGGTGAGGCCGATGCCCACCGAGAAGGCCATGTGTGCCCTCACCCGATCTCGCCGAGGGGCCGTCGGGACGCCGGTGGTCGGGCGTCAGTCAAGCTCAGACGAGCCAGCGGACGATCCGGGCGAGTGGATGGCCCTGGGCTGCCGCACGGTCGAGCGGGGGCGCCAGGAACGCGTCGACGCCGAAGCTCCGCCCGGCGTCGGTCAGGAGGAAGAGCACGGGGAACATGATGAGCATCGTGTAGGTCCAGCCCCACTCGTTCGGGACGTTCAAGATGCTGACCGTGATGTTGGTCGCCATGCCGATCGCCACGAGGGACCCCAGCCGGGTGCCGAGCCCGAGAATCAGCGTGACGGCGATGAAGGTCTCGGTGATCAGCGTCATCCAGCCGAAGAAGGTCCAGTGGGGGATCACGACGTGGAGCTGGAAGTCCTTGTAGGCGGTGAGGGTGGGGTGCTGGATCCCCTGCTGGAACCAGTACCAGAGGCCGCCGCCGGACTTCCGGCCGAAGTCGTCGGAGGGCACCTTCCAGGCGGACTGCTGCCACCAGAGGTAGCCGTAGAGGATCCGCGCCAGCCCGAGCGGCCAGAGCGGGGCTGTCGCCCGGAGCCAGCCCACTCGGGCCAAGCTCTCGGCTCTGACCCCTGCATCACGATCGGTCATCGCGGCAACCTCGCGCACCACCCCTTCCACAGCCATCGCTACTCCTCCCCTCGCCACGCCGGGACCGCTCGTTGGACCCGCGTCCCCCAGTTTGACACGAGCCGGCCGCCGAGCGGTTCGCTTGGCGAACAGGGGCCGCCGGCGTTGCCGCCGGGGGCTCAGGCGTACTTGGCCGGCGCGAAGCGATCTGCGGTGATCAGCGCGTTCGCGAGCGTCTCCGGCATCGAGCCCCGTGGGGTCCGCGCGAGACTCTATCCGTGACGGTCCCCGATGGCGATCCGCCGGAGCGGCCGGCCGACTCGATGGGCCGCCCGGCGGGCGAGACCGGACACCGGGCATGCCCGGTCCTGTGGCACGCCCTGACCGATTGTTGCGCGCTCGGCGTGGATCGGGCCTACTCGGGACCGGGATCTCCCCCGGCCAGATGGACCGTCTCGTCGCCAACCCGCACCACCGCATCCCATGTGACCTCGATGGCCCCCTTGACGCTCTGGTGCGCGGGGCACCCCTGGGGATGGAGCGTCAGGGCGCGCTCCGTCGCCTCGCGCGTCCCGAGCGGTACGGCGACGTCGTAGTGGACGTGGATGGATCGAATCCGAATGGTCTTGCCGATGCCGGCGATGCGACCTTTCACGGTGGCCCTGAACGACTCCCGATCGAAGGCAACCTGGCGCCCTGCCAGGGCGCCACGCAGGGTGCCGTACATTCAGCCGGCCACGGCGGCCACGATGTGGTCCAGCGTCGACGCGATGGGCGGTCCCTCGCTGACCCCATAGTATTGGCGGAGCTTTCCCTGCACGCCGTAGACGATCGGTTCCGGGACGTCGCCGAGCCATGCGTGGCGGTAGCCATTGCGGTATTCGATCCGAGCCGAGGAGATGTACTCGAAGTCGTCGCTCATGGCGAACGCTCCTTTCATGGAGGTGGCGTGTGGATCACTAGGCGGTCGATCTCGGTGGCCTCGATGGGCGGAACCCTCCGGACGGCCCAAGGGTATTCGACACGGTCGGGGCGGGGCGCGATTCGCGGTCCTGCAGATGGCGCGGCCCTGGCGTCAGCGAATCGCCCAGCGTCCGGCGAGCGTCAGAAGGTCAAGTGACGGGAGACCGTCGGACGGCCGAGAGCGCGTTAGCGTCACCGCGGCGCGCCAGCGGGCCAACGGCGCTTGTGAACGGGAGACATCGATGCCGCTTCCACCGAGGGACTTCAGCAAGATCGGACCCAACGAGGGCGAGCCGTTCCCGGACGTGTGCCTGCCGGACCAGACGGGGACGACCATCGACCTCCACCACGCGCGGGCGACCGGGAAGGCGATCGTGGTGGTCCACCGCAGCGCGGAGTGGTGACCCTACTGCAAGACGCAGCTGGTCCAGCTGCAACAGGTGCTTCCGGCGCTCGAACGCAACGGCATCAGCCTTTTCGCCATCAGCTACGATTCGGTGGCGATCCTCGCCGCGTTTGCCGCGAAGCACGGGATCCGCTATCCGCTGTTGTCGGACGAGGGGAGCCATACCCTGCGCCGCCTGGGTCTGATCAACGAGCGCGTCCACGAAGACCACGCCGCCTACGGGATTCAGCCCAATCCCCGGCACGTGGGCGTGCCGTACCCTGGGGTGTTCGTCCTCAACGAGCTGGGCGTCGTCGCCCGGAAGCGCTTCCACGAGAGTTATCGCGAGCGCGACACCGGCGCGGGTCTGCTCGCCCAGTCCCTCGGCATCTTCGATACCCCGCGCGGGACTGAGACGACGGCCAGCGGGCCTACCGTGCGCGTGCGAGCCTGGCTCGATTCACCGACGTACAGCGTGTTCCAGCGTCTGCACCTGTCCGTAGAACTCACAATTGCGCCCGGGCTGCACGTGTACGGCGCCCCGGCTCCCAACGGGGCCACCCCACTGTCGCTGGACGTGAGTCCGATCGATGGTCTCGAGCTCCGGCCGATGAGCTGGCCCGAGCCCCGACGTCTCCGGATGGCCGGACTCGATGAGGAGCTCTGGGTGCATGAGGGGACCATCCGTGGCGCGCTGCCTGTCGCGTTTACGGCTCCAGCCGGTGGCGGCGATCACCGCCTGACGGTTGTCGTAAGCTACCAGGCCTGCAGCAACGCGGTGTGCTACCCGCCCGATGCGGTGCGGCTGGAGCTGTCGGTGAAAGAGATCGCGCTCGTGGACCGGACTCTTCCTAACGCGAAATCCTGACGCCCGAGGGGCGAGGCGGCTGACCCCCATCTGATCGACCTCGCGGAGGCGGCGTCTCCGGCTGGGTAGCCGCTCAGCTTGAGCACACAGCTCTCGGGCGCGAGATTGCCCTTGAGCACGCTGATGTGTGGATGTCGCGCTCGAGCGACAGATCGAGCAAAAAGCTCGTCTCCTCCAGCGTGTTGGTGCCTTGTGTCACCACGACGCCGTCGGCATCGAGAGTACGAATTCGAGCCGCCAGCTCGTAGATTTGGTCGATCGACAGCGAGTGGCTACCGACGCGCGATACTGTCTCGGTTCGGATGGCGGCTAGTCTGGCCAGCGTCAGCACGGCGGCACCCAGATCGTCGGCACCCAACCCCATCTGCATGGCACCCGACGCATCCGGGCGCGTGGCGATCGTGCCGCCGAGCGCCAGGACGTGGACGCGCAGCAAGCCCGTCACTTCAGTCCGAGGGACTCGACGGGGCGGGCCATCGGGGCGTCGCATCGGGTTGGCCAGATTGCGCAAAGCCGGCGGCTAGAGAAGCCTGGTTCCTCTCGAAGAGCTTCCACTTGATGCCAACTGGTCGCCTCAATGGCCCGACACAGCGTGTGTGACCGGCGATCACTAGTCGACCTCGTGACTCCCCTAAGATTCGGCCACTCCGGCTGAGAGTTCGTTTCGCCCGGTTCAGGTTGAGTTTCCGTGGAGCGACTCCAACACCGCATCCGTCTTCTCCAGCCAGAAGCCCATGCCCATCTCGCGGTACATCGTCGTCGCGATCGCGAGATGCTCACGGGCCTGCTCCCGCTGGCCCGTTCGCCGGTGGAGCTTGCCGAGCCCGAGATGGCAGTGGGCGACGAGGGGGCGCATGCCGAGTTCGGAAGCCAGCGTCATGGCGGCGCCGTAGTGCGCCTCGGCCGTTGCCACGTCAGGATCGTCGTGATACGAGGCGACCTCGCCGAGAAGGCGGAGGGCCCATGCCTCGTGACCCCGCTCACCGCGCTCGCGGGCGAGCCTCACGGCGCGGTCGGCAGAGGCGCGGAGGTCCTCGACCCGGTCCGCCAGGAGCTCCATGGAGCCCTTGAGGTCAGCGAACAGGACCGTGACCAGCTTCCGCTCCCCTTCGAGCGCGGCCTTCGAGGTGAGGATCCGCTCGGCGAGATGCTTGGGTGTATAGGACTGGGGGGCCGCGAAGCGTGTCGCCGCCGAGGCGGTGGGAACAGTCACTCGCGCCCCACACTTTCGGCAAAAGTTGTCGTCTGGGGCGGTTGCCGCGCCGCATTGCGGGCACCCGACGTGGAGCTTCGCCCCGCACTTCGGGCAGAAGGCCGCGTCCGAGGGCGTTTCCTGCTCGCATCGCGGACAGTTCATACAGGCTCTCGGCCTACGTCGACTCGTTTAGCTGGGTCTCCGCCTGCGCCAGCCAGAAGCCCATGCCCATCTCGCGGTACATCGTCGTCGCGGTCGCCAGATGCTCCCGGGCCCGCTCCCGCTTGCCCGTTCGCCGGTAGAGCTTGCCGAGGCCCAGGTGGCAGTGGGCGGCCAGCGGGCGCATGCCGAGTTCGTCGGCTCGCGCGAGGGCCTGGCGGTAGTGCTCCTCGGCGGTCTTGACGTCGGGAGGGTCGGCCTGTGCGGCGATCTCGCCGAGGAGGCGGAGGACCCAGGCCTCGTTGCCGCGCTCCTTCTGCCGGTGCGCGAGGTCTAGCGCGCGTTGCGCGATCGCGAGCGCGTCGTCTCGGCGACGGGCGAGAAGGTGCCCCTCACCGAGGTAGGCCAGGAGAAGCGGATGGAAAGCGGTGCCCGTCGACTCGGGGTCCGCGAGCGCCTCCTCCATGAGGCTCACGCCCTCCGCGAGGCGACCCGACAGCGCATACGCGTAGCCGAGATGCGCGGCCGTGATGTCGAAGAGGACCGGCGCGGCGACCCGGCACAGCTCCACGGCACGCTCGAGCGGCGGAATGGCCTCGGCGATCGCACCCCGGCGGAGGAAAACGAAGCCCAGGCTCCGGCATGAGAAGGCGAGGGGGGAGAGTTGATTGACTTCGCTAGCGATCCGGAGAGCCTCCTCGGCGTGCGCCATCGCCTCCGCGAACTCACCCAGCTCGGCGAGGCACCAGACGAGCCGTCCTCGTGAGATGACCGATCCGACGACGGTGACGGTCACACCCCCCGACGAGACCAAGCCATCGTACCGCCGACCGGCAGGATCTATGTCCTACAGAGTCTCGCCCAGCCGGCTGAATGCCTCCACGCTCTCTCGATAGTTCCCCGTGGACTGCCCGATCGCAGCCAGCGTGTAGTTCACGGATGCCTGGAGCAAGACGTCACCGAGGCCGCTGGCGAGGGCCAGAGCCCGCCGGGCCAGCTCGAGCCCGCGATCCGTCTCACCCCAGTTCCAGGCTTGGGTCCCGAGGAGCAGGAGGGCCCGCCCCAGCCGCCGATCGTCGCCCACCGCTTCCGCGAGAGCCTCGGCTCGTCGGGCGTGCGCGACGCTCTTCGCCCGCTCCCCCACCGTCGTCAGGCCGCGGCCGGCGTCGAAATGGAGGTCGATCGCCCGCTCCCGCCACTCCGTCTCTTGCGGGAGATGCGCGAGCGCCTCGAGCGCCTGCTCGAAGCAGGTCACCGCCTCCCGGTAGGCCGAGCGCTCCGTCGCCTTCCCGCCGGCCTGACGGAGGTAGGTCACCGCCTGTTCCCATACCTCCCCCCGGAGCGCGTGGTGGGCCAGGCGCTCGATGTGCTCCGAGAGCCGCTCTGGGTAGCACCGCTCGATGGCCTCGACCGCCCGGGCGTGGAGGGCGCGCCGGCGATCCTGCAGGAGGCTCCCGTAGGCGACCTCGTGGGTCAGCGCGTGCTTGAAGCTGTACTCAACGTCGGGGAACAGACTCGTCTCGTACAGGAACTCGGCGGCCTGGAGCCGGCCGAGGCCCTCGGCCAGCGCGTCCGCCGGTTCTCCCGCGACACCCGCGAGCACGGCCAGCGGGACGTTGGTGCCGATCACCGAGGCCGTCTGGAGGAGGTCCTTGTCCTCTGTCGGCAACCGGTCAATGCGCGCCGCCAGGATCGCGTGCACCGTCGTCGGCACGTGGATGGCCTTCGTAGCCTTCAGGAGCCGATACGCACCGCGCGCGCCGGCTAGCACTCCCTCGTCCACGAGGCTCCGCACGCTCTCTTCGAATCGGGTGAGCCCCTGCGCGGCCGCCGCGGAGAGCCGCGAGCGCCGGGGCCCCGCGCCCGTGAGCTCGTAGTTCTCCACCGGGGCCGGCAGCCCCTTGATCGGCATCGCGCCGAGCGGCTTGATCTCGACGTACCCTTCCACTAAGCGGAGGGTGTCGGCCGTCAGAAACGTCGTGCCCGGGCTGGCCAGTTGCTCCATGCGGGCGGCCAGGTGCGTCGTCTAGCCTATCGCGCTGTAGTCCATGCGGAGGTCGCTCCCGATGGTGCGCACCACGACTTCGCCGGAGTTCAGACCCACCCGGACCTCGACGGTCACGCCGTGCGCGCGCCGGAGGTCCTCGGTCAGCCGCCGCATCGCCCGCTGGAGATCGATCGCGGCGTAGCACGCCCGTACCGCGTGGTCCTCGTGAGCGACGGGCGCACCGAAGAGCGCCATAATCCCGTCGCCCATCACCTGGTTCACGATGCCCTCGTAGCGGTGGACGGCCTCCATCATCCGCTGGAGGACGGGATCGAGGAGCTTCCGAGCCTCCTCGGGATCCCGGTCAACCAGGAGCTCCGTCGAGCCTTTCACGTCGGCGAAGAGGACCGTGACCTGTTTGCGCTCGCCCTCGAGGGGCGCTCTTCGAAGTGAGGATCTTCTCGGCGAGATGCTTCGGGGTAAACGACTGCGGTGAGGTAAAGGCCGGGGAGCCTCCCAGCGACGGTGTAGGGGTTTCGGTCACGCGCGTACCGCACTTGCCGCAGAAGGCGAATCCCTCGGAGTTCGCGTAGCCGCAGGACGGGCACTGTGTCGCCAGCCTCACTCCACAGCGCCCGCAGAACGCCATCGCGGGCGGATTCTCGAAGGTGCATCGCGGACAGATCATGCTCCGCGGTCCCTCATCTCTGGCTCCGCCTGCTCCAGCCAGAAGGTCATGCCCATCTCGCGGTACATCGTGGCAGCGGTCGTCAGGTGCTCTTGCGCCCTTGCGGCGTCACCCGTCCTCCGGTGGAGCGTGCCGAGCCCGAGGTGGCAGTGCGCAACGAGCGGGCGCATGCCGAGCTCGCCGGCGAGGGCCAGCGCCTCACCGTAGTAGCCGGGAGTGTCCTCGGCGCCGCCGCCGGCCGACGCGACATCACCGGCGAGACAGAGGGCGTGCGCCTCGCTGGCCCGAGCCCCTAGCCGGCGGCTGAGCGCCAGCGCCTCTCGCGCGTGGTCGGCGGCCTCGTCGAGCCGCCCGGCCGAGAGGGAGGTCATCCTCGCGCACAGCAGAATGAGGGCCGGCCGGTTGTGAGACGGGCGGCTGCGGAACTCCTCGAGGGCGCCTGCCACCAACGGGCGCGCCTCGTCAGCCCGGCCGGCGAGGGCGTAGGCGGCGCCGAGAGTCGCGGCGACGATCGGTGTCCAGAAGACCTGCTGCCAGGTTCGGACACGATGACGTGGCCATGCCGGGCGGCGTAGTTCCACACGGCGTCGTCCGTGGCCCCCGACAGGCCGACGTCGCGAACGTGCGTCGATCCCGGGAAGAGGTCGGCCAGGGCTCGAACCAACCGGGGCGGGAGGTTCTGGTCGAGCAGGAGCCTCACGCGGGCGGAAGCGCCATCAGGCGGCGCTCACGCTCAGCCGCGAACGCCAGGCACGCCCGGATGTCCTCCGGCGTGAGGTCCGGGAAGTCGCGGAGGATCTCCTCTTGGGACATCCCCGACGCCAGGTAGTCGAGGACATCGTAGACGGTGATCCGAAGCCCCCGGATGCACGGCTTACCGCCGAGCTTGTCCGGTTCGATCGTGATGCGCTCCCGATAGTCCATGCGCCGAGAATACGGGTGGGGTTCAGTCAGGTCAACCTTGGCCACCCGATCTGTGAGGGAGGCGCGGTAGCGAGCCGGGCCGAAGAAGGGAGAGAGGATGGACGGCAAGATAAAGGTGTACGCGGGACGTCGGCCAAGTGCTTGTTGACACTAACCATTCTGTAGGAGGGCCGTGCGAACCCTGGTTCGTGACAGCCCTCTCGGAGGGCCGTGCGGGCTACATTGGCGGGGAGGAGGACCCGGCCGCGGGTTCACGACGTCGGAGGAGGCGCGTCAGGCGGGCTCGCAGGCCGCCAGGGGTCGCGACCGCAACCTGGCTTGATGATCCGGCAGGAGCGTCTCGACGCTTCCCTCGGCCTTCAACTCGCGTCCGGCCGGGCCGGTCGGCGGCCTCGAGATTCTCGGTGGTGTCGCCTGCCAGTGGCATCGGTGACACCGGCTGGCGGCTTCCTCCGCGTCGGGCAGCGGCCAGGGCACGGACCGACCGGAGGCGGTGAGCATGCGCGTCACCGCACGACGCCAGTGCGCAAACCGTCGCTCGCCACTCATGAGCGCCCGGGCCTGGGCCGCCGGAGGCACCTCCAGCGTACAACACAGGAACGGGCTACTCCCCTTGTACTGCCGCCGACGCATTTGGCCACGGGAGACAGGATGGGCGCCTCCGAAGGGCCTCTTGGCGAGGCGGTTCGTCTCCGGAGTAGATGCGGCACTTCGCAGCGCGAACCGTGCGTTTTGCAGCGAGTCCGCTCAGCCCACCTGTGGCGTTCTCTTCGGCGGCTCACCCACCCGTCCGCTCGATTCGGTGCGGACTTGCAGCACCTATGACGGTGGTCCAGTGCGCCTGGCATGCCGATTGGACGGCTCACACCCAACACGATCGGTGCCAACGCATGCCGGGAGAGGTCGGCACGTTCCGCAGAAGGTGGGCGGGTGATCGTCGATGTTGCCGGGCCAGGTGAATGAGGCCGCTTCGACGAGCCGCGATGGACACCACCACCCGCTCGCACAGTTTCAGGGTAGAGAGACCGAATAAGGGCCGAGCGCAAGGAGAAGGCCGATGGATCAACTCTTGAGATGCCGATGCCCGGCGGCTGGACGATGTCGATGACGTGGATGCGGATGCCCGGACAGACCTGGGCCGGCGCCGCGACGACGTTCCTCGGCATATGGGTCGTGATGATGGTGGCGATGATGATGCCATCCCTGGTCCGTGCCGCTCCGCCAGACCTGTGAGGAGTGTCCCTCGCACCGGGACCCGGCTCCGCCTCGCCTCGCCGCCCGCTCCTTGACTGGGCGCCCCACGCCGGCGCAGGATCGCGGGGGTGAGCCGGCGCTCGGGGTCGCCCCCGGGGGCTGGGGCCGGCCGACGGGGAGGCAGGAGGAGGCTGGACCTCAGCTCCGCCCGCAGAGGTGGCGCTAATCGTTCCTGCGCACAACACCGCGGCCACGAGCCGAGCCATGGCCGCCACGGACGCCAGCAGTCCGCGACCCAGATGCAGAGCGTCGGCCATGAAGGGGAAGAGCACGCCGAAGGCGACGGTCAGGACACCGTACGAGAGAAGATGCGAGACGAAGGCGCCGCCGACAACGACCCACCCGTAGAACACCGCGCGATCGTAGCATCGGACACGAACTTCCTCGCGACGACGCCGTAATCGGCCGATGATACAATGGGTGATGAACCGCACCACCTGACCCCGCACCACACAACGTAGAGGGGAAAATCAACGCGAACTGGCCTCGGCGCCGCCTCGTCCAACTGACCGGCCTTGTTGCCCTCGGGGTCGCCCTGGCGTCGCCCGTATGGGCCGAGTCGTCGCTGGATGCCATCCGGGCTCGAGGCGTGCTCCGCGTCGGCGTCAAGTCCGACGCGCCCCCGTTCGGCTCGCTCGACGCGCGCGGGAGACCGGTTGGCTTCGAGATCGACCTGGCCCGATTCTTCGCGCGGGTCGTTTTCGACGACGACAAACGCGTCGAGTTCGTGCCCGTCACCACGGCGACGCGGTTCGGGACGTTACAGGCGGGACGGGTCGACCTGGTCGCCGCCACGATCACGGCGACGGACGAGCGTCGCACGCTGGCGGAGCTGTCGGACTCGTACTTCATGTCTGCGTCGCTGGTGCTCGTGGCGCGCGCGAGCAAGGTAGACGAGCTCGCCGATCTGGGCGGCCGGCGCGTCGCGGCGGTCCGCGGCTCGGTGCAGGAGCGGGACGTGGCCGAGCTCCAGCCGCGAGCGCTTCCGGTCGCCGTCGCGTCCGTCGCGGAGGGCGCGCAGGCCGTCAAGGGCGGTCAGGCGGATGCCTTCGTGTACGACGACGTTGTGCTATTGAAACTGGCTCAGGCCGATCCCGCGCTTCGCGTGACCGGCCGGCCGATCCGGCCGCGGCCGTTCGCGATCGCCGCTCGCAAGGGGGACGCCGAGCTGATCCGGTGGGTGAACGGCTGGCTGGCCAAGATGCGCCGGGATGGCAGCTATGGCGAGCTGTGGCACCGGTACTTCGCGCCGTTCGAATCGCGCCTTGTCGGAGGCTGAGTGAAAAATCTCTCGCTGCGCACCAAGCTTCTCGGCGCGTTCATGAGCGTAGGCCTGCTCGCCCTGCTCGCGACGGGATGGCAGGCGTACCAGCGGGCGGAGACGGCCCTCCGAGAGGTCTCGATCAACCGCCTGACGTCTATCCGCGAGGAGCGGAGGCGGCAGATCGAAACCTACTTCCGGAACGTGCGGCGAGAGGCGCTGGCTCTCGCGGAGTCTCGCGATACCACGACCGCGATGCTGCAGTTCAGCGCGGCGTACCGGGCGCTCGAGCTGGAAGCGGCGCGCTGGTCTGAAGACACGCGGGCGCGATACCGGACGCCGGTCGATCGGTACTACCAGTCGGCTTTCGTACCGCGCCTGCCAGCCCTCGAAACAGAGTCGGGGGTGAGCACGAAGAGACGATACGTTCCGGCTGATGATGCGGCGCTCCTGCTTCAGACCCTCTTCATCGCGGAGAACCCGAACCCCGAGGCGTGGCGCGATCGCCTCGACCGTCCGGCAGGCGGCGGGCAGTACGGGGAGGTTCACGCCCGATTCAACCCGTTCCTCCGCTCGACGATTCGCCGGTTCGGGTATGAAGACCTCTTTCTCATCGATCACGAGAGCGGCCGTGTGGTCTACACCGTAGCCAAGAAGGTCGATTTCGGCACGAGCCTCATGTCCGGGCCGTATCGGAACACGAGGCTCAGCCGCGCCTTCCGGACGGCCCGCACCGCCATCGATGCCGATTTCGTCCAGCTCGTGGATTTCGAGTCGTATCCGCCGTCGCTCGGCGCGCCCGCGGCGTTCGTGGCGGCGCCCATCTTCAAGGATGGTCGGCGGCTGGGCGTGCTTGCTCTCCAGGTCCCGCTCGACCGGATCGATGCCGTCATGACCGGGGACCGGCAGTGGGAGGCGCAGGGCCTGGGCCGGACGGGCGAGACGTATCTCATCGGCTCGGATCATCGGATGCGGAGCGACTCGCGGTTCTTCCTGGAGGCGCCGCAGCGGTACCTCGATATGGCCTCCGAGAGAGGCCTGCCGGAGGAACCCCGTCGGCTGATGCAGGTTCACCGGAGCACCGTTCTCTTCCAGCAGATCGCGACTGCCGCAGCCACGGCGGCATTGAAGGGCCAGGCAGGGACGTCCACCCAGCTCGACGATCGAGGGGAGCAGGTCCTGGCTTCGTACGCCGCGTTGGCCATTCCGAATCTGGACTGGGCGATCATCGCCAAGCTCGACACCGTGGAGGCATTCGCGCCCGTCACCGCCCTCCGGCGGGCCCTGCTCGGAACCGGGGCGGGCATCGCCGTCCTCGTAACGGTGATTGCCCTGGTGCTGGCGCGGTCGCTCACCGCGCCCATTCACCGCCTCATCGCGGGGATGGGCATCCTTGGCCGGGGCGACCTGTCACACCGTTTGAGGGAGGACAGGCGCGACGAGATCGGGCAGATCACGACCGCCCTGAACCGGATGGCCGGAGACCTCCAGGAAACGACCGTCTCCCGCGACCACGTCACCAGCATCCTCGACTCGATGAGCGACGCGGTGATCGTCGTCCGGCCACCGGACACGGGCGCCGACTGGCGGGAAGCCGTCATCACCACGGTCAACCCGGCGGCGTGCGCCATGCTGGGCCGCAAGCAGGACGAGATCCTCGGCCAGCCGATGGGGAGCCTGATTCCGGACATCACCCCAGGGCAGAGCGGACCGGTCGGTGCAAACGATGTCTGGCTCGAGGAGGTGCTACGGCTAGGACGCATCGGAGGCCGCGAAGTCGTGTACAAGATCCGGGACGGGCGCGAGATCCCGGTTCTGTTCTCGAGCGCCGTCATGCAGCAGGGTACGAGTGCGGTACAGGGCGTCGTCTTCGCGGCGCACGACTTGACCGAGATCAAGGCGTCGGAGGCGCGCGGCGCGTTCGTACGGGAGACGTTCGGGCGCTACGTCTCGGACGATGTCGTAGCAAGCCTGCTGAGCTCCCCGGACGCGCTCAAGCTGGGTGGTGAGCTGCGCAAGGTCACGGTGATGATGTCCGACCTGCGCGGGTTCACGGCGCTGGCCGAGCGCTTGACTCCTGAAGAAGCCATCCGCTTCCTGAACGGATATCTGCAGACGATGGTCGACCTCATTCTCCACTACGGCGGGACGATCAACGAGATCATGGGCGACGGGATCCTCGTCATCTTCGGGGCGCCCAAGGCCGCGGCGGACGACACCGAGCGTGCCGTGGCCTGCGCGGTGGCCATGCAGCTCGCCATGGACGAGGTGAACGCGCGCGGCCGGGAGCGGGGGCTGCCGGAGGTCGAGATGGGTATCGGCATCCACACCGGCGAGGTGATCGTCGGCAACATCGGCTCGGACCGGCGGATGAAGTACGCCGCCGTCGGAACCCACGTGAACCTGACGGGCCGGATCGAGTCGTACACGACGGGCGGACAGATCCTCATCTCGGAGAGTACTCTGCAAGAGGTCGCGTCGATCGTCACGGTGGGGCGTTCGCTCAGCATCGAGCCGAAGGGAGCGAGGCGTGAGATGACCGTGTGGGAAGTGGTCGGCATCGGCGGATCGCATGGCCTCACCCTGCGCGCGTCGGAGCCGGAATTGATCGGCCTCGTCAGGGAGATTCCGATTCGTTACGCGGTATTGGAGGAAAAGCACGTGGGCCAGAGCGTCATCGACGCGAGCTTCGTGCGCCTCTCCGTCAAGGGCGCCGAGGTGCGGTCGTCCACGCCGGTGCCGCCGCTGAGAAACTTGAAAATCTGGATTCCCGAGATCGAGGCCGGATCATCGCCCGTCGAGCTCTACGCCAAGGTGGTCGAGGGCACTCCGGTCGGCGCGACTGGCTTTACCGTCCGCTTCACCTCAATGGCCCCCGAAGTCGCAGACCATCTCCGGCGGCTGGTCCGGTGATCTCGCGTCGATCGTTCATCGCTGGCGCCCTCGGCGTTGCGTCGTCACCCCTCGTCGCTGAAGCACAGGGGGCGGGAGACGTAAAGACGATCGGGTTTCTATCAGAGCGCACTCTCGCGCCGCCGTACCTTGAGGCATTGCGCCGCGGCCTGAGCGAGCGGGGCTGGGTTGAGGGACAGAGCTTCCGCATCGAGCAACGCTCGGCCGAAGGGAATCTGGAGCGGCTGCCCGGTCTCGTCGCCGAGCTCATCAGCCTCGGTGTGTCCCTCATCGTGACCGGAATCGGGACGCCGGCGGCGCTTGCCGCGAAGAGGTCGACCGCGAACATTCCCATCGTATTCGTGACCGGCGGAGACCCCGTGGCCTTCCGCATCGTCTCGAACCCGACGAAACCCGGCGGAAACATCACGGGTCTCGGCGGAGGAATCGGCGTGATTCAAAAGCGGATCGAGTTGTTGCGCGAGGCGAGCCCGCGCGTCAAACGGGTCGGCTTTCTCATGAATTTGACGAACCCGATCCATCCCCAGATCTTCAGCGCCACGGAGAAGGCGGCCGAGCCGTTCGGCCTCACCCTGCATGAGATCGGCGTGTTCGAGGCCAGGGAGCTCGATGACGCATTCAAGAGGATGCAGAGCCAGCGAATAGACGCCCTCTTCGTGCCCGGGGATGCCATGTTCAGCTCTAACCGGGCGCAGCTCGTGGGTACGGCCCTCAAGGCTCGGGTACCCACTATCTACGGCGACCGGCTGTTCCCCGATGCCGGTGGCCTGATGTCATTTTCAGTCGATCTGGTGGATCTGTGCCGACGAGCAGCCGGGCCTGTCGATAAGATCCTGAAGGGAGCTCGAGCGGGAGATTTGCCCGTGGAGGAGGCCATCAAGTTCGAGGTGGTCATCAGCCTCAAAGCGGCCACGGCCATCGGCCTGACGATTCCACCGTCGCTGCTTCAGCGGGCGGAGGTCCTCCGATGACCGCGCGCGGCGCTGACAAGCTGGAGAAGGGCGGCGGCCGCGGTTGAACACTCGGCGCCGGCGTCACCGCGCGCGCAAATGCGACGCTGCGCCGGGGCAGCCCGACTAGGGAGGGGCCCACGGGCCGGGAGGACGGAGGCCAGAACGTGCTTTGCGGTTCCTAGGCTCCACCCTCGTCGCATCTGCGGCCGGGGGCACTACCGGGCGAACGTTCGGCGCGCCACGTGTACACCAAATCCGAATAAGTTTCTGCTCTTTGTGTACTACAACAAGGCGGACGCCGTGCTTGGCGATACCTGCTGGCTGATCTGCGCCTCGGATTTTTGCACGTTGCTCAGCAAGCAGAGGGCATCGCGCCCGGTTTATGTCTTCGACAGTACCTTTTCGGGCAAACGAGATATGTGGACGAGCTTCCGGCGTCCATTGACTGAAGTCGGCGTTGCGCTTCTTAAGGCTCTCAACTGAACAGCGGCGACCGTACGAGCATCATGTGGCTGCTCGTCCTGCACAGGGTCGGGCCCAGTCTATGCCCTCGGGTTATCGCTTCGCACGCTTGGCGATTCCTCAACGAACAGACGATACTGCTCCGGCACCCACTTGTCCCGCGCCGCCCGCTTGACTGCGGAGCCCGCGCCGAAGTAAAGTCCCGCAAGGTTCGAGTGTACCGCACGCGGTTCCTTGGACACTGGTGAGACCTGAGAATGTCCCGTTTCGGGGAATACCAGATAGCGGCCCCCCTCCTCAGAATCGATCCTGGAGCCTCTACGGCCCTCAATCTTCGGCCCGAGCCCCACATTCTGGCAGGGGAGATCGCAGAGGACCTGCGGTCGGCACTTGAACAGATCGAGAGCATCCTGGGAGACTTGCCAGCCCGGGCGAGAGGCCTAGGAAATCCACTGGGTCCAGGGCTACCGCCTGGCGGGCCGCCTTCCTCCGACCGCCGCCCCGGCTGACGTCAGCGCGGAGCACGCCAGAAGTCGGCCGCGTCGAACTCAAGGGCCACCGGGTCACCTTCCGAACCATCCCGGCCCGGCTGCACGCGTGGCTCCGCCGAATTGACCGGTGGATCGCCTACGCCAACTCGGTGGTGGAGGAGTGACGTGCAATGGTTGAATGGCGCATGGGATGAAAGAAGATCATCAAGAAGATGGTCTCGATCGCGCTGGCGGGCGTCATAGCTGTCTACACGCTTCTCAGTTTCATTGACCAAATTCACCAATCCGTGGATTTCGTTCTCACGCTCGTCGGCGTCATTCCTGCCCATCCGAATCCTATCCTCCTTCCCCGTATTCGCGACGCCGAGACTACTTCTCTCGACGCCACTATCCCAGCGGAACTCGCGGCCTTTTCTGGCAAGTGGTATGAGAGTGAAGCATGGTTTGCGGGACGCTTCCGCCTGCGCTGCGCAGATGCAGCGGTACGTCGAAAGGCACGCCGCCACACTCCTGGCGATCTATGACGGGGGGAACAACAAGGGCGAGCTCCGAGGCCTGGATCGACTGCGGAGCGCCTCGACCCAGCCGTGCGGGTGGTCGTCGTGTCGGGACCCGAGATCGGTGCCAAGTAGCCGATGTGGCTCCGCGTGGATGATCGGCCTGCCAATTGTGCAGTGCTCTTCGCAGACCGTGCTGCCAAACTGAGCCTCGCTTCCGAAGGTCTTTCTCGGACTACGATACTGCATCTCCCATCAAAACCGGTTGCTTGGCCTTCCCGCTGCCTGTGGCACGAACTGTGCTAGCCCTCTCACCGGAGTACCTTATGCGTCTTCGCCCGCGCGGGATTGACGTGGTGGCAGCAGGGACAGGGGATCGTGGAGCTGTCGGTCATGCCGGGTGCCGCGTGCGCTCGTCGGAGAGCCTAGCCATCGGCGTCCTCGAGGGCAAGCGGGTCGCGGTCGCGTGCCGGCGCGCTCGCGCGCGGGTCAGCGCCGCTGCCAGCCGCGGAGCTCGGGCGGCTCGACCGACGTCGAGGGCGCCGCGCGATTCTCGACGACTCCGGAGGGCGCCTGGCGCAGGTCGTAGAGATACACGGAGGCTCCGGTCCGCTGGAACCGGTCCTGGCGTGTGCCTATCGCGTCGAGGTGGTACAGGATGAACCGCTCCTCGTCGATGCCCCCCCGCGCGTAGACGTGGGAGAAGATCACCCAGACCCGCGGCCGACCCCGGAGCTGCTGGAGGTCCTCGGCGTAGCGCGCCCACGCCGTGCGAGCGGCCACGCCGGTCACGACGTCCCGACCCCGCACGCCGAGGCGCGGCGCATAGTACCGCAAGGCGAACTGGGCCCCGTAGTACACGTAGACGATATCGCCCTCCTGCCGGTGCTCCTGGAGGTAGCGGACCACGGGGACCAGCTCCTCCCGCTCGGGCGGCGCCACGAGCTGGTTGCCCGCCAGCACGAGCGGGTGGAAGAGGAGCAGGGCCACGAGGAAGGGGCCTGCCAGGGGCATGCTCGCGGCCGTGGCGCGGCGGATCCCGTCGGCCCCAACCGCCACCAGCAGCGCGAGGCCCGGGATCAGGAATGCGATCGGACGGCCGTAGATGGGATAGGCGCGCAACGCCGATGCCGTCACGGCGACCGGGAAGGGCGCGAGCAGGAGCAGGGCCGGGAGCCGTCTTTCACGAAGCAAGACCCCCGCGCCCACCAGCCAGATAAACGCCGCGAGGGCCGGCAGCCCCAGGCCGGCATCGTCGAACCATTCGACGAACGTCCTGAGGAACCAGAGGATGTCCGCGAGCGAGCGCTGCGGCAGGGGGACGAAGCCGCCCCGATACTCTTCCTGGATGAGCTGGTTCCGCGCGAGGTAGTGACGGAGGACGAGGAGGTAGACCGCCGTGAGGCTCGCGCCCACCGCCAACCCGACGGTGACCACCCCGCGGAAGACCGCCGACGACCGGCGACGCCAGGACTCGATGAGGCCCGCTAGCCCGATGCCGGCCAGCACGAGCGGCGCCGGCGTCGAGACCCAGACCGCTGCGGCTCCCGCCAGCGCCAGGCTGGCGACGGCGCCCGGGGCAAACTCTCGCCGGAACATCTCGAGCGCGAGCAGGGTGAGGGCCAGGCTGATCGCAACGTCGCTGGCATAGGGCTTGGCGTCGCTCGACAGGGGGATCAGGTTCGGCGAGAACGCCAGGAAGATGACGGCCAGCGGCACCGCCGTCGGCGGGAGACACCGCCGCGCGAGCGCGTACCGAGCACCGGCGTGACGAGCCCGGCCGCAAGCGACACCAGTCGCAGGCTCCACTCCCCATAGTCGAACGGCGCCGCCAGGCTCTTCAGGAGCAGAAGGTAGCCGACGGGCACGACCTGGGCGTAGTCGAGCGGCCGGAAGAGCTCCAGCGGGGACCGCTCGATGAGGGAGAGCGCCAGGAACGCCTCGTCGAGCCAGAGCGACCGGCCGTGCACGAACGCCCGAAGGCGGACGATGGCGCCGACGCCGATCACCACCCAGAGCCATGCGGCGGTATGCGTCCGCAGGTGGCGGCGAATCTGGCCCGCGAGCCCGTTCGCGGTCACTGATGCAGGGCCTCCTTCCTGCCGGCGCATAGGGCGCATAGAAGGAACGATTAACGCCACCTCCGCGAAGCGGCCGGCCAGGTCCGGCCTCCCCCCGAAGCCTGCCCTGACCGCCGTGGCGGCCCGCCTCGATGGGCGAGGGCGAGCGGCGACCTCGCGAGCGCCGGCTGACCCCGCGTCATCCTGCGCCGGCGCGGGGAGGCCCCAAAGGGGGACCCAGTGGGTTCACCTGTTGGAGCCGGGCATCCGCAATCTCGGGCCCTCCGCGCCTGGATGCCGAAGGTTGCAGGCACGGACGAAGGTCGGCCCGAGGCGTCCACGCTGAATCCTCGCTACGAGTCCACACGACCAGAAGATATCGGCCCTCGCACGGCCAAACGCCGGTTCGAATCCCGATGGAGCCACCACCGCGAGATGGTGAGGGTTTTCGCCATCCGGACTTGAGGACATTCGGCCGTTGTCCTCACACCCGAGCGTTGTCCACGGCGCTCAAACCGGCATAGCACTGCCGCGACCCGGCGGATCCTGGGGCGCGCTCCCGCGGCTCGTCGCCGAGACACGGAACGGCTAGGGCCGCGGCACGTACATATCCGGCCACTGGTCGTTGGCTGGATGATGGGTGAGGCGGACCGCTTGTTCCGCGGGCGTGCCGATCTCCCACACGAAGATCTCGTAGTCGGCCCGATCGTGCTCGTGCCCCTCGGCCGCCGCTCCCCAGACGAGCCACCGTCCGTCGTTCGAGACCCGCGGGAAGTACTCGTGGCTGTAACGGCCTGGGAGGTCGATCACCACGCCGGCGGCACTGGGGGCGGCACCCGGTGGCAGGCCGGAGATCCGAGTGCCCCCGTGTCCCCGGGGGTCCATCCACAGCAGTCCTCCGGCCGGGCTCCACGTCAACTGACAGGCCTGCCCCTCCGTGATCCGAGTGACGGCCCGCGTCGCAAGATCGACCACGGCGACGCCGCCGAAGGACCGGCTGCGCGCGGTGAGCGCGAGCCGCCGCCCATCGGGGGACAGCTCGGGCGTCTCGAGCCCGCCCATCAGGCCCTCGGTCGTCGCCGCGTCGAGGATCACCGTCTCGAGACCGGTCGCCAGGTCGAACCGGACCACCTGGCTGCCGCGGGCGAACGTGACCGCCTCGCCGCCGGCCGTCCATTGGGGCCAGTACCCGTTCCGTGCGAGGAGCCGCTCGCCGCTCCCGTCCGTCCCGATCACGTAGACGTCCCACCCCGTCGGGTCGCGGGGCGACACGTACTCCCGTTGGCTCCGGTTGAAGACGAGGCGCTGCCCGTCCGGCGAAAAGCGCGAGAAGAAGTCGACGTGCGGGTGGCGAGTCAACCGGCGCACCGTCCGGCTCCGTAGATCGAGCAGGTACAGGTCGTGGTTGCCACTCCGGTTGGACGACCACACGATCCGCCCATCCAGGCGGCGCGCGAGCATATCCACCGCCTTGCGCTCAGGACCGGTGAGGTCGGCAAGCCGTACCCGCCGGGGGACGCGCGGCGGAAAGAACCGGGCCCAGACGCGCTCCGGCAGGGCGGCGACTGTGGCCAGGGGCTTGGGGAGCTCGCGGGCCACCCGCGGCAGCGCCGCGGTGGCGACCGCCCCGACGACCAGAACGGCGAGGCCGGCGACCATTCGCCGTACGCGTGGGTTCGCGAAGCGTGGCGCCTTCATCTCAGGGGTGCGGCCGAACGCGCCCCAGTGTGTCCGACGGGCAAGCTGCCCACGACCTTCACCGAGTCGGGCCCGACGTCCCGGCATGGCCCGGGCCGCGGCCCCGCGTCATGCGTGGCCGCGCCCATGGCGCCATGATCCAGAGGAACGCCACCACCCCGAGCCCGTAGTCATGGACCTGGGACAGTCCATGGAAGGCCGTCGCGGCGAGCGTCGCGAGTTCGGGGGAGAGCCCGAGCCAGAACGCGAAGCCGGCGGCCCCGGCCGCCTCATACGGCCCAAGGCTCGCGACGGTGGGCAGCGGCAGGGACGCCGCTAGCTCGGCCCCGGCCACCGAGAGAAACACGCGAACGAAGTTCAGGCTGCCCCACGGCTGGCCCTGCGAGACCAGGAGCGCCTGGAGGAGGCAGTAGTAGGCGCCGTACTTGGCGAGCCGCAGTACGAGCGACAGCCCCAGCGCCGGCAACAGGGTCCGCGCGCGCTCGAGGCGGTCGACCTCGGCCGCCCCGCCGAGGAGGAGCGGGAGCAGGCGGTTCCCCGGTGCCAGGAGACGCCCTGCCACCGCCCCCCCGATCCGGAGAAGCGGGGCCAGGAGCCAGAGCGCCGCCACGGAGCCGGCCAGGATGACGAGGCTCCCACCGACGAGGACGACCCGCGGCAGGGGCGCGCTGCCGGCGACGAGAACTGCCAGGACGAGGAGCGGGGCCACTGCGAGCGTGTCGAGGATGAACGAGGCCGTGAACGACGCCACACCCGCCTCTAGCGGGAGGCCGAGCCGGGCGGTGACGAGGTAGAGGTAGCTTGCCGCCGCGCCCGCTCGCGCCGGGACCAAGTCGACCGCCATGTTGCGGACCGCCGTCACGAGCACGAGCGGCCAGAAGGGGACCGGGCGCCCGAGGAGGAGGCGATACCGCAGCGCGCGGAGCAGTAAGGCCGCGGCGGAAATGCCCAGGTAGGCGCCGAGGCCCGGCAGCCAGATGGTCCTGATGAGGGTGAGCAGCCCGACCGGATCGATGCCCTGGGACGCAAACAGGTAGGCGAGGATACTCCCGGAGAGCAGGAACGCCGCGGCCCAGCGCCAGAGCCCCCGTGGCTCAACCGCGGCCCGTATGGTGCGGGTCTCCGGCGCCCCTCGCGAAGCGGGCGGAGGGCGGGTCACGGGAGAGGTCTGCAGCGTCTCCTGCAGGGCGCACGACGCAACGTCGCGATCGCCCTCCCGCCGCGGGTCATGGGCACGGCACCGGCGCCCTTCCCGGATCACGCGGGACATCCTCGTGAGTCACGACGGCCTCGACGCCGCCGACGGGATGCACCCGTGCGAGGGGGCCGATCCACGGCGCGGTAACGGGCCCCTCCTTGACGTAGAGCCGGCCGGCGGGCGTCACCGTGCCGATCCGGGTGCCATCGAGGTCGAACGCGGCCACGTTGGAGGCGAGCAGGCCACTCCATGCGTCGGTGTTGGGCCCCTCTCTCACCAGAAAGTGGCCGTTGGTCTTCAGCATGGCCATGCGCGCGCCGTCGAGCTGGAACGCGGCGACGCCCTCGCCTTCTCGGATCCAAGCGGCCGGTCCCACCTCGGCCGTGAACAACACGTCGTCAACGGTCAGCACCGCCATCCGGGTCACGGTCGACATGGCCCGCCCTCCTCTGCAGACTCGGGTTCACACAGATCGGTAACCCGACCGGAACGTGATGCGCGCCAGGCTTCAGGCAGACGCGGCCTGCCTGGCGTCAGTCGGGTGTGGCGAGGAGGGCGCTTAGGGCGCGGGGCGAATCAGGCAGAGCAGCGGATGCGGACTCGAACGGAGGCGTGGGACCGAGGACTCTGGTGCACAAGGGGCGCTGGAGGTCCGATTCCTGACGAACGGCGTCACGCGCCTCGACACCGGGCCGATGTCCGTGTGAAACTCATCGGACACCTCGACAAGCGCGACCGTCGGTAAACTTGCGGTCTCGGTATCCGCGCCGGCCGCTCTGATCGAGAGCCGAGCGTCAAGGAGGACGCACACAAGAAGCGTGACGAGCACCACCCGTCCCGTCATTGATGTCACGATAGGGTGCTGGGCCACGGCTGTCAACGTCCCCGGCATCGGCGGGTCCGGACCCGGCCCGGAGCAGCGAGTCGAGAACCCGCCGGCTGGGTGTCACGGCCTGCCGCGGCCTGTGCCGGCCGCTTCGGCCGGGCCGTGTCGGAGACGCCGTGGTGCCGTGTTCTGGAGCCTGGCCGTGCACGGCCGTCGCGCTGCAACCTGGCCCGGTCCTGCCAACGCGTACACCGCCGGCCGCCGAGAGGACTCGCTCGCGCGATGACCCTCGGAACCCATCTTCGCATCGGCGCCCTGTTCCTCACGCTCGTGAGCGTCTACACGTGGCCCCTTGTCTGTGACCCTGCGCATTTGCTGCCGGCGGGTGCCGACCCTCGGCTCTTCAGTTGGGTGCTTCTCACCATGTTCCGAAATCTTGTGACGGACCCGGCGCTGCTCTTTCACGGCAACGCCCTCTACCCGATCGGCAGCAGCCTGGCCCTCGCGGAGCCGCTGGTCGTTCCCGCCCTGATGGCCGGCCCTGTGTTTGTCCTCACGCAGAACCCGGTCCTCGCCTACAACCTCACGTTGATCCTCTTCTGGGCGCTGTCCGGCTGGGCGATGTACGCGGTGGCCTTCTGGCTGACGCGACAGCACTCGGCCGCGTTTGTCGCGGGCGTGATCTTCGCCTTCGCGCCATATCGCATGGATCACTACCGCGAGTTCCAGATGGAGATGGCGTTCGGCATTCCCCTGGCCCTCTATGCGCTGGTGCGTTTCCTGGAAACGCAACGGATGCGGTATCTCGTTGCCCTCCTGGTCGTCTTCGGCTTGCAGGCCGCTTCCGTCTGGTACTACGCGATCATCTCGAGCCTTGGCCTCAGCATCGTGGCGCTCCAGGTCACCGCCCTCCGGTGGACGGGCTTCCGGCTCCGCGCCTTGGGTGCCGCGGGTCTGGGGCTCCTGGGACTGGCGCTGGTGCTGTACCCGGTGGCGGCGCCCTATTTTCGGATGCGGCAGGAGCTGGACTATCGTCGCGACCTCGACGACGCGGTGCGCCGTTCGGCCGACGTCCTGTCCTACGTGGAGGCTCGTGCCAACTGGCTCTACCGAAGCTTCACCGTGGAGCGCGACTGGGAAGCATCGCTCTTCCTGGGGGTCGCGGGACTCCTGCTGGTGGCCCCGGGTCTCTTGTGGCTGCGGCGCGGGCCCGGTGCCGCCGCGCGAACCCGAGCTGAGCGATGGCTGGCGGTGGGGATCTGGCTGCTCTTGGGACTGAGTCTGTTCGCTCTCCTGGTTCGCGGGCGCGTCTACGTTGGTTTTTTCCGGATCGTCCTGCCCTTCACGGCGTGCGGTGTGGCCCTCCTCCTTGCCATGTTCGCTCGACATGCGTCCGAGGGATGGCGCCGATGGCACGCGGGCGTGGTCGATCGCCGCCTGTCTGACCGCGACTGGGTGACGATACTCCTGGGCCTGGCCGGTTTCGCGTTCTTCCTGTCACTCGGGCCGATTGTCGCCCTTGGCGGGAGAGCTTTGGGGAGTGGTCTGTATGCCTGGCTGTGGCCCTACCTCATTCTTCTGCACGCCATCCGGGGCCCGACGCGCATCGGCGTGCTGTTCCTCTTCAGCGGCGCCCTGCTTGCGGCGTTGGGCGTCACGCGGCTGCGCGCTGGGTGGCCCGCCCGACGATATCGGGGGCTGATGGCGCTGCTGGGCGTCGGCCTCCTGCTCGAATATGCATGGATGCCCTTGCCATACGAGACGGTCCCACCGTTCGCTCGTCCCGTCGACCAGGTGCTGCGTGCCGACCCCCGGCCAGCCGCCGTGCTCGAGTGGCCCACGAATGTCCCTGAGACCGACGCGGACGCGATGTTCCGGTCGCTCAGTCATGGGAAGTATGTCGTGAACGGGTTCTCCGGCTTCGTGCCGGCGCTGATCCGCGACTTGTCTCTCGCGCTCACGACACCGGGACCGATCTTCCCCGTTCCGGAGGCCCAGGCCGCACTTCGTCAGATCTATCCGCTGCGCTACCTCATCGTCCGGCTTGAGGACCCGGCGCTCAGCGAGGAGTGGCGGGCCACCTGGCGGGCCGTGCGGCTCCGGCCGCCTTCCCTGCTCACGTTCCGGGGCACGTTCGGTTCGGACGACCTTTACGAGATTACGCCGACGCCCGAGCGAGGCCTTCGGCTGGAACGCTGGGTGTCGTACGGCGTCCTGCATCGGCATCCCGTGGCGACGGTGCGGCTTCGCCCGCTCGCGGAGACCGCGTGCTGCGATCAATGGGTAGATGTGCTCCTCAATGATTCCGTGGTGCGCCGGATCCCGCTCAACCGTGAAGCGACAGATACCGTGGTTCTCACCTCGCCGGTCTTTCAGGCCGCGCCGAATGTCATCACGATTCGATACGGCTACCGGCGCGCGCCGGGGACCCTGAACGATTCGTTCCGCATCGGGACGACCGGCGCCCGGAGCTCAGGAGACCTGCGGGTGGTGAGCGTGGGCCAGCCTCACGGGAGCGCGAGTTCTATCTCGCTCAATGGCGTGGAGTGCTCTCCGGATCGGCGGGGCTACAATCTGGTGGCCGTCGACACGACCGGATACGTCGTCGATGCGAAGGCGTTCGATACCTTCGCGGACGCCGCCGCCGCCGCCGAGCTGGCCGCCTGGGTGGGGTCCTTGCCCCTGGGGACCATCGTTGCGGGCGCCGTACGGGACGAGGGGTCCGGACGGTTGACCGCGGAGGCCGTCACGGCACTCGGGCAGCTCGGCGTCACGGGGGATCTGCGCGGCCGGTTTCGAGAGGCGCACGCGTTCATCGGGGTGAAAGGTGCGTCGCCAGGGACCGCTCTTGAGGCGCTCGGCCCCCAGCCGGTGAAGCTTCTGGTCGGGGATCCTCCCGAAGAGACGGGCCTCGAGTTGCTCGAGTTCGCGCTTGAATCTGGGCTCCGCGCGGAACCGGACGCGATGCGAAACGTCCACGGCCGATAGACGAGAGGGGCCCCGGTGCTGAGTCGGTCCGTTGCCATGACTCACACCGGCTCGATCCTTCGCCACGCGGCCCCTCGTAGCTTCCTGAGCCCGCTGACGGAGTGACGTGCCGCGGATCGGCTGGTCTGTACCTCCTCCCGTGGGGCGGAGTCTTCCGTCAGGCCCCGGCGAGCGATTGAGCGTTTCCGGTTGACAGTCTCCCGCTTGACCCTGTACGGTCGAGTTCGTGAAGCTGCGGTGGTCCATCCTGGTCATTCTCGGTCTCTGGCTTGTCCTCCAAGTGGGTCTGCCCGCTGAGGCGCCGGCCACATTCTCCGAGTCTCTGACGGGGATCAGCAGTGAGGCGTGTGAAGGCTTCGGCGAGGCCAGCAGGGACATCGGGCCGGCATCCAGGCGCCTGAGTCGGTTCGCGGCGAACCGGATGGCCCGCGTCCAGGTCGGCGTGCACATGCCTGTTGCCTCCCAGCAGAACTCCAGTCCGCATCCGCTGTTCCGCCTGATTCGCCCCGCGCCCTAAGCGCTCTCCCGGCCGACCGGACCGACGCCAGGCCGCCCGCGTCTGCCTGAGGCCTGGCGCTCATCACATTCCGGTCGGGTCACTCGAGGCTCTCGCTCTTGCCCCTGAGTCGAGACCGACGGAGGAGCCATGCGTGGACGGGAGGCGTGCCGTGGGCGAATCGCGCGAGACCGAGGCGGTGAGCGGCATCGGAGGCGCGCTCGATGGGGGGCGGCGGCGCCTGGAGCGCTCTGAGGACCGAGGTGTCCCAATCCGGTCGGAGAAACCGTGGGTCGAAGGCGAGCAGGGTCCGCTCGCCTGGGCTCCGGGCGGGAGGAGCATGAGCACGACGGGGCCGGCTGAGATGTTGCCCGGGAGGTCCGTACTCCATCTGGGACCACTGATTCGCCATCTGAGGGTCCGTCAATGGCTCGATCTGTGAGCGTCGCGGCTCAGCTGAGGACGAGCCCGCCAGGTTTGGATGCGCAACAATCCAGCCTGCGCGTCTTGATGGTGGCGCCGACGCCGTTCTTCGGCGATCGCGGCTGTCACATCCGGATCCTTGAGCAAGCGCGCGCGCTTCGCCGCCTCGGCGTCGAGATCTTGCTGGCCACGTACCACGTCGGGCGCGACGTCCCTGACGTCCCGACGGTTCGAACACCGCGCGTGCCCTGGGTGCGCGCCTTGCCCATCGGGTTCTCCATCCACAAGCTGTATCTTGACGGCCTCCTGTTCGCGGCCACGCTTCGGGCGGCGCGGCGCTTCCGGCCGGACCTCCTTCATGGCCACCTCCACGAGGGCGCCGTGATCGCGTCGGTCGTCGGCCGCCTCGTCGGGCGGCCGGCCGTCGGAGACCTCCAGGGCAGCGTGACGGGGGAGATGGTCGCCCACGGCCACATGCCCGCGAGGGGTCCGCTACCGCTGATGGTGCGCGCGCTGGAGCGCTGTGTCGTCCGATGGTCCAGTCGGCTCCTTCCATCGTCCTCGAACTTTGCCCGCGAGTTGGTCGACGCCTGGGGAGTCCCGCACGGGCGTGTCGTCCTGCTTCCCGACGGGACCGACCCGGAGGCCTTCCGCGCCCCAGCCGGCCTCGACGAGCTCCGCGACCGCCTGGGTTTGGTCGGCAAGCGTGTCGTCGTGTACCTCGGCGTGCTGACCGACTACCAGGGCGTCGATGACCTCCTCGCCGCGTGGCCGACGGTCACCGCCAGCGTGCCGGACGCGCACCTCCTCCTGATGGGATACCCCAACGTGGAGCGCTACCGAACCCGGGTCGCCACGTTGGGTCTCGGCGGGTCGGTCACCGTCACCGGACGCATCGAGTACCGGGAGGCGCCGGACTACCTCGCCCTTGGCGATGTCGCCGTGAGCGCCAAGCACGTGAGCACGGAAGCGAACGGCAAGCTTCTCAACTACATGGCGATGGGGCTGCCCGTGGTCGCCTATGACGGACCGGTCTCGCGGGAGCTCCTCGGCGTGCACGGGGTCTTCGTGCCGATGCGAAACGTGCCGGCCCTCGGCGCCGCCCTCGCCCGGCTTCTCCGCGACCCGCAGGAGCAGAAGCTCCGCGGCCAGGCTCTGCGGGAGCGCGTCGTCACCCGCTTCGCCTCGTCGACGCTGGCCGGGCGCCTCCTGGAGGTCTACCGAGACGTCCTCGGGAAGCCATAGGCGCTACAGCCCTGACCCTGCCGGATGGTCTTTAGCTCGCCGATCTTTCTGTTTCTTTTCCTGCCGGTCGTGCTGGCGCTGCATGCGGGGATGCCACGCGGCGCCCGTAACCTTCTCTTACTCGTCGCGAGCCTCCTCTTCTACGCCTGGGGAGAGCCCGGGTTCATCCCAGTCCTGCTCGGAGCCCTGGCCCTCAACTGGGCGCTCGGCTGGGCCGTGGGCACCGCGCCGGTTCGGTGGCGACCGACCCTCGTCGCGCTGGCCGTCGCCCTGAATCTCGGGCTCCTGGTCACGTGCAAGTACGGGGCGTGGCTGGTCGCCAATTTCAACTCGGTCCTGTCGCCTTCGGCGGACCGGCGTTCCCGGTGCCGCGCGGTGCCGTCATCATCGGTCTGTCGTTTTTCACGTTCCAGGCGCTCTCGTACGTGATCGACGTGGCCCGCCGTGAGGCGGCGATCCAGCGGAACCCGCTCACCCTCGCGCTCTACCTGGTGCTCTTCCCCCAGCTCATCGCCGGGCCCATCGTGCGCTACCACGACATCGCCGGCCAGCTCGCCCATCGGCAGCTGACCCGGCCCGAGGTCGCCCTCGGCGTGCACCGGTTCATCCTGGGACTCGGCAAGAAGGTGCTCATCGCCAACCCGGTCGCGGTGCCGGCCGACGCGATCTTCGCCCTTCCGACGGACCAGCTGACGGTGGGCCTCGCCTGGCTCGCGGCGCTCTGTTACACGCTCCAGATCTACTTCGATTTCTCCGGGTACTCGGACATGGCGGTCGGGCTGGGCCACCTGTTCGGGTTCCGGCTCCCAGAGAATTTCCGGCACCCGTACGTCGCCCGAGGCCTGACCGACTTCTGGCGGCGCTGGCACATCTCGCTGTCAACCTGGTTCCGCGACTACCTCTACATCCCGCTCGGCGGGAACCGCGTCGGCCCGGCACGCGTCTACGCAAACCTCTTGGTCGTGTTCCTGCTCTGCGGGCTCTGGCACGGGGCGAGCTGGACCTTCGTCGTGTGGGGGCTCTATCACGGCGCGTTCCTGGTCCTGGAGCGTCTCGGGCTCGGCCGGCTCCTCGCCGGCCTGCGGCCTCTGATCGTTCACGGCTACACGCTCGTGGTCGTGATCGTCGGCTGGGTCCTGTTCCGGGCCCCGACGCTCGAGGCCGGGTGGGCGATGCTCCAGGCGATGGCGGGTCTGGGCCTTGGAACAAGCGCCGAGCATGATGTGAGGCTCCACTGGGACACGGGCGTGGCGCTGAGCTTCGGCGCCGGTGTCCTCGGCGTGCTCCCGTTTGGCGCGGCCCTGGCGCGGTGGCGACGCCGCGTCGAGGCGTCGTGGCTGGACGACGCAGTGGCGGCTGGGCACGTCCTGACGCTGGGGGTGGTCCTGCTCGGGTGCGCGATGATGCTCGCCGCGGGCACCCACAACCCGTTCATCTACTTTCGCTTCTAAGGCATGCCGATACCACTCCTGTTCCCGCGTCGCGTCTGGGCCGATCGCGCTCTCATCGGCCTCTTCCTGGGGCTCCTGGCGCTCCCGCTCACGGCCACCGTGACCGGGTTCCGCGCGGGCCCCGCGCTCGTGGAGCAGCGGACGCCGGCCCCCCGGCCCGCCTGGCGGCCCACGCGGGGCGTGGTCCTCGCCTATCCCCGCCGCTTCGAGGCGTACTGGAATGACACGTTCGGTCTTCGGGTGGCGTTGATCCGCGGCCACCACCGGCTGAAGCTGGCACTCGGGGTGGCCCCCTCGAACCGGGCGATCCTCGGACAGCGCGGGTGGCTCTTTCTTCAGGACAACTACGGGTTCGATTACTATCGGGCAGCGCGCCCATTTCCTCCCGACGCGCTGGCAGAATGGAGCCGGCACTTCGAGCACGCGCGCGCCTGGCTGGCCGCGCGGGGGATCCGGTATCTGCTGGTCGTGGTTTCGGACAAGGCGACGATCTATCCTGAGTTCATGCCCGCGCGGATCCGGCGGGTGCGCGCCACGAGCTGGTCCGACGAGTTGTTCGCGCACCTACGCGCTCACACCCGGGTGGAGTTCCTCGATCTCCGTGAGGCCTTGCGGGCAGCGAAGGTGGACGAACGAGTCTATTGGCGCACGGATACGCACTGGAACGACCGCGGTGCCTTCGTCGCCTACCAGGCCATCATGGCGCAGCTCGCCCGCGCCTGGCCCCAGTCCACCCCATTCGGGGCCGACGAGTTCGAGCTGCACGAGCGGCCGGTGCCCGGGCAGGATCTCGCGCACGTCTTCGGGCTGCCGGACGTGCTGACCGACGAGTTCCAGGAGCTCCGGCCGCGCACTCCGCGCCGGGCGCGCGAGATCGTGGCCATCGCCAAGCGGCCGGATTA
>CAWDVE010000025.1:0-94725 GCA_963805625.1 uncultured Candidatus Rokubacteria bacterium
GCGCGACGCCAACCGGGTGTTCCAACACTTCCAGGCGACGTTGGCGCAGACGCTCGGCGACGACGTGGAACTCCTCTGGGATCGCCGGGCGGGTGATCGGCGTCGTCCCGCTGCATCGGTCCCCGTGGAGCGGCGTGTCCAAGACCGCCGAGACCCTGAACCCGAGCCGGTGTTCCTGGACCAGCGACAACTGGAGCGCCGCCAACGGCCTGAGGCGCGGTTGCCTGACCGACGACGGGCCGAGCGACGTCGACGCATGCCGGCCGCCTGGCGGGCATTGGGCTTTGTCGTGGTGCGGCGAGAGCGCCCCGGTTCAGGCAGGGGCACCGCCTAGCCATGTCGACCGGCGCGGCCAAGGTCGGACGCCGGATCGCCGCGCTCCGCCAGCGCCTGGGGCTCATCTGCATCGGCCGCCGGCAATGGGAAGCGTGTGGCGTCCCAAGTATCCGCCGACCGGGCAGACGTACAAGTCCGCCAAGGCGGCCGGCGTGCTGATCGAGTCGCGGATCTGGTGGGTGAAGTACTACGTGAATGGCCGGCCGACACCGACAGTCGGACCGAAGCGCAGCGCTTCCTCAAGGGGCGCGAGGGCCGCGTCGCGACCGGGCAGCCCGGGCTGTCTCGAGCGGATCGCGTGCGCTACGAGGAGCTTGCGGCGGATCTCCGGGGGCATTGCGAGACGACCGAATGCCGGGACCTCGAGGAGGCGGACGGTCGCTTCGCCCACCTCAAGGCGTTCTTTGCGGGCCATCGCGCCTCGGGCAGCCCGAGGCCACGGCCTATGTCGCGCACCGGCATGGGGAGGGGGCGCAAACGGCACGATCAACCGCGAGCTCGCGGTCTTGATCCGGATGCTCCGGCTCGGCTACGAGACGCGCAAAGTGCTTTCCCTAATGATCCGGAAGCTGAAGGAGAACGGCCCGCGCCAAGGCTTCTTCGAACTCGGGCAGTTCGCCGCAGTCAGAAAGCATCTCCCGCCGGATCTCCAGGTGTCCGTGGGGGGTAGCGTACACGTTCGGCTGGCGGATGCAGAGCGAAGGGCTCACCCTCGAGCGCCGACACCTCGACCTCGAGGCGGGGACCCTGCGGCTGGATCCCGGCACCACCACGAGGAACGACGACGGGCGGGTCGTCTACCTCCCGGCCGACGTCCAGGCCCAGCTGGCCGCCCAAGTAGATCGCGTCCGAGTGCTCGAGCGCACGCTCGGCCGCGTGTATCCCGTTCCTGTTCCCGCATCTGCGGGGGCCGTGGAAGGGGACCCGGCGCCGGGACTTCCGGAAGGCATGGGCACTGGCGGTCAAGCAGGCCGGCTGTCCCGGCCGGCTGCGGCACGACTTCCGGCGAACGGCGGTCCGAAACATGGTCAACGCGGGCGTGGCCGAGCGGGTTGCTATGACCGTCACCGGCCACAAGGCGCGGGCCGTGTTCGACCGCTAGCACATCGTCAATCCGGGCGAGACCTCCAGGACGTGGCGCGGCGGCTCACGGGCCAAGTATCGGGCAAAGTCCAGACCGCGGCCGTTGACGGCCGTCCGGCAAGTAGCTAGGATTGCAGGCACGGACGATTAGCTCAGTTGGCAGAGCACCGGCCTCACATGCCGGGGGTCGCAGGTTCAAGTCCTGCATCGTCCACCACCTGAACGCCAATGGAACCGGGGAGTTGTCGAGCCCCCGGTTTCCGATCTTAGCCACTCGCTTGGCCGGTGCCACTTCTGGTGCCACTTCCTGGGAGCCGGCTCAGGGCCCGCACCGCTTCTTGGAGCCGCTCGTCCGAGAGGTGGGCCCATTTGGACGTAGCTGGCGAACGTGTGGCGCAGGTCGTGGAAGCGAAAGTTTGCGATCCCGACTTTCCGGAGCGTCGTCGCCCACACCTTCTTTATGCTGACGAACCGGGTCTCCGTCTCGTCGTTCCAGAAGACGTAATCCGTCTTGAGGTGGCGCGGGAGGCGGCGCAGCTCCTCCAGGAGGGGGTCATTGATCGGAATGCCCCGGGACTTGCCGGATTTGGTCCCGGTGACGCGGATCATGCGATTCGTCATGTCCACCGGTCCCAGGTGAGCCCGAGGATCTCCCCGCGACGCATCCCGGTGTGGAGCGCGCAGACCACAATGGGTCGGAGATGAGGCGGACAGGCCGCGAAGAGACGCTCGATCTCTTCCGGCGCCAAATAACGGACCCGGCCCTCGGGCTCCGGCAGCTTCTTGACGCGCAGGATGGGGTTTCTGGAACAGATCGAGGCGCTGGACGGCCAGGTGCGCGGGTTCGACCAGCGGATCCAGGCCACCTTCACGCCGACCCCGGTGATTCAGCGGCTGCTGAGGCTGCCGGGGGTGGGACAGACGTTGGCTGTGGTGATCGCCCTCGAGGTGGGGGACGTCACGCGGTTTGCCATCGCCGAAAAGCTGGCCAGCTATGCGGGGACCACCCCGCGCGTCCACGCGAGCGGGGGAAAGACCCGATACGGTCCCTCGCGCCCCGACGTCAACCGCTACCTCAAGTGGGCCTACGTCGAAGCGGCGAACGCGATTTGTCTGACGCGCGGGCGCACGGCACCTCGCCACGTCAGCTGGCTGTATGAACGCGTCGCGCGACGCAAGGGCCACGCGAAGGCCATCGGGGCGGTGGCCCGGCATCTGGCCGAAGCGACGTACTGGATGTTGAGGAACGCGGAGGCCTATCGAGAACCGAAGGCGTTCACGCCGTGTCGTCCACGAGACATACATGGGTAGGCTCGACGGGAAAACCGCACTGGTTACCGGTGGCACGAGCGGCGTCGGCCTGGCGACAGCGAAGCAGTTCGTGGCCGAGGCGGCTACGTCGTCATCACGGGCCCACGTTGTCCTCGCTCATCGCGAAGAAGATCATCTCGCGTTCACCCTCACCCTGAGGCCGGAGCTCAGCGGCCCCTTCGGGCGCGGAATGATCGTGATGGATTCCTCGTCGAGCCGTGCTGGTGGAAGCGCCCTCACCACTGCGAGACTTCGTGAGCTTCACCGACGACTTGCGAGCCCGTGTGCCGTACAATCACATCGACACCGGCTCCTTTGTGCTGGACAATGTCCTCCGCGTCAACCTCGGTTGGCCCGACGGGCTCGGGGAGGGAGGCAACCTATGCGAAGACTGGTCGCGCTCGGGGCCGTCGTCGGCGGTGTGTTCGCCATTCGGTGGCTTCTTCCATCAGAGGGACGCGGGTCGTCGCGACGGCCCGGGGCCACGATGAGGCAACGGATCATGGCGCGCATGCTCGAGGGGATGCCGCCCGACTCACCCCCAAAGCTCGTCATGGCGATTCTGCCTCGGCTGCAGCAGCAGAACGACGAGATAACCGCGCTACTCCGAGAGCAGAACGAGCTACTTCGGCGGGCACTGCCCCAGCCCGTCACTCGCGAGAGCGAGACAACGGGGTGAGAGTTTGGAGGCGCTTTACATGGGGCCGTCACTGAGAGTAGCGCGGCAAGCTGCGCGGCGTGGGGCGAGGGCACAATCTCGCGCGTCATGGAATCACGATTTCCCGACGAACAGTGGTTTGAGCAGTATGCCGCGCGCCGACCAATATGAGGAGAATGGGGACGAACGGCAACTTCGCACCAAACATGTCGTTCAGTCCGATGAGTAGCGCCAGGATGCCCAGGAGAACGGTGAAGCCGCGGACCTGAACGTCCCGAAAGTAACGAGCCGCGCCCCAGGAACGCCACAACCTTCCGAGGTCGAGTTTATCCGGATGTGGAATAAGGTTTGAGTCCCGATGGCTAAGTGCGGAGGAGACGACCCTTGACAAGGCGTGAGGTTTGAGTCCCGTGTCCCTCTTCGGGACCAGACACCGCGGAACCTCTTGCTCTCACTGGCGAAAGCGCGATCGTGGTTCAAGCACGGTTCGAATCCCGCCGGAGCCACCACCGACTGTCTCGGCGCCCCTCTCTTCCGTGCCGCGCGCGCCGCGCGTCAGCGGGACACCCCCAGCTTTTCACGGGTCTGATCGTCGAGCCGGCCGCTTTCGGTCAATTTCTGATCCTTCTGAAACGCCTTGAGAGCCGCCATCGTCTTCGGGCCCATGACGCCGTCGATGGGACCGGGGTCCATGCCCTTGTCCTGGAGCGCCTTCTGGACCGCCTTGACCTGCTCAGCGCCGGCGCTGCCGCTGGTGCTCATGCCGGACTTCGGTGTGCTGCCCATACTGGGCGCGCTGGTGCTGCCGGCGCTCGGCGAGCTGGTGCTCCCGCTGGGCGCGCTGGTCGTGCCCATGCCCGACTTCGATTTCCCGGTCGCGCCGGAGCCCGTGCCGGCCGGTGGGGTCGACGGCGAAGTCGTCGAGCCGGGCTGCGTGGCGGACGGCGCGGGCGGGGTGGTCGGCGTGCTGCCGCCGGAGCCCGTCGCCGGGGCGCTGCCGGTGCCCGTGCTGCCCCCGCTGCTTTGCGCGAGCGCCGGCGCGACCATCGCGGCGACGATCGCCAGGGTGGCCAGGATGCTGATGACTCGGGATGCCATTGCGTGTTCCTCCTGGGAGCTACTCGCTCCCTCCTGATTGGCGGACCTCTCGGTCAAACCCCGGAAGGATCGCCTTGATGAACGCGTTCTGGATGAGCTTGACGATCGCCTGGAACGTGCTGGTCTGGGGATTGTCGAGCCGTCCAGAGATGTCGATCTGCGTGGCGACTTCCTTGCGGGGGACGTTCTTCATGACCTTGGAAACGCCGGTCACAACCTTCTCGTACAGCTTGCGCATCGTGCTCTTATCGCGGTCCTGCGCCGGGTCGTAGGCCTGCACGTCCTTGAAGAGCGGCTTCACCCACCCGCGGATCTGGCCGTTTTTTACTGCGAGCTCCGAGTAGAAGGAGAACACCCCGGCGACGACGTCGAACCCGCCGTGCGCCCGCAGCATGTCGTTCATCGTCCGGAGGTCAGTGTTCTCGAGCGCGACCCGCATGTCGAAGTCCGGCCCGTCGATCTCAGGCCGGAAGTGGGCCGTGGCTTTGGTCGGGCCGCTGCCCATGAAGCGGCCCCCGAGGGTCGCCGTCATCTGCCCCTCGGTGCGCTGGTTGGTGAAGTTCTCGAGCTGGAGCCGCGCGACGTCGATGAAGGCCCGGTAGTTGGGCGTCGTGCGCTTGTTGAAGAAGCCGACGCGGCTGTCGACCAGTTCGACGCGCCCCGCGCGGATCAAGAGGTCCGGCGCATTGTTGGCCTGTTGCACCGCCTGGACGGTCTTGCGGGCGGCCTTCTCGGGGACGCCGGCGGCCGCCGCCTGCGGGGTCTGGACGTACTCGATCTTCATCCCGCTGATTGTCGCCTCCTTGAGGTCGGCGATCCGGACGGTGGGGCCGTACTCGAAGGCGCCCGCCGCGGACAGGATCCCGCCCTCGATGGCGACGCTGCCGCGGTTCAGCACCGGCTTGAAGTGGTCGAGGGCGATCCCCTCCAGCTTCACGTCACCCTGGACGCCCGGGATCGGCACCGCCAGGAAGTCGGCATGGCCGTTCAGGGTCACGCGGCCGTTCTGGAACGCGACGGCGTCCAGATGGAGGTCCGACGGGTAGGTCCGCTCCTTCGACCGGATGTTCCGGATGTTCTGGGCGGTCAAGTTGATCTGGGTGACCTCGAGCGGGTCGAAGGGCCCCTCGTCGACGTAAGTCACGCGCCCGTCCGTCACGCGGACCTCGTTGATCTTCAGGGGGTAGATCGCCTCGAACGCCTCCTGCCAGCCGTGGTCCTTGACGGGAGTCGGATCCTTCGCCTCGGCGCGGAGCTGCTGGAGGTCCACGTAGATGGCGGGTTGGGTCAGGCCGAAGTTGGCGACCAGCCGTCCCCGAAGAAGCGCTTTCCACTGGACGCTGGCGTCCAACTGGGGTGCGTGGAAGACGGGCGGATCGGGGTGGGCTTCCTGGAGGAACTTGAGATCGTACAGGGTCAGCGAGAGCCCGATGGGATGAAAGCTGAGCTTCCGGATGTCCGCGCTGTACCCCTTCAGCTGCCGGTTCATCTGGCGGACCACGACGCGCCGGAGCGGCTCGTCGATGAAGAACGAGCCGACCACGGCCAAGGCCACGAGCACCAGGAGGGCGACGCCCGTGTAGCGAAGCCAGCGACGTTTGCCATGAGGGCGGTGGGATGTCATACGAGTCCTGCTCTACCAGTGCAGCAGTGCAAAGGGCCTGCCCGTGCCAGCCCAGCCCCGCGTGTCAGCTGAATCGCCGCTGTTCGAGGCTTCTCGGACGACAGAACGGCGAAGCGGCGTCACGCTGGCGGGCCAGCCGTCGGGTCACCGGCTCGCTGGCACAGCCCTCTCACGGAGAGCCACGATGGGGGTGTCCGGCACGCGACTGCGCGGGAATCGACGAGACGCGAAAGTTGGGGGCGTTGATCCGGCCGCAGCGTCTCGTCCTGGACGCCGTCCCCCGACACAGCGGCCCGCGCGCGCCTCGACCCCCGGCCCCCTGGCCGAGAGCGAGACGACGAAACCTGCACGCTCGCCGTGGACATCGGCGGGACGGGGATCAAGGCCTCGGTGCTCGACGAGCGCGGGGCGCTGCTCGGGGCCAAGGTGCGGGTCAGCACGCCGGTCGGCGAGCCCCCTCGCACGCTGCTTCGGGCGCTCGTGGGGCTCGTCCGAACGCTCCCGCGCTTCGACCAGGTCTCCGTGGGCTTTCCGGGTGCCGTCGCCGACGGGCGCGTCCTGACCGCCGTGAATCTCTACCACCGGGGCTGGATCGGATTCGACCTCGGGAGAGCCGCTCGAGGCGCTATTTCGCAAGCCCGTCCGCGCGGCGAACGACGTCGCTCTCCAGGGCCTGGCCGCCATCCGCGGCCAAGGCTTCGAGCTCGTGATCACGCTCGGGACCGGCCTCGGCTGCGCGATGTACCTCAACGGCCTCTTGGTGCCGCAGTTCTCGCTCAGCCGCTAACCCACGCCGCGCCGGTGTGGCAATCGAGCGTCAGACCCTCAGGGATGTGCGGGCGCAGACGCTCGGGATCGACCGGCCAATGGGCGAAGAGGAGATCGCGCCACCGCTGCGCCATGACCCAGGGCCGGGGCGGGAGCGGCCAGGGCCGATGCGCGCGGAAGTCCAGGCGCTTCCGGAAGCTGTTCTCGCGGGTCGCCCGCCGCTCATGAGTCAAGTCAGGGCCCCTCCCTCCCGGCCGAAGAGGCCCGCGTGCAAGAACCGCCGCAGCGCGCGTCAAGGCTGGGGCGGGCGCGGTCCGCGTCCTGAGCGGATCGTGGCGGCTCCCCAGAGCGCGCCGCCTCATTGCTACCCCATCGCCGGCGGCCGGTGCGACCGGCGACTCGGGAGTCACGGTGTCGTCGCGATGTCAGCCTGGCGCTCTGTAGCGGCGTGGGCGACGCCTGCGCGTCGAGGCCCACGCGCTCGCCGGCGCGGGGCGCGGGCGGTCCTGAGTTGCCAGGAAGCCCGCCGCGTTCCGAATCGGCGCCGCCGGACTCAGAGGTCCACGTGTTCTCTCGCGCTGGCACAGCATTTGCTCCTCTCATGAGAGTTCCCGGCAAGACCATGAGCAGGGCAGTCGTTCCGAAGGCCCCGGTCCACCGCCTGTCGACGGATGGAGCAGGCAAGAGGTCGCCTCACCCCGATGGTCGACGGGCTCGAATCCTGAGCGCCGGGACTAGCGTATCCACCCCCTCACCGACGGCGCGCCCGTCGGGTCCGAAGCGCGGCTAACGCATCAAGGCGGCACGGAGCGCGGGACCGAGGGCGCCTTCGATATTCCGATTCACCCAAGGAGAGGTCCCATGAAAGACGAAGAAGTCCGCGAGTTGCTCTACCAGGCCCTCGAGACCGAGCTCGGCGGCGTGCAGATCTACCAGACGGCGCTGCGCTGCGCCGTGAACGACGACCTCAAGAAGGAGTGGGAGGAGTACCTCGAGCAGACGCAGAACCACGTGCGCGTCGTGGAGAACGTCTTCACGCGGCTTGAGCTGGATCCAGAGGTTGAGACTCCCGGGCGAATGATCGTGCGCCACATCGGCGAGTCCCTGGTGAAGGCCATGGAGATGGCCCTCGATGGCGGCAAGCCGGAGGCGGCGCAGCTCGTGGCGGCCGAGTGCGTCGTGCTCGCCGAGACCAAGGACCATTTGAACTGGGAGCTGATCGGCGAACTCGCCAAGAAGGCGAAGGGCGAGAAGGGCTCGGCGCTGAAGGTAGCGCACAAGGAGGTCGAGGAGGAGGAGGACGAGCACCTCTACCACACGACCGGCTGGACCCGGGAGCTGTGGATCGAGGCACTGGGGATGCCGGCCGTCCTGCCGCCGCCGGAGGAGGAGAAGGAAGTGAAGACGGCGATCGGCGCCGCCCGGGCCAAGCGCGCGCGCAAGGACATGCTGTAGGGCTGCCATGGCGCCAGAGCCGACCGGAGCTGGGCGACGTGTCGCGCGGGGAGGTCCGTCTCGTTCGACAATGTTCTGCGCGATCATCTCCGGGAGATCGAGAATATCTCGGCGAAGGTCCTGGCCAAGAAGTAGTGGGTGCGATCCGGTCGGGCGGATGGCCGGCGGTCAGCGCCGATCGCCGGCCATCCCCGCGGTGAGGTGAGCAGGGATGCTCTCGTTCGGCTTCACGCGCGTGCCTCTCACATGGCGTGAGCTCCTCACACGGACCGTCAAGGAGTTCGTGGGGGACAACGGCCTCGGTCTCGCCGCCCAGCTGGCCTACTACTTCTTCTTCTCGCTTTTTCCCGCCGTGCTGGTCGGGATCGCGTTCGCGAGCTTCTTCCCGCTCGAGCACTTCGTCGACCGCATGGTGGGCGCGCTCGGCGGCATCATCCCGGGCGACATCATCGGGATCCTCCAGGATCAAATCCGCAAGATCTCGGAGGGCAACAACGGGGGGATCCTGACCTTCGGCCTCCTCGCCGCCCTCTGGAGCAGCTCGGCGGCCGTCATGGGGCTGATCGACGCGCTGAACCGCGCGTACGACATCGAGGAAGGCCGGCCCTGGTGGAAGGTTCGCTTGCTGGCGCTCGGCCTGACGCTCGCGCTGGCGGCGATCATCCTCGTCGCGTTCGCCCTGGTCCTCATCGGTCCGACGGCCGCCGAGTACATCGCACGGGTGACCGGGCTCGGCCCGGTCTTCACCTGGACGTGGAAGATCCTTCAGTGGCCGGTGGTGCTGGCTCTCGTAGCGACCGGCGCGGGCTTCGTCTACTACTTCGCCCCGGACGCCGAGCAGGAGTGGGTCTGGGTGACGCCGGGCGCCGCCCTCGCGTCGCTCATCTGGCTCGGTGCCTCGCTCGGGTTCAAGTACTACGTCGCGCACTTCGCGACCTATACCGAGACCTACGGCGCCATCGGCGGCGTCATGGTCCTGCTCCTGTGGTTCTATATCTCCGGCGTGGTCTTGCTGCTGGGCGCCGAACTGAACGCCGAGATCGAGCACGCGTCGCCGTACGGGAAGGCGGTCGGCGAGAAGGTGCCCGGCGCGAAGCGGGCGATCGGCGTGCTCGCCTATCGGCGTTACGCGTCACGCCCGCCCGCCGAGCCCCAGCCGGCGCCCGTGCCCTTGCCGGCGCCGCTGCCTGCGCCGGGACTTCTGCGGCGGGTCGTCATGGCGATCGTCGCCGCCATCATCATCCTCCGGTGGCAGGACGACTGACGGCTCGATCCGCAACCACGCCGACGCGCTACAGCAACCTGCCCACGCTGTTCCAGCGGACCCGGTGAATCGCCGGCGTCGCCTCGCGGTATGCTCGGAGTCGGCCATGAAGAAGGGCGCGGTACGGGACTCCACGGGATCCGGGAAGGCGAAGCGGCCGGCACGTCCGGCCTCGCGGGCGGCCGAGCTGCCCGACATGAGCGCGTACGGCCGGCTCGCCGAGTACAACCGGAAGCGCCACTTCGACGTCACGCCCGAGCCCCGGGGGACCGCACGGGCGCGCGAAGCGGGGCGGCCCCTCCAGTTCGTCGTCCAGAAGCACCGCGCCACCGCGCTCCACTACGACTTCCGCCTGGAGCATCGCGGGGTGATGCTCTCGTGGGCGGTTCCCAAGGGCCCGTCGCCCGATCCCGCCGTGAAGCGGCTGGCGATGGAGACCGAGCCGCACCCGATGGACTACAACCAGTTCGAGGGCGTGATCCCCGAGGGCGCGTACGGCGGCGGAACCGTGATGATCTGGGACAAGGGCGTGTGGGCGCCGATCGCCCAGGACCGGCTCGGGGACGAGGCCGAGGTCGACCGCCAGCTCGCGAAGGGTGACCTCAAGTTCGTGCTACTGGGAGAGAAGCTCCTCGGCTCGTGGGTTCTGGTCCGGACGCGCGGCGGCCGGCAGTGGCTCCTCATCAAGCACCGTGACGAGTACGCGAGCAAGGAGGATCTCACGGTCTCGAAGCCCCGGTCGGTCGTGTCCGGGCGCACGATGGCCGAGATCGGCGGAGCCGCCGGCGCGAGCCCGCGCCAGCTCCAGCAAGCCGCCGGCGCCGATCCCGCCGCGCCGCCTCCGGCCTCGCGCCCTCGCCGGACGGCTGAGCCGGCGGCGCGGCGGCCGGCGACACCATCCCGGCCGCGCCGCCCCGCGGGCGCGTCTTCACGGAGCTAGGCGCGGCCTCGCGAGGTTCCCCGGCGGCTCGGCGACGGCGGTCGTCGGCCGGCTCGAAGGCCGCTCGATCGGCGGCCTCCCGCCAGACGGCCGCCTGGCCATGGGCCCGCGCGCCGTCGCTCTCCTTGCCGACGGACGCCGACACCGTGGAGATCCGCGCCGGCGAGCGCGCCGTCCGGCTCACCAATCTCCGCAAGGTGTTCTGGCCGGAGCTCGGGCTCACGAAGCGCGACCTGCTCCAGTACTACGCCGACGTGGCGCCCGTCCTGCTGCCGCATCTCCGGGACCGCGCAATGGTGATGAAACGCTACCCGAACGGAGCATCCCGGGCGTTCTTCTTCATGAAGCGGGTGCCCGAGCCTCATCCGCCGTGGCTCGACCTCTGCCCGATCGAGCACAGCTCGGGCAGCGTCATCGACTTCCCCGTCGTCCAGGATCTGCTCTCGCTCCTCTGGGTGGTCAACCTCGGGTGCATCGACCTCAACCAATGGTACGCCCAGTGCGACGACGTGGACCGGCCCGACTACGTCCACTTCGACCTCGATCCCGTGACCGGCGCGACCGCGGTGGCGTTCGACCGCCTGCGCGAGGCCGCGCTCACGGTGCGGGACGCCCTCGCGGGGCTGGACATGCCGGCCTACGTCAAAACCACGGGCTCCCGCGGGTTTCACGTGTACGTGCCGATCGTGCGGGGGCCGGCCCAGAAGGACGTCTGGGACTTCGCGAAGCGGGTCGCGCTGGCGCTCGCCGCGGCCCGTCCGGCGCTCCTGACCGCGGAGTACCGGATCCCGAAGCGGCCGGCGGGACGCGTCCTGGTCGACTACAACCAGAACGCCTGGGGGCGGACGCTGGCGTCCGTCTATTCGGTCCGGCCTCATCCGCGCGCGCTCGTGTCGACGCCCGTCACGTGGGACGAGGTCGCGCGGGGCGTCCGGCTCGAGGACCTCCACATCGGGAACGTTCCCGCACGCGTGCGGGCGCGTGGCGACCTGTGGGCGCCGCTCCTCGCCGACAAGAAGCGGGTGCGCCTCCCGCCCGTGTCCTGAGCCGCGAGGGCGCCGCGGTGGGGTGATCCGCGTCGGGATCTCCGGCTGGCGCTACGGACCCTGGCGCGGAGTGTGGTATCCGGACGGGCTGGCCCAGCGGCGCGAGCTGGAGTTCTGCGGCCATCACTTCCCGACTGTGGAGATCAACGGGTCCTTCTACTCGCTCCAGCGCCCCGGGAGCTACGACGCGTGGTACCGCGCGACGCCCCCGGGCTTCGTCGTCGGCGGAGTCGCTCTTGAAGAAGCCATGTGACAATCTATCTCTGTAGAGATATCATGAGCGCTAAGAGACTGAGCGTGGCGATTCGACAGGCACGAGAGCAGAAGGGCCTGAGCCAAGCGGAGCTCGCGAAGCGGGCGAAGGTGGCGCAGGGATACATCTCCGATCTCGAGGCTGGCGGCAAGAAGAACCCGGGCATCGATGTGCTGAAGCGTCTCGCCAAGGCCCTCGGCGTGCCGGTGGCGAAGCTGCTGGGGTGAAGGACGGAAGGCGCGTGTGTTGGGGCGCGCAGGCGCCCCCAACGGCAGTGTCTCAGTTCGAGGGGGGCCTATTCCAAGGGGTGACCCGTATCCTGGCGACGGCGTCAGGATCTTCGGATTTGATCCGGGCGGAGAACCTAGTGCCGAGCGGCACGTGCTCATAGACTTGCAAGGCTACTTGTGGGGGTTGCATTGAAGTCCGTGGCTGGACCTCGGTCGGCTTGGTGCGGGATACCTCACGGCCCGATGGCCCTGTGGCCCATTCGACAAGGATAGTGCGGCGCGCTTGAGACCACACCGTGACCGTATAGCCCTCAGCGTCTTCCGGGCATGAGGCGAGAACCTCGGTCCATGCCCCCCAGGTGTCGAGACGGGTCGATCCGCGAACATCCGCAGCCGCCATGGCCTGAGTATGACACGGGCGGGTACTGAGGACGACCTGGCGTGGTGCTGCTGTCGCCGGGTCGGTTGGCAAGTATGGACTGGTCAGTGCCGGTGACGGCGCTGCTGGAGTGAAGCTGCTGTGCTTGCTCGCACCTCACGGGAGGATGGTAATGAAACCCCTGACCGATTTCATCGTGAGTTGGGGTCCCATGCTCCTTTTCGTTGGGATCTGGTTCTGTTTCATGAAGAGAGGCCCCTGGATATCCGAGAACACAAGCAGAACGAACGGAGTCAGCAGCACATGGAGAAGGTTGAGCGTCTCTTGGAACGAATCGCGACGGCGTTAGAGCGTCGGTAGGGAATGAAGAAGACGCCCCGCGCGGTGGTTGCGACACTGCTGGAGCCGGGCCGAGGACGACCTCGCGCCGCGGATGGCGGCGCTGGAGCTGTGAGGAAGGACTAGTCATGGCACGAGGACTGACCGGACCACGTGGAGTGAAGGGTGCGCGGGGTCAACGCGGGGGCGTCGGACTGACAGGACCTCCGGGCCCGCCTGGACCTCCCGGGATCGAGGGCATGCGAGGCGTCACGGGAGCCAGAGGCGCCAGGGGTGCCACCGGGCGACAGCGCGTCATCACGAAAGTGAGCCGGAAACTCACGATCCGGATGATCGAACACCTAGATTGTGAGATGAGCGCGGTGCACAAGGCCCTGGAGACGCAACTCATCCGGATCGCGCAGATTCAGCAGCAGTTGGACGAGCTCCGCGCGAGGGTGGGCGCTGAAGGTCGATAGGGGATGCGCCATGATCGCCGCCGTCTACGCCTGCACGGCGACCGCGCCGCACGGATGGCGGCGCTGAAGCTGTGAGTCTTGGCTCCGCTAGATGGGTTGTGGCTCGCCACCGGACAAGAAGAAGTCCGTCGGCCCAGCGTACAGGACCTCATGCGCCAGGTCCTCCGGGGTCAGGACGCGCTCGATGCGGGGCGGCTCGTAGGGTGGGGCAATCGGGGGCGTCTCGGCCATGGGGGGCGGTCCTCCTTGGGTGGGGTGGGTGGGGGCAGGCTATCACGGCATCGCGGTTCAGGCGACGCGGGGAGGGGAGACTGATGGGCGCGATCTATCGCCCGAAGTACCAGGGCGGCACGGGGTGACGCAAGTCTCCACCGTGTGGTGGGTGCGCTTCCGCCAGCACGGCAAGACGCTCCGGCAATCCGCGGAGACGACCTCGGAGGCGAAGGCCCGAGCGTTTCTGCGGGAGCGTGAGGGGAAGGTGGCCCTCAACATCCCGGTCAACGTCGAAGCGGACCGGCTGACGCTGGGCGAGGCCGCCGACGTGATCCGGAACGACTACACCGCGAACGGCCACAAGTCCGCGGGACACCCTGGAGCTCCGGCTCACACATCTGCTCGCGCACTTCGGCGCCGCCACGCGGCTGAGTCGGATCACCACCGGCCACGTGGAGCACTACAAGGTCGCTCGGCTCGCCAAGCCCGTCACCCTGCCGGCGACGAAAACGCTCCGCGTCGAGTCGCCCGCCCGACCTCCGAAGCTCACGTCGTCCGCTACCGTCAACCGCGAGATCGCCATCCTCGCCCGGATGGGGTCGCTGGCCCGGCGCCAGCACGGGCTCGCGGTGCCGTTCATGGTCGAGAAGCTCAAGGAACGGAATGCCCGGGAGGGTTTTTCGAGGAGGCGGCGTTCCTGGCGGTCTGTCGCCTGCTCCGCCCGGAGGTTGCGGCGCTCGCGACGGTGGGGAACCTCACCGGCTGGCGCAGTCGGAACTCCGCTCTCGCCAGTGGCGCCACGTTGACTTCGGCGCCGGCTGGAAGCGGCTTGAGCCCGAGGAGACGAAGAACCGGGAGGGGCGCATGTTCCCCCTGATCCCCGAGCTCCGGGCGGTCCTCCAGGCGCAGCGCACGCGCGTGGAGGCGCTCCAGACGGCGACGGGCCAGGTGATCCCGTGGGCGTTCTGCCGGGACAACGGCGCCCCGGTGGGCGACTTCAAGAAGGCGTGGACGACCGCGCGGATCAAGGCCGGCGTCCCCGGGCGGCTCTTCCACGCCTTCCGGCGGACCGCCGTCCGCAACCTGATCCGCGCGGGGATCCCGGAGACGGTCGCGATGAAACTAACGGGCCACCGAACGGCCGTGTTCCAACGCTACGCGATTGTGGAAGAGGGGATGCTCCAGGAGGCGGGCGCCCGCCTCGCGGCGGCTGGGCTCGCCGGGGGTGCCGGGGGCAAGAGTGGCAAAGACAGGCGGAGAAGTGCAAAGTCGCCGCACTTGCCCCGCTGAGATATCATATGGTCACGGGGCAGGATTTCAGACCTCACATGCCGGGGGTCGCAGATTCAAGTCCTGCATCGTCCACCAGCTCAAGCCGCGGGGTTGCATTGGCACCCCGCGGTTCTTCTGTCGCGTTGCAGATCCGGACACTGTTGACATCGGGCAAGGTGGCGGGGTCTACAATGGTGGCGCGACGTCAACTCCCCAACCGCGAGGTGAACCATGGCGCTCAGGATCAATAGCGAGGCACCCAACTTCACGGCGGAGACCACGCAGGGGCGTATCAACTTCCACGAGTGGATCGGCAATGGCTGGGCGATCCTGTTCTCCCATCCAAAGGATTTCACGCCGGTCTGCACGACCGAGCTCGGCTACATGGCCAAGCTCAAGCCCGAGTTCGACAAGCGGCACTGCAAGGTTCTCGGGCTCAGTGTGGACGGCGTCACGGATCACCAGAGATGGTCCAAGGACATCGAGGAGACTCAGGGCCATGCCGTGACCTATCCGCTGGTCGGCGACCCCGAGCTCAAGGTCGCCAAGGCCTACGACATGCTGCCGGAAGACGCCGGAGCCGCAGCCCAGGGGCGGACCGCCGCCGACAACGCGACGGTGCGGTCGGTGTTCGTCATCGGTCCGGACAAAAAGATCAAGGCGATGCTGACCTATCCCATGAGCACCGGCCGAAACTTCGACGAGGTGCTGCGTCTCCTCGACTCCTGCCAGCTGACGGCCAAGCATCGTGTGGCGACCCCCGTCAACTGGCGGCAGGGGGACGACGTGATCATCGTGCCGGCGGTGTCCGACGCCGAAGCGAAGGAGAAGTTTCCGGGGGGCTGGAAGGCACCGAAGCCGTATCTGCGCATCGTGCCGCAACCCCGATAGTCGGGTCGCAGCGCGACCGGGGCGCCCGTGAGAGATGCAAGTCTCGCGGGCGTCCCGGGCCCGGAGGTGTAAGCCTTCCGGGCTTCGAGCGTTAGACGACCACCTCGCTGAGATCCGTGCCGAGCACCACTGGGCCGTCGTAGTCCCGCGCCACGTCCGCCGCGATCGACCGGATCATCGCGTCAGAGGCCGGCCGGAAGTGCGTGAGGACCAGCTTCTTCACCCGCGCCTGCTGGGCGATCCGGCCCACGGTGTCCGCGCATGCGATGGTCTCCTGAGCGAGGCGGAGGAAGTACGGCGTGGCGAGCTCCGCCCGGGCCATGTAGCAGCACTGGACCAGCACGTCCGCGTCCCGGGCGAGGCGATCGAGGCCCTCGCAGGCGACGCTGTCCCCGCTGAACGCGACGACCTTGCCCTTGGCCTCCACGCGGTAGCCGAGGCACACCCAGCGACGTTTGAAGGCTTCCGGGTAGTCGAGCCCGTGCCCGTGCGCAACGGGCTCGGCGAGCACTCTCCAGGTTCCGCCATCGTGGACGAGCCCGCTGACGACGTCGGCGCTCTCGACGGGCGCCCAGCGGGTGCTGAGCTCACCCTGGGAGCGAAACGCGATGTCCCGCTCGTAGACCTGCTCGATGAGAGCCGTCACGATTGACGCGGTGCCGGGTGGACCCACGACACGCAACGCCCGCTTCCGGCCCTGGAGCCAGCCGGTGAGGATCACGTCCCCGAGATCGCCGATGTGGTCGTAGTGGTGATGGGTGATGAACACGGGGTGGACCTTCTCGACGGGGATGCCCGCGCGGGCAAGCTGCAGGACGACGCCGCGGCCGGTATCGAACAGGAGGTGCGCGTCTCCGATCTCGAGTGCGATTGCCGACCCGTGACGGGTCGGGTCGGGTATCGGTCCGCCGGTGCCGAGGAGCGTGAGCTTCATTCGCCAGTTCCAAGACTGCGGGAGACTTCTACCGTGCCGCCGGCGGCCGTGCAAGGGTAGGTCGAGCTGCGCGAGCGGCTGCTACCGGGCACCGGCGCGGAGCCTTGCCGGGATCAGAGCGGTCTCTGGGACCGCCGGTAGGCCGTTGCCGGGCGCCTGAGGATATACTCGACGTCATGGAGCGAGCCTTGCGCGAATCCACTTCGCACGGGAGGGTGTGATGTCGAGTGTGACCAGCTTGCGCGCGAATCGACGGGACGAGTCGGCGGAGTGGCAGCTTCGCGTCGACCTGGCGGCAGCGTTTCGGCTGGCGGCCGAGTTCGGCTGGCACGAGGCCGTGGCGAACCACTTCAGTCTCGCCGTGACGGCCGACGGCAAGAAGTTCCTGATGAACCCGAGGTGGCGGTACTTCTCCCGGATCAAGGCGAGCGAGCTCCTGTTGCTCGACGTCGACGACAAGGCGACCATGAGCCGTCCCGACGCGCCCGACGCCTCCGCGTGGTGCATCCACGGCCACCTTCACGGGGCGCTGCCGCAGGCGCGCTGCATCCTCCACGTTCACCCGCCGTATGCCACGGCGATCGCCTCGCTGGCCGATCCTGAGCTCAAGCCGATCGAGCAGAACACGGCCCGCTACTACAAGCGGATGGCGATCGACCTGGAGTTCGGCGGCATCGCCGACAACGAGGAGGAAGGCCGGCGTCTGGTGCGCATGCTCGGCAATTACAAGCGCGCGATGCTCGGTAACCACGGCGTCCTGGTCGTGGGCGACACTGTGGCGGAGGCCTTCGACGACCTCTACTACCTCGAACGCGCCTGTCAGACGCTGGTCCTGGCCTATTCGACCGGTCAGAGACTCAAGGTCCTGTCCCCCGAGATCGCCGAGGCCACCGCCCGCGGCTGGGAAGACTACAAGGACGCGGCGTTCTCACACTTCGACGAGCTGAAGAGGATCCTCGACGCCAAGGATCCCTCGTACAAGGACTGATCCTGGGCCGAGGCGCCGAGCGGGCCGTCACGAGCTAACCCCAGGTCAGGAGGCGAAGGAGATCGCTCGTGAGATCGGTGAGCTGAAAGCAGCCCCGCCGCCCGCCTAGTCGCGTCCGCACGCCCCCCGCCCAATCGGCGCCGAGCTTCACGCCGATCATGTCCCGGACCCGTTGCTGCGGCTCCTCGCAGATGCCCATGTAGGGGAGACGGGGTGTCAGCACGCGGGCCGCGAGGACCTGGTGGCTCTGCTCGTCCACGTCGTACCAGAGCTCGAACCCGTGCACCTGGTCGAACATCGACTGGTAGAGGGAGAGCGTCCCTCCCGCGCGGGCGACGTGACTCCGCTTGTAGCGGTGGAACACGAGCTTCCGGCCGGGGGGCGCTGCGTACATGTCGACGATGGCGGGCGTCCGGACCGGTCTCTCCGCGAAGAGAGCCTCCGTCTCCGCCCGGTACGTGAAGCAGAGATCGAGGAGCTCCGGCCAGGCCTCGAGGTCCAGTCGGTGAAACTCCGCGGGACCCAGTCGAGGCGAGCCGGGCAGGTCGACCTGCGTCACCTGTCGCGAGAGGCGGGCCGCCTCGATGGCCGCGTCGAGCAGGTGGCAGGCGAACGGATGCTCGCCCAGGAGGCCGGCGACCTGCCGGCGGAAGCCGGCGGCGATGCGGAGGCGGCCGATTCTCCGGAATGCTTCCAGGAGCGGGCCGCACCTCTCCCTCGTCGACTCGGAGCGCGCGGTCGCTGTCGCCGCGGACAGCTGGTAGCTCGGCGCCGGCTCGGCGACGAGGCCGACCTCGAGGTCGATCAGCCCGTCGCTCAGCCGAGCGTTGAGCTGGAGCAGGGACCCCTCGAGAGCGTCGACCCATCCCGTCGCGATCCGCTCGTAGGAGCCGGCTCGATCGAGAAACCGGCACTCGATCGTCATCGCGTCAGTGCTTTCCCGCCCCGCGGACTGCCCGAGGGCGGGTCACGCGGCGCCTTCTCTCGGGCCTGCGTTCACGGTGTCATCGGGGGTGCCGGGCGTCTCGAGCGTCACTGGCCCGTGACCAGTCCGTCGACGTGCTTCGCGGCGCGATCGAGGTCGTACTCCCGGTACATCTGGAGCCACTCGGCCGCCGGCGACCCCGAGCCGTGGATGATTTCCACGTCCCACCACCCGGCGTACTCCGAGGCCGTGAGGTCCCGGATGAAGCGGAACAGGCGCATGCGCTCCTCGGCCGTGCCGGTGGCCCCCGCGTAGTACTTGTCGAAGTAGGGCTTGAGCTCCGGGGCCCGCTGGTCCTCGATCGCCGGCAGCGTCTCCAGCGCACCCCCGGCGATCTCCAGGAGGAGCCGGGTGGCGAGGTAGTGGCCTTCCATGGCCACGTGCTTGCCCGTGTTCGCGTAGACCGCGTCCGGCACCGCGACGCCCGGCTCCATGACGGTCGCGTGCATCGAAGCCGCCACGCCCGTGCTCCAGATCAACGCCTGGAGCTTGATCATCTGCGTGATCTTGTCCCGGACGTGAGGCGCGTCGGCCACGCCGTTGAGCTCGGCGATGCGGTGCGCGGCGCCGATGAAGATATCGAGTTTGCCGACGTCGGCGCCCAGGTAGCCCTGGCGATTGACACTCGCGAAGATGTTGGCCATGTTGCCGGAGTGTTGCCATTCGCCGCAGAGGAAGACCCGTTCCCACGGGACGAACACGTCCTCGAAGATCGTGAAGGTCTCTGGGAGCTGGTCCTTGCGGGTCATCGGCGAGGTCTCGGGATCCTTCATGCTCTGGGCCTCGCGGGCGACAGCATGTGGGCGAGGCCGTCGTTGTAGCCGGTGTTGTGAAAGAGCGGGCACACGATGGCCGTCGTGCTGTCGGGCCCGGACTGGAAGATCTGCGCGACCATCTCGGCATTCTGCACGAGCGAGGCGTTCCGGATCATCACGCCGCGCGGCTCGCCCGTCGTGCCGGAGGTGTAGCAAAGGACGCCGATCTCCTCCGGCCGCGCCTCGGAACCGTCCAGCGCCGGCGCCGGGCGCCGGGCCACGTCGACGTCCGACGACACGAGGATCCGGCTCCGATGCCGCTCGGACAGCCGTGGCAGGTACGGGGGATCGCCGACGATCACCGCGGGATCGAGGTCGTCGAGCACCTGGTCGAGATCGCCCGCGGCATGCCGGGTGTTGAGCGGCGTCGCGACGGCGCCCTGGGCCAGCGTGCCGAGGTACGCCACGACCCAGACGCAGCTGTTGTCGGCCAGGATGGCCACGCGGTCGCCGCGCTTGACGTCGAGTCGCTGGAGGCGCGCGCGAAACCTCCCGACGGAGCCCGCAACCTGGCCGTAGGTGTACGTCGGCCCGTGGTCGGGCTCGGTGACGAAGATCGACTCGGGCGTGCGCTCCGCCCAGTGGAACAGAAACTCCGGTAGGGTGGCAGTCATCGAGCGAATGGGCGTGAATCGGATGCCAATATTCTAGTGACGCTGCGGAACGAAATCAATCAACGGGCTGGCACTCCGGGAGCTCCCGGAAATAAATGATGGTGTGGCTCTCGACGTCCTGCATGTAGCGGAGAGTGCGAATCACCTCGGGGGTCACGGGGCATCGGGGGACGTCGGCCCAGGGAAACGCAGCGAGGTCGACAGCGCGGGAGCAGGCGACGTAGGCCTCGAGATCTACCGCGGCCATGGTCGGGGCAAAGCCTACAATGATCCGCCTGCCGAGGGCAAAGGAGGAATTCGCGTCATCTCACGTGACTTTACGTCCGGCCCCTGCCGGCCGGATGTCTCCCCGCGGCCAGCCGGGCCAGGGCGCCGATCACGTGGTGTGGGGCACGGACGCCATCTGGACTGGCGCGCCGCAGTGGCAGATCGAGGCGCTGCGCCGGCTCGAGATACCCGACGACATGCAGCAGAAGTTTGGCTTCGCACCGCTCGGCCCCGCCGACGGTCCCATCAAGCGCGCGATCTTCGGCGAGAACTCCGCGAAGCTCTACCGGTACGATCGCCGCGCCGAGCTCTCGACCGACCGCATCGCGATTGCCAGGGCCACCTACGAGCGGGAGGGCCGGGCCGGACGAACCGGCGCTACGGCTACGTGACTCCGCCGATCGCGTGATCAGCGGGCTGGCGGGGGAGATCCGTCGGGGGAGTACGTCAGGTGCTGAGCGAGGATCGGAGGGCGCGCGCTTCTTTGGGCAGCCGCAGGGTCTCGACGAGGTGCGTGAGCTCCTGCAGGCTGATGGGCTTTCCGAGGATGCCGGTCACGTCGAGCGCGAGTGCCTCGGGGCCCGGGGTCGGGTCCTCGTCCGCGCTCAGCACGATGACGGCGATGTCCGGTCTGTAGGCGCGCGCGATCCGGACCACGTCCCAGCCGCCAAGTTCGACTCCGTGCACGGCCGGCAGATCGAGGTCGACCACCGCGATGTCGAACGATTGGGCTCGCAGCCGGACCATCGCCTGCCACGCATCGGCCGCGGCGTCGACTGCATGGCCCTCCCTGCGCAAGGCCGTGCTCAGACCCTCCCGGCTCGGGCGGTCGTCGTCCACGACGAGGATGCGGCGAGCCAGCCGCTCGGTCAGGGCGGCCCCCGTGAACGAATCCGATGTCATCATCTTGGCCATGCGCTTTTCCTGGGTCCTCTTTCCGGATCGTGAGGGCAACCCCCGTGCCAGGTGAGAAGTCCCGCCATCACCGCGTCGAACCACTGGTTTTGGCTCCTCGTCAGGTCCGATCCTGCCGGTAAGCGTTACGTGACGGCCCATTGGCCGGTGTAAGGTCTACACGGCGAACCGGAGTGAAGCATCCTTGACACCTGACGTGACGCGGGCTACAAGGAGACCCGCCGTGTCGCCTTCCCGTCGCCGCGCTGTTCCCGACCGATCTCCGAACTACGCCGCCCTCCCGACCGAGCGGCCGAATCCGCGTCTCCGCGCGCTCGACCGGCTCCCCACGGAGCGCCTCGTCGCCTCCATTACCCGGGAAGACCGCCGCGCGGCGGCCAGCGTCGCGGGCGTCCAGCGGTCTCTCGCGCGGGCCGTCGACCTGGTGGCCGACGCGCTCGGGGAAGGCGGGCGACTCGTGTATGTGGGCGCCGGAACGAGCGGGCGGCTCGGGGTCCTCGATGCCGCGGAGTGCCCGCCGACCTTCGGCGTGTCCCCCGGGCAGGTCGTGGGAGTGATCGCCGGCGGCCGCCGGGCGCTCTGGCGAGCCGTCGAGGGCGCCGAGGACCGGGGTGGCGACGCGAGGCGGGCGCTCCGGCGGCTTCGCGTGGGCCCGCGGGACGTGGTGTGCGGCATCTGCGCGAGCGGCGTGACGCCCTTCGCGCTGGCCGCCCTCGGAGAGGGGCGGAGGCGCGGCGCGCGGACCATCGTCGTCACGTGCGCACCATCGGCGGCGCTGCGTGCCCTTGCCGATGTGGTCGTGGCGCCACGGCCCGGGCCGGAGGTGCTGGCGGGCTCCACCCGCATGAAGGCGGGGCTGGCCACCAAGATGGTTCTCCACACGCTCACGACTGCGGCCATGGTCCGGCTCGGGAAGGTCTACGGCAATCTCATGGTCGACCTCCGGCCTTCCAGCCGGAAGCTCCGGGCCCGCGCGCTTCGCATCATCGGGGCGCTCACCGGCCTGTCGCCCGTGTCCGCGCGCGCCCTCGCCCGGCGAGCGAGCGGACGGCCCAACGTGGCCCTCGTCATGCACCGGCTCGGTCTGGACGCCCCGGGGGCCCGCCGGCGCCTTGTCGCCCACGGCGACAATCTGCGCGCGGCGCTCGAGGACCCACGACGTGAACGGTGACCCGCTTGCCCGCCTCCTCGCGCTCCGGATGGTGAGCCCCCGCCGCGTGGTCGGCCTCATCTCCGGGACGAGCGCCGACGGCATCGACGCCGCGCTGGTCGAGATCGATGGAGCAGGGGACACCACACGGGCGCGCCTCCTCGGTTTCCAGACACGACCGTTCGATCCGGCCCTGCGCGCCCGCATCCTCGCGCTCGGCGACGCGCGTGCGGACGAGCTCCTGCGCTGCCACTACTGGCTCGGCGAGGAGTTCGCGGAGGCAGCCCTCGAGGTGATGGGCGAGGCCCGGCGTGACGGGCTTCCGGTCCACCTGGTCGGCTCGCACGGCCAGACGGCGCGGCACCATCCGCGTGCGGGGAGCCCCGATGGTCGTGCGGCCACGCTGCAGCTCGCCGAGCCGGCGATCATTGCCGAGCGCACCGGGCTGCCCGTCGTGGCCGACTTCCGCCCACGGGACATTGCCGCGGGCGGCGAGGGCGCGCCGCTCGTTCCCCTGGTGGACTGGCTGCTGTTCCGCCGCGCCGGAGCCACGCGCGCCTGTCTGAACATGGGAGGCATCGCCAACGTGACGGTTGTTACCGAGCGGCTCGACACGGTGCGCGCCTTCGACCTGGGGCCGGCGAACATGCCGCTCGACCTTGTCGTCCACGCCTGGACTGGCGGCGCCGAGACGTTCGACCGGAACGGGGCGCGCGCTGCGACGGGGCGCGTGGACCCCGGGCTCGTCGCCGAGCTGCTCCGTCACCCGTTCTTCGACCTGTCCCCGCCCAAGTCCACCGGCCGCGAGGCATTCGGGGACGTCTTCGTGCGGCCGCTCCTCGGGCGCTACGCGGGACGCGAGGGCGACCTCCTGGCGAGTCTCACCCGGTTCGTCGCCGAGTCGGTGGCGACCGGGATCCGCCGGTGGGTCCGCGAGCCGGTCGCGGAGGTGCTGGTCTCGGGCGGCGGCGCGCGGAACGGGACGCTCATGGCGGCGCTGGGGGCGGCGTTGGCACCGGTGCCCGTGCGCTCGCTCGCCGAGGTCGGCCTCGACCCCGACGCCAAGGAAGCGGTGGCGTTCGCGGTGCTCGCGAACGAGACTCTCTTCGGCCGGCCCGGCAATCTGCCGGGGGCAACCGGCGCCGTCGGCCCGCGCATCCTCGGCAAGCTCGTCCTCTGACCGGCGGCATGCCGGCCCTCGGACGACCTTCCTAGAGCCCCGGGCCTATAGCCCCGGGAACAGCGGCGGCTGGTCCGGACCGGCGCGTGGGCGCGCCGGCCGGCTCGGACGCGGGGCCTTCTCAGGTCGGGCGGCTGCGGGACGGCGACGGCGCGGCCTGACCGTCTGGGACCAGCCCTTCTGCCGCGCGATCTTGTCGCCCTGCTTGATGACGAGGAGATCCACGATGCGGGCGAGCGGGTGGTGGATGAGCGTCAGGTACCGCACCCAGTAGCGGGGCGTGAACGCGAGGGTCCGCATCTCGTCGAGGGCGAGCGCGAGGGCGGTGCGATCGCCCTTGCGCGCGGCGATGCGGAGGTTGTCGAGGACCCGGGTCTGGCTCGTCGTGCGGCGCGCTCCCGAGCCAGCCCCGCTCACGGCCGGTCTCGCCGAGAAGCGCGGAAGATGCGCCAACCCGAGGGAATGACGAGCCCCAGCGCGGCCGCCGTCCCGATCATCTGCTTCCAGCCGAAGCCCGCAAAGGCGCCGATGCCAACCAGGTCGGCGGTCAGCGACACGACGCCCAGCAGCGTTCCGGTGACGAGGAGAGCCCAGTCGCGTCCGAGCATTCCGGGGCCGGATTGTAGCACGCGGCATGCGATCGTCTCCGCGGCCCGTCCCGCGGTTTGGCCGGCTCCGGCCGGCCGTTGTAGACTGGCGGCGACCGCGCGCCGGATGGCGCGCCAGGCGCGTCCGTCCCGTAGCGGTGCACGCTCGAGCGTTGCGATGCGCGGCGCAGGGGGCCGAGACATGAAGTCGATCGCGTTCGTCGGGCTGGGCAACATGGGGTTGCCGATGGTGGCGAACCTCGTCAAGGCCGGCTACCGAGTGCACGCCGCGGACGTGCGACCCGAGGCCGTCGAGGCCGCTGTCGGCCAGGGGGCGCTCGCCGCGGAGTCCGTCGCGGCGGCGACCAGCCGGGCGGAGGTCGTCGTCACCATGGTGCCGAACTCTCCCGAGGTCGAGGTCGCGTACCTGGGACCTGGGGGCGTCCTCGAGGGCGCCCGGCCGGGTCAGATCGCGATCGACATGAGCACGATCGATCCTGCGACGACGCGCAAGGTTGGCGCCCGGCTCGAGGCCGCGGGCGTCCGCATGCTCGACGCTCCCGTCTCGGGTGGGGTTCCGGGTGCCGTGGCCGGGACGCTCACGATCATGGTGGGAGGCGATGCTGACACAGTGTCCCAGATGCGCCCCATCCTGGGCGCGATGGGGAAGAACGTCGTCCACGTGGGGCCGCTCGGGTCGGGCGAGGTAGCCAAGATCTGCAACAACCTGCTCGCGGGGGTCTCCATGATCGCAGCCGCCGAGGCGTTCACGATCGGGACCAGGGCCGGGGTCGACCCGAAGATCCTCCACGATGTGATCCGGACCAGCTCCGGCAACTGCTGGGCCATCGAGCACAACTGCCCGGTTCCCGGGCTCGTGCCCAAGTCGGCATCGAACCGTGACTTTGCGGCCGGGTTTATGACGGACCTGATGGCCAAGGACCTGTCCCTGGCCCGCGCCGCGGCACGTGATCTCGGCGTGCCCTGCTTCACGGGCGCCCTCGCCCACGATCTCTACATGCTGGCCAGCCGTCACGGCCTGGGGCGGAAGGATTTCTCCTCGGTCATCCAGCTCCTGACCGCCTCCGAGGGGGGAGGGAGCGGCTAGGGCGCACGGCATCCCACGGTTCACCCCAGCGCCTGCATCCCGCGGCATCTGGCTTGCATCATAATAAGTGCGGTCACCGAGGGAGGAGCCATGGGATCAGTGTGTAGGATCCGGTCGTTCCCTGTTCTGTTCGTCGCCGGTTTGCTTGCCGCCGTGCTCGTCTGGGTTACCCCCGCCTGGGCGCAGACACCGCCCGCCTCCGGAACGACCGCGTCCCCCGGGGCTGCCGGGTCTCTGGGGGTCACCGTCACCCCCCAGCCATCCAAGCCCGCCCCCGAGTTCGGGTTCGAGGGTGCGCTTCCACCGGAGCAGGGGAGTCCGCGCGAAGGGGACTACGGCGAGCGCACGCGAACGATCTATCAGCCCGCCTTCGTCAAGGGCGCCGTGACGACGAAGCGGACCTCGCGGACGTCCGGCATGCGCGTGGGTCTGAGCGGGTGGACCGCGCCCCGGATCCCGTTCGACGACCCGCAGTCGAATGGTTTCCCGGCGCTCGGCTTAACAGTCGAGTGGGGAACGCCGATGGAGCCGCCGGCCGAGCCGCCGCTGCCCGGCAAGCGCTGAGCTGCGATCAGCCCTTCGCGAGCTTCTCGACTTCACGCTTGGGCAGGGGCTCGATCCGGGCCAGGAGTTGTTTGACCCGGCGCTCGGAAGTGTGATCGGCGAGAATCAGCCGCCTCGACTTCGTGCCGTTCACGATGAGGGCCACCCAGTCGTCCAGGTTGGGCGTGCCTCGCCACTGGATGACCAGACCGCTGGCCTTGAGCTTCTTCCGCCCTTCGACTTTCGCCAGGGGCTTTCGCGGAACGTCCATGCGCGCCTCCGGACCTCGTGCCGAGCAAATGAAAGAGTGCGTACCGTCCAGTGAATGCCCCCCACAATCGTCGGGCGTCCAATCCGTGTCAAGGGTTTGTTTCGCCTGTGCTCATGCGCTCACGCGACGATGGACCGTTCGCGCGCGGGCATTCATCGGCCGATCGAGAGCCTTGCCTTCGCGAGCCTCGATCTGTCGCGGCTCCGCGCACCGCCGCCGACGAGCGCCCGCGCCAGATGGGGCGGATCGTCGTCGGTGGATGACGGTGGATATGTGGATAACTGCGCGCGATGGACCGGACGGCTGCTCAGCGCCGGGAAGCGGCGCCGACGTCTGCCGCGCCGACCGAACGAAGCAGGAGCGCTGAGAGTGCGGGCGCCGCGTCCGCGAGCGCGGACAGCTCGCCCTCGAGCGACTGCATCACCACCTCGTTGAGCGCGCCCAGCCAGGCGTAGGCGGCCACGTCGGTGTCCACCGGCGGGATGCTCCCCTCGGCGACCGCCTCGTCGAGGTGGTGGCGCACCAGCGCGGCGAAGCGGCCGAGCACTTTGCGGCGCTTCATCGCGTAGGCGGGCCCGAGGCTTGCCGCCTCGATGAGCACGATGCGCGCCAGCTCCTGCCGGCGCCCGAAGAGGGTCAGTGCGGCGGTCACGGCCGCCTCGACCCGCGCCACGCCGCCCTCGTGCGCCAGGATCGCGGCGGCGACGTCCGCAGCCAGCTCGGCGGCGAACTCGTCGACCAGCGCGGAGAAGAGCGGGAGCTTGCCGGGGAAGTGGAAGTAGAGCGCTCCCTTGGACACTCCGGCCGCCGCGGCGATCGCGTCCATGCGCGCCGCGTGATACCCTTCGCGGGCAAAGACCTCCATGGCGGCCGCGAGCACCCGGCGCCGTGTGCCGGCCTTCGCCTCGTCCCGCCGCGGTGAGCGTCGACGCTCCTCGCGGCCGCTCATGGCCCGCACCCCGGCGGACCCACGCTCCGGGGAGCACGGAGGAGTGGATGACCCAGGTGATCCGGATCGGTCACAGCCCTGACGCCGACGACGCGTTCATGTTCTACGCGATGACGCACGGAAAGGTGACGATCCCCGGCGTGCGGATCGAGCATGTGCTCGAGGACATCGAATCGCTGAACCGTCGCGCCGCCTCGACGGAGCTCGAGGTGACAGCGGTGTCGTGCGCCACGTACCCGGCCATCGCGGATCGGTACCGTCTCATGGATCCCGGAGCGTCGATGGGCAAGGGCTACGGCCCGATCGTCGTGGCCCGGGAGCCCATCCCTGCCGAGACGCTTCCCGAGCGAATCATCGCCATTCCGGGGTACGGGACCACGGCGTACCTGCTTCTCCGTCTTGCGCTGGGGGACCCGCCCGTGATCGTGGTGGCCTTCGACCACATTCCGCGGGTGGTGGCGGACGGACAGGCCGACGCCGGCCTCCTGATTCACGAGGGGCAGATCACGTACGGCGCGATGGGTCTCTCCAAGGTGCTCGACCTGGGCGAGCTGTGGACGAAGCGGACGGGGCTTCCCCTCCCGCTGGGCGTCAACGTGACGCGCCGCGATCTGGGTGAGGACATGGCCCGGAGCCTGTCCGAGGCCCTGCGCGCCTCGATCCGCTACGCCCACGCGCACCCGGACGAGGCCGTGGGGTACGCGCTCCGGTACGGCCGAGGCATTGACGCCGACACCTGCACGCGATTCGTCCACATGTACGTCAACGACTACACGGTGACGCTGGGTGAGGAAGGACGCCGCGCCCTGGAAACCCTCTACAGGGAGGCCGTCGGCGCGCGGCTGCTCGGTGCGATGCCCCCGCTCGATCCTCTCTAGCGGCGGCGCCGGCGGACCGGAACTCGTGCACGATGCGCGCGAGGCGCCCGGCACGCGGCTGTCCTAGAAGGCCTTGACCCGCTCGTAGAGCGTGGTCCGCTGGACGGGCCGGAAACCGGCCTCCCGGATCAGGGCCACGATCTCGTCCACCGTGATCTTGTTGACGTAGTCCGCCGCCTTGTGGACGTTCTCCTCGAAGAGGGTTCCGCCCCAGTCGTCGGCCCCGAAGTGGAGCGCGATCTGCCCGGCCCGCTTTCCCTCCGAGAACCAGGACGCCTGCACGTGGGGCATGTTGTCCAGGTAGCAGCGCGACAGCGCCAGCATCCGGCAGTAGGCGTTGGGCCCGGCGTAGTGCTTGATCCACTTCTCCAGCAGCGTGTTGCCCGGCTTGAAGGACCAGGGGACGAATGCCGTGAAGCCTCCGGTCTCGTCCTGGAGGGCGCGCACGGCGTCCAGGTGGTCCAGGACGTCCTCCGGCCCCTCGACGTGGCCGTACATCATGGTGGCCGTCGACCGGAGCCCGTGCCGGTGCGCCTCCCGGTGGACCTCCAGCCAGCTGCCCGGGCCGCCCTTCTTCGGGGCGATGCGGAGGCGGACGCGCTCGGAGAGGATCTCGGCGCCCCCGCCCGGCAGGGTCCGCTGACCCGCGTCGCGGAGCCGCGCCAGCACCTCGCTCACGGGAAGCGTGGAGACCCGGGCCATCGTCTGGATCTCGGATGCGGTGAAGAAGTGAGGCAGCACGCCCGGGAAGCGCCGCCGGGTCTCTCGGACCAGATCGAGGTAGTAGTCGAGGGGCAGGGACGGGTTGTGCCCTCCCTGGAGGAGGACCGTGGTCGCGCCCCGCTCGACGGCCCCGGCGATCTTCGCCATGACCTCGTCGACGGTGAGGGTGTAGGCCTCGGGGTCACCGGGCTTCCGGTAGAAGGCGCAGAATTGGCAGTCGGTGACGCAGACGTTCGTGTAGTTCGGGTTCGTGTCGATCGCGAACGTCACCTCACCGTCGGGATGGAGGCGACGGCGCACGGTATTAGCCAGCTGGCCGACCTCGAGCAGGGGAGCCTCGGTCAGGAGCCACCGTCCCTCTTCGCGGGACAGCCGCATCCCCCCGTCGACCTTGGCACGGACCGTCTCCAGCATGGCTTGCGCCGTCATGCGAGTCAGCCCTCGAGGAGGGCCAGGAGCCGGCGATACTCGCCGACCGCCTTCTCGTCGTCGGGTCCGATCCAGTAGCGGAAGCTCTCGAGGTAGTCAATGATCTCGCCCTCGGAGAGTCCGAGGTCGCGGCGCCGCGCCGCGATGGCGGGGAGGCTCGCGAGGCCGGTCTCGAGCGCTTCCGCCAGTGTCGACTCCAGGTCCTCCCGCGCCGCCGCCGTCGTGTCGAGGCGGACGGCCCAGGCGGCGAAGACCATGGGGTAGCCGGTCCACTGGGTCCACTCCTCGCCGAGGTCGTAGCAGAGCCGCCGGGGCCATGGTCCCTGGCGCAGGCGGAGCGCCGCGTCGCCGATGAGGAGCACGGCGTCGGACGCCTCGCCGAGCCCGACCAGGACGGGGGCGGGGACCTCGTACCGGAACGCCAGCAGGATCCGCAGGAGCCGCACGGATGTGGAGGTCTCGCCGGTGACGGCGATGCGGCGGCCACCGAGCTCACCCATGGGGCGGTCGGAGAAGAGGAGGACGCTCTGCGCTCGCGTGGGGCCCACGATCCCAAACGGCAGGCGGGTCACGGTGCCCTCGAGCCGGAGGCAGTCGGCGAGGGCGAGCGGCCCGGCGTCGACCCGGCCCTCGGCCACCGCCTCGCCGAGCGCGCGGGGCGGCAGGGACGCTGCGATCGGCCAGGGGAAAGCGTGGAAGAACGGCTCGACGTTCAGGTACGAGATCCGGCCGACCCGCAGCATCAGCTCCACACGTTGATCACGTTGTAGAGGGCGTCGCGCTCCACCGGAACCCGCCCGGCGTCGCGGACCATCCGCAGGATCTGCTCGCGCGCGAGCCCGGCCGGGCTCTCCGCCTTCGCCGCGTGCGCGATGCGCTCGTCGACCAGGGTGCCATTGACGTCGTCGGCCCCGAAGTTGAGCGCGATCGAGGCGGCCTCCTCGCCCATCATGACCCAGTACGCCTCGACGTGCGGGAAGTTGTCGAGGACGAGCCGGGACGTCGCCACCACGCGCAGCGCTTCCACGGCAGAGGCCTGGCGGGGGACGAGCCGCGTGTCGCCGACCTGGTACAGGAGGGGGATGAACGTCAGGAAGCCTCCGGTCTCGTCCTGGAGCGCCCGGAGGCGCAGCATGTGCTCGATCCGCTCGGCGTACGTCTCGATGTGGCCATAGAGCATCGTCGCATTGGACCGGATACCGAGACCGTGAGCGATCCGGTGGATCTCGAGCCAGCGATCCGCCCCCGCCTTGCCCATGAAGCGGAGCGCCTTCTGGAGCCGGGCGGAGAAGATCTCCGCGCCCCCTCCGGGCATGGTGTGGAGCCCGGCGGCCTTCAGGCGGCTGAGCGCCTCGCTCGGCTCGATCTTCCAGCGACGCCAGAGGTAGTCGATCTCGGCCGCGGTAAAGGCCTTGATCTGGGCGTCGGGGCGGGTTGCGTGGATGGTCTGCACCAGCCGCTCGTAGTACTCGAACGGCCAGTCCGGGTGATGGCCGCCCACGATGTGGACCTCCCGGACGTCCGCCTCGATCATGCCGACGACGTCCTCGATGGAGTGCTCGAACGCGCCCTCGTCGCCCTTCTTCTTGGCGAAGTCACAGAACGAGCAGGACAGCACGCACACGTTCGTCGGATTCACGTAGCGGTTGATGACGAAGTACACCCAGTCGCCGGACTTCTGGCGCTTGACGTGGTCCGCCATTCGACCGAGACCGAGGAGGTCCTCCGTTTCGAGGCAGGCGAGCCCGTCGTCGACGTCGAGGCGCTCGCCTCCGTGCACCTTCTCCCACACGCGGGCGAGCCGCGGATCCGAGATGCGAAGGTCGTCGACGACGCTGCCCATACTCGCCTCCACCGGACTCGGGTAGAGCCTCCGTCTCTGGAAAACCGACCAGTCGGTCGGTGAGATTGTAGCATTCGCCATGGTATAGTGCGGGTCGATCGACGGAGGATTTTGATCGCCTCGGGAGGACGCCCATGTCGGAGCCGAGCCGCCAGTACTTCGAGGACATCCAGGTGGGCGACGAGTACCTGTCTCCGGGTCGCACCATCACCGAGGCGGACATCGTCGCGTTCGCGGGGCTGTCGGGAGACTACAATGTCCTCCACACGGACGCCGAGTTCATGAAGAGCTCCATCTTCGGCGAGCGCATCGCCCATGGACTCCTGGGGCTCTCGATCTCGTCGGGCCTCGGCGCGCGGGCCGTCGCGCGCCCCTTCGCCACGCTCGCCTTCCTGGGGCTTCGTTGGCGATTCAAGGGGCCGATCAAGATCGGCGACACGATCAAGGTCCGCATGAAGGTCACCGACAAGAAGGAGACCTCGAAGCCCGACCGCGGGATCGTCACGATCCAGCGCGCCGTTCTCAACCAGCGGGGAGAGCTTGTCCAGGAGGGGGACACGGAGCTCATGATCGAGCGCCGGAAGTAGCGGCGGCCGATGCCGCGCTACTTCGAGGACCTCGAGGTCGGCGACGGGTTTGAGTCCCCGGGCCGCACGATCACCGAGGCCGACGTCGTGAGCTTCGCCGCGATCTCCGGCGACCAGGAGATCCTCGATTTCACGACGGGCGAGGCGGGCCTCCCGCCCTTGGTGCCGGAGCTCCTGATCATGGTCATGAGCTCCGGGCTGGGCTTCCGGGCCCCTGCCGAGACGCCCCAGGTTCTCGCCTTCATGGTGTTCGATCTCCACAACCGCCTTCCCGTGCGTGTCGGGGACACCATTCGGTGTCGCATCCGCGTGGCGGGGAAGCGGCCGATGAAGGATGGCGGCGTCATCGTCGAGCAGCGTCAGATCGTGAACCAGCGAGGCGACGTGGTCCAGGAGACGGAGTACAAGCTCCTGGTCGCGCGCCGACCCCGGGAGTGACGATGGGATGAGCCCCCAGGCCGCCACAGGCCGAAGGCCGTGCGACGAATCCCGTCCGATCGCCTCCCGCGGGGCCAGGGTGGCCCAGTGAGCGCGGAGCCGCGCTGGCGCGGGCTCCTCTACCGCGTCTACGCCCGGCGGCTCGAGGCCGAGGTGCGGCGGCGGCCCACGCCCCAGCACGTCGGCATCATCCTCGACGGGAACCGGCGCTGGGCGCGGGCGCAGGGGCGGGACCCCGTGGACGCGTACCGGCTCGGGGCGGCGAAGCTCGACGAGGTCCTAGCCTGGTGCGTCGACCTCGGCATCCCCGCCGTGACCCTCTGGGCGTGCTCCACCGAGAACCTCGGGCGGGCCCCGGAGGAGCTACGCGGCCTCCTCTCGGTGATCGAGAACAAGCTCAGCGCGCTCGCCGACGACCCGCGTATCCATCGGCGGCGGATCCGGGTCCGGGCGGTCGGGAAGCTCGACCTCCTACCCGACTCCACGCTGGCGGCCATCCAGCGCGCCGAGCAGGCCACGGCGGGCTACGCCGACGCCGTGCTCACGTTCGCCCTGGCATACGGCGGTCGCCAGGAGATCGCGGACGCGGTCCGGCGCCTCGTGCGGGACCGCGCCAAGCAAGGCGGAACGCTCGACGAGATCGTCGACGCCGTGACCCAGGAGGAGATCTCCCGGTACCTGTACGCTCCGGACCTGCCGGACCCCGACCTGATCATCCGGACCTCCGGCGAGGTCCGCCTGTCGGGCTTCCTCCTGTGGCAGAGCGCGTACAGCGAGTTCTACTTCTGCGACGTCCACTGGCCGGAGTTCCGCAAGATCGATTTCCTCCGCGCGCTCCGGAGCTACCAGCAGCGGGACCGGCGCTTCGGCGCGTGAGTCACGGGGCTCCGGGCCCTCGAGCCGTGCCCCGGATCCTGATCCTGTCCGCTCCATACGGCGCCGGCCACCTGCGCGCCGCGGAGGCGCTGGCCCGGGCTCTCGCGGGCGAGGGTGCGCGCGTCGAGATCCTCGACCACTTCGTCCGCTTCTTGCCGCCGGCCTTCGTGCGGGCCTCGCTCACGATGTTCTGGGGCATTCTTCGCTGCGCTCCGGGTCTGTGGGGGCTCGCCTACGAGTTCTCGGCGCGGATCGGTCCCCGGTCGCCCGTCATGGCGGGGATGGACCGGATCGGCGCGTGGGGCTTGCTGCGCCATCTCGAACGAGAGCGCCCCGACGCCGTCGTGCACCTCCACCCGACGCCCGCCGGAGCCATGGCGTGGCTCCGTGCCCGCGGCGAGACGGCGGTGCCGCACGGGATCGTGTTCACGGACTTCGCCGCGCATCCGCAGTGGATCCACGCGGGCCTGGAGCGCTACTTCGTGCCCACCGAGGCCGTGCGCGCAGGCGTCGTGGCCCACGGCATCTCACCGAACCGGGTAGTCGCGAGCGGCCTGCCCGTGGATTCCGCCTTCATGGTCCCGCCGGAGCGGCTGGCGCTCCGGGCGGCGCTCGGGTTGCCGGCGGACGTTCCGGTCGTGCTCGTCACCGGCGGCATGCGCGGGCTCCTCCGGGGAGTCGCGGAGGCGTGCGAGGCGCTGGCCTCGCTCGACCGACCATTCATCGCAATCGCGGTCTGCGGGGACCACCGCCGGCTCGCCGCCCGGCTCCGCCGGCGGCACGAGGGGGACGGGAGGTTCCGGATCCTCGACCGTGTGCCGGACATGGCGCAGGTGATGGGGGCCGCCGACTTCGTCGTCTCGAAGGCGGGTGCCATGACCTGCGCCGAGGCGCTCGCGCTCGGGCGGCCGCTCCTGCTGCACCGCTCCCTCCCGGGCCAGGAGCGGGCCAATGAGGACTGCCTGGTCGCGGCGGGGGCGGCGCTCCGCGCGCGAAACGAGCGGGAGCTCCGGCGGTGTCTGGACGCCCTCCTGGGCGAGCCCGAGCTCCGCGCGGCGCTCGCCGCGATGGCGCGAAGCCTGCGGCGCCCGGATGCGGGACGGATCGTGGCCAAGGAGATGCTCGCCCTCCTGGGGCGGGAATGACCGTGCGCAGTGGCTGGTGGGCAGCGGGTGCGGGCGCCGCGGTGTGGGCCGCCTACGCCTGGGGAGCGCAGTGCATCCTGCCCGCGGTCGCCTGGCGGCGCGGGCCGGAGGGCAGACACCAGGTCGCGCTCACCTTCGACGACGGACCCGATCCGGGGGCGACGCCTCGGCTCCTGCGGCTTCTGGACGCGCGCGATGTCCGGGCCACCTTCTTTCTGATCGGCGAGCGCGCGGTGCGGCATCCGGACGTGGTGCGGGCGATCGCCGCCGCGGGCCACGAGATCGGCAACCATACCTGGCGGCACCGTAACGCGTGGCTCCTTCCCCCGGCCGCCGCGGCGCGGGAGATCACCGAGGGAGCGCGCATCCTGGGGGACATCCTCGGTCGGCCTCCGCACCTCTACCGGCCTCCCTGGGGTATCGTCAACGCGGCAGCCTTGGCCACGGTCCGCCGACTCGGGCTGGTCACGGTCCTCTGGTCCGTCCAGCACGAAGGTCTCCGTCCTCGGTCTCCGGCCGCCCAGCTCCGCCACGTCGCGGACCGCCTCCACGACGGCGCGATCGTCGACCTTCATGACGCGCCCGGGCTGCCGGGCGCACCCGAGCGGCTTCTGGCCACGATGCCTGGACTGCTGGACGTCCTGGAAGCGCGCGGGTACGCCGCCGTCTCGGTGGGAGAGCTTCTCGCCGGGGCGCCGGCCGCCGGGTAGGTCCAGCAGCCGAGCCGGTCTGCGCGCCCGGGCTTCTTCATGTCCGGCTATCGCGCTCGTCGGATCGGCCCGCGAAAATTCTTGGGATGTCCACCATCGGCGCCGTAGTCTGACGGTGAGTAACTCAATCTGCGGAGGTGTTCTCGATGGGACGTCGGCTAACGGTGGTGGCGGTCACGATCTGCCTCGGAGCGAGCGGCGCGTGGGCTCAGAGCCCGGCTCCGAAGAACAGCAGCGACTCGGAGTACACCGACACGGTGTTCGCCACCGACCAGCACATGGGGTTCTCGATCCGGACCACCATCGTCCAGTGGCTTGGCGGCATCGACGTCGCCCGGGAGAAAGACGCCAAGGCCGCCGAGAAGGAAGGCTGGTGGGGCGAGCCCGTGCCGCAGGTCCCCCCGGAGCTGGCGCAGGCGCCGAAGTCCGACCGCTAGTTCCACGTCCCGCCCGCCCCTGGCGCGGCCTCACCCGCTGACGCCTGCTGTCAGCTGCGCACGGCCCGGCCCACTTCCGGGGTCCGGCGCCGTGCGCTAGAATGCCGTCCGCTCCGCCATATCCCATCATGTTCAGGAGGCGGAGGCCGCCCTGATCCCCGTCGCGCACACGACTGGCGGGGAGTTTCACGCCGCTCCGCGAGTCCCCCCGCGCGAGCGGACCTACTGGGACGCCTGGGGACGGAAGCGCTAGGTCTTCGGTGCGGGCGCGCCGGAACTCGGCGCGCCCGCCGGCGTCCCGCTAGTCCTGGCCCTTCAGGAGAAGCTTGACGACCTGAGGCGCCATCGCGCGCGCCCGCTGGTCGAGCTCGGCCTCCGTCAGGTTCGCGATCGGGTGGGGCATGAGCAGAAACCGGTACGCGGGCACGCCCCATTGCTCGGCCATGGCCCGGCCCGTGAGCTCGAACACATCGGTGACGATCGAGACCGAGGGCACGCCTGCCTTCTCCAGCACGATTCCGTCGAGCACACTGCCCGACGAGCAGGACCCTCAGTCGCCGATGCCGGCGACCATCACGTCGCAGGTCGCCCGGAGCTCCTGGACGATCTCGTCATGAGCGGGGACGCTCGCGTTGTGCTTTCGCCACATGCGCGCGTCGGCCGCCCCGTACTCGGCCACCAGGATGTCGCCGATCTTCTGGAGCAGGCGGTCGGAGTTGAACTTCGTGTTCTCGACCAGGCCGACACGCTTTCCCGCGAGCGAGCCCGGCCGGGCGACGAACTTGAGCGGCTGCGTCGAGACCTCGACGGTCGGATCCAGGACCTCGATCATCGCTTGACCTCCTTGGTCACGGCCTGGGAGGAGCGCTTGCCGCCCCAGCCCGGGATGTAGCAGGAGAAGGCGCCCGCCCGGCCACCGGCCGCCACGACGAAGATGTCGTCGGGAGACTCGACGAGTGGCCGCATTCGCGTCTCGTCGTCCGGCTGGGCGGTTCCGGCCATCTGGTGCGTGCGCTTCAGGTGAGCGTGCGAGTTCTTCGTGTGCGTGAAGAGGAACTCGCGGATCATCGCCTTGGTCCAGCCGTCCCCGGCGATCGTGCGCATGTGCTCGCCGGCGAGCACGACCACGAACTGCGGTTGGCCCATCAGGTTCCCGGAGCTCCGCATGTCGTCCGCGAGGGTGGTCAGCACGCCCTCCGCGGTGTTCGAGAGCTGGTTGTAGAACTGCCGGGGCGCCGCCGCGGCCACGACGGTCACGGCACTCTGGTCCGGACGGAGGCCGCGCTCCACGTGGAGGGGCGGCCAGGGACTCTCGGCCTCGTTCTCGGCGATCACGTAGGAGAGCTTGCCCGGGTGCCCGAGCGTGCCCCGGTCGAGGGTGCCGGGCCGGGAGCCGCAGACGTTCCGCATCACGAGACGGACGGCGCGCCCGATCGTCAGGTTGGCCCGCCACCCGGGCCCGAAGAGGTTGTCGCCGGCGTTGACGTCCAGCTCGCGCGCCACCGGCCCGTTGACGACGATGAGGACCGCGGCCCCGGCCGTCGAGGTTCCCGGCCCATGGTAGCTCCAGCGCGGGTCTCCGATGCCCTCGATGGCCGCGACGACGACCGGCATGTACTCGGGCCGGCACCCAGCCATGACGGCGTTGATGGCGACCTTCTCGGCGGTGACGGAGACCGCCCGGTGGGCGACGTAGGTGATCTCGTGGGCGGGGTCGAGGTGGGCGGCCGCGAGCATCCGCTCCACTCGCTCCGGGGTGGGGGGGACGACGGGAAGGCCGTCCGTCCATCCCCGCGCAAAGCAGAGCTCGATCGCGTCGGCGTCGTCCGCGGCTCTGTGGCGTTTCGAGGTCAGCGTGGCCGCGCCCATCGCGATGGCGCCGGGGGTCAGCGGGCCTTCTCGGCCGCCTGGAACCCTACCTTGTTGTGCGTGCCGTCGCAGAATGGCTTGTTGGCCGAGTGCCCGCACCGGCAGAGGGCGATGGTGTCGCTCGTGAGAGTGAACTCCTTGCCTTCCGCGTCGATCAGGTGAACCGGACCCTTCACGAGGTACGGGCCGTTCATGCGGGTCGTGATGCTCGGCTTCTCCACGTCACGCCTCCTTGGCACGGCCCGGAGGGGGCCTGGGGTCGGTTTGGCCACGAGTCTCATCGGACAGGATGGAGAGTTTCCACGCCGCCTGTCAATTGGATGGTGGGAGCTCGGGTTGAGGTTCCGCGCGACAGCGGCGACCGCCGCCGTTCAGCGAGGCAGGGCACCGAGCCCCCCGACGGCCGCGCCCCCGGCCACGAGCCACGCGGAATTGAGCCGTGTCGCCAGCAGGATGGCGGCGGCCGCCAGGGCAAGGGCGGTCGTGAGCCAGTCCACGAGGGCGGCGCGCCCCAGCTCCCAGGTGACCGTTGCCATCAGCGCCACCGAGGCGGCATTCGCGCCGTCGAGGAATGCGCCGGCCCAGGGTGATCGTCTGAGCCGCGGGATGAACGGGCTCGACAGCGCCACGAACACGAAGGACGGCAGGAAGATTCCCACGGTTGCCACGATCGCGCCCGGCACCCGGGCGACGAGGTAACCGATGAAGGTCGCGGTGGTGAGAACGGGCCCGGGGGTGAACTGGCCGACCGCGACGGCGTCCAGCAACTGTGCGTCGGTGAGCCAGTGGGTCCGCTCGACCAGGTCCGGCCGGAGGAACGCCAGGAGGACGTAGCCGCTCCCGAAGAGGATCGAGCCGACCTTGAGGAAGATGAGCGCGAGCTGCGGGAGGATGGCGTTCCCGCTCGCCGGTGTGCCGGCGAGCGGGGCGAGCCCGGCCGTGCTCGAGAGACCGAGGCCGAAGAGCCCTCCTCCCGGGGCCAGCGTCCGGGTGCCTCCCGTCCTCACCACGCTGCGGAGGAGAGGCAAGCCGAGCGCCGCGGCGAACAGGAGCACGACCTCGTTGGCGCCCCGAAGGGCGAGGACGAGGACCGCCAGCGCGACGGCGGCGACGATCGGGGTGGCGATGGCCTTCCGGGCGAGGCTCCACACGGCCTGGACCACGACGGCGATGATCACCGGTTTGACGCCGTAGAGGATCCACCCGGCCTCGGGAAGACGTCCGTAGCGGGCGTACGCGATCGCCAGGGCGAGCGTGATCAGCATCGCCGGCAGGATGAAGCACGCACCGCCCGCGACGAGACCCGGCCAGCCCGCGCGCACGAACCCGATGTGAATCGCCATCTCCGTCGAATTCGGACCGGGGATGAGATTGGTCGCTCCGAGGAGATCGAGGAACTGCGCGCGAGTGAGCCACTGCCTCCGCCGGACGACCTCATCCTCCATCAGCGCGATGTGGGCGGCCGGGCCGCCGAAGCCGATCACGCCGAGCTTGAGGAAGAGGCGCGCCACCTCTCCGGCGCTGCCCCGCGGCGCGGGAGTTCCAGCGAGCGGTTCGGTGACCTCGTCGCGCATCGGGGCTCTCCTGCGGCGGAGTATACTCGGACCGGAGGCGCCCGCATGAGAGGGGATGTGAAGCAGGCGCGCGGGCGCGCGCCGGGAGACGGCAGGGGTGACGGGGGCCTCTCGCCCACGCTGGTCGCGTGGCTCGCCGAGGAGCCGCTTCACGGTCGCGCCGTGCTGGATGTCGGGACTGGAACCGGCCGCCTCGCCCTCCACCTCGCCGCCCGGGCCCGGCGCGTGCTCGGGATCGACACCGATGCGGGCGCGCTCGTCGAGGCGCAACGTCACGCGCGTCTGGCAGGGCTCGGCAACGTCCTCTTCGTGGTGGCGGACGCCGAGCAAGTCGACTACCGGGCGTTCGGCCAGCCCGACCTCGTGGTCGCGCACCTCTGCATGTCCGACGCGATCGTCGCCCGGGCCGGAGCCAGCCTTCCGCCGGGTGGCGTCCTTGCCTTCGCGGCATTCCACACCGACCAGTGGCGGGAGACGGGCCGCGTGTCGCGCTTCGCCTACGGGGCCGACCGGGCTCGCGCCGTGCTGGGCGACGCCGGCCTGCGCGTCGAGCGCCTCGAGGTGGAGGCCGAGATCGCCCGCTTCTCGTCGGCGGCGGAGGCCCTGGCCGGGGTCGCCGGTCTGCGCTCCCGATGGGAGGCTGACGGGCGCTGGGCGGCCTGGGAGCGATTCGTCGCCGAGGGCGGCCGGACACTCACCCAGAGCCGGCTGGTCGTCCTCGCGCGGCGCGATGCGGTCTGACCGCGCCATGACACCGGCGGCGCTTGCGGCGCGCGTCAAGGAAACCGGGCGCGGGCTCGGTTTCGACCTCGTCGCGGTCGGGCCGGCGAGCCCACCGGATCACGTGGCGGCCTTCCAGGGATGGCTCGACGCGGGCCATGCCGGAACCATGGCCTACCTCGAGCGGGGTCGGGACAAGCGGGTCGACCCTGGGCGGGTCCTGTCGGGCGCGCGGTCGGTGGTCGCGTGCGCCCTCGGATACTTTCAGGGCCCGGCGGAGGAAGGTCCATCTGGGGTGGCGCGGTACGCCTGGGGCGAGGACTACCACGCCGTCATCGAGCCCCGGCTCCGGACGCTTGCCGACACGATCCTCGAACTGGCGCCGGGGACGGTGGCGCGGGCTTACGTGGACACCGGTCCGCTCCTCGAGCGGGATCTCGCCGCACGGGCCGGCCTGGGATGGGTCGGGAAGAACACGATGCTGCTGCACCCGGACCTCGGCTCCTTCTTCTTCATCGGCGTGGTGCTGACCACGGCGGAGATCGAGCCCGATGCCCCCTTGCCAGACCGCTGCGGCAGTTGCACGCGCTGTCTGGACGCGTGCCCCACGGAGGCTTTCGTCCATCCCTACGTCCTGGACGCCCGGCGCTGCATCGCGTACCTGACGATCGAGCACCGGGGACCGATCCCGCCTGAGCTCAGGTCGGGCATCGGCAGGTGGACCTTTGGCTGCGACGTGTGCCAGGACGTCTGCCCGTGGAACCGCCGCGCCCCACTCACCGGTGAGGCGGCGTTCGGGCCGCGCCGGCATCCGCCGCTCGCCGAGCTCCTCGCTCTCGGTGAGGCGGCCTACCTCGAGGGTTTCCGCGGGAGCCCGGTCAAGCGGGCGCGGCGAGAGGGGCTTGCCCGCAATGCCGCGATCGCGCTCGGCAACGGGGGGACGGCTGGCGACGTTCCGGCGCTGCGCGAGGCGCTGGGCCACGCCGAGCCGACCGTTCGCGGCCACGCCGCCTGGGCCCTCGGCCGCATCGGCGGAGCGGCGGCGTGCCGGGCGCTCCTCGCCGCGCGGACACAGGAGGCCGATGCCGACGTGCTCGAGGAGATCGAGCGTGCGGTTGCTGAGATGTCCCCGGCGGGCACTTCGAAGGGGGTGTCCGTATGACGATCGATCCGACCCGCGACGCACTGGTCGTGGTGGATCTCCAGAACGACTTCTGCCCGGGCGGGGCGCTCGGGGTCCGGGGTGGGGACGCGATCATACCCGTCCTCAACCGGTATCTCGAGCGATTCGGAAGGGCCGGCGCGCCCGTGTTCCTGACGCGCGACTGGCACCCACCGGTGACCCGGCACTTCCGGGCCTATGGGGGAGTCTGGCCGCCGCACTGTGTCCAGGGCACTCGGGGCGCCGAGTTCCATCCGGGTCTCACGCCGCCCGCCGGCGCGGTGGTCGTCTCCAAGGGGATGGATCCCGAGCAGGATGCCTACTCCACCTTCCAGGCGGAGGACCGATCGGGCCGGCCGTTTTCGGCTGTACTCGCGGGGCGGGGTATCCGCCGGCTCTACGTCGGCGGGCTGGCCACGGACTACTGCGTCCGCGCGAGCGCCCTCGACGCGCTGCGGGAGGGGTTCGAGGTCGTTGTTCTCACGGATGCGATCGGCGCGGTCGAGCTCGAGCCTGGGGACGGAGCCCGGGCGATCGACGAGATGCGGGGGGCGGGCACAAGATTCGCCACGGCGAATGATCTCGGGATCTGACGTGCGTGCTAACATGAACTCGAGCATGCGGAATCGATTCATTCCTCGTCGATCGGCGTCTCGGGGAAGGTCGGCGTGGCGATCCTGAAGGTGGCCCGGCTGGGCCATCCGGTGCTCCGGCGGGTCGCCGAGCCCGTCCCCCGGGCGGAGATCGGGCGCCCGGAGACGCAGCGTCTCATCGACGACATGATCGAGACGATGCACGAGTACATCGGTGTCGGTCTCGCGGCACCCCAGGTTCACATCTCGCGGCAGATCGCCGTCCTCGAGTGCGATGCGCACCCGCGCCACCCCGACATGGAGCGCATCCCGCTGATGGTGATCATCAACCCGGTGTTGACGCCGGTCTCCGACGAGACGAACTCCGACTGGGAGGGCTGCCTTTCCATCCCGGATTTCCGCGGGGCCACCCCGCGGTACACGGCGATGCGGCTGGAGGCCTACGGTCGGAATGGCGAGCGCATCGATCTGGTCGCCAAGGACTTCTTCGCGCGGGTCCTCCAGCACGAGACGGACCACCTGAACGGGAAGGTCTACCTCGACCGGATGGGCGACCTTACGACTCTCTGCCATTTGCAGGAATGGTCCCGTTACTGGCTCGATCGCGGGGAGCCGGAATGAGCGCCGGCGATCCGGTGCGGACCGTCGTCGCCCACGTCCGGGACCTGCTGTTCTCGAGCCGGATCGCGGAGACCGCGCGACGTCTCGGATATCCATTCCAGGCCGCTCGGTCGCTCGACGACCTGCGCGTCGCGCTGGCGGGGCGCCCGAGCCTCGTCATGCTCGACCTCACGGCCTCTGGCCTCGATATGGACGCCGCTCTCCGGGAGATCGAGGCCGCGGGGCGTCCGGCGCCCGTGCTCGGCTGGACGACCCACGCTCTCTGGAAGACGACCAAGCCCCTCCACGAGCGATGCGACCGCGTGGTGACCCGCGAGACGCTGACCGGCGAGCTGCCGGAGCTGCTGCGGGGGTACGTGGAGACAGGGAGCGCACCGGGCGCGGGTACACCGTGACGGGAGGGGCGGGCATGGACGCGGAATCCTTCGTCCGGGATCTGGATGCGAAGAACCAGGAGCTGCTGCGGCGTCTCGCTCCCGAGTCGACGCTGAAGCCCGAGGTCGAGGGTGACCTCACCGTGGTGAACCTGCTCAAGGTCGCGCTGAAGAACGAGATCGAGGCGACCGAGAGCGCGGCGCGCTGGCTGACGACGACGCCCGAGATCGACGTCAAGCTGGCGCTCGCCCGCCAGGTCGGGGACGAGGCCAAGCACTACCGGTTGATCGCCGATCGGCTGCAGGAGCTGGGTTTCGATGCCCATGGATTCGACCCGCTCGCGAAGGGCTACGGGTCCCTGTTCCAGTATCTCGACGGACTCCGGACCACGGTGGAGCGCGTGGCAGCCGGGCAGTTCACCCGGGAGGCCATCGCGGTGGTGAAGAACCGGCAGTTCATCGAGTTCTGCGAGACCGCGCGCGACGAGGCGACGGCACGGCTTTACCGAGACATCATCGAACCCGACGAGCGTCACCATCACGAGCTAGGTCGGCGCCTCTTGCTGCGTTACGCGACGACGCCGGAGACGCAGGAGGCGGCGCGGCGCGCCGCGACGCGAACGCTCGAGCTGGCCGAGGAGCTGCAAGGCGCGGCACTCCGGACCGGAGGCATCCACCACGCCCCCGGCTGCTGACCGACGCCGAACGAGGGAGGTGCGAAGGATGATCCAGAGGCGTTTCAAGGGATCCGGGGCGCTGGCTGCCGTGACGATGGCCATCGCGATGATCGCGCTGGGCGGGTGCGGGAAGAAACCGCTGCCGCCCCTGTCGGCGATCGTCGACGCCCCGTACATCAGACCTGGCTCCTCTTGGACCTACAAGGTCGAGGACTCGGCCTGGAACGCGCCCCAGATGGTCACGCTCACGTTCATGAAAGACGACGTGTACAAGAACGCCGGCGTCCTGGCCTTCGCTGCCGGGAACGAGACCATCCTGTACGACCGCGACCTGAACTTCGTGGCGGTCGCCTCTGACGGGCGGATCCTCCGCGAGGCCTCGCCGTCGCTCCGGTCGTACGACTTCCCGTTCCACGTGGGCAAGGAGTGGCGCTCGGTGTTCACGTTCCAGGACAACCAGAAGGGGCTGTCGTGGACCCCGGTCGAGGTGTTCTGGCGCGTCAAGGAGTACGACGAGATCAGTGTGCCGGCCGGCAAGTTCCGCGCCTTCCTCATCGAGAGCGAACCCAGCACGAACTGGGGAATCCGCAAGGAGCAGGTCTGGTATGCTCCCCAGGTGAAGCAGCTGGTGAAACGGGTGAGGGAGCGGACCTCGGCGCACTACGAGGGGAAGGGCAAGGATACCTGGGAGCTCGTGCAGTACACGCTGAAGTAGGCTCGGAGGGGCGATCATGACGGTGGTGACGCAGCGACCGACGTATGCCGCGGTGCCGGGGTGGGGGAAGCTTCCCGACGGCTGGAGCTTTGTGGAGGCGACGGCCGTCGGCGTCGACTCGAAGGACAACGTCTACGTCTACAATCGCGGGGCCCACCCCGTGATCATCTTCGACCGGCAGGGCAAGTTCCTCCGCTCGTGGGGCGAGGGGATGACCAGCCGGGCCCACGGCATCACGATCGGTCCGGACGACACCGTCTGGCTGACCGACGACGGCAACCACACGATCCGGCAGTACACCGCCGACGGGAAGCTCCTCCTGTCGATCGGCGATCCCGACAAGCCGTCGCCGCCCCACAGCGGGAAGCCATTCAACCGGCCCACCCACGTCGCGCTCTCGCCGCAGACCGGGGACGTCTACATCTCGGACGGGTACGGGAACTCCCGCGTGCACAAGTACGATCCGAAGGGCCGGCTGCTCTTCTCGTGGGGCGAGCCGGGCACCGATCCGGGGTGCTTCAACATTCCGCACAACATCGCCACGGACTCCGAGGGCCTCGTGTACGTGGCGGACCGGGAGAACCATCGCGTCCAGGTGTTCGACGGGAAGGGGCACTACCAGTACCAGATCAACAACCTGCACCGGGCCTGCGCGCTCTACATCGACCGCGCGAACGGCGGGCGGATCTTCGTCGGCGAGCTACCCTCGCACCTCCCGGTCAACGCGGCGGTGCCGAACATCGGGGCCCGGGTGAGCGTGCTCACCCTCAAGGGCGATCTTCTCGCGCGAGTGGGCGGGAAGTTCTGGGGCGAGGGGCCGGGCGAGTTCATCGCCCCGCACGGCGTCGTCATGGATTCGCATGGGGATTTCTACGTCGCCGAGGTCGCGTTCACGGCCAAGGGCCGCCACGAGACCCCGCCACGGGAGATCCGAAGCCTCCAGAAGTTCGCGCTCGCCCGCGGCTAGACCGCACCGCATCCTCGTTTCTCGCCGGCCGCTCGTCCGGCCGGCGGGAGACCGTGCTATCGCCCGAGTTCCTCGAGGAGCGCGTCCGCTGCCCGACGGACCTGCGTCGCGAGATCCGGCTCGCTCGCGGCGTCCAGTCGGTCGGCCACGGCCAGGACGTGCTCGAGGTCACCCGCATCCTGGGCATGATGGAAGGCCAAGAGGTACGCCTTCCCGGCTGTCAGGGGCTGGCCGTCCAGAGTGCCCGTTAACTGACCGGCTGCCAGCTCGTCCCCCGTCCGGACCACCGTCGTCCAGACCTCCGCCATCTGTCCTTCCCGGCGCGGCGCCCTCGCCGTAACGCTGAGCCCGATCGCTATCGTGAGCGCCGCCACGACGAGCCACCCCGGCCTTCGGGCCGCGAACCCTGATCCACGGTCCGCCATGCGCCATGCCCTCCTTCGTGGGTCGAGCCCCACGCGTGACGAGGAGAGCAAAGGCAATGCCTGAGGCCAGGTCGTGTAACTGAGCGCGAGACAAGGCCGATCCAGCACCGACCCGTAGCGGCGATAGTACGGGGTCGGCCTTTTCGGATACAGGATGAGTGAGCGAGAGGCGGTCCGCCCAGGTCCATGAATGGGCGGCGCCTTCCGCGCGAGCGACGAATCATGACCGGTCCATGCACTCTTCTCAAAATCCAAAATCACGTTGCGCATCGTCGCTGCGGTCTCGATCCGAAGGGGATTCCACCTGTCTCGGCTGAGGCTGTCTCGGCCAGCGTAGTGGCCGGCGGGCGGGCCGCCGGACCGCAATCGCGGGTCCGTCCGCCACTGCGCCGAGAGGGCTGCGGCGACGAGCCGCGACTCCACCCCCAGCGGGGGCCTTCCGCTGCGCTGGCCGGGATCGGTCGGAAGGTTGCCGGGAGAGCCCACGCCTTGACGCCGTCGACGGGCAGGGCGTAGCGTCCAAAGTAGACGGCCGTCCGCGGACCGTCCGGACCGGAGGCTCTCATGGGCCTGGGATTGGCCGGACAACCGACTGGCGCCCTCGTTGTCCGTGGTTACGACCACGGAACGACGAGGGCCTTCGTGTCTTCAGGGGGGACGTCATGATCGATCAGGCCGAGACGACGACTCTCGGTTCGGGACAGCCGGAAGCCGGCACGGGGGATAGGCTCTACCAGGAGGGGTTCGTGGCGGGAGTCATCGGCGCCGCCACGATCGCCGTGTGGTTCCTCATCCTCGACAGCCTCGCCGGGCAACCCCTCCGGACGCCGTCGATCCTGGGCACCGCGATCTTCCGCAATGGTGCCGGAACGGCGGCGACGGAAGTCGCGTCCGTCTCGCTCGAGATGGTGGTCCTGTACACGTGGGTCCACGGGCTCGTGTTCTGCGTCATCGGCGGTATCGCCGCGCGGCTCCTCTCGGTGGCCGAGCGACGGCCGAACGCGGGCTTCGGGATCCTCCTGCTGTTCGTCGTCTTCGAGTTCGGGTTCCTCGTGCTCACGCTCCTGTTCGCGGAGCCGGTCCTGCACGCCCTGACCTGGCTCGCGATCCTGGTGGGGAACCTGCTCGCCGCGGCTGCGATGGGCGCCTACTTCTGGCGCCGCCACCCGGATCTCCAGATCTCTCCCTGAGTCCGGCCACGACGGTCGCGTCCGCTGGCGGCATCGGGAGAGACTGGAGCTCGTCGGGTGTCACCCAACGATAAGGCTGGCCCTCGCGGGATCTGATGCGCCCATCGGTGAGCTGGCACCGGAAGAAGTGGAGAAGAACGCGCCGATCCGGATATGTCCACGGGACGACGGCCGTCCGCGCGCCCACCCGGACTCGGACCCCCAGCTCCTCGTCGAGCTCGCGGGCCAGGCACGCCTCGAGCGACTCGCCGAACTCGCGCTTCCCTCCGGGGAACTCCCAGAGCCCCCCGAGATGTTTCGCCGGGTCGCGCTGCGTCACGAGGAGGCGTCCAGCGCGCTCGACGACCGCCGCGGTCACCTCCATCACGGGGAAGCCGGCGCGTGCGGCCAGCTCTCCGAAGAGTGCGAGGAGCGAGGCGCGGTAGGTGGGCCACGCACCGGGGTGTCGGCTCGCGTTCGCTGGATGGAGGAGGACCACCACCTCCCGCCCGCCCGCTCGGTAGCGCCGCCCGTGGTCATCCGGAAGACGCACGGGCTGATCCAGCACCGCGCGCGCGGCGACGGCGCCCACGGCCACCACGACCTCCGGGCGGAGCGCCTCGAGCTCGGCGGCGAGGAACGGCTGGCATCGTCGAGCCTCGCTCGCGAGCGGGCTGCGGTTTCCCCGGCTGCTGCTCCGGCGCGTCCCGATCGCGGGCCAGCACTTGACGGCGTTGGTCAGATAGAAGAGGTCCTCGAGGTCGAGCCCGAGACGCCGGATCTCGCGGCGCAGAAGCATCCCGCCGGCGCCGGTCCACTGTCGGCCGTTCTCGATGCTGGCGATTCCCGGAGCCTCGCCGACGAGGGCGAACCGAGCGTCGCGCCGACCGAGGGCGCCCGCCGGGAACTTCCGCCAGCCGCGCATCGTCGGGCACGCGCGGCACGCGGCGACCCGGCGGAGCGCTCGCGGGAGCGAGGGTGGCGGCGGCGACGCCTTTCGCCGCGTCAGCTGGCGTCCCAGGGGTACGCGCGGCAGAAGCGCCGCATCGGGCAGGGGAGGCAGAGGGGCTTCCTCGCGGTGCACCAGGTCGCCCCGAAGTCCATGAGGGCCTGGTTGAAGTCGTACACGCGCACCCGCGGGAGGATCCGCTCGGCCAGCGCCCACAGAGCCGCCGTCGCAACGCGGCGGCCGTCCTCGCCGTGGAAGACGCGGCCGAGGACGCGCCGGACGTTGGTGTCGAGGATGGGGGCGCGCGCCCCGTAAGCGAACGACCTCACCGCTCCCGCCGTGTACCGTCCGATTCCCTTCATCGCGCGGAGGGCCTTGTCGTCGACCGGGAGGCGGCCACCGTAGCGCGCGACCGTCTCTTGCGCGATGCCGTGGAGGTGCACCGGTCGGATGTTGTACCCGAGGGGGTACCATGTGCGCATGACGTCGGCGACGTCCGCCGTGGCGAGCGCCTCGAGCGTCGGGTAGCGGCCGAGGAACTCCTGGTACTTCGGAATGACGCGGTCCACCTGTGTCTGCTGGAGCATGATTTCCGAGACCAGCACGTGGTAGGGGTCGCGTGTCCGGCGCCAGGGCAGGTCGCGCTGGTGGCGGGCGTACCAGCGCAGGAGGCCCCCACGGAAGCGCCGGACCGCCCGGGTGTCGGGGGTCGCTGGGGCCGGGCGCCGGCCGGGGGGCTTTCGTGGCACGAGGCCGATTATATCGAGCGGCCCGGTCCCGGGGACCGAGCGAGGGAGAGTGTGACGCCGGCGCGACAGCCGGGCTCGCGCGGATCTTCCGGAGGACCCATCTCGCAGTAGTGACGCGCGCCCCAGCCTGACGGCGAACGCTCCCACCTCCGGGCCGGCCGCGTCCCGCATGGCGGCATGATCGGGCTTCGCTCGTCCTCGGGCAAGCGCTGGTGTCGAGGCGCACATCTTCCGGCGGCGGTTCCGGCGGTACAGCGCGGGGGCCGGTATAATGCAGGCGCAGCGGATGAGCGAAACATGAGCGAGCGACTCCCCCTCCATGATGTCCACGAGCGCCTCGGCGCGCGCTGCGTCGCGGTCGACGGGCTTCTTGTTCCGCGCGACTACGGGGATCCGACCGCCGAACACAAGGCCGTGCGCGAGCGGGCGGGCCTGATCGACCGCTCCGAGCGCGGGAAGATCGAGGTCACCGGGAAGGACCGCGCGACCTTCCTCCATGGGCTCGTCTCGAGCGACGTCAAGGGTCTCGCTCCCGGACAGGGCTGCGAGACGGCCCTCCTCGACGTCCACGGGAAGGTGACTGCGCTCCTCGCGGTCCACTGCCTGTCCGACCGCCTCGTGCTCGAGACGGACCGCCAGCTGGCCGGGCCGCTCCTGGCTGCGATCGACCGCTATCTCTTCTCCGAGCGGGTCGAGCTAGAGGACGTGACGCCCGCGTGGGGGATCCTCACCGCAGCGGGTCCGACCGCCCGCAAGACCGTGGAGCAGGCAGTCGGCGCGGCCCTCCCCGACCTCTCCCGCTGGCAGCACGTGGTCATGCCCTGGGAGGGGATGGAGATCCGCGTCGTCCGAACGGACGAGACCGGGGAGGAAGGCTACGACCTCTGGGCGTCCACGGGTGGGCTTGAACAGCTCTGGGAGCGGCTCCGGGAGTCGGGCGCCCGCCCGGTCGGGCGCGCGGCGTGGGATGTGCTGCGGGTGGAGGCGGGGGTCGTCCGCTACGGCGTGGACGTTGACGCGGCGACGCTCCTCCTGGAAGCGCCCCTTCCCGAGTCCTACTCCCTCAACAAGGGCTGCTATCTCGGCCAGGAGGTCATCGCGCGGATCACCTACCGGGGCCACGTGAACCGGAAGATCGTGGGCTTCCGCTTCGCGGGGGCGCGGCTGCCGCCCGCCGGGGCGCCGGTCCTGGTCGAGGGGAAAGAAGTCGGGCGGATCACGAGCGCCGTCCTCTCGCCAGCCCTCGGGATCGGGCTGGCCCTCGGGTTCGTGCGCAGGGAGCACCACGAGCCCGGGACGCGGGTCGAGGTGCAGGATGGAGGCGAGTTGCTCTCGGCCGAGGTCGCGGCGCTGCCGTTCTACCGGCGGACCGCGTCGGCGTGAGCCAGACGACGCCCCACGGCCAGGGCGGGGGCCGAACGCCCAACCGCCTGGCGGGCGAGACGAGCCCGTACCTCCTTCAGCACCAGTACAACCCGGTCGACTGGTACCCCTGGGGTCCGGAGGCGTTCGAGCGGGCGCGACGCGAGGACCGGCCGCTCCTGCTTTCCGTCGGCTACTCGGCCTGTCACTGGTGTCACGTCATGGAGCGAGAGTCGTTCGAGGATCCCGCGATCGCGGGGCTGATGAACGAGCGCTTCGTCAACATCAAGGTCGACCGCGAGGAGCGCCCGGACGTCGACTCGATCTACATGCAGGCCGTCCAGTCGATGACGGGCCACGGTGGCTGGCCGATGACGGTCTTCCTTACGCCCGACGGCGTCCCGTTCTATGGGGGCACCTACTTCCCTCCGGGGGACCGACATGGGATGCCTGGATTTCCCCGGGTGCTCGAGGCGGTGGCCGAGTACTACCGCGACCGGCGTGGCGAGGCGACCCAGGTCGGGCGTGAGCTGCTCGATCGACTCCGTCAAGCGGAGCGCGTCCGGGCGGGCGGGGACCTGCTCAGCCCTTCGGTGCTCGACGCCGCCTACCAGGGGATTCGGAGCGAGTTCGACGCCCGCTACGGAGGGCTCGGCCGGGCGCCCAAGTTCCCGCAGCCGATGGCGTTCGACTTCCTCCTCCGCTACTGGCGCCGGCGAGACGTCCCGGATGCGCTCCAGATGGTTCGCCAGACCCTCACGCGCATGGCCAGGGGCGGCATCTACGACCAGCTGGGAGGCGGCTTTCACCGCTACTCGGTCGACCAGGTCTGGCTGGTGCCCCATTTCGAGAAGATGCTCTACGACCAGGCCCAGCTGGCGCTCCTCTACCTTCAGGCCTGGCAGGCGACGGGCGATCCCGAGTACCGTCGCGTGACCGAGGAGACGCTCGACTACGTCGTCCGCGAGATGACTCACCCCGAGGGCGGCTTCTACTCCACGCAGGACGCGGACTCGGAAGGGGAGGAGGGGAAGTTCTTCCTCTGGGACCCGGCGGAGATCGAAGCGCTGCTCGACGCCGAGACCGCCCGCGTGGCCCTCCACTACTGGGGTGTGGCCGACGGACCCAACTTCGAGGGCCGGAGCATCCTCCATGTACCGCGCGATCCCGACGAGGTGGCGGCCGCGCTCGGGCTCACGCCGGACAGGGTCTCAGAGCTCCTTCGCCGGGCTCGCGCCATGCTCTTCGCGCACCGAGAGAGCCGGATCAAGCCCGGCCGGGACGAGAAGGTGCTGTCAGGCTGGAATGGCATGATGCTCCGGGCCTTCGCCGAGGCGTCCGGCGCCCTGGGGCGGCCGGACTACCTCGAGGCGGCCGAGCGGAACGCCGGGTTCCTCCTGTCCGCCCTGGTCCAGGACGGCCGGCTCCTCCGGACCTGGAAGGACGGCCGGGCGAAGCTCCTCGGGTACCTGGAGGACCACGCGATGGTGGTCGACGGACTCCTCGCGCTCCACGAGGTGACGCTCGACCAGCGGTGGCTCGGCGCAGCGCGCAGGCTGGCCGGCGCGATGGTGGACCTCTTCTGGGACCCGGAGGCGGAGGGGTTCTTCGACACGGGGCGGGATCACGAGACCCTCGTCGTCCGGCCGCGGAGCCTCTTCGACTCGGCGGTTCCCTGCGGCTCGTCGGTGGCAGCTGATGTCCTGCTTCGTCTCGCGGTTCTGACCGGGGACGCGGATCTCGAGCAGCGCGGCGTGGCAACCATCCGATCGGTCGCACCCCTCATGGGTCGGTACCCCTCGGGCTTCGGGCGATTCCTGGCGGCGCTGGATTTCCATCTCGGATCTCCCGTCGAGGTGGCCGTCGTGTGGGCGGGGGACGAGCCTCCCGCCGAGCGGGAGCGGCTCCTCGCGCCCCTCCTGGCGGAGGTCTTCCGCCGCTACCTCCCCAACCGGGTCCTCACCGGGGGCGTGGAGGGATCCGGAGGGGACCTGCCCCTCCTCGCCGGCAAGCGGGCCCGTGCCGGCCGGCCGACGGCCTACGTCTGCGAGAGATACGCGTGCCAGGCGCCCACCACCGAGCCGGCGGAGCTCGGTGGCCAGCTCGATGGGCGCGGCGGCCGGCCAGCTCCGGCGCCGGTCCGTTGATGCGGGCCGGCCCTAGGGACTAGCCCCGGCCGCCCAGTTGATGCGGGCCTGCCGCGGGGCTATAGTCTGGGCACCTTTCCCAGCTACCCCAACTACCCAAGGAGGGGATACACCTATGCGCTTCACGCGAGCCGTGCTTCTGGTGACGGCCGTCCTGCTGCTCGGTGCGGCGGGACCGGCCCTGGCCCAGACCTTCATCTTCGGCGGCCAGGGGGAGCCGGTCCAGTTCGACCCGGCCGTCATCACCGACGGGATCACCGCCAAGGTCACGCGCCAGATCTACGACACCCTCTACGAGTTCAAGCCGGGCACGACCCTGGTCCAGCCGGGGCTCGCCGAGAAGGCCGAGGCCTCGGCCGACGGCAAGACGTGGACGCTCGAGCTTCGCAAGAACGTGAAGTTCCACGACGGCGAGCCGTTCGACGCCAAGGCCGTAGTCTGGAACTTCGAGCGTTGGATGAACACGAAGAACCCGCAGCATGAGAACCAGCTCAAGGCGGGCCAGACCTTCGAGTACTTCGAGGGCCAGTTCGACGGCTTTGACGACAAGTCGGTCATCGAGAAGGTCGAGGCGACCGGCAGCCACACCGTGAAGTTCACACTCCGGCAGCCCCAGGCGCCGTTCCTTCAGAACATCGCCATGTTCCCCTTCGGCATCGCCAGCCCGAAAGCCGTCGAGAAGTGGGGCACGGAGTTCGGGAAGCACCCGGTGGGAACGGGCGCCTTCAAGTTCGTCGAGTGGAAGGCGAACCAGGAGGTCGTGCTCGAGGCGAACCCGGACTACTGGGGGAAGAAAGCAAGCATCAAGCGGGCCATCGTCCGCAACATCAAGGACAACTCCCAGCGGGTGGCCGCGCTCAAGGCCGGTGAGGTGCACGGGATCGAGGGGATCAACCCCGACGACCTCAAGGTTCTGCGGGCCGATTCGAACCTCCAGGTGCTGCTCCGCCCGACCAACACGACTGGCTACGTCGCCTTCAACTACAAGGTGAAGGAGTTTCAGGACAAGCGCGTCCGCGAGGCGGTCGCCCATGCGATCAACAAGAAAGCGATCGTCGACGCGCTCTACGGCGGCACCGGGCTCGTGGCAACCCAGTTCCAGCCGCCGCCGCTCTGGGGCTACAACAAGGAGCTGAAGGACTACGAGTACAGCACGGCCAAGGCTCAGGACCTCCTGAAGCAGGCGGGATTCCCCAACGGCTTCAGCGAGATCACCTGGGACGACGGCAAGAAGGAGCCGCTCGTCTTCTGGTACATGTCCCGCTCGCGTCCGTACTTCCCGAACCCCAAGGAGATCGGGGAGGCTATCGCGGCCGACCTCGCGAAGGTCGGGATCAAGGGCCAGCTCCAGACCGTGGAGTGGGCAAACTACCTCGACAAGCGGAAGAACGGCCAGCTCCCGCTCTACATGCTCGGGTGGACCGGTGACAATGGCGATCCCGACAACTTCCTCTGCTACTTCTTCTGTCCGGACAAGCCGTCGCGCGAGGGGTTCCATTCGAACCCGCCGCTCTCGGACCTGCTGAAGCGCGCCGCGACGCTGACGACCCAGACGGAGCGCGCGAAGCTCTACCGCCAGGCCGAGCAGATGATCCACGATAACGTCTCGCGGGTGTTCGTCGCCAACAACGAGCCCCCCCTCGCCTTCTCGAAGAAGGTGAAGGGCTACGTGCCGAGCCCGTTGGACGACGAGCGGTTCAACACCATCAACGATCCAGTAACACGCGGAGACCCTGTCGGAGGACGGGGAGTCGGTGCGGAGTTACGCCATTCGGCGCAGCCTCACCGTCATACCCGTCCTCCTCGGGGTCTCGATCCTCGTCTTCAGCTTCGTTCATCTGATCCCCGGTGACCCCGCGGTCACCATGCTCGGCGAGCGCGCGACGCCCGAGAAGGTCGCCGAGGTCCGAAAACGACTCGGCCTGGACCGCCCGATCCCCGAGCAGTATTTCCTCTACATCAGCAAGGCCATTCGGGGGGATCTGGGCGTCTCCATCGTCCGCGGCGACCCGGTGTTCACCGACATCCTCCGTCGATTCCCCGCGACCGTTGAGCTGGCGGTCGCTGCCATCGTCCTCGCCGTCCTGTTCGGGATCCCCGTCGGCATCGTCTCCGCCGTCTGGCGGAAGTCCCTGATCGACAGCCTCTCCCGCCTGCTCGCGCTGACCGGGGTCTCGATGCCGATCTTCTGGCTGGGCGTGATGCTGGCCTGGGTGTTCGCCGTCGAGCTCCACTGGCTGCCCACGGGAGCCCGGCTCGACAGCGTGGCCGACTACGAGCCGTGGACCCACTTCGTCCTGATCGACGCGGTGCTTCAGCGCAACTGGGCCATGATTCCGGACGCGCTGCGGCATCTGGTGCTGCCCGCGGTGGCCCTCGCCACGATTCCTCTCGCCGTCATCGCCCGGATGATGCGGGCGAGCATGCTCGAGATCCTCTCGCGCGACTATATCCGCACGGCGGATGCCAAGGGCCTCTCGCGAGCGGCCGTGGTCCTGCGCCACGGGCTCCGGAATGCGCTCCTGCCGGTGCTCACCGTGGTGGGCCTTCAGGTCGGCTCGCTCCTGGCGGGGGCGATCCTCACCGAGACGATCTTCTCCTGGCCGGGGATCGGGCGCTGGGTGTACGAGTCGATCGAGTCGCGCGACTACCCGATCGTCCAGGGGGCGAGCCTCTTCATCGGAGTCATCGTGGTCGTGGTGAACCTCTTCACGGACCTCCTCTACGCCGCGGTCGATCCGCGGATCAAGTACGACTGATGGGCGCCACGACTGAAGCTGCGGCCCTCGATCCGGTCGTGGTCCCCGCCGCGCGCGGCCAGAGCCCGGCGGCGGCGGCCTGGCGCCGGCTCCTGTCGAGCCCGGTGGCGCGAGTGGGCCTGGTGATCGTGTGCGTGTTCGTCCTGGCCGCGGCCCTTGCCCCCTTCCTCCACCACTACGACCCCAAGACGGATTCGAGTCTGGGTGAGCGGCTCAGGCCGCCCGGTGTCGAGCACCCCTTCGGCACGGACTCTCTCGGACGAGACATCCTGGTGAGGGTCATTCATGCGGCGCGGGTGTCGCTCGGCCTGGGAATCAGCTCAGTGGTCGTGGCGGCCGTGATCGGGTCGCTGCTTGGCCTCTTGGCCGGTTATTCCGGCCGGACGTCGGACCTCGTCATCATGTTCTGCATGGACATCCTGCTGGCTTTCCCGGGACGCTCCTGGCCATCGCCATCGTGGCGATGATCGGCCCCGGCCTCCGGAACTCGCTCCTGGCGATCAGCACGGTCGCGATCCCCATCTACGCGCGGATTGCCCGCGGAGCGGTGCTCGAGCTTCGCGAGCTGGAGTTCGTCACGGCGGCGAGAGCTCTCGGTGGCAGCGGTCCGCACGTGGTCATGCGCCACATCTTCCCGAACACGCTGCCGCCACTCATCGTCCAGACGACCCTGGCGATCGCGTTCGCCATCCTGGAGGCGGCCGCGCTGGGGTTCCTCGGTCTCGGCGCTCAGCCGCCGACCCCGGAGTGGGGCGCGATGCTGTCCGACTCGTACAAGTACTTCACGAGCGGCGCCTGGTGGGTGTTCTTCTTCCCCGGCGTGGCCATCATGCTGTCGGTCCTGGGGTTCAACCTGCTCGGCGACGGTCTGCGCGATGCCCTGGACCCAAGGCTGCGCTCGGACTAGTTTCGCTCAACCCCGGCGTCCATTCCTGACGGCCCGCGGGACCGTGTCCGGCAGGGGGGCCGCTTGCCCCGGGCCCGTCCGTTGAAGCCAGTTGGCCGGAGGACTATAGTCTGGCCACCGCTTCCAACCATCGAACAAGGAGGAACACCTATGCGTCTTGCGCGCGCAATGCTCCTGCTGACCACGGTTCTGGTCTTGGGCGCGGTGGGCCCGGCTCGAGCTCAGACGTTCGTGTTCGGGGCCGAGGGTGAGCCCGTCAGTTTCGACCCCGCGATCATCACCGACGGCGTTTCGCAGCGGGTCACGACGCAGGTCTACGACAACCTGGTCCGGTACAAGGGCGCGACGACCGACGTCGAGCCCGCGCTGGCCGAGAAGTGGGATACCTCGGCGGACGGCAAGGTTTGGACGCTCTACATCCGCCAGAACGTGAAGTTTCACGACGGTGAGCCACTCGACGCCAAGGCGGTGGTCTGGAACATCGAGCGCTGGTGGAAGGCAAGTCACCCTCAGCACGAGAACCAGCTGAAGGCCGGGCAGACGTTCGAGTACTGGGAGGGACAGTTCGACGGCTTCGACGACAAGTCGATCGTCTCCAAGGTGGAGGCGCTGGACTCGCACACCGTTCGCGTCACGCTGAAGCAGCCACAGGCGCCGTTCCTGTCCAATCTGGCGATGCTTCAGCTTCGGCATTGCCAGCCCCAAGGCGGTGGAGAAATGGGGCACGGAGTACGGGAAGCACCCGGTGGGGACGGGGGCCTTCAAGTTCGTCGAGTGGAAGGCAAACCAGGAGGTCGTGCTGGAGGCGAATCCCGACTACTGGGGAGTGAAGGCGAAGGTGAAGCGGGTGGTCGTGCGGAACATCAAGGACAACTCGCAGCGGCTGGCCGCTCTGAAGGCGGGTGAGATTCACGGGATGTACGGCCTCAACCCGGACGATATCAAGGTGGTCAAGAGCGATCCAAATCTCTAGATGCTGCCGCGGCCGACGAACAACACCGGCTACGTGGCGTTCAACTACAAGGTGAAGGAGTTCCTGGACAAGCGGATCCGCCAGGCAATCGCCCACGCGATCAACAAGAAGGCGATCGTCGACGCACTCTACGGCGGGACCGGGCTGGTGGCGACGCAGTTCCAGCCGCCGGCGCTGTGGGGCTACAACAAGGAGCTGAAGGACTTCGAGTACAGCCAGGAGAAGGCCCAAGACTTGCTGAAGCAGGCCGGGTTCCCGAACGGCTTCACCGAGATCACCTGGGAGGACGGCAAGAAGGAGCCGTTGGTGTTCTGGTACATGCCGGTGTCCCGGCCTTACTTCCCGAACCCGAAGGAGATCGGCGAGGCGATCGCGGCGGACCTGGCCAAGGTCGGCATCAAGGCCCAGCTCCAGACGGTCGACTGGGCCGTCTACCTTGACAAGCGGAAGAATGGGCAGCTGCCGATCTACATGCTTGGGTGGACCGGTGACAACGGTGATCCGGACAACTTCGTCTGCTACTTCTTCTGCTCCGGGCTCGTCCCGGGAGGGATTCTATTCCAACCTGCCCTGGCCGACGTTCTGAAGCGGGCCGCCGTGCTGACCCAGCAGGATGAGCGCGCGGCGCTATACCGCCAGGCCGAGCAGATGATCCACGATGACGTGGCCCGGATCTTCATCGCGAACAACGAACCCCCGCTGGCGTTCTCGAAGAAGGTGAAGGGCTACGTGACGAACCCGACTGGGACGAGCCCTTCAACACCGTCTCGATGCAGTAGTTCCGACCCGGCGGCGGACGGGGCGGTGAGGGACGTCGCGATGCGGCGTTCCCTCACCGTCACCCCGTCCTCTTCGGGATCTCGATCCTCGTCTTCGGCTTCATCCACCTGATCCCGGGCGACCCCGCCGTCACCATGCTCGGCGAGCGCGCGACGCCCGAGAAGGTCGCCGACGTCCGGGCGCGGCTCGGCCTGGACCGTCCGCTCCACGAGCAGTACCTCATCTACATCGGCAAGGTCATTCGCGGGGATCTGGGCGTCTCGATCGTCCGCGGCGACCCCGTGTTCGCCGACATCCTCCGCCGGTTCCCCGCGACGGTGGAGCTGGCGCTGGCCGCCATCGTCTCGCCATCCTGTTCGGGATTCCCGATCGGCATCGTCTCCGCCGTCTGGCGCAAATCGTTGATCGACAGCCTCTCCCGCGTGCTGCGCGCTGACCGGCGTCTCGATGCCGATCTTCTGGCTGGGCGTGATGCTCGCCTGGGTCTTCGGCGTCGAGCTCCACTGGCTGCCCACCGGCGCCCGGCTCGACAGCGTGGCCGACTACGAGCCGTGGACGCACTTCGTCCTGCTCGACGCGGTCCTCCAGCGCAACTGGGCGATGATCCCGGACGCGCTGCGGCACCTGGTGCTGCCGGCGGTCGCGCTCGCCACGATCCCGCTCGCGGTGATCGCCCGGATGACGCGGGCGAGCATGCTCGAGGTCCTCTCGCGCGACTAGATCCGACAGCGGAAACCAAGGGCCTGGCCCGGGCGGCCGTGGTCCTGCGCCACGGGCTCCGGAACGCGCTCCTGCCGGTGCTGACGGTGGTGGGCCTTCAGGTCGGCTCGCTCCTGGCAGGGGCGATCCTCACCGAGACCATCTTCTCCTGGCCGGGAATCGGCCGCTGGGTGTACGAGTCGATCGAGTCGCGCGACTACCCGATCGTCCAGGGCGCGAGCCTCTTCATCGGCGTCATCGTGGTCGTGGTGAACCTGTTCACGGACCTCCTCTACGCCGACGGTCGATCCGCGGATCAAGTACGACTGATGGGCGTGACGACGCAGGCTGCGACCTCGAGCCGGTCGCGGTCCCCGCTGCGCGCGGCCAGAGCCCGGCGGCGGCGGCCTGGCGCCGGCTCCTGTCGAGCCCGGTGGCGCGAGTGGGCCTGGTGATCGTGTGCGTGTTCGTCCTGGTCGCGGTCCTCGCCCCGTTCGTCCATCACTACGATCCCAAGACGGACTCGAGCCTGACCGAGCGGCTTCGAGCCGCCCAGCGGGGCGCACCCCTTCGGCACGGACTCGCTCGGGCGCGACATCCTGGTGAGGGTCATGCACGCGGCGCGGGTGTCGCTCGGCCTGGGGATCAGCTCGGTGATCGTGGCGGCTGCGATCGGGTCCTGCTCGGCCTCCTGGCCGGCTACGTCGGGCGGACGTCGGACCTCGTCATCATGTTCTGCATGGACATCCTGCTGGCCTTCCCCGGGACGCTCCTGGCCATCGCCATCGTGGCCATGATCGGCCCGGGTCTGCGGAACTCGCTCCTGGCGATCAGCATGGTCGCGATCCCGATCTACGCGCGGATCGCCCGGGGGGCGGTGCTCGAGCTTCGCGAGCTGGAGTTCGTCACGGCGGCGAGGGCTCTCGGGGGCAGCGGCCCGCACGTGGTCCTGCGCCACATCTTCCCGAACACGCTGCCGCCGCTCATCGTCCAGACGACGCTGGCGATCGCGTTCGCGATCCTGGAGGCGGCCGCGCTGGGGTTCCTCGGTCTCGGCGCCCAGCCGCCGACCCCGGAGTGGGGCGCGATGCTGGCCGACTCGTACAAGTACTTCACGAGCGGCGCCTGGTGGGTGTTCTTCTTCCCGGGGGCCGCCATCATGCTGTCGGTCCTGGGTTCAACCTGCTCGACGACCGTCTCCGCGATGCCCTGTACCGGGCTCCGTTCGGATTAGCCTCGACCGATCCCGGCGTCCGTTCCTGACCGCCCGCTGGGTCAACGTCGCCCTGCTTTCCTATCCCGTGCCGGACGAGGTTCTCGCGCCGCGGCTGCCGCCCGGCCTGGCTCTCGACCGCTGGGAAGGCCGCGGCTTCGTGAGCCTCGTGGCCTTTGACTTCCTCGACACGCGCGTCGCGGGCGTACCCTGGCCTGGATTCACGCGATTCCCCGAGGTCAATCTGCGCTTCTACGTCCGGGAAGGGGACCGACGCGGCGTCGTCTTCATCAGCGAGCTGGTGCCGAGCCGGCTCGTGGCGCTCCTGGCCCGCCACCTCTACAACGAGCCGTACCGGGTAGCGCGGCTCCACAGCACCACCTGGGCGGAGCGTGACCGGATCCGAGTGGCCCACGAGTTCGTCTGGGGAGGCCGGCGGCAGCGCCTCGCGGTCGAGGCACGGTGCCCCGCCGAGCCCACCGCCGAGACTGGGCCGACTCACTTCTTCAAGGAGCACGCGTGGGGGTACGGGACCGACCGGCGTGGCGACCCGCTCCGGTACGCGGTCGACCACCCCCGCTGGCGCGTCTACCCCGACGCAGTGGCGCGTGTCGACCTGGACTTCCGGGCCGTGTACGGGCCCGAGTGGGGCTTCCTGACCGGTCTCGTGCCCGAGCTGGTGGTCCTTGCGGAAGGGTCGGCGGTGGCCGTCTACCGGGGCGAGCGACTGCGAACGGGGCAGCCAACGTAGCCGGCGCCACCCCGGCGCCGGTATAGTAGACTCGACGACCGCGCCGCCCCCGGCGCGGTTCGCGCTTCGGAGGAGAGCGGGAGAATGTGGGACGAGCCACTGGTGATCGCGACGCGGTCCTTCCGCTCGCGACTCGTCGTGGGGGCCGAGCGCTACCCCTCGGCGGAGATCATGCGGCGGAGCCACGACGCCGCGGGCGCGGAGCTCGTGACCCTGGTGGTCCCGGACCTGGACCTCGCGAGTCCGGGAGGCTCGCTCCTGACGTCGATCGACCAGGGGCGCTTCACCCTGGTCGCGACCACCACCGGGTGCCGGACGGCAGATGAGGCGGTGCGTACGGCCTACCTCGCTCGGGAGTCGGGGCTCGGAGACTTCGTGAAGATCGACGTGGTCGGGGATTCGCGGACCGAGATGCCGGATCTCCCGGCGGTTCTCGAGGCGACCCGCACCCTGTCGCGGGACGGGTTCGTCGCGCTGCCGGTGGCGGGCGAGGATCCCGTCGCCGCGCGGCGGCTGGAGGAGGCGGGCGCGGCAGCCATCCTGCTCCAGCCCGCGCCGGCTGGGTCGGGGCTCGGAATCCGCAACCCCTACGCCATCCGCCTGGTCCTGGACACCGCGACCGTGCCGGTCATCGTGGCCGCCGGGATCGGCACGGCCTCGGACGCGGCGGTCGCCATGGAGCTGGGCTGCCACGCCGTGCTGGTGGGTACGGCCATCGCCGAGGCACGTGACCCGGAGGTCATGGCCGAGGCGATGCGCCATGCGGTGGAGGCGGGGCGCGCTGCCTACAAGGCCGGGCGCATCGCCCGGCGCCTCCATCGGAACGCGTTCGGCTCCCCGGATTGAGTCTGCCCCTGCAGGTCCTCATCGTCGCGCTCCGGCTCACGTGAGCCGGCCTGACGCCGTCGTCGTCGGGACGGGTGCGATCGGGGCTGCCTGCGCGTACGAGCTCGCGTGCGCCGGGCTCCGCGTCACGGTGGTCGAGCGCGCGGAGCCTGGGGCGGAGGCCTCGGGCGCGTCGGCCGGAATCCTGTCGGTCCCGGATCCCTCCCGTCGTGATCCCGTCGCCACCCTCGGCCGGCTGAGCCGCGACCTCTGAAGCCGGGGGCCTTCTTTGCGCTTACCGAACATGGCTTGGGTCCGAGGGGGAATCCGCACTACCCCGTGCCCTGGTCGATGGACGGAAGCGGCGTCTACCTGCTCACGCCGTCCGAGACTCGAGCCGTTTTGGAGCAGATCGGCTTCGAGGCCATCCTCATCGAGGATACCGGAGCCAAGTACCTCGCCGGATACAGAGCGGCGATTGAAAGAGCCGAAAAGGGGGTTGTGCCGCCGCTCGGAATCCACATACTCTTCGGCGAGACCGCGTTGGAGAAGACACGCAACGCCGCGCGTAACATAGATGAGGGTCGCACACACCCCATACAGTTGATCTGCCGCAAGCGACGATGATTGCACTGGGTACAGCCCGGTCGGCCGGGCGCGATCCTGGGCCTCTCTCTGGATGTGAACGTCACAAGTCGCACGCCGGCCGGACAGGCAAGACTGTTTGGTCGAGCGGTGCCCCTCATGGCCCGCGTCGGCGCTCCGGCCGGACGGTTGGCGCGGGGGCGGTGATAGGATGCCCTCGTGTACGGCACGCCGCCTGCGCCGTATCCTCGCCGCGTCGTCTGCCTGACCTCGGAGACGACCGAGATTGCGTTCGCGATCGGGGCGGGGGACCGCGTCGTCGGTGTGCCCGGCACCGCCCGGCGGCCGCCGGCAGCCCGCCAGCTCCCGAAGGTGGGCGGGTTCACCACGTTTCGCCTGGAGCGGATCGTCGACCTCGCCCCCGATCTCGTCCTCGCGTTCTCCGACCTGCAGGCGGATGTCGTGCGCGAGCTGGTCCAGGCCGGGATCCCCGTGCTGGCGCTGAACCAGCGGAGCCTTACCGAGATCTTCCAGGCCATCCTCGTGATCGGCGGCGCGCTCGGGTGCGAGGCGGCGGCCCGCGGCGTCGTCGTGGACATCCAGGACGAGATCCGGCAGGTGCGGGAGTTCTCGAGTGTCTGGCCGGACCGGCCGCGCGTGTACTTCGAGGAGTGGGGAGATCCGCCGATCTCGGGGATCCGCTGGGTGTCGGAGCTGATCGAGGTCGCCGGCGGCCAGGACGTCTTCCCTGAGCTTCGGGACCGCCGGGACGCCCGGGGGAGAGTGGTGGATCCGGCCGAGGTGGTCCGGCGCAACCCGGAGATCATCGTCGCCTCGTGGTGCGGGAAGCCGGTCGACGTCGAGGCCATCCGACGCCGGCCAGGGTGGAGCGGGATCTCGGCCGTCCGGACTGGCCGAGTCCACGCCCTGCCGTCTGGAGACCTGCTTTCCCCGGGTCCCTCGGTGGTCCGGGGGCTCCGGGCTCTCCACGAGCTCGTCCAGGCCTGTGTTGCTGGGGAGGCTCCGGACACCGCCTCGATCTCAACTGACGACTCTGATGATGGACAGTAACTAAATAATTACATGGGATAAATCTGACCCTTCTTGTCACCCGATCCCGGGTCGACCCGTATGGTACGATGAGGGTGCTCCCAGCCTTTCCGGACACCCCGACCCGGGAGACTTTCATGACGACGACTGCCCCCCCTGCCCGTCCCGAGCGCTTCTTCGCCGACCGGTTCGGTCTTACCCAGTCCCGGTTGGAGGCCCTCGTGGGGTCCGCGGCCAGCAGGGTGGACTACGCCGACGTCTTCATCGAGTACCAGGTGGCGGAGGAGCTCGTCCTCGAAGACGGGGTCGTCAAGCGGGCCTCGCGAACCATCAGCCAGGGCGGTGGTATCCGGGCCCAGGCTGGGGTGCGCACGGGCTACGCGTACACGGACGACCTCGATATCCGCCACCTCGAGGTGGCGGCGCGCCAGGCCCAGGCCATCGCCGAGCATCCCGGTGAGTCGGGCCCGGTCGCCGTCCACGGGAGCCCGCGGCCGCACGACCTCTATCATCTCGCCCAAGCGCCGGTGGAGGCGGACCTCACGGCCAAGGTGGCGCTGCTGGGCCAGGTGGATCGTCTCGCGCGGGCCCAGGATCCTCGGATCCGGCAGGTCATCGCCACGCTCACCTCGCTCGAGCAGATGGTCCTCATCGCCACGTCGGCCAACTGGCAGCTGGCGGACGTGCGGCCCCTGACCCGACTGAACGTGACCGTGGTCGTCGAGGACGGCGGACGCCGCGAGGTGGGCAGCTTCGGCGGGGGCGGTCGCGTGCCGTTCGATTACTTCGTCGACGGAGAGCGCTGGGCTCGCTTCGCCCGAGAGGCGGCGCGCCAGGCCCTCGTCAAGCTGAGCGCCGTCGCGGCGCCGGCAGGGACGATGACGGTCGTGCTCGGACCCGGCTGGCCCGGGATCCTCCTCCACGAGGCGATCGGTCACGGGCTCGAGGGGGACTTTAACCGGAAGGGCGTCTCTGCCTTTACCGGGCGAGTGGGCGAGCGGGTCGCCTCCGATCTCGTCACGGTCGTCGACGATGGGACGATGCCCAACCGGCGGGGCTCGCTCAACGTCGATGACGAGGGGACGCCCACCAGCCGGACCGTCCTGATCGAGAACGGCGTGCTGCGCGGGTACATGCAGGACCGGCTCAACGCGCGCCTTCTGGGGACCGGGCTCACGGGCAACGGCCGGCGAGAGTCCTTCCAGCACCCGCCGATGCCGCGCATGACGAACACGTTCATGCTGGCCGGCGAGGAGCCTCCGGAGGATATCGTTCGCTCGGTGTCGCACGGGCTCTACGCGGTCGCGTTCGGCGGCGGGCAGGTGGACATCACGAGCGGGAAGTTCGTCTTCTCCGCGAGCGAGGCCTACCTGATCGAGGACGGCCGTGTCACCGCGCCGGTCAGGGGAGCCACGCTCATCGGCTCGGGGCCTGATGCCCTCACCCGGGTGAGCCGCGTCGGTCACGACCTCGCCCTCGACGAGGGGGTGGGCACGTGCGGGAAAGACGGGCAGTCCGTGCCGGTGGGCGTGGGCTTGCCGACGATCCGCATCGACGGCATCACCGTCGGCGGAACCGAGATCTAGCTGGTGGCCGGGCAAGTCCTCACCACCGGGGCCGAGGCAGAGATGCTTGATCGGCTGGAGGGCCTTCTGCGCCGTGCCCGTGCCGGCGGGGCTGTCGAGGCCGATGCCTTCATGGTGGAGGAAGAGCTCCAGACCGTGCAGGTTCGGCTGGGAACCGTGGAGTCCCTCAAGCACGCCCGCGAGAACCGCTGCTCGCTCCGGATCTTCACCGAGTCCGGCTCCGCATCGGCGACGACCTCGGACCTTTCGCCGGGCGCACTCGCGCGGCTCGTCGACGAGAGCATGCGGCTGGCGCAGGTGACCCGGCGCGACGAGCACTCCGGGCTACCGGCCAGGGAGGCGCTCGCGCGCGAGGTGCCGGATCTCCAGCTCTGGGATGCCGAAGGCCACGCGATGGGGGTCGAGGAGAAGATCGACTGGGCCCGCCGGGCCGAGGCGGCCGCCCTCGAGAGCGACGCGCGCGTGCGGAACTCCGAGGGAGCCGAGTTCTACGACCGCCAGGGTCGAGTCGCTTACGCTTCGAGCGGCGGATTCGCCGGGAGCTTCCGGGTCTCGTCGTTTGCCCTGTCAGTGACACCAGTCGCCTCGGACAACGGTGACATGGAGCGCGATTACTGGTACACGTCGGCGCGGCATCTCGCCGACCTGGAGTCCCCGGAGAAGATCGGGCGGGAGGCGGCGCGCCGGGCCGTGCGCCGGCTCGGGGGCCGCAAGGGCCAGACGACGGAGGTTCCGGTCATCTTCGATCCCGAGACGGCTGCGAGCCTGATCCGGGGCCTGGCGGTGGCCGCGTCGGGGCCGAGCCTCTACCGCGGCACCTCGTTCCTCATCGGGCAGCGCGGGAAGACGGTCGCCTCGCCCCGGGTCACGATCGTCGACGACCCCATGATGCCCCAGGGGCTCGGATCCCGGCCGTTCGACGGCGAGGGCCTGCCGAGCCGGCGGACGGTGCTGGTGGATCGGGGAGTTCTCTCGAGCTACCTCCTCGACACCTACAGCGCTCGGCGGCTCGGCCTCGCGGCGACAGGGCATGCCGCCCGCGAGGACGGGGGCGGCGTGACGGTGGGCTACACGAACCTCTACCTCGAGCCCGGGTCCTGGGCGCCCGAGGAGATCCTTCGGTCCGTCGACCGGGGGCTCTACGTCACGGAGCTGATCGGATTCGGGGTCAACTTCGTGACAGGGGACTACTCGCGGGGCGCTGTCGGATTCTGGGTGGAGGGGGGCGAACTTGCGTACCCCGTCGAGGAGATCACCATCGCCGGTAACCTGCAGCAGATGATGCAGGACGTCGAGATGGTGGGGCGAGACCTTGCGTTCCGAGATCAGACCGCGGCGCCCACGCTGAAGATCTCTCGACTGACCGTCGCCGGTCAGTAGGCGAGACCGCCCCGGGTCAGGATGGGAGTGCTGCCGCTCCGGATCGTGGTGGGGCTCGTGTTCGTCGTTCACGGTGCCCAGAAGCTCTTCGTTTTCGGGCTTGCGGACACCGCCGGGTTCCTCGGTAGTCTCGGGATTCCGCTGCCGACGGTCGCGGCCGCGGCTCTGATCGCGGTCGAGCTTCTGGGAGGCCTCGCCCTGCTTCTCGGGGCCGGCACGCGAATCGTCGCCGCCGTCCTGGCGGCCGACATGCTCGTGGCGATCCTGACCGTCCACGTGCGCGGCGGATTCTTCGTCCCGGACGGGATCGAGTTCGTGCTCACCCTGCTCGGCGCGTGCCTCGCGCTGGTGGGGCTGGGCGCGGGCCCGTGCTCGGTCGACGGGGCGAGAGGGCGAGAGAGCTAGAAGACCGGGGCGCCAGAGAGCCCCGCGCTCAGCTGCGCGACTGGCGGAGTCCTTCGGCCGCGTCCTCGTAGCCGGGCTGGAGCGCGAGCGCCCGCTCGAAGGCCGCGCGCGCCCGCCGGCGGTCGCCCAACCGGAGGTGGCACCAGCCAAGGCCGTTGTAGAGGCCCGGCCCCTCGGGCGCGGCCCGCAGGGCGCGCTCGAACGCGTCGACAGCCTCCGTGTATCGCCCGACGTAGTAGAGGCTCCAGGCCAGCCGGGCGCGAGCGGCGGCTGCCTCCCGTACCTCAAGGCCGGCGATGGTCGTCATGCCGCGGAGCGCGCGCTCGAGCGGCGGGATCGCCGCCTCGTAGCGCCCCAACTCGAAGAGCGCAGTGCCCAGGCCGATCAGCGCGTCCCCGTGGTCGGGCGAGAGGTCGAGCGCCGACTGGAACGCCTCCATCGCGAGGTGGTAGCGCCCGAGCCTCAGACGGCTCCACCCCAGACCGTCGTAGAGCCCGTCCCAGGAGGGCTGTCGTCTGAGCCCGGCCTTGAAGGCGATGGCGGCGGCGCGGTACTCGCCGAGGTGGTAGTGGGCCCATCCGAGGAGCGCGCGGGCCTCGTCGTGTCCCTCGTCGAGGGCCACGGCGTCCAGGAGACGGGCGCGCGCGGTCGCGTACTCGCGCGCCTCGTAGAATGCTCGGCCCTGCCGGAACAGGGCCTGGGACTGCATGCCCCGCCGGAGGTCGCCAAGCGCGCCCTGGGCCGGCGCCAGCACCGGCAAGACGAGGAGGAGCAGGGCTACGAGCGCCGCGCCGGCCCGCGCGCGCCCGCTAGGGTCGGGGCGCACCGGATCGCTCTGGGCGGTCCGCCGCTTCCTCCGCGGCCTCGCGGGCCAGCTGAGCGAGGTCCGTGGCCCGCTGGGCAGCCTGCGTCGCAGCGGTGCGCGCCTCGGGGCCCGAGCGGCTGGCCGCCGCCTGGGCGTCTCGGGCCGCCTCGGCTGCGTTCCGGGCGGCGCGCGCGGCGGAGGTTGCAGCGTCCTGGGCGCCAGCGGCGACGGCGGCGCCATGCGGGCCGCTCGAGCGCTCCGCGGCCTGTCGACCCGCTTCGAGCGCGGCCTGGTTGGCCGAGCGCGCAGCATCCCGGGCGGCTTCGGCAGCAGTCGCCGCCGAGGCTCGCGCGTCAGGGCCACCAGGACCGCTGCCAGGACCAGGTCCGGATATGCCGGGTCCTCGGCCGCCACCGGTCGTCGAAGGGCCTCGGCTGGGGTCCGACGACGTGGCGCTGGAGGTCTGGCCGGCGCCTCCGCCATGCCCGGACGGTCCGCTCCGATCGCCGAGGTCAGGCCCACCTCGACCGGAGCGTCCTCGGGATCCGTGTCCCCCGAACTCGGCGCTCGCGGGATCGCGCCCGCCCGGCCCTGATCCCCTGCCGGAGCCCCCCCCGCCGCCCGTGCCCGAACCGCCACTTTCCGAGCTACCGCCGGAAGAGTCGGAGCTTCCGCCGCCCTTTCCCGAGCCGCCGCCCTTCCCGGAGCCTCCGCCTTCCGACTCGCTGCCGCCCTTGCCCGAACCGCCCCCTTTCCCGGAGCCCCCACCTTCCGATCCGCCGCCCTTGCCCGACCCCCCGGAGCCCGACCCGCCACTGCCGCTTCCTGAGCCACCGCCGGAGCCTCCGCTGCCACTGCCTCCCGACCCGCCGGAGCCGGATCCTCTACCGTCCGCGATCGCGGTCCCGCTGCCCGTCGAGGAGGAGTTCCAAGGCAGTGTCGTCATGCTCAGGACGACTGGAATTGCGGCCGAGACGGCCAGCAGCCGGCGGAGGTAGCGCTTCATGGATACTCCCTTCGAGGTCGGCGAATCGTCACGCACGGCCTCCTCACCCCAGCAACCAGCATGCCCACGGGAGAACAAGAGGGTAGGCTCGTCCGACGCATCTGGGAAGGCCTTCGCCCGGGCCCCTGTGGGAGTTCCGGTCCCGGCAGGGGGGATACGCCCCTGGGCGGGGAAATGCCCATCACTCCGACGCCCGGTCGGGCGCCAGGCGGAACTTCTCGATCCGGTACCGCAGGGTCTCCCGGCTCAGGCTGAGCAGCTCGGCGGCCCGCGCTCGATTCCATCCGGCGTACCGGAGCGCCTGCTCGATGAGACCCCGCTCGACCGCCTCCAGCTCGATCGGCCCGCGCGAGAAGTCCACCGCCACGCCGTCCGGGGTTGCCGCCACGGGCGTGGCTTGTGCGGGGCCGAGGCCGAGGATCTCGGGCCCGAGGGCACGACCCGGGTGGAGCAGCGCCGCGCGCTCGACGACGTGGGTCAGCTCGCGCACGTTGCCGGGCCACGGGTAGGCCACCAGCGCGTCGCGCGCGGCCGGAGCCCAGCGCGTCTCGGCGAGGCCATACCGCTCACGGACGCGCTCGAGGGCGTGCTGGGCGAGGAGCCAGATGTCCTCCGCCCGTCCCCTGAGCGGCGGCATCTCCACCGTGAGGACCCGCAGCCGATAGAGGAGGTCGACACGGAACGTTCCCTCGCGCACCGCCGGCTCGAGATCGCGATTGGTGGCGGCGATGATGCGGACGTCGACGCGCCGAGGTGTCAGCGCGCCGAGGCGCCGCACCGAGCGGTCCTCGATGGCCTTCAGGAGTTTGGCCTGAAGCGTCACGTCCATGAGCCCGATCTCGTCGAGAAGGAAGGTGCCCCCGTCGGCTGCCTCGAAGAGCCCGGGCTTGCTGGTCCGGGCGTCCGTGTACGCGCCCTTCTCGAACCCGAAGAGCTCGCCCTCCAGGAGGGCGTTCGGGATCGCGGCGCAGTTGATCTCGACGAACGGGCCGGAGGCGCGGGGGCCGGCCGCGTGGATGGCGCGCGCGGCCAGCTCTTTCCCGGTCCCGGTCTCGCCGGTCACGAGCACCGTGGGACCCGCCTCTCCGAGGCGGTCGGCGGCCGCCACCTGGAGGATGCGCTGGCGCACCGCCTCCATGACCGGGGAGACCCCGAGCAGGCTCGCGACCGGCGCGCTGTGTCCGGCACGCTGGCGAAGGTACGCGAGCTCGCCCCGCGCGCGCTCAGCGTCCCACGCCCGCTGGATCACGAGCCATAGCTCCTCGAGGTCGAGGGGCTTGGCGACGTAGTCGAAGGCGCCCTGCTTCATGGCCGTCACGGCGCCCTGGATGCTCGAGTGCGCCGTCATCACGATTACCACGGTCTCCGGCCGCTCGCGCCGGATTGCTGCCAGCGCGGCGAGCCCGTCCATCCCCGGAAGCTGGAGGTCGACCAGCGCGACGTCCGGGGCCAGTTCGCCGAGCGCCGCGAGGCCGGCCTCCGCCGTCCCGAAGGAGCGGGCGTCGACGCCCTGGCGCCGGAGGAACGCCTCGATGGCGGCTGCCAACCCTGCCTCGTCGTCGACGACCATCACGCTCCGAACCACGGTGTTCCCTTCAGGCGTCGGCCCGCGGCAAGGCGATCGTCGCGCGCGTGCCGCTGCTGCCGCTCTCGAGCGTGAGCCGGGCCCCGGTCGCCTCGAGGAGCTTCCTTGCGAGCGCGAGGCCGAGTCCGGTGCCGCCGGGCTTCGTCGTGAAGAACGGCTCGAAGGCGCGCGCCAGCGCCGCGGAGGACATGCCGGGCCCCGTGTCCTCCACCCGTAGCTCGATGTCGTCCGCGCCCGGGACTGCGGTGAGCCGGAGCGCGCCGCCGGCGGGCATGGCGTCGAGCGCGTTGCCGGCGAGACAGAGGAGTGCCTCCTCGAAGCGGGCCGGGTCGAGACGGACCTTGGCGAGATCGGAGGGGATGTCGACATCGACGCGCACCCCCTGCGCGGCGCTCCGGTCGCGCACGAGTGCCATCGCCGACCGGACGGCGGCGTCGAGCGCCGTGGGAACCGACCGCGGCTCGACCGGGCGGCCCAGGTGGAGGAGCGCGCGCATGCGGTCCCGCAGGCGGTCGGTGTCGGCGACGATCTGGCGGAGCTGGTCCCGGACGGGCCCCTCGGCGTCGAGGAGCGCGACCTGAGCCGAAGCGCGGATGGCGGCGAGGGGATTGCCGAGCCCGTGGGCCACGGCTGCCGTGACCTCGCCAAACGCCGCGAGGCGCTCGGTCACCACGAGCTGGTCCTGGAGGGCGCGGAGCTCCGTGTTGGCCCGCTCGAGCTCCTCGGCCCGACGGGCGAGCGCGGCGTGCTGGGTGCGGAGCGTCCGCGACGCGCGCCACACGATCCCGTAGAGCGCGAGATAGAGGAGGGCACCCGACGCCGCGGCCAGGCCCCACAGGATTGTCTGAGCCCGACGGACGCCGGCGACCACACGGCTCGCGTCGACGTAGGCTTCGACGGCCCCGGCCACCCGACCCTCACCGGGAAAGGCGACCGGCACGTAGAGCTCGACTCGCTCGCGACCAGCCTGGGTGCCGGACTCGAGCGTCGCCTCGGTCCGCCCCGCGAGCGCGGCGCGGACCGCGGCGGTCGAGCCATGGGGCCGGAAGGCCCGCTCGGCGTCGCTCCACAGGGGCCGAGCGTCGGGGCCGTACACGACGAGCCGCAGGACCTCGGGGAGGCGGCGCACCTGGCGGGTGAACTCCTCCAGCCGGTCCTGGGAGTCGGGCGGAGGGACGGACCGCCCCACGCCGAAGTCCTGGGGTTGCAGATGATCGTGTGCGGCGGCCCGGACGAACGCGCCCGTCGATGTCCACTCGCGCTCGAGGATCGCCTGCTCGACGAAGTGAGCGAGCGTCAGGCCCACGACCAGGGTGCTGCCGCCGATCGTGAGGAGACTCAGGACGGCGAACTGCCGGGTGGGGCTCGGAGAGCCGCCGCGGTCGTCCATGCCGAACCCATCGTACCGCCCGTTCCCCGCAGCAGTCACATGATTGCGGGCGGCCGGCTTGACCCTCGATTCGGCCGCGTGCTATCACCGCCCGCGTAATGCGCTGGCGGCCGCCGCGCCTCGGACACGCGCACGAAGCCTGGCCCGGGTTCACGATCAGCGGCATCGTGATCCTGGCGGCGGCTGTCATTGCCGACGCATTCGGGGAGCCGCCCCGCGGCGGGCCGCGGCTCCATGTGGGGCTCGCGCTCGGAGTCGCGGTGCTGATTCTGGGCTACGTGATGCGTCGCTTCGAGCGGCGTGACAGGGGAGACGGCAATGCGCCATGACCTCCTGCTGACCGGCGGCCACGTGATCGACCCCGCCTCGGGGGTGGATGGCCGGCGCGACGTCGCGTTCGCGTCGGGCCGGGTGGCGGCGGTCGAGACCGCGATTCCGCGCGAGACGGCGCGGGAGGTGGTGGATGTGTCGGGGGCTTACGTGGCGCCGGGACTCGTGGACCTCCACGCGCACGCGTTCATCGCGGGTCACGACCTGGGGATCGAGACCGATCCGGTTTGCGCCTCGACCGGGGTGACCACGCTCTGCGACGCTGGCAGCACCGGCGCGGCGAACTTCGCCGGGCTCCGTGAGTACGTAATGGCGCGGGCCGAGACGCGGGTGCTCGGGTTCCTCCACATCGCTGCCATCGGTCTGAGTCACCTCGGGATCGGGGAGCACTGCTACCTCGACTACTCGGACCCGGACCTGGCCGCGGGCGTGGCCCGCGAGCACCGGGACGTGGTGCTCGTCCGCGACCTCCCAACGACGCTCTCGAAGTTCCTGAGCCTCGGGATGCCGCTCGCCGGCGTCGTCCGTGCGGCGACAGCGGCGCCGGCTAGGGCACTCGGCCGGAGCGGGGACCTCGGGTCGCTCGCGCCGGGCGCGGCGGGCGATGCGGCGGTGTTCGGGCTCGAGGAGGGGCGGTTCCCCTATCAGGACGCCGACGGCAATGTCCTGGAGGGCCCGCAGCGCTGGGCTCCCCGGCTCATGGTGCGAGCCGGCCGCGTCTGGTGGCGGCGCTGGCCGCAGGGCTGATGGGTCGGCCCCGGCCGACGCCCCTCAGCCGCGCGTGATCCAGAGGAGGAGCACTCCCAGCACGATCCGGTAGACCACGAACACGAGGAGCGTGCGTCGCTGGAGGTAGCTCACGAGGAACCGGATCGCCGCGAGCCCCGCCACGAACGAGGTGGCGACGCCGAGCGCGATCACACCGAGCCCGTGCCCGGTCGATCCCGCGCGGACCAGGCTGGAGGCCTCGAGAAGCCCGGCCGCCGCCGTGATGGGAAGACCCAGGAAGAAGGCGAAGCGGGCGGCGGTCGCGCGGTCGAGGCCCGCGAACAGCCCGGCCGAGAGCGTGATTCCCGACCGCGACGTTCCGGGGATGAGGGCGAGGGGCTGCGCGAAGCCGACGACGAGCGCCCGTCCGATGCCCACCTCGCGAAGGTCGTGGACACGGTTCCGTGCGGCGCGGCGATCCGCCCACCAGAGGACCAGGGCCCAGAGAATCGTCGACGCCGCGACCACCGTCACGGAGCGGAGCCGGGACTCGATCACCCGCTGGAAGGCGAGCCCCGCGAGCCCGGCCGGGAGGGAGCCCAGCACGACGCCCGTGGCGAGGCGGCGGTCGGCGGGCCGGCCCTCCAGGATTCCCGCCGTCAGCTGTCGGAGGTCTCCGGTGAAGTAGATGAGGAGGGCGAGGACCGTCCCGAGGTGGACCGCGGCGTCGAAGGCAAGGCCCTGGTCCGGCCAGCCGAGGAGCATGGGGACGAGGATCAGGTGGCCCGACGACGAGACCGGCAGGAACTCCGTGGCACCCTGGACGACCCCCAGGACGATCGCGTGGAGAGGCGTCATGTGCGGCAGGGGCGGACCCCGCCGCTACCCCACGACATCCTCGCCGCCGTCGACCCCGAGGACGTTGCCCGTCATCCAGTAGGTGGCGGAATGAGAGAAGGCGACGATCGCCCGGGCGACGTCCTCGGTGGTGGTGAGGCGCCCCGCAGGGTTGCGGGCGAGAGCGCCGGCCTTGATCCGGTCTGAGCCGGGGATCTTCTGGAGCGCGGGAGTATCGGTGACGCCGGCGCGGATGGCGTTGACCGTGATGCTGCGGGGCGCCAGCTCCATCGCGAGCTGGCGCACGTGGGACTCGAGCGCCGCCTTGGCGCCCGATACCGGCCCGTAGTTCGGTAGGACGCGGGTGCCGCCGCCGCTCGTCATCGCGAGGATCCGGCCGCCGGGACCCATGAGGCCCCGGAACACCACGTCCTGCGTCCAGTAAACCAGGCTGTGGGCCATGACGTCGAGCGTCATGTCCATCTGGTCCTTCGTCACGGCCTCCTTCGGGTTGTCGGCCACGAACGGCCGGAGCGAGCCGAACGCGAGGGAGTGCAGCAGCACGCGGAGCCGGCCGCGCTCGCCGCGCGCGTCCAGCTCCCGCTCGACCGCGTCCAGCACCTCTGCTCGCTGGGCCGGATCCGCCGCGTTGGCGTTGAAGAAGAGGGCCTGTCCGCCTCGCCGCCGCACCTCGGCCGCGATCCGCTCCGCGTTCGGAAGCGTCGCCTTGCGGTCCAGGTGGACACCGGCCACCGACATCCCCGCTTCGGCGAGCGCGAGCGTGGTGGCCTCGCCGAACCCGGAGGAGGCGCCGAGGATCAGCGCCCAGCCGGACAGACGGATCGGGGAGTCGTCGGGACCATGGGCCATCAGCGCGCCTCCGCGCGGCTTGGGAATGGACGTCGCCGCGCCGCTATTCTAGCGCACGCGGCTCGCGGCTCACAGACGTGGGAACTCCGGCGACGGGCCTCGCGTTGAGCCGCGCTCGCCCCCGTGTTACGCTCCGCTCGGGCCGCGCGGAGCGCGTGGCCGCGACCCGCCACCCGATCCAGGAGGCCCTGTGAGCAGCGTCAAGACCGACATCCAGCACGCCCTCGACGGCCTGGCCGGCGAGCTCGAGGGGCTGTCCCGGAAGATCCACGACCACCCCGAGCTGGGCTACCAGGAGGTGCAGGCCTCAGGCTGGCTGTGCGCGTTCCTCGAGGCCAAGGGGTTCGAGGTCGAGCGCGGCGTCGGCGGGGTCCCGACCGCGTTCCGTGCGACCGTGAAGGGAGCCGGCGACGGCCCCACGGTTGCGATCATGTGCGAGTACGACGCGCTGCCCAGCATCGGGCACGCGTGCGGGCACAATATCATCGCGACGTCGGGGGCGGGCGCCGGCGCGGCCCTGGCGGCCGTGCGCTCCCGGCTTCCCGCCGGCCGGGTCCAGGTGATCGGCACGCCCGCCGAGGAGGGTGGCGGCGGCAAGGTGAAGCTCCTCCGCGCCGGCGTGTTCGAGGGTGTGGACTGCGCGATGATGATCCACGGCTTCGACCGGACCATCCTCCACCAGGATCTCCTCGGGATCGTGCGGACCGACTTCGAGTACGCCGGCAAGGCGGCCCACGCCGCGGCCGACCCCTGGGTCGGGGTCAACGCGCTCGACGCCTGCATCCAGACGTTCAACGCGGTGAGCATGCTGCGCCAGCAGGTGAGACCGGACTGCCGTATCCACGGCATCATCGTGAATGGTGGGGCCGCGGCAAATATCATCCCCGAGTACGCGAAAGCGACGTTCTACGTCCGGGCGCCGCGGATCGACACGATGTGGGAGCTCCACCGGCGCGTGCTCGCCTGCGCGGAGGGGGCGGCCCGCGCCACGGGCGCGACGCTGACCGTCACCCAGCACGAGATGGTCTACGAGCCGCTCAAGCGGAACCAGACCCTCCTGGACCTCTTCGCCGCGAACATGCGTGGCGCGGGGCTCGTCGAGGGAGAGGCCGTCCCCGACCGGCTGGGCTCCTCCGATGTTGGCAACGTGAGCCAGGCTCTCCCGACGATCCAGCCGATGGTGGCCATCGCGCCGACCGGGATGGCGATCCACACCCGCGACTTCGTCGACGCCGCGATCGAGCCCCTGGCCCACGGCGGCATGCTCGCGGCGGCGAAGACGATGGCTCTGACCACCTACGATCTCCTGGCGGATCCGGCGCGCGTGCGCGCGGCCAAGGAGGAGTTCGCCCGCGGCTGAGGCGCGGCGCGTACCGGGCCGGTGATGGCGAAAACGGCCGGGATCATCCTCATCGGCAACGAGATCCTGTCGGGGAAGGTCGCCGATCAGAACGCGCTCTACCTGTGCCGCGAGTTCCGTCAACTCGGGGTCGACGTCCAGAAAGTCGCGATCATCCCCGACGAGGTCGATCTGATCGCCCGCGAGGTCGCCGAGTTCTCCCGGGCGTACGACTGGGTGTTCACCTCCGGTGGCGTGGGCCCGACCCACGACGACGTCACGATCGAGGGGGTGGCGCGCGCGTTCGGACGCCGGGTCGTGCGCGACCCGGGTCTCGCGGCGGCGCTCGAGGAGGTCTACCAGGCGCGGATCAACGACGCGCGGCTCAAGATGGCGGAGGTGCCGGAGGGCGCCCAGCTCCTGGCCTCGGACCATCTCATCGTTCCCGTGGTGGTGGTGGGCAATGTCCACGTGTTCCCGGGCGTTCCCGAGATCTTCCGCCGCAAGTTCGACGCGATCAAGGAGCGGTTCCGCGAGCGCCCCTATCTCTTGCGGGTCGTCTACTTCGGGGTGGGGGAGGGAACCCTCGCCGAGCATCTGAATGCCATGCTGCGCAGCTTCCCCGACCTCATGTGCGGCTCGTACCCCGAGTTCACGAACCCCGAGTACAAGGTGCGCGTGACCCTCGAGTCGAAGGAGCCCGAGTACCTGGAAGCGGCGCTCCAGGACCTCCTCGCCCGGCTGCCGGCCGACGCCGTCGTTCGGGTCCAGTAGCGCGCGCCGGACGGCCTGTCACTGACGCTCGAGATGGGCCGCCAGGAACGCGGCCCACGCCTCCCAGTACGCTTCGCCGCCGACCTCGTGGGCGTCGTTGTGGTGGGCGCCCGGGATCGTGACGAATGCCTTGGGCTCGGACGCGGCATCGAAGACCGCGCGCCCCTGCCGGTACGGAACCACCTCGTCGGCGTCGCCGTGGAGCACCAGGAGGGGCGTCGCGGCCCGGCCGATCATCCCCAGGGTGTCGTAGCGGGTGCGGATGAGCCAGCCTGCCCCGGGCATGGTGGCGCTGGCCATGGCCTGCACGGACGCGAACGGCGCCTCGAGGACGAGCGCCGCCGGCGGGTCCTCCGTCGCGAGCAGCGTGGCGACGGCGGCGCCGAGCGAGACGCCGAGGTAGACCACCGGCCCGGGGTCGCGCTCCCGGAGCCAGGCGTTCATCGCCCGCGCGTCGGCGTACGTGCCCGCCTCGCTCGGGACCCCCTCGCTCCGTCCGTACCCTCGATAGTCGAAGATCAGGATCGAGAGGCCAAGCCGGTTGTGGAAGGCCTCGAGCTTCCGGAGCCGATGCGAGATGTTCCCGGCGTTGCCGTGGCAGTAGAGGATGGTCGCCGGGCGCGGTCCAGGCACGAGCCAGCCATGGATCTTGACGCCGTCCTCGGCGGTGACCTCCACGTCCTCGTACGCGAGCCCGAGCGCGGCCGGCGTGCCCTCGAGGGTCGTCGCGGGGTGATAGATGAAGCTGCGCTCGAGCGCCGTGCCGCAGCCCGAGAGGAGGGCCAGGACCGAGGCGAGAACGGGCCCCACGATGCGGGCGCGCCCCTTCAGGCGGTCTCCGGCCCGGGATCCTGCGGCGCCAGGATATGAGAGGCGTGGTGGTGGACGAGGCGCCATTGCGCGGCATGTCGCTCGAAGAGGTTCGTCGCGAGGATGGCGGTGATCGACAGGCTCCCGCGCGTCTCCGCGATGATGTTCTCCGTGCAATGGACCCATGCGAGTTCTCCGCGCACCTCCACGCGGACGTCCGTGATGGTGAACCGCATCTCGGTCGTGCTCTCGAAGATGGCCGACCAGGAGCGGCGCACTTCCTCCCAGCCGTGGAGGCGGTTCCACCCGGGGTGCACGCATGCGACGTGGTCGCCGCGCGCCCAGACCTGGTCCATCTCGGCAAGGTCGAGGCTCTCGAAGGCCCGGTAGAAGCGCTCGTTCGCGTCGCGGACGGCTGCCCGGTCGTGCCGGCCGGCGTCGTCCGTCACAGCGGCCCTCGCTCAGGCGCCGGCGGCGTCGTCCGCGTCCTCGGGGAGCGCGCTCACGATGACCCGGTCGCCCTCGAGCCGCACGCCGAGTGGCCAGAGAGCCGCGCCGCCGCACGGGCCCCCCGCGCAGTGGCCGCTGTCCGGCTCGAAGAGCGCGCCGTGCGTGGCGCAGATGAGCAGCCGGCCGTCGTCGCTGAAGAACTCGTTCGGCCACCAGTCGAGCGGGGTGCCCGCATGCGCGCAACGGTTGATGTAGGCGTGGTAGCGGCCCTCGAAGTTGACCACGAACCCCTCGACCTTCGCCCCGCGCCAGCTTAGCGGGAACTTCGCCGACGAGCCGGGAGGGACGTCCGCGATGGGGGCGGACCACTCCTGCCGGTCGCTCATGGAGCGTATGATACGATGAATCGCGTGACGACGACCGGACCTGCGGTCGAAGTCCGCGACCTCAGCAAGACGTTTCGCACCGGGTGGCCCCGACGGCGGTTGCAGCCCGCCCTCCGGGGTGTCTCGTTCGTCGTCCCGCGCGGCGCGATCTTCGGGGTCCTGGGGCCGAATGGCGCCGGCAAGACCACCCTGCTCTCGATCCTGGCCACACTTCTCCTGCCGGATCGCGGTGAGGCGCGAGTCCTCGGCCTCGACGTGATCCGCGACGCCCATCGGGTGCGCGAGCGCATCAATCTCTCCTCCGGCAGCGCCTCCTTCCTGTGGAGCCTCACGCCGCGCGAGATCCTCGACGTCGCCGCGCGGAGCTACGGGCTCGACGGAGGCGTTCGCCGACCGCGGGTGGCCGCCCTACTCGAGCAGTTCGAACTGGCGGCGCATTCCGGGGTGCCCTACAACGAGCTGTCGACGGGGCTCAAGCAGCGGCTCGCGCTGGCCAAGGCCTTCGTCAATGACCCGGAGCTTCTGATCCTGGACGAGCCGACCGTCGGGCTCGACCCTGACATCTCGGTGCGCATCCGGGAACAGATCGCCGCGCTCCGCCGGTCTCGCCGCATGACCATCCTCCTGTCGACGCACTACATGCGCGAGGCGGAGCAGCTCTGCGACGAGGTCGTGTTCCTCCGCGAGGGCCGGATCCTCGCGAGCGGCGACCCCGGCACCCTGAAGCGCGAGGTGCTGCTCGGTGACCGGGTCGAGCTCGTCGCGGAAGGGGACGCCTGGCGCGGCCTGGCCGGGCTGCCCGGGGTGCTGGCCTGCACGACCGCCGACGGCCGCATCCGGGTGATCGTGGATGACGCGCGGAAGCGCCTGCCGGAGATCTTCCGCCATCTCCACGAGCGCGGGGTCCCGGTGAGCGACGTGACGGTGACCGAGCCGACGCTGGAGTCGGTCTTCATCGAGCTCGCGCGATGAGCAGCCTGGCCACGCCGGCCGCCCTGCTCGACTGGTCCGTCGGCGCGTCCGTCCGGCGCGAGCTCGTGAAGGTGTCCGCCTTCTTCCTCCGCAACTGGCGGATGACCTACCGCAACGCGTTCACGGTCTTCGAGATCGTCTTCTGGCCAATCGTGAACCTCCTGTCGGTCGGGCTCCTGATCACCTTCCTCGCCGCGGAACCAGGAACGGTCGTGTTCGTGCTCGTGGGGACGTTCGCGCTTTCGACCGTCCAGGTCTGCCAGCTGGACGTGGCGTATGCGGCCCTCTTCGACATGTGGGCGAAGAGCATCAAGCATCAGCTCGTCGCTCCCATCCGGCCCTGGCACCTCGTGCTGGGGTCGTGGCTGATGGGGCTGGTGCGCGGGACGGCAGTGTTCGCGCTCCAGGCGATCGTGAGCCACTGGGTGTTCGGCGTGAACGTGCTCGCGCATGGCCTGGCGCCCGCCGCGGCGCTCCTGGCCGGCCTGCTCCTCTCGGCGGCCGGCGTCGGTCTGCTCGTGTCGACCCTCCTCATGCTCTTCGGACTGCGGGCGGAGGTGTCGGCCTGGTCGGGCGTGAGCCTGGTGCTCCTGCTGTGTGGCGTCTACTACCCCGTCTCCGTCCTACCCGCGCCGCTCCAGGTGGTGGCCGCGGGGGTGCCGCTCACCCACTTCCTCGAGGCGTTCCGCGCGCACCTGGGGTACGCGCCGGTCTTCACGGCGCCGCTCCTTCGCGGCTACGGACTCGCCGTCCTCTACGTAGCGGGCGGCTACGCGCTCTTCGCGTGGGCCATACACCGGGCGCGGCGGACCGGGATGCTGCTCAAGCTCTCGGACTGAGCGGCGCCGGATGAGAGTGGTCCGGGCGACAGGCTGGCTCGTGGCCCTGAGTGGGCTCCTCCTGGCCCTCGTGCCCGCGCCCCCTGCCGAAGGCGAGATGCTCCGGCGGTACTCGGGCCGCGTCATGGAGATCGACCTCGGCCGCGGCGTCATTGTGGTCGAGGAGCTCGGTCGGCGCGGGCTCCCGATCCGGCACCAGGTGCGCATCGAGGAGGAGACGCCCGTGGTGGCCGCGAGCCGGCTCCGTCTCGGGGACATGCGAGGGCAGAGCGCCTTCGGCGAGATGCCGGTGTCGCTCGTGGACGTCCTGGTCGGCGACTTCGTGGTCGTCGAGGGCGAGGATCTGGAGGGTCAGACCGTGGCTCGCCGGCTCACGATCGTGGAGACTCGCCGGAGGCCCTAGCCTCGCCGCCCGCCGTCCCGCGTCGGGATCGAAGAGGAGGCGGTACATGACCGGACCCGAGCAGCCGCCAGCCATGTGGAGGCCTACGGGTGTGCCGGTGCCTGCGGGCGCCGGCTCGCTCTCCCGCCGGGCGTGGTTCGCCCGGGTAACAGGGCTCGGGATAGGGGTGGTGTCCGCCCGATCCCTCGAAGCAGCCGCCCCGCCTCCGGTGGGCCTGGCTCGAGGCGCCACAATGGCGGCCGCGGCTCGAGCGGCCGTCCGGCTGGCGGGCGGGCTCGACTTCATCCAGCCGGGGCAGACGGTGCTGGTGAAGCCCAACATCTGCTGCCCCCGGCCCCATCCCGCGACGACGAGCCCCGAGGTCCTGTCGGCGGTGCTGGAGTTGGTCCGGGCGCAGAAGGCCGGGCGCCTGGTCGTGGGCGACCAGACCTTTTACGTCCAGAACACCGTGGCCAACATGCGCCGGGCGGGCCTGGAAGAGGCAGTGCGTGCCCACGGCGCGGAGTTCGTGGCGTTCGACGATCTTCCCCGCCGGCACCTCCGTCCCCCGGCGGCGCGGCACTGGCCTGACGGGTACCGGATTCCCGCGATGCTCGATCAGGTGCACCACGTCGTGAACCTCGCCTGCGTGAAGACGCATTTCCTCGCCCGGTACACGATGGCGATGAAGAACGCCATCGGAGTGATCGACGCGGACAGTCGACGGTACTATCACCGCATCAGGGCGGAGCAGGGGTACGACGCCTTCGCCGCCCTGATCGCGGAGATGAGCCTCGCCTTCCGACCGTCGCTCAACATCCTGGACGGCACCTCGGCCTTCGTCAGCGGGGGACCAGCGGACGGTCGCGTGGTTCACCCCCGCCTCGTGATCGCCTCGCGGGACCTGCTCGCCACGGACGTTACGGGGCTTGCCGTACTGCGTCACCACGGCACCGACGCCTCGATCCAGGATCAGTCGCCGTGGAGCCAGCCCAAGATTCGGTATGGGGTGGCGCTGGGCCTCGGCGTGAAGGGGCCGAACGAGCTCGATCTCCGCTCCGAGGGGATCCAGGAGATCGCCGCCATCAGGCGCCTGACGGCCTGACGGGGGGCGGCGCTCAGCGCTGTCCTGGTCGCGCCAGCAGCGCCCAGAGCACCCAGGGGACGGTGGCCGCCGCGGCGGCGAGCACGACGGCCTCTGCCACGATGCCGGAGGCGATCTGGCCACGGCGCCAGAGCTCCCAGAGGACCGTCCAGTCGCCGGGATGCGCTGACAGATTGAGGGGTCCGTACGCCGCGTTCATCCGGAGGAAGAACCCCCCGCAGAAGGCAGCGACGCTTCCGGCCGCCGCGAGCCCGGCTCTCCACCGTTGCGTCACCGAGGATCCCCGGGCGCCCTCGCGTTGGATGGCGCCCGCCGCAGGACGCGCCTGCCGACGAAGGAGAGAAAGACGGCCCCGATCTCCGGGAGTACGCCGACCAGCCGGAGCCCGAGGTCGTTGAGGCGGCCGATCACCACGCGGCGCTGGCCACGGACCACCGCCCGGACGATGCGCCGCGCCACCCGCTCCGGGGGCACGGGCCGCTGGAAGAGATACCGCGACAGCACATCGGGCGGGTAGGCGTTCGCCTCGAAGAATGCGGTCCGGGTGCTTCCGGGCAGCACCAGCAGCACCCTGACGCCGAGCGGCTCGACCTCGGCTCTCAGCGATCCGGCAAACCCGTTCACGGCATGCTTGCTGGCACAGTACGCCCCGGTGTACGGGAAGGGGAGCACGCCGAAGCCGGATGACACGAACACGATCGTGCCCTGCCGGCGCTCGAGCATTGCCGGGAGAAACACCTTGGTGCAGTGGACCGCGCCGAAGAAGTTGACCTCGAACACCGCCCGGATCCGCTCGAGGGAGAGGTCGACCACGGGCGCCCAGTGCCCGATGCCCGCGTTGTTGACCACAATGTCCGGTGTCCCGGCCTCCCGGCGCACCCGCTCGGCCATCGCGATGACCGCCTCCGGGTCCGAGACGTCGCAGGGGAGCACGAGAGGGGGATGGCCGCCACCGCCGGCCCGGGAGACCTCCTCGGCCGCGGCCCGGAGCCGCGACTCCGAGCGGGAGACGAGGATCACCCTTGCGCCGGCTCTGGCCAGCGCCGTCGTCGTGGCGCGCCCGATGCCGGAGGAGGCGCCAGTCACCACCGCCACGCGGCCCGCGAGGGAGTCCTTCACTCGTGTAGCGGTGCTACTTGGTGACCAGCCACGCCCGCACCAGACTCGGTGAGGATCGTCTCCTCGATCGTGCCGGGATATGCGCGCTTGAGGTCTTCGAGAAGATGCAGCAGATCGGCCCGCGTCTCGCCCATCGGTGGGATCGCGCTAGAGCGTCTCCACGAAGCCGGCGATCTCGTCGACCTGGAGGCCGGCGACGGCGATGGATGGGGCGTACACGACTTCGTCCCCTCCCCAGACGGTCGTGCCCTTGACCTCTCGCGTCACGCCGAGGACACCCTCGGGGTCGCGGGCCCTGGACGTCCCGGAGTGGGCCGGGCATGTCTGTCGCGTGGAGGCAAGGCGACGGTCAGTCGAGCTCCAGGGCGGCCTTGAGCGCGTGGTCGATCTGGGCGAGGAGGTCAGCCGGCAGAAGACCCACGCGCTCGGTCAGCTTCGCGCGGTCGAGAGTCGTCACCTGGTGGCACAGGGCGACGCTCGGTCGCCTGAGCCTCGCCGATCCGGCGGGTAGCGGCACGGTGGTTGGTGCTCGTCTCGCTTGCGCTTCGGAGGTCGAGATCGGCACGATGATGACCGAGCGCCACGAGGGCGTCAGGTTGAACCCGTCGTTCGAGACAACGACCACGGGTCGCCGGCCGCGCTGCTCGGAACCCGAGCGCGGGCTCAGGTCTGCCCAAAACACCTCCCCCCGTTTCACCGGGTCCGGGTCCGCTGCCCCCTGGTCCTGGGCTGAGGGCGCAAGGCTTCGAGTGCTGCTGCCTCGAGGTCGGGATCGAGGTCCTCACGGCTGCCTGCAGCTCCCGCGGCATAGTCTGCGATCGTTTCCCTCACGGCCGCCTTTCGCTGGTGGCGCAGCCAGCTCTCGATGGCATACCGGGCGACGGCAGTGGCTGGACGGTTGGCGCGCGCCGCCACATCCTTGAGACGACGGTACAGCGGCTCGGGGAGCGGGAGATGAAAGTTTCGAACTGGCTTCGTCATGCCACGGATCATGCCACGAGTTCATGGCAGCAACAAGAGGCCGTGTGAGCGAGCGGGCCGGACCGACCCCTGCCCGTGCGGCAGCAGCAAGATCATGTGGTGGCAGCCCCGTGCCTCTCAGGTGCGCCGGCGCTTCCGCCGATCCATCGCCGCACCCCATGCGGAAAGGAAGGCCGTCAGGAAGCCGTGCTCCTTCGCCGACTCCACGGCCAGCGGGGCGAGGGCGAGCGCGACGGCGACCGCGAGGTGGTAGCCCTCGGAACGGGAGGCCGCAGCGCGGCGGTAGGCCGGGTGCGTCTCGTTGATCCACACGGTTGACTCGATCAGCCGCAGTTCCTGCTTAGGCGTTGCTGATGGGAGGGGGTGGGGGGATTAATATAATGTGTTGAGTTTTCAATAGTGGATATATGAGAAACGATCTTCAAACGGGAGTAACCGAAAAACTCGATTCTTATGTTTACATTTATGTTGATCCGGAAACAGAGAAACCATTCTACATCGGAAAAGGCACTGGAGATCGCTTTTTAGCACATCTTGATGTTCAGCCTGGGACTGCAAAAGGTGATAAAATCAATGAAATCAAAGGCCAAGGTAAAGAACCAAGAATAGATTTCTTACGATGGGGTCTCTCGGAAGCCGAAGCAAACCTGGTAGAGGCCGCAGCAATCGACCTCATTGGCAAAGAAAATCTTGTTAATCTAAAATCTGGTCACCACCCTAGCCACGGTAGATCCAACTCAGATGACTTCAGTACAAAACGCACGTCTAAACCAGAAAATACACCTGGACCTGAGATAGATTCTGAACCAAAAGGCCATGGTCGTATCACATCAAAAGATCTCATCACTATGGTTGCTGCGGAAAAAGTGACGGTGGACGATGCAGCTATACTTATCACGATTAATAAACTCTATCGCAGTAACATGTCCCCGCTGGCACTCAAAGAAGCTACTCGTGGCATTTGGGTTCTAGATCCGCGTAGAGCCAACAAAGCCAAATATGCCATGGCCGTTTTCCAAGGTGTCGTTCGTGAAGTTTACCTTATAAAAGAATGGCATAAATCCGGAACCCTAACGTATAAGACCCGAGATGATGTTTTCGATCCCGATCGATGGGAATTTTCTGGCGAGGTTGCTCCAGAAAAGATCCGTGAAAAATATATCGACAAGTTTGTCGGGAAAGGTCGTCAAAATCCTATTCACTATGTCAATGTACCTCGATAATTCGTCGTCATTTTTTGCAGATAATCCCTTTTGCTTTTATCCCTAACTACATCCACGGAAACAAGGATTTATCCTACTCACTCCCGCTCTTGCACCATTGGGCTGAGTAATACTCCGTAGGATTGGGGATTAGGCGTTGCTGAAGGGGAAGGGAGTGAATGAAAAGAAGAGGAAGCAGTTTTTCGACATTGTCAATCTCAACAGGTTTAACGTCACCGGGTACAAGATCATTAACCGTCAGGGTTGTTATGGGCGTCTTCAGGTACGACAATAAATATGCTGCACCGTCAAAGGAGCAGCGGGAACGATATATGAAGGGGGAGAGTGAGGAACATCGTTTCGGGCCGGATGGACAGAATCGTTCTCGTGCTCTATCCTGAAGCAGCATACATAAAAGACGACATTGATGGCGTCCGGATCCTCTTCACCGGTTTCAAAGATAAACAGAAAGTTACCGAAGAGGTGAGGAGACTGGTGGAGTATCATCAGCAGAAAGACAACCGCACAGAATCATTTACAAGCGGAAGCGAGATGAAGGAATAAATAGAGTTAATCGATAATCTTTCATCAGAACCCGGTGTTTTCCATGACACAGACTTCAGAAAACCCGTATCGAAATAACAATCTTTTTTCAAATTACTATCTTGAAAAATATCTTCCAGAAAGTCTGGAGTGGAAGAAAAAAGATCATATTGCAGCATTTGAACAGATCAAAAAAATTTATTCCCGTGAATCTGCATCCATAAAAACCCTGAATGAAAAACAACTTGAGAACCATTTTTTTAATGAGATATTCTCAATTCTGGGTTTTGTTTACGAAGTAACAGAACCAACCCATGCAAGGAATTTTCCCGATTATGCATTTTTCTTTGACCGGAACGGTCGCGATGATGCTCATAAGAATAAGGAGACCATTCCTTTTTTTACAAATGCAGTAGCTATCGGGGAAGTCAAACAATGGAAAGTGGACCTGGATAAAGTCAGTAAGAACGAGTATAATATTTCAGAAAACCCGAGTCTCCAGATTTGGACATATCTTGAAGATACAGAGCAGAAATGGGGGATTTTCTCCAATGGCAGAATCTGGCGACTCTACTGCAAAGAGCGGCGCCGAGATAATTATCTCGAAATTGATCTTTCACGGTTGATTGAATCAAATGATATCGACACCTTCAGGTTTTTCTACTATTTCTTCCGGAAAGATGCATTTGTTAAATCAAAAGAGGGGCAGGCATTTCTTGATCGTGTCCTGAATGAATCAAAGACTATGCACAAAAAATCGGGGATGACCTGAAAGACAATGTGTATCGGGCGATGAAGAAGGATCGCTGAGGGGTTTGTTAATCAAAAATCTAATCATCTTGATAGTCGCGATACGGCAACTCTTGCCCGCGTGCAGAATAATACGATGATCCTGTTATACCGGTTCCTTTTCCTGCTCTATGCTGAAGGGAAAGGATTGCTGGATCTCCATGATCAACGCTACCGGGAATATTACAGACTTTCATCATATCAAGCACTATATTGCAGAAACACAGGATGGACCGGTGAATCAGCGGTTTGATACCGTTAAGTCTTCCATCCAGTCAGATCTTAAAGACCTGTTCAAACTCGTTGATCAAGGAAGTGAATCTTTTGGAATCCCGAAAACGGAGTATTATATCCCCGCTTACAACGGCGGATTATTTGATCCGGACGAACACCCGGATCTTGAACATTGGGAGATTGGTGACAAGTATCTTGCTGATGCCATCGATCTCCTTTCCCGGAGTAAGCCTAAAGAGGGACATCGCGATTTTGTAGATTATTCAACACTTGAAAATCCGGAATCTCGGTAGCATTTACGAGGGATTGCTGGAATACAAACTTAAAATAGCAGAATCGGATCTTGTCGTGAGCGACGGCGGATGGGCAACCCTTGATGAATATAACGCAAACCGGAAGCAGAAGAAAACAATAACGGATTTTTCTGAAAATGACCGGGTGAATGCAGGGCATCTTTATCTCACGACTGACAAAGGTGAGCGGAAATCTTCCGGTTCTTACTATACACCGGACTATATTGTGAATTACATCGTGAAGAACACGATTGGACCGGTTGTTGAACAGAAATGGAAGGATGCACAGGAGAAGGGTGAGAGTTGCATTGATGCGACCCTCTCGATCAACGTTCTTGATCCTGCAATGGGAAGCGGTCACTTCCTTGTCGGTGCTGTGGATTTCCTTTCACAAAAACTTCTTGAGGCTGTTCAGAAGGATTTCGAAGCAGGAAAGATCGCGGATACCGCACCCTATACGAATGACTGGGCACGACGGGATGTTGTATCGCATTGCATTTACGGCGTCGATCTGAACGAACTTGCCGTGGAGCTGGCAAAAGTCGGGCTCTGGTTAACCACGATCAGCAGGGATAAGCCGCTTTCATTCCTTGACCACCGGTCTGAAGCAGGGGAACAGTCTGATAGGGGCACGGCTTACCAACCTCCGGTATTATCCGGGAAAGGAACCAAAGGAGAGAAATCAGACCGAACTGCCGACCTCCATATCACCCAGGTTTATCGGACATATTCTCGCCAAGATCGCAGAACTCGACGCTATCGAGGACAACCGACTGGAAGATATCATTCGGAAGGAGAAAGCGTTTGAGGAATTCAAGCAGTTACCGGAATACCAGAAGGCAAAAGGGCTCGCCAATGTTTACACAGCAACGTATTTTGGAAATGTGATTATTCCGACAGAAAAGAAATCTTCAGAAGCGTTGTATCAGGATCTTGTCTGGGCAATTGCCGGTGATGAGAAAGAGTGGCAATCCAAAACATGGTATCCGTGGTTTAAACAAGCCTCTATTGTTGCGCAGGAAAAATCATTCTTCCACTGGGAACTGGAATTCCCGGAAATATTCTTCGATGCAGGGAAACTCCGTGAGAATCCGGGTTGGGATGCGGTTATCGGGAATCCCCCATACGCGAATGCGTGGGCGATGACTGATCTTGATGAGACAAGCCGTAATGCCATCGCGTTTTTGAATCCCCATAGAGAATTTTTATCCGGCCATTGGGATTTGTATATACCCTTCGTATCCATTGCTTTGCAGTTCATGAAAGCAGGAGGGTACCATTCATTTATCTTACCAGACGCAGTAGGTCGTGAAAAATATGCAACTCGATGAGACTATCAATTATCCATAACCTTTCACTCATTCGCTGGACACAATATGACGATGAAAATGTATTCGAGGATGCTTCACGCCATTGTTCAATCTATGTAATTCTTAAAAAGCCACCAGCAGAGAATCATAAAATAATCTATGAAAAACCACCCCGGATGAGCGAACCTCCTCAGATCTTCTATATGAAGTGCCGCTATCGAAATGGCTAGTAGGAACCACAAGTCAATTCCGGGCCAAAAGTTGTTGAAGGTGGGGCATCGAAAATAATCGAAAAAATTGATACCAATTCTGTTCATCTTGGACAATTTTGTTATGTGCAAGTAGGGGCTACTGTTCACAGTAAGGATAAAGTTTCATTTAAAAAAGCAGATGTAGTTACGAAGAAGCCTATAGGTAATGCGAAACGATTTTTCGATGGCAAAACCCTTCATCGCTACGAAATAGATCTTGATGGAAGGTTCCTTGATTACAAACCCGATCTGATGTACGGACCACGTGTTCCTGAACTTTTTGAGAATCCAAAGATTCTTGTTCGTGATGTAACAGATAAAAATGAAAAAATTGTCGTCGCATATGATCCAGATGGGCTTTATTGTGATCATCTGGTTACTTGTGTAACGCCATATGAGAATGTAGAAGGCACCGGGGCACAAACTGAATTTGAAGGATTTCCACATCTGAATGACAATATTCCCAGTCTTTTGTATACATTAGGAGTAGTTGCGAGTTCTCTCATTTCATGGTCCTTTAAAGAAGTGTTTGCAACTGGGACATTACAAGGTTCATATTCCCATACGTATCCAAAGCAAGTTCGTGCTTTTCCTATCCATCACATCATCTTCACTACCCCAGCAGAACGCCGTTCATCTCTCGTAAATGAAGCGAAGGATCTGTACCAATTCATTCATCCAGAGCACCAATATGCAACCGATCCTCGCATTTGTGGATACACGACTTGCCGCCCAACCTGAAGAATCCGATGTCGTCCATGATCTCCTTGCATTCCTTGCAGAACAAATGGTTGAGATGAATAAAGAAAAGAATGCAGAGATCAAGAAATTCCTGACTTTTATTGAGAGCGAAATAAGTAACTCCATTGATACATTATCGAACAAGACACTGATTCAGGAATATTACGCAAATGATTTCACAAAATTTGTCGATGTGCTCGTGAAGAATAAGAGTAAGATTAAGGACGGGTATAATCCCAAGAGCCGGGCACATCATGAGACCTTAAAAGACTGGTTCGATAGTTCGGTTGCCAAATTGAAACCACTCATGGAGAAGATTGAGGCGACGGATGCCCTCATTGATCAGATCGTGTACAAATTGTACGGGCTGACAAATGAGGAAATTAAAATAGTTGAGGGAAATGGGTGAGAGGAGATGGGAGATGGTTCTAATCCGAATTCTGAAAAACATGAAAAAAATGAAACCACACGGGTGATGCTCCAAATTTACCACGAGCGAGGCAACCACCTTGCGAATATGCTAATTGCACTTAATGGGTTCATGGTCGCGTTTATTGCAGGCTTGCTGACGTTCGTTGGAAGTTCTGCTTTATTTTCTCCAAAATGTGTGAACATTAGTGGACAAATTCTTGTTGAGCCATCAAGTTGTATTAATCCATGGCCAATCTTTATCGCAATAAATATCGCGATCATCGTCCTGATTATCTGGCGGTTCTATTCTCATTATATTGATGATGATATCGTAAAGGGTTACAGGAAACTTATCTATTTAGAACATGATCTGGAAGTGAGTCGCAAGGTTTCATTACTATCAAATTTAGAGAAAGATGATGGTAGTCCTGGGCTTGCTAGATTGAAGATCTATGCAGAAATTGAATCTAGTGGACAATGTGATGACCAAAAATTTGAAAGAAAAATGAAAATTATTGACGAATTGATTAAAAAGAAAAAAATGGGGTATCGAGGTCATTTTTGGTTCAATTTTTTGACAGTTTCTTTAATTACGGCATTATTACTAATTGAAGTATGGTTCATAAGTATCACTAAAACGATTCTAGATTCTAATCAATTATTTTATTTTGGATTATTTGGTTTAGCATTAATCATCATTTTATCATTTTATTGTGGAATGAAAAGACGTCTAAGTTTTTTATCTATAGATAATAAAATTCGTTTAAAAAATTGTTTATTTACTATATTCATTGTTGTTTGTTTATTACTTACAATCGTATCCTTTGTTTATCCAAAATTCACCGATTCGTTTCGATTCGATATAATTTCATCATTTTTCGTTATTAAAAACATTGTATTTTTTATCATGGTTGGAATTCTCATTTATTGTTATATTCATAAAGATCCTCTTGATGAAGATATAACTCAAGTAAAAGTGGAGACAAATAAATGACTTACCTCTCGTAAAAAAATAGAGACCAAAGCAATATCACACTACGGCCGCATGGTTGCGTTCGTCACACAGATGCCTTAGCCCGATAAAAATTGCAGGGTTTGAGGTTCGAATTGATGTACCGGCGACGAAATCAGCCTGTATAATTGGGATTATTTAAGATTCCAATTCCAGTTATTTTGGGTGAATTCGATTTTTATATGTTTGAGATCCGGATCTTCCTCGTATTCTCGTTGATTTTTCTCATTCATTTTCCAGCCTTCGGTCTTATTCATTGGATTTGAACGATATTTTTTGTCATAGTGTTCCAAGGAAAGGAGATAGATATCGGCAAATTGTGAAGTTTCTACATACACTCCAATCCAAGGCTCACATGCAAAGGCTTCACACGCGTCTTTTAGTTTTTGTCGGTCATTTTTGGTATTCCGAAAAACAAAAACGTTATCTTTTTCCGTTCCTTCGTTTCTCGTTCGGGATTTAACCGTTATTCCAATTCGTTGATTCTTTTTTTTGTTGAACGCGATGATATCGATACCCGTATGATCCACTAACGCAACCTCAAACCCTGATCGCGATAACCAATTTCCTATAAGCTGTTCACCGAAGTTTCCGATTATTTTCGAATGCCTTGAACTTTTCTCTATCATAATCACTTCTCGACCAATTTATGAAATGAATTATTCCTCGATAAAATAATCTTCATCGAGCCTGTTCACGACATAACGGGATTCTTCAGCAACACCAACACCGTTATCGATCATCAGTTGCGTTAATTGTTCACCATCAATAAGGACGATTTTTTTCTCAATCCTTTTCACGTAGTCCTGTGCATCCGCCGTGAATTTCGAGGTTGTGATAAAAACTCCTTTCCGGGATCGGTTTCCTTCGAGACTTCCAACAAAAGCCTGAATGTCAGGTCTTCCCACAGGATTTTGCCATCTTTTCGCCTGGATATGAACGACATCGAGACCTAGTTTGTCCTCTTTTATTACTCCGTCGATGCCATCATCACCGGTCCTGCCAATGGCCTGACCTGCATCAATCCTTGAACCACCATATCCTAATTTTAAAAGCAGATCGACGACAAGTGTTTCAAAAAATGCTGGAGAACTCTGTTTAACCCGTTCAAGAAGATCATGCGATAATTGCCTTCTTAACTCCTGATAACTCGACTCCAGTGATTCCTGGGGTGTCGATATCCTGTCGCATTCGGCAGGAAGACCTTTTTCCTCAATCGTCTCGTTCCTGAAATCCCTGAAATCAAGATACTCCTGGAATTTTTCCAGATATTTCATGTTGATTCTTTCCGGCTTCTCTTTCAGGACATCCAGACCCCGTGAGGTGATGATGTATTTACCTCGTGAAGGTCTGTTCAGCAACCCGGATTTCTTCAAATAGATTATTGCCCAGCCGACGCGGTTATTGAATCTGAATTGTCTGCCACTCGGGAGAAGCTCGTTGATCTCTTCATCGGTAAGTTTTAATTTTGTCTTCAAATGGCCGAGAGCGTCCTGCGATCCATGTTCAAGTTTATCGCCGTAAAACTCCAGAACTGGTAACATCAGACTTTGAAAATCCGGTATTGGCATACTATCACTGATTCTGCTTTAATCTGCATTACGATAAAAGGGTTAGTTTAACTAAAAATGTCCGCCCACGTTTTTACACTCCTTATATTTCCTCTTTCTTTCCAACATCAAAGTTGCATTTTACCTCCCGCCCGCTCCCGTAAAACATCCCAAAAAAGAATTATTTGAACCTGCCCGGCAAGAACCGGCAAACGAGATTTATACAGGCACCATAAACGAAGTGATTCACTGGCTATAGGGAAAAGGGCTGGTGTGGTTCCCGCCCATCTGCCCCTGTGTCCCCGAAGGGACATACCACTATCTGCGTGCTGGAGATAAACCGGTTTCGTTTTTCGGGTTAAACTCCTGACATCACACTCCCATCCCCGTAATTGTCCCCACAATCTGCTGAGCTGCCACCGGATCCACAATTCCGGGACCTGACAAACCACTCATTGCTAATGAGTAACTTTTACCAATTCTGCTAATTAGTAATTAGTATGGTATCCATTGAGCTCCTGCGGCAACTCGTTATCCAGCAAAAAAGCCAGATCGAATAATTTGTTTCTTTACCCCTACAAGCTGATAATTTTTTAAAAAAAGAGCGAGGCACCTTCCGGGCGGCTCACTTGAGTTTTTTCTCGAGCTTCTTGAGTTTCTTCTTCGCGCTTTCGTTCCCCGCAGCCGCCTGCTTCGAGAGCTCTTCTGCTTTGACCTTCTTTGCCTGGTTCAGTTTCACCAGCTGTTTCTTACTCGTTGGCATACAATCACCTGGCTTTCGCCGTTGACTGAATCATGTTTGCTTGTTTCCCTCTTAAAATATCCCTTTGGCGTTGTTTAACGCTCCCGCCGGAGGAACATTTTTGTTCCTTCAAAAAACACGGGTGAAATGCCCGGATTCGGCCGGGCCGCTTTTACATCTCTCCGTTTTGAGCTCGAATCGGTTTATAATAAAACCCCTTTACCTATCCGAGTCCACGCAATCTGTCAAAGGGGCCCCTGCGACATTCAGGAAAAAACGAACAGGAGGTAATCACAGCATGAAAACCATCATGAAAATATCACCGGACCAGGGTACTAAAACGAGGCACATCCCATGAGCCGCGGTCCCCGCCCCCACCGGGCGCTGGCAGAAGCGATCCCGATTGCAAAGGAGCGTGGCATTGTCCAGCTGACGCAGAGCGTGCCGGAGAGGATCTTCGACATCGCGATCGTATCGAAGGTCCCGGTCACGTTCACCCGGGTCATGTTCGCGCCGGAGATTTTCGCGACCCCCCGGCAGCTCGGTGACGATTTCAACGAGGAGATCGCCCAGCTCCGGATCATCGCCCGGGATAAGGCCATCACGGCCGAGCTCTGGCTCCGGTCAAAGCAAGGGACATGGCGGTTCTTCCTGGTCACCCCGGACTCGCTGGTCGAGATCGACCGCGGGGGGGACCGGCTCGTGTCGGGACAGGTCCTTGCATGAACAAACAGGATTGCCGTCGGAGAGAATGGTTTAGCACGGTCCTGAGGACACCTGCAAAAATTCTGGTACATCCAGGACCGGAAAAGGCCCGGTTGTACCTCTTTTCCCCCGGCACCCCTTTTTTCGGGGAATAATTCACAAAAAAGCGGAACCGGGCCGGAATAATCAGGGGTTCTCCGGCGGGAATAAATGAGGCGTATTTAGCGATGTTACAGGGTCAGAAAGGGGGAGGGATCGTATTTCAGGATGTGAAGGTTCTTCCGGGTGACCCTGACGGCCAGGAGGGATCTGACGGAAAGGAAATCCCCCGTTATGGGATCGGAGCAGACGAGCGGTTAAGGGGCCGGTGAAAATTTTTTAAAGAAATACCTGGTTACCTTGCCATTTACTCAAGTATTTTCCAGAAAGAATCCTTGCGCGTGATCTTCCCTTGAGAGAACTCAAGCAGGTCAACCCCCCGCACTTCGATGTGCTGCCCTGACACTGATGTGCCGGTAAGTGTCCATTCAGAGACTCCAAAATCACCACAGATCCAATGCTGATCGTCTCCGTAATGCACATCCGGAATCCCCTCAAATCGTTTTGCCAGTCCTGCCCGGACCTCGTTTTTCCCGACATATCGATCGCCACGAGGCCTGGTACCTCTTGGCATATAGAAAACACAATCATCCGCGAAATAGTTCATAATGGAATCCAGATCGTGGCGATTGAACGCTTCCAGGAATCCCTTCAATAATTCATAGGTCACTTGCCCGGGCATGGGAGAACCTCCATTTGCGATGCCTGATTGAGAAAATATTGGCTATGTTTAAAATAATTTTCGATTCCGAGTGCTTAAAGAGAATAATAATTGCATCTCTACGGGATACGAAAAAATATGTTTGAGTTACGATAATACCATCCAGTAGTCTGACCTGCTCCAGACCTGTGGCTTATCCGGTTTCCGGATTTACGGATATGGATACACTTCCCATCCCTCCACACAACACATTCAGTTTTGAGGCATGGGGTTAATGCGATCGGTATATCACGGTGATACATCAATTCACGAATATCATTTTTCTTCACACACCGGTACGATTCCATGAACCATCAAGCGGAGATTGAAGATATCGATAATTGTCCGGTGAAGAGCGAAAGTGCAATCAGGACTGTTACAGAACGCGAATATGATTGTCGTTCAATGCAGATGCAATGTGACTGACTAATTCGCATTAAACCAAATTACACATCCGGTTCAGGAATACGGTTAGAACCCGGTATGCCCTGCTCCCGTTTTCGATTTTTTAAATTACACACAGTTTACGGTGCACAATACAATTAATAAGCCGGAATCAGATTACCAAGTATGACGCAGAAGGAGTTTTATGGGGTCAATATAAAGATCTGGCTGACCCTTGTCCTTGCAGCTTCCATCTCCGGATTGCTGCTCATCCCTTACTCACTTGAATTTGCAGGGCTTAGCCTTTCCTCCTCTCCCTGAATTTCTCGTACTTGCCCTGCTTGCGTTCATTCAATATGCCGTGATGTTTGGCCTGCTTGCGTTCCTTGGCCTGTGGATATCAAAGAAAATCGGGTTAGAGCCGACTCCTGTGCTGTCGGGGAAAACACGGCTGAAAGAGCACCTGACCCTATCTGTCGTCTCTGGAATTGCCGCAGGGGTGGGCATCGTGCTCCTTGACCTGCTCCTGGATTTCATGTTCGTCTTTCCTGATATCGGGCCCGGGACGGGAAATCCAGGTGCATTTGTGGGGTTTCTTGCCTCCTTCTACGGGGGCATAGCAGAAGAGGTGCTCCTGAGGCTCTTCTTTGTTCCATTCCTGTGTCTGCTCATACTAGGGGCCATGAAGCTGCTGGGATATGCAAAATCATGGAAGCATACGGACACCATAGTATGGGTTTCGGTGGTAATCGCTGCAATCGTATTTGGTCTTGCCCACCTCCCCGGAACTGCGGTTATCATGCCTATCACATTCGCAGTTATCGTAAGAGCAGTCCTTCTGAATGGCATTGGAGGTGTGGTCTTTGGCTGGCTGTTCTTCAGAAAAGGGCTGGAATTTGCCATGATCTCCCATTTTTCACTGGACATTGTACTCCACGTTTTCCTCCCTCTGATAGGATATTCGATCCTTTGAATCGCACTCGAAAGAAGATATATGGGTCGGGGATTAGATGCGCTCTTAAAAGCGCCCGGCCCGGTGGACACGATCCGGTCCTCCGGATGTTTGATGAAGGCGGGATTATGCGAAAGAGCGAAAAGGCATGGCTCAGGAAGGACGTACATGGAGTATCCCGCGAGATCCGGGAAATAAAAAAACAGATTCTCTGATTTTTCCTCTGACAGGGAATCACTTCACGAACCTGGCAGGAGTTTATCATCCGTGGGTCTGGATATTGCCCTCCTGAAACCCCCTGCGAGAATTCTGGTACATCAGGGCCCGCAGCAGGCCCGGTTGTACCTCTTTTCCCTCAACCCCCGGATTCTGGAGGTCATAATTCACAAAAATGCGGAACCGGGCCGGAATAATTGCAGGTTCTCCGGCGGGAATGGATGAGGTCATATTTAGCGATGTTACAGGGTCAAAAGGGGAGGGGATATGTTTAGGGATGTGGAGGGTTCTGGCAGGAGGTTTTTTCCCCGCGAACTCCTCCCGCCCGGAAAAATGCTCCAAAGGAATGCCATGTATCTTGAGTGGCCGGACTTTACGGATTGAAAAATGGAACATTATTTCCGGATTTTCCTGACGAACCATGCAATGTTCTCGCCCAGTTGTTTCATTGTGGCGATCCCTTCCTTATCGGATTCAACATCTCCGGGCATGAAGCCCTTCGCATTATTCCAGTAACTGGAATCCTGTACAGAACATCCCGCTGATGGTGAAATAATGGTTGATCGTATCAACGGCACAGACTGCGCCAGATCTCCGGTCGACCGCAACCGCTGCACCGAGTGTTTTCTGCCGGAAGATATCCCCGTTCATCTTTGCAACAAAGAATGCACGATCCATGAAAGCCTTTATTTCCGGTGTGACACCAGCAAAATACGTGGGTGTCCCGATAATGATCGCGTCCGCATCAATCATTTTCAGGATACTCCTGTTCACAATGTCATCGTCCAGCGCGCACTGCCGGTTGAGGGTCTCAAGACATACCCCGCAGACCGTGCACGGGTGGATGTTCTCACCGCCGATCTGGATGATTTCCTGGAACCTATTTCTGGGACGTTCGATCTCATCGAGAATGTGCTGGAGGAGACG
>CAWDVE010000026.1:0-30097 GCA_963805625.1 uncultured Candidatus Rokubacteria bacterium
CTGGGACCCAGACCCGCATCCAGGCGCTCGGCACGGGATTCGATGCATTCGTGACCAAGCCGGTTGACCCCGGCGAGCTGGCCGCCGTCGTGGCGAACCTCGCGCATCGGAGCCAATCTGGGTGACATGGTCCCGTGCGACAAGTGAACCCGATGGAGCCGCCGGTCGAACCTGACGACGCCGGGGAGCGCCCGCCTTGTTGGCCGTCGATGTCTCGGAGCAGTGCGAGGACCAGCTTCCTCGTCGTCTCGTTCAGGACCGAGCACGGGGTCGCCGTCGGTCCTGATGGTGCTCGCTTGACATTCACGCCCCGCGCCAGCGCCCCGTCACGGTAGCTTGCAGGCAGGACGAGATGGAGTAGCAGTGGACGGGTGGGACGATCGAAGCCTCAGAGCCCGAAGCTCCGCGCTCGACTCGGGGGCCTCGTGCGTCCTGGCTCTGGTCGTCGGGCGCCGATGTTCTCTCCGATTGGAGGCCCCACAATGCTGAGAAAGCAGATCATTCCAAGGCATTCCAGCGCATCAGCATCCTTGGAAGGCGAAATCTCGGTTGCTGACGTCGCCACGGTGCAGGTGACAGCCGAACAGGCTGATCATCCCATCGACAATGCCTTCGATCACAATCGAGGACCTGGAGGCAGTCGCTGGATCGCCGACGGTCCCGGCAAGCAGACGCTGATCCTGCTCTTCGACAGCCCACAGACGATCCGACAGATCGCCGTGGAGGTCGAGGAGCTTGATGTGAGCCGAACGCAAGAGTTGTCCGTGTCCGTCTCCTCGAATGGAGGGCAGACATATCGTGAGCTCCTGCGGCAGGAGTTCACCTTTAGCCCGCCCGGCACGAGCTTTGAGCGGGAGCTCTGGTCCATCTTGGCGGAGGGAGTGACGCATCTGCGGCTGGAGATCAAGCCCGACAAGGGAGGTCGCGTAGGGCGGGCAACCCTGACTTCCTTGGCCCTGGCCTGAAGCTCCCGTCTGCGTCCCGGGACTGTTATCGCTCCGGCTCTTCAGCCTTTCGTCGCAATGTCGCGCCGGCGACAACCTGACGCGAGAATCTTGCGCTCCGCGCCGAAGAGTGGAACGTTCGGTCGGTCTTTCCGCCTCTCCGCGAGCGACGCCCGGCGGCATGGAACTTGCCCGTCATTCGTCTCAAGCACTGGCAAGGGAGGTTTCAATGACGAAGACTGACATCGGATGGACGACCCCACTCGCGGGCCTCGTGCTCGCCTCGACACTCCTCGCGGCGTGCGGCACGGTGGGTGGCGCCGCAGTGGGCGCGGGTTCCGGCGCGGCGATAGGAGCCGGGACCGGTTATGGCGCCGGCAAGGGCGCGCTCATCGGCACGGGCGTCGGCGCGGCCGCGGGGGCAATCTACGACATCATGAAGAAGTGAGGGGGCGTGATGAAGATCTGGACACGGTTCAGCATGACCATCGCCGCCCCGATCCTGCTGTGGAGTGGGATGGCCCTCGGGCAGTCTGCGAACCCTCCGGCGCACCAGGGCGCGACCCCCCGGACGGTGGAGGGTCACATCGTCAAGATCGACCGGACCCAGGGACGGGTGACGATCCGAGCCGCCGACGGCACGATGCATGAGTTCCAGGCCTCGAAGGAGACCCTCCAGGATCTGAAGGAGGGCGATCCCATCGAGGCCCGGCTCCGCCAGCCGTAGCGGCTGGCTGGACCCAGCCAGCCGGTTGCCGGTCGACAGGCGCAGGCGATCGGGGGACGGGGCGCGGCCTTCGACACTTGAGAGCCACGCCCCGTCCTCCTGGGAAAATAGCAATGTTCTCACTACTCATCGATGGTTGGTTTCGGGAGCATCTCTATGCCGTCGTGTTCCTGGGCGCCATCGTCGGTGCGGTCGGGATCCCCTTTCCCGGTCGGCTCATGCTGATAGCGGTGGGATCCATCTCCAACCCCGTTTCGGGCACGGGCGCCAGCGCGTGGGTCCTGATCGGGCTTGCGACGCTCGGCACCGTGGCCGGCGACCACGCCTGGTACTTGGTCGGACGGCTGAAGGGTCGACGGCTGTTCGAGCTCTACTGTCGTGTCTTCCGTCTCACGACCTCGCGGATGGACGCGGCGGACCGCTTCCTGCGGCGCTTCGGCGGCGTGGCGTTGCTGTTCGCCAGAGTGGCCGTGACGCTTCGAGTGCTGGTGGCGCCGCTCGCACTATCGCGCGGCATGTCGTATGTGCGCTTCGTAGCGTTCGACCTCCTGGGCGCTCTCCTGTGGGTCACGGGGTTCGTGTGGCTCGGCCGGACTGTTGGGACCCTGACGTCAGGGAGTGAACTCGTCGGGACCCTCACGATTGTCGGCATTCTGGGGGCCGCCAGCGCCGTCATCAGCGTACTCGCCCGCCGCCGTTTCGCCGGCCGCGTCAGCGTGTCGTGACCGCCACGGATCAATACCGAAGACTCGTTCCAATCGGCTGTGCCCCGTGGCCACTCTGAATGGGATTGTGAGCGCCGCCGCCCAGCGGAGGTGCCTCGGACACACGAGTGAGGAGAGTGAAGAGAAAGGGACGGGAAGCGGGCCCGACCGCCCGCTCCCCGCAGTGTGGCTAGGAAATCTCCTTCATCGGCTGACCGCAGCAGTTGCCCGGTCTGTCCGACAGATGTCCGCACTTCTCACAGCGATATTGATGCGCCACGAGTTTCACCTCCTCAGTTGACCTGGATCGCGGTCACCATCTTCTGACCGCCCTTCTCCTCGATGCTCGCCTTCACCGTCGCGCCGGCCTTCAGCGCGGCAGGGTTGACGTTGACGGAACCCGGGATCATCAATCGGGTGCCGTCCTCGAGGAGAACCGTTGTGCCGGCCGGATCCACGCTCTTGATCTTCCCGCTGACCTCGGTCTTCGCGATCGGCGCGACCTTCGAGGCCGGCACCGGAGCCTGTCCGGTCTGAGCCCCGACGAGCGAAGCGAACACGAGCACGAACACGAGCCAGATGCCAATCGCCGCGACGAGGCTCTCCTTCATGGCACGCCCTCCGCCGTCGTCAGACTGCGGGCGGCAATCGCCGCGTCCTGGCCATGTGGAGCACGAGCAGCACCACCCCCACCAGGAACAGCACCCACGCGATCTGTGAGGCCACGGCCGCGACTCCGTAGAGCCCAAGGAGCCCGGCCACGAGTCCCACGATCAGGAACGTCAGCGCCAACGACATCATCGCCATTCCCTCCCTTTACCGGTCGGCACCAGTCGGTAGTCGCCCCGGGCGCCGCCCCGCAGGGCGGGCGTCCGATCAGGCTCCGCTACTTCTTGAGCTCTTCCACCGCCTTGTCGATCCGTTCTCCGGCCTTCTCGACGGGCCCCTTGCCGCTCAGCCGGTCCAGGGCCCGGTCGATCTTCGAGCCCGCCTTCTGTGCCGGGCCCTGATCGCACCCCGTGAGCACGGTGCCCATGAGCAATGCGATCCCGATCAGGCTTCCCATCTCAATTCGCCGCATCGGTTCCCTCCCCGAGAACAGCGGTCGCGGCACGCCTACATCACGCCCATGAGCCACAGGATGACGATCAGACTGAGCGGCACTCCCAGAAGCCATAGGATCAACGGCATTGCTGTCGCCCCCCTCTGCTGTTTTTCGTCGGTCGGCCACGAGCACTGGCGCGGCCCCTCTGTGTACTTGTCAGGGCAAGTCGCGTGCCGAGCCAGTTCGCCACCGAGATCGGGCGTCCGGCGGCCGGAAACGGACCGGATTCCAACGACCGGAGAGGACCACCCTCCGTCACGGTGTCGCCGCGGCGACACCGTGACGAGTCGAGGGAATACCGTGACGGATGCTCAGGCTGCGGGCCGGACGGCGCGCTCTTCCTGGAGCCGGGTCTCGACGATGGACCAGTCGATGTTCCGGAAGAACGCCTCAATGTACTGGTCGCGCTCGGTCGCCTTGTAATCCCGCATGAAGGCGTGCTCCCAGACGTCCATGACCAGGAGTGGCTTGAACCCCGCGGGCACGCCGTCCTGGTGGCGCGTGATCCAGTGATTCGAGGGTGATGACCGATGGAAGGGAACGGGACAGGGCCCGGGACGCCTCGCGGCGTAGCCCGGGCCCTGCCGGGACCGCGGGAGAGGCCTCGTGGCGCCGGGCTTTAGCCGCCCTGCACCTTGAGGTTGTTCACCACGCGGCGCACGCCGTCGACCTGCCGGGCGAGCTCCGTCGCGCGCTGTCGCGTCTTGTCGTTGTCGACGGTCCCGTTGAGCTGCACGATGCCGTTGGTCGTGTCGACGTCGACCTTCAGCAGCGTGACGGGCGAAGTCCCCGCGAGCTTCGTCTTCACCGCAGCGGTGATGGACGCGTCGCTCCAGGCCTTGCGGACGTCGCGACCCCACTCCCGGTCATTGGGATCGGGGTACTTGTCCGCCGTGAAGCTCGGCGACCGCTCGAGGGTCTCCTTCTTCACGTCGACGTAGACGGTCCGCTTCTCGCGATCGACGATGACCGCGTCCCACGGCACCGCGAAGAGCTTGTCGCCGATGCCCATGAAGCCGCCGAACGAGACGACGGCGTATCCGACGTGGCCACGGTGGTCGAGGAGCAGATCCTCGATCTTCCCGGCATCCTTGCCAGTTAGGTCCTTGACGCCGCTTCCGACAACCGAGCTGGCGCGGTACAGCCCCGCGTGCTCGGCAAAGCGCTTCGTGTCATTGATCTGCTCGGCGTTCTTCGCGGGCTGTCCCGTGGCGGCGACCTTGGGCGCCGACTGCTTGGGCGACGACTGGGCATTGACGTGCGTCGCCCCGAACGTGCCCGCGAGGGCCACGGCACTGATGAAGGCACAGATTCGACTCTTCATGCTTCACCCTCCTGGGTGCTTCACGGTGTAGTTGCGTAAACTCTGCGAGTCAGAAGGAGCAATCAAGATGCCAGTCGCTCATGTCTCCCGTTCGGCTGACCGCGTCGGTGCCGCGCCCACCATCACCGAGGGATGTGCGCCAAGCGCTCGGCACATCGCGGTGCGCCCATTCGCCGCCTGCGCGCCACGCTGTCGTGGCGACGACACCATGGCGCCCCCTCGGTTCGGCATTGGCGCGACGCTCTAGAGCGCCGTCGACACAAATGCGGAAGAGTGTTTCGCGTGCCGGTCGTCTGACCACGGTCCGGTGGTCTGGTACGGAAGTTGCCCTCAAGGACCATCCGTGCGAATCCGAAGCAGCTCGCCTCCGACATGGCGGCGTCTGCCGATTGGAGCAGAGCTCGCCCCTAAGGGAGGCGTGCACTTTCGCGTCTGGGCCCCAGGGGCCGCGCAGGTCGAGGTCGAGCTGGACGACCGGCGGGTTCGTCTCGACGCGGAGCCCCACGGGTACCACTCCGGCCTCGTTCCCGCAGTCGAAGCCGGCATGAGTTACGCGTACCGGCTAGACGGGGGCTCGGCCTGCCCCGATCCGGCGTCCCGGTTCCAGCCTGCCGGACCCCACGGGCCGTCCGAGGTCGTCGATGCGGCCGCCTTTTCCTGGACCGATGACCGGTGGCCGGGCGTCACCCGCGAGGGCCAGGTCCTGTACGAGATGCACATCGGGACATTCACGAGCGCCGGCACGTGGGACGCGGCCAGCCGCGAGCTACCGGAGCTGGCGCGGGCGGGCATCACGGTGGTGGAGGTACTGCCGGTCGCCGACTTCGTGGGCGACTTCGGTTGGGGCTACGACGGCGTCAACTTCTTCGCCCCGACGCGGCTCTACGGCCGGCCCGACGACTTCCGCGCCTTCGTGGATCGGGCCCACGCGGCCGGTCTGGGCGTGATCCTGGATGTCGTGTACAACCACTTCGGCCCGGACGGCAACTACCTCGGCCAGTTCGCTCCCCACTATCTCAGCCCGCGTCACCGGACGGACTGGGGCACGGCGATCAACTTCGACGGAGGGGGCTCCGAACCGGTCCGCGAGTTCTTCGTCTCGAACGCCGGCTACTGGATCGACGAGTTTCACCTGGACGGGCTCCGGCTGGATGCCACGCAGGACATCCACGACGATTCCCCGGAGCACGTGTTGACGGCGATCGCGCGCCGGGCGCGGGAGAGCGCCGGCCGCCGATCGGTGTTCCTCGTCGCCGAGAACGAGCCGCAGGACGTGAGGCTCGTCCGCGCGGTGGCGGCCGGTGGCCACGACCTCGACGCCCTGTGGAACGACGACTTCCACCACTCCGCCACCGTCGCCCTCACCGGGCGGGCGGAGGCGTACTTCAGCGACCACGCCGGGACGCCTCAGGAGCTGATCTCGGCCGTCAAGCGGGGGTATCTCTACCAGGGCCAGCGATACGCATGGCAGGGGAAGCCGCGTGGCACACCCGCGTGGGACGTGGGGCCGACGTCCTTCATCAACTTCCTCCAGAACCACGACCAGGTCGCCAACTCGCAGGCAGGGCTCCGCTGCCATCGGCTAACCAGCCCCGGCCGATACCGCGCCATGACCGCGCTGCTCTTGCTGGGCCCGGCGACCCCGATGCTGTTCCAGGGTCAGGAGTTCGCCGCCTCGAGCCCCTTCCTCTACTTCGCCGATCTCCCGCCCGAGCTGGCAAAGGTGGCGCGGGTGGGCCGCGCGGAGTTCCTGGCCCAGTTTCCGAGCCTGGCCGGGGCCGAGGCGCAGGCAGCGCTACCAGACCCGGCCGATCGCCTCACCTTCGAGCGCTCGAAGCTCGACCTCGGCGAGCGCGAGCGGAACGGCGCAGCCTATGCTCTCCACGTCGACCTCCTCCGATTGCGGCGGGAGGACCCGGTGTTCCGCACACAGGGCAGCGGCGGCGTGGACGGCGCCGTCCTCGGACCCGAGGCGCTCGTCCTCCGGTTCTTCGGTGTGGGCCTCGATCCCGACGATCGGCTGCTCTGCCTCAACCTGGGTCGCGATCTCGCCCTCCCGGCGGTCGCCGAGCCCCTGCTCGCGCCGCCCGAGGGCATGCGCTGGAGCCTCCTCTGGTCCAGCGAGGCCATCCGCTACGGCGGCGCCGGCACGCCCGAGGCCGATCCCGCCGACAGCTGGGTCCTGCCGGGCCACACCGCTCTCGTCTTCGGCTCCTCGCGATGAGCGATCTGATCCGCCGGATCCCGTGGCCCGGTCGCGACGATCCCGAGCGGGGCCGGTCGGCGACTCGCGAATGGTTGGTCACGAATGGGCTCGGCGGCTACGCGTCTGGCACGGTGTCCACACTGATGACGCGGCGCTACCACGGGCTCCTGATCGCCGCCCTTCCGGCGCCGCTCGGCCGGATGAACATGCTGAGCCACCTGCACGAGCGGCTCGACCTGCCGGACGGCGGCGTCGCCGCCACGACCGTTGGCTGGGAGGCCACCGGGGCCGGAAAGCCCGCGGAGGTGCTGGATCTTGCCGAGTTCCGTCTCGAGCTGGGCCTGCCCGTGTGGCGGTACGAGCTTGGTCAGCTCGTCCTGGAGAAGCGCCTACTCGTTCCGTACCGCCAGAACACTGTCCACGTCAGCTATCGACTCGTCTCGGCCCCGGGGCCGGTCAGTCTTCAGGTGCGACCGGCCGTCCACTTCCGCCCGCACGAACGCCCGGTGAGCGATCCCCTCACCGGTCCCTATGGCCTCACGGTCCTGGGGGACCGTTACGAGCTGTTCGGGAGCCCGGAGTTCCCGCGGCTGCGCCTCCGGACACACGGCCCGCCGGCCGCCTTCCGCGTCTCGGGTCACACGATCCAGCATGTCCTGTATCCCTCGGAGCGGAGTCGCGGATACGAGGCGACCGGCGACCTCTGGAGTCCGGGCTACTTCCGCATGACACTCGAGCCGGAGGGCACGGGCACGATCGTTGCCTCGACCGAGCCCTGGGAGGCCATCGACGCGCTCGATCCGGAGACCGCGTTGCGGGCCGAACAGGTGCGTCGGCGGCGACTCCTCTCGGCCGCCCATCCCCGGGCCCGCACCGGGCCCGCGGCCGAGCTCGTGCTGGCTGCCGACCAGTTCGTGGTGACGCCGGCAGGTCGCGTGGCCGACACCGCGCTCATCCGGGCCACGGGGGACGAGGCGCGCACGATCATCGCCGGCTATCACTGGTTCACCGACTGGGGCCGCGACACCATGATCGATCTCGAAGGGCTGACCCTGCTGACGGGCCGCCACGTGGAGGCCGGCTACATCCTTCGTACCTTCGCCCACTACGTGCGGGACGGCCTCATTCCCAACATGTTCCCCGAGGGCACCCGCGAGGGCCTCTACCACACGGCCGACGCCAGCCTCTGGTATTTCCACGCTATCGACCGCTATGTCCGGGCGACGGGGGATCGCGAGACGCTCCGTCTCCTCCTGCCCACGCTTCTCTCGATCGTCGACCACCACGTGCGGGGCACGCGGTTCGGCATCGGAATCGATCCGACGGACGGCCTCCTGCGCCAGGGCGCGGCCGGGTACCAGCTCACGTGGATGGACGCCAAAGTCGAGGACTGGGTGGTGACGCCGCGACGCGGCAAGGCGGTCGAGATCAACGCGCTCTGGTACAACGCCCTCCGGCTCCTCGAGGGGTGGATGCGCGAGGAGCAGGGCGACGACACGGCGGGGCCGCTGTCGACCCGCGCGGACCAGGTCCGCACGGCGTTCAACGCTCGCTTCTGGTACGCCGACGGCGGCTACCTCTACGACGTGATCGATGGCGAGAGCGGTGACGATCCCGCCTGTCGGCCCAACCAGCTTCTCGCCATCTCACTCTCTCATCCCGTCCTGGCCGAGACGCGCTGGGCGTCGGTCCTGGCGGTGGTCCGGGAGCGCCTGGTCACGCCACTGGGGCTACGCACCCTGGCCCCGGGCCATCCCGACTACAAGGCGACGTACGACGGAGATCTCCGGGCTCGCGATGCTGCCTACCACCAGGGCACGGTGTGGCCCTGGCTTATCGGCCCCTTCGTCGACGCGTGGCTCCGGGCTCACCCCGAGGACCGCGCGCACACCCGCCAGCTCCTGGATCGCCTCTGGTCCCATCTCGACGAGGCGTGCGTCGGGAGCATCAGCGAGATCTTCGATGCAGAACCTCCGTTCACGCCCCGCGGGTGCATCGCGCAGGGCTGGAGCGTGGCCGAGGTGCTCCGCGCCGTGATCCTGGCTGCGGAGCCAGGGCCGCCGGAATCGACCCCTCCCCGACAGGAAGGACGACCATGACTCAGACGACGGCGCGCGCATTCGGCGTCGTGTTCCTGCTGGTCGGGGTCCTCGGCCTCGTCACGACCCCGTTCTCGATGACCAGCGAGCTCCTCCTCCGCCTCTTCCCCGTCAACGTGCTACACAACCTCGTGCACCTGGCGTTCGGCGGGTGGGGACTGGTCGCGAGCGGCACTCCGAACAGGGCAACCGCGTACTGCCGGATCGGCGGGATCGCGTACCTCACGCTGGCCGTGGTGGGGGTCCTGACGCCGACGGGGTTCGACCTCGTCCCTCTCGGCGGCCACGACATCTGGCTCCACGCGGTCCTCGGCGGCGTCCTGGCGGCCGTCGGCTTCCTGGCCCGGCCCAGTCCGGCCCCGAGTCGGCGCTGAGCGAAGGGCATCGGGGACCCCTCCTCGGCCCCGTGCCGTCTCGGGTCCGGTCCCGGCCCGAGAGCGGACGGCGCGCGCCGGCCCGAGACGTCGCGGCCGGGGCGTCAGACGTTGGCGCGCGGACGCGGAATTCGCCTGCCGTCGGGACGCGCCCTCCGCGGGCGCCGAGGTGCGGACCACCGCCGGGAGGGTCCAGTCCCTCAACCATCTCGCGCAGTGGACGCCCGACGTGCTAGTGTCCGACACATCGGGATGCCGGTAGAGGACAACCATGCGCTCATCCAGCGCGTTCGGACCCTGCCCCGCGATCGAGGGCGGCCGTGTGCCCGCGGTGGCGCTGACGGCCGACGTCAAGCCGGAGGATCGGATGCGGGCCCTGGCGGCCGGTTCCTACCACGTCCCGAAACCGGTGGACCCCGACGCGCTCGCCCTGGTCATCGCGCGCCGGGCGGGCCTGATCCGGCCCCCTGTCTCATGACAGGCTCCGGCTCGGTGACGCCCCCCGGTTTCCTCCCGGTAACCGGCGAGCCCCTGCTGATCATCGACAACGACGAGGGTCTCCTGGAGCTCCTGTCCTTCGTCTTCAGGAGCCGCGGCTTCACGGTCCTCACCGCCCAGCAGGGCACCGAGGGGATCGCGCTCGCGCAAGCCCACCGCCCCGGGGTCATCATCTGCGACATCATCATGGACGACATACACGGCTTCGAGGTGCTCCGGAGCCTGCGCGCGGATCCGAAGCTGACCGACACGGTCGTGGTCATGATCTCGGCAAAGTCGTACAAGCCCGACATCGACCGCGCGAGGGAGATGGGCGCCGACGACTACGTGGTGAAGCCCTTCCACCCCGATGAGCTCGTGTCCCGCGTGGAGCGCCTGCGGGCCGACCGGGCCACCCCGCGGCTCACCGCGAGGTTCTGGGGCACCCGCGGATCGATCGCGGCCCCCGGACCCTCTACGACGCTCTACGGCGGCAACACGGCGTGCGTCGAGCTCCGGTCCGGACAGAACATTCTGATCTTCGACGCCGGGACCGGGATTCGCGAGCTGGGCCTCGCCCTCGCCCAGGAGTTCCGAGGGCGAGCTCTCACGATCCACCTGTTCATCAGCCACACACACTGGGACCACATCCAGGGCTTCCCGTTCTTTGTGCCTGCCTACTCACCCGGCACGACGCTCCACATCTACGGCTCAACCGGCCGGGGCCAGTCGCTAAAGGGGGTCCTCAGCGGTCAGATGCAGTCTGACTATTTCCCCGTCTCGCTCGGCGATCTGATCTCGTCGATTCACGTTCACGAGTACCGCGGCGAGCCCTTCCGGATCGGTGACACCACCGTCTCGGCAACATACCTGAACCACCCGGGCATGGCCCTCGGCTTCCGCGTGGAGCGCGCCGGCAAGTCCGTCGTGTACGCGACCGACCACGAGCCGTACCGGACGACCCTCGAAGTGGGCAGCCGCGAGGCCGAGGCCGGCAAGCAGTTCGGCCGAGTGCTCGACGACGCCTTCGTCGGCTTCGTGAAGGGCACCGACCTCTACATCGCGGAAGCCCAGTACACCGACCTCGAGTATCCCTCCAAGGTCGGCTGGGGCCACTCGTCCCTCAGCGCCACCGTCGAGGTCGCCCTCCAGGGGGGCGTCAAGGCCCTCGCCCTCTTCCACCACGATCCCATGCATTCCGACGACGTGGTGACGGGCATGGAAGTCCTGGCAAAGGAACTCATCGCCGAGCGTGGCGTCTCCCTCTCGTGCTTCGCTGCTCGCGAGGGGCAGACGGTGGAGGTCTGACCGCGACCGGCACAGCGTCGTCGCCGGGCCCAGGGCCGAGCGACGACGCTCCTGGCGGACTTCCGTCTCAGATGTGCAGGCGTGACGTCTCGGGAATCGGCAGCCCGGCGCCGGGCTCCTCCGTGAGGTCCGCGTCATCCTCCGTCGCGTTCGGCTCCGCGCCGGGATCGATCTCATCTACCTGGCCCGGATCCTCGTCGGTCGCCAGGATCTGGATCGCCACCTCGTTCCCCGAGATCTGAGCATCGCGAAGCTGGAACCAGGCGAAGCCCATGGCCGAGGCGCCGCGCACGGCCTTGTCGATCGCCGCGGTCACCGCCGTCTTGACGGATTCCTCGGAGCGATCCGCCAGCGGCGCTGTCGTCTCGATCAGAGCTCCACCCGCCATTGCCAGGGGTTGACCGGAGCTCACGAGCAGTCCGAGCGCCAGCATGGCGCCAACGAGGGTGCGTATCATGGTCTGTACCGCCTGTCTCTGGGAGCCGTCTTACCGCGAGTCACACGCTTCATGCCGAGTCTCCCCGCGGCGAAGGAACGGGAATTCGTCCGGAAACAGGTTCGAATCGGCGGAGCGCCGCACCTCGCGCGCTCAGTGACGACTACGCGTGTCGCCACCGCGACAGGGTGTCGTGTCTGGCGGTCAGCCGGCTGATGCCGAGCTGGAGCTCGCGGACTGGTAGCGGATGAACAGGTCGTAGAGCTGGAGCGGATGATCGATCGAGGCCGGGACGCGGGCCTCGGAGGGCGCCACGATGAAGGTATGGAGCTCCTCAGGCGACGGTCCTCCGTGGGCGCCGACCTCGTGGATGAAGGACACGTGACCCTCGGGCGCGTCGATACCGTAGACGACGAGGTCACCGGCGCTCGGCATGGCCATCAGGGTTGTCAGGCCCCGCAGAACGACCGCTCGATCCTCTCGCTCCCCGAACGGGCCTCCCTCGAAATCCGCGAGGCGATGGCCTTCCCCGCGCCAGAAGCAGACCGGACCGTCCTTGGCGCGTGCCAGGACGAAACCCACGCCGGGGCTCTTCGAGAGCATGGCCGGTAGACCAGGCCAGCGTGCCTCGATCGCCTCGAGTGGCACGGCCTCCGGGGTGTCCACGAAGTACACGAACGCATTCGGGCCGGCCGAGACCACGCGGATCTCGTCGCGCTCCCACGCCTCGTGGATGTCGAGGTAGGGCTCGAAGCCGAGCTCGACGTGGCCACCGCCGCGGGACGGCGGCTCTAGCTTCCCGGCTTCCATGGTGTCCGCGGCATGGGCGGCTGGCGCCGCGACCGAGGGCGCGGGCGAAACCTGACCCTGTCCGGCGACGCACACGTCCGTGAGGACTTCGTCGAAGAACGCGCGCTCGAACGGCCGGCCGCCCGTCATCGCCACATAGGGCGTGCAGGACGCCTGGCCGTGATCCGCCAGAACGTAGAGGTCGTAGCGGTGCTCGGGCACTCGACGGAGCGCACGGCGGATCTGTCTGAGCGATCGGTCGACCGCGCGGAGTCCCGCGAAGGCCTGGCGGCTCCGGGGCCCGAACGCGTGGGCCGCCTCGTCGTGATCGAGATAGTTGACATAGATCGCCGGCACGCCGTCGTAGACGTCGCGGGCGACCGCGAACGTGAACCACTGGCGCGTCCACACCGACACGCCAACCTTCTTCTTGAACCATCGCCACGCCGATTCGCGCTGGCTCGGGCGCATCGCCCGGCGCCCGAGCGCCCGGACGAGCTCGCTGCCGGTGAGCGCCGCGCACTTGGCCCCCACCCAGGCCACCAGCACAAACGCCGAGAGGACCCGGAGGAGACCCGGCATCCGCGGGCGTGAGAGCCGGGCGAAGCTGAAGAGGTCGTGCTCCGCCCCCCCGGTGAACGCGCATCCGTAGACGCTGCCCCCCTGCAGGATGCCCGGGCGGTTCGCGGCCTGGCTCGCCTCGACGAACGCCGCGTGGCCGGCGCGCGGAAAGTGAATGTCGGTCCGCCGCCGCTTGTCGTGGTAGTGGAATCCGGGAATGTCCGGCTGGACGCCGTACATCGTCGCCATGTGGAAGGCCGGCGTGGACGTCGGAATCCCCACGGTCATCGGCGACAGGCGATGCCCGTCCCGGCCGACAAGGCGCCGGAGGACGGGCATGTGCCCCCCGGCGAGCGCCTGCTCGAGGACGGCGCGTGAGAGTCCGTCGATCTGGACGATCAGGAGGCGCCGCCGACCAGCCACGGGCGGGGCGCCCAGCCGGAGACGCCGGATGATCCGGTCGATCGCCGCCTGGGCGCGGAGAAACAAGTCGTCGAAAGTCATCCGCGGCAGCCCGACGCGCCAATCATCGGTCACTCAGACCCGGCATCGACAGCGACAGATGGCCGGGTGCTCCGGCCTGTGCCACGAGCCCGCAGGGAACGTCGGGCTCGGTCGAAGGCAGGAAGGCCTCTTGGAACGGGCTGCCGCAGACCTGTCGGAAGACCATGTTGGGCGGCACAGCAAACTCCCCCGGATCCTCGAGCGCAGCGGCCGCTCGCATGAAGTCGGTCCAGATCGGGAGCGCAGCGCGCGCACCCGATAGCCCGAGCGGTGTGCCGTCGTCGAACCCGATCCAGACGACTGCAACCAACCGCGGCGAGTAGCCGGCAAACCAGGCATCGCGCGTGTCGTTCGTGGTTCCGGTCTTGCCCGCAGCGGCACCGCCGAGCCCGAGCGCCCGGGCCGCGGCGCCCGTGCCGCGGTCCACCACTCCGCGCAGGAGGTACGTGATGAGATAGGCCTCCTCGGGGGAGACGGACGACACCCCGCCACGCACCCCACGAGCTCCACGCGTCGGCAAGGCTTCGGCGCGCCTTCCGACCGTCCGCACGCCGAGCGGCCTCACGGGCCTGCCGCCGTTCGCGAGGGTCGCATACGCCGCCGCGAGCTCGAGCGGCGTCACCTCGAAGCTCCCCAGCGCCAGGGCGGGAACGGCCGTCATCCGGCTCGTGAACCCGACGTCGCGCGCCGTCCGGACGACATCGCCGAGTCCGGCCGCTCGGGCGATGCGGACGGCCGCCGCGTTGGACGAGCGCTCGAGGGCCTGCCGGACGGTGATCAGGCCCTCGAATCGATCCTCGTAATTGCGGGGCGCCCATGCCTCATGCCGGGTCTCCACCTCGATGGGGAGGTCCTCGACGAGCGAAACGGGCGTCACCACGGGCGGCTGACCAATCGCTCCGCGTCGCAGGGCGGCCAGAAAGACGAACGGCTTGAACGCGGATCCCGGCTGCCGGTGGGCATGGGTCACGCGATTGAACGCGGAGGTCTCGTAGTCTCGGCCTCCCACAAGGGCTCGGATCTCTCCCGTGGCCGGGTCAAGGACAACCAAGGCGGCCTGGATTCTTTCCCCGGACGGTGAGCGCCGGAGATTTCGGTGCGCACTCTCCAGGCGGTCAAGCCCGCGGGCGACGGCGGCCTCTGCCGCGCGCTGGAGTCCCGGTTCGAGCGTCGTGTAGACTCGAGGATCTTCCCCGCCCGGACGCGCGGGGGTCGCCGCGCGCACGAAGTCGAGGAAGTAGGGAGCCGAGGACGGAAGGCCCGCTCCGGCGCGCACGCCCGTACGCTCGGCCAGAGCTGCCGCGAGCGCCGGCCGGTCGATCATGCCGAGCTCGTGCATCCGCCGCAGCACTGCGTCGCGCCGCCGCTGCGCGCGCTCCGGGTGCTCGGCCGGTGAGTAGCGATTGGGTGCCCGGATCATGCCGGCGAGAAGCGCGCTCTCCGCGAGACTAAGACGCCCCGCATCCTTGCCCCAGTAGCTCTGGGCCGCGGCCCCCACCCCGAGAATCGCGGCCCGACCTCGTTGGCCAAGGTAGACGGTGTTGAGGTAAGCCTCGAGGATCTTCCCCTTCGGATACCGGCGCTCGAGCGCCAGAGCGAGCGCGCCCTCACGGACCTTCCGGCTCCAGGTCCGCTCCGGTCCCAGGGCGAGATTTTTCACGAGTTGCTGCGTCAGCGTGCTCGCCCCCTGCGCAATCTCGCCTCGGGACGCGTTCACGACAGTCGCGCGACCCACAGCTAGGAAATCGAGGCCTCCGTGATCGAAGAACCGATGGTCCTCGGCGGCGAGGACCGCCGCCGGAATGAATCGCGACATGTCGGCCAGCGCCAGTGGGCGCCGGCGCTCGAGACCGGTCTCCCCGACTCCGGTGAGCAGCTCGGGCTCCAGCTCTGCGCTGATCAGGTCCGGGGCGCCAGACAGGTCCGTTACCTCGACGATCCGGAGACCCCGTACGTCCAGACGAACGCGCATGGCGGGCCGGGATACGTCCTCCCGAGCTCGGAGATGGATCTCCCACCGGCCGGCGGTGCGGCGGAACTCACCGGGTTGCGACGGGGCATTCGAGACTTCCCGGTAGCGGAGGCGGTCGAGGCTCTCCCCGACCGCCTGAATCGCGACGCCCGGTCGGAGCGCGCGGCCGGTGGCAAACACGAGCGGCGTTTGCTGGACGGCGTCAAGGTCCAGGCGGGCGGCCGTCGTCCCCGCCCAGACGGCAAACCCCGCCACGGTTAAGATCACTCCGGCCATTGCCAGCCGGGCGCCGACACGGACCCATCGAGGAGCGTGCCGCCAGACGTCTCGCCCCGCGCGCTCCGTTCGGGAGACGCGGCGACGAACCGCCGCTCCGCCCGCTGGCCTCCGCGGCTGGTCTATCGATCCCATCGTGATCCCGACCTAGACGATCCCGAACAGCCAGAGGATGACGATCAGAAACACGGGAACTCCGAGCAAGTAGAGAATCCCTGCACGCATTCCGAACACCTCCTCTCGCGATGTGGTGCTGATGCACACAGGCAATCTCTGTGCCGACCCCGAGCGCCGACGGGCCTTTCGAATGTCGGCCGTATCGATGTGCACGGGTGACGAACCGACAGGACGGTCACGCCATGGTGTCGCCGCCGCGACACCAGGACGCGCGCCCACGCGCTCCAAACGCGTTCTGCGCGTTCGGGTGATGACGGCATGGGTTTCGCACCGGGACACTCAGGTGAACGAATCTGTGTCCCCTTCAGGTCGCCGCGCTACCAGTACCCAACGGACAGGCAGTTCCAACACGGGGTCACACATAGGACCTAGCGGCGGGCAAGCTCCCGCCCTCCGCGGCGTCCGGTCGGTCATCTTGCTGGCCGGCGTGCTCATGACCGTCACCGCCCTATACCTAGGGCGCGAGTTTCTGATCCCCCTGGCAGTCGCGGGCCTCGTCACCTTCGTCCTGAACCCGACCGTCCGCGTGTTCGAGCGACGGCTACCCCGCGCCGCGGCGGTCGTCCTCGTCGTGATCCTGACGTTCTCGGTCCTGGGCGCCTTCACCTGGGCGCTCGCGCTCCAGGCCGCCAGCCTTGGGGAAGAGATCCCGAGCTATCGGGACAACCTCAAGCGCAAGATCGCCGAGATCCGCGGGGCGAGCCGGGGCGGCGTGATCGAGAAGGTGCAATCGGCCACGAAGGAAGTCGTCGAAGAACTCCAGAAGGAAGACAAGCCGGTCAAGCCGGCCGAGAAGCCCGTGCCCGTGGTGGTGAAGTCCCAGGCCTTGGCTTTCTGGCAGCTTCCCGTCGTACTGGGCGCGCTCGGCAATGTTGGGCTGGTGCTCGTGCTGGTGATCTTCATGCTCCTGGAGCGGCTCCAGCTAAGAGATCGTCTGATCCGCCTGATCGGCTTGGGCCGGATCGCCACGACCACCAAGGCCATGGACGAGGCCGCCCAGCGGATCACCCACTATCTGACGATGCAGACGCTCATCAACGGCACGTACGGCCTCGGCGTGGCCCTGGGCGCTCTGCTGATCGGTCTACCCTACGCGTTCCTGTGGGGCTCCCTGGCCGCGGTCCTGCGCTTCATCCCCTACGTCGGTCCCTGGGCGGCCGGCCTCATCGTCTCGCTCGTCGGCCTCGCGGTGTTCGACGGCTGGCTCCAGCCGGTCCTGATCGCGGCGTTGTTCATCGCACTGGAGCTCTTCACCAACCTCGTCCTGGAGACGTATCTCTACAGCCAGAGCGCCGGCGTGTCCCAGGTGGGGCTTCTGGTGGCGGTAGCCTTCTGGACCTGGGTCTGGGGTCCGGTCGGGCTCGCGCTGGCAACGCCACTGACCGTCTGCCTCGTGGTCCTCGCGAAGTACGTGCCGGACCTCGACATAGTGTCCATCCTCATGTCGGACGAGCCGGTCATGGGGCCGGCCCGGAGCTACTACCAGCGCCTGGTGGCTCGAGACGAGAGCGAGGCGGCGACGCTGGTCCAGGACTACGTCGCGTCGCACCCGGGTCAGGACGTCTACGACGAGGTCTTCGTGCCCGCCCTCAACCACGCGCAACGCGACCACGGGCGGGGTCGCATCACGGACGCGGACGCGCGCTTCGTCGAGCGGACGACCCGTGAGCTCATCGAGGAGCTCGACCTCTCGGAGCCGCCGACCGAACCGGTGCTCCGCCCGGTCGCCTCCGTCCTCGGCCTTCCCGCGCATGAGGAGGCGGACGAGGTCGCCCTGCAGATGCTGAGGCAACAGCTCGATCCCAGTCGCTTCACCGTGGACGTCGCCTCGCCCGATCTCCTGGTCAGCGAGGCCATCGCCGTCGTGGAGGCCCGCGCGCCTGCTGCGGTCCTCATCGGCGCCTTGGCGGGCGGGGGACACGCACTGCACCTCCGGTACCTCTGCAAGCGACTACGCGCGCGCTTCCCGGACCTCCCGATCGTGGTGGGGTGGTGGGGCGCGGACGGAGGCGACGAGGCCGCCCGCGAGGCGATGGTGGCGGCCGGGGCGGACCGGGTGACGGCCAGCCTCGCGGATGCGTGCGCCCAGCTCCAGGAGCTGGCCTCGCTGCAGCGGGGGCCCAGGTCGACCGCGGCGGCGGCGATCGCTTCCCCCCACTGACCGCAACGTTCCGCGGCTGCATACAGGACCTCTCCCCGCCGGCACCCGAGGGGCCAGTCCTTGGAGCATGGGCTCAGCGGCTACCGCAGATACGCGAGGCAGGCGAGCAACACTCCCTGCGAAGCCACGACAGCGACCACACATTCCACGATCGCGGCTGCGCCGGCATCGGACGCTGTCCGGGGCATCCACTCGGCGTGAGCGCGCCACCCGACCCCGGGCTCGACGGATGTGCATTCCATCGACCGCCTGCTCCACGTCGATGCTCTCCTTTACCCATAGGCTCCCGTCGCATACCCATTGGCTCCCGTCGCAGCCCAGCACCGGACTCTGTTGCCGTGGCGCCAAGTGGACGTCACCCCACGTCAGAGCGTCTTCACACGGCCACGATGTCGCGCCAGTGACACCCTGGCGATTCCGCATGGGATCGCGAGGAGGCGGATCCAGGATGCTACCGCGATTGCGTCTCCACCTATGTACCGGCGGAATCGAGCGTTTCGTGTCCGCCCGGCTCGAGCCGGGTCGAACGGGCAGCCAAGTTGCTATCCCCATTCCCAGCAGAATCGCGACGCGCGGATCGCCTGCGCGCCGCGGAGACTTCAAGAGAGGGAGGAAACACGAGTGAACGCAGACGTCATGGAGGGGAAGTGGAAGCAGATGCGCGGACAGATGAAGGAATGGTGGGGCAAGCTCACCGACGATGACTTTGACGTGATCGCCGGCAAGAAGGACCAGCTCGTCGGGAAGCTCCAGGAGAAGTACGGCTGGGCCAGGCGTGACGCGGAGGACGAGGTGGCGCGGCGGTTCCGTGAGATCGACACGGCGACGCGGCCCTCCGAGCCGGCCGGCACGAGCCGGCAGTAGGGCGCGCACGCGCGCCTCAACGACCGAGAGACCAAAAGAGGAAGGTGACACACATGCGACACCTGTTCCGTTCCATGCTCATGCTGGCCATGCTCGTGGCCGTTACCGCCGGCTGTACGGCAATGACGGGGAAGTCGGCCGGCGAGAACGTCGACGACACCAAGATCACCGCGTCGGTGAAGAGCAAGCTCGCTGGCGAGAAGCCCGCGACCCTGACGAAGGTCGACGTCGACACGAATAAGGGCACCGTCTACCTCACCGGCAACGTCGAGAACTCGGCCATCAAGGCGCGGGCAACCGAGCTGGCGCGCGAGGTCTCCGGCGTCCGAGAAGTCGTCAACAACCTGAAGGTCCAGTAGGCCCCAGCCGAGGGCAGGCCGTCCCGGTCCGCGGCCGGGACGGCCCATCAGGCGAACCGTGGCACAGGGGAGGTGAGAGCGATGACGACCCTTCTGGTGATCCTGCTGGTCCTGCTCGTCGTGGGGGCGCTGCCCACGTGGCCCTACAGCAGCGGCTGGGGCTACTACCCCAGCGGCGGGCTGGGCTTGGTCCTCATCATCCTGTTGATCCTGTTCCTAACAGGACGCATCTGACGCGATCGTCGGGAAGCGAAACGGCCCTGGAGGAGACCTCCAGGGCCGTCGCGTTCCGGCCACTGTGCCGATCTGAGATCAGCGCTTGGTCTTCTCAGCCTCGTATGGCTTCCGATCCTCGTGGCCTTCCTGGGGGCGGCGGCCTAGACCACGGTCGGCATCGGCCCGCCCGGGCTGGCCGGGCGAGAAGGTCTGGCGCTCGTCGTCATCCTCGAGCTGGAGAGGGCGCCCCGACTCCCCATCACTCCGATCACCGTCGAGGATGTCCTTGCCCCCGCTCCGCGTTCCGGGCTTGGGGGCCTGCTTGTCGATGGGATGGTCCTCGGCCTGCCCGAATCTCTTGCTGCCCTCGGGAACCTCGGGCATCCGCCGCCCAGACTCCGGCTTGCTGGGATCGTACTTGCCCTGTCCCTGCTCCGCCGGCTTCTCGCCCGGTCGGCAATCGGCCTGCTTCTTGTCCATTGTTTTTCCTCCTTGCGGGGATGCTGACGTCAGCGGCTCCTCCCCGAACGTCGCCGCCGTCGGTCGATGAGTGCAAGCCATGTGCCTCGATCCTCCCGTGGTTCACGCGGTGGGTCGGCGGTCGGTAGGATCGGGAGTGCTCCGATTGCGAGGCGCTTTCGACGTCATGCTGTCGGGCTCACGACATGGTGACACCCGAGGCCTTTCCGTATTCCCACAGTAGGCCGGGATTGCGGGGTCGGCGATCGTTGTGGGACGTGGCACACGGCTTGCGTAACGTCCGTGTCGACGAAGCAATCTCGGACCAGGAGGACACCATGGAAGATCGAGTTCGCAGAGGGAACGCCGCAGCAGAGGAACCGGTGGGCGAGTGGGCGAGGTCCGAGATGAGCGACCTTGCCGATACCGCTCGACAGCGCATGCAGGCGACCAAGGGCGGGGCCAAGGAGCACGTCGCGGAGGCGAAGGATTACGTCCAGGGGGCCGTCCAGCAGACGAAGGAGTACGTCGAAGGCGCTCGAGAGTACATCGGCGACACCGTCCAGCAGGCGCGCGACAAGGTCACCGAGTACCGGGACGGCGGTGTGGAGAAGTTGCGGCACGACCTCGTGGGTTATACGCGCGAGCAACCGATGACCGCGCTGCTCATCGCGGCAGGCGCCGGGCTCGTGCTCGGCTGGCTGAGCGCCGCGGGCCGTCGCTGAATCGGCCAGAGAGCGACGAGGACGCTCGTGACAACCCGGCGCGTGGGCGAATCGGTAGGCCTCCTGGAGCTGGCGGCGCGACTCGTCGCCGACCTCCGCCAGCTCATCGATCAGCGCCTCGAGCTCCTCAGGGCCGAGCTTACGCAGGAGGCGACGCGCGCCGCGAAGAACATCGGCGTGCTGGTTGCGGGGGTCATCGGAGCGGGCGTCGGAGCCGCCTTCCTGCTGCTTGCCCTGGGGCTGTGGATCGGACATCTCGTCGGCTCGGGGCCAGGAGGTTTGGCCATCGTCGGCGGCGGTCTCGTCATCGCCGGCGTGGGGCTCAGCCTCCTGGCGACCAAAAGCCTGGAACGCCAGCGGCTCGCCCGAGAGACGGTTCGCGAGCTGCGAAGGGACGTGGAATGGATTCGCAACGGAGTGTAGACATCGACCGTCTGCGTCGTGACATCGAGGCGACTCGCGCCTCAATCTCCCGGACCGCGGGCGAGCTGCGCTGGAAAGCGGGTGAGGCCATGCAGTGGCAGACCTACGTCGAGCGATACCCCGCCACGATCCTGGGGGCGGCCGCCCTGCTAGGGATCGCCGTCGGCCGCCGAATCGCGCGCGGGATCCAGAGTAATGGCCAGCAGCACGGCAATGGCCTTCAGTGGACATCTGCTGCCGCGGGCATGGATACCGTTGCCCGAATCCCGGCGCGACTGGAGCCACAAGTCAATCACCTCGTGGCGGTCACCGCCTCATGGCAGAAGCTCGGCTCCCGCATCGAAGGGCTGGTGAACCGGATGATCGACGACGTCGCCGACGCGGCTGAGCGGGTGATCGTGCCCGCCCTCGTCGCCGGCGTCGAAGGCTTCCTTGGTAAGGCGGCTCGACCGGTATCCCGACCGGCCCCGCCGAATCGCACGTCCGCCCCCGGGATGGGGGAAGGGAGATCGGCATGAGTCCCATGAAGCTCGATCGGCGCATCATCGCTGAGCTGGAGCGGTTCCTGCGGGACGAGCTGACTCGTCTTCAGGGGTCCTTGCGAGCCGTCGTTACCGAGGCCCGCACGGCCGAGAGCACGAGTCTGACGGACATGTCCGTTCACGCCGCGGAGACCCTCCATACGGAGATCCAAGTGACGCTGATGGATCAGCGGACTCAGCAGGTCGTCCAGATCCAGGATGCGCTCGCGCGGCTGTCTGACGGCCGGTACGGCTTTTGTCAGGAGTGCGACGCGTTCATCGGCGTACCTCGCCTTCGCGCGCTCCCCTTCGCCCTGCGTTGCCGTGACTGCCAGGGTCAGGCGGAGCGGCGAGCCCGTCGGGAGGCGATACTGGTCCGCCAGCTCCCACGCGAGATTCCCCTCGAAGCCGCCTGAGGCCTAGCCGCCGCCGGACGCCGTGGGAGTCTACACATGGGTGGACGGTGGAGAAGCACGGCCCGCCGGGGTGGACGTGGACAGCCGGGTTCGGACGGCGGCGGTGGAAGTGGTTCGTCATCCCCGTCGCGGTGATCGCCATCACGCTGGCGGCGCTCGATCGCCTCCTCGACGAGCCGCTGCGGCACCAGATGGAGCACCGACTGAACGATCGGCTGCGCGGATACGCCGTTACCCTCCGCGGGCTCGATTTCCACGTCATCGGCGGCTCGGGAAGCTCTACGAGGGTCTGGTCGGCGGCGTGGCGAAGCTCCTCGAGAAACACGCCCCGCGAGGAGGTCGCCACGAAGACCTCGGTCAGCGGCCGCATCGAGAACCCGCAGACCAACACCGCAGAGACCATCGTCCGCCTGATTCAGAACGCGTTCTTCCAGGCCATCCTCCGGGGTTTCGATCGAGAGCTCGACCGCATCCGCCGCGCCTGACCCGATCCTGCCCGCGTCAGGCTGTCGAACGGACGACAAGGTGTCGGCGCCTTCCCGCCCGCATCGGGCCTGAGGCCTCTCATCCCTCGACCAGAGCCCTCGTCCTCTCGAATTGATCGATGTCGGGCACAGAGCTTGCTGACTCCAGAGTGTCCACGACGAACGTGTTGGTCCCCCAACGAAAGGAGACACCACGATGCCACGGTACCCGCGCTTCCGCCGAGGTCGTGACCCCTACGGTCCCGAAGCCCTTCTGGAACGGGCACGTCGCTGGTCGGACGCACACGTGACATTCGACCGGACCGCCGACGTGAGTGGCCGGTGCCCTCACTGCGACGCGCTCGTCACACGCCGCCTGGGCCCCGGGGTGCTGTGCGGCACGTGCGGCCGGCTGTGGGTGGTGCGGGAGATGCTCGATCGCGAGACCGGCCTCACGGGAGCCGCCTGACGACGCGACCCGTCAGACCATGGAGACCCATGAAGTCGAAGGTTCTGCACGCTGACGGCGCCCGCACGATCGCCCTCGTGTTCGAGGCCGGCGAGGAGCCCATGCGGGGCCTCCTCGACTTCGCGAAGCGCGAGCGGCTCACGTCGGGGCACTTCACGGCGATCGGCGCGTTCGAGGACGTGACGCTGGGCTATTTCGACTGGTCCCAGAAGGACTACGTGCGGGTTGCCATCGGCGAGCAGGTCGAGGTGCTGTCTCTGGTGGGGGACGTGGCGCTCGAGGGCGCCATGCCCAAGGTCCACGCGCACGTCGTCGTGGGCAAGCGCGACGGGACCGCGCACGGTGGACATCTCCTGGAGGCGCGCGTCCGGCCGACCCTGGAGGTCATCCTGATCCAGCCGCCCGGGCACCTGCGGCGGCGCTTCGACCCCCGGTCGAAGCTGGCTCTCATCGACGTCGAGGAGGTCCGAGATGGCTCGATGTGACGTCTGCGGAAACGACTATGACAAGACTCTGTCGATAGACGCCTGAGGGCGCCGGCACACCTTCGACTGCTTCGAGTGTGCCATTCATCTGCTGGCGCCCACCTGCGATCACTGTGGGTGCCGGATTGTCGGACACGGAGTGGAAGACGCGGATGACCGGATCTACTGCTGCGCCCACTGTGCGCGCCAGGTCGGGGTGTCACAGCTTCGCGCCTGAGCGAGGACGTAGGACGAATCCATGCCCGGACGACGGCATCTCCAAGGGGTGGGAGCAAAGGAGCAGCGGCAGTACAAGCATATCAAGGAACAGGCGCAGGAGAGTCGGGTGTCCCCACCGTGCTCGCCCAGGTGACCTTCGTCGACGGAGGTCTCTCGAACACGGTGCGCCGTGAAGGACGCCTCACCCGCCGGGGGCTCTTCTTCGATCTGGTCGGAGGTGGCACGCTGGTGTTGACACTCGAGTCCGGCCGGCGACTCAGGGGGGAGTTCGCGGGCGGCCCGGACGTACCGGCCCGGCTCGGATCACTCGAGCTGACGCGAAGGAGCTGAGCCCTGGGCGGCGGCGGGCTGCCCGTCCGACGCGGACGCGGCCGGCAGCTCGACGATCCGGATGGGTGGCTGCTCCGGATCGAGGTCGCGGAGCACTGGCAGGCACACATTGTACACCGGGACCCCGCCGCGCGTCCGGCCTTCCGCCTGGCCGCGATGCGCGTGGCCATGGAAGACGAGGCTCACCGGATACCGGTTCAGCGGCTCCTCGAGCCGGCTCGACCCCAGGAACGGGTACAGCTCGGGCGGCTCTCCCTCCACCGTGGCCTGTATCGGCGAGTAGTGCAGGAGCGCCACCCGCTGGGGCGTGCGGAGGCGGGCGAGGGCGGACTCGAGCTTGAGCGCTTCGTCCACCGCCTCCCGGACAAAGCGCTTCATGATGTCCTCTCCCCACGGCTGAAGCGCCCGTTCCCCGAAGCCGCCACCGAACCCCTTCACGCCCCCGATCCCGAGGCCCGCGACCTCGCACCCGTCTCCGTCAAGGATGACGATGCCGGCGTCCCGGAGGATCTGCACGACCTCCTCGTGCTGTCCCGACTCGTAGTCGTGGTTGCCGAGGACTCCGACCGCTGGGATGCGGAGCGCCGTGCCCAGCTCTCGCGCTAGAACCCGCGCCTCCTCCGGAAGCCCGTAGTCCGTGAGATCCCCGCACAGTAGCAGGACTTCGGCATTCGCACTCGCGGCGGCGAAGAGGGGCTGGAACGCCCCCTGCGACGTCTTCGTACAGTGCAGATCACCGACGGCGGCGACGCGCACGGGGAGCCGGACGTCCATTCCGACGGATGACGGAGAGACCGGGGGGCGGATCCGGCAGTGGAGACGCGGGACTCGTCGGGATCGCCGCCGTCCAGTGTGCCACCTCGGCCGCCGTCATCTCCCCGCGGGGTGTGAGGCGGCCGTCCGAATACCCGCGTCCGGTGACGTCGAACAGGTACTGCTGCCGGGAGAGCAAGGTCCCATCGCACACGCGGGCGTCCTGTGCCCCGACTCGCTCCCGGTCGAGCCGGTGCAGGAGATGGGCCATCACCGCGTCGGGGATGACGGCTCGCTCGCCCGGATAGATGAAGCCAAAGAGGACGAGGTGGCTCAAGAGCACGCGCCACCGCCCGCCGAAGCGCCACAGTAGCCGGCGCCAGTCCAGCTCCCCCCCGCAGGCCAGCATCAGGTGGGCGACGTCGGCACCGTCGTAACGTTCGCGCTCCATGATGAAAGCCTTGGACCAGATCATCTCCTCGGGCGGGCAGAGCCGGACCGGGACACCGAGCACACGGCCGGGGGCGGCATGCGTGAACCAGAGGTCGTCGACCATGGCAACGCCGTTGCCCGCGCCGAAGATGAGATCGATGAAGCGATCCCCGGCATACGCCTTGCCCAGCCAGTGCGGGAACGTGAGCTCGGTCGCGAAGCCGGCCTCACCAAGCACGGCGAGCGCCGACTCGCAGTCCTCCTTCCGGAGGAAGACGTCCAGGTCCTTCGTGTCCCGGACAATGCCGGTGTACGGGGCGAGAGCGTGAGCTCCACCGATCAGGAACTCCACGCCGCCCTGGCGGAGCGCTGCCAGCGCCTCGAGATACACACGCCGCGTTTCCTGGTCGAGGGCGGCATCGGACCCGGCCAAGGCCGCACCCTCCGGGGGGAAGCTCGCCGCGTTCACAGCGAGATTTCGCGGCACGGGGCGTGCCTGTCAGCTCGCTCGGGGCTCGTCTCCTGACCGCGAGACGAGGCCATCGATGGCATCGCGGAGCTGCCCGAGTTTGAAGGGTTTCTCGAGATAGCTGGCCGCGCCGAGCCGCAGCGCGCTCGCCGCGACCTGACCGCCGCCGAACGCGGTCACGAGCACCACGGGCACCTGCGGAAACTCGCGATGCAGCACCGGCAGGAGGTCGAGACCAGTGAGCCCAGGCATCTCCTTGTCCAGGATGATCAGATCGAACGGCGCCCCGCGGAGCGTCTCCACCACGCGCGTGCCACGATCCCGCTCCGTCACCTGGAATCCGTCGGCTTCGAGCGTTCTGCGCAGGAGAGCCCGCATCTCGTCGTCGTCATCGACGACGAGCACCCGCGCGGTCGGCCCCGGACGGTCGTCGGCCTCACGCACGACTACCTCCCTTCTGCCGAACCAGGAGACTCCCATGCCACTGAATGTAGCAAAGCGCGTGCCAGATCATGACGACTGCTGGTCCGTGAACCCTGGGCCCACGCGCATCATGTTGGCCTGCATCCGCTGAAGTGTCCGTACGCTGATCCCGAGGATACGGGCCGCGGCCCGCTTGTCGCCTCGGACCTCGTCGAGGACGCGGCGGATGTACTGGCTCTCCACCTCGGCCAGGGATGGGCGCACCCCCAGCTCGCCGGTCGAGCCGGGGGTGAACTCGATCCGGAGGTCGTCCCGCGTGATGTGCCGGCCCTTGGCGAGGGTCGCCGCCCGCTCGACGACGTTCTCCAACTCGCGGACGTTCCCCGGCCAGTTGTGCTCGAGGAGCCACTTGAGTGCCTCCTCGTCAAAGCCTTCGATCTCCTTGCCCATCCCGGCCGCCGCCCGCTTCAGGAAGTGCTCGGCGAGAAGCGGGATGTCCTCCGGCCGTTCCTTGAGGCTGGGGATCCGGATGGGGATGACGGCCAGACGGTAGTAGAGGTCCTCCCGGAACTTCCCCTGCCGCACGAAGGCCGGCAGATCCCGGTTGGTCGCGCTGATGAGACGCAGATCCACCTTGATCTCCTCGTTGCCGCCCACAGGCCGGACGACGCGGTCCTGGAGGGCACGGAGCAGTTTGACCTGCAGTGACTGGGGCATCTCGGCGATCTCATCGAGAAGGAGGGTGCCACCCTGGGCCTCAACGAAGAGGCCCCGCCGCTTCCGGTCAGCGCCGGTGAAGGCTCCCCTCTCGTGGCCAAACAGCTCGGATTCCAGCAGGGTCTCAGGAATGGCCGCACAGTTGACGGCGACGAACCGACCCTCGCGCCGGCCGCTGTGCCAGTGGATCGCCCGCGACACGAGCTCCTTGCCCGAGCCGCTGTCGCCCAGGAGCAGGACCGGAGCATCGGTGTCCGCCACCACCCGGATCTGCTCGAACACGGCCTCCATCGCCTTCGACCGGCCGAGGATATTGTCGAAGCTGTAGCGGCGCTCGACCTCGGCCCGGAGCCGACGGTTTTCCTCCCGGATCTGCTGGTCCTCCACGGCCCGCTTGACGACCAGCGACAGCTCCGGAAGCTTGAAGGGCTTGGTCAGGTAGTCGTACGCGCCCTGACGCATGGCATCGATCGCGCTCTCGAGGCTCCCGAACGCGGTCATGAGGATCACGCGCGCCCGTGGCTGGACGCGCTGGGCCTCTCGAAGCACGGCCAGGCCGTCCACCGGCTCCATGACGAGGTCAGTCAGGACGACCGCGTACTCCTCGCGCCCGAGCGCGGTCTGGGCGTCCTCCCCTCCCGTCACGGCCGTCACCGCCCAGCCTTCCACCTCCAGATGACGCCTGAGAAGCGCCACCATATCGGGATCGTTGTCCACCACGAGGATTCGGGGCTTCATGACTGCTCCTTCCTGTCTTCAGGCCCGGCCTCTGGAAGCCAGACGGTGAAGGTGGTGCCCTCGCCGGGCGTGCTCGCCACGTGGATCTCGCTTCCATTTGACCTCACGAGGTCCCGACAGATGGCGAGGCCGAGACCGGCCCCTTCGCGAGCGGGCTTGGTGCTGAAGAAGGGATCGAAGATCCGGGGTAGGACGTTCTCCGGGATCCCTGCGCCCGTGTCCCGCACCGTGATGACAACGCCGGGCCGACCTTCGTCGGCCCGGCGGGCACCCTTGACCTCGACCCGCCCCCCCGCCGGAGTCGCTTCGATGGCGTTCGTCAGGAGGTTGATCAGGACCTGCTGGAGGTGCCCGGGGTCGACGCACACCTGCGGAAGGGCCGGCGGGATCGAGACCGCGAGGGTCACGCCGCGACCCTTGGCGAAGTGCTGGAGAAGCGGCCGCAGCGCGTCCGTGACCGACGCGGGCGCGACAGCCGCTCGCTCGGGCTCTCGCTGGCGGAAGGGATCCAGGGCCGCACGGATCATCCGGGAGATCCGGTCGATCTGGGTGATGATGACGTTGAGGTCTTCGCGGAGCGGCGAGTCCGTTGGCAGCGCGCGGAGTGTCAGCTCGGCGCGCCCGGCGATGATGTTGAGCGGCGTCCCCACCTCGTGGGCCATGCTCGAGCAGAGCTTGCCGGCGATCGCGAGCGACTCGGTCTGTCGTAGCCGGCGCATGAGCTCGAGCGACCGGTCCGTCTCGGTCTCCGCCCGCCCGCGAGCGTCCTCCAGCCGTTCTGTCATCCGGTTGAAGGCCGCCGCCACCTTCCCCAGCTCGTCGCGGCTCCGGACCGGGACGGGCGCGCGGGACTCGCCGGCCGCGACACGCTCGATGCCCTGCATCAGGTCGGCGACCGGCCGGAACACGAGGCGCTGCAGGGCCACCCAGACAACGAGGCCCAGCAAGAGGACGAGGACACCGCCCCGCAGCGCGATCTTGTAGCTCTCGCCCAGAAGTTCGGCCTCCAGGCGGCCCGCGATGAAGGCGATCTCGAGCACCCCTTCGTCGTTCCCGGAGGACCGGACCGGGAGCAGCATCGTGTGGAGCCGGATGCCGCCACTCTGGTGCTCCACGACCGCAGGCTGGCCCGTGTCCCGGACCTGGCGATGTCGATCGAGGGGCACGCCGGGGTCGCCGGTGAGAAGGTTCGCGTCGACGCGTGGCGAAAGGCTCCGGTCGAGCAATCGGATCCGGACGATCTCGGTTTGCTTTACGACCAGATCACGGGCCAGACGCTCCACGTCGACCGGCGTGCCGCTGCGAAGCGCGTTCTCCACCGCGAGTCGGATCGCCGCGCTCGTGACGCTCACGCGCAGGTCGAACTCCGCCCGCCGCTGGGCGCGCTCATCCTGGACTAGAACGTATGCGAAGAGGGCGACGACCAGCACCATCGGCACGAGGAGGAGTAGGAACAGGCGAAGTCTCAGCCCCACGGGGGCCTCAGTTTAGCACGCGTCCGACGCGCGACAGCCCGGCGTGCGGGCGACAGGGTGGCGTTGAGCCTCGAGGCATTCTCATCGATTTCGCGGGTAGTTGCCGCACGCGGACACATGCGGGGCGGCGACTCCACTGGCACGTGCCTTGCTCCGCTCGCCCACTCAGAAGGTGCGGATCGATCCAGTGCCAGGGAGAACGAAGCGCATGAACCGCAGCATCGCCTGTAGCGGGGAAGAGGGCGGCGAACGTTGACGACGCAGCCAGCCTCGCTCGTTCGATCGACCGAACGCGCGAGTACGGACGGAGCAGAATATGAAGAGTCGGTCCATCCTGGAAGGGCTCCTGATGTCGCTCCTGCTCCTGGGCGGCTGCTACATGCCGCCCAGGACGATGCAGGCCCCGCCACCGCCGCCCGCGGCTCCCGTGGAAGCGGTGCCGGCGCAGCCCGGCCCGAGCTACGTCTGGGTCCCCGGGTCCTACACGTGGCAGCCGGCCAGCCGGACGTACGTCTGGGTGCCGGGACATTGGACCATCCCCCCACAGGGCTTCGTCTGGGTGCCGGGCCACTGGGAGACACAGGCGACTGGCTCGGTGTGGGTCGATGGGCAGTGGCGTCACAACTGACGGCAGGGGTGCACGGTCCATGCCGCCGGGTCGCGTGATGCCCTCCGCCGGTGCGGGGACACCCTGTCCACCCTGCCCCGTGACAACCCCGACGCCTAGCCAGCCGGCGAAGGGCTCCGAGGTCCAAATGGTTCGGTGTAAGGCGCACGGTATCGCGTACGACAGCGAGAGGGAGGTGTGTCCAGAGTGCGCCAAGGGGCCATCCGCTTGAACTCGGTAACCCGCGCGGGATAGTCTCGCCAGCTCGAAATCCGACGACTGTCGCGTCGCCCGGCGCCGTCAGGATGTCGCCCACGCGACATGATGTCGTCGGATTCAAGCTGCGGACTCTAGCCGGCGTCGATCCGATTCGCGATTGGCGTTGCTGC
>CAWDVE010000027.1:0-4947 GCA_963805625.1 uncultured Candidatus Rokubacteria bacterium
CGCTAGAGGACGCAGCCAAGCGCTCGTAGCTTCGCTCAAGTTGTGAGAACCACCTTGCCGATATTCCGGCGCGCCTCGATGTAGGCTTGCGCCTCGCCCGCCTGGGCCATCGGGAAGGTCTTGTCCACATGCGGTCGCACCCAGCCATCGGCGACGCCCTGCAGGAGTCGCCCCATCCACTGGCGGATCTTGTCAACCTCATGCCACAGGTGGCCCAGGTTCACGCCGAACACGGAGCGGTTCTGGCTCATCAGCGACAGCGGGTGGAACAGCGGCATACCCAGGGCCAGCGGGATCAGGCGCAGCGGGCCGGGCAGGCGTGATTGTGTCGCCGTGGACACGCCGAACATGCCCAGACGCCCCGTGTGGCGCAGCGCCTTCACGCTCCGCTTCCAGTGGCTGCCCCCGAGCGGGTCCAGGATCAGCTCCACGCCGCGGCCGCTCGTAAGGCGCATCACCTCCTGGACCCAATCCTCGTTCACGTAGTCAATCGCCTGGTGCAGACCGCGAGTTCGCAGGAACTCGTGCTTTCCCGGGCTGGCGGTGCCGTACACGACGGCGCCGACGTGGCGCGCAATGTCGATCGCCGCCAGGCCAACGCCGCCGCCCGCATTGTGCACGAGCACCGTCTCTCCCGCGCTCAGCGAGCCCATCACCACCAGCAGCTGCCACGCCGTCAGATAGTTCACCGGGATCGCAGCGCATTGCTCGTGGCTGAGGGCCGCCGGTTTCGCGAACAGCTGGGTCTCGGGAACGATCACGGTGTCGGCATAGCCGCCGAAGCGCGTCAACCCGAATACCTCCTTGCCGATCCAGTCCGGCGGCAGGTCGGCGCCGACGGCATCGACGCGGCCCGATACCTCGTAGCCGACCACACACGGGGGCTTCGGTGCGTCAGGATACAGTCCTTGCCGGGCGAGAATGTCCGCGAAGTTGATGCCGCTCGCGTGCACCCGCACGCGCAGTTCTCGTGGGCCGGGCTGGGGATCGGGCGCATCGCGCAGCTCCAGCCTGTGTGGGCCACCGTGACCGCTGATGACGACCTGTCGCATGGTCTTCTCCCCTCGCCCCTCCCCGCTCGGGCCCGGGCGCTGCGTGGTCCCGTTCAAGGGCTAGGGTACATTGGCGTCATGGGAACGCGTATCGCCCGGAGGGGCAGTCTGGCGATCGGGCTGTGCCTGGCGCTGTCGACGGTCGGCGCCGCGGCGCAACCCACGATGGGTCTGGCCGTCGTGGACGGGCACAGCGGTAACGGCCCCGTCACGGTCTTCTACCCGAGCGATGCGCCCGGCAGTCCGGTGACGCGCGGCCCGTTCACCGTGGACGTCGCCTGGCAGGGAGCGCCCCGGGTCGGCAACCGACGGCTCGTCGTCATCTCGCACGGCTCCGGAGGCGCGCCCTGGCCCTTCGCCGATCTGGCCAGGATGCTCGTGAACACCGGCTTCGGGGTCGCCGTGCCCGAGCACGAGGGCGACAACTACCACGATCAGCGGCTCGTCGGCCCGGAGAGCTGGAAGCGGCGTCCCGGCGAGGTGATCGCCGCGATCGACGCGTTGAAGACAGACGTACGGCTAGGTCTTGAAGCGCCCGTCGCCGAGCGGGGTGATGACGAGGCGGCCACGCGCGTGGTGGTCAGAGCGCGACCAGCCGGTCGAGATCGAAGAAATCTGAGCCCCCCTGTCACCCTGCCCCGACTCGACTCGGCCCCGTGCTAACACCCCGTCTACGTTTCCGCCAATGTCCACCTTGTGGTACGAGCCAACGAACATCAACGTAGTCGAGTAAAGCACGCAAACCGAACCAGGACGCGCCAGGATTTTTTCAGACTGCCCCCGTCTCCCGGCTCAAATGAATGATCTGTTGATATCCGTTCTGATCCGCAGCCTTCGGGGCCTCGCTCCGCACTTGTGCTTCCGGATCACCACTAGACCTTTGGTCCAATTGCCGCACTTCCGCGCCCGTGTTAAAAGGAGCAGGCGTGAATGGGCACCTTGCCCTCCGCTCCGAACGAGAAGAATAATCGCCAGCGGCGCCGCGAGATCTGCGGGGCGTCCCAGAGAGAGGAACCGCCATGACTGCGTCAGACACCTCGACCGAACTCCGTTTTGAGCCGCCAGGGCCAGGATCGTGGGAGCAGGACCCCGTGCACTTCCCGCGCCCGATGACGCGCTACTTCCAGGAGACGCATCCCCCCTCCTTCAAGAGGGGCACCAACGACTTCGCCCGCTTCTACGGGTTGCTCATCGACGGCCTCCAGATCGGCTACGTGAACGGCTTCGGCTACAACCAGGTGCTGCCGGCTCCGGAGGCCGAAATCCCCGAGCGCTTTCAGCGCGCTGAACAGGTCTTCGCGCAGAAGCTCTGGCGGGAGCAGCTTCGCGACTGGGACGAGAATCGCAAACCATCCTCCATTGCCACGCACCGGGAGCTGCAGGCCGTCAATCCGGACGCCCTCTCCGACGCGGAGCTGGTCGCCTATCTGACGCGCTGCCGCGACCACCATTCGGCCATGATCGCCCAGCACATGCGCTTCACCGCCGGTGCCGTGCTCCCAACCGGGGACTTCCTCGCACACGTCGGGGACTGGACGGGCCTGCCGCCGTCCGAGCTGCTGGGCCTGATGCGCGGTTCGGCAGAGGTGTCCGCGGGTGGCTCCGACGAGATGGAGCGCCTGAAGGGGGCGTTCGCCCAGGACCCCGCGGCCCGCGAGGTCCTCGCATCCGGCGGCGACCCCGCACAGGTGCTCGCGAGCCTGCGTTCCCTCGGCGGCGAAGCAGGCGCGGCGGTCTCCGGCTACCTCGACCTGGTCGGCAACCGCCTCATCGACGGCTTCGACATCGCCGAGCCCACGGCGCTCGAATTGCCGGACGCACTCCTCAGGGCCATCCGCATCGCCGTTTCCGGAGAAGCCCAGGCCGCCTCGGACGTCGATGCCCGCATTGCCGAAGTCCGCGCCCAGGTCCCCGCGGCGCACCAGGCCGAGTTCGACGAACTGCTCGGCGAGGCCCGCCTCACCTACCGCCTCCGCGACGAGCGTGGCGTCTACAGCGACATCTGGGCCTCGGGCCTCATGCGGCGCGCCGCCCTTGCGGCTGGCCGGCGGGTCGCGAGTCGCGGCCGCATCGCCACCCCTCAGCAGATGCTGGACGCCAGCCTCGACGAGATGTGCGCGCTGGTCGCCGGCACCGGTGGCCCGTCCGCGGACGAGCTCGCCAGGCGCGCCGAATACCGCGCGACCTACACCGCCAAAGACGTGCCGCCCTTCCTTGGCCCGCCCGCACCGCCCCCGCCTGACCTCGCGGCCCTGCCCCCATCGGTCGGCCGCCTCATGCGCGCGATCTTCATCGCCTTGGGCCACCTCTTCGGGAGCTCCCAGGCGCAGAACGAGGAAAAGGTCCTCTACGGGCTCGCGGCGAGCAAGGGCGTCTACGAAGGGCCCGCGCGCCGCGTCTCCGGCCCCTCCGAGTTCGGCCGGATCGCCAAGGGCGACGTGCTCGTCACCGAGTCGACGACCGAGGCCTTCAACATCCTCCTGCCGCTGCTTGGCGGGATCGTCACCGACAACGGCGGCCTCCTTTCGCATGCGGCGATCGTCTCGCGCGAGTACGGCATCCCCGGCGTCGTCGGGACCCGCGAGGCGACCGAACGCATCGCCGACGGCGTCCTTGTCCGCGTCGACGGGGATGCCGGCGAAGTCACGGTGCTCGGGTGAAAAAGGTCGTCCCCTTCACGAAGGCGCGCGAGACATCGCTCTATGGGTCGAAGGCCGTGGGGCTCGGCGACGCCGCGCGCCAGGGCCTCCCGGTCCCGCCCGGCGTGGCGCTCTCGGGCGACCTGGTCGAGGCCGTCGCCTCGGGGGAGGACAAGGCCATTGAAAAGGTGGCGAAGGCCATCGCCGCCTTGCCGCCCCCGTTCGCCGTCCGGTCGTCCGCCGTCGACGAAGACGGCGCGGCGGCGAGCTTCGCCGGCCAGCACCTCACCGTGCTCAACGTCCATTCGGCGGCCGATGTCCCCGGCGCCGTCCGCGAGGTCTGGTGGTCTGCGAACTCGGACTCGGCCATCACCTACCGCCAGCGTGTCGGCCTGTTCACTCGGCCGAGCGTCGGCGTCGTCGTCCAGACGCTCCTCAACCCCACCGTCGCCGGGGTCATGTTCACCGAGAACCCGGTCACCGGCGCCGATGAGCGCCTGATCGAAGCGAGTTGGGGCCTCGGTGAAGCCGTGGTCGCCGGCCTCGTCGTCCCGGACCACTTCCGCCTCGACCGCTCCGGCCAGGTGCTGGAGCGCAAGGCCGGGCGCAAGCGCATCGCGATCCGCTCGCTCCCGAACGGGGGCACCTTCGAGCAGCCGGTGCCACCCGCGCAGGTGAACCAGCTCTGCCTCGACGACGCCCAGCTCGCGGCCTTGGGCGAGCTCGCCCTGCAGTGCGAGAAGGTCTACGGCCCGCGGCGCGACATCGAATGGGCGTTCCAGGATGGGATGCTCTACCTCCTCCAGTGCCGCGCCGTCACCACCGGGAAGGCGCGCAGCGAGGCGCCACCGCCCGGCCCGCCCCCGCGCGACCCCGTGGCCGCCCTCCAGCGCGTCCAGCTCTTCGCCGATATGGACCGGAGGCAGGCCGAGCAGATCGCCCGCCTGCTCAAGGAGCGCCCCTTCGCGAAGGGCGAGACCGTCATCATGGAGGGCTCCGGAGGCGCCGCCTTCTTCCTCATCGACTCCGGGGAGGCCACGGTCTCGAGCAAAGGCGTCCACCTCGCCACCCTCGGCCCGGGCGACTACTTCGGCGAGATCGCCCTGATCGACGGCGGCCCCCGCTCGGCCACGGTGACCGCTGCGACCGACCTGGTTTGCTACGGGCTCACGTTCTGGGAGTTCCGCCCGCTGGTCGAAAGGAACGGCGCCATCGGATGGAAGCTCCTGCAGGCGCTGGCGAAGCGGTTGCGCGCC
>CAWDVE010000028.1:0-12385 GCA_963805625.1 uncultured Candidatus Rokubacteria bacterium
AGTCTCGACAGCTTCACCCGGCGCGAGGGGATTTACGTGGCGTACTTCGCGCTGTCGCTGGTGTCGGTGACGGGCTTCGTGCTGGCGACCGTGTGGCTCCTGGTCCGTGCCGGCACGTCATGACCGTGAGACGCTATGATGGGTGCTGACGTCAGGTCAGGGCGCGGAGCGGCTCAGAGTGGTTGGCGATCTCGCCCGCCTCGTTCGGCCGAAGAGGGTCAGGACTCTCTCCACGCCGGCGCCGCAGCGTGAGCATCTCGCTCCGGCGCTCATGAGGTCGGGAGGATCGTCGAACGTCGACGGGAGGTCGAGCATGCGACTACTGACCCGCGTAGTGGTCCTCACGGTGGCAGCTCAGCTGTCGTGGATGTCGCCAGGGTTTGCGCAGCAGGGGACTCTCAACGGAACCGTCGTCGGAGGCGACGGCCGCCCCCGGCCGTTCGCACTCGTCCAGCTGGACGGAGCGGCGCACTATGCCGCGATGACCGACGCGGAAGGCCGCTTCACGATCACGAAGATGGTGCCCGGGAGCTACGTGGTTCGCATCCGCCAGGGGGACAACATCGAGAGCCAGCAGCAGACCGTATCGAGCGGCACCAGCTCCCTGACGCTCAAGGTGAAGTGGTAGCTCAGGCAAGGAGGCGCCCATGGCGCTTAGCGACACCTCGATCAAGCTGCTGGACATCGCCGTCAAGGGTGGGCTCGGGATCGTGCTGACGCTGCTGGCCACCCTCTACGGATACAAGCTCCACGATCAGCGAGAGAAGGAAGCGGATGCGTCGAAGCGAATCCAGGCGATCGTCGACCTGACGAGCAAGCAGAAGGACCTGGACGTCCAGCTGGCGGTCCAGATGTTCAGCACGCTGACCAGCAACTACTTTCAGAAGGACGCATCCCCGGCGGACAGCCAGCAGCTGCGCCGGCAGATCCTCTTGCTGCGCCTGGTGGCCCTGAACTTCCAGGATGTTCCCATCCAGCTGCGCCCGCTGTTCGAGGATCTGGATGGCCAGCTGACACGGCCGGAGGACAGGAGGCAGCTCCGCGAGGTCGCACAGGAGGTGGCGACCCGCCAGGCGTTCCGGCTGACCGTGGGGGGCGGGTACAACTCCGGGCCGCGAACTGTCAAGAGCGGTGACGTCCTGGAGATTCCGGAGCTCCTCGCGACGGTCACCATCGAGTCCGTCGGCAAGGATGCGATCCGGGCGTACATCGATTCCAAGTTTGCGGCGGCCGGCCGGGTCGGCCCATTCAACGTGGGATACTTCGTCTGGCCGATCACGGACAACACGAAGCTGGGCGAGCTGCGCGTCTGCGTGCTGCTGCTGAACACCGACGGAGAGCAGGCGAGCATCAGAGTCATCGGGTTTGGCAGCGAGCTGGCCACCGACCGGTTCGACATCAAGGAACTGTCGAGAGTACTGCGGGACAAGCAGTAGTCCGGTTCCGTCGTATCCGCACTCCGGCGGCTACGCCACAGACGGAATGGGAGCTGACCCCCGGGACCCGGCTCCAGGGATGGGAGCTGCGATGTGCGCGACTGCCGGCATGCCATTCGCCTGGCGGCCGATCACCGCCAGGGACGCCGGGATCGCGCCGGATCTCGGCGATCGGATCGATGTCGCACACCAGGAGGGCGAGCTACCCGGACCTGCACGGGCTGGTGATCGGGTCGCGCGGCTCGCGCTCGAGCGCTACTAGCCGGGCCCGGAGGAGAGCTGGGACCGCCCGCTTGGACGGGTGGCGTTCGGGCCGGAGACGTTGCACGATCTGCTCTCCGTTACCAAGAGCGTCGGGGCCTTGCCGTCCGCGAGCGCAATGCCGTAGAGCAGGCCGACGGCACCGGGCGCTGTCTTGGTCGATCAGTTCCCGGAGTATCCCGATCTCGCCGCCGATCCCGTCCGCCGCCGGCTCACCGTGGCGCACGCGCTGAGCATGACGCTCGGGAACAGCGCGAGCGCCATGGCGCTCGCGCCGGACCGCTATCGCTTCGTGCTGTACCGGCCGATCGCCGACACGCCGGGGCTCCGCTGGAGCTACAACGGCGGGGCGACGGCGCTCCTCGGCCGGCTCATCGCACGCGGCGTCGCCGCGGCGCTGCCGGACTACGCGGACGCAGCCCTGTTCGCACAGCTCGGCATCACGACGTTCGACTGGATGAGGAGCCGGGATGGGACGCCGTCGGCGTCATGGGGACTGCGGCTCGCGCCCCGCGACCTCGCGCGTATCGGCCAGCTCATCGTGCAGCGCGGCCGGTGGGCCGGCCGACAGGTGGTGCCGGCATCCTGGATCGAGGCGTCGTTCCGGCCGGCGGTGGCGGTCGACGGGGACACTCGCTACGCCCTCCACTGGTATCTCGGTGACACGGCGGTCACGGCCAGGTAAGGGCGGCGCCTGAAGCTGTGCATCGGCGCGTTGGGCAGTGGCGGCCAGCGGCTCTACGTCGTGCCGGGCCTCGAGCTCGTCGTGGCGATCACCGCGGGCAACTACGACCGGCTGGATCTTCGGCCGATGCCGCTCAAGCCGTGGCACGACATCGTGCTGCCGAGCCTGACAGTCGACTAGAGCGCCGGGCGGCGGGGGGAACCGGCGATGGCCGAGACATCCGGGACCGCGGGGTGTTCCGGGGTTGAGAGCGGCCTCAAGGGTCGCGTCCCAGGGAGTAGTTGCCGACCTGGACCTGGTATCGCACCTCTTCCCCGGTCGGCTTGAGCGCCAGGGAGAAGGACTGGGGCCCGCCGAACGTCCCGTTGATCGTGTAGGTGTCGCGGCTCACGACCCGGCCGTTCGCGGCCACGCCGAAGAGGTTCAGTACCGCGAATCTGAAGACGTTCGTGGTCCGGCTCGTGATCAGGCCTACCGCCTCGACCCGATCCGGCCGCCGGTCGATCCGATAGTCCAGCACGAAGATCTGGTCGTGCTCGTGGAGGGGGAAGTCCTCCGGCCGCGATTGGGGCGCTCCGGCCGCGCACGCGGTCAGGGCGATTACGCTGAGGGGAAGAACGAAGCGGCTCATCGACACCTCTTTCGCGATCTTGAGGCCCGGACGCTCGGTCACTCAATCACCTCGTCGGCACGCAGCAGGATTGACTGCGAGATCGTGGTCCCGAGACAATCGGCAGGATCCGGCGACAGCGAGCGCGGACTTGAGCGCAATCTCGGGGTCGAGGGCGAGTATGACGTCCACCTTGCGGGCGGCGATTTCCCGGTACGCCTGCCCGTATTCCCCGGCACTCGGGACTTTTACGAATTCGAGGTCGAAATTCCTGCCCTGCTCGTACCCCAGTTGGGCCATTCGTTCCTCGAACCCGGGAAGAGTTCCGCTCCTTTCCTTCGGGAGGATATTGGCCGTTCCGACACGCAGCCTCTTCGGTTGCTGGGCGAGTGCCGTGACCGGTCGGACGATCGCCGCGCCGCCGAGGGCGGCCAGCGCCCGGATGACGTCGCGTCGATCCATCGATGTCATGAGAAAGGGTCCCCTCATGCTCTCGGCATTGCTCGGGCCGTGATGGCCGGGACAGCGAGTCCGGCACTTCCGCTCGAAGGCGGTGAAAACACTCCGGGTCGCCATGCGGTTCTCAGCATAGACGATCCGGTGGAAGTCCGCACTCACCGGGGGCAGGGCGTGCTCAGGAGTTCTGCATGCGAGGTCGCGGAGCTTGTGCACGGCGTGCCGCTGGGAGCCCGCATCGGAATCTGTGGCCCATGCGCAGCAGGGGATACCACTCGTGTCGGGAGGGCCCCACATGACGAAGGAGAGGAAGCGCAGATGAGCCGCCACGTCGACACCGTCAAGGCGATCTACGAGAGCTTCGGCAAGGGCGACATCGCCGCGATCCTGGCCCGGCTCGACCCGGACGTCGAGTGGGAGTACGACTGGGGGAGCCATCCGCTCGGTGGTGCACGCCCCGCCGGGGCCGCGACCAGGTGCCGGGATTCTTCGAATCCCTCGCAGACTTCGAGTTCGTGGGCTTCGAGCCGATCGCGTTCCTGGAAGGCGACGGTATGGTCGCGGTGCCGATCCAGCTCGAGCTGGTCGTCAAGAAGAACGGCAAACGCATCCGCGATCTCGAGGCGCATCTCTGGACGTTCGGGGCGAACGGCCTCGTGACGCGGCTGCGTCACCTCCTCGACAGCCATCGGTGGGCGCTGGCCACACAGGCGTGAGTGGCGCGAGCTCGTCGGACGGCGCGCCCGCTACGGGACGATCCGCCCGGGCGGAGAGAAGGCTCAGGCTACAGGACGCCCTGGAGAGGAGCGGACGCTCAGCTAGCGAGCGGCTCGCCGGGTCCGGGGCCGGTCCCGGGCGGGGAGTCCCACGTGGGTTGGTGGGCCTGCCTGGACGATCTGTCCGGGCGGGTGCCCCACCACGACGATGCACATGCCGCCGCGCTGCGCGACGTTGACGATCTGGGCCTGTGACGCGCGCCCGAGGGTGGCGAGCCCGTACGGGCTGGGGGCGAAGCCGAACACGACGTAGAAGGGCTGGTCGTGGAGCCGCCCGTCGCTGCCCATCACCGGGAACTGGTGCACCGGGAGCGCGACGAGGCGCTGGACGACCCAGCGCTCGCCGCCGGGGGTCAGGGCGGCGGAGACCAGCGCCTCCCACTGGGCGGCCGGGGTGGCGAGGCCGACGGCGATGCCGGTGCCGCCGTAGCCGCGGTTGGGCTTGAGCACCAGGCTCTCCCGGGCGCGGCGGACGTAGTCGGCGAGGTCGCCCCGGGAGCCGTCGGGGAGCGTGGTGGTCCCCGGGCGCAAGAGGCGCGTCCAGGGCAGGTGCCGGCGGAAGAAGGCGCGCTCCTCGCTGCTGAAGTGGCGCCGGGCGAGCACCGGGTCGCCGAGCACCTCCCAGCAGCTCTTCTGGTCCAGCTCGGCGGCGATCGAGGACACGACCCGGTTGGTGGCGAAGGCCTGCTGCATGGGCCGGATGTCCACGCCGTCGCCCTCGAGCTCGAGCAGATCCTCCACGGCGTAGTCGCGATAGACGAGGTCGACCACCCGGCCCCGGTAGGTCACCTCGTCGCCGTCGAGGGCGAGCTCCGCGGGATCGGCGTGGCAGACCTCGATCCCGAAATGCGCGTGGATGTAGCGGGCCAGCTCGCCCTGCTCGTCCGGGCCGTACCCGGCGTACTTCGGCTCGACGAAGCACACGGTCCGGCCGGCCCGCCCGGTGGCCTCGAGATGATCGAGGAGGTCCTGCATGAGAAGCGCGCGGATGTCCTGGGCGCTCTCGAGCTCGAGCTGCGGGTCGCGGGCTCGCAGGACAGGGAGAACCACCTCGGCCAGGATGTTCGAGGCGGTCGGGATCAGGTGGAGTCCCCCGATGCCGCCCATGTTCGGCTCCAGGAACTGGAGGCTCTCCTTCCAGTCCGGTGACCCGAAGTCGATGGCCGCGTCGTAGCGGCCGACCACCGTGTTCTGATCGCTCACCGCCGGCGTCCAGTAGCGCCGGAGCCAGGCCTCCTCGCGGGGCGGCAGGGCCAGGATCGCCCGCACGTCCGGATCAGTGAGGTACAGCTCCGGGAGGCGCTTGAGCGCGCCGTGGAGCGCGAGCGTGACGGCCCGCACGTAGGCGAGCTGGTCGGGCAGGGCAGCGATCGGGGTGGCGAGGACGCGAATGGTCTCCTCGACCTCGTCGCGCAGGTAGACGAGGTGCTCGGCGCGCGCCCGGCGGTCGATCTCGCCGAGCAGGGCGCGCAGCTCGGCCTCGGGGATCCGGTGCATCGCCTGCTGGACCCGCGCGGCGAGGCGTGCCCCGGCCAGGCCCGTCTCCTTGACCGGCGTCAACACGGTACGCAGCCTAGCACCCCGCCTCGCTCTGGTACCATAGCTCGTCGGATGAGCGCCGACGCGGCCTACCTCGAGCTGCTCCACCGCGCCCGCGAGCACACGCTCCTCGGGTCGTGCGCGACCCTCCTCGAGTGGGACGAGGACGTCCACATGCCCGAGGGCGGCGCCGAGCACCGCGCCGAGCAGCAGGCCCTGGTGGCGCGGCTCCTTCACCTGCAGGCGACCGACCCGCGGCTGGGCGAGCTCCTCGCCGAGGCCGAGGCGCGGCTGGGACCCGGCCTGGCGCCGGGCGATCCCGCCGCCGTCAATCTCCGCGAGCTGCGCGAGGACTACGAGAAGGCCCGGCTCACGCCCGCCTCGCTGGTCGAGGAGCTCGCCCGCGTGACCACGCTGTCCTACGAGGCCTGGCGCTCCGCCCGCGAGCATCGCGACGCCCGCGCGTTCTTGCCCTGGCTCGCCCGCGTGGTGGCGCTCAAGCAGGCCGAGGCCGATTGCCTCGCGGGCGGCCGGGACCGCTACGACGTGCTGCTCGACGAGTGGGAGCCGGGTCTCCGGTGGGCGACCCTCGCACCGATGCTCGCGCGCCTGCACGAGGCCGTCGGGCCCCTCCTCGATCGCGCGATCGGCCGGAGCGGACCGCTGCCGGAGGTGCTGACGCGTCCGGTGGACGTCCGTCTCCAGGCCGAGGTGGCTCGCGAAGCCGCCGAGTGGCTCGGCTTCGACTTCGCGTCCGGCCGGCTCGACGAGGCGGTGCATCCGTCGACGATCCGCGTCGGCCCGGGTGACGTGCGCCTCACCACCCGCTTCCAGCCCGACGCCTTCACGGTCAGCCTGTTCGCCACCCTCCACGAGCTCGGCCACGGCCTCTACGAGCAGTACCTGCCCGGCGAGCACTTCGGGGCGCCGGTCGGCGAGGCGCCGTCGCTCGGCCTCCACGAATCGCAAGCGCGGCTCGTGGAGAACCATCTCGGCCGGGCACGGCCCTTCTGGCAGCACCTGTGGCCGCGCCTGGCCCCGCGCTTCGGCGCCGCCTTCGCGGGCGTCACCGCGGACGACATGTGGCGGGCCGTCAACCATCCTCGCCGGGACTCCGACCGCATCACCGCCGACGAGCTGAGCTACGACCTGCACATTCACGTCCGCGTCGACCTCGAGCGTGCGCTCGTGCGGGGAGACCTCGTGGCATCCGAGCTGCCGGCGGCGTGGGCCGAGGCCTACCGGCGCGTCCTCGGCGCCACCCCGCGCGACGATCTCGCCGGCTGCCTGCAGGACGGCCACTGGGCGGAGGGCATGTTCGGCTTCTTCCCGACCTACACCATCGGCAACGCCATTGCCGCGCAGCTCATGCAGCAGCTCCGTGGCGAGATGCCCGCGCTCGACGACGCCCTCGCCGCGGGCGACGCGAAGCCGCTCCTCGCGTTCCTGCGCGAGCGAGTCCATCGCCTCGGCAGCCTCTTTTCTACCGCGGCGGTGGTCGAGCGGGCCACGGGCGCCCCCCTGTCGATCGAGCCGCTGATCGCGCACCTCACGGCCAAGACAGCGCTCTGGGAGTGACATCGCCGAGCCCGCTGGAACCCATCGCCCCCGCGGGTCCAGCCGCCTCGATGCGACCGGACCTCGAACGGAACGTGGGAGACGAGATTGGAGGACCGGCCGACGGGGCGCTAGTCCAGCCAGTCGCGTTCTTTGAGCTTCCTCGGCAGGTAGGTCTTGGTGAGGTAGCGGAAGTCCTTGTTGGCGAGGGCGTCGAGCTCGTACTTGAGGCCGCTCGAGAGCATCCGCTTGATCTCCTCCTGCCAGGGCTTCTTCTGGAACCAGCGGTACTTGAGGAGCTCGCGTGCCCGGCCGATGTCCTTGTCGTTCAGCTTGATGCCGACGTTCCGGGGGAGGCCGTAGGCGTCAGGGTCGGCGCTCGAGAGGCCGATGAACTTGGCCTTGGGGATGGCCATCCGCTCGCTCTCGAACGCGAGGTTGATCGAGCCCTGCTTGACGACCGAGTAGATGTAGTAGCCCCAGGGGTCGTTGTCGACCAGGACGTACACGGGGATCTGGTAGTCGTCGTGGAGACGCCGCGCCAGCCGCCGGACGCCGCGGGGCGGCTGGCCGTTGCCGGTGAGGAGGACGCAGTTGTACCGGCGCCAGAACTTGTCCTCCGAGAGCCGGTTCCACTGGGTGCCCTTCTCGACGAGGAGGACGAAGTCCGCCGTGCAGCGCCGGATCTCGATGTACTCGGGCTCGACGATGGAAGGCACCGAGTAGCCGCCTTTGCCGAGCCGCGCGCAGTCCACCCGGTCGCCGTCGTCACCGAGGACGACCGGCCCCACGATGCTCCCCGCGTTCTCGGCGCGCACGTGGAGCTCCTCGCGGAGGGCGGCCAGCGCCACCTCGAGGTCCTCGATGAGGGGGTCGGACTCGTTCTGGTTGTCGAACGTGTTCTCGTGCGAGCCTCGCATCGTGTGCTTGGTGCGGTAGTAGATCTCGCGGAGGGACGTCGTGAGCCCTGCCCGCTGGAGCTCGGCCAGGGCGTCGGCCACCAGCACCGTCTGCATGAACTTCTTGGCCATGCCGACGTTGAAGAAGGTGCGCGCCTGCTTGCGCTTTCCCATCTCGATGATGCCGCGCTTCTCGTTGAAGTTGACGTTGGCGAGGCTCCGCACGGGGATCGAGAGCGCCGGGTCGCGGCTCCGCTCGGCGGCCGTGATCACGACGTCGGCCACACCGACGAGCTTCTTCTCGACCGGCCCGATCTTCTTCGGCGTCGCTCCGGCCATGGCTCGCTCTATCGCTTCCCGGGCCTGGTCGACGGAGCCGCGTCGCGCCGTGTCGCCCTCGCTTCGCGTCCGGTCGGCTTGGGCGCTTCGTGCTTGGCCGTCCTGGGCGCTCTACGCGCTGCCGCCCTGGCCCCGGCGGGCGGCTCCAGGCTCGCAACCTTGCCCTTCCGCCGCGCCGTGACGGGCCGCTCGGATTCCGCCGTGCCCTCATCTGCTTCCGCCGCCGCGGCCGGTGCGGCACCGGGCAACACCGGCGCCTCCCCCTCGGGACCGTCGGGCGTGACGATGATCGAGTGCGGCAGGCCCTCCGGGCCGCCTCCATCGCGGCCCAGGATCTCGTCGGTCCGGCTCCCGCCCGTCCGCTTCATGGCGATCTTCTGGAGCTGGCTCTTGAGCTTTTCCTTGGGGATCCTGCCGCCCTTGAGCCGGGCGCAGGCCTCGACCACCTCCTCGATGTACAGCTCGAAGATGTTCCGCCGGCGGAATTCGCTCTTGGCCCGCTCGCGCCGCCGGAGGAAGACGCCGAGCCGGCGCCCGCACTCCTGGAGCGCGAGCTTGATCTCCTTGCGGATCTCGTCGTAGTCGGCGATCGCTTCCTTGGACTCGCTGGTGAAGGGGACCCAGACCGAGGCCATGTGGACGAAGATCACCATCGGCCCGGCCGGGAGGGCGCCCCGGGACTGGGAGACGCCGTAGGTGCGCCAGGCGGTGTCGAGCGCCGCCTTGAAGGTCGCGCATGCCGACTGCTGGTAGAGGAGCGGGACGCGGTTCGCGTAGCGGATGACCCGCGCGAGCTCGCCGTCGTCCTCCCGCTCCTCGCCCTCGGCGAGCGGCACCGCAGCGGGCTCATGGGCGGCCGCCGCCTGCTCCGGCGCCTTGCCGTAGGCGAGCCCCGCCTCGATCGCAAACGGATTGCCGCGGTACACCGCTGGTGGACGAGTCACCGCGGTGTAGAACTCTCCCTTGATCTGCTTGTACAGGCCGTGGAGGATTGCCTTCTCGCCGATGGGCGAGATCGAGCTCGACGGCGGCGCCATGATCTTGGTCGTCTGGATGGCCTTGTAGAGCGCCTCGGCGTCCTCGCCGTGGATGTTGCGCGGCCGCGCGTTCGGCGACAGCTTGGCCGTCCGGCAGATCTCGAGCGCGACGGCGGGGGAGACCCGGCTGAAGTCGCCGGCGAGGAATCCCGCGAGCGCGTGGCTCCGCGTGTCCTGGAGCATGCGCAGGAGGATGCCGAACTCGATCCCGTAGGGATGCGGCTTGATCTCGCGGGGCTGGGGCGGCAGCTCGTGGATCGTCCGCGGGTACTCGCGAGTTTGCCCCTCGGGCGTGTGGTAGACCAGCGCCACGTGCGGGTTGGCGATGGCCGTCTGCTCGAGGTACTCGTCCACCGAGGACCGACCCCGCTGGTAACGCCCCTCGATCTCGAGCGTCACCTGGGTGCCGCGGTGGCTCTCCCAGTCGATCTTCTTGTTCTCGAAGATCCGCGGCTCGTTCTTCTTGGTGTCGATCTGCACCTCGAAGTAGTGGGCCGGGGAGCGGGCGCTGGTGCGCGAGGTGATCTGGACAGGCTTCCCGGTCGTGAGCTGAGCGTACATGCCGGCCGCGGAGATGCCGATCCCCTGCTGGCCCCGGCTCATGCGCAGCCGGTGGAACTTGGAGCCGTAGAGGAGCTTGGCGAAGATCGGCGGGATCTGGTGGCGGACGATGCCGGGGCCGTTGTCGATGACGGTGACGCGGAACCGCGTCGCCTGGCTGGCGGGGGGCGGCGGCGACCCGTTGCTCGGCACGACCTCGATCTTCACCGTGACGTCGGGGAGGATGCCGGCCTCCTCGGCCGCGTCGAGGGCGTTGTCCACCGCCTCCTTGACGCAGGTGAGGAGGGCCTTCCGCGGGCTGTCGAAGCCGAGGAGGTGCCGGTTCTTGGTGAAGAACTCGGAGACGGAGATCTCGCGCTGGCGGGCGCCCATCTCGACGGCGGAGACGCCGGGCTTCGGTGGCGGCGGGGGCGTCCCGGTCTGGGCCAGCGCCTGCGCGTTAGACATTGCCTCCTTGATATCAGACGCAGGCCCGCTGGCGCGCGTTTATCCTCACCCGAGGTCATCGGACCGAGGACGGCGCTGTCGGCGGCCTCGGTTCCCCACGGGGGCCGCGGGCACGCTTGACCTGCGCGTCCGGCGGGCGCGATTCAGACTCGCGGAAGGACGCACGGACCCTGCAGGGCGGTGACGAGCCGGCGAGAAGCCCACCTCCGTCTCCTCTGGCATGGACACCTCGGGTGGGGACTCTACGCCCCAGCTTGCCACGCCCCGACGGTAACCACATCCCACAAGCTGCGGACATGCTGGGCTTTTCGGACACGATCGGCGTGGCACTCTCGTTGCACCCGCTTCGACAGATAGCCTGAACTGGATTGGAGGCGTGGCATGAGGAAGGTGGTCGTGCTCGCAGCGTTCGCGATCGTCGTGTGTGCCGTGGCCGGATCGGATGCATGGGCCCAGGGAGGGATGCGGTGGAGGGGCAGCGGCGGCTGGGGGCCGGGTGGCCCGTACGGGCGCATGTACGACACCAAGGCCGTCGAGACGGTCAAGGGAGAGGTCGTGGCCGTTGGTCCGGTGATGCCAATGAAGGGGATGGGGGGCGGCATCCACGTCTCGCTGAAGACCGAGAAGGAGACGCTCTCGGTTCACCTCGGGCCGAGCTGGTTCATCGAGAACCAGGACTTCAAGATCGAGCCGAAGGACACGCTCGAGGTCAAGGGCTCGCGGGTCACGATGGGTGGAAAGCCGGCGCTCATCGCCGCCGAGGTGAAGAAGGGCGACGAGACGCTCACTCTGCGGGACGACAACGGCGTCCCGGTCTGGAGCGCGACCCGCCGGCGGCCGTGAGGAGGGGACTGACCAGGGCGCCCTACTACATCGCGGAAGCGAGACGTGCTGCAGGCGGTTGAGTCGGGCGAGACGATCACGCGTGCCGCCGAGGATCTCGAGGCGGCACGCGGAACCTAAGTTAGGCCGTCCCGGGCAGCCCTCGCCGGCCCTCCGCGGAGGGACCGGTGAAGCCGGCGCTCTCGCCTGGCACGGGCGTCCCATGGACGCTCGCGGCGATCCGGAGCCAGTGGGCCGACCTGGCCGGGATGGGGTATCTTCGTGGCATCACCGTGGGGCACTTGGCCGCGGCCGGGTGGTAGCCGCTGCTCCTGCGGGACAGACGTGTCACCCTGGCGTCCCCAACGAGGAGGAGATCCCATGACCGAGCCCCCCAAGACCTCCGTCACCCGTCGCGGCTTCCTCAAGACCGGCGCGCTCGCCGCCGCGACGGCGCCCCTCCTGGCACGCGCGCCGCTGGCGCAGGCCCAGGCGCGCGGCACGAAGGTGCTGGACTTCCAGACCGGCGCCGACGTCGCCAAGGCCGAGCAGGAAGGCGAGGTCGTCTACTACGGCCACGACGGCGAGGCCGGGATCGGCGTCCTGCTCGATGCGTTCAAGAAGGACTTTCCGAAGATCAAGACCAGCTACGTGCGGCTCCAGACCGGCGCCCTGTACGCGAAGATCACCGGGGAGCGGTCGGCCGGCCGCTTCGGCGTCGACGTGCTGCAGCTCTCCGACGTCTCGCCGGCCATCGACTTCCAGAAGAAGGGCGGCTACGAGCAGTACCCCTCGCCGGAGTACGCCGCCTACCGGCCCGAGCACCAGTCGAGCCCCGCGGGCTACTACGGCTGGGGCGGCGTCACCTTCGCCGGCATCTCATACAACCGCAGCCGGGTGACGGCGGAGCAGGCACCGAAGGCGTGGAAGGACATCCTCAACCCGGCCTTCCGGGACGGG